>NZ_JBBPAX010000003.1:0-39374 GCF_038009185.1 Paenibacillus sp. FSL R5-0407 | reverse complement strand
AAAACAAAAACGGTTAGCAGCGACATTATGTTTTGGGGCGGCGTTCGAAAGGGGGTCGTCATCTTTGTTGTCGGTCTGGCTGCACTGGTCGACGCTTGGATCCAGCCGGGTATGCCTTTATTCAGGACGGCAGCAATCTTCTTCTACATCGGACGTGAAGCGCTATCTGTGGTGGAGAATTTCGGGGTCCTGGGTGTTCCGCTTCCGGACAAGATTAAAGATTTCCTGCTGCAACTTAATGAGGACAAAGCGAAGAATAACCCGGCCAAGCCGGAACATCCGAATAATCAAACAGGGGATGGTGTATGATGGTACGCAAAATTTCACAGGTCGGTATCAGATTGATCCAGAACTTTGAAGGTTGCCGCCTGACTGCTTACAAGCCTGTCCCGACCGAGAAATTCTGGACCATCGGCTGGGGCCACTATGGAGCCGACGTTAAACCAGGAATGGCCATAACGCAAGCAAAGGCGGATAGCATGCTGATAAACGACTTGGCCAAGTACGAAGCTTATGTGAATGACCCTGCTTACGTACCAGTGACTAAGCAGCTCAATCAAAATCAGTTCGATGCGTTGGTCAGCTTTTGTTACAACTGCGGAGCTGGCAATCTCCGTACCCTATGCAAAGGACGTACAATCACTCAGATCGCTCAGAACATCACCAAGTATGACAAGGCTGGCGGACTTGTGCTGGCGGGATTGGTGCGCAGGCGGAAAGCCGAGTTAGAGTTATTCAATAAGAAAGAGGAGCCTGTGCCTTTAAGCGATAAGGTAACTGTGATCGTCAACGGCAAGAAGGTCGATGACGGCAAGTTGATCGATGGAGTAACCATGGTACCGCTTCGGGCTGTCGGTGAGGCGCTTGGAGCGGTAGTGGATTGGGATAATATATCTCAAACGGCAACTGTTACAAAGTGACTGTTTACAAATTGTACCAAGTGATATAATCTATAGTCAACATATCAGCTACCCTGCCGATATGCAATCCGATAGAATCGGTAGAAAAGCCCACTGGCCTTTTGGTCGGTGGGCTTTTTTTTATTGTTGATAAGAACAAGTGTTCGTGCTAGTATTGAGGTACATTATTATTAGTGGGGGAGTGATAACTATGACAGCAACCGGAAAAATTGCTGTAAAGGCCCGATTTAGTGAAGTACCTAAAAGTACGAAGAGAAGAATTTTTCAAATGATCGACAAGGCCTTCCTGAATAAAAATAAGAGATATCAATTTACTGACGAAAACAAAATAAGTTATTGTGTATCATTTGAAGAAGGGAAATTACTTGTATCGGTGGTTGATGATCTTCCTTATCCCAATGCAAGCATTTTACCAATGTTAGTTGATCGATTTGGAGAACCCACTATGAAATATGCGAAGCCTCATAGGTTTGATCCTAAAGCGACGTTCTTTGTAATGTGTTGGGATGATTTCTTCAACAAAGGAATTGTCCATTAATAGATAGGACCGATATAATAGCATAAAAACAATCAAAAAGACCACGGAGACGCTACTGCCGTGGTCTTTTCATCTATAATTCGATTTCTTCCCATCCCGGAGGTAACGGATCAGGCTCGCCTGGTTCCAGATGCTCAGGCTTAATGATTATTAAACACGCCTCATAAATATCGACTAATACTCCTATGGTTTTCGGCCCGCCTTCGAAAGTCCCGATCGTTATTACTTTTCCTTTACGGCCGCCGTAGCCATTTGGGTGGTCTCTGATAACGTGGACATCTATTCCCGGCCTAATATCTTCAATTCTCATCATTTACTCCTTTCTCCTATGCCCCACAGCGGGACTATGGGGCAAAAAAGGGGCATATGATTTAAAGAAATTGATCGTTCTTGATACTTCTTGATCAACATGTATATATTGATTTGCTGTACTTATAGGTTTTTTGCTATTATAGACGCATGATGATTTGCCGTGATGCCAGCCTTCCAAGCTGGTAGCGTGGGTTCGATTCCCATCACCCGCTTTGCAATTTGTAAGACTTGAAACCCTTGTGCCGCAAGGGTTTTTTGTTTGCCCGTTTTTCGACAAAGCCCCGGCCACTTTATGCATATGGGGCAGATCGTGGGGCAAATTTAGCCAGTTTCGGATTAAGGTCCTCCAGTTGATCAGCTGCAGCTCTACTGATGGTATCCGACTTGTGCGTATAAATATTTGCGGTTGTATCCATTTTGACATGGCGCAATCTCTCCTGTATCGTTTTGAGATCCGTACCTGATTCCCTAAGCAACATCCCTGCGGTGTGTCTTAGGCCGTGAAGCTTTACGTGTGGCAGCTCGTTCTTTTCAAGAAACTTGCTCCAGGTCCGCGTCGGGGTAGAGGGGTAATACATAACACCGTTACCGCTGTGGAAAATATACTCTTTGGATCGGCCTTGCCAGTCCTTGCAATTCAGCTTCTCTTTCACCCAGTCCCGGCGGTAGGTCTTTAGATCTTCCATGTACCATTTTGGCATGGCAACCCAATCCTCGGATTCTTCTGTTTTGACTTCGCCCTCTATTTTGTTACCTTCCTTATCGAGAGTGATTTGTTTATCGATCCAAATAGCACACCGCTCGTAATCCAAATCTGCCCACTCAACGGCCAAGAATTCGCCCCGTCTAAAGCCCCCCATCATCACCCCAGTGAAATATAACCTCCACCTAACCGGAAGGGCGTAAAGGGATAGCAGGAGCTTCTCAACTTCTGCTCGGGTGTATGCTTTCTTCTTGGAACGAATTTCTTTTCTCTCTCTCTTGCTCTGGCTGGGGCGTTTAACTCCATCCATTGGGTTGTTCTTGATCACACCCCAAGCGAACGCAGAATCAAAAATGCTCTTGGCAGCCTTAAAGATATTCAGCTTCGTATTTGTTGCTAAAGGTAAGCCGCTTTTAAGATTCTTTAAGTTAGCTAACCAAGTAACGAGCTGAAGCGTAGTTATCTGATCTAAGCGCGTATCTCCAAACTCAGGAATAAGACGTGAATTGATTATCTCCATCGTGTTGAGGATCGTTTTACCGCCCATGTTTTCATCTGCGTAACTCTTCTCCCAAATAGGCACAAAATCTTTAAAACTGATCTTCTCGCTGCGCTTCTTACTGGTTGCTTCCCCAGAAAGGACTTTCTCCTCCCAGCCAGCAAGTTCGACAGCAAGCCATCTCTCGGTTTTCCTAGTAGACTTTACAATGTCATCGGGCACGTAAACCACCGTGGACTTTTTGGGCTTGGAGACTTTGGATGGATCCCGTTCAACGAGCCGATATTTATTTCCTCCTAGATGTTCTTTCCATCCCATTTCCATATTCACCTCCTTTCAGGAACGTATGTTCTATTTTGGGCCGAAGAAAAGCCTTGCCCTGGCAAGACCTACTCTATGTCAAAAAGATTAAGTAGATTTAAGTGAGTAGCCAAAGCAAGGTCTGACATTTTGATTATGAATTGCTCAATTCCAGTTATTTTAAAGCTCGGCGAGAATTTTCCACTCTTAATGTCGTAAAGACGTTCTTTCACGAATGGCGTATAAATCCCCACATGATCAGGATATATGGTATGGGTTACGAGTTCAGTATGCAGTAAGGAAAGACTAACAGTATCATCATTGATTTCTACATAATCCATTCGTTCGAAGGGTTGTCGGAGATTTATGTATAACGTTTCTTCGGACCAATCAAATTCCCCGCAAGATGGACGAACAATAAGAGCAACGGGAACGTTAAATCCCTCTTCATAGGTGTATACGACTTTTAGATCATACATCAAACTCTACCTTTACCACTTGTCCCTGGATCATGACTTCATCGATCGGGTAGCTTTTCGGTGGGATGTGTCTGTTTGCTGCTTGCAGAATCACATTGTCATTATCATAAAACACCCTTTTTAATGTGCCCTCGTCCCCGTTTACTATAACGACACCAATCTTGCCGTGCTGACAGGTCCGCTGCTTCCGGACTAATACTCGCATCCCCTCCGCGATCCCTTCCTCGATCATGGAATCACCCTTAACTATTAGAAAAAAGTAATCTCCATCAGAAACGCTATCTTTTGCTACAATTTCATATCCGATAATGTCCTGTTGAGCAAGGCTATTGTATCCTGCTCTAATCTCACCATAGATAGGAATCTGAACCATCTCCACTGCTGTCATGTCGATATCAAAAACTGCGCTTGGGTTAATCGTGTCGTCTTCTCTTCCAGTTATATAACCTAAGGGTTTTGAAAAGTAGTCGGCTATTATCTGCAAAGATTTTACCTGAGGATTCTCAGTTCGTGAATTGAGAATCTGAGTAAGGGTGGTGTACGGAATGCCAGTTTCCTTGGCTAACTTATAACGGCTAATTCCGTGGTCCTTCATTAACTTTTCGATTCTTTCAGGAATACTCACGACATTTGATCCTCTCTAATTATATCTCGTTTGAGTTATAACTCAATAAAGTCATAATAAATCGATATTATTAGCTTTGTCAAGGATTTTTAAGAAAAAAAGAGAGAATGAGTGATTTTATTACTCGAATGAGTTATAACAAGGTTTGAGTATATCTCATATGAGTAATACTATGTATCCAGGAGGTGGTAAAACGTGGGCGTTAAGATCGAAGAGAACATGCTTCGTTTGTTAGAAGAGAGAGACTGGACCGTGTACAGGCTTTCAAAAGAAAGTGATGTTGCAGTCTCGGCACTTTATAATATTGCATCCGGCAAAAAGAAGGCGCCGAATGTTGAAACTGCGGTTAAGATCGCTAATGCTTTTGGTGTTTCTCTTGATGAGCTCGTTCTTGGGAAAAAAGAGGGGTGTGACTGTCACGATGGATACAACAACCTTCATTGAAGCGCTACGGTCCGACATCAAAGCTAATCTCCGCGAGGAAATCTTAGCCGAGTTACAACCGGAAATCACCCGTCGTTTATACACCAACATATTCGATACCGCTGAAGCTTGTCAATATTTAAAAGTTTCGATAGCTACACTGCGGCGAATGGTGAAGGGCGGAGAGGTTCCATATTTTCGGCAGCGTGGTCAGCTTTATTTTCGACAACAAGACTTGGACAAGCATATAGCTTCGAAACTTGAAGAAAGGAAGGTGACAAGCCATGAATAACAAACAGCGCGAAGTAGTCGACCACTGCGCCAACGAGGAATGCGGCGCCGAAATATACTTCGGACAAGCGGTCTTCCAGGTCGGGCATGAACTGGTTTGCAATGGAGCCTGTCTGGTCCAAAAGTTGAAAGCCAGGACGGTGATCGCGGGGAGGGATAAAGTTGTTTGATCGCATTAAGTGCCTAATCGGCAAGCATGATTTTTCCCGGGTGGTAGCACAGGGGTTGAGCATTGAAGTCCGCGAATGTTGGAACTGCGGAGCGCATCTTAACACCCACCATGGTTTACAGCAGGCCTTTGTATCTCCTCCGACGTCATCCCTGTATGAGGAGCTTAAGCAGCAAGCAGAATTGGAACTCTTCAAGGGTCACGTTTCGATCTATCCGCTTAAAAAGGATATGGCCGCCGCCGGAGGAGCTGCGGAGTAGACACATATAGCGAAGGAGAAAAATCTATGAAGCGAGTACGGGTCGTAAGCGACTATACATCCTTGGATGAACCCAATGTGTTGAATCTAATACGTGACGATCAAGGGGATATACACATCAGCATGGTTCGAAATAGTGATTCTGAACGTGGTGTACGAGTTGCTGTTTCGGGAACTAGGTATTCTCATAAAGTTAGAGAAGCGTTGTATAACCTAGTCCAAGCATTGGAGGATGAAGACATTTAGTTGTGACGCAGTACGAAAAAAGTGCGCCAGAGAGGAGGACGAGCCAATGACTGGGATCTGCGAAATGACGGAAGAACAAAAGTTAGAGTATGGATTTGTAAAACTGACGGAATTTGATCTTAGCCGCATCGGTTATAAAAGACGGGCACCACAGAAGGTACTTATCGCAAAGCGTTGTGAAGCGTGTGGCGAACGGCACACTTCAGTGAAGCTTCAAACCTTATCGCAAAAGAATAGAACGGTTGGTAGGACAATGGCTCTTCTGTGCTATGAATGTGGTGAGAATAACTTAATTGGTAGAAGCATTATAAAGGGCTGGCTGGAATGATCTTGAGAGGAGGTGAACAGTTTGCCTAATGTGGATCTGCTAATCCGCAAATTAGAACTGATGCGGATACGCTGGGGCATTAAAAATGGCCGGGTGTGGTGTTGCGACGAAGCAACAAAGGATGGAGCGCTGTGGTGGCTCGATCGGGAGATTGAAGCTCTAGAAAACGAAAATGCAGCCTGATCGGGGTAGGAGCCGACAGACTGCACAAACAAACATATTCTACGGCCAGTATAAGCTGGCGGAAAGGAAATTGCAATGAAAAGTACTGGAATCGTTCGTAAGGTGGACGAGCTTGGCAGGGTAGTTATCCCGAAGGAGCTCCGCCGGACGCTCGGGATCGCCGAGGGGGATCCGCTTGAAGTCTTTGTGGATGGGGAGCGGATCATCCTCCGGAAGTATCAGCCAGGCTGTAGCATTTGCGGCAGCGTAGACAAAATACTTCGGGAGTATTACGGCAAGCCAATCTGTATCGAATGTATTTCTCAAATCGCAGATCTTCTGCCTAAGTAATCATACTTTCATATTTTAGGAGGGCTCGTTCATGAGCAAGAGCGTTGAAATCAAATTAGAATCACTGGCAGATGGTAGCATTTCTGAACGTTTCAATCAGGAATTACAAAAGGTCCTGATCAATATCGCTGATCCTAACACGGAGGCTAAGACCACCCGCAAGATCAATATCTCGCTGACGATCAAGCCGAATGAAAACCGAGAAATGGCGGAAGTATCTATCAGCGCAACAAGTACACTGGCTCCGGCCAAAGAAGTACTGACCACGATCATCATGGATCGGGACAATGAAGGCAAGCCAGCGGCGGCAGAACTCAAGTCCGGACAGCGCGGCCAGACTTTCATTGATAATGACGGGGACGTTGCAGACGATACAGGCCACAAGATTAAGCGCATTTATTAATCAATTTATAGGAGGAATTCATTCATGTTTAATCGCGAATCACTGGAATATCTATCTAAACAAGGCCGGCCTGAAGTGCTTGAGATTAACGGTCAGAAATATGCTACCCATCAAGTTTATAAGGTCTTGGCGCCGACTCCTGCCCCGCTCGTTGTTCGCAACCTTTCCGGACTGGTCGACTATTTGAAATCAGAATTTGACGCCGAGGCCCCGCTCCTGGTACATGTCCTCAGTCCGGAAGTCGTATCCGTCGTTTCTTCTTATAACTCCGATTATCAACGCAAGGAGATTATCAGAGCAGAGGCAATGATTCCAGCGTTCCGGTATGAATCGTATTACGATGTTGAAAGCTTTAACATCAAACTGCAATCGGGTTTTGTCGAAAACGAAGACCGTACGAAACTCTTGAAAGTTGTCGGCAACATCAAAGAGGAAGCTGTACGGCAAGTCGGTGATGATGGTGTATCTCAATCCGTAGTAGCCAAGACAGGCGTCGCTACCGTAGACGACGTAAAGGTTCCTAATCCAGTGTTGCTGGCCCCGTATCGGACATTCGTGGAAGTGGATCAGCCGGAATCGTCATTCGTATTCCGCATGAAGGACGGTCCTTCCGCGGCACTTTTCGAAGCAGATGGTGGCGCATGGCGTAATGATGCGATTGAAGCAGTATCTAATTACCTGGCCGAGGAATTGTCGGATCTGATCGAAACAGAGCGTATCGTCGTTATTGCTTAACAGAAGCGAATAGGGTGGCCTTAGCGTCACCTTTTACTCAAATAACCTTGTAAATAGGGAGGTTTACACGTGATAAAAATCAATAAATTGGAAGTTGAAAATATTAAGCGCGTGAAAGCTGTTAAGATCGAGCCGACCAACTCCGGTTTGACGGTCGTAGGCGGCCGGAACGGCCAAGGCAAGACAAGCGTCCTGGACGCCCTTGCTTGGGGGCTCGGGGGCAACAAATACCGACCGTCTCAGGCCGAGAGAGAAGGTTCCGCAGTTCCTCCTTACCTTCATATTACTTTGTCCAACGGTCTTATCGTGGAGCGGAAAGGGAAGAACAGCGACCTGAAGGTCATCGACCCTAACGGCCAGAAAGGCGGCCAGCAGCTCCTGGATAGTTTCGTGGAAGAACTGGCAATCAACCTGCCGAAGTTTTTGAACGCATCCAGCAAGGAGAAGGCAAACATCCTTTTGCAGATCATCGGGGTTGGTCAGCAGCTTCATGAGCTGGAGGTTAAGGAACAGGAGATTTACAGCCGCCGGCATGCCATCGGCCAAATCGCGGACCAGAAGGCCAAGTTTGCGAAGGAGCAGCCTTATTTCCCGGACGCACCGAAGGAACCGATCTCGGCATCGGAGATGATCCAGCAGCAACAGACCATCCTTGCTCGGAACGGCGAGAACCAGCGCAAGCGGCAGCGGCTGACACAGATTCAGGCAGAGTACGCCAGCCAAGGGCAAGAAATCGAACGCATGCGCTCACTGCTGGCCCAGGCAGAGGCAAAATACGCTCAACTCGGCACGGATTTGCAGATTGCACAGAAGGACGCCATCGACCTGCACGACGAATCAACAGCTGAGCTGGAAGCCAACATCCGGCAGATTGATGAGATTAACCGGAAGGTCCGGGCGAACCTGGACAAGGACAAGGCGGAAACGGACGCCAGCGATTACCGGCAGCAATACGATACTCTTACAACCGAGATCAACGCAGTACGGCAACAAAAGACGGACCTCCTGACGAACGCGGATTTGCCGCTGCCAGGATTGTCAGTTGAGAATGGTGAGCTGCTTTATAACAGCCAGCGCTGGGACAACATGAGCGGCGCTGATCAACTTAAGGTCGCCGCGGCCATCGTTCGTAAACTCAAGCCAGATTGCGGTTTTATCTTGCTGGACAAGCTCGAACAGATGGATATGGACAGTTTGAATGAGTTCGGCGCTTGGCTGGAACAGGAAGGCCTGCAGGCAATTGCGACCCGGGTCAGCACCGGGGAAGAATGCAGCATTATCATCGAGGACGGCTATGTTGCCGGTCAGGAAGGTATTCAGCTTCAAGATCCGCCAGGAGAGATTGATCCAGGTGAAGGATGGAACGCTCCTGAACCTGCGCCATCTTGGAAAGCAGGTGAGTTCTGATGTTCGAAATCGTGAGCGGAAAAGTTCAGAAAGCAAAGAAGGTTGTCGCCTATGGTCCCGAGGGGGTTGGTAAGTCTTCTCTCGCAGCTCAATTCCCCCGGCCTATATTTATCGATACTGAAGGATCTACTACTGAAATGGACGTTCAGCGTCTACCGAAGCCCTCAAGTTGGGAAATGCTCAAACAGCAGGTTCAATGGGTCAAGCAGCAAGGCAACCGTTTCGGAGCACTTGTTATAGATACCATCGATTGGGCTGAGATGCTGTGCGTAGAAAGTGTATGTGCAACTCACAGCAAAAACGGTATTGAGGATTTCGGCTACGGCAAGGGATATATCTTTGTCGCGGAGGAAATCGGCCGTTTTCTTAATCTGCTTCAAGATTTAGTAGAAGTCGGTATTCATGTTGTTCTTACTGCACATGCCCAAATCGTGAAATTTGAACAACCAGACGAGATGGGAGCTTATGATCGGTATCAACTGAAATTGGGAGCAAAGACTGGCAGCAGAACCGCGCCCCTGGTCAAAGAGTGGGCCGATATTGTTCTCTTCATCAATTACAAGACGTTCAGCGTGGCGACTGATAAGGATGGTAAGAAGAACAAGGCCCAAGGTGGTGCGAGGACCATGTACACTACGCATCATCCAGCATGGGACGCGAAGAACCGCCACGGCCTGCCAGACGAGCTGCCGTTGGAATACAGCCGAATCGCTCATATCTTCAATCAGCCGGCACAAGGAGTCACCGCAACACCGACTCAACCGCCAGTGACAACACCACCGGCTCCGGCAAGTACGCCGCCCAGTGATTCAGCTCCAGCAGTCACGCAAACGTCAGCAGATGCGCAAAGCGGTCAGACGGCAGGTCTTAGCCCAAATATTCCGCAGTCATTGCGTGATCTCATGACGCAGTACCAAGTGACGGAGTCGGAAATCCAAATGGTTGTAAGTGTCAAAGGTTACTACCCACTTAACACGCCTATCGCCAATTATGATCCTAATTTTATCGATGGCGTTTTGGTAGGGGCTTGGTCGAAGGTATTTGAAATGGTTCAGGACGCACGGGAAAAAACACCGTTTTAATAAATCATTCAGGAGGAATTATACATGACTACTCAAAACAACATCGAACGAGAACTCGGATGGGAAGATACGATCCAGAAAGATGGAGGAGACTTCATACTCCTCCCAGCAGGTGATTATGATTTCACGGTGACCAAGTTTGAACGTGGGCGTTTTGCAGGTAGTGCCAAGATGCCAGCGTGTAATCAGGCTAAGCTTGAGATTACGGTGCATTCACCAGAACATGGCGATGTAGTTGTATTTCATAATTTGTTCCTTCATACGAAAACAGAGGGGTTGCTATCTAATTTCTTCGCTGGGATCGGTCAAAAGAAGAAGGGTGAGCCGCTGCGCATGAATTGGAGTGCTGTTGTCGGTGCTCGTGGTCGATTGAAACTGGAGATCAACAAATTCAAAGGAAACGACGGTCAAGACAAAACGAACAATCAAGTGAAATCATTCTATTCCTACGAAGAATTGAACCAGCAGCCACCCCAACAACAATACAACCAACAGCAGCAATATAACCAAGCTCCATTCCCAGGGGCTCAACAACAGGGCGGCGGATTTACTCCGGGTCAGTTTTAAGGGGTAGCCCATGGAACTTAGACCATACCAGCAGGAGGCACGTGAGAGCATCCAGTCGGAGTGGGAAAAGGGCGTACAGCGAACATTGCTTGTCCTTCCGACTGGCTGCGGTAAAACGATTGTCTTCAGCAAAGTAATTGAGGACCGGGTAAGGCTGGGCGAGCGTTTGCTCGTCCTAGCCCATCGCGGCGAGCTGCTAGACCAGGCAGCCGATAAGTTGGCACAGTCCACCGGATTAGGTTGCGCTACCGAAAAGGCTGAACAGACTTCCATTGGTAGTTGGTTCCGGGTAGTGGTTGGCAGTGTTCAAACGATGATGCGAGACAAGCGGCTGCAGAAGTTCGCCCCGGATTACTTTGACTCGATTATCATCGATGAAGCTCATCACTGTTTATCTGATAGTTATCAGCGAGTGCTGGCCCATTTTAAAGACGCGAACGTCTTGGGAGTCACGGCCACGCCGGACCGCGGCGATATGCGGAACTTAGGCAGCTACTTTGAGAGCTTGGCCTATGAATATACTTTGCCGAAAGCGATCAAAGAGGGATACCTTAGCCCGATCAAGGCCATGACAATTCCCTTAAAGCTGGATTTATCGGCTGTCGGTCAGCAGGCAGGGGATTTCAAAACGCAGGACCTCGGTACCGCTTTGGACCCTTACCTTGAATCGATCGCCGCGGAAATGTGGAAGGTTGCCAAGGATCGGAAGATTGTCGTCTTCCTCCCGCTGGTGAAGACCAGCCAAAAGTTCACAGAAATATTGAATCGTGTTGGCTTCCGGGCGGCCGAGGTAAACGGCGAGTCGCAAGACCGGGCGGAAGTGTTGGCCGACTTCGATGCCGGCAAATATAACGTACTCTGCAATTCCATGCTGCTTACTGAGGGCTGGGATTGTCCAAGCGTGGACTGTGTCGTCGTATTACGGCCGACAAAGGTCCGCAGTTTATACAGCCAGATGGTCGGGCGTGGTACCCGGCTATTCCCCGGCAAAGAAGAATTGCTCTTGCTCGATTTCCTTTGGCACACGGAGCGCCATGAGCTTTGCCATCCGGCGCATTTGATCGCTGAAAATGAGGAGGTCGCCAAGGCCATGACCAAGCAGATCGAAGAAGCTGGCGTCCCGCTCGACCTGGAAGCCGTCGAAAAGCAGGCCGCCGAGGACGTTGTCTCTGCTCGTGAGGAAGCGCTGGCGAAGCAACTGGAAGAAATGAAACGCCGGAAACGGGCGCTGGTCGATCCGCTTCAATTCGAAATGTCGATTCAAGCAGAGGACCTTTCAGGTTATGTTCCATCATTTGGTTGGGAAATGGCACCGCCGAGTGAAGCCCAAGTGAAGACGTTGGAAAAGCTCGGAATCATGCCGGATCAAATTGATAACGCCGGTAAGGCGACGAAGCTGCTGGAGAGATTGGACAAGCGGCGTTCCGAAGGGCTTACAACACCTAAGCAGATACGCTTCTTAGAAGGCCGCGGCTTTGAACATGTCGGAACCTGGTCATTTGAAACAGCTAAGCGCATGATTGACCGCATTGCAGGTAACGGCTGGCGCGTGCCGGAGGGCGTAAATCCTAAGGAATACCGTGGGGAGTGACATTCATGCGTGAGATCATCGTTGATAATTTCGCTGGCGGTGGTGGGGCGAGTACCGGGATTGAACTAGCTACCGGCAGAAGCGTGGACATTGCCATCAACCACGATCCTGCAGCTATTGCAATGCACCGCGCAAACCATCCAGATACTAAGCATTATTGCGAGTCGGTATGGGATGTTGACCCGAGAGATGCAGCTGCAGGAAGACCGATAGGGTTGGCGTGGTTCTCACCAGACTGCAAGCACTTTTCCAAGGCGAAGGGTGGAAAACCTGTAGAAAAGAAAATCAGGGGCCTTGCATGGATAGTGTTGAAGTGGGCTGGAAAAGTGCGGCCAAGAGTCATAATCCTTGAAAATGTCGAGGAATTCAAAACATGGGGCCCAGTACGAAAGGGCCGTCCTGTAAAAAGCAAAAAAGGCCAGACCTATGAGCATTGGAAGGCGCAACTTGAAAGCCTTGGATATAAGGTGGAGAGCCGGGAACTGCGAGCTTGTGATTACGGGGCACCGACGATTCGAAAGCGGCTGTTCCTCGTCGCCCGTCGGGATGGCCGCCGGATCGTCTGGCCGGAGCCGACGCACGGAGATCCAGCGAGCACAGAGGTCAAGAACGGGAAGCTTAAGCCGTGGCGGACAGCTGCGGAGATCATTGACTGGTCGATTCAATGCCCGAGCATCTTCGTGCGAAAGAAACCGCTGGCAGAGAACACTATGCGCCGGATCGCCCGGGGCATCCAGCGATTTGTGATCGACAACCCTGATCCCTATTTCGCCCATCGGGACAACGTGTGGAGAGCGGCATCGTTCCTGACCCAGTACCACTCTTACGACGACAGCGCTCGCGGCCAGACAATGAATCGTCCTTTGTTGACGCAGGATACCAGCAATCGTTACGGACTGGTTACGGCATTCATGGCGAAACACTACGGAGGCAATTATGCCGGTGCCGGAAACAACCTGCAAGATCCGCTGAGCACTGTCACCACGACAGACCACAATGCACTGGTCACATCACATCTGATCAAGCTCCGTGGGACTTGTGCGGACGGGCAGACGATCACCGAGCCTATGCCAACGATTACGGCCGGCGGGCTACATGTCGGAGAGGTCAGGGCTTTCCTGCTTAAGTATTACGGCAGCGCCGACAACGGCCAGCAGCTGGACGAGCCGCTTCACACCGTGACAACAAAAGACCGGTTCGGGTTGGTCACCGTCGAGGGTATCGACTACCAGATCGTTGACATTGGGATGCGGATGCTTGAGCCGCACGAGTTATTCGCGGCGCAAGGCTTCCCCGATAATTACATCATCGATGTGGATGCTGACGGGAAGAGGTACCCGAAGAGCGCTCAGGTTGCCCGTTGCGGAAACGCCGTACCGCCACCATTTGCCGCGGCCCTAGTTCGGGCAAACCTACCGGAAATGTGCGTGGGATCCGGAAAAGTTTTGACGTTGGAGCGTTACAAGGAAGCAGTCGGGGCTGGGCAGTTGGAATTTTCATTATAACTACCTTGTATCAATAATTACTTGAAACTATTTACTTAAAGAATATCCATTCCAATATTTTCGTAAGAATCCAACTGAGTGTTTCGTAAGATAGAAACTTTAATATTTTTTTGATTGCTTGTTTCCACTTTGTTGATGGTGCTTTCTTGTCATTAAAATACCAGTTTGATTTACCAATTCTCTTTTTCATTTTTTAGGCCACCTTTTTTTGTATGTGAAGTAGGTGACCAGTAATAGAACTGCCTCTTGAAGAAATAAGATGCTTGATCGAAAATACAAAAAAAATTTAAAAAAAGCTGAAGAATGTGTCTAAATTGTGTCTTTAATAGAAATTGTTTTGAACTTATGGATTAAAAAGGAAGTTGTTAAGGAGACAAACAAGTATTTAACGGGGAGCAGGAAAAACTATGGAGCATAAATTAGACCTCATCTCATTATTGGAATACATCGACCCCGCCTTCCTGAGCTATCAGGAATGGGTCAACGTCGGCATGGCGCTGAAATACGAAGGCTATACAGCCAGCGACTGGGACGACTGGAGCAAACGGGATGGCGGCAGATACCACCCCGGCGAATGCTTCAAGAAGTGGACGAGCTTCGAGGGAACGGCCAATCCGGTTACCGGCGCGACCATTACGCAGATGGCCAAAGATAACGGATGGACTCCCCGGTCCGGTGGCGATCGGGAGGACCGGGAGCTCGGCTGGGATGATGAGATTTCCGGCGGTGATTATGTAGTTGTTGACCGCAATTGGATTGAAGGCAAAGAGATCCACGAGCCCGTAAACTGGAACCCGGTTCAGCAACTCACCACTTACCTGGGAACACTGTTCGAAGCATCTGAGCAGGTCGGGTATGTTACGGATACTTGGCAAAACGAAGAAGGCAAGTATCTGCCGACAAAGGGAGCCTGGGACCGGACGGCTGGAGAACTTATTCAGCTTCTTAATCAATGTGACGGAGATATCGGGTCCGTCCTTGGTGATTATGATCCGGCTGCCGGGGCTTGGATCCGGTTTAATCCATTGGACGGCCAAGGGGTAAAAAACGAGAACGTGACTGAATTCCGGTATGCTTTGGTCGAATCGGATACGATGGCCGTCGATAAGCAAAATGCCATCATGCGTGAGCTGGAGCTGCCGATCGCCGTCATGGTCTACAGCGGGGGAAAAAGTCTCCACGCCATTGTTCGAGTAGAGGCGGCTAACTATGACGAATACCGGAAACGGGTCGATTACCTTTACAATGTCTGCAAAAAGAACGGTCTGAACATCGATAACCAGAACCGTAACCCATCCAGGCTTTCCCGCATGCCGGGCATCGAGCGTAACGGTAAGAAGCAGTTCATCGTGGATACGAACATTGGAAAGGCGAGCTGGGCCGAATGGCATGAGTGGATCGAGGGGGTAAACGATGACCTTCCGGATCCGGAGAGCCTGACGGACTTCTGGGACAACATGCCGACCTTGGCGCCGCCGCTCATCGAGGGCGTATTACGGCAGGGACATAAGATGCTCATAGCCGGACCGTCAAAGGCCGGTAAATCGTTCACGCTAATCGAAATGAGCATAGGCATAGCAGAGGGCATCAAATGGCTGGGCTGGCAGTGTACAAAGGGCAAGGTCTTATATGTAAACCTTGAATTAGACCGAGCGAGCTGCCTGCATCGTTTTAAGGACGTATACCAGGCGCTTGGACTTCCGCCGCAGAACATCGCCAATATTGACATTTGGAACCTGCGCGGTAAGTCGGTGCCGATGGACAAGCTGGCGCCGAAGTTGATCCGGCGCGCGGCCAAGAAAAATTATATAGCAATCATCATCGATCCTATTTATAAAGTCTTAACCGGCGATGAGAACAGCGCTGATCAGATGGCGCATTTTACAAACCAGTTTGACAAGATCGCTACCGAGCTCGGGGCGAGCGTCATTTACTGCCATCATCATTCCAAGGGAGCCCAGGGCGGCAAGAAGTCTATGGACCGGGCGTCCGGGTCTGGCGTATTTGCCCGGGATCCGGATGCACTGATCGACTTGGTGGAGCTGGATGTAACGGAAGCTCTTATGAAGCAGGAAGAGAACAAGGCGATCTGTGGCCTGTACAAGCGGCTGTTTCAGCAGCATAATCCGGCCTACCTACAAGAGCACGTTTCACAGGATGACGAGCTCAGCGCGAAGGCCATGGAAGACCACGCTAAGCGGGCTATGCCGCACGTCATGACGAACATCATGCCGACGATCGAGCAAGTCATCAAGTCCGTGAAAGGACGTTCCGCATGGCGCGTGGAAGGTACATTGCGCGAGTACGCCAAGTTTGAGCCAGTGAACATGTGGTTCCAGTATCCGATTCATCGAGTGGATGAGGTTGGCAGCCTGAAGGACATAGACCCGGAAGGTGAGTCCCAGCCACCTTGGAAGAAGGCAACTGACAAACGGAAAGGCAAAGCCAAAGAGGAGCGTCGGAGTAAAGCGGAAGAGTTTGAAGATGTCATAAACAACTGTAATTACGGTGAGCCTCCGACTGTTCTGGATGTTATTGCTTGGTATTCTTCTACTGGAAAAGAGGTTGCGGAACGTACAGTGAGGGACTGGGTTAAGAGATATGGTTATGAAATTGACCGTGCTATTGGGTACCGAATTGTAAAAAAAGAAGAAGTGTAATTGCGGCAAGCACCATAAAAATATGGTCGCCGCAAGTTGCGGCGGTGATCATCAAATTATGATTGCCGCAACTTGCGGATAACTCAAAAACATGGTCGCCGCAATAACGCTAAAAGTTGCGGGGATTTAATACGTGTATGATTGCCGCCGCCGATGGCGGAGACCACTATATATAAATATATAAGGAATAAGGGAGGGGGTATAAAAATCCCCCTCCCCCTTCCCCTACATTTATGAAGGTAACCCCGCAATCGAAAGTAAAATAATGGAAGTGATGATATGACGACCGAATTCTTCATGCCGATGAAAAGAGTACCGACGATCACGCACCAACAGAAGCAGGTTTCTATCGTGAACAATAAGCCGGTATTTTATGAGCCGGACGAATTGAAGGCTGCTCGGGCAAAGCTGATGGCGCACCTGGGGCAGCATGTGCCGACGAAAAGATATAACGGCGCGGTCCGGCTGCTTGTAAAGTGGTGTTTCCCGATTAAGGGCAAACATCAAGACGGGGAGTGGAAGACGACCAAGCCAGACACGGACAACTTGCAGAAGCTGCTTAAGGACTGCATGACGGACTGTGGTTACTGGAAGGATGACGCGTTGGTTGCTTCCGAGATCGTGGAGAAGTTTTGGGCGGCGTTGCCGGGCATCTATATCCGAATCGAGGAGTTGTAGCCTATGGATTACGGAGCGTTTTTTACAGACGTGCAGGCGTGGATCGGGCAAGCGAATCAGGCGGCCGTACATTTCGGGATGGACCAGCCAGAGTTTTGGCAGTGGGTTGCGGACTCCGCCGGAGCCCTGTGCAAGAAGTATAACGAGCAACCGTTAGTAAAAAAACAGATGATCATGCTGGTTGAGTGGTTGGAAGAAGTTTACGAAAGTAGGCGATCCGCATGAACTGGAAGCGGGCAACGGATTCAGAGTTATTGCAAATCATCTACCACGAGCCGAGAGTGCCGCTGTCCTGGATTCAGGAGGCTGCGGAAGAGTACGGGCGACGTCATGGCCGTAAGGCGAAGTGGTGGAGGTTGGAGGCGAGGATATCATGAAGACCTACAAGAATCCCAGACCATATAAGATGCGGTTCAAGGTTTGCCGCGAGTGCCGGAAGCGGTACACGTTATCTGCGTACCAAAAACATAAATGTGTGCGAGGAGGTAGAGAGGATGGGAAACTTAGTTAGTCTGTATCACGATCTTTGCAACGAAGTTGAGATCCTGGAGCTGAGATTACAAGACCTTGAAGCCGATATCAAATATTCTAATCGACAAGTGTTCACGGGAGTGCTGCCGTCCAATCCGCCCGTTCACATTCCTTTCGACAAAGCACTTATCTCATACGATGCTACTAACGCCAAGATTGACGATGTATTTGAGCGACTTGGGGAAAAAATAGAGGTTCGTAAGCAAATCCAAAAGATACTTATGCAACTTTCAGGCGTGGAAGCTAAAGTAGCCTTTATGCGTGATGTCGAGGATAAAGATTTAAAAACCATAGCTGAGGAATTGGGCTACAGTCATGTGTGGATCAAGAAGCTGAGCCAGCGGATTAATCAAAAGATTAAGGCTGAGTAGTATACTTTTTGTATACCCAAGCCCTTGAAAAATCCTGATATACTGAAATTGTGAAAGTGTAAGGAGATCACCAGCCAGCGTTTTTATACGGTCCGGCGGTGTCTCCTACGTGCTTAAGACGGGAGTTTTAACTGAACAGTGTTTCTCCCGTCTCTCATTAACCGGATGTGGTGTAGCTTGGCAGCACGCTTGCCTTGGGAGCAAGAGGTCGTAGGTTCAAGTCCTGCCGTTCGGATTATTCTCCTTTTTGATCCCCCTAACTTGCCGGTGCCTTCGGGTGCCGGTATTTTGTTTGCAGGGAAATCCTTCCTTGTGTCGAACAATTAGGGAAGAAGGAGGGATGAAAATGAAAATAAGAACGCCTGAAACTGAGTTCACGACAAAAGAACTTACTGAACGAGTTGTAAACTTGGAATCTCAAGTTGCGGTTAAGGATATTCAAATTTTGGCCTTAACTGAGTTGTTGAAAACTAAAGGGGTATTCTCCCAAGACGAGCTTGATTTAATTCAAAAAGGTATCCTTGGCAGGTTCGTTGAGGTGTCCAAGCAAGAAGGTACTGATCCAGAACCATTTTTTATCTTTGCCAATGAAACGCTAGGCTTGAATTGATTTTCTAGCATACATTTAAGCATCCTTCGGGGTGCTTTTTCTATTTCCCAAAACAACTCAACTTTTGGAGGTGGTGATCGTGAAAGATGCATAGGAAGGCTGAGGCTGATTACCAGCGCGGAATGAAATATAAAGAGATCGCCGAGAAATATGGTGTATCGATCAATACAGTAAAGAGCTGGAAGCAGCGTCACAGTTGGCAGCGACAAAAGGGTGCGCCCATTGTAAAAGGTGTGCATACAAAAAAGCCTGGTGCACCGCCAGGCAACAAGAATGCTGTCGGGAATAAAGGTGGCGCGCCGCCGCAAAACAGCAACGCTGTCACACACGGCCTGTTCCAGAAATACCTTCCTGCCGAATCGCTTGAGATCATGGAGCAGCTACAGGCCCGCTCCCCGCTCGACATCGTTTGGGATAACATCATGATTCAGTACACGGCAATTATTCGGGCGCAGCAGATTATGTACGTCAAGGATCGGGACGACTCGACGACGACTAAGGTTGAGGTGAAGTCCGGAAATGTTAGCGGGCAGCGTTGGGAAGTGCAGCAGGCATGGGATAAGCAAGCAACCTTCTTGCAGGCCCAGAGCCGGGCTATGGCGACGTTACAGAGCCTCATCCGACAGTATGATGAACTGTTGAAAACCGATCTGGCTACTGAGGAGCAGCAGCTTCGTATTGCCAGGCTGAAAGGCGAGGTTGAGAAGATAAACAACGAATCGAATCCGGAAGTCGTTGTGTTTAAGGATGATCTGCATGAGTAAAGAAATCAGCTTACAGCAGACCGTCGGGAAGGGATATGCGGATTTTTGGCGTTTCAAGGGGCGTTATCGCGTCGTTAAGGGCGGTCGCGGATCCAAGAAGAGTGTCACGAGTGCATTGTGGATCCCTTACAACATGATGAAGATGCCGCTGGCGAATACACTCGTTCTCCGTAAGACGTTCAACACACACAAAGACAGCACCTGGGCGCAGCTTAAATGGGCTGTGAATCGGCTGGGGGTAGCGCACCTCTGGAATTTTAAAAAGAGCCCGCTGGAGGCAATATACAAGCCCACAGGTCAGAAGATACTATTTCGAGGCCTGGATGATCCGATGTCGATCACCTCTATCACGGTGGACACCGGCTATTTGTGCTGGGCCTGGTTCGAGGAAGCCTACCAGATCATGAACGAGGACGATTTTGACAAGGTGGATATGTCCATTCGGGGAGAAATGCCGGAGGGGTACTTCAAGCAGCTGACGCTGACATTTAACCCATGGAATGAAAAGCACTGGCTGAAGTCTCGCTTCTTCGATAACTCGGATCCAGACACGTTAGCTATGACGACAACGTACCGCTGCAATGAATTCCTAGGCGACGATGACCGGGCTAGATTCGAATGGATGAAGAAGCACAAGCCTAAGCGTCACAGGGTTGAAGGCGATGGGGATTGGGGAATTGCAGAAGGTGCCATCTTTGAGGATTGGCGCGAGGAGGATTTTGATTATCGAACCATAGCCAAGCTTCCGGGGTACCGGGCTGTGTTCGGCTTGGACTTTGGCTATACCAATGATCCTACGGCACTTGTCGCAGCGTTGGTGAACAAGGATGAGAAGAAGCTCTATATTTTTGATGAGCATTACGAACATGGCATGATGAATAACGATATCGCTTCGGCGATCAAGGCCAAGGGGTATGCGAAAGAACGCATTATCGCCGATTCCTCAGAACCGAAGTCCATTGACGAGATCCGTAGTTTAGGTGTTGGTCGGATTCGAGCGGCTGAGAAAGGCGGAGACAGCGTTAAGGTCGGCATACAGTACCTGCAACAGTATGAAATCATCGTCCATAAGTTCCGTTGTCCGAATGTTAGCATCGAACTTTCAAGCTATGTCTGGGAGCAAAACAAGGCCGGCAAATTCCTGAATAAACCGGTTGATGATTTTAACCATACGATTGATGCGCTAAGGTACGCGATGGAGCAGATCCGCAAGCCGAGTGGCGTAACTTTTGATTAACGAGGAAGGAGGCAGCCAACCATTGAACACATTACATGAAATACTGGAGAACCTGGACAAGAACGCCCCAATGACAATCGACGAGATCGTCCGGGAAGAAGTGAAGCTCTGGCAGAGCTCAGAAGAACGGAAGCTGATGCTGACCGGGCAGGAATATTACCGGGTAAAGAACGACATTCTGAACCGGGTCCGGAAAGCAATCGGACCAGACGGCAAGTTGACGCAAGTACATAACCTGGCCGACAATCGGATCCCGCACGGCTTTATCCGGAAGCTCGTTGACCAAAAAATCGGTTATCTGCTTTCGAAGCCTTTTCTTGCCCAGACCAAAGATGTCGGTTATCAGGCGCATCTCAATGATTACTTTGATCAGCATTTCCGCCGGATGCTCAAGAACGTAGGTAAGAATGCGATCAACAGCGGCAAAGCCTGGGTGCAAGTCTATTATGACGAAGTCGGAAACCTGGCGTTCCAATTGATCCCTAGCGAAGAGGTCATTCCGTTATGGCGTGATTCCGCGCATACACAGCTTGATGCGGTGATCCGGGTCTATGACCAGACCGTCTATGTGGCAAAGCAGAAGAAGACGATAACCAAAGTGGAGTTTTGGAGCAGTGAAGGCGTGCGTCGGTATGAGAGCGAAGCCGGAGACTTCCGATATGTTGATTTCGCCGCCCATTTTTCGGAGGTAAAGGATGGAAAAGAAGAGCCTTACAATTGGGAGCGGGTGCCCTTTATCTGCTTTAAGTACAATGACGAGGAGCAGCCGCTAATTGATCTTATCAAACGTCAGGTGGATGACTACGACCGTAAGATCAGTGACAATTCCAACAACCTGGAGGACTTGCCGAATAGCTTGTACGTCGTGAAGGACTACGACGGGACTAGCGCCTCAGAATTCCGGCGCAATATGGCGATTTATCGGGTGGCTTTCGTCAACGGCACAGGTGATCTTAAATCGGTCAGTATCGAGATCGACACAGAGGCGCACAAGACGCATATCGGGCAGCTCCGCAAGGACATTTATGAGTTCGGCCGCGGTGTCGATACTCAGTCTGAACGGTTTGGCAGCGCGCCGAGCGGAATTGCTTTGCAGCACTTATACGCCGATCTCGATTTAGATGCAAACGATATGGAGTCGGAGTTTCAGGCGAGCCTGGAGCAGCTGCTTTGGTTTATCGACCAGCACCTGTACAACTCGGCCAAGAAGGATTATTCAAACGTCCTGGTCGAGTTCATCTTTAACCGCGATATCACGATTAACGAGACCGAAGCCGTCAAAAACGCAAAGGACAGCGTGGGCATCATTTCCGATCATACTATCCGGGCTAATCATCCTTGGGTATCAAGTGTTGAGGACGAGGAGAAGTGGATCGAGAAGGAACGGAAAGCAGACGAAATCCAATATCCTAATCTAGGAGGTGAACAGAATGTTATCGAAAGAGACAATGAACAAGATTGATGAGTTGGTTTCTCGCTTGGCAGAGGGTCATCTGAAGATGGTAAAAGAAAATGGGGTTTATTGGAGTGATGACCTCAAAGACTTTGGTGAACTGCTGAAAAACCTTGCATCCATCCAAACTCCGGTAGTGGTTAGTCCTTCTATCACAGTGAACGGCGGCGAAGTTGGTATTGATCGGATTATCGAACAAATGAGATATCGAATGGAGCAACAAACAAAAAAAGGGAAGTCCAGTGATCGACGATGAAACCGGCTGAATATTGGCGGAAGCGAGCTGAGATAAATGCCCGAGCCGAGCATGCAAAAGCGGACTTGTACATCAATCAGCAGGCCAAGGAGTATCGGAAATCAGTCAACACGATTATTCGTGATATTGAAGCCTTTTACGGTCGTTATGCCGATGAAAACCAGGTATCGTTGCTTGAGGCAAAGAAGCAGCTGGACAAAGGCGAGCTAGCCGAGTTTAAAATGACGCTGGAGGAATTTACGGCCAAGGCAAAGGACAACGCCGACGGCCGATGGACGCAGCAACTCAATAACGTCTATTATCGAACCCGGATTAGTCGATATGAGGCATTACTTACCCAGATCAGGCATGAGCTTGAAATGCTGACCGGACGGCAGCAGACAGGCTTTCTGGGGCTGCTGAGCGGTAATTACACCGAGTCTTATTACTGGACGCTGTTCGATATCCAGAAAGGAACGGGGCTCGGTACCACGTTCGCGCTGGTGGATGACAGGCAGCTTGAGAAGGCGTTATATACAGATTGGGCCGGGAGCAACTTTTCAAAGCGCATATGGGGAAACCGTGATAAGCTGGCAAGAGAGATCCAGACCAATTTGTCGCAGGCGTTCATTCGGGGAGACAGCTTGGATAAAGTCGTTTTGTCTCTGCGTGATCGCTTTGACGTTTCAAAGTCGAATGCTGCTCGACTGGTCCGTACAGAAAGTGCTCATATCGCTGCGGAAGCGACCTATGACGGCTACAAATCAAGCGGGGTTGTGAAGCAATATCAATTCTTAGCTACGCTTGATCTCCGGACAAGTGAAACGTGCCGCGGTATGGATGATCGAATATTTAGCTTGTCAGACAAAGAGGTTGGAGTGAATTGGCCCCCGCTACATGCGAATTGTCGCAGTACAACCGTGGCCTATTTTGATGACGAGGACTCAGGAGAACGAATTGCTCGGGATCTGGACGGCACAAGCTACTACGTCCCGGAAAATATGAAATATTCTGAGTGGTATCAGAAGCATGTAATCGATAGGTACGGTGCCGAAGCTGCGGAAGTCGCCCAGAAGAAGATTACCAATCAATCAAGCGATAAGGCACAGTTTGACCGGTACAAGAAAATACTCGGATCTGATGCGCCAAAATCTTTATCCGCCTTCCAAGATTTGAAGTATACTGATAGTGAGGGATGGCTGAGGTTGAACGCCGATTATCGTAAGCTGAATGCCTACGACAAAATAACGGCCAATGAACCCCAGATCACGACTGACCTGCAGGAGATATCAAACCGAACCGGTGCAGAGTTGGTGGGCTTGGAATACCGCCTTAAGACCAAAGAGTCATATCTGCGGAAGGTGAACTCGGATAGCAAAAACAGCCTTGACGCTAAGGTGATCGGAGAAACGATTTCTGGAACGAATGATGTCATCCGCTACACTTACCAGGCATCCGGCGACAAGCTGGTGGAATCCTATTTCAGTGTTCTAAGCGAGATGGAGGCTAAGGGGTATTCGACCTTCAAGCTTAAGAATACCTGGAGGGATAAGCGTAACCCATACCGCGGCATCAACGCAATTTTCACAAGTTCTTCAGGCCAAAGGTTCGAGGTTCAGTTCCATACACCGGAAAGCTTCGATCTGAAGAACGGGCAGCTGCACAAACTTTATGAGGAGTTCCGCCTAGACAGCACGCCGCCGGAGCGGAGAGGCGAACTGACCAGGGAAATGTTTGCGTTATCTGCAAGCCTTGAAGTCCCGAAAGACATTGATAATATCAAGTGAGGAGGCGGCGCCAATGCCGGAGGATTTTTATTTTGCATATGGTTACAACGGTAAGACAGCGACACGCCTTTATCGTTTCATAAATGGTAACTTCGAACGATTCAGTCCGGAAGCTAAAGCTTGGGAAGCGGATCCCGGTCAGAGCCGGATATTTGTCGGTGAGGATCTCGATTATGAAGAGATCACCGAGGAACAAGCAAATAAAATAACAGTTTTGGTTTAAAAGCACTCTCCAACTTGCGAGGGTGCTTTTTAATTACCTGGAAAGGAGGGATTGAATGATCAAGAGATACCGCGAAAAGAAGTTTATTGATGCTTTGCAGTTTGAAAACAACCCAGATCGCATTACTGAGATCATAGAATTTATTGGCATGCCGGTGTCAGTCGAGTACACATCGTCCGGTATCCAGATGCGGATTATCCGCACGCCTTACAATGCGATTATCGTTAAAACAGGCGAGTACATCGCCAAGATGGATGACGGCACTTTGCTTGAACTTACGGCTGAAAAGCTGGCTGAGCGTTACGACGAAGTGACCCAGTAGGACCTTGCAATGTCGTATGGATTTATCTGGGCTCCGGATGAGACTGCCGGGGCCCTATTTGCTCAGGCCGGAGCATAACGGCCCGCTCCCGTAGCTGGAGAGCAGCTATAAAAATCAATGGAGGCTGATTATACATGGATTGGTTGAAAGAGCTTTTGAAGAAGCTTGGAGTCGCTGAGGCGGAAGTGGAAAAGATTGACGCTGAGGTTCGCAAGGAACTGCCGATGCATTTTGTGCCGAAATCTCAATACAACGAAGTGGCAGAAGCCAAGAAGAAAGCCGAGAAGGACGTCACGGATCGCGACAAACAGCTTGAGGATTTGAAAAAGTCCAGCGGTGACGCAGATACCCTGAAGCAGCAGATTCAGAAGCTTCAAGAAGACAACAAGACTGCATCGGAAAAGTACGAATCTGATTTGAAGGAGCTACGCCTGGGCAATGCGCTTAAGCTTGCGTTAGCCGGCCAGGTACACGATGCGGATCTGGTGACCGGGTTGATCGACAAAACGAAAATTGAACTTGGGGAGGACGGGAGCATTAAAGCCGGCCTAGAAGACCAAATCAAAGGCCTGCGAGAGAGCAAGGCTTTTTTGTTTGCCGAAAATAAGCCCACGTTCAAAGGGGCGAATCCAGCGGATCCGAATTCTCAGACAAACACAAGCACTTTGTCCGATGCCTCCACGATCAGTAACATTTTCGCGCAACAATAATTTTGAGAAAAGAGGGAATAGGATATGCCAATTAACACTTTAGAGTATGCAAAACTGTTTCAAACCGAGCTGGATAAGCAAGTGGTTCAGCAAGCTACTTCCGGCTGGATGGAGAGCAATGCCGGCCAGGTCAAATACAACGGGGGTAACGAGATCAAGATTCCGGAACTGGTTGTTCAGGGCCTTGCCGACTATGACCGTGACAATGGCTTTAATCAAGGCAGCGTGACATTCAAGTACCAAACACACACGCTGACTCAAGACCGTGGTCGGACGTTCCAGCTAGACGCTATGGACGTGGATGAGACCAATTTCGGAGCATCTGCCGCTAACGTCATGTCGGAGTTCCAGCGGCTGCACGTCATCCCGGAAATCGACGCGTATCGTTACAGCAAACTTGCAGCACTGGCGGCGGCTGCGGGGAACTCTGGTGAGTATACTCCCGCGGAAGCTGACATATTGAAGAAGCTTTATGCTGACATCTTCGCTATTGCGGATCGCGGTGTGGATCTGGCCAACATGGTTATTACGATGGGCTATCCGGTTTATCAGATTCTCACGAACAACTCTCAGATTCAGAAGAAACTGGATGTTGTCCAATTTGCGCAAGGTGGAGTCAATCTGATGGTTAAGGCCTTGGATGGTATTCCGCTTAAGCCGGTTACCTCCGACCGAATGAAATCCGCCTATGTGTTTAAAGACGGTTCGACTTCTGGACAGACGTCGGGAGGCTTTGCGGCTGACGCTGCAGCTAAGAACATCAACTGGATTATCTCTGCACGTAACACGCCGATCGGGATCAGTAAAACGGATAAAGTGCGTATCTTTACTCCGGATGAAAACCAAAAGGCAGATGCCTGGAAGCTGGATTACCGCAAATATCATGATTTGCTGGTGCCTGATAACAAGCTGGCAACTGTTCAAGTATCCTTGGGGGTGTAACCGATGATTAAACTGCAAAGATTAAATGTTGTGAAGCTGGTGGCGGAAGAGGATGAAGCACAGGCTTTGGAGCGTAAGGGCTTCACTCGCGTTGTTGAAGTCGAGCCAGCGGATCCGGGTAATGATCTTGACCTGGATAAGCCGGTAGATGACATGACCTTGCCGGAGCTGAAGGCGTACGCAAAGCTGAAAGATATCGACCTGGACGGCGCGACCAGGAAAGATGATATTCTGGCAGCCATCAAAGCAAAGGTAGAGAGCGGCGAATAACCGCTCTCTTTTTGTTGGGAGGGGTTACGATGTTGCAGGATGAAGTCGCCGCAATCATTAAGCGCCGCTGGGGCCTGCCGGAAAGCTTTGACGCACTGGTCCGCTCCTATATCGACGAAGCTGGCACCCGTATCGCCATTTACATCGGCCGAGACACCGTTGAGGAAATCCCACCTACTTTGGTCTACACCTGGGCAAATATCGCCATGTCAGCGTTCAAGGCGGAACAGTCACATCTGCCGGAGCTGGATGAGATCATGAGCACCGCCGTTGACCTGAAAATCGGGGATACGTCGATTAAGACATCTTCGGGCGGCACAGGGGGCCTGACGGCTGCGGTCACGGCTTATTCCTCCGACCTTAATCGTTATCGCAGGATGAGGTGGAATCCATGAATATCCGTCGATACCGTTTAGCGATCGAGCGCACGTATACGGACAGGATGACGGTGCAGCGAGTGGAGAAGGTAAAAGTCAACGGCGAGACAAAGCAGCAGCTTGTCACTGTGTTTGAGCAGCAGCCTTGCCGGATCTCACAAAAGACGCTTAGCGCTAATGGTCAGACCGAGTCCGTGAACAAGATCGCCTATGAGACGAAAATGTTTACCTCTCCGGAACTGGAGATTAAACAGGGCGACACGCTGACAGTAACACGGGGCAATATCACTAGGAAATATACCGCCGGCGAACCGTTTCCCTATGAATCTCACCAGGAGATCAGTATTCAGCGGGAGGATAAAGCGTAATGGCGAAGTGGGGCAGCTTTGATTTTGATGAGTTTGAGCAGCTAGCCAAGTCGTTTAAAACCGCTCTCGAACAGCGGGTTATTGAACGCTGGATACGGGAGTTTCTGCTTGAAATGGCCTATCGCGCAGAGCGGAAGATCAAAAAGCGGACTCCAGTCGATAGCGGCGAGTTGAGGCAAAATTGGCGAGTCGGGAAGATTGTCAAAAAGGGCGATGCTTACGAGGTTGAAATTTATAACAACACGGATTATGCCTCTTATGTGGAACACGGTCACCGCGCCGGTAAGAACTCCACAAGCTGGGTGGAGGGCCGCTTTATGATGACGATCAGCATGAAAGAGATGGAACAGGAACTTCCGAAATTCATTGAGAAAAAGCAGATCGAGCTTATTGATAATCTCATGAACGGTCGCCCTACTAAACCGTCTAAAACTGGTTACGGCAGCTGGTCGGCTGATGTAAAGAAAGCCGATGCGAAACGTGAGCGAAAACAAAAACGGGATGAAGCCAAAAAGAAGAAAGATGAAAAAGATAAAAAGGGCGAGTGATGCCTGATGATTGAAGTAACAGTGAACAGCATTCGCAGTGGCCTTATTCTCGCCTTGTCCGATCTCTTCCCAACGATGGGCATCTACGGGGAGGCGATCCGGGAGGGCTTCGAGGCGCCGTGCTTTTTCGTTAAGTTGCTGACTATGGGGCATGATCAAGAGCTCGATCGGCGTTATCGTCGGTCCTATTCGTTCGATATTCACTACTTCCCAGATTCGGCTGATCCGAACGAGGAAGCTCACGGAATGGCCGAACAACTCTATGACAAGCTCCGGCAGGTCAATATTGACGGTGCGTTGTATCGGGGCACTAGCATGAATCACGAGGTCGTGGATGGTGTGCTGCATTTCTTCGTAGATATTAATTTTTTTGTCTACTCTGAGAAGCAGCCGGAAATCAAGATGCAAACTCTCAAGCAGGAGGGATATTTAAAAAATGTCTAAGGAAAAAGAATTGGCCGTGGGATTTACGAAGGAACAGTTTTTACAGTCCCGGCAATGGCAGGGGATTGATAAAGATATCTTGTCCATTGTGCTGGAACCCGGCAAGACCTACATGATTGTCGAAGCAAAGCGGATGATCGATGATTTTAAGAAAGCGCAGGTGAAGTAAAGTGGCAGGAGGTACATGGAACACTCAGAACAAAGTTCGTCCAGGCATCTATATCAACACGGTATCGGAGCCTAAAGCGGTCGGGACAGTCGGGGAGCGCGGCATTGTAGCGCTGGCGCTCTCTCTATCCTGGGGGCCTGAGAAACAGGTGGTCACGGTTGAGGCCGGGGCTGACACAACGGGCGTGCTCGGTTTCGACATCAACGACCCAGCTCTGCTGCTTGTACGCGAATCGCTCAAGCGGGCAAAGACGCTGCTTCTGTATCGGCTTAATACAGGAATCAAGGCAACTGGGACGGCCGGTGATCTGACTGCGACTGCTCTGTACTCCGGGGAGCGCGGCAACGATATCTCGTTTGTGGTGCAGGCTAATATTGACGAGCCCGGTAAATTTGATGTCAAGACGCTTGTTGCTGGCGCCGAGGTAGACAGCCAAACGGTCGCCGCAATCACGGAGTTGACGACCAACGGCTGGGTGGACTGGTCCGGCACCGGCGACCTTGCGGCGACAGCCGGGGTCAATCTTGCGGGTGGTACCAATGGAGTGGTGACCAACGCCGATCATACCGCTTTTCTGGCGGCGCTGGAGCTGCTGGATTTTAACACGGTCGGCCTGACGGTCGATGATATGACACTTAAGCCGCTGTATACGGCGTTTGTGCGGCGCCTGAGAGAAGATGAAGGTAAGAAGGTGCAGGCGGTGGTCGCCAATTACCCACTAGCCGATTATGAGGGCGTAATCAGCGTCAAAAATGGCGTTGTATTATCTGACGGAACGACACTCACAGCGGTACAGGCAGTTGCTTGGGTGGCCGGAGCTACCGCCGGGGCTACAATGAGTCAGGCACTTACCTATACCGCCTATGACGACGCAGTAGACGTATCGCCGCGTTACTCCAATAGTCAGATCGAAGCAGCGCTGCTGGCTGGAGAGTTCTTATTCTCCCCTTCAAATGGTCGTGCGATCGTGGAGCAGGATATCAATACCTTTCACTCGTTCACGCCTGAAAAGGGTCGGCATTTCCGCAAAAACCGAGTATTACGGGTACTTGATGGAATCGCTAATGATCTAAAGGCTACATTCGAGAATTTCTATCTCGGCAAAGTCGATAACAATGCAGATGGCCGCAATTTGCTTAAGAGCGAAGCAATTTCATACATGAACACTTTGCAGGCGATTAATGCCGTACAGAACTTTGACGCTCAATCTGACGTGACCCTCGGAGCCGGAAATGAGACGGATGCAGTGTATGCCGAGATCGCGGCC
Organism: Paenibacillus sp. FSL R5-0407; assembly: GCF_038009185.1. Taxonomy (NCBI): domain Bacteria; kingdom Bacillati; phylum Bacillota; class Bacilli; order Caryophanales; family Paenibacillaceae; genus Paenibacillus; species Paenibacillus sp. FSL R5-0407. The sequence goes on along the minus strand of NZ_JBBPAX010000003.1, from coordinate 9,513 downwards.
CAGCCGGTGGACAGTGTCGAGAAAATCTACATGAAAGTGCGGGTGAAGTAAGATGGGATTCTTCAAAGCTGGCGATGCCATTAGCGGCCAAGAAGGCCGCGCTTATGCAACGATTGATGGCCGGGTCGAGGAGATGTTTTACGCCAAGACGATCGAAGCGACTGCAGAAAAAAACAAGTCAGACTTCAAGGCGCTCGGTCGCCGTGGGACTCAGTCCAAGGCAATCGGCTGGTCTGGAACGGGGAGCATGACGATTTATTACGCCACCCCTATCTATAGACAAATGATGCTGGATTATATTAAGACTGGTAAAGATACCTATTTCGATCTCCAAGTCGTGAATGAGGACCCGAACAGCTCCCTGGGCCGACAAACGGTCGTATTGCGAAACGTCAATTTGAATAGTGTGATTATGGCTAAGTTGGACGTTGACGCTGAGTTTCTGGATGAGGATATCGACTTTACTTTCGATGATGTAGATATCCAGGAAAGCTTTACTACGCCTGTATTGGGCTAACTTTATAAGAGAGAGGGATATTTAAATGAGTACATTGCAAGATTTCCTGAATAGCAATCCGGTCGATAATTTGACCGAAGAAGTTGTGGTTTCCAACCGGTTCAAGGATAAAGAAGGTAATCTTCTTAAATTCAAAATCAAAGCCATGAGCGGCCCGGAATTTGAGGATGTACGGAAAAGATCCACAACGATCCAAAAGAAAGGCAAGGTTGAATTTAACGCACAGCGTTTTAATAACACTTGCGTAATCAATAACACCCTGGAGCCGAGCTTTAAAGACGCTGAGTCTATCAGAAAAGTGGGTTGCAGCACGCCAGAAGAATATCTTAATAAGGTCCTGCTTCCCGGTGAGATCGCAACGCTGGCCGAGCATATCCAGAAGCTTAGTGGCTTTGATACGGATATGGAAGAACTGGTAGAAGAGGCAAAAAACTAATCCGGGAGGGCGATAGTGACGCGAATTATGCGTACTACGCCCTCCATAAGTTTCATAAATGGCCGAGTGAATTTCTGAATCTACCACGGAAAGAAAGAGCCTTTGTTATTGCCTCAATTGATGAGCGAGTGAAAGCAGAGGACATAGCAGCCAAAAAAACGAAACAAAAGTAAGATTTCCCCCGTATGGATATGGTAATATGGTGGGTAATATTACCTAGTCTGGGGAGTGACTCAATTGCGTAAATTGTTTATTACTTTATTGATGCCGGCTTTCATTTTGGTTATCCTCTCTGGTTGTGGCACATCGCAAAACACAAGTACTACTGCTGCCGAAACCAACAATTCCAAAGAGGGAAATGTCGATATGTTATTCGATGCTCCTAGCTTCAGTCGGATTTCCTCCAAGGAGCTTGAAGAAAAAATGGGTAAACCCGAAGATGTTGAAGAGTGGAAATTTAACGACAAGTATGACACCAAAACGTATATTTACGATTCCGGGAATGTGGAGTTTATGGTAATAGACGATACTGTCGTTAGGTTCTCTTATTATCCAGTTGATCAGAAGATTAAAGATATTAATGATTTATTCCCTATGTTCGGGATACAAGCGGGAGAAAATATAAAGAAAGTCGCTGACACTGGAATGGCTGTGAAATATCATACCGTTTCCGATAAGATAGGAGAATTTTACACTCTGTTTGATAGCTCTGAGGAAAAAACACTATCCGTAATCAAGGTGACATACGATTTAAGGTATTTTGAATAGTGAAGATTTATTAAGCCCCTTGGGGCTTTTTTTATTTGCCTTGAAAGAAGGTGTCTGTATGGGGATAACTGTGGCTTCAACAATCAAAATGTTCGATGCTATGACCGGCCCACTTAAAAGCATTACAAATGGCATGAATCTCATGCTTTCAACTATGTACAAAATGCAGGATGCGACTAACAGGAACACTAACATAGACAAATCGTTAAACGCTGCAAAACAGCAAATAGCATCAGCCGAAGCGGAAATAAACCGTCAAATCAACATGGCTAAGCAATCGCAGGACAACTTCAACAGATCGGTAAACACTTCTCATTCAAATATGATGAAGTTGAGCGTCGCCGTAATTGCGGTAAATCAAGGCATTGAATTAGCGCGTAAAGGCTGGGACATGATCAACAAAACAATGGGATTGGCTGACGAAATGGCAGCAACAAATGCCCGATTAGGTTTAGTTAATGATGGATTAAGGACGCAGTTGGAGTTGCAAAAACAAGTGCTTGGTGTGGCGAATCAGACAAGGCAGGGATATGTGGAGACGGCTGGATTAATCACCAAATTAGGAGCCGGCACACAAGGGATCTTTAAAAACAACGATGATCTTCTGAAGTTCGCGGAGCAATTCAATAAATCACTTGTAGTCAGTGGCGCGACCGCTACGGAGTCAAGCATTGCCATTCTCCAAATGTCACAAGCGCTGGGTAGTGGCCAGTTGCAAGGTGATGAATTGCGCTCATTAAGTGAAGCCGCTCCTGTTCTCATGCGCATCCTTTCTGATGGTTTAGGGATAGCGAGAGGAGAATTGAAACAAATGGGGGCAGACGGAGAATTAACTGCTGATAAGATCGTAAAGGCGTTCCAAAACCAAAGCGATCAAATCGATACAATGTTTAAAAATATGCCTATGACCTTTGGCGGCGCAATGACCATAATGAAAAATAATTTCTTGGACTGGTATGCAACACTTAATACGATTGGGGGGCCATTGACTCAAATTACCGAACAAGTCGTTATTTTAACATCCTATCTACAATCTGAAGCCGGCTTACAATTTATGAACGGGTTGGCCGAAGGCATTTCCACCGCTGTGGCCTGGTTAATGCAATTAGTCCAGTGGGGTGCTATGGTTTATAACTTTTTTGCGACTAACTGGTCTGTGATTGGCCCTATCGTTTGGGGCGTTGGAGCAGCTATCATCAGTTTAACTGTTGCTATTCGGGGTGCAGCCATTGCACAAGGAATATTTAATGCTGTAATGAAAGCTAACCCGATTATTCTAATTATCAGCATAATTTTATCGCTGATACTGGCTCTATATAAGCTATGGACGACAAATGACAAGTTTGCGGCCGCGTTGTTCCGGGCGTGGAATGCTATTTTGAATTTCTTCGACACCATCCCGGGGTATTTTTGGCAGCTTGTAGAGTGGCTTATTGTTCCGTTTCAATGGTGGGCCGGAAGCATCGGAAAAATATACGATGCAGTAATTAATAGCATCATTTCCGGAATTAATGCAGTACTGAAATTGATCAATAAAGTAACCGGCTCAAGCTATGAAATTGAAGCTAAATTCAACATGGAAGACATTGCTGATAAAATTGCAGACTTTGCCGGAGCTGAGAAGGATGCAGCTTATGCTAATGCTGCTTTAAAAGCGCAGGAGAGAGAACAGAAGGTTGTTGACTTTTTGGATGACCGAGCTTCTAAAAGGGCTAAAGAACAGGCAGAAAAAGATGCGAAAATGAACACTGGTGTGGGAACCGGTGGGACATCGCTATTCAGTCCTACCGGCGGCACAGGAACAATTGATAAGATCGACAAAGTAAACAAAGTTGGCAAGATCGAAGATAAGGTAGATATCAGCAGCGAGGATCTGAAGACTATGCGGGAACTGGCTGAGATGAAATCTATTCAGAACTTTGTGAGCCTGACGCCAACAGTAAGTGTAACTACCGGACCGGTTACAAAGGATGCCGACATTGATGAACTGGTGGCAAGGATTGAAAAAACTCTTGAAGAAGAGATTGCTTCGTCTGCCGCGGGGGTGTATGCATGAACAAATACTCCATAACGCTTAGCTATAACAACGGGGCCGAAGCCATGGAATTCCCGATACTTCCAGAGAGTATTGAAATTTCCGAAGGCAGTAGAAGCAAAACATATGAAATCTCCAAACTCGGGGAAGTCAATGTGGTTAAAGGGTTAAAGTTGAGAGAGATAAGTTTTGAGAGTATCTTTCCAGCCAATTGGTTCCCGGGGTGTAGCGTAACGGAAAGCGAACTTTTTGAACCGAAGCACTATATTGAAGATAAGATTCAGAAATGGCGAATCGATAACCCGCCAATGCAGTTAGTAATGACTGGATCAACTATGAATTTTAATATTCCGGTAACCATTGAAAAATTCACTTGGTCAGAAGAAGGCGGTGCAGTCGGAGATATCAAATTTCAGATTGCATTTAAAGAGTACCGCGTGTATGAAGCCAAGAAGGCCAAGGTACAGGAGAAGGTCACAACAAGCGGCAGTAAAACGGTTGTGATGAACAAGAACAATTCTGCACCGGCTCGGCCAGATACAAGGGTGAAACCAAAGACTTATACATTGGTTGCCGGGGATAACCTTTGGAAGGTTGCACAAAAAGTTCTCGGGGATGGATCGAAATACAAGCAAATCCAGACGCTGAATGGGATCAAGGACAGCGAACTGAAAAAGCTTCCAGTCGGTAAGGTCCTAAAGCTACCTTAGGGGGTGAAACATGCTACAGGTTGTTACAGACGATAAACAAGGTAATGTTTATGATATATCGGACCTTATTACGGATGCGACTTGGAAAACATCTCGGATTGGTAAGCCCGGTAGTTTCGACTTTACGATGCTTCAGGATAGCAAATACATCATAAATAATGGGGATATCGTCGCAGTCAAATACGATGATAAGCCCCTTTTTTATGGCTATGTGTTTACGGTTGGTCGGAGTGAGGAAGAGACAATCAAAATCAAAGCCTATGACCAGATCCGGTACTTAACAGCTACAGATACTTACGTATTCAAGAACACCACGGCAGCAGCTATTGTAAAGCGTATCGCAAATGACTTTGGTTTGAAGTGGGGTCATATTGTTGATACGAAATACGCGATCCCGAGCATGGTAGAGGACGGACAGAAACTGATTGATATCATCGATAAGGCTTTCGCACTTACCACGGTCAACACTGGCAGCATTTACGTGTTTTACGATGACTACGGCAAGTTAGCCGTCCAAAACGTCAAAGATATGATGCTCGATATTGTGATTGGTGACCAAAGCCTAATGACTGGCTTTACATTCGAAAAGAGTATCGACAAAGATACTTACAACCGGATTAAGCTGGTGCGAGACAACAAGAAGACCGGAAAACGGGACGTACACATTACTCAGGACAGCGCCAACATAGCTAAGTGGGGCAGACTCCAACACTATCAAAAAGTCGAAGAAAACATGAATGATGCTCAGATTAGGAAACTGCTCGATCAATTGGTGAAGTCAAAAAACATGGAAACAAAAACTCTTAAGCTGGAGGCTCTTGGAGATCCGTCTGTTCGTGCCGGTTGTTATTTGCATGTCGAAATCGAAGAATTAGCGATTAACCAATTGTATCTGGTGGAAGAATGCTCTCACAAATTTAGCGGAGATGACTATATGTTATCCGTAGAATTGAAGGTGTTTTAATGGCGCTAGGAGATAAAATAAAGCAGCTTGGTGCCAATGCGGTCAATGCTGGAAATCCTGTTGTGGTCATGTTCGGAACGGTAACCAAAGAAAAGCCTTTAGAAATCCTTATCGACCAGCGTTTTGCGCTCGATGAGGATTTTTTAATTGTGCCGGAACAACTTACCCGATATGAAATTGATCTGAAGCATAAGCACGGGACGAACGGTGAAGACACAAAAGACGCGTTAAACGAAAAGATAGTCATCCGTGAAGGCCTTAAGGTCGGTGATCCTGTGTTGTTGCTCCGGGTACAAGGCGGCCAGAAATATGTAGTTTGGGATAAGGTGGTGAATCAATGATACCAATTGGCGGTAGTTTGCAAGACGTGGAAGTCCAAGAAGAGACAAGCCGGACATATGGAATAGATTTTACGAGCGGCAAGGCTACGGGACTTATAGACGGCTTAGAAGCTGTGAAACAAGCCGTATATAAGATCCTGCAAACGGATAGATTCGCCCATCTTATCTACGATGCAAACTATGGTAGCGAAATAAACGGACTACAAGGGCGCAGTCAAGGATATGTGCGGTCGGAAATAGAACGGCGAATAAGAGAGGCGTTGTTGGTAGACGACCGCATTCAATCTATTGAGAATATGCAAATCGATATCACCGGGGACGAAGCGCTTGTAACGTTCACAGTGGTTTCTATCTACGGAGATTTTAAACAGGAGGTGAGTGCGAATGTATGAAGGCCAGACGTTCGAAGCAATTTTAGAGCGAATGCTTAACCGAGTACCGAGTAATGTTGATAAACGTCCAGGTTCAATTATTTACGACGCTTTGGCCCCTGCCGCTGCTGAATTGGCGCAATTGTACATGGAACTTGATACGAATATTAACCTTTCATACGCCGACACAGCAACAGGCGAGTATCTGGAACGGCGAACAGGAGAGTTCGGCATTAACCGGGAACAAGCAACAAAGGCAAGGCGTAAAGGCCTGTTTTATGCGTCTGGTGATGCGCCTATTGACGTGCCGGTTGGAAGTCGCTTCTCTATCAATGATTTGGATTATACGGCCATCTCCAAAATCAGCACCGGACAATGGATGCTGGAATGCGAGACTCCCGGAGTAATCGGAAATCAAGAGTTTGGTCCTTTGCTTCCAATTGATTATATCGATGGACTGGCCCGCGCTGAACTTTCAGACGTTCTTGTCCCGGGAGAAGACGCTGAAACGGATGATTCGTTACGCCAAAGATACATGGACGCAATTAACGAACAGCCTTTTGGCGGTAACGTATCGGATTACAAACAAAAAATTAATGCCATCCCGGGAGTTGGGGGTACGAAGATATTCCCGGTTTGGAATGGTGGCGGCACGGTTAAGGCGACAATAATTGCAGCCGACTTTGGGCCACCTTCCCAAATTCTAATTGATGATGTCCAGACCTTAATTGACCCGGAAGTAAACAGCGGTCTTGGCATAGGCTTGGCTCCTATCGGGCACAAGGTCACTGTCACAGGCGCACAGGCTCATGTAATCAACGTTACGGCGACACTAACACTTGCCCCTGACACAACGATTGGACAGGTGCAACAAGATGTAGAGGATGCCCTAAGCGCCTATCTCCTATCAATTAGACAGGCATGGGCTAATGAATCCGCACTTATTGTTCGTGTTGCACAGATCGAGTCCCGGATATTGAGTGTGTCCGGCGTGGTCGATGTGGCTAACACGCAATTGAATGGGTCGGCCGCAAATGTGGTGCTAACCGATGAGCAAATCCCTATACTAGGGACGGTGACGCTGAGTGAATAGATTGCTGGAGTACTTGCCGGAAATATACCACGATGTAATTGATTTTGTAGAACTGACAGAAACAGAGTCAGTAGAGATCATAAGTGCAGAGCAAGCGGTGAATGTATTGTTTGATAGTCAATTCGTCACCACAGCGACAGAACAGGCCATAAAACGCCGGGAAAAGATACTAGGCATACAAGCAGACCCGACAACAGAAACGCTGGAATTCAGGCGAAAGCGGCTTATAAACCGCTACTCAACAAAACCTCCGTTTACTGTGCGGTATTTGCAACAGCGCTTGGATTTTCTTGTTGGTACGGGGTTGACGATTGTTAGCGCTGATCCTCAAACATTTTTATTAACTGTGACTGCAAATATCGATAATGCCGCTGTTTTTAAAGAAGTAGAGCGGACGGTAAGAGTCGTTAAACCAGCCAATATGATTTATCAGCAACAAACCAGCCTGGAGGATGTAATTGGATTTACAGAGCGGATCCAAAAGAAACAAATCTTCTGGAATTACAAACTTGATGGGAGTTGGAAACTTGGCGAAAAGCCTTTTGCCGACTTCGGACCGGAGGCGATGGTTAAATGATCGCGAGTTCGTTTTTAAACGGTGTTGCAAACTACACACACGGTAGAATTGCGAAAGTAGTTTTGAATGACTTAATCGAGATCACCAATTTTGCTATTAAAGAAGTAACCGAATCAACGGTGGGGATGCAATACATCGTTCCTGCCGCATTGGTGTCGTTAGTAACGAAAATCGATTTGAAGGATAGTAGCAACAACTTGATAAGCACAAACAATGTCTATGTTCCAATTGCTTCAGATACCTTGTTGCTGCAAACGATCTTAATTAAGGAGGTATAGATATGGCAAAAACAACATGGTCCATCTATGATACTGTTCAACCTCAGGATATGAACGATATCGGGCAAGAAATAAATCAACTCCGTTCAGATGTAGACAATATTGAAGTGCCGCCAGCCTCCCTAACAAAGGCCGGTATAGTACAATTATCCAATGCAACAAACGGAACTCGTGAGGATCGGGCAGCTACTGAAAAGGCACTCGGTGAGGTTATGCAAGAAGCCCAGGCGGGAAAGCAAGCTGGAATTGATCGTAAAGCGGAAGTGGTTGCCGCGCTCAATTCCATAGGTGTAACGGCATCCACTTCGGAGTCTTGGGCACAGCTCATACCCAAGATGGCGTCGATCATCCGGGCGACTGGTAATGCGGCGGTAGGAGATGTGTTAGTTGGCAAGACGTTTAGTAATGCGACCGGAAACAACCGCACAGGGACGATGCCAAATCAAGGGGCACAAGCTATTACCCCGGGAACGGGCAATAAAGCAATACCGGCTGGATACCATAATGGCAGCGGGTATGTTGCTGGTGACGCCGATCTTGTTGCAGGTAACATACCTAAAGACGTCAATTTATTCGGCGTTCAAGGAATCCTGGAACGATTGACCACCGCTGACCGAAACGCTATTATTGCGGCAATAGTCGGCAAAGGTGTTGCGGCATCAGCATCGGATAGTAATGCAGTTCTGGCTCAAAAGATCGGGCAAATTGTAATCGGTAAAAAATTCGCAAGTGGAACAACTTCTCCTGAAGCCTCAACGTTTGACTTTAATATGTTCCCAAGTGGGACAGTACGATTTAATAGAATATCTGTAAGTGGTTTGACATTTAAACCGACATTTATTCTCGTCTATTACCCGGATAATGGCGCGGTAATAACGTATAAAGAAGGAATGTCAATTTACGGATCTGCTACAAGTGATATTTCTGTCCTGAGAGTTGGCGGTAACGGCGCTGTTGGTACTGGAAATATTATTAAATCCACCGGCCCGGCAATTGTAACTGAGGTAGGATTTTCTTTGCCTGTTACTTGGAATACAGGGACACACTTTTGGTTTGCTTTTGAATAAAGGAGGGATCGATACCTGTATAATCTTAAACCGGTTGTGTCGGAAGTCGTAAACGGAACAGAATAAAGAACAGAGATAGCGCCGTAAGGCGTATTTTTTATGCCCTCGAAGCCGATCCGGGGGCTATTTATATTGAGAGGATGAGGCACATGTTGAATCATGGAAAGCTATTATTTACTACGATTTTCACCGCTGCGTTTGGATCTGGAAGCAAGGAAGTTTCAACCGGTTCGCTGGCAGCCGTCACTGGTTTGTTAGCAACTGCTGCGGGATGGCTTGGGGGATGGGATAAACCGCTGCAGTTGCTCGTCGTGCTCATGTTGGCCGACTATGTTAGTGGAGTGGCTGGAGCCTTG
>NZ_JBBPAX010000002.1:812500-1489956 GCF_038009185.1 Paenibacillus sp. FSL R5-0407 | reverse complement strand
CACCCGCTTATGACAAGCAAGAAAACACACTTCCCTTTGAAAATATCAGTGGGAAGTGTGTTTTTTTGCTTTCTATTACATTCCATTCAACTTAACTCCTGAAACCATTCAACATATTGGAGATGATGATTTTGGTGTCCGCCAATGCTTGCTCATAATCCGGCATCTGTGCAATCCAGAGTGCGGATTCATTCAATGCTCCAGAAAGACAATGCGTCATTGCTTCAATCGACCCCGGTTTGAGGCATCCTTGTTCCTCCATAATTTGCAGTTGCCCGTGTAGTAAGCGCATGGAATTATGCTCGTCCATACTCCGCCAAGTCTCCCACCCCAATACAGCAGGTCCGTCCACGAGCATAATGCGTTTGTTCTGAGGTTCAACTGCGGCAGCTACAAAGGCAATGCACCCAAGAAGCAGCTGTTCCCAGACATCCTCACTTTTTGCCGCTTCGGTCTCTATTCGTTCTGCAACATATTTCTGAACCGATTCCAGTACCACGTGAAAGAGGCCTTTTTTATTTTTAAAATGATGATAGAGTGCCCCTCGCGTTAGCCCGGACTCCTTGGCAATCTCCTCCAACGAAGAGTCCGCATACCCGTGTTCGGTAAAATAACCTCTGGCCACCTCTATCAACCGGTTAATGGTTTCATTCGTTTCTTCTTTGTTTCTTCTCATACACGGTTTGTCTCCTGTCTCGATCTCTACTTCCCATGAATCAGACTGCTTTCAAAGCTTCTCCAAAATTTCTATTGCCGCCGGATCTTCCGACTTCTTTAAGGATCGCAGTGAATGACGAATCATCCAGGTGCGATGCTCCCCCTCAAATTTCAATCGATCATTCAACCAGTTAATTGTAATTTCCTTATAGTCTTTCGTTAAATCGTTCAAATGGTTAGCCACTGACTTTCTTACATAAAAGGAAGGATCCTCCCACAAGGGCTCCAGCAAGGCAAGATTATTAGCAGGGTCCCCCTTGATGACTTGGATTCGTTTTGCCCAGGGAAGACGTGGACGTGTTCCTTCACTGACTAATCGGCGGACATGAGGGTTAGCATCACGCGACCATTGACTTAGCTGATCTAAAGTATCCTCAAGATGAACTTCAAGAAAAGGACGGATGGCATATTCTGAAGTATGTCTTTTTGTGATCTCATACATAGCATGCATGGAAAGCTCGAAGTGCTCTAACCCATATTTTTCGACAAAAAAGGCAACAGGCATCAGAAAATATCCATTATTGAACATTCCCTCTTCGGTTTCATTCTCCGGTCCAACGATATTCAATAGAATGCTCAGTGCTACCGAATAATCAGAGGGTAACGCTTGTCTTAATTGATCGGCAATGACGGCGACCCGGTCTTTTAATTCAAGTGGTTCTACCCTATTTCTAACGGACCCGACGAATATTTCCGTAGGGAAATCAGGATAGTGCGGGCTAATCAATTTGGATAGACGAACGGCTAATTCTCCAGCAAAATAATGCTTTAATTGTACCGTAGTACTCATTCTATTTCACCATCGTTATTACTCAACCATACCTGCTCTGCATAATTAGTACTCTCCGTTTCCGAGGGAGGGATAATTTGTATGATATCAATTAATACACCATTAGGATCGCTGGTTATGAAATGTCTCTGCCCAAATTCTTCGTTGCGAATATCGAGCTGTAAAGGCAGCTTCTCATCCAGAATAAGTCTCTTATACTCTGAATCCACATCATCTACTTCAAAGTTTAGAATCAAGCCTTGGACCCTTTTTTGGTAAACAGGGGGGATGGTAGGGTGAGATGCATCCAAGAGAGCTAATTCATAAGGGACTTTACCGTTAGTCATTCTAAGACTCACGTACCAGTCGGCTTCATAAACCTTTTCGAATTGAAAATAGGTGGAGTAAAATGTTGAACTCGAGGCAACCTTCTCCGTCAATATAACAGGGTAGAAGCTTGTAGTGGTCATTGGTAAACATCCCCTTTATTCTTAATATGGACTCATATTAACATACATACAGTATGTATGTAAATACATTCGGGGTTAGTTTCCGGTTGGTCGATAGTGAGGTTGATTAGCTGAAACTCGGAATGTATAATGGAAAACAGGGAAAACATAATTTATTAATTGTTTTCCAAGCTATGTGCGTGGGAGGAGAATAAAGCGATGGGAAGAACATTAAAGACCGCCATGCTCGTCACGGATGTGGGATTTGTGGTGTACTGGCTTATCGTATTTCTTAATCTGCTGCCGAAGGACTATCTCTACAAGGATTACGACAATGAAATGATGGTGGCCTGGAATCTATCGTTTATTCCTCTGGATCTGTTGATTTCTTTTACCGGGTTGATGAGCATTTATTTTTATCGGAAACGGCCGCAATTTGGAATCTCTTTATGTATCATTTCGTTATCGCTTACGTTTTGTTCAGGTTTGCAAGCAATCGCGTTCTGGGGTCTGCGGCATGATTTTGATGCGTCGTGGTGGATACCGAATTTGTTTTTAATGATATACCCTCTGTTCTTCCTGCCTCGATTCGTTTGCAAAACTACGCCACGATTGGACGTGAACACATGAAGGAAAGAATCACGGAAGTTGTAAGGGAAGAAATCATGAAGCGGGGGTTGAAATTTTCGCTTCGGGATATCGCTGCAAGTCTAGGGATGAGTACAAAGACGATATACCAATTCTTTGAGTCAAAAGAGCAAATGATTAGCTATATCATCGATCAATGCATCGCGGATATGAGGGAAGCCGAGCAGGAAGTGATGAACGATACGTCGTTGACTACCGCCCAGAAATTGAAAATGGCTCTAGTTATTTTACCTCGCGGATTTGTATTTAAAGACGTTCATGTTCTTCGTGATTTGAAACAACGGTATCCGCAACTGTGGCGTGAGGTGGATGCATATATAAACCATGGATGGGATAACATCCGGATCTTGATCCAGGAAGGAGTCGCGGCAGGCATCCTGCGGCCGTTTCATGTCGAGCTGTTCATCCAGACTTATATCGGAGCTTTGAATCAGCTTATGAATATACATGTTGCGAACAAGATCGAATTGTCTTTGGATAAGGTGTTGGTGCAAATGGTTGAGTTCTTGATGCAGGGAGTCCTGGATGGAGGGCCCGAAGTGAAAAGCGGAGAAAGGAGCGGATCGGAATGAAGCCGTACCTTTTTTTGCTGGTAGCGATTATTGGTGAACTGCTAGGTACATCAATGCTGAAGCTATCGAATGGATTTACGAAATTATATCCGAGCATCGCGACGGTTCTCTGTTTTGGGTTGGCGTTCTATATGCTCTCTCTGAGTCTGCAAAAGATCCCCTTAGGCATTGCTTACGCGATATGGTCGGGGGTTGGAACTATGGCTACGGTCATAATCGGGATTCTGATATGGAAAGAAAAAGTCGGGTTAATCACGGTATTTGGCATTGCGTTCATTATTGCAGGCGTTGTATTGGTCAACCTTGGATCTTCTACTATGGAAAAAGAGGCTGTGCAGAACATATCCTCTACGTAGTGAGTGATACGTGATACAGGCACGATTCGTCTCCATATGCAGTACAAAAAAACGGGCACCCTTGGTGTCCGTTTTTGTTTGTTCGTATGCAAATAAATCAGGTAAACCGTTTAAAAACATGTAAATGACACAATACTCTTTAGATCGACCCCCGTATACACCCACATTCTACCGGTCCATCTAAAACCTGCAACGGATGTTAAGCCTACAAAGGTCGGGAAGAACCAGAACGAGTTCCCATTTCTCAGCCACACGAATGTGTTGCGGAATAGGCAGCCGGAAATAGCTCCGGGGTCGACGGCGAACGTTGTAGCCTCGGGTTGCGGTGGTGTAAATTGCGGTGGAGGGGAAGATGGCGGCTGCTGAGCTCCTTGTGGTCCTTGAGGCGGTGTAAATGCCATAAGATAACACTCCTTATTGTTAAAAATGAAGGTTTGATCAGGCCTATATTAATGAAATGGCCAGTAGATTGAACAGTACCAGAGGTAAAATGACATCACTTTGGTAACCGGGAAAAAAGCCGCGACTAGTCCCATGGCTTGGAAGTTTTAAGTATAATATGCCTCTTTCGCAGTGGGTAAGTAACCCTTCAAAAACATCGCCATCGACGGTTTCCACCCGGACATACTTATTAACATGATTTTTGCTTATATTGCCTATGTGATTCTGAACGGATTTTAAGGTTTGCATCGTAGGTGCGTCCATTCTGTACAGTGTTTGCTCTTGCTGCCCCATTTGCTGCAAGCTCATAATCATGACCTCCATCTTCGATTCGTCAGTTTCTCCATCGTATGCAGGAGCCCATAGGGGAGTGACATCCCCCCTGTAAGTTCGCCTCTACAGAATAAAAAGCCACAACCTATGAGATTGTGGCTTTTCGTTTCAGGCATTGGCTTGCGTGAAATTTTCGTTTCGGCTACTTCAAATCAAACCCTTTGCTCTTCACGTATTCCGTATATCCGCTGAGCGGTAAATCCTTCTCTAGCATGGATATGAATTTTCCGGACCAGCTTACCTTCCGCTTGTTATTGGTTCGCGCGCTGTAATATTCCTCGACTTCCCGATCATATTGTTCGACCTGTGATTTAAGATCGCGATTATACTGGTTTTCAAAAAATACGGCGGACCGAGGCAGCCGCGGCTTCTGCTCGGGGAGCTCGTCGGGGACACCTACCGCAAGACCGGCCAAAGGAATGACGAAGTCGGGCAGATCAAGCCATCCGTCTAGCGCGGGCAGGGCCTCGTTAATCCCGCCGATGATCACGGCCCCGAGCCCCATCGATTCGGCCGCCAGGTTGGCATTTTGTAGGGCCAGTGCGGCACTCAGTACTGCGGTTTGATAAAAATACGAATAGCCCAGGTTGGAGCTAACCTTTTCTTGTTGATCCGGGTTGGCGGCCAGCATTAAGCGGTGAAGATCGGTGCAAAAAATATAGAAGTACCCGCATTCCTCAATCCAAGGATTATTTGAATGGACCGCAATCTTCTTCCGCAGCTCCCGATCTGTGATGCCGATCATTGAGAACGGCTGCAGATGCGCGGAAGTGGGTGCCATTTGCGCCGCATCGACAATGGCTTCGATCTGTTCGCCGGTCAACGGAATATTTTTAAACTTGCGGATAGAGCGATGCTGGCGGATTACTTGTAAAACCTCATTCATTTCGTTTCCCTCCATATTCATGGTTTTCATAGAAGCCGCAGCAAGACTCTCTTATGCCTTATGGTTTCCTTGGAAACCATAATAACAAGAAAAGGATATCGCGTCAAATGGTTTCTTAGGAAACCATGTTATAATAAAAAGAAAAAAGGTAGGCCTGCCTTATGCCATATAAGAATGATGATATGCTCGAGCTCAAAAACCGCATCGAAAATTCAATGTACCGGATTCTCATTAGCGAAAGCGAGGAGGACCAGGATCGTCTTTGGCTTATGGAACGGATCTCCGACGAAAGGCTAAAAGGGCTGCTACCCCACCTGTCCGTGTCAAGCCTTCACGTGCTGGATGTTATTCATTTGCATGACAGCATTAAAGGGATCGACATCGCCCGCGATATGGGCATAACGAAAGGCGCTGTTTCGAAAATCACCCGCAAACTGCTGGATCAGGGTCTAATTCGAAAAACTCAGCTGCCGGACAATCAGAAGGAAGTTTATTTTTCCGTGACCCCGCTGGGTGACGAATTGGCCGGACTGCATCGGCTATTTCACGAGGAGAAGGATCAAAAAGTGACGAAGCTGTTGGCCAGTTTCGATACGGCGTCGCTCGAGATCGTGGCGGATTTTCTCGAGAAGCTGGCGGGTATGCATCATACATCTTCATAACAACTGTTGATCGTTACGCTGCCCGCCGGTTGCGGGATTTTCATCTATGTTATACTTATCCTACAGGAAGAGGTTTCATAGTACATCTAGAAAAGGAGGTTTCTCATTTTGGCCAAGGATATTATGACGCGTAATCAAGTAAAGATAAAAGGAAATGGGGAACAGCCGCTTATTTTTGGACATGGTTTTGGCTGTGATCAGAATATGTGGCGCTATGTTTCCCCGGCGTTTGAAGAGAACTTTAGAGTTATCTTATTTGATTTCACCGGTGCCGGCAATTCGGATATTACGGCATATGATCCGGTAAAGTACAGCGATCTTTATGGCTATGCGGAAGATACGCTGGAAATTTGCGAGGCGCTGGATCTGAAGAATCCGATCTATGTAGGTCATTCCGTTGGTGCCACGATCGGCATGCTTGCGTCCATCCGTAAGCCGGAGTACTTCAAAGACTTGATTCTCATCGGCGCCTCTCCTTGTTATATTAATGATTTACCTGATTATGTCGGAGGATTTGAAAGAGAAGATATTGAGGAACTTTTGGGTATCATGGATCAGAATTTTGTACAATGGGCTGAAGTTTTCGCCCCGATCATTATGGCCAATGGTGAACGTCCTCATTTGTCGGGAGAATTGAAAGACAGCTTCTGCTCCATGGAGCCGGAAATTGCCCGCCAGTTCGCCAGAGCTACCTTTCTATCCAACCACAGAAATGAACTGCCAAGCGTCTCTGCTCCTTCCTTGATTTTGCAGTGTTCCGAAGATGCGATAGCGCCTCTGGAAGTAGGGGCTTACATGCATGATAAAATTCAAGACAGCGTGCTTAAAATTATGGATGCCACCGGGCACTGCCCGCATATGAGCCATCCGGAGGAGACGATCTCCCTTATATCAGAATATTTGGAGTTAAAAGGTCGCGTTACTGTTCATGGACTATTTTGATGAACGACCTGGCCGTACCCGCTTAGCGTCTCTTTCAATGGATCAGGATCAGTGTATTTCCAGTATAAACGAAGCTTTTAGACAAACCCTTGGTTATACTATCAACGGACTCCAGGGCGCCAAGCTCGAATCCTTGCTCACTCGTTCCAGCCGCATTTTTTATCAAATTTATTTCTTGCCGCTGATAAAATTGAATGGAGAGATCAGCGGAATGCAGTTGTCTTTTAAGTCAAACATTGGTGAGAGCGTGCCGATGATGGTGGATATGGTTTCCAGGGTAAGCGAGGGTCAAGAGATATACGACGTTTTTCTTGCCCCATTACAACAGAAATTCGATAATAATAACGGCGAAGGTTAATGAGAAACTCAGTTTAACCCGAACCCGGTTCATAAAAAACCCACAGCACTCAGGCTGTGGGTTTTAATTAATGCTGATTACTGAACAGGGGCTCCGTTCGAAGCAAATAGTTGCCTCTTACCTCAGCTGTCCAATTGGCAAAGACCTCTCTCCATTGAACACTGTTGAAGAAATCGTCTATGGATTGGTTGTCGGAATCCCAATCAACAAAGATGTTGAGCGGTGTGATTCCTCCAGTCCAAATTCCGTTATTGACGTCAGTCCCTTTCTCTCTGACTAATAATAGGGGAATGCCGAATTGAAAAGCCATGGAAGGCTCGATTTGAGAAAAGGTTGATCCTTCCCAGAACGGAGTGGTCGTAGGCGGCTGCCCCACATTGGATTGAAGAATTTCAACCAGAAACCTGCGGAAGTTAATGGCGAGCAAACCATAGCTTGAAAAGACCAGACGCCGTATATTCGTCAAGACAGTCTCCGGATACTGCTCGCTTACGGGCAAGGTGCGGGGAAAAAGCAAGGCCTCTTCGATTTCCGAAACAAGCCGGTTTAGAAATTGTCCTTGAACGTCGTTCACTGTGTTTGTTGTACTCAAAAATATAGGAATTCGAAAAGCGCGATCCACGCATGCATCGATAGCCGATGATGTGCCCTTTTCAATATCGGTGGGCTTAGGATTTGAAGAGGAGGTTCTTACATTACCGCGCACCTGGGGAAGCTCTCTTACAATGCTTACGGGAGAAAGCTTTTTCAAGGGGATTTGCCCAGCTTTATCCTTAGTTTTCGTATTGCTCAATTGTCACATCTCCAATGCATAAGAATCTGGTTATTTTCAACCCCAGTCTATGCGCATTAGCCCATGTGTGTTACATGATAGACATCTACATTACATATCCGGTAATATTCTCGAAGGTCTATGGATTTAACTCGATTTCCATACTTTGAAGGGGGTGTTGGGAGTGTCACTTTATTTTGAGGAATCCTCTATCCGACGTGACTTTATTTATAGCCTGGTGAATGAGTCACTTAAGGGATTGCAGGCCATACCAAAGAGCGATTTGCACAACCACGCCGGTCGCGGCGGAAATATCATATAAGCGAGTGGGCCAACGTTAGCATTCAACCGCCAACAGAGCCTTTTCAATCGTTACACGACATGCAGAGCTGGTTTGATGAACATGTGAAACGGCATTGCCCCGGCATGCAAGGCTATTTAAAACGGATTGAGGCTTCTTTTGTGCAGGCAGCAGAAGACCATATCGAAATATTGGCGTTAAGCTTCGGGCTCGATGAGATTGATAATTTGGGAGGGATGGATTCTTTTTCGCGGATCATGGATGATTTTCATCGTCGTTATGCTCCTTAAACGAAATTTCTACCCGAGCTGGCCTTGGATCGAGCCTGTCATGTAGAAGAGGTGCTTGGACGACTGGATACTGTATTGGCTTGCCAATGGTTCCGGTCGATCGATATCTGCGGTGATGAATTTGCACAGCCTATTGCGCACTTCAAATCTATTTACAGAGCAGCAAAAGCTGCGGGACTAACTCTAAAAGCTCACGTGGGGGAGTTTGGCACCGCCGATCATGTCATGGAGGCCGTCGAGGAGTTGGAGCTTCAGGAAGTCCATCATGGGATTGCGGCAGTCAGTTCGCCTCAAATCATGAGTTGGTTATCTCGGAATCAGATTCAACTGAATGTGTGTCCGACAAGCAATATTATGCTCGGCGTGGCTGAGAGTTATGGCACCCATCCCATTCGTAAGCTATATGAACATGGAATCCCGGTGACTATAAATACCGACGATTTACTGATCTTTAACCAAACTGTTTCTCAGGAATATATGAATCTTTATAAATCCGGTTTGATGACACCTGAAGAGCTTAATGAGATTCGTCGGATAGGTTTGAAAAGATAAAAATTCATCCCTTTAGCGGGATCACTTTTTCATAGAGTTTGCTATCTGAACTAATTCAGAAACATCATACAAAAGATCAAAGTCTCGATTCTCCACCTTGCTTGACGCTAAGGCGTAAGTCAATCCATCTTCCCTCCAATATAACCCGCTAAAGTGCGGATTGCTTTGAATCCAGGTTGGTGTCCCGTTGTCCAATGGAGGGCCTTTTTCCCCTTCCGGCTTCGATTTATCCGTTGAATTGGTGATAGACAACATAAGTTGTTCACCTTGATCGACATTTGCAAAAGTCAGACGAATGATCTGGAAGGAGGCCGGAACCACTTCGGCAGCCTGATGGGTAATCTGAAAAGGAACCTCAGGAATCCGAACCTCAAAAGGCATTTCAAGCAGGGTTTCATCAAAAGTTGTACCATCTTCCGAACCAGGATCCCATTCTACTCCATCGTTTACGATTGTTAATCCTGCATAGTTGGGAGGGGGTTGGTCCACATTTGAAACTTCAGACATAGGTGGAGCCTCATTTTGTTTGCCCATTTCGCATCCGCTATTCAGTAGAAAGACAGCAATTAAGCAAGCGCAAATTATGATTCTTTTCAAGCTCTCCAACTCCCTCTTTTAGAAAGTAAATGGCAGTCCGCCCCCATGTCTAGATCATGCTAGTTGCATGACTCTAAAGTGAAGGTTTTATTTTATGGCGTAAAATATAATGGGATTGAGTATGTGTTCCATTCTGCAAAAATAGATTAGACAGGAGTGCAATGGATGCAGTTTATCAATCCCGTGATCCCTGGCTTTCACCCTGACCCCAGTATTTGCCGGGTCGGTGACGACTATTACTTGGTTACGAGCTCATTTGAATATTTTCCCGGAGTGCCTATTTTTCATAGCAAGGATCTGGTTCATTGGCGGCAGATCGGCCATTGTTTAACAACCGAAGACCAGCTGTCGCTTGGGAATGTAAGAAGTTCCGGGGGCATATATGCTCCGACCCTCCGTTATCATAAGGGCTGGTTTTATATGGCGACCACCAATGTAGGCGGAATCGGGAACTTCTATGTGAAAACGATGAATCCGGAAGGACCCTGGTCGAAGCCGATTCAGGTTGCTCAGGACGGCATAGATCCTTCCCTTTTGTTCGACGATGACGGACGCGTGTATTTTCAGTCTGCACGTAATGGCGGTATATATCAATGCGAGATCGATATTGAAACCGGAAGCATGTTGACCGAGAGTCGCTTGATCTGGAAAGGATCGGGCGGGGCACATCCCGAAGCGCCACATTTATTCAAAATCAATGGTCTGTATTATTTGATGATCGCCGAAGGCGGTACCGAATATGGTCATATGGAGACTATGGCCAGAAGCGATGATCCGTTTGGGCCGTATGAGTCTTGTCCCCATAATCCTATTCTTTCAAACCGGAGCATGGATAGCAAGATACATGCAACGGGGCATGCGGATCTGGTCCAAGCCGAGGACGGCAGCTGGTGGGCAGTTTGCTTGGGAATAAGACCCGTTTCCTATCCATATCGGCACCACTTGGGAAGAGAGGTATTCCTCGCGAATGTAACCTGGACAGCGGATGGATGGCCGATCATTGGGGACTCCGGACATATTCACCCCCTCATGGAGGGTCCTAATTTACCGGAAGTTCATTGGCCGGAAAAACCGGTCAGAGACGACTTCGACCAAACCCGGCTGGGAATGGAGTGGACTTTTTTGCGAAATCCTCATCCAAGCTGTTGGTCATTGGAAGAACGTCCGGGTTATCTTGCTTTGCGTGGCAATCCAACGTCTTTGAATGATGCCGGTTCCCCCGCCTTTGTAGGGCGACGACTTTGTCACTTTACCAGCCATATTAGGGCGGCGATGGAGTTTGAGCCGTTGCATGATGGGGAAGAGGCGGGGTTAACCGCGTATATGAATGAGAAATATCATTACGATCTTGCCGTAAGGCGCGACGGAGGACGGAAAGTAGTCGTTTTTCGCCGGACGGTCGGCTCGATGAAAGTAGAGGAGAGGCTCGACTGCCCAGAGGGAGTGATCGAGCTTCAAATTAAAGCTCTTCCCGAGAGGTTCGAGTTGTCACTCCGAACGATGGATTCGAAGAGTGTTGAGATAGGATGGGGCGAAACTCATTTACTCTCGACAGAAGTAGCGAGCGGTTTTACCGGCGTGTTTATGGCGATGTATGCCGTGAGTGAATCGGAGCAAGCAACCCCTGCGTATTTTGATTGGTTTGATTATGAACCGGTGAATTAAATTCACCGGTTCTTTCGGTAGGCTTGCGGGGACATCCCGTAAGCCTTTTTGAATTGGCGCGCCAGATAGTTACTGTCGTTAAAACCGCATGCGTAGGAGATGTCCGTTACTGAAAGATGGGTCTGTTTCAAGAGCATGCAGGCTCTTTCAAGCCGAAGCCGTTGAAGATAAGCAATCGGTGTCGTCTGATAATAGGCTTTAAAAATCCGGTTTAAGTGTCTTATGGAAATATTCGATTTCGCAGCAACGTCCTCCAAGGCGATCGGCTCGAGATAGTGGTCTTCAATATAGGAGACCGCATTCGCCAGGTGGATCAGACCGTTGTCCAAGCCGCGTTCCCCATTGTCATAGTGTCTGGACAAATAGACAACGAGTTCCATAAAGCGCGAAGCGAGCAAGGTTTGATGACCGGGAAGCTTGGCCTCGTATTCTCCGACCATGAAGGAGATGAGGGACGCAACATACTCCAGACTTGATATCGATAAATTTAATTTGCTTTTATAGGTAGTGATGTTCCGATAAAACGGCTCCAAGATGAACAACGCCTGAAATCCGTTCAAAGTCCGAAGATCCGGGCCGGCGGATTCAAGCATTTCCGGTTTGTACATAATGTTGCAAATCTTAAAATCCTGAGGCTCTTTATAAGCATGAGAAGTACTGCCATTAATAACAAATACGTTGCCTTTTTTGATAAATGATTCTTCGTTATTGACGATATGAGTAGCGTGCCCGTTCAGGACAATGACTAGTTCGGAGAAGTCCACATGACTATGATCAAAGGTGTCTTCCTCATGTCCTCCGTATTGAATGAAAAAAGGGAAATGCTCATCCCTCGTAAACCAGTTCAAATATACATCCGTCAAAATGATCACCGCCTGTTGTGGCTATGTTTATGTCTATATCATGCTATTGAATGACTTGAAAATCAAGGTTTGCTCATAAATGATGCGATAGAATGAGGAATGTAAGCAGGGCCGAATTCGCTGAGAGTAATGGCTTATAGCTACTAAAGAAAGCGTATTCATCAAGGTTTGTACCGAGAAATATACAGGGGGAAAGGATGATTTGATGCGAAGCTTGAACAAGAAATTTGGAGTTCTGTTATTGGCAAGTATGCTGCTCGTTACGGCAGGCTGCGGCAATTCGGGAGATAAAGCTGTGAATCCAGGGAATTCAACCGGTGGAGACGATAATAGCCCGATCTCATTTACCTTTTTTGGGGCCGATGCGAACCCGAGCTGGAACAACATGAAAGATGATGTGGGCAAGGAAATAACAGCCAAAACCGGAGTCACCCTCGAAGCGGAGTTTGATGTCGGCAGTGGCGGCGGTCAGGACAAAATCTCTTTGATGGCGGCAAGCGGCGATTATCCCGATCTCATTTACGCCAAGGGCGAGCTCGGTAAGCTGGTGGATGCCGATGCCATTATAGATCTTACGGATCTGATCGAGGAGCATGCCCCGAATATCAAGAAGATCATGAGCGAAAATATGAATCGCCTGAAATACAGCAATGAAGACCAGGCGATTTATGCGATCCCGACTAATATCGGAGTGGGTCAGCAATATTTTGACGCTACGAATGGCTTTCAAGTTCAGCATCGCGTCTTGAAGGAACTGGGTTATCCGGAAATCAGAACGATCGATGATTTTGAAAAGGTGTTAAGAGAATATACGGAGAAGCACCCGACCACAGACGGACAACCTACGATTCCGCTCACTCTGAATGCGGATGGCTGGAAAATGCTGATTACGGTCACCAATCAGGCCAATAATACGACAGGCGGGATGAATGACGGCGAATATCATGTAGATCCCGAAACTTATGAGGCAATGCTTCACTATAAGCGACCGGTAGAAAGGGAATATTTTCGCTGGTTGAACAAGTTGTACAATGATGGATTGCTAGATAAAGACTCTTTTGTGCAAAAGGAAGATCAATATAAGGCGAAAATCGCCAGCGGGCGTGTGCTGGGCTTAACTTCGGTGGACTGGGAATACGGCGAAGCCGAGAATGCCTTGAAAGCTGCGGGCAAATACGAATACACGTATGCGCATTTTCCGGTTACGCTGAGCGAAGAATACAAGGATCATGCCATGCAATCTTTCGGAGTTGACGGTTACGGCATTAGCATTACGACCGCTTGTAAGGATCCGGTCCGTGCGATCAAGTTCCTCGACTGGCTCGCCTCGGATGAGGGTCAAGTGCTTAGAAACTGGGGGATCGAGGGTAAGCAATATAACGTAGAAAACGGTACCCGCGTCATTCCTGACGATGTTCTCAACAAAAAAGTCAACGACGCCAGTACTTTCACCAAAGAAACGGGTGTCGATTTGTATACGACCCTCGCTCCACGTTACGGGGATGGGGTCAAAGATGCCACAGGCAATTACTATACAACTAATTTCCCGGAGCAAATCATCGCCAAATATTCGGATGTTGAAAAAGAGACATTAGCCGCTTATAAAGCAACGACATGGAAGGATCTGTTCCCTAGCGAAGATGAGCTTCCTGTCAAAGAATGGGGCGCCTTGTACAATATGCAGGTTCCAACGGACGGAGACTACCAGGTCATTTATCAAAAGACTCAGGATATCATCCAAAAAAGAATTCCGGAGGCGATTTTGGCCAAAGCGGATAAATTCGACCAGGTTTATGACGACTTCCTCGCCGAGTTGGATAAAGTCGGAGCCGAGAAGATGGAGAAGGAATATACGGAATTGGTAAAAGCGAGAGTTTCGCTTTTTACGGGCAAGGAAATAAAATAAAGAGAGAATCCACAACCGAATAAGGTTGTGGATTTTTGCTTTAAGTACTTAAAGAAGTTTGATAAAATGTACATATATTATAAAAGTTATTACGTTATAAGGTATAACATATTGGGTGCTGATCATATTATAGAAAGGAGAATGTTAAATGAATGGTGTGGAAAAAATGACGAATGATAAACGGAATTCTATGCGTTACTCTCGCAAAATAGGAAGAATGGGAAACAGTTTAGGCGTAAGCTTACCTAAAAGTCTTGCTGCAAAGCTGGATGTTTCGCAAGGGGATGAGATTGAATTCATCGAGAATGATCGTGGTGAAGTGGTATTGAAAAAGGTTCGCCAGAACAGGCTGCCCGATCATGTCCGTCCTGAAGTACTGGAAGCTTTCTTTGATGTATTTGAAGAGGACACTGGAATTCTTGAGGATTTAAGGGACCGATGATATGACTAATTTTCTGACCAAAGAAGAAGTTATCGCAGCACACTATTTTATGATGAAAAGAATGAATGATGCAGATCAAGCAGGCGTGAAGGATCGCGGTTTGCTGGAATCTGCGGTACATAGACCGGAGCAAAGTGTCTTCGGAGAAGATGCTTATCCAACTTTGTTTGATAAGGCCGCAGCGTTATTGGAATCTCTGGTGAAAAACCATTGTTTTCACAACGGTAATAAGCGAACGGCTTATCTGGTTACAAAGTCATTTTTGATGTTGAATGGGTACCATCTGCGAATGGAACGTAGATATGCAGTAGAATTCATAGTAGATATTGCAATGGGGTTACATACATTAAAGACGATCGTTGATATTCTTGAAGAGCATTCTGAAGAGAGAAGTTAATGCTGATTTAAGTGATAGAATATATGGTTTAAGACATGAAGAGCACGGACCCGACGGTCCGTGCTCTTCATGTTCATGTCGAATTCTCATTGTCCGAAATTAAGAGTTATGGCTATAATGGGATTTAATTATTTGGGATTGAATATGACATAAGTGGCGGAGGAGCGAAAAGTGATAGAACGGATGACAAGAAGCGTAAAATCAATATTTTATGGCAAACCGAGAAAACTGGCATTCAAAATACCCTTCGCCTATTTTTTAGTCATCTTGTTTACGGTGGGGTTCAGCTATCTGGTCATGAATCAAATAGCCACGAATACAGCGCAGAAGAAAATTAATGAGGCGTCATTACAGACCATAACCTCTATACAGACCAACGTGGATTTAATGATCGAAAACGTTAATAACTATTCTAAAATGATCTTTTCGGATCATAATCTGCAAAACCTGCTAAGACAGGGGGACGTGTATGCCAACCTTCAAACCCAGTCCAAGGTCAGCGCTTACTTGTATAATCTTATGCAAGCGGTTCCTATTATTGACTCGGTCAATATTTTCGATAATTCGGGTCATCGGTTTTCGGTTGGAACAGAGGAATTGCCGACTTTTATGGATGCGAACATAGAGGATGCTCCCTGGTATGAGCAAGTGGTACAGAATAAAGGGAAGTATATCTTGAGACTAAACGGCAGTGGAACCTTTCAGAAGGGGACCACGGATGATAATTTCGTATCCTTCATTCGTTTGATCCGGGACATTGATGATACCTCCCGCCTCGGAATCCTCGTTATTAATATCAAAGACGATGCATTTGTCCAGGCTTATTCCAGTTTGCTCGATCAGAATTCATTGGAAATTGCGATTTTGGATGAAAACAATCAAATTATCGTAGCCGATTCCACGGAAGATCAAAGTGATGCAGTCTTTAAAGAGCTCCTGACAACGAACAAAGATACGCTGGAGCAACAATTTCAGCAAGGAAATTCAGGGGTTCTTACAATGAGCTCGGATTCGCAGAAATATAGTGTTTCTTATCTTTCGGACGGACAGGACCATTGGAAATTCGTGAGTATCATGCCGCATAACTCCATTGAGTCACGAAACAAATCGATCGTGCTGTTGGCGCTGATCCTGCTGGTGATTAACGGGACGATCTTCTTTGTAAGCTCATTCGTCATTTCGCGCAGTATTATCAATCCGATCCATAAGCTTTTGCGTTCCATGAACAAGGCCCCGAGCGGCAACTTTATGAAAGTTAATGTGGAGTTGAACAGTTATGAATTTGAACAGCTCTACAACGGCTATAATCAGATGATTGAACAAATCGATCAATTGTTGAAGCGCGTTATTGAGGAGCAGAGAACCATTCGTAAGGCGGAATTGAGTACACTGCAATCCCAGATTAAACCGCACTTCCTATATAACACGCTGGATTCCATTACTTCCTTGGCGCTGTCCGGGTTAAACGATCAGGTTTGTTACTTGATTGAAGCATTGGGAAGTTATTATCGGATGAGCGTCAGCAAAGGAAAAGACGTAATCACGGTCGGTGAAGAAATCGAGATCGTCCGTAACTATTTAAAAATCCAGAATGTACGTTACCAGGATGTTTTTGAGGCTCAGTTTGACGTAGACGAAGATTGTTATCAGTCTCCGATTCCCAAACTGGTGCTGCAGCCATTGGTTGAGAATTGTCTTTATCATGGCATACGACCCAAAGGTGTTAAAGGAACGATACGGATCAGCGCACGAAATACGGAAGGCGCAGTGATCTTATCCATAGCTGACGACGGCGTCGGCATGTCAGAGGAAGAGATTACGCAAATTCTATATACCGAAAGAAAAGGTGAAATCAAAAGCTTTGGACTGTGGGGAACCATGGAACGCTTGCGAATTTTTTATGGGGATAAAGACTGTGTAACCATTGAGAGCGAACCTGGAAAGGGAACGATTATAACGTTAATCATACCGAATGGAGTTGATGCATCATGGGAAAATTGAAGGTTCTGATCGTTGACGATGAACATCTGATACGTAATCTGATTAGAATGCGAATTGATTGGGAAAGCCAAGGTCTGATAATCGTAGGGGAAGCTTCCAATGCACATGAAGCGATGGATATGGTGGATGAGCTTAGACCCGATATCATTTTCACAGACATTTATATGCCGTACATTAACGGAATTGAGTTTAGCGGTAAGGTACTGGAGAAATACCCGGATATCAAAATAGTGGTCGTTACCGGCCACGATGAGTTTGAGTATGCCCAACAGAGTATCAAAATTGGTATTTCGGATTTCATTCTAAAACCGATTCATGCTTCAGATCTGCTCCATGTGACCGCCAAGTTAACGCAGAAGATTTATGAGGAACGGACGCGAAATCAAGAACTGGAGAGGCTGAAGAAAGACCTGGAGCGGAATTTCCCGTACCTAAGGGAGAAATTCCTCTATCAATGGTTAGAAGGTGCTCTTTCAAAAGAGGAAATCCATGAAAAGGCGGAGTATTTCAAACTGCCTGTGTTTTTCAGCGGTGGTACCTATCAAATTGCCGTGATAGAAATCTCTCCGATATCAGAGAAGCAGACAGAGGAACAGTTGATTCTGTTGGGAATGGAGTGCAGGAACAAGATAGAAACGTTCTATAGAGATGATTCCCGGGTGATGATTATTCCGGATACCCGAAATCAAATGGTGATCATTTCATTCAACCAGACAACGCATCTTGTCAGCGATTGCGAATCGATTCAGGCCACTTTGCTCAAATCGTACAAATGCTTGGTGAACATCGGGATCGGGCGAAGACGCGATAAAATGCAAGAAGCGCACCTGGGGTATCAGGAAGCCTGTCGTGCAATTCACTACAAAGCGTTCGTCGGACATAATCAGGTAGTTTGCTTCGAGGATATCGTGGACAACCGGGAAGAGTACTATCGGTCTAATCCGGAGCTTCTTCAGCAACTGCAGTTCTGCATCAGTGTCGGTTCGTCCGAGCGGGCGACGGAGATTCTTGAGCAAATATTCAATGTTTCGTTCTCCGGTGTATCACATTTCCGGATGGCGGCGATGGATGTCATTACCGAATGTCAGCGGGCGGCGATGGAGCAGCAGATCGAAGATGAACAAGCGCAGAATGCGGAAACCCTGGTCTCGATTCTCACGGCAGACAATCTTCCGGAATTGATGAACATACTGGAAAGGTATGTCCTTTACGTTTGCCAAACGATTCATTCGAAATTCCAAGCCAAGGAAGGCAATCTGATCAGTCAGGTGAAAGAGTATCTGGAGAATCATATGAGCGATACCCAAGTCGGATTGGCCAGTACCGCTGCCGCATTCTTTATCAGTCCAGGCCATTTGGGACGGCTTATGAAGAAGGAGACGGGGCAGACCTTTGTGGAGTATCTTACCCATGTTCGCATGAAAAGAGCTGAAAACCTTCTGAAAACGACCGATTTAAAAGGATACGAGGTTGGTGAACAGGTAGGAATCCCGGACCCGCACTATTTCAGTGTTCTCTTTAAGAAAACGACCGGCAGGTCTATGAATGAGTATCGGAACGGAAAATGAGTGATAAAGAGATGTTCGAATTTTAAAAGACGATGTGCGGATTTTGAATGGAGTTATTAAGGGTACTTCCCTAAAATGACTACTAGAAGCAGCGATTTCACAAATAGGGAGGTCAAAGAGATGAAAGCGTTATTAAAAAAATCATTGAGCATTATTCTGGCGGTAGGGATTGCAGGAAGCCTGGCCGCATGCTCCTCGGATTCGTCCGGCGGGAAATCTTCGGGCAAGGATGGAAGCGGTTCCATTAAGTTGACACTATGGGATCAGTCGGTTGGCAATACGGATCCATCGGCTAAATTGTTGCCGCAAATTATTGAGAAATGGAATAGTGAGCATCCAAATATCCAAATTGAACGCACAGGCACAACCGGCGAACAGTATAAAACTAAAATCAAGACCTCATTAGCCGCAAGTGAAGCGCCTGACCTGTTTTATGGTATGGGTGGCGGCAGCTTCATGCAGCCTTATATTGAATCCGGGAATGTCCTTGAAATCACCAACTATTTAACGGACGACGTTAAGTCGAGAATGGCCCCAGGTATGTCGGAAGCCATTGAAGTGGATGGGAAAATCTATACACTGCCCGTTTACACCCACATTGCAAATCTTTTTGTGAATACCGAGTTGTTCGATAAAGCGGGAGCCCAAATCCCGACGACTTATACAGAATTGCTGGATGCCGTAGAGAAATTGAAGGCAGCGAACATTACTCCGGCTCTCATTGGAGAGAAAGACCGGTGGCCTGGCATGTACTGGTACGACATTATTGCTATGCGGCAAGCAGGAAATGAAGCGGTCATCGAAGCGTTTAAGGATCCATCCAAATGGAATTCGCCGGATTTCATTGCTGCGGCTACCAAAATGCAGGAGCTGGCAAAGGCAGGCGCCTTCAACAGCAGTATGTTCAGCATGAGCTATGATGAAATGCTGGGTGCGTTTAATGCGGGTAACGGAGCCATGATGTTCCAGGCGAACTGGGTGAATGCCGGCATCGAAGATGACTCCTCGGCCGTTAAAGGCAAGGTAAAAGTAATTCCTTTCCCGGTTTTTGAAGACGGTAAAGGGAAGAACACTGAAATCTTCGGCGGGGCGGTCGATGGCTTCTATGTTAGCAGCACCACAAAGCATCCGAAGGAAGCCGTTGAGTTTCTTATGTATTTAAGCGAGCAGCTTGGTACGCAGGGTTTTCTTGCCGGAGCGGGTCTTCCTAGCTGGAACATTGACGGCCTTGATACTTCAGGCCTTTCCGAACTCGACAAATCTGCTGCAGACATTATGAAAACAGCTACCTCGTTTATCGCATGGTGGGATAATATTCTTCCGGCCGAATCTGCGGAAACACACAAAAACTTAATTGCACAACTCTTGGCGGACGATATCACTCCAGAGGAATTCTGCAAACAAATGGCACAGCTTAAACCGACGGAACTAAGTCTCTAATCCTTGAATAAACCCAAACGAGATGTGGTCAGGGACTGTCCCTGACCACATCTTTGAGAGGAGAACCATAATGAATTCTGTATTTTCCAACAAGAAGGCTATTGCTATATTTGTCCTGCCTACCCTCCTCATATTCTGTGGAATTGTATTAGTTCCGATCTTCGTTTCCAGCTATTATAGTTTATTGGATTGGAATGGCGTCGGCAAAGGTGCGTTTATTGGACTGGATAATTATAAAGAGATGTTCACGGATACACGGGCATTAAACTCCATCAAAAATTCCATGCTGTTTGCGGCAGCGTCTATTTTCATTCAGTTGCCGATCTCTCTTGTACTTGCCCTTATACTGGCATCCACGATCAAGGGTGAAGGGTTTTACCGTACGGTATATTTCATTCCGGTGTTGATTTCGACCGTTGTAATCGCTCAACTGTGGTCCAAAATCTATAATGCGGATTATGGCCTTTTAAACTGGTTGCTCGAGAATATAGGTCTTGCAAATTTGGCACAAGACTGGCTTGGACAAAAGGATACTGCGCTTGTCGCTTCTTTTATTCCGACGCTTTGGCAGTACGTGGGTTACCATATGTTGCTGATGTATGCCGGCGCCAAATCGATTTCGCAGGATATTTTTGAAGCGGCTAAAATTGACGGGGCTTCCCGTATACGGATTGCATTCTCCATTACAATTCCCTTAATGCGCCCTATTCTCAAAGTGTGTCTTGTCTTCTCGGTAATCGGTGCATTTAAGGTATTCGACCTGATTTATGTATTGACTGGCGGAGGACCTTTATTTACCACGGAGGTGCCGAGCACGTTGATGTATACCACCATATTTGATACTTACAGATATGGCTATGGCAGTGCGATATCCGTCTTTATTATATTGGAATGCTTAATATTTACAGTCATCATTAATAAGTTTTTCAAAACAGAATAGGGGGGAGCAAAGTGAGTACTGCAAAAGGGCTGTTGCAAAGAAGGCCAAACTTCATTGGGAAAATACTACTGCAAGGGTTTTTAATCATTGTAACGATCATACAAATTTACCCCCTTATCTGGTTGGCATTTTTCTCACTGAAAGACAATAGTGAAATATTCAGCGGCGATGTCGTGGGGCTTCCGAAGAAATTCCTCTGGAGCAACTATGCCAAGGCATTATCGGACGGTCATGTATTAAATTATTTTTTTAACAGCGTGTTAGTAACTGCCGCTTCTATCATCCTTGTATTGATTTTGTCCGCAATGACGGGGTATGCCATTTCGAGAATGAATTGGAAGTTAAGCAACTTAACGATGACGCTGATCCTCCTCGGGATGATGGTCCCGATTCACGCGGCTTTGTTACCGCTGTTTATGGTTTTGAAGAATTTACACTTATTGAATACCTATTGGTCCCTGATTATTCCTTATGTCGCTTTTGGTATCCCGCTCGCGGTATTCATCCTTAGCAGTTTCTTTAAGGGAGTGCCTCGCGAAATGGAAGAGTCGGCGGTGATGGACGGATGCGGGATTTACAAAACCTTTTTTTCGATTATGTTGCCGCTGGTCAGTCCAGCTATAGCGACGGTGGCGATATTTACATTCCTGGCTTGTTGGAATGAGTTGATGTTTGCGACGACCTTCATCAATAATGAATCCTATCAGACTTTGACGGTAGGGATGATGTCGATGGTCGGGACCTATATTACGCAATGGGGAATTATTGGAGCGGGACTCATGATCGCTACAATCCCAACGATAATTATCTATTTGCTGCTCAACAAACAGGTGCAGAAGAGTATGATCGCAGGCGCTGTCAAAGGATAAGGGCCGAAAGAAAGACTAGAAGGGAGTTATTAAGATGAAAGCAACGATTACGGTCAATACCGATCAGACTTCGGGTACGATCAGCCGTCATATTTACGGGCATTTCGCCGAGCATCTCGGCCGCTGCATCTACGAAGGCATCTGGGTGGGCGAAGACTCACCGATCCCGAATACCCGCGGTATCCGGAACGATGTTCTGGAGGCTTTGCGCAACCTCAGCATCCCGGTGCTTCGCTGGCCGGGCGGGTGCTTTGCCGATGAGTATCACTGGAAGGACGGCGTCGGCCCGAGGGAACAGCGCAAACGCATGGTGAATACAAACTGGGGCGGTGTCGTGGAGAACAACCACTTTGGCACGCATGAGTTTTTCGATCTGTGCGAGCTGCTGGATACAGAGCCGTATATCTGCGGGAATGTCGGCAGCGGTACGGTTCAAGAGATGCAGGAATGGGTCGAGTATATGACCTTTGACGGTGAATCACCGATGGCGGACTGGAGGAAGGCGAACGGCCGGGAGAAGCCCTGGAAGCTGAAATATTTCGGGGTAGGAAATGAGAACTGGGGTTGTGGCGGCAACATGCGGGCAGAGTATTACGCGGATGAATACCGCCGGTTCCAGACCTATGTGCGAAATTACGGCGAGAATCGCGTTTATAAAATTGCCGGCGGAGCCAACGTCGACGACTATCACTGGACGGAGACGCTGATGCGTGAAGCCGCCGGGCATATGGATGGCCTCAGCCTGCATAACTATACGGTACCCGGTGGATTTGAGGTAAAACGTCCGGCGCTGGGATTCGATGAAGCGGAATGGTTCGAGACGATGCAGTTGGCGCTCCATATGGACGAACTCATTGCGCGGCATTCGGCGATCATGGACCAATACGATCCGAAGAAACGGGTCGGCCTAATCGTCGACGAGTGGGGAACCTGGTTCCAGGTGGAGCCGGGTACGAATCCGGGCTTCTTGTATCAGCAGAACTCCCTGCGGGATGCGCTTGTTGCAGGTCTGCATTTCCACGTGTTCCATCGTCATTGTGATCGCGTCCATATGGCGAACATTGCCCAAACCGTCAATGTGTTGCAGGCGATGATTTTAACGGAAGGCGACAAAATGTTGCTGACGCCGACGTATCACGTATTCGAGATGTTCAAGGTGCACCAGGATGCCGAAGCGCTTGCTCTTCATCTTGAGACGGGCGAATACCAAGTGGGCAGCGAGTCGATTCCTCAGGTGAGCGCCTCGGCATCGAAGCGGCCGGACGGAACGATCGACATCAGCCTGTGTAACGTCGATCCGATTCGTCAGGCGGACGTATCTCTGCGGATGCGCGGCCTGGGCGGAGAAATGAATGTCAGCGCCCGGGTGCTGAGTCATGAAGATATGAATGCTCATAACACCTTCGATCAACCGGAGACCGTGAAGCCTCAGGTGTTCAACGGCGTCACGAGCCTAAGCGCCGACGGTTTGTCGGCAACGCTGCCACCCATGTCCGTGGTAGTTCTGACATTACACTCATAAGTGGATCTTTTGACATGAATAGAGGAGGGTGTTGCTATGAAATACCGAAGCCTTGGCAAGTGGGGACTAAAAGTGAGTGAAATTGCTCTGGGAAGCTGGATGACTGATGTTCAAACCCCGGAAGCCGTGGACACGGCGAAGAAGAGCGTTAGACGCGCTTATGATCTTGGAGTGAATTTTTTTGATTGCGCAGATGCCTATAGCGGCGGACAAGCAGAAATTTTTCTCGGAAAAATATTAAAGGAATTCGAACGGAGCTCCTTTGCAGTTTCAAGTAAAGTGTTCTTTCCGACCGGAAACGGAGTCAACGACAGAGGACTGTCCAGGAAGCACATCATCGAACAAATAGACAAGTCTCTTACAAATCTTCAAGTGGACTATTTAGATCTGTATTTTTGTCATCGGTATGATGAGAGCACCCCTTTGGAAGAAACTCTGCAAGCCATGAGTGATTTAGTCGCGCAAGGGAAGGTGCTGTATTACGGCGTAAGCGAATGGACGCCCGTACAACTTACGGAAGCATTGTATCTTATCAAGGAGATGGGGCTTCGCCCCATGTCGGTCATACAGCCGCAATATAATATGATGGACAGATATATTGAGGACGAAATCATGGGGATCTGCCAGAAGCATGGATTGGGAATTGTTCCGTTCAGTCCGCTGTCCCAAGGGCTTCTTACCGGCAAATACCGGAAAGGTCAGGTCATCCCCGAGGGTTCCCGGGCAACGCATCAGGCGGACAGGCAAATTAACAATCTTCTTACCGAGGATCATTTGGATAAGGTGGAAAGGTTAATTCAAGTAGCGGAAGGATTGGGTACAAACCTTTCCGTACTTGCACTGGCATGGTGTCTTAAAAAACCTCAAATCAGCAGTCTGATCACCGGTGCTTCAAGACCGGAACAGATAGAAAACAATATTGCTGCAAGCGGATTTGAACTTTCGGAAGAAATATTAACTGAAATCGAGCACATTCTGGATTATAAACCCACGGTTCGTAAAATAGGTTAATGACGATTCATGATGAATCGAAAGGAGTAGCCTAATGACCACACTATCGCTGGTTCATAGAGTTCCAACCCGAGACAAGGCTGTCGCTTTTACATTCGACGACGGGCCGCATCCCTTGTATACTCGGCAGTTGCTGGATATCTTTCGCAAGGCGAACGGGAAAGCGACATTTTTTATGATCGGTCAGGAAATCGATGCGTTCGAAGACATCGCGGCGGAAGTTCATCACGCCGGCCATGAAATTGGCAATCATACTTACTCGCACCCTGATTTGACCAGACTGACGCTGGAGGAAGCGAGGGCTGAAATTCAGCAGGCGGATGAAAGAATTCGTCGGGTGACGGGGAAACCTGTATTGAGTTTTAGACCTCCATATTTTGGCGTGAATGAGGAACTTCTTTCACTTGCCGCAGAGTTTGGATACACCTCGATCGGCACCGTCAACGGCGAGGCGAAGGATTGGGAACAACCCGGAGTAGAGTTTATTTTGGATCACACGAGGCCTACGATTGAGAATGGCAGCATTTTTATGTTCCATGACGGGTATGGCGAACGGGCCCAGACGATTGAAGCTGTACAAGTTTTGCTGGAAGAGCTTGCTGCCGAAGGGTATCGGTTCTTGACGGTGAGCGAGCTGTTGGAGTTTGCTGACCAAGCCTGAATGAAGTAGGGGCCGAAGGTTATTCATAGTTGTGCCGGTAATATCAGAGGAGCGATTTCTTACATGGGTAAGAATCACTCCTTTTGTCTTTCAATGGAACCCGAACCCGAGTGATAAAGAATAATGATGTATGAATGTATGATATTTCTGGTTCTTGTCAAAAGTTGACCAAGCATCTTAAGATGTGAAGAGCGGGATAATATGAGGAGAACACGGTCATGCACAAAAATTCTTTGGTTTTTAAAATTACTGCCGGTACTTCAGTTGTTATGATCGTGCTCTTTTCAGTGATCATTACCAGCAATCTTTATTCTTTGCATGTAATACGAACGAATACTGTCAATTCGGCTTTAAATGAAATGAAAATTCATAATCGGGATATCAATTATACTTTAAATAATGCGTTAAAGGATTTAAACGATGCCGCTTTAAATGTGAATGATATTTCGGATTTAAACAATGGGAATGAGTCGGAAAGGTATTTTGCCGCTATTCGATTAGCCAACGTTCTAGCTGAAAGGATAAGTTCAAGTTCAAAAACCGATGTCCTGGCAGTATATAACAGACAATATGACAATCTGATATTGAGCGGAAGCAGTAGAGTGTCGGCTCAAGAGAAGGTGTACGTGTCCGACATCATCAGGACCTCACTGGCAAAACAAGAATATGCCCTTCATGATTTGTGGTCTACTGTATGGATTAATGAAAAAATGTATTTTGTTAAGGGGTATGATTTCTCGGGTACGATTATTATTTCTTTAGTCAAGGCAGATACATTGATGTCGTTTGTTAATATCATGGACTATAACCTGGATCAACTGGTCGTTTTAACGGATATGGAAGGAAATCCTTTGTTTACCGCAGGGAATAAGGATCTTTCCGAAATTTCCTACCCTTTACCAAATGGGAGCCAGGTAGTAAATAAACTTAACGGCAAATATCTCATGATTTCAACGGATCAAGAGACGAGCCGCACGAGGCTCTCGACGATCATCAGGGAAAAGAATGTGTTGCTGGGTCTTGGATATATTCAGTGGATCATCGCTGTTCTTGGAATTATATCCCTAGTCTTAATGCCATTTGTTATTTTTTATTTGAGAAAAGAAATCATCATCCCCATCAAGGCGCTCGTTGTGGGAACTAAAAGGCTTGAACAGGGGAATCTCGACTATCAAGTGGAGGAAAAGGGGAGATCTCTGGAGTTTCAGACGCTGAACCATTCCTTTAATTCGATGGTCATGGAGATCAAGAGCTTGAAAATAAGCCAATATGAAGAAAAGATTGAACTGCAGAAGGCAGAGTTAAAGTATTTGCAAATGCAAATCCGGCCGCATTTCTTCTTGAATGCCCTTACAACGATACACAGTCTGACCTACAAAGATAAGAACGAGGATATCAGGAAATTTATCGATGCCCTATCCAATCACCTGAGGTATATGTTTAAGGGAGGTTTAAACAAGGTATCGATCAGTGAAGAAATTGAGTATATTAAAAACTATTTCTATATGCAGGAAATCCGGTTTCCGAATAGTATTTTTTACGTTTTTGATATAGAGCCTTCCATTGTGCAGAAGCTTATCCCTCAATTTATCATTCACACGTTTATTGAAAATTCGTTTAAACATGCTATGACCCTGGATGAACCCCTGTCGATCTTCATTAAGATAAACCGGATTCCTATGGATGACGAAGAGGCTATCCGGATTGTAATTGAGGACAGCGGGGAGGGATTCCCGGAGGAAGTCCTGGAGAAGGTGAACAAATTAGAAGCGTTGGACACGATCGATGGTTATAGAATCGGACTTTCGAACATTAAAAGAACCATATCTTTATTGTATGGGGAGCGCGGGGTTTTAAAAATATCCAATGTCGATTCATTGGGGGGAAGAGTTGAATTGACTATTCCCATTGAGAAAGGGGATCCATTTTGAAACTGCTCATTGTTGAAGATGACCTGCTGACGGCTGAGGTGGTTCGCGACTCTATAGATTGGAGC
This sequence comes from Paenibacillus sp. FSL R5-0407, assembly GCF_038009185.1. Classification (NCBI taxonomy): domain Bacteria; kingdom Bacillati; phylum Bacillota; class Bacilli; order Caryophanales; family Paenibacillaceae; genus Paenibacillus; species Paenibacillus sp. FSL R5-0407. The sequence goes on along the minus strand of NZ_JBBPAX010000002.1, from coordinate 1,463,030 downwards.
AGGCTTGGAATCCATGAGACAGGGATGGTCCATCATGCTGCCGGAGCAAAGAAATTATTCGAAGAAGAGGCACCTGATGTTGTAATTTGCGATATTGAAATGCCTAAAGAGTCCGGGTTGGATCTATTAAAATGGGTCCGTACGGAGAATTATGACAGCGAGTTTATTTTTTTGACCAATCATGAGAATTTTCATTTTGTCTCCCAAGCTTTGGAGTACACGGCAATCAGTTATATTACCAAACCCTTGAATATTGAAAAGATAGAAATGGCAGTCTTAAAGGCCGTAGAGAAAGTCAATCTGAAAAACCGGCTTCATGAGTATAGCGAGTATGGGCAATATTGGCTGGAAAATAAAAAATTAATTCTCGAGAAATTTTGGAGAGATCTACTGTTTGCCAAAATCGCGCAAGATCCGTCGAGCATAGAATATGAAATGAACAAAAGAAATCTGGTACTGGACCTGAAGGGGCAGTATCGTTTAATCCTGGTCAGCGTCATCAAATCGGACCATCAGGGGTCTTCGTGGGATGATGCAACCTTTGAATATATCCTGACCAAGATGTCCTCAGAAGTAATCCTCGGAGAATTGGACTCTGAGAATGCCATATATGATGTGACGAACAGAAACCATTATGTAAACGTAATTATGATGGGCACGGTAACGGACGAGGAGATTAAAGAGAAATGTGAGGAGTTTATCGTAACCTGCAAGAAATTCTTGAAATGTACGGTAGCTTGCTATATCTCCGGCCGGACCACACTTCAGTCGCTGGCTGACAGCCGAAAAAAACTGGAGGAGATGGATCGGGATAATTTCACCTTGCGAAGTAAAGTGTTCTCCGAGGGCAATACGGAAATGCTTAATTTCACAGGTCAATATACTCTTGATATTGATGTCCTGAGAGAAATGTTTGAACGAGGCGAGAAGCTCAAAATCGTAAACTTCCTGAAAAATGAGCTTGAACTGCTGGTCGCCAAGAACAGCCTGGATTCCTCGACCATGTATTCTATTCATCAGGATTTCATGCAGATTGTATATGCTTTTCTATACAAAAAGGAAATACAGGCACACAAGTTGTTCTCGGATCATTTATCGAAGCAGCTTAACCAGAGCGCCAACAATTCCGTGTTCGATATGATGAAATGGGTGCATTTCATCTCGACAAGAACGCTGGATTATGCGGAAGAGGTCAAAAAATCGGAGAGTATTATCGATAAGGCCAAGCAGTTTATATTCGAACATTACATGGATGATATTTCAAGAAATGACGTAGCCGCAAGTGTATTCCTTACCCCGGAATACTTTGCCAAGTTGTTTAAAGCGGAAACAGGGATCGTAATCAAGGATTTTATTAACAACTGCAGAATCGAAAGAGCTAAAGATTTGCTTATAAACAGCGATACCAGTATAAGCATGATCGCCTCTCAGGTAGGGTTTGATAGCATCTCCTATTTTTCCACGGTGTTTAAAAAACTGACGGGTGTCAGCCCGCAGGTCTTCCGTAAGGAGGCTGGAAAATAAATTTCCGCCTTCTTTTTTTATGGCTTAAAAACAAAAATGTCTCTCTTGTTTTTGAAATCGCTTTATCGAACTTAGGACTATAATTAACTTATAAATAGTTCTAACTAACTAACCGAGGGGGATTCAATTGAAAAGATTTAAACGTCTTCTAAGTGTATTTATGGCAACGGCCCTATCCGCATCGTTATTGGCGGCTTGCGGTAGCGGGGATTCAGGTTCACAGGAATCGGCAGGGGAGAAGACAAGCAATCCGGATGAAATTGTTTATTCGTTTGTCACTTTCAATAAAATTCCGGATAATACCAGTGCTGTAGAGGCAGCCATCAACGAGATTACAGTACCGAAGATCAATGTGAAAGTAAGACTGAAGCCGTTGTCCGTTTCAAGTTATGCACAGCAAGTGAGTCTTGACATTGCGAGCGGAGAAAAACTGGATATCTTTCATACTTTGGGTGATTTGAACCAGTACATTTCGAAAAATATGGCTCTGCCGCTCGATGATCTGCTTGCTGAATATGGTCAGGAAACCGTGAAGATCGTAGGAGAGGATTTCTTGAAGTCTACCCAAGCCAATGGTAAAACTTATGCGATTCCTGCATATAAGGGATATGCTATTGCGCCCAATCTGGTTTATAGAGAAGACATCATGCAAGAGCTTGGAGTTTCGCCGAGCAGTATAAAAAGTATTGAAGATCTGGATGCACTATTTGCCAAGGTAAAGGCCAAATATCCCGATATGGTTCCTCTTTCACCTGCAAACCAGGGGGTTTCCGGTGTATTAAATACCATGGATAACATCGACTATTTGACGGATGATATTTTCAAACCTACGGCTGTTTTAGTTGGAGATAGTACGAAGGTAGTCAACTTCTATGAAACAGAACAATTTAAAGAAAAAATTAAAATAGCCAGAGATTGGTACAACAAGGGCTATATCTCCAAGGATGCAGCTACATCCAATATTTTGGCTACGGAACTTATGTCATCTGACCGGGGATTCTCTTATATTGCAAGTTATGCAGGATTGGAATCAGGCGCTCAGATTTCTGCTATGACAGGGAAGCCTGTAGGCATGGCCAGATTGGCGCAGCCTTATCTATCTACGACCAGTGTAAACGCGGTAAGCTGGGGCATTTCTGTAAACAGTGAAAATCCCGAAGCAGCCATGAAGTTTATGAACTTAACCTTCTCCGATAAAGAGATCGTAAATTTGATTGTTTTTGGTATCGAAGGGGACAGTTATAAGAAGGTTGATGCTGATCATGTGAATTTTCCAGACGGTGCAGATGCAAATACCGTCCCTTATACGGCTCAGCTTAGTTCGGGCATTGTAGGGAATATGTTTAATCAGTATGCTTTGGAAGGCCAAAGCATGGAAGATCTGAAGCTTATGGATAGTGAGAATAAATCCTCCACCAAGTCGAAAGCTTTTGGATTTACATTTGACAGCTCAAGTCTTAAGGCAGAATACTCATCCGTTATGAATGTAATCAACCAGTATTTGCCTGGACTGAACTGTGGCAGTTTGGATCCGGACACCCAGCTCCCTAACTTCATCAAGGCCCTCAAAGATGCCGGGATGGATCGGATTGTCGCCGAGAAACAGAAACAGCTTGATGCCTGGCTCGCTCAACAATAAATATTTCATCACGGTAAATGAAGTGAAGATATAAATCTTCACTTCATTTATCACTGGGAAGGATATGGATATGGAGAAAATAACTAGACGGAAAAGCCGGAAAAATTCATGGCCATTACTGATGCTTACCCTCCCGGGTCTGGTCTATTTATTAATCAATAATTACATACCTATGGCAGGGGTAATTATTGCGTTTAAAAGTCAAAATTATGCCAAAGGGATTTTTGGAGGAGAATGGGTCGGTTTTGATAACTTTTCGTTTTTATTCAAGACCAAAGATGCCTGGATCATGACCAGAAATACAATTTTATATAACCTGGTCTTTATTATTATCGGCACCATCTGTGCCATTATCCTGGCGCTGCTAATGACAGAACTCACGAAAAAGTTCCTTTCGAAATTTTATCAAAATGCGCTGATCCTTCCGAGTGTCATATCCATGGTAGTCATCTCGTATATTGTGTTTGCATTTTTGAATTCGGACTCCGGGCTGTTGAATAAAACCATTCTCACGGCGCTAGGGATGTCTGAAATCTCCTGGTATTCCCAGGCCAAGTATTGGCCGGTAATTCTAACGATAGTATATATATGGAAAATGGCAGGTTACTCTTCTATTGTGTACATGGCAAGTATTGCCGGTATGGATAAGAGTATCTATGAAGCCGCTAAAATCGATGGTGCAGGCAAACTCAGACAAATCAAGGATATCACGCTGCCCTTATTGAAACCGACCATCATTATTTTGACGCTTATGGCTGTAGGAAGAATCATGAACTCCGATTTTGGCTTGTTTTATCAGGTGCCTATGAACTCGGGGGCGCTTTACAGTACAACACAAACCATTGATACATTCGTATACCGAGCTATGATGCAGCTGAATGATACAGGTATGGCTGCTGCTTCCGGTCTATATCAATCCTTGGTTGGTTTTATATTAGTCATGGTAGCAAACGGAATCGTGCGAAAAATAGATTCAGACAACTCATTGTTTTAGGAGGCAGATTAGATGACAGAACTGAAAACTCGCGGAGAGAAAGGGTTTGCCTTTTTTGCCGAAGCAATGATTATTCTTCTTGCATTACTTAGTATCGCGCCGATTCTATTGATCTTTATTGCTTCGATTACACAAGAGAATACTCTTATCGCGAATGGATATAGTTTTTTTCCAAAAGCCTTAAGTCTGGATGCATACACCTATCTTGTAGCCGAGTTTAAATCGATTTCAAGAGCCTATGGCATTTCCATATTTGTTACGGCTGCAGGTACTTTCTTGGGCGTGCTGATCACCGCGATGCTGGCTTATCCGCTGTCGAGAAGTGATTTTAAATATGGGAAAGTCATAGCTTTCCTGGTACTGTTCACCATGTTATTCAGCGGCGGCATTGCCCCTGCCTATCTGATGTGGACTAGAGTCTTTCATATCAAAAACACGATACTTTCTTTGATTTTCCCCAACTATCTGATGAATGCTTTTAATGTCTTTCTAATGACGAATTACTATAGAAATAATATACCGGCTGCCTTGGTAGAATCGGCCCAGATCGACGGAGCGAAAGAGTTGAAGATTTTCTTTAAGATCATCCTCCCTCTGTCCGTACCGGCTATAGCGACAATCGGCATTTTCACAGGGCTTGCTTACTGGAACGACTGGATCAATGGCCTCTACTATATTACAAAACCTCAGCTCTTTGGCATTCAAAATCTGCTTGTAAGAATGATGGATAACATTCAGTTCCTGAAATCGGGTGCTGCCAGCTCGGCGATTGGATCTGTGGCCGTACAGCTGCCAAGCAATTCGGTGCGGATGGCCCTTGCGGTTATTGGAGTCCTGCCCATTGTCATTGTCTTCCCGTTCATGCAGAAATACTTTATTAAGGGTGTAGTTGTCGGAGCTGTTAAAGGATAAAGAAACCCGGGAACGAGACCGATTCATTGGAGGAGAAATTTATGAACGTCAAACAAGTGATGGATACTATTTTGGACCGGTTTGGTGGAATCAAATTTGAACAGACCTGTGATCAGTTGGTTAGCGGAAGCTTAGATACAGAGGTTACAGGCATTGCAACCACGTTTATGGCTACAGTCGATGTGATTAACCAGGCTATTCAATGCGGCGCAAACATGATTATTACACATGAACCTACGTATTACACCGGCCGCGATACAACAGAATGGCTAACTGATGATCCTGTATATTTGCAGAAGAAAAAGCTGCTGGATGATCACGGCATTGCGATTTGGCGTTTTCATGATCATATGCATGCCGCACCTACAGACTTGATCTATGACGGTTTGATCAAAGAGATCGGCTGGGAAGCGTACTTGGAGAAAGATCATCCATTTCCGCATTGCTATGAGATTCCTGAGATGTCTTTGGCGGAGCTAAGCCGCTTCTTCAAGGAAAAATTAGATATGAAAGTCATTCAGATTGTCGGATCGCCTGAGACTAAGTGCAAGAGAGTAGGAATTCTGGTAGGGGGCGGGAGTCTCGGACTGGGTACGGAAGAGATGCCGATGATTCTAATGAAAGAGAAGAACCTGGATGTACTGGTATGCGGTGACATTATCGAATGGACCCTGTGCCCGTATGTTCGAGATGCCGCTGCCCTCGGGATGAACAAAGCCATGCTTGTTTTGGGACATGAGCGCAGTGAAGAGGCAGGCATGAAACATATGGCCGAATGGCTGGCCCCTATGCTCGGCCAAATTCCTGTTCATTTTGTGGATACTAAAGAACCTTTTACTTACCTGTAAGCGAGGAGTTTTGAGCGATGTCCTATGAAAAAAGAGTGTTGCCTGAACTATTAGGGATTTTAAAACAAGCCCCGAAGCTTGATTTAAACGACGACATAGAAAAGATCAGAAGCTTCAAGCCGCCTGCCTTGGATACATCTCCCGAAGTAAAGATAACAACCCGGAGCATTCAAGGTCCGGAGTCGGAGCTGCGGATAAAAATCTATGAACCCGTCAATAGGGAAACCCCGAAATTGCCGGCCGTGTATTGGATTCATGGCGGCGGATATATTCTGGGGACTCCGGATGGAGACGACGGGCTGTGTGAATTTTTCGTCAATGAGGTTCACTGCGTGGTCGTATCCATTGACTACCGGCTTGCACCGGAACATCCGTATCCTGCAGCCATCGAGGACTGCTATGCCGGGCTGAAATGGACGGCGGATCAGGTTGAAGAACTGCAGATAGACTCCTCAAGAATTGCTATTGCGGGAGCCAGTGCCGGTGGAGGATTGACGGCGGCGTTATCCTTAATGGCTCGTGACCGGGGAGGACCGCAGATTGCCTTTCAAATGCCGCTCTACCCGATGCTGGATGATCGGAATGAAACGCCGTCGAGTTATGAAATTAATGAACAGAACCTGCCGACCGCCTGGAATCGGGAGAATAATCTGTTGGCATGGAAAATGTATTTAGGTGCTGCCGCCGCAGATGCGGTTTCGCCTTATGCGGCCCCCGGCAGAGCCGAGGATTTGTCCGGTCTGCCGCCAACATATACGTTTATCGGTCAGTTGGATCCTTTCAGAGATGAGACCATGGATTATGTCGCCAGATTGGCACAGGCCGGAGTGCCGGTGGAATTCCACCTTTATCCGGGATGCTTCCATGGCTTTGACGCCATCTTCAACGAGCAGGACATCAGTAAACAAGCTAGAAGCGGATGTGTGAATGCCTTGAAAAATGCTTTTAAACAAACCAATAAGGAGTAGATGAATGTGGCGTTTTTTCAAGTGAATTTTTATTCGAAAACGTTGAAAAGACTGGTTTCCTTCAATGCCCTGATTCCGGTGGACGCGCCCGAAATTCCAGGTCAGGAGAAGATGGAGCAGGGGCCCATGAAGTCTCTCTATCTATTGCATGGCTATTCCGGGAATCATATGGATTGGGTGACCGGGTCCAAGATTCAGGAATTGTCGCTTACACACCATATCGCTGTATTCATGCCTTCCGGTGAAAACAACTTTTACCTGGATGATACGGATAGAGGACAACTGTACGCTGAGTTTATCGGAAATGAGCTCCTTGAATTTACACGAAATGCGTTCCCCATTTCCACGAAGAAAGAGGATACCTTTATCGGCGGCTTATCCATGGGCGGCTATGGGGCATTACGTAACGGATTGAAGTATGCCGACAATTTCAGCGGGATTATTGCTTTGTCTTCCGCATTGATAACACGGAATATTGCTGGCATTCCTGTCGATTTTAAAGACCCGATTGCAGACTATAAATACTATAGAAGCGTATTCGGTGATTTGAATGAGCTCTTGGGAAGCGATAAGGATCCCGAGGCCTTGCTCCTTCAACTGAAGCAGGAGAACGCAGCGATCCCTCACATCTATATGGCGTGCGGAACGGAAGACTTTTTATTGAGGGAAAACAGGGAGTATCACGCCTTCCTGATCGATCAAGGCATAGAACATACTTATGTCGAAGGACCGGGCACGCACGATTGGAATTTCTGGAATGAGTATATTGAAAAGGCGTTCAAGTGGATGCTCAGTGAGGATGTGAGTCGGGAATGCTGTTAGAAGCGGAATTCGTGATGGAGCTTATCGTAGAATTAGGCGAAAACCTGGAAGTGGGTCATACTCCCAAGGGACTCTTGAGGCTGATTCCGATTACAGGCGGGTCTTTTGTGGGGCCGAAGCTGAGAGGTAAGATTCTTTCCGGAGGATACGATTGGAATACGACACTCCCTGACGGCACAGCGCATGCATTTGCCAAATATGCACTCCAAACCGATGACGGCGTCTATATCTCCATTGAAAATGAAGGAAATCTGGACTCCGGCGCTCATCCATGCATGATTAAGACAACACCCCGCTTTCAAGTGATGGATGGCAAGTATGACTGGCTGCGGAGCGGGGTTTTCGTAGGAAGCCTCCAGGGCGGAAGAACAGATGTGCCTAGCGTATGCATTCAAATATATAAATTGAAATAGGTGTGAAAATGATCGAATTCGGCAACAGCATCACCTTGGCAAATAGAAAGAATGACCTCCTGGCGATCGGCGAGCTCTTAATCGATATGATCTCTGCCGAGTACGGGGACCACAGTGAATCCAGTATGTATCATAAATTTTTTGGCGGCTCGCCTGCAAACATCGTGATGAATACGAAGAAGTTAGGAATCAATTCCCGGCTCGCTTCGGCCGTGGGCGTTGATGGTCTCGGAAGCTTTCTGCTGAATCGTGTGAGCTCCGCTGGCGTAGATACGGACCTGATTCAGCAGGTAGAACATTCAACGAGTATGGTCGTAGTAACCAAGAGTCAGGGCACCCCGATTCCAATCTTTTATAGAGACGCCGACTACCGTTTATCTTATACCGCTGAACTGGATCAGGCCGTGAAGAATTCCAAAATCATTCATTTCTCCTGCTGGCCCGTCTCAAGAACTCCGGTTCGTCATACGATGGAGGAAGTCATCAAGCAGGCGAGAGCCCATGATTGCCTGATCTGCTTTGATCCCAATTATCATCACATGCTCTGGGAAAAGGATGAAGACGGTATTGAGTATATCAAATCCCTGATCGGTAAGGTTGACATCGTAAAGCCTTCCGAAGATGACGCGGAAAGATTGTTCGGGAAGGACAGTCACCTGAATCAAATCGATAAGTTCCTTAGCCTGGGTGCCAAACTCGTCATCATGACGTTGGGACGAGAGGGGGCGATTGTCTCCAACGGTCAGGAGACGATACAATTTGATACGTTGGCCGAGCAGATTGTGGACACGACCGGTGCAGGGGATGCATTCTGGTCAGGATTCTATTCTGGCTTGGTGAAAGGCTACACTCTTCAACAATCCTTGAATCTTGGCTTTGCTGTGAGTGCATATAAATTGAAGTTTCTGGGAGCTGTTATAGACTTGCCGCAACTGGAAGAAATAAGACAAATGTATAGCTTATAGCAGAATACACAGGAGGAGAGAATTTGACATGGCGGTAAAAAATCAGGTACAGCTTATCACTTATCCCGACTCTATGGGAGGGGATTTGAAGACGCTTCATGACGTGTTAACGAACTATTTTTCGGATATATTCCAAGGCGGCATTCATATTCTCCCTCCGTTCCCGTCCTCCGGTGATCGCGGATTTGCCCCGCTGACCTATCTGGAAATCGATCCGGCCTTCGGAAGCTGGGAGGACATCCGCACCATTGGCGAGAAGTTCGATGTACTGGTTGATTTGATGGTCAATCACATCTCCCGACAGTCCATGTATTTTCAAGACTTTCTAGAGAAGGGCCGGAAATCGGAATTCGCCGATCTTTTTATTACTTTAGATAAGATATGGGCAGACGGACAACCCGTTGAAGAGGATATCAGCAAAATGTTCTTGCGAAGACCGCTTCCTTACTCCACCTACAAGATTAAGGAAACCGGCGAGGAAGAGAAGGTATGGACGACTTTCGGCAAGACGGATCCTTCCGAGCAGATTGATCTGGATATCCATTCCGATCAGGTAAAGCAGCTCTTCACGCAATTTTTCGAAAACTTCAGCAAACATAATGTCAAAATCGTAAGGCTGGATGCGGTTGGCTACATTATTAAAAAGCTTGGAACAAGCTGCTTTTTTGTAGAACCGGAAATTTATGATTTTCTGGATTGGATCATGGAGCTTGCAAGCTCCCATGGCATTGAGCTCCTGCCGGAGGTTCATGCCCATTACTCCATCCAGTATAAGCTGGCAGAACATGGCTTCTGGATTTACGACTTTATCCTGCCGTATACCCTGTTGGACACGTTCATTAATAAATCCAATGAGAAGCTATACCAATACTTAACTAACAGGCCCGATAAACAATTTACAATGCTGGATTGCCATGACGGGATTCCCGTTAAGCCGGATATGGACGGGCTGATTGATCCGCCCGAGGCCAGAAAGCTGGTCGATGTATGTCTGGAGCGAGGCTCGAACTTAAGCTTAATCCTGTCGGAGGAGCACAAGTCTGAGGATGGTTTTGATGTTCACCAAATTCGCTGCTCGTATTATTCTGTATTGAATAACGATGATGATGCTTACTTGGCCGCGCGCGCCGTTCAATTCTTTGTTCCGGGAGTGCCTCAGGTCTATTACGTAGGCCTGTTAGCGGGTGAGAATGATGTAGAGGCGGTCAAGAAGTCCGGAGAAGGCCGCGAAATCAATCGACATAACTTTACTGTGGATGAGATTGAAGAATCGCTTCAGAAAGATGTAGTTCAAAGACTCTTGAAGCTGATCCGTTTCAGAAATGAATATGAGGCGTTCCAGGGAGAATTCAGCATAGAGGAAAGTCCTGAGAATGAAATCCGGCTTTCCTGGAAAAAGGAGAATACCTGGTGCGGGTTATTCATCGACCTGAACACGAATAAGACTTTAATAAGGTATATTGATGACAAGGGTATGGAAAAGGAGTACGTAGTCTGAATCCTTCGCTCCATATAGCGTTTATTATGGGATATGCGCAGCTATTTCTCGACTCTTTGTTGTTTGCTAAGGGTAACGAAGATCATGGATCTTTTTTCTAAACCTATAAGCAAATAACGAGGAGACGGAAATGGCTTTTTTATTATCCATAAGTTGTAATTTGAATGGGCCCCTCTTGACATCCCAAATCATCCTTGTTACTATCTAACCGACAGACAGTCGGTCGGTAACGAAGGAGGCACCAGATCAATGAGAATTAAAAAAGAGGCGGAAGAGCGCAGAAATGAAATCCTGGATGCGGCGGATGAGCTTTTCGGGCAGAAGGGCTTCGACGGTACGAGCACAAACGACTTGCTCGACAAGGTCGGCATTGCGCGGGGAACGCTGTATCATCACTTCAAGTCGAAGGAGGATATTATGGACGCGCTGATTGAGCGCTATAATATCTCCATTTTAGGCGCGGCGCAGCAAGTTGCCGCCGATAGGAGCATCCCCGTCGTCGAGCGTGTGATTCGTACCGTAATGGCCATGAACATCAGCCACGGCGGAAGCAGCAGTAAGGAGATTATGGAGCATATTCATAAACCGCAGAATGCACTGATGCACCAGAAAATCCAGAAAAGCATCATTACCGGCGTTACACCGATTTTGACGGGAATCATCCGCGAGGGGATCGAGCAGGGAATTTTCAACACCCCGTACCCGTACGAATGCATGGAAATGGTCGTGATTTATGCGAATACGGTATTTGATGATGACATGGTACCTATGACGGAGGAGGAGCGCGGATCGCGAATACTGGCTTTTGTATGCAACGTTGAAAGGCTGCTTGGTGCCGAAAGTGGAAGTTTGATGGACGTCATGAGGATGTTTGGCGGTTAGAAAGTTGGAATTCGGAGGTGGCTCATGTATTACAGATTAATTCGCAATGACATAGCCAGGAGTAAGCTGATCACGTTGACAACGATGATATTTGTGGCTGCGGCGGCGATGCTGGTATCTCTGGCGGTGATCCTCGTCGTAAATCTCTCAGGTGCGATAAATACGCTGATGATGAAGGCGGAAACGCCGCATTTTATGCAGATGCATACGGGGGATATCGATACTGGTCGCCTAACGGAGTTTGCGGAGCGGAACGGGAATGTCGATGAATTTCAGGTGCTGGAATTTCTCAATATGGACGGTGCGCAGATCAGATTAGGCGATACTTCGCTTGCGGATAGTGTTCAGGATAACGGATTCAGCGTCCAGAGTGAAAAATTCGACTATCTCCTTGATCTGAACGGAAACGTCATCCACGTATCCGACGGCGAGCTGTATGTGCCGTTAAGTTATATGAAGGACAATAGCACAAAGATCGGCGATCAGGCCGTCATCAGCGGAAAAGAATTTATCGTGGCGGGATTTCTCCGCGATTCGCAGATGAACTCCACGCTTTCCTCTTCAAAGAGATTTCTTGTAAGCAGCAAGGATTATGCGGAAATGAAAGACCTGGGAAGTACGGAGTATCTGATTGAGTTCAGATTAAAGGATTTGTCGGCGCTCGGCGCCTTCGAAACCGCTTATGCCTCCGCAGGACTTGAAGCGAACGGACCAACAATTACATACCCCTTGTTCAAAATGATCAACGCCATTTCCGACGGCATGATGATTGGAGTAATTCTGCTTGTCAGCTTGCTTGTCGTTGCCATTGCTTTAATGTGCATTCGATTTACGCTGCTTGCCAAAATCGAAGACGATTACCGTGAAATCGGGGTCATGAAGGCCATCGGACTGCGCATTTCGGACATCAAGAAGATTTATCTCGCTAAATATGCGGCTGTTGCGGCTGCTGGCAGCATTCTAGGGTTCGGGCTCTCTTTCGTATTCAAAGGAATGCTTCTTGAAAATATACGGCTTTATATGGGGGAAAGCGAGCATTCTTCCTGGGCGGGAGCCTTCGGAATCATCGGTATCCTGGCGGTATTTCTTGCCATCATAGGCTATGTAAGAGGGGTGCTGAGACGCTTCCGGAGAATATCTCCGGCCGAAGCGATCCGTTTTGGCACTTCCCAGGAAAAAGCTGCAGGAGCAAAGCGGTTTAATCTGAGCGGGAACCGTCTGCTCAGCACGAATATTTTTCTCGGCGTGAAGGATGTTCTCGCAAGGAAAAAGCTCTACGCCACTATGCTTGCAGTACTGATGATTTCGGCATTTATCATCATCGTTCCGCAAAATTTACATAACACGATTTCCTCGAAGGGCTTCTCTCAGTATATGGGGATAGGCGATGCCGAAATGCGAATGGACCTTCAACAGACCGATCGGATTACCGAAAAGGCGGCTGAAATTGCACAAACGTTGAACGACGACAGGGACATTTTACAATATGTCGTGCTTGCCACGAAAACATTCCAGGCCAAGACGAAGGACGGCTCGGAGGAACGGATAAAGGTTGAGCTCGGCGACCACTCCATATTTCCCGTCAAATATTCCGAGGGCCGGGCGCCTGCAGCGGCAGACGAAATTGCTCTTTCAGCCCTGAACGCCAACGAACTGGGAACAAAGGTCGGCGAGATCATCACCCTGGTGGTTGAGGGGCAGGACAAAAACCTGACGGTAAGCGGCATTTACTCCGACATTACCAACGGAGGAAAGACAGCAAAGGCTGTTTTTACCGATCATTCGGCGGATGTGATGTGGTATGTGATCTGTGCGGAGCTTACGGACCCCGCTCTGATCGGCGGTAAGGTTGCGGAATATGCTGACCGGTTCAGTTATGCAAAAGTTTCGGACATCGATGAATTTGTTGCACAGACCTTCGGCTCGACGATGGGCTCTGTCGGAAAGGCTGCAAAATCCGCAATTGTCGTTGCACTTGTAATCATGGTATTGGTTACACTGTTGTTCATGAAGCTGCTTGTCACAAAAGACAAATATTCCATTAGCGTCATGAAGACGTTCGGTTTCACGAAAGCGGATATTCAGGCTCAATACGTTTCCCGTTCGGCGTTCGTTCTGATCATCGGAATTGTTCTCGGCACGCTTCTGTCCAACACGCTCGGTGAGAGGCTTGCGGGCGCGGTAATCTCCTCTTTTGGAGCGTCGACATTTCAATTTACGGTTAATCCGTTCTCCGCGTATCTGCTTAGTCCACTAATGATGATCGGCTCGGTGCTGATTGCAACTCTGATCGGTACATCGGGCGCGGGACAAATCAAAATTTCCGAAAATATAAAGGGGTAGGGACTATGAAGAAGATCATTATCGGGGATCAGATCGTTAAATCCTTCGGGGAGGGCGAAGAGAAGCGTCAGGTTCTGGGCGGTGTGTCCGCCTGCATTAACGAGGGCGAATTCGTTGCGGTGATGGGGCCCTCGGGCTCGGGGAAATCAACGCTGCTATTTGCGCTAAGCGGGACGGATGGCATTGATGGCGGCAAGGTCATGATCGACGGCAAGGATATTTCGGAGATTGGGGAAACGGAGTTGTCGGATTTACGGAGAAGTAAGATGGGCTTCGTGTTCCAGCAGCCGACGATGCTGAAGAACCTGAATATCCTCGACAACATCATTCTTCCGTCTATGCGGGGGAACCGTAAAAATGCAGCCAAAATGACAGAAACAGCAAGAGCACTGATGAAAAGAGTTGGAATCGCAGAGCTGGAAAAGCGCGACATTACCCAGGTTTCGGGAGGTCAGCTTCAGCGTGCGGGAATCTGCCGGGCGCTGATGAACAGCCCGAAAGTTATATTCGGCGACGAGCCTACTGGGGCGCTCAACTCACAAACCGCGCAGGAAATCATGGACCTGTTTTCCGAGATCAATGCGGAGGGGACCTCGGTTATGCTGGTTACCCATGACGCCAAAGTTGCCGCACGGGCGGAGCGAATTCTGTTTATGAACGACGGCACCATCGCGAGCGAACTGACGCTTCCGAAGTTTGACGGGAGTAATCCGGATAACAGAATCGAGAAAGTAACGGTGAAGATGAGGGAAATTGGAATATGATAATGCCCTTAAGGGTTGTTTGCTTCCATGCGAATTAAGTAAAGAGAAGACAGGGCGGGCCCGCCCTGTCTTCTCTTCGTAGATGAGGATGATGCCGTGATACGTTTACGGTTTGTTTCCGTTCGCGGTTTGATCCTAGTAATCAAACTTCCAGTTACCCATCTTCTTGGCGAGTTCTGGATCGTGGTACGATGTGAAAAGGCTTTTCCCCGTATCAAAGGCAGTAATTTGCTCCATATCCTCTTGGTGTAGCTCGAAATTGAAAATATCGAAGTTTTCGACGATACGCTCTTTGCGTACGGATTTTGGAATGGCAACGATATCCTTCTGAATAAGCCAACGCAACACGACTTGAGCGACGGACTTGTTGTATTTCATTGCGATCATGGACAAAACTTCGTTGCCAAACAGGTTGTTAAGTCCTTCGGCGAACGGTGCCCAGGACTGGTGCTGCACTCCCTGCTCTTTCATAAAAGCGGCGCTCTCGAGCTGCTGATAGAACGGGTGTGTTTCCACCTGGTTGACGGCGGGTACGATTTCGTTATGCACAATGAGATCCATCAGGCGGTCGGGCAGGAAGTTGCTGACACCGATCGCCCTGATTTTGCCCTCACGGTATAGGTCTTCCATCGCGCGCCAAGCGCCGTAGTAATCGCCGAACGGCTGGTGAATCAGGTATAGATCGAGATAGTCGAGATTCAGCTTCTTTAAGGATTTGGCAAACGCCACCTTGGCACTCTCGTAGCTTGCATCCTGAACCCAGAGCTTGGTCGTGATGAACAGCTCCTCGCGCGGTATGCCGCTGCGTTTGATCGCACGTCCGACCGCTTCCTCATTCAAATAACCTGAGGCGGTGTCGATCAGGCGGTAACCGGCCATCAGCGCTTCATATACCGCGTTCTCGCATTCTTCAGCATCTGGAACTTGGTATACTCCGAAGCCGAGGATCGGCATTTTCACGCCGTTGTTTAGTGTTACGGTTTGCATTGTAATTCCTCCCATTTCTTTAATTGTTGAGTTGCAACGGCCGCGAATCCCTGGTGTCGGACACCGTGTGAGGATTTCGCTTACGGCCGGTTTGCATTACAATAAGCCTAGAGCCTTCGTGTTACACGAAGTCAAGCCGCTTCCAAAAATGTTTTTTCAAGGAGGTTTCACATGCATACGGTTAAAGAAGCCGCTCTGATCACAGGACTCACCGAGCATGCTGTACGCTTTTACACGGATAAAGGTCTGGTGCCGAGCGTGCAGCGCAATCAAAACAACATTCGGATGTTCGACGAGGAATCGATCAACTGGCTGTTTGGCGTCAAATGTCTCAAGCAATCCGGGATGCCGATTGAAGTCATTAAAACGTACATCGACCTTTGTCTTGAAGGTGATTCGACCATTCCGCAACGCTATACGCTCATGATGGAGCATAAAGAAGCGGCGCTCGTTAAGCTCGAGGAAGCCAAACGGCACATCGACCATTTGGAACAAAAAACCGCCCTATATCAGGACATTCTGGAGCACCGCTCTCCAGACACGACCAATCCCGGCAACTGGGACAAAATTCAGCACATGCATAGTGACGTATTTTACTCGCCTTCCGTTCGGAAGGCATGAGGGAAGGAACTAATTAAGTATAGAGGGAGAGTGAGTGGATCCATGCAATACTTGGAATACCTTCTTATAGTTATATCTCTTCTTGCAATAATCAATTTATGGACTAAGGTGGGGAAATTGGAAGGCCGGATAAAAGGAATGCAACATACCATAGACCGGTTAACCCGGCAAACGGGACTACCGGAAAATCCAATAAACGATGAGCTG
Organism: Paenibacillus sp. FSL R5-0407; assembly: GCF_038009185.1. Lineage (NCBI taxonomy): Bacteria > Bacillati > Bacillota > Bacilli > Caryophanales > Paenibacillaceae > Paenibacillus > Paenibacillus sp. FSL R5-0407. Next base: position 1,446,643 of record NZ_JBBPAX010000002.1, on the reverse strand, counting down.
CGCAAGTTAATCCAGGAGGGCGAAGACGTTAAAGCCGTTAAAAAGGCAAGGGAAACTTTAGGCCTTTCCTTGTTGGAAGGCAAACAATATATTGATAAATTGAAAGCCGACAACAGATAAACGAATCTGCCGGTAGCTAATGAGAGAAATTGGAATTGCATTCATTTTGCTTCGTACTAGGATCTAATTTATAATAATAGGCTAATATAAATCGGGTCAGGAGGAAGTAATGGACTTTATCAAACATCAACTAGACGGATACGGCATGAGCGATCAAAGTATAGTTTATTTATCGAATATGATCATGGTTGTCCTTATCGCCTTGGTCTCCATCCTTGCCAATTATATAGCCAAAAGGATCGTGCTGAAGACCGGCAGTTACGTTATTCGCAGCAACAGGTTTACATGGGGCCATATCATTATGGAGAAAAAGGTGTTCCATAAGCTGTCGCATCTCGTGCCGGCGATCATCATCTATTCTTCTGCGTCGATCTTTCCGTCCTATGAGGCTTTGATTGAGAAGGCCGCATCAACGTATATGATTGTCGTAACTATCATGGTATTTAATGCGCTGCTCAATGCCTTTGACGCCATTTATCGTTCGTTTGAGGTTTCCAAGATAAGGCCGATTAAGGGATATATCCAGGTGGCGAAGATCGTTCTATTTATCATCGGGGGCATTGTGGTCATTGCGAATCTCATTGGCCAAAATCCATTGATTATTCTCAGCGGCCTTGGTGCTTTATCGGCTGTTCTGATGCTAATTTTTAAGGACTCCATTTTAGGTCTGGTGGCCGGCGTTCAATTATCCTCGAATGATATGGTGCGCGTCGGAGACTGGATTGAAATGCCTAAATATAACGCGGACGGCGACGTGATCGACATTACCTTGAACACGGTGAAGGTCATGAATTTCGACAAAACGATCACGATGATTCCCAGCTATGCACTTATCTCGGATTCGTTCAAGAATTGGAGGGGCATGCAAGTATCCGGAGGCAGAAGGATTAAGAGAAGCGTCTTTATCGATACGAGCAGCATAAGCTTTTGTACCGAGGAAATGCTTGAGGAATTTAAGAAGATTCACTATCTTACCGATTATGTCACGACAAAAATAAATGAAATCAACGCTTACAATACGGAACACCGCATTAATACGGAAAGCAAAGTGAACGGAAGGCAGCTCACGAATGTGGGAGTATTCCGGGAATACATTCATCAGTATTTGAAAAATCATCACAAAATCAATAAGGATATGACGCTGATTGTCCGACAGCTGGCCCCGGGAGATAACGGACTGCCGTTGGAAGTCTATGCTTTCAGCAACGACATCAACTGGGGAGTGTATGAATCGGTTCAGGCGGATATTTTCGACCACATTTTTGCGGTTGCTCCGACATTCGGACTTCGAGCCTTTCAGAATCCAACGGGCCACGATATCGCTCAATTAAAAGAAAGCGGAGAGTTCTCCAGAGGATCGGTCCATTATGGATAGGGCGCCGGGAGAAGAATGAATATAGAATTGGAAGCTAGAGTTTGGGGGCAGGCATTAGGATGATAAGAAGCATTCAGGCAGAAGATAACAGCACGATCGAGATTATTATACGTCAATGTCTGATCGAATTTGGCGGGAATCGCGAAGGGCTGGCTTGGGAAGACGAGAGCCTGGGTCATCTGTCCGATTACTATAATCAGGAGGGTCGCAAATATTGGGTGGTCTTCGATTCCGGCGGCAAGATGCTGGGGGGCTGCGGTATCGCCGAATTCGGTTCTCCGGAGAACAAGATTTGCGAGCTGCAGAAAATGTATTTGCTTCCCGAAGCCAGAGGAACAGGCGCGGCGGCGGAGCTGCTCCGGACGGCACTCCTGTTTGCGCAGCGGCATTATGACGCCTGCTATCTGGAGACGCTAAAAACGATGGAGGCGGCCAACCGCTTTTATGTGAAACACGGCTTTCAGTCTTTGGATGCACCGCTTGCCGGTTCCGATCACTTTGCATGTGATGCCTGGTATATCCGAAAATTAAATTAATTGCGGAACTAGCCGGACGGACTTGGCGGACGCCCTGCTTAGACACCTTTAGGGTGTCTTTTTATTTTGTACCAGATTCCCACACCTGTTTTTTTTAAAAGGAATAGATTAATAGGGGAATTAAAATAAATAAGAAATGGGGCGTTCAATATGAGAAACTCTCAAGCGGGCAGAGTGGAAAATCAGGTATATTCGAGCCGAGTGTTAAGATCCGAATTTGATAGAAACTGGCGTACGGTCATTTCGAAGAGCGGGTATGTCATTTATATCGCTACCGCCAACCGGGCGAAGGCGGAAGTGCTTCTTGCCGACAATTCCAGGAAGCTGCTCGTCTTCAACAAAGGAGGAAAGGTCATCGTTGGAGGCGGGGGTGTCAGTCATTACAGTAAGCCCCACCGGGCAATCACGTTGTAGCATGTCTCCGATTTCTTGACGATGAAAGCCTGCCAAAGGAACGTTACGCTGGATCCAGGGGCCGGATGGCTTCCATACTGGACACTAATCCTTCAACTTCGTTTATAATGGAAGCATTCATTATCCTACCAACTACAGCTAGGAGGTTGTTTAGATGAATCAGAATATTCCGGAATATACGCTGAATGACGGGTTGAAGGTCCCCGCGATCGGGCTGGGCACGTATAGCCTGAAGGGGGAGGAAGGCGTTAAGGCGATGGTTGCCGCGATCGATGCAGGATATCGATTGATCGATTCGGCTGTCAGCTATGAGAATGAGGGGGCCGTCGGGAAGGCGATCAAGCGAAGTTCCGTTCCAAGGGAAGATTTGTTGATTTGCTCCAAATTGCCAGGGCGGCGTCATCCCTACCAAGAGGCGCTCGCCACCATCGAGGAATCGCTGTATAGAGCGGATTTGGATTATTACGATCTTTATTTGATTCATTGGCCCAACCCCAAGAAGGACTTATATGTGGAGGCTTGGCAGGCGATGATCGAGGCAAAAAAGCGCGGCTATATCCGTTCTATCGGGGTTAGTAACTTTCTTCACGAGCATCTCGATCGCTTGATTCAGGAAACCGGCGTAGCCCCTAGCATAAATCAGGTGGAGCTGCACCCGTTCTTCGACCAGACGGAGCAGCGGCGGAAACATACGGAGTACGGTATCGTTACGGAGTCTTGGAGTCCGCTCGGACGCGGGAACGATATCGTTCAGCATGAGAAAATCGTACGGATTGCGGAGGCTCACGGAAAAACGGGAGCACAGGTCATTTTGCGATGGCATACCCAGCTCGGAGCGATTCCGATCCCTAAATCAGGCTCCCTTCCGCATCAGAAGGATAATCTCGACATTTTCGATTTCGAACTGACCCCGGAGGAGATGGATATCGTCTCATCCTTCAACCGCAAAGACGGACGGTTGTGGGGGCAGGATCCGGGAGAGGTCGAGGAGTACTGATGGCCGGGAACATCCCGAAGTCATAGAATCGGCAGGGTCTCGAAACTTAGTCTAACCTTATATTGGATACGGAGCACCATTCAGCGGTATTTATTTCTGCTTGTGTGGTGCTTTTTGCGTTAGGTCCAATCTACCCTTCCTGTTACAAACCTCCTTTCTCCGGGTATTAAGTCTTAAGTATGCGCGTTAAACAGGCGCGTGCGTGGAAATACCACCCATCAAAAAAACTGAAATTAAACAGCTTGAATTTCAGGAATGATGGGTTTATAATGTGAATACGAAACGTTTCGAATTAAATACTTACTGTAATATCCTAACTGGAAGCTATAAGGCTTCCAATTCTATCAAAGGGAAATGTAAGCGGTAACTTTCAAGCAAAACAGCATTTTACAGGGGGTTTGCACACGAATTAGAGAAGATTCAGCTCGAAGAAGTTCGATATTTTTTTCGAAATGAATCGAAACGTTTCGAGTTAGAGGGCAAACGCATAGTTTTTCGACTTTTATTCAAGACTTTTAATCTAATGAAGAGGTGAGGAAAAGTGAAGAAAAATTGGTTAGTTGCTTTGATTACACTGCTTGCTGTTTCTGTTATCGTGGCCGGCTGCGGCTCGAAAAATAACAACTCGGGTTCCAATTCGGCTTCAGGCGAAAACAAGACAGTAAAAGTTTGGTTCATGGGCACCTCGGAGAGCGTAGAGCCGATTGCGAAAATGTATGAAGAGAAAAATCCCGGCGTGAAAGTAGACGTGCAGGCGATCCCTTGGGATTCCGCGCATGACAAACTCCTTACGGCCGTCGCTTCCAAGAACGGTCCGGACGTCATCCAAATGGGTACAACCTGGATCCCGGAGTTTGCTTCGGCAGGTGCCTTGTTGGATATGGCTCCATACATCGAGAAGTATCCTGAGCTTAAAACGGAAAACTTCTTTGACGGTGCCATTCAAACTACGCAATATGACGGTGTTACTGTAGGTATCCCTTGGTATGTGGAAACACGCGGATTGTTCTATCGTACCGATTTGCTTTCCGAAGTCGGATATCCTGAAGGTCCAAAAACTTGGGATGAACTGAAAGATGCGGGTAAGAAGCTGGCCGCGAGAGGCGAAGGTAACTATATGATGCCAGTCGATGCGAAGGACCAAAACTATTTGTCCATGTTCGCTTGGCAAGCAGGCAGCGATGTCATTGGCTCCGACCGCAAACCGCAGTTTAATCAGCCGGAATACGTTGAAGCGATGAACTTCCTGAACAGCTTGTATAAGGAAAACCTCGTTCCGCCGACCGACCTTGATACCGTTACAGGCTTTAAGGACGGCACAGTGCCAATGTTTATCAGCGGTCCTTGGATGATCCAAGCCGTGAAGGATCAAAATCCGGAAATTGACGGCAAATGGACGGTTAAGACCTTGCCTGCCAACAAAAACAATAAATCGCTGATGGGCGGTTCCGACCTTTCGATCTTTAAATACAGCAAAAACCCTGAAGGGGCGGCGAAATTTATCGCCTATCTGAGCAGCGAGGAAGCGCAGCTTAAATTTTACGAAACATCAAATTCTTTGCCTGCTTTGAAAACGGCTTGGGAGAACGAGCAATTCTCCGATCCGATGATCGCCGCATTCGGTAAGCAACTGGAAAGTGCGATTCCGACGCCGATGGTCAAGGAATGGGAAGAAGTTTCGCAAGCTTCGGTCGCAGCCTTTGAACGAATTACGGTTGGCGGAGCGGATGTGCAAGCCGAGATGGACGCATTGAATGAGGAAGCCAACGGAATTCTAGGAAATTAATCTTTTTGTCTTCCGCCTGCGAAGATGACGCCGGGACTCTACAGAAGCGAGGGTCCCGGTTATCTCTTTAGGATTCTTCGTCTGGAAGGGAGTGGACAAATTTAAGGGGTGAGGATAAATGAAGCAGCATGCAAATAGCTGGCACAAATATAAATATCCGTATTTGTTCATTGCTCCGGCCATACTGTTACTCACGGTATTTTCGATTTTGCCGATTATTATCGCATTAGTCATCAGCTTTACCGATATGGACCTGTTGGGGCTGGCCGACTTTTCTAACATTAATGGCGCCGGCTTTACAAATTATCTGGGATTATTTAAGGATCCCGTATTTATAAAATCCATTGTGAACACCGGCATTTATGTCATTATCGGGGTGCCGCTGGTTATTTTATTTTCTATGGCAGCCGCACTGCTGCTGAATTATGGAACGAGCTGGCTGTTTAATACCTTCCGGGTTGTTTACTACTTGCCATCCATTACGAATATTGTAGCCGTGGCTGTTGTATGGGGTTATCTCTATAACAGCAGGTACGGGCTGTTTAACTATATCCTTTCCTGGTTCGGAGTCCCTGGGCAAGCCTGGTTGCAGGATCCGACGCTGGCCAAACTGTCGCTCATTATGATGGCGGTATGGAAGGCGATCGGCCTGAATATGATCATTTTCCTGGCAGCGCTCCAAGGAATTCCCCGCTCCTATTATGAAGCGGCTGAAATTGACGGCGCCACCGGGTGGAAGAAGCTCCGCTATATCACCATTCCTTTGCTTAGCTTTGCTACCTTCTTCGTGACGATTACGACGCTGATCGGCTGGATTCAGTTCTTCGAAGAACCGCTGGTCATGACGAAGGGCGGACCGCTCAACGCAACGATGTCCATGGCACTCTTTATTTATAACAACGGATTTAAGCTAAGCGACTTCGGTTACGCGGCATCCGGTTCCTTTGTTCTGTTCATTATCATTATCATCGCAACGATTGTGCAGTTCCTCGTCAAGCGGAAGGAAGTTGAATATTAAGGGTAAAGGAGGGGACGCAAATGGCGTTGAAAAGATTTGAAAAGGGCTTTATGATATTTCTTCTGGTTGCCGGCGGCCTTCTGATGATGATTCCGTTTATCTGGATGCTGGGCTCGTCCTTTAAGCCGGAAAATGAATTTACCATTGTTCCGCCGACGATCATTCCGAACCATCCGACCTTCAAAAACTATGTGGATCTGTTTGCGAAAATGGATTTTATGGTGTATCTCAAAAATACGCTGATCATCGTGTTGTGTTCATTCGTCGGGCTTTTCCTGAACGCACTTGCCGGATATGCCTTTGCGAAGTTTGAATTTCCGGGCAAGAACAAATTTTTCTATCTTATCCTGGCCACGATGATGATTCCGGGTCAAGTAACCATGATTCCTACTTATCTGATCATCAACAAGCTTGGGTTGGTAAATACGATGGCAGGCATTGTACTGCCGGGGTTGGTCGGCGCGTTCGGTATCTTCCTATTTCGTCAGTTCATGTCGACCATTCCGACGGATTTGATGGAAGCGGCCAGACTCGACGGTGCGGGCGAACTGCGGATTTTCTTCCAGTTGATTATGCCGATCGTAAAACCGGTCTTCGCCGTTCAAGGCATCCTGACATTTATCGGCGCGTGGAACAGCTTCCTGTGGCCGTTGATTATTGCCAACGATGAAAGACTGTATACTCTGTCCGTCGGGCTCTCGCTCTTGAAGGGACAATATGCTTCGAAGTTCGGCCTGCAAATGGCCGGCGCCGCCTTCATGGTAGTTCCGATCATTATCGTTTTTTCTTTCTTCCAAAAGCATATTATTGAAGGATATACGATTTCGGGGATGAAATAAGTAAGTAGGATTTTTTGTACGGTTAGAAAGGATGACATAAGCAATGGCTACGATTAAGGATGTGGCGAAATTGGCCGGCGTGGCGCTTTCCACGGCATCATACGCACTTAGCGGAGACAGCAAAGTCAGTGCCAAGACGAAGGAAAAGGTGCTGGAAGCGGCTAGGCAGCTGAATTATTACAAGAACGGGTTCGCCATGGATTTAAAACGGAGCCGCACAAATACGATTGCCCTCATTTTAACGGATTTATCCGGGCCTTATTATTCGGAATTGATTCGCAGCGTCCAGGATGTGGCGCTCTCCAACGGTTACGACCTGGTAGCTTGCAGCTCCATGGGGGGCAAAGGGTCTACGGCGGTTAAATATTTACGCGAAAAAAGAGTGGATGGCGCGATCGTGCTGGCGCAGAACATTACCGATGAAATCTTGTTGAATGCGGCCAGTTCGAGCTTTCCGATCATCGTGATGGACCGGCTTACGACGGGCGAAGGCCTCATCAGCGTCGTTGTAGACGGGGAACTCGGCGGGTATAAAGCGACCCGTTATCTCATCGACAAAGGGCATCGCTCCATTGCCTTTATTAGCGGACCGGCCAATTCCTACGATAACAGCGTCCGGTACCAGGGATATTTGCGGGCGATGCATGAGGCAGGGCTTGAGGAGAAGGCCAAATGGCGGCTGAGCGGCAATTTTGTGCGGGAAGGCGGCTATAAGGCGACGAAAATGATGCTGATGCAAGGCGAAATACCTTCGGCTGTCTTCTATGGCAACGACGAAATGGCGATCGGCGGCATCAAAGCGATGGAAGAAGGCGGCTACTCCGTGCCGGGTGATATCTCTGTCATCGGATTTGACGATATTCAGCTGGCCGAGTATGTTCAACCTCCGCTGACGACGATTCATCAGCCGATGTATGATTCCGGCTCGCTGGCGGGCCACCTGCTGTTTCAATTGTTGAATGACGAACAGGTCAACGACTCGTATAAATTAAAGGTGGAGTTGACGGAACGCCAATCGGTTCAAACGGTCGTGTCAGAGATCAAGAGCTGAACAAGCACACATCAAGGTGAAATGAAAGCGGAGTGATCGGTTTGGCTTTTATACGAACGGCTCTATTTGCTGAAACGCTAGAAATGTCAACGGATATCGATGCGGTGATCCCGATGGCTGCGCTCCGGTCCAGCCGGGACGGCAAGCTGCCCGTCCTGTACTTGCTTCACGGACTGGGCGGTGACCATACGGAATGGACCCGGCAGGCCTCGGTGGAGCGCTATGCGGAGGACAAAGGCATCGCGCTCATTCTGCCGCGGGCGGACCGCAGCTACTATATGGATATGAAGCAAGGGGCGGCGTATTACACGTATTTGTCGGAGGAGCTGCCCGCCATCGCCAAATCCTTGTTCCCGATCTCGGACCGCCGGGAAGACACGTTCATCGCGGGCTTGTCGATGGGCGGATATGGGGCATTCAAACTGGCGCTTCGCCAGCCGGAACGTTTTGCGGCTGCGGCGAGCTTGTCGGGGAGTCTGGACATCGTTCACCGCTTAAGCGAGATTGAAGTATTCCGAAACCGCGAGGAAGAGCGGATGTTTGGCAGCGTGGCCGAGGTTCAAGGCAGTGATGACGATTTGCTGGCGCTGGCGGGAAAGGTCGCCGCGGCGGGGAATCAGCCGCAGTTGTATCAATGCTGCGGGACGGAGGACTTCTTGTACGAGGGCAACCGGAATTTCCTGAAGCATGCCGAGAAGGTCGGGCTGCGGGTGACTTATGATGAAGAACCCGGAGGCCATGAATGGAGCTACTGGGACCGCAACATTCAAAAAGTGTTTGACTGGCTGCCGGTGGATAAGAACAGATAGTGAATGGATGGAGTAGCCGGGGCGTAGGGAGCTGTGCAGGCAAAACGGGGGCATTGCGCAGGCTTTGTGCAGGCATTGTCCTGGTAAACCTGTAAACCCGCGTCGAAACGTTATTATTTTAAAACATAAATTAGATAAAGATTGCTTGAATATAAAGAGATTTAAGTTGAGAAACGATTCGATTTTAACGATCATTCGAAAATTCAACTTGTATGGGAGAGGGAGAAATCATGTCCGAGCAACGACGACTGGAAGAACTTTTGCAGAAAATGACGCTCGACGAAAAAATCGCCCAGCTGCAGCAATTGGCTGCGCCCTTCTATGAGGATGCCGAAGACGAGGGGCTAATTACCGGGCCGATGGAATCGCTCGGCATTACGGCGGATACCGTGCAGAACGCCGGCTCGGTACTTGGCGTAGCCGGCGCGGAGAAGGTCATCTCCGTACAGCGGGCACATATGGCGAACAACCGGCATGGCATTCCGCTACTATTTATGGCGGATATCGTGCACGGGTTCAAGACGATTTTTCCGATTCCGCTGGCTATGGGCTGTTCCTGGGATCTGGAACTGGCCGAGCGCAGTGCGGAGATCGCGGCGAAGGAAGCGGCCGTTTCCGGGCTGCACGTCACCTTCGCTCCGATGGCGGACCTGGTGCGGGACCCCCGCTGGGGCCGGGTGATGGAGTCGACGGGAGAAGACCCTTACCTGAACGCTTTGTTCGCGCGGGCGATGGTCCGGGGTTTTCAGGGTAAGGATTTAAAGAACGATACGGATCGCCTCGTTTCCTGCGTGAAGCACTTCGCAGCCTATGGGCTGTCGGAAGGCGGGCGGGAATACAATACAGTCGATCTTTCGGAGCGTCAGCTTCGCGAATATTATTTGCCGGCCTATAAAGCCGCTATTGACGAGGGCGCCGAGATGGTGATGACTTCGTTCAACACGGTGGAAGGCATCCCGGCCAGCGGCAACGTCAAGCTGATGCGGGATCTGCTGCGCGGCGAATGGGGATTTGACGGCGTCGTCATTTCCGATTGGGCCGCCATCAGGGAGCTTATCGCGCACGGCGTCGCCGAAGATGACCGCGAAGCGGCATTAAAGGCGATTCAGGCTGGCGTCGATATCGATATGATGACTTCGGCATATGTTCTGGAACTGGCCCGGCTGGTCGAAGACGGGCTTGTACCCGAGTCGTTGATCGACGAAGCGGTCATGCGCATTTTGCAGTTAAAAGAAAAGCTCGGCTTGTTCGATAACCCGCTGCGCGGCGCCGATCCTGAGGCGGAAAGTAAAGTCGTGTACTGCAAGGAGCATCTAGAAGCCGCGAAGGAGCTCGCGGTGAAATCCAGCGTCTTGCTGAAAAATGAAGGCATTCTTCCGCTGAAGCAAGGACAAAGAATCGCACTGATCGGTCCGTTTGCGCAAAGCGGCGACATTCTCGGCAACTGGTCGTGGACCGGATCGCGGGAGACGGCAATTCAGCTCGGGACGGCGATGGCGGAGCTCGGCGGTTCCGGTCTTGTAGTGGCCGAGGGCTGCGGCATCCATGACATCACGGAGCGCCAGCTTGAAGAGGCCGTCAAGGCCGCCGGGGAAGCTGACGTCATTGTGCTGGCGCTCGGCGAAGCGTCGGAGATGAGCGGCGAGGCGGCGAGCCGCACCAACATCAAGCTGCCGGACGCGCAGCTTAAGCTGGTGCAAGCCATGAAGCGGCTCGGCAAACCGATGGTTGCCGTGCTGTTCAACGGCCGCCCGCTGGATCTGCACGGCATCTACGAAGAGGTCGATGCGGTGCTCGAAGCCTGGTTCCCGGGCAGTGCGGGCGGGGCGGCGATCGCGGATTTGCTATACGGCGTTGCCAATCCTTCGGGCCGGCTTACCATGTCTTTTCCCTACACGGTGGGGCAAATTCCGGTGTATTACAACCATTTCAATACGGGACGTCCGAAGCCAGCGGAGGACTCGCAGGAGAAATACGTCTCGCATTATCTGGATAGTCCGAATGCGCCGTTATTCCCTTTCGGGTATGGCTTAAGCTATACGAGTTATTCCTATGGAGAGCTGACATTGTCGTCGGAGACGCTGAAACCGGGGCAGACCTTGAAGGCCAAGGTCCGGGTCGGCAACGATGGGGGCATGACAGGAACGGAAACGGTTCAGCTCTATATTCGCGACGTTTCCGGCGAGGTCGTTCGTCCGATGAAAGAGTTGAAGGACTTCCGCCAAGTGACGCTAGCTCCGGGTGAAAGTATGGAAGTGGCGTTCGAGATCACCGAAGCGCAGTTGCGGTATCATCACAGTGACTTGTCTTTTGCCAGCGATGCAGGGAAATTCGAGCTGTACGTTGGCGGGAACAGCCGCGATACGCTGCAGGCAGAGTTCCGTTTGGAGCAATAAATGAGAGTATGTAAAAATTGACATAATAGAGAGACAGGGAGTGAAGAGAATGGCGATGTCAACAGAACCCAAACTGTCGATTCAACAAGGCGAGCTAGAATTCACTTTTCATAAGAACGGCGATCTGTATGAAGCAACCGGCGGCTCCACGATGATTAACCAGCTCTTAAGCAATCCGGTTGACGGTTCGCTGGGCAATCTTTACGCCCGGCTGCACACGGAGGAAGGGATCCAGGCTTATCCGCTGCTGGGCATTCATTCGGGCAGCCGATTCCGTCAAGCCGGTGACCGGCTGGTGTGGGAAGGCGAAATTGCCCCGGGCGAGTGGAAGGAACCGATCGGGTATCGGGTTGTGTTTACACTGACCGCGCAAGGCGTATGGTTCTGGGATGTACAGCTGGAAGGAAGCGGCGTAACCGCCGATATCGTGTACGGACAGGACGTCGGCCTTGCCGATCCGGGCGCCGTACGCAGCAATGAAGCTTATTTGTCGCAGTACATTGACCATACCGTGTTCGAGGATGCGGACAAAGGCTTCGTCGTATGTTCCCGGCAAAACCAGCCGCAGGGAGGCAAGTTCCCGTACTTGCAGCAAGGCTCGCTGACCAAGACCGAGAGTTACTCTACGGACGGGTTCCAGTTTTTCGGCTTAACCTATAAGGAAAGCAACCAGCCAGAAGCGCTGTCCAAGGACAAGCTGGCAAACGAGGTTTACCAGTACGAGTTCGCCTATACGGCGCTGCAATCCCGCAAGACGGAGTTAAGTGGCAAAGCGCGCTTTGTATTTTACGGTTTGTTCCGCGGGGATCATCCTTCCGCGATTACGGAGCTGGAATACGATGACGTGATCCGTCAGGCATGGGAAGAGGCGGAGTTGGCTTCGGCCGATCTGGAGCAGGAAAGTGATCGCGACGAGAACGGTGCGGCGGTAACTCTTTCGCCGAAACTCGGAGAACCGTTGCAAACTTTGCCGGTGACTATGGAAGAGCTGGACCAATGGTTCCCGCGGCGTCAGCAGGTGGAATATGCCGGCGAGCAGCTGCTGTCTTTTTTCACGGATAGCTATGAACATATCGTTCTGAAGGAAAAAGAACTGCTGGTTGAACGCCCGCACGGCCATATCTTAATGAGCGGAGATAATGTGCGGTTCGGTGCCGAGGTCATTACGACCACCTCTTATATGTACGGTATTTTCAATTCGCAGCTGGTCGTGGGCAATACGAACCTCAACAAGATGATGTCCAACGCCCGCAATGCTCTCAATGTGCCGAAAACTTCCGGGCAGCGGATCTACGTAGAGCTGGATGGCAAATACCGCTTGCTCACGTTGCCTTCCTTATTCGAGATCGGGTTCAACTACGTTCGCTGGTATTATAAAATGCCTGCCGATACGCTGATCGTCACCAACTTCACTACGGTCGACACGCCGGAGGTTCGGTTGCAGGTACGTTCCGCAAACGGGGTTAAGTACCGCTTCCTGGTGACGAATCAAATCACGATGAACGTGGCCGAGTATGAAATTCCGTATGTGATGGAACAGGATGGCGAGGGCGGAGCCCTTACGTTCCGGGCCGACGCTTCCTGCATCAGTGCGCAGGTGTATCCACAGCTCACTTACCGGATGGTTCTGGACGGGGCGACATACTCCTTGCGCGACGAGACGGTCTTGGCCGAAGGCGCCGCTCCGGGCTGCGCTTCGCTAGTGGTGATGGAGCTGGATTCGAGCGCGGAATGGACGCTGACGCACCAAGGGCTGCTGAACGGCGGCGAGCTGACGGCCAATCACCGCTCCGCCGAAGCGGAGATCGAGCGCTATAGAGAGTTTTACGCCAAAGTCATGAGCGGCTTTAAATTGACCAAAGACAGCGGGGACGAGGGAGAGTTCTTTAAGGTGAACGCGCTCGCCTGGTGGTATACCCACAATATGCTCGTTCACTACTCCGTGCCGCACGGTTTGGAGCAATACGGCGGCGCGGCCTGGGGGACGCGGGACGTTTGCCAGGGGCCGGTGGAATATTTCTCGGCGACTCATCAGTACGAGCAGGTGCGGGATATTTTGCTGACGGTCTATGCCCATCAGTATGCCGAGGACGGCAACTGGCCGCAGTGGTTCATGTTCGATAAATATACGCAAATCCAGCAAGAGGAAAGCCATGGGGACATTATCGTCTGGCCGCTTAAAGTGCTCGGCGATTACTTGACGGCGACCCGCGACTTTTCAATTCTCGATGAACAGATCCCTTATACGAGCAAACATGGCTTTAACTTTACGAAGGAGACCGCCTCGGTACGCGAGCATGTGCTTAAAGAACTGAGTTACATCAAAGAGCATTTCCTTCATGACACTTATCTTTCTTCTTACGGCGACGGCGACTGGGACGATACGCTTCAACCGGCCAATGCCCAATTAAAGCAGTTTATGGTCAGCAGTTGGACCGTGGCCCTGACGTATCAAGCCGCAGATGTGTTGTCGAAGGCGTTAAGCCAGGTGGATCCTGCCTGGTCGGAAGATCTGAAGCAGATTGTCGAAGGCATCAAACGCGACTATAACCATTACATGCTGGAAAAGGGCGTCATTCCGGGCTTCCTCTATTTCGAGGATCCGAACGACGTGAAGCTGATGCTGCACCCGGAAGACCGGGAGACCGGCATCAAGTACCGGCTGCTGCCGATGATTCAGAGCATGATCAGCGAATTGTTGTCCCCGGAACAGGCGGAGAGCCATTACCGGCTGATCCAGGACAAGCTGCTGTTCCCTGACGGTGTACGCCTGATGGACCGTCCGGCGCAATATGTCGGGGGGGTCAACGTGCACTTTAAGCGCGCAGAGCAGGCGGCGAACTTCGGCCGCGAAATCGGGCTGCAATACGTGCATGCGCACATCCGCTACATTGAAGCGATGGCGAAGACCGGACGGCGGGAGCAGATCTGGCATGATCTGGCCGCGATCAACCCGATCGGCATCCGGGATGTCGTGCCGAATGCGGAGCTGCGTCAAAGCAATACGTATTTCAGCAGCTCCGACGGCAAATTCAATACACGGTATGAGGCGCAGCAGCGTTTTGAAGACCTGCGTGACGGCTCGGCTCAGGTAAAAGGCGGCTGGCGCATTTACTCCAGCGGTCCCGGAATCTACATGAACCAGTTGATTTCCAATGTGCTCGGCATCCGGGTGGACGGCGGAGACTTGCTGATCGATCCCGTGCTGCCGGATGAGCTGGACGGTACCCGCTTCGAGTTTGATTACGGCGGCCCGGTCACCTTCATTTACCGGGTTAAGGGCAGCGTCGTAGAGTCCGTAACCATAAACGGACACAAAGTGGAAGCCGAGCGGATCTCCAACCCGTATCGTACGGGCGGACTGCGTATTTCCCGGGCCGAATTCGATAAGCTGCGGGAGAACGGCAAAGCGATTGTGGAGATTGAGATGTAGAATTATAAATAGATTGAGCCCTTTCTGCGCGGTCGGCAACCGCTTGGAAAGGGCTCTTTTTTAGCTTACAATGGACTGAAACTATCAGTGATCCTATCAGCTTATCCATTCAATAATCCATATACCAACTTGCCGACCCATAAGGCCAACAATATCCAAACCAGCACAATTATGATGGCAAATACCCAATTTTTCGGCTTCCCGTTTCGCTTCATCTCTTCGGCCTTTGCTCTATTTTCCTCAATAATATAAGGTGGTATTAGCTTCAAAGCTAAGGTGATCCCGAGCGGGACGAGAATGACGTCATCCAGATAACCCAAAATCGGAATGAAATCGGGAATTAAATCAATTGGACTAAAAGCATAAGCTACTACACAAATAGCAACCGCTTTTGCATACCAGGGGACCCGGTTATCTTTGTAGGATAAGTAAAGTACGAATAAATTTTGCTTTGTTTTCTTGGCGTAACTTTTTAGCTTAGTCATTGTGCTTGGTTGTCCCACGGAATCTCCTCCATATATAATAATATAGCAATATTAGGGAGTTTTGAAGCCATTTAAATGCGGGCGATTTGGATAATCCGGGGCATAAAATAAAATGGGCTGGTGATCACATGAGCGAACAATTCTGGTTAGTGGTACAGTATCCTTTGAAAAGCGCTAAAGGCACCCAACGCGACGGCTGGTTAAAGGATAAAGTCATGGAATACCTGGAAATCTCTCTGGCGAATGCCGACTTAGGCCATGTTGACGGCTTTGATCTGGGGAAGTCCTTGTCCGACCCGAAGAAATATCATCTTAATATTTTTTGCGTCGTTAAGGATGAAGAGCGGAGCATAAGCTTGGTAAAAAGAGTTCTAAAAGAGAGCCGGCTGGACCATACCCGCATCAAAATTGCTACCATGCCTTATGGTACGGATGCAGCATACACGCTGAAATATGCAGCCAAAAAGGGCGTTACCGACTTTTCGCTATAAGAGGTTGTTCAAAAAGTCATCTTTCCATGACGAAGCAGATCAGGGTGCAGATTCGACGTCGAATCTTGAATTCAGCCGGGCCTTCCGTTGCTCACGTACCTAATGTACGCTCCGCTACTCAGTCCCTAACTTCATCCAACCTTCTTGGTCCTGAAAACCTACTTTTTGAACATGTACCTATTGAGAAGAAACTGGAGGACACAACATTGAAGCCAAAAGCGAAAAAAAGAATAAAAATCACCTTAATAAGTATAGTAACCGTCTTGGTATTGCTGTGTGCAGGTTTCTACATCTATACGCTGGATTACTATCGGGCTGATGACAATGCGGTTGCTGTGCTGTCGAGTACGGAGGCGGGGCCTCAGATTGAAAAGAAGGACGATATGTGGATCTTCCATCCAAGTGCCGAACAGGACAAGGGCGTCGGGTTTATCTTCTATCCGGGTGGAAAAGTAGAGGATAAGGCCTACTCGGTTTTGCTGCAACAACTTTCCCAGCAAGGAATTACCGGCGTCCTGATTCATATGCCGTTTAACCTGGCCGTATTTGATATCAACGCTGCTGACAAGATCTATGCTCAATTCCCTGAGATCAAACATTGGGTAATGGGCGGTCATTCATTGGGCGGCGCGATGGCGAGCAGCTATGCGGTGAAGAATCAAGACCGAATTGAGGGACTTGTGCTGCTAGGCGCCTACCCGGTTAAGGATAGCGATATACCGACACTCGCCATCTATGGAAGCGAAGATAAGGTATTGAATAAATCGAAACTATCCGCTTCGTTAAATCCATATGTCATCGAAGGCGGCAATCACGCCCAATTCGGTAATTACGGCGCTCAGAAGGGTGATGGCGAAGCAACTATAACCCGGGAAGAGCAGCAACGGGTAGCGGTGGAGGAAATTACGAAGTTCATCGTGGATACGACAAAGTAAAAAAAAGAAGTTGTAAATCAGCTCCAGTTGTGTTATATTTAGTTTATTGGAATTTCGACCTGAGATCACATATTGTAGAGGGTTATGATTTTGATTATGTAACCTTGTACAATATGTGATTTTTTTTTGGGATTTGAAGATCATGTAATAATGAAAATATGGAGGTAATGGATCATGGAACAAGGAACAGTAAAGTGGTTTAATGCAGACAAAGGCTTTGGTTTTATCGAGGTTGAAGGCGGAGGCGACGTATTCGTGCACTTCAGCGCCATTGTTAGCGAAGGCTTCAAATCGTTGGACGAAGGTCAACGCGTTGAATTTAATGTAGTACAAGGCAATCGTGGCCCACAGGCCGAGAATGTTGTAAAACTTTAAGATTGCTGTTAGAAGGTCCCAAACATCGTTTTGGGCCTTTTTTTTTCATTCATTATTCCAGAAGAGAAAGAGGGATGCTGTTTGTATTATTCACGGAAAAGACAGATGATTGATCTTCCAGAGGAAATGACAATGATATGGTCTTGCACCAATAAAGAGTGCAACGGATGGATGAGGAACAACTTCGTTTTTTCGATTCAGCCGATCTGTGGCCAATGCAATTCCCTCATGGAGAAGGGTGAGAAAATACTGCCGATTCTGGCTAATACAAGTCCTAATCAGACAAAGTCTTAAATACTATTAACTTACGTAGAAACGTGGGTAGTGTTGCCTTCGGACAGGGGTGCAACCCCCCTCGACTCCATAACACAGATAAGGGTGTCTCAAAAGTCATGAATAGATGACGATAGGAGACCCCTTTTTCGCTATTTGAACTTAGACAGTACACCCCTTATTCCGATACAATGAAATCAGTCGAACCGGAAAGTAATGAAGAGAAAACGGTAAGATCTGAAAGGGGGAACATAACGCATGCCGAACCGCATTCTGATAGTAGAGGATGACCGGGAAATTAGCCAGTTAATCGAAAGCCATCTGACACAGGAGAACTACATCGTATGTACGGCATTCGACGGTGATGAAGCCAGCGCTCTTTTTCAAAGAGAGAAGTTTGATCTTATATTGCTTGATTTAATGCTCCCTAAGTTGAATGGAATGGAGCTGCTAAAACGGATACGCGAAACTAGCGTGGTTCCGGTCTTGATCATATCTGCAAAAGACAGTGACCTCGACAAGGTGATGGGTCTTGGCTTTGGCGCGGACGATTATTTGAACAAACCTTTCTCCATAGCGGTATTAACCGCTAGAGTGCAGGCTGCGATTCGCAGAGCCACTCAATATATCCAAACAGATAATAGCTATCAAGAAGACCCCCGAACCATTCAGTTTAAAGATCTGATTCTTGATTTGCATTTGTTCTCCGTACAGGTCAGGGGGCAGGTCATACAGCTCACCTCCAAGGAATTTCAAATCTTGAAACTGTTTCTGTCCCATCCGTCGAGGGTGTTCACCAAAGAGCAAATCTATCAATTGATTTGGGAAGATGATTATTTAGGCAATGAGAATGCCATCAACGTACATATTCGGAGACTTCGAGAAAAAATAGAAGAGGATCCTTCAAGCCCTCACTATATTCGGACCATTTGGGGTATCGGATATAAACTGGGGGATTAGGTCATGATTGTTCTTTTGTGCCTGATCATTGGCGTTATGGCCGTGACGATAGTTTGGTTATCTTACTCCAGAAGAAGATTAAATCAGAATATAGATGAAATTGCGGGCAAAATAGCCGAGATCATCCAGGATGAAACGGACGAGAAGGTGCTCATCCAAACCGATCAGCACAAGACCCAACAGCTGCTCGTTCAAATCAACCGTCTGTTGTTCCATAAGCAGAAGGTGATTGCGGATTATGCGAAAACCCAAGAAAGCATGAAGAAGATGATATCCAACATGTCTCATGATCTAAAGACCCCTCTGACGGTCATTCTGGGATATGCGGAAAAACTGAATCAAGAGCAGCCGATGACCCAAGAGGAACAGAAGTATGTCGTTATGCGGCTGAACCATAAAGTGAATAGTCTGGTCGGTTTGCTGAATCAATTTTTTGATCTGGTAAAGATCGAGTCGGAAGACTATGAAATCCCTTTAAGCAAAATATCGCTCAACGAGATTTGCCGGCAAATCGTGCTTGAATTTTATGACCTGCTTTCTTCTAAGGGGCTTCGGGTAGAGATAGAAATTCCGGAACAGCCCATCTATATTTTCGGTAATGAGCAGGCGCTGCATCGAATACTCAGTAATTTAATCTCCAATTCGATCCGGTATGGAAGCGACGGCGGCGTGTTTGGTTTGACCCTTCGGGAAGAAGGAGAATTCGTTGCGGTAGATGTGTGGGATCGCGGTAAAGGGATTGCCGAGGTGAACCAGGACCGCGTATTCGAAAGGCTCTACACTTTGGACGATGCGCGGAATCCGCAATTTCAAGGCAGCGGTCTGGGGCTAAGCATTTCCAAACGCTTAACGGAAGGGATGAAGGGGACGATTACCCTCAATAGTTCCCCTTTTGAGAAAACGACCTTCACCTCCAAGTTTAAACAAATGAAATTATGAACCTTACTGCGAAGAGATGTTCTGCTGAACGTCTCTTTTTTTATCGCCGAAAGAAACATGTAAGGAATGAGAAAGAAAAAAACGCAATTTTTAAATTATTATAAGAGTAACAAATAAAGACGATCTGAAAAATACGGGAGGTTCGGCCAGATGAATAACATCCTTCAAACGTATGATCTCACTAAGAGAATAAACGGAAAGACAATCATATCCGGTGTTAATCTTCATGTGAAACAAGGCGATATCTACGGGTTACTCGGCTCCAACGGCGCCGGGAAGACGACGATTATGAAAATGCTCACCGGGCTCATCATCCCGACTTCCGGAGAGATCATGCTGTTTGGCAAGAAGCTTACGGAAGATACCAAGGAAGGTTTGAAACGCATGGGCAGCATTATTGAATACCCCATCTTCTTCGAGCATCTAACGGCAATGGAGAACCTTCAGATTCATTGTGAATATCTGGGCTTTTACGATAAAAAGGCGATTCTCCAAACCTTGGAGATGGTCCAATTGCAAGGAAACGAAAATAAGAAGGTGAAGGAATTTTCACTCGGTATGAAGCAGCGGCTAGGGATTGTGCGGGCTGCGATCACCAAGCCGGAACTGATTGTGCTCGATGAACCGACGAATGGCCTGGATCCGATCGGTATTAAAGACATGAGAGATTTAATTCGGTCACTGAACAAGGAGTACGGCATTACCTTCCTCCTCTCCAGCCACATATTAGGCGAAATTGAGCAGGTGTCGGGCAGAATCGGTGTCGTTCAATCCGGCAAGCTGGTCGATGAGGTAGCGATTTCGGATATCCGTCAGCAGCGGAGCGATTATATTGAACTTGCGACGTCCCATGTGCAGAAAACAGCCTACCTGCTGGAGCATGAGCTTCATATGACCAATATAAAAATAGTTCAGGAAGAGAAAATACGGATCTATGATGCAGGAGCATCTATCGGAGAGATTTCTAAAGTGTTGATCTCTAATGAGATTGAAATCCAGGGGATCCAGAAGCATTCAAGCACGCTGGAGGATTATTTCTATAATCAAATCCAAGGAGGAGATAAAGTTGGTTAAGCTGATGGAGCTGGAGTGGAGGAAATTAGAACGAAATAAAGTGATCGGGGAAGTGCTTATTTATTGGGTAATTATCATGTTTATGCCGACCTTTTTTCTTACCGTTGTATTTGCCGACGATCCCATGATTGCGTTCGGGCGGAGCTACTCCGATGCAATTCATCTCATGCTGCCGATTCAAATGGGGTTCCTATTGTTCGGGGCCTCTCTGATCAATCATGTATTTATAGAAGAGTATAAGAATAAGACGATAGCCCTTTCCTTCGGGTACCCGATCAGCCGAAAAAGGTTGGTTCAGGCGAAGGCGATGTTCATTGCCGTGGCGGTCTTCATCTGCACGCTAGTGTCTTTTGTCCTGTCGGGTATCACTACCTATGTGCTCGATCAGATGCTGGGTGTCATTCACGGTGAGCCAACGTTGGCGGATTTTGCGACCTATGCGATTCGGGCAGTCACTCATTCCGCTGTTATCGCACTAGCCAGCTTGATCCCGCTATTCTGGTTCGGGCTGTGGAAAAGGCTGGTCATCCCCACAGTCATCTGTGCAATTGTTCTTATGCAGCTCCCTACGATTCTCAGTATTCTTAGGCTTACGCTGAATCTGGACATTGTTTATGTCATCATTAGTCTTCTGGGTATGGCCAGCGTATACCTGTCCGTTAAATTGGTGAATCGATTAGGGGATCAGTAGCACGGTTTTTTTATAATCCCTAACAACAATCCTTCATATTATAATAAGTTCAGGTAGTGTTATGATTATAACAAATTAATATTGGCAGAAGTTACTGGTTAAGAGCCGGGAGGAAGGTCCGAATATGTCAGAAGCAGCGCAAGTTTTCAGAGCAACCGAGAAGCATGTAAAAATCATTGGAAGAACCTACGAGCACAACGATGTCCTTTGGCTGGCCTTGTCGGGCGGCGGGGTGGAGTTTTCTTTTTACGGTAAAAAAGCGGAAATCACCATAAATGGCGACCCTATTGCGACCAGCGGCAATAATGAGGCACGAATCGGCATCTATGTGAACGGAAACCGGGTTATTGACGACATGGTGAAGCAGCCTGTGAAGAAATATACCGCATTCGAAAGCGATAGAGATCAAAACGTGACTATTAGAGTTATTAAACTATCGGAAGCGGCTATGTCGACGGTGGGGATTCAGGAGATCGCGGTCGATGCCCAAGAGGGGATTAAGCCTGCCCCGGCAAACGTACACAAAATTGAATTTATCGGCGATTCCATTACATGCGGATATGGGGTGGACGATGATAATGTGTCGGGTACATTCAGCACAGCAACGGAGGACGTCACGAAAACCTACGCTTATCTGGCGGCCGAGCAGCTTCAGGCCGATTACAGTATGGTTTCGTTCAGCGGTTACGGCATTATTTCAGGCTATACGGAGAACGGCGAAAAGCTGCTCACCCATCTCGTTCCGGATTACTACGAAAAGGTAGGCAAATCCGAAGGGAAATTTGACGGCACCCTGGTACCTCAATCTCTAAGCTGGGATTTCAATAAATTTGTACCTGATCTGATCGTCGTGAATCTGGGGACAAATGATGATTCCTACACTGAGGATGACCCCGAGAAACAGGCGGATTACGTGAAGCAGTACGTAGAATTCCTGAAAATGATCCGATCCAATAACCCGGAAGCCACCATCCTCTGTACGCTCGGGATTATGAGAGACAGGCTGTATCCTTTTGTTGAACAAGCGGCTAAAGACTATATGAAAGAAACGGGCGATACGAAGATCTCGGCCATGAGGTTTGATATGCAGTCGGAAGCGGACGGTTACGTTGTTAATTTCCACCCGTCGGAAGTGACTCATCGGAAAGCGGCGGAGAAGCTGGTGGCGGAGGTTAAGAGAGTTATGGGATGGTAACTCCCTAATCACTCAGTTATAAATCATTGTAAAACGAGAGTGCTCTCTTTATAATAAAAGAGAATGCTCTCGTTTATTTTTTTGTGGAGGGAAGGACATCTTCATGCCTAAAATTACACAACAACAAAAAGAAGCTATCCGAATGGACATCTTGAATTCAGCACGACATGTTTTCATAGAAAAAGGATATGAAGCCACTTCTATGAGCGATATTGTGACTAGCTCTAGTAGAAGCTTCGGAGGTGTGTATTTATATTATTCCGGCAAGGAGGATGTTTTTCTTGATCTGCTTCGCCGGGAGTATGAAAACATGGCGCTGGATTTTGTATTGGAAGAACAGAGCAGTGCGTGGAACACATTTGTGCAATTCATTAGGGGGCAAGAAAGACGGGTTAGAGAGGCGAATACCGGGTTAGCCCCTTGTCTGTATGAATATTTTATCGTGGGTCGCAGAGAAGATCATCGTCGTAAGCTAATTGAAGAACGGTCCCAGTCTGTATACGGTGCTCTTTTTGATTTATTACATCATGGAGTTCAGAGAGGGGAGTTTCATCCTGCTCAGCCTTTGGATATTTTCGTTCACTGGCTCATTTCGTTACTTGAAGGACTTTATATTGAGAGTATAATTAATGGTTCTGAAAATATAAAATTGTCCCAGCAATTTGGGTTGTTATTAACGGTTTGCCGCTCCATACTTATGCCATCCGGGCTGGAGGGTAATGTATGACGGGTACGGGACGGAATGATTTGTCCGTATTTAAAAGCGAGGCAGGGGCCGGGCTGTTTATGCATACATACGATAAACTGATGGAGTATTGGCCAAGTCAGTATGAAACAATGGAGATCCAAACCGAATTTGGGGTTTGCCATGTGATCGTTAGTGGACCCGAAGACGGGGAGACCGTCCTGATGTTTCATGGTATGACGAGTAATTCAGCGATGTGGTACCCAACTATTGAAGCACTGAGGGATTTTCGAGTCTATTGTATCGATACGCCGGGGGACTTTGGCAAAAGCAGGGTTGTTAAACGTATTAGCACCCCAGAGGATGCTGTTCTATGGATAGATCAAGTTCTAGATGCGCTTGGGCTTGCTAAGATAACATTCATCGGCCACTCGATGGGAGGTTGGTTTTGTTCGAATTATGCTACAAGCAGACCGGAACGAATCGAGCGGTTAATTCTGATTGCTCCAGTGGCGACATTTTTGCCAGTCCCTTTTCTGAAATTTCTCTTAAAAGTCTACCCAGCCATGCTGTGGCCCAAGCCTGATCGAATTCGGAAAGCGTGGGATTGGTTTTGTAAGAAGGGATATTCTCTTCCTTCGCAGGTTATGGACATGGTCATTGCAGCCTATACGCATGGTCGCTCGCAGCTTCCGGTTGTCCCTCGTGTCATTGAGAAAGAAGCTTGGAGCAGGATTTCGGCACAGGTACTTCTTCTGGTCGGAGATGAAGAGAAAATTTACGATGCAGAGAGCGTGATGAAATGCGTCAAAGAAACGTTGCCTGATTCAGAGGTCGTGTTGATTAAAGAAGCAGGACACTGCCTTATTCTGGAGCAAAAATCATCGGTGAACGAAGCTATTCGCAGATTTATGATTAAACCGAGTACTTATAAGTAAAACATATCGGGCGGCGGGTGAATTCCCTAGCCTAAAGTCTAGGTTCAGACACCCCTTAAGACGGTTATGTCAGGCAAATAAGGCAGATATAATGGGTTTATAACTCAGAGCGTGACTTATGAAGCCAGAAGGGGTGTTTGAAAATGAAGGCAACAGAAGCGACGGCGGCGTCGCGGGCAGGAAAGGTAAATTGGGTGCTTTTTAATCCAAAAACCTATGCCACGATTCTCTATTTATTGATCTCTCTCCCGTTAGGGATTATTTATTTTACGATAGCGATCACGGGACTTGCCTTATCCATCGGTTTAACTCCGATATTTATCGGAATCCCACTGTTCTTTGGAGTAGCTAAGCTGTTGAATGGGATTGTGACTTTTGAACAAAGCATGATTCGGCATGTTTTAGGTTTACCTGCTCCATCTGTTTCACACATCTCCAAACAACAGACGGAAGCCGGGCAGAACTGGTTTATGCGGATGGTTAAAGGTTTCGATGGCGGGCTATTCATACGAAATCTGCTGCTCGTATTCTCGAGATTCGTAACAGGCATTGTATTCTTTGCTATTATGGTAACCGTGCTTGCACTTGGATTAGGATTCATTGCTCTTCCTGCCGTGCATATCATTTTGATGAATGAAATGAAGCTCGATATTTTAGAAAACAGCTTGTTCAGTTATTTCCATATCGACTGGACTTATAACCAGCAATATCTGCTGTACGTCGGCATAGGCCTTGTACTTTTCTGGATCGCGCTTCGCGTCGTGAATGGCCTTATGCAAGTTCAGCGTAGAATCATGTATGTGGACGAGGCTTATCAGCAGCCGAGCGTAGCACAGGAAGCACAAATATATGCGTCCGTTCCGTCGCAATATTATGAGTATGAAGAGGATCAGTCCATTCAAGGGATGATGCATCCCGCCCCAAGAGAGCTTTAGAAGCTATCTCGAGGGGGATTGAAGACGGCGGAGATGAAGAAGATTAGGATGAAGTTCTGAATTGCTTGCGATATTCATTCGGGGTGACCCCGGTAGCTTCGCGAAAGGTTTTCGTAAAGTAGGAGAAATTGCTGTAGCCCACATGCATGGAAATCGCATTAATCGGAAGAGAGCCATTACGCAGCAGTTCCTTTGCTGTCTCCAGCCGCTTATTCAGCAGATAGCTTCCGATGGAAAGGCCTACCTCGCGCTTGAATAGTCTCGAGATATAATCGGGATTTAAGAATACTATTTCCGCCAGATCGTTACGGGAGACCTCCTGATTAAAGTGTTGATCCAAATAATCGAGCAGCTTATCAATAACAGAGCGAGATTCTGCAAAAGCAGTATATTGTAATGCATATTTGATCAAATGTCGGACGTAGACTTTCATATTTTCGACTGATCGGATGGATCGCTCGTACAATTCATCGTGATTCCCCCGATTTGCGAATAACTTGTGGGCGAGAATCTCCTTCCGTTTCAATTCGGAGTAGACAAGCTGCGTCACATCCAGACGGAACAGCTTTAAAGTGTCTGCATTAATCTCATTATGAGCTGCCAGGTTGTCCAGATACAGCTCGGCGTTCTGCTCCAGAGCTTCTTTGTCCCCATTGGCCAAGAGACATTCCCAAACGTTCATGGATGGACTGTTGTAGGGAATATCCCGGTGCCGGTATTCGCACATCAGAAAGGTACAGTTCTTGCTGCTTACATTATCTGCGCTCATCGTTTGGAGACTCTTGATATTTGGATTGACCCCGGTTATATCGCTGACGTCTCCAATATTACAACGAACGTCCATCTTCAAATATCTATTCATCTTCTGGATATAATTTTCGCAGAGCGGCCGGACTTCCAGCGGGTTATTCAGTGGCCCTGAACATTTTAGAATGGTGACCCATACCTTTTCCTGCAGACGGATGACACTCTCAACGGTAAATAACGGGGACGCAAAGATCTCGGACACTGCGTTCTTTAAAGTGAATTCAAACAGTGAACCTCCCCAATGCTCGTAAATATCGTCCCTGTAAAATACATCAATCAATACGGGAATAAACGTGTCTTCTTCCCTGTAATTCAAATGTTCCTTCTCGATTCTCTCTTGTAGAGAGAGAGGGTTGGCAGCTATTTTATCGAGCAGAAGGCTCCACCAAAAATGTTCTACGATATGCTTCCGGTTGTTGAGCCAATAACGGCTGTTTTGTTCGTGTTCCTGCTCCTTAATTCTGGTGATAACGTTACGAATAGCCCTGTGAAGGGCTTCTTCCAGCAATGCGTAATCGACGGGTTTGAGTAAATATTCCAGGCTCTGTAATTGAATGGCCCGCTGGGCATAAGAAAAGTCGGCAAAGCTGGTCAAGAAGATGGTATCTATCTCTACTTGATGCTCCCGGGCCCATTCCAGCAAGTCCAACCCGCTTCCTTGGGGCATTTCAATATCGCAAATCATGACTTCAATAGGGACGCTCTCCAGCACAACCTTAGCCTGGCGGATATTATGAGCTGTATAAACGTTTTCGAAGCCCAGTCTCGGCCAATCCAGCGAATTCTGAATGCTTCTTACCATATAATCGTCATCATCCACAATTAAGATATTCATGCTCTCGGGTGCTCCTTTCTCTGCGGAATATGAATTTCAACTACCGCTCCCCGGATGGGGCCGTTATAAAAGGTAATCTGCACATCTTCTCCGTAAAAATAATCCAGTCTCTTCAGACAATTGGTTATGCCGATCCGTATGCCGTTCTCGTTCGGGGAGAGTTCTCCGCTCTCCAGTTGAGCCAATGTATCGGCATCGAAGCCCCGTCCGGTATCTGCGATAAAAATCGTCGCGTAGTCTCTGCCATCCCGTTCTTCCGGAAACACCGTGACGGAGATTTCAACCGGATCATCCAGGGATACCGTATGTTTGACCGCATTCTCCACGAAGGACTGAATAACCAGCGGGGGAATCTGACAATCCAACGTGTCCGGGTCCTGTTCCAAATAGTATGAGAACGCAGAACGATAACGCATCTTCTGAATGTCGAGATAGTTCTTAACATGATTCATCTCATCCTGAACATATACATAATCCAGCTTGCTCTTGAAGAGATACCTCAAATACTCTGATGTCGTCTTGGCCATCGTCTGGATATCGGGATACAGCTTCAGATCGGCCATGTGGTATATGAAATTCAGGCAGTTAAGAAAGAAATGCGGCTTGATCTGAAGTTGCATATAATCCATTTGGACCCGCTGTTTCTCCAGTTCTTTCTCATAAACTTCGATTTTCAAGGCTCTGACCCGTTCAGCCAGAAATGCGAAACGGGCGTTAGCGAGTTCCAGTTCAGTGATTCTGCTGGTTTCCGGTCCAAACTCATCTTCTTCCCATTTATCATTTTCTAGCAATTGAGTGAAGTGACGAATGGGATTTAGCACATTCTTTTTTAGATAGACGGCTACGATTCGCAGTGTGAGCAGCGTAATAAAGGTAAGCAGAAATAAGAGCAGTTGTATGATAACCGCCTTCTCAAACAGGCCGAAGTTGGATATATGGAGACGAATACGGAAAGGCGCGGAACTAAAGGGGCGGTCCAGAATCAGATTATTGGAGAGCAATCCTCTATCAAGCCCCCACAGATTCTCCAGCCATCCAGAACCGGACATTTTTGCTGAGGCGGGGATTCCCGTAAGAGGTTCATTGTCTTCGCCCACAAGCATCGCGTATCCTTCTTTTCCTAAGTCCAGCTGTTTTAAAGGCCGTAACAGGTCTTCCGCGCTAATCCAGCTCCCGATATATTTATTATTATACCGATACAGCTTGACCAGATAATTCTTTCCGTTGACAGCAATCCTGTTCCAGCTTTGGCTGGCGGAGCTTGCTTGAATTCGATCAGAGATGATCAGGGAGACGATCTTCTCTTGTACCTGTTTTCTCTCCTCATAGGAAAGGGTGCTGGTGCAGGGAACATAAGTTTCTTTATCCTCAAAGTAGAGAAAAAAATTGTAGTAATCGCCATATTCCAATAAATAATCGTTAAACTTTAGCTGGAGATCATGAATCGCAGAGTTAACCTCGATCTGGTCGGCGCTGTTTTCAATCGTTTCGATGAAAAGATTGGTATCCTTGTCCGTACCCTGACTCCCAAGGAGAATGTTCAGCATGCGGCGATTGATATTTGTAAAATTGTCGTTGATCCGGGAAGCGTACAAGCCGGTCATGTTGTCCAGATATTGCTTTGTATCCGACCTTATAAATGTAATGGTTACAAAGCTGACCGCTATGTTCAACAGCAGAACTGGAAACAGCAGCAGAACGACTAGCTTTGTCAACTGAGCAATAGATTTTCCTTTTCGTGGTTTACGATCCGTCATTGCTTTCACCCTTCCCCAAAACAGCTTAAACCAAATGCCTGGATAGGCATTTGGTTTAAGCATAAACTTAACTGGGAGTGAACATTATCTACTCCTTAACCGCACCAAGGGTGATCCCTTTTTCAAAGTACTTTTGCAAGAACGGAAACAGCACCAGGATAGGAATCATCGCTACGAATGCAATAGCCATACGTATGGATACCGACGGCATCTTGGCCGCCTGCGCGCCTCCGCCGCTGAATTGGGCATTAGCGAGATATTGAATATCCGTAATCAATTTGTTCAGGAAGTTTTGAATGGAATAGAGGTTCTCCCCTTTGGTTCCTGTTAAATAGTATAATCCATTTGTCCAGTCATTCCAGTACCCCAGTGCGGCGAAGAGACCCAATGTCACGAGGATCGGCTTCCCGAGGGGAATAATGATGGAGAAAAAGATACTAAACTGGCCAGCCCCGTCGATTTCAGCCGCTTCAATCAAGGCTTCGGGAATGCTTGTTCGGAAATAGGTCCGCATAAGCAGCACATTCATGGCACTGAGCAGCAGCGTAGGAATCAGCAAAGCAAATATCGTATTTTTAATGTGGAACGTATTTGCATACATCAGGTAAGTCGGAACAAGACCACCGTTGAACAGCATGGTGAAAATGACATAGAAAGAAAAGAATTTCTTGCCGGGAAGATCCCGACGCGACAGGGGATAAGCCAATAAAGCCGTAAGCAATAGGTTGACAAGGGTCCCCACAACGGTGATGAATAGCGTGATGCCGTAAGCACGCAGAATCTTATCGCCCTTCTGTGCAATATATTCATAAGCATACAAACTGAACTTTTGCGGAAATAAGGAATACCCGTGAACAATCAGAGAATTCTCTTCCGTGATCGAGGACATGAACACCAGAAGGAAAGGCAGCACGGAGATCAGAACGACCAGCATCATCACAATATGGGCAATCGTTTGAAATACACGATTCTCTCTCGTATTTAGCATAATTTATACCACCCCATCAGAACAGAGCACTATCTCTGTCAAGTTTTCGGACTACCCAGTTGCATCCTATAATCAGGAGAAATCCGATGACAGACTGATAGAAGCCTGCGGCGGAAGCCATCCCCGTATCCCCCAACTGCAAGAGTGCGCGATATACATACGTATCGATTGTGTTGGTGACACTGTACAGAATGCCCGAGTTCTGCGGCACCTGATAGAACAAGCTAAAGTCCGAAAAGAAAATGCGGCCGACATTCAGCAGTGTCAGCGTGATCACGCTCGGAAGCAGCATCGGCAGGGTAATAGTTCGGATTTGGACCCACTTTCCCGCGCCGTCGATATCCGCAGCTTCATATAGAGAGCGGTCGATGCCGATAATGCTGGCAAGGTAAATGAGGCAGCCGTAACCGACACCTTTCCATGTGTTTACAATAATTAGAATGTATGGCCAATACTTCGTTTCCGAATACCACGAAATCGGATCCTTACCTACCATCGGCAGAACCGTCTTGTTCATTAATCCGGTTTCCGGGCTGAGGATCGCATATACAATATAACTAACGATAACCATAGATATCAGAAAAGGAAGCAAGACTGCGCTTTGGTACAGCTTTTTCATATGCTTGTTCATCATCTCGCTGATGAAGATGGCGAAAATAATACCGACCACAATATTCACGATAATAAAAGCGATATTGTACAGAATAGTGTTTCGAGTGATCACAAAAGCATCCGGGGTAGTGAAAAGATATTTAAAATTATCGAATCCGACCCAGTCGCTGCCCCAGATCCCTTTGCGAAAATCCATTTTTTTAAAGGCAATGACTAAACCCGCCATCGGGATATAGTTATTAATGAAAAGATAGATCAGTCCTGGAGCCATCATAATAAACATAGGCGCCCATTTTCGTACTTTCACGGGAACTCCTCCTTATTCAGACAGTCGCCTCATGACCGGTTTCAACGGTTCTGAGGCGACTATGTTCTGACGATTGCGATTACGGCTGCTTTGTAGCAAGGAATTCATCTAGTTGTTTTTGTTGAGCCGCCGTAACTTTTTCGATTCCCGCTTTTTTCAGAGCTTCGACATATTTAGGCAAATATTCGTTAGGATCTACGGAACCCGATTCAAGGGAACGTGAGTATTGCTCAATCACATTGGATATCGCTGTAATTTCAGCTTCGTATCCTTTCGGATCAAACATAAAGCCGAAGGCTTTGGATTTAGGGGCCTTATCATTGAATTCCTTCATGCGGTCCCATACATCTGCAGGCTGACTGCCTTCCCATACGCTTGCAATAAACTGGTTGGGCAACTGCCAGCCCAGGTTAAGATGATACTCAGCATTGGAATCATTGACACCATCGGGATAACCGATCGTATTGTTCTCTTTATCGATGTAGACATAGTCGGTGCCTTCCATCCCCCAGTTGAGGAGGTTCATGACTTCCGGACTTCCATAAATGTAATCAAGAAGCTGCATGGCTTTGTCCGGATCTTTGGAATTTCGGGCAATGCCCAAGGTTACATAACCGGAAGAACCGGAATGCAGCACGTGCTCACGCAAGGGAGCAAAGACGACGTCATAATTGCCTTCCTTGTTCTGATAAGCCGGATGCCAGCCGACAATCGTCGAGAATGTGTTGCCCGCTTTCATGACGACGGAAGGCTCGTCCTGGGAAGTCGGGGCATCTTTATTGATATAGCCCTTCTTGTACCAGTCATGGAAAATATCCAGAGACGCTTTATACTGTTCCGTCGCAGGACGGATTTCTACCTTAGTGCTCTCCAAGCCGTCATTGGCCAATACGCCTCCGAAGCCGCCCAAGGAGTCAAAGCCGCCATACCGGGTGGCCGGCTGATTTACACCGCCTGCGCCGAACAGCATCGTCATATTCGGTTCTCCCGCCTTAACCTTTTTAAAGATCGGTTCCAGGTCTTCGAGAGATTTGATCTGAGTGATATCGATATCGTACTTTTCCACCAAATCTTTGCGCATTTCAATTGATGGCGTGCTGTCCCGCTCGATGTTAGTCGGAACCCCATAGACGAACCCGTTGATATTGGCAGACTTGGCTATTTCTTCTCCCAATGCTTCCTTGATGTTCTTGCCATACTTATCAATCAACGGTCCTAAATCCTCGATTTTACCGCTGGAGATGTAACCAGCCGCCTCACCCGATCCGAGCCGGAAAAGATCAAGAGGTTCCGTGCCCGTCAACATCAGTTGAATTTGCTGATCCGTAGAACCCCAAGGGAGGATCATCAATTCAAGCTCCATATTCAGATCCTTTTTGAGAATTTTATTGACCTCGGCCATTACTCTTTCTTGTCCGGGCTGTTGTTCCCCGGAGATGGCCATAACGACCTTGTGAGCAGTATCTTTTGCGCCTGTATTGTTGCTGGAAGCCTCCTTATTCCCGCCGCAACCCGTTAATGCCGTGAGAGTCAACATGGTAGAAAGGACCAATGCGCCTACTCTCTTTTTCATACGATCACCCCGTTAAGTAAGATTATGTTGTTTGGATAGCATCAGTATATCGATTCATGGGTTAGCGATTCTATAACTAAACTGACCTGTTTCTATCATGAAAGCTACCTGTCTTTAAATAAGATGAAATTCCGCTTCGAGCAGGTTCCGGTCGTCCGAATCTGTTCCCACATAGACGAGAAAGCGACCTTTCTCCGATTTGAAACAGCCTTCCAGATCGTAAAATCGCAGCTTCTCCTCCATGATCTCAAACGTCACCTGAACGGATTCTCCCGGTTGTAAGAAGACCTTTCGGAAGTCCTTTAATTCTTTGACCGGTCGCACGATACTGGCAGCCACATCCCGGATGTATAACTGAATCGTCTCCTCCCCGGCACGGCCCCCCGTATTGGCAACCGTCACAGATACTTTAAGCGAATCCTGGGCAGTGATCCGATTCCGATCGAGCTGAAGACCAGATACGTTAAAATTCGTATAAGACAATCCGTAACCGAAAGGGTACAACGGAGTGTTGGGCCCGTCCAGATAACTGCTCGTAAAAGGATTATCTACTCCTTGTACGAATGGTCTGCCCGTATTTAAGCTATTATAGTAAATCGGAATTTGCCCCGTGTGCCGAGGGAATGACATAGTCAGCTTGCCGCTCGGGTTATAAACTCCCGCCAGAACGTCCGCAATCGCATGTCCTGCCTGGGAGCCCAGGAACCAGGTTTCCAGAATAGCATCCATGTGCTGGTCGAACCAGTCTAACAACAGAGGACGGCCATTGGTAAGCAGGAGAACAACCGGCTTACGGGTTTGTCGAATGACTTCGGCAAGTCTCGACTGAACTTCGGGAATAACGATGTTCTGCCGGGAGGAGGCTTCTCCGCTCATCGTGCTGTCTTCGCCCAGAGCC
The DNA here is from genome assembly GCF_038009185.1 of Paenibacillus sp. FSL R5-0407. Lineage (NCBI taxonomy): Bacteria > Bacillati > Bacillota > Bacilli > Caryophanales > Paenibacillaceae > Paenibacillus > Paenibacillus sp. FSL R5-0407. The sequence goes on along the minus strand of NZ_JBBPAX010000002.1, from coordinate 1,414,116 downwards.
AGAAGTACCACGTCAGCTTCCCTTGCAACCGCTAATGCCCGTTTCATTCCGCCCGGCAGTTCGTCATGAATAAGGGTGCCCGGTTCAACCAATACGTTATAGCCGGCTTGCTCCAACCCTTCCCGGACCGATACCGTATTCTCCCCATATTGGCTGAACTGCCAAGTTCCGAGCAGATCCTTGCTGTCGCCCAAAGGGCCGATGAGCGCAACTTTTTTATCTTTTTCCAGCGGCAGGACTCCCTTATTCTTCAGCAAGACAATGGACTTTCGGGCAAGTTCGCGGGATAATGCCAGATGATCCTCGCAATAAATAAGCTTCTCTGCGTCCTCTTGGCGAAAATGCCGGTAGGGATCCTTCATAAGACCCAACTGGAATTTCAAGGTTAAAATGCGACGTACCGCTGCATCAATCACGGCTTCCGCAACATCTCCCGAGCGAACGGCTTCGGGCAGACATTGATTAAAATGAGAGGTTGCCATCTCCACATCCAGTGTGGCATTAGCGGTGCGAATGGCCGCTTCGCGATTGTTCTCCGCAGCCCCGTGAGCAATCATCTCCTCAACCGCGGCATAATCGGAGATGACAATGCCCTCAAAGCCAAGCTCTTTGCGGAGCATGTCCTCCAGCAGCGCCCGGTTACCCGCGGCTGGAACTCCATTGACGACGTTGAATGCCGTCATTACCGAGGCGGCGCCAGCCTCTATGCCTGCCTTAAAGGGCGGCAAATACACATTTCGTAGCGTCGCTTCATCCATGCAGACGGTATTGTAATCCCTGCCGCCTTCCGCAGCGCCATATCCGATAAAATGCTTGAGACAAGCCGCCATGCTCCCTTCTTCATCCAATGCACTTCCTTGATAACCTTCCACTTGAGCTGTGGCAATCAAGGAGGCCAGGTAGGGATCTTCACCGGCGCCTTCCGCTACCCGGCCCCAGCGGGGATCGCGGCCGATATCCAGCATCGGGGAGTAAGCCAGCATCGTTCCAACCGCCGATGCTTCTCTGGCGGACGCTTGTACCGATTTCCGGATAAGATCTGGATCGAAGGAACACGACCAAGCCAGCGGAATGGGGAAGATGGTTTGGAAACCATGAATGACATCTTGACAGAACAATAGCGGAATACCGAGTCGGGATTCATCTACGGCGATCCGCTGGAGCTTCCGAGCCTCTTCGGCCGACATCCCCAGGTTGATCACCGAGCCAATCTTTCCTTGACGAATTTGTTTCGATAACGGGTCCGCCTCCACATGACCGCCGATGGCGTCCGTATTCAATCCCCCGGATTGAGTCATCTGCCCGATCTTTTCCTCTAGGGTCATGAGGCTTAACAAACGTTCTACAGCAGCAGGTATGTCATCTTCAGCAATATGGAAAGTGGAAGCACCTGCTCTATATTGATCTTCCATTATTATTTCCCCCCGTCTATTTTTCTATTTGGTCTCACTATAGAACGGAGAAGAGCTGCAATCTATAAGCAAACCGACTTGTTGATATAAGAAAAGCGAACAGAAAAGACTGATTTTGCAGTGGGATCACAAAGCCTAAATGATTTGCGAGTTATCCTGCTTAAATGATTCACGGAAAAGACAGCAGGTTGACCTTCCGAAGGAAATGACAGCGATATGGTCACGCACGAATAAAGAGTGCAACGCGTGGATGGAAGAGCAACTTCGTTTTTTGATTCAACCGATTACAGGCGGCGCATAGGGAAGATAAGGGGAATCGTTGGGATATATTGACAATCTCTTTTCTGCTCTTATGATTAAGAAAGGCTCATAAGACGAAGAAAGGGAGTGATTCAGTTCATTAATTTTTACAAGGGTGCTGTAAAACGCTACAGATTCCTAGTTGCAGGGTTTGTGGCAATATTGATACTGACGGCGCTAACTTCATGTACTTCTACTAAGCCGCATGATCTGTCGGGGGTCCCAGAAGAGATCCAGCTGTTGGATACGGATACGGGCCAAGTCTTTTACTTAGGGATGGAGAAGAGTCAGATCCACTCCAAGAAGCTGGTCAAGTCGGATGAATTCTCTGACAGGTCCGAATTTTTTGATACTTATCTCTATGAAGGCGTTAATATGTTGTTTTACAACGATAAGTTAATCTTCATGCAAGTGAAGGATACGTCTCCCAAGGGCCGGTTCAAGATGAGAGGGTTAGAACTCGGAAGCAGCGTGGACGAGATGAGGGAGGTTTACGGGAACGAAACTACGTATAGTCACTTTAGCAATAGCTACAGCTACATGATTTTGAATGAGGGCGAGTTTTATTATTTCAAATCCATAGCTGAATATATGGGTCAGGCTACGGCTGAATCATCGCTATACATTTTGAATTTCGTTATGGACGGGGATAACAGGATTGAAAGATTCAGTATTTTTAACGAAAAATTTGTGGATGTTGATTTACAATAAAAGTTCGTACTTATTGAATGACAGAAGGCAATTGCAATAATGAACTTCTCCCCGTCAAGTAGACAGTACCGTTATTACAATGTAAAGGGATGTGCATTTCTTTGTCACATAATCTGCATAATCTCTTAATGTTTGCTCGATTTATCCCTTCAAGAAATCATAACAAGGCACGGAGTCTTTTAGGTTAATGTTCTAAATTTTATCCATGAGGACGACAATGACTTCCGTTTAGTTCTAGAGGATTTAATGAATAAGACACTTTATTGGTGTCTTATTTATTATGGGGATTACTTTTTCGGGTTAATGAATAGAATAACAAGTACATAGTGTACATTATGTACATAATTATATAGAATGGAGGTGGGAGGGATGAACATGCAAACGATGCTGAATGCAACAGATGTTCGAGCTAATTTTGGCGGGTTCATAGATACGATTGTTCGGGAGAAGCCTCAGGCGATCAAAAGAAATCGAGATGTGATCATGGCCTTTTCGAAACAACAGCTTAGAGAATTGCTTTCGATATATGAACTGACGTTTGAGTATGAACAAGATGAAGATGGAAGATATGCTGGATCTATAGAGCAAATCGAGGATATTGTAGCAGATGGTGAGACTCTAGAGGAGCTTAGAAACGAATTGGCACGTCATTTGGTCGAGTATTCGATCGATTATGAAAATAATTATGCCCAATACTACAATACCCCCAACCGTCGTAAACATGCACCTTATGTGTTGCGTGTCTTGCTTGAGGACGATACGGATGCAGTTGCAAGGATGTTCCATGCCTAGTTGGAGCGATCTTGAGAATTTCTTACGGCGCGACGGTTGGGTGATGGTCCGGCAAACAGGCAGAGATAAATTGTACCAAAAGACTCTGCCTAATGGAGAAATCTTACGATCAGCAGTCTCGAAAGGAACAGGTGAGATCGGAAAAGGGTTATTCAACCGGATTTTAAAGCAGCAGTTACGAGTAGATAAAGAATATTTTAATTCGAAGAAATAAATATAGTTATCGCAATATACGCATCCGCGTACCACACCTTAATCCCACCTCTGCTACCATAAAATTAAAACGGAGGTGCTCCCATGCCCACCCTTCTAGAATCCCTATACTACGGAAAGCTAATCCCCAGTGAAACGACAGCCCCCCAAGACCCGGAATATCGCCAACTAAGCAGACAGATCTCTGAATCCATGGACATATGGAAAAGTAAGATCTCCGAAAAGGATTTCGAAGAGTTGGAGTCTTTGTTCGATTTATATCAGCAGCTTCAAGGAATGGAACTGGCGGCTTCTTTTGCACAAGGGTTCCGGTTAGGAGCGGGGCTGGTCTTTGAAGTATACTCAGAAGGTTCCAATCAAGTTTCCCGTTAAAATGTTCGAATTTTAAAAGGAAATGCATGTATTTTGAATGTAAAAAATAATTGCGCCCGCCTAAAATATGGGATGAATCAACAATTTACTTTAAGGAGGTTAATTATGAAAGCGCTTCTATAGGGGCGCTGGCGGAAGAGTCGTAAGAAACAGGGGTAAACAAAACTGGCATTGGGAGGAGATATTTTGATGAAGCAAAGAAAAAGAATGTTCCTGCAATCGATGTTGATGTTGTTGGTTTTTGTATCCATGGTTTTTACGAATGTTTCCGGCGCGGGGGCCGAAGCTTCTGCAGCTGGAGGTCCAGGGAAGCCTGTGCCGCCGGGTAAGAATGGTCTGGATTCCCAAGGCAGAATGGTGGCGAATTTCGGATCGCCCGTGATTGACGGCAATGTGGATAAGGTATGGAGCAAAGCCCAAGCGGTTTCACCTCCACATGGTTCGGAGAAGGCTGAGGCCACAGCTACTTTTAAAGCTTTATGGGATGATCGTGCCCTGTACATTTTGGCAGAGGTTAAGGATAAGCACTTATCCGTCAAATCCGGGACTCCTTACATGCAAGACTCTGTGGAGCTGTTTCTTGACGAGAACAATGACAAGACACAGGAATATGGCCTGGACGATTTGCACTTTCGCGTAAACTACGAGAATGCCCAATCCGTGGATAACGGAAATAGCGAACGGTTTTACACGGCCGCCAAGAAGGTGGATGGAGGTTATGTCATCGAGTCCAGAATTGCCTTCAAGACAAAGCCGGAAGACGGAAAGGTGCTCGGCATCGAATTACAGATCAATGATGCAAAGGAATCGGAACGGATCGGTACCCTGAATCTGTTTGATTCGACGGGCAGCGCGTGGAACGATACGAGGAAATTCGGAGAAATCGTGCTTTCGGGTAAAAGCAAGGGATCCGTCAACGGAGTAAGTCCCTATGACCTCCTGATTTTGATCAAGAGCACGCTCAAGATGGATTTCACGCTCTATAAGAATCCAGGCGTAGTTACGGACGCCCTGATGAACGTGATTGCTTCCAATGTGCTTAACGACAAACAAGCCACCCAACAACAAATTGATGAACAAGTTGCGGTGATTAAGAATGCGATAGGCAAATTGGAAATGACGGAAGAAGCGGCCAATGAGAAGTATTTCAAGGCGGTTCCTGACGAATATCGGATGGAGAGCAACCGGCCGGGGACCATCGAGACTTTAACCTACAAAGCACCTAATTTAACGAACGGGATGGACGATAAGAAGCTGCATGTTTATCTCCCGAATGGATATGATCCATCCGATACGAATAAGAAATATAACGTGCTTTACTTAATGCATGGCGGCGGGGAAAATGAAGATCTTATCTTCGGGGGACCCGGCCAGAGCAAAGAACTGAAGAAAATCCTGGACAATATGATTGCCAAAGGTGACATTGAGCCGCTCATCGTGGTCACACCAACCACCTATGGAGGGAAAAATGATCCCGCCTTGTTCCATGAGGAATTGATCAATAATATTGTTCCGTTGGTAGAAACCAAATATCACACCTATGCGAAATCCGCTAGCTTGGATGATTTAAAGGCTTCCCGGGCGCATCGGGCGTTCGGCGGATTCTCCATGGGTTCTGTCACGACCTGGTATACTTTCATCCATAACCTCGACTATTTCAAGTACTACATGCCATTAAGCGGTGACAGCTGGGTATTAGGTCAGGGCGGCGGAGCAAGCAAGGCTAAGGAAACGGCGGAATATCTTGCGAAAGTCGCTAAAGATGCGGGTTATAAGCCGCAGGATTACTACATTTTCAGCGCTACTGGTAACCTAGATATTGCGTATCCAAACCTGAAGCCGCAGATCGAGGCCATGAAGCAGCTGACGGATTCCTTCATTTATTCGTCGGATACGAAGAAAGGGAACTTCTACTTCATCGTGGGCGAAGGCGGGACGCATGCTTGGAACTGGGTGAACCAGTATATTTACGACATCTTGCCGGACCTGTTCCAATAGGCTTAACCGACAAGTTGTGATAGCAAACCAAAGGCCTCTTGTCTCTAACAGGGACAAGGGGCCTGTTTGCACGTAATCATAATTTAAGCGCAGACGTTTTTTCGTTATCTTTCAATGCTCTTTCTTTTATCTCCTGAATTTGCTGCTCCGTTAGCTGCTGAGAATGCAGGATCGCTTCAAGCTGTTTCTCTACGTTCTTTAATTGAATCTGCGTTTCCTGGTGGGTTTTATTCGTTGCTTTTTGGGCTTTGGTGTTGTCCACCAGTACGCAAATGGTAACGCCGGCACTGAAAATCGTAAGGCCTCTGGCTAGCTGATCTACATTCAACTGGTTGAGTGACATCAGGCAATCGGCAACCCCGGCCCCGATGAGAATTCCCCCAATAATCATCACCGTATTCAGAACCCACTTATGTTCTTTTATCGTGCTTATATCCGGTTTGGTGTTTACCACTTTTGATAGTATGCGCTTCATGTATTCTTCCCCTCATTCATTGAACGGTATAAAAAATCACATCAGATTATACTATAAATCCTCTTCTATTATTTAACAACGAGAGTGTAAGATCGGCCGGATTCTTCATCGATCGCTAACAAGCTGCGTTTGAGAGTTTTTTGAGAGATTTCTTTGATAGCATTAAAATTGAGACTTTTAAAATACAGTTAATTGGAGGGTGTTGTCCGCATAGATCGTTACTTCTTAAGAGATAAAGGAATGGGTCGTTAGTTAGTAACTAGTAATTTACTGAACAAGATGGGAGAGTCAGATGAAGAAAAAAATCTTATCATTGGCTGTGGCTCTTATGTTAACAGTCACGAATTTGCCGATGGCGAATGCTTTATCGTCGGTAGCAGAGGTTTATTATAATGTCGGAACGAGCGTTCACGCGAATAGCGATTTTGAAAGCAAATTGAATGATGCTATTAAAGCTAAATTGCAAGCGGCAGGGATTAATCCTAAATATGCAACGATCATGGATGCCAGTGCAAATCCGGCAACGGTAACGGATACGACTTATGTCCATGCCGGTTATGACAGCTGGTATGGGGGAATGTATAACATTACTCCAGAGGTTGAGACTGTCGATTACAATCATGTTCAAATTTCCAATAACGGTAAAGCATTAACTTTCTATGGTTATACCGAACCTGGATATAAGGATTTCATGTTGACAGAAGGAAGTCCTGAAGGCAAGAAGATCATTACGTTTGATATGGACGAATCCAAGGTGAACTATCACAGCATGGAAGGCGGCGGCTTTCTTTTCAATTCAAAGATTGATAGTGATGGGAAACTGAGCGGTTACGCAATTCTATATGTTGCGGGTAACGTCAATGTCTATAAGATTAATGGCATCGACGCAAATGCCCTGCACAATGAGGCTTATAATGAATTAAGCGGGATGAACGACATTACCCTGGTCCAAAATTTTTCAAAGGGAGAGTCGTCTCAGCACAGTATTAAAATTGTAGCCACAGATACGCAATTAAATATGTGGGATAATGGCGATCAAATCATCAAGGATTTAGCTCTTACCAGCGGATTTGGCGGTAATGAATTCGGCCCGATCGTCAGCCATATTGGACATGGTTGCCAGATCATTTCCATCTTTGCTTATGACAATATGAAGTTGTTCTCAACTTCGCCTAAAGATGTAAATGTTGCGGTAGAGGACATCGTATGGGATCCCTATTCCCCTTATCGCTATGTCGTGAATATCAATGACGACCCTCGTGAGGATTTGGGCGAAGATACGAATGGCCCCGGTCTGCGGGACGTACTCATTAGAGACAACGTTCAATATGTTGGGGTAACGGATGTGACTTATAAGGACATTGAGGATGAGTTTATCCAAGGCCTTCCGCATGGCGGACTGCACCTCGATTCCGATAAATCCGAGGATGAAATTATTGAAGAAATTGCTAAGCGCGTAGCTGATGAAATCATCTCAAAGAAAGATGCCATTGAGGAGATTGAGCGAACAGAGGAAGAGACGGTTATCGAGTACGGTCCTAACGATTCGAAAAATGGGGTTAAAGATAATCTTACTCTGTTGCCAGACGATGAAGACGTCGTGTGGTATTCCGATGATACATCGACCATTGCTCCTGACGGAACCGTGACGAGACCTGTTATCGATCAAAAGGGGAAATACGTGAACTTGACAGCCAAGATCACAAAAGGCGGGCTTAACAGCGAGAAGACCTTTACGGTGTACGTTCTTGCGGCTGATCCCGGCAAATTAACCAGCCTCTCGGCTACGCCAGGAAATGGAGAAGTTACTCTGAAATTCCCTCCATTGAAGGGTGCTGCGGACGGAGATATTGTGGTTGAGATGTCTACGGACGGAAAAGAATTCGCTCCGGTCACTCCGAAGGAGACATTAAATGCAAGCTCCACAAGCGCTACAGTAACAGGCTTGACGAATGGGAAGACCTATCATTTCCGTTTAAATGTTAAATCCGGATTTTATCTTGGGGAATCCAACGTGGCTACCGCTACGCCAACTGCACCACCGGTAACTACGCCTCCTGTAACAACTCCTTCGGCTCCTGCACCTTCGACGCCTCCGGCAGCGCAGCCGACGATGAAGACGGATGTCGTTGTTTCAGACCAAGCCAATGGGGGCAAAGTCGTTCAAGACAAAATTACGAAGTTAATTGGGGACAGTCTTAAGGTAACGGGGAAAATTAAATCGGCAAACGGTAAAGAACTGAATCTGCCGAATATTGTAATGAATCAAGATGGAAGCTTTACGCTTCCGAAAGTGGCGCCTGGCGAATATAAATTGTCGCTGAACGTGATCGCGCCTAACGGGGAGAAGCTGGCAGGGCCTGCGGGCACGCTGGTGGTGGATAGCAAAGGTAATGCCAGCTTGAAGGTCGATTTGGTTGACCCTTATGGAACGATTCTCGATTCGGTAACGAATCAGCCGGTATCGGGAGTGAATATGCATTTGTATTGGGCCGATACGGAACTGAACCGGGCCAAGGGCAGAAAGCCTGGAACTGTTGTTAATTTGCCGGAGCTCCCTGATTTCTCGCCGAACAAGAACCACAATCCGCAAGCTAGCACAGACGAAGGCCAATACGGCTGGATGGTTTACGCGGACGGCGATTATTACTTCTTAGGTGAGAAGAACGGATACATTGTATTCGACAGCCGTAACGATAAGCGTGAAGAGAGCTTTGGGGACGACAGTTATGTTAAAGACGGAATCATCCATGTCGGCGATACGATCGTGAAATTCAGCTTCTCCGCACAACCGAAAGTGAAAGCGGCAGGCGATCATAGTGCGTATATGGTCGGATATCCTGACGGCACTTTCAAAGCGGATCGTGGTATTGTCCGGGCAGAGGTCGCGGCGATCTTGTCCCGGTTGTATACTCCTGAAGCGAAATCCACTAAGGTTTCTTATTCGGATGTAAGCGCAAATTATTGGGCCGTAAATGCGATCACGACGGCTACCAGCAACAAATGGATGGTCGGTTCCGGCAAGAACACGTTCAAGCCGAAGCAAGAGATTACCCGGGCGGAATTCGCGCAAATTCTTATGAATTTGTACAAATGGGATGCTGCAAGCGAAAGCACCTACTCCGACATCAAGGGACATTGGGCTGAACAAGCTATTGCATCGGCCGAGAAACAAGGTCTGCTGTTCGACTTCACGGGCCAAAAGTTTAATCCGAACCAACCGATTACGAGATTGGAAGTTGTACGGATCTTTAACGAGCTGCTGGGTCGTAAACCATGGCTTATCAAAGTAGATCCGAAATGGTCCGATGTTTCGGTGAATCACAGTAACTATTCGGATATCATGGAAGCTTCAATTCCGCATGCATTCGAGCAATTTGAGACTGGGGTCGAAGACTGGAAGAAGTGAGACCGATTTAAACGAAAAGCCCGCTCCTGGAGCGGGCTTTTCTTGCTGTATAAGGTTCTTTCCGAGTTTCACTATACCTTAGCGGAGACATGTCATGCTATAATTGAAATTGTAATATTTTGTCGATTTTAGTTGAATAGATTGTGATTTGTGTGAGTAAAATGGGGAACGGTTCGAACATAGAGAGTAGCAGGGAGGAATGAACGAGTGTCCTATTTTGATTTAAGGCTTCCAGGCACAGCGATTCAATTTCATCAGGAGCTACGTGATGCAACATGCTGAGGGTTATATTGCTGGATGATGAAAGACCCGCGTTGAAGGTGTTGAGTAAATTAATCGAGGAACATCATGCTGTACAGGTGGTCGGAACATACACAGACCCATTGGAAATGTTTAACGAGGTAAGCAGGCTGATGCCCGATCTCGTCTTTCTGGATATTGAGATGCCGGAGATGAACGGGTTGCAAATGGCTGCCCGATTGCGGGAGCTGCGCGAGGATATCGAGATTATTTTTGTTACCGCCTATCCTCAGTATGCCTTGGATGCTTTCCGCGTAAGCGCGATTGACTACTTGGTAAAGCCGGTGGAGCCGGATATGCTGCATCGTACGCTAGAGAGAGTATTGAAGAGAAAAGGAACATCAACACCTCCTGCAGCGACTGAAACGGAACCCCGGATTGTTTGCTTTGGAGGGTTTGAAATATACGAAGGGGAACAGACGGAGCCCGTTCGTTTTCCTACCGTTAAGGCGGAAGAGCTGTTTGCCTATTTCCTGATCCACCGGAATACGATGATTTCCAAATGGACGTTGTGCGACAGTCTATGGCCGGAGGTTGCATCTACGGATAAGGTCGAGCATAAATTGCATGTGAACATGCATCGGATGAAGAAAACACTGCGAGACAGCGGAATCAAAGTGCGTATGTCCTCCCAGAAGGGATTCTACCGAATGGATTGCGATGAGATTTGCGATTACGTATTGTTTGAGCAAGCAGTGACCAATATGGCGGATGTAAAAAAAGAGACTACCGAAGCCTTAACCACAGCGTTTGATTTGTATAAAGGTCCGCTCTTCGCAAATAGGGACTACGCCTGGTGCGAGGCGGAACGTGAGAGAATGTCCCGATATTTTGCCGGCCTCGCCAAGGAAATAGCCAAACGGCATTTGGAAAACGATCAACACCGGCAGTCGGCCGAAGTCCTTCTTACTTTGCTCAGCCATGTCCCTTTGGATGAAGAGGCGCATGAACTCCTTTTACGGACATATAAGATTTTACAAGATCGAACAGCGTTCCTATTCCATTATGAAAAGATGGAGAAAGCATTTATGGAGGAGCTGGGGGCAGAGCCTCCGGAATTTTTAAAACAGATGCACGCCGATATATATTCATAGTCGTATCTTCCTTAATTAAGGCACCCAAAGGGTGCCGTTTTTATTTTTTTTAGGGATATTTCCTGCTCATTTTCATTCAATTCTCATTTGTGATGTTACTTAATATATGTTAAGCTACAATTAAGTAACATCAATTCGGAGGGGTTATCGGTGCAATATGTGAATCCGATTCGAGACATGCAGACCATTCAAGCGATGAAGGAGGAGCTGAGAAAGCACTCCATCAGGGATTTGCTGCTGTTTGTACTTGGTATTAATACGGGTTTAAATCTTGTGGATATGCTGAATCTTACGGTACAGGAAGTATGGGATGGTCAGAGCCCGAGACAGTTTTTGTTTATTAAGGACGAGAAGACAGGGGAGGAGAAGGCCTATTACTTAAACAGCAAGATCGGGGATGTTTTAAATGAGTACTTGTCCGGTAAGGATTGGAACGAGGATGATTATTTGTTTAAATCCAAGAAGGATGGAGGCCCGATTACCCGCCAGCAGGCCTACCGGATTATTAATCATTCCGCAAGGGAGATTGGGATCTCGGAGAATATCGGGACGCATACGCTGAGGAAGACGTTCGGTTACCATGCGTACCATCGGGGTATTGCCATTTCCATCATCAAATCGATTTTGAATCATCATTCTACGGCAGAGACGCTGAAGTACTTAGGCGTGAATAAAAGCGAAGGCCTGCCTATCAAAGTGGATGTGGACTTATAAATCGAATTGTCAAATCCGCCAATAAAAATAAGAAACTCCCCACATCAATATGTAGAGAGCATTGGATAACAGGTACGGAATAGACCTCTAATTTTATTTTAATTATCTGCGTCGTTCAGGTTCATTGTTGTTTGAATATCTACATTCTTCAATTCCGTAACAACCCCATCTATAACAAGAACCTGCAGCGTTTCCGCGTCTTTCATAAAGCGAAAGATACCATTATCGAAGTCCGTATCGGCTTCTTTGAAGAAAATACCTTCATATAGAGTATCTTTATCATGGTTAAAGCTAATCTGATACTGGTCTCCGTCCTGAACTAAATAGGCGCGAACGCCCTTTTCATACAGTCCTTCTTCATCCCGGATATGACGGGCGACGGAAACGATGTGCAAGTCGACAAAGGGGATGTCACGCACCAACGAATTGATAATCGACCCCTTCGTAATTTGTTCCCATCGGCTATGCGCCGTCTGGCCCAAAATAATTTGCGTAACCTGATGTTCTCTGGCTACTTCGGCAATGACCTTGGACACGGGACGGTGTTCGTTATCCTTCATTATGAATTGAGCCGTAGGGTGGGAATGGGCGAACTCTTTCCATTTCTCGATATAAAAAGTTTTCTCGGCATCCAATTCATCAAACGGCTTCGGATCAATGGTCAAAACATAGAGCGGAGCCTGGAGCATATTGGCGATTTTGCAGCCGCGCTTGAGTAATCTTTCTCCGTTCGGCCCATAATAAACGCAGACAAGTATGCTCTCATTGAACAGATTATCCATTTTAAATCATTCACCTCAAGGTTAATAATGGAGCTTATTTAAACTATGTAAGACTATAGTAGAAGTCACCTCAAGAGTCAAACGGTATTTAAGAGGATTTGATTGGTTAGCGAGGAGGAGTGCGGTGAATACATTATATCTCTTTATTTTTCTGCCGTTTATCTTTGCGTGTATAGTTCCCTTTTTGTATAAATATTTGAACCGCCAGGTTCATACGGGCTGGTTCGTGCTAGTCGTCCCATTATCTATCCTGATCTATTTGCTGCGATTTATACCCGCTGTTTCATCCGGAGAGACTTTTGAATATACGTTCTCCTGGATTCCGTCTTTCGGTATTCATATCACGTCCTATGTCGACGGTCTTGGCCTGCTGTTCGGTCTGCTGATTTCAGGCGTCGGAGCTCTGGTCATACTTTATTCTATTTTTTATATGTCCAAGGTACGGGAAGCGCTCCATAACTTCTATATTTACCTGCTGATGTTTATGGGAGCCATGCTGGGATTGGTGTTCTCGGATCACTTGTTGGCCTTTTACGGGTTCTGGGAGCTGACGAGCGTATCTTCCTTCTTGTTAATTTCCTATTGGTACGAGCGGAAAAGCTCCAGGCAAGGCGCTATGAAATCTATGCTGATTACGGTGTTTGGCGGTTTCGGTCTGCTGGCCGGCTTCATTATGCTGATCATGATGGCGGACACGTATAGCATTCGGGAATTGATTGCGAATATGGAGGTTATCCAGGGACATTCGCTGTTTATTCCTGCCATGCTATGCATCCTGTTAGGGGCCTTTACGAAGTCGGCGCAATTTCCGTTCAGCATTTGGCTGCCGGACGCGATGGAGGCGCCAACTCCTGTAAGCAGTTATCTCCACTCGGCCACGATGGTTAAAGCCGGCATTTATTTGGTAGCAAGAATGACGCCCGTCTTCGGCGGCAGCCCGGTCTGGTTCTGGTTAGTATCCGGCGTCGGGATCATTACGCTGCTATATGGTTCATTGACCGCCTTGCGGCAGACGGATTTGAAGCCGCTCTTGGCCTATTCGACCATTAGCCAGCTAGGCTTAATCATGAGCCTGCTCGGGATCGGTTCCCTGGCCGTCTATTTCGGCCCCGGCGAGAGCGGAACCGTGTTTACCGTAGCTACGTTTGCGGCTCTCTTCCATTTGTTTAATCATTCTACCTTTAAAGGAAGTCTGTTTATGGTGGTCGGCATCATCGACCATGAGACAGGCCGGCGGGATATTCGCTATTTAGGCGGATTGATGCATGTGATGCCGATCACGTTCACGATTGCGCTGGTCGGAGGCCTGTCCATGGCCGGGTTACCGCCGTTCAACGGCTTTCTCAGTAAGGAAATGTTCTTTGCGGCGGTGCTCGATGTATCCAAAGCAGGCGTATTCGGCCTGAATAGCATAGGTACGCTCTTCCCGATCATTGCCTGGGTTGCCAGCATTCTTACCTTTGTGTATTGCATGATCTTCGTGTTTAAAACCTTCGGGGGAAAATATCACCCTGAACGCCTGAACCGCAAGGTGCATGAGGCGCCGATCGGCATGCTGATCGCTCCGATTGTGCTTGGCCTGCTTGTCTTGCTGATCTTCTTCTTCCCGAATGTGCTGGGCAAATATATCCTTACCCCGGCATTAAGCGCAGTTCTGCCTATGATGACCGTCTCTTCTTACGATCTGAAGATCAGCGCTTGGCATGGCGTGAACTATGAGCTGCTCATGACGATCGGCGTGATTCTCCTCGGGGGCCTGCTCTATATGGCCAAGAAGCGTTGGCTCCCTGCGGCCCGTAAATTCCCGCAGAACCTGACGCTAAATCACTTTTTCAATGAAGGATTATCGGGTGCCGAGCGATGGTCGGCTTCGTTGACCAACCGGTATATGACGGGTTCGCTGCGACACTACTTGCTCTATATTTTCGTATTCTTCGTCCTGTTATTGATGGGCTCGCTCTTATGGTTCTATGGGCTCCGTTTCGATTTCTCCAATAATGCGATGATTAGTGTGTTTGATGCCGGGCTGGTGATCTGTATGATCATCTCCGCATTAACGGTGCTATTAGCAGGTAATCGAATCGTAGCCATTGTTGCCCTTGGGGCGTTAGGCTATATGGTTTCCATGTTCTTTGTGATCTTCCGGGCTCCGGATCTGGCATTGACCCAGATGGTTGTAGAGACGGTGACCACGGTACTGTTCTTGCTGTGCTTCTATCACTTGCCGAAGCTGAAGAAAAGCATGGAACGCCTTTCGTTTAAATGGACGAATTTATTCATCTCGATCGCGGTCGGCCTGACGGTAACCGTTCTGGGATTGTCCGCGAATGGTCATAAGTTATTCGAGCCGATCACCTCGTTTTTTGAAAATTCATACAAGCTGGCCGGCGCCAAAAATATAGTAAACGCAATCCTGGTCGATTTCCGCGGCTTCGATACGATGCTGGAAATATCGGTATTAGCGATTGCCGGACTGGGCGTATACGTATTGATTCGTCAACGTTCTAAAAGGGGGAAAGAACATGAAGCAGAATGATGTCATCTTGCAAAGTGTAACCCGGGTAGCCGTTGTGATCATTTTGACCTTCTCGTTCTATCTATTCATGAACGGCCATCATCATCCCGGCGGGGGCTTCATTGGCGGGCTGAGCACGGCAGCGGCGATTGTTCTTCTATATCTTTCTTTTGGCATCGATAAGGTCAGGGAGAATATCCGGATGGATTTCAAGAAACTCGCTGCCATCGGCGTGCTGATTGCCATCGGGACAGGGATGACGTCCGTCATCTTCGGTAAGCCTTTTTTGACCCAGGCGTTCGACTATTTCAATTTGCCGATTTTCGGAAAGACTGAGCTTGCGTCCGCCTTGATCTTTGATACAGGGGTTGCCTTGGCGGTTATAGGCACTGCGGTCAATATTATTCTGAGCATAAGTGAGGACCGCTAATATGGATACCTTAATCGTCATCCTGGTCGGGATCTTAGTCACGATCGGCACTTATTTGATCTTATCGAGACATCTCTTGCGGATTGTCCTGGGGACATCCATCATTGGTCATGCCGTTAATCTGTTAATCATTACTTCCGGCGGGTTGAAGACAGGGGCTGCTCCGCTACTTGGGGAAAAAATTACGGACTTCACGGATGCTCTTCCCCAAGCCTTGGTGCTGACGGCTATCGTCATCAACTTTGCCGTGACCGCATTGGTACTGGTTCTGTGCTATCGTGCTTATCAGGGCTTCGGGACCGATGATTTGGAACAGCTAAGGGGGGAGGAGCATGAATAATTTATTGATCGCACCGGTTGTCCTCCCGTTAATCATGGGCATGGTACTCATTATTTTTCATACCAATATCAAGCTTCAGCGGGTGCTTAGCTTGATTGCCTTGCTCGCTACGACAGCCGTCTCTGTTCTATTAATCAATCAGATTCATCATCACGGGATCCAAACGTTGCAGCTGGGCGGCTGGGAGGCCCCGTATGGCATCAGTTTTGTTGGAGATATGTTCAGCGCATTGCTGCTGCTCGCCACGTCCATCGTTGCTTTATGTTGTCTGATCTATGCTTTCCCGACGATGGGCAGGAAGCAGCAGAAGCTTTACTTCTATCCGTTGTTCCTGTTCCTGGTGACGGGGGTCAATGGCTCGTTCTTAACCGGGGATTTATTTAATCTGTACGTCTTCTTTGAACTGTTCCTGGTGTCTTCTTACGTGTTGATTACCTTTGGCGGCGAGAAGAGACAGCTTCGGGAGTCTCTAAAATATATCTTCACGAACATTATTTCATCGGCCTTCTTCCTGATGGGGGTTGCTTATCTATACTCGATCACGGGCACCTTGAACCTTGCCGACTTGTCTCTCAAGATTGCCGAGGTGGGTCAGGACGGACTTATCACTACCGTTGCCTTTTTATTCTTGATCGTTTTCGCGCTAAAGGCGGGGTTGCTGTTATTCTTCTGGCTTCCGGGCTCCTATAGTGTTCCCCCGACGGCGATCGCCGCTATCTTTGCCGCATTGTTGACCAAAGTAGGGATTTATGCGATCTTCCGTATGTTTACGCTGATCTTCTATCACGAACCGCAGATTACCCATTGGTTCATCGGTATATTGGCTGCGCTCACGATGATCTTAGGCGGGCTTGGGGCGATAGGCTTCTGGGATTTGAAAAAGATACTGACCTACAATGTCGTCATTAGCGTCGGTTTTATTATGGCAGGCCTCGTCTCCCTAACCTCGGCCGGCATCACCGGGTCGATTTATTATTTGATCCACGACATGATCATCAAGGCGCTCATCTTCTTGATCGGCGGTACGGTGATTCATTTGACCGGAACCAGCGACTTGAAGGAAATCAGCGGCTTGATCCGGCGGCACCCCGGGCTGGGCTGGATGTTCTTCATTGCCGCATTGTCAATGGTAGGCATTCCGCCGCTTAGCGGATTCCTCGGTAAAGTCTTCATTACCCGCGGTACGTTTGAGGGAGGTTACTTTTGGCTTGGGGCCATCGGGCTCGTTGCCAGCTTGTTCATCCTCTACTCTATGATGAAACTGTTCATGAATGCTTTCTGGGGTGAAATGAAGCTGAGCGAAGAGGAGGAGCTGGGGACGACGAAAGGCTTGATTCTTCCGATTGTTCTGCTCACCGTCGTCAGCCTCGCCCTCGGGATCGGAGCGGAAGGCATTGCGGGCTATGTGGCCCAAGCTGCCGAGGAGTTGTTGAATCCGAGTCTCTATATTCAAGCCGTGTTTGACTAAAGGGGGAGAATGCTATGCCCATTCAGGTTTTGCTCAATATATTCATCGCGTATTTATGGATGTTTCTCCAGGATGAGACGAGTGTTCTCAACTTCATCAGCGGCTATTTTGTCGGCTTGATTATTTTATTCTTCATGCGACGGTTTTTTAAGAAGCCGTATTATTTATTTACGTTAGCGGCTGTCGGCAAGCTGTTCGTGATATTCATCCACGAATTGTTTACTTCCTCCATCATGGTCATGAAGCATGTGCTTCAGCCCAAGCTGGATGTAAAGCCGGGGATTTTTAAGGTAGAGACCGATTTAGAAGGGGACCTGGAGATTACGCTGCTGTCCTTGCTGATTTGCTTAACTCCCGGCTCGGTCGTCATGGAAGTATCCGCCGATTCGAAGATGTTGTATATTCATGGCCTGAATATGCCTGACTCTAAAGAATCTGTTCTAAAATCAAAGGCTATATTCGAAAAAGCAATAAAGGATGTGACAAGAAAATGATATTCGAGACAATCTTGGTTATTGCTTTATGCTTGCTGGTGCTGGCGATCATGGCTAATCTGTACCGGATCGTGAAAGGGCCGTCCAGTGCGGATCGAGTGCAGGCGCTGGATTCGGTCGGCATCAATATCATTGCCAGTATCGCGGTATTCTCCGTCCTTTTTCACACGCATGCTTTCTTTGATCTAATCCTGCTCATCGGAATTTTATCCTTTATAGGGACGACCGCCTTTGCCAAATTCCTGGAGAGGGGTGTTGTCATTGAGCGGAAGCGGTGAAGTCATCGGAGCTGTCCTGATCCTGATCGGGGCGATCTTCAGTCTGATCAGCGCGATCGGGAATGTCCGGTTGCCGGATGTATATACAAGATCTCATGCTGCATCTAAAAGTTCTACGCTCGGCGTGTTGTGCGCGCTGCTTGGAACCTTGCTGTACTTTTTAATCTCCGACGGTTATTTCAGCATCCGCCTCATTCTGGGAATCTTCTTTGTATTCCTGACGGCTCCGGTGGCTGCGCATATGATCTGTCGGTCGGCCTACCGGCACCACGTGCCGATGACCGAGAGTACGGTTCAAGACGAGTTGAAGGACTATTATATGGAGAATGAGAATATGGAGTTAGATTCGGAAGATCTGACGGACGAAGTGGAGCAAGGAAGTAAACCACTACCCACAAACTGAAGCACCGGCATGAGGGCATCGGGTTCATCAGCCATATTGATGAATTCGGTGCCCTTTTTAAATCATTATGAATTGATGATTTATCGATAATAATATCATGATAATTAACAACTATTTATTGAATAACGATAAATAGTGTGTATAATCAAATTATCGATAAATGAAGCGAGGTGCTTTTTTTGTGAAGCGAGAAACACTCTTTTTAAAGGCCGTTGTTGTTCTGGTCGGGCTCCCGGTGCTTGCCTTGTGCATCTTTGGACTGCCACAGATCGTTAAAGAAGCGGCAGATTACTTTTCTCCCTATTGGGTGTATCCGGTATTTATCGTGATTTACGTCTCGGTGATCCCGTTCTTCTTTGCCTTAATTCAGGCATTTAAGCTGTTAAGCTATATCGACAAGAATCAGGCTTTCTCCGAATTGGCCGTCGGAACTTTAAAGAAAATTAAATATTGCGCCTTCGCCATCAGTATCCTGTTTGCGGCAAGCGAGCCTTTCCTCTATTTGATGGCCGAGAAGGACGACGCTCCGGGGATCATTGTCATCGGCTTGGTCATTATTTTTGCATCCTTCGTGATTGCGGTCTTCGCGGCGGTGCTTCAAAAGCTGTTAAAGAATGCGATCGACATCAAATCGGAAAATGATTTAACGGTCTGAGGTGAATATAATGGCGATTATAATCAATGTTGACGTGATGCTGGCTAAGCGGAAAATGAGCGTAACGGAGCTTTCGGAGAAAGTCGGAATTACAATGGCGAACCTTTCTATTTTGAAGAACGGCAAGGCCAAGGCAATTCGCTTTTCAACGCTGGAAGCAATTTGTCAGGCTTTGGACTGTCAGCCCGGAGATATTTTGGAATACCAGAGCGAGGAATAGAAAGGCCCATAGGGGTGAAAGGATGTAAGTTGAAGTGAGGATATTGACCGGAGAACGAAAGATATATCTCCTTTTGACGGATACGGGAACGGTATTAAACCGGATGATTAAGTCTTATACCGGACAGCGCTATAATCATGCCTCTATCGCTTTTGATGCAGCATTAACCGAGGTATATAGTTTTGGGAGAAAGACGGAGAGAAATCCTTTTATAGGAGGGTTCGTACGGGAGGATCTTCGCTCCGTTCTGTTTATGCAAGCGGATTGTGCTGTCTATTCTTTAACCGTAACCAAGGAAGAATATCAAATCATGCGTCGGTTTGTTCAAGAGATCTACGTGCAGAGGGAACGCTACCGTTATAATTTCATAGGATTATTTGGCGTAATGGTTCAGAAACCGGTCGTGCGAAAGCATGCTTTCTTCTGTTCACAGTTTGTGGCTTCTGTTCTGAAGAGGGGAAGGGTCCTTTATTTTGACAAAGATCCGTCCTTGCTTGAACCAAGCGAGCTGCCGTATGCCGGGAATTTTCAACTAATCTTTGAAGGCAGGGTGAAAGACTATCAAGCAAGTCTCATCAGCGATTGCGTGCATGAATCTCCGGGGAGAAGGAAGCATTTCTTCGCGAGGCATTCGGGCGGCGAAATCACCTTTGACGTAAATAATCGGGAAGTCTTGCACCGGTAACTCCTTGGTCTGTCAGCCACGCTGATGGGTCAAGGAGTTTTGTTGATGACTATCGATATTTATTTAAAATTTGATATAATAGTTTTCCGATCAAGGAACCTGAACGGATGATTGTTTTGACCCAAATCAGGGTACGGTATGGAAAGAGGAGTACATTCATATTCGGAAGGGGAGTGGACAAGTGTCCAACTTCGCGCCAAGTCTTCTAAGCAGGGCGTTTCAGTTTTCTCAGGAAATTAGTGACGTACGATGTTAAGGGCTGTATTGCTTGATGATGAGCGTCCTTCATTGAATGTACTGAACAAGCTGGTCGGGGAAAGAAACGATGTGCAAGTGGTCGGTGCCTACACGGATCCTTCGGAGATGCTTAGGGATGCAAAGGAGCTTGGACCGGATATCGTGTTTCTGGATATCGAGATGCCGGGGATGAACGGATTGGAGATAGCGTCGCGCATATTGGAGCTGCTGGAAGACGTGGAGATCGTATTTATTACGGCTTATCATCAGTATGCTTTGGAGGCGTTTCGCGTCCATGCGTTGGACTATTTGCTTAAGCCGGTGGAGCCGGAGTTGCTGTATCGGACCATAGATAGAGTAGTAAAAAGAAAGAAGGGTAACGTCGCTGCAGTGTCAGAATCAGGACAAGCTCCTTCCCGCATCGTATGCCTCGGAGGCTTCGAGGTGTACCCGGCAGAGCAAACGGAACCCATCCGCTTTCCTACCGCCAAGGCGGAAGAGCTATTTGCCTATTTACTGGTCCATCGAAACACGAATATTTCAAAGTGGACTCTTTGCGACAGTCTGTGGCCGGGAATTATATCTTCGGAGAAGCTGAATCAAAATCTGCATATGGCCGTGTACCGGATGAAGAAGACGTTGAGAGATGGCGGAATTGGAGTGCGTATCTCTTCCCAGCGCGGGTTCTACCGGATGGAATGTGACGCTCCGTGCGATTACGTGATGTTTGAGCAAGCCGCTGTGGATATGAATGAGTTAAATCCTCGCCATGTTGAGGTGGCAATAAAAGTAATTCAACTGTACAGGGGACCGCTCTTCGGAAGCCGCGATTACCCGTGGTGTGAGGCGGAGCGGGAGAGGATGTCCCGACACTATGCGTGTCTTGCAAAAAGAGTCGCCAGATGGCATTTTGATCAGGGCCATTATCATGAGACGATTGAACTTCTGCTGTCGGTGCTCTACGACGTACCCTTTGATGAGGAAGCCCATGAGATTCTCCTGAGAGCCTATATCGGCTTGCAGGATCGAACTGCCTTTTTGCTACATTACGAGAGGATGAAGGCGAATTTCATAGAAGAGCTGGGTGTGGAGCCTCCGGCAACATTAAAGCAGCTATATATAAATATGCGTCTATATTAAGGATTTCGATCTCGATCTGCGCCTCGATCCTAAAGCGGCTGTTAGAGAAATCCGGTCTTATCTAAGAGTTTCGAAAAAATGAAATAAGCTGCTCCAGGCAGCAAAAAAAGCATCGGCCAAAGGCCGGTGCTTTTTTATTTGAGTGCTTTGCAACATTCGTTTTCAATAATTTTTATCACTTTGTTATTTCAGCACATTGACAATTATGATAACAAATAATAAAGTGAGGATACTAAAATGAATAATTTTAGTAAAACGCCTCGCTTTTTGTAACCGTTTTATTTGTATGATTATGAAAATTTGTTATGAAGGGGGTGGTTTCCGACGACGAAACTTGTTACACGCCGTTAATCCTCAAAAGCATTAATCTTCGTCCTACAACATTCCCATTCTCAGCATGAATGAACTCCACGTGAACCTTCCGTCTGCAACTGTGATTCCAGCAGAAGTATTGCAGATTTTCCACCACGTTTACAATGACCTGATGCAACCTACACTCCACCATCGTCAATTGCTTCTTTTAAACAAGAAAGCGCTTTCTGTTGTAAACCTTATAGCAAGGGGGAAATTAGCGAGGCTTCGATTTGAATTTTTATATATCCGAATAGGAGGTCTATTCATGAAAAAGATTTTAGCCTGCATGCTTATCTTTGGAATGATATTTAGCGTGTTGCCGTCCATGAGCGTTAAGGCAGCAACCAATGTGGCTCTGAATAAAGCCGCAACCGCAAGTTCGGTAGAGGACAACGATAAAACCTCGGACAGGGCGTTTGACGGAAATACTTCAACCAGATGGTCGTCCAATTATTCCGATCCGCAATGGATCAGCGTTGATCTCGGCGCAGTTACGGAGATTAACGGTGTTTTACTGAACTGGGAGACGGCCTATGGCAAATCGTATCAGATTCAAACGTCCATGGATAATAATCAATGGGACACGGTGTATGCTACAACCTCGGGAAACGGCGGCATCGACTCCATTTCTTTTGATGCGAAATCCGCTCGATATGTAAGAATGTATGGGACAGAAAGAGGAACGCAATGGGGATATTCCCTTTGGGATTTCCAAGTGCTTGCGGGAGGCGGGGAGCCGGAAATACCGCAGAATGATATTGTATCCGGTACGATATATAAACTTACAGCCCAGCATAGCGGAAAAAATCTGGAGGTAGCCGAGGGTGCTGCGGCAGATGGGGCCAATGTGCATCAATGGACCGATAACAACCTGCCCCGGCAACAGTGGAAAGTCATCGATGTCGGAAACGGATACTACCAGTTGATCTCCCAAGCCAGCGGCAAGGTGTTGGAAGTAGCGGGATCGCAGAGCAATGACGGAGCGAATGTTCAGCAATGGAGCGCCAGCGGCCAGTCAAATCAGAAGTGGAAAATTACGGACGTCGGCGGCGGATATTATAAGCTGATCGTTCAGTCCAGCGGCAAAGCTTTGGATGTAGTCGGAGGCTATACTCAGGATGGGGCAAATGTACAGCAATGGACCGACAACGGGAATCCCCAGCAGAAGTGGAAGTTTACGCCGGTTACAACAACGACGCCGGATACCACGGCACCTACCGTGCCTGCTAATCTTTCGAGCCCCGCAAAAACCGATACGACAGTGAGCCTGTCATGGACGGCTTCTACCGACGATGTAGGTGTGGCTGGTTATGATATCTATCGTGGAACGGCTTTGGCAGGCTCGAGTACGACCACAAGTTTTACAGTAACAGGACTGACGGCGAACACGACATATAGCTTTACGGTAAAAGCCAGGGATGCCGCCGGAAATGCATCATCCGCAAGCAACCCGCTAACGATTACAACGAACCCTGCCTCGTCAAACAACACAGGATTTTATATTGAAGGCACGACGCTTTATGACGCTAACGGGAATCCTTTTGTGATGAGAGGCGTAAATCATGCGCATACATGGTACAAGGATCAGCTCTCCGTAGCTATTCCCGCTATAGCTGCAACCGGAGCCAACACGGTAAGAATCGTTCTTTCGGACGGACAGCAGTGGACCAAGGATAGTCTTTCCGCGATCCAGAGCATCATTACTTTATGTGAACAAAACAAGTTAGTCGCGGTGCTTGAAGTCCATGACGGAACGGGCTCGGACAGCCAGGCGGTACTGGATAACATCGCGAATTATTGGATTGAAATGAAAAGCGCATTGATCGGAAAAGAAAAGACGGTCATCCTGAATATAGCCAACGAATGGTTTGGCACCTGGGATGGCGCAGGATGGGCCCAAGGCTACACATCCGTAATTCCGAAGCTTCGCAATGCCGGCATTAAGAACACTATTATGGTAGACAGCGCAGGGTGGGGGCAATATCCGCAATCGGTATTCGATTACGGGACCCAGGTATTTAACTCCGATCCACTCAAAAACACCATGTTCTCAATCCATATGTACGAGTATGCGGGAGGCAACGCAACCACCGTTAAGAACAATATCGATAATGTCTTGAACAAGAACCTCGCGCTCGTCATCGGTGAATTCGGAATCAAGCATACGAACGGTGACGTGGATGAAGCGACGATTATGAGCTACAGCGAGGAGAAGAATGTCGGTTATCTCGGATGGTCATGGAAAGGAAACGGCTCAGGGCTGGAGTATCTCGACATGTCGAATGATTGGGCGGGTACCAGCTACACCGAGCAAGGAAATGCCATCATCAACGGCCCTAACGGCATAAAGGCCACGTCGGAGATCAGCTCGGTTTTTGGTGGCGGAACCTCCGACAACCAGGCACCATCACAGCCTAAGAACTTGTCGGGCACATCGCCAACCTATTCTACCGTAGCGCTCACCTGGACGGCATCGACAGATAATGTAGGTGTCACCGGCTATAACGTGTACAAGGACGGAGTATTAGTGGACATCACCACTTCGACGACCTATACGGTTACAGGGCTGAAAGCCAATACGAACTATGCCTTCACCGTAAAAGCGGTCGATGCCGCAGGTAATTTATCCGCGGCCAGCAACCAGGCAAGTGTAACGACGATGAACAGCAACGACCAAACTGCTCCCACCGCGCCGTCCGGCCTATCCGTAGTTCCCGGCATCACAACCGCCCGCCTGTCGTGGACGGCATCGACGGATGACATTGGCGTAGCAGGTTATTATGTATACAACAATGGAACCTCTCTCATCGGTACGGCTACCGCAACTAGTTATACAGCTTCCGGGTTGGAAGGGAACACAGCTTATACGTTCACGGTAAAAGCTTTTGACGACGCAGGGAATGTATCGTCAGCAAGTAACGCGGTGACGGTGACCACCGGCGCCCCGGGACAGCTTCAGCCTATGGATCCGGGAATCATCGACGACTATACAGACTGGTATGTAGGAATCAACGGGGAGGATGAGCCGACAACTCCGACCGTAGCACAGCTTGCTCCGCTTGAGAACGGCGGGTTAAGCATGAGCTTCAACCTTCAGGCCGAGAACTACCCGAGCATTCAACTGGATCCAAGCCCGGCGGCGAATTGGAGTTCGTACAGCAATATGAACCTCATCCTGACCAATCCCAACCCGGTTGAAATTCAGCTTCAGCCAATCGTGAAAGACGGGGCCTGGAAGTGGGTGGAACTTGGCCAGTATATCAAAATCCCTGCAAAAACGACCTTGATGGCCACGGTTCCTTTAACGGGGTTGACGAATAAGGAGGTGAACCGGATTATTTTTAGAGTTCAAGGGGGAGGCGGCAATCTGATGGGGAGTCTTCAACTGCATTCCGTAAGCTTTGATTTGCCGGCCGGTGCCTATGCGGCTGAGATTGCGGAAATGAACCGCCCCAAGACGGCAAGCTACTATCCTTGGAACTTTGTGGATTCGGCTTTTACGGGGAGCATTTCAAGCGGGTTAAATGGTGAAACCATCTATGTAAATTACGCTGTTACCTTAAGCGATAACATATCAGCTGGAGTCGCTACCGAAACCAGGCCCGGCCTTGGAAAAGGAGATGACTGGTCCAGCTATGGAAGCGTGTCCTGTACCCTGACGAACTCAGGAACCAAGCCGATCCATGTTTCGTTGGTATTGCGGACCGGCACCGATTGGATTTGGGAAGAGACGGGGGGCCAAACTGCAACCGATCCTTCCGTCGAACGGGTCATCGGGGCCGGGGAATCCGTCGACGTCGAATACGCGTTCAATGCTTCCATATGGAAATCAAAAACTACGAACTGGGTAAATAATGCACCGCTCTCGGACCCAACCGACATCCGGGCCATCGAATTCAAGGTATATCCCGGAACCGGGGAGAGCGTGACTGCCGGTACATTGAACATGACGAACTTTCAGGTAAATTTCTAAAGTAATGAAATAGCGACCGCGTCATCGGAGAATGGGGAAGAGCAGGAAGAACCCTTGGCCTATGAGGCCAGGGGTTCTAGTATTAGCGACATTTTAAAGGTGGGTTCTGTCATCAAATTGTTCTACATCTGTTAAGGGCTTTATTAATGTCTGCTGCTTGGAATTATTAAGGTACGTCAACACAAGGAGAGCATTTATTTTGAAAAATAAATTGAATTAAATAGGATATTAAGCATAGTCATACATGAGAAATTGGGCATATATTTACAATTAACAATGACTCACCAAATTATAAAAATTACTTTACCGGCTCTCCAATTCGGATATCTTATCAAGTTGTTCATTTATCCAGTTGATTGCTACTTCACCCTTGTCTTCTATTACAACACCACGCTGACTTTTGTACTGAAAGTTTTCTCTTGCCCAAACTAGTATTATCTTTACAAACTCCACCGTTTCAATTTTGCATACACTGTCCTCCTCATCCTCTTCTGCAAAAATATCTTCAATAATTGTAAAATGCTTGTCAGAATTTATTAAATTTACATTTCCTCCACCTTCATAGGAAGTTATCTTTCCTTTTAGCAATTCGAGTAGTTTACTCACTTCTTCTTTAATAACAGCGAAGTCCCCAAATATATCTGAGCCCAAAGAATTATTGATCAGATAACCATTCTTCAATGACTTGTCTACACTAAAATCCAAAATGACTTCATTATACTCCTCATTATATTCAGGTATATAAAAGTACTTAATCATGTTTTTAACTCCATTCTCCTTAGTACAACGGGTATGCAGAAGTGATTTTTCCATTTTTAATAACAAATTCAATTTTCATTCCTGTACTTGCAGTTCCTCTATATCTATTATTCTTGTGAACCATCTTGTTGTTGAAGGCGATATTTATTTCGTCAATAACTTGTTGAGGTGTCCAATCCTTTGGAAAAAAAGTAGACTTTGCACTTTTCGGTATTCCGTCCACCTCTATATTTGCCCTATATACCCCATACTCATTAGGAGGGTCGATAGTTCCAATAACTTTTCCCTTACTGCTTGGCATACCTTCATAATGAAATCCAACTGCTTGTCCCTTAATAATTTCACCCTCGAAAATATGATCTACTGCATTACTAGTTGTTCCTTTTTTAAAGTCATCTGTATTTTTAAAATTTTCGAGTTTCCAACTATTATTCCCCGCCCCCGCCGCCTTCCCAGACAAATCCCCAGGCTTCTTCGGGCTCCCCCCGGAGCTATCTCCGTCTCCATCCATAAATACTTGCCGATACTGGAGTTGGTTTACTGAAGGACTAGAAGTCTGCTGCTTAGAGCTATTGTTGGGAATACCGTCAACAGAAGGTCCCGTGGTGGCAAGATTCGTTCTCGAACCCCAGTTCCAGAGATCTTTACGCATGTCTTGAAAAAACTTACGTAGATCCGCCGCAGGCAGAGCTGGCAGCTTCACTTTTAATTTGTTGCTAGGCAGCGTTTCAGACGCTATGTCAGGTGTCTTCACTTTTGGCATTCCTGGGCTTCTTCGCGGAACTACGCTTGGTGCGCCGGCGCCATAACCGCCCGCCAGGTCTGATTGGGCCTGTTCATAGGTAGGAGTGAGGATATACAGACTGTTTACTGCAACCTCTTCGGTCCCAGCATCCCGGAGCGCTTGGGCGATTTCCATCTTTCGTTCATTCGAGAGCTGCTGGCCGAGCCAATAATCGAGATTGCCGATTTGATCAGCTCCGTGCTCGATTCTAAGGGCTAGGGTCAAAGAGACATAATAGAGCTGGAAGTCCGCCGTGCTGCTTTCCTGTCGCTTCTGGTTATAATATTCTACGGCCTTTTCCAGGATCCTGTCCGCATCTTTTCTTTCCGCTTCCATTCTTTTGATAGCGGACTCGGCGTATCCATAGGTAAGATGGACCCATGTGCGGTATGGATTGTTCAAAAGCCCGGCGGCAATCATTAATCGCAGTTCAGGTTCTTCCGGCATGGGTGAAGCATCGTGCTTCAGCGGATTATATTGGCATGCCGTTAGCGGTGAGCCCGAATAATGGCCACTCAGATTGACGTTAGCTCCAAACCATTTTTCGGAGACGCCCAGTTGCTTTAGTTTCTCTCTTTGCTCCCTAACGTACAGTCTTGCTGATTCCATATAGGGTCCATTGCCGTAGGTTTTGTAAATGGCATATGCCCGTTGGCTGCGTGCGATGTTCTCAAAGGCTTCGGCAATCTGTATCAGTTCCAGCCAAGCGCGTTCCTTTTCGGTCCAATCTCCTGACTCCATCTGCCGTAGAAGGTGAGATATCCGCTCGTCTTCTTTTACATGCTCTAGTCTTTGCAAGAGAGGTGCTCCTGTTACTAACATCAGGGGCTGTTGAACAAACCGCTTGAATGTATCCTTCCAGTTAAGCGTCTCTGTCCCGGCGTTTCCCATTGATAGCCTACTCCGGATAACATTGCTTTTGCCTGATTTCAACAACCCAGTCTCCCAGCCGGTTATCGTGAATTTGACTGTTCTCTTTAACATCAAGGTCGTTTTTTTCTCTATTTCGGCATATTGGGCAGATACCTTACGAAGTGACTTCTCTTTCTGATCTAGTTGGTTGCTTATACTCCTGGATAGATTAAATACCTCTTCGAGGAGACGTTCTGTTTCATCTATAGTTGTTTGAACGCTTCTCGATTCAGAGTAGTCGCGCCTCAGATTCTCTGTCATTACTTTTAATTCCCGTACTAGTCCCGGCACCCGATCCTCTATGTTGAGATTCATCCGCTTCATTTGATCGGCCAGATTCACAATCCGGTCAAGATCTACTTTCACACTGGGTTCACCGTCCAATCCGACAAGAGTATCTATGTGGGTATTCTAGCAATATAAGGGATTGGAATCAATATCATTAAAAGGGTTATTTACCCAAATTTGATTGTCTATGGAATGAGTTGTTTGTATAATAGCAAGAGTTGGGTTAGGTAAATATTACCTTTAAAGGGGATGTCTATTCATGAAACTAAAAAAAGCAGGATTCATTCTTATGTCTCTTATTCTTATGTTGACCGTACTTCCAGCTCTGTCTTCGGCAGCCCAGTTGCCCTTACGCGTGGAGGTGGATGGGGAGAAGATTATTTTCCCGGATGCTCAGCCTTTTGCGGACAAGAATAGCCGGGTGCAAGTGCCCGTGCGGTTTGTGAGTGAGGCACTTGGCGCAAAAGTGGACTGGAATAGCAAGGCCCAGACAGTAACGGTAAGCCTGGAGGGTAACCAGATTGTACTCACTTTGGGCAAAAAAAGTTACACGGTCAACGGTAAAACCAAGCAAATGGATACCGTGGCGCTCCGGAAATCGAGCAGAACATTCGTGCCGCTGCGGTTTGTGAGTGAGGCGCTAGGAGCGGAGGTCAAATGGGATTCCTTGAATTACATCGTGGAAATACATACGGGAAGCGGATCAACAGGCTCGACAACAGGTGAAGATACTGGTAATGCAGAGAAACCAACAACATGGGAGGAGTTTGAAGCTAACAGAAATGTGGAGGGAAAGAGCGAGAAACTGAAGGTAGAAGGGTTTAGTTTTAATAATTTCTATAAATCCGGGTTAACCGTATTTGGTGATCGTTATGATTCGAAAGCAAAAGAGACAGCTATACTACGAATTTTAGTGAGTTTTGGATTCGAAGATGATGATTTGGACCAGCAGATTAAAGATGTTGAAGAGGTTATTGGGCAAAGAATAAACTCGAAAACTGTCGACTCTATTATGAGTTATGTTAAACAAAAGAAAAAAGAGGAGGATAAACTGGCAGAAAAGATATTTCAAGATGATACTTTTAAGGTAGTAGTAATATCAAAAACTTACGATGATATTATTATTTATGTTTGGTATAAGTAGGTGAAATCGTGAAGAGGTCTAGCCTTCTATTTTTTATAGTGATATTCTTATTCGGCTTCTTACCACAAGGAAGAGTGTACTCCCAAGAGGAGAACACTTTGTTGGATTATCTTAAAACGCTTACCCCTGATCTTGTGTTGCAACGAGCAAACGAAGATATGAAAGAACTGTACGGATTGAAAAATTATTATCCTGTCAAGACGGATAACGGCTCTTTTAATGCTGCCCTAGTACAGAAACAAATAAACGAGGCTATTAAGAATCCGGAAAATTTCTCTGGGTTTGATATTGTCTATGGAACCAGTCATGGAACTCCTATCGTTCATCATGGGCAGCACATGACCAGGTATTCCGGATACAATAAGTTTGGTGATCCGGTATCCACGGATGGGTTTCCCTGGGACGCGGGTTGGAGTGGTGTACAGATTCATAATTTCAGTTTAGTTCCGTCTCCATGGAAAGATAAAGACCTTAATTATAAGTTCGATGATTTTCCTAATAATTTTAAAGGCCAACTCACGGACAAGTATAAAGAACTCAATCCCAAGCTTCACTTCGAACAACAGATCCTCACGGCTCTAAATAAGAAGTATGCTGGGGTTAGATATGGCGACTATCTTATGTATAACAAACAGAATTTCCATTATAAAGATAGAAAAGTTTACTATAAAAACGGTGCTCCCACCGGTGGATGGATTAAGTACGTCCACGTCATTCAGCCTCCGACTTACCTATCACAGGGTTTCGGGAGAGTATATTTGGAATCCAACACTTACATGGATGTTCCCATAGCCTCCTGGACGCCTTGATTAACTCGTTCCGTTATGAATCGGATTTAATGTATATTAACAACAAGAAACAAGCAGTCAATATTCATAACGAAGGATTGGCACCCAAAGGCGGAGGCTTTGAGCGAAAGACAGGCGTACTGTCCGTACAAGATAGTAAAGGAGTAAATGGGGAGAAGCTCATCCGCGTCCTGGACCGGAGTGAGGATAAGTCCCGCTTTGATCAGAAGGTAGAAGAAATCGTACATACCGATGTGCGCGGCGAAGATTCCCATGTGTTTTGGAAGAAGGTACTTGAGGGCTACAGCGAATCCAAAACCGAGACAAGCCATAAGTCGTATAAATACAGGGAGTACGTAGAAGCCGGACAACATATTTACAAGATTACCGAGACTTCGAAAATCACGATCGTGGTCAATCCGGATAACATTCCGCTTTACACGCATGCAAACATGCCGGACGGTGAGTACAACATCAAGGTCTGGTTCGAGGATGTCAACTTGCAAGATATCGATCATACTTATTCTATTTTGGGTAATTTAAAAGGGATCGAGACTATGGATTCCCTAAAAGTAACTGTAGTAGGCTCCATGTTCGATGACTTGAACAACTAGGGGAGGACATAACACGCTGACGCCGATATCTATCGGCGTTTTTTTTGTTTCATAGTTCGATTTATCTGTATATCAAAAAACCAGCCTCACTATTCTAGATAGCAAGGCTGGTTTGGGAACTTATATTTGATGCTCGACTTTGACCCGTTTAATGAACAACGAGATCACAAAGCCGATAATGGCCATGATAATCGCAAATAAAAATGCGTCCTGAACTCCCGCCGTAAAGGCAAGAAGCGGGTTTAACGGATTTGAAATATCTTTAACGGTAGTCATGAATTTTTCAGAACCGGAGGACATAATGGAAATGGCGATTGCCGTTCCGATTGCACCGGCCACTTGCTGCAATGTGTTCATAATGGCTGTTCCATCCGGGTACAGCTCACGCGGCAACTGATTCAGACCATTGGTTTGCGCCGGCATCATCACCATAGATATACCCACCATCGTAACGATGTGCAGGGCAATGATAAACGCCGAGCTCGTTTCGATCGAAATCGTCGAGAACCCGACCATAGCCCCTAGGACGATCACGGTTCCGATCAACACCAGCCATTTAGGTCCGAACTTATCGAACAATCTTCCCATGACCGGCGAAAGAACACCATTGATGACTCCGCCTGGCAAGAGAAGAAGTCCTGCGGCAAAAGTCGTCAGAGCCAGCGATGTTTGCATATAAAGCGGCAAAAGAATCATCGTGGAGAGCAAGACCATCATGCAGACCAGAATCAAAAGCAGACCGATTGTAAACATCGGATACTTCAATGCACGCAAGTTAAGCATGGGTTGCTGCATCTTGACTTGCCGGATTGAAAAGAGGACCAGCGCAACGGCACCGATGATGATAGAAGCAATAACGGTAGGGCTTCCCCAGCCGCCTCCCTCTCCGGCACTGCTGAATCCAAATACAATTCCGCCAAATCCGACAGTGGATAAGGAAATGGAAAGTACGTCGATTTTTGGTTTTGTTGGAGTCGTTACATTTTGCATAAAGAACCAGCCGAAAATAAGTGCCCCGACCAGCAACGGCAACGAAATCCAGAAAATCCAGTGCCAGGTCAAATTGTTCAGAATAAGTCCTGAAATGGTCGGTCCCACGGCAGGCGCAAACATAATGACCAGACCGATGATCCCCATAATGCTTCCGCGTTTATGCGGCGGAATGATTAACAAAATCGTGTTGAACATCAACGGAAGCAATAACGCTGTCCCTATAGCCTGGACGACGCGTGCGATCATTAATACTGCGAAGCCTGGAGCGACCGCTGCGATGAGCGTGCCGATGATGGAAGCCATAATCGACGTAATAAATAATTGTCTTGTCGTAAACCACTGCATAATCAGCCCTGATACCGGGACCAAAATGCCGAGTGTAAGTAAGTATCCGGTGGTCAACCACTGTGCTGTCGTTTCATGAATACCGAAATTTTCGATCAAATTTGTCAATGCCATATTTAAAGCCGTTTCACTAAACAAGCCGATAAATCCCGCAACAACGAAGGAAATGATGATCGGAACGGTACGTAAATTGCCGATTGCCACTTCTCCCGTCTTCGCTTGCGTACTGCTCATATCCATTCTGGTTCCTCCCACGTTCTCTCTGTTTATTTGTCTAATAAAAATTCCAGCTGCTTTGCGATCATTCGCAGCGGATCTCCACATTTATAGGTGATCGACAGAAGACAAGCCCCTTCGATCATGGCCGTAATCGTAACCCCTAATTCTTCGGCTCTTTCTTGTTTGAATCCCCACTGTTCAAGCCTATGAGCGTATAAAGACTGACAATCTTTAAACACCATTTCGCAGGCATTGCGTAGCTTCTCATGCGTCGAGGCAGTTTCGAATGCGATCAGTCCGACGGACAGCCCCTCCGCACAACTCCCCTGATTATCAAAAACGGCGGCAATATTATGGATATAATACCGGAATGCTTCGAGCGCCGAATTTTTTTCCGCTAAATCCTTTTCGGCTCCTTCCATCAACATCTTTCTCATCATCGCGATGGACTCGACCGCAATCTCTTCCTTCCCGTTTGGAAAGTGATAATAGATGGAACCTTTAGGAGCACCGCTTTCTTCAATAATCTGATTAAGCCCTGTTCCGTTATAGCCTTGCCGTTGAAACAAGCGGGTTGCGCACTGCAAAATGATCTCCTTGGTATCCTGTTTCTTCTTCATACAGATGATCCCCTTAAAATTATAACGACCGGTCTAGAGTATATTATTTTAAATTTTAATGGGTGTCAATTGTGAAGTTAGGCACTTTTAAAATATGACCCACTTGAGTGAAGCGGATTATGTCGCTGAAAAAGGAGAAGGATTGCCGTAAAATTGCTATAAATACAGCATCGTTCGTGTATGTTTCCTGTAATTTACTTATACCGAAAACCATAGAAACGGAGTTGTTGCCTTTGAGATCCAATCCCAACATCGGTGTCATTCTGGCCCAGATCGGAACGCCGGAACGGCCGGAGGCGAAGCCGGTGCGCTCTTATTTGCGGCGGTTCTTGTCCGATCGGCGGATCGTGGATACGAATCCGCTGGTCTGGCAGCCGGTACTTCGGGGGATCATCCTCCGGACGAGGCCCCGGAAGTCGGCCCAATTATACAGGCAAATCTGGAGCGAGGAGGGCTCTCCGCTCTTGGTATACTCCCAGCGTCAGCAATCCGGGTTGCAAGAGAGGTTGGGGCCAAAGTTCCAAGTAGAGCTGGGACTTGCGTACAGTGAAAATAGCATCATGCGGGCCATGCGGCAGTTTGAACAAGCGGGAATCGGCCGTGTTCTCATCGTTCCGTTATTCCCTCAGTACTCTTCAACGACAACGGCTTCCGTATATGATCAAGCTTGTTTTGCGGCTCTGGGCCGCAATAGCCCCAGAGGACCGGCGCTCAAGCGGTATGTTCCGGCGCTGCGGTTCGTTGAGCCTTATTATTGCGACCAGGGGTACATTTCCGTAATGAAGGCGCATTTGCACCGCTACATGAAACAGCTGGACAGGGAGCCGGATCAGATCGTGTTGTCCTTTCACGGTATTCCCAAGCGATATGCGGATACTGGGGACCCTTATCCGGAACAGTGCAAAGAAACGGGGCGGCTGCTCGCTGAGGCGATGGGCTGGCGTCAAGATAGTTGGCAGATTGCATTCCAGTCCCGTTTTGGACCGGAGGAATGGATTGGGCCTTCCACGGAAAAAGTGATCGGGAGCCTGCCGGAACGAGGAATCGCAAATCCCCTGGTATTTGCCCCCGGCTTCGTGACAGATTGCCTGGAGACACTGTATGAGCTGGATATTGAAGGACGGGGCCAATTTGGTGCCTCCGGCGGAAAAGCCGATCAATATCAATATGCACCATGCTTGAATGACCAGCCGGAGTGGCTGGATTTCCTAGCGGGGTTGGTTGAGCGGAATGTCGGAGGCTGGTGATAATCTGTTTGCCGATAGGAAATAGAGTAGAAGAGAGGAGACGGAAAGAAGCATAATGGGTGTTCGTGAATGGGTGGATCAGGATTACGTCATCGAGCATTTGAGACAGAAGTTTAATTGTTCGGTGTTATGGTGCGAAGGCCGCGCCTGCCTGGAATATAAGAGCAAGGAAGAACTGAACCAAATGGCCGGTTATGTAAAAGACAACTTCTCCATGGAGCTTCTGGACGTATTCTTTACGGCAGTTGAGAGCCTTGATGAAGAAGTTGAATCCTGAGCGTTTGAAAAAAAATAAGAACCCGCTCAAATGAGCGGGTTCTTTGGTTCATAGCTTAGTTCTTTGTCGTCAACTACAGCTTCCAAATCCGGTACAAAATCACCGCCGCCTCGGCGCGGGTGAGCGCTTCGGCCGGTGCGATCTTGCCGTCCTTGCCGTTGACAATGCCGGCTTGCACAAGGGCAGCTGCGCTGGCTTTAGCGAAGTCGGCAATTTGCGCCGCATCCGTATAAGCATCTAAAGTAGCGCTGCCTGCGGCTTGCTTGCCCGCGGCCGTCAATGCGCGGGTTGTCAGCACCATCATCTCCTGACGGGAGATCGGGCTGTTCGGTTTGAACGTGTTGTCCGCGTACCCGGTCACGATCCCAAGCTCCTTCGCGATCGCCAGCGCATCGCTATAGGAAGCGTTTGGCTGAACATCGCTGAATGCCGCTGGTTGACCCTTGCCGGAGCCTTTCAATTCAAGGCCGTTGACAAGAAGAGCAATGAAGTCGGCACGTTTAATGGAAGAGGCAGGGGAGAAGGCATTCTCCGCCGTTCCGCGAATCACGTCGCGCGCGGCCATGGCGTCAATGGCTTGCTTCGCCCATGGCACGTTCTGCAGGTCGCCGAATGTTTTGGACACGTAAGCAACGGCATAGCTGCTGAAGTGGGTCGTTTGGAAAACGACACTTCCGCTTACAGCATCATAGCGGCCGTTTGGAACCGGGGTCACGCTGCCGTTATCCTCAAGGTACCAAACTACGATGGAATTCGGATTGCTAAGTTCTGCTGCTGTTGGCTTGTAAGGAATAGCTACCGTGACAGGCGCTTTCGGGTTGTTCCAGGCAATGGCCTTGCCATCAACAGCAATGCTCAGATCAAGCGCCGGACGGTTGTCGATCGCTTCCCGGGAAGCTGCATCCAACTCATCCAACGAAGCCTTCGCGATGCGGATGGAGACTTGCCCTGCATTCTCTGTCACATTGGACAGCATGTTGCTCGGAATCTCGATCGTGCCGTGCTCCGTTTTTAATAGAATC
This sequence comes from Paenibacillus sp. FSL R5-0407, assembly GCF_038009185.1. NCBI lineage: Bacteria > Bacillati > Bacillota > Bacilli > Caryophanales > Paenibacillaceae > Paenibacillus > Paenibacillus sp. FSL R5-0407. Next base: position 1,378,340 of record NZ_JBBPAX010000002.1, on the reverse strand, counting down.
ACGAAGTTTTCTTGACCATTCAGGCTTTGAGTCGGTAATTGCACATCGTAAGATGTCGCGTTTGCCTGCTGCGGAACTTCGATAGAGATTTGTTTCTTACCGTTGGCCGCAGGGGCTGCTTGCTCAAGAGCCTTCTTCAGGTTGTCGCCGGAAACCGTCGCCGTGGCGACTCCTCCTGCAACTTTTACCTCCGGTTTGATTACGCCGCCAGCCGGTTCAACTGGTTTCGGTTGAGTCGCCGAACCTCCGCTAGTTCCCCCGCTGCCGCCGCTGTTACCGCCAGTGTTGCCGTTCCCGTTATCGCCCGGTTTCCCAGGTTTGCCCGTAAGGGTAAGCACACCGTATACGGAGGTGTCCTGATAACCGTTGCCGGTGGTGTCATTCCATGCGGCAACGCTTTGCCGGGAGCCGTCTTTGGCGTCATTAATTTGCGCGTCAAAGCCAACCTTCACGTTGTTGCTTGGGGTAATCTTTTTGAACGGAATCTTCACTTCAACCGTATAGTTCGTTCCGGAAACCTGGGTGGCTGAAACAAAGCCCTCGCCGATTTTTTCCGGACTAAATGAAGTCTCGTTATCAAAGTTGACGCGGAATTGTCCGTCATCGTCCTGATAGAACGTGCTCTTGGCGTTATTCTCGTCCAGGAAAATCTCGACGGAATCCTGTTCCCAAGCATTTACATTGCTCTTGTCGAGCTGCGCGTCATTCACCTGGATCAGAACGTACAAGTTTTGATCGTCCCACAGGGCTTTAGCTACGCCGTTTGCACCCTGCCAAGCCGTTTGATACCGGTTCAGAGACATGGCTGGAGCCTGGTTCCATACCGCGTCGATGGTTCCGTCAATGACAGGAGTAGCATAATTCGCAGTGGACTGGTTAGCATTCGATGAATCCGGCTCATGTTCTTCAATGAATTTATCCGGATCGATGACGCCGTAATAGGCCGGTTTGGCCTGAAGCTGCTTATCAAACAAGAGTGGATTGTTCTCCGCTCTCCAGCTGGAGCCATCGTCCAGACCCCAGAAGGTTACGCGTTTGATATGCTCGGCGTTTTCTTTATAAAGGTTGAATAATTGTGCGTACAAATAGCCTTGTGCACTAGCCAGCTTCTCGGAAAGCTGATACTTATCGCCGGCCATGATGTCCAACTCGGTAACGCTGATCTCCACGCCCAAAGAAATGAACTTTTCCAGGGAGAGTTTGACGTTTTCCGGATTGGTGTTTACATTGTAATGCGCTTGCATACCGATGCCATCGATGAGCAATTTGCCGGGATGCGTCTCCGCATATCTATCATTAATTTCTTTAACCATGCTGTAGATGGCCGTAGCCTTATTCTGGTTGTCTTCGTTGTAGTCGTTGTAGTAAAGCTTGATATTCCACTCAGGGTGTTCATCGAGCACTTCTCTGGCTGCCAGGAATGCTTGCTCTACGTAGTCCGGTCCGATGGCGGTTTTCCAAGGAGCCGTCCGCAGCGCGTTTTCCCAATCGGTCGGGTTGCTCGGATTGTCGCTCATCGCTTCGTTGACAACGTCCCAGGATATCACCCGGTCGCCGAAATGCTCTAAGACGGTCTTGATATGAGTGCGTAAATTCGTAAGGGCCACATCACGGCTTAAAGGTATCGTGTTTCCTTGCTCCGTGATTGTGTTCATCCATGCCGGAGACTGTTGATGCCATACGAGCACGTGTCCGTGCATTTGCATGCCTTCCGCGAGGACCTTATTGACCATGGCATCCGCGCCGCTAAAGGAAAATTCGCCCTTCTTCGGTTGCAGCGCATCCGGCTTCATGGCATTGCCTGCGGTAGCAACATTGTGGTGCATTTTCAGCAAGTCAAGTCGTAATCCTTCCAGATCCTCGCCTGAAATGGCGTTGCCGATCAGGAAATCGTTTTGGTAGGCATTTTTGATCGGAATCAGATCCTTCTGAATTTCAATCGGTTCCGATGCTAATTTTTCAAAACTAATGTCGTCGATATAGAAGGTGGTGTCCACACTAGGGCTTTGCAAATAGATCGTTAAATACTCGCCTCCCACGCTGTTATAGCGATAGGTTCCTTCCAACTGTACCCATCCGTCGCCGACACTGATTGTTTTCTTGGCAAGTTCAGGGTAATTCGGACTGCTTTCGCCAATCTGGGAAGACAATGAGATCTCCGAGCTCGCAGGGCTAATCAGCTTAACCCAGGCCGTAACTTTATATTCGCTGCCCTTGTCCACATATTTCTCCACGCGGAGCGACGGCCCTTGCCAATTCTCTTGTCTGCCTTCTACCTTCAGGGCATATAAACCGCCTTCCGTATGGTTGGCTTCATCGGTAACGGTCAGCTTCTCGACGCCTCCCCGAGGAACAAAGCCGCCTGCTGTTTGATCCTCAAATGTGACGGTTTCAAAAGGTAGAGCTGGTTCTCTAGGCGGTTCTTCTTCACCGCCGGAGGCTACTTTCTCGGTGATACGCACGTATCCGATATAGAACGGAACCGTAGCTCCTTTATCATTGGATTGAATACGCAGGCGGTTATCTGTGCTCGTATCTACCGTAAATTCCTTTGTTAAAGTGACGGCTTTTCCGGGAACAAAATCTGCGCTCGCCAAAAAGCCATATTTTATATCTGCCGTCTGAAGGAAAACTTGTGCTCCGCTCGGTACGGCCACATCAGGATCCACATAAACAGCAGTGGTTACTGTGTAAGTTTTTCCGTTTTCCAGACCGATATTGGAGTATTTGAAATCAGCGGCATCATGCCCTTGAGCTCTTTCAGTGACAGATAAGGCTCCTCCATCAGCGTTCCCGTCAAAGACCTTACCTGCGACCTTTTCAAGCTTAGCGTTACCTGATTGCTCAGCCTTCCCTATGCTACTTTCAAAGGTTTCATGATAGATTTCCTTTTCGACGGTTTCCGATGTTGATTTTGATGTAATGAGGATATCCCCGATATAAAAGGGTACCTTCTTCCCGTCATCGTTGGATTGTACGCGGAGACGTGTATCGCCAGTGCTCGTATCAAGAGTAAATTCTTTGCTTAAGGTGAAGGCTTCACCAGCTTTATAATTAGTGCCTGCCAACCAACCGTTGGCTTTATCTGCCGTCTGGAGAAAGGCTTGGGCATCAGCAGGGATTTGCGCTCCCGCATCTACATAACCTTTTACGGTTACCGTATAGTTCTTACCATTCTTCAGGCCTATTTTGTCGAAATAGAAATCCGCAGCGTCCCAGTTGTTTGATCTGTTGCCTACATATAATGCAGTTCCGTCTTCATTACCTTCAAACACCTTATCGGTGACCACCGTGAGTGTGGCGCCGCCCGATTGAACGGCCGCACCTTGACCGTTCGCAAAGGTTTCGTGGTAAACCGTTACCGTGTCTTCTGCTGCGTTTGCAACTGCTCCTCCACTCTGGGCGAACCAGCCTGACGGGATCAGCAGGGCCGCTGCGATGGAAATTGAGATGGATTGTTTGATGATTTTACGCATTCATTGCACTCCCCCTGTAAAAGTTTGGTTAAGTAGGTTAAGCGCTTACATTTAATTGCGTGAAGTCCTCCTTTCAGTCCCAAATGATACCATCGGCAGGGAAGCACCGTCTTACTCGAAATTAAAGAATGTTCCGTACTTTTCTTATATAAATCTCGAAATGCAGCGTATTTTTTTCCGGATTTCCTTAAAAGAGGGATGTGTCATACTAGGGTTACATTTTTTATTATCGATCGCAGTGAGGTGAGCGGCTTGTCCATCAGGTTAAAATTATTGCTGTCATACACGGGCATGCTTATCATCAGCCTGCTGGTAGTCGTCGTGACCGCAGGTCTGTTTACGATCGCGGCAACGGGCGACATCCACGGCATCCAGGATTTCTATAAGGTGCATTATCAGCTTATTCCTTTGACCGAAGAAGAGGAGTCCATTTTCCTGGAACTGAAATATCTCGCCAAAAATGAGCCGGACCAGCTGCAGGACAAGGAGCTTCTGAAAGAGTACGATTTCAAGCTCAGGACGGTGCGGGCCGGACTCTTCGTCCGTCGGGAAAGCAATCAAGTGTTCGAGTCGTTTACGATTAACCAACCGGCATTAGAGCAGCATTTGCCGCCATATGACTTAAATAACAACCAGATTCGCAATACCTTCAATATCGGTGAGCGGTTCTACGCTTACGCGAAATTCGACTTCCGCTATTCGGACGGCGCCAAGGGGCTTAACGCCGCTACAGCATGCTATAAGCCGCGGCTATAATGAAATGGCGGAGGCTTTGACCGCCGCGGGCGGAAAATAGTAATTCGAAAAAGGATAGAGCAGACCCTGATCATGGGCGCTCTATCCTTTTTTTCTCCGTCAAAAACCTATCTTTAAACTTTCTCCATCAACATACACGCCTTCCGAACGCGTAATCGTCAGTTTCTGTTCCTCACTGAAGCCGATCGTTTCCCCATGTCTCAAAGTGACGTTGTATTGTATGACATAATTTGAAATATCAATCAGGAATTCGCGAAGATCGGCTGGATCGGCCTGACTGTCGACAATTTCGATTTCCTCCTTGCCAAACGGTTTCAGACCGTTCGTGTATCCGTTCGTGCCGGATTCCGTGCGAACCAAGCCAAAATGGACCAGATTGAGGAGAGGGAACTCTTCCTCTTCTTCGCCCTCGGATTTCATGATATCCGCCATTTTCAAGTACATGTCGGGTTCAAACACAGTGCCGGATGAATAGAGTCCTATGGCATTAGGAAGCTTCAGGCAGCTGGCGGCCAGCTTGACGTACATTTTGCCGCTGTCGAGCGGGGAACCCCAGCGGGTAAAGACTGCAAGGATGATTTGGGCGACATGAGTTTTGACCACGTCTGCGCCTCCGGGCCAGAGATAGTTGCCCTGCGCGTAATGTTCGGCCTCACCGTCCGGGACGGGCGCATCAACAAAGCTGACGGCCAGAGTGAAGCCGTCTACGTCAAAGACCAGAATCCCTTCCTGCTCCCTGGACTCGCGGCCGTCCTCTCCTGCCGGATAGGATATGTTCCAGTCTTGCAACAGGTTATTCTTGATTTGTTCCAGATCGCATTCGGCCGAGTTCAGCAGCACGAATCCGTTGAAAATACCGGACGATTCGCTCTGCGGCTCGCTCTCATCGCTTTGGCTTTGCTCGGCCTCGATGGCCGCCGCCTGCTTCATCCAGTATTCACGGATCATTTCTACCATCGCAATCGATTGCTGCTCCGCTGTTGCCGGATCATAGAGCTGCATCTCGCTGAACACATGGCCGCAATGCTCGGTGTCGGAGGGCTGCTCATAACCGCCGCAAACGCCGAGAAGCCATTTTCCCAGCATGTTTTTCTTATACTTGAATATGTAATAGTGCATGTTGTGCAAATCAAATTCGCCTGCAATTTCGATCTTGCTGGGCTTCCGGCCGAGTTCGTGCTCATCCGCCAGCCAGTCGATCATGGACTCCATTGCCGCTTGCCGTTGGGCTGTCATTGTTCTCTCTCCCTTAGATAGAAGTATAGTCCTATAAAGTTATATTCTACCAACCTATAGAGGGCAATTCAACGCCGGCAGATGTAAGCCTGGACTCCAGACAACAAAACCCGCTATAACGGTTCATGATTCTATTATTTTGGAGGAATTCCCTCTTATTAGAGGGAATATGTACCTTACGATGACATAGGGCACAATCTTTGAAATGACGGGAGGAAATTATGATGAATGAAAGCAAGTTCTTCAGGCAGTTTTGGGAACTCCGGGAACAGACCCTTGCCTTGGCGGAGTCCGTTTCGCCCGATTTGGTCGATATTGTTCCGTCCGGGTTTAACAACAGCATCCGGTGGAATTTGGGCCATATTCTGGTGGCCTGGGACCATGGCATTTTCCCTAAAATCAATGAATCCAGGAGAATACCGCAGAAATATCATTTTATGTTTCCTAAAGGAAGCAGGCCGAGTGCCTGGACAGAAGAGCCGCCGGCCTACGAGGAGATTGTATCCAGGCTGAGAAGCCAGGTGGACGAGATTATTACTGCTTCGGACGGAAAGCTGAATGATCTCGTGGCCCAGCCGTTCTTGCGGGTTAAGTATGTGCGGGGGATGTTCACATTTCATCTGAGAGAAGAAGAACATCATCTGAATTGTATGCGGCGCATCATTGCGGCAGCGGAATCTGCCCCCGCTGTGGAATGAAGTCTTTTATCGCTATATAAATAGTTTTGCGGACATACTCCCCTGTCCATTGGTCCAAGCACTCCTCCTTCCCTGGAATACAATGAATCAAAGGAGGGGTGATGATGTACAAGTACAGGATCGATTCATGGGGAAGGCTCGTTCCCTGCGATAATCAAGAAACTGGCAACGAGCAGCAAACAACCTGCCCTGACAAGAATAGAGAACGTCCAGCGGAACAGGGGCCTTCGGGACCGCGAAAACGTCGGACAAAAGGAAGAAAAAAATTACGCCACGGATGCAATTGCCGCTGCCGTTGCTGCCACCGCTGCCGCCGCAGATGAAATTAATTTATAGAACATAGAAGCCGCCTTGACGGGGGCTTTTTTCTTTATGTCATCCTATCATTTCGGCTTGGGTTTAACCCTTCCGCTCGAAGGGTACTGGTACTACGAGTACATCAACGAGGGAAAAGGAGTTGACGATCATGGAACGGATAGTCAGATCTTTTTTTGTAAAGGATGATGGAGAGGTCCCGAATAACTACGAATTGCCGGTCATTGTGTACCTGGGCGTATTCAAGGATAACCCGGACGGGATGGAAGAGGCATTTCAGCGCCATGGGTGGAGCGGCAGTTGGACCGGCGGCATCTATGACTACCACCATTACCACACCAACACGCATGAGGTGCTTGGCGTTAAATCCGGAGTTGCGACTGTTCTGATTGGCGGTGACGCAGGGGAGCGTCTGGAACTGCAAACCGGAGATGTCATCGTGCTGCCGGCAGGAACCGCACACAAGAAGCTGGCAAGCAGCCCTAACTTTGCAGTGGTAGGCGCTTATCCGGAAGGAAAATCACCTAATTTGCGGGAACGCAGGCCGGAGGAGCGCACGCAAGCGATCGCCGAAATTAGAAATGTACCTGTCCCGCATAAGGATCCGGTGTTTGGTGAAGAGGGGCCTTTATTGCATAAATGGGTGAAATAAATTTTTCAAGAATAAATGTGGGATGTGAGAGAAATCATAGCTTTTAGTAGAGGTTACAGTGATAACTAAAGCTATAAGCGTTTTCACCCACAGAAAGATGAAGAGTTTATGAACAGTCTTGAACATTGAGAAGGGTTCTCATATAATAATTAATATAAACAAGAGATTAACCCATTAAAATAATATTTTGGAGGTAGGTTCATATGTCACTGATTGGTAAAGAGGTACTCCCATTTAAAGCATCCGCATTTCACAACGGAAGTTTCATCGAGGTAACAGAAGCAGACTTGAAAGGAAAATGGAGCGTCGTATGTTTCTATCCGGCCGACTTCACCTTTGTTTGCCCAACCGAGCTTGAAGATTTGCAAAATCAGTACGAGACTTTGAAAGGAATGGGCTGCGAAGTGTACTCGGTATCCACGGATTCCCACTTCGTGCACAAAGCTTGGCATGACAGCTCCGAAGCCATCGGCAAAGTAGAGTACATCATGATCGGCGATCCTTCTCATGCGATCTCCCGCAACTTTGACGTGTTGATTGAAGAAGAAGGCGTTGCTGACCGCGGAACGTTCATCATCGATCCGGACGGCGTGATTCAAACTGTTGAAATCACTGCTGGCGGCATCGGCCGCGATGCAAGCACATTGGTGGACAAGCTCAAAGCTGCTCAATACGTACGTAATCATCCAGGCGAAGTTTGCCCGGCTAAATGGAAAGAAGGCTCCGAAACTTTGAAACCGAGCCTGGATCTTGTAGGTAAAATTTAAGGGAGAGAATACAATGAAACTGGATGCAGACATAAAAAACCAGCTGGCACAATACCTTGAGCTTATGGAAGGCGATGTTCTGCTGAAGGTCAGTACCGGCTCGGATTCCGTATCGGAAGAAATGACGGATTTGGTCAACGAACTGGCCAGCATGTCTTCCCGCATTACGGTAGAGCAGGCATCTTTGCCTAGAACACCAAGCTTTAGCGTAAATCGTCCGGGTGAGGACACCGGCATCACTTTTGCCGGTGTACCGCTTGGACACGAATTTACTTCCTTGGTATTGGCTTTGCTTCAAGTCAGCGGAAGAGCACCGAAGGCGGAACAAAGCGTCATCGACCGCATTAAGGGAATCAAGGGCGAATTCCAATTCGAAACTTATGTCAGCCTGTCTTGCCATAACTGTCCTGACGTTGTGCAAGCTCTGAACATGATGAGCGTTCTGAATCCGAACATCACGCATACGATGATCGACGGAGCGGCGTTCAAGTCCGAAGTGGAAAGCAAAGAAATCATGGCGGTGCCGACCGTTCACCTGAACGGCGAATTCTTCGAAAGCGGCCGAATGACCGTGGACGATATTCTTGCCAAACTGGGAACGTCCGACGCTTCCGAGTTTGAGGGCAAGGAGCCTTTTGAAGTATTGGTTGTCGGGGGTGGACCTGCCGGTGCGAGCGCAGCGATTTATTCCGCGCGCAAAGGCATCCGGACAGGGATCGTTGCTGAGCGCTTCGGCGGACAGGTCAACGATACCTTGGGCATCGAGAACTTCATCAGTGTGAAGTACACGGAAGGTCCTAAGCTTGCCGCAAGCCTTGAAGAGCATGCCAAGGAATACAATATCGATATCATGAAGGCTCAACGCGTGAAACGCTTGGAGAAGAAAGATCTCATCGAGGTCGAGCTGGAAAACGGGGCTGTGCTCAAGAGTAAGACGGTCATCGTTTCCACCGGGGCTCGCTGGCGTAATCTGGGCGTTCCGGGTGAAGCCGAATTCAAGAACAAGGGCGTTGCTTACTGCCCGCATTGCGATGGTCCTTTGTTTGCCGGTAAACACGTTGCCGTTATCGGCGGTGGTAATTCCGGCATAGAAGCGGCAATCGACCTTGCCGGTGTTGCGGCTCATGTTACCGTGTTCGAATTCATGCCTGAACTGAAAGCCGATTCCGTGCTTCAAGACCGCTTGAACAGCCTGCCGAACACAACGGTGATTAAGAACGCTCAAGTCAAAGAAATCACCGGAACTAATAAAGTGGACGGTATCGATTACATCGAACGGGAAACCGGAACAACGCAGCATGTCGAGCTGCAAGGCGTATTTGTACAAATCGGCCTCGTTCCTAATACCGATTGGCTGGAGGGTACGGTAGAACGTACGCGTATGGGCGAAATTATCGTGGACAACCATGGCGCAACCACGCTTCCGGGCGTATTTGCCGCCGGCGATTGCACGAACAGTCCGTACAAGCAAATCATCATTTCGATGGGATCGGGTGCCACCGCTGCATTGGGTGCCTTCGATTATATGATTCGTCAATAAAAATAAGCAGCACCATAAGAGATGATCCCTGTATTGCACAGGGGTCATCTTTTTTTATCCCCATTGGATACTGCATACACAGCATATTACGGCAATCAAATCTGCCTCCGCTCTGGAATGAGGCCTTCCAATCCGGGCAAACTTACTTATAAGGTTCGGGTTAATTTGGAGGAGTGGATGCAGAGATGGCAGAAAACAAAGATCAGCAGGATGGAAGAGAAGAGCGATTCCTGGACATAGACAGAATGATCAACGAAGGCCTGGGGGGCGGCAATGTGACTCTGGATAACGGGTTGATTGAAGAAACTACCACGGATACGATGGAGTATGCGGAGTCCATTCTCGATGACAAGACCGACACAGGCGCGGAACGGTAAGGAGATTTGAAAAAAAACTCCTAGCCGCCCAACTCGGTGGCCTTTAACGTGGTTTTAATTGAACAAGGAGCAGCTCCTTCGAGCAGCTCCTTGTTTTGTGTGAAGATCTAGTCCACAGGGATTTTGATGCTTATATTGTAAGGCTTCATGTAATGCATTCCTTTGATGATTAACTGCTCCGGTTGAACGGAGGCATCGAACAACAGGGTGCGCTCCTTCAGAATGGTTCCGTCCGGCAACTTGGTATCGTGTTGATTCAGGGTCGTATTCAGCGGGATATTCTCTCCGTTCGCCTGGATGGATACGCCGTCCAGCATAACGTCCTCTTCGGTAGCAATCGTGATCTCGATACCGCGCGAGGTTGATGACACCTTTTTAATCCACAGTTCCTTGTCTTCCAGCAACACCGGTTGATCGGCGGGGGAAGGAAGAGGGATCTTGAGGTCCAGCTTCCGGTACCCGACGAACTCTTTTATAACCAGCTTCAAAGATTTCAAGTCCTGAGGAAGTGCATCGTAGCGGATATCAAATTTCATTCCCCCATAGGAAGATTGACGGCCGCTGCCGACTTGGTCTACCGGTTGTCCGTTAGCTATCAATTCAATTCCGTCCAGGGAGTTTCGAATCCGATCGAAGTTGTCGATGTTCAGCGTTCCCTTGATCATCGTCATCGTAGGAGTAGCCGTAATTGTCTGAAAGGTAATCGTACCCTTGTCGACTTCCAGTGTCTTGCGAATGCGCTGCTTGACCTCGGTTTGCATGGCTTTGTTGGGATCATAGGCAAAGGTCAATTCACTGTCTTTCACAGTTCCGAATGACGGCTGCTGGCGGAAATGCAACGTTAATTTTTTGGCGAACGGACTGACGGGTTCGAAAGTAAACGTGCCTTTTATCTCGGTATGCTCGTCATTCATTAGGGAAGCCCCCGCCTCTACGAAGGAATCTGTCAGGAAACCGGTGATTTTGGCCGGGCTGAAGATGCCGTTTGCATCCGCCTCCGATACTCCCTGAGGATTGGACAAGGTGTAAAACAGGATCAATTGGTTCGCATCCGCCATGAGTCCGTCAATGGTGAGCACGGTTCCGCCTTGAAGGGTCATCCTTTTTTCGAGCGATTGTCCTTTTCCTTGATCGTTGAGCTCTTGGAGTGTACCGCTAATTAATCCGTCGAACCCGAGTAGTTGTTTGCCGTAATAAGCAAAGGCAGGGAAGTTGAAGCTGAGAATAACGATAAAAAGCAAGACGGCCGCCGCAGCTTTCCAAATGGGCGGAACCCGCCTTTTACTTCGAGATGGGGCTTTGTCCAGCGCTTTTCGGAGCCTCGTCTCCAGGTCTTCCGGGGCTGTAATGGAGTCGATCCTCTTTTTCTCCTCCGCCAACCGTTCCTCGATCTTATTCATCGGCTTCACCTCCATACAGTTCTCTCAGCTTCTTCAGTCCCTGAAAAATCCTTGATTTCACGGTTCCCAACGGAACCTCCGTCACCTCGGCTATCGCCCTATAATCCAGATCGTGAAAATATTTCAATTGGATCGCTTCTTTTTGCGGTTCGTTTAATTGCTGCATCAGCTCCTGAAGATCCATCTGTCGATCGCTGTTCTGGTAAGGGTCGCTCGTAAGGGGGGGACCGCTAGGGTCCGCTCCATCCGCAGTCTGCAAATCCTCCAGCAGAACAAGCCGTTGCCGTTTACGAAGCTGAGCTTTGCATACATTGACCAGGACAGTCTTACTCCAGCTATAAAATGCATCCTCATTCCGGAGCTGATGAATCCGCTCATACAGCAGGACGATCATTTCCTCCATCGCATCCATCGCGTCATGCTCATTTCCCGTATAGGCGAGAGCCAGCCGGTAGTAAGCGTCTTTATCGGCGAGAATCAGCTGCAGCAAGGCATCTTTATTTCCCCTTTTTGCTTGTTTAATTTGCCTGACGGCATTCATGGCTCCACCTCTCTCCCCTATAAGAGTCGTAACCCTAAGGAAAAGTTCATTTGCTATAAATAATATTTTGCCTGATTCTCCTTTTCCTTGCCACCAACCCGTGCGCATGTATGGAAGAAACACCCAAAAGGCTGTAGAATATAGGACAAATAGGGAATGAGGATAGATACCGGAGGGACAAGGCTATCCTGCCTGAACAGACATGGGACAGAATCCAGGGAGGTTTATATGAAAAAACTCAGGCTTATCGTCTATGCTTTGGCCTTGGTTATGCTTCTGGCGGGCTGCAGCAAAGCCGCAGAAAGGAATTCATCCGCCGTGCCCCCGGCAGGGAACGGGATTAATGCGGAGGGTGACGGCGAAATGGCTGCGGAGACCGCTTCGGCGGGGGGCGGTGAGCTTGCGGAAAAGGCAGAGTCATCCGAACCTCAGGACACTGCTATGTTATTTAAAAATTATTTGAAAGAGAAAGGGTTAGGAGGCGATCTCTCACTAATCTATTTTCAACAGGAAGATATAGATTTGGATGGGAACGAAGAAGCGATAGCAGCATTTGGAGATGCTGAGATAGCGGAAAATGAAAGTGAAGAGGATATTGAGTTCAACGAGATTTACGTTTTACGAAATCAGGGCGGAAAGATACATCAGATTGGAGATAGTCTGAATAGCGGCGGATACGGCATCAATGAAATCCGGCTCGTCCAGTTGGAAGACCGGGAGGAGAAGGTCATTTACCTGGGACTCACGAATTGGGTCAGTATGACCGGCTTTGGGTTGGTTGGAATTTCGGGCGATACTTTGGAGGATTTGGCCTATAGCGCCTCTGCGAGCGGATCGGGCGAGGATATGCTGATGGACGACGACGAGGACGGAAAGTTTGATGGCTATGAACAGCGCCGGGGCAGCTATGATGTCTTTTATTACGGGGTTACCCGCTATTTCACGTTGGAGCAAGGCGAGTTTGTACAAACCGACACCTCGGTGGAACTGTTGGAATACCCATCTACTCCAAAAGCGGCCGTAATGGAGTTTTTGGCATTAAGCATTATAGACGACCGACTGCCGCCGAATGTGGAAGAGCGTCTTGACGAACTTTGTCAATTCCGCGAGGCGAGCGGTGAACGGCCCGTGCTTGAAGTGGACTACGGGACAGTAGGCAATCTGCAACTGGAGTTGGACGGCGAGGATGCTTATTTCGAAGTGGAGGAAAGCGGAAGCGACGCCATAGTTGCGTTGGTTGAGACGGGGGCGGACGGGACGAAGAAGCAAACGATCTTCAGCCTTGCCAAGGACTCGGGTGCTGGTACAGAGAAGTGGAGCATCTACGACATCGAAGTAGTGGGGGGACTGAATAAGTAATTTGGGCAAGGCAAGCCCCAATGAATAATAACTGTAGTTTATCCAGTTAATTCTCCTGAAAAATGACTTTTAGATAAATTAGATGTAAAACCTCCATTAAATTTCGCCGATCAAGCACGGATTCTGCGTTATAGCGCCAAATAACTGTAGTTTATCCAGTTAATTTTGATTATCAGGCAGATTGACGGAAATTAACTGTAGTTTTTCCAGTTAATTTGTTGGGAGGAAGCAACCCCCTGTCCATTGGTCCAAGCACCTCTTTGTCCAAGTACATACTTTGATATAAAAGATCGGATCCGCCAGCAGCAAGCCGCCTGCCTTTATACCGTTTGAAGATTCAATAATTCGTGGAATAAAGAGGGCATATTCTTTTTTAACGTCCTGTAAAAAATGATCTTGTTCACAACCCCAAAGAATATACTAGAATGCCTAACGAATTGCCGTGGAAGTTTGAAATTCCGCTATTCTATTTTATCGATCGGGAGGGATTCTATGAACAAGAAGAGCAGATGGATCAATGCCCCGTACGCATTTGCGCTAGGCATGTTTGCGATGATGGTGCCCAGCCAGGCCTTCAGTTCGTTTTACAGCTATTACTATGTGGAAAAGCTGGGGCTCGGCATCGGCCTGGCAACCCTGGCCCGTACGATCTTCCTGATCTGGGACGCCGTGAATAATCCGATCTTCGGCTACTGGTCAGACCGGACGAAGACGAGATTCGGGCGGCGCAGGCCCTGGGTTATGGGTGCGATTCCGCTGTTTATGCTGTTTTTCGTGCTCGTCTTCTCACCTCCCGGCGGATTGACGGAGAATGGGCTGTTCGTCTGGTTTTTAGTCACGCTGATTCTGTACGAGACGGTTGCAACCGTGCTATGGGTAAACTATGGCGCCCTATTTCCGGAATTGTTCCGCGGGGACCGCATCCGCGCCAAGGCTTCGGCCGTGGAGCAAGGTTATCAGATCGTTGCGTTGCTGATTGCGACGGCGGTCACGCCCCTCATTTATGCCGCCCTAAACTTCTCGATGATGGCGGTGTTGTATGCCTGCGTCTTCGGGGTAGCGATGTCCGTCTGGGTACTGAGCGTCCGGGAGCAGCCGGATGCCAGCCAAGGGGAACCGTTGAAGCTGATCCCCGCGTTCAAGGCGACGGTGAAGAACAGGAAGTTTTGGGTGTTCAATATTTCGAACTCCTTTGCCCAGACGGTCAATGGACTGCTCAGCTCGATGATTCCTTTTTACGCAAAATACGTGCTGCATATCAGCGAGGGGCAAGTTTCGATTTTGCTGGCCGCCGTATTCGTATCGGTAATTCCGTTGATCTTCGTCTGGTATTGGATCATCCGCAGAATGAACGGGGTTAAGGCTTGGCGCTTATCCCTCGTCGTTTACGGCCTTTCGATGATTCCGCTCTGGTTTGGGTACGATTTGGCCAGCGGAATTGCGGCCGGTGTGGCGGCGGGCTTCGGGTTGGCCGGCTTCCTGGTGACTCCGCCGATCGTGAGCGGCCGGATCATCGATGAGGATGCGGAAAGAACAGGATTAAGAAGAGAAGGGATTTATACCGCGGTGGCCGGGTTTATTACGCGTTCGAGCGGTCTGATCTCGGCGCTGGCCTTTTTTGTGGTCGGCATGATACTCGGCTATGAGAGCGGCGACGATCCGGGACCCGCGCCGGAGTTGACCTTCCGGGTGCTTATCAGCATAGTTCCGATTTGTCTTCTCGCGATCTCTGTCGCTTTGTCTTATAGTGCGAAATTCAATTTCAAGAAGTAACCGAGCTTCGAAACAGAGTAATTCCACAGCTGCCGCAAATCGTTGCTTTCCTATGATCGCGAAACTGATAAACCGAATATTATTGAGACCATTATTGAATTAAATTAAAGAAACGAAACAAGTACGTATTTTGGAGCCTGTAAAAAAACCTTTCTTACATTTAAGGTGGCTTGAATATGTAACAAAGCACCAACGTTGAAGAAAAAATTATGAGACTACTTGTTCACCAGCATTAATGACGCCGAAGGGCATCTTTCTTTTGTCTTACGAAAGCAGTCTATAGGTGATAGTTATAAAATAACAGGGTTATATAGGTGAATTATTGGTAATATCTGTTTGTTCCTTATTGGAGGCTGGAAGAGTGAATAAACAGTAACGGAATAGTATTGTTATAGCTCATTTTGTGAATGCCATAAAGTTTAGGAGGAATATCATGAAATTGTGTCGAAAAATGAAGTGATACTCAAATTATGTTGGAGGTTCAGGCAATGAAGGCAGTTTTCTCAGGGTATTATTCGCCTACAGAAGAGGAATTTGAACAACTGTGGTCAGAATGTCTGTTTGTCTTTGATACCAATACACTATTAAATCTTTATAGATACTCCAAAGAATCTAGAGAATTGTTGTTTAAAGT
The DNA here is from genome assembly GCF_038009185.1 of Paenibacillus sp. FSL R5-0407. NCBI lineage: Bacteria > Bacillati > Bacillota > Bacilli > Caryophanales > Paenibacillaceae > Paenibacillus > Paenibacillus sp. FSL R5-0407. The sequence continues at coordinate 1,362,816 of NZ_JBBPAX010000002.1, read as the reverse complement.
GATGGAAACTATTGTAGACAGAATTTGGATACCCCATCAGGTTGCTCTAGAATATCATAAACATATGCTCGTGGAAATTAACAACCAAAAAAATGAATACAAAAGCATCTCTGAAAAGGTGACTAAGTTTGTTACATCATTACAAGGAGAGTTAAGTGATCTTCGTCATTCAAATATTAATGCTGATCGTATTAATGAACTACTGAAAGGTTTCGAAAATAAAATAAAAGACGAAATAAAACTCCAGGAATCAAGCCAACCTGATTTAGATTTAATAAAAGAGAAAATAGATGTTTTATTCACCGGAAAATTAGGGCCTGAGTATACTCAGATGAAGTTAAATGAAATATATGAGTTGGGCAACAAGAGATATGAAAACAAGATCCCACCTGGATATAAGGACAGCAAAGAGAAGGACGCAAAAGTCACCTTCACCAACGGTCTTGAATATATAGACAAGTATGGTGATTTAATTTACTGGTTTCAAATATTAGATAAATCAAAGGATCAGTTAGTTAAATCGATTATTTTAATTACTGATGATAATAAAGAAGATTGGGTATTAACCATTAAAGGCCAAAAAAAAGGTCCTCAACCTGAACTTGTACATGAATTCAAAAGAGTAAGCGGCAACAAATTATTTTATCTTTATAATACTGAGCAGTTTCTTTCACAGGCGCAAAAATACTTTGGAAAGTCTATTAACAATCATGATCTGGAGAAAGCAATAGAGGATGTAAAAAGTACAAAGAAATTCTTAAATGAACAAAATAAAATTATAAGTTCTGTTCAAAAGAACTTTAATGATATGGTGCATAAAAATGCTTTATTTGATGAGGATATAGTATTTCACTATGATGTTTTTGCTGAACTTCAAGGAGAAGTACAGGATATTTTTATGATATCCACGTTCTTTACAAGAGATATGTTTTATCTTACAGGTGAAGAACTAAATAACGTCCAAACTATTCGATTATCTAATAATTTCGTGTCAATTCAGTTTTACTCTGATATCTTAATAAGTGATCATATTCTGATACATAAACTAAACGAACATTATTCATCTATTAAGGAGAAACAAAAATTCGTTATAAAAATAATAAAAGTTAATGTTACAACGGAAACAATACCCGTTCCATAAAAATATTAAAAGGGCTGCAATCAATGCAGTCTTTTTTTTATTGTGTTAATAGGGTGAATTTCAGATAAGCGCAATTACATCCTGTTTGTTATAGGCATAAATATCGGCTTCCGAATATCTGACATATTGCCTTTACGAGTCAGGGACCTAAAAAACCTTTACTATATATTACGGAAAAGAAGACTCGTAAACAGAAGGACGTTCGAAAAGAATCCAACTGTTAGGCTTGAATTGCTTTTGTTGGTTGGAGATCGAACGAATGACGAGTTTCTAATTAAGAGTCGAGAAGGAGTTAATAAACTTTTGGGACGCTCGATGACATACAAGATCAGATCATGGGGGCCATCAGGCATGAGTTCTAAACTTGAAGGCATAGGAAACCATTCTAAAGACAAATGAATATTATTTCTATAAAGAAACGAAGGATATTTTTCAACCACTCCGACCCTAACATAATACTTCGTTACATAGAGATTACGCAAAACATAATCAACCTATTAACGGGAAGGTTTAGGCTTTGAGTTATCCACAATCTGTACCTGTGGAGCTGATATATTGATAGGACTGAAATCCCTTGATTTATATGATTTATCGGTTCTAAATGAGTTCCCAGAATAAATCCTTACGAAGAATCCAAGAGCCCAATAGCGGCGAGGCCTATCGGATTTTTCGAGCAATGGGTCCTTCTCCGGCCTTCCAATTTCAATACTGGGAACGCGGGATGCTATACTATAATCCGAGGAATCGCAGTCCACAGGAAATAAGGAGCTGAATCCAATCCATGAACATAGCAACTATCCAAAAAGCAGGTCACGGTCAGCAGGGGTATACCGTAACTTTTGAGCGCAGCTTGAAGCATCCTGCCGAGCAGGTATGGTCTTTCTTAACGGAAAATGACAAGCTGAAGCAATGGTTCCCGGAACTAAGCGTGGATGAACTGGTCGAAGGCGGAGCGATCAAGTTTGATATGGGAAACGGCAGTTTCGAGGAGATGACCCTTCTGGAGGTTAAACCCTATAACGTGTTGGAATATACTTGGGACCAGGACCGCGTCCGTTTTGAACTGTTCCCTACGGCGGAGGGCTGCCGGCTTCTTCTCATTGAGAAGATAACAAGGATTACCGACCATACGCCGCGGGATTTGGCAGGCTGGCATGTTTGCCTCGACGTTATTGCCGCCTTGTTGGCCGGGCGCTACTTCCCGTCCCGCAAAGCAGAATGGGAAGAACGGTATGCAGATTATCGCGAGGCCATTTCGGCGATCGGAGATTCACAGGAATGATGGACAGTAGTATAAGCTGATGAAACGGCATGAACCGGTTGTTTTCCGGGAACATGGCGTTTTTTTTATAAGGCAGCGTTTACAAAAAAAAGAGAATACCCTCAAAAAGATTGGAATTTTCAATAGAGATAAGGTAACTTAATATATAACGACAAAAACGTTTTTAACGACATAAGGAGAGAACAAATTGACTACAAAGAAACTGGGAATTCCATTAGAAGGCTTTGCCGAGTTCAGCAGAAAAGTAGCTGCCGAAGGTGCCGTGTTGTTGAAAAATGACGGACAAGTTCTTCCGCTTCAAAATCAAGAAAACGTTGTAATTTTTGGCCGGACCCAGGTCAACTATTACCGGAGCGGTACAGGATCGGGCGGAAGCGTCCATGTGGCCTACACCACGAACCTGCTTGACGGACTGCGGAGCAAAGAGCAGATTAAGGTCAACGAAGACGTAGCGGCCGTCTATGAAAAATGGATTGAGCAAAATCCGTTCGACAACGGCGGAGGCGGCTGGGCTGCCGAACCATGGCATCAGAAGGAGATGCCTTTGACCGATGAACTGGTGCAATCGGCCCGGCGCCAATCGGACAAGGCGATCATCGTTATCGGACGCACCGCGGGCGAAGATCAGGATAATGCCGATGCGCCGGGAAGCTATCGTTTAACGGATGATGAGAAGGCTATGCTGAGCATGGTAACTTCCTATTTTGAACAAACGATCGTTGTTTTGAATGTTTCCAACATTATCGATATGAGCTGGTTGGACGACGCAGGATATGCGAATCCGATTTCGAGCGTGATTTATGCTTGGCATGGCGGTATGGAGGGCGGCAACGCAATTGCGGATGTGCTTGTTGGAGAAGTGACGCCAAGCGGGAAATTAACCGATACGATCGCTTATTCCATTGAGGATTATCCGTCGACACGGAATTACGGCAATGAGTTCAAGAACTTATATCAGGAAGATATTTATGTAGGATACCGGTATTTCGAAACTTTCTGCCCGGATCGGGTTCATTTCGAATTCGGTTTCGGTCTTTCATATACGCAGTTTAAGCTCGATTCCGAAGAGGCTAAAGTGGTCTCCCGGGAAGGGGAAGCGTATTTGGAAATCGGCGTAAACGTGCAAAATACCGGGACCCGGTTCTCCGGTAAAGAGGTCGTTCAGGTGTATGTGGAAGCACCGCAAGGCAAACTGGGCAAGCCGTCCAAAGTTCTGGCCGCTTTCGGCAAAACGAACGAGCTTCAGCCGGGCGAATCGCAGCGCCTTACGCTAAGCTTCCCGGTACGTTCCTTGGCTTCTTACGATGACGGCGGCGTAACGGGGCATCGTTCCGCTTATGTACTGGAAGCCGGAGTTTATCGCCTCTATGTAGGCGGCAGTGTGAAGGACCTGGTGCAGATCGGCGTGGATGGACAAAGCGGGTACAACGTGGAGTCGCTGCAAGTCGTGGAGCAGATGGAAGAAGCGCTCGCACCGATCGAGAGCTACTCCCGGATGAGACCGGGTACGCAAAAGGCGGACGGTTCGTACGAGCTCACTTATGAAGAGGTGCCGACGCGCAAGATCTCGCTAGCGGACCGGATTCAAAGCCGTCTTCCAAAGACCTTGGAACAAACCGGGGATCAGGGTTATACGCTTCGGGATGTTTCGGAAGGGAAAATCAGCCTGGAGACCTTTATCGCTCAACTCAGCGATCATGATTTGGCGGTACTCGTCCGGGGCGAGGGAATGGTCAGCCCGCTTGTCACTTCCGGTACGGCTTCGGCTTTTGGCGGTGTCAGCGACCGGCTGTTCAACTACGGAATTCCGGTTGGTTGTACAGCGGACGGTCCGTCAGGCATCCGGATGGACAGCGGAGAGAAGGCAACTCAAGTTGCTATAGGCACCTTGCTGGCTGCTACCTGGAATGTGGAGCTCGTTGAAGAGCTTTACGTCCTGGAAGGCAAAGAACTGCTCAGAAACGAGATCGACACCTTGCTCGGACCGGGTCTTAATATCCGGCGCAGTCCTCTGAACGGACGGAACTTCGAATACTTCTCCGAAGACCCGTTGGTTACCGGTGTATTCGCGTCGGCTTGTACGCGCGGCATCATGAAGGGCGGCTCTAACGCTACGTTGAAGCACTTCGCCTGCAATAACCAGGAGAAATACCGCAGTAAAGTGGATTCGGTCGTATCCGAGCGCGCGCTGCGGGAAATTTATCTGAAGGGCTTTGAAATGGCGGTTAAGCAAGGCGGAGCCAATTCGATCATGACGGCTTACAATCCGATCAACGGGCACTGGTCCGCGTCGAACTATGACCTCAACACCACCATTCTGCGCGGGGAATGGGGCTTTGATGGCATCGTCATGACCGACTGGTGGGCTGTAATGAATGACGTCGCTAATGGAGGTCCGGCCGACCGGAAGTTTACGAACTTCATGGTTCGTGCCCAAAACGATCTCTACATGGTTGTCAGCAATTACGGCGCAGAAATCAACGCTTATGACGACAATACGCTGGCGTCTCTCGAGAACGGAACTCTGACCCGTGGTGAACTGCAGCGGAACGCGATGAATATTTGCCGGTTCCTCATGAATGCACCTGTATTCTCCAGAAAGCAGGTTCTTCATGCAACGGTTCAGCAATTCAAGGCGGCAAGTCTTTCTTCCGAGCCGGCACAGGTGCAAGAGCTGTCCCGTCAAGCACAGGTTGAACCGGTTGCTAATGGATCGACGTTCATTCGGGCAGACGTAGCAGGTCCATACTGGATTACGGTGAACATGATGTCCCCGGACGACTACTTGGCTCAGAGCGCTTGCAATATCATGTTGAACGGCCAATTAATGACTACCGTCCAAACGAACGGGACCGAAGGCAAATGGTTCCGACAACGGCTCGTAAAAGTCGAGCTGGAAGCGGGTCTCTACGAGCTAACGCTTGATTTCGTCAAACCGGGCTTGCAAATCGGCTGGATCGAGTTCAAATTGTCCTAGAAGAATACCTAAGCAAAGGGGTAGTACATTTGAGAGGATATAATGTTTGGCGACCGGTTTTGTTGATTGCAACGGCGTTGTTGACGAATACGCTGGTTACGAACCTCTGCATTTTGTTCGGACTAGAGCGCGGCCTGGCGGGCGATATCGGGTTCGTCGCCATGATTATTGCGGCGTTGGTGACCTATAACCGTATGACGAAGGGCCGCCGCCGGAAGTAAGATTGGGCAGGCAGTTCCTGTTGTTCTTTTACCGGATGGTTAAGTTAATATCGAGAAGCACTGACCTTGGTCGGTGCTTTTCTTATTAGATTAAGACTTTTAGAAGGGTGATATATATGGTATTTTCCTATCGCACGCCCTAAATCGATGTATAATAGGTAGAGGTAAATAGCAAAATCACCAAATATCCCCTACCAGGAGAAATTGTGTCTATGAAAAAGAACAAAAAGCTAACGCTTATCCTCACACTTACTACAGGTATACTCGTCGGAACAGCGGCCACCGTATTTGCTCAGAATCCCATCACTTTGCTGGTAAACGGATCTAAGATCGGCTCGAAGGAAGCTCCAAGCCTCGTGAACGGAAGGGTTATGGTCCCCATAAGAACGACAGCCGAGGCTCTGGGTAAAGAGGTTCAATGGAATGCTCAGAAGTCAGAGGTCAATATCGTTGATCGGGAAGACCTATTGACCGAATATGTGAAGGGAACTCAGAAGGTCAAAATATGGGGTGAAAAATCGGACGGCGGATACTGGGGAATGCGGATAACCCTTGGTGAGATAACCCGCAACTTTCCTTTCTGGTATAATGTCGGCAATCCATCCTATGCCCCTCAGGTTTATCTTCAGGATCTGAATCAGGACGGCAAGGACGAATTATTGATCATTTTAACGACGGGTTACGGAACAGGATTTAAAGAGGAAAAGGCATATATTTTCGATAGCGGGGACTTCTCGGAGATCCCTCTGGAGGACTGGCAAACCTATACTTTAAAACATGTCGTGCCGGGAAAAGTTACGAAAGAGGGGGCCAGCATCCAGATTGATCATAAAGAGCTGGCCATTCCGCATGGTATTCCAGAAGAGGATTTTAAGTCCGGCAAGCCTTATTGGTATGAAAGCCCGGCATATGGTCAATATTTCCGGTACGAGGTTCGAAATGATAAACTGTACGCGATTATACCTTTATGGTTCTCTCCGGCGCTTTCATCCGGCCAACTAGAAATTGAGTATTCATACAAAGACAAGTTTTTTCAGGGCGACGGCATTAAGTACGTGGAGAGCGAATAGCATTTGAGGTAATCTGGACGTACAATCGGCAATGGTTGCGTTCTATAATTTAAGAAAAGCCGGGATCCCAGGATTCCGGCTTTTTCTTAAGGAGTCTTTTATGTGGGAAGAGTCCTTGAAGCCGTTAGTCTTCTGGATTCTGCAGCCGGGATTTCCATTCAGCATACAACTCTTCGAGAGACGTATTCAGAATTTTCTCCATTCGATTAGGTTTTCGGATGATTTCATTAAGCGCGTCTAACCCGTATTCATCAATGATGTAATCGATCAAGGTGCCACTGTAAAAGTAGGCTGCTCCCCCAGCCTTATTGAAATAGTCAGACTGCTGAAATTGCTCCAGATCCGGAAAATCCAAAAAGGCGGAACCGAACAGGAGCTTAGACTCGAACTCGGCTTCAAATTGATTGGACGCATAATAGGCGGTCCCCTCATCAAGCCACTTTGTACGCCCGACCTCCGGGTTGACCTGCTGGATGACAGCATGAACGAGTTCATGCGTAATTTGATCGGTAAAAGCTTTTCGGGTATTCGGATTTTCGAGGTTCACCGGAGTGTACACTTTAATCGTTTTGTCTCTTGCATCATAGGTGCCTTCCGTATCGCGGCCGATCATTTTACGGAATGCTTCGTAATCCGGGTACACATGAACAGGGAGTTTGCGTTCCGATTCAAAATGGAACATCGTTGACAGGCGCGTGTAGTGTGCATCGAATTCGAGGGCTAAAATGTCGATCATCTGAGTGGTTTCGGAATCGTTAGTAGGGCTGTAAAAAAGGCCGTGCTCCGTCTCTTGGATGAGGATCAGATCTTTGTGAGTATTTTTAGGGAAGAGGAAAAACGCTGAAATTCCTAATAGCAATAGGACACCCAAGGCTGCTCCTTTATATCTCATATAACACCCCCGTTAACTGTTCTATATGAACATACTTGATTTTACTTCTTTGGTAAATAGTATTGAATAGTTTCGTGGTGAGGTAGAAAAGGGAAGAGGAAAGCCGGGAGTGCTCACAGAGCCCTCCCTAATCCTGGCCGACCCACTCTTTCCGGAGCGAAAAAAGATCCCTTAGCTCCTCAGTCGAAAGCTCGGTGATCCAGCCCTCGGAGCTTGCGATGACGTTGTCGCTGAGCTGCTGCTTGCTTTCCAGCATTTCATCGATGCGTTCTTCAAGCGTGCCCAGCGAAATAAATTTATGCACCTGTACGTCGCGGGTTTGCCCGATGCGGTAAGCCCGGTCGGTCGCCTGGTTCTCTACTGCCGGATTCCACCAGCGGTCAAAGTGGAACACGTGATTGGCCGCCGTGAGATTCAGGCCGACACCGCCGGCCTTCAAGGAGAGAACGAAGACGCATGGCTTTTTGGTGCCGGCCTGGGCGCTTCCCGCATCAATCGGCGTTTGGAACTGCTCGATCATTTTATCCCGGGCGGATTTCGGCGTACTGCCGTTCAGATAGAGAACAGGCTCTTGGAGCACCTGCTCAAGCACTCGCTGCATCATCTGTCCCATCCCTACATACTGCGTAAAAATAAGGCACTGTTCGCCTTCTTCCCGCAATTCCTTGACCATTTCCAGCAAACGCTCCAGTTTGGAGGAACGGCTGATGAGCGCCTCCAAATCCTTCCCGTCCTTTGAGGAATCTTCTGGCGAAGGGATGGGCTCCTTGGTCATCAACACAGGATGGTCGCAAAGCTGCTTTAATTGAGTGAGTGCTGCTAAAATAGCTCCCTTGCGCTCGATTCCCTCCAGCTTCTGCATGCGTTCCATCAATTGAATCACCGTCTGATCATATAGGGCCCCTTGTTCGGCGGTTAGATTCACGTACATTTTCATCTCGTTCTTGTCCGGCAGATCGAGTTGAATGTGCGGGTCTCTCTTCTTGCGGCGGAGCAGGAACGGCTTGATGAGCTTCTGCAGATCGGCTGTACGTTGTTCATCGTGCTCCCTCTCAATGGCTTGAACAAAATGTTGTTGAAAAGCCGATGCACTGCCCAGGAATCCGGGGCTGATGAAGTCGTAAATAGACCACAGCTCCGAGAGCCGGTTCTCGATCGGCGTGCCGGTGAGCGCAATCCGGTGTCTGGCCGGAAAGCTGCGGACGGCAGAGGATTGCTTCGTCTGCGCATTTTTAATGTTCTGGGCTTCGTCCAGACAAATCGTTCCCCAAGCGTATTCCTTCAATAACTCCTGATCCAGCGCGGCGGTAGCATAGGAGGTGAGGATCACATCGGCATGGTCCGCAGCCTCGCGGAAAGGATCGCCGTCCAGACGTCTTCCGCCATAATGGAGCATCACGCGCAGTGACGGTGCAAAGCGGTTGAGCTCCTTCTGCCAGTTCCCCAGCACAGAGGTAGGGCATATGATCAGAGACGGCTGTCCGGATTCTTCGCCTTGCCGCTCCTTTAAGTGAAGGAGATAGGCGATGAGCTGCACCGTTTTGCCGAGTCCCATATCATCGGCGAGGCAGGCCCCGAGGCCGAAACGCTCCAGCAGGACAAGCCAGCCGAATCCCTCATGCTGATAAGGACGCAGCTCCGCCCGCAGTCCGGCCGGCAGCTCGGGCTTGGGCAATTCCGATTGTTGGCCCAATTGCCGGATGAGCTGGTTCAAGTGCTTGTTCAATTCCACTTCAAGTCGGATTTGTCCTGCGAAATCGTCCGTACCGCTCAGCGGGTCCAGGCGGTCTGCCGCACCTTCGGTTCCGCCCAGCAAATGAAGCTGGAGCACCTCTTGAAAGGACATTCCCCGCGAAGAATCGACCCGTGCCATGGCTTTGCGAATTTGCGCGAGCAGCCGGGGGTCGAGCGGAATCCATTGTCCGCGGAAGCGGACAAGTCTTTCGTTGCGGGCCGCCAGCTCGGCGAATTCGGCTTCGGTCAGATCGGCATCGCCAATCGCGATCCGCCAATCGAAGTCGATGAGCGAATTCAGCCCGAACAGCGATTCCCCGCCGCCGGATTTGCTGCCGCCGGCACCCGCTGAGATTTTGGCCCGCACTCGCGGCTTGGTGCGGCTGGCTGCTTCCCACCAGGAAGGAAGCAGCACCTGCCAGCCGGCGTCCAGCAGCCGCCGGCTGTCTTCGGTCAGAAACTGCCAGGCCGCCCGGTCGTTCAGCGGTTCCGCAAAGACATCGCTGGCGGCAGTCGCTGCTGAGAAATAGGCCTCCGGCAGGCAGGCTTGCAAGCGGTCCAGCCAATTGGCGGAGCGGCTACGGACGTATTCTGACCACGTTTCGGGCCAAGTGCCGAAGCATCGGCCGTCAGTGCCGAGCCTTATGGGCACGAGCAGCGCAGGATTTAGCTTGTCCTGCAGAACAAGCTGAAGTCGCCAGTCCTCGTCAGCCGATGGATCAAATTCGGTTTCCGGTTCCATTCCGGGTTCAAGCAGCTGCAGCAACGGACGGAAGGGGGAAGTATCCGGCTTCCAGCCGATGTCAATAAGCCAGCTCTGTTCATCGCTTCCTGCGGACATGCGTTCTTTGCTGAACAACAGCGGGTAATCCCGGCGCAAATCGGCAGCGGCTTCTTGAGTGCCGTAATAACGATAGAAAACGGAAGCGGAGAAGGCGGCGCGCACTCTATCTATAAAATCCGGATCTATCTCGTCATAGTTGATCGCGTCCAGTTCTGCTTGGGCGGACGCACTCAAGTCCCATTCCCACGCCAGTTTACCCGATTTAGCCGCTGTATAGCTGGGGATATAGGCTTTCTCCTCCAGACAGACGGCCAGCAGGGGAGCTATTTGCCGGAGTGGCTGGGCCTGCGGCTGCCAGGTCCAGTCGATATGCCGGAGCAGTTCGCAATTCGCCAGGAAAGGGATGACCTGCTCGGCCGGGAGCAGTACGATTTCGATATCCTGGATTTGGGAGATTTCAAGCTCCGTCCCGTAATAAGACTCCTCGTGCCAGGCGAACAGGTGATGCTTCAAAGAAAGTCCGGATACGAAATTGCGGTCGTTTACCGTACCGAAAAATAACGCATCCCCATGTTCGCTCAACTGGATACCGATGGATATAGCTTGTTTGAATCGGGTCATGGTATTAGTTTTCCTTTCCTCAGCTCTTCCTGTAAAGCACGAAGACGACTGTGCTTGTCGGTAAAGGAGTCGATAAATTGCTCCCACCGCGCGGTAAGCTTCATTTTGGTATACAGCTTGGAGAGCCGCTTCAACAGCCTTACAGCCTTCTTGTAACTGCCTCTATTCTTCTCGAGCACATATCTCTCTACAGCCTGATGATAAAAAGGCAGCAATACCTCAGGAGCATTTTTCTCCAAGGGCTTCAGATCGGTTGCACGAATAGCGAGAGGATCGACATTATTGGAAAGCTGCAAGTCCATCCACTGCCTCCATTGCCCCAGCTCGATCATAAGCTGTTCGTAAATACGCTCCGAATAAGGGAGCATCTCTCTGAGCGTGCTCCACATCCTTTCCTCACATTCCGGAAGCTGTTCTACCGTCTTGCTCCAGTAGCCTGCATAACTGTCCATGACGTCTTTGTACCGGCTTTCCAGCAGAGGTCCGACCGTAATAAGCCATTCCAATAACCGGGTCCAGTCTTGTTCCATCAGCATTAAGCCCAGAATATTCAGAATGAAAACATAATAATCCTTCGTATTCTCCTGCGCCTGTTTGAGTAGCTCCAGAGCCATCCGATCATCGGATAAGCGGTAGTACATCCAGCATTGGGCCCGAATTAGCGCTTTTTGATGCACACTTGAACCGGGTTGTTTCCCCGCTTGCTCCAATAGCTCCAATTCGCGCAAGAAAACATTTTTATCTTTTATATTTGGCACAATCCAGGCTTGCCAGAGTTGATAATAAGGTTCTCCGAAAATCTGATCCTGCTGTGCATTCAGCATTTCATTGCGTATAAAGTCCAGTGTCTGTAAGACAACTGTCCATCCTTGTTGTTCAGGCCCGAGAGGTAGTGGTTCACCAAGGATTAGCCCGATGGAATCTTGCATTTCCTTTACGGCCACCGAATTGTAATAGCCCATAAAATTGGCATGATAAGTAGTGGAGGTTGACTTGGCAGGTAAAATTAACAGCTTAAGACAGTAAAGAGCGGCATTCAGATCATAAATAAGTCCCAAGCCGGGCTTGAGCTCCGGCTTAACGCCCCGGATCGCTTTCAAGACGCTTTCTGCATACCGTACCGTAATCGTTTTATCATCTACAGCATTTGCGCATAAATTGAACAGTTCATGCCATTCCGAAAGTGACGGTTCCAGAATAGCCCCCTCATTATCGTCCATGTGATTGCCCCGCATTTTCTTCCTCATTTCTTAAATTCTATTACATAGAGGTTTCTGTATTGTGAGTATATCAAAATAGAGCGTCTCCTTCACATCCGGAGCGGAATGGCTGGATTCAGAATTTCATGTTTCCTATTTTGTCACAAGACCGGATGTATAAAGTTGGATGGAAAAGGGCATTTTTTTAATGAAAAACTCTTATCTGAGGAGTGGCTGAAATGAAAACACTAAATGCGATTGCACTCACTTTACTGATTGTGGGCGGACTTAACTGGTTATTGATCGGCCTCTTTGAATATGACCTGGTGGCTGGCATCTTCGGTGGGCAAACCTCCACATTATCCCGGATCGTTTATGTTATTGTCGGGATTTGTGCCATCTACTCGATCAAATTTTACAATGACGTAAGTCAAGAACGGGCCCGGTAACAGACGTCGCGCAAGATCTTCAAAACGATAAAAGAGCTTCCCGCCCCCAAAGGGTGAAGCTCTTTTTTTGTGCAGAATTTAGGTTAAGCAGCCAAGGCAATGTTGAATTTTTTTTCGTTCTCTACTTCACGTTTTTAATCATTTCAAGGTCAGAGTTGCACAGAATCTCTAGGTTATCGAAAATTTTGTCTGCAGGCCAATCCCACCATTTTAGCTGTTCAAGGTACGATATGAGCTCATCGTCAAACCGCTTCTTAATAATCTGGCACGGATTACCGCCCGCGATATGGTAAGCGGGGATATCCTTGGCCACCAGGGAATTGGCTGCGATGATGGCGCCGTCACCGATATGGACTCCCGGCATGATCGTCACATTTTGACCGATCCATACATCATTCCCTATCACGGTATCTCCCTTGAAGGGAAACTGGTCCAATGAGACCGGAACGGTCTCCCAGCCTTCGCCCATAATATTAAAAGGGTACGTAGTTACGGAGTTCATCCGATGATTGGCGCCATTCATGACGAATTCGATGCCCTTGGCGATGGCGCAAAACTTGCCGATCACCAGCTTATCGCCCAAAAACTCATAATGATGAGTAACGTGGGATTCAAATTGATCCGCACCATCGGGGTCGTCATAATACGTATAGTCGCCGATACTGATGTTAGACCTGGTGATCACATTTTTGATATAGCAAATTCTTTTCATGCTTGGGTTAGGAAAAATGGCATTGGGATCAGGACCGGTTCTATTCATCTCTCAATCACCTCTCGTCTCCAGTATATTACAATTCATCCGCAATTCCGAGCAGGGCGATGCCGATAATGACCGCTATAACGACGGCGTACTGCGCCTTGTTCAGTCGTTCCTTCAGGAAAATCCGGGACAGAATGACGGAAAAGATACTGTAAGAAGCAATCAGCGGCGCGGCAATGATGGCGTTGCTGGACATGGCGAATACATAGAAGAATTGACCGATCGTTTCAAATACGGCCGCATAGCCTTTGACGCGCTCATGGAACAGGTTGAACCGCTGTTTTTTCACAAACCGGAGATAGATGAAGGCTAGAACAGCGCAGGCGAAAAAAGTGAATTCGTAGGAAAGCAGGGCCGCATCCTCGCTGATCAGGCTCAGTTCATCGAGATATATCCCGTCGGCAAACGTGCCAAGGCCATCGATCAGGCAATACAGAATCGGAAACAGAATCGCCATCGTGCCGATCTGATATCTAGGGTCAATCTTGGTCGAACTGGCTTGAAGCGCGATTTGCTCGGCTTTTCTTTCCAAGACTGCTAAACCGATCACGCCGAGGGTAATAATGACTATGCCCGTAACCTCCAGCGTATTTAATGAATGTGTAAAAAACAGAAACAGCAGAATCGTGGTGACAGCCCCGGAGGAGTTCTGGACGGGGGAGGCGATAGACAATTCAAGATAACGGAGTCCGATATACCCGATCGTCATCGATAAGATGTAAAGGACCGATACGGGCAAATAGCGAAGCAGGTCGGCCGGATCCAGCGTAATTCCCTTAAATAGCATATACCCTGTGGCATGAACCCCCATGACGAGCCCGACCATGATAACGATTTTGATATGGCTGAACCGGTCGCGGGAGTCGCTGCCTTTCTTGTAGAACAAATCTGCGCCTCCCCAAGCGAGGGCGGTCAGTAAAGCGAATAGAAACCACATAACTTAGTAATTCTCCTTGTCGGTTAGATGAAAAGATACCGTTTTTCTTTATTGATACTTCGGCTAAGCCTTCTTATTATACAGGCCGTTCCGGAAAGGCTGTCAATGATATAGCAACAATCCCGGCTGTATATTCGTTTTACCTTATATTAGAAAAAATAAAAAGAATGGGTGGAGAATGATGAGAAAAATACTGATCTTAAGCTTGCTGGCGTGCAGTATCTTGGCGGGATGCGGAAATGGAAATTCGGACAAAGAGACTGAAAGCGCACCGCCGAGTCAGAACGGGCAGACGAACCAGAACGGAGTAACGAAGGAGCCTGCATCTTCTGAAGATGATCAGCAATTGAACGGGAACCAGCAATCGAATGAAGCTGATCAATCAACCAACAGTGAACCATTGCGGGCTGAATATACGAAAAAGCTGGATGAGGTCGAGAAGGGGCTTGCGGATTTGGAGGAGCTGAACGAGGAGGGGACCACCGTATCGATGACCCAGGCCGCCGATGAAACCTATAAACGGTGGGATGCGGCCCTGAACGAAATTTATGGTGAACTGGAAGATCGGCTTTCCGAGAAGGATATGGCAGCCTTGAAGCAGGAGCAGCGTGAGTGGATTACAGAGAGAGACGAAACCGCCGAGAAGGAAGCGGCAGAGTATAAGGGCGGGACGATGGAGGCCTTGCAGCTGCTTTCCGCCAAAGCCCGGATTACTAAGGAAAGATGTTATGAGCTGGTAGAACTACTTTAGCAGGGCGTATATTGTGATATAATTCGTTGCAATATTCGTAGAATGGGGTTTGGAAATGGATAAAGAGAGAACGCTGGAAGACTTCATGGCAATCATACCTGTTATCAAGGAGGCCGTTCCGATGGATTTGTCGATCGCGATTTGCGATCTGGACAAGTTCGTCGCTTATTGGCCGGGGGAGAATATCGACCTGCAAATCAAGGTCGACCAGTTATTGCATCCCGATGAACCGCTGACGAACGCAATCAAAAACAATATAAGCCTGAAGGCAGAAGTGCCTGCCGATTTTTACGGATTTGAATTTACTGGGACGGCTACCCCGCTGCATGACCATGAAGGCCATGTTATCGGCGGTATTGCGGTCCAACTGCGCAAGCAGAGCGAACTCCGGGACATTTCCGATCAAATCGCGGACTCGCTGACCCAGGCAAACGCCAGGCTTTCCCGTATGGCGAGCGGTTCAAATGACTTAGCGGGCTTTACTCATCAGCTCCTCGCCCTCGCACGGGCGACCGAGGAACAGGTCAACAAGACGGATGAAGTCGTCTCCATCGTAAAAGCCGTCGGAGATCAGACGAATTTGCTCGGGCTTAACGCCTCGATTGAGGCAGCACATGCCGGGGATAAAGGAAGAGGGTTCGGCATTGTAGCGGGGGAGATCCGAAAGCTGTCCAATGAGACGGTTTCCTCCACCAGAGTCATACAGGGCATTTTAAAGGAATTCAGGGAGGTTACGGCCGAAATGGGGAAATCCATCGACCGGATCAACCAAGTGGTGGAAGAACAAGCGGAGTCTGCTCAGCACATGTCTTCGTTTATTGAGGAAATTCAACACATGTCCGAACGGCTGAATCAATTTGCCAAGAGACTGTAAACAAGTAGTTATTTAGCGAAGGAGGCACCCGGAAGGGTGTCTTTTTGCATATAGACGGGCTGCGGTTGGTCCGCCAGTGGACTAGATAGCCATCCTGTGATTAAGTAGAGTGAGAGGATTTGACCGTTTTTGGCAAAGGGGATAAAGATTCGTGAAGAAGATGAATTATACGCTGATGGGACTGCGCGGACTGCTTGCCCTGTCGGTTGTGATCTATCATATCTATATTTCCGCCGTGATCGAGGGATACATTCCCGAGATTCCCAAGGAAAATTTTCTTTATATGATCAATGAGGCCGGGCCTATATCAGTAAACCTGTTCTTCGTCATCAGCGGATACTTGATCACCCAAAGCCTGTTGAATAAAAAGTCGTTCCGGGAGTTTGCCGTCAACCGGCTGCTGCGCATCTATCCCGTATTTATAACGATTCATCTTATTATTTTTGCGGTCGGACCGGTGATCGGCTATAAATGGATGGATGGAATCGGACCAGGGCAATATGCGTTTCATTTCCTATCCAACGCTCTTCTGCTGCCCGGCATGTTCCCGCTTCCGATCGCTCAGATCGTTGCCTGGTCACTGAGTTACGAGTTATTCTTCTATATTATTGCTGGATTGGCTTGGTTAATCTACCGCAGTTCCAAGTTGCCCGGGGTTCGGAAGGGCATTCTGTATGTCGTGGTCGCTGCCGCTACGATGATCATTATTTATTATCGCAGAGACTTCTCCTTCTTTGCCGTAGGTGTCGCGGCGTATTTCAGCCAGGCACAGATAAAGAGCCACTGGAAACCCGTCAAAGCGTTTTATTTCAATGGCGTAATTCTGTTGGCTGCAATCTATCTGTCCTATTATACGTTAAAGGTTCCGATTTGGGCCGCGCTTGTGCTGAGCTTCTTGCTGTTTATCCCTATCCTTATGGAGTATGGGCTGCTGTCCCGGTTTCTGCGAACGAGTGTGATGCGCTACTTGGGAAGGATCAGCTTCAGTCTGTACATGTGGCATACGATGGTCATGTTTCCATTAAAAATAGCCGTGCCCAAATTCGCCGCTATGATAGGGACAAATGCGGTTTCCTTCGGAATCTACGCGCTGTTATCGTTAGCGCTGTCGGTCCTGATATCGCATCTGTCCTATCATTACATTGAATTCAGGTTCACGGCCTATCTGAAGTCGAAAATGGAGCGAGGGTCATTATCCCGGAAGAGTCAGGGCAACGTAGACGGCTCAACGGAATCCACTTGAACTACGGGAACGTTTAGCAGGTCCTCATTGATCATGATGTCCTTATATTCAACAAACGTACCGGTAATAACAGCGGGTCCCTCCGAGAATTGGAAGTCACCTGTCAGCACGATATAATTGTCTCCGGCCCATGCCGTAGTTTCGAATTCGCCCGGCGCGGAGATCGTGCATGTGAAGCGTACCTTTTTCTGCGGATATTGAGCGATATCTTCAGGGGCAATCTCCGGGATAACGGTCTTGACGCCGGTAAACTCATAGTAGGAGCCTGACCGTTCGTAAATGGCGATTTGTCCCTCGCCCGATCCTGCGGGATTCTCTACAAGGAGGCTGCCATCCGGGTTGATGGTCAGATTGTCCGCTTCAACCCACAGGATCAGCTCAATCCGGTCATCCTGAACTTCAAACAACGCATAAAGCGCGTTCCTGCTTGCGGAATCGGCTTCAACGAGAAGGACAGGGGTCTCTTTGTTGCTTAATTTACGTTCAATGGACAGCTGCCGGATGGTCGCATTTGAAGTTATATCCGTATTGCTGAGAACCTGAACTTGTTCCTGGGCGTTCATTCTGCCGAAATAAATCCGGTTTGTCTCATCGGCTGCCGTGACATATATCTTGGAGCCGTAAGCGTCAGTACCCCCGCTTACGTGTTGATAGCTGTCCCCCTCACTTCGAATAGGGAGCAGTTGGGACGGTTCTGCCGCCATCCAGGCCAGCTTGACCTGATCCACGGCTTCGCCGGTATCCTGGTAACCACTCAGTGCATTATAGAGATTAATGGCCTCCTGATACTCCCCTTGTGCCGCCATTTTCTTGGCTTTTTTCATCAATCGCGCAATTTGGCCCTCCGCATATTCCGTCAGCGACGACCCGGGGTCGGCTTGGTTTGCGAATTCCTTGTATTGTTTGGCATGCTTGGCGAAGGCGGCATAGTTTTCTTCTTTCAGATCGTATTCCAGCAGGCTTCCAATAAGCTCTTTCGTTGTGCTTGTGATCCATGGCGCTTCAAACTGATGGCTTTTGTAGGCGTCCAGCATATCCTTTGCTTCAGCGAATAAAGTGTCATAAAGGCCCTTGGACGCGGTGGCTTTGATTCTTCTTGCGTCGTAGGTTTTGAATTTGGCGCTTAATTCGCTGATTTGCTTGGAGCTGTCCCCGTAAAAGTTGGAAGGGATCCGGAGCAGATTCCATTTAAAGGATTCATTCGAATAATCGCCGGTATCCAGATTGTGATCCATATCCGCGTAGAACCGGTCCTTGAACTGGGCGAAATAGGAGACGAACTTCTCGGAAACGTTGTTCGATTTCGAAATTTCACGGTAATTTTCGCTATAAGGCCCGTTCCCCGTATAATAGGTGTTGCGAAGCAGGGATAACTTCGCATAGACATCCATAAGCTTATCGAAATCGCCTTTGGAAGTGGCCTTAGCTCCTTGCGAGCTTAACTCCGCCAGCTGCCGTTTCATATCCGTAATCGGAGCCAGCTCTTTCAGACGAGCCGAGATGATGTCCTCCCTATAGTCTATAGAGGTGTTGTTTCGGGCTTTCAAATACCAGGTTTCGGCCTGGATTAAATCCTTCTCCGCATAGAGGCGCTCGGCCTCGTCAAACCAGGCCATCTTTTGCGAAATTCCATAACCCTTGAGACCGATAAGAATCAGCATAACGGCACATGATGCAAGAAGCAGGCTTTGCAGAGAGACCAATCTACGAATCATCATAAGGAAATGCTCCTTGGTGTTATTTGCTGAAAATCGGCATCCCATTGGTATTTCTCATTGTAAATCCGGTAAACCTCATCCGCCAGGGAAGTCCACGGCTCGTTTGGATTTGTGGCTATGACCCGGTAAAGGCGCAAGAATCGCTCTTTGGGAAGCAGGCGCGCATACCGCGAAATGAAGTCGGAGTAGCTCAGGACGTAACGTTTCAACCTTACGGCGGCTCCGGCCACCCCGGCAAGAATGTCTTCTCCGCGTTCCAAGGAGGCAATTTCATGTTCATATTTTAATATGTAGCGAAAGGTCCTGTCTTTGATCAGCTCGCGTTTGATTTTTGCTAATTCGCCGATATAGCGGGCAAGATCAGGATCAAATCGGCTTTGCAGCAACGGCTCCAATTCCAGCTCCATATCCTTACGAAGCACAAAAGATTGCAGCAGTATGATTTGCAGCGACCGGATGGTGTCATCATGGACCAGCGCGGCGATTTCCCGCAGCATTTCATAAGAGCGGGCTTTATCTTCTTTGCCCGTTTCGACGGCCCGGTCCAGATTAGCGATGAGTCCGTCCGCTATTCTTTGACGATCGTGCAGGAACATTCGGGCTATTTCCCGGGAAACGGCCCGCGGAAGCAGCCTGCGCTGAACAAACCAGAGACACCCGGTCAGAATGACCCCTCCGGCCAGCCCAATCGCCATCTCTTGAAAGCTTCTGCCGAAGAAGATACTGATCAGGGTGATCAGTATCGCGGCCAGCCTTTCATTGCGCATGGTGCGGCGTACGGTTGCAGCAGCCTTTTCACGCAGGGGAAGAAGACCGGGCTTCCCGCAGAACGTACAATTATCTTCGCGTAAAATCGTATAGCGATGGCAATTGTTGCATATTCTTAACTTTTCATATACATATTTCGTTTTAATAGTAGGTTTAATTTGTACAGGAATCTTATTGTCCATGGTTATCACTATCCCGGTTTATTTGGAGTACCAGCCTGCGGTCAAGCTCTTCGGGCGCAATCGAATTCTTATTGCGTCTCCAATATATGATTGATTTTGCAATGACAAAAAGAAACAAAATAGCCAGGCAAACGTAAGTAATCATATACAGTCTCCTTCTTTTATAGGCCGAGCAGGCCATTATACCTAAAAGTGCGAGTTCAAAAAGACAGGTTTTCAGGACCAAGAAGGTTGGATGAAGCTAGGGACTGAGTAGCGGAGCGTACATGAGGTACGTGAGCAACGGAAGGCCCGGCTGAATTCAAGATTCGACGTCGAATCCGCTTCATGTTCTGCTTCGTCGTGGAAAGATGTCTTTTTGAACAACCTTTAAAATAATTGAACTTTACAGGCGTTAATTATATCATATTGGCATAGCATTGGCAGATCTTAGGGGGAGATTTGTCAAATCATGCAGCGGCAATAACATAACGATTTTTCAGTAAAGGAGTACTACACATGTTCCAAAGAAAAATAAAAACTCGCAGTTTGCTGCTCGCATTATCGCTGATGTTGCTTCTCTTCAGCTTCCGTTTGCCGGGGGCTTATGCCGCCGGACAGACCTCGCAGATCGATGCCGTGCTTGTTGTGGATGTCAGCAACTCCATGAATACGAGCGATACTAATAAAATTGGTAATGAAGCCATGAAGATGTTTATCGATATGCTGTCGGTTAATGGCGACAGAGTGGGCATCGTCGCCTTTACCGATAAAATCCAGAGAGAAAAGGCCCTGCTTGAAATCAAGACTCCGGGCGACAAGGAAGACTTGAAGCAATTTATCGACGGCCTGGACAGAGGGCCTTACACGGATATTGCGGTCGGTGTAAAAGAAGCGATCAAAGTGCTTCAGAACGGTGCCGACCCGAACCACGATCCGATGATCGTCGTTCTGGCCGACGGGAATAACGATTTTGACAAAAACTCGGGTAGAACGCAGAGTGAATCCGATAAGGAATTGAATGCTTCGGTCGAAGAGGCCAAGCAGGCGGGGATTCCGATCTACACGATCGGGCTGAACGCCGACGGCAAATTAAATAAAGAGGCTTTGGCTGCCCTGTCCGACAAAACCGCGGCCAAATCCTTCTCCACCAATTCGGCGGAGGATCTGCCGCAAATTTTGAGCGAGATCTTTGCCAGTCATCTGAAGCTGAAAATCGTACCGATCCAGAGTATGACGGGTACCGGTAATTTTCAAGAGGTTACCGTCAATGTTCCGAACGCCAACGTACTGGAAGCGAATATCTCTATCATGTCGTCCAAGCCGGTGGAGACGGAGCTCGTCGACCCTTCCGGAAAGGCGGTAGCGATTCCGTCAGGCGACGTGGTGGTTACCAAATCGAAGAGCTATACCTTGCTCAAGCTGTTGTCCCCAAGCGAAGGGGATTGGAAACTGAAGGTCAAGGGAACATCGAAAGACAAAATCGATATTAATCTCGTGTTCAATTACGATCTGGAACTGGCCATGGAGCCCTTGCCTTCCACAAGCTACAAACCGGGAGATGAAGTCGCTATTTCCTCCTATCTGACCAGTAACGGACAGAAGCTGGCCAACGACGAAATGTACAAGAATATGGCTGCGGTCCTGAAGGTGACCGATCTCGATTCCGGTAAGACGGAAGAAATCAAATTGGACAATAAGGGAGACAAATTTGAAGGAACTTACAAGATTCCTGACAAGCATGAATATGAATTGGTGGTGAAGGCGGAGGAGAAGAGCTTTTACCGCGAGAGTCCTCCCGTCAAAATAACCGCCAAGCCGGCAGGTTCAGCCGCGACTCCACCGGCCTCCTCGCCAAGCACGGGTGAAGAGGAGAAGTCTTTTCCACTGATGCCGGTCCTGTTGAGCGTAGCGGCTGCGCTTGTATTGCTAAGTGCGGGATATTTCATATTCCGGAAGGTGAAGCAGAACAACCGCGGTTTTGTGGGACAAATCGTCCTCGAAATCCGCGATGAGAATACAAACGAAAAGTCTTATCCGCAGTACAAGAAATTAACCGCCTTCCGCGGCAAATTTAATCTTCACCAGCTCCTGCAGCTGGCGCCTGAACTGAAGGAGACGGAAAGAATCGTCTTCACCCCCGGCAGCAATGACCGGATCATCATAACGAGCGGCACCGCCGGAACGATCGAAAAGTCGGGGCGTGCCATTGACGCAAGCAAAGGCTATGAGCTGAAAGGCGGGGATCGTATCACCCTCCCGCTGAGCAGTGTGGACAAAACGATTTTTATCGAATATCTCGTGTAAGGGTTGTTCTAAAAGCGAATAGGGGGAACACATATGAAGCCCGTAGTAAGAGAACATATTCAACAATTGGACGTTTCATTAGGCGGAGGCATTGTCAGTGATAAGATCCGGGTCGACACGATCGACAACCCGATGCTGATCATCGGTTTGGGCGGCACGGGGATCGATGCGCTGCTGCGGCTGAAATACCAGATTAACCGGCGGTTCCGCCTGCCGGAAGATCCGCTTTCCAAGAAAAAGCGGGAAAAGCCGGACAATGTAGAGTTCCTGGCATTTGAAACGAATGAGCAGGACCGGACCAAGAAATACAAAGGCATCGGCCTCGACCCGATCAATGAATTCGTGTTGTTATCGAACGCCGAAATCGGCGGATTACTGCAAAACCGCAGTATCCTTGAACCTTACATTACGGAATGGTTGTCACCTGAATTAAGCATCACTGATGGGATGAACGGTGCGGCCGGCGTGCGCCAGGCCGGAAGATTGCTGCTGTTTACGAAAATTACCCAAGTGGTGCAAGCCATCGATAAGAAGATCAAGACGTTGTCCGTCGGCACCAACAAGAAGCTGATGGTATTTCTCCTTACCGGCTTATCCGGCGGAACCGGCAGCGGCTGCTTCCTGGACATCGCCTATATCGTACGGGGCATCATCGAGCGCGATCACGGCTCAGCGGGCATCGACCGG
This sequence comes from Paenibacillus sp. FSL R5-0407, assembly GCF_038009185.1. Classification (NCBI taxonomy): domain Bacteria; kingdom Bacillati; phylum Bacillota; class Bacilli; order Caryophanales; family Paenibacillaceae; genus Paenibacillus; species Paenibacillus sp. FSL R5-0407. Next base: position 1,340,240 of record NZ_JBBPAX010000002.1, on the reverse strand, counting down.
GTGAATACGCTCGGATATTTGTTCACCCCGGATATCAACCTTTCGAACAAGAGCCTGAGCGAGCATACCCGGGAATATATTAAGAAGAACGGGTATGCCGCGCTTAAGGAACTGGACTATTGGATGAACGTGGATAGCCGCGGCGAGCGCTTCAAGCAGCAGTACGGCAACATTCTGACCGTGAATTCCCCGTTGCCGCCGTTTAATCTTTGCCATTTGATCTCGGCGACGAATACGGAAGGCAAGCTGCTGGAGAATGCCTACGATTACTGCATGAACGTGACGGCCGAGAATATCACGAACTTTATGGCCAGCGAGGATAAGCAATCCGGAGAGGAATTTGCCATCCACGATTACATCAGTAACATTCGCACGAATATCGCGCAGATGAACAAAATCTATCCCGCCAACTACGAATACAACATTATCGGCGCTTCGTCGGCGGTTCTTCCGATCGAAGAAATGACGACGTATTTGGCTTATCGTTTGTTTGACAAGATGGAAGGCATGTTCGAGAAGGCTCCGAACCAGGAGGACGTGGAGAAATTCGCCCGGAAGCTGGGGATCGACCTCGACAGCATGGCCAAAACCTTCGAATCGCGCGTTCCCGAGCCGCTTCCCGGTTATGAGAACAGCGAACGGCTTAGTCATGCCAATGTGGTGAAATCGCAGGTGGTAAATATCGATACCGAGCTGGAGCAGAATTTCCTGGCACGGGCCCGCGAAGAATACATCAAGGCGAAGAAGCAGCTTCCCGGCGAAATCATGGAGCAGTTCCGCGATCAGGTCCGCCGGCTGTTTCTTCATCCGGAGCAAGGGCCGTTCTACGTGTCCCGGCTGGTCTATACGGAGAAAGGCTTCTGCCTGCTAAAAATGCTTCTGTCCTACATTGAAGCGCTGCGGGAGAATCTGCTGCGCATTCCTCGCGAGATCGAAGCGGCGCAAGAGCAGGCTGCCGATAAGCTGAGCGACGCAAAGAGTGCCTTCGTATCCAAGGATAAGAAGAAGAACTTCTATATCGAAGCGAAAATCAATGAGTACTGGCTCCATGCCGATACGGAGCGTACGGAGCAATTGATCGAGTTCTACGAGGATCTTTACGAGTTGCTTAACTCGGAAAATAACCGGATTTATAACGTATTTACGGAAGTGTTGAACGCGCTCAGCTCTATTTTTGCCAAGAATGGAGATATCCTCATTAACGGGGAGGAGCAGTCTGATCATAAAGGGAACAAAACGTACTATTGGAACATCGTCAGCGTTCCCGATATCTCCAAGGTCGTTAATAATTTGATGGAGCAGAAGGACGTGGACGATTTGATCCGCGACTTCTCGACGGAGCTGTTGAACCACTCCAACCAGTGGATCAAGGAGCAGGAAATTGACATTGTCAGCTCAATCTCTTCCTTCCTGAGCGACAAGTTCGGGGATTTGATCACGAAGTCGATGGAGGAATTCCTGATTATTAAGTATGGGCAGGATGAATCCATCGAGAAGTTTGTGGAGCGCAATATTGCGAGCAAGCTGGACGATGAAGCCGTACCGGTGTTCCATTTATCGAACAGCACCGGGAATTTGAACTTCCCGGCCTGGGGCTTCGTATCGGTTCCGGTTCAGGCTCCGAGCATTCTGAAGGGGATTCGCAATTATCAGAATAACGCGGTAGGCAAATCCCACTTCACGGTGAAGGAGAGCGAAGTCAAGAACCGCATCTTCTGGCTTAACACCCGCAACGGTGTGCCGCTCTTCGTCTATACACCGCTTAAAGTGTACGAAGAAAGCTATGAACGTACGATTCTCGATAAGGAAGGCATCGGGCGCCATCTGGTGCAAACCGACAAGAATAACTGGACGTATCTGCCTTCTCCGATTCCCGAGAAATCCTGGGGCGATGTTTATGTGAACCAGCGGGTGCAGAGCTACAATGCGCGTGTTCGCGGCGAGTTTGGCGAAGCCCGCAGTTTGAAGATCATTGTGGAGAAGAGTATCGATCAAAATACAAGCAACCGGTTTGCCGTAGTTCAGACCGTACCGTTTGATCTGGATCGGAAGCTGGCCGGATACGATATGCGTCTTGACGCGCCGAAGCCGAATCTGGGCGAGGTGAAGTCCGCCTTGATCGAGCTGAAGCGGCTGCTGTCCGACGGTTTGGAGGTCGCAGCTAGTAAAGATATCTTCGGCAGTATCACTGAAGATCTAGCCCAAGAGAACCTCATTCGCTCGCCGGAACTGATCGCTACGGTCCGCAGCGAACTGGCCAAGTATAATGCGATTCGTGAAATGGCCGACCGGTTGGAAGGACTGCTCGGACAATATCGCGACGAGGAGAAATGGCTGGAGCAATTTATCGAGGCGATGTATACGGGCACAATTGTGAAGAAGGGCGCCCTTTATGTCTATGATCGCGACGCCGAGGAAGAGGCTTGGGAGCCTTTTGCCAACCTGATGAAGAGCCGGAACTATGCGGAATACGAGGTGTTTACTCATTTCCGCGGGCTGGATGAGAAGAGCCGGAATACTTTACTGCGCAAGGCGTCCCGCCGTGCTTCGGAAATGACGGCTTCGGAGGATATCGCGCCGCTGCTGTCCAAGCTGGATGAGCTGACCGTGAATTTCCTGGAAGCCCGCGATGCGTTGGAATATGAGAAGATCGAATTGGCTAACGGCGAGGAACTGTATCAATTCTACAAGGGAATAGCCGCCCAATTAAACGATATTCGTAAAAGGTTGAAGTAAGCGATGAAGGAGCAATTGGAGCAATTTGCAATAGATTATGACCGGAATGAGGAACGCCTGACCCTTCAGGGCGACGATCAGAGCAGCATTCATTATCCCGCTTTGTTTCTGTTCATTGGTGACAAGACCGCGGAGGCGATCGACGTAGTCAAGGAACTCAATGACCGGAAATGGGATAACAGCAAAGGGGTTATGTATTTACACGTCATGACCTCACAAGGGGTATCTGCTCAATCAGAGGGCAGCTCTTCGGTTTCGGTCAAAAGGCATATTCTCGACGGTATAGGGGGAGGGGACGATCCGAAGACGGTTCGTCCCCGCATGTACCGGGAGTTTTACCGCAATGGGCAAGGATTGTTTGAATTAAACCGGGCTATTCGCCAGGTCAGCAGCAGTATATCGGAATACGGCCGGCTCTATTCTTCCTTCGACCGGATTCATCTCTCTGTGATTACGCGGGTCGATGACCCGCTTAATGTGTTTGTCCCCGAGCTTTCGCTGCTGGCGGAATCGATCCTCGGTCAATCGTTCAAATCGGTGCAGATGGATTTGTACGTCTTGATCAGCGAGCGGGAACAAGTGGAGGCGTTCGGCTACGGCAGTTCGGCGGGCGTGGCTTTCTTGCGGGAGCTCGATTATATGCAGCAGCCGGATTATTCTTTTACGGCCAATCTGCACGTCACGGAAGACGGTCTTTCGATTCCGGTGACCCACCGGGCCGCCCCGTTGTTTGATCTGGTGTATGTTCTGTCGGATCGCAACGAGCGGGGGATTATGTCGGCGGGCGAACTGTACAGCAGCTATGAAATGATCAGCCATATCAGTCTATTGAAGAACCGGAAATACAAAGAACAGGCCTTTGATCCGGCTAATAGCAGCTACAACAACACTTCGTTCAAGAATAACATCATGACTCAATCGGGTCGTCAGGGATACGTTTCGGCTGGCTTAGCCAAGGTGAAGCGGCCTAACCAATCGATTGCCTTGGTGGTACTCTATCACTTCTATCGTCAGATGATGACAGATATGGCACAGGACCCGGGGGCAAGCGAGCAGCAGAGGCTGGCTTTGTTCGGCGTAAACCCGGTATTGATCGAGGAACGGGTATCCACGCTGGTACCTGATGTCGAGGCGATTTCCGAGATGCATGCCCTGATGACTAACGAGGTCAGCTATGCGGCTATACGTCAAATGTCGCTTCGGGAGGCGGAGGAAGCGTTGTTCGGAGGCGGTTGTGCCGCCTTCTTCCGAAGCAACTACGAAGAAACAGCCCGGCGGCGGCTGGAACAGCTGAATGTAGCGGAAGAACTGGATCATGCGGTACGGACCGGCATGGCTGCTGACCCGCTAATCGGCCTGTTCCAGCTGTTTCACTGGAGTGGTGAGCATAAAGAGAACGGCGGAATAAGGCCGTTTTTGCAAGCCCTGTACCGGGAAACGCAAATGGAGCTGGACTTGGCGAAGGCCGAGTTGGACCAGATTTCCGGAGGAATCGTGGATCATTTGTCTTTTAAGCGGGTGCCGTTTATGGATAAGCGTAATTTGCGGGCCTGCATCTCGGAGCTGTTCCAGACCGTCTATTACAGAAAGCGGAACCTGCTGGTTCTGGAGATGAAGCTGAAGCTGATCACGAGGATCGAGGCGGAAGTCGAGGCCTTGCATAAGCGTTACGGCGGTAAGATCACTCAACTGGAAAGCCTGGAAAGCCAGCTGAAAGAGGCGGCGCAGGAGAGCGTAACCTGGGCGGACGACTACATCGGCCAAAATATTATGGAATACTACGAGCTGGTGACAAAACGCGTGATCGACGAATGGAAGGCGAAGCGCGGACCTGGCGTATTTTTTGAAGATAGAATGCTTGGTAATCAGCGGGAACTGCTGGATCATAACGGAACAGAGGGCCTTCTGACGAAACTGATTTCGGTTTGCCGGGACACTCTGCTGACTTCATCCTATTTCAAGCTGACGTTTGAAGAAGAGCTGCTGCAGCGTTCGAATGTCACGATTGATTACAGCAATAAGGAAGTTCTTTCGAAGGACGAATTGTTCAAGAAGCTGTATCGAACCCTCGAAGACCGCGCCGCCATCCATTTGCGGCTGTATGATTACACGCAGGAACACCGTTATGAAGAGAAGTATATTTTCGGGGATTATGAAAGTGAATTCGTCCGTTATGTGTTTGGCGTCGATGAAACGTCGCGGATCTATAAACTCGGATGCCTTCATGAGAGACGCAGCAGCGGCGTAGTGAAGCTGAACCTGATGGGCGGTTTTCATTTGGAAGACCTGATGTATTACCGCAATGGCAAGGTGTATTACGAGACCTATCTTGCGAACGGTTATGAGTTTCACGGTATACAACCCGACAGCCTGCCGGAACTGCGTTGAGAGAACTATTAAATCAATGGAAAGGAAGCAAACAAGATGAGGCGTAAAATCAATTTGCTCCTGTTGTTGTTCAGTCTGGTTGGGGGGGCCGTCGGTTTTGTCGTCGGCGAAATCCTGCTGAATCGCCTTCCCGGCGATTTGCCCGGCATGGTGATCATCGGTTTGTATTTCGGGATTCTGGCTCTGTGCATCGGCGTATTCTGTCTGGTGGCTGAAATGACCAAGCCGCGGCTGAACGGGTCTTCCTGGCGCCAACGATACGTAGGCGCTTCTTGGAAGCTAGTTGTTCCGGCAACCCTGGTAATGGTGTTCGTCGTAGGCCTGGCGCTTGAATTCGTTTATGAATTGAATCTCGGCGGGCTGAAGCAGGTCAAGAATATCGTGTTTGTTATCGACGACTCCGGAAGCATGGAGGCCAGCGATCCGGACAATAGCCGTTACGGAGCAACCAAAATGCTGATTAACAAGATGGATCAGGATAAAGAGGCGGCCATCATCGTGTTTGACGATAGGGTCCAGTTGATTCAACCCTTTGTGAGACTGAAGGATCAAGGGGTAAAGGAAGAGGTGTTCTCCAGACTGGACGACCTTGAGCCGATGCAGGGGGGAACGAACATTGATCTGGCTCTGACTGAAGCGATGGACCAGATTAAATCGCGAAACTCCTCTAGCCGGGGAACACTGGTAATTTTGCTGTCGGACGGTTATAGCGAAGTGGATACGGCGAATGCGCTCAGCGAGTACAAAAAAGACGGGATCGCCATCAATGCGATAGGTCTCGGATTGGATAATGCGGAAGGCTCCGCTCTGCTTAAAGAAATTGCCGCTCAGACGGGCGGACAATATCAGGATGTGGCCGAAGCGGATCAGCTGACTTTTGCCTTCCAGAAAATATACGACAACATAGGGGAGCGTACCCTTGTAACGAAGCGGACGGGTCCGACGGAAGATAGCGGCATTTACATGGCGCTGCGAATCCTATCGATCCTTCTGATCGGCGCGGTGATCGGATTAGGGCTCGGCATTATGTTTGATAACCGGTATCTGGCCAAGAGCTTCAGCATCGGCGGCGCGGTGGGAGGAATCCTGGCGGGGCTGCTTCTGGAATTCGGATTGTCCGGAGAAGAGTTTATTGATGTAATCGTCCGCCTGTTGGCCTGCTTGCTGCTGGCGGGGGTTATTGCCCTGTTTACGCTGGTGGTGCCTGTAAAAGAGAACCAAGGCAGAATATCCGGGCGCCGTCGGAACGGGCATAGCTCCCCGGCCAGCAACGGCATCGGGGAACGGCCGCGGGACGGAGTCAACCGGGGATTCTAGAGCAAGGGAGGTTGAAGAGAACATGCGGGTTATCGATGCGGCACCGTCAACTCCGTTAATTCGGGAAATGAACTACAGTCTGGATGAAGACTGGATATGCCTGCGATGGCGTTGGCCGGAGGGAGTCCAGGCGGTGTATATTCACAAATGCCCCGCAGACGGTTCCTTGGATACATTGCCGGCGGAAACGGACTTGAAGCTCTACACGCGGGAGGAATACAAGGCGAACGGCGGCTATCGCGAGCGTCTGGACGGAATTGGACGCGTATTATATACGGTATACGGATGCCTGACGGCAGACGACGAATTGCAGCTGATCCATCAGCAGGACGGGCAGAACCGGTTGGTGATGAATGCCGGCCGAGCACGGATTTATTACTCTGTTACGCAGAAGAACAGCCTGTTCCGCAAATATAAAAGCATTCAAATTCAAGTGATGACGGAGACGGCGCTCGGCAAGGATGTTCTCTGTTACGTCAAGAAACAGGGTGGGTATCCGGCAGGCAAGGAGGATGGGACCGTCTATCATTTTCTGCAGGACTTTGCTCCGGGGAGAAACGTTCTGCCTGTCATCGAGGTGGGCAAAGGCGATTACGTCCGGCTGTTCTTTACGGATGGGCGCAAATACGGACAATTGTATGAGCTCATCGCGGAGTAATCGCAGAGCCTGAAGGAGGAATGAACCATGGGCATTTTCGAGATGTTCAAGAAGAAACCACAGGCCGCGCCGCGGCCGTTATTCTACGATATTGTCTGTCCTTACTGCTTCAGTAAGTTTTCGCCGGAGGAAGTAGTGTTCCGGGCGGCACATCACCGGGAGGACGACGAGGACTACGCCCTGGGCGAGGACGAAGCGTTGAACAAGTACCGGGAGCGCTTTGGCCTGGACACGGTCTATGATATGGAGGCGATTATCGCTCCTCATCAGGTTCCGGAGGAACACCGGATTTATTCGGATCACGTGCTGATCGGGCTAAATGACCGCTACGGGATCATCACGCGCCGGAGGTTATGTCCGCACTGCCATAACGAGCTTCCGGTTACCGCCGGCAAAGTGCCGAGCAACATCATCTCCATCATCGGAGCTTCGCAGGTCGGGAAGTCGGTGTATATGACTTCTCTGATTCATACGCTTCAGAATACGACGGCGGATCACTTCGATGCGGCCTGTATGCCGCTGAATGCGGAGATCAGCCGGAAGTTCCGTAGTATGTACGAGGAGCCGTTGTTCGAACGCGGAGATCTGCTCGCTTCGACTCAGAAAGAGAAGATGCAGGAGCCGTTTATTTTTCAGTTTGTGTTTAAGGATGACCGGAAGCCGCCATTGACGCTGGTCTTCTTTGATGTGGCGGGCGAGGGAATGGTGGATCAGGATTATCTGGGATTGCAGGGCCAGCACATCAAGAATTCCTCCGGCATTCTATTTATGGTCGATCCGCTGCAAATCCGCTCGATTCGCGAGAAGATTCGCATCAATATCGGCGGGGAGCCGGGCGAATGGGTCTCCCAGTACGATGAACCGCGGGACGTGGTGCTGACGATGTTCGGGGATTTCATCGCCTATGAGGAAAAGGGGAAAACCGATATTCCAACGGCCGTCGTCCTGACCAAGAGCGATATGCTTCGCGCATTGAGCGATGGGGATGGGGAATACATCAAATCGAACAGTAACGTATTCAACAATGTCGTTCACCGTAAAAGCTTTAATGTCGCCGAATTTGAAAATATCGACGGAGAGATCCGGCGCTTTATCGAGAAAGTCGACCGTCCGTTTAAAGGCACGATGGATGTGTACTTTACTAATACGGCGTATTTCGCGGTTTCCGCGCTCGGGAGCAATCCGGTGGATCAGAAGCTGCAAGGCGTAGTCAGCCCGATCCGGGTGGATGAGCCGTTTATCTGGCTGCTGTACCAGTTGAATTACATCGAGGGGAGAGAATCGCATTGAAGTCCATCTCTCCAGGAAGCATCCAGCAGCAAATGTACACCCGGGAGCGGCGGGGCATATTTCGCTCCGCCGAAGGCTTCGATACGGTAGCCAAGTCTCCCGGTCTTGAAGCAGCCTTCATCAAGAAGGTCCTTCATCCGTTCTGCTTGTACGATGCGCCTGCCGAACTTACTGCCCGCAGCGAAAAGGACGGAGCCTTGTATCCCGAGTCCGTCCATTTGTTTCATGCCGAAGGCGGCGAAACCGTGCTTGGGCGCAGCATTTACCAGCCGGTGGATTTCACCGGCTTGCGGAGCGCTTTTTTTACGCATAACTATGTCATCCCCGGAGAACGCTCCGAGGAGATTGTAACGAATTATAAGTCCTTGATCGAAGCCGCCTTTGAAGGCAGGTATGATGTGGAGCGCGGGCTCGAACTGCCTGAATTGCCGCAAATTCCGCACTTGGAAGGGAGCATGGCTGCTGCGGGACTAGCGGGACAAGCTTCCGCGAAGGAACGTTTGGCCCGGCTCGGTCTGGATGAACTCCTTTTCAAACAATTGTTGTTCGCCGTAATGACCGCTTCGGGCCAGGGCAGAAAGAAAGTATATATCTCGTTGAACGTCCCTATTGAGGACATTTCCAAAGAGGCGCTCTCTTTGCTGGACATTTTGTATTCCTGCCTTCCTTTTGAGTTCCGCAGACGTCTGGGCTTTCTTACTTATGCTAAGGAACCGACCAACAAGAAGTATATTCATCTTCAGTTTGTGGAAAAAGGGAGTCTGCGCCCTCATGATCGCAACATCGAGAAAGACTTTGTGTTTGATTTGGCTGCCGAACGGACCGGACAAATGGATCTGGATTGGTCGCGTCAGCCGTACCTCGATCTTGCCTGGAATAGCTTGGAGCACAGGGACCGGCTGGAGGATTTCTTTGTTTTTGCCGATGAAATGCTGGAAGGAATGGGCAGCGAGCGCAAGTCGGCCCTGTCCAGCTATCATGAACTGGCCGTATTCTATCAGGTGAAATCCGGCGATGATGCGATGTACGAAGATCATAAGCTTGCGGTTCTGCGGGGATTGCTGGACTATTTGCAGCCGGCCGGATCCCTGGAAACTAGGATGGAGCTGAACGATCTATTCCTGTCCCGCTTCGATCTTGAGTTTGACCGGGTCAGCCAGGGACAAATCCCCGACCTTGCTGTGGCGGAATGCTTCCGCGACTACTTCAGCATTCAAGGAGCCGGGCAGGAGGATAAGATCATCGCTTATTACGTCCGGGCTTTGAAAAATGCTCTGCTGCAGGAACGGCGGGATGCGGCCGATGCATTCTATGCGCTGATAGAAGGGCACCCTGGTCTGGATGCCGCTTTCTTTACGAGTATATTGGCTAACGATGGGCTCTCCAGAGCTTTATTTGAGCCTTATATTCAAGATAAATTCAATAAATCGGGAGATATCAAGGGAATTTTGAACTTGATCTACTCCTGGGGGGCTAAACACCCGCGGGTGCTTTACAACCCTTCGTTTCAGGAGGCTGCGCGCAACCGGTTGTTGGATATATTGCGCAGCAATTCGCAGCTGCTTCGTGCCGTGAATCTGATTTTGCTGGAAACCGGCAAATGGTCTGAGGGTCATTCTCCGGCGGATAGCGCATTACAGGATTCGGGTATGGTAGAGACCTTATCCAGGGCAGCTAGCCGGACGTTGCTAAGCGAATTGGATTTGGACAGGCTTACCAAAGAGCAGCTGCTAAGTGCCGAGTTCTTGAGCCGGATCGACGGCAAGGCCTGGGTGCGGGATCAGAAGGATACTCGTTTAAGCGGTAATGCAGCTATGCTGTACGCTCTCCACCGGATGTTTACTGAGGACAAACCGGACGTTGAGGTATTTGACGGATTAGGCTTGATGGAAGTGGACCGCGTTCAACAGATTGTTCGCAGATGGCTTCAGGGCGAGATCAGGCCTTCTGAATTCCATAGACTTGCCTTAGCCTTCTATCGGGAGTCGGAGTCGGGCTTTGTGGAGTATGTCGCGCTGTTTGACTATTTACGCAGAAATGCCGATAACAAGGAAATGATTTATGAGTTTATGCTGTGGTCTCAAGCGCACCCGCATTTTTCGCGTCCCCGGGGCTTGGTTCCTGCCTATGGCTCAGCGATTTTGGCCTACTTCAAAAGACATGATAAGTCCGCCTTCAAGAGCCGCGATTATCGACGGAACTATTTTTCGAAGGCAGGAAAGGCGCTGGGGTCTGTATTCGACAAGGCTAAGCTGGAGTTGTCATCTCCGCTGAGCCGGTTATTGGTTAAGAATCGGAAGGCCGTCGTTGCCGCATCGGCAGTGCTCTGCCTGTTGGTGATCGTTATCGTCGGAGGATTGTGGGTATTGAAAGAGACCGGCGTGATCGGGAAGGATGATAATCCCCCTGCAACGACCGACGGAGCGGGTGATCCGGTGGATCCGGTTTCGGAACCTATAGTATTTGCCGAGCCATTGAAAACCAAGGATGACGGCAAGGCAGAAACGCGCCTGATTTTCCCTTTCGATGATTTGGCCGAGTGCAAAGTATTTGATCCAAGCGCACTGTCCATTCAGGTAACGGGCCAAGAGCCGCAGGAGCTGTCCATGCTGAAATTCACCTCCGAGTGTTCTGCCGGCGTTCCCGATAACGGGAACTCGGAGGCAAACGATGACGGAGATGCAGTCGACCCATCCCAGAATGGTAATGGAAGCAAGGGAGAGGTCGAAGGAAATGAGGCGGCAGGTAAGAAAACGGATCCTGCGACCGGCGAGGTAGCGGACCCGGTAACCGGGAAATCGGAATCTGGTGATACAGGGACCAAGGATTCAACGGACACTTCAGAAACTGACGGCACAGAAACTTCAGGTGCTGGAGCTCCTGGTACTGGAGATTCAAGTGCAGGTACAGCAACTTCAGGTACAGAAACAGGAGCTCCAGATGCAGGCACAAATACAGGAACTACCGGGACGGATCCCGCTTCCGAACCGGAAATAAAAACACCGGAACAGTATCCCGGCCGGGTTACCGTCATCGTGGAGCAATCCATTCCTGACGGAAGTGTGATTACCGTGAAGGAGATCGACTATAAAGTTATGGAATTTACTAAGCAGGAGTCTGAGGATCAAACCGATGTCGGTTCCCAGAAACAGACGGAGCCTGGAAAATGAAGACGGCTTAGTCTCACGTTTCACTCTATGGCTTAAAGTAATAGCTGCTCACAATCCTAATGGACGTGAGAGACGTTAAACCTTCCCAAAACGGGAGTTTACTATTTTAAAGGACACTAGAGCCCTTAATCGAGCCGGATTTCGAAGAAAATGGACTTTTCGGGCGAATAAGGGCTCTTGTGACCATTAGAATGTTTAGGACGCAAAAACCAGCTAGTTAAGGTCTCCTATGTCCGTAAGAAATTTCCGCGTATCACATTACTCCTCCTCCCACCAGCCACATTGCTCTTCTACTACGCACGCCTTCTCACTCTAACGAACCGCAGTGTTCTTATTAGCAAGGAAAATGGCTCATTACCAAATTTAACGAACTCCAGCGGCGCTATTGAGCAAATTGAGGCATGAAAAGTGTCCCTTTGTTTGGAATAAGGGTTCTGAAGTTCCTTAGAATCACAGTCGGCTGTATTTTGGTCAAATAAATAGGGTTTATTGGTTTCGTTGTACGCGTAAGTCAGACAAGCCGCAGGCAGATGGCGGGTGTGAGGCCCGGTGGGCATTGCCAGGCTTTTTTTTATTATGGGGTACTTTCCAAGACTGATTTGGCCTTGTGGTTCACTACCAGAAACAATGGATATGTAGAACATAAAGCCATTTACTCGCTTTTAGCTTAACGGTTGTTAAATAAGAGGAGACCTGTGGATGGAGGAATCTTAATGAATATATTTACAATTGGACATTCCGATCATTCACAAGAGGACTTTATCGCAATGTTAGGCGTTGCCAATATAGAGTTTGTCGCCGATGTTCGTGCCTTCCCCGCTAGCAGGAAGCATCCCCAATTTAAGAAAGAAGAAATGATAAAATGGCTGTCCGGAGGAAATATCGGGTACCAGCACTTTCCGCAGCTTGGCGGGAGGCGGGGGGAATCGTCCCTGGTGGGAACAAGTTTGAATGAGGGATGGAATAATCCATCTTTTCATAATTATGCGGACTATACGTTGAGCGAGGAATTCTCTGCAGGCATTGAGGAACTAGTGAATAAAGCAGCTTCCATGAATCTCGCTTATATGTGTTCAGAAAGGCATCCGGCGCGTTGCCACCGCCTGCTAATCAGCAACTGTCTTACGGTAAATGGGTGGGATGTATACCACATTATAGACAATTCCCGAGGTGAATCTGAGCTCGTCAAACACCAGCTTGGAAAATGGGGAGCCATGCCGATCATTGAGGAAGATGGAGCTATTGTTTATCCGAAAATGGGATGAGATGAGCGAACGCCTTCATTGACAGAACCTGCGGTCAGTGATATCTTCAAACAGGTATTGATCCGCATCGGGCGCAGACCTGGATATATTCATATCTTGTCGTAATTTAACCGATACACTGATTAAGAGCTCTTCACACGAAGGGTTTTTTCCATTTTAGAGAAAAGAATGTGATGATCTTGAAGCAGCTTCGCTTGCGTTTTCAACAGAAGGGCTTTCTGGACAAATATTTTACCGGGGAGTCGATGGATTACCGGCAAATTATAGCTTTATTTCTTCCGATTCTGATCGACCAGGCGTTCATCGTCGGATTGAATCTGGTGAATACCGCCATGATCAGTTCGTCCGGGGTGGCGGCTGTGAGTGCGGTAAATATGGTCGATTCGCTGAATATTTTCCTCATCAATGTGTTTGTAGCCGTGGCTACCGGGGGGACGGTGGTCGTTGCGCAGTATAAAGGCAGCGGCAATGACCTGATGGTGTCCCGGGCTTCAGCGAGTACGGTTAGTTCAGTGTCCATGCTGGCCCTGGGGATCGGGCTCCTGATTATGGGCTTTCATAACCCGGTGCTCAATGTCCTGTTCGGATCAGCCTCGGCGGACGTACTGGATAGCGCCCGGATTTATCTCATCGGGAGCAGCATCTCCTATGTAGGTATCGCGGTGGTTCAGGCGGTCTGCGGGGCGCTCCGCGGAGTCGGCAAGACTCGTGCGTCGCTAGCCCTGTCCCTGATCATGAATCTTCTGTACGTATTGCTGAACGTGGTCTTTATTAACGTCCTCGATATGGGTGTACTTGGGATGACGCTCGCGGTAAATATCGCCCGCTATGCGGGGGCCGCTTGCGCGCTGTATTACTTGTTTAAACTGGATGGTACGCTGCATTTGCGAATCCGCGATCTTTTTCATATTCCGTTATCGATGCTTAAAAAAATCATGTTCATCGGCGTTCCGTTCGCGGCCGAACAGATGTTTTTCAATGGGGGCAAGCTGTTGACCCAGGTGTTTATCGTCAGCCTGGGCACTTACGCCATCGCGACCAACGCGATCAGCGGCTCGCTGGCCATGGTGTTTCAAATTCCCGCCAGTGCATTGTCCTTGACCATCGTCACCGTAGTGGGCCAGTGCATCGGGCGGGGGAATATTGAGGATGCCCGGAAATTTATCAAATCTTTTCTCTGGCTAGGTTCTGCTTCTCTCGCGTTAATCGGACTGATTCTGATGCCGTTATTCCGGCCGTTGGTGGGCATTTTCGATCCGCCGCCTGAAATCGTCGATGATATCTTCCTGGTGCTGCTGGTTAATACCATTGCCCAGGTGCCGCTTTGGGCTATCAGCTTTATATTGCCGTCCGCCCTCCGGGCTGCAGGAGATTCCAAGTTTACCTCGATTACCTCGATGATGACGATGTGGCTGTTCCGGGTCATTCTCGGATACATTCTCGGCATTGTGCTGGGCTTCGGAATTCTCGGTGTCTGGCTGGCGATGAACTGCGAGTGGGGTGTGCGCGGAGCACTCTTCCTGTGGCGTTTCCGCGGCAAGAAGTGGTATGCGCATAAGCTGATTTAACGTTAATGACGGTAAAACAATAGCGTTATAAACGAAGTAGGGGCGATCTGACGATCGCCCTTTTTTGCGTTTCAGGCAAACGGATGGATTGTTTGTATCCTTATGGAATGAAAGGAAATTTTTATGGAATGATGTAGTGTTTTATTGTATCCTAGCGTATGAGGCACTGGCATCCTAGATTTTGGAAATCGGGTGAGTTCATTGTTGATGTGCAAATGGTGCATGAATTATTTACGAAAGAGGTGTTGAAGTGAAAAGGTTGTGGTTGGTTTTAATTGGAGTCATGTTAGCGTTGACGGGGTGTTTCGGAAATGCCGGAACCGATTTGAACTCCGTTGCGGAGGTGGCTCTGACAGAGAACAACGAAAGCGATAAACTTGAGGCCGTAGATACGGCTACCGGAGAATTGAGCGTGCTCGACGTCAAGAAGAAGTACGGATCGGATACCGATCAGGCTATGATGCCGATGTACAATGTGGCGAAGGACGAAAGGTTTACGTTCCAATTCAAAAGCAGGTTCGATGACCTGATGGCCTCGGAAGTAGTTACCGTACATACGGACATTAAGGCACTACCCAAAAGCCAAGTGCTAACCTCCACCTTCTTTAAGAACATGACCCAAACCGATACAGTGGAGATCAGTCCGCTGGGCAGCGTGCTGGATTCGTCCGATACGCTCGACGGTTTTGGAGGCTGGGGAAATGCCCCGATTTACTACATACGAATCAACTACGATCTGGACGCTCCGGAGCCTTCCAAGCTGGAGAAGCCGATCATCATTCCTTTCACGATCAAATCCGAAATTCCAGTGCCGACATTAAGATACGAAATCAATGAAAAGGGAGAATTCAAGCTGCTTTGGAACCCTGTCGAGGGGGCCGAATCTTACCGGATTTATCGCGATTCCAAGTTCGGCGACCTGCTGGCGATTGAGAATTTGCCGGTATCCGGGCCGGAAGAGGCGTATGCCGGAGGAATTCCGAGCCTTCTGGAAGAGGTAAAGGCAACAGAGTTCTTTTATGACTCGAGCGAGGATCGCACCGATCCGGATTACATTTCCTTTCAAAATGCGGGGGTATACGGCGAGTACTACGTCACCGCGATTCGCGGCGGCAAAGAGTCGAACTTCAGTAACGTAGTCAGCACGTATCCTTTGTCTTCCCGGATTCCGGCGGATTGGGAGGGGAACATCACCTACGAAGCTTATAGCGATATTTCACAATTGCCGACAACGACCGAGGTTACTTTCATTGACGGTTCCGTGAAAAGCCGAAACCTGATTTACGATACCTCCCGCACCAACCTGGAGGATTACCGGCCCACCATTTATGTGGGAGTGGAAGGAACAGCGTTAAAAGGGTATGTCTACGTACAGAACGTCACCGCCGCCGATCTTGATCAATTAAATGAGCAGCAGCGTCGGGCTAAGCCGAGTACAGGGTATGTAGAACCCAAGAATGACACCGAATATATTCCCGATCCGAATGTTCCTACGGTCATAGAAGAAGGAGATTCGGATGCGCAGCAAGGCGGGGAACCGGAGAACATTACGGAGTCGCAAAAGGAAAATACGAAGAAAAGAGTGGAGGATGGCGACAAGGGGAAAGTTCAAGTGCCGGAGATCGTCAAAGAGGTTCCGGTGAACGCCGACTCCGCTGTGGAGGAAATCGTCGCTCTAAGTATGATAGACACTGTGCAAGAGGTGTCGTTAGAGGCCTTCCCGGAGGCGCAGAACTTCGAGACTTTATCCGACATGGTTTTAAAGGTGATGTACCAAAATCCTCTTGTGCTTGGCGTAGAAGGTTTCCAATACGATTACAAAACGCTGACCCTCCATATCAAATATAATGACTCGGCAGCTTCGATTAAGAAAAAGCAGAAGGAAATCATCGACGAGGCGAAGAAGGTCGTAGCTTCCGTCATTACTGCGGAGATGTCGGCGGAGGATAAGAGCAAAGCCATCTACGAATATCTGAACGAAAACACCAAATATGACGACGCGGCATTGGAGGATGCGAAGGCAAACGGCTACCGTACCGTTGACTCGAAATTCGATGATTCTTTTACAACCTACGGTATTCTGGTTAAAAAGGTCGGAGTCTGTGCCTCCTATGCTTCTGTTTACAAGCTGCTGGGAGATCTGGCCGGTCTGGAAAGCGTCGTGGTGACCGGAGACATGGGAGGCGTGCCGCATGCCTGGAACAAAGTGAAGCTGAATAACGGGTGGGTACATGTGGATTCCACCAATAATGAGACCAATAGCGGGGTGCCTTACTTGTTGTTCAATTCTAGTGATGATACGGCTCAAACGCTTAATTATTCGCTCAACAACGAGTTTTGGGTAGATGCCGAAATACCTGAATTCGCGGCGGTAGACGATTCCATGGAATATTACAAGGCGAATGGATTGGAAGTAAAAAGTGTACAGGAGTTCGGATCCAAGCTGGAAGAGAAAGTTAAAGCAGGGGAAACTTATATTGTGCTTCGCCTGGCGGGCAAGGTAGATGAGGAAGCTTTGGCCACCGAAACGGGGAAGGCTTTGAGCAGTTTGTCTGATGAGCAATACGAGAATGCCCAATTGGCTAGCCTTAGCAATTATATTTTGGTCTATTATTGAATTAAAAAGACAGAAGCGACCTTCCGGGGTCGCTTTTGTCTTTTATGAACAGCTCCGCCTCAAGCGCGCTTCATTCCCTCCGCCAATTCAACGAGCTTGTTCATAGTCTTCCAATTCCGGACTGTTGCCTCTACCCCCAGCTTATGCAGGTTAGCGGCCAGCTTCGAGTCCCGGATACTGTCCCGGAACAATAAATATACGTCGCGGCCTGCGATGCTGTACAGATCGGTGCCGCGTTCAACCGCCTCCAGCTTGTCCACTCCCGCCGGGGCCGGCGGTTCCGTAAGCATGGCGACATGCAGGCTTTCGCCGACACGCGTGGCCGCTGCCTCGGCAACAAGCTCCTCCGGGAACGGGCATTGTTCCACAATCCCCTTCACTTCCTCCGCCGTTCGAAGCATCACGGTCAGCTTGATCCCGAATACCGCCTCGATCATCCGCTCGAGGTCTTGACGAAGGGAGGGCTCGTCCTTTTCCGATTCAAACAGTACGTTTCCGCTTTGAATATAGGTTTGTACCCGGGTCAGCCCGATCTTTTCCAGCTCCGCTCGTAAATCGGCCATTTTGATCTTGTTCTTGCCGCCGACGTTAATGCCCCGCAGCAGAGCGACATAAATTCTCATTTTCGTTCTCCCTTCATATTGGAACCTCTCATTCTAAAAATTACCATAACACTATCATTGTTAAAAAGCGATAATTAGGGTACCAGCCGGAGACGGCTTAATTCAGGAGCAGCCCAGCTCAAAAAAAGGGGAATCCGCAGCCAGCCTAGAATTAGATAAACTCGAATGCAATATGCAGCAGGACGGAACCGAAGGAAGGCGGATAAGGACATGAAAGCTCGTATTAGCCGATGGAATACCCTGCGAAACCAGATGCTGGTAGGGTTCCTGTTTGTGATGATGATTATTTTGTTCGTAGTGGGTGTCGTCACTTTCGACTCGGTTTCCCGGCTATTGAAAAATAATGCGGAAAAGCATATTCAGCAGACGGCGATTCAGGCAAACGGCCGGCTGGAGGCGGTGCTCAATCAGATTGATTCGCTGACGACCCAGGTAGCTACAAACGCTTATGTACAACAACTTCTGCTCAACGAAAAGAACGGGAAGCAAGCGACCTTTTCCGAGCGGCAGGGACTGCTTGCCAGTATAAGAATCGTTCAGACCTATGCGGATGGTATTACCTCGGTTGAGTTGTACAGCAGCGAGTATCGCCGACTGTTTCCTTTGGATGGCAGCAATTTGGAGAAAAAAATAAGTCTTAACTGGATTACGAAGGCAAGAGAAGGCAAGGGGCGGATGATCTGGGCCGGCATCGACCCCAAGGATCCGAATTCCTTGCTGGCCATTCGCAGCGTCAGTCTGATGGATCAATGGTTTACATCAGGCGGGTATCTGCTTGTCCGGATGGACCGGGCCGCGCTAAAAATCGGCGAATCGCTGGCCGGGGAAGCCGGGGGCGAGACGATGCTGGTCGTCGGCCACAATTACAGCCTGATCGCGACGAATGACGACCGTTTTCCGGTCGATTCGATCCAAATGCTGATGGAAGCCCGCGAACCGATCGTGGCGCTCGGCAAGAAGAAATACATGCTGGTCAAGCAGCAGTCCGAGGTTACAGGATGGAGTTTCTTGATCCTGACGCCGGTCAGCGCCATTACGGACGGTATTTCCGTACTCCGCACGGCAATTCTCGTTTCAGCGGGGATCGGTACGCTCCTGTTTATCGTATTGTCCTTTTTAATGTCAACGATCATTACGCGCCCGATTTTTAAATTGATCAAGACGATGCGCAGTGCGCGGCTCGGAGGTCTGAAGCCGACTACGCAAATTTCATCCACCATTGAGATCAACGAACTGAATCATACCTACAATCAGATGGTTGAGCACATGAACGAACTGATCAAACTGGTCTATGAAAAAGAGATCATACAGAGCCGAACGGAGCTTAAAGCGCTCCAGGCCCAGATCCATCCGCATTTCCTGTTCAATACTTTGGAGGCGCTTTACTGGTCGTTACAGGAGAAGCAGGAGGAAGAGCTCGCAGAGTTTGTGGTGGCGATGTCCGACTTGTTCCGGTATACGATTACCGGTCCGAACAAGGAAGAATGGGTCACGCTGGGGGATGAACTGGAGCATATTGAACGCTACCTCCTGATTATGAAAATGCGGCTGGGCGAGCGGTTGACCTGGTCGATCTCGTCATCGCCTGCTTATGCCTCTATAAATATGCCCAAGCTGCTGATCCAGCCGCTGGTCGAGAATGCGATTCTCCATGGCGTCGAGGGCAAAATCGGGCCCGGTACGGTATCCGTGCATGTCACCCTTTCCGAAGATGCCGCGCACCTGGTTGTCACCGTAAAGGATGACGGCAAGGGGATGAACGGTGAAACGCTCCGTACTATAGTTACCGCGCTTAATACTGGCAAGACCCCTTCCGCCAAAGGGTCCGGTATCGGGATTTTCAATGTACAGCAGCGGTTGAAACTTTACTACGGGGACTCGGGGGGAGAAACACCCGGACTCTCGATCAAAAGCAGCGAGAACGAGGGGACTGCAGTCAGCCTGGTAATTCCAATCCAGACGGGAGGGATGGACTATGTTTAAACCGAAAACGATTTTGATCGTCGATGACGAACCGAGAACCAGACAGGGACTGAAAAATATGCTGGAGGCCTGGGGCGGCGGACGCTTTGAGGTAAAGACGGCGGATAATGGCCGGGATGCCATTACGATACTGGAGAACGAGCCGGTACATCTGTTGATTACCGACATCCGCATGCCGGAAATCACGGGATTGAATCTGGTTAAGCAACTGGAGTCGGCTTCTCTGACTTATAAACCTGCGGTAATTCTCATTTCGGGATATGCCGAATTCGATTACGCTCACCAGGGCATTCAGCTGGGCGTGGTCGAATATTTACTGAAGCCGATCCGCAAGGACAAGCTGATCGAAGCCGTGGAGCAGGCTTTGGAGGCTGGAGAGCACCGTAACCGGATCAGCAGAATCCAGCGGATCGTCGATAGCAAGCTGATCCAGGCGACCGACGACATGGAGCCGGTCAGCGAACCGGTCAGGGAGGCGCTTCAGTACGTGGAGGCTCATTTAAATGAGGGATTCGGTCTGCGCGAAGTGGCCGATCACGTCCATTTGAATCCAAGCTACTTCAGCGTTCTGTTCAAGGAGCAGATGCAGATGACATTCATTGAATACCTGACCCGTGTGCGGATTCAAAAGGCCAAGGAACTGCTGCTGCAGACCAGGCTGTCGGTAGCGGAAATCGCAGAACACGTGGGGTATCAGACGACCAAGTACTTCAACAAAGTGTTCAAGGAGTACGAAGGGCACAGTCCCGGATTGTACCGGAGCGAGGTCAGGAACCAGAATCCCGAAGTCTGAGGCCTGGCGCCGATTCCAAATAAAATGGAACAATATCCATAAGCTGTACCCTTATGTCCTTATAAGGCAGGGTGTTACACTGGGTTCGGAGGGAAAACGCATACATTTTAGTCGCAACGATAAGGGGGACAGGCTTGCATGAAAGAAAAGGCGTTTTCGGCATCCATGTTATTGCTGGTGTTGGCCTTGATTCTGGCTGCCTGCAGCAGCGGTACTAAGAATAGAGATTCGAACCTGAACGGTAACGGCGTATCCGCAGAGGACTCGGGCAGTAACGCCGCTTCGACCGGCGATAAAGTGACGATTAAAATGATGCATCTTTGGCCGGACAGCAGCAATTCCGCGCAAAACAAGCTGGTAAATCAAATTATCGGCGAGTACGAGCAGGCCCATCCTAACGTGAACATCGAAACCGAAGTTCTTGATAACGAGCCGTACAAGAACAAAATTAAAGTGTTGTCCGCGTCCAACAGCTTGCCCGATGTGGGATTTACCTGGGCGGCGGGATTCCTTGAGCCCTATGTGAAGGGCGAGATGTTTGCTTCACTCGATGATCTTCTGCAGGGGGAACTGAAGGATAAATTCGTGGCCGGTACGACGGAAGCCTATGCTTTTGAGGGAAAGACGTATGCACTTCCCGTGGAACTGAACATCGTTCCTGTCTACTACAACAAAGAAATATTCGCCAAATACAATCTTCAACCGCCGCAAAGCTATGAAGAATTAAAATCTATCATCAAAACGTTGAACGACAACAGGATCACTCCGATTGCCCTTGGCTCCAAGGATGCTTGGACCGGATCGTTCTGGTATATGTACCTCGCCGACAGGATTGGAGGTCCTGATGTGCAGGACCGGGCGGTTGCGAGCAGCAATTTTAGTGATCCCAGCTTGATTGCGGCTGCGAGGGAAGCCCAGGAACTGGTGAACAGCAACGCGTTCGTCAAAGGTTTTAACGGATTGTCCAACGATGAGGCCAAACTGGAATTTATGAATGAAACGGCAGCGATGTATGCGATGGGAACGTGGGAAGTTCCCAACTATACGACGAGGGCGGACATTCCGCAGGAGTTCAAGGACAAGATCGGATTCTTTAAATTCCCGACGATCGAAGGCGGGAAAGGTAACATCGACGATTGGGTCGGAGGCGTTGGCGTCGGCTTGTTCGTAGCCGAAAATTCCAAGGTGAAAGAGGACGCCAAGAAGTTCGTCAGCTTCTTCGTGCAACGGTGGGGAGAGCTTTCGGTAACCGAAGCGGGAATCATCCCCGGTACGAAGGTCGATACGACCAGCGTGAATTTGCCGCTAATGTTCACCGATGTGCTGAACGAGTTGAACAATGCAAGCAAGGTTATTCTGTATCTGGACGTGCAAATGAAACCGGTCGCCGCGGAAGAGCATTACAACCTGATCCAAGCGCTTTTAGGCAACGCGATTACCCCCGAAGAGTTTGCTGCGAAGCAGGAAGCGGCTTTGAAGAAGGGAAAATAAGAAACTCGGGATTGACGGACTTGCAGCGTAGTATTATCCTTTCCTTGTACAGCGTCCAATCTTCCTAAGGAGAGTCAGAATCATGTCCAATTTCGAGATAATCAATGAGGTTCCGATCAAAAGGAAAGCGGTTGCATTCACTTTTGACGATGGTCCCAACCCGGTCTATACGCCCCAGGTGTTGGATATATTCCGGGAGGCCGGAGCAAAGGCCACCTTTTTTATGATTGGCAGCCAGATGGAGTTGAGCCCTGAGTTGGTAAGGGAGGCTCACGAGCAGGGTCATGAGATCGGAAACCATACCTATACGCATCCGAGCCTGCCGGAGCTTCTCAAACAGGAATGCAGAGAAGAGCTGATCCAGACCGAGAAGCTGATTGAGAAGTTGACCGGAGTCGCTCCGAAAGTGTTCCGTCCGCCTTATTTTGCATATAACGAGCTGGTAGCGGAAGTTGTTGAGGAGCTTGGCTACAAGGCGATCGGGGCTCTTAACGGAGCAGCGACGGACTGGGAGATGCCGGGCGTCCGGCATATTGTTGACAAGAGCCGGGAGCAGGTGAGACCGGGCAGTATTTTGATCTTTCATGATGGATACGATGACCGGTCCCAGTCCGTGGAAGCCGTTCGAATTTTAGTATCCGAATTGACAGCCGAAGGGTATGAACTGGTGACGGTTAGCGAACTGCTTCAGAGCGTTTAATAGAGACAAGCTAAAAGTAAAGACCGGTACAGGATGAATGAATCCAATGCCGGTTTTTTCTATGATCTCTGCTTCGAAATCCATAGACGGGACTCAAATTTAAAATATTTTGGATCCTACGCAAGAAAAGCCTATGATCCTCTATTCATTTGAATTACTATCATATTATAATCACTACAGATATCCACAACAGGCATCCACAACAGGCATCCACAACAGGCATCATGAGAGGCAGGAATGAAGATAGTGTATTTAGAAGGCAGCTATAACTCCTATATCGTTGTGTTATCCATTTTTATTGCCATATTAGCTTCCTATTCGGCTCTAACCATCACAGCGAGAATTACGCGGGAGACGGGCAGGACCCGGTTTTATTGGATCATGGCCGGCTCCTTCGTAATGGGTACGGGGGTTTGGGCGACGCATTTCGTCGGCATGCTGGCATTCCACTTGAAGATGACTGTCAAATATAATATAGGCCTCACTTTGCTTTCGATGATGGTGAGCATAATATCTTCATTTATTGCGTTTTATCTGACCCTGCCTAAAAATATAGATTGGATTAAATTTGCCGTCGGCGGCTTCGCTATGGGCAGCGGGATTGTAATCATGCATTACGTGGGCATGGAAGCAATGATGATGTCTGCACATATATCGTACGATCCGTTGTATTGGACCTTGTCCGCCGGCATTGCTCTAGTTGCTTCCTATGCGGCCATGTTTCTGCTGCTGCGGTTCCGGACCCAATACGGAACAAGCTGGTTGAAGTGGCTGTCAGCCTGCCTAATGGGGCTTGCGATTTGCGGGATGCATTATACGGGAATGAAAGCCGCCAATTTCACCGAGCATGCGGGCGCGGTGTTAGAGCCGGAGCCTGTAGCCGATTATATGCTGTTGCTGGGCGTTACTATAGTTATCTTTAGTATTTTTCTGGTGTCGTGGGGCGCGTTATTCTTTGACCGGTATTTCCTGGAGAAGATGGCTTACCTGGATACGGTCACCGGACTTCCTAACCGGAATGAAATGAACCGTTTTTTTGACAGGCATACCGGTGAAGAGAGCATCGGGGTCTTGTTTATGGATCTGGACCAATTCAAAGCGGTAAATGACACGCTGGGTCACCATATTGGGGATTTTCTCATCCAGCAGGTAGGCGAACGGTTAAGTAAATTCGTGCATAGCGGGCTCGAAGTGTTTCGGATGGGCGGCGACGAGTTTTTGATTACCGTAGCGCCATGCGATCAGGAACAGGCCGAACGGTTAGCGGAACAAGTTCTAAAGAGCATTAAAAAAGTATATTCCATTCAAGGTAACGAGTTGTTCATTACGGCAAGCATCGGGATCAGCATAAGCTCTATCCACGATACGGACCGTTCCGTTTTGCTGAAATTTGCGGATACGGCGATGTATAGAGCCAAGGGAGCGGGAAAGAACCGGTATTGCGTGTACAGCGAGGAAATGGGAAAACAGGAGCTTCGTAAAATGGAGCTGGAGAAGGACCTTCACCCGGCGCTGGATAATGAGCAATTTTTTTTGGTATATCAGCCAAGATGGAATGTGAAGGAAAATTGTCTGGCCGGCTGGGAGGCCTTGATCCGTTGGAATCACCCCCGGCTCGGGATTATATCTCCGGGTGAATTTATACCTATCGCCGAGGAGACCGGCCTGATTGTACCGATGACGGACTGGACGCTGAAGAAGGCTTGTCTACAATGCCGGGAATGGCAGGCACGAGGAGTTCTGGAGCCGATTTCCGTGAATCTCTCCGTCCGTTTGTTTCAGACGGGAAGTTTGCAGAAGACGGTCCAAAGAATATTGGACGAAGCGGGCTTGGACCCGCAATGGCTGGAGCTCGAAATTACGGAATCGATGGTGCTGTATGACATCCAGGAAATTATCCGGCAAATCGAAGGCATCCGAAATATGGGGGTCAAGATTTCGATGGATGATTTCGGGACAGGCTATTCCTCCATTGGCCTGCTGGACATGATTCCTCTGGATACGCTCAAGCTGGACCGCCTGTTTACGAATAACTTGGAGAGCCCGACCAAGCGGGCCATTATTAGCGCTATCATTCTCATGGCCGAGAATCTTCATCTGGAGGTCATTGCCGAGGGAGTCGAGAACCAAGAACACGTCGATTTTTTATTGCAGCTCGGTTGCCGCAATATGCAGGGATATTTTTACGGCAGGCCGATGAGTATTGAGCAAATCGATGAGTGGATGAAGCAGAGGAGCATTATATAATGAGATCCGATACACGGGCATTGCATAGAAAAATATTAATCACTTATTGGGTTGTCCTTGGCATATCCGTAATTGCGGAAATGGTCGCCCTTTATGTGAAATTTACGACTGAACCCGATCGGGTTTCCGAATATCTGGTCCATACGATGTTCCTGCCAACCGCTATTCAACTCCTTGTGTTGGGAATCAATGAGGTCGCCTACCGGTTTCGGATCGATCAGCCCTTGCTCATTATTCTAAGCGGCACTTGTATCGCCTCCGCTTTAATGATTGCCAATAAGACAATTCATCTTCAATATATATTTCTTCTTTCATTACTGGTCTCCATGTTCTATTTCAACATTAAAAGGCTTTATTTTGCCTTTGCAGTCAATATGGCGGCTTTTGGAATGGTGTACTGGGCGTTCCCCCGGATCCGGGAGAGCATGGGAGGATATGAGATTTCGGCCTTTATTTTTGCCATGGTCGGGATGCTATACATCTTGCGGGGCATTATTCAGAGGGGCGAGGAAATACTGAACGACCTCATGCGCATGGTAAGAAGCGAACAGGAACTGGTGGTCAAGAATGCGTTGATGGACCGGATGGTAAAAATCGATGCATTGACCGACCTTTACAATCACAAGACTTTGCATGAGTACCTGGATCAGTTGATCGAGCAAAGCAATAACTGCGAAATGCCGCTTCAGCTAGCAGTCCTGGACATCGATGACTTTAAGAGCGTCAATGACACGTTCGGCCATGCGGTAGGGGACATCATCCTGGCCCGGGTAGCGAGTACGCTGAAGGAATCCTTCTCCCCGTATGAAATTATCGCAAGATACGGCGGAGAGGAATTTGTTGTGATATTTCCGGGGAAAACGCTGGAAGAGGCTTACCGGGAGACAGAAAAGGCTAGAGAGAACATCTGGCGCCTCGGGCATGAGGAAATGGACGGACGCCGGATTTCGGTCAGTATCGGACTGGCGGAATACCGGGCAGGACGGACCCGTTCGGATTTGTTTGAGCAGGCGGATTCACTGCTTTACGAAGCCAAGAAAAGCGGAAAAAACCGGACCATGCTGCAAGCCTATGAGGTCGTATCCTGACAGGCTATACATATAGGTCCGGTTTGCGAGATTAGCGGTATGAAATAGGATGAGTATTCTAAACCAGCCAGTTTTCACCGCCGGTTAAGTACTTCTCCGTTAATATGGTCAACAATTGGATGCCGACCTCGTTATGCCCGCCTTCGGGGATGATCAGGTCGGCGTATTTTTTGGAGGGCTCGATAAACGCCTCATGCATCGGCTTCACTGTGGCTAGATATTGCTGATGGATGGAGTGGATTGAGCGGCCCCGTTCCTCGATATCCCGCAGAACACGACGCAGCAGGCGAACATCGGAATCCGTGTCCACAAACACTTTGATATTGAGTAAATTGCGGAGTTTTTCGTCATAGAGCACGAATAAACCCTCGACAATGGCAATGCGGTTTGGTTTAAGATGAACGGTATCCGAGGCCGAGCGGGTATGTTGGGTAAAATCATATACCGGCGCATAGGCGGCTTGTCCGCTATTGAGAAGGGTTAAATGCTCGATCAGTAGCTCGTTGTCAAACGCGAAGGGATGATCGTAATTGGTCAGCTGACGTTCATCCATCGTTAAGTGAGACTGATCTTTATAATAATTGTCCTGCGATATAAACGTAACTTTATCCGATCCAAGCTGCTCAATGACGGAGCGGGCAACTGTTGTTTTTCCGGAGCCGGTGCCGCCGGCGATGCCGATAATTAACATGGCGATTCAAATAACCTCCTACTTAATTTCCCTAAGAACATTTCAGTATTGTAGCATAGCATCCGTATTTTTTCACCATCGCAGCAGGCCTGTTTTGCGCGGTTTTTGTTCATGTGTCGAAATTATGGCGCGCATAACCCGGGCTCTTAAGCGGCTTGGGTTGGCTTCATAGAATGAATTCGATATAATCTATGAAAGAATATCTATGAGAGGGGAAATTTGGAAGATGGGAATGAAGAGAATAGCAGCCTCCTTTTTATCGCTGCTTTTAGCGGTGACTTTGTTTGCGCCAGCGGCCTCCGCTGCCGCCAAACCGGTGGCACTGCAAGTGGATGGGGAGCGGGTCGGATTTGACGGACATGCGCCGGTGATCGATCGCGGGATGACCTTGGTCCCTATGGAGGAACTGTTTGAGGCGCTCAATTTCAAGTTTGAACAGGATGCCAAGTCCAAACTTGTCAAAGGAACGAAAAACGGACTGACGATCGAGCTTGAGAACGGCCGGAATGCAGCCGTCGTCAATGGACAATCGGTTCAGTTAAGCTCCGCGCCAAAGCAGATTGAAGGAGTTACATATCTTCCGGTACGTTCGTTCGGGGATGCAGCCGGATACGAGGTTTTCTGGGATGAGGCGTCCCGAACCGTAATCCTGAAGAGCAAGGAGGTAGCGGCAAGCGGACGCGGATTCCTGTGGGAGGTCGAGAATGCCGGCAATAAGGTATATTTGCTCGGTTCGATGCACCTGGCGGACGCCAGCTTTTACCCGCTGCATCCTTCTATAGAACAAGCCTTTGAAGAGGCCGATTACCTTGGGGTAGAAGTCGATATTGCGAAGGCCGCCGATCCGGAAACCCAGGAACTGGTCATGAAGCTGGGTGCCTATCAGGATGGAACCACACTGAAGGATCATATTTCCGAGACGACTTACGCCAAGCTGGGTAACATTTTAGCGGAAAACGGCCTGCCTAAGGATGCGCTGGATGCATTCAAGCCATGGGTGGTCGAAACGACGCTTTCAACGCTCCAGGCCTCCAAAACAGGATATGAGGGGCAAACCGGCATCGATCTTTACTTCCTTACGAAGGCGATGGAGCGCAAGCTTCCGATTATCGAACTGGAGTCGTACGAATCCCAATTGGGCATGTTTAACGGCTTTTCGCCGAAGCTGCAGGAAGACAATTTGCTTGCCGTATTGAATAACTTCGATCAAGTTGACGACAGCGTGACTGCTATGGCGGACATGTGGAAAACCGGTAACGACGCGGCCTTGCTGGAGCTGGTCCAGGAAATGGGCAAGAACGAGGAATTCAACAAGGCGATGCTCGTAGACCGGAACATTGCAATGACCGATAAAATCGAAGGCTATTTGAAAGGCCAAAAATCTTCCGTCTATCTGATCGTGGTGGGTGCGGCACATATGGCCGGAGACATCGGGATCGTGAACCTGCTGGAGGAAAAGGGATTTACGGTTACTAGAAAATAGATTTAAGAATACGAATATGAATATGAATATGAATCACAAACAATGAGCACGCCGGACACGGCGTGTTTTTTGTTTTAAACCGGGTCTCATTTCATGCCAAGCTCGGGGGGGCTAATTGAAGAGAAGCACGCTTAGTAAAAAGTATTCCGAGAAAGCGCTACCAATGGTATATTATATAAAAATTGTTCCAAATGGGGGGGAGCTTGCCGCATGCAGCAGTGGCTTGGGAAATCGCTCAAGCATAAGTTGTCGCTCTTAATCATCTTCGCCACGCTGGTTCCTCTGCTGTTTCTCGGATTGTTCTCCTACAAAATGGCGGAGGGCGTGTCCGAAGAAAAGGCCAAAATATCGGGGATGAACACGCTTCGCCAACTGGAGGCTTATCTCGGGACGATGGTAGGGGATGCGGAGAATATGTCCTTGTTTCTGATCGGAAACAGCAGCGTCCAAAGCTATTTAAAAGCACCGGAGAGCGACTTGAAGCTGCAGAATTCCATCATTCTGCTGTTGAACAGTCTGGCATTCTCCAAAGATTACGTCGCCAATATCGTGATCGAGCCGCTCGACGCCAAACGAAGCATCACGCTTAAGTCTCTGATCCGTTCGGATTTCGCGGACATTACCGGGACGGAATCAGGATACTACGCACGTCATCCGAAATGGTGGTCCCCCGTTCATCGCCAGTGGACCTTCGAGGGGATGCGTGAGGTGATAACGCTGTCCCGGCCGGTTCGCAGCACCGATAAGTACAAACCGATCGGGAAGCTCCAGATCAATCTGGATCAGTCGGTCGTCGCCCATCAGGTGAGTCAGGCCGCGATGGAGGAGAGCGGATTTGTTCTGCTGCTGGATGCGGAGAACCGGATCATTGCCGGACCTGCGGACATGGGGACGAACTTGCCGCTTGACCATTACTATCCGGGGATCGGGGATCTGGACGGGATAAGCGGAGACCTTAACTATGGGGAAGGCAGCGACAAAAAGACGATTCTGTACCGGACGATGGACGGGGTCGGCTGGAAGCTGGTCGGCCTGATTCCGGCACAGGAATACCGGTCGCAGAACCGGTATTTTCTTTCCCTGACGGCAGTAGCTGTTACCGGGGCCATTTTGCTCGTTATTTTCTCCGTTTTGTTTTTAATACAGAAGATTACCAAGCCTTTATCCGCATTAACGAGATTCCTCAAGAATGCCAGTCCCGACGAGCCGTTGCCGGCCCTCCCGGTCAAATCGATCGATGAAGTAGGTCAGCTGATCATCAGCTATAACCGGCTAAGCTCGCGGATTGTGAAGCTGAACGAAGAGGTCAAATTGAATGAGTCGCTGAAAAAGGAAGCCGATATGCATGCGCTTCAGGTACAGATTAATCCTCATTTTCTCTATAACACGCTGTCCTCGATCCATTGGCTGGCGCTAATGAACCAGGATACGAAGATTGCGGATATGGTCGGCTCTTTGAGCGACTTTTTAAGGTTTAGTCTGAATAGCGGCCAGGAATATTGCACGGTCCACCAGGAAATTATGCATGTCCGCAACTACGCCAACATTCAATCAGCCCGTTATCCGGATCGATTTACGCTAGAAATTTTGTGCGATGAAAGCTTGAACGAGGTTTTCATGCTAAAACTGCTGCTGCAGCCTCTGGTGGAAAATGCGATGCTTCACGGGATCTTGAAACAAAAGCTGCCCGGGACGATCACGATTTCCATCAAGGGGGAGGGACAGCGGCTGGAATTGTATGTGGAAGACGACGGCGTGGGTATGTCCGCCGAACGGCTGAACTGGTTGAGGGAACAGTTGGCTGAGAATCCGAGATACGAGCAGACGCGTTCTCCGCAAGGAAGCTATGGACTGCGTAATGTTCACAAGCGCTTGCTGCTTCATTACGGCAAGGATTCCGGATTGCGCGTGGAAAGTACGGAAGGAGAAGGGACCAGGGTCAGTTTTACGATTCCTTGCAAGGGGGAACAGCCATGAAAGTGTTGATTGTCGATGATGAAGTCATTATCCGGACCGGGCTAAGTACGGTAATTCCTTGGGCAGAGCACGGGTTCGAGGTCATGGAGCCGGCGGCTTCGGCTGAAGAAGCGCTGGAACGAATCCCGGAAGAACAGCCGGAGATCGTCATGACCGATATCCGCATGACCGGAAGGAGCGGCCTGGAGCTGGCCCACGAGGTTAAGCTGAAGTTTCCGGATACGGAATTGATCATCATTACGGGCTTTGATGATTTTTCGTATGTGCAGCAGGCACTTCGGGAGGGAGTGGGCGATTATTTGTTGAAGACCAGCCGCCCGGGCGAAATCGTACAGGCGGCGGACCAGGCGAGAAACCGAGTGCTGGAGCAAAGACGGCTCAAGGAGCTTCGCGCCATGCAGCAGCGGCTGGTGAATCAGGGCTTTCTCCGCAACCTGCTTGCTTCCGGCACGGGAGCCGATGAGGAAATCGCGGAACGCGAGTTTCGGGAGCGGTATCCGGACCTCCGATTGACTGAAAGTGGAGAAAGGTTGGAGGTTTGGCGGATCACCGCCAACAACCAGAAAGACCCTGATGCTGAATGCGCTAAGGGCGGGGAACGTCTGCAGCAGGCATCCGGAGCGTTGACCGAGCAGATCGGTGCCATGCTGGCAGGGCGGCTCCAAGGCGAGTGGCTGCCTTGGGGAGAAGGCCTTCTGCTGGTTGTGCGGCGGGAGCGTGACTGCGGTGACGGCTGGTGCGCCGTGGAAACGGCGATCCGGTCCGCCGAGCAGTCGCTGGGCTGCCCGATTCTGGCTGCCTGCGGAGAGCCGACGGTATCGGCCCGCGGTCTGCGCAGCGCCGTAGAAACCGCGGAGGAGACCGCCCAGTTCCACTGGCTGCTCCACCTGAAGCGGACGCTCCGGTACGATGAGATCCGGAGGCGCAAAGGTTGCCGCGCCGTTTGCTCCCAGGAGGAGGAGCATGCCCTCTCCCTGCTGCTGCGGGCGGGCGATCCGGAAGAGCTGAGAGCATGGATCTGCGGACAGCTGCAGCGGCTCCGCCTGGACGAACAAGCGACGCCGGGCTCGGTCCGCGCTTACCTGCATTCGCTTGCCGTTGCCGGCCGGCGCTGGCTGGAGCGCGCCGCTTCCTCCATCGGCCATGCTTATTCCTTTAGCGGTTCGGAGGAGGAGCTGGATTTGGATGAGCTGGCGCGCGCCCCGGAAGAGGCGTTGTTCGCCCATCTGGAATCGCTCATGAACCAGCACCAGGTGATGGTCGGGGGAATCAGCCCCGTCCAGAGCGCCATTTCATACATTCACGATCATCTGGGTCAATCTCTATCCTTGAATCAGGTAGCCGGTCATGTCCATATGAACCCGAATTATTTCAGCGCGATGTTCAAACGGGAGACCGGGCAAAATTATATTGAATTCGTTACCCGTGCGAAGCTGAAAAGGGCGATGGCTATGCTCCGGGAAACGACGGCGAAAATCAGCGAGATCGCGAACGGGATCGGGTATGAGGATTTGAAGTATTTTAACCGCCTGTTCAAGAAATTCACGGGGCTTACCCCGTCCGAGTATCGGGAAAGACCTGAAAAATGTCCCTCTATCGACTGAAGTTTCTCCCCTGTGGAGTAACGGCCCCCTCTTTTATACTAGGGCTAATCAACAAGGAGCTTCATACAATCTCAATCCAATCAAGGGGGACTGACGATGAAAGCCAAAGGAAAAATAGGTCTGCTGCTGCTAATCGTTGCACTGCTGCTTTCGGCGTGCGGAGGAGAGAGCGGGGAAAAAGCTGAGGGATCCAAGGGCAAAGAGGAGAAGGTAAAACTGACGATCTGGCACAATTTTGCCGGCGATGATTTGCGGGCGAAAACCGTGCGCAGCTTTATCGATCAGTATAAACAGGATCATCCGAACGTGGAATTGGATGCGCAGGCGATTCCGCCGGACGGCTATCGTCAGCGCTTGAGCACCGTAGCGGCGGCCAATGAGATGCCGGATTTGTTCTTTGTGTATGCGGGAAGCCATTCTTCCGAGCTTTACAACGCGAAATTGTTGCAACCGGTTACAGAAGCGTTGGACGCACATCCGGAATGGAGAGATAAGTTTTTGCCGGGAGCTTTCGACGCGTATAAGTTCGAAGCGGATCAGGTATATTCGGTTCCGCTCGGTATGTCGGCCACCTCGATTTTGTATTACAACACTGCATTGTTTGAGAAATATAACGTAAAAGTACCGACCACATGGGATGAAATGATGACGGCGATCAAAGTGTTCAATGAGAACAAGATTACGCCGATCGCGCTGGGGAACAAGGCGCCTTGGGTCGCGCAATCGACGATTATCGGCTCGCTGGCCGACCGGGTAACTGGAACCGACTGGTTCAAAAACGCAGTAGCTCAGAAGGACGCCAAGTTTACCGATCCGCAGTTTGTGGAAGCGCTTGGTTACTTCAAGCAGTTGGTGGATAACAAGGCATTCCAGGAAGGCGCGAACAGCATCGACAATACCCAGGCGGAACAGTACTTCATCCAGGGGAACGCCGCGATGATGATCAGCGGCGCTTGGACGCTCACGAACCTGGCTGCATCAGCCACGGAAGAGCAGATGAAAGCGATCGACGTCACCGTCCTTCCTGCGATTCCTGGCGGCAAGGGCGACCCGAACACGATTACCGGCGGAGCCGGCGGCGGGCTTGCGTTAAGCAGCCGGACGGAGGGCAAGGCCAAGGAAGCGGCGCTGGAGCTGATCTATGCCGTCAGCGGCCCCGAAGCTCAAAAAGCGATTGCCGAGAGCAATTCCATGGTCATGTATGATACGGAAATCGATCAGGCGAAGGTTACCTCGTTGTACTATAAAGCCTTCAACCTGGTCAAGAAAACGGGGATTACGCCGGTTTATGACGCTTATCTGTCCGCCGATGCGGCGGATGTCATCAATAACGGACTGCAGGAAATTATGATGGGCGGTACGCCGGAATCGGTAGCCCAGAAGGTACAGGATGCGCAGGCTAGATCAGTTACTCCTTAAGGCGAGCAGTTTTTAGTTAGATACAGGATTGGACGGGGGAGGCCAGCCCTCCCCAAGTCAGCCTTATGACACAAATGGACTGTTTGCTTAAGAAAGGAGGCTGCATTCATGCCAACCGCATTACGAAGCAAGGGATTCATTGCCGTGGCGCTGCTTCCGGCCCTGTTACTATTCTTAATGTTCGTTATCGTGCCGGTGTTTTGGTCGGCGTATTACGGATTTTTCAGCTGGAAGGGCTTCGGCGCGGCAAGCTTTATCGGTTTGGACAATTACCGCGAAATGTTTCAGGACGGAATCTTTTGGCGGGCGCTCCGCAACAATTTGATATTGGTAGCATCCTCGATCATCGGACAGATTCCGATTGCACTTCTGCTGGCTCTGCTGCTGCTGAAAAATACTCTCTTTTCCCGGTTCGTCCGTTCCGCCGTCTTCATGCCGATGGTGCTGTCTACAGTTGTCGTCGGTCTGATCTGGGGATATATCTACCAAACGCAATTCGGGCTCGCCAATACAGTGCTGAGAATGATCGGATTAGAGTCCTGGACCAGGGCCTGGTTGTCCGATCCGCAGGTCAACATGCTGGCGATTTCCATACCGATCAACTGGAGCAATGTCGGGCCGTACCTGGTTATTTTTATTGCCGCTCTGCAAAATATTTCACCGGAGGTCGACGATGCGGCCAAAATCGATGGCGCCGTGGGTTGGCGCAAACTCCTTTATGTAACGTTGCCCATGATCTGGGGCACGGTCGTCGTCACGCTCGTCCTGTGCATCTCGGGCAGCCTGAAGGCCTTCGACCATGTCATCGTCATGACCGGCGGCGGGCCGGCGCGCTCGACGGAGCTGCTCGCGACGTATATGTACAACAGTACTTTTGACGTGTACCGGTACGGATACGGTTCCGCCGTGTCGACCATGATCATACTCATCAGTGC
This sequence comes from Paenibacillus sp. FSL R5-0407, assembly GCF_038009185.1. Classification (NCBI taxonomy): domain Bacteria; kingdom Bacillati; phylum Bacillota; class Bacilli; order Caryophanales; family Paenibacillaceae; genus Paenibacillus; species Paenibacillus sp. FSL R5-0407. Next base: position 1,306,197 of record NZ_JBBPAX010000002.1, on the reverse strand, counting down.
GCTCTTGATCGGCATCAATTACATCCTGACCCGGCAGAAATCGGGTTAGTCGGGAAGGAGAAGGCGACATGAAAATAGAGCCGGCCTTGAAAACAGGGGTAACCAACGATCAGAGCCTTCAAAAAGGAAATGGTGGGAACGGCGGGATGAGACGGGATCTATCCGGCAGACAGTTGGCGGTCAAGGGCTTATCGGGCCTTGGCAAGCTATTGCTGCTCGTGTATTCCGTGATTACGCTGTACCCGTTATACTGGCTGTTTATTAGCGCGTTCAAGACGAATCAGGATTTCTTCAACCGGCCTTACGGCCTGCCGCTCGTCTGGATGAAGGAGAATATAGTTAGAGCTTGGGAGCTTGGGCACATGGGACGGGCCATGGTGAATTCCACCATTGTCACGCTGGCCGCGGTTGTACTTACGATCTTGCTCAGCGTTCTGGCGGCTTATGTGCTGGCCCGGTTCCCGTTCCGTTTCAAAAAAGCGGTGGTTGGAATTTTTTTGGCGGGCATGCTCATTCCGATCCATAGCACGCTTGTGCCGCTGTTTATCATCATGAATAAAATCCATCTGCTGGATACGTACGGGGCGCTAATTTTGCCTTACACGGCGTTCGAGCTGCCGATCGCGATTTTTTTGGCCATGGCATATATGGCTTCGATCCCCCGGGAGATTGAGGAGGCGGCCATGATCGACGGCAACGGCTGGTGGGGCATCTTCGGAAAAATCGTGCTGCCGCTGTGCACGCCGATCATCGCTACGATTTCGATTCTGGCGTTCCTCCGGTTCTGGAACGACTTCTCATTCGCCCTTGTGTTCATCAACACGCAGGCGCTCAAGACCCTGCCGCTCAGCTTGTCCCTGTTTTCGGACGGCTTCGGTACCGATTACAGCCTGACGATGGGCGCGATGGCGATCGCCGTCCTTCCGACGATTCTCGTTTACCTCATACTGCAGGAGCAGATCATGAAGGGGATGGTCGCCGGATCGATCAAGGGATGATTGGAAAAAATCCAACCAGATGGCTGATTCAGCGCCCAAACAGCATTTTCATTGGATAATTTCCAATGAAAAGCTCTCTATAACTCTAAATCGGCACGGACACTCATTTTTCATTGGATATTTTCCAACCAAACATCACCAAAGCAAAAGTAACTTCTATATCATTGGAAAAAATCCAACAAGCTGCCCTTTGCGCGAGTGAGGAGGGGCGAAGAAAGATAACGAACTGTTGGATGGTGGACGGAACGGCGGATGTGTGCTTTATATGCAGAACCAGAAAGGTAATTTCAAGAGAAAAGACGCCTGTACGGCGTCTTTTTTACTTCCTTTTTTTTACTTATAGAAAGGCAGCGTATATAATATCCATATGTTAGTGTTGACTAACATTTTGGAGGAGCGAGCATGGAATTTAATGAGACATTAAGAGATAGACAGAACTTGACGAGCGAACAGAAGTCGGTAGGTAAACAAAAGCCTGCGGGCAAGCAAAAGTTGACCAGCAAGGAAAAGCTGATGCAGGCGGCGCTCTCTTTGATGGCGGAAAAGGGCTACAATGGCGTTTCCACCAAGGAGATTGCGGCTGAGGCGGGAGTCAGCGAGATGACGCTGTTTCGTAACTTTGGCAGCAAGCCCAATTTACTGGACGAGGCGATTGACCGGTTTTATTATACCGGTGCCATGGAGACGATTTTTGCCGAGCAGCTGGTGTGGGATTTGCGGAGCGATTTGCGGCTGGTCGCCGAAACGTACCATGAAATCATGAATCGGAATCGGACGTGGATTCGCGTCGTTCTCCAGGAAGCGGAATTATCCGCCGCGCGGGAAAAGGCACAAAAGCACCCGCGGCAGCTTCGGGAACTGCTGACTAATTATTTTACCGGGATGATGGAGAAGGGGAAGCTGACTCCTACTTCGCCGGAAGCGCAGGCGATTACGTTCATGTGGATGAATTACGGTGCGTTCATGGCTCATCTGTACGGTTCGGAAGGCATTGCCGGCGTGGCATTGACGGAATTTCTGGATTCGAGCATCGAATTGTTCGTAAGAGGACTTACGCCTTAATTTTGAGAGGAGTGGTTTCGATGATAGGACAAACAAAAGCGGCCGGATTTCAGATCGGCGTGCGCCGGACTTTTCCCGTTTCCAGGGAGGCGGCCTGGGCATTTCTGCTCTCCACGGAAGGATTGAAGCTGTGGTTGGGCGATTTGTCGTCGCTGGAGCTCGAACCGGGGCACCAATATACGACCGAAGAAGGAAACTTTGGGGAGCTGCGCGTCGTAAAGCCGCTGGAGCAGCTTCGCTTGACCTGGCAACGAAAAGGGTGGAGTCAGCCGTCCACGCTCCAGATTCGACTCATTCCCAACCCGTCGCATGCCGACAAGACGACAATCAGCTTTCATCAGGAGAAGCTGACGGACGCTTGGGCCCGGGAGGAAATGAAGCAGCATTGGGAGGCCGTAACGGCGGCGATCATGGAGCAAGTTGGCACCGACTAAGCAGGGAAGGGAAATGCGCTCATACACTCCCCAGGAGACACATGAATCAACTTCGGACTCCAAAAATAAAGGCCCGTATCCCGGACATGTTTTGATCCGGATACGGGCCTTTTTATGCTATTTACAGTTACAGTACGCTCTTAAATAACATGAGGCTGGGCTTCGATCTGCTCCGCTTTCACGACGGCTTCTTCAAGAGATAAGCCGGTGAAGCTTTGCGCAGGGAAGAAGCGCCCGCTCTTCTTGTCGTCGACAAAGGCGCCGATCGCAATCCCCGGGATGACGCTCTTCACGTCATTAGGGGCCGATGGTCCGCCCAGATCGGTCCGGCACCAGCCCGGATCGGTCAGGTTCAGCATGACATCGGTGCCTTCCAGACGGGAGGCCAAATCCTTCGTGAATTTGTCCAGCGCGGCTTTGCTGGCCGCATACCCCGCTTGCTCCGGTTCATTGCGGATGCCGCTGGTTGTATTGATAACGCGTCCGAAGCCGCGCTGAATCATTTTCGGAATAAGCCGGTTACAAATCGTAACGACAGAGATGAAATTGATGCGGAAGCTCTGTTCAAAGTCCTCCACCGGAGTATTCCAGTAATCGGTCCGGTAGGCGATCTGAACGGCGGCATTGTTGAAGACGATGTCGACCTGCGTCCCTTTTGCCTCAATTTCATCCAGCATCGCTACCACTTCCTCGTGATTGGCGAGTTCCGCCTGCACGCTATATACTTCCACGCCGAGGTTTTTAACCTCTTCTTCCAAAGCCTTCGTATGCTCCAACGTTCTACTGTGCAGGATGAGATTGCAACCCTGCTGCGCCATAAAAATGGCGGTCTCATAGCCTACGCCCCGGCTTGCGCCCGTAATTAATGCCCATTTCCCTTTTGTATTGACCATAGACTGAGTACTTCCTTTCAAAATAAGGTAGAGAGAATCTCCCAATCCTTATACTATCATTTGTTTGATATCGCTTTCAATAAGCTTGAGTTTAATAGGAAAGCAGCGCTCAAAAAACGATAGTAGAGTTCATGAAAAGGGTGGAGGGATTTTGTTCGAGTATGTCGAATTACAGTGCAGTGTTCAAGTATTTATGTAATATAGCAACCCCGTAGAATAAAACAGCTCAGAGAGAGAGTGATTGTGATGTCAGAGAAATTAATCGAATTGCACCGAAGGAACAAATTAATGGTTTGGTTGCTATGGGGAACTCTTTTTCTGGGGCTTGTACTGTCGGTTCCACACATAAGACAGACGTTGGCTATTTCCGGACTGCCGGTCGCCCTGCTGTGCGTGATTCTGATTTGGAGAAAAATAGGGGTTCGTTATATTATGTACCTCGTATCGATCGGGCTTAGCATCATTACCTTCTTTTTTATTAATGCGAGCGCGGGATACAGCAGCCTGCTTCTTATTTTCTTTACGCTGGCTCTTATTTCAATTTATCATAATTATCGTCCCTTGCTGCTTAGCGGCCTGCTTGCGATAGTGATGACGAACTACTTTTTGCAGACCAAAGAATTTCTGTCAACGGAAAGTGACATTAACTTAAATGGTTATCTGATCGTCACCCTAACGGCCTTGATTGCACAGAGCCTGATCGGCGCTAAAATGAGAAGGAAAGCGGAAGCCAGCGCGGCGGAATCCGCGGTTGCGCAAAATCGGACGGAGGAAGTCTTGGGAGAGGTTAAAAATACGGTGGAAGTGCTGGGTCATTCGATTCTAAGCTTGCAGGCGAATGCCACCCATACAGGGGAAATATCCAATCAGGTCGTAACCGCCTTCAATGAAATCGCGGTCGGTATCGAGACTGGGTCCGCCAGCATTTCCGATATATCGGAGGCTATCCATCGTGTGGATGAGAATGTAAGTGCCACAAGCCAGGCTTCCGTTAAAATGAGTGAACAATCGAAGGCGACTTCCGAGTTTACGGTTCAAGGCAAAGTCAAAATGGACGAATTGACGGAAAAAATCCATGAAATCGACCAAATCGTTCAAAATACTTCCCTGGTTATGGGAGAAGTGAATGAGGAAAACCGGAAGATCGAAAGCATCGTGGACCTTATTAAGGACATTGCGAACCAGACAAACCTGCTTTCTTTGAATGCTTCTATCGAAGCGGCGAGAGCTGGAGAACATGGACAAGGGTTCTCGGTGGTGGCCACGGAAATCCGGAAGTTGGCCCAACATGCTCAGGAGGCATCTACGGACATCTCGGTCATTCTCGGATCCATTCAAAGCCGCATCGGGCAGGCGACGGATTTAGTGGAGCATGGCCGTACGGTTGTGGATGCGGGCAAGGAATCGGCGATGAATGCGGAACAGCTATTTGCCGGAATCGAGTCGAATTCAACCGGGGTCTTGGAACAGGCGGTACAGGTTCGCGAAATGAATGAACGTCTGCGCCAAATTTCTGAAACCGTCGTCCAGGAGGTTACCACGGTGGCCGCTTTCACGGAACAATCCGCGGCATCGGTTGAGCAGGTACTGGCAAGTTCGCATGTCCAGCAGCAGCATGTAGTAGAGATTGTCACGTCGATTAATCAATTACGGGAATTAATGAACAAGCTGGAAGATATCATAAAATAAATGTTGTTCGCAAAAATATGGGGTTATCTCCGCACCGGATGAGGATAAGGTGCGGAGATAACCCCCTTTTTGAACTAGTCCCTGAACTAACGCTTGTCGCTGGCTAGCCTGTTATTCGCATTTTCCAAAACCAGCCTCGCCAGCTCGTCTCCCTGTCTCTCCAGGTTTGCCATCCACTCCAGCAGTTGTGCCTGTTCGGCTCTTTGCTCATTCGACCAAGCCTGCCGGACCGAGAAAGAGGTTTTTAAAGTTTCATCACTTGGCATGGCTTCATAAAAAGCCGAAAGCCGAGAATACACGGTTTCGTAAATTCTGGCCATTTCTGAGAGTTGCCGGGAAACCTGTTCTTCATGAGGCAGCGACAGGGAATCACGCAAATAAGCAGCCGCGCATTTCCGGGCGTCGGTTAGGGCCATCATGCAAAAATGATTGACGCTAAGCCTCCGGGAAATATCCGAATCCTCCGCCGTTCGATACCATGCCTCATCCAGCAGTCCTTCTCTCCACGTCTCCAGAGCGGCGTATCCCATCCGGTAACCCCGATTTTCGGTTTGGCTCATCGAGTCTACCTTGGTATGCAGTGAACGAAGCAGGTTGTCGAAGTCGGAAGGAACCGGGCCTTGATCTCCAAACCGCACCATGGCGAACGGCCACTGATCGACATAAAGATAACCTTTGCTCTCTTCCATGGAGGCTTGGAATTCGGGATCATCATGAAGATCCCGGAAGGTTTCGTCATCGAAATAGGATCGGCAGAGCAAGGTGTTTCCGTTATTAAGATATCCCGTAATGACGCCCCACTCGGGTGCGACGCGCAGGTTGATGGCAATAGGAAGCTGATGTTTGCGAATGCTGGCCAACACTTGCTGCTTTTCCGCTTTTCGTTCTTTCTGGCTGATCCGATCCGCCCAGATCGGTTGAAAGCCATAGGCCGCAAAGGCGGGAACGGCATAATCGTAAGCTACTAAGGCATCAGCGGAGCTGTAGTCCCAGGCCGGGGTAAAAGAGATTTTCCAGCATGCCCCGGAGACGCCCATGATCTTTTCATAGGAAGTCTGAACGCCCATACTTTTCAGAGAAAGGTACATTGCGCCGCCCCAAGAGCAGTCCATTCCTTTGCCGAAGCCCAGCCGGTCAACCTGTTCGATAATGTAACTCTCGCTGGAGTCGTCGTACCAAAATAATGACATTCGATCCGGGCTGTAGCGGATGCGTTCACCCTCCCGGCAGCTGACGGCGTGGAGACCTTCGGCATTTCGGTAAATCAGCAGCAAATAGTCTTGTCCTTCATTGTCAATGAGGCTTGGAAACACTTCATGATTGGCCTGAAACTGATCCCACCGGAAATACTGGAGATGACTCATTTTCTTCATCACGTTCAGATAAGCCGTTTCATTGCCGTAGGCTGCAAAGATAAAGTCCAGTTCGCCGTCCTTGGTCATGAAAGTTTGTGAGTCGATCCCGATGGTCAAGGTGTCTCCTTTTAATGCGTAATCGGAATAAACCCCGGAGGGAGTCTCAAATTTCACAAGCAGAACCTTGAGCCGGTCACTGTGAATTTTGAATGGAAGGGTCTGTTCGCTTACGGGAAATGTCAATTGATTGCCGACAACAAACTGATTCAAGAAGTGAGTAACTTCATGGTTCTCCTGTCCATCCGTATAACATGCGGAGAGAATGATTAATTCTTGCGGCATGAGGATGCTGTCAATGGAATGTCCCAAGATGGTGGAGAGCAAGGGCAGCGTAGCCGTCTCGGGAAGCGACTTCCCCGTTTCCCACTTGGAAACCGCTTGTGCGCTTACATGGAGCCGCTCGGCGAGCTCCTCTTGTGAGAACTTCTTTTCCTTGCGAAGCATGGCGATGCGTTTACCTACTTTATCCCCGTTGTTCATCGTTTCTTCTCCTAAATCAGATTACGACGTCGTTATCTTCATTATAAACACGGACGGCAGAAACGCTATGTATCTTAGGACGAGTAACTCGGCTGGAATTCAACTGCTGGTTGAGTAAGGATGAATGGACGGCAGAAAACACCGTTGAGACTCCGCTGAATACGCCACTGATTACGCCGGAACACCGCAAGGAGATGGAAAAGTTAAATAATTCCGATAAAACCAATAGGAAAAATTAAAATAATGATTGACATTGCGATGATCGGACCCTAATATAGGGTTACAAGAAACAAAAGCACCTATCAACCACATCATTCAGGATGATGAAAAAGAGTGATCTACTGGACGGCCAGAGATCCAATGAGCACGCATCTATGCGGCTTGTTGGGTCTTTTTTTATTATCCGGATGAAGCAAACAAAGAGGGTGAGCAGCGAAGATTAGTGCGGTGATGCAACAACAACAATTTTAAACTCAGAAAGGATTGTGTACTCATGAAAAAGATTGCGATATCCCTAGTTTCAGCGGCTTTGGTATTCGGCGTACTGACATTTGCGGCGGTTTCCGCGAATAAACACGCCAGGGAAGTAAACGCGGCGGAGGGCGCTCCGGTTGCTCCGGCAACCTCGTCTTTAGATAATACGGCGGCGGAGCCTCCGATTACGGAAGAGCCTGTCAATGCGGAGGATAGCGGATCCGTGCAGCAGGCTGAAGCAGCCACACCGGACGCGTCTGCGGCTGACGAATCGACTGTGGCGGAAAGCGAATCGGCTGGTGAAACGGCTGGGTCTGCCGAAGCAGCGACGACAGTGGTTCCTGTGAAGGTTGAAGGAAGTAAAGCGGCAGGGTCTGGGTCTTCTACGGTGGCAGCATCGGAGTCTTCGGCGAAGAATGCAGCCGCTGTAAACAAAGCAACGGAATCGACACCGTCCAAGACGACAGCATCCGCGGCTAAGCAGGACAGTAAGCCTGCACCTACGGCTAGTACGGCCTCCGAGGAGAGCAAGGACAAAGCGGGTACGACGGCAGCGGAATCACAAAAGGCGCCGTCAACGCAAGCGTCGGCTCCAGCTGTTAAAGAGCAAAACACCGGTTCCGGTTCGTCTGTCTCTTTTATCAAGAAGCAGAATAATCAACCTAAAGTGACAACACCTGCAGTGACCGAAACCAAATCGGCCGCAGCGCCTGCGTCAAGCTCGAGTTCTTCTTCATCCGACTCGTCATCTTCTTCATCATCATCCAGCTCGTCGTCCGGTTCCTCATCATCTTCGTCGTCAACTTCTGCTCCGGCACCAGAACCGGCAGCTCCGGCTCCTGCTCCGGAACCAGCTCCAGCACCGCCGAGCTCCGATGAAGATTGCTAATTAAGCAATACCAAATGAGGTTCAAATCACACAAGAACATTGAGGTGTTAATATGAACAAAATCAGATTAAACCAGTCCCGGCGATGGTTGACGTTGCTGCTGGCGGCATTCCTGGCTGTGCCGGTATTCGGCGGAGCCAGCGCCAGCGCCGCTGAGGCTGCAAACAGTAGCGGCATCGCTAAATCGGCGGTTAGTCACTTTAATTATTTCGATAAGGTGTATGAGCATTTGAATGATGAGAACCATGTGTTCAAAACGGCTACATATGAAGACATCGCCCATCTGTTCGAGAGCGAAGGCAACTACGCTGTCCTGTTCGGCGGGGCGTGGAGCGAGCAAACTCAGGCGACCATCGGATTCATTAACGAGGTGGCGAAAGAACAAGGCATTCATACCGTTTATAATTTCGATACCAAGCTGGATGGGGATTCCCTGCAGATTGCGGATTCCAGTAACCCGTTCGCTTACAAATATGTAGATCTGGTCAATAAGTATTTGAAAAACCTGAATTTGGACGACAAGAATGACCCGGCTTACAACGTCAGCTACACGAAGGACGGCAATACGGTAGCCGCCAACAAAATCGAAGCCCCGTTCCTGTTTGTATACAACAAGGATCATAAAGACGAGCAGGGAATTCCGGCACCGATCGTGACCTATTTGGACGAACGCCGGATTTGGGATGACTTTTTGACGGATGGCCAATTGGATTCTAATAAGGTCGGAGCGTATAAAGAGTTGGTTCGCACCGTATTCAAGGCTGCGCAAGGATACAGCACGATCAACGAATCCGATTATATTAAGGAAGCCTTCAACCTCAACTATGCCGGGGAGAACGCCGGGCAGACTATTTTTACGGAAGCCGACGGGGATCTCGTCTATGAGCATGTAACCTATCACCAACTGCAACAGATTTTGCAGAGCGAAGGGAACTACTTGTTTCTGTTCGGGGGATCGTGGTGCCCGAATACGCAGGCGGTAATCAAATACATTAACGAATATGCCAAGCAGCAGGGCATCGATAAAATCTATTTCTGGGATACCAAGCTGGATGGGGGACTGGAAGTCCGGGAGTCCGGTAATAATACGGGCGGACCGAGAGGGGATAATCCGCACGGCAATGAAACGCTTCAAGTCCGGACGACAAATCATCCATATGCCAAATTGTACGTCGATCTGGTCAACAGCTATCTGACCAATATCAAGACTCAGAATAATACGGCTGCCAAACCGACGACGATCAGCTATGTAGATGGACAGGGAACCGTGATTTCCGGGGACCGTCTCCAGGTTCCTTATCTGTTCGCTTACAACAAGGATAACAAGGATGCGGATGGCCAAGGCGCTCCAATTCTGGGACATATCGAGCTGATGTATTCCTGGACCAACATTCAACCGGATTACGTGAAGGAAGGCGATGGATACGCGGTAGGCGCCAGATATAACAACTACATCAAAGCGCTTGAAGCGTTGCATTCCAGACTGGAAGCTACGCCGATGGGATTGAATGCAATAGCGCCGACGACGTCCGCTAACAATGACGGACAAATCACGGGTACCACTTCTGCCTTGGAATATAAACTGGCCGGGGAATCCGAGTTCAAGCCGGTATCCGGTGCGTCGATAACCGGATTGGTTCCGGGCACTTATCAGGTGCGGTATGCGTCCAAACCGGGCTATCAGGGACCGACCAGCAAAGAAGGGGCGACCGCGATTTCCTACGCGCCGGGCCAGTCGGTAGAAGTTGTGGTTCCGGCGGCTAAGCAAGATCAAGAACAAGACGCACCTAGCGGATTAAAGGGGATTGCGCCAACGACGGCCGACAATCTGGATGGTCAAATCACGGGTACTACATCTGCCCAGGAATATAAACGGGAAGGCGACTCCACTTATAAACCGGCTGTAGAGGGTGCTATTACCGGTTTAGAGCCGGGACTCTATGCCGTAAGATATGCGGCCCGCGAGGGATTCAAAGCGAGCCCGGATACTTTGGTTGAAGTCCCGGGCTTCGGCGAGCAGGCTGCGCCGACGGGATTAATCGGCGTGGCGCCAACGACGCCGGCCAATGATGACGGCAAAATCGTCGGAACGACGACCGCGATGCAATATAAACTGGTCAGCGCTACGGATTACGTATACGCTACGGCCATTGAGGTTACGGGGCTCGTTCCGGGAATTTACAATGTAAGGTATGCGGAAAAAGAAGGCTACAAAGCAAGCCGTCCGACCGATGTGGAAGTTCCGGCCTATGCCGCGGAACAAGCGGCCCCAGCCGGACTGACAGGCGTGGCTCCGACAACTTCGGCCAATAACGACGGTCGGATCAAAGGAACCGAGCCGGGCCAGGAGTATAAGCTGTCCGGTTCGGCAGAATATACCGCTGTGACAGGCACGTCGATTACCGGATTGGTACCGGGGACATACCAAGTCAGATATGCAGCCAAGACGGGGTATCATGCCAGCCCGGATACGGCCGTAATCGTTCCAGCCTACGCACCGGCGCCGGGAGGCGGCAGCAATAACGGCGGTGGCAACAATGGCGGAAACGGCTCGGGCGGCGGAGGTTCGAATTCATCGTCTGGCAACGGCTCCGGCGGGAACACTGGTACGACTGCACCAACTGACAGCGGAAAGCCGGCGGTAACAACGAATGGAAATTCCGTTGTTGTCTCAATAACGGTGAAGCCTGTTACGGACGAAGCAACAGGGTCAAGTACGGCATTAGCTTCGGCAGCAGCCGTGACGAGTCTAACGGATAGCGCGAAACAGGCGGAGGCAGCCGGCAAAACAGCCGTGATCGAATTCAAGGCCACGGCAGCAGCCGGCACGCAAACGGCTCAGTTTACGATCCCAAGAAAGGCCTTTAACGAATTGGCAGCCGGAACAAGCGCTGCTGTCGTGATCAATTATGAGGGGATTGCGACGATTACGTTGGATGCCGGCACCATCGATAAGCTCAGCGCATCCGAGGAGAGCGGCGATATTAGTATCCTGATTGCGAAAGCCGAGCTCACGGAAGAAGGTAAACAGGCGCTTGGCGATCGTCCTGTGTATGATTTCTCCATCTTTGCCGGCGACAAGAGCATCACGAGCGCAGGCACCGGTGGCAAGATTAAGATCAGCATTCCGTACCAGCCGCAAGCCGGCGAAACGAATAATGCGATCATCGTGTACCGGGTCAGCGAGTCGGGTGAGTTGGAGGTATTGCGAGGCGGATTTAATCCTGCAACGGGGACGGTTGATGTTGCGGTCAACGAGTTATCCCAACTTATTATCGGATACCATAAAGTCGCTTTCGCCGATGTCGCAGCGGAGTTGTGGTATTACCCGGCTATCGATTATCTGGCGGCCAGAAACATTGCGTCGGGGGTTGATGACAACAACTTCAGCCCGAATGCCAAAGTGACCCGGGGACAATTTGTCGTGCTGTTGCTGAAAGCCTACAATATTTCTCCAGAGGCAGTTGGAGCGGACAATTTCTCCGATGCCGGGGAATCATACTACAGCGGTTATTTGGCCGCGGCGAAAAAGCTCGGTATCGCTAACGGAGCGGGCGATAACAAGTTCTCTCCGGAATCTGAAATTACGCGTCAGGAGTTGATCACGCTGCTGTACCGTGCGCTTGGTGTACTCAGCGAACTCCCTTCGGACCAATCCGAAGCATCGCTTGCAAGCTATAGCGACGCTGGACAGATTGCCGGCTACGCGCAAGAGGCATTCCGGCAACTTGCGGGAGCCGGAGTTATAACGGGCAGCAACGGGAAGCTTGGCCCGCAAGAGGCATCGACCCGTGCCCAAGTGGCGCAGATCCTGTACAATCTGCTTTCAAAATAATTAGTAGCATAACAAAAGACAGTCTTCCGATTTCGGGAGACTGTCTTTTTCTCTGTTGAGTATGATGTCGCATGCATAGGCCTTCACTTTTATTGGCTTTGCCCTATGAAGTACAACACAATCAGGACCGCAACGAGGCAGAACAGCACGAAAAAGGTGATTTTCCACGGGCTGCGCGGAACAGTGCCTGAAACAAGTCCGGTCTGAGCGTTGACCATGTAACGGTAAGGCTTTCCGCGATAAGTATAGCCAGCATTCCAGATCGGCAGCAGCAGATGTTTGTAAGTAAGCCCGCTGTATTGCGTACGGGTACGCAACGCACGGATTTCATCGCCGCCAATCTGCCTTTTGATGCCGACTTCGATGGCATTGTCGATGCGCACCTTGGCTTGCTGCCAGCCCTCGCTGCGGGGCACGGAATATTTCTCGGCCAGATAGCCGCTCAGATATTCCGGTCGGTACTCTTTTAATTTCGACAGGTCGAAATTGTTCAGCTTCTCCAGCAGTTTCCCGTCATAACGCCGGGAGGCCGGAACCAGCACATCGTCAAACCAGCGGTCATACTCCCCGCCGACCCGGTGCCATACCGTGTACCGCTCCTGGGTCGTATACGTTTCGGTTTTACCGTTGACGGTCCGGGTACGAGTGACGGTGCGATAATGATAGTCGCCGCGTTCCGCCGTATACACCGAGTCCGTATCGGCATCGAAGGTCCAGTAGGGAATATACAGACCGGACAGCCGAGCGACAATGTTCCCGTTCTTGAAGGCATTCGGCACAAACCATCGCTTCGACTTCCATGTCTTGAACGAAGCCATGGCCTGTTCCATGGAAATTTGGAACGGAATCACGGTTTCCGGTTTGATACTGGCCGTGTCCTGTTGACTTAGAACTTTCGAGGATCCGCAGAAGGGGCAGATCGCGGCGGTTTCCAGTTCAGGCAACACGATATCGCCGCCGCAGCTTTCGCAGTGCAGCGTCTGCTTCCGGAATCCCCAATCCGTCCGCGCTGCATTTTCTTCATCCGTTCCGGACAAATCCAGATCGTACTCTACGGGCTGGCTGCCGGAATCCTCAATGGCCTCTTTACGCCCGCAGTATTGGCATTTCAGATTTTGCGCCTCGGAGTCGAACAGCATCGGGCCGCCGCAGCCGGAACAGGGAAACGTAACTGGAGCCTTCGCGGTGGCTTCTTTTGGTGCTGGAGCTTCCATCGTCATCCCCTACACTTTCGTGCCGCAACCGGAGCAGAACTTTGCGTTTTCCACCAGCGGCGAACCGCACTCCGTGCAGAACCGTTTCGGCACTCCGGTTTGCGCGGCATTCCCATTTCCTGCCGCTGCGGGGCCGCCGCCGCTTGCTGCCGGTCCCGGTTCGGCCGGCCGGTTCATCATCTGGCCCATCATCTGGGCCATCGCCATGCCGGCGCCGAGACCGGCTCCGGTTCCGGCTGCGCCCGAATCCGGGTTGTTTGCCGCCTCGCGAATGGCCTCGGCGGTCTGATATTTCATATATTGGTCCAGGTTGCCGGCGATATTCATCGACGACTTCCGGTCGATCATTTGCTCGACTTCCGGCGGTAAGGACAGGTTCTCAATCAGCAGCAGCGACAGGAACAGGCCCATGGTTTCAAAATGCGGCTGCAGGCGTTCCATGGCCCGGGCGCTCAGCTCTTCATACGAAGAAGCCAGATCCATCACGGGAATGCGGGATTCGCCGATCAGATCGCTGATTCCGGTAACAAGGATCGATTTTAAATACCCGGAAATGTGCTCAGTCGTAAAGTCACTGCGGGTACCGAACAATTCCCTTAGGAACAAGGCCGGGTCTTTTACGCGGATCGCATAGCTTCCGAAGCCCCGCAGCCGGATGGCGCCAAACTCGGTATCCCGGAGAATAACCGGATTGGTCGTTCCCCATTTTAAATTCGTGAAATTGGCTGTGCTGACGAAATAAACATCCGCCTTGAACGGCGAATTAAACGCATACGGCCAAGACTTAAGGGCGGTCAGCAAAGGCATGTTTTGCGTGGATAACGTATAAGTGCCGGGGCCGTAGACATCGGCGATCTGTCCCTCGTTGACGAACACGGCGGCCTGAGATTCGCGGACAATCAGCTTGGCGCCCATTTTGATCGCATTATCGTATACAGGAAAACGGTACACCATCGAGCCGGAATTCGCCGATTCGTCCAGCCATTCGATGACTTCAATAAATTGGCCTTTCAAAAAAGAAAACAGTCCCATCGTTCTACCTCCAGATTGCAAATAGAAAAATCTACCTCCATTATACTTAAAGTCTGCGGTAGGGGATACCCGGGGGGACCGGGTCAGTTCTCATTTCGCGTATCCATTCTATATAGAAGGAGCATGCAGCCTCTGTTTATTGAATAGATATATAGTTTAAAAGCTGCATAAAGGAGGTAATCATGGACCGGAAAAATGAAATTCAAGAACTTAAAGATCGATTGGAACATGTTGAGGCACAGTTGGAGAGAAGATCTAAGAGCTTCAGACCTCTTAAAATAGCCATAATCCTAATGCTCGTTATTGTTTTCCTTATGGTACTAATCGGGATCTTCCAATTTGTGAGCGCATGATAAAGGCCGCTTCTTGGCGGCCTTTTCATTGAGCATACTTAGTAATAAGGATGTGTGAGCGTCCTAACAAAACAAGCTGCTCCAGGGTGTAATATCCTTGGGCGGCTTGTTTGTTGTTCACCGCCTTCTTATTTGCTGTCGCTCATTGGAAGAAATCCAATCAAACGGCGCACAAACTGCAAGGTCTGATGCCATGATTGGATTAAATCCAATCATTACTCGGATTTTCAGGGATAAAGCGGCATATACGCTCGTAGTGGTTGGATTTTATCCAATGAAATGGCTTTAAGGCAGAGTGGTGAAAGAAATGGCTGTATTTTTTCCAACGAAAGCGGGAGGGAGCTGTTTCCCTAAAGATTGGATTGGAACCTTCCGTTCCAGATTCAGCCTCCTTTTCTACCACGCCAGACATAAAGGGGTTTGGTGGGGAAAGAGGCGCTATATAACCAGCTCACGATGCTGGTGG
The DNA here is from genome assembly GCF_038009185.1 of Paenibacillus sp. FSL R5-0407. Lineage (NCBI taxonomy): Bacteria > Bacillati > Bacillota > Bacilli > Caryophanales > Paenibacillaceae > Paenibacillus > Paenibacillus sp. FSL R5-0407. The sequence continues at coordinate 1,290,963 of NZ_JBBPAX010000002.1, read as the reverse complement.
AAATCCATTGGCATAGGAGGGCTTGAATAATAATCATCCAATCGATAACGCATGCCGTAAGGATAAAAATGCATCCGTTCATCCACAGCAGCGTTTTGCCCGGGTCGGCATGCCTTTGCCTGGATAGTGCGAGCGCCGCAAATCCGATGCCTCCGTTGGAGAAACGCTGGGTTAGAAGAACGGCGATGCCGAGCCCAAGCAGAACCGAGCCGACCAGCAGATCGAACCAGACGTTACCAAACGGGCTTGTGAAGTAGACGCCGAAGATGTTAAAGGATACCGAAGTGGTGGTGATCACCCCGATCGTGCCTATAGTGCTGATCGTTCCAAGATACGGAATCGCGGTCAAAAGAAACAGAAAGTTCATCAGCCAGAAGCCGATGCTCATCGGCAAGGAAAACCAATGATTTAGCAGCAAAGCAAGCCCTCCGGCCCCGCCGGGAGGAATGGCATGCGGAAACAGAAAGACGCCCATGCCGAATCCCTGGATAAGGGAACCAGCGAGAATCAAGGAGGCTTTTAAACAGGATCGGCGCAAAAGATAGCCCTTCGTTCTGCTAGATAATAGATTCACAAGCATCGCTTCCTTTAAAGAATATGAAGGGCTGAAGCCGGGCTCCGTTCCGTCAGCCCCCGCCCCTTCTTCTCCAAATGTATGCTTGTCATTAAACAGGAATGCCATTTGACTCAATGGAGGTCTCTTCCAGCGAGGTATAAGATTATTACGTTAGCCTGTGGAAGTGTTAAAATAGGAGTATTATACAGGACACGAATGGACCGGATAACACTTTTCGGAAAAAGAATAAAGGAGCAGAACAGCGATGAATGAGCAGAAAACCCTATCGGAAGCATTTAACCGGACCGCTTACCGCCTGTCGGGCCAGGGCCTCCGGAATGTAGAAGTCTTGAAATCGGTCTTGGAGCAAGTTGAGGGAAGCTTAGAGAGCGATATATATGGCAAAGGCCAAGTCATCGAGGAGTTTCAGAGCGAGATGGCTGCGTATCTCGGCAAGGAAAGCGCGGTGTTTTTCCCAAGCGGCACGATGGCGCAGCAAATCGCTTTAAGAATCTGGTGCGACGAGGGAAATCTCAAGCAAGTGGCTTATCATCCTCTAAGCCATTTGGAGATCCACGAAGAGGATGGATTAAAGGAGCTGCATGGCATCAAGCCTATTTTGCTTGCGGACAAGGACCGTCTAATCACTTTGGAGGATGTCCGAAATTTACGGGAAGATATCGCTTGCCTTCTGCTGGAACTGCCGCAGCGCGAAATCGGCGGCCAGTTGCCGGAATACTCGGAGCTGGAGGCGATCTCCGCTTATTGCCGGGAGAAAGGCATCAAGCTGCACTTGGACGGCGCGAGACTTTTTGAGGTCTTACCGTACTACCAAAAAAGTGCCGCCGAGGTTTGCGCGCTGTTCGACAGTGTCTACGTCTCTTTTTACAAAACGATCGGCGGGATTGCCGGGGCGATTCTCGCGGGAGACGCGGACTTCACCGAAAAGTCGAAGGTTTGGAAAAGACGGCACGGCGGCAATCTCATCAGCTTATATCCGTATATTTTGAGCAGCGCGCACTATTTTAAGGAACGGATCGGCAAAATGGAGCAATACTACCGGGATGCCGTCCGGCTGGCGGAATGCTTCAATGCCTGCACTCGCGTGAACACCCGCCCGGCGGTACCTGTATCAAATATGTTCCATGTACATTTTGATGCTCCAAAGGCCATGGTCGAACCGGTACTGATCGAGTTATGTGAAGCTTCGGGGATCGGAATCACCGGAAATGTGAGAGAATCTGACGGGGATACAAGTTATTTCGAGCTAAGTGTAGGGGATATGTATTCCCAAGTTCCGGAGGAAAAGCGCGAGGCGATGTTCCGGATGCTGGATGATAGACTTCGGGAGATGTGAGGTCGTACACAAATATAGAGCGGGACGGTTTCTTTTTACAGGGGAACTGTCTCGTTTCTAATATAGCCGGTTAAACGCAATTTCCGACTACATTAACGGGAGGTTTTCCAGCTATGCTGAACGAGGGGCCGGAACAATTCAACAACAGCCGCACGGAATCGGAAACTAAGAGTCACCCGCAACATCAGACAGCAACGCTCGGAATGGGATGCTTTTGGTCGCCGGAAGCTTTGTTCGGCCAATTGCCGGGAGTAATGCGAACTCGTACCGGATACGCCGGGGGAACGACCGATAACCCGGAATACCGGCGGATGGGAGACCATACGGAAACGGTTCAGATCGATTTTGATCCCGGACAAATTTCGTATGAGCAACTGCTGAAAGTATTTTGGGACAATCATAATCCCGCTAATATCAACGATTATAAAGGGCGTCAATATTTGTCCTTGTTACTGTTCCATGACGCCGAGCAGGAGCGCGCCATTCAACACTGCATCGAGCAGCGCATAGATAGCGGCGACCGCAGACCGGAGACCGAGATTGCACCATATACTGTCTTTTATCCTGCCGAAGAGAGACATCAGAAATATTATCTGAAAAGATTTCCGGACGCGCTAGCTAAATTGAGCCAGTTATATCCCTCGCAGGAAGAAATCGACGGTTCGACGATTGCGGCCAGACTGAACGGGTTAGCGAAAGGTTATACAAGTCTGGAGCGCATCAGGAACGAAATCATGGAATGGCCGATAAGTTTACCGGAGCGTGATCGAATCCTTGAACTTATCACAAAAATCAGGTGGTAGCAGGATAACGCTATTCTTTCCCGGGAAACCTATTTTTGGCAAACCGGAGCCGTAAACCCGGAATATACTGAATAAAAGGCAAGAACTGGCGGTTTTCGGGTAATAAGGGGATAAGCCATAAGGCATGAAGGTAAGAAGGTAAGGGCTGAAGTAGCCTGACGAGTAAAGGGACGGTGGAGCAAGTGATAATCGGGGTACCCAAGGAAACGAAAAATAACGAGCACCGCGTCGGCATGACGCCGGGCTCGGTGGTGTCTTATGTGCAAGCGGGCCACCAAGTGCTGGTAGAGAGCGGTGCCGGAGAAGGCATCGGGTTCGGCGACCAAGATTATGAGGCGGCAGGAGCCCGGATCGTCCCAACGGCGGCGGAAGCTTGGGCCGCTGAAATGGTCGTCAAGGTGAAGGAGCCGATTCCTGAGGAATTCGGCTATTTTCGGGAAGGACTTATCCTGTTCACGTACCTGCATCTCGCACCGGAGCCGGAGCTTACGAAGGCTCTTGTAGAGCGCGGAGTGACGGCGATTGCCTATGAGACGATTCAACTGGATGACGGGCGGCTGCCGCTACTGATGCCGATGAGCGAGGTGGCGGGCCGGATGTCGATTCAGATCGGGGCGCATTTTCTGGAAAAAGCGCACGGCGGCAAAGGCCTGCTGCTTGGCGGGGTTCCTGGCGTCGAGCCGGGCAAGGTAACCGTCATCGGCGGCGGCATCGTCGGGACTAACGCAGCCCGGATGGCCGTCGGCCTGGGCGCGGAAGTGACGATTATCGATTTAAGCGCGGAAAGGCTGCGCCAAATCGATGAAATGTTCATGGGCCGGGTCAAAACGCTGATCTCCAATCCGTTCAATATCGCTCAAGCTGTGCAAAGGGCCGATTTATTGATTGGAGCGGTACTGATTCCCGGTGCGCGGGCGCCGCGTCTCGTGACGGAGGATATGGTGAAGGCCATGTCGCCCGGCTCCGTCATCGTCGACGTGGCGATCGACCAAGGCGGGTCCATTGCCACCATCGACCGGATCACAACCCATGACCAGCCGGTATACGAAAAGCACGGCGTCATTCATTATGCGGTCGCCAATATGCCCGGGGCGGTCGCCCGTACCTCCACCATCGCGCTGACTAACGTCACGACTCCCTACGGCCTTCAAATTGCCGGGAAGGGCATACGCCAGGCGGCGCTCGGCAACAAAGCCTTGGCCAAAGGCATCAATGTAATGGCCGGTCAGGTAACTTATCCGGCCGTGGCAGAAGCGCAGGGGCTAAAGACTGCCGATATTTTCACCTTGTTACAGACATAAGGGTGATAATAGGTACAGGGCTGGTTCTAAACTTGAAGTAGAATAAGGAGCAAACGACCAAGGAGGGATTCATTTCATGCTACGGACGAAAATCATTTGTACGCTGGGGCCGGCATGCGACCGGCCGGAAATCCTGAAGGAGATGATTCAGGCGGGGATGACTGTCGGGCGGCTGAACATGGCCCACGGGGAGCCGGAAGAGCATGCGCGGCGGATCGAAGGTGTCCGTCAAGCTGCGCGGGAATTGGACACGTTTATTCCGATCATGATGGATATCAAGGGACCTGAAGTGCGGATCGGGAAACTGAAGGAAGCATCCTGCCAATTGATTGCGGGAGAGGAACTCATCCTGACGACGGAAGAGATCGAGGGAGACGCCCGCCGGATTTCCGTCAACTACCCGGAGATGCCGAAGGTGGTACATGAGAACGACCGGATTCTGATCGACGACGGCCTCGTAGAGCTGCGGGTGCTCTCCGTAGAAGGCTCGGAGATCACCTGCCGCATTATCAGCGGAGGGACGCTCAAGCCTCGCAAAGGCGTGAACCTGCCGGGGATCAAAACGACCCTGCCTGGCGTAACCGAACGGGATATCCGACATATCGGCTTCGGCTTGGAACAGAATATCGAAATGATTGCGGTCTCGTTTGTCAGAAAAGGCGACGATATCCGTGAGGTCCGCCGGATTCTGGATGAGCGCGGCGCAGGCCATGTACAGATTATTTCGAAGATTGAGAATGAGGAAGGCATCGAGCATTTGGACGACATTCTGGAAGCTTCGGACGGCATTATGGTAGCCCGGGGCGATCTCGGGGTTGAGGTTCCGGTCGAAAACGTACCGATGATGCAGAAGGAAATGATCGACAAGTGTAACCTTGCCGGCAAACCCGTCATCGTGGCTACGCATATGCTGGAGTCGATGCAGGTCAACCCGCGTCCGACGCGTGCCGAAGTCAGCGATGTTTACAACGCCGTTATGCAGGGAGCCGACGTGGTCATGCTGTCCGGAGAGTCCGCTGCGGGGAAATATCCGGTTCAATCCGTCCGGACGATGGCCAGAGTGGCCCATCAGGCCGAGGCGATGATCGATTACTACGATCAATTCGACCGGAAAAGAAAGCAGCATGCCACCAACATCACCGAAGTGATCAGCCAAAGCGCAGTCAGCGCTTCGCTTGAACTCGACGCTAAGGCCATTATCACCTCCACGGGGAGCGGCTTTACGGCGAGAATGATCTCGAAGTACCGCCCGAAGGCTCCGATCTTGGCAATTACGCATGACGTGCACGTACTCTCAAAGGTGTGTCTGCTGTCAGGGGTATTTCCATTTCAGGGGGAGCAGGTGTCCGCTGTGGATGAGATGTTCGATTCGGCGATTCGAAGCGCTTTGAAGACAGGATATGTAACTCCCGGTGATACGGTTGTACTTTCCGCCGGATTGCCGCTTGGTCAAGCGGGAACGACCAACCTGATTCAAATTCAACAGGTAAAGCCTTGAGTGCTTTTTCAAGGTTAGAAAGACCTCCAAATTTCCGGTCATTCCGGGATCTGGAGGTCTTTCAATTTAATTTGCACCCGCGTTATCATGATGTCTTTCCTGGACTTTTTGAAAACATATTCCGGACGCCATGCACGCCGAGGAGAAGCAGCGGCAATCCAATGCTAATGATGATAATATACGGGGTCCAAATCCTCTTGTCCCAATCATGTTTAAAAGGAATATTAGGATAAATGAAGACCGCCAAAGAGACCATGATCCATCCGATGGGCATAACCAGCGGCTGATAGTTTTTTATATTAAATAACTGGCTAATGCCGGTAACAATAGCGTACATATATACAGTGGTGCGAAAGAATAAGGAAATGAACCACATTACGGCCATGATCACCTCTATGCGCTGAAGGAAATTACCGATATTGATTTTTTGAGCGAGCATATAACTAGGGTATATATTTATTGCCGTAAGACCCGGGCCCAGCACTAGAATTGTCAACGCAATAACGATGATAAGCACCCCTCCCCCCAGCAGGCTTCCGATATAGACGGCTTTTGAAGCATCCTGCGGGCGGGCGACAGAAGACGGGTAGAACATCAGCAGGACAATATGCGGCAAAAAGGTAATGCTTAGAAAAGAAAGTACGGCCGGGAAGATCGGACCTATCCCGTGTTCCAGAATAGGCGAGGCCTTCTCCCATTTAACGATAGACAACAATAGAGTAGACATGGACAGAAACAGCAGAAGGAACCATGGAAACAGCAACTCAGCCGACCGGGCCAGCACTTCAAGCCCTAATCGGATACCTAACACAACAATAGCTCCAAAGAGAAGGAGAATCGCCTGAGTGGGAGTCTCGGGAAGGATCTGGATGGTCATGAAGGTACCGATTTCGTACAATACCGTAACGGGTCCGCCCATAAATAAGGTAACCAGAAACAAAAAATTAACCGTTTTGCCGATCCATTTCCCAAGCAGTTTCTCGGAAATTTGCAACAAGTTCATTGCGGGATATCTTCGCGATAGTTGATGATGCAGAGCCAGGATCAGAAGGCCGAATCCCAACCCGGCTAACGCTGCGATCCAGGCATCCTGTTTGGCTATGGAGGCTACGCTGGAGGGAACGATAAGTATAGCGCTGCCGATCGTGTAGAGGGCGGTTAAAATGCTGAGCTGACGTAATGATATTTTTACTTCCGGCATGTTCCTGCTCCCTTCCTTATTGAATCAAACCTATCGCGGAGAGAAGATCGCTGAACGGTTTGACGATCATCGTAATCCAAATCAAAGGTGTGGGAATTTCGGTTATGAAGCTCTGGGCTAGGCTAAGACCAATTCCGATTAGCAAAAAGACCGAGAATCCCCAGATTTCCCGGAGTTCTCCTTCCCGGATCATCCGGGGAAGTTCAAGCCAGGATATTAACGAGGCGGACACCAAAATAAAAGTGATATTCAGCATGTTTATTCTTACTCCTTAAGATCGTTTAAGAAGGAATTACCGGTAGTTCCAGTCCGGCGGATGGTGTAGTCAACCTGAATATGAGTTTTTAAGTTCGGAAAATAGCCTTCGTTCCAGTCTTCCTTTATTTTTGTCCACATCCTTGGATGAGAACGGCGGAATACTTCCCCGAAGCCGAAAATATCCACTTTATACTCCTTCTGCACTTTCGCGATTACCGATTCCAGGATGCCAGTGGCCTTTTCTTCCATCCCGGTTTCTAATTCCGTGACCGTTTCCGGTTTAGTTAGATCCAGGCCTTTGCATTCCACGGAAGCTACATTTGCCTCGACGTACACTTTAATGTCCATCTCCGGTCGCGAATCGACGATCTTTCCCTTGGTCTTCGTATTTGTTCCCAGTGTTTCCAGTACGACTTTCCCTTGGTTTTTACAACGTTCGAAGCTCACCGAGCTCTTCACGTCTCCGATCAGAAGTCGGTATCCCCGGCTATCCTTCTCGTCTAGCCAGCCAATCAGTTTGTCGAATTTAAAGATGGCGAGACCGGAATATTGCAGATGACTGGGCGTATAGATATTTAATATGTTTTCCTTGGTCTGTCCTATATTCCTGTCACCGGTGATCTCTAAACCAGTCAGGACCGGGTGTTTTCCTTCCCTGGTAAGATCGTTAATCAATTCATCCAGGGTTACCGCTTTGGCGGGCGACCAGGCCTTTGCTGCGGTTTGCAGGGAACTGAACAGTTTGTTGGCCGGAATGGTTTCGAGTGGGGTCATAATTTTTAAAGCTTCCTCCGCTGTCGTTCCTCTGGTGACTACAAGGAAGAAATCAGTTCTAAATTCGTGATCTCTGAGCAGCAAGTCCAAAATTTCGGCGATCCCTTGGCTAGCCATGGATTCGCCGATCAGGAATACCCGGAGATGGGGGAAATATATTTTTCGCGGACTGATTTGAGTCATTCTTCGCGCCGCTTCAAATAAAGTATCGCCTTCCGCCGTATATAAGGTTGCAGGGGCTTGGGAACTCCCGGCCTTTTTCGAAGCGACCTGACCGGGGATGGCGACCTGGACGGATAAGCGGTAGCGATCCCCTACCTTGTCCACACCCGCTGCAACAGCTATGGCTAAATCGTTTAATTCCCTTCGGCTCCAGCAACCACTAAGAAGTAAAGAAACGGCAAGATTAAGCAGAATTAACGCCGATATTCGCTTCATCAAGTTTCACTCGCTTTCTGGCTTGTCTGTCATTTCTTCTATTCTCGTGATTTTTCTGGAGGCGTGCTCTTTCTGCGTGTCATATTCTTCTTATTTATAATCCGGGGACGGGTCAGCAGCAGCCAATGCGGAAGTCTGATAATTGCGTCTTTTTGCCCATCGGGAATTAATGGGGCAAAAGGAGCCATATATGGGATTCCGAATGACCGCAGGCTGCATAAATGAAGAATCAGGGTAGTGACGCCAATGAAGATGCCGAAAAGTCCGAAGGAACCGGCTAGTAACATCAACGGAAAGCGAAGCATCCGAAAAGCGATGGACATGTTGAAGGAGGGGAGCACGAAACTGGATATGGCCGTGGTTGCGACTACAATAACCATGGCCGCCGAAATGATCCCCGCCTCCACGGCGGCTTGTCCAATGACGAGCGTTCCTACGATAGAAATCGCGGAGCCGATATTTTTAGGCAAACGTACACCTGCCTCTCTCAGGATCTCGAAGGTCAACTCCATCAATAGAGCTTCTACGAAGGCGGGAAAGGGAATCTGTTCCCGTTGCGATGCCAGACCAAAGAGAAGCTGGGTCGGCAGCATTTCCTGATGAAACGTGGAAATCGCGACGTATAGGGACGGTGCCAGCAAAGAGATAAATATGCTTAAGTACCGGAGCATCCGCAAAAAGCTGCTGATATCCGCACGTTGATAATAATCCTCCGCCGCATGCAGGAAAGAGACGAAGAGAGCTGGAACCACAAGAACAATCGGCGTCCCATCCACCAAAATCACGACTTTCCCCTCCAAGAGTTCGGCCGCGACTACATCCGGCCGTTCTGTATTGTAAATCGTGGGGAAGGGGGTCAAGGTTTTATCCTGAATGATTTCTTCGATATATCCGCTCTCCAGGATCCCGTCTACATCTATGACAGCAAGCCGGTCGCGTACCTCTTGGACTATTTTCTCGTTGGCGATGCCTTGGATAAACATAATACCGACATTAGTCTGGGTGCGCCGCCCAATTTGCTGCGTTTCCAGCCGTAAGTCAGGATCTTTAATTTTCCGGCGGACTAAAGCGGTATTGGTCCGGATCGACTCGGAGAAGGCTTCGCGTGGACCGCGCACGACGTTCTCCGCCGAGGTTTCCGTGACCCCGCGGTCCTTCCACCCGGGCGTAGAGACTGAGATGCCTTTATTTAATCCTTCGAATAGAAGGATCGTATCTCCTGAGAGAAGGTCGTGCAAAAGCGATGTATAGTCCTGGACCTCGGAAAAGTCTTTTAATCCCGAAGTGATATCGTCCAAAAGGTGTTGTCCGTTCAAGGGAGAAGAACACGAAGAACCATCTTTATAACCTTCCGAAATAGAGGAGATAGGCCTCATAATTGAATTGTTAATTTCCTTTGGATCGGCAAGCCCGTCCGTGTAAATAACGGCGATTGACGGCTCTTTTGACCCCGAAACGGGTACTTCTCGAATAATAATGTCAGTGCTGTTTCCGAGCATCTTTTTGATTTGCTGTAAATTGGCCTTAAGATTGCAATTCAAGATGTCCGATGAGCTTGATTCGGGCTTAGCTGGAGATGGCGGCTCCTTAGCTGATGCTTGAGTTTTGTTGGTGAACTGATTGCTTTTTCTTCGATAGCGCATAGGTTGTCTTCCTCTCGCAAGTTGAGCTATCCCACCATTATTTCCGAAGGAATCGCAAGGTAAACTTACGGGATCCGATCAATCTTTCTATCCACACACTCTCAATCCGGTATTGAGGTATACTATTTAACAGGACTGTTACGATTCGAAAAGAGGGATCACTGTGCAGAATATTAATGAAACGATGGATGCTTCAGCGATACAAAATCTGATCGACAAACAGAAGCGGCTCGTAGCTTCCGGAGGAACACGGCCTCTGGCATTCCGGATGAAGCAGCTGCAAACACTGAAATCAGCCGTCAAGAAATATGAAAAAGACATCATGGAGGCGTTGCGGCAGGACTTGCGCAAATCTCAATATGAGGCGTACACCACGGAAATTGGATATTTGCTCGACAGCTTTGGCCATACGATGAAGCATCTGAAGCGTTGGATGAAGCCGAAAACAGTGCGGACCCCTGCCATGCATTTCGGCTCGAAAAGCGTAATTTACCCTGAGCCGTACGGATCGGCCCTGATCATCGGGCCGTTCAACTACCCGTTTATGCTCGTTATGGACCCATTAGCCGGTGCGATCGCTGCCGGGAATGCGGCTGTCATCAAGCCGTCGGAATTTACCCCGCATGTGTCGGCGGTCATCGCGAAGCTGATCCGGGAGCATTTTGATGAAGATTATATACGGGTCATCGAGGGCGGAAAGGAGACGACCTCGGATCTGATTCATGCCCCATTTGACCGGATTTTCTTTACAGGGAGCACGCAGGTCGGGAAGATCGTCATGAAGGCCGCCGCCGAGCATCTTGTTCCGGTTATTTTGGAACTGGGAGGCAAAAGCCCTTGTATCGTGCATAGTGACGCCGATCTCGAATTGACCGCCAAGAGAATCGTATGGGGGAAGTTTGTGAATACCGGCCAGACCTGTGTCGCTCCGGACTATGTGCTTGCCCACAAAGAGATTAAGCCTGCCCTCTTGGTTAAACTGAAAGAACAGATAACGGCCTTCTACGGGGCTGACCCGAAACAAAGCCCTGACTTTGGACGCATCGTCAACGAGCGGCATTGGGAGCGATTGACCGGACTGCTGGAACCCTCTAAAGTCGTGACCGGTGGAGAGAGCGACCGCGGGGATTTGTACCTCGCTCCGACCTTGATGGATAAGGTGCAGTGGGGGGACAAGGTGATGGAAGAGGAGATTTTCGGGCCGATATTGCCTATTTTGGAATACGAGCATCTGGACCAGGCCATTTCGATGTTGAATTCCAGACCTAAACCGCTTGCCCTTTACTTGTTCACTGCGAATAAGGGAATCGAGCGCAACGTGATGGAGGCGGTGTCTTTTGGCGGGGGCTGCGTAAATGACACCATCTTGCATTTGGCGACACCGTATCTGCCCTTCGGCGGTGTAGGCCAATCCGGGATGGGCTCATATCATGGCAGGTACAGTTTTGAAGCCTTCTCCCATATGAAAGGCGTGCTGAAGAAATCGACACGGGTGAAAATCAACTTTATTTTCCCGCCCTACAGTGATAAGAAGCTGAACCTGATAAAAAAGGTGATGAAATAGGCCGCTTTTTGCATAGGAACGGGGACATGATACAATTTTCAAGAGGAGGGATTACAATATGAAATTTCGCAGATTGGGAAAGACGGAGCTGAACGTGTCGGTTATCGGGATCGGAACCTGGCAATTCGGCGGAGAGTGGGGCCTGCAGTTTACGCAGGATGAAGTCGACGCCATTCTCGACAAAGGCCAGGAACTTGGCATCAACCTCATTGATACGGCCGAATGCTACGGCGATCATTTATCCGAATCGTTTATCGGTAACTATATCGGCCGCCGCAAACGCGAGGATTGGATTATCGCGACGAAGTTCGGGCATCACTTCCATGAGCGGTTTACCCGGACAGATATGTATGGCGCCAAAGACATGCTGGTGCAACTGGATGCTTCTCTAAAGGCGCTCCAAACCGATTACATTGACCTTTACCAATTTCATAGCGGGCCGGATGCGGCTTTTGATAGCGATGAATTGTGGACGATGCTGGACAAGCAGAAGCAAGCCGGCAAAATTCGCCATCTCGGCACCTCCATCGGAAGCAATGATAACCTGCATCAGACCGAGGCTTCGACGAAAGTGAATTCCGAGGTCATTCAGGTCGTATATAACCGGTTGGACCGCGTGCCGGAGCAGCGGGTATTTCCGTCCTGCGAGCGGCAGGACCTCGGCGTGCTGGCCCGCGTACCGTTGGCGAGCGGGTACTTAAGCGGCAAATACAAGCCGGGCGCCGTGTTCGATACGACCGATGTCCGGCACCGTCACGATCCGGAGAACACGCGCCGCAAGCTCGAAGAAGTGGAGCAGATCGCACGTAACGAGGTGCCGGAAGGCGTGAACATGGCCCAATGGGCACTGGCCTGGTGCCTTCGCCACCCGGCGGTCACCGCGGTGATTCCGGGCTGCAAAAACCCGGCGCAGGTGGAGTCGAACGCAAGTGCTGCGCAATTGGTAACGGAGTGATCAACATAGGAGAGGAACCGGGGTGCGGGAGCATACGGTTCCTCTCTTTTTTTGCTATATTCGACGTAATTCACGATCATAACCTTACATATCACAGACAGAATCTCAAATTATATAAAAATATGACATTCTTATTGTTTTTTACTTATTTATTTACAATTTTCTAGTTGACGTTTGTAAATATTGACATTATAATTACATATAAATACATCATATGCTAGATTTTGGATAATGATTGAAGTTTTTGCCGAATTGGATAAGGGGGTGATTCGCCATTTGATTTCCACAACCACGATTCGCGCAGAAATGGAAGACCACATCAAGAGAGAAGGGGGAACCCTTCAACAATTTTCCGAACTTTCGGGTGTGAACGTCGGTACCTTAAGCGGTATATTAAATGGCAATCGGCCGATCGCCCTCGGGCAACTCGATCGTATCACGATGGCGATGGGACTCTCCGAAGGTTACTTCTATGATTTGTACGTAGATGAATGTTTTATCCCTACCTCTCCGCATTGGCGGAGACTCAGACCGTTTTTACTCCGTTGTGCGGAGATAGATCGGCTGGACTGTATTGAACAAGTGCTAAGTCGTCTGCTTGAGGATTTGAAGCAGGTCGGAGGAATCTTCGAAACGGCCGAGTTAATGTTGGAGCAGGGGTGGAAGGAAGCAGCCGCTGTTTTGTATGAAGTTGTGATCGAGAGTGAAAGATCCAATCATTCGGAGCGGCTGGCCATGAGTTATTATCGATTGTTTCAAATCTATCAATCGGACAGACTGAAGGGGTTTAAGGCAGCTTTACAATTCCTCCCTTATTGTTATCGTCTGCCGGAAGCACTAACGCTTGATGGCCTATTAATGTTAACCGAGGTGTACGCCGTTAGGTTTAATTGGGCCGAAGTTGAAAACTATGCTGATGAACTTAGTCAATTTACCTGGAAGCTGTATGAACGAAAGATCTGGAAAGACCAGGACTTTAAACCGGTTCGGCCTCTCGTATTTTATTATGGGACTGCGTATTTATATAAATCGGGTACCTATGAACTCCGGGGGATGTTTGAGGAGTCCAGAAAATGGATTGCCAAATATGCGGATCTAAGCTGGTTTGAGGGAATGGATGAGGCCGGGCTTGAGGAAGTTCGACAGTTGCAAATGTTCGCCGAAGCTAATTATCTATGCGTGGATATTAAATGTGGTCAGAGTTCAAAGATCCCGGAATATGTCACCTTTTTGGAAGCGCATCCAGATGAAGTCGTCGAGGGATTAATCACTTTAATTGAATCGGCAAATCGTCATCAATTCTTTATCGACGATGTTCTTACCAAATTCTCAAATGAAATCGAACAATACAGAATCACCGGCAAGGACAACTTTTTCACCAGGAGAGCGATAGGGGAAGATGGTACAAAAGTTCCCCCGTATTTTTTTCGATACTCCGTTTTCTTTCAGAACTTTGCCCTTTATAACTTTAGGAAAGATTTGTATGAAGAGGGCTTAAAGTATATTTTATACAGCATGAATATGTCCATGAAATTAAGCAGCAAAGACATCATGGTTAATAGCATGGCATTGTTTGAAATGTATCGTCGGTATGCTTCGGAAACTCAATGCAATGAATATTATGAACTTTGTAGAAGGGTGTGGGATTATGAAAAAGAAAATGTCATGGGTGGTTTCGGGTATGCTTATGTTTAGTTTTGCTGTTGTAGTTGCTGGACCAACGATTACTCCATTCTTCCATGGATGGGGCGGACGGTAATAATCCTTCCGATTTGAATTTCATTTTAAGTAGGGTCAGCTCACAAGCTGATCCTATTTTCATCTTTTCTAAATTTGGAATTTTTTATAATATGCATAATGCCTCAACATGTATTGTTTGGCAACACTCAATAATATATTCATAGGGTGAGAGCTATGAATAATAAGGAGTATATGAAAATGAAAATTGAAAAAGAGAGACAAAAATTAAACCAATTAGCTGAACAATACGGATTGCGCCATAAGGCAGTGCTTAATCAATCTCTGCTTTTAGATAAATTGATCAATAAATACAACAAGGCCAAATACGCAGAGTTGCAAAGGAAGCAGCCGATTGCATGAAGGAAGCCCGGATGATGAAGATTCAGCAAATGATCCTTGTCCTTGGCGATAAAACTTAGAGAAGAGCTGTGCCCCGTGAAGAGGACGCAGCTCTTTTGCATGTTTCTGGAACGAAATCGCCGTTAATTGATATTTTATAATTTTACGGCTCCGATGCCATCTCAAATCATAGTATAATGGGAAAAGTTGAGAGGTGGTTGGATGATGTCGCATACAATTTTGCTGATAGAAGACGATGCTTCTATTATAGATATGCTTGCCGGGTATTTAATCAAGGAAGGATATACGGTCCGTTCCGTTAATAACGGCGAGGAAGGACTAGCTCTATTTCGAAGCGAACCCTTTGATCTGCTTGTTGTGGATATTATGATGCCCAAGCTGGACGGGATGGAGGTCATTAAGACCGTCCGGGAGACCAGTGCGGTTCCCATTCTGATTATGTCCGCCAAGGACAGCGATATCGATAAGGCGCTGGGACTTGGCTTCGGTGCCGATGACTATATTGCCAAGCCGTTTTCCTTGATTGAAATCACAGCCCGGATCAAGGCGGCGATCCGCAGATCGACCCTGTACGCCCGGCGTGAGCCGGAGGAGAAGCGGGATACGATGATCATGCTGGACCGGCTGGCGATCGATCTGGATAACTACCTTGTTCGAAAAGATGAGCAAGAGGTCAAGCTGACCGCCAAAGAGGCGGAGATTCTCAAGCTGTTTCTCAAAAATCCGAATCGTGTTTTTACTAAGGCGCAAATTTACGGCTTTATATGGAACGACGATTATTTGGGCGACGAGAATGTCATTAATGTACATATCCGCCGGCTGCGCGAAAAAATTGAAGAAGACCCTTCCGACCCGAAATACTTGAAAACTTTGTGGGGGATCGGATACAAGTGGGATGGACGCGAATGATGGACCTTGCGCTGATCGGCATTATTTTAATTTTGTCCGGACTTCTCTATAGACAGCATTACAAGTACAAGAAAAGAAGCCACCAGTTGGGACGGGTTCATGAAAGGCTGCAACGAATTTTGTCCGATAAGACCGGGGAAAAGCTCTTGCTCTTTACGGAAGATCCCGAGCTCAGGGTTATTCTTACTGACATCAATCAATTGCTGGAATCCAACCAGCGTATTCTGGCGGAACGAACGGGAACCGAGCAATCGATCCGCAGGATGTTGTCCAATATTTCGCATGATTTGAATACGCCGCTTACCGTGGTTCTGGGCTACATTGAGACGATCCAGCTCGATCCGGATATGGAAGCCGGAGAGAGGGCGGAAATGTTGGTTAAGATTACTCGGAAGGCCAATGAAGTGATGGAAATGATCCGGCAATTCTTTGATCTGGCGAAGCTGGAGTCGGGAGATCAGCCGCTGCCGCTGACCCGGGTTCTTTTAAATGAAGTGTGTCGAAGAAACATACTTGCCTTTTACGAGGTTCTGACGGGCAAAGGGATGGAAGTGGACATCCGGATTCCGGAGGAACCGATTTACGCGTATGCCAATGAGGGAGCTCTGGACCGGATTCTGCACAATCTAATTTCAAATGCGATTCGTTACGGCAGCGACGGAAATGTCGTGGGGCTGACCTTAAAACAGGATCAAGATCATGTGCATATTGACGTATGGGACCGGGGAAAAGGGATTGGCGTCATTCATCAGGGCCGGGTTTTCGACCGGATGTACACGCTGGAGGATTCCCGGAACAAATCGTTCCAGGGCAGCGGCCTGGGTCTTACGATTACCAAAAGGCTCGCTCAAAACCTGGGTGGAGACGTGCATCTCTACAGTAAGCCGTACGAGAAAACTATTTTTACCGTTCAGCTGAAGCCATTCCGGTACTAAGTTGAACAGAAGCCTATAGGAAGCAGAGGGTCTGCTCTCTTTAGGCTTTTTTTAAACAATCAGGAACTTAAGAATTAAGTAAGATTTGATTAATAAATACGACCAAATCGGCTTTTACAATAAAACTATGAAGAAAAGAAAGCCAACCTAAAACAAAGGAGCGGGACGAGAGATGAGCTCGATTCTAAGAACGACGCAGTTGACGAAAGTATTTCAGGGGAGAGAAGTGGTCTCCAATGTCAATATGAACATTAAGCAAGGGGAAATTTACGGATTTTTAGGGCCGAACGGCGCCGGTAAAACAACGATTATGAAAATGATCACGAATCTGGTGAAGCCCACTGGCGGAGAAATTGAGATTTTCGGGGAAAAGCTGACCCCCAAATCGTACCATCTGCTGGGACGGATGGGAACGATCATTGAGGTGCCTGTCTTTTACGACAGACTGAAAGCCAGGGAGAACCTGGAGCTGCACTGCGAGTACATGGGCTATTACAACAAGAAATCGATCGACGATGCCTTGGAACTGGTGAATTTGACGAATATCGACAATAAGCCGGTAAAGGATTTCTCACTGGGCATGAAGCAGAGGCTGGGCATCGCCAGAGCAATTATTACCAAGCCTGAACTGCTGATTCTCGATGAACCTATTAACGGGCTCGACCCCGTAGGCATCAAGGAAATACGTGATCTTTTTAAAATGCTATCCAAGGAGTATGGCATCACGCTGCTGGTGTCCAGCCACATCTTGGGGGAAATGGAGCAGATGGCCGATACGATCGGCGTCATTAATCACGGGCGTTTGATTGAGGAGGTTCCGATGGACCGGGTACGGGAGCGGAATACCGAATATATCGAGCTGATCGTGAGCGACAGCAAGAAGGCCGCATTCCTGTTATCGGATCAATTGAATTTGACCAATTTCAAAGTCATCGACGAGCATACGCTCCGCGTGTATGATACCCGTACCGCGCAGAATGAGATGACCAAAGTTCTGGTCGTGAACGATGTGATGATCGAGTCGATTCACAAGAAGAACAGTTCTCTGGAGGACTACTTCTTGTCCTTATTGAATGGAGGCGAATTAAGTGCTTAATTTAATGAAGCTGGAATTGAAGAAGAATAAGATTCGCGGTAATATCCTGGGCGGATTCATCGCTACTTTCCTGATCATGTTCTTTGTGATCGTTCTTAATTATGATAATACGGAGGAGTTACCGTTCTCGGATTACGATTCTATTTTTGCTTTTATCAATACCTTTACATCCATCACGTTTACCATCTTCGCGTCCGTGCTGTTGGCCAAGTATATTATCGATGAATATAAAAGCGGCTCTATCACGGTGCTATTCATGTATCCGCTGGAACGCAAAAAGCTGCTTCTTGCCAAAATCGCCGTTGTCTTCCTGTTTACGTTCCTATTCGGGATCATATCCCGTGTGGTGATTTTCGCCGGCTTCTACTGGTATAACCAATATGCCCATTTTATTCCCGGTACCTTGGGGACCGAATTACTGCTTCAACAAGGCGTCGGCGTTCTCGTGAATTCGGTCATGGTCAGCTGCATCAGCCTGGCTTCACTCTATTTCGGGATGCGTAAGCACTCGGTTCCCGCTACGATCGTATCTGCGATTATCATTGGAGTTATTTTGAATTCCACGAGTGGAACCAATGGTTTTACGCTAAATTCGATCATTATTATTCCCGCTACATTCGCTGTGATCGGTATCCTGGTTGCGTATTTGGCGATTCGGAACGTGGAGGTTAAGGATGTAATGTAAGGGAGGCGGAAAAGAGAATGCTAAATTTAATAAAACTGGAAATGCAAAAGTATAAACTTAAGGGTACCATTCTGGGAGGGGTCATCGCCATTCTCATATTCATGGGCTCCCTGATCGCGGTAAACTACGACGAACCTTTAAAAAGCTACAAAGAAGCGTATCTGTTGACGAACTCCGCTTCATTCATTTTTATCATTTTTGCTTCCGTATTGTTATCGCAGTTCATTATCAACGAATACAAAAACAAAACCGTGACCGTGCTGTTCATGTACCCCTTAAGCCGGAAAAAGCTCCTGACGGCAAAGATGTCTATCGTTGTCCTGTTTACTTTTGTGTTCAGCTTGCTCTCCCGGGTAGTGATTTTCACCGGATTTTATATTTTCAATCAGTTCGCTCAGATCGTTGACGAGGAGCTAACGAATAGTATGCTGGCAGATTACGGAGCCGGGTTTCTGTCCGGGGCGGTCATGACCAGTTGTATCAGTCTTGTCCCGCTTTACTTCGGAATGCGGAAATACTCGGCGTCCGCAACTATCGTCTCCGCGGTTATCCTTATGGCGGTTTTGAATATTGGCAGCGGTACAGAGTTTACCTTGAATTCCATCGTTTATATTCCCGCAGCCTTGGCGGTGACTGGTGTCCTGGTTGCTTTGCTTACTCTCCGAAATGTGGAGGGCAAGGACGTCTTATAAAAGAATGAAACCCCATGGATGTCCACCTAAAAGTGAACATCGATGGGGTTTCTGAGTCTTTATGAGGACTTGCTGATCCTCTTATATTCGTTCGGCGTAACGCCGACGATTCGTTTGAACAGCTTGTTAAAGTAAGCCGGATCGGGGTATCCGACCTCGCTGCCGACTTCATGTATTTTTAGCTCCGCGGATTCAGCCAGCAGTTGCTTCGCCTTGCGGATCCGGACTTCTATCAGGTAGTCGGTGATGGTCAGGCCAGTTTCATGCTTGAACAGCTTGCTAAGATAGCTCGGCGTTAAATACACCATACTGGCCAGATGGCTCAGGTCCGCGGGTTGGTCATAATGCTCGGCGATCCACTTCTTGACGATTTCTACGGATTTGCCGCCTTGGGCTAGCCGGCTTTCGCGGATTTGCTGCAAAGTCTCGGAGAACTCCTCCATAAAGCGGTCCTTTAGTTCATGGAACGTCAGGCAGGTCAGCGAGTATTCTTCCAACTGCAAAGGAAGTCCCGGCCCGAATATTTTAGCCCATTCCGGAAGTTCGGTGCCTGCGGTTTCTATCGCAAACCGGCAAAGCTGAAGGATGGAAGCGCGCGAAGCCTTGGCTTGCTCAAGCTCATGAAGCTGAAGCTCCAGGCTTTTCAGCGCTTGAGGAATATTTAACACTTGGACGGCTTGAGCGAGCACCTCCCGGTTTCGCGCGAACAACCCGGCCACATCGGGCTCCTGTTCGTAAGCCGGGCTGAAGCTGGAATAGCCCCAGGCCTCCCGTCCATACATGCCGCGGTCGCAGGCGGTTTTTGCCTCGTAATAGGCTCTGCCAAGTTCCGACGGATGGCTGTATCCGAGGCTCGATCCGGCCATAACAATACCCGGATGGGGGAATTGCCGGAGCGAATCCGCCAGCCTTGCTATATCGTCAGCATCCGGCAGCTCATTATAATAGCTGACTAGGGTGATGCCTTCCTCCCCGGTGTCCACAGTGTCAAACCGGAATTGGGGCTGCCGCCGGAGCAGGGAGACGCTGGAGTGGAGCGCCTCCATATCGCTGCCCTTGAGGACGGTTACCGACAAATGAGGCAATGGCAAGATGAGCTCGGGAAGTCGGTCGCAGAGCGCCGGATCGCCCTTCAGGTAAGAAAGGAGGAGGCCGGAACGCAGTTGCTGCTCTTTTCCCAAGGCAAGCTCTTTGTCCTCGTCTAACTGATATAGCAAACCGAATAACTGTTTTTTGTTGATCGGTTTCAGCAAATAATCCACCGCCGAGTATCTCAGCGCCTGCCGCGCATATTCGAAATCGGTAAACCCGCTCATGATAATGCAGCGGGCTTCGGGCCGAATGCTCCTCAGTTCCTTGATCAGCTCCAGGCCGTCAACGAGCGGCATTCGGATATCCGTAATGACTGCGTCAAATTCCGAGTCTTGAGCAAAGTCCAGCAATTCTTGTCCGTTGGAGAAAGAACCGGTGATAAGAAACCGGTCGCTCTCTTTGCCGATCATCTTGCCTAATCCTTCGCGAATGGATAATTCGTCGTCGACAATGACAATTCGCAGCATAGCCTATTCCTCCTTTAAGCATAACTGTTCGGTTCCGGCAAAGGCATTTCCCCAGTCCTCAAAAAGCCGGAAATACGCAGGGTAACTATCGTACCTTCTCCAAGCCTGCTGCTCACGACAAGCCCCGAATTCTCTCCATAATGCAGGCGAACGCGTTCATTCACATTACGCAAACCGATGCCGAATTTATCCGTCTTTCCATCCTTTAGGCTTTGATTGAGCGAAGCCAGTCTTTCCTCGTCCATGCCGACCCCGTCGTCATGAATGGTGAAAATCACATCGTCCCGTTCGCTCCAGGCTGTAATCGTGATCGTCCCGGGTTCCGCCTGCTTCTCCAGCCCGTGGAAAATGGCATTCTCCACAATCGGCTGGAACACCAATTTAATGATCGGCAAGGAATGATACGTTTCAGGGATCAGGAAGCAGTAACTGATTTTCTCCGGAAATCTCAGCTGAAGCAGCTGCAAATAATTTTCCACATGCTGCAATTCTTGCTTCACGGTAACGATCTCATCGCTGCGGGTAATGCTGTAGCGGAGCAGCAGTCCAAGCAGATAGGTCAGCTCTGCGACGCGGTCGTCATCATTCAGCTCGGCCAGCATGCGGATCGATTCCAGCGTGTTATAAATAAAATGCGGATTGATTTGATTTTGCAGGGCCAGCATATCGGCCTTTTGTTTGCTCTGTTCCGTTTCGTACACTTCCTGCAGCAGGTCGCGGACCCGGCCGATCATCCGGTTGAAATGGCTGCCCAGCATCCCGATTTCATCGTTGTATTTCACATTCACCCGGACATCCAGCTTACCGCGCTGCACCTGCTTCATTAACTGGACGGTCCGCTTCATCGGCTTGGTGAGTGCATACGAGATAAACATCGCCACCAGCAGAGCAAAAGAAAGAATCGACAGCGTCATGATCATCATGGCGTTACGACTCTGCTTCATTGGAGCGAGCAGTTCCTTAAGCGGAATATACACAAGCGTCTTCCAGCCAGTGCTCTCGGAAACGGAATAGACCGCCATATACGGTTCGCCGCCGATGTCCAACCGAAAGTTGCCCCGCGACGCAGTCGCCTGAGCGAGTAGAGGGCTTCCGCTTAAATCTTTGCCTAGCTCGGACGGATCGCTGTTATAGACGACCTTTCCAAGGTCATCCACGATCAGCGTGTCGCCATGGGTTACCGTGTTCAGGGGCTGAATAATTCCCTCGAATAAACTGATATCGACATCGATGACGATCATTCCGATATTTTTGAGCGTGCTGACAGACTGGATGGAACGCATGACGGTAAAAACTTGCCGTTGTTCGGAAACGTTGACGCGGATCGGGTGCGTGCCGGTCAGTACTGTAGCCGTGCTGGCCTGCTCGGTCCGAACCCTCCATTCCGCCAATCTTTCGTAAGGATACAGCTCATTGACCCCAGGCTTGTTATAGTAAAAAATCGAATTGTAATGA
This sequence comes from Paenibacillus sp. FSL R5-0407, assembly GCF_038009185.1. Taxonomy (NCBI): domain Bacteria; kingdom Bacillati; phylum Bacillota; class Bacilli; order Caryophanales; family Paenibacillaceae; genus Paenibacillus; species Paenibacillus sp. FSL R5-0407. Next base: position 1,269,184 of record NZ_JBBPAX010000002.1, on the reverse strand, counting down.
TCGATCATATAGACGGCGGAGATTTCTTCTTTCGTGTTCGCCAGATACATAAGAAACATATTGACGCTTGAGTTCTTATCCCAATCCGTCCCCTTCTGGTCAAGATATTTTTGAACGTCCTTGTTATACAGGGGAAGGATGGTATACCGCTTCAGATCCGCAATATACCTGTCGACTTTATCCATCGCGTTGTCTGTCATTTGGCCTGCCGACGCCGTCGTGCTGGCGAGCACGGAGTTGGAGTTGGTACGGTAGGAAGAGTAACTGACATAGGTGATCGGCAAAGTAATTAAGAATACGAAGATAACCACCAGTTTTTTCTGCATCGACAGATTGGCAAAAAACAACCACGATTTCCGGAATAGATTACGGATCAGCTTGATCAAAAGAACCCCTCGTCCTTTCCTGCAGATTGCCTCCTATTTTACCGCACCGCTCGCAACTCCTTCAAAGATATATTTTTGGAGGAAGAAGTACAGCACTACGGTCGGCAGCAAAATGAGCAGGATCGCGGCGCTGATCAAATTCCAGTTGGCGATGTTAATGCCCTGGAAGCGCATCAGGACGGTCGTTACGACCCCCAAGCTCTGTTTTGGCATGTAGAGATAAGGGGTGTACATGTCGTTGTAAATGCTGATAGATTTCAAAATGATCAATGTCGACGTTGCCGGCGTCAGCAGCGGGAAAATAATCGACCGGTAGATCCGGAAGAGCGAAGCGCCTTCCACCATGGCGTTCTCATCGAGATCCACCGGAATGTTGCGGATGAACTGCAAATAGAGAATGATCTGGATGACATCCGCTCCGATATACAGAATGATGGGGGCACCCATCGTGTTGTACAGTCCGAGCGACTTGATAATCCCGAAGGTAGCTACCTGGGTCGTAATGCTTGGAATAACGGTGGCAAACAGGTAAAGCCCGAACACCGCCTTTTTCATTCTGAAATTAAATCGGCCCAGCACGTAAGCAACCATCGTGCCAAACATAATGTTAAATACAAGCGCCACGCAGATAATGATCAACGTATTGCCGAAACCGCTCAGGAGGCCGCCCCGTTCAAAAACAACCTTGAAGTTCTCAAAGTTGAAGAAGCTCTTCGGCAGGGCCATGGTGCTGGCCGTGTTGAATTCCTCATCCGCTTTGAACGAGTTTACGATGACCACATAGGGAGGAAACAGGACCACAAAGACCCCGATCAGCAAAGAGAGGTACTTCAACGCGTCCGTAATCTTGAATTTTTTCGCGTTCATTTGTTGTTCCCTCCTCTGCTAAGCACGAATTGCTGAAGTCCTACTACCGCAATGACAAAGAACAAGAGGATGATGCTCATAGCGGACGCAAGACCGTAATTGTTGAAGGCGAATGCGGTTTCAACCACGCGCTGCACATAGGTTTGGCTCGCTCCGGCCGGTCCGCCCTTGGTCAGTACGAACGGCAGGTCGAAGACTTCGAGCGCTCCCGTCACGGTCAGGAACAGGTTCAACTGAATGACCGGTTTCATGTTGGGCAAGGTGATGCGCCAAAAGGTTTGCCAGGCGTTAGCGCCGTCGATTTTGGAAGCCTCGTAAATATCCTTCGGAATAGCCTGCAGGGATGCGATATAGATGACCATGTTATAGCCCATAAACCGCCACAGGCCGGTCGAGGCAAGCGAGTAGTTGACGAGTCCGGCGGTGCCGAGCCAGCTGGTTTCGCCCAGCTTGGTTAGCCCGATACTGTTCAGGAACAAATTCAGTGAACCCTGTGTAGTATCAAATACATAGCCGAACATAAAAGCTACGGCAACGCCATTCATAATGTAGGGCAGGAACAGGAGCAGCCGGAAGCCGTTTCTTCCGCGCAGCCTGCCGTTCAGCACCACGGCGAAATAAATCGCCACGACGTTCTGGATTAATCCCATGACAAAATAGGCGAAGTTATGAGTAAAGACCCCGAAGATATCGGGATTCGAGAATACTTCCTTATAGTTATCCAATCCAACCCAAGGTTTCTCCGGGCTGTATCCGTCCCAATCCGTGAAGCTGAAGAAGACGAGCTTGGCGGCCGGGTAATAGGTGAAGAGCAGCAACAAGGCTACCGGTATGAGCAGGAATGTAAATATGATGATATTTTTTTGTCTGTTGTAGGTCATAGTCCTGAACATTCCTTAAATCCCTTCTTTCCGCGTCTGATGATTGAAAGCAAAATGGATTATCGCCACCGATAACCCATTTTGCCTGAAGATTAATAACCGAGTTCTTTTTTAGCTTTGGCCCACGCCTTGTTCCACTTGTCGAGAACCGCTTGAGGGTCCTTTGCAAGTACGAATTCCTGTGCGATTGCAGGCAAATCGATTTGGGCTTTGTTCGAGATTTCGATGACCTTCGGATCATCAGCTACGCCTTCTTGCATCTCCACACCGGTTGCCTGGAATTCAGCCAATTGCGAAAGCTTGGATTCCCGGCCTTTCAGCGGAGAAATAAAGCCTGCGAAATCTTCATAGCCGGATTCTTCAATCATCCAAGTCAGGAAAGCTTTGGTTGCTTCCAGGTTCTTGCTGTCTTTGTTTACCGCGTAGAAAAAGTCAGGGTTAAACGGAGCTCTGTTCGAGCCGGAGTTGTCAAACGGAAGCGGGAAGAAACCGATGTTGTCGGATTCGGCACCTACGCCGATAACTTGGTTGATAACCCAGTTGCCAAGGAAGTACATAGCCATTTTGCCGTTAGCGATATCTTTTTTGGATTGTTCCCAGTTGGTGGAGTTGATGTCTTTTTCCAGATAACCTTTGTCGTTCAGCGTTTTTAACAGCATCATAGCTTTGCCGTAGCCGTTATCCATGGAGAACGGAGCTTCCATATTGATTCTTTCGTTAGGGAAATCCTTGTTGTTCTCGATGATGCGCGGCATATCGTATACCCAGCTTCCGAGCGGCCATTTATCCTTAAAGTTGGAAGAGAGCGGGATGACGCCGTTTTGTTTGAGCTTCTCGCAAGCGGCAAGGAAATCGTCCCAGGTTTTCGGGACTTCCGTAATTCCGGCATCGGCGAACGCCTTTTTGTTATACACGATCCCGGAAGTCGAGTTACCGGTAGTGATTCCGTAAAGCTTGCCGTCATACGATTTAAAGTCTTTGAAGGTCAGCTCGCTGCTGAACTGCAAGTCATCGAGCGAAGCGAAATATTTGGGAAGATCGGAATTCGGAATGTCCGGAATGAACATCAGGTCCGGCAACTCTCCGCTGGCCATTCGTACTTTGATTTGCTGATTGTAATCGGTTTGGCTTGCTTCGAATTCGATTTTGATATCGGGATATTTCTCGTTAAAACGTTTGACGTATTCGTCGTACTCCTTGCCGATCATATCCGTGCGGTTCGTCAGGAAAGTGACCTTGCCGCTAAGCTTTTCCGCCGTTCCTTCGCCGCTGTTAGCTCCGGAGTTTTCCCCTGCGGATTGGTTCGTGTTCGATTTGCCGGTATTTCCGCTGTTTCCGGACTTGCTGTTTCCGTTATTGCCGCCGCAGCCGGCCAGGATGGCGGATAATGAGAAAACCATCAGAAATGTAAGTAGAATGCCTTTCTTCATGCTTCGATCGCCCCTCTTTTATGGTATTTGTTAGCGCTTACAGTTAAATTGTATACTACTTGTTAGGGGACTTTAAATGTGCTGAGTTATTTTTTATTGTCCTGGATTATGCTGTTTTGTCTGCGTGTTTTCATATTATATTACAGAAAGAAATCAGGGAATGGGTCATTTGTTCTAGTGCTGATCTAACAAATAGCTAACAAAAATATTGATATTTACAGATAATCAGGGATAATGAGAGATAAGACATCGTTTTCATGGAGGGCTTATGAGGAATCAACAACAAGAGCTGAAAAACTGGAGCTTTAAAGCTTGTGACGAGACGGAGTGGAATGCAGCGCAGGTACCGGGGACGGTGCACAGCGACTTGCTGCGGCAAGGTAAAATTCCGGATCCTTTTTATGGAACGAACGAGCATGATTTGCAATGGATCGATAAGAAAGACTGGGAATACCAAACAACGTTCACGCTCACGGAGGAATGGAAGGACTTCTCCCGCGTTGAGCTTCTATTTGAAGGATTGGACACTTATGCGGATGTGTTTGTAAACGGGCGGCAGGTTCTGTCCGCGGATAATATGTTTAAAGCCTGGAGTGCGGAAGTTAAAGAATTGCTGGAGCCTGGCGATAATGTCGTGAACGTCCGGTTGCGCTCGCCGATCAAGGAGGACTTACCGAAGCTCGAGAAGCTCGGCTACAACCTTCCGGCGTCAAACGACCAGTCGGAGCTAGGGGGACTGGGGGATCGCCGGGTCAGCGTATTCGCCCGTAAGGCGCCGTACCATTATGGATGGGATTGGGGTCCGCGCTTGGTGACGAGCGGAATCTGGCGGCCGGTGCATTTGATCGGCTGGTCCGGACCACGTCTGACCGACCTGTTCATCCGGCAGGACGAGGTAAGCGGACAAATTGCGAAGCTTACGGCTGTGGTAGAAATTGAAGCTGACGCCGACTGGCAAGGCAATCTCGTGCTTGCCGCCGACGGGCTGACTTGGGAAAAGGAAGTTTCCTTGAAGAAGGGCCATCAGACGGTAGAACTGGGACTTGAAATTGAGAATCCCCGCCTGTGGTGGTGCCGGGGGCTTGGCGAGCCGGCCATGTATGAGTTCAATGCCAGCTTGCGGAGCAGTGGTGCGGAAGGAGTGGTTGCAGAGCGCTCGGTTAAGACAGGATTGCGGCAAATCCGGTTGATCCGGGAGAAAGATGCCGCAGGAACCACCTTCCGTTTTGAATTGAACGGGGTTGCCGTGTTTGCCAAAGGAGCCAACCATATTCCGAACGACAGCTTCATTCCCGAAGTAACTGTGGAACGTTATCGGCATGAGATTGCCTCCGCCGCGGAATCCAATATGAATATGCTTCGTATTTGGGGCGGCGGGTTTTATGAGGAGAACGTATTTTACGAGCTTTGCGACGAGTACGGTCTTCTGGTGTGGCAGGACTTCATGTTCGCCTGCAGCATGTATCCCGGAGACGAAGCGTTCTTGCAAAGCGTCCGCGAAGAAGCCGAATATAACGTGAAGCGTCTGCGGAATCATCCGAGCATCGCTTTGTGGTGCGGCAACAATGAAATCGATTCGGCATGGGCGCACTTTGAAGAAGATGGCGGCTGGGGATGGAAGAAGGACTATACTCATGAACAACGTGAGAAAATCTGGGCCGATTACGAAGCGATCTTTCATCATCTTCTGCCTGAGGTCGTGGAGCGCTTGGGCGGCGGGATAGCCTACTGGCCATCCTCGCCAATGCGGGAGATCACGAATGATAATCGTCAGCACTCGCTTAAGGTTACGGGCGAGGGAGATGTGCACTATTGGGGCGTATGGCACGCGGTCGAACCGTTCTCCAATTACAATGAACGTGTTGGGCGTTTCATGAGTGAATACGGGTTCCAATCGTTCCCCGAGCTGTCTTCGGTACTTAAGTATGCTACAGAAGAGCAGCTTGAGCTGGAATCGGAGGTTATGCTTGCGCATCAGAAGAACGGCAGGGGTAACCAGCTCATTAAGGAATATATGGAGCAGTATTTGCCGGAGCCGCGGGATTTCAAAGCGTTCCTGTATATGAGCCAGGTGCTTCAGGCGGAAGCTATTAAAACCGCGATCGAGGCGCACCGCAGAAACAAGCCGTTCTGCATGGGGACCCTATACTGGCAGATGAACGATTGCTGGCCGGTCGCTTCCTGGGCCAGCATGGACTATTATGGCCGCTGGAAGGCTTTGCAATATGTGGTTCGGCGCAGCTTCCGTGAGGTCATGCTGTCGGTAGACGGATCGGATAAGGAAACAGTAGCTTTCCATGTCGTATCCGACCGGCGGGAAGGGCTTCAGGCCGAGCTTCGCCTGTCCCTGTATGACTTTAGCGGGGGGCTGCTGTCTGAACAGTCCCGGGCTGTCAGCATCGGTGCTGACTCGGCGGCGATTGTGTACAGCGCTTCAGCAGCAGAGCTGTTGGATGGACATGACGGCAAGTCCGTTGTATTGCATGCCGCTCTGGAGAGCGGCGGCCAGGTACTGGACAGCCAGCACTTCTATTTTGAATTGCATCGGGAACTGACTCTGCCTGAGGCGAAGATCACGGTAGAAGAAGTCCCTGGCAGCCAGGGTAGAGCCTTTACGCTGAATACGGATGTCTTGGCGAGACAGGTATGGCTTCACGCCGAGGCAGAGGGAATCTTCTCGGATAACTTCTTCGATCTGATTCCGGGGCAGCCAGTCACTGTGGAGTTCCGTCGCCGCAGCGGCGATAACGCAAGCGACGCTTTTGTTTCGGGTACGCCGGGCGCATTGTCGGTGACTTCGATGCGGGATTACGCCATTTAAATATGTAAGGAAGCACAGCAGCAGTTCGCCATTGGCGGGCTGCTGTTTTTTTACATTTCTCCAGCGGGATTCAATGACTTAATAACTGCAAAACCTGCAGCTAATTTCCTGAAGTTCACGCTTTTACATACATTAACTGGAAAAATTGCATCTAATTTGGCCTCGTTCAACGAAAGAGGCGGGAAAAGTGGAATTTACCTGTAGGAAATACTGCTAATTTCTCAAAATGCCCGGTTTCGTGCAAATTACCTGTAGGAAATACAGCTATATAAGATGAACAACCCCAAAATGCCCATTTTCGGGTAGGTTAGCTGGAGAAAATCTAGTAACCTGTCTGGCCTGAAGGAACGGGAGGGCAGTGCAGTCCTTAGATCCGCTTCATTGCATCCCTGGGGGAAACAGAGTATCCTTGTATTGATTTGAAAATAAGTTCAGGAAGAGCAAGGTGGGACATGGTTCGGACTATTCGCGACATCGCTAAATCTGCAGGGGTATCCGTTTCGACGGTCTCCAAAGTGATTAATAATTATCCAAATGTGAGCGACAAAACGAAAGAGCGCGTACTTCGGGTTGTCAGGGAAGAACAATTTGTACCCAACTCAACCGCGCGGGGGCTCGTCAAGGGGAGTACTCAAACTTTAGGGCTTTTTTTGACGACGGGTTTAACACATCCTTATTTTGTTCAACTGCTTGCCGGTTTGGAAGAATCTTTGAAAGAGTCGGGTTATGACCTCATCTACCTGGCCCAGATCGACTGGAATCCGGAATATAGTCTGGTGCGCCATTGTCGTAGCCGGAATGTGGACGGAGTGCTGATCTTTGGTTTTCAACGGAACGACCTCAATTTTGATGAGATGCTGCAGTCTGAAATCCCGACGATGTTTATTGATTTGGATTTGATCGGAAGCAGGGCGGGCTTCATTACTTCGGATAATGTGGATAGTATGCGGCAGGCTGTCAGCTATTTAACAGGACTGGGGCACCGGAAAATTGCTTTTGTGGCCGGCTACCAGGATTCCTACGTGGGCAAGCTGCGTTTTGAGGGTTACCGCCAGGGGATTCAGGAATCGGATTTGCCTTATAGCTCGGAATATACTTTCTTCGGCGACTTTACGAGAGACAGCGGGTACGCCGCGATGAAGCAGTTCTTGGAGTGTTCTGCACCTCCGACAGCCGTAATTTGCTGTTCGGATATGAGCGCGCTGGGGGTCATCGAAGCGGCGGCGGAGGCGGGCTTAACCGTGCCGCAGGACTTGTCGGTCATCGGATTCGATGATATTGAAATCTCCCGATATACGAATCCGCCGCTAACAACAATACGTCAAGACTTTCAAACTATCGGCAGGCAGGCCGTCCTGCAGCTTGATCAATTGATCCGTACTCCGCATATTGCCCCGCCGACACTTATTATCCCGACAGAGCTAATTATCCGCGGATCATGCGGAATATGCCGGGACAGCGAATAGTAAAGGCGATTATTCATGCTGCTTCATTGAGCACTGAATTATTATTTTGTAATAGAGAAGAGTTGAATATAGCAATGAGTAGTTATCTATCTTCGAATCGGAGCAAGTTTGTTCTAACATTCGTTTTGTTACTGTTAAAAATCGGGCTGATGCGCTCTTTCTTCTACGAGGGGATCCAGTGGAAGGGGCTTCCGGCGGAGGCTTTATCGGTGCTGGCCATTTTATGTCTGGTCGATCTGATCTTCCCTTTAAAGCGAAAAGGACCCGTCTTTTGGAGTTTTAATTTTATTTATTCATTTATGCTGTTTGCTGCGACTTTGTATTACGCACATTTTGGGACGGTGCCCACTTATGCGGTATTAAGCGAATTGAATCAGGTGCCGCAAATTCGGGCCAGCGTCAATGCACTGATTCGGCCGGAGCAGTTTCTATTCTTTGCCGATTTTGTAGTGCTGGCTATTATTGCCGTAGCGGGGCGCATTCGGGAGCATCGCCGAAACCGCACGCTCAGCTTTCGGAGCAGTAGTTGGGGACAGGGCAGCCGCCGCACCGGCTGGGGCTGGAGAATCGGAGTTGCCTGTGTTCTAATCGTCAGTGTGGTGATATCCGGGCGGTTTATCTCTTCCGGCAAAAAGATTGACAACGAGCTGGTTCGCGCAGAAAGCATCGGTTTTTTGAATTATCAGGTGGATGCCGCGCTGCGTAATCGTGAAGAGGAAGAGATGATTGCGAAAGGCAATATTCAGGAGACAATCTCAAACATCCAGAGCTTGCAGTCCGGATATCCTTATCGGGAGGGGGCCGCAGGAGCGATTCCACAACATTTCGGAGCCGCTCAAGGCATGAATTTGATCGTCATTCAAATGGAATCCTTCCAGAACTTCCCCATCCATCTAAAGGTGGGGGACCAGGAAGTAACTCCGGTGCTGAATCAACTGGCTAAGGATGGGGCTTATTTCCTGCATACGTTCCAGCAGATCGGACCGGGAAATACCTCGGATGCGGAATTCATGTCCAATACGTCGATCTATCCGACGGCGGCGGTGGCTATGTCCAAAGGGTATGGAAGCCGGGAGCTTCCTAGTTTGCCGCGTTTACTGCAACAGCATGGTTATGTAGCGAACACGTTTCATATTAACAAGGTGACATTTTGGGACCGCAACAAACTGTACCCTGCGTTGAACTTTGATAAATATTATGACAAGCCGTACTTTGAAAACGACCATTTTAATGATTTTGGAGCCTCGGACGAGGAAATGTACCGTGTAGGGGTAGAAAAATTAACGGAGCTGCAAACCCAGGGCAAACCTTTCTATGCCCAGTTTGTAACGACATCGAGCCATTCTCCGTTCGTGGTACCGAAAGATAAGGTGAAAATCCAATTGCCCGACAACCTGAAAGGGACGAATCTCGGCAATTACATTACCGCCGTCAATTACACGGATTACGCGATCGGGAAGTTGATCGAGCAATTGAAGGAAGCCGGCATGTGGGATAACACGATGCTGGCGATTTACGGCGATCATTTCGGCATTCAGCCGAGCGAGACCGGAGCCTCCGAAATTACGGAGAAGCTCGGAATCCCTTATGACGACCGGATCAGCCGGTTCAATATTCCGTTCATCGTGCATGTACCCGGACAGCAAATGGGTATTGTCTCCAACGTAACCGGTGGACAGGTCGATATGCTGCCGACGATGGCTAACCTGCTCGGCGTTTCCCTGAAGGATGACAAGTTTACCGCACTCGGCCAGGATTTGCTGAACATCGACCGCAACGTAATCGGCATGCGCTACTATTTGCCGACGGGCTCGTTTTTCAACAACGAAGTCATGTTCGTGCCTGGCCAGGGATTCGATGACGGTACGGCCGTATCGCTGGACACGCTGGAACCGGTGTCGGATATTTCCGCTTACCGCAGCGACTACGATTACATTACTCAATTGATGAAACTGTCCGATGAGTACGTAAAGCTTATTCCGAAACGGCATTAAAATATTCACGCATAACAAAAGGGCTGCTCCCTTCATCCACGGATGACTTGGGAACAGCCCTTTTTTATGAACCAAGATTCTATTCTAAGATGCGATATGATTGGTAAACGCTCTCTTTTATAATCTCAGGCGTCTCCTCCATTTGCAGCCTATAGGCTGTTTCGCTCAACTGGCCGGATGCAAAACGTTGTGTCAATTGCTGTTGGAGCTGCTCCGTCTGCAGTTGGATGACCGTGTCGATTTCCTTCTCATTGGATTCCGCGATGTCCGCCAGCGACTGACCTTCCAGCAATGAGTCATACAATACACGCTCGTTGGTTAAGCCGAGGGATTCGATGAACCGGTCCTTTCCGGTTTCCCTCGATTTGTCCAGATGAGACAGCATCGCCGGAAAAGCGGCGGCATAGGCTTTGCTTGAAGTATGTCCCGAAATGCCGGGAATGACAGTAATTACGCAAGCCATGGTGCCTACAATGACAATTCTTTTTATATTCATATAGGAGAAACCTCTTTCATTGTCTTAGTGATGTAACTAGCCTTCTTCAGGTATTACGGCTGGGCAAGCTAGTTAGTTTCAGTTTTTGGGGTTCTAAATTTTCGCCTATGGGTAATTTTTGTTAGGATGCTAAATTGCAGAAACTTTTATCTGTCTCGATGCGTCATATAGTCATGGAGAAGCACATGCTTTGTTTAAATTGAGGGAGGATGAAACTGTGAGGAAAATATGGACTACGCTTTTAGCGGCGATTCTGGTCGTTCCGATGCTGCTGCAAAATACAGCACAAGCCGCTACGCCTATCAGCGTGTATATTAACGGCAGCAAGCTGGCGACGGATCAGGCGCCGGTGGCCGTTCAAGGACGCGTGCTTTTACCGCTCCGCGCGATTTTTGAAGCGCTGGATGCTACGGTGGATTGGAATCAGTGGACACAAACCGTTACAGCAACCAAGAACAATACAACGGTTGTTTTAAAGCTTAAATCAAAAACGGCGACAATCAATAACGAGACGGTTTCACTCGATGTTCCGGCCCAGGCGATCAAGGGCAGAACGATGGTACCGGTACGCTTCGTGAGCGAGGCACTCGGCGAGGCCGTGAACTGGAACTCCAGCGCGAAGACGGTAACGATCGTTTCCAGCGGTTCTTCGGAACAGCCGGGGACTCTGTATCCGGTATCCTATGTTACCCTGCGTGATGTAGGCAATACAGGAGACGGACGCGATCTGGAGGTTAGCTTCTCCCGTTCTTCCAGCGAATCGTTGGTGGACCATTACCGGGTTATGATCGTGAAAGCGGCGAATGCTTCAAACTTTAATCTGGCTTCTGCTTTGAAGGTATCTTCTGCGAATTATACGACGGTACGGCCAAACGGCTCCGATCCGGCGATCACGATGTCCTCGGGGTCGAAGGATGTTGACGGAGCGCTTATTCAGTCTAATCAATCCTATGTGGGCTATGTTTTGGCCATCGGAAAGAACAATGCGGGCAACGTATTGTCCAATGCTTCTTCCAGAATTACTCTGGATACGGGTGTTTCCGTAGCTGCCGCTACGAATGTTAGAGCCAATGATATCAGCGATTACACGGACGGCCGCGACTTGTCGGTAAGCTTCACCCGTGCGTCGTCGGAAAGCAATATTTCGAGCTATCGCATATTTGTCGTAAAGACCAAAGATGCTGGAAGCTTTAACCTAGCTGCAGCCAATGCAAATCAGTATTACACTACCGTAAACAAACCGACAGGAAGCAATACAACTTTGACGGGAACGTTTAGCTCGTCTTCGCGGGATACTTCCGGCGATTTGATCAAGAATGGCGTTTCCTACACGACGTTCGTACTCTCCATGAGCAATACGAGCGCGTCCAACAAGCTGTCTTCGGCTTCTTCGGCCATTACGCTCGGCGTGGGAACCGTTACAGCACCGATTATTACTCTGGTTGAGGACCGCGGCGATAGCGGGGACGGCCGCGATTTACGGGTCAGCTTCACTAAAATCTCTGATGAGTCCAAAATTTCGGGATATCGAATTTTTGTAGTGAAAGCAAGCGATTATTCGAACTTTACACTGGCCAAGGCGAATGCCGTTTCCAGTTCGAACTACACCGAGTTCAGCAAGACGGGATACAACCAAAATCCTAACTTGAACTCTTCGTCCAGAGACGTTGACGGTGCTCTGATCCGCAACGGAGTCAGCTACCGCGTCTTCGTTATGGCGATCGGCAGCGGCAGCAATGCTGGAAATAACGCGTTGTCCTCTGCATCGAATGCCATTACCCTGCTGAACAATTACAGTGTGGGGTCTGTATCGAACTTGTATGTTAGCGACGTGAACGATTATAACGATGGCCGTGACCTGTTGGTCTCCTTTAACCGGGCGTCCGATGAGTCGAATATTAGCTCTTACCGCATTTTGGTGGTGAAGGCTTCTAAATCCGACAGCTTCACGCTGGCCAAAGCAAATGCAGTTGACAGCAGATACTACACTCAGGCGAATACGGGAAGCAACTTCAGCAAAGTCCTGTCCAGCAGTGCGCGAGACGTTGACGGGGATTTGATCCGCAACGGAGTCAGTTACCGCGTGTTCGTTCTGTCGATTGGCAGAGGCAGTTATACGGGAGAAAATACATTATCCCCGGCATCATCCCAGATTACGTTAGGCAACAACTACGGCGTAGGAGCCGCTTCGACTCCTGTATTGGAAGATATCAGCGATTACGGCGATGGTCGTGACCTTCAAGTTAAGTTTAACCGGGCTTCGGACGAAACCAATATCAACCATTATCGGATTATCGTTGCCAAGGCAACAACTACGCTTGATTTGGCCAAGGCAAATGCGAGTCAATATTTTACTCCGGTCTATAAGGCCGGAAGCACGCTGACCCAGACTTTAGGCTCAAACGCCCAAGACTATGACGGTCATCCGATTCGGAATGGGGTTAAGTACCGGGTTTACGTTCTCTCGGTAGCTAATAGCAATTATGGCGGAAATAATGCTCTGTCCTCCGCAGCGGAATTTACGCTGTCGGATAATTCAAAGGTACAGCCGGTTACCGGAGTGAGCGTATGGTCCGAGACCACAGCCAGCACGGGTACCGCAGGCGACATCAAGGTGAGCTTCAACAAGCCGGCAAATGAAAGCAACATTGCGGAATATCGCATTCTGGTAGTGCCCGCAGGGCAAGCAGGCTCCTTCTCGCTCCGGGATGCTAACAACGTAACCTTGTCTCAAAATTATACCTCCGTTATTCCGAGAGGAAGCAATATTACGAATTATCCGGTACAAAGCCAGAATACTGCCTTTGGTGATCGGATTCAGCCCGGCACAACCTATCAGGTATTTGTTTTGTCGGTAGCCAAGTCCGGAAGCGGTGCGGTAAATGCTCTGTCCGATGCTTCAGGTCAGGTGATAGTAAATCAAGCTGCCGTTGCTTCACTAGAGAAGGTTAGTGCTGCGAATGTTGTAGCAGTAAACAACGCGGACATTGAAGTCAGCTTCTCCGAACCAAATGATAATGCTAATATCGCATCTTTTGCGGTTATAGCTGTAAAACAAGGCGAGCCTATGAACTTGGATACAGCAATTAGTGCATATTCGAACGGAAAGTCCGTAGTAATCGGGAAAGGTAACGGGCAAGGAACTAAACAAGTTACTGTGAGACAGGATATTTCCGGGAGTGCTCTGAGCACGACGGATTCTGTGTACGACATTTATATTTTGTCGATTCCAACGGATACCCGTTCCTATCAGTACTCCTTATCCGAGAAGTTCATCTCGAATCAGCTTCCTAAATCTGATACGCAGACTAATGAACCTGGCAAGGAGTCTGACCCAACAACACAAGCGCAGCAATAGATCCAATTGTTTTATAATTGATGGAGCAAAGAAACAACACCAAGAAACTGCCGATTCATATCGAATCGGCAGTTTTTAGTGGACTGAACTGAATATTCTGACTAGGCTGAATGATGGCGAAATAGTCTCGTGCTAGGCTTTCTGGCGTAAGATAACAGCCGCTTACGATTCTAACGGACGTGAGAGACGTTAAACCTCCCGAAAACGGGAGTTGACTATTTTAAAGGACACCACCGCCCTTATTCGTGCCGGATTTCGATGAAAATGGACTTTTCGGGCGAATAAGGTCTCTTGTGACCGTTAGAATGTTTGGACCGCAAAAAACTGCTAGTTAAGGTTTCGTATGTCCGCCAGAGATTCCGCGTATCTCATCACATCCCATCATGCCTCATCACATTGCTCTTCTCCTACGCGCACGTTTTCACTCTAACGAACCGTAGCGTGCTTATTAGCAGGAAAATGGCTCATTCCCAAATCTAAAGAACTCCAGCGACGCTATTGAGTAAATTGAGGCGTGAAAAGTGTCTCTTTGCTCGGAATAAGGTTACTGAAGTTCCTTATAATCACAGTCGGCTGTATTTTTGCCAGATAAGGTTTGGTGGGTTCGTTAGTAAGTTAGATAAGCTGCAGGCAGGGGGAAGGTGGAGTAGTGAAAACTGCCATCTATGAATCTCCCATGTGATTCAATGGCTCATTTAAATAGCTGGAGGTTTTCCATCTATTTTTGGAAAACGGGAGCAGACGGGCAAATTAGCTGGAGAAAATCCAGTTAATCTGATTGGATTGCCTGGCTTGAGGAACCCAGAGGGCAGTGCAGGGCACTCTTTAATGGAAAAACCGCGGAACTTATTTTCCGCGGCCACATGGTTTACACTTTAATATCCAATTTGTTACCCAGGTTGGGGTTCACGTTGCTCTGTTCCAGCATTTGGACCAGATTTTGCCCCTGTGTCTCCGCCTGACTTTTGGCCATGCTTAACACCCGGATCCCCACGGCCTGGGAAAGAGCGGTACGGCTCATAACCGTAGCTGCTGCAGCAATATCCATAATCACACCTCCCCTTATTATTATCGGCAGAACCCGCTGTTTTCTTTTCCCGATTTGACAATGGTTTGAAACCTTTTGTACGCTAAACTTAAATAAAATTTAGAAGATTTCGTGCGTGTATAGACTAGTAATGCCGTAGGGAGGGCTTGTTGTGGACAACTTAAGCAGCTATGTTCTGCCTGACGGCACATTAGACGGAGGCAAGCTCTGGAGAAGAGAGCCGCTGTATCAAGGCATGAACGGTAAAGTCGTAGAGCGGTTCTATCCCTCGCCGGAACGGAGTTATATTTTCAAGCCGCTAACGAACGCGGAGAGCATGGACCGGGAAGCTTGGATATACCGGCATGTGCTGAATTTGTTCCCGCCGGTATATCCCCGGCTGTTGGCCTCCTCGGAGAAGGGAGCAGGGGAGGCGGGCTGGTCGGTTTTCGAGGATCTCGGTCCGCTGCGTCATGAGTACAGCGTGGAGCTGGCCATGGAGGTCGTGAAGCAGATGGCCTGGTGGCACGCCTTCCCGGAATCGCATTGGAAAGATCTGAACGGACAAGGAAACAAGCCGCCGATCGAGCAAATATCGATGTCCTTGAAGACACGGCGGGATGAAGTGGATGCGCTATTGGAGGAGGCCGGGTCAACGATGCGCTTGGACGGGCTTCTTCGAGGCTTAGCGGAAGGAGAGGCTTTCCTCGGAATCAGGGTTTTAAGTCATGGCGACCTGCATCTTGGCAATTACGCCAAGGGAGCGGACGGGAAATTGTACATTATCGATTGGGAACATGTGCATATGAACTCTCCTTTCTGGGATTTATACCATCTCATTGATATGTCGCATCCGTTGTTCCCGAAAACCTTGCCCCTGTCGGAGCGGGAAAGGCTGCTCGGCTACTACTTGAAGCAGTCAGCCTACCAAGGTCGCAGTTGGGACCGGGATGACTTCATCCGCGCCTATTGTTGTTTTGCCGCTGTGTTCTCTTTGTGGATGCTGCTGCTCATTTCGGGCGATTTAATACGAGGGGACAGCGTCTGGCCGGAAGCCCGGCTGCGGGCACAAAGAAGCGAGACGATGGATTCTCTAATTGGTTGTTTAGTTAGACTTTCGCTGGTGAATGATGACAGAGATAGCTCCTCTCAACAGCCTCGGGCTCGTGCTGCAGGCGGGGAGTTATAAGAGGAATTTCAAAAAGTCATCTTTTGAACGAATGTGAACTTAAAGAAGAAGGGGTGATCGGAGCTTGAAGAAAGTCGGCTTAGTGATGCGGAAAATACAGTTTGCCGAATCCCAGGGGCCTCGCGTTTTTGCCGAAAGACTGCGGAATATCGCCAGGGAGCTTGGCGTCGAGATCGTGTTTATTTCTCCGGAGCGCCATGTAAGCGGGCATGACTGGATTCCGGGATACGAGCACGAAAAAGGAGACCTCGTCAACTACGACGTCGTGCTTGACCAAATTTATGGCGAAGGAATTGAGCATGTCATCTACACGGTATCCGGGTTTACCTTCCTCAAGATGTTTCTTCCCAAGAGCGTGCTGTTCCCGCACAGCTTTCCCGATCCGGCTCTAACCGGATATGAAATGATGAAGCCATTCTACAGTATTGTAGACAAGGCGATTGTACAGACGGAATTTTTACAAAGACAGCTGGATACCGTGTTTGGTGTAAAGGAGGTCGACGTCATCCCGATCGGTTTCAGCGAGGAACTGGCGAACCGGCATTTTGATCCGGATTCCGTGGTGGATAACCGGATTCTGTGGATCGGCCGGGACGAGGAGAATCGTCGTCCGGATCTGGTGCTGGAATATGCCCGCCGGAACCCGGACAAGGAAGTGTTCATGGTCTTCGGAGGCTTGCGCTACAAAGAAAGCATGAAAAAATATGATATTCCGTCCAATATCCAGTTACGGTTTGCGTTGTCGCAAGATGAAATCTTTGCGTTAATGAATTCTTCGAAGGTGTATTGGAGCTGTTCCAAGTTCGATACGTTTGCGATGCCGCTGACCGAAGCGCTTGCCATGGGGAAAATCGTCGTCAAGCCGGAACATCCTTGCTATGACCATATCAGCTCTCGCCATGCATTTGCGGGCAATGAGAGGAATTGGTTTGAGCTGGTCAATATGGCGGCGGCTTCTCCGCTGCGGGTCTCGATGGATAACCGGGATTATGCTTTCTCCAAGTTCTCCAGCTCTGTAATGAAGCAGGGGTATCAGGACTTTTTTGACCGCTGGCTGCGATGAGTTGGATGGATTAACCTTTATTTGGAACTATACTGCAAGGTTCAGGCAAAAGAGGGAAGCGTCTCACATATGATACAATAAAGCGCTATCTTGGCGAACGGAGGAATTGCGATGACACTGGGACAACGATTGGGCTACGAAGCCGATGCCAAGCTGTTGATTGTCAATGCCGATGATTTCGGGATGTGCCATGCCGAAAACCTGGCGATCCAGCAGCTGTTTCAAGAAGGGGTAATTTCCTCGACGACGCTCATGACGCCCTGCGGCTGGGCAAGGGAAGCTGCGCTTTGGAGCGCGGCTCACCCGGAGTATCATGTAGGTGTACATCTGACCTTTACCAGCGAATGGAGCGGTTATAAATGGGGGCCGGTGACCCGAAGCGGAGACGTAAGCAGCCTGGTTACGAAGGAAGGATATTTTCCGGCCGACTGTGCGACCTTTGAATCGCAGGCCGATCAGGAGCAAGTCCGCCTTGAAATGATCCATCAGATTGAAATGGCCCGATCGATGGGGGTCGATCCGACTCACCTGGATAATCATATGGGCAGCTTGTACGGGCTTGTAACCGGCAATCACTTCCTGGATGTCGTATTTGAGGTTTGCTTGCAGTACGGGCTGCCGTTTCGGCTGCCGCGTTCGCTGCCTGAAATGGATAAAATCCCGTCGGAAGCCGCAGAAATTGCAAAGCGTGTCGGCGAACTGGCTGATAGTATGGGAGTCGTCATCCTGGATTATCTGATCGGCCCCCCCTTTGGCAAACAGCCCGGGGAAACGTACGAATCTTACAAAGGTGATATGATAAACGTCTTAAAAAGCCTGAAGCCGGGGGTATCGGAAATCATCATACACCCGGCCTTTGCGGACGATGAACTGCGTTCCATCCATCATGAATGGGAGAAGCGGCAATGGGACTTCGAGCTGTTCCGCGACCCCGAAGTAAGAGAGGTTATACAGCAAGAGGGAATCAGGCTGATCCGCTGGAAGGAACTGCGGGAAGTGCAGCGGCAGACACAATAACCGGGACTGAGGGGCTGCAGTCACTCAACTACATGATGGAAGTAGATAGTAAGGTATAGTCAAGGACGGAATGAACCCTAGTTTTTGTGCCAGAAGATAAGAAGCCTCATTTTCTCTCCTGCATGACCAGACCGGCTCCAGTCCGTTCTCCAGGCAGTATGAGATCAGGGCCCGGCTGACTTGAAAGGCGTATCCTTTACCTCGGGCATCTTCGGCGGTTTCAATGCCGATTTCCAATTGGTTGCCGATGAAGTAGGCTGAAAAAGCGGTGGATACCGCCGCGCCGTTCTCGATAAGGCTGTACCCTGCACCGGCAGCAAGGAATTGCTCCGCGTCCTTCCAGTAATCCTTCGGAATCACCCGCCCGTTCAGCCCAAGGAATATTTCCTTGGTCGTAGGAATGATGATCGCAGTCTGGTCTGAATAAGAGCGGGAGTGAGATGTTGCGGCTTCAAACTTTTGACGGTTAAAGGTGAAATTGACTCTGGAATCCTCTAGGATCAGATCCGAAGCGGTCCATTGTCGGATATAGTCATTCCAGCTGTCCGGATACACCTGAAGCCATTCCTGCTTAGTCCTGCTTTGGGAGCCCAATAAATACTCGCGTAATTTTTGATGAAAGAGAAGGTCCTCCGTCTGTCCGAACAACAGTGACATGCCTTGGGGATGTACGATATAAAAGGAGGAAGGCTCCAAAATATCATCAACGAATACGATCCCTTGCACTTGCCCATTAATAACCGCCTGCGCAAATAACGTATTGATCGGTAGCTGATGGAGCGGTTCACTGACTTTGAAATAATTCTCCTCATTTAAAGTGATCATAACGGTATCTCCTCTTTTCAGGGACTCTCTTTTAAAAAATCATGATAGAAGTAAATCGATGACAAATCACCAAGATTTATCACAATGAAGGACATTTAAATCCTATAGGAATAAAAAAAAGGCGGTGCTAAGGAGACGATCCTTGCACTGCCTTTTTGTGTTCTCGTTCTAATGCTAAGCTTCAGATTCGGGTTCCGGTCCGCTCAAGCTGATCCGGAGCATTTCCTCCATAGTGTCGCTGTCAACCGGACGGCTATAGTAGAAGCCTTGAATTTGATCGCATTCATTCTGGCGCAGGAAATCAAATTGCTCTTTGGTTTCCACGCCTTCCGCCAGCACGGTAAGGCCAAGTGATTTCCCAAGTTGAATAATCGATTGGAGCAGCGAATTGTCTCTCGGAGAGGACGGCGTATTCTGGACAAAGGTCCGGTCGATTTTTAGTACCTGTAGCGGAAGCTCCTTCAAATAATAGATGGAAGAGTATCCTGTTCCGAAATCGTCAATCGACAATGAAATTCCTCTTTGCTTCAGGGAATCCAGCCGGTCCTTGATCAGCACGGGATCATTCAGTAGCGATTCGGTAACCTCAAGCTCCAGATATTTAGGTTCGAGACCGGTTTGCTCCAGTACCGTTTCAACCGTGCGGACAAACTGCGGATGCCGGAACTGGACGGCGGATACGTTTACGGAAATCGGCAGTTTGGGATACCCGGCATCCTGCCATTTCTTATTGGTCCGGCAAGCTTCCCACAACACCCATTCCCCAAGCTCGACGATAAATCCGCTGTCCTCGGCAATCGGGATGAAGGAGGCGGGAGAGATTCGCCCATTCTCCGGGTCATTCCACCGGATCAGCGCCTCCAGCCCGGTAAGGGCTTGAGTAGAAAGATCGATCTTCGGCTGATAGAACAACTCGAATTCGTTATCCGTGAGCGCCCGGGGCAGTTTTTTCTCGATTTGGACGCGCTCCAGGAGCTTGTCCACTAAATAATAGTCGAAGTAATGCGGATCGCTTAACGATTCGCTTTTGGCTTCCTTCATAGCCAACTCCGCGTGTTTCAACAGCTGAGGCACATCCTGCCCGTCATCCGGATAGATGCTGATCCCCATTCCGAAGCCGATGCTGATTTCTTCGCCGTGCACTTGATACGGCTTCTTCAGCAGTGCACTTAAGTCAACGGCCATCCTATGAATTTGCAGCGGATCGGAGAGACGGGATAACAAAATAATAAATTCATCGGCGAAGCTGCGGCAGATGGCAGGACCATCGCCGAAGCAGCTGCGGATCCGATTCGCCACGCCCACGAGAAGCTCATTTCCCGCCGCTTCCCCGTAACTTTCATTAATATATCTGAACCGATTCAGGTTTACACGCAAAATGGCAGCCGTTTTCTGCTCGCTGCCGGTCAAGACCAATTCCGATTTAACAACTTCTTTAAAGCGGTTCATGTTCAACAGTTCCGTAATCGGGTCGAAGTAAGAGAGTTGGCGAATCTTCTGGTTGGAAGCGTCTCGCTCCTCCATTTCTTTGGTGACATCGAATTGGAGTCCGATGAAATATAAAAGACTGCCGTCATGATCGAAAATAGGGCTTATGATGAATTGGTTCCAGAATGTGCTTCCGTCTTTTTTATAGTTTTTAATCGTGACTGTATCCGATCGACCTTCCTTGACCGCCCGGCGAATGACGTCCAGATGGTCTTTATCCGTCTCTTTACCTTGAAGAAAGCGGCAGTTGCGCATCAAAACTTCATCCCGGGAATATCCGGTAATCTGCTCGAAGCCCTGGTTGACGTAAACGAGCGGATTGTCCTTCAAATTGGGATCGGTAATCGCCATACCTACATTCATCAAATCGATGGAACTCAGCAAGGCGGAAGCATTTATGATAGACTCGATTCTGTCCACTGTAAGACCCCCTAAAAATGAACCGTAAACGGGTAGGTATTCAACTGATGATGTCCGGTATACGGGAGTACATCTTAGTTCCATCATACATGCGCCCCGTTCAGGAAATCAATGGATACTTTTTTGGCATCCGAAAAATGGTACCCCCAAAACGAAATCTGGAGCATTACCTCTTTTAGCGAAACTCCTTACAATAGGACTATAGATTTTGAAAGTGCTTACACACTAAGCCACGAAACAGCTTGGAGGTCAGAGGGAATGGACATGCAACAGACTACGCAACCGGCAGCCATGACACAAAAAGAGACGCCGCCTTCCGAAAGGCGCAAATGGCTGAAAAAACTGTACACGCAAAGACATATTCAAATCATGGCGCTACTCGGCATTGCCTGGATGATTATTTTCAACTATGTTCCTATGTATGGTATCATCATTGCATTTAAGGATTACGACATCATCAGAACTATTTCCGAAGCACCTTGGGCGGGACTGACGCATTTCAAAGAGTTTTTGTCGGATGAAAATTTTGGCTATGTTATGAAGAACACGCTTGGCATCAGCTTGATCAAGCTGTTGTTGTTCCCACTACCGATTATATTTGCTATTTTCTTGAATGAGGTCCGCTCACTTCGCTTCAAAAAAGCGATTCAGACGATCTCTTACTTGCCTCACTTCTTATCTTGGGTAGTTCTCGGGGGGATCCTCGCTACATGGTTGGCGGATGTAGGTATCATCAACCATATCCTGATGGCCTTGCATGTGATTGACCAGCCGATTTCATACCTGGCTGAACCGAAGTATTTCTGGACGATCGTCATCACATCGGACCTTTGGAAGGAGCTGGGCTGGTCCGCGATCATTTATTTGGCGGCAATCACCAGTATTTCGCCTGAGATGTACGAAGCGGCTACGATTGATGGAGCCGGGCGTTTCCAACAGATGTGGTACGTGACGCTTCCTGCAATTAAAGGCACGATCAGCATCTTGTTCATCCTTGCTGTCAGCGGTGTGCTGAACTCCAACTTTGACCAGATCTTGGTATTGCGCAACTCATTGAACGACAGCGCAAGTAACGTTATCGATTACTACGTCTACTATACAGGTATTTCTCAAGGCCGTTTCTCGTACTCAGCGGCTGTCGGATTGTTCAAATCCGTAATTGCGCTCGTATTGCTGTTGATTGCGAACCAAGTATCCAAAAAACTCAACGACACCTCGTTGTTTTAGGCCAAGGAGGACCTGCACATGTTTATAACAAGCCGTAGAACAAAGGGCGAAGTCATCTTCGATCTTTTAAATAATTTAGGAATGCTATTGATTTGCTTCGTCACCCTGTATCCAATCTGGTACGTGCTGATCAATTCCTTTAATGATGGCAAGGATGCGATGCTGGGAGGTATCTATTGGTTCCCGCGGGTGTTCAGTCTCGAAAACTATAAGGCCGTGTTCAACAATGCCGGCATTATGACCGCAATGTGGCTCACCGTTGCCAAGACCGTCGTTGGGGTAGTCGCTCACGTATTTTTCACAGCTATGGTAGCTTACGCATTCTCTCGCAGAGAATTGATCTTCGGTAAGACCTACATCCTGCTCGGGACGATCACCATGATCTTCTCCGGCGGTCTGATTCCAGGGTACTTGCTGATACGTAATTTGCACTTGCTCGATAACTTCTTAGTTTATATTATTCCGGTCTTATTCAGCTTTTTTGATCTTATTATCTTCATGACCTTCTTCCGGGAAATTCCCGACGGGCTGGAAGAGGCGGCCCGGATTGACGGAGCAAATGATTGGACAATCTTTCTCAAGGTGGTTCTTCCGGTCTCCTTGCCTGTTCTTGCTACAATCGCCCTGTTTCATGGGGTGTACCAATGGAATGACTACTTTGCCGGGATCATTTACGTCAATAAGGAGTCGCTCCAGCCGATTCAGACCTTCCTTTACCGGGTGGTCGCTCAATCCAGCTCCAATATTATGACTACGGCTTTACAGGGAAGCGCCGTCACCAAGACGGTAACCTCGCAATCCGTGAAGCTGGCAACGATGGTCGTAACCACACTTCCGATCGTGTTCGCCTATCCGTTCCTGCAGCGCTTTTTCGTTAAGGGAATGATGATCGGCTCGATCAAGGGCTAAACGGGCAATCCGTGCCCGCATCGCTTTCGGTAACTCCTCCGGGCCGCCTCGCGGCGGCTTTGGAGTTGCACTTATAGCACTTCAACATATTTAGAAAAGGGGTAAAAAAGCATGGGCATGAACAGTAAGTCCAAAAAAATGATGATGCTTCTGATGGCAGCCATCATGGTTTTCTCTCTGGCAGCTTGTTCCGGCGGTAAAAACAACGCTAGTAAAGAAAGCGCTAACAACAAGCCGGCAAATTCTGCTGAAACTTCCGAACCGGCAACTCCTCCATCGGCTGACGAACCGGGATGGAAATCCGACACGTCTCCGATTACGTTTGACTGGTATTTGAACTTTGCCTGGTTCCCGAATAAATGGGGCGTCGATCCGACTTCCCAATATGTAACGAAAAAGACGGGTGTTGATATTAACTTCATCGTTCCGGCCGGTAACGAAAACGAGAAGCTGAATACGCTGATCGCTTCCGGCAAACTGCCAGACTTCATTACGCTTGGCTGGTATGAAGACGGCGTGAAGAAAATGATCGAAGGTGGCCTCGTTGAGCCGCTGAACAAATTGGCTGAAGAGTATGACCCGTACTTCTTTAAAGTATCCGACCCCGACAAGCTGGGCTGGTATACCCAAGAGGACGGCAATGTTTACGGCTATCCGAACTCCTCTTCATCTCCAAAAGACTATGAAAAATATGGCGATACTTATGTATCCAACCAAACTTTCGTAGTTCGCAAGGATATCTATGAAGCGATCGGCAGCCCGGATATGCGTACACCGGAAGGCTTCCTTAATGCTTTGAAGGCAGCCAAGGAGAAGTTCCCGGAAATCGACGGCCAACCGATCATCCCGCTCGGCTTGCATGAATTCACGGCAACCGGCAATGATTCCCTGGAAGGTTACATTCAGAACTTCCTGGCCATTCCAAGAGAAAAGGACGGCAAACTGTATAACCGTGAAACCGATCCGGAATACGTTCGCTGGTT
This sequence comes from Paenibacillus sp. FSL R5-0407, assembly GCF_038009185.1. Lineage (NCBI taxonomy): Bacteria > Bacillati > Bacillota > Bacilli > Caryophanales > Paenibacillaceae > Paenibacillus > Paenibacillus sp. FSL R5-0407. The sequence goes on along the minus strand of NZ_JBBPAX010000002.1, from coordinate 1,245,337 downwards.
GAAAACTTTGCGTCAAGCAAACCAAGACGGGTTGCTGGCTAAGGATATCTTTATCGACAAACGCCCTCAAATGGAAGAAAAGATTGCCCAAGGACGTTACTTCGCGATGCTGTACCAACGTACAGACTTTGCAGCTCAATTGGGTACTTTGTTCCAACAAGATCCTAACAAGATCTATATCGCAGTTGACGGACCTGCCAACACCAACCTGGATGCACCGCAACTGAACGGTCCTTCGATTTCCGGCTGGACAGTAACTTTGATCTCCAAGGACGTTAAGGACAAAGCTCGTGCGATCAAGTTCCTGAGCTACCTGATGAGTGAAGAAGGCCAAAAGGATCTTTACCTTGGCGAAAAAGGCGTAAGCTATGATACAATCGATGGCAAAGACCAATTCAAGCCTGAAGCATTTGAGCTGATGAATAAAGACCGTGCAGCATTTGACAAGGAATACGGTTCTTCCTTCACCTTCTGGATGATGCAAAATACGAACATTACGGAACAGTGGGCACCAAAATCGGTTGAACCTTACAAGCAATTGGAAGACTGGACTCGCGGTAAAACGAAGAGTGTCTCCGAATTCGACTTGCTTGATCCGTTAGCCAACTCCGAGGAGGGTATCATTCTTGGCAAAATCAAGGATCTGCGCAGTAAGAACCTTCCTAAGCTGTTAATGGCTTCCTCCGAAACCGATTTCGATAAAATCTGGGAGGAATATATCAAGAAGCAAGAAGACCTCGGCCTTGCTAAGGTTCAAGCCTTCCAGCAAACGAAATATGAAGAGAACAAGAAGAAGCTTGGTATGCAATAATTAGATTTGCCCAAAACGCCCGCCCACCGCGGGCTTTTGGGTGTTTTTATAAAGGAGCCATTTACTTATGAAGAAGGGCAAGCGCTGGGCGTCGATATGGGACTCCTTCATGTATTGGTTCGGGCGCCGCTCGTTGCAGAGCCGTCTGATTGCCGCGTATATTTTTATTATTTTGGGACCTTGCGTGCTGGTGTCCTTTTATTCATATGAATTGATTAATAACATGTATGTACGCGATGCGAGGGATAAGAACCAATCCCTGCTCGATATGGAGGATCTGCACATTCAAACGCAGATCGAATCCATGGAACGGGCCATGCAGGTCGCATATGATGATCAGGAAGCAATAGATTATCTCGCTAATACTAGCGAGCCTGATACCGAAGATTTGGTGGATTTCAGCAACCGTGGTTTCAAGAATCTGACACGCATTCAATATTACAACCCTAATGTGGAGCATCTCCGCATGTTTTCCAACAACAACATTATTGAAATTTGGCCGATGTTCCTGCGTGAAAGCCGCGTGGCAGACGAGGTATGGTACCAGAGGGCAGTTCAGATGAAGGGAACAAATTCCTGGTCCTTCCATTATAATGACCCCGATATCCTTGATCGCTACAAGGGACAGTCTCCGGCATTAACACCAAAGGTGTCTCTTCTTCGCGAGAAGAGCATTCCGGCAAATCATCATGTAGGCATGGTTCAGGTAGATATGCTGCTCGATAAGTTCAGCCCCAGAACCTATTCTGTGGTTAAGGATAGCCAATCGCAAATGTTAATTGTCGATAGCGAAGCCCAGATCTTTACCCGGAGCGAAAATTCCTTCTTGGCTACAAATTCGGTAATGAAGTCGGTGATTCAGGAGCGGCTTCAGCGTTACAGGACAACCGGAGAATGGGACATCAATTACACGGAAAACGGAAAATCATTTCTTCTGCTGCACAAGCCGATCGAGCGGATCAACGCGGACCTGCTCAATATCGTCTCCATGGACAGCGTACTGGAGGAAATATCACATACACGCAATATACTCATCGGCGCCAATATCGGATTTATTACGCTGGTAACGGCTATCGCTTACGTGATGAACGCCTTTATTCTAAAGAGCCTTCGCTTGCTGACCGAAGAAATGAAGAAGGTACGGCGGGGAGAAACCTACAGCGGAATCACGATCCGCGGAGGCGGCGAGGTCGGGGAACTGGCCCATCATTTCTCGAAGCTGATGAACACCATTAATACCCTGGTAGCGCAGGCTGTATATAAGCAGGCGCTGACTAAAGAGGCGGAACTGCGCACGCTACACAACCAAATTGACGCCCATTTCCTCTACAATACATTAGAAAATATTAAAATGCTGGCCGAGATCGAGAATCAAAGGGCCATCTCTGATGCGCTGACTTCCCTCGGCGGTATGATGAGGTACAACTTCAAATGGTCCGGGGAGTATGTGAAGCTACACGATGAAACCCGGCATATTGAGAACTATATCGAGGTTATGAATATCCGATTTGATGAGCCTATTCAGCTCCGGCTTGATATTCCATATGATTTCATGGAATTGGAGGTGCTCAAGATGTCGCTGCAGCCGATTGTCGAAAATGCGGTTAAGCATGGTTGGACGGGAGAAGAGTCAGGGACACGCGAAATCTCCATTCAGGTTGACGAATGGGAGCATAATTTGATTAGGATGGTCGTGACCGATAATGGGGTAGGGATCGAAGAAGAGGTTCTGAGAGAATTGAATCAGGAATTGGAAACGGTCGGTCTGACCGACAAAGTTCCTGGAGGTTTCGGAGCAAAACCAAGCACATATGGCATTGGCCTTCGCAACGTACAAGAGCGAATCCGGATCTTTTACGGGAAGGAGTATGGTTTAAAAGTATTCAGCGAGCAGGGTCGGTTCACCCGGGTGATGATGGTGCTGCCGAAGGTGCTCTTAACAGGGAGGGTAGGCACGGATGACAAAACTGATGATCGTCGATGACGAAAAGAATATCCGATTCGGACTTAAGACTATGATCGAGCGCGAGTTTCCAGGAGAATTTGAATTGATTACGGCAAGTCAGGGCGCTGAGGCGCTTGAATTATACCGGGCCGAAGGTGCCGAGATTATGATTACGGACATTCGGATGCCTGTTATGGACGGAATCGCCCTAATCGAGCAGCTTTTGGCAGAGCCGCTGCCGGGCGCTCAGACGGTACGGCCGTTGGTCATTATATTAAGCGGTTTTGAAGATTTTGAATATGCCAAGGCAGCGATCCGTTATCAGGCTGTTGATTATTTGCTGAAGCCCATTCGCCGGGACGAATTGTTCGGAGCGCTGCGGAAATGCCAGGATAACCTGGCCAAAAGCTCGCAGATGGCGGAACAATTAGCGGTCACGGAGAATTACAGACAGCAGATCCAAGCAGGAAAACTGATGGATCTGATGCTATTGAAGGATTTTACCGAAGAGGATGTAAGAAAATTAAGCGCTGAAATAGATGTCGAGCGGTATAATTCTCCGTTTTCAGTTGCTCTGCTGACCTATAAGTATGAGAACGGCAGCAGGATGAAGAAGGATGAGTTGAAGTCGCTTGCCGAGCATATGTTTAAAACTGTGGACGGTCAACTGAAGGCCTCGTTGCTGGATCATGAGGGCAGAGTCATTTTAGTAGGAGGGCCCCAGCGTAAATTTGCGGAGTTATCCATTTTGGCGGATGAAAAAGAGCTCGACGGTTTATTGATCGGGGTGAGCGAGGAAGGAAGCCGATTGCAGGATCTTGCCAAGTGTTACAGACAGGCGGCGGAATCTCTGAGCTACACGTTCATTTATCCGAAAACGCATCTGATCTGGTTCAAGGAGCTGCCGGCAGAACGTCCGCGCCATGTCGTTCCGAAGGAAGAGATCCGCAAACTGGGCAATATTCTCGGAACCAATCAAGAGAAGGAAATCGGGCAGCTGCTGCATGACATATTTAAAATTGAGCATTTGGCGGGGATGGATATCGATTATCTGAATGCCGTGAGCAAACAGATCAATGAACAGGTCCTTGATGAGGTATTCCGGATGTATGGAGAAGCGTCTGTTGAGGTCATCAAGCTCTACCGTAAGGTAGGAGATCTGTCTAACTTCCGTCATTTCCATGATTATTTCCGATCCCTGGAACAACTGATGTTCAGCCTGAACGAATACATTAAAGAGATACGCTCGGCCCATACCGAGCACGGAGATATGAAGGATGCAGTACATTATATCGAGACAAACTATCACCGCCCTCTTAACATGGCGATCGTGAGCAATTATGTATCCTTGAATTATTCTTATTTCAGCGAGGCATTTAAGGCATATACCGGGGAGAGCTTCGTAACTTATCTAAAGAAGGTTAGGATCCGCAAAGCGAAGGAATTAATCGGAACAGGTTCGCTGAAGCTGTCGGAAATCAGTGCGGCAGTCGGATTTGAGAACACCCGGCATTTCTCACGGGTATTTAAGGAGCTTGAGGGCATATCTCCTTTTGAATACCGCGGCAAGCTTTTTGTCGGGAATGAACGTTTTAACGACCGGGAGCTGCCGGAAGAAGAATAGGTCATTTAATACATGAATAAAAGGCGGTTCCCTGGCACCTCCGGTGAGCAGGGGCCGCCTTTTCTTAGTTAAGGCAGCTTTTTCTCAGCCTTCAGAATCGATGCTGCAATTTTTTCCTCCAAGTTAAAAATGCTTTGCTTGTTTTTCTGGACTTGGGCAGAAAGCGTGAGCAAGCGGGCAAGGGTATCGGAGCTGCGGTCTGCGTCCCCTTTTTTGACAGCGGCTTTAAAATTGCTCCACTCCGTAGAAATCAGCTTGTTGGAGGATGATATTGCGCTTTTTTCCGACTTGATTTTGGTTTTGTGCGGGTCGACTTCATCCAGGATCTTGCGGATCTCCTCCGATTTTCGGGTCTTCTCCTTTTTGGCTGCCTGCAGTGCCGATTCCTTGTTGCGAATGTCCTGCCTTGCCAGGGTGCTGGCGACCTTTAGTCCGTCGGCTTGTGTCTTGAGCAAGGAGTACAACGCTTTGTCCTTTAGCTTCTTAGCGGCCGTGGCCTGTTTGCTTACCGAAGAATAAGAGTCGAAGAGGGGCTGGTACTTGGTCTTTGCCGTCTTCACCTGCTCGTCCAGCTTTGTGATGACGCTCTTGTCGATCTCCTTCAGCTTCTTGCGGGCAGCCGTTAGCCTGGCCTCATTGTCGTAACGCAGTGTGGAGGTTTTAGAGTCCAAAGCAGCCAAATCCTTTTGAAGCTTGGAAAAGTCGGCGTACTGCTTGAGAAGCTTGGTCCCCTTCGTACCTCCCGCCTGGTCGGCCGCTTTGTTGACTTGGGCGTTCAGCGAATCGGTAAATTCAATGGCCGCCGCCATGGCGGGCCGTCCTCCCCAAGCCGTACCTATCAGGAGGCTGAAGATGAGTGCATACGCAGGAAGTCGGGTGCGGATTTTCATGAATAACACCTCTCTTATCATTTGTTTCCGGCACAAGATGCCGAGCCGGTGCGAGATACCGGAGAACGACAAAAAAACACCCGCAAGCCAGGCACAATCGGCCTTGGCAATACGGGTGCTTCCCTTATTGTTACATCGCATCTCGGTATCTTGTTATTTGTAAAATATACAGGATCTTCCTTGGATTTGTCAATCCGCCGACGGAAGGGGACATCCCCTACCTAGGCTGTAAGTCGGCCTGCATATATTCCAGCTTGCGGATAATCTCCTTCTGCCATTTAACATCCCCCAGACCGACCGCGAGGTTCAGCAGGTCCAAGTAATCGTCGATTTGCAGCGAAGATTTACGGGTAGATACTTTCATGGGCTTCCTACTCCTTTATGTGAAAAATAAATAAGTTCCTGTTCAAATGAAGATAATGATAATCATTATCATATGTTGTTAATTATCATTATGCACAATTAAGGGCAAAAAGTAAATAACGAGTATCTAATAAAATGCGGAGAAGCTTGACAACCTCCAGGATTTATGGAAAATGAGGAGAAATAATACAAGGGAGGCACTATGGAAACTGAATCTTTGTTAAAAGTGGAAGAGCTGGCGCTTAAAAAGTACAAAATCTTCAAGCAAAGCCAGCTTCGTTACATCGCCAGAGCCATGCTTGCGAGCATGTTCATCGGATTCGGGGTCATCGTAGCCTTCAAGAGCGGAAACTTTTTCTACATGGAGCAATCCCCGCTGACTTATCCGATGGCCGCCATTACGTTCGGCGCGGCAATTATCCTGATCGCTTATGGCGGAGGGGATCTTTTCACCGGAAATACGTTTTACTATACTTATGCCGCGCTGCGAAAGAAGCTGAAATGGCTTCAGGTCGTTAAACTGTGGGTTCTTAGTTATATCGGGAATATATTAGGAGCCTGCGCCTTTGCGCTGCTGATCTACCTGACCGGACTTTTTGACGATTCCTCTGTCAACAGCTTCCTGCTGAATGTGGTAGAGCATAAGATGAGCACCTCGACCATAGAGCTGTTTTTTCGGGCAATTCTATGTAACTGGCTGGTCTGCCTGGCTTTCTTCATTCCTATGTCCTTGCAGGGGGATGGCGCCAAAATGTTTGCGATGATGCTGTTCGTGTTCTGCTTCTTCATTTCGGGATACGAGCACAGTATAGCTAATATGTGTACATTCGCAATTGCGTTGGTACTCAACCATCCGGGCACCATTTCCTTCGGCGGGGTCGTGCACAATTTGGTTCCTGTTACGCTGGGTAATTTGGTAGGCGGTGTATTGCTGATGGGCTTTATGTACTATTTTGTCAATAAACCGTTCCTGGATGCGGAAAATCACGAAAAATTGCCGAAAAAATAGGACTTATAAGACCGGCTTCTCTCTTCAGAGTAGAGGCCGGTCTTTTTTGCGTGCGGTTCCGCGTTTGAATTTTTAGGTAAAAAAGCCTATTTGAACTTTCAAAATTATGTTAAAATTAAACGAAATAGGATGAATATCCTGGAAAACAGCTCCATAGTCACTGTTTCTGTCACAATGACTCCCGCTCCTTGTTCTCCCACTCTATCCTTCTTTGCTAGGCGGCCGGGTATACAATCATAATTCAAAGGGTGCATGATGATGAAGCGAATACTTTGGATGTTCATTTTTGCCATCATACTTTTTACTTCCTTCTATAATCCGGCTTTTGGAGAGGGCAGTTCCAGGCATAATGTGACTTACTACACCGAGCTCGACTACCCGCCTTATAAATTTAACCAGCATGGATATCCCTCCGGCTTCGATCTGGAACTGACCCGGATGCTGTTTGAAGAGGATAAATATTCGATTTATTATACATTCGATAATTGGGAATCCGCCTATAATAAGCTCAAGAACCAGGAGATCGATACCGTCGGTCTGATGGCGGTTTCGGATAGCCGTAAGGATGATTTGCTATATTCCAAACCCGTTATGCGTACATATACCGGCGTCTATGTGAGGGAATACTTCGAAGGTCAGGTGACGCTTGCAACGCTGCAAAATTTCAAGATCGGCGTGGCAGCGGGACAATATACGGAACAACAGCTCAAGGTTAGCGCCGGAGTGGATGATTACAGCAGTTTTCCGACCGTTGAGGAAGGGTTGATGGCGTTAAGAGAGGGATCGATTGATCTTCTGTTCGAGAACCAGCAGGTCGTCAATTACTTAATGGTCAAAGAGGGGATGAATAAGGAAATTCGCCAGGTGTTATACGATTTGTATCCAGTGGACATAGCTTATGGCGTCAGTAAAGGTTCGCCTCAAATGGTGGAATATATCAATAAAAGAATTGACGAACTGCGCGGAGAGCAAAGCTACGAAGCTTTATACGAAAGGTATTTCTTCAAGCATTCCGATTTTTACTTGGAAAGAATCCGAAATCGTTATATATTGGCCGGCTTCATTCTTGTTTTCTTCCTTATCTTGAGTTATGTGCTCCTCAAGCTGTACATTAACCGGCTCCGGAGAGCGATTCATGGGGAACAGCAATTCTCCAAGGATGTGCTGGATCATACGAATCTATTTATCTGGGCCGTGCAGGGCGATAGAACAACCGTCCGCCTTAATAAATATGCCGAGTGGCTGACCGGGATCAAGGAAGAGGCCGCGATCGGAACCAAGTACAATGAACTCCCTGGCTTGAAGGATCGTTACAAAGAGTTGTTCACCCTTCTCGACGATGCGCTGTCTATGAAGTTCGTGGACAACCGGGAGATGACGCTGGTATGCGCGGACGGGAGCCCTTCCAAAGTGTTTCTGTTCCGGTCTTCCACGATCCGCGGCTTGTCCGGGGACCCGGATGTGTTTGTGGTGGCGGGGATGGATATCCAGGATCGCAAGGTTTACGAGAACAAACTGCAAAACAGTTATCAGGAGCTTGAAGCTACATATGAAGAGCTGGCGGCGACTCAGGAAGAGATGGAACGACAGTTCGATGAGTTGATCAAAAAAGAGGACAAGCTCCGTATCAGCGAGGAGCGATTCAGATTGGCCACCTTGGGATCCGGTGCGGTTATCTGGGATACGGTACCCTCTACTGGGGATTACTTCGTCTCCGATCGGCTGTTCGAGCTGCTGGGTTACGAGCGGGACGAGATTCAGTCGACGCTAGGTGGTTGGATGGAGCTGATCCATCCCGATGATGTTAAGCGCATCACAAAGCTGCGGCAGGAGTACTTGAACGGAGAGAGTCCTGTTTATGAGGGCGAATATCGCATGCGCAAAAAGGATGGATCTTATATCTGGATCCAAGCCAGAGGCAGGCTCCGTAAAAATCATGAAGGCCAGGTCGTTCGGTTCGCCGGGTCCATGATCGATATCACCGACCGTAAGGAATCCGAGCTCCGGCTGCAGCAAAGCAACCACGAGTTGGAGGCGATGTGCGAAGAGTTGACGGCGACTCAGGATGAATTGCGGATCAACTATGAACAGTTGCTGGAGAATCAGGAAATGCTGCGCCGGAACGAGGAACGTTATCGGTTAGTTACAGAAGCCTCGAATGGAGGCATCTGGGAATTCGATCTGGTAAAGAAAAGGTATTATTACTCCCAACGATGGTTCGAACTGCTCGGATATTCTCATGAAGATCACGTGACGAATGAGATGGTTACGGATATCGTTCATCCGGATGACATTGAGAAATATCAGCGCGAGTTGGAGGCGGCCAAGAAAAATGGCAAGTCCCTGTTCGAATGCGAATATCGGCTGCGCATGAAAAATGGAGAGTACCGCTGGTTTCAGGGTAGAGGAAAGACGGTTCTTAATGAAGCCGGCGAATCCATCCGGTTTATAGGTTCGATTTCAGATATCAATGAGCTGAAGCTGTCCCAGGAGCGTTTGCAGCACTTGGCATACTACGATGCGCTTAGCGATCTGCCAAACCGCTTGTATCTGCTGGAGGAATTGGAATTGGTCTTCTCCCGTCCCGACGGGAAAGCGGCTCTGTTCTTCGTAGATACGGACAACTTTAAATACATAAATGACACGCTTGGCCATAAATTCGGTGACCGTTTGCTGATAGAAGCCAGCTCCCGTCTCTCCAAGATCATTGGAGATGAAGGAATGCTGTTCCGGCTCGGCGGGGATGAATTCGTCATTCTTATGAAGGAAATCGAGCGGAAGGAGCAGGCCGTTGAGCTGGCCGATCGGCTGCTGGATGGGTTCAAAACGCCGTTTCATATCAATGACAGCGATCTCTATGTATCCGTGAGCATCGGGATTTCATACTATCCGCAAGACGGGACGAACGCAGAGGAAATACTGAAAAATGCGGACGTGGCCATGTATGCCGCCAAAGAAGCGGGTAAAGGGAAGTACATGATCTTCGATCCTTCATTCCTTCAAGCGTTTAATGAACGGGTTCAACTGGAAAAGTATCTGCGGCAAGGATTACAAAATGAGGAGTTTCTGTTATACTATCAGCCGCAGCTAAGCTTGAAAACCGGCAGAATCATTGGGTTTGAATCGCTGATCCGCTGGAATAGTCCGGAGCTCGGATTCGTATCGCCACTTACATTTATCAAGGTTGCGGAAGACAGCAGACTGATTATTCCCATAGGGGATTGGATTATTTTGCAGGCTTGCATGTTTGCCAAGCGGTTACAGGATCAAGGGCACGGACACTATAAAATTGCGGTCAATATTTCGGTGATCCAACTGATTCAGGACAATTTCGTCGATAAAGTAATGGAGTCGCTGGAAATAACGGGGCTTGAACCGGAATTACTGGAACTCGAAATTACGGAATCGACAATTGTGGAGTCGTTTGACCAGCTGATCCCGAATCTTTCCTTCCTTAGATCCAAGGGAATTCAAATTGCTCTCGATGATTTCGGAACCGGATACTCGTCTCTCGGGTATCTGAAACAAATGCCGATTACGACGCTGAAAATCGATAAAACCTTTATCGAGCATGTGCCTAACGATGACGATAGCCGTTCTTTGGCCCGGGCAATTGTATTGATCGGCAGAAAGATGGGACTCAAGGTCGTGGCGGAAGGCGTGGAAACGGCCCGGCAAATGCAGTATGTCAAACGGGCAAAATGCGATGTAATTCAAGGATACCTTATCAGCAAGCCGCTTCCTGAAAAGGAAGCGATCCGGCTTATCCGGAGCAATCCTGTTTACGACATCGGCGGAAAAGCTTCCGCCTTGCAGCATCCTGAATGAGGGCAATTGTATATTTGGGAGCAGGAGGATCGTACAGACTTCTAGGTTTTATCACATCATGTAGGGAGGATCCTCATTGAAAAAAGTTATTCTGGATGTAGATACAGGCGTGGATGATGCAATGGCTATCGTCTATGCCGCACACTCCCCCGAGCTGGAACTGATCGGGATTACGACTTGCTTCGGGAATGTTACGGTAGCGGAAGCTACGAGAAATACATTGGCGGTGCTGGAGAAGCTGGACAAGCCGGTTCCCGTCATAGAAGGAGCCAAGGAAACTCTGCGCCGCGGAGAGAAAGCCCGTTACTCGAGGCATGTTCATGGGGAGGACGGGCTTGGAAACACACTGAGTACGCCGCCGCAGGGCCAAGCGGAACCGGGGATAGCGGCCGATTATATCATTGATCAGGTAACGCGCTATCCGGGTGAACTAACGATCATAGCGGTGGGTCCGTTGACCAATCTGGCGCTGGCGATTGAAAAGGAGCCGGGAATCGTGACCTTGGTCAAGGAAGTGATTGTGATGGGCGGTGCGGTTACCATGCCCGGCAATGTTACGCCATACGGGGAGGCCAATATTGTGGCCGATCCGGAAGCAGCCGCCGTGGTATTCGCATCCGGATTGCCGCTGACGCTGGTCGGACTGGACGTCACGCTGCAAACGCTGCTGCCGAGAACGCAGTTGGATGCTTGGCGGTCGTCCGGCCGGAACGAAGCGATCTTCCTTGCGGAAATGAGCGAGTTCTATATGGGATTTTACGAATCGACTTATCCGGGAAAAGGAGGCTGCGGCCTGCATGACCCGTTAGCGGTAGGGGTTGCCGTGGATCCAAGCCTGGTCCGTGTAGAGCCGATGCGGGTAACGGTCATTACCGGGGGCGACCAAACCGGCAGAACTGTAGGAACGACGGAAGGCGAACCGAAAATCAGCGTTTGTACCGGCGTTGACGCGGATCGATTCCTGAAGCATTTTACGAGCCGAATTATAGGCGGGGAAGTTTAATATTAAAAGCGCGAGTAGCGGGGGATGCCTCCTGCTACTCGCGCTTTTATTGTAGAAGATCTAGTCGATGGTTACGTCCGGGTCCGTAAGGAAAGCCGTAATCGGCATGGAAGCGGCGCCGAGCGCCGTGGAACGGATGCCAAGCTTGGCGAAATCGACATGTGTTTTTTTGCGGTGATATGATAAGCTCCGGCTCTCAATCGTGCGCAGCATGGCATCTTCAAACAATTCGCCGGCCAACGACAAGCGATTGCCGATGACGATGAGCTCCGGGTTTAGAATGTTGACCAGATTGGCCAGCCCGACGCCGAGCTGGGAGCCGATCTCGTTTAACAGGGAAACGGAGGCAGGATCGCCTTGTTTGGCTGACTTCATGATGCTCTCCAGATCGGGAGCTTCGCCATGTCCGTCGAGGGCTGCAGCACGGTCAAGCAAGGCCTTCTCCGAGGCCAGCGTTTCCCAGCAGCCCCGGTTGCCGCAGCGGCAGAGCGGCCCGTTTTCCGCAATCGTCATATGGCCGACTTCGCCGGAGAAGTTGGAAGTTCCCCGGTATAACTCCCCGCCAACGATAATTCCTGAGCCGATCCCGACGCCAAGACTTAAGTAGATCAAATTGAGCGAATCGCGGCCGGCACCATACAGCTTCTCACCAATCGCTCCGGCGTTCGCCTCATTATCAATATGAATGTTGTCGCTGAATTCCGCCGCCAGGGCACCTGCCAGATCGACGTTATCCCAACCCAGGTTAGGAGCAGAAACGACGCGGTTCTTTTCATTAACGAGTCCGGGAACTCCGATGCCGATCCCGACGATCCCGTAAGGGGACTCGGGGAGCTTTCGCTTAAGCAGCAAGATCGTTTTTCGAATTTGCTCAAGAACCGTCTCCGGAGAGAAGTCCGTTAAAGGCACGTTTTTCTCATGGAGGACATTCCCCTCCAAGTCAACCAAGATAGCCAGCAGATCACTGACCCGGATATCTATGCCGATGGCGAAGCCTGCATTTTTATTGAATAGTAGAAGCGTCGGTTTACGTCCGCCGCTCGATTCCCCCGGACCGATCTCCGTAACAAGATTGCTGTCGATCAGTTCGGAAACGAGCGAGGAAACGGTCGCTTTATTTAAGCCAATGCCGGCTGAAATATCTGCACGGGACAAGGGCTGACGCTGACGGATGGTGTCCAGCACGATGCTCTTGTTCATTTTTTTTATCAACTGCTGGTCGCCGGTAATTTTCATGATAATCCTCCGTATAGACTTGCTCTTATTTGCCATCATATCATAAAAACAAAAAGGTAACTGAATAACTTAGTTAGTTTACTAGACAAACTAAGTATAACGTGATACGATCTAGTTGAAAAGGGCATGCAGACAAATCTACAGGGCATGCTACTTAAGAAATCATGTTCAATCAATCAGGTTTTCTGCATCCAAGATTACAACATGTCCGAAATTTGATTTGTTGAACCATCTTTTTAAGGGAGCCCATGAAAGGGCTTACTAAAATCCAAATCATGCAGGGAGGACTCAAAAGTGAGTTATTTCAAGAACATTAGCAAAATTCAGTATGAAGGCGCAGGCTCCAACAACCCTCTGGCATTTAAACATTATAACGAAAACGAAGTCGTACTCGGAAAATCGATGAAAGAACACCTCCGGTTTGCTGTAGCTTACTGGCATACATTCACCATGAACGGTACCGATCCTTTCGGTGCGGCCAACATGATCCGTCCTTGGGAGACTGTATCCGGCCTGGATCTGGCTAAAGAACGCGTAGAAGTTAATTTTGAATTCCTTCAAAAACTCGGCGCTCCTTACTACTGCTTCCATGACGTCGACGTAGCTCCTGAAGGCGCAACTTTGAAAGAATCCAACCAGAACCTCGACGTAATCGTTGCTAAATTGAAAGAAGGCATGAAGGATACTGGCGTTAAGCTGCTTTGGAATACGGCTAACATGTTCTCCAATCCACGTTACGTCCATGGTGCTGCAACAACTTCGAACGCCGACGTATTCGCTTACGCTGCTGCTCAAGTTAAAAAAGGCTTGGAAACTGCAGTTGAACTGGGCGCTGAAAACTATGTGTTCTGGGGCGGACGTGAAGGTTACGAATCCCTGTTGAATACGGATATGGGCCTTGAGCTTGACAACCTGGCAAGATTCTTCCAAATGGCGATCGACTACGCTAAGGAAATCGGCTTCAAAGGTCAATTCCTGATCGAGCCAAAACCAAAAGAGCCTACAAAACACCAATACGATTTCGACGCGGCTACTACAATCGCGTTCCTGCAAAAATACAACTTGCAAGATCATTTCAAACTCAACCTGGAAGCTAACCATGCTACGCTCGCAGGTCACACTTTTGAACATGAATTGCGCGTAGCCCGCTTGAACAACATGCTCGGTTCGATCGATGCGAACCAAGGCGACATGCTGCTCGGCTGGGATACGGACGAATTCCCGACTGACCTGTACTCCGTTACACTTGCTATGTACGAAATTCTCGAAAACGGCGGCATCGGCTCCGGCGGCGTAAACTTCGACGCTAAAGTAAGACGTACTTCTTTCGAGCCTGAGGATCTGTTCTATGCTCATATCGCGGGTATGGATACTTTTGCGAAAGGCCTGAAAGTGGCTGCAAAAATGAAAGAAGAAAAATTCATCGACGGATTGCTTGAAGAGCGCTATTCCAGCTTCAAATCCGGCATCGGCGCCGACATCCTGTCCGGCAAAGCCAACTTCAAATCGTTGGAAGCTTATGCTCTTGAGCACAGCGACATCCGCAACAAATCGAACCACCTCGAGCTGGTTAAAGCCCGCTTGAACGAGTACATCTTCGGAACAAAATAAGCAATCGGAACGAACGACTACCGGTGCGATTGATCTTTGATTGAAACAGCAAAAAGGGACGCCTGCCGTCCCTTTTTGTGGTATTTGGCCTGCTTGGTTGGGCAAGGCTTAACTGACTAGTTGAATGAAGGGAGAGCGTCACGGATGAAATACGTTATAGGGATTGACCTTGGCACAAGCTCGGTAAAAACGGTGCTGGTGAACAAGGAGGGAGAAATCAAAGGGGAAGCTACAGCAGCTTACCCGCTGATTCAGGAGCGTCCGGGCTACAGCGAGCAGAATCCGGAGGAATGGGTGAACGGAACGATCGCCTGCCTGAAGCAATTGCTCCAGGAAAACAGTATTTCGGGGGAAGATATTGAGGGCGTGTCCTTCTCGGGACAAATGCACGGTATGGTTTTGCTTGATGAGCAGAATCATGTACTGCGCAACGCGATTCTGTGGAACGATACCCGCACGACGAAGGAGTGCCGGGAAATCGAGCAGAAGCTCGGCGGCAAGCTGCTCGACATTACGCGCAATGCAGCCTTGGAAGGATTTACGTTGCCGAAAATCCTGTGGGTGCAAAAGCATGAGCCCGAGCTGTTCGCCAAGGCGGCACGGTTCGTGCTGCCGAAGGATTATCTGCGCTACCGGATGACCGGGCGCGTAGAGATGGAAATCTCCGATGCCGCAGGCACGCTGCTGCTGAACGTTCCGGAAGGGGCCTGGAGCGAGGAAATCGCTCAGGCGTTCGGCCTTCCGGAAGGGTTCTGCCCGCCGCTGGTCGGCAGCACGGAGCAAACCGGCACGCTGCTGCCGGAATTCGCGCAGCAGTGCGGGCTCTCGCCGAACACCCGGGTGTTCGGCGGCGGCGCGGACAATGCCTGCGGCGCGGTAGGCGCCGGCATTGTCCGTAAGGGCGATGCGCTGTGCAGCATCGGCACGTCCGGCGTTGTCCTCACGTACGAAGAGGACAAGAACAAGGACTTCGCCGGCAAGGTGCACTTCTTCAACCATGCGCATCCGGGCGCTTTTTACGCCATGGGTGTGACCCTGGCGGCCGGCTACTCGTTGAGCTGGTTTAAGGACTCGCTCGCGCCGGAGCTCAGCTTCAATGAATTGCTGGAGCCTGTCGGCTCGCTGCCTCCGGGCGCGGACGGTCTGTTGTTCACGCCGTACCTGGTCGGCGAACGCACGCCGCACGCGGACAGCGTCATCCGCGGCAGCTTCATCGGATTGTCCGGCACGCACCGCCGCGAGCACCTCGCCCGCGCCGTGATGGAAGGCATCACGTTCTCGCTGGCCGAGTCCGTGGCCTTGTTCCGCGAAGCCGGCATCACGGTCGAACGCGTCATCTCCATCGGTGGGGGTGCCAAGAATCCGGTCTGGCTGCAAATGCAGGCCGACATCTTCGGCACGCCGGTCGTCTCGCTGAAGAACGAGCAAGGCCCGGCCATGGGCTCCGCCATGATGGCCGCCGTAGGCTGCGGCTGGTTCGGCAGCCTGAAAGAATGCGCCGACAAGTTTATCGGCTACGGCAAAACCTACGAGCCGATTCCGGCCAACGTAGAAACCTACGGCCGCCTGTTCAAGCTGTATCAGCAAGTTTATTCCGCCACCCGTTCGCTGAACGAAGGATTGCAGGAATTCCGCGGCTAAACCGGAGGATCGAATAGACAATTAAAAGCGCGAGACCCTTTACGCTGTAAGGGGTCTCGCGCTTTTGACGTTAAAGAGCTAAACTGGGCGCTCTGTTGGACAATTAACTGTATTTTCTGCAGTTAATTGACTCGAATTCGGTCATTTTGGATGATTAGCTGTATTTTGTACAGTTAATTCTTATCATTTCGCCTTTTTCGCTGGGATGAGCCTAAATTAGCTGTAGGATTTCCAGTTAATTTGCTCGAGACTGGTCTATAGTGCGAAATAACTGTAGATTTTGCAGTTAATTATTAGGGCAGACTGGTTGAGATGCACAGAGAGCTCAGCTTGGTGAGTTCGACTAATGATTCCGAGTGATGATTCAGACTGGTGATCCGGTCCAGCAGCGCAGTAGCCCGTTGGCCCGTTCCTGAGACGTTCGGCCAAGTGCATGAATTAGTTACTTTAACTAACTGGTGACCAAACCGCGCGCATTATGCAAACCTCCCAGTAACATTTTATCCTTGAGTGCCTATAAGAGTAATTTTTCAGTTGTTCAGAATAATTAACTGTATTTTCTACAGTTAATTGACTCGAATTCGGTCATTTTGGATGATTAGCTGTATTTTGTACAGTTAATTTTCATCTTTTCTGCGCTTTTCGCTGGGAAGAGCCTAAATTAGCTGTGGGATTTCCAGTTAATTTGCTCGCGACCGGTTTATCGGGCGAATTAACTGTAGATTTTGCAGTTAATTTTATAGGCCGGGCTAGGTTAGGCGAACAGAGAGCTGAGCTTGATGAGTTCAAGTGGTTATCCCTGATGGATTTCTAAGGATGCTGCTCCAGCAACGCAATAGCCCGTTCCTGAAACGTTCGGCCAAGTGCATGAATGAATTACTTTAACTAACTGGTGACCAAACCGCGCGCATTATGCAAACCTTCCAGTAACATTCCATCCTTGAGTACCATAAGAGTAATTTTTCGTTTGTTCTGAATAATTAACTGTATTTTCTACAGTTAATTGTTCTGAATTCGTTCATTTCGGATAATTAGCTGTATTTTGTACAGTTAATTTTCATCATTCCTGCCTTTTTCGCTGAAAGAGCCTAAATTAGCTGTAGAATTTACATTTAAATGTCCCGGAGTCGGTTTATCGAGAGAATTAACTGCAGGTTTTGCAGTTAATTCTCCGGGCCGAGCCGGGCCGGGCTAAGCGACGGCTTTACGCCTCCGACAGCTGGCCGTCCTCGATGTACACGACGCGGTCGCACAGGTCGAGCATACGTTGGTCATGGGTAACCATGACGGCGGCCTTGCCGCGATGCTTGACCTCGTCGGCCAGCATCTGTACGACGTCGCGGCCGCGCTCGGAGTCGAGGCTGGCCGTCGGCTCGTCGGCGAGGATGATCTCAGGGTCGTTCATCCAGGCACGAGCGATGGCCGCACGTTGGCGTTCTCCTCCGGAGAGAGACTCGGGATAGCGGGTCAGCCGGTGGCCTAGTCCGAGACGTTCGAGCAGGGCGTCGGCTTTCTTTTTCGACTCCGCCTTCGGCTTGCCGGCCAATTCCCCAATCAGCAGCAATTGATCTCTGATGGTCAGATAGGGGATCAGGTTGGCGGATTGAAATATGAATCCGATCTTGGCGAGCCGGACATCGTTCAGTTCGGAGCCGCTCAGTTTGCTGACATCCTGTCCGCCGATCAGGACTCTGCCCCGAGTCGGGGATAACAGAGCGCCGGCAATGGAGAGGAACGTGCTTTTTCCGGCTCCAGAAGGGCCGACGACAGCCACGAATTCCCCGGCCTTCACCTCTAGCGATACCCGGTCAAGCACCTTGACCTCGGCATCTCCGTCGCCGTACACTTTGCTGACCTGATCGAGCAGCAACTTGCTGTCGCCGTTCGAATCGGAGCGTGCCCAAAACTTCACATCTTGTTCTTTTGTCATCGTGCTCATTATGCAGCCCTCCCAATAGCTTCGATCGCATCTACTTTAGCAACCCGATAAAGCGACAGCAGCGAGCCGGCCACGGCAACGACCAGGAATAGCAGCGCACTGCCGCCGACCAGGCTGAAATTTAATTCAAAAGGCATGCTGTCCGGCAGTACGGCCGAAACGCCGTATGTTAAGGCGATCCCGATGGCCAGACTGAACACGGAAAGAGACAGCACTTGGGCGAGCAGGCTGCGGGCCAGAAATCCCGTCTTTGCACCGATCGCTTTGAGCACGCCGAACTGATTGATTTTCTGAATTGTGATTACGTAAAAGAATACAGCCAGGACAAACGCGGCAATGATAAACAGAAACGCGATCATCATCAGCAGGGAACCTTGTTCTTCCTTGTATCCGGGTATACCTTTGAGAGCCTCGGCTTTACTGATGACATCGACGCCGGATACCTGTGCGCCGACCTCTGCGGCTGTCGAGCCGGAGCCCTTAAAAGCAATGGCGTTAAAAACAACGCCAGCCCCTCCTTCGCCAGCACCATTCACTTCCCTAGCGGCACTTACCTCACCAGCAGCACTCACAGCGCCATCAGTACTCGCACCACCAGCAGCAGTTGCACCTCCGTCAGCACTCGAATCAGCCGCAGCACTTACACCTTCATTAGCACTCACTTCCCCAGCAGCACTTACCTCACCAGTACCACCATCAGCACTCACTTCACCCACAGCACCGCTTCCCCCCATAGCCCGCGGTCCACTCGCTTGCATTGTTTCCCACGCCGCAAAATTCACATGGAGAACGGGCGAGTGGCTGAACGATTGTCCCTCCGAAAAGCCTACGATCGTAAATTGCCGGCCGGAGGTCTGGTCTTCAATGACATCTCCGAGCTTCAAGCCCTCCGCCTTAAAAGAAGAGTCCGCAACGACCTCCTCCGCGGCATCCGCGCCGATCATCCGTCCTTCCGTCACCTTCGGAGCAAGCATACCGTCCGCTTCGACCGCGAAGAAGGTCGCGTCGATTTTTTTAAGCGAACCCGCTTGGGTTACCGCAGACATCTGAACCCCCAACGGTTCAGCCATCGCCGTATCGCTGGCGTCACGATCCGAAGAGTTTGCCGCCGCGTCCGCGCCCATCGCCAGTCTAACCTGCTCCAGCATGTCTTCCGCCAAAGCCGACCGGCTTAGCCTGTGATCGCTGTTTTGATCGAGCACCAGGTAATCCGCGTTCATATTTTGAATCGAAGAAGCGTTATCGGAGGATAGTCCTTTGGCGAGGCCGGATACAAACAACACCAGCCAGGCGATCAGAACCATGATTAATGAAATCAGCATATAACGCGTCTTAGAATGCTTTAGTTCACGTAGGGCTAAAAACATCTCTATTCCACTCCAGTCCTGTTATCTATTTTTTCGAGCGAGCAATGACTCGCTGCATCTATAAATATAAACAGGATGTATGAACTGAATATGAACGGAAGCTGAGCCGGCAATGAAACCAATAATGAATCTATTAATGAATCTATTAATGAATCTATTAATGAATCGGCAGCCGGATGCGGAACTGCGTTCCTTTTCCGGGTTCGCTTTCGACGTGAATTTCCCCGCCGTGCATTTCGATGATCTTCTCCACGATCGCCAGTCCCAGCCCGCTGCTGCCCTCTTTCCGGTTTCTCGATTTATCGGCCCGGTAGAACCGTTGGAAAATATTCGGCAGGTCGCTTTCGGAGATCCCGATGCCGGTATCGGCAATTTCCACCGCGATATAATCCTTCCCGTCCGGACGAAGCCGGACCGAAATCGTGCCGCCTTCCTCCGTAAATTTGATGCTGTTGGTGATCAGATTGATCCATACCTGATGCAGCAATTTGCTGTCCGCTTGAATAAAGAGCGAAGGCAGATCCATTTTGATCGCCAGCTCTTTTTCACGCCAGCTCCATTCGGTCATGAACAGCACTTGCTTGATTTGGGCCCCTACATCCAATGACCCTTTCTCCAGAATCGTTTCCTCTTTCTCCAGCGAGGCAAGGGTCAGCAGTTGTTTGCTCAATTGCGATATTCTCCGGCTTTCATCCTCAATAATCGAAAGGTAATGCCGGCGCTGTTCCTCCGGCAGATCGGCGGTCAGCAGCGTGTGCGAAAATCCTTGGATCGACGCCAGCGGCGACTGGATTTCGTGAGAGACGTTGGAGACGAATTCCTGGCGCATCGCTTCAAGCTGTTCCAGGCTTTTGGCCATATGGGCGAAATTAACGGCGAGCTTTCCGATTTCATCGTCCCGTTTTACGTCCAGCTTGATGTTGTATTTACCGCGAGCCAGCATTTTGGTGGCCTCCGTCAATTTAACGATAGGCTTGACCATATACCGGGTGCTGAACGCCACCAGAATGATACTAAGCAGAATGGAAACGACAAGGATGATCGCGAAAAAGGTCCGCATTTCCCCGAACTGAACCATAGCGTTAGGACGGAGAAAAAGGGCGTAAGCCGGTTCGCCCGCTCTATGGAGCGGCACGCCGATCGTATTGCGGAGATCGTTGTCGAAGAACCCGGTAATGAACAAACCCGTGGGGAATTCCGTAATTCCATGATACGTCTGACCTTCGAGAACCGACCGGACCGTTCCCGGATCGATCCCGGTTTTCCGGAAGCTTTGCCCGTAAAAAGCATCTTGGCCCTGCTCGTCCACCAAATAAAACTGATATCCGAGCTTTCCGATATGGTCAAGATACGGGGAAAGGGGCAGCTCACCGTTGTCCTCGTAGAAATGCTTGATTTGCTCGGCCATATGAGCGACCTTACTGTCATTATAAGATTTGAGCTTGTACTGGTAATAAAGGTTGGAGGTCAGAAAAGCGATCGAGCTGCTAAGAATCATCACAAGCACGGTGGTGGCGACGATACGGTGGTAGAGGTTCTTCACTTGGCAGCCTCCAGTTTATAACCCACGCCGCGAACCGTAGTGATCGTAAAGTCGCCGCAGTCCGAGAACCGGTCCCGCAGTCGCTTGATATGCACATCGACCGTTCGGTCATCGCCGGCAAAATCAAAGCCCCAAATATGGGCGATTAGCTCTTCACGCGTAAAAATCCGGTTCGGGTAGCTGGCCAATTGGGACAGTAACTCGAATTCCTTCATGGGGAGCAGCAGCTGTTCTCCTTTGCACAACACTTCATAGCTTTTCCGGTCAATGACCGTATCACCCAGCCGAATCGTTTCCGCGTTTACCATCTGATAGCGCCGGAGCAGCGCCTTGGTGCGAAAGAGCAGCTCCTTCGGCTCAAACGGCTTCGTGACGTAATCATCGGTCCCTACGGCAAAGCCTTGTTCCTTGTCGGACAACTGATCTTTGGCCGTCAGCAAAATGACCGGCACATCATAATCCTCCCTGATTTCTTTACAGAGCTGAAATCCGTCCTTCCCGGGCATCATGACATCTATAATGGCCAGATGAACGGGCCGCGCTTCCAGAATAGCCGAAGCCTCGGTTCCGTCGGCGGCTTCGATGACTCCATAGCCTTCTCCTTGCAAATAATAAGTCAACAACTCCCGGATATGGGGGTCGTCATCGGCAATTAAAATTTGGATCACGGTTTAAGCATCTCCTTGACTGGATTTCTCCTGCTATCTACGAATGATGACAATATATCTTAACTGCGGAAATTATACAATTAAGCAGTTATCCAAAATAATGAAATCACCACTTGGCCACCCGCAGTGCTTGCTTGGTCATGTTATAATTTTGATGATCGGCCGCCTGGCGGAAAGGAGAGAGATATGATTGTAGGAGACATCTACCGAAAATACTTCAAAAACAACCTGTTTATGAAAATCATCCTGTTCTTCTCCGTAGTCATGATTTTGACGATCATTACGTTCTCCTATCTGATGTACCGGGTGATGTCGGAAGCTGCGGTTCAGCGGCAAATGGACGTGCAAAAAAGCGCGTTGGAAAGCGTATCGAATTACATTTCCGGCAAATACGAGTCCGTTCAGCGGATGCTGCGCGACGTTTATCGTGACCGGGAGCTGGCTTATAATATGTCCTATTTTATGGAGCACCCTTATCAGGATTATGTGAAGTACAGGCTGGACCGGTTCTTCAACGATACGGGTTCCCCTACGGACACGGTGCAGTATTTCAGAAATCAGGTCGAGGATGACCCGGATATTTTGAGTCTTATGCTGTACAGCGCGGATATGCAGCAATTATACGCCTATAATAGTTTCAAGCAGTTTAAAATCATACCGACCAACGCTTCCCGTTCCTATGTTCCCGATGCGATGTATCTGGAGCAAGAAAGCGGCGTTTCCCTGCCGAACATCTGGATTCGCAAGACGATCGGCATGCCGCAAACGCCGATGTATTCGGTTCGGGTTCCCGTCAATAATAATTTGTCTCTGCGAAACATGGGGCAGCTGGTTGTCTATTTCGACACGAACCGGGTGCAGGAGAGCCTGGAACGTTTCAGCGATAATCTGAAAGGCCAAATTCTTGTCATTTCAAGCAAAGGCGATGTTTTGTTCGATAGTTCGGGCACGTATTACGGACGCGTATATCCTCATTTTGAACAGGTCAATTCCGCGTATGACAATGGGATGATAGCCGATGGTCTGATCGTCACCAAACTGATTCAAAATCAGGGCGGGTTCACTGTCCTCAGCACGATTCCGAAAAATGAGCTTGCCAAAACTTATCGCGGCATCCGGAACACGATCTTGACGATCAGTTTAATTTGTATCTTGGTGGCGATTATCCTGCCGTCCCTGTTTATCAGCAACTTTGCCAAACGGACCTATGGGATTGTCCGCTTTACGCGCAAAGTAAGAAACGGCGATTTGTCGGTGCGCATCGAAGACGACCGTGATGATGAGCTCGGGCTCATCTCCAAGAGCTTTAATAGTGTGCTCGATAATTTAAACCTGTATATAAACCGGGTCTATAAAGCTGAAATCAAGCAAAAGCAATCCGAATTGAAAGCGCTGGAATCCAGGGTCAACCCTCACTTTTTGTATAACACGCTGGAAGTGATCCGCATGCGCGCCGTTTCGCAGGGAGCGAACGATGTAGGCGAAATGATCTACAGCCTGTCGATGCTCTTCAAAAACTATGTGCAGCAAAAGCGGAACTACACGCTAAAGGATGAACTGGAAGCATGCCGCATGTATCTGGAGCTGTTTCGGATCCGCTATAAGGATAGGCTTGCGTATGAAATACAATTCGACAAAGGGCTTGAAACCAGACCGGTGATGAAAATGGCGCTTCAGCCGATCATCGAAAATTACATCGTCCATGGACTGCGGACAGACCGGGACGATAACTTCGTCTCGATTTCCGTATTTCCTTCCGATGGAGGATTAGCGCAAGCTAAGGTAGAGGACAATGGGCGCGGAATTTCCCCGGCCAGGCTGGAAGAAATTAATCAGGGGCTTAAGAAGCCCGATGAATACTCGGAATCTTTCGGCCTGCGGAGCATTCACGAAAGGTTGAAGCTACTGTACGGGGATGCTTATGGGGTGGAAGTACACAGCGAAGAGGGGAAAGGCACGACTGTAATCGTGAATTTTCCTGAGCTAGAGGAAGGTGACCGGAATGTATAAAGTATTTCTTGTGGATGATGAACCGTTTATCATCGAAGGATTGTACGATATCGTGGATTGGGCCCAGCTCGGTATGGAGATCGTCGGCCAGGCCGAGAACGGGAAAGCCGCTCTTCAGGCATTGCACGAAAAGCCGGTAGACATTCTGATTACCGACATTTCGATGCCGGAAATGACCGGTCTGCAACTGATCCGAGAGGCGCGTAAGTTCAAGCCGGCTTTGAAGGTGATCGTGTTAAGCGGGTATGACGAATTTGCCTATTTGAAAGAAGGCATGGCGTTAGGCATTGAGAATTACTTACTGAAACCGATAAATCTGGAGGAGTTCCGCGGGACCTTGGCGAGCGTTCGCGACAAGCTTGAAGTGTCCCGGAGCAATGAGGCCTTGAATGAATATAGCATCCGTATTTTGCGGGATAATGTCATGCACCGCTGGGTGTACAATCAAATCGGCACGCTGGAATTCAAAGAGAGAGCCGACCTGCTCGGGATCGACATCGACAAGCCGCTGGTGCTGATTTCGCTGCTGCGGTTCAGGCTGAACTCCACAGGCGCCTTTGATCTGGTCGAACGGGAGCTTAGCGGAGATCCAAACGTGATCCCGTTCCGTAACAATGATAGCGATATTGTGCTGCTGCATCATTTTGAGGATTCAGGGCAGGGTAAACAAGAGGTGCAAGCGAGAATCGACCGCCTTACTTCTATTTTGTCCTCCTTTCAGCCCCAAATCTCCCTTGGCAGTGTAGAGAACAGGGATACGGGCGCTTCGCTCAGCTATGAAAATGCGAAGAAGGCCCAAGAGTATTTCATGATTTTTCCGGAGAAGAACGTCATCAGCTACGACGAACTGAACGCCCGTTCTGCGACCACCGCCGAGGCGTCTTCCTTTGATTGGAACGAAAGCTCGAGACTGCTGCTTGCTCGGGACAAAGAGGGACTTTTCGCATTAATCGACCGGCAGTTCACCTCCCTTGGCGAATCGGGGGCTGCGTCCCCGGCACTGCTTCAGGAAGTAGCCCTGGAGTGGATGATCCGCATTAAGCTGGAATTGCAGGAAATTCGCCATTCCGAAGACGTCGGTTTGTTTTCGGGCGGATTTGAACAGATCCAATCGGCAACCACGGTGGAAGAGCTTGCAGCCATTGTGAAGCAAACCGCAGCGGCAGTCATGGAGGCCATGACCCGGGATGTGAAGAGTCCGGTCGTTCAGCAGGTGCTGAACACAATTCAGAACTCCTACAACCAGGATCTCTCGCTGAAGACGCTGGCGAACACGTACAAGATCCATCCGGTTTATTTGGGTCAGCTGTTTCATAAAGAAGTAGGCGAATCGTTCACCGAGTATATCAACCGTTACCGGATCGACAAAGCCAAGGAAATGCTGAAGACGACACATCAGAAAGTACATGAAATCGCCCGTAATGTCGGGTACTGGGAAACTGGATATTTTTACAAACAATTCAAAAGGTATGTCGGGGTATCCCCCACGGAATTTAAAGGGTTAGGCTAGCATTTTTCTGCTGGCCGACTCTTTTCTTTATTTTGAACCATGATTTATTTATTTTCACTTCTATTTGAAAATGCTTTCATGATTTACAGTAAATATAGATTCATTGCTTCTACATCAAAGGGAGGTTATACCTGAATGAACAAAAAAAGAAAAAGCTTCTCCTTGTTACTGATTTCATTGGTTGCGCTTTCACTGATTGTTAGCGCTTGCGGCGGTAACAAAGCCGACAATTCGGCGGCGAAGGGTAATTCGGGAAAGTCCGAAAAACCAGTTGAACTGATCTGGTACACGATCGGCGCTCCGCAAAAAGACCTTAAACGCGTAGTGGATGAAGTCAACAAGTACACCTTGGAAAAAATTAATGCCACCATCGACATGAAAATGATCGACTTCGGCGATTACACGCAAAAGATGCAAGTCATGGCTGCTTCCGGCGAGCCGATGGACATCATGTTCACAAGCTCCTGGGCTTTCGATTACGTTCAAAATGCGCGGAAGGGCGCTTTTATGGAATTGGATGACCTGTTGAGCAAATACGGAAAAGGAATCACGGATACATTGGACCCGGCCTTCCTGGAAGGCTCCAAGGTTGACGGACATAACTACGCGATTCCTGCCAACAAAGAACTCCCGGCTCAAGAAGTATGGCGTTTCAACAAAGAATTGCTCGACAAATACAATCTGGATATAAGCAAGGCGACAACGATGGAAAGCCTGGAGCCGATGCTCAAGACAATCAAGGAAAACGAACCGGGCATTACTCCATACGCGATGTTAAAGGATTTCATGCCGGTTATGCCATTTGACTATGTCATCGAGAAAATGCCGATGGCCGTGTATATGGATACGAAGGATTACAAGGTAGTCAATATCCTTGAAACTCCAGAAGCGAAATCGACGCTGGAAACCGTCCGCAAGTTCTACCAGGCGGGTTATGTTTCTCCGGAAGTAGCAACTACGACATCTGTAGACGATCTGTATAAATCCGGCAAATGGTTCATGGACCGCGCTGCAACGCAGCCGTTGGCCGATAACCTCTGGTCCGCAAGCTACGGTTATCCGGTAGTTTCGACACCAGCCAGCCAACCGTACATTTATAACTGGTCCGTAATGGGCTCCATGCAAGCTATTTCCGCGAACTCCGAGCATCCGGAGAAAGCTATGGAATTCCTGAACCTGTTGAACACGGATTCTTATCTGCGCAACCTGATCGACTCGGGTATTGAAGGCGTTCATTACGAAAAAGTGAATGACAACACGGTCAAAAACCTGGCTGATGCCAAAAATTACGACATGCCTACATTCTCGCTCGGCAACGTTATGATCACTTACCTGAATGAAGGAGACCCAGAAAATAAATGGGACGAATTCAAGAAATTTAACGCATCGGGCATTAACGCTCCACTGCTTGGCTTCAACTTCGATACTTCCGCGGTAACGAATGAAATCGCGGCTGTGCAAAACGTGAAGGAAGAGTTCTGGTCTTCCCTGATGACCGGTACGGTAGATCCGAACGAATATCTGGCAAAAGCAAACGAGAAATTCAAAGCAGCCGGACTCGACAAGATCATTGCCGAAGCGCAAAAACAAATCGATGAGTGGAGAGCCGCTAACAACAAGTAATCAAGCTTCATGAGGCTTAGGAAGATCGGGCGGGTGAAGATCCTAACGCCCGATCTTTTTTACACTCGTCAGGTTTTCATTTTAGCGATCAGGAGGGATTTGCATGAAAATGGTAGGCGGATTTTTTCGCGATATCATCAAAAATAAAGTGTTGCTGCTCATGGTTCTGCCGGGTGCATTGTGGTTCCTCTTCTTCTCCTATATGCCGATGTTCGGTACGATTATAGCCTTTAAGCAATACCGCTTCAGCCGGGACGGCTTCTGGGCGAGCATCGTCAACAGCAAATGGGTGGGCTTGGACAACTTTAAGTTTTTATTTAGTACGAACGATGCCTATATCATCACGAGAAACACCTTACTCTACAATGTCGCGTTCATTATTATCGGTTTGATTCTATCCGTACTAATGGCCGTGGTGCTCAGTGAGATCGCCAACAAAAGACTGGCCAAAGTATATCAGACCGGCATGTTCCTTCCCTATTTTCTGTCTTGGGTTATCGTCGGTTATTTCGCATTCAGTTTCCTCAGCTCCGAGCGCGGGCTGCTCAATCAAGTATTCAAGAGCTTAGGCTGGGAGTCGATGCAGTGGTATAACGATCCTAAAGTCTGGCCTTATATTCTTATTCTCGTGTATTTGTGGAAAGCGGTTGGTTATAACAGCGTAGTCTATCTGGCTGCAATTATGGGGATCGACAAGTCGCTTTACGAAGCGGCCATGATCGATGGCGCAAGCAAGTTCCAGCAAATCCGCAACATTACGATTCCGCTGTTGACCCCGATCATCACCATCATGACGCTGTTGGCCGTCGGCAAGATTTTCTATGCGGACTTCGGGTTGTTCTATCAGGTTCCGCGGGATTCCGGCACCCTGTATTCGGTCACGAACGTTATCGATACGTATGTATATCGTGGACTCAAAACGACCGGCGAGATCGGCATGAGTACGGCGGCAGGTCTGTATCAATCCGTCGTAGGCTTTGTTCTGGTCATGACCTCGAATTATATCGTACGCAAATTTGACAAGGACAGCGCCTTGTTCTAATCCACCGGAAGGAGTGAGTAACATGTCTGCGAGAACCTATAAAGTACGTGATTTTCATCGGCTTTCAACACCTTGGAATGTGATATTCAATCTCTTTGCCGGTATTTTCGCTTTTCTGTGCGTATTTCCGTTTCTGTTCGTCGTCATTATTTCTTTTACGGACGAAAACGTGCTGGCGAGAGACGGCTACAAACTGATCCCTGCCGGGTGGAGCCTGGAAGCCTACCGCTACGTGTTCCAAACCGGGGATACTTTGCTTCGGTCCTACGGGGTTACGATATTCGTGACCGTGGTAGGTACGATTGTCAGTTTGTTGTTCATCTCCTTTTATGCCTATGCCATTTCGCGTAAAAGCTTTAAATACCGCAATTTTTTCGCCTTCTTTGCTTTCTTTACGATGCTGTTCAACGGCGGTCTGGTACCGACCTATATTATCGTGACGCAAATGCTGTCGCTTAAAGATTCGGTCTGGGCTCTGATTTTGCCGCTGGCGGTCAACGCCTTCTATATCATGATTCTGCGTACGTTTTACAGTACAAGCGTTCCCGACGCGATTATCGAATCCGGGAAAATCGACGGAGCGGGAGAATTCCGGATTTTTCTCAAACTCGTATTGCCGCTATCCCTTCCAGGTTTGGCAACCATCGGGTTGTTCAGCACCCTGGGGTATTGGAACGACTGGTTTAACGCGTTGTTGTACATCGACAATCCGAATCTGGTTCCGCTTCAATCGATGCTGATGCGTATCGAAACCAGCATGCAGTTCATTTTGCAAAATTCGCAAAACAGCTCTTTGAGTCTTGAGGCGCTGCGTTCATTGCCGCAGGATACGTCGCGGATGGCTATGGTAGTACTGGCGACGGGGCCGATCATTTTTGCATATCCGTTTTTCCAACGTTATTTCATTCAAGGTCTTACGGTAGGGGCAGTTAAAGAATAGGATCATTTGGAGGAGAGAGTGGAAACCATGATCTATAAAGACAAGACTAAACCGATACAGGAACGGGTGGAGCATTTGCTCAGCCTGATGACTTTGGAAGAAAAGGTCGGCCAGCTGATCCAGCCGTTCGGCTGGCAGACTTATGAGCATATAGACGGAAAAATAGAGCTGACGGAAAGCTTTAAGAAACAAGTGGCTGACGGAGGTGTCGGGTCGTTATATGGCGTGCTTCGAGCCGATCCCTGGACAGGAGTGACACTGGAGAGCGGATTATCTCCCCGCCAGGGCGCCGAGGCGGTCAACGAGATCCAACGGTATGCGATTGAGCATTCCCGGCTCGGCATTCCGATTCTGATCGGGGAAGAGTGTTCTCATGGGCATATGGCCATCGGCGCCACCGTATTCCCCGTGCCGTTGTCGCTCGGCAGTACCTGGAACGTGGATTTGTACCGGGAAATGTGCCGGGCCGTGGCCTTGGAAACCCGCAGTCAGGGCGGGGCGGTGACCTACTCTCCCGTGCTTGACGTCGTCCGCGATCCCCGCTGGGGCCGGACGGAGGAATGCTTCGGAGAGGATGCTTACTTGATCGGCGAAATGGCGGTGGCCTCGGTCGAGGGACTGCAGGGAAGCAGTCTGGACAGCGTAGACAGCGTTGCCGCCACCCTGAAGCATTTCGTAGGCTATGGCAGCTCGGAAGGCGGCCGCAACGCGGGGCCGGTCCATATGGGACGGCGCGAGCTGCTGGAGGTGGACCTGCTTCCGTTCCGCAAAGCCGTGGAAGCGGGAGCGGCTTCGATCATGCCGGCTTACAACGAGATTGACGGTGTGCCCTGCACGACCAACACGGAATTGTTGGACGGCGTCCTTCGCGGCGAGTGGAGCTTTGACGGCATGGTTATTACGGATTGCGGCGCCATCGACATGCTGGCATCCGGCCATGACGTGGCCGAGGACGGACGGGATGCCGCCGTTCAGGCGATTGAGGCAGGCATCGATATGGAGATGTCCGGCGAGATGTTCGGCAAGCATCTGCTTGATGCGGTCCGGTCCGGCCGGTTGGCTGAGGCTGTGGTGGACCAGGCTGCCAATCGCGTACTCACGCTGAAGTTCAAGCTGGGGCTGTTCGAACAGCCTTATGCCGACCCGGACAAGGCCGAGCGGGTGATCGGTAGCGCCGAACACGCCCAACTGGCCCGGAAAATCGCCGGGGAAGGCATCGTGCTGCTAAAGAATGAAGACGGCGTGCTGCCATTGTCGAAGTCGGCGGGAACGATCGCCGTCATTGGCCCGAACGCTGACGTGGGTTATAACCAGCTTGGCGATTATACTTCGCCGCAGCCGCGGTCGAAAGTCACGACCGTGCTCGGCGGTATCCGCAGCAAGCTGGGCGCGGAATCGGAGCGGGTGCTGTATGCCCCGGGATGCCGTATCAAAGGCGATTCCAAAGAAGGCTTTGAACTTGCTTTATCCTGTGCGGAGCAGGCCGATACGGTCGTAATGGTCGTCGGCGGTTCCAGCGCCCGGGACTTTGGCGAAGGAAGCATCGACTTGAAGACGGGGGCTTCCAAAGTGACCGGAAATGCGGAGAGCGACATGGATTGCGGCGAAGGCATCGACCGTTTGTCCCTGAAGTTGTCGGGAGTCCAATTGGAACTGATTCAGGAAGTCCATAAATTGGGCAAACCGCTGATCGTGGTTTATATCAATGGACGGCCAATCACTGAACCTTGGATCGACGAGCATGCGGACGCCATTGTGGAGGCCTGGTATCCGGGCCAAGAAGGCGGACATGCGATCGCCGACGTGTTGTTCGGTGACATTAATCCGTCCGGCCGCCTGACGATTTCGATTCCGAAGGATGTCGGTCAGCTTCCGGTTTACTATAACGGCAAGCGTTCGCGCGGCAAGAGATATCTGGAAACCGATTCGCAGCCGCGTTATCCGTTCGGATATGGCCTTAGTTATACGGAATTTAAATATGAGAACCTGAGCATCGGGGCGGACTCTATTCTTCCGAACGGATCGGCAAAGGTAACGGTAGAAGTGACTAATACCGGCGACCGGTCCGGTGCAGAAGTTGTTCAAATGTACGTAACTGACGTAGCCAGCGTCGTGACGAGACCGGCCAAGGAATTGAAGGGCTTCCGCAAGGTAGAGCTCGCGCCGGGTGAATCCCGGCGGGTGGAGTTCACCGTCGGAGCGGAGGAGCTGCAATACATCGGCCGGGATTACAAGCCGGTCGTGGAACCCGGGGAATTCGTAATTCACGTCGGAAGCCATGTGAATGAGACGCTGAGCGCCAAGCTTATCGTGCGGGAGGGTTAAAGCTATGGAACGGATCAAACGGTTTATCCGGGAGCTGGCCGATGTGCAGTGGCTGGAGCAGTCCGAACTGAGGGGGTGGGAAATCACAACCTCCGAATATCGGCTTCCCGGTCAGTATACCGAGGAAATGAACTATCCGGAGGGACAGCATTTTGAACGGTTCCCCAGCAGGCAAGGAACGACGTATTTCTTCCGGATGACGCTTGAGGTGCCGGAGTCGTGGCAAGGCGGCCATACCGGGCTCGTATTTGCTTCCGGTGGCGAAGGTTTGCTGCGCATCAACGGGAAATCGTACCAGGGCCTGGACCGGAATCATACTTTCGTAACCTTGCCTGCCGGGCCGGGAGATCATCCGCTGAAGCTGGAGATCGAACTGTTCGATCCGATTCCCGAACCGGTGGATCCTCTGAACCGTCAAGCGGTGATTCAGCCGCCGATTACATCGATCGACAGCAGGCTGGTCCTGGTCAATCGCCCGGTGCAAAGCTTAATGTACACGGCAACGGTAATCCGCGACTCGGCCGTGCTGCTGCCGGAACAGGATTTCCGGCGCACTCGCCTGATCGAGGCGCTGCATGCCACGATGGACGAATTCGTAGCGCTGGACCTTGCGTCGATTGCTGAAGGCCAGGCTATCACGGAACTGGAACAGCGGCTCCGGGAACGGGTGAAGAGCATAGGAGGATCTGCCGAAGGCTTGATCCATATGGTCGGCCAATCCCATATCGATATCGCTTGGCTGTGGCCGGCGAGGGAAACGGTGCGCAAGGCGAGCCGGACGTTTTCGACCGTCGACGCCCTGATGACCGAGTATCCGGAGTACCGCTATACGCAGAGCCAGCCGCAGTTGTTCGCCTATTTAAAGGAGAACGACCCCGAACTGTACGAACGGGTGAAGCAGCGCATCAAAGAAGGCCGCTGGGAACTCGTCGGCGGCATGTGGGTTGAACCGGATTTGAATTTGCCTAGCGGGGAATCGCTGATGCGGCAAATGCTGTACGGACAGACTTTTTATCAAGAGGAGTTCGGCATGACGTCGGAGATTGAATGGCTGCCCGATACGTTCGGGTACTGCGCTTCACTGCCTCAGATTTTACGTCATGGCGGCGTGCGTTACTTCATGACGACCAAGCTGGGCTGGAACGACACGAACGTGTTTCCGTTCGATCTGTTTCACTGGGTCGGGATTGACGGAACGCCGATGCTGTCCTATTTGAATCATGGAGTCAACGAAAATACGCTCCCTAAAGATATTCACGATCATTGGCAATCTTACCGGGAGAAAGCAGCGCACCCGGAACAGATGCTGCTGTACGGCCACGGCGACGGGGGCGGAGGCGTAACCCGCGAGATGCTGGAATATAATGACCGGGCCGAGCTTATGGTTGGACAGCCTGCCACTGAGTAT
Organism: Paenibacillus sp. FSL R5-0407; assembly: GCF_038009185.1. Taxonomy (NCBI): domain Bacteria; kingdom Bacillati; phylum Bacillota; class Bacilli; order Caryophanales; family Paenibacillaceae; genus Paenibacillus; species Paenibacillus sp. FSL R5-0407. The sequence continues at coordinate 1,213,001 of NZ_JBBPAX010000002.1, read as the reverse complement.
AGCACCGCGGCCGAGTTTTTTGCCGGAATTGATGCGGCGCAGCCGGAGCTTCCGGCCTGGCACGGTGATCTGTATCTGGAGCTGCACCGCGGCACCTACACGACGCATGGCCGCAACAAGCGAAACAACCGCAAAGCGGAAATATTGTATCGCGAGGCTGAGGTGTGGAATACGCTGGCGGCTCCGGTTATGCAGGAAGAGCGTGCTGACGCAATCCGGAATGACTTGAATGAAGGCTGGAAGCTGATTTTACTGAATCAGTTCCATGACATTATTCCGGGGTCGGCGATCACCGAAACCTATGAGACATCAGAAAAAGAATATAGAGAAATTTTCGGCAAAGGAAACGCCGGGTTGTCGCAGGGTCTCGAGTCTTTGGCCGGAGAGGTGGCGACGGCGGGTGAGGGTAAGCCTTATATCGTCTTTAACAGCCTGGGCTGGTCCCGGGATGCGGCGATTTCCATCCGCGACCACGGGCTTGACGGCACCCTTAGTGCATATGACGAGAACGGCGGACAACTGATCCTGGATGGCGCTTCTGGGGTACAAGGCGAAGATAACGCGGTCCGGGTTCATGTACCCGGAATTTCGGCCTTCGGCTACAAGACGATTTGGCTGCGGAGCGAAGCTAAACAGGAACATATGCCGGGATCGTCTGCCCGTGAGAAAACATTCCCATGCGAGTGGGAAACGGAGTATTACCGATTAAAGTTCAATGAGCGCGGCGAAATCGTCAGCCTTTGGGATAAAGACGCCGACCGGGAAATTGTCCAATCGGGCGAAGCCGCGAACCGGTTCCATTTCTTCCATGACCGGCCGACGCTGTGGGATGCCTGGGATATCGACAGCCGCTACGAGCAACAGCCGGCCGGTCAGGCGAAACTGCTGGAGAGCAGCGTGGTAGCGGCCGGAGCCGTGCAGGATGTGCTTCGGTTCCGCTGGAGCATCGGGCAATCGGAGATTACGCAGGATTTGATCCTGTATCATCACGACCGGCGGATCGATTTTAAGACCAAGGTAAGCTGGAACGAAGCTCACAAGCTGCTCAAGGTCGGCTTCCCGATCGATGTAATCACCGATAAAGCGACCTACGAAATTCCGTTCGGCGCTTTGGAGCGGGTTACGCACCGGAATACAAGCTGGGAGCAGGCGCAATACGAAGTCTGCGGACATCGCTTCGTCGATGTATCCGAGCGCGGCTATGGCGTCAGCCTGCTGAATGACTGCAAGTACGGCTACGACGTGCAGGGCAGCACGATTCGCCTGTCCTTGCTGCGCGCGCCGAAATGGCCGGACGTCACCGCCGATTTGGGTGATCATGAATTTACGTATTCGCTGTATCCGCATACCGGGGATTGGCAATCGGCGCATACGGTGCGCGCTGCGGCGGAATTGAATCTGGACCCGGCGGTCATTGCCGCTGAAGTCCATGCAGGCTCGTTGCCGCCCAAGCAATCGCTGATCGGCTTTGCAGGCGAGCATGTCATACTCGATACGGTCAAACCGGCCGAAGACGGCAGCGGGGTAATACTCCGCTTCTATGAATCGTCCGGCGGCCGCGAGCGCGTGGAGTTGAATTGGAGTCAGCCTTACGGCGGGGTATTCCTGTCCGACGCGCTGGAGCGGGAGATTGAGCCGCTGAGCGCCGCGGCGGGGCCGATCAAGCTGGACTTTGCCCCGTATGAGATCAAAACACTGAAGATAAATAAGGAGTCGATAGCCCATGGAACAATTTAGACTACCGAAAATACCGATGCCGAAGCTGGAGCTTCCGCAAGCCGTTCAAGACGTGCTGGCCGATGCCGAAGTGAAGCTCGCCCATCGCCCCAAGCTGCTGCAATTATTCAAGAATTGTTTTCCGAATACGCTGGAAACGACGACCAAGCTGATGGAGGACGGAACGACCTTTGTCATTACCGGCGATATTCCGGCTTCCTGGTTGCGCGACTCGGTAGAGCAGGTGATTCACTACGTGCCGCTGGCCAAGGAAGATGCCGATTTGCAGCGGATTATCGGTGGCCTCATCAAGCGCCATATCCAGTACATTCATATCGATCCTTACGCCAATGCGTTTAACGAAACGGCGAATGACTGGCACTGGAATACGACGGATGTGACGGAAATGTCCCCATGGGTATGGGAGCGCAAGTTCGAAATCGACTCGCTGTGCTTCGTCGTCCGGTTGGCCTATAAGTACTGGAAGGAAACCGAGCGGACCGACATTTTCGATGCCGGCTTCAAAGCGGCGATGCGGCGGATCTACGACGTGTTCAAAACCGAACAGCATCATTTCGAACAATCGCCGTACCGTTTCTCCCGGAACAACGGAATTCCTGAAGATTCGCTGCGCAACGGCGGTCTCGGCATGCCGGTTAATTACACGGGAATGATCTGGTCGGGCTTCCGCTCCAGCGACGACGCTTGTGACTTCCACTACAACATTCCGGGAAATATGTTCGCTGTGGTGGCGCTGCGCCAAATGCAGGAATTTGCGGAGTGGGTGTTCCGTGATATGGATTTCCTGGCTGAATTGAAGGAATTGGAGTTCGAAGTCGATCACGGGATCAAGCTGTACGGTATATATCGCCACCCTGAATTCGGTCCGATTTACGCCTACGAAACCGACGGCTTCGGCAACTACTGCCTGATGGACGATGCGGGTACGCCGGGTCTGATGTCCATCCCGTATCTCGGCTATGTGACCGCGGACGATGAAATTTACCAAAATACGCGGCGTTTCGCGCTCAGCAAGGAGAATCCGTTCTACTTCGAGGGGAAAGCCGCCAAGGGTATCGGCAGCCCTCATACGCCGAAGGATTACATTTGGCATATGGCCTTGTCGATGCAGGGCATCACGGCGCAGACCAAGGAAGAGAAGCTGGAGATGATCGCGATGCTGGAGGCGACGGACGCGGATACCGGCTACATGCATGAGGGCTTCCATGCCGACGATCCGCACACTTTTACGCGCAAGTGGTTCGCCTGGTCGAACAGCCTGTTCTCGCAGCTCGTGTACCGGGCCATGCAGGAAGGCATTTTGTAAGCAAGCAGGTTTGCTATAGGCTTTTACCGGCCATCACCTGACCAGAACCCGAATTACAATAAAGCGATTTGAGCTTGATAAATAACCTTTCTATAAAAAGGAGACCTGATCATGAGCAAAATTATTGGCGAATCCCTGAAAAATATTCCTTGGCAGGAGAAGCCGGAAGGCTTGAATGCGCCGGTTTGGCGTTATTCCGCAAACCCGATCATCGAACGTCACGCGATCCCGAATTCCAATAGCGTATTCAACTCCGCAGTCGTGCCTTTTGAAGGCGGGTTTGCCGGCGTATTCCGCTGCGACTCGAGATCGGTGAGCATGGATATTTTCGCCGGATTCAGTGACGACGGCGTGAATTGGAACATCAATCACGATCCGATTCAATTCGAAGGCGACGAAGAAATTATTAAACGGGAATACCGCTATGATCCGCGGGTATGCAAGATTGGAGACCGCTACTACATCACTTGGTGCAACGGCTATCACGGTCCGACGATCGGCATTGCGTATACGACCGATTTCAAAACGTTCCATCAGCTGGAAAATGCTTTTTTGCCGTATAACCGCAACGGAGTACTGTTCCCGCGCAAAATCGGAGATTACTATGCTATGGTCAGCCGTCCGAGCGATACGGGCCACACGCCGTTCGGAGATATTTTCTACAGCGTAAGCCCGGACCTCACGTTCTGGGGGAAACACCGCTATGTGATGGGTACGATCGGCGGAGACGAGTCTGCATGGCAATCCAAAAAAATCGGTCCCGGGCCGGTTCCGATCGAAACCGACAAAGGCTGGCTGCTGATTTATCACGGCGTTATCAATACCTGCAACGGATTCGTTTACCGCATGGGCTGCGCGCTTCTGGACATCAATGAGCCTTGGAAAGTGCTTGCTCGTTCCCGCAACTACATTCTCGGCCCGGAAACGCTGTACGAGTGCGTAGGAGACGTGCCGAACGTAACCTTCCCTTGCGCCGCATTGACCGATGCCGACACCGGCCGCATTGCGATCTATTACGGCTGCGCCGATACGGTGACGGGACTCGCTTTCACGACCGTGGATGAATTGCTGGCTTACATGGAAAAGTATCCTTTGGAAGCATAAGCATTTGCATAAGCACAAACATTAGCGTAGAACGAAACAAGTAATAAACTAGAACGGAAAAGCCAGCGTTTACGGAAGTAAATAGTAGATCGACGACGGGCCTTTTCGAAACAGGAGAGCCGCTATCCTGCTTCGCTTGAAGCGAGGGTGGCGGTTCTTTATTCCTCGGGCCGGTTCCGGTCCAGGTGGATAGGGTGTGACTAACTCGATTGTAAGTCCATCTTTAATTTTTCTATCTATATCTTTAGTTTCGCTCCTATATGAAACCGGGCCGATACGATAAATTAGTGAGGAATGACCTGACTCTTAAATATAATTTACGATTTAAATAGAGAAGAAAGCGGGGAATCAACGCATGGACAAGAAAAGAACGGCGCATATCATTTCCCACACGCACTGGGACAGAGAATGGTACCTGCCTTACGAGAAGCACCATGTCCGGCTCGTGGCGCTGGTAGACGCGCTTCTGGACAAACTGGACCAGGGCGGAGAGTTCAAGAGCTTCTATCTGGATGGGCAGACGATCATCTTGGAGGATTATCTCCAAGTCCGTCCCGAGAATAAGGAACGGCTGGAAGCCCATATCCGGGAAGGCCGTATTTTGATCGGACCGTGGTATATTTTGCAGGATGCGTTCCTGACGAGCGGCGAAGCGAATGTGCGCAACATGCAGATCGGCCATCAGGACGCCAAACGTTACGGGGAGCCGGCCAAGATCGGATATTTCCCCGATACGTTCGGACTTGTCGGGCAAACGCCGCAGTTAATGCAGCAGTCCGGGATCAAGAACGCCTTTTTCGGGCGCGGCGTAAAGCCGACAGGCTTCAACAATACGGTATCCGACGGCGGGTATGAGTCTTCTTTCTCGGAGCTCATTTGGGAAGGCCCCGATGGCTCGAAGGTGCTCGGCATTCTATTCGCTAACTGGTACTCAAACGGCAACGAGGTACCGACTGATGACGAGGAAGCCAAGGCGTTCTGGGACCGTAAGCTGGCGGATGCGGAGAAATACGCTTCTACCGGGGAATTGCTGTTCATGAACGGTTGCGACCATCAGCCGATCCAGCTCGATCTGCCGGAGGCGATCGAAACGGCATCCCGGTTGTACCCGGACACGGAGTTTGTCCACTCCAGCCTGCCGCAGTATTTGCAGTCGCTGGAAGGGGCGCTGGACCGGGATTTGTCTTCCGTGAAGGGCGAACTGCGCAGTCAGCGCACGGACGGCTGGGGGACGCTCGTCAATACGGCGTCGGCCCGGGTGTATCTGAAGCAAATGAACCAGGAAGGTCAGGCCTTGCTTGAAAAAGTAGCCGAACCGCTGGCCTCTTTTGCGCATCTGCTGGGCAAGGAATACCCGCATCACCTGTTTACTTATGCCTGGAAAACGCTGATGCAGAACCATCCGCACGACAGCATCTGCGGCTGCAGCGTGGATGAAGTGCATCGCGAAATGGTCACTCGCTTCGCCAAAAGCCGCCACGTTGCCGAGTCCGTCATCGACGACAGCAAGCAGGTAATCGCCGAGTCGATCGATACTTCGGGTTTCACCGCATATGGCGAAGATCCGCTTCCTTTGGTCGCGATGAATACGACCGGCTGGGCTCGTACCGGCGTGATATCGGTGGAGTTGGATGCGGCCCGCTTGTATTTGCGGGAAGGCTTTACCCTGGAGGAAACCGCCCGCCGGATGAAGGAGGCCGATTTGTCCGGCCGCGTCCTGGTTGATGAAGCCGGAAATAAGGTCGCTTGCACCGTGGAAGACTTGGGACTCCTGTTCGGATACGATTTGCCGGACGACAAGTTCCGCCAGCCTTACATGTGCCGCCGGGTCCGGATCACGTTCCAGGCGGAAGACGTTCCGGCACTCGGACTCCGTACTTACGCATGGGTCCGCCGGGAGGAGGCAGCGTCCGGTTCCATTCCTCAGAACGCGGGGTCACTGCTGACCGGCCACCACGTTATGGAGAATACCGCGATTAAGATTGAGATTGCGGAGGACGGCTCCTTTGCGCTGATCGATAAAAAATCGGGCCGCACCTACCGGGACCTCGGCGTTTACGAGGATACCGGGGATATCGGCAACGAATATATGTACCGTCAACCGGAAGGCGAGCAAGCGCTGACCACGAAGGGGTTAGCCGCGCAAATCCGCGTGCTGGAGGATACGCCGTACCGCGCGTCCATCGAGATCCGCCACCATTGGGAAATTCCCGCTTCCGCGGACGATACGCTGGATGCGGAGCAACGGGCGCTCGTTTATTATCCGGAGCGCAAGGCACAGCGCAGCAAGCGCCTCGTTCCATTGGAGATCACTACCGTTCTCTCATTGGAGAAAGGCGGCAAAGGGCTGCATATCGAAAACAGCCTTGATAACCGGGCGAAGGACCATCGGATTCGCGTTCTGTTCCCGACCGATCTCATGGCGGCCAAGCATAAGGTCGATTCCATGTTCGAAATCGCCGTGAGAGACAACGAACCGGCACCAGAATGGGTAAACCCAAGCAATACCCAGCATCAGCAAGCCTTTGTGGAGATTAGCGACGGCCAGACCGGTCTTGCTGTAGCCAACCTGGGCTTGAATGAATACGAAGTGCTGCGGGACGGCCGCAATACGATCGCCGTAACCCTGCTCCGTTCCGTCGGCGAGTTGGGTGACTGGGGCTTGTTCCCGACGCCGGAGGCGCAATGTCTCGGTGAGCATACCTTCCGCCTGGAACTGATTCCTTATGGCCATGAAGGCAGCGGAGCGTTCAATGCATATACCGAGGCCTACCAGTTCCAGATTCCATGGACGGTTTGCCAGACAGGCGTGCATACCGGACCAATCGCTCCGCTCTACACGCCGTTGCGTTGGGAGGGGGAGGAGCTTGCCTTCTCGTCGCTCAAAATGAACGAGGAGACGGGAGATCTGTTGCTTCGCTGGTACAATATGAGCAATAGCGATGCTGAACTGACCTTCAGTCCTGATATGAAGTCGGAGTATTTATATAAGACGACTATATTGGAGGAGCCTGCGCAGCCTTTGTCCGGCAACACGGCCGGAGGGCTTTCACTGCTGGTAGGACCTTGCGAAATCGTAACGATCGGGATTCACAGATAAATTGGTTATTAACAGAAATGGCACAAAAAAAGGTACAGCTCCTCAGTTTATGAGGGGACTGTACCTTTTTAGTTAGAACAGTTCCAGCAATTGACGCGCCCGATGTTCGTACGTATGGGCTTTCAATACGTGCTTGTGCCCGGCTGCCGCGATTTTGGCGGCTTCATCCAAATGCTCCAGATAATATTGCGCCTTTTCCAGTAAATCTTCTGTCGAGTTGAAAATAATATAATGCTTCCCGTCCTGGAACAAGCGGGACTGCTCGGGAGTATCGTCCGTGAGGACCAGAGCGCCGCAACCCATACCCTCGAAGATCCGCATGTTAAAAGTCTTGATATGATCGGCTGTCTGGTTGAACACGATTTTGGAGTTTCCATACAATTCGCTTAGCTTTTCCAAATAAGGACGCTTGCGAAACGAACAGTTTCTTTGACTGAGGGACGTTTCCATAGACCGGAGATTGGCATCACGTTCAGCATAGATGGAGGTGTGCGAGCCCGCAAACGCAATATCGACGGTCCGATCAGGTAAAGGAATATCGGAGCGGAAAATATGAGGATCTGCCCCGAACGGAAAAAATTTAACGGATGTCGAGAACAGGGGCGCCAGATGTAGAGAATGGGACATCAACAGGAGATCAGGGCGGTATGCAGCGACCAATTCCAGATTAGTGTCCAGGCGGTTTTCCCCATGGTGAATCCAATGGATGACGGGAATTTTGACGAGATTGCGATTCGCTACGACAACGGGTGGTCGGGCAGGACTCTCCACAAAGAGTATAGCTTTGTATTTGCCAAGATCTATTTTTGCAAAATCCACTTCCTTTTCAACCGTGTCTACGGGAGTGCCTATATTCCTTAAAGCCCGTTCCAAATAACTTCCGGGCGTATAGGGCGTCTTTCCGTAACACATCAAAAGGGGCGTTTGTTTAGCAGCTTTCAAAGTTCCTCATCTCCCCCTTAGTTTCAAAATTTGCGTATATAGCAAATTATGTAATAGAGGGAGAGGAGGTTTGAGCAAGGAGCGGAGTCAGGCTATACTTCGTCCCAAATTCGTTTCACATTATCAAAGGCGATTTTCGTACCGTTCAGACAGTCTTCCATGCCTTCATATTCGATCGAGAAAAATCCGTCATAGCCGGAACTCTTGATAGCCCGAATAATTTCCCATAGATCGATATCGCCATGTCCGGCGATCGCTCCGCGCAAGAAGTTGCCTCCGGTGCTCTTGAACCAGCCCTCCCCGGGATTGCGGTAGGACGGACGGATGTAGAAGTCTTTGATATGCACGATCGAGGCATATTTCAAATTGCTTTTTACGGCAGTAACCGGATTCTCGTCCACGCACACGAAGTTGCCGACATCCAGTGTTGTTTTGAAATTCGGCCGATCTACGGCATGAAGAAGCGCCTGTACGCGATCGCTGGCTTGGACATAGTAGCCGTGATTCTCCACACTGGTCGTAATTCCGTATTGCGCTGCGTGATCGGCAATCCGGCGGCAGGCTGCCGCGATTTTGTCCAGGTCCTCGTTAAACCGCTGGATGGAGATATCTTGGCGGGATGCGACGTCATGCCGCATCAGTTTCGCGCCCAAACGGTGGACCCGATCCACCTCGCTGATCACTCTGGCAATTTCCGCCTCATAGGCTTCATCCGTATCCGTGATAAAGTTGGCTCCGATCGCGTAATTCGAAATTTCGATGCCGGCTGCTTTGGTTTTATTTATAATTTGTTCCTCAAGCCCCGGGTCGTTGTCAAAGTCGAATCCGAGCTTCGGCACGATTTCAATATGGCTGGCCCCGATATCTGCGGTCCAATCGATCACCTCACTGATATTCATGCGGCCTTGATGCATAGCCTGGAACAAGCTGTAAGAACTAATTCCTAACTTCATGATTGGTCATCTCCCTAATTTAGCCTCGATAAGATTGGATGAAGGACACCGCTTTGGCAATATCCTCCGCAGGGTTGGTGCCTACTTCACGCTCGATCGTCAGGTAGCCGGTATAACCGATTTCCTGGAGCGCCGCAAAATAAGCCGGGAAGTCGACTTTGCCCTCACCGAGCGGAACCTCTTCAAAGGCTGCGCCAGAGGCGGCCATTTCGGCGATTTTCTGGTGATCCATCGCGCTGTAGCCAAGAAAACCGTATACGTCCTTCGGATCGACCGGACGCAGACGCTTGCCGTCTTTGACATGCGTGTGGACGATGTAGTCCCGCAGCGTTTTGACGCCTTGTACCGGATCATCACCCGTCACCATGACCATATTGGCCGGATCGAAATTGACGGAAACGCCGTTCGTGCTGAGCGTATCCAGGAACTCCTTCAAATGTGCCGCCGGCTCGGGTCCGGTCTCAATGGCAAAGTAGGCGTTCATGCTCTTGGCGTACACACCGAGCTCCTCACAAGCCTGCTGCATCGCCTCATAAATACGGCCATCCGCATTATCCGGCACGATGCCGATATGCGTCGTAACGATATTCGTGCCAAGCTCGACGGCCAGATCGAGGATCCGTTTTGATTTCTCAATTTTTGCCGGATTCGCTTCCGCGTCCTGGAATCCATGTCCGGCCAAATCGCCGCAGAGCGCGGAAATTTCCAGGCCCAAGCCTTCAATATAGCTGCGCAATTCCTTGCGTTTGCTTCCGGTCAGTACTTCCGGGTCCATTTCGCCAGATACGGCATAAATTTGCACGCCGTCGGCTCCGACCTCTTTGGCTTTGAGTAATCCCTCTCTAACGCCCAGACCGAAACTGTCAACGATAACTCCGATTTTATTGTTCAGTTTCACCCTTGGTCCGCCTCCTTTAAATTAATTGATTTCAATTTCCCGCCCTTCCGCGGCCGATTGGTAGATGGCATTTAATATTTTGATCATTTCCACGCCGTCCTCCACCGGACAGCTGGTCTCATGCAGACCCAGACAGCTGTCGACGAAATGGTTAATTTCCGTATTGAAGCTTCCTTGGAAATCAAAGCCCGGCGTGCTGATCTGCGGATCGATATTGATGATCGTGTTATGGCGCTCCGTTACAATCGAGAGCACCGGCTCAATTTCCGCGCCGCCCTTGTCGCCGTAAATATTGACCATCGCCGAGTTGTCTTTCGCATGGAGCGAAAAGCTGACGTCAACCATCAGCGAGGCGCCGTTCTCAAACCGGATCAGCGCATTGGCCATATCCTCGACCGTATTGAGGGAGGCATCGTAATCAGCCGCTTTATAGAAATCGTAATTTTCGATATGCGAGCGGTTACCGAGTTTGTTGTACGTATTCCCGCTTACGGATTTCACTTTCGGTTTGCCCATAAGGTACCAGCACAGGTCGATGACGTGAACGCCGATATCGATCAACGGACCGCCGCCCGAGCGCTCCTTGTCCGCGAACCAGCCGCCCGGATTGCCGAGGCGCCGGATCAGGCTGGCTTTGGCAAAGTAAATGTCACCGAGTTCACCGGCATCGATGAATTTCTTTAATACCGCAATGTTGGAGGCGTGACGACGGACATAGCCCACCTGGAGCAGCTTACCGGTTTCGCGCACGGCGCGTTCCACCTCTAGCGCTTCGTCCACGGTTTTGCATAGCGGTTTTTCACAGAGCACGTTCTTGCCCGCTCGAAGCGCCGCGACACTGATTTCGGCATGGCTGTTATTCCATGTGCAAATGCTGACGGCTTGAACATCCGGGTTGGCGAGCAGCTCCCGGTAATCGGTATAGATGTGAGGGATATTGTACTTACGGGCACTTTCCCGGGCCCGATCCTCCTGAAGATCACAAATTGCGACTAACTCAACTTTAGGGTTTAACGCATACGCTTGAAGATGACATTCCGAGATGGAGCCGTTACCGATCAGGCCTACTTTCAATTCGCCCATTGTAATCGTTTACACCCTTTCATTACCCGTGCGGATTTGCTACAATAATACCGGCTTCAACGCACGAATATGTTTTATTTAATCATTCACCAATAATCTAACATAGTTGATATAAGGGGAGAATGTGCAGGATGACAAAGTTTATGGACTATATGATCAGCCCCCATCCTATACGGGTGTTCAATCCGGCCGTCGAGGCGACCCGGCTGAAGATCAAGTCGATCTCCGTCGTGGGAGCAGGCCATTTGCCGGGCAGAACGCTGCAGCGTGCGAGTGCCGTTTTTCAGCAATGGGCGTTTGTAGTGATTACGGGCGGCGCGGGCTATTACCAAGTAAACCGGGGCGAGAGGCAGCGCGTGGAGGCCGGAAGTTGGTTCTGCCTTTTTCCCGGTACGGAATTCAATTATGGGCCTGACGCAGGCGGATACTGGGACGAATATTATTTCACGGTGGAAGGCGAACGGGTCGGAGAATGGTTGAGGGACTGGCTGCTGTCTCCGGATCAGGTGAAAAGAGTCTCGGTCGACGATACGCTGCTGCACAAAATGGAGTTGATGTTCATGCTGATCGACAGCGGCGTCCCCGGCAATTTGGACCGGGCCGCCCTGCAGCTGGAATCGCTGTTGTATGAGCTGGTGTCCTGGGAAGATAAAGCGGAGGCGGGCAATCGGGGCGGATTCGTGCTACAGGTGATTGAAGATATCGGCCGATCGCTATATCTGCCGTTGGATGCAGTTGATATTGCCGCCAGACATCATATTTCCGTATCGACACTCAGGAGAGTGATACATGAGTATTCGGGATATCCCCTGAATGAATTTATTCACCGGCTCAAAGCAGCAGAAGCAAAAAATATATTGCTCAACACGGAAATGAGCGTCAAGGAAATCAGCGAGATGCTTGGCTACAAAGATATGTTTTACTTCTCCCGCGTGTTCAAAAGAATCACCGGCGTATCTCCCAGAGACTACCGCAGCCGGGTTGGCACTTGAGGAGGGGCCTGAACTTATCCAGAACTATTCTTGGCCCTGTTTCTGTGGTTCACTCCCGGTTATATTTCTCCGTCAATTCGGCCAGTCCCCTCTTGATTTCATCCAACAGCTCGGGCGGCTGCTTTACCGTGGCCTCCCGGCCCAGTCCGATAAAAAACCTCGCCAGAAAAGGGATATCTTCGAGCGGAAGGGATCCTTCCAGATAACCGGAACCGTCCTCCCGAACATGCATAGGCACTCGGCGGGACAACTCGGGCTCACACAATTCAACCCCCATTTTGCTCAGTTCCACATAACAATCGGCACCGTGCCGTTTGGAGCGGATCCTGGTTTTCCAATTGCTCAGATTGACATCGCGGTGGTCCAGCGGCTCTGCCTCCGGAAGGAGCGCCGCGGAAAGGATACGGTCGCACCGGAATAGCCGGAAATCCTTGCGCCGGAAGCAGTAAGCCGGGCAATACCAAAGACCGCCGCTGGCATAAATGCCCACCGGCTGAATATCCCGGCAGAGATTTTCTTCTCTGGATTCGTATTCGATACGGATCACGCGCTGCCGCACGGCTCCATCCAGCAGGATGCCTAAATGCGGGAACGCAGATTGTCTTTGCGGGCTTACGAAGTCCACCCGGTTCTTCATCTCGTCGATGCGGTCGCGGATATCGCCGGACATATAATTATAAAATTTGCTGAGGGCCGAGGAGCTCTCCGATTCAAAAGGGAGGAAGGAATAATGACGGAGGGCATGGCTGGCGAAAAAGATGGCGACCGCCTCTTCCTCGGTAAAAGCGATCGGAGGGAGCACCCGCTCGTTCAGCACCTGGTATCCGCCGTGCGGACCAACTTCGGAATAGAGAGGCACGCCCAGTTCGCTCAGTTCCTGCAAATCTCTGAGAATAGTCCGGGAGGATACGCCGAATTCGCCGGCCAGCTCTTTAACCGTGAATTTACGTTTTCGGTTCACGGTCATCATTAACTCCATCAGGCGCTTAGATTTTGGCATGTTACAAGTCTCCTGCAGCTTTATTTTTATTGTGACATTCATTGTCATTATTATGACTTGCGATGGGAGCCGAGTCCAGCGGGCGGGAGGAGTACTTTCAGCCTTTTTTCTTATGATATAGTTACGTGTAGAGAGGAAGGAGTGAGGCTCATGCTGCAAGAAATTATGGAACGTGATCTCCTTCTCCGGCTGGAGAAGGCTGAAGATAAAATGGCGCTGCTGTTCTATACCCCCCTATGCGGGACCTGCCTGTTGGCGGAAAGGATGATGGAGATTGCGGAAGAATCGGGCACCAAGATTCCTGGGAAGAAGATCAATATCAATTTTGCCCCGGTTTTACGTGATGAATGGCAAATATCCAGCGTACCGTGCCTGATCGTGACGGAAAACGGGATTCCTGTTCTTAAGGAATATGCGATTGGTTCCGTGGTGGATGTGCACCGTTGGCTGAATTCCTGAAAGATAGGCAAACACACAGTGCGGGAAATTCGCATAAAGTGTAAGGTATTTCATTACCGGGTTCAGGGAAGGGAGTCTTACGAGGCATGTCAGAACGGGAGCTTCACTATTTTGCACGGGGCAATACGGCGGCTGGGCTGCACAGTCTAACGGATTCGATATTTCAAGAGGTACGGACAATTTATGTGATTAAGGGATATCCGGGAGGAACGGCGAAAGTACTGGGACGTCTGGCTTCGGAGTTTGCGCGGCGCGGCTGGGGACTGCAGCTGATTCATCAGCCGCTGGACGGAGATTGTCTGGAGGGGATCGTGATTGAAGATCTGTCCGTCGCCTTGATTGATAGTGGCGCATGGTCGGGCGAATCGGTTCAGGCAGGAAGTGAGGTGAAGTTCGTAGACTTGGAAAAGGCGATTCAGCCGCAAAAGCTGACTGCTTCTACGGAACAAATCCAGAACTTCGAGCGCGAAATTGCCGAGCTTTACGAGGAGGCTTATGCCTCCTTCCTGAAAACTCTTCGGATTCATGATGAATGGGAGAAATTTTATATCGACAATTTGGACCGGGAGACGATGAATCGCCTGGCGCTGGAGTGGTCCGATTCCTATCTGCTGGGGCCGGAAGGCGAGGAGAAGCAGGCGCGGGTGACGCACCGCTTCCTTGGCGCGGCAACCTGGCGCGGCGCGGTAGACTTCGTGCCTAATCTGACCGACCGTCTGACCACCCGTATTTTTGTAAAAGGGCGGCCGGGCTCGGGCAAATCTACGTTGTTCCGCAAGCTCGGCGAATTGGCTGCCGACAAAGGAATCGACACGGAAATTTATCATTGCGGGTTTGATCCGAACAGCCTGGATATGCTGATTTTTCCGGAACTCAGCCTCGGTATATTCGATAGCACGGCCCCGCATGAGCATTTCCCCGTCCGAGATGGGGATAGTATACTCGACGTCTACGAGCTGGCAATTACTCCGGGGACGGACGAGAAATACGCCGATCCTATACGCGGCATCAAGGATCGTTACTCAGCTTCCATGAAACACTCTATTTCGCTCCTGGCCGAAGTCAAGCAGATCGTCCAGCGACTGGAGGAGATCTATCAGGAGGCGGCTGACGAGGGAGTCTTGTCCGGGATCGAAGATACCCTGCTTGCTGAAATCGGGCAAGATCAGAAGATTCCTGCAATAGAATAGATCCATAAGATATATCTATCACGGAAAAGCCCGCTATAAACCTGGCGGGCTTTTTGATATGATAAATTAGATACAGATGGAAATACATACCTTTATCAAAGGCGGTGTCTTCATAGAATGAATATGCAGAATGCAATGGATATAGCCGGGCGAATTTCCCGCAATATCGGGGAGGTCGTCGTAGGAAAGACTGAGGTCATCGAATTGTTGCTGGCCTCGCTGTTCGGAAATGGACATGTCCTGCTGGAGGACGTTCCCGGGACCGGAAAGACGTTATTGGCGAAGGCGCTCGCCCGTTCGCTGGACGGAACCTTCAAGCGGATCCAGTTTACGCCGGACTTGCTGCCTTCCGATTTGAGCGGGATTAATTTTTATAATCAGAAAGCGGGCGATTTTGAATTCCGGCCGGGTCCGCTGTTTACCCATGTTCTTCTGGCCGACGAAATTAACCGGGCAACACCTCGGACACAGTCCAGCCTACTCGAATGCATGGAGGAGCGGCAGGTTACGATCGACGGGCTCACCCATAAGCTTGAAGCCCCGTTTTTTGTTATGGCTACTCAGAATCCCATCGATAACCAGGGGACCTTCCCGTTACCGGAAGCTCAGCTTGACCGGTTTTTAATGAGAATTTCCATGGGCTACCCCAGCTTTGAAGAAGGGGTGGATATCCTCCAGCGGTTCCGTGAGCGGAGCCCTCTAGAAGGACTTGCGGCGGTAGCTACTGGCGAGGAAATCGCCGCCGCCCAGCGCTGTGCGAGTGAAGTTCATGTGCCGCACGACTTGCTGGGCTATATCATCCGGATTACCGAAGCCACCCGCAAGCATCCGGAGGTTCGGTTGGGAGCAAGCCCGCGGGCCAGCGGAGCTCTGCTTTGCGCATCGCAAGGCTACGCTCTGGTGCGGGGCAGGGATTATGTGACGCCGGACGATATTAAGGAGGTAGCGATCCCCGTATTGGCCCACCGCCTGATGCTGCGTCACGGCATTAAGGTCGGGGAATCGCCGGAGAGCGGAGTGATCCGCCAGGTTCTCTCCGAAGTGGAGGTACCGGCGGAGGAAGTACTGGCCGCAAAGGGGAAGCAGGTGAACTGAGAGATGCTTCCATGGTTTCTTGTCAGCGCGGTTTTGATCGTCTTTGCAGTGGGCTGGATTTATGAACGGTTTGCGCTAAAGGGAGTGAGCTACACCCGGTATTTCACGCAGAGGGCCGTGTTTGAGGAAGACCCCCTGGAAATGGTGGAGGTTATTTCGAACGCCAAGCCGCTTCCGCTGCCTTGGCTGCGACTGGAATCCAGCATGGCCGCCGGAATTAAGTTTGGCCGGCAGAACAATCTGGATGTGTATGCGGGCGACATTTATCAAAATCATATCAGCATGTTCTATCTTCGCCCTTTCCGTCAAATTACCCGGCGGCATCAGGTGTCCTGCGTGCGGCGAGGCCTGTATCGCTTGGAATCGGCCACGCTGACTACAGGCGATCCGCTAGGCATTGTGGCTAAAGTCTTGAAATTTGAGCTGAACCTCGAGCTGCTGGTTTACCCCCGCATCCTTGCGTTAGAGGAACTGCCGTTGCCGAATCACAGCTGGCTCGGCAATCTGGCCGTGCGGCGTTGGATTGTAGAGGATCCGTTCCTTACCTCGGGCATCCGCGAATATCGGTCCGGGGATACGCTGAAGAGCATCAATTGGAAGGCTACTGCAAAAACGGGAGTCATGCAGGTTCATCAGCGGGATTATACCGCTGACCACCGGCTGGTCATCTGTCTGAATGTGGAGTCGAGCGAGACGATGTGGAGGAATATACTCAATCCGGAGCGGATCGAGCTGGGGATCCGGTATGCCGCTTCAGTAGCGGGTTATGCGCTGCAAAACGGCATCGAGACCGGGTTTCTCTGCAATGGGCGGCTGAAGGGTGGCTCCAAAGATCCGATCCGGCTCGAGCCCTCGGCCGACGGGGGGCAGCTTGAATGGCTGCTTGATACGCTGGCCAGAGTCGAGCTGGACCGCTCCGTTTCCATGACGCGTCTGTTGGAGGAAGAATTGGAGGCGGACACTAGGGACACCGATTTTCTAATCATTTCCTGCCACCAGGGAGAAACTCTTCTGATCCAGGCTGAATTGCTGGAGCGGAACGGGAACGGAATCGAATGGATGGATATACCGGAGACAGCTTAAGCTTGAACCCGGCGAGAAAGTGATTGCGTGCGTGAAACTATAACAGGGCTATGGAGGGATGCGGCGATGACAACGATTCAATATTATCGCGGAACGGAATGCAAAATGGATGTGCTGTTTACGGCTTTCCAAACCGGATTCTCGGACTACCTCATCAAATACAATTTTACGTTGGAACAGTTCGCTGACCGGTTCTTCGGTCCGGAGGGCAATGCAATAGAGCATTCCTTTGTTGCGCTGCGCGGAGACGAGCCGGTCGGAATTGTCCTTGGCGGAACTAGAGAGTACGAGGGCATCCGCACGATGCGCTGCGGCGCGTTGGCTTTGAAGCCCGGGGAGCGGGGGCAGGGCGTTAGCGCCCGACTAATGGAGCTGCATCGCAAAGAGGCGATCCGGCAAGGCTGTCGGCAGCTTCTGCTGGAGGTCATCGTCGGCAATGACCGGGCTATCGCCTTTTATCATAAGCTGGGTTACTCCAGGGTGTATGAGCTCTCCTATTTTAGCAAGAGCGATTTGAGCAATCTGAAATCGTTGCCCAACAAGCTGGATGACCCTATTTCAGTGGCCCCACTCGATTGGGGTGACTTTGCATCTAGCGTCAATAAGAACAGGTATTTTCACTTGAACTGGCAAAATGATCTGGATTACATCAGACGGGCTGGCGACCATGTGTTTTTCGGCGCATTCCATGAGGGGGAATTGGTCGGTACCCTTGGAATTACCCGTACGGGAAGGATCAGCATCCTGTTCGTCGACCTTGACTTCAGGTCTCGGGGAACGGCGACACGGCTGCTCCAGAGAGCTGTTTCGGAACTCGAACTCTCCAAGCTCTCCATCTCCATGCCCAATAATGCCCTGATAGAGGGGTTCATACGTCGGCTCGGGTTCCAACGGGACGCCATTTCGCAATACGAAATGTATTTGACGCTGTAATTGTAAATCTAATCCTCTTCAGGGAGGTCATTTCTTGGAAACCGTTCGTGTTGATTATTTCACCAGGTCTATAAAGGCTTGGAGCTTATGTCTCATAGAGTGCGTGTTTTTTATGCCGCTCTTCTTGCTTGCCTATTCTTTTCTCGTACCGGAACAAATTTCTCTGCTTGCGTTATGCAGCATTCCCCTGATGTCCCTCGCCGGAGTAACGGTCCGGTCAGCTCTGCCGGTGTTCTGGAAGCGGGCAGGCGCTTCCGTACTGTTGGGAACGCTGTTTGCTGTAGCGATAGGGGGCCTGGGAAACGGTACTATCTTGGGAGTTATGGTTTGTCTGTTCGCGGGGACAGTCCTTACTTATCAGGGGGTGACGTCCGCAGGGAGAACCAATCAAAACAAGCTGTATAAGATCGGGATTGGTCTTTATTTGCTTGCAGGTATCTTTTTTCCTCGTTTCACCAAGCTTGAGGAATTTATGCCGTTCATTACCTGGGTGGGCGTTCTTTGTTTGGCATGGACGCTGTTCGCGGTCAACCGAAGTTATTTGCGGTACAACACGTTCTCCGAAGAAGAGGCGGGAAATCGGCTGCCCCGTGGGTTAAGGGGGCACAATATGACCTGGATTGGGGCTATCGTGCTTGCGGCCTTGCTGCTGGCAACGGGTGCAGGGCGTTGGGCCGGTGGAGTTCTGCTAGGTATGCTAAGGCAAATAGTCGGCTGGCTGACCCGATCTTCGGGGGAGCCTGTGACCATACCGGAAGAGGATACGGGAGGACCCGCGGCTTTTCCGATGGAAACGGGAAAATCGCATGAGCCGGGGTGGCTGTCTCAATTTCTGAATATTTTGTTTTACGTGTTCGCTACGGCAGTAATTTTGGCCTTGGTGGCGGTTGTTTTATACTGGCTCTATAAGAACGCAGGCGGGATTTGGCGCCGCTGGATGGACCGGCTGCTAGCCATGCTTGGCCGGGCAGGGAAAGACGAACGGAACGAAGCCTTTGTTGACGAAGAGATCCGGTTGAAAATGGGGAAGTCTGCGATCCCCAAATGGCAGAATTGGCGAGGTATCTTTGGCTCCCGTTCCGGTAAGAAAGTCACTTTGGAGGATCTCCCGGACAATCGGGAACGGATCCGTTATTTATACCGGCATTTGCTTCACGCCGAGCAGGCGCAGGGCTATAAGCTGAAGCCTTATTTTACTCCGCAGGAAACGGAAGCGGAATTGCGCCAGCAGCCAGTCCCAAAGTCGAGGGAAGGGAAGTCGGCTTGGGGGATGCGAAGATCCGCGGCCAAGGAGCTTCTGGGTTTGTATTATAAAGCCCGGTATAAGGAGCAGGAGCCGTCCGATGACGAAATCGCGAGAATTAAAAGGGAGCTGGACTTTTAATTTCAGCCGGAAAAAGGACAAGCCCGCAAAACAAAAGCACCCTCATCCAGAGACAAATGTCTCGGATGAGGGTGCTTTATTCTAACCCGGTCTTACCGGCTGTTCTTAGGAATCGGTTTGCACCGTAAGTTTTATAATTTCCAGCTTTCTGAACCGGTTAGGCTCCTTGTCCAGAAGCTTAAATTGTAAATCATGATGCTCCAGCGTTTCCCCGACATTCATTTCCGGATGTCTTCCGTATAACCATCCCCCGATGGTATCCACATCCTCCGTATCGAGGTCGGACATGAGCACATCGTTGATCTGGTTGACGGTCACTTTACCGTCGACGACGAGATGCGTTTCGCTGAGCTGTACGAGCGGCTGCTCCTCTTCCTTGTCGAATTCGTCGCGGATTTCGCCGACGATCTCTTCCAGAATATCCTCGATGGTGACGAGGCCGGCCGTTCCGCCGTATTCGTCGATCAGGATGGCAATGTGAGTGCCTTCGCGCTGCATTCGCTTCAGCAGTTCATTGACCGGAGTGACTTCCGATACCGCCATGACCGGCTGCAGCAGTGCAGCAACCTCCAGGTTAGGGTTATCTTCATAGGCAAGGAAAAATTGCTTGGTGTTCACGATCCCGATGACGTTATCCTTGCTTTGCTCTACGACCGGGAACCGCGTGTATTGCTGTTCTTTGATGATGTCCAGGTTTTCCTGGCGCGATTTATCCGTATATAAGCACACCATATCGGTCCGAGGGACCATAATCTCTTTGGCGAGCAGGTTATCAAAAGCAAAAATCCGGTTCACATATCCGTATTCGCTCTGATTAATTTTTCCGCTTTCGAAGCTTTCGTTGATAATGATCTGCAATTCCTCTTCCGAGTGGGCTTCCTCATGCTCGGAGGCGGGCTTGATCCCGATCAACCGCACGAGCTGGTTAGCCGAGCCGTTCAACGTCCAGATAAACGGACGCATGATCTTGGTAAAAAGAATGAGCGGTTTCGCCGTCAACATGGCGACGCTCTCCGCCTTACGAATGGCGATCGTCTTCGGCGCCAATTCACCGACTACGACGTGAAGATATGTGATGACTACAAACGCGATAATGAAAGAAAGCACACCGCTTAACGCTTCAGGTATATGGAGACTGTGGAACACCGGGTGCATTATTTTTTCCACCGTTGGTTCGCCCAGCCAACCGAGTCCGAGAGCCGTAATAGTGATCCCCAATTGGCACGCCGATAAATAGCCGTCTAGATTGGATGTTACCTGTTTGACTGCTAAAGCTTTCTTGTTTCCTTCGGCGATCAATTGATCCACTCTGCTTGCCCGTACCCGGACGATCGCGAATTCCACCGCCACGAAAAATGCCGTCAGCGCAATCAGAACCACGACCAAAACCAAATTTAATACCAAAAGCCTGTCACTGTCCATTCTCTACATCTACTCCTTTTGTTTATAAAAATATGAATAAAGCATAAGCCTATTATATAGCATATTGTATGCGAATGCTAATAAGTCGGAGGGAATCTGGATTATTTTCCGGATTTAATGTTCGTGTTTTGCTTAATGTTCAACAAGCGCGAGGATGATTTAATTAGGTAAATTCAACAATATACGAATAATAGTATAAATCGGTGTTGACTCATACGTGTTTTAACGATAATATTACTAACGTGATGTGACAATTGAAATTAAGTCTTACGAGACGATTCGTATATCCTCAAAAATACGGTTTGAGGGTCTCTACAAGGAACCACAAATTCCTGGCTACGAACGGGTGCTTGCGCATACCTATTCATAGTCGGGATTTTTTTGTGCTCATTTTTACCTGGCCAATAAGTACCTCTATAAACCTACTTCAGGAGGAAACTGATGAATAAATATGATGTGATTGTGGTTGGAGCCGGACCTGCAGGAATATTCGCTTGTTATGAATTGACACGCCGTGCGCCTCATTGGAAGGTGCTGCTGGTTGATAAAGGACATGACATTTACCGGCGCCGTTGTCCGATTCTGGAGGAGAAGATCACGCTTTGTCCGCCTGCCGCAGGCAAAAAGGAATTTGCCGGCTGTCTTCCGGCCTGCTCCATTACAGCGGGATTCGGCGGCGCAGGAGCTTATAGCGACGGCAAGTTTAATATAACGACTGAATTCGGCGGTTGGATGACTGATTACATTGCGCCTTCCAAAGTGCTTGAGCTGATCCGCTATGTGGATTCCATCAATCTCGAACACGGGGCAACCGAGAATATCACCGATCCGATGACGGATGCGATTCGCGGAATCGAACAGCGGGGATATGCCGCCGGACTGAAACTGTTGCGCGCCCAAGTACGTCACCTGGGTACGGAACAAAATTTGGAGATATTAAAGTCGATTTATGAATACCTGAAAACGCGGATCGACATGATATATAAGGCGGAAGTTGAAGATCTGATTACCGTCAAGGAAGACGGGCAGCATCGGGTTCAAGGCATCATTTTGAAAAATGGCGATACGTATGAAGCCGATCAAGTGATGGTAGCTCCGGGGCGCGACGGTTCGGCCTGGTTGACCGACATATTGAAGAAACGCCGCCTGAAAATGACGAACAATCAAGTTGACGTAGGCGTTCGGGTGGAAACCTCCGACGTGGTTATGAGAGAAATCAATGAACATCTATATGAAGGAAAATTTATATTCAACACCTCGGTCGGCACCCGAGTCCGTACGTTTTGCAGCAATCCGTCGGGACATGTCGTGGTGGAGAACCATAGCGGTGTCATGGCGGCCAACGGCCATTCCTACAAGGATCCTGCACTGGGATCTTCCAATACGAACTTTGCTTTGCTGGTCTCGCATAAATTTACCGATCCGTTCGACAAGCCGAACGAATATGCCAGAGAGATTTGCCAGCGGGCGAATGATCTTTCGAACGGCGGCGTGATCATTCAGAAGTATGGAGATATTTTGCGCGGACGGCGTTCGACGGCAGGGCGTATTGCGGAGGGCTTCTTGGAGCCGACTCTGAAAGAGGCCGTTCCCGGGGATCTGGGGCTCGTGCTTCCATACAATACGATGAAAAGTTTGATTGAAATGGTAGAGGCGCTTGAAAAGGTGACTCCGGGCATCGCCTCTGAACACACGCTATTCTATGGCGTAGAGGCGAAGTTCTATTCGGCGCGTCCGAAGCTGTCGGAATCGCTGGAAACCGAGATCGCCGGGCTTTACTGCGGCGGGGACGGCGCCGGAATTACCCGGGGCTTGGCCCAGGCAGGAGCCGCAGGCGTTTGGATCGCCCGTGGTATGCTGGAGAAGGCGGGAGTATAGCGGCAGCGAGTGGAGTTTGATTTGATTGGATAATATCCAATCAAATCTTCCTCAAGAGCGCTTACTTGCTAAGTTCATTGGAGAAATTCCAATGAGGGAGCGCCATTTAAGCAAGTATTGAATTAAATGGGGGTAATGGTTGGAAATCTTCCAAGCAGACTTGCTCCTGGGCATGGATTGCCGATTCTCATTGGAATTTATCCAATGGTGAGAATAAGAAGGGGATTAAACAGAAGAACGGTGGAGCAAAGGATGCTCCACCGTTCTTTTTAAGTTACCCGGGAATAGAAATAAGGCTGAACCATGCTGCTGTCCTGCTGTTGCCGATAACGCATTTCTTCATTGATCTCCTTATACACGTGGACCGAGTAAAAGAGAGTCGTGACGATTAAGATCAGTACGGGCAATACGGCGAGAGCGATAGGAATGTACAGACTCGTTTCGCCGGCGGTAGCGATTCGTTCTTCCCGGAGATCCGGGAAGTTGGCCAAGCGAGCATTTATGGCTCTGATTTTCCGCCGGGCATGATGCAAATAGATCTTGTTGGCGAACAGGGCAAAGATAGCTTGAAGCACGATATTGGCGATGAGAACCACGACCACGACACCTCCCGAGAAGTAATACACCGGGAACATGATCGCACGGACGATATTGACCATGAAACTCATCACAATCAGGTATAGGAGCAGATACAAATACATGCCCCTATACAGCATCCAGTAGCCTCCGAACAGGAATGCGGGCCAATTCCAGCGCCGGTCCTCGTTCCAGATGCTCAAGTATTCATCGGCCTTCTTGCCGATAAACAGAGCAAAATCCTCTTCAGTAGGCTCCGTATCCCTGCCCCGATTCCCTGCTCCTGCCGCATATCCGGCCGAACCGGATGACTGGGGTGCGTAGTAGGGATTATCGGCAGGAGCCGTTTCTTCCCGGGGCTTCACCGGACTTCCGCAACTAACACAAAACTTGTCATCTTCTAAAAGTTTAGTACCGCAATTTGAACAAAACATGGCTACCTCCGACCGACTTATTTCAACAGCATCGTAATAGTTCGAAAGAACTAAGTCATTTATATTTATCGGAACAGTTGGTGCATAATTGAATAGAAATCAAATCAAAAATCTGTATTGCATTGTCCGGAAACGTTATATATAATAGTTTATGCAACCGGTTGCATTAGATAGGAGAGATTTAGAAGATGTCCAAGATAACGATTCAAGAAATCGCCGATTTGGCGGGCGTGAACAAGGCGACGGTTTCCCGCGTGATCAACGGGAACCGTAACATTTCGGAAAAGACGCGGCTGAAAGTCGAAGCTATCATGAAGCAGCACAACTATGTCCCCAATTCTATAGCCCGGGGATTGGCCTTCAATAAAACCTTTACCGTCGGATTTTGCTCGGATTATACGGATAAGCGGGCTTTTGCCAATCCGTTCTTTTACAAGGTACTTCAAGGAATCGAAGAGATCGTCTATAACCATGATCATATGTTTTTAATGATGAGCGATCATGATCATGACAACAAGAAAAGCCAATCGACTTTCGAACGAGTGGTAGTGGAGCATCGTGTCGACGGGTTGATTATTCCGAATTCGCTGCTGAATGAGCGGAATTACGAATTGCTCGTTAAGCATGAGATGCCTTACGTCGTCACGGGGGAAAACATGTTGTCCAAAGACGGCGTTCCGTGGGTAGACATCGATAACGTGCAGGCCGGTCAAATTTTGACGGAGCATCTGATCGATCTTGGCTGCCGGGAAATCATGATTTATGCAGGCGGAGCAGCCGCGGAGAGGGATAAATTTATCGCCGACCGGCTGAATGGTTACCGGAAAACGATGGAGAACCATCGTTTGGAAGTCCGTATTATCGAGCAAGCGGAAGTGTTGAAATCGCTTTACGGCTCCGAGTCGTCCGAATCGGCTGTGGAGGGGCGCCCCGAAGCATTAATTTGCTGCACGCATGAACAGCTCTTTGAAATATTGGATTTCGAGAACGGTAATCCCTTGCTTTCGGAAATCGCGTTGGCGACCTTTGACGATTTCCCCATGTCCAAGTATATGAAGCATCCGGTACACTTTGTGGAGGTCGACCTCGAGATGATGGGAAAGGCGGCGGCAGGCATGCTGTTTTCCTTAATGAACAAGGAGCCGGGCGTACCGAAGTCGGTGTCCATTGCTACAAGAATCGGAAGTTAAGGGCCTTTATTATTCATGTACAAAACAATATAGGATGAAGAGGAAACTATGATAATGACTAACTATGATCACGACCCGGCGGTAGACGCCACCTTAATCTCGCTTAACGAGCTGGAGGTTCGTCTCAGGCTTCCGGCGGAAGCCGAACAAGTGCGGCTGCTCTACTGGAATAAGTACAAAACCGAACAATTCGGAGTTCAGTCGCAGCCGATGACGCTATGGGCGGAATCGGAGCAACACCGCTATTACCGCACGATATTGACCGGTATGGAATCCCGGATTCGATACCTACAATATGCTTTTGAATTTAAGCTCGAGGGGGAGACGCGTTGGCTTAATACCGAGGGATTGCAGAATACGAAAGGTTTCAAAGGAAGCTATTCTTATGCTTACGCGGGAGACCGGGATGCCGTACAAGCTCCGGAATGGATCGGGGACCGGGTATGGTATCAGATTTTCCCCGAGAGATTCTGCAACGGAGATCTAGGCAATGACCCCGAGGGGACGGAACCCTGGGGAAGCGAGCCTACCCGGGACAATTACATGGGAGGTGACCTGCAAGGCATTATTGGCAAGCTGGATTATCTCGGCAGGCTTGGAATTAACGCCTTATATTTGAATCCGGTGTTTACGGCGACTTCGAATCACAAGTACGACACGGTCAATTATTTTGAAATCGATCCGCAGTTCGGTACGATACAAGATTTGCGGGAACTGGTGAACAAGTGCCATGAACGCGGGATCAAGGTCGTTCTGGATCTGGTAATCAATCACTGCGGATTTTATCATCCCTATTTTCAGGATGTGGTGGAAAAAGGAGAGGCTTCGGCTTACAAAGAGTGGTTCTACGTCAATAATTATCCGGTTGAGCGGAGCGAGGAAGATTACGATTCCGTGGGGTATTACCAGTGGATGCCTAAGCTGCGGACATCGAATCCCGAAGTACAGCAGTACATTTATGATATCGTTTCCTTTTGGCAGAAAGAAACAGGTATCGACGGCTGGAGAATCGATGTCGCAGATGAGGTGGAGATCAGCTTCTTGCGGGAGCTGAAATCCTGTGTCAAGAGATTAAATCCTAACGCAATCATTATTGCAGAAATTTGGGACGATGCCAAGCGGCTGATGATGTCGGGCGGGGTCGACAGCGTTATGAACTATGAGTTCAGAACTATTCTGTTTGACTATTGTCTCGACCGTTCCATTACGCTTCGGCAGTTTCATTCCCGTTTGGTCCGGCTTGCCCATAGATACTCCCTGAAGGAGCTGCACCAGATGTTCAACCTGCTGGGAAGCCACGATACGGAACGCATTTTGACCCGTTGCGGGGAAAATAGGGATAAGCTGCGTCAAATCATGGCTATCCAATTTGTCTTCCCGGGTAATCCAACCGTTTATTACGGCGACGAATTGGGAATGACCGGGGAGAATGATCCGGGCTGCCGAGGAAGCATGACATGGGAACGATCACCGGAGGAATCGGACCTGTTCGGGTACACGCAGAACTGGATCACGCGCAAAAGAGAGAATCCGCTCTTGCAGAGCGGCTCCTTGGAGCTCCGTTACCGGGAAGGTTCGGATTGCTACGTCATCCGGCGGTACATGGGGACGGATGAAATCGTGCTTCTTTGCAATTTCTCCGCAGATCGTCTGGCCCTTGCGCCTGAGCTGTCCCGATTTGATTTAAACGGCTCATATAACATTTGCGATTTTGAATATACGGGTGATCTGCCTGAAAACATTGAACCTGGCCAATGCCTGCTTTTTCAGACTGTCAAATAAGGAGCATGAACGATGACAAATAAATGGAGCAAATTATCGCTGGTAATTCTGGCTATGCTGCTGGTATTAACCGCATGCGGTTCGGGAGCCGGCACGGGTAACGAGAGTGCATCGGAATCCGGAGGGAAGGCTACCGGAAAGCAAGTAACCTTAACGTTCTGGCATCACTACAGTACGGCATCTCCGGAGGAGAAAACGCTCACGGGAGTGCTGATCCCCAAATTCGAAGCCGAGAATCCGGGGATCAAGGTAAAAGCGGTAGCGATTCCTTGGGAAGAATTGCACAAGAAGCTGCAAATCGGAGGCAGCGGCGGGGACCTGCCGGATGTAGCCCGGCTGGATATCATTTGGGTGCCGGAGTTCCAGAAACGCGGGCTGCTTCAGCCGTTGGACGAGAAATTCAGCGATTTTAACGACATCGCCAAGGGACTGCTGGAAGGCCCGCTGTCTACGGCTAAAGTAGGGGAGCATTATTACGGCCTTCCGCTCAACACAAACACCAAGGTTTTGTTCTGGAACAAGGAGATGCTAACGCAAAGCGGCATCGATAAAGCGCCGGAAACCGCGGAGGAGTTCTTTGCGGATCTTGCGCAAATCAAAGCCAAATACGACAAGAGCTGGGGATATGGCGAGCCGGCCTTGCAGGGGTGGAATATCCTCCCGTGGATTTGGAGTAACGGGGGAGATGTGCTCTCACCGGACTTTACGACGGCGGATGGTTTCTTGAACAGTCAGGCTACGATCGACATCGTTACCAAGCTGAAAGCGGCATATACCTCGGGACAGCTCGCAGGATTTAAACCGGGCGATGTGCCAGTGACGGAAGGGCATGCGGGCGGAAGCTATGCCATGATGGCCGAAGGACCGTGGGCGGTTGCCCAGTTCCAGTCACAGTTCGGCGACTTCACGTTTGAAATGGCGTCCTTCCCGAAGGGCTCTGCCGGCTCCATACAGGTGCTTGGCGGGGAGGATCTCGGGATTTTCAGCAAGGACAAGCAGGAGGAATCCTGGAAGTTTGTGAAATTCATGGTTTCGGAAGCGGCGCAGGTCGAAATGGGCAAAATCGGGCAAATTCCGGTCAATCTGGATGCTATGGAGAGTAACGAAATCAAAGCAGTCGCCTATTACGCTCCATTCCTTGAACAGTTAAAGACAGCGAAGGCTCGTCCGCCGGTCGACTCCTGGCCGCAAATTGACGGCGTCCTTAGCGACACGATGAGCAGCATTTTTATGACCGACAAAGACGTCAAGGCTGAACTGGATGCTGCGGTATCCAAAATTGACGGATTGTTGAAGCTGAATAATTAATTACACCGGGGGCGTCTTCCGCTTGGGAGACGCTATCTCCAATGAAGGAGTCATGATCATGCGCAAAAAAAACGGAACGGCCGGATATTTATTTTTTCTGCCCGGTTTTTTGTTTTTTGCCGTATTCATTCTGTATCCGTTAATTCGGAACTTCCTGTACAGCTTTTATGACTTCCGCCTAACCGATCTCAATCATTTGGAATTCATCGGGCTGGGGAACTACAGGCATGTATTTCAGGATCACGTTTTCTGGATTTCGCTTAAAAATATATTCATCTATGGGATCATCTCCGTTCCCGGCCAAATGGTCTTGGGATTTCTGGTCGCGTACGCCTTATACCAGAACCGGCCCGGAACCAAGACCTTCCGGGTGCTGTTCTTTTTACCAGTCATTACGTCTTGGGTAGTCGCGTCGCTAATTTTTAAATTCGTGTTCACTGATCAGGGATATTTGAATTATTTCATAATGGATGTACTCCACTTTACCGATAAGACGATCAGTTGGTTGAGCGATCCGGGCAAAGCAATGATGGTGGTTAGCTTCCTCGGGATCTGGAAAGGCGTTGGATGGGCGATGGTAATTTATATGGCCGCCCTGCAAGGCGTGCCAAAGGATCAATACGAAGCTGCTTCGCTCGATGGATGTAACGCGTGGCAGCAAATTCGCCATATTACGTTGCCGTCAATTCGCAGCACTACCTTTTTCATTCAAATGATGCTGATTATCGGCGCTTTTAATGTGTTCACGTCGATTTATCTGATTACGGACGGCGGACCGCTGCACCAGACCGAAGTGATGCTTACCCGGATGTACCAGAAGGCGTTCACCGAATATGACCTCGGTTATGCTTCCGCATTGTCCTACGTGTTTGCCGTCATTATTGCCGGCCTGACGTTTTTGCAGTTCCGTTTGAACAAACAGGAATAGGAGGGAGGCGATCCTATGCGCTCGCTTTGGAAGTCGATATGCGTCTATGCTTTTCTCGTTGTTGGCGGATTGATCTCCATTTATCCGTTAGTATATATGTTCATGACCGCATTGAAGCCGATGACTTTATTGTTTGAATTTCCACCGCGCTTTTTGCCTTCGGAAATGACCTTGTCCAATTTCAGGAATGCCTGGGTCAGTCAGAACTTCGCACTGTATCTCTTTAACAGCGTTCTAGTTACTATAGCCAGCTTTGGTCTTATTTTTCTGTTTTCTTCGATGCTGGCCTTTGCTTATTCAAGATTTGACTTTAAAGGAAAGAAACTGAGTTTCACCATCTTGATGGGTGGGCTCGTCATTCCGAGTCTAACGCTTCTCATTCCCCAATTTGTGCTGATCCGTCAGCTCGGCATGTTTGATTCGCGTTGGGGATTAATCGTTATTTACACGGCAGGGGCCATTCCGTTTACGACGTTTATGCTAAAGGGATTTTTCGATTCCATTTCCCGCGATATCGATGAATCAGTGGAGATGGAAGGCGGAAATGCATGGACGCTGTTCTCCTCGATTATTTTACCGCTGTCCAAGCCTGCGTTCGTTCCGGCTACTATTTTCAATGCGCTAACGGTATGGGAGGAGTTCCCTTGGGCATTGACGATTATTAATGATCCGGCAAAACGCACTTTGCCGATTGCCTTGGCCAACTTCCAGGGTCAATATACGACCCAATGGGGGATTGTATTCGCGGGTTCCTTGATCGCCATTCTGCCGATTATTCTGCTATTCCTGTTGTTACAGCGATATTTCATCGCCGGGATCACCGCCGGGGCGGTTAAAGGTTAGGCCTTGTGTGCAGAAAGATGCATTTTTGGTAAGCTGCACTGGAATGTACATGGAACGCCATAAATCCTGCGAATTATCATTGTGCAAACGATTGACCTGCAGGAAAGAGCGATGATATAATTCAGCACATAATGGTTAAGTAAACGTTTAACTAGCTGCGGATATAACTTCTTTTTCTGTAGCGTTAAAGGGGGAGTTGCGGCATGGAAAGAGCTTACGTATTGGGACGAAGCGCCTGGCGCACGATCGAGGAAGGCAATGAACGGGAATGGCTGATCGGCAACGGAATCGGCGGTTATGCGAGTCACTCGGTGCCCGGCGGCGGGTTCCGGATGTCCCACGGTTATCTGGTCGCTTCGACCAAAGCGCCCGTAAACCGGGTGCTGGTATTTACCAGAACCCAGGAGCAGGTTCAGATCGGGGGCAAATCTTACGATTTAACCTCGCAGCAATATGTGAACTGGCAAAAGGACGGACAGCATTACTTGAGAAGATTCAAACTGGATACCGTTCCGGAATATCACTATCAGGTGGAGGACGTGTCCATCCGCAAAACGATCGCCATGGAATATGGCCGAAATACCGTGACCGTCTGTTATGAAGTGTCGGGAGGCCGGGAGCATACGACCCTCAAGCTGGTCCCGTTGTTCAATTACCGCTCGCCTGGCGAGGCTTCAGAGAAAGGGAATCTCATCTTTGAAACAGAGCAGACGGGAAAAACGCTGAAACTGGTGCCCGGCAGCCGGCCGGAAACGGCAATCCACTTCATGACATCCGAGGGGGAATACGTGGACAGATCCACGTTTCCGGTAACGATGGCAACGCCGCCGTATTTATATGAAGAGGCTCACTATTACAAGTTCGAGAATCGCAACGGGTTTATGGGGGTGGATTATCATTATACTCCCTATGAAATTCAAATAGCTTTGAAACCATATGAAAAGAAAGCCTTCTATGTAAAATGTTCCATAGATTCACTCGACGAGAAAGACGGATTTACCATCGTCCGGGAATATAAGCAGCGTATGGACGGCCTGGTGGCCCAAGCCGGATACGGAAACCGGTTTGCAGATCGTCTGGTGGAGGCCGCGGACCACTTTATCGTCCATCGTGAATCGACGGGGCTGAAAACCGTACTTGCCGGATACCCCTGGTTTACCGATTGGGGACGGGATACGATGATCGCGATGCAAGGTTTGGCGCTATCGACCAAGCGGTTCGGGGATGCCAGAGAAATTTTGGAATCGTTCTCTAAGTACGTGCGGAACGGGCTGATTCCAAACATGTTTCCCGATGACGGCCAAGAGCCGCTATACAATACGGTCGACGCTTCGCTCTGGTATTTTCATTCCGTGCATGAGTACCTGCGCTATACCGGAAGCCCCGAGGATTACCGATTTATCGAAGAGAAAATTTACCCGCAACTCAAGGAGATCGTTAGCGCCTACAAAGCGGGAACGGACTTTTCCATAAGTATGGACGAAGACGGTCTCATCCGTGCGGGCGGCGGTTTGGACCAGGTGACCTGGATGGATGTCAGGGTTGGCGAATGGGTCGTCACCCCGCGGCACGGGAAACCGGTGGAAATCAATGCCCTTTGGTACAATGCACTCTGTGTCATGGCGGAATTGGCGGAACGTTTTGGGGACACGGAGCCATATGATGCATTAGCACGAACCGTGCGCGAATCCTTCAACCGCCGATTCTGGAATGAAGAGGCGGAATGTTTGTACGATGTGGTCGATGTAGACCAGGGCCATGGGTTATTGGAAAACGACGGCAGAATCCGGCCGAATCAAATCTGGGCCGTCTCGCTCCCGTTTACGATGCTTCCCGCCGAGAAAGAACAAGCGGTCGTCGGTACCGTATATAAGCATTTGTACACGCCTTACGGACTCCGGTCGCTCTCTTTTGAAGATCCGGAATACAAACCCCGTTATATCGGCAAGCTCATTGACCGGGACGGCGCTTATCACATGGGAACCGTATGGGCGTTTCCGTTAGGTGCGTTTATTTCCGCTTATTGCAGGGTAAACGGTTACAGCGAGGAAGCCGTGTCAGCGGCCAAGGAGATGTGCGAGGTGTTTGAGGATCATCTTCAAGACGGAGCTATCGGCGGAATCGCCGAGATTTTCGACGGCGAGTTTGCCTGCACGGGCCGCGGTTGCTTCTCGCAGGCTTGGAGCGTCGGGGAGATTTTGCGGGCGTATACCGAGGATGTTCTGCCTTATTTAAGCGAATCGGTTAATCAATAACCCATGATATGAAGCCTGGGAAACTAAGGCGCGACAATTTTAAATGATTGGAGTGAATCCATTGTCGGTACAGAAGGAAATTGATGTGATTATGGATTATGGTGATCCGGAGGTAACCGGAGGCGTTTCCGTTTTTGACAAAGCGTTTGACGATAAATTTTATTATAACGGCGATGATTTGGGAGCGGTTTATACCCCTGAGAAAACATCGTTTCGATTATGGGCTCCGACTGCTTCGGAGGCGAAAGTCGTGTTTTACTCTTCGTGGGACAGCTTGCCCGTAAAAGAGCGGGCGATGGTCCGTGATGTGCAAGGGACCTGGGTGCTGGAAACGGCGGGAGATTACCACGGCGTTTATTACACGTACCGGGTCAAGGTCGGCACTAGCTGGAACGAAGCGGCCGATCCTTACGCCAAGGCGGTTGGCGTCAATGGCGACCGGGCGGTCGTGCTTGATTTACGCCGTACCGACCCCGAGCGGTGGACCGGAGCGATGCCGCCGTTTTCTTCGCCAGTGGACGCGGTAATTTATGAATTGCATGTCCGGGATTTATCAATCCATCCCGACAGCGGTATCCAGCATAAAGGGAAATACCTCGGCCTTGCCGAAAGCGGCACTCGCGGGCCAGGGGGGATTCCGACCGGCCTGGATCATATTGCAGGGCTGGGCATCACGCATGTTCAGTTGCAGCCGATTTACGATTATTCCACGCAGAGCGTGGATGAGACCAAATTGGATGAGCCGCATTTTAACTGGGGCTACGATCCGAAAAATTATAACGTTCCCGAGGGCTCCTACGCTACGGATCCGTATGCTCCCGCTTCCCGGATCACGGAATTGAAGCAGTGCATCCAGAGTCTTCATGACCGGGGTTTGCGGGTGATCATGGACGTGGTTTATAACCACGTATACGACGGATATCTGGTCAACTTCACCAAGCTGGTTCCGGGATACTATCTTCGCTACAACCCGGACGGAACCTTCTCGAACGGTTCGTTCTGCGGTAATGAGTGCGCTTCCGAACGGCCGATGATGAGAAAATTCATCGTCGAATCCGTATTGCATTGGATCCGCGAGTATCATATCGACGGCTTCCGGTTCGATTTGATGGGCCTGATCGATGTGGATACGATGAACGAAATCCGGCGCCGGGTCGATGAGATCGATCCTTCGATCCTGATGATCGGCGAAGGCTGGAACATGGGGACCGTTCTGCCGGAAGATCGTCGCGCCCATCAAGGCAACGCCTGGCGCATGCCGAGAATCGCCCATTTCAACGACGGTATCCGCGATACTGTGAAAGGGGACACCTTTATTTTCGGATCGAAGGGGTTCGTCGGCCGGGGCGGCGGGCTTGAGGATGGCGTCAAACGCGGCGTAGTCGGCGGCATCCGCTACAGCGGCTCGATTGAACAGTTTGCGGATGAACCGGTACAAAACGTTAATTATGTTGAATGCCATGATAACCATACTCTTTGGGATAAATTGGATATTTCCTCCGCCGTTGAATCGGAAGAACAGCGCACTCAAATGCACCGGCTCGCTTCGGCGATAATTCTCACCGGGCAGGGCATCCCGTTTATACATGCCGGCCAGGAATTCATGCGTTCCAAGAACGGGGTGGAGAACAGCTACAAATCGGCGATTGAGATCAACTGGCTGGATTGGGGACGCTGTGCAAGCCGTCAAAATGACGTGTTATACATGGCGAGCTTGATCAAGCTGCGGAAATCCCATCCCGCTTTCCGATTGCGGACGGCCCAGGAGGTTCGCGAGCATTTGAATTTTGAACCGGCGCCTGCTCATGCCGTGGCTTATACACTGCGGAATCACGCCGGTGGCGACTCCGACCGCCATCTGTATGTACTCTATAACGCCAATGCGGAGCCGATTTCTTTGGAACTGCCCGATCTCGGTGACTGGCAAGTGCATTACGGGAATGAATTCGTTCAAAAGCTCGGGAATAACAGACTGGAAGTCCATGGAACCGGTATGGTCGTTTTGAACATAACTTCCTAAACTGTCCCAATGCCGAACAATTAAATAGCTTATAACAACCGCAGGATGAACACTTGAATGAGTGAACAGCCTGCGGTTTTTGAATTTGCAGAAACTAGATGTGAAATTACAGGTGTTGCATGAAAATTCCGAAAACAGAGGAAGCATTCGACAAATTTTCCCTTACTTTTACAAATAACTGTGATAAGATGTGTTCAAACGTTTTGCGCAAACGTTTGAACAACAGATATTTTAATCACGATGTGAAAGGAGGGAATTCAGATGGAGTCATTAATATGGACGAATCATGGCCAATTGGAGCTTGTCGAGGAGGAGTCTCCTTCTTGTTCCAAGCCAGGTGACGTAAAGATACAAATCCAGCTCTCAGGCATTTGCGGTACGGATCTTGCTGTTATTACGGGTAAAGAACCGGGACTTCCGGGTGTTGTTCGCGGTCACGAGGCTGTGGGGACTGTTGTCGATATCGGGTCTGCGGTAACCCGTTTCCGGGTAGGAGACCGCGTTGTGATCGACCCTAACCAAAGCTGCGGGGAATGCCGGTTTTGCCGGAAAGGAAGGCTGCATCTCTGCATCGGTCCGGATGGACAAGGGATGCCGATCGCCGGTTTGAATATTTCCGGAACGTTTGCCCCCTATTTCGTTACCGACGAGTCCTTTGTTCACAAGTTACCGGAGGGCATGAGCTGGGAGGCGGCGGTGCTTGTAGAACCGCTTGCATGCGTGCTGCACAATTTCAAGGAAGCCGGAATAACCCGGGAAGACCGGGTTTTGATATTGGGGTCCGGTCCGATGGGGCTGCTTTGTCAAATCGTAAGCAGAGCCTTGGGGTGCATCACGATAGCTACAGAAATAAATCCGTATCGGCTGTCGTATTCGCGCCGTTTTTCGGAGGTGGTCCTAACCCCGGCGGAGCTGGCTGCGGAAACAGAACTCCGGCTTGGGGAATCCGGCAAATACGATGTTGTCATCGATACGGTGGGAACCCAAATGGACCTTGCGGAGCAATGGGTGGAGCGAGGCGGCAGAATCGTTCCCTTCGGCATTAACGGAGGTTATCGATATCTGTTGACTCCGACCCATTACACACAGAATGCCATCAAAATCATAGGTGCCGGAGAATACCTCAATACCTTCGAAGAGGCGCTTGACTTTGCGGCGAATCATCCGGATTTGGCGTCCCTGGTGACAAAAAAATATCCGCTCAAACAATATGAGACGGCCATTCACGAGCTATTGGGCTACGAGCTGTCAACGGGAAATCGTCTTCCGTCCGAAACGATGAAAACCGTATTCACGTTCTGAACAGAATTTTTGAAGAAAGGGGATGCAGTGCATGGCACACCAAGAGGGATTGAGACATATGTACCGGTTTCTGGCCTCCCGCCAGCGCGAAGAACTGCCGTCGATCTGGATTCCGGCGATTTGGAACGAATGCCGGTACCCGGATATTCTGAATACGAAAAATAATGAAATTGAAGTGCAGCCGGTACCCTTTTTCCTGCATCATCTAAATTACCTCTTTCAATTGTCGCAATCCCATGCCTTTTCAGAGGGAAGAAATCTGGATCGCAGCGTCATTTACTCGTCGCTGGTCCGCTATTCGGCGGCCTGGGACTACAACCATGACGGAAGCGTCCAATCAGGGACCTTTTTGCGCTTCATGATTCTGCTCCCGCTGCTAAAGAAGATGGGTGTAAATATCCTGTATTTACTGCCGGTTACAAGATACAGCCAAATGCATTGGAAAGGGGACGTGGGATCTCCCTACGCGGTTCATTCGTTGTTTGAGCTTGATCCCGAACTGCACGATCCCTTGCTCGACGGAATCCCCGAATTTACGCTGCATGACGAAATGGGCTCGCTCGTTGAGGCTTGCCATCTGCTCGGCATGAAAGTTGTAGTGGATTTTATCCCCCGGGTGACCGCACGGGATAGTGAAATTATTGAAGAGCATCCGGATTGGGTGTACTGGATCGGTAAAGAACATCTGGACGGGTTTACTCCGCCGCATATTCCGGAGCTTGGATTCTTTGAAGAATGCACGCCGGATAAACTGGAGACCGTTTATCGAAGTGCAGACACATCTTCGTTTCTGAGTAAATTTTCACCTCCGCCGAATGAGCTTAATCCGCTGCTATGGCAATGCCTGAAGCAGCGTGCCCGGCAATCCGGGGAGCAACTGCTTTCTCTTGTGGAGACAGAAATGGGAATTACTACGGCGCCGGCACATTCCGACTGGATCAATGACGTTCAGCCGATCTGGACGGATATCGCTTTTTACAGGCTGTATAAGGACGTTTCGCCTCAAGTAAGGCATCTGATACAGCCGGGTCAACCGCCATACGTGTTATTTGACACGATCAAATGCAATATGTATCCCGGGTCCGAACCGAACCAGGAATTGTGGGACATGCTGGTGGAAGCCATTGAATTTAACTTACATACTTACGGCATCGACGGGTTTCGGATCGACATCGGTCATGTTCTGCCCGTGGCGCTTCTCGAGGAAATGTTCCGGAGAATCAAGAAAATCAGGCCGAACGCCATCCTGATCAGCGAAGATTTGTTCAACCGCAACCATCGAAAGGCGGCGAGCACCGGCTATAATATTATGCTTGGCAGCGGCTGGAATATCATGACGGATATTTCCGTAGAGACACTTCAGGCTTATCTAAAAGAACTTCCGGAACTGGCCATTCATGTCTTTGCCTGTTCCGAAACGGCGGACACGCCTAGAATTACAAGTCGCGGCGGAATTCCGCTGGCTCGTATGATGAGCGTCTTCAACAGCTTTTTGCCAAACGCCGTTCCGTTTCTGACTACGGGAATGGAAGTGAACGAAGAGCAGCCGCTCAACTGCGGCCTTGGAGACAATACGGGAGGCGCGGACATCCCGCGGGCATTTTTCAACCGGTTATCCATTAACTGGACGCATCCGCTGCCCATGATCCCCCTGTTGAACCGCTTGTACTCTTGCAAGAACCAGCTGGATTATCTGGTGCAGCCGCATAACTTTTTTATACCAAATCCCCAGGGTGAGGTATTGATGTACGCCTATTTATATGGCGGTGAGCTGCTTGTAGGCTGTTTTAATTTAAGTCCGGATGAACCGCAAACCGTAAGCCTGAATGCCGTATATCCCGTATCGAAGGGATGGACTGTCCTGATCGACAGCCGGGCCGATTCCGAATCCGAGCCGGCGCAGCTTCATTCAGCAGTAGACCGGCAGGGCGAGTGGTTGCTTCAGCCTTATCAGGGCATGATTTTTTATCACCCTCAAATCAAAATTTAAAAACACGGAGGCAGGTGCAAAGATGGGATCACATCCAAAGAAGCTGGTGATTTGGCATGAATTCGATGGACCGGGGGATACCTCCATTGAACTTTTGGAACGTTTATGCCATGAATATTCCCGGCAAAATGACATTCAGGTTATTCCCGAAGTGATGAATATTTCGGAGCTGGTCATTCGCTTGAACGCAGTAGGCGAGGGAGGCGAGGCCCCCCAAATGGCTCTGGTTCCCGCGGATATGGCTGGATTCGGTCAGAAGGCGAAGTATTCCAGGGTACCGGATGAACTGCTGTCGCTAGTAGCCCCGCATGGTTCCGGCTTTCTCGAATCCATGCGGTCTGAAGGAATACCCTATGGCTTGCCTGTTCTTACGGGTAACCATCTGGTGCTGTATTACAATCGTGAAATTTACCCGGAGCCCCCGGCATCTTGGGAGGAAATCGAAGATCTGGGTGACGGATTGTTGGAGAAGGGCATTATTCCCGTTGCCGCCGACTTACGGGAGCCCTACTGGTTCATGCCATTTTTGACGGCATTCGGAGGTTGGCCCATGGCGGAAGGCACGCCTTGTCTCCCGCAGAGCGAGATGAAGCGGGCGCTGCAATATGTTCGGACCCGGATGAACAGCGGTCTACTGGCCAGTTTGAACGGATCGGTCGAACTATTGGAGGGATTCATCGCCGGGGAAGTCGGCGCAATTATTTGCGGGGAGTGGATATATAATCACCTGGATCGGCATATGACATCAAAGCTAGGCGTTGCAAGGCTGCCTTCCATACAGGGCCGCCCATCCATATCCATGTCATCGGCGATCGGACTGGTTTTCCCGGGCTATTCGCTGGAGTCGGAGTTTCGGGAAGAGGTTATTTCCTTTGCGGCCTTCATGCTAAGTGCGGAGAGCCAAATGAAATGGGGAACGGAGGTTCAGCGGATTCCCGTTCATTCGGAGGCACGCGGTAGATTGAAAAACTTAACCGGTGTTAATAGAGGGACGCTTGCGGCACTGTTGGAAGAGAGTCGGTCCATGCCGATTGAACCGGCCATGGCTTCGGTTTGGGAGGCGATCCGAGCGGGTCTGCTAGTCTTGGAGAAAGAAGGCGAAGCGTCTGCCTGGAGTGCGATGGATCAACATTTTAAGCAGTCTGCCGGTGTCCTGTAAACAAAAAACAAGGAATGAGGGATGATCCATGAAAACGAGCGTATTTAGCCAGATTTCTATCGACGGTAAGCTGACATTGGGTCCGGGGCAGTCCAGCAAGCCCTTGTTCAGTCTCTTTGATGGCCGGGATATGGAGTATATTCACAAATTTCGGGGCAAGGTTGACGGCATTATGGTCGGAAAAAATACCATCACCACGGACAATCCCTTTTTGACGAACCGTTATGAAGAGAACAAGAATCCGGTGCGGATTATCCCCACTAGAACCATGGATATTCCGATGGATAGCAATGTGCTGACGGATGAGGGACAAACCCTCATTGTTACGACGGAGAACGGCAAGGATGAACGCAAGATTGAACAGCTCCGGGAACGGGGCAAGGAGTGCCTGATTTGCGGGCAAGACAAAGTGGATTTCGGGCAAATGTTTAACTTGCTGGAGGAAAAGTACGGCATCAACAGCTTGATGGTGGAGGGCGGAGGCTTTCTGAACTGGCATGTTTTCAACCAGGATCTGGTTGACGAGATCATACTGATGCAGCTTCCGATCATCATCGGCGGAGCCTCCAACATTACGCTGGTTGATGGGGAAGGCTACACAGAGCTCGATTTTGCCAAAAAGTTTAAGGTGGTCGAAGTGGAGCCGAAGGATAATTACACCTTGCTGCGGTATTTAAAAGCGGTTTGAATATGGGGGATCAGGTTAAATGAGCGATGAGTTAAAAAGAGATTTTTATAAGAACGTATATAAAATTGCGCTTCCGGTAACGTTTCAAAGCCTGATTATGTCTTTGCTCACGCTCACGGATCAGTTGATGGTGGGACAGCTGGGCGATGTGGCCATCGCTTCCGTCGGAATGGCAACGAAAATATACGGAGTCATTTCCGTAGTGCTCGCCGGTCTTTCTGCCGGCGTGTCGATTTACGCGGCCCAGTTCTGGGGAAAACAGGACCGCAAAAGCATCTCTCAATTGCTCGGTATCGGCCTCATGGCCGGGTTTGCATTATCGTTTCTATTCACACTGCTCGTCTTCTTTCAGCCCCAGCTTTGTTTGTCCTTGTTTACGACGGATGAGCGGATCTTGGGAGAGGGGTACATTTATCTGCAGCTCATCTCGCTAAGTTATGTGCCGACGATGCTTACGATGATGTATTCCGCCATTCTAAGAAGCACGACGCATGTTAAATTGCCGATGTTCGTCAGCTTGTTCACGGTAGTTCTGAATATTCTACTGAATTATTTGCTGATCTTCGGGAATTGGGGTTTTCCGGAATTGGGGTTAAAAGGATCGGCTATCGCAACGTTAATTGCCAGAATTGTGGAGTGCATATTAATTATTGGAGCTGTCTATAAGTTCAGGCTTCCGGGTTCGGTCGATTTCGGCAACCTGTTCGTAATTCCAAGACCGCTCCTGAAAAAGTTCATTCAAACAACTTATCCCATCATCCTGACCGAATTCATCTGGGTCATGGGCGAGACGGCTTATGCCATGATCTACAGCCGGATGGGAACCTCCGAGATGACGGCGATGACGATTACCTTTCCGCTGCAGGGCATCTGTATCGGATTGCTCTCGGGATTGGCCAGCGCGGGCGGAGTCATGGTCGGCAACAAGCTCGGAGCCGGGGAAGAAGAGACGGCCATGCAGTACGCCAAACGGTTCATTGCATTGGGAATATCCGTTTCCCTTGCCGTCGGCCTGGTGATTGCGGCAGCTTCCCCTTGGTATGTATCCTTCTTTAATATTTCGGGGGAAGCCCACCGCTTGGGAATTTACCTGGTTTGGGTATTTGCCGCTTTCTTATGGGTCAAGGTCGGAAACATGATTATGGCCGGGGGCATTTTGAACAGCGGCGGGGACAGCAAATTCGTATTTGCGATGGAATCGGCGGCAACGTGGCTGATCGGGGTTCCGTCCGGGCTGCTCCTGTCGTTTGTCTTCAAACAACCGGTTTACCTGGTGTATCTTGTGCTGTCCTTAGAGGAGGTTGTCCGGCTCGGCATCGGCTTGGCCCGAATCCGGTCGCGTAAGTGGATCAAGAACCTGGTAGGCGATATCGCGGCATAAGCCTTGTAAGGAGCCTGTTTGCTCCGGATCAAGCGGCAATAAGTGCCGACGCGGCGCAATTTGTTCTGAACATGTTGACTAAGTAGCCATGAAAAAAGCAGGCCCTGCATAATATCGCAGGGCCTGCCTTTTTGTATTCATACTATAACTTAGATCGTAACGGAAGATCTTTGCGCCTGGATTTCTCCGTGTGCGCTGACCGTATAGCTGCGGTCATAGATCCGGATCGCGGCCGGTGTATCGGTCTCGTTCGTCACGGTGATGACGTCTTCGCCGACGTTGACCTTCAACGTAGCGCCGCGGAACATTACGTTGAACGAGAAGGACTTCCAGTGCGAAGGAATGAACGGCTGGAGCACCAGCTCGTCGTTCTTAACGCGGAGTCCGGCGAACCCTTGGATAACAGCCATCCAGGTTCCTGCCATACTTGTGGTGTGGCAGCCGTCTTCAGTATCGTTATTGTAGTTGTCCAGATCCAGACGCGCAGTGCGCAGGTACATTTCGTACGCTTTGTCCTGATAGCCGAGCTCGCAGGCCATAATGGAGTGCACGCAAGGGGACAGGGAGGACTCGTGAACGGTCAACGGTTCATAGAAATCGAAGTTCCGTTTTTTCGTTTCGAGATCGTATCTGTCGCTCAGGAAGAACAGGCCTTGCAACACGTCCGCTTGCTTAATGTAGCAGGAACGCAGGATCCGGTCCCAGGACCAGTTCTGGTTGATCGGCAGGTTTTCCGGAGCCAGGTCTTTGACCGGAACCAGTTCCTTGTCGAGGAAGCCGTCTTGTTGCAGGAAAACTCCGCGCTCTTCGTCGACCGGATAGTACATATTGTCGATGATATGCTGCCACTTGGCGGTTTCTTCGTTCGTCAGCTTCAACTTGTCGATCAGCTCGAGATAGCGGGCGTTCTCGTTCTTTTTCAAATAATCGAGCACTTCCAGCGTATACTCCATCGTCCAGCAAGCAATCCGGTTTGTATACCAGTTGTTGTTGACGTTGTTCTCGTATTCGTTTGGACCGGTAACGCCGAGCATTACGTATTTTCCTTTGGTGTTGGAGAAGTTGACGCGTTCTTCCCAGAACCGGGAAATTTCCGCGAGCACTTCCAAGCCGTACTGACTCAGATAGGATTTATCTCCGGTGTAATTCACATAGTTGTAGATTGCGTAAGCGATCGCGCCGTTCCGGTGAATCTCTTCAAACGTGATCTCCCATTCGTTATGGCACTCTTCGCCGTTCATGGTAACCATCGGGTAGAGCGCGCCTTTAGTGAAGCCGAGCTTCTTGGCGTTTTCCTTTGCCTTCTCCAAGTGCTTGTAGCGATAGATCAGCAAGTTGCGGGAAATGTTCGAATCCGCAGTACTCAGATAGAACGGTACGCAGTAAGCCTCGGTATCCCAGTAGGTGCTGCCGCCGTATTTTT
Organism: Paenibacillus sp. FSL R5-0407; assembly: GCF_038009185.1. Taxonomy (NCBI): domain Bacteria; kingdom Bacillati; phylum Bacillota; class Bacilli; order Caryophanales; family Paenibacillaceae; genus Paenibacillus; species Paenibacillus sp. FSL R5-0407. Next base: position 1,171,163 of record NZ_JBBPAX010000002.1, on the reverse strand, counting down.
CCCCTGTAAAGCCCTTCGGTCCGATGTTCAGACGATCGTCTTCCCCGGTGTACGTTTGATTCAATTGGAAAATATTAAAGCGGATCCCTTGCTGAGCCGAGACGTCACCTTCAATAATGATGTCGCTGCCTTTCCACTTATCAGCCCAGGCATCGGCTTGTTCCTGACGCAGGGTATCGAATCCGGCCGCATGTGCTTCAAGCAAGAGGTTTTTGCCCACTTCCACAAGCTGGCCTAATCCGTGATTGCGGGAAGTCACGTTGGCGACATATTTGTATACAGTCAGTGTTGCATCTTGTTCAACTTCAAAAGCGGCTTCCGCGGAAACGAATTTTTCGCGCTCGGATACGGAGGCTTCAAACTCCAGCTTTTGTCCGTTCTTGTAAACATCAAAAGCCATGACCGACGTAACATGGAAATCCAGCTTTTTCGTTTTCAAAGTCAGGTAAGAGAGATCCGGAGCCACTGCCTTTTCCACTTCGAGCCAGAATTTCTCGTCATAGTTGGAATCCTTGTTCTGAACGTCTCCGTCCAAATAAGGCACAATCCGGATACTTCCGGAGAAATTAAGCGGGGTAATCGAATAGCGAATCGCTCCGATTTCCTGACGTTTCATGCTAACGAAGCGGATCGATTCCACACGAACTTCTTTGCCGCTCTCCATCACTGCTACGAAACGGCGGGACAAGTAGCCTTCTTTCATGTTCAACTCGCGTACGAAGTCTTTAACCTCGCATTTGGCAAGGTCCAGCGACTCGCCGTTGATGAGCACGTTGATACCGATCCAGTTGGTGCTGTTCAACACTTTCGCAAAATATTCGGGATACCCGTTTTTCCACCAGCCGACCCGCGTTTTATCGGGATAATATACGCCCGCCATGTAGCTGCCTTGGAGGGACTTTCCGCTGTATTGCTCCTCAAAGTTTGCCCGTTGCCCCATGAATCCGTTACCGATGCTGAAGATGCTCTCGGAAATTTCATGCGTAGTTGGGTCAAAGGACTCCTCAATAATGGACCACTCATCCAGTTTTAAATATTGTCTCACGATTTACCGGCTCCTTCTTTAAGTTATCAAGTGTTTTGTTTATATGAATAGGGTTATAAAAAAAGAATGGCAGTTCTAGACGGCGGCAATACTCAACAGCCGATCGACCGTAATATCTCCAAGTGATGCGATGACGAGATTGGCTTTGCCGAGCGTGCATGGCGATCCGATGCCAACGCTGCGCATCCCGGCCCGCTGAGCCGCTTCGATACCGGCTTCCGCGTCTTCGAAGACGACGCATTCATCCGGGGAGACGCCCAGTTCAGTAGCCCCCAGCGTAAATACTTCGGGATCGGGCTTGGCGCTGGTAGTCCGGGTCCCGTCGATAATGGCGTCGAAATATGGCGTGAGCCCGGTGTTGTTCAAAATAGTCATGGCATTTTTGCTGGCTGAACCCAGGGCGACTTTTAAGCCATTCTCCCGGCAATCCTTCAGAAATTCAAGCGCTCCCGGCAGAATTTCGGAATCATCCATTTTGGAGATCATATCGAAATACCAATTGTTCTTGCGCTCGGCGAGCTCCAGCTTGGCCGCTTCATCCAGTTCGACTCCGCCGACGCTAAGCAAAATATCGAGCGAAGCCATTCGGCTGACACCCTTTAATCGTTCGTTGTCCTGCTCGGTAAACTCAAAGCCCAATTCGTCGGCCAAGCGTTTCCAGGCAAGATAGTGATATTTGGCGGTATCGACAAGCACACCGTCCAGATCGAATAAACATGCTTTAATTGAGGTCATAACCTCTCCTCCTCCTATAGCGCAAACGTTTGAACAAATTGCAAAAAATAAAAGAAGCCGTCGCTTCGATTATTTTTTGTGTCCCGTGCCTTATTTTTTCGATATCGAATACATGGAAGATTCACGAACCATCAAACGATGTGGAATGATCTGCCGCTTCTGATAGCTCTTGTCGTTGTTGTTCTGGATCGACTGGATCAGAACCTGGGAAGCGGTGTATCCCAAATTGTAAATTCCGATATCTATGCTGCTGAGCGGTGGTGTCGACAATTCAGACAAGGGAATATTGTTGAAACTGACCAAGCATAAATCTTCGGGGACTTTGTACTTGAGCTCATGCAGGCCACGCAACACGCCGAAAGATACAACGTCGTCGATTAGGACGATCCCCGTAGGACGATTCGGTAAATTCATGAAGAAGGACATAGCCCGATAGCCGCTGTCCTGCAAGAATTCCCCTTCAACAATCCATTCAGGGCGCATTTCCAGTCCCGAATCATGCAACGCATCCAGATACCCCTTAAGCCGGTCCTTGGAAACGACCAGGTCTGGAGGTCCGCTGACGAACCCAATCCGTTCATGTCCGAGCGAGATCAAATGCTTCGTGGCATCATAGGATGCCTGGACGTTGTCGTTATCCACCGATAAAATATCGGGATATTGCTCGCTTCGTCCGATCAGAACGAAATGGTGACCGTTCTCATGCAGGAAATCGATAACAGGGTCGTCTTTTCTCGAATAAAGTAAAATCACTCCATCTACCCGGCGACCGTTAATCAGTCTGGATACGCCTTCAATTTCTTCCTTCTCATTGGCTCCCGAGCTAATCAGCACGTCGTAGCCCAAACGGCTCGCTTGCGTGACAATCCCGCGGATCAATTCCATGAAGAAGAAGTTGGAGAACAATTCCTCGGCAGACTTCGGCAACATGATGCAAATACTGTTGGTTGTTTTGGATACCAGGCTCTTAGCCATGATATTCGGATGGTATCCAAGCTGATCCATAATGTCCTTTACTTTTCTCGAAGTTTCGGCGCTAATTCTTGGATGATTGGACAGCACCCGGGACACGGTAGAGGGTGATACTCCGGCCTTTTTGGCAACATCTTTTATGGTAACAGCCATAAAAAACCTCCTCTGTGGAACCGTTTGCTTTACATTGTAATATTAATCGAAACATATCGGAAAGTAAATAGAGAAAGCGGGGAATAGGTGTCATATTATGAGCATTTTCCCCTAGAGATGGGCATGACTGTGAGATTTTTACTTTATTAATTAAATAATTAGTAATTCGAAGATTGAAAGAGAATGAATAAGGAAACAGAAGGAATAGGGATAAAATCCTCTAAAAATCAACTGTGCAAACGTTTTAACATTTGGAAGCGCTTAATATAATATGATTAGAAACATAAAAGCGCTTTCCACGCTTAATGTACTCCTTAGACATAACAGAAAAGTATTAAATTTTATTCAAACGTTTGCGCAATTTATGGGTTGAAAGGAGGATACATACACGCCTGCCACAAGTCGTTTATTTCAGTAATTCTTATGATGTAAGTCAGTGAATACTACTTAGGAGGTCTTAACAAAATGCATAAGTCATGGAAAGGCTGGATTTCCCGCCTGCTCATTTTTGTATTGGTTGTCGGTTCGTTCGGCAGCTTCCTTACTCAAGCGAGAGCGGAGGAACCGGTCGAGGGCAGCTCCAGCACCGTTATAGCCAGTCCGGTCATCGCGAATAGGACTGCAACCGGAGCGGATGTGACGTTTAATTATGAAGGGAAAGGGCAAGAGAACAAGGTAATTGTTAAGGGTGAGTTTAACGGTTGGAATAACACGGACCTAAGCAAAGATTCTGAGAACTTGTGGTCCGGAACCCTTGATATTCCTGCCGGTTGGTACGAGTATGGAATGGCATGGTATCCCTCTGAGGACCCGAACGGGGAATGGATCGGAGATCCATGGAATCTCGTTAAAAAGGGTAACAACCCTGGCCTCTCTGTTCCGGGGTTAGCGGTCAAAGTACCTTCAGAAATATTGCTTAATAAATCCTCAGTTATCGACGCTGTTTATTACACAGGCAACCAAGGGGACACCGTCCCAGCGGTTGTTACCTTAAAAACGGGCTTAAAGGGCGTTGAGTTTAACGATAATACCAATGAAATAAGTGTGGCCGCTGATGCGGATCAAGGTAATATTGAGCTTGATATCGCTTACGATCAGTGGAAAGTCACGAAAACGATACGAATCACGGATAAGGCGCTGCAAAGTCCGGTTATAAGCGATGGAAAGATCACCTTCAACGTAGCCCAAGGTAATTTGTCCTCCGTCTTCTTGGTTGGCAGCTTGAACGGCTGGAACCAGAACGAAGCCATACCTATGGAGTTGAAAAACGGAGTTTTTAGTGTGACTCTAGACCTTGCTCCAGGGGCTTACCAATACAAATTCATTCCGAATTTGGGTAGCTGGGCCGGCGATTTCATCGATACGTTAAATCCGCTTAGTGCAGGCGGGAATTCCCTGGCCATCGTCCCGGGACTAGTAATTAATTCAGGCGAAGAAGTGGAGATCGGAGGCTCCCTGCAACTGAAGGCTGAAGAATATCAGACAGGTAAGGAAGCCCCGGTTACGCAGCAACCTAAATGGGATTTAGTGACTCCTCCTACCGGCTTTACAATCTCGGATGCCGGTTTGCTGACTGTCGCTCCTAACGCAGCCAAAGGAAGCGTAGAAGTCAAAGCCTCTTATAATGGCTTGGAAACCACCAAGACTATTCAAATTGTTGAGAAAATGAACTCGTTCACCATTAACTATTACCGCTATGATGGCACAGCGAATGATTGGAACCTCTGGCTCTGGCCGGACGGTTCGAATGGAACCGGTAATAAGTTCACCAGCAACGAAAACGGCATTGCCAAAGGGACTTACAAATACACGCAATCATCGGTTAATGTGATTACTCGCTTAAGCAAGCCGGGAAATGATTGGGCCGCGGAGGGTCCTAAATTAAAAATCGCCGTTCCGGAAGGAAAAACGGAGGTTGAAGTATGGCTTGTTGAAGATATACCGACGGTATATTACGAAAAGCCGGATTTTGAAGCCATTAAGCCGAGTTCCCGGTCTATCCAATTCACCTACATTTCTGATGAAACGGATCCATCGGAATTGAAAAAGTGGAATATCTGGACATGGTATACGGTGAAATCGGACGGAGAGAACAAATTCACGAAGTTTGACGGCAATAAGGCTACAGCTATAATTCCAATCGGCTCCAGCGTGGAGAAGATCGGCTTTAAAATGCGTAAAGGCGGAGTAGCAGGCGATTGGAGCACGGTTGAGAAAATCGATCAGGATTATGACCGTGAGATTTATACGGGGTCTGAAGCTTTAACCAAGGTTATTGTCACGGCAGGCCAAGGCCCGTTCCGGATTCTTCCGGGAACTGCCGCACCGGTTCTGGAGAATGGTAAGGCGACGTTTACTTACCGTGACCAGGCTTTATATGAGAATAATGCCATGGATCAAATTGTGAGCGTTCATCTGAAAATCGACGGCCAACTTTACAAAATGGACTATAATGCCGAAGATGAGCGGTTTACTTACACTCTTGATCAGTTAACAGAGGGTACATTCGAGTACACCTACGTTGTCAAAATGCTGGATGGTACTGAGAACGAGATTACAGATCCGAAAAATACGATCGACGGAAAATCGCGTATCGTTTACAAAGTAATCCACCCGGACATTCAGACTACAACAGTACCGGAGAGGATTTCTTACAATGAAAATGCGGTTCTTAACCTTTCATTATCACAAATAGCCGACGATGAGATTAGCAGCATTTCCGCGGACTTGACTGTATTGGGCGGAAATGCGATTACAGTAATCGATAAGGAACTTAAATCTATAAGCATTGCAGTCAAACACTCGGTAACCACTGGTTTGAAACAAATCCCAGTTACCGTTGTCGATGTATACGGCAATAAACATACAGAGAATGCCCAGGTTACCGTCAAACCGCGGCAGACGGTCGGAAAAGACGATTTTGACTGGGATGAAGCCCGGATCTATTTCATGCTTACGGACCGCTTCTTGAACGGAGATACCGCCAATGACGATCCAAACGGGGAGAATTACGACCTCAGCCATGCGGAGACTTATCACGGCGGAGATTTCAAGGGCGTTACCGAGAAAATTGGATATCTGAAGGATCTCGGTATCAATACGATCTGGATTACGCCGATTGTTGATAACATCGACTTTAACAAGGGCGTAGATTTCAACAGCAACCAGTATGCTTACCACGGCTACTGGGCTAAAGACTTTACTGAAATTGATGAGCATCTTGGAGACTTGAAAGATTTTCAAAATCTGTTGGATGCGGCTCATGCCCAAGGCATTAAAGTCATGGTTGACGTGGTATTGAACCATACCGGCTACGGCATGGATCAGTTGAGTCCAAATTGGAGCGGTTTAAGCAACCTTCCTACGGAGACTGAACGCGAGGTGTTCGCCGGAATGCTGCGGGATAGCGATGAAGATCCCGTTATCAAGAACAGAGTAGCCAGTCTTCCCGACTTCAAAACGGAAGATCCTGCCGTACGCGAACAAATTATCAAATGGCAGTCCGACTGGATTGAGAAGTCCAAGACGGCCAGCGGCAACACGATCGATTACTTCCGTGTCGATACGATCAAGCATGTGGAGAACACGACCTGGATGGCATTTAAGAACCGGATGACCGAAATCAATCCTGCCTTCAAAATGATCGGGGAGAACTTTGGGGCAAGCGTGGATAACGATGGCGGTTTTCTGCGTACGGGTACGATGGATTCCGAGCTCGATTTCGGCTTTAAAGGAATTGCCACCGATTTCGTCAAAGGACAAATCGAGTCCGTCGAACGGAAGCTTCAGGACCGCAACGGTAAGATCGACAATACAGCCATGCTCGGCCAGTTCCTGAGCAGCCATGACGAGAACGGGTTCATGGTAAGTTTGCTGTCAGAAGCCGATCGCCAAAAATTCAAGGACGGAACTCTGGACGCAGAAGTATTGAGGAATTTGCAGGCGCAGCATAAAATCGCAGCTTCCTTGCAAATTACGGCCAAGGGCCAACCTGTTATCTATTATGGCGAAGAAGTAGGGCAGTCCGGCATGAATGCCGGGAATATGGAAAATGGCCAGTTTAGCGAAAACCGGTACGATTTCAACTGGGAAGGGTTGAACGATCCGACGTACAGCCATATTTACGAACACTATAAGAAAATGCTGCGTATTCGCGACAACTATTCGAAGATTTTCTCCAAGGGAACCCGTGTGCAAATCGGCGGCTCCGACCAGGTCGGATATGATGTATTTACACGGACATATCAAGGCAAGAGCGTAGTTGTAGGTATAAACACAAAGACTACTGCACAACAAATCACATTTACTGTACCTGGCTATAAAAATACGAAATGGGTCGATCAGTACAGCAATCAAACGGTGCAGGCCGATAGTGACAGCAAAGTGACATTAACGCTGCCGTCCAGTCTGGACGGAGGAACGATCGTATTGGCTGCGGCTTCGAGTACGGTAACTCCTCCGGGATCATCGAATCCTGGTTCCGGATCAGGATCCTCAGCCCCAGGCGCCGGCAACCCAACGCCGGCAGTATCCGAGTACGTGAATGTAACGGCTAAAGCCGGTGAGAACGGACGCAAGGTTGCCGAAGTGAGTGCGGCTGATCTGGAGAAAGCCATTGCGGCAGCCACGAACGGTAATAAACCAGTAACTATTCAAATTTCCGGAGTAGCTGCGGGAGAAGCGGCGGAGCTCGTGATTCCGGGAAGTGCCGTTGGGAAGGCCTTGGAACAAAAGGCTGCTCTTCAACTCGTATTCCCTGATGTCACGGTTGAGTTCCCAGCAGGAAGTATTCCGGCTACAGCGATTCAGAAAGATGGAACGGTTGTATTCAGTAAAGAAGCAGGCAGCACCCCTACTGTAGGTGGGGCTTACCGCCCGGTTGGGGGGACTTATAACTTTAACTTCTCAAGCGTAGATGCAGGCAAGAAAGCCAGCGCAATCCAGTTGGCTGCCAAAGTAAAAGTGACGCTGACCCTTGATGAGACCGCCTTGAAAGGAATTGGGGACAAGAACAAGGCAGGAGTCTATGCGGTCAATGAAGACGGATCTGTTGTTTACGTAGGCGGTAAGTGGGATGGTAACCGCATCACCTTCTCGACAGACCGGTTTGCCCAATATATCGTTATGGAGTACAACAAAACGTTCAGTGATGTGACGGGCGGCTGGGCCAAAAATTATATCGAGATTCTGGCTGCAAAACATATTGCATCCGGTGTCGATGCAGAGCGGTTTAATCCGAAGGGCGAGGTCACCCGCGGTGAATTTGCCGCATTCCTCGGTCGGGCCATGGGGCTTGATGTGGCAGGGCTTTCTTCCGGTATGAGCGATGTAGCCGAGAACAGCTACTATGCCGGTTATGTCGCGGCATTGAGCGAGCTGGGCATCGTATCCGGTTATGAGGATGGAACCTTCCGTCCGAGCCAGACGATTACCAGAGAGCAGATGGCGACCTTGCTGATGAAGGCGTATGCTCAGGTGACCGGGCAATCGGCGAATGAGGCTGCTGGGGCAGAGGAAGCATTCTCCGACCTAGGCAAGGCATCCGCTTACGCCGTAGACAGCATTAAAGCGGCAAAAGCGCTTGGTATTATGAACGGAATGGGGCAGAATAAATTTGAACCTGCCGCAACCTCGACTCGTGAGCAAGTAGCTGCCGTGCTTATTCTCTTTATGGAGAAAGCGGGATTGTAAAAAATGAAAGTTAGTTCCGTATAAAAAAATGGCGGTGCCGGGGAGATGTTCCCCGCACCGCCATTTCATGTTTTGGCAAGTTGCTATGCTTGCGTCAATACCGCATATCCATATGCCGGAAGCTTCACGGCCAGTTTGCCGTCCGAAGTCTCATGGGTGCTGCCGTTCATGGCATCCCGCCAGATTAGACCTTTGGCCGGCACTTCCAAGGTTTGCGCCGCATCGTAGTTGTTGAGCAGCACGAGTACCGACTCCTTGCCCAGCCGACGTTCATAAGCCAGCTTGCTGCCGCCTTGTTCGGCAATCAGGAAATGGATGGAACCGGATCTTAGCGCGGCAAGGTCCTTACGGACTGCGATCAGCTTGCGGTAGAACGCAAACAGATCATGGTCCTGTTTCTCCGGGTCCCATTCCATGCATTTACGGCAGTCGGGATCCTGCTCACCATCGAGGCCGATCTCATCGCCATAGTAAATGCACGGCGTGCCGCCGTAAGTGAATTGAAACAGGGCGGCGAGTTTCATCTTGTTTTTATCGCCCTTGCAGAGCGTCAGAAGGCGCGGCGTATCATGGCTATCCAGCAGGTTAAAAGCCACCTCGCTGGCTTGCTGCGGGTAGCGGGACAACTGTCTGCCGATGGCGTTGGCAAAGCCTTTGGCATCCAAAGTTCCGCGCACTACATAGTCCAGCACCGCATCCGTAAACGGATAATTCATGACCGCGTCGAATTGGTCGCCCTGCAGCCAAGGGGAGGATTCATGCCAAATCTCTCCGAGAATATAAGCATCGGGGTTAGCGGCCTTGACCGTTTTGCGGAAATCCCGCCAGAACTGATGGTCGACTTCGTCGGCGACATCCAGTCTCCAGCCGTCGATGCCAACCTCTTTTATCCAAAACTCAGCGACTTTCAGCAGGTATTGTTTGACTTCAGGGTTGTCCGTGTTCAGCTTTGGCATGAGCGGCTCGAAGGAGAACGTATCGTATGTCGGAACGCCATCCTTAACCTCAAGCGGATATTGGCGGACGGAGAACCAGTCTTTATATTGGGATTTTTCGCCCTTTTCCATCACATCGACGAACGGGGCAAACGTTTTGCCGGAATGGTTGAACACTGCGTCGAACAGAACGCGGATGCCGCGGTCATGACAAGCTTTCACAAGCTTCTTCACCGTTTCAATATCGCCGAAATGCGGATCGATCTTCATGTAATCGGCAGTATCGTATTTGTGGTTTGTCGTTGCCTCGAAAACGGGAGTGAAATAGATCCCTGTGATGCCAAGCTCGCTAAGATGATCAAGATGATCGATGACCCCTTGCAAGTCTCCGCCGAAGAAATTCTCTCTCTCCGGTTTGCCGCCCCAAGGGAGCACGCCTTCAGGATCATTGTCCGGATTCCCGTTAGCAAACCGTTCGGGGAATATTTGATAAAAAATCGTATCCTTGACCCAAGCCGGTACGGTAAACACGTCGGCGGGATTGATGAACGGGTATTCGAACAACCGGTCCGGGACCGGAGGACGTTCCTTGGAGAAGTCATTCTCCGTCATCCAGATTTCCTCATCCCCCGACTTTAGCAGAAAACCATATTTTAATCTGCGGTACTTCGGTTTGACGGCGCATTCCCAGTAATCGAACAGGTCGTCCGAAGTAAGTTTGGACATGGGGATCAATTCTTTGCTTTGATCCCATATGTATTTGTCGCCGGCCAAAGCAAAAACCTCGGTCAAGTCATCCCTTTTTGCGCGCAGGCGAAGATGGACCGTTTCAAGATCATAGGCGTAGGACCAGTTCAGTTTCGGACGGTGATAGACCGCTTCAAGCTGCATGATTCATTTCCTCCTTGGTCTGTATTAAGTTAATTCCATCTGGCGGAGCTGTCGATGCGATGCACGGCACGAGGGTTGCCCTTAAGATATAGTAACCGTTTAACGGTACCCTATCCTGGTTGGTTCATAATAAAAAAGGCACACCGCGGCAAGAATAGTAGCCGAGGATGTACCTTGAAGATAACAGTGCCTTCAAATTGTGCATTGGGAACAAAGACGGGATCCATAGCGGATGGAACCGTTTATGGTTCAGGATTATAGCATTGTTCAAACCGTTGCACAAGACTGAAAGAATAGGAGGATTTTTCTTTTCGCGAATAGAATCCGGTTTCCGCCGAAAGCCTTGATAGCAGGCCGAACTAGGAGGAATAGAGCTTAAAAATAAGACGATAAAAATAAGCTATTTTGCGAAAACAAGAGCATTTGGGAGCATTATGAATAAAATAAAGCGATTATACCCAAAAACGATATGTGCAAACGTTTTTACAATGCCCTTGCTATGTTGTATGATTATTTCAGTTATAAAGCGCTTTCTATTCGGGAAAGATGAACAATTCCCTGAAGAAACAAAAAAAACTAGGAATTTATCATTCATCTCTGAAATCGTTTGCGCAAAATTCTGTAACTCTTGCTTTGTATAAAATTTGGGAGGGGTTAGCTTTATGAAATTCAAGAGAACATTAGTTTTACTCGCTACGCTGTCACTGGCTGCATCCATTACAGCATGCGGAGGCAACGGCAACAAAACCAACAACGCAGCGAACACGCCTGCGCCGTCCAACACGGCAGCAGAGAATCAGAATACCGGCAGCAATGAAGCAACGACGGAAGAGATCAAGCCTGAAGAAGGGGCAGAGCTTCTCGTTTGGGAAAGTAGAGAAGAAGTTGCCTTTACTGAAGAAGTAGCCAAGCAATTTGAAGAGAAATATGGCGTAAAGATAAAAATCGAAGAAGTAGCGGTTCCTGACCAAGTCGGCAAAATGACGACGGACGGACCTTCGGGTCTGGGCGCAGACGTTATGATGATTCCGCATGACCATCTTGGTAACGCAGCTCAATCCGGTTTGATTTTGGCAAACGACGTATTCGGCGAAGCGACTACGAAGAATAATACAGAATCTTCGATCGTAGCTTCTACTTATGACGGTACGCTGTACGGCTATCCAAGAGCGGCTGAAACTTATGCTTTGTACTATAACAAATCGCTCGTTCCAGAACCGCCTAAATCCTTTGAGGACGTTATCGCGTTCGGTAAAACGTTCACTGATAAAGCCAAGAAGAAATACGCAATCATGTGGGAAACAGGCAACATGTACTTCAACTATCCGTTTATTGCCAGCACAGGCGGTTACCTGTTCGGCGACAACGGAACGAACAAGGACGATATCGGGCTTGCTAACGAAGGCGCTATCGAAGGTCTGAAAGTATACCAAAGTCTAAAAGAAATTCTTCCGATCAACAGCGGCGACATCAACCCGGACATCAAACGCGGTTTGTTCAATACTGGTGACGTAGCTATGGACATCAACGGTCCTTGGGAACTCGCCGGATACAAAGAAGCACTGGGCGACAATCTGGGTATTGCTCCGATCCCAACGGTTGCAGGTAAAACGGCAATCAGCTTCTCCGGTATGAAGATTTATGTAGTCAGCTCGTTCACGAAATATCCGAATGCCGCAAAATTGTATGCTGAGTTCGCATCCAGCAAAGAATCGCAATTGATTCTGAATGAAAAAGTCGGTTCCATTCCTACTAACCTGGAAGCGTTGGAATCGGATCAAATCAAGAACGATCCATTCATTGCAGGATTTGCTGAGCAAGCTAAGAACTCCGAGCCAATGCCGTCCATTCCGGAAATGTCTAACGTTTGGTCTCCAGTAAACGCTGCTTTGCCGGAAATCTGGAACAATAATGCGGATCCAAAAACAGCAATGGAAAAAGCAATGAAACAAATTACGGATTTGAACAACGGGGTAGCAGCGGAATAATTTCCCGTCACCCGAGTGGGATTTATCACCCGCCGCCTACAGCGGCGGGTAATTCCTTGATTTCCCAAGGGAGAGGAGAAGGACATGGACCGACATCGGAACAAAGCAACGATACTGTCGATACTGAGCATGGGCCTAGGACAGATATATAATAAGCAATACCTTAAAGGACTGCTCTTTTTACTTTTTGAAGCGTTTGGAGTCTATTATTTAATTGGGAATTTGGGTAGGGCGCTCTGGGGGATCGTCACCTTAGGGGATGTTCCTAGAACCCTGGTTAAAGGGAAATGGATGGAAGGGGACCACTCGATCTTTATTATGGTCCAAAGTTTGATCACCCTGATTTTCTTACTGGTATTTATTTTTGTTTATATTCAAAATATTCGGGATGCCAGACGTGTGGGCGATGATCGCGATAGCGGCAAATCACCGCATACCTTTTTGCAAACCGTTCGTTATGTCCTTGATTATAAGTTTCCGGTTGCTCTGTTGAGCATTCCAACGATTGGTATCCTATTCTTTACGGTACTGCCGATTATCTTTATGGTAATGATCGCATTCACTAACTATTCCGCTCCAAAACATGTTCCTCCGGCGATGCTGGTCGATTGGGTCGGTTTTGGTACCTTCAAAAATTTGCTTGCTCTTAAATCATGGAGCCAAACCTTTTACGGGGTACTAACTTGGACGATCATCTGGGCTATTTTGTCCACAGTGACCACTTATTTCGGTGGCATGTTGGTAGCTTTGCTAATCAATCAGAAGGGGATCCGGTTCAAAGGGCTTTGGAGAACGATTCTGATTATTCCTTACGCAATTCCGCAGCTTATATCGCTGCTTGTGATGAGAAATATGTTTAACGGCGAATTCGGGCCGATCAACCAGTATCTTGAATACTTTGGACTGGGGCGCGTGCCGTGGCTGACCCATGAAGTTTGGGCCAAAGCTACCGTAATTCTCGTAAATATGTGGGTTGGTATTCCGGTATCCATGCTGTTGATCATGGGGGTATTGACCACAATTCCGAAAGACATGTACGAAGCGGCCGAAGTGGATGGGGCCAGCGGGTTCCAGAAGTTTAAAATTGTAACCTTGCCGATGATTCTGTTTACTACCGCTCCGACACTGATTACCCAATTTGCGGGTAATATCAATAACTTCAATATGATCTTCCTGTTGACGGGCGGCGACCCGGTTAAAGGGGATTATCAGTATGCGGGGGCTACGGATTTGCTCGTAACCTGGCTATACAAACTGACGCTGAGTCAGAACAAGTACAATATGGCTTCGGCCGTAGGTATTATTATTTTCGTGATCATCGCCTCGTTCTCGATCTACAACTATCGCAGAACCAAGTCATTTAAAGAGGAGGATATGATCCAATGAGCAAACGCAAAACAAAAAATGTCTTTCGTTTAACGGGCAGTTATATATTGCTGATTATTCTGGCAATTTGTTCGATCTATCCCGCGCTGTGGATCGTACTCGGTTCATTCCGTCCGGGCAAGTCCTTGTACAGTAAATCGATGATTCCTGAATCCTTTACATTGGCGCATTACGGGGAATTGTTTAATTCCCGGGTCATCCTTTTTCCGCAATGGTATATGAATACGCTGAAAGTTGCGATCTTTTCCATGCTGCTCGGGGTGCTCCTGACTTTGCTCACCAGTTATGCGTTGTCCCGTTTCCGGTTCCGCGGCCGTCAAAACGCCCTTTCCGTTATGTTGGTTCTCGGGATGTTCCCGGGCTTCATGAGTATGATTGCTATCTTCTTGTTGCTAAAGGAAATAAACCTTCTTGATAGACATATCGCCTTAATCATGGTGTACGCAGCAGGTGCTCCTCTTGGATTAACGCTTATAGCTAAGGGATTCTTCGATACGATTCCAAGGTCACTGGATGAAGCGGCCCGGATTGACGGAGCGAGCAATTTCCGGATTTTCACATCCATTATTTTGCCTCTGTCGAGACCAATTTTGACTTACTTGGCATTGCTCCAGTTTGTCGGACCATGGGTAGACTTTATATTTGCGAGACTCATCCTACGCTCCAAGGAGAACTGGACGATTGCGGTCGGTATGTGGGACATGGTGGCTTCTCAGCAGAATTCCAACTTTACCGTGTTCGCGGCGGGTGCCGTCCTGATTGCTGTTCCAATTACGATTCTGTTTATGTTTATGCAGCGTTTGCTTGTGGATGGATTAACTTCCGGCGCGAGCAAAGGATAGCATAGGTTTACCAAGGGTATAGCCTCAGAAGTCTTCTGGGAACTATACCCTTTTCAGTACATAAGCTTGTCCGTATAAAGGGGGAGACAGAAGATGAAGCTTAGGAACCCATTTCATTTCAAGTCTGTTGGCACGAAATTGTTTATGATTCTTTTCGTTACGGTTGTAACTCTGTCGGCGGTTCTCGGAATAAGCTCTTATATGATGTCCAAAGAAATTATACGCGGGCAAGTGGGTTCCACTTCTTCGCAGGCTATCGAACAAGCGGCGGATAAGCTGGATTTTCTGTTCTCGGAGTATGAGGCAATGTCCCGGCAATTGGCTGTAGATCAGATCGTAAAGGCTGATTTGGAGACGGTAACTACGCCGGATGTCGGAATTATCAAAAAGACGGATGCGGAAACAAGAATAAAGAATAAATTGGATGCGATGAAAGGCTCGGATGAACGACTGCTTGGAGTCCGGCTCATGAGCAAGGACCTTTCCACCGTCTATGCATCTTCTGGAGCCAGCGGGATTCAGAAGGAGAATGAGGGTGTCGCGTCCAGAATTCAAACAATGGTCGATGCCGCCGGAAAGCCCGTATGGATTCCCGGTTTAAAGAAAGGCTTCTTTGAAAGTTTTAATGAACCTACGATCACGATGGGGCGGGTACTGCAAAATTTGAAGCGCCCGGAGGCCGAGTTCATCCTGTTGATCGAAATAAAAGACAAGGCAATATTAAATACGTTATCGAATTTGAAAATCGGTAAATCCGGAGAGGTTCGCGTTATTACGCCGGACAATGTTATTGTCCATTCGGCGGATAAAGAGTTAATTGAATCCAAATCGTTCATTGGCTTGACTGAAGATCAGCTGAAAAGCGGTGATGCTTCCTTTACCACTGCCGATGAAAAAGGAGTTAAGCAGCTTGTTGTATACAGACAGCTGCAAACCGTGAATTGGCGGCTGATAGGTTATGCGCCCGAAAGCGACTTTTTGAGTGCGGCTGATAGGTTGATTTATGTTACTTTGTTTGTTCTGCTCTTCGCGATTCTAGTTGCCTCGGCCATCGGCTACTATTTGTACAGAATGGTAGGCAAGCCGTTGCAGAAGTTGTCCCGATTGATGGAGGAAGGCGAGCGCGGGAATCTGAAAGTTCGTACGAATTTTAAGAGCAGGGATGAGATCGGGCGCCTTGGACAGAGCTTCAATAACATGCTGGGGCAAATCTCGTTGCTGGTCGACCGGACCAACGGGTCCACTCAAGAATTGCTGGTTACCGCTGAAAACTTAACCAAGGCCTCGCGGGATACATCCCAAACGGCAGGCGAGATTGCCGCTGCTACGGGCGAAATCGCACAGGGTGCGTCGAGCTTGGCCGAAGAGGCGGACAAGGGCACGGATTTGGCGGAAGAAATAGGCGTTAGAATGAACCGGGTGGCCGATTTGAATGACGCCATGGATGAGTCGGCAGGGCGTGTCATCGAGGTGAGTCGCCAGGGCCGGGATTATATGGAGCAATTGGTAGACAAGACGGAAGCGGTATCCCGAATGACCGCTATGATTGAAGAAAACTCCGGCAAACTGAGCAGAAGCACTTATTCGATCCGGAGTATTTTGGCACCGATGATTGAAATGACGAAGCAGACGAACATTCTGTCGTTGAATGCTTCGATTGAGGCTTCACGTGCCGGAAATGCGGGTAAGGGCTTTATGGTAATTGCGGAGGAAATCCGCAAATTGTCGGCCCAATCGAATGACTCGATCCAGAATGTATCGGCCATGACCGAGGAAATCCAGGCTGCGATCGAAGATACGGTCAACGTCCTGCTGAGCGTAACGCCGATGTTCGATGAGCAGCTTGCCTCAGTAAGGGAAGCCTCCGAGATATTCCAAAATGTTAGCCGGGAGATGGAGAGCTTTACCGGGGAAATTCAGGCTTCTTCGGCTTCCGTAAAGGAATTGATGGTTTCCCAAAACGCGTTGCGTGATTTTATTACGAGCGTCAGCTCGGTCGTTCAGCAGACGAACGCTTCCACCG
The DNA here is from genome assembly GCF_038009185.1 of Paenibacillus sp. FSL R5-0407. NCBI lineage: Bacteria > Bacillati > Bacillota > Bacilli > Caryophanales > Paenibacillaceae > Paenibacillus > Paenibacillus sp. FSL R5-0407. The sequence continues at coordinate 1,154,502 of NZ_JBBPAX010000002.1, read as the reverse complement.
AGGAAGTGGCCTCCATGTCATCCGAGCAGTATAAGGTAAGTGAAGAGCTCGTACGCTTATCCAACCGTCTGGAGGAACTTTCGGAATCTCTGAAACAATCATTGAGCGTGTTTCAGATAGAATCGGCGGATGGGAAGCAATAGCAGATTTGCATCTGGATTCGACATAATTATAGAAATGGAGTTTCAAAATGAACAACGTATGGTGGAAAGAGGCTGTGGCCTATCAGATTTATCCGCGAAGCTTTATGGACAGCAACGGGGACGGCATCGGTGATTTACAGGGTGTGATATCCAAGTTGGATTATCTGGAGGAATTGGGGATTGACGTTATCTGGATATGTCCGATTTACAAATCGCCGAACGATGACAACGGATACGATGTTTCGGATTACCGGGATATTATGGCCGAGTTCGGGACGATGGAGGATTTTGACGAACTTCTGCGGAAAGTGCATGAGCGGGGTATGAAGCTGATCATGGACCTGGTGATTAACCACACCTCGGATGAGCACCCTTGGTTCGTCGAGTCCAGATCCTCGTTGGACAATCCGAAACGGGATTATTATATCTGGGCCGATCCCAAGGACGGGATGGAGCCGAACAACTGGGCCAGCTTGTTTGGCGGCTCGATTTGGGAGTACGACGAGGAGACCGGGCAATATTTTATGCACGTTTTTTCGCGGAGACAGCCGGATCTGAACTGGGAGAATCCGCAGATGCGAAGCGAGATTTACGACATGGTCAACTGGTGGCTTGACAAGGGGATCGACGGCTTCCGGGTGGATGCCATCTCTCACATTAAGAAGACGGCGGGATTCCCGGATATGCCGAATCCGAACAACCTGAGGTATTTGCCGTCAGAAGCTGGACATATGAATCGCGAAGGCATCCATGAGCTTTTGTCAGAACTCAAACGGGAAACGTTCGACAAGTATGACATTATGACCGTTGGCGAAGCCAGCGGGGTCAGTGTATCCGAGGCGGATCTATGGGTAGGCGAACAAGACGGAAAATTCGATATGATCTTTCAGTTCGAGCATTTAGGCTTGTGGCAGAAGAGCCTGGACAACGGGCTCGATCTGCTGAAGCTGAAAGAAATCCTGTCGGGATGGCAGAAAGGTCTGGAAGGCAAAGGCTGGAACGCGCTGTTCCTGGAGAACCACGACCAGCCCCGCTCGGTGTCCACTTGGGGGAATGACGGGGAGTATTGGGATACGTCGGCCAAAGCGTTGGCGACGATGTATTTTCTGATGCAAGGAACGCCGTTTATTTATCAGGGCCAGGAAATCGGAATGACCAACGTACAATTTCCTACGATTGAAGATTATAACGATGTATCGATGAGGAACTGGTATAACATCGAGAAGGCGAATGGAAAGAGTCATGAGGAAATCATGCCGGTGATCTGGAAGAACGGACGCGACAATTCCCGGACGCCGATGCAGTGGGATGATTCGGATAACGCGGGCTTCACCACAGGGAAGCCATGGTTCGGTGTGAACCCGAATTACAGGGAGATTAACGCGCAAAAGGCGATGGAAGACCCGGGCTCAATCTATCAGTATTACAAAAAACTGATCGCTTTGCGGAAAGCACATCCGGTTGCAGTATATGGAACGTATGACTTGATCCTGCCTGAGCATGCTCGCGTATATGCGTATACCCGGACGCTCGGACGGGAGAAGCTGCTGGTAATATGCAATCTTTTTGCGGAAGAGGCTGAGATTGAGCTTCCTCAGGGCGTCAACTACGCTTCTTCGGAATTGCTTCTCAGTAATGTTGAAGTGGACCGGAAGAAAACTATTTCGGAGCTTACACTAAAACCCTATGAAGCACGAGTTTACTTATTAAGCGAATAGTTTATCGAGAGAAACAAAAGCGGCCTGCAGTTGCTAGAACCCGAAATGGGATATGGCAACTGCAGGCCGCATTTTTTATTATTCGATAACCAAGGTCGTGTACCCCGGAATCGTCAACTTGCTGCCGTTCAAGGTTGCCCCTTCACGGGTTGCCTTCAGAATGGACTTAAAGCTGTAGTCATCTCCGGCTTTAGACAGATCGATACTTTGCTCGGTCCCCGTAAGATTATGCGCTACCAGCACGGTCTGCTGCTCGTTTAGACGGAGAAAAGCGGTGACAGAGTCATTACCGGAATCCATATCTCTGATCGTACCGTCTTGCAACGCAGGCACGCTGTTTCTGATGGCGATCAGTTTACGGTAATGGGACTGGAGGGAGTCCGGATCAGAGAGCTGCTCTTCAACGCTGGAGCCTTTCTCGCCGGTATTGAAGTTTACAGGCTCCCAGGTGGTTTGCCCTTCTCCTTTACCCCCTGCATACCACTGCATCGGCTCGCGGATGCTTTCGTCCGGTTTGGCGCCGAGCATGCCGATTTCTTCGCCATAATAAAGGAACGGGTTGCCTGGCAGAGTCAGCAGCAATCCGGCTGCCATTTTGGCATGGTCGGTATTTCCCTCGAGTTGCGTCATGACCCGATTAATATCGTGATTAGTCAGGAATGTGGCATCCACGAACTGTCCGCCTGATTTTTCACTGTACATGCTGTAGGTTCTTTCCAGGGTGAATCCGATATTGTTGTTCTTTTCTTTTTTGGCTGCATTGATGATCGTTTCAGACAGACCAAAGTTAAAACCGGATTCAAGCGCATTATCCAGATAATTTGCAATCAAAGCAGGAGACGGATCCCAGATTTCTCCGACGAGATAAGTATCCGGATATTTTTCCACAAGACTCTCGCGGAATTCCTGCCACCATTTCACGTTTTTATCGGTCGTTTCCTGCCCTTTGTCGGTCAGGAGATCCTCGTAAATATGCTTTGCCGCATCCAGTCGGAAGCCGTCGACGCCTTGTTCCAGCCAGAAAAGACCGGTATCTTTCATTTCTTGGCGGACCTCCGGATTGTCGAAGTTGAGATCAGGCATACCTTCCCAGAAGATGCCCTTGTAATGGCTGCCGCCCGCCGAATGCCAAGGATTTCCGCTACCGGCCGCGCTCGTTCCGCCAGTCTTTAAGTTTTGGTCCTCAGCCCAAATGTACCAATCGCGGTATTTACTGTCCTTATTCTTGGCCGCATCGAGGAACCAGGGATGCTCTATGCTGGAATGATTGACGACAAGATCCATAATGACCTTAATTCCCCGCTTGTGGGCTTCGTCCAAAAAGGTTTTGAAATCCTCCAGGGTGCCATAATCCGGGTTAATATCCCGGTAATCGGATACGTCATATCCGTGATAACTCGGCGAAGGGTTAATCGGCATCAGCCAGATTCCGCCGATTCCCAGATCCTCGTCCGTGTCGGGATTCCCGTCGTTCAGGTAATCGAGCTTTTCCGTCAATCCCTTGAAATCACCGATTCCGTCTCCGTCGGAATCATAAAAAGAACGGACAAACACCTCGTAATAAACCGTCGATGGCTGTGTGTCTATAGCGACTGGTTTGAGAGAAGTTTTACCGGTATTTCCGGCATTCTGCTGATTCGCAGCATTTGAAGTGTTCGCGTTCGCCCCGTTGTTCTTAGCGGCGTCAGAAGCATTATTGCCGGATCCTGAGGCGCAGCCCGCTAGGAGAACAGCCGTTAAGGCAGCGCTTCCAATCCATTTTACGGATTGACGTAAAAGCTTGGGATGTTGCTTAGTCATGGATTTTTATTCCCCCTATCACATACTTGATAATGTCTTCATCATACCTGAGATTAACATTTTGTTAAAACGTTTGCACTCGAAAAATCTGCCTAAAAAAGCCATACGGGATGATTGTGGGCGATTAGGTTGGAGATAATACACACTTTCTCTAGTTTACAATGAATTACTATGCTTTTATCACTGTTTACACGGTATGGATTGTACGCTGATAAGTGAATACCGTTCACAATACAGGAATTAAATGGGTTTACTTAAATTATTTTTAAGAAAAAGTAGAACTTTAGAACCATTATTACATAAAGTCCCAATTCATCGTTGACGAGGAGCATGGTTTTGTAAATGATATAAATAGGTGATAACGCTTGCACAAAGTCATTAGGAGGGATACGGAGATTGAGTCGTGAAAAAATGATTGTTGTCTGTGACAATAATAGTTTATGCCACTTCCTGTTTCGATTTCTGTCTGAGCACGGGTTCGATGTCTTCTGCAGCCCGGCGGACCAGTCGGCCGTCGTCACTCTGGTTCGTGCCCACGCGCCAACCTTGATCATGGTCGATATGACGATCTCCGCTAAGGTGGGCATTGATTTATGCACTGAAATCCGGCGGTTCAGCGACAGCCCGATTCTTCTGCTTTGCACTGGTTCCGATGAGGCATTGACCATCTCCGGGTTAAGCGCAGGCGGAGACGATTACATTCGAACACCGCTGAACCTTGAACTGCTGCTTGCACAGGTCCAGGCGCTGATTCGTAGATATAAGGGCACTTTTCCGGTCAATCAGCGGCATTTGCTGCATTTTCCGGGCTTAGAAATCGACCTGTCGGCTCAGTCGGTCACTTCTCACGGCCAGGAAACCCTGTTATCCGCCAAAGAATTTCAACTTCTCGTGCTCCTCGCCAAACACCCCAATCGTATTTTTCACATCGAATCCTTGTATGACTTGATTTGGAGCGACAACAAGCTTGGCGATCTCCGAACGGTCATGGTGCATATCTACAATCTGCGGCAAAAGATCGAATTAAATCCCAGTGACCCGTTCTATATTCACACCGTCAGGGGAGCCGGATACAAATTTAACGGGAAAGCCGCACAATGAGGTAATCATCTCTTCATCCTTTGAAACCGAATTAAATTTTATGTATTTTCTTGGCTGGACTTTAACTGAACTTTAACTTGAATTGTTAAGATATTGTCATTGGTGCTAACGTTTGCACAAGTGCTTATACCGGTAAGTCTGCGTAGGAAAGCCTGAAAGAATAAGAGCCGGAAAGATCGACAGAAAATCCAAAGGGGGACAAGCATGGACCAACATTTTTCCGCGATTTACAAGATGTTTGAAGACGTTGTAAGCCGGTATCCAGATCATTGCTGTCTGGAACTCGGCGAAACTCGGTTAAGTTACAGGGAAGTCAACGAAAGAGCGAACCGGCTTGCCCGCTATTTGAAAGAGAAGGGCGCAGGACCGGAGCATTTGATCGGAATTTTTTTGGAGCGTTCGCCCGATCTGATTGTTTCAATCCTTGCCGTAATGAAGTCCGGGGCCGCCTATGTACCGATCAACACGGCCCTTCCGGAAGAACGGATTGCTCATATGGTAGCCGAAGCGGACATCGAGACTATCCTTTCAACTACTAGCTTGGAATCAAAAATAAATGCGGTTCGGCAAACTGTGGCAAGCATTACGCCTGACGTGGTGCTGTTGGATCAAGAATACGATGAATTTTGCAAGCTGTCCGGAGAAAATCTTGGAGTAAATAGCGCTCCTTCCGATTTGGCTTACGTCATTTATACCTCCGGTTCGACCGGACGACCGAAAGGGGTCCAGATTGAGCATCGCGGCATCCCTAACCTTGTGCTTGCGCAAATCGAGCAGTTTCATCTGGACAACCAGGACAGAGTGCTGCAATATGCCTCTCTTTCTTTTGACGCTTCCGTCTCCGAGATCTTTACGACGCTGATCGCCGGAGCCACGCTCGTGCTTCTGCCGGAGGAAGGGACTTATGCAGGGGATGACCTGCACCGGATCTTGAATGAGCAGCGGATTTCCGTGGTTACCTTGGTGCCGTCTCTGTTGAACGGTCTGCCGCAGGAAGAACTACCCCATCTTAAAACTTTGATTACCGCAGGCGAGGCCTGCACGAGGAAGCTGATTCAGTACTGGGCGCCGAGAGTCCGTTTTCTTAATGCCTACGGGCCTACAGAGACGACGGTTTGCGCCACGATTCATCATTGCAAGACCGACGATATTTCGGTTTCCCTCGGGGAGGCGCTGGCCGGCAGTGCGGTCTATCTGCTGAACGCCCGTATGGAGCCGGTGGAATCCGGCGAAACCGGGGAATTGTACATTTCCAGCCTCGGTCTGGCTCGCGGATATTTGAATGCACAGGAGCTGACGGACAAGGCGTTTCTGGATAACCCTTTTGTAGACGGTTACAGCGACCGGTTGTATCGTACGGGCGATCTGTGCGTGAGAAGGCCGGATGGAGCATTGGAATGGGTAGGACGAGCCGATCATCAGGTGAAGGTGTCGGGGATTCGAGTCGAGCTTGGGGAATTGGAGCATAGTTTGAGGGAATATGGCGGGATCGAAGAGGCGGTGGTAGTTTATAACGCCGACAAAAATTACGTGGGCGCTTATTTGAAAGCGGCAAACGGCGTCAAGCCGAATATCAGCGAGCTTCGTAGTTACCTGCTGTCGAAGTTCCCGAGTTACATGATTCCTACCCGCTATTTGTTTTTGGAGCAATTCCCTCTGTTGACCAGCGGCAAAATCGATCGACATCATCTTCCGTCCATGGAAGATGCCCGGCCGGATCTCGGTGTTCCTTACGTCGCTCCAAACAGTTACCTGGAGAAAGAGCTTGCCGCGATCTGGAGCGAAGTGTTGAAGCTCGATAAGGTTGGCGTACACGACAACTTTTTCGAACTTGGCGGACAGTCGTTAATGGCTACGCAAATCGTATCTCGCATCCGCTCGCTTATCGGAGGAGATGTTCCGCTGCATATTATTTTCGGGACCCAGCCGACTATTGAGCAAATGGCTGCAACGCTGGAGCAATATCAGTTGGAACAGCTTGATCCTGCCGAGTTAGAGCTGTTGCTTGCCGAGCTGGAAAATCAGGCCTAGGAGGGAGATCATGAAAATACTTCTGGTTCAGTCGATGGAGTACCTTTATCCGTACGGCGGGGCGCATAAAGCCAACCGTATCCTGATGGAAGGACTTGCAGCGAAGGGGCATGAATGCCGCGTGATTTCTCCCGCGGTGTCCATCAACGGATTCGAAGAGCTTTTGGCAGCACAGCTGCGTTCCGGCGCAATTGAAGTACTTGAGAATCATCCCGGTGAGAAGCTGGTCATTTTTAAAAATGGCGTCATCTCTTACACGATAAAAGAAAAATTCAAGGTGTTCCCGTTCATCCGGAGTATGATCGAACAATTTTCTCCGGACGTCACGGTCGTATCGGAGGACAATACCCATCTGCTGCTGGAAACGGTACTGGAAACCGGTACGCGCACGATTTATCTATCGCATAGCCAAGCCACGCTGCCATTCGGGCCGGAGTGCTTTCAGGAGGACCTGCCGAAAATCGGCCTGTACAAGAGATTGGACGGCGTAATTTCAGTTAGCCGTTATTTAAAGGAATATTTTGCGGACTACGCCGGCGTCGATTCCGAGGTCATTTATTTTCCTTCGTACGGTCCGGGACCATTCCCTTTCTTGGCGAGTTTCGACAGCAAGTATATAACCGTTATCAATCCCTCGGCGATTAAAGGGTTTTCGATCTTTATCGGATTGGCGCGGCTGATGCCTCATCTCCAATTTGCGGCGGTTCCGACCTGGGCGACGAAGGAAGACGAGCTGGAGGAAATGAGATCCCTTCCTAACATTACGATTTTGAAGCCGGCTGATAATATTAACGATATTTACAAACAGACCAAGGTGTTTCTGATGCCTTCGCTGTGGGGGGAGTCGTTCGGGCAGGTCGTCGTCGAGGCGATGCTGCGCGGTATCCCCGTCCTCGCCAGTCATGTCGGCGGATTGCCGGAAGCGAAGCAGCAATTGGATTACATTTTGCCGGTCAGACCGATACGGCAGTATGTCAAGGAAGAGGTGCTTGCGGACAGCGTACCGATTCCCGTCATTCCGGAGCAGGAACTCGGTCCTTGGTCGGAAGCTCTGGACCGTTTGACTACGGACCGAGATCACTATGAGGCGCTATCCGCCGCTTCTTATGAACATGCCACCCGGTTTCATGCCGCTTTAGGTATTGAGCCGTTCGAAGCTTACTTCCAAAAAATCATCAATAAGGCGGAAGAGCAAGGCTTAGGCGGAACCACATCGTTCTCGGCCGTGAATCAGGGACAAGACCGCCGTAAGCACGATGTGCTGGAGCGGGTTCAAACTCTCACGTCCGAGAAACGTGAACGTCTGATCGCGATGCTACAGGAAAGAAGGTGAGCCTTTGAGCGAATTGATGGAACGGATCGGCATGCTGCCGCCGGACAAGCGGAAGCAATTGCTGGATAAGATCAAAGCCAAGGGAACGGGACAGGTGAGAACCAGACCGGTTATCGAACCGTTGCCCCGGGTTGGACCCCGGTTTTTTCATGAATTTCCGCTTTCTTATTCCCAAGAACGACTCTGGTTCATGTATCAGTGGGAGCCGGACAGCCCGGCATACAACATTCCTTGCTTGTTCAATATCCCGGTGGAACTCGATATTCACCGGCTGAAGCAAGCCGTAAACCAGCTTATTGAGCGTCATGAAATTTTGCGTACGACTTATAAGGCCTCGGGAGAAGAGACGGTTCAGGTGGTTCAGCCCTTCACACCGTTGGACTTGCCGGTTTATCATCTCGATGGGGAAGAACGAAGTGCTGAGTTGGAAGCGATGGTTAGACAGAAGTCCGCTATCCCGTTTCAACTGGAGAGTGAGCTGCCCATCCGGGCTTATATATTCAAGTTGGGCGAGCAGGATCATTACTTATTGCTGAATATTCATCATATCGCATGCGACGGCTGGTCGCTCGGCATTATCATGAGCGAAATCCAAGAGGCTTACATGGCGTTAGGCCGGAGTCTGGCTCCGGCTATGGAGAAACCGCCTTTGGCTATACAGTACGCCGATTATGCAGTCTGGCAACGGAAATTCATGGAGGGTCCGGAGCTGGATTACCATAAGGAATACTGGCTCCGCCAATTCCAGGGAGAACTTCCGGTGCTGGAGCTTCCGACCGATCTGCCGCGCCCGCCGGTGAAGTCTTCCCGTGGCGCTCATATCATCAAACCGCTCCCGGAGGGGTTCCATTCCCGGCTGCAGGCATGGTGCAGGGACGAAGATGTCACGCCTTACATGATGTTGCTCGCCGCATACGCTGTGCTTCTGTACGGTTATACCGGGCAAACAGATCTGATCATCGGTTCCCCGACGGCGAATCGCAGTATGGAGCAAATCGAGCCGAACATCGGCTTTTTCGTAAACACGCTGCCGATTCGAATTCGGCTTGACGAGTCTTCCACCTTCCGCGAAACGGTACGGCAGGTTAAGCAGCTCGCGCTTGAGGCGCAGGAGCATCAGGATTTCCCGTTGGACAAGCTGATCGAATTGTTGACGATCGATAGGGATTTAAGCCGCAGCCCCTTGTTCCAGGTGATGTTTGTCCTGCAGAACATGCATGTGGGTTGGGAGGAGGCGGAGGAGTTTCCGCTCCGGTTCAGCAGTTCGGTGCCTACGAACAGTTCGAAGTTCGACCTCACTTTTTCGGCTAATGCACATAATTTGCAGGTGGAATACAGTGTGGACCTGTTCCTGGAATCGACCGTGCAAAGAATGCTTGACCACTATGTTCATTTGCTTGACAGTGTCTGCGCATCTCCGGATCAGGTACTTGCAGATATGCAGCTGCTTACCGGTGGCGAGCGTCTTCAATTGCTTGAAGAATGGGCTGGAGATACGGCTGACTATGTAGATGGCTTTCATGTCGTTTCGCAAATCGAGGCGCAGGCAGCCGCCAGGGAGAGTCATCCGGCCCTGGTGTTTGAGGGGATTTCCTGTACGTACGGGGAAATGAATTCGCGCGCCAACCGCCTGGCCCATTACCTCCGCAATCAGGGGATCGGGCCTGAAGTGACGGTAGGTATTTACATGGAGCGCTCCGCAGATTTCGTCATCGCTATGCTCGCCGTGCTGAAAGCGGGAGGCGCCTTTGTGCCATTGGATCCTTCGTATCCAAAGGACCGGCTGGCTTCCATGGTGGTTCAGTCCGGCATGGGGATGCTTCTGACACAGAGCAAAGTAGCCACGGACCTGGAACTGCCGGGACCCGATATCACTGTCTATGTAAGGGACGATCCGGGCTCGAACAGCATGTTGCAATCTTTCGGTGACGATAATCCGGTGTTGGCAACGCATGCATCCAATCTGATGTATATGGTGTTCACCTCCGGAACGACCGGGGCTCCGAAAGGGGTCGCAGTAGAGCTGGCGCAGTTCCACAACTACATCCAGGGGTTCATCGACCGTCTGGATTTAACGGAGCCGCTTAGCTTCGCCATGGCTTCGACCTTCGCGGCGGATCTCGGAATGAGTAATGTGTTCGGCGCTTTATGTACCGGCGGCACACTGCATGTGCTGTCTTACGAGCTGTCCTGCGACCCCGACGGGGTGGCGGGCTACTTCGTGAACCATGCGATCGATGTGATGAAAGTGGTACCGAGTCATTTCGAGGTGCTGCTTGAGGCCATGAATCCCGAAAAGGTCATTCCGCGGAAAATCCTGATTTTAGCGGGTGAAGCTTTAAGCTGGGAAACCGTGAGAACCATCAAAGCGTTACGTCCGGATGTAAGATTGGAAAATCACTATGGTCCGACAGAAACGACTGTGTCGGCCTTCGCCTACCGGATTCCGGACGAGGTACCGGAACACCGGTCTGCCCATGTGCCGATCGGCTATCCATTCGGCAATGTGCGCCGCTATATCCTCGATGGCAGGCTCCGGCCGGTGCCGGTTGGAGTGCCCGGGGAGCTGTATATCGGCGGCCCCGGTGTTGCTCGGGGATATTACGGCAGGCCGGAGCTGACGAAGGAACGTTTCCTGCCGAATCCGTTCGTTGCGGATGATGGGGGAGGTACTTTGTACCGGACAGGCGACCGGGTGCGCTATTTGCGTGATGGCGCCGTGGAAATCGTAGGCCGGATGGACCGCCAGATTAAAATTCGCGGTTACCGGATCGAGCTGGGGGAAATCGAAGCGGTACTGACTTCATTTGCTTTTGTCACCGATGCCGCCGTCCGGCTTAAGGAGACCGTCGCCGGAGAGAAAAAGATCGTCGCCTATCTGGTTTACAGGCGAGACTCGGAGGTTGAGCAGCCGCTTGCCGAGCTCAAACGGCTGCTCAAGGATAAGTTGCCGGAGTATATGATTCCTGCTCTGATCGTGGAACTGGACACCCTTCCTTTGAACCCGAACGGTAAAGTAGACGTTTCTCAACTGGACGCCATGGAGCTTCCAAACTTGGCGGGCGCAGGGAACGGGGGCGAAGCCCCGCGGACGGCCACGGAAAAAGCCGTGTATGAAGTATGGAAGGACATTCTCGGCCTGGAGACGTTCGGCATAGACGACGGCTTTTTCGAACTGGGCGGCGAATCGTTCAAGGCTCTGAAGGCGGTAAGACGGCTGGGCGACTGGATCGGTATCATGGATTTCTTCAAGCATCCGACCGTCCGGACCTTGGCCGAATATATCGACGCCGGAAAGCCTTCGGACCGTCACTTGCTGCACAAGCTGACGCAGCATCGCCCGGGGAACCGGACCGATTTCTCGCTGGTGTGCGTTCCTTATGCGGGAGGCAGCGCCATTACGTATCAGCCGCTGGCCGTGCAAATGCCGGAGAACATTGAACTGTATGCGCTGGATTTGCCCGGTCACGATTACAGCCGCAAGGATGAGCCGCTGCTGTCTATCCGGGAAGTGGCACGCCAGTGCATCGAGGAGATTAAACATGCGGTGAAAGGTCCTGTTGTGCTGTACGGGCACTGTGTGGGCGGCGCCCTGACGATGGAAATCGCAAGACAGCTTGATGAGGAGCAGTACCCGCTGCTGCGGGTATTTCTGGGCGGAACCTTCCCGATTGCCCGCATTCCCGGCCGGTTCTTTGACTGGTATTCCAAGTTGTTCCCGTCCGACCGCAGCATGTCCAATAAGTCGTATCACGCCTTTCTCAAGGCGCTCGGCGGGTTTACGGAGGTGGAGGACCTTGAGGAGCGGGATTTCATGATCCGCTGTCTGCGGCATGACGCCCGGGAGAGCGAAGACTATTATACGGGAGCATATGCGGAGAAAGGGTGGCCGAAGCTCAGTTGTCCCGTCACCTGCGTCATCGGTGAAAAGGACCGGGCCACCGAGTTGTATGAGGAACGGTACAAAGAATGGGAGTATTTCAGCGACCGGGTGGATCTGATCGTGATTCCGAAATCCGGACATTATTTTATTAAGTATCAGGCGGATCAAGTGACCCGCTGGATTCATGATATCGTCCTTGAGAAGGACGAACCGGCTCCAGGGACAAATTCGCCCCAGAGAGCGGAAGGTGCGGAGCGCACGGTTGCCAAAAAGAAACCGGCAGTCCCGAATCTGAATATGTTTTTCCTGGTTATTTTCGGGCAGTTGTTTTCGGTTCTTGGATCCGGACTCACAGGTATTGCGCTAGGTGTATGGGTATTCGCCCAGACCGGAGCCGTGGGGGATTTTGCCGCCATTTCCTCCGCTTCGCTCATTCCTGGCATTCTGGTTCTGCCGATTGCGGGCGCGATCGTTGACCGTTACGACCGGCGGCTGGTAATGCTGTTTAGCGATATTATGATGGCGGTCCCTATCGCAGTAATGGCGGTGCTAATGGCTACCGGATCGCTTGAAATCTGGCATATCTACGTGACCTCCGCAGTCGGTTCCGTGGCCCGGTCATTCCACCGTCCCGCCTTTGTTGCTTCGATCGCGCAGATTATTCCGAAGCAGTATCTGGGACATGCGAACGGTATCGTGCAGCTGGCCAGCTCAAGCAGCGAAATGATAGCCCCGCTGGTCGGTGTCGCATTGTACTCTACCATCGGAATGGCCAACATTTTTATTCTAGATTTTCTGAGTTTCGTGGTGGCAATTGCAACGCTTGCTATCGTAAGATTTCCGAACACCCTGTTCCGTAAAAGAGAAGAGACGTTCGTGAAAGAAGTGCTGATGGGATGGAAGTTTATTGTCAAACGGCCGGGCATGATGTACATGATCGCCTTTTTCTTAATAGGTAACATTTTGTTCGGCCTGGCTACCGTGCTGATCCAGCCGCTGGTATTGTCCTTCGGCTCGGCGCCGGATCTTGCAGCGGTGACTACGCTGGGTGCCATCGGTGCGATGACCGGCGGGTTATTAATGAGTATTTGGGGCGGAACCAAACGAATGGCGACGGGGATGGTCGGCTTCGTTATTCTGGAGGGGCTCTTCATGATCCTTGCCGGACTTCGTCCCAATGTCATCCTCACCGCCGTAGGAGTGTTCGGAATCTGGTTCTCCGTGACGCTCGTAAACACGCACTGGCAGTCACTGATTCAGACCAAAGTGGGACTGGAGCTTCAGGGCCGGGTGCTGGCGACGAACCAGATGATCGCGATGTCCAGCATGCCGATAGGTTACCTGCTTGCCGGTACGTTGGCCGACTCTGTGTTCAACACGGCGATGAACCCCGGAGGTGCGCTCGCCGGCGTGTTGGGGCCGATTATTGGCGCAGGTCAGGGCCGGGGGATTGGGCTGTTAATCATTTGCGTCGGCGTCCTTGTCATGGGCTGGGCGATTGCCGGCTTTAACTTTAAGCCGCTACGCAACATGGAAGACGACATGGAGGATGCCGTGCCCGATGCGATCATTGAGGACCGGGATACTTTGCAAGCCCGGCTGGATAGCCAGGTGAGAAATAATCCTTCCTCCGTGGCCTCCGGACATTCGTTGGAAGTATGATGCGAAAGATTAGATTGTACTGTTCCAATTAACTCAAACAGACTACCTCGGCATGTCAATGCCCGGGGTAGTCTGTTTTTAATAATGCTATTAATAATTTTTGCTATAAATAATTCATAAAATCAATATAAAGCTGCTCTTGACCGATAAGTTCTACATGCTCGGGGAAATTACCGCCTTCCGCACAAACAGATAATTTATAGGCAGGATCTATAGAATATTGCTTGAAGCGGCAATTCCGAAATTCTTGCTCCGTATTCAGCGAGATGCCGGTAGGTTGTTTTCGGATGGCAAAGGAATTGAGGGGGACCGACAAGCCGAACCCGGAAGCTTTAACGTAGCTCTCTTTAAGCGTCCACAAGTCGAAAAAATACTCTGCTCTGCGGTCGGCGGGTACCTTTTGTAAATCGCGAAATTCCTGTTCCGCAAAGCAATGCTCCGCCACGTCCATATCCGGTTCGCGGATTTCTTCCACATCGATGCCGCAAGAAGAGGCCGAAAGGGCGCCGACAATCCATTGCCCCGAATGGGATTGATTGAAATGACATCCGGTGTTCCCGGATAACAGCGGTTTACCGAAAGGGTTCACATGTAGTTGGATTTCGCTGTTTTTAATAGCGAGAGTCCGGCATATCATATACCGGGACAGAATGTCGGCCGTCATACAGCGCAAAGCGTCAGCCCGGTGAAAGAACCTGCGGATTTTCTCCTGTTTCTCAATTGGCAACGCCTCAAGGAGTTTGTGCTCCAGCAGCGGATCAGGCTCCTGAGTCAGTTTAACGCCGTAAACTTGGATCATACTCATACTTTTTCTCCTATTTCGGATCGGAATTTTCCAATATAGATAGTATACCAAACGATTACCGCTATGTATTTATCACCTAATTTATGGGTAATAATTAGCGGGAAATTTTCTAAATAAATTAATCCTATAAAATTACTTGTATATGTGTTATGATACGTCTGTGAAACTGATCAGTCATACTGCAGTCATCAACATTCATAGGTTCTATAGGGGGAATCGGAAGATGGAAACATTGAGAATTATCATTAACGTGGCCGTTATGCTCGTGCTGCTAGGCGTTCTTCTGTGGATGCAGAAGAAGCATATATCTTTTACAAAGCGGGTGTTTACCGGTCTGGGCCTCGGCTTGGTCTTCGGAGTTATCCTTCAGTTGATCTACCAGGCGGATTCGGAAGTGCTGGCCAAGTCTACGGACTGGTTCAACCTGGTGGGACGCGGATATGTCGGACTGCTGCAAATGATCGTTGTACCTCTGATTATGGTATCGATTATCTCGGCGATCATGAAGCTGAAGGGAAAGCAAAACCTCGGTAAAATGACCGGTCTCATCATCGCGGTGCTTTTGATAACGACGGCAATTGCCGCAACAGTTAGTATCGTAACCAGCTTGAGCTTTGATCTGAAAGCGATCGAAATCGAAGCCGGCGAGAAGGAACAAGCTCGTGGAGCGAAGCTTGAGGAACGCGTGGGAGATGTAGCCGATAAAACGATTCCTCAGCAAATACTGGATTTCATCCCAACCAATCCTTTCGCGGATATGACGGGAGCGCGCAGCACTTCGACGCTTGCGGTCGTTATTTTCTCAGCATTTATTGGAGTAGCCGTTCTGGGCTTGGATAAAAAGAAACCGGAACAAGCGGACACCTTCCGTAAAATAGTAGACGCGGTTTACGCGGTCGTTATGCGAATCGTAACGTTGGTGCTCAGGCTGACGCCTTACGGGATTCTGGCGCTGATCACCAACACGGTCGCTACGACGAATCCGGAAGAAATTCTGAAGCTGATCAAGTTCGTGGGCGCTTCGTACGTCGCCTTGATCGTAATGTTCATCATTCATTTGATTCTGTTGGCACTGTTCGGATACAATCCGGTACAATACGTGAGAAAAGTACTGCCAACGCTCGTATTTGCCTTTACATCGCGTTCCAGCGCCGCGACTATTCCACTGAATGTGGAAACGCAGACTAAGCGTCTGGGCGTGCCGGAAGGCATCGCCAACCTGTCAGCCTCGTTCGGGGCAACGATCGGCCAGAACGGCTGCGCCGGTATCTACCCGGCCATGCTGGCCGTCATGATCGCACCGACCGTCGGCATTGACCCGCTCAGCTGGGATTTCATCCTGACGCTGATCCTGGTCGTCACAGTCAGCTCCTTCGGAGTAGCCGGCGTGGGCGGCGGCGCAACCTTCGCCTCGCTGATCGTGTTGTCCACGATGAACCTGCCGGTAGCTCTTGCAGGCTTGCTGATCTCCGTTGAACCATTGATCGACATGGGCCGTACGGCGCTCAACGTCAACGACTCGATTACGGCCGGCGTCATCACCGGCAAGGTACTCGGCGAGAACGATCAGGACGTGTTCAAGCGGAACGTGGATCTGGATGTCGTGCAGGCTTAATAAATATAATAAACAGCCCGGAGCAGAGTGCTCCGGGCTGTTTATTTATTTGCGATGGAGAAGCCTGATGATGTGGTTGGAAATACTGGTTGGGATACCTATTCAATAACCATGTTTTTTTCGTCAAAATATATTTCTTGAGGTTCGCTTGGTTCCGGAGTGGAGCTGGAACCTCCGCCGTGGATAGTAAGATCACTATTTCCGTTGAGGGTAATCGAACCGTTGGAGTACAGAAGGCCTGTTAACTCGGCTTTGTTTTTACCACCCATAACGAGCGCGCCGGCGTCATATAAAGCGAACTGATTATAACCGGATAACGTACCTGTAGTGGAGCCTCCGACATAAACATTCCCGGCCAGCAGGGTTCCGTGCAGATTGATGTGATTCGTATACAGAGTTCCCGAGATAATCACCTTCGGATCGCTGTTGAAATTGGTCGTTCCTTTTACCCTGATAAATTTACCGGAGCCGGCATTGAGATGAACTTCTCCTCCGTTCACGAGGAGGTTTCCTTCGATAATTATATTGCCGGTTGCCGTGATCGTGGAGCCGGATTCCATCGTAAGCTCACCGGTGATAAGCAGATCCCCGTCAACAGTTATTGAAGTCTTTTGCATCAATTTAAAAGATTTTAATGAATTTGAAGTAGAGTAATTCATACTCTGTTTAACTTCATTATCAGGCTCGGAAGGTTGGGCCGGTAAAGAACCTTTAATTTTACTAGCCTCTTGGTCCACTTTGGCAATAAGGCTAGTGACCTCGACTCTCTCCGGTAGAGTAATTCCTTGCACGGAAGAAGTCGACGTAAGGACCTGCCCTTTGATCGTGGAATTATTATTATGAAACCCTCCAGCCACATAAACATTACCTTCGATAATGCCGCCGTTCAGCATCACCGCCCCTTGGCTCACTACGGCATATCCGCCGTTTCCACCGCCTGTAGGAGGATCCTTCGGCACGTAAGACAACGTAATTTCAATCTTTTTACTTGCAGTTTGGGTGATTTTTCCCGATCTTCCTTCCATAGTGATGACAGCGGAGTATTTCAATTTCTCTTCATCCAAATTAATAGTCCGCTCATCCAGATAGGGTGAGGCTGCCTCTTGAACTTTATTTCCAACCATTTTAAGAGTTATTTTCTCTTCTTCTTTCAAGGTCATTACAGCGCCCCGGACTTCAGCAAGTTTCACAAGAAGCTTGGTCTCTGCATCGGCTTGTGCAGCCATCAGGTCGGAGGAAACGTTGACCATCCCTTGGGAGTTCGTTACGTTGCGCATGACAAGCGTGCCGATGACGACCAGTATGACGATAAGAAATAGGGCGGATATGAGGGCGTAGCCTTGTTCGTTTTTGCCGCTCTTCAGCTTCATTTCTATCACCTCACGAAATTAATTTGATCGAGACGAACAAATAAAGGGGTTCCATCTTGCTCTCGCCGGCGAGGCGGCACCATAGATGAATCTGTAATTCTTTATTAGCTTTGATAAAATAAGAGCCCGTCAAATCAAGCTCACTATCGCTAAAAAGCTTTCCGTTTTTGTCATACAAGCCACCGTCTTTTAAGGTTAAGGACACTGGTGAACTACTATCACTCATCACATCTGTTATGACCTCAGCATTAATAGATGACACATCCGGTGATGAGACGGTGACAGTATTCTTTAGCTTGGCCTGTAGTGCGGCGCTAAGAGTGATAGCCTTGTTTCTGAGCTCGGTTTCGTGATTGACTCTTCCATAAGCGAGAAGCGAGGTTGATAGAATGGTAGAGATAAGTATCAACAGCAGCCCCGCTAAGGATAGAGCGGCGAGCAATTCAACCAGGGTGAGTCCGTCTTCTTTGCGGAAGTTAAAGGTCCGGCTGTTCATAGTTTATTTCCCCCCGTC
Source organism: Paenibacillus sp. FSL R5-0407 (assembly GCF_038009185.1). Lineage (NCBI taxonomy): Bacteria > Bacillati > Bacillota > Bacilli > Caryophanales > Paenibacillaceae > Paenibacillus > Paenibacillus sp. FSL R5-0407. Next base: position 1,136,527 of record NZ_JBBPAX010000002.1, on the reverse strand, counting down.
AATCGCATAGTTCTTTTTGGCTGCGCCGACGATCGAGACTTTGTGCTTGTATTGTCCGGGCTGGTCTTTATTTGGAGCCCAAGAAGTTGTAATAGTAATGTACAAAACATCAGGGTTTGAGGTATATTTAGGATGGTTTCGGCAAATTTGCGTGTCAATGACATAAATTTCATTACTGGTTTGCTCGGGAAGCTGCGTACAGTTGGAAGCGGTTAGTCGTCCCTCGAGATCGTTAAAGGACATTGCCTGGACTTTGTGCAGCTCGGCATTGGCGAGATGGGAGGCCGACAGCTTTTGGTTGGTCAGTTTGCTCTGAGCCTCGCTGTTCGTAAAATAGGATAGAAAATATAAACTGACGATCGAGATTATTACTAACGCTATCGCTACTTCAATCAGCGTCAAGCCATCCTCCTTAGCGATCGTGGATCCTAGGGGTTTTTTTGTGCGCAGATGGAACTTATTCATTACAATTCCTCGCTCTCATCGGTGTTCATAGATGCAGTGTCGATACTTGATTCATCAGAAGGAGAAATGTTAGAAAAATAGGTAAAATGTACTATTTTATAATAGCATCAATAAGTCAAAAGGTATATAATCATTACAAATGCTGTTTACTATTATTTTCCTCAATTATAGTACCCTACGTAATCTTGTTAATCATTTCTGACTACGATTCAGTCTCCGCCTGTAATTACTAGATATTTCTACTCAAATAAGAGGGTGTGAAACATGTACACGATCAAAAAACGTCTGGGTGAACTTCTTCTTGAATCCGGGATAATTACGGAAGCGCAATTACAAACCGCACTCGAAGAGCAACGAAGCACCAAAAAAAAGCTCGGTGACGTTTTGCTGTCACAGGGAGTTCTTACAGAGCATCAATTGATCGAAGTGCTGGAATTCCAGCTTGGCATTCCGCATGTTACATTGTCAAGGTTTCAAATCGACCCTAAACTAAGCCAAATTATTCCTGAAACGATGGCCAAACGATATCAGGTGATGCCGATCCGCGTAGATGGCCGGAAGTTGATGGTTGCTATGGCAGACCCTTTGGATTTGTTCGTCATTGATGATTTACGGATGAGCACCGGGTTTACGATTGAGCCGGCGATCATCGCCCGCGGCGAGCTGCAGCGTGGTATTGCGCGTCTGTATGGTCTGCAGGACTCTATGAATGAAATGATCAAGGATCTGGGATCCGGAGATGGACCGATTGAAGTGGAGCAGTCCGTCATTACGGACGAGGAGTCCCCGGTCGTAAGGCTTGTCCATCAGATGATCGAGCAGGCCGTTCGGCTGGGAGCGAGTGATATTCACGTTGATCCGATGGATACCCAAGTGGCGATCCGGTACCGGATCGACGGGATGCTGCGGAGCGAACGGTCGATTCCCAAAACGATGCAAGGCGTTATCACGGCCCGGCTGAAAATTTTGGGGAATCTGAATATCGCCGAGCGCCGGCTTCCCCAGGACGGGCGAATCAAGATGATGATCGACGGCAAGCAGATCGATATCCGGATTTCTTCGTTGCCGACGGTACACGGAGAGAAGGTCGTCATGCGGCTGCTCGATCTTGCTACGGGAGTTAAGGCCTTGGACAAGCTCGGAATGACCGAGCACAACCAGGGATTGTTTCGGCGAATGATCGAAAAACAGCATGGGATCGTGCTGCTTACGGGGCCAACCGGCAGCGGTAAAACGACCACGCTGTACTCCGCGCTGCAGCACTTGAACCGGGAACAGAACAATATCATTACGATAGAGGACCCGGTGGAGTATATGCTGGAGGGCGTGAACCAGATGCAGGTTCATCCCGCAGCCGGCCTGACCTTTGCCAAAGGGCTCCGCTCCATTCTCAGACAGGATCCGAACATCATCATGGTGGGCGAAATCCGTGACTATGAAACCGCGGAAATCTCGATCCGGGCCTCCCTTACGGGGCATTTGGTCTTTTCGACGCTTCATACGAATGACGCGGTCAGCACCATTGTCCGTCTAAGGGACATGGGGGTTGAGCCTTATCTTATTTCTTCTTCGCTGATCGGCGTGGTTGCCCAGCGCCTCGTTCGCCGAATTTGTCCGGATTGCGCCGCAGCATACGTTCCGGATGTCAAGGAGCGGATCTATCTGGAACGCTTGGGGATCACGGTGGACAAGCTGCACCATGGCAAGGGCTGCGGCACATGCGGCAAAAGCGGGTACCGGGGGCGGATGGCCATTCACGAGGTTCTTTGGATCGACGATGAATTGCGCGATTCGATCGTGAATGGAACCCCGATTACAGAACTTCGCAAACATGCAGCGAAGCTGGGTATGCGAACCTTGTTCGAAGACGGCATCGAAAAAATGATCGCAGGGCACACCACCCTGCAGGAAATTCTTCGTGAAGCCGGTGATGAAGAGGAGGTGAGGCAATGAGCGACGCTGAACAATATTTTGCCTCATTGCTTACGGAGGCGCAGGAATCAGGGGCATCGGATTTGCATATGACCGTCAACTCGCCTCCGGTATTGCGGATTGACGGGGTGCTGCATCGTATGAACAGGGATGCAGCATCCCCGGCCATGCTGGAGGAGTATGCGCGGGCGATTATGAATGAGTCCCAGTACAATAAGTTTTTGGATAACGGCGAGGTGGACTTCTCTTATGGGGTTCCCGGCATATCCAGATTCCGTATTAATGTGTACCGGCAAAGAGGCTCGATGTGTATCGCTGCCCGAGTCATATCTCCCACGGTGCCTCCCTTTGAGACGCTGAAACTGCCGCCGGTGTTGCTTAAACTTGCGCAGAAGCCGCAGGGCCTTTTCCTTGTAACGGGCCCGACAGGGAGCGGTAAATCAACAACGCTTGCTTCTTTGATTGACTATGTCAACAAGACGCAGAGCAAGCACATTGTTACGCTTGAAGATCCGATAGAATATTTGCACCGCCACGGGCGGTCCATTGTCAATCAGCGTGAGGTCGGTCTTGATACCCACTCCTTCGGCAATGGCCTTCGGGCAGCGCTGCGTCAGGACCCCGATATCATTATGGTGGGGGAGATGCGGGACCCGGAAACGATTCGGACCGCTATAACAGCTGCGGAGACAGGCCATCTGGTTTTTGCGACGCTTCATACCGCTGATGCCCCGCAGACGATTGATAGGATCATCGACGCATTCCCGCCGGAGCAGCAGGGCCAAATCCGGATACAGCTCGCGTCGGTGCTGATTATCGTATTGTCTCAGCGGTTGCTTCCGGCCCGGACGGGTAAAGGAAGACTTGTCGCCACCGAGGTGCTTCTGAATACACCGGCGGTTAGCAATCTGATCCGCACGGAGAAGGTGCATCAAATTAAGAGCGTCATGCAGACAAATGTTCAACTCGGCATGCACACCTTGGAAATGGACATCAGGGAAATGCTTCGTCAAGGCACGGTAGATGAATCTGCGGCGAGGGAGTATTTGTCGGAAGGACAGATGTGATATGGCACAATTTATGTATCAGGGCAGAGATCCTGCGGGGAGAACCCGCAAAGGCGTCATTCAGGCTGCAGACCGTGGAACCGCCCTTGCGGAACTGAAGCGTCAGCAATTTATCGTAACCAAGCTTCAGGAAAAGCAGGAGAACGTTTGGAATAAAGACTTTTATATCGGCAGTCCGGTCAAAAATGAACATTTTGTCGTCTTCTGCCGACAGTTTGCAACGATGATCCGGGCGGGAATCTCGATCGTTGACGCTACAGCCGTCTTGGCCGAGCAGTCCGAGAGTAAGGCCTTGAAGAAGACACTCGGCGAAGTAACATCCGAGCTTCGGAAGGGAAGCACCTTTTCCGGAGCGATCTCGGCCTATCCCCGTATCTTCCCATCCATCTTTGTCCATATGATCCGAGCGGGAGAAGAGTCGGGGAGCATGGAGGATACACTGGAGCGGCTGGCTGTTTATTTTGAAAAAGCCCACTATACCCGGGAAAAAGTAAAGTCGGCGATGACGTATCCGCTCATCGTGGCCGTGATGGCCGTGGCGGTGGTCATATTTTTGCTCAAGTTCATCATTCCGCGGTTCCAGTCGATGTTCACGCAGTTAGGCGGCGAGCTTCCGGCCATTACAAAAATGACGTTGGCCATGAGCCGAAGCCTGGAAACGCATTGGTATATGTGGATTCTGGTCGCACTGGCGATCGCGGCGGGTGTCTATCTTCTTCTCCGCTGGGAGAAAGGAGCTTATGCCTGGGACTATTTCAAGCTAAAGGTTCCGGTGTTCGGCTTGCTGAATCGCAAGAGCGCCATCGCACAAATGACGCGCACTTTGTCTTCTCTGTATGCCAGCGCCGTTCCGGTTCTCCAATCGCTTGCGATTGTGGAGAAGATCGTGGGTAATCGTGTAATAGGGGCGACCATTCACGAGTCTCAGAACTCGTTGCGTCAGGGGCGCCCGTTATCCGAGCCTTTTCGCAAATCGTGGATTTTTCCTCCGCTGGTCACGCAAATGATCGTGGTCGGCGAAGAGACCGGTTCCATCGACACCATGCTTGGCAAAATCGCCGACTTCTACGAACGCGATGTAGAAAACAGCGTGGACAAGCTCAAGCAGTTGATCGAACCGATTATGATCGTCCTTTTGGCAGGCGTCGTGGGCTTCATCATGGCTTCCATTATGATCCCGATGCTCACCCTTTATGGAAATATAAGCTAAATACAATTGGGAGGTTATCTAAATGACTGCACTTATTCAAAGATTAAGAAAAGAAGAAAAAGGCCTAACATTGATCGAATTGCTCGCCGTTATCGTTATTATTGGGGTTATTGCTGCAATTGCTATTCCGTTGATCGGTGGGTTGATTAGCGATACGAAAGACAATGCTAGAACAGCAACTGCTAACCAGCTTTTTGAGGCGGCAAAACTGTATTCAATTGCCAATAATAATGGTGAGTTAAAAAATCCATCTACAGGAGCTATTACATTACAACAATTAGAGGATGACAGTTATATTCAAAAAGGGTTAACCGACCCTAAGGAGGGTACAGCATTAGATAAAACGAATACCCTTGTAAACCTAGATAACTATAATGCTGGTTCAGGGAATGTAGTAACATTGGTATTTGCTGATGGTAATACATTGGCATTCACAGCAAGTGATTTAAAGGATAGTACTAAAGGAACCTCAGGTTCCACAACACCTCCAGAAACAAAATAATGCGTTTAATTATTTATTTAGTTCTAGGTCTAGCCGTCGGCTACGCGCTTGCCTACCTGGCTCGGGTGCTGCTCGCCCGGCGCGGCTTGCTGGCACCGCCGCAAGCCGCAGCGCCGGCTTGGTACGCCGGGCCGACCCGCCGGCGTCTAGCTGCTGACAGCGCCGCCGCTTTATTGACGGCGGCGCTGTTCGCCTTTATGCACCTGCGCTTCGGCTTCTCGGGCGCGTGGGCGGTCGGTGCATTACTGACGGCGCTGTGCGTCCTCATCACGATCACCGACCTGGCTGCCAGAATTATCCCAAACGGCGCATTGCTCGTTTTCGGCGTCTTACTGCTGGCAGCGGTGCCCTTTGCTAGCTCTGAGCCGTTGTGGCTGCACCTCCTCGGCGCAGTCTGCGGCAGCGGTATTCTCCTTTTGCTGGCGATCCTAAGTTCAGGGCGCGGCATGGGAATGGGGGATGTAAAGCTGCTGGCCGTTTTAGGGTGGGTACTGGGCTTTCCCGGTGTGTTGCTGGCCTTGTTTTTCGGAAGTATCATCGGTTTGCTGGCAGGGCTGCTTCAACAAGCCTCTGGAGGGAACAAGAAAAGGAAGACTATTCCGTTCGGGCCCTATCTGGCCTTCGGTTCCCTGATCGTATACATGTACGGAAAGGAGATCATCGATTGGTATCTGACAAATCTAATACAGCATTAATGAAAAGACGCACATCCAAGACAGCTGTCGGGATAACGGTCGATGAAGACGGTATCAGATTCGTTCGCTATAACCCGAAGCTGGGTTTGGCTGAAGAGGCGGGGATGCTTCCCCTGGATTATGTAATCGATGAAGACGGAGTTCCGGAATTGAGCCGCTATTCGGAAATGATTAAGCCATGGATAGAACAAAACGGCCTGTCCGGTAGCAAGGTTCATCTTGCGGCTCCAACGTCCCAATCATTCATCCGGTTAATCCGGGTGCCGAAAGTGAAGCGCAAGCAGCTTCGTCGAGTAACCGAATTGGAAGTGGAGAGCAGCATTCGACTTCCGTTCGACGATCCGATCATTGATTATCATTGGACGGATGACGGTGAGGAGCCCGAAGGAACTATGCAGGCTTTTGTCGCCGCGGTGCCGCGTCCGATGATCGCGGATATGGTTGCCGTACTTGAGCAGGCAGGCCTTCGAGTGATCTCCGTTGACCTGGAGACCTTATCGTTAATGCGGGTGATGAGCCGCTCGGATATGCTGAAAAAAGACAACATCATGGCGATTAATTTCAAACCGAAGGAAGCGGAAGTTTATTTGTACAACCGGGGAGTTCCGGACTTCGTCCGCACTTTTCCCTTGGAGACGGTGTCCGAGGACAGTTTGAATACATGGCGTTATAGCGAAATTGTCTCTTCGGTCGCCAGAATCATCAACTTTTATGAAAATACGCTGCATGAAGGCAACGAGCGGGTTCAGGATATTGTCATTACCGGAAATGCGCCGGATAAGCCGGTCATATTAAACCGGTTAGTCGAATCCTTTGAACAAATTCGGGTATCCGAAGTCGATCTGTCTCCATACTTCGACAATGCGGAATTGGACAACCGGGACAGTTATGCTGTCGCTCTGGGCTTGGCCCTGAAAGGGGTGGGGAAATCATGATCGAAATCAACCTGCTTCCCCCAAAAGAACGCTCGACCCTTTCGTTATTAATTGTTCCGCTGGCTCTGATCGTAGTGGGGCTCGGGCTAGCCGCTTTTCTTATTGTAGGGTATGTAGATTCGCTCGACTCGGCGGAGTCGTCCCGACAACAGCTGGCAGCGACAGAACAGAAGCAAAGCGAACTGCAGAGTGAGCTTCAAACCTTGGGGCAAAGCGAAGGCCTGCATGGAAATGCCGGGGATATGATTGAAGCGCTCAGGAAGCTTCGCCCCGACCTGGATGCTTTACTGACCGAACTGGAATCGCCCCTGTCGTCCGGCAGCACGTTAGAAACAGTGAAGCTGAATGAGGATGGCAGTTTAGCCTGGACCTGTTCGTTTCCTGGTCTGACCGAGGCGGGTGCCTACTCCGTTGCGATCCAAAAAAGATCAGGGGCGGGAGCCGTCTTTATCCAATCTCTTAGAGAGCAAGGGACTCAATTTATCGGATCGTTTCAACTGACGCCCGGGCAGACTCCTGTGAAAGCGGGGGATGCCGAATGAAGCAAGGTTTTGCCGATAAAAGGTTCGTAAGTGTCCTGGCTATCGCGTTCCTAATCATCTTGTTGACCGGATTGTTCTATCTGTTTTGGTATCGTCCTGCTTTATCGGAATCAAAAACATTGCTTGCAGAGAACAATGAAAAGCTGAAATTTCTGCAAGCGACGGAATCGATCGTTAAGAATAAGCGCGATGAAGTTAAGAATTCGGCCGGCAATGAGACGACGGCCAACAAGAAGGTAGTGCCGGAATCGCTCGATCAGGAAGGGATCCTGCGCGATTTGGAGACGGCGCGTCAAGCGTCTGGAGCCATGATCAAGGAGATCTCGTTCGGTACGGATGCGGCAGGGGGAGAATCGGCTACCGGAACCAGTGCTGCCGAGGATTTGGCCGCGTCTGGTAAACCGGCTGAGATGGCTTTGAGCCTTGCGCTCAGCGGTATGATGGACCGGGCCAACTTGTTAGCTGTCGGGCTGTCCCCGGTACGGGCGGAAGTCCGGCTCAGTGCGTCGCTTCCTCAAGCGAAGCAGTTTGCTGCAAGTTTGCAGCAAGCGGAACGGCTTTACGTTGTCCAGTCCTTCAGTTTCGGAGAAGGGAACGAGGGCTTGGAAAAGGCGGTCTCGATCTCTATTTCCACCTTCTATCGGGCTCCGAACAATCCTTAGTTTAATATTGAAAAAATAGCGGGAGACTGTTACCCATAGGCGGGGGCAGTCTCTCGCCACATGGGAACTATTCAGTATTTTTGCGAAAACTTACTTTTCTTGATACTTTTTGCCCGGAGTCCCGTATATATAACTATAATGCGGAAAGGTGGTGCATCTGTCAGGATGGATGCATGGGTGCTATGGCTTATAGCCGCAGGAATTATTCTGGTTCTTGAAATGTTTACGCTGACATTTTACATGCTATGGTTATGTATTGGAACCTTGGTAGCGGCGCTGGTGGCATGGTTTGCGCCGGATGCGTATCTGTTTCAAGTCGTTGCAGGATGCGTGGTAGCGTTAATTTTGACGGTTTTCACGAAACCGCTCTCCAGAAAATTTCGCGCTGCCAAAGGATTTGAAGATACCGGTACCGAACTGGTAGGGAGACAGGGAGTCGTTGTCGAACCGATTGAAGAGGGGCAATATGGCATCGTAAAAGTCGGAGGAGACACCTGGAGCGCCACGTCGGCTCAATCTCTGGCAAAAGATGAGCTTGTACGGGTGCTGAAACGAAGCAGTACGATTATTGAAGTAGAAAGATGGGAGGAATTTATTTAATGGAATGGGCAATTATTGCCGTCATTGTCGTAGTAGTCGTTGTTTTTATCTCACTCACGGTCAAAATCGTACCTCAACAGCGGGTCGGCGTTGTGGAGCGGCTCGGTAGATTCAACCGGTTGATGAACCCGGGGCTGAATATTCTGATTCCGGTGATCGATCAGGTTCGTACTTATCATGACCTGCGGATCCAACAGGCTAATGTGCCTCCGCAAACCGTTATTACAAAGGATAACGTTCAGGTTCAAATCGATACGATCATTTTCTATCAAGTTGTCGGTCCTGAGCAGGCTACGTATGGTATCTCCGATTATGTATACGGGGTTCGGAATATTTCGACCGCGACGATGCGTCAAATCATCGGTAAGATGGAGCTCGACGAAACCTTGTCCGGACGGGAAAAGATTTCGACGGATATCCGGATAGCGCTTGACGAAGCAACCGAAAAATGGGGCGTACGGATTGAGCGCGTCGAAGTTATTGACATTAAACCGCCGCTTGATATTCAAGAAGCGATGGATAAGCAAATGAAAGCCGAGCGGAACAAACGGGCGATCGTTCTGGAAGCCGAAGCGGCCAAGCAGGATATGATCCTGCGCGCTGAAGGGGATAAGCAAAGTAAGATCCTCAAGGCGGAGGGTGACAAGGAAGCTCGTATCCGCGAAGCAGAAGGCTTGCGCCAGGCGCAGGAGCTGGAAGCTATCGGGGAAGCGAAAGCGATCGAGGCGGTTGCTCAGGCCGAGCAAGCACGGATCGAAATGCTGCGTAACGCCGCACTCAACGAACAAGTATTGGCTTACCAATCTTTCGAAGCTCTCAAGGAAGTGGCGAAGGGACCAGCCAACAAAATATTTATCCCTTCGAATGCCATCGAAACGCTGGGCAGTCTCGGCGCTATGGGCGAAATCTTCAAAGCCGGCAAAGAAGGCAAATAAAGTTAAGTTTAAAGAAAGTCTCCGGAACCAATGCACTTGTTGGTTACCGGGGACTTTTTTTGCTGCGAGGAAGAATGTTGGCCTCATGGCGGTATGCGATAGGAAGTTCGCAGAAGGTTTGATACGCCGAAAAGTATTATTGCCATAAAAGTACTATGGTTTAGTTGTTAGTTGGTACCCTTATACGGCACTCGGAAAACGTTGTGTTAGGATTGCGCCGTAACTTGATATGAATATCTGATTTGAGAGTAGATAGTGAATTTAGATTCGGATGAAGGTAGTGGTGAAGATGCGCGTCGATAATGGGGTAAGGATATAGTGAAGAGATAGTTAGGATAAAGTGAAAATAAGTAATGATAAAGTGAGAATAAGTAAGGATAAAGTGAGGATAGAGTAAGGCAAGGGGATTATAAGCCATGACATCGCGGGGTTCGATGAGCCGGAGTTTCAATGTACTCCCAAGTTCGAGGAAATTAAATTAGTTGGAAAACCTACAGTTAATTTGTCCGAATTCCCCCGAAATCAATATTTAACTGGAAAACCTGCAGCTAATTTGACGGATTCGGCACTGAGATGACCGGATTGGCCAAATTAACTGTATAAATTGCAGTTAATTTACGTGGAAGCACCAATCTGTAACAATTAACTGGAGAAATTACAGTTAATTTACTCGGAAATGGTGAGAAGGATGAGGGGGCTTCTTCGAGCAGGACTACCGAAGGTACAACAAAAACTACCGAAGGCCCAACAAAAAAAAGGTTGGACAAGGATAGTTCCAAGTCCAACCTTTTGACTAATTAATTTTTGCGGGATGCCAATTGATCCTTCATGCGCTGAAGTTCTTCGGCAACGGCAGCATTCTCGGTTGCATTCACTTGCGAACCAGTTGCGCCGCTTCCTGCATAGGATTGACCGGAAAGCTGGGTTCCGGCTTCCCATTCGAGGATTTTTTCTTCCATGCGTTCGAAGCCGCGTGCGGCTGCGCCGTAATCCATGCCGCGGCTGAAGTTCGGCCGCTCCATTTGCTCGTGCTCTTCCACTTTGCGGGCCCGTGCGGCCAATTCGTTGCGCTTTTCTTTCAGGCGGGCATGTTCTTCTTTGCCTTCCTTCAAGCGGTATTCCAGCTCAGCCACGCGATCCAGGGCTTCTTTCGCTTCCGCCGCGTATTGCTGCGCCTGCTCTTCGTAATGGATTTTGGCCGTAGCGGCTACTTTAGCACCGGCTTCATCTCCAGCTTCAAGTGCGGCCAGCGCGCGAAGCTCGCTTTCCTTCGCTGCTTTGGCGGCGTCTTCGCTCTTCCGCAGGCGGATGTTCGCGTTCATCTGCTGTTCTTTCAGCATATTTTCGGCAATACGAATATCGTCCTCCAGGTTGCGCAAATACTGCCCCGTCATAACTACCGGATTTTCCAGTTTGTTTAAAACTTCATGCAGGCTAGCTTTAGTAATGTTAGCAATTCGATTAAATAGACTCATTTGTAATTCTCTCCTTTGGTTGGATAGTAGTTTATACTTTAGCTAAACGAACAGGATTACCGTGTTTCATTAATAGTGTGTGTAATGGTCGTCGAATCCGAAGTTGCCGATCGGCTCTTTCGGAACGATCACGCTGGCGATGAGATACAGGGCGACTACGGTGCCGAAACTGCACAGCGCCGCTACCACGGCGATCAGCCGGACCACGGTAGTGTCGATTCCGAACCAACGGGCGATACCGCCGCAAAGGCCGCTGATCTGTTTGTCGGTTGCCGAACGATACAATTTTTTCATGATTGAACACTCGCTTTCTTTTTTATGTCAGATTGGATTATTATTTAAGTCCGTTGTTGATGTCTTAATTCTACCGCGATTCCTAATGCGGCATAACAGGCTTGAGACGGTTTCTGAACTGGACCTTGGTCGGGCTGAATCCTCGCCAGGAGGCGGAAACGGCATAAATCTGCGGGAACGCAGTATAACAGTAAAGAGCCGCAATTTGCGGAAAAAGTCGATTACGATGGAAAGGGAGTGCCTGAATGAGTATCCTGGTTTTGCAGGGAAGCACAAGAGACGAAGGAAATACCGAGCAGTTGAGCAGGCTGGTGTTGGAGGGAGTTCAGCATAAGGAAATTTTATTGCGGGACAAACAAATTCTGCCGATTCATGATCAGCGGCATACGGAGGGCGGGTTCGATCCGGTCGATGATGATTACGACGACGTCATTCGAGAAGTGCTGCAGCATGATACGCTCGTGTTCGCCACTCCGGTCTACTGGTACACCGTATCTGGAAAAATGAAGAATTTTATTGATCGCTGGTCCCAAAGTCTTCGGGATTCACGCTTTGATTTCAAAGCGGAGATGGCGCAGAAAAAGGCGTACGTCCTAGTTGTTGGCGGGGACAATCCCCGGATTAAAGCCATGCCGCTTATACAGCAACTAAAATATACTTTCGATTACGTAGGAATGCCGCTGAAGGGGCATATTATTGCCAAAGCAAGCAAGCCGGGAGACATTTGGAATGACAAACGGGCGATCCAGGAGGCTAAATGGCTTAATGCAGAATTGCAAAAATCGGGGTTGACAGTAATTGGATAACCGTATATGATTTAAATCACATTTAACCGATTGGAATAGAATAATATTCTACCGGTCAAACCGGAGACTTGTTGCGGCCTGTTCAGGCTGCGGGGGTCTCCGGTTTTTATTTTAATCAGGGAGGTAGGAGAACATGGCAGCAGTTGATCGAGTGGAATTTGGATGGTTTATTCCGACAACGGGGGATGGCAAGCATATCGGGGTGAAGCCCGAGCGGGAATCTACGCTGGAGTATATGATCCAGGTGGCGCAAACCGCGGAACAAGCGGGATTTGAATTTGCGCTGATCCCTACGGGCAACAGCTGCATCGATGCCTGGATCGTCGGCTCAGCGCTTGCAGCGCAAACGAGGACGCTGAAGCCGCTGGTAGCCATGCGTCCCGGATTGATCGCTCCGGTACTGGCAGCGAGAATGGGAGCTTCTCTGGACCGGATCTCCGGCGGGAGAGCCCTGATTAATGTGGTTAGCGGTGGTTACCCGGATGATTTGCGGGTTACTGGGGATCCGCTGTATCACGATCATGACGCCAGATACGACCGGACACGGGAGTTTCTGAACATCGTCAAGCAGGTTTGGACCGAATCGCATGATTTTTCCGTTGAGGGATTTTTGCGCAGCGGGGGACGCGCCGGAGTACATTTTGAAGGGGAGTACTATCAGATTGAAGGCGGGGTATCGCAACCGGCTCCCGTGCAAAAGCCACACCCGCCGCTCTATTTCGGCGGAAGCTCACCTGCCGGAAAGCGGGTTGCCGCGGAAACGGCGGACGTGTATCTGCTCTGGGCGGAGACGATACAGCAGATCAGGGAGCAGATTGAAGAGGTCGAGTCCTATTTGAGCGAGCAGCGCAACACTAAAGGTATTGACCGCACGCTGCGATACGGCCTACGAGCCCAGTTGGTTGTGAGAGATACGGAGGAGGAGGCCTGGGCGGCTGCTCGTGAAATTACAAGCCTCGCCCCGCCGGAATTGTTGAATGTGGTTGATCAGGTTCAGGCGAAGTCCGATGCTATAAATCAACAGCGTCAGACCGAACTGTGGAAGAAATCGCAGGATAACGATTACGTGATTGGCCCCAATCTTTGGGCAGGCTTGTCGCGCATTCGCGGGGGCGGTGCGGTAGCATTTGTGGGAACGCCTGATCAGGTATCGGACCGTCTGCTTGAATTTGTTGATGCGGGAATCAGCACGTTTGTACTATCCGGATATCCGCATGTTGAAGAAGCTCAAATTGCCGGAGACAAATTGCTTCCGTTATTCAAGGCCAAATGGGAGGCCCGTATCGGTCAAACGGTATAGATAGACAGACAAGAGAGGGAGATGGAGAAACCATGAGAAAGCTGTTGTTGAAAAACGCCGTTGCCGTGCTCGGTCTCGCTTTAGTGCTGGCGGGCTGCTCCTCCAAGGCAAGCAACAATTCGGGTCAGTCCGGAGACGAGGCTGCCGCAGCGGCCGACGTGAAGGCCAAGGACAAAGGAACCGTAGTCGTCAATATAGGAACCCAGGGAATCAGCCTGCTGTCGCTCTCGCATGAAAAGGGCTGGATCGATGAGGCGTTTGCCGCGGCCGGCGCCGAAATCAAGTTTACCGATTTTCCAAGCGGTCCGCCTCACTTTGAGGCCATCGCGGCGGGACATCTCGATTTCGGTCTTGTCGGGAACGGTCCGGTGATCGCCGGTCAAGCCGGGGATATCGATTTCAAGGAAATTGCGGTCATCTCCGACGGCAAGCGGGGGGATACCATTCTTGTTCATGAGGGCTCGGGAATTAAGGACGTAGCCGATTTGAAGGGGAAAAAGGTTGCCGTAGCCAAAGGAAGCTCCGCTTATGCCTTCGTCTACAGAGCAGCGGTACAACAGGGCTTAAAACCTTCCGACATCGAGTTGATTCAACTCCAGCCGGATGAAGCCCAGCCCGCTTTTCAATCCAAGGCCGTCGACGCTTGGGCCGTCTGGGAGCCTTATGTTACTTTGGCTACCAACCAGGGAGCCGTGGGGATCGCGGATGGGGAGAAGCTGAATCTGGCTAGCCCGAGCTTTGCGATCGCAAGGGGGAAATTCGCCGAGGAGCATCCGGAACTCGTCACCATATTTCTGAAGGAGCTGGATAAGATCATTACTTGGAGCAGCGAGCATCCTGAGGAAACCGCGAAGTTTTTTACCGAAAAGAAAAAGGTCGATGCCGATCTGATTCAGCTCCTTCTGAGCAAATCGAGTTATTCCGTGGAGCCGGTTAGCGAGGATTATATAAAGGCGCAGCAGGAGACGGCGGACCTTTTATTTGAAACGGGCGGAATCCGCAAGCAGATTGATGTCAGTAAGGTCGTCGAGAACCGGTTTGTTGAAGAAGCGTTCCAAGGCAAGTGATTATGTGATCCGCATAACGAGGTGATATTCATGTCATTAATCGAAGAATCAACCGCAACCGTCAAAGTCCCATCCTCCGTTCAACGTACTAAGGCAATTCGGCGGCCAATAAGAAGCTTTGTGCTAAAAATATGGCGTTACAGCTGGATTAGGGGAAGTATTCTTCCACTTTTAATCCTTGCGATATGGCAATATGCGAGCTCGGCAGGCTGGATTCCCGGGACATTGCTCCCATCGCCTTATGCCATTGCGGTACAGGGATATGAGCTGCTAGTTACCGGAGAACTGCTCCACCATTTGGGGATCAGCGTCGCCCGCGCGGCGTCGGGATTCCTGGTCGGCGGCTCCATCGGCCTTGCGTCCGGCCTGGCGGTAGGGTTTCTTCGGCCGGCCGAGCAGGCGCTTGATCCGATGCTGCAAATGCTGCGGACCATTCCGCATCTTGCGATCACGCCTCTGTTCATTCTCTGGTTCGGGATCGGCGAGACTTCGAAAATTTTGCTGATCGCGCTGGGCGCTTTTTTTCCGCTCTATGTCAACACTTTTCTAGGGATTCGGGGTGTAGACCGGAAGCTGGTTGAAGTGGCCCGGGTGCTTGAGTTCAGCCGCTGGCAGCAAATCCGCCTGGTGATCTTGCCGGGGGCGCTGCCAAATGTACTGCTCGGAGTCCGGCTGTCTATGGGCGTATCCTGGCTGGGGCTGGTCGTTGCGGAGATGATGGGCTCGAGCTCCGGGGTCGGCTATCTGATTCAGGATGCGAGACAATTTTCGGTCATCACGATCGTGTTCGTAGGGATTGCCATTTTTGCCGCGGTCGGCAAATTATCGGATTCACTGGTCCGGTGGCTGGAGAAACGGCTGCTGAAATGGCGGGAGAATTTCACGGGATGATGAGCGGTGAGATATTGAGATAACATACCCGGGGCGAATGCCTCGGGTTTTTTCGTGCCGATGCCGATGTCGGATGTTCTCGTTATTATCTTTTTATATTGCATTAATATTGCAGGATTATAATAGGGAGATGGATAATATTTAAAATTGAAGAATAAAAATGACTTAACATCCAAGGAGGACCATCCATTGGCTAAACTCATTAACTTTGCGCACCGCGGAGCGGCCGGACACCGTCCGGAGAATACGATTGCCTCATTCGCCTATGCTCTGGAGCTTGGCGCAACCGGGATTGAAACCGATGTACAGATGACTAAAGACGGGCACCTGGTGCTGATTCATGACGAAACTTTGAAACGGACGGCGGGAACGCCGGACTGGGTTAAGGATTTGACGCTGGAGGAAGTTCGCTCCCATGAAGCCGGATCCTGGTACCATGAGGATTATAGAGGGGAAAAGATCCCGACGCTGGAAGAGTTGTTGGAGCTCGTAAAGGGCACGGACACCATCGTTAATCTGGAACTGAAAAACGGGTTTGTGCAGTATCCTGAACTGGAGCGCAAGGTCATCGATATGGTAAGAGCGTATGGATTGGCGGAGCGCACGATTATTTCGAGCTTCAATCATTATTCTTTGGTGGATTGCAAAAAGATTGCACCGGAAATCCGGACCGGCATTTTGTATGGGGAAGGCTTGTATGAGCCATGGGAATATGCGAAGAACATCGGCGCCGAAGCGTTGCACGCCTTCCATTACGCCGTACGGCCGGAGTTTGTTGCCGCTGCAGCCGAGCAGGGAGTAGTTTATAATCCCTTTACTGTAAATGAAAAACACGAGATGGCAGGGTTGATTAAGGCGGGGGTAGCCGGCATCATTACCGATTACCCTGACCGGTTGGCCGAGCTGCTGTCCGATCAAGGAGCGTGACCGGATGAAAAAAACATGGCTGCTGGGACTCGGTTTTTTCAGCATCAGCTTGACCTGGGCGTTGTATAACGCCTTCGTACCGCTATTTTTGGACGATTACCTGAAAAGTGCGGCATTGATCGGGTTCATGATGACGATCGACAACTATTTCGCGATGTTTCTGCAGCCATGGATCGGTCATCGGAGCGATAAAACGACTACAAAGTATGGCAGACGGATGCCTTACTTACTCATCGGGATGCCGCTGGGGGCTGTGTTTGCCACGATGATTCCTTTACATACGGGTCTAATCACCTTGGTATTGTTCATGATGTTAATGAATTTGTCCATGAGCTTGTTCCGGGCGCCGACGGTGGCTTTAATGCCGGATATCACTCCGGAAAAGGACCGGACACGAGCCAACGGCATCATTAACTTTATGGGCGGGATCGGCTCTGTGTTGGCCTTTGGCATCGGATCGGTTTTATACGGAATCGGCTCATTCGTGCCGTTTTTGTTTGCCGGCATAGTGATGCTGGGTTCCATGTTTATTCTAAAAAAAGTAATTAAAGAACCGATCCTTCTGGAAAGCCACCCCGACGCCAAGCCGAGCGGGCCGCCGGTGCGGATCAAGGATCAGCTCGACAAGACGACATTGTTCATTTTAGGCGCGATTTTCTTCTGGTTCGTAGCTTATCAAGGCGTCGAGGCGCTGTTCACGTTATACGGCACGAAGCATGTCGGAATGAGCGACGGGGAGGCTTCGTTCTCCCTTACGTTCTTCTCGTTGGCGTTTCTCTTGTTCGCCCTGCCGAGCGGTTGGCTGGGAGCCAAATTCGGCAAGAAAAAAATCATCATGATCGGCGTAGCGGGCCTGTTCCTCGTATTCGGTTCCGTTGTGTTCGTAGATTCCGTTCTTCTGCTCAGATTGGTGCTGATCGTCGGCGGTATTTTCTGGGCCTGCATCAACATCAACTCCTATCCATGGGTCATTTCGACCGGACGGGAAGAGAGCATCGGCACGCGGACAGGGATCTATTACTTCGTATCCTCGCTTGCCGCGATCGTGTCTCCGCCGCTCCTCGGCTGGGTCATCGACGTGTTTGGCTACCCGGCGTTGTTCATCAGCGCCTCTGTTGGACTGCTCCTGGCGCTAGGCTGTCTGCTAGGAGCTTCCTCGGAAGAGAGACCCGCAGGGAAAGGACCATTGGACAACACGCCGATCATGGTGGATTAGGTTACATGCAAAACCTCCGGGAATGGCCATTAGACGGCTTGCTCCCGGAGGTATTTTTGTTGGATGCGTAATCGCAGAAATAGCTGTATTTTCTAAAGTTATTTTCATGATATTTCAGCTTTTAGACGCATTAACTGGAAAATCTGCATCTAATTTCGCCGATATGGCCTGATTTTTGTTCATAAGGGCAAATTAACTGTAGGATTTCCCGCTAAATTCTGTAAACGGTAGTTTGAGATAAAAATAACTGTAGGTTTTCCAGCTATATTTAGTGCGGTCGCAGATCCGGTAACAGATTCGGTAAACAGATCCGGTAAATAGATCCGGCAACAGATTCAGCCAGCGTAGCCTCGAACTCAGACGCTTCCTTAGGACGTTTTCGTCCGGGAGCGTATAGCTGCCCAAAGAGCCGCGAGGGAGACAAGCAGGGCGGCGGAAGACAGCACCAACGTTGCTATCTCTACTCCAGAGGCACCGCCGTCCTCGCTTTGCCCTGCGACGCTCGCAGCCGCGTCGGCTGCTGCGTTGTCAGTCCCGGTATCACCAGCAGGGCTGTTGGTGCCGTCGCCAGCAGCTTTATCCGCTGCTGCGTTCGCGTCCCCGCCTTCGGTCCCGGCGGCATTCCCGTCCGCTGTACCGCCGGCTTCAACGCCGGTGTCGTGGCCTTGATCAGCGGCGTGACCGTCAGCCGCTCCAACTGCCGCATCCGCGGTCACTTTGGTGATCGAATGCGGCTTATCCGAGCCTTCCTCGCCGCTCCACTCGACGATCGATCCGTCGCTGTAATACTGGAAGGCGTCCCAAGCCAGGGAAGTGTCATCGGCGGGGTTCTTTCCGACGAATTCGAATTGCTGGAATTCGCCCGGTCCGATTCCGTCAGCTTCGGAGGCCCAAGTAACGACCGTCACCTTGCCGGATTCGTTCTTGGTGAGCTCCACCGTCCAGTCGGGTACGGGGCGATACTGTTTGAAATCGAGCTCGTCCGGTATTTTAAGCGATACTTTAACCGTCGGAATGTCTTTTTCCACTGGAACTTTCAGGCTGTAGGTTTCCCAGGCGCCAGGAGAAGATAATCCCGGTTGTACAGTAACGTGTGCGCTTGCCAGGCCGGAAAACAACAGGAGTCCTGCCGCTGCCGAAGTGCATAAGGTTGTTATACGGAAAATAAATTTCTTAATCATAGTTTCCCCTTTCTTTTTTGCAAAAGATTAATATTACTAGTTGCTGTCCACATGGAGAGTAAAGTCATGATCCAATGATTCCAGCGATTTGAGCAAAATATGGACCTGCACGTTCCAGTCCCCGCCCATGGTAATAATCCCATCAGCCTCGAGCTCTGAAGAACCGCCGGGCATAACGACTTCAATCAAGCCCATGTCCATCTCCAAGGATGTCAGGGACAGGGTAACTTGCTCCACCTGTTCCATAGGCTTGCCGTCCGGATCCTGCAGCTTGATTGCAAAATGATTCTTGCCGATCGTTCGGGGCGTAACTTCCAGGGTGATTTTGTGTCCCTGAACGGTCGCCTCCAGCCGGTCCGGCAGCCCTGCGGCGGTTGATGGTGGCGGCTGGTTAGCCAAGACGGCGGCGAGCGCAAGCACGATAAATCCAAGGGCCAGTTCGACCCACACGCCCCGTCCAAGAGGCCGGGAGCGCCGCCGTCCGCGCAGGAATCCTGTAAAGGCGAGGCCAAGCATGAACAGGAATACGGCAATTTTCGCTAGAAGCGCCAGGCCATAACCGGTTTGAAATAGTGCACTCAGTGATGGAATATGGATGACAGTACCGTAGATCCCGGATATCAACAGAACGGCCACGCTTGCGGAGGCGAGCGCTGAGAAACGGCTTACGGCCTGCCAATAAGCAAGCGGACGTTGTCCAGAAGCGACCTCTTCAGGGGAGCTCGCCTTCGCAGCGGCCTCCGGCAACAGAAAGACGATGGCCAGCAGGCCGCCTAGCCAAAGCGATGCGGCGGATAAATGCAGATAATCCGCCGTAACAGCAAGCGCCTTGCCCTCCGCGGCGGCCGCATGGCCGATAAAAGCCTTGGAGAGCATAAGTCCTTGGCTGAAGGCCATAGCAGCCCAAGCTGCATACACAGAAAGTCGGATGTCTGTTTCGCGCGGATGCCGGATGTTTCCGATCCTCATCCAGAGCAGGGAGGCAAAGGCCAGCAACGCCAGTAGCGCCAGCTGGATTTTCCATATCGTGCCGAAGCCGGTGTATTGCAAGGTTTCACTTATCAGGTCGGCGCTCAAAGCGCTTGTCCATGACACGCCTGCATTACTGGCGGATTGCTGCGGCAGGCTTGCGATAATGCCCGTGGCGGCCAGCACAATGCCTAAATTGAGCAGGAGCTTGCTGCGCTTCGTTTTGAACGGTATCCCGTTAATCCGTGCGCTGCGAGGCAGCAAGAACAGTTGGAATAGCAGCGTGCCGGTGGTCAAAGTCATCCCCGCATACCAAAGCCAGCGGATCAACAGCAGACTCCATTCCGGGGAAGGAACCTGATTATCTGATGTTACGATCGGAACGCTTCCAGCTCCCGGGTTGCCGATTTGAAATGCTAGGGTTCCCGAAACCGGGTGACCGTCACTGGAGACAACTTTCCATTTAATCGTATAAATTCCGTCCACTAATCCGGGAGTTAGCCCGGCGACAAGTCTGTCGGGACGGCTCGGATCGATAGCGGCATCCTTCTTGTCAAGGCGTTCCCCGGAGGGACTTAGCACCTGCAGCGAATAAAAGGCGGGTTCGATCTCTTCATCAAATTGAATGAATATGGATTCAGGTGATTTCTCCAGCACTTCCCCTGAAGAGGGCGAGGAAGATACGACATAAGCGTGTGCGGAGGCGTGTTCCGGAATAACAGCGGCCCAACATGCTAAAGCTAGAATAAGAACTATCACGTACGATTTGTATTTTTTCAGACGCAAAACGCACCACCTTACAATTGCAATGACATATGTTACACATTTATCTTATTTTACAACTATTATTACCGGATGAGTATAGCTGAAACTTCCATAGCTTTCCAATTATGCCCGGTGGTATGTCTAAAGTGTGAATGTTGGACTTTTTATTGTTTGTACGAATAAGCAGTTTATTTGCACTCTTTGTATGTTGGCGATTTCAAAATTTGCTGGCGTGCGTTAAAATAATAAGTATGCATATTTTTATTAAAGGAGGAAACCTCAGTGGCATCGATCATCAAGGTGGGTATCGTAGGATACGGTAATTTGGGTCGCGGCGTCGAAAAAGCGATCAAGCAAAACCCCGACATTGAGCTCAGCGCTATTTTTTCAAGAAGACATCCGAATGAGGTTGCGGCGGCAAACGGCGTCGTGCATATTTCTGAGGTAGAGAACTATAAAGGCAAGATCGATGTTCTTATCCTTTGCGGCGGATCGGCCACAGACCTTCCTGAACAAGGACCGGAGCTTGCGGCTTTGTTTAATACGGTTGACAGCTTTGACACGCATGCGAAAATTCCCGATTATTTTGAGCAAGTCAACGCTGCGGCGCAAAAAGGCGGGAACGTCAGCGTAATTTCCACGGGCTGGGATCCAGGGTTGTTTTCCTTGAACCGCTTGTTGGCGCAGGCCGTTTTGCCGGAAGGGAAAGAGTATACCTTTTGGGGCAAAGGCGTAAGCCAGGGGCATTCCGATGCGATCCGTCGCGTACCGGGCGTGAAAAACGGTGTACAATACACCATTCCGATCGAATCCGCCGTGGAACGTGTGCGTAACGGAGAAAACCCGGAATTGTCGACGAAAGAAAAGCACCTTCGCGAGTGTTATGTTGTCGCTGAGGAAGGCGCCGATTTGGCGAAGATTGAACGCGAAATCAAAGAAATGCCGAATTACTTCTCCGATTATTTGACGACCGTCAACTTTATCAGCGAAGAAGAATTGAAGCAAAACCATTCCGCCATGCCGCATGGAGGCAACGTGCTTCGCAGCGGACGGACAGGGGAGAACAATACGCAAATCATTGAATTCAGCCTGAAGCTGGACAGCAATCCGGAATTTACGGCCAGCGTGTTGGTCGCATATGCCCGCGCAGTGTACAAGCTGTCCCAGTCCGGACAATCCGGCGCGAAAACGGTCTTCGACATCCCGTTTGGTTTGTTGTCGCCAAAATCGCCGGAGCAGCTTCGTAAAGAACTGCTGTAACAAAAACGGAATAATTAGGATAAATAAGGGTTGCTTGGCCGGATGGCCGGGCAACTCTTTTTTGGATTGTTCCTAAGTTATTCATGCATCAATTGCTGGAGTGTCCAGAATAAGTAAGTGATTAATATCACTAACGGGGGTATCATTATGACAATTTTGCGAACTCGGCACTCCTTAGAATGCAATGTGAACAATTATCAAAATCGTCGAATACGGCTGAATTTGAGCTCTAATCGTCTGTAATCGGAATTGGGTAGATCAAACCATAGGACCCTTAATGATATAAATGTAAATTTATTGCATTTATTCCTTTCTCTATGAATTGTCATTAGTTCAAGGCTTCCCTAACATAAAACATAACTGATAATCAAGAATTCATCTCGCTCATCGTGATGAGGTTCACAATTTAGAAAGGGGTATCGGAATCCTATGAAAAGGAAGGGATTGCTGCTCGCTGTCTTTTCAGCGTTTCTTGTCCTTCTGACCGGATGCAACAATTTAGCTGTACTAAACCCGAAAGGTCCGGTGGCCAAGACACAATCTAATGTCATTATCTTCTCGATCCTGGTAATGGCGCTAGTTCTGCTGGTTGTTTATATTCTTTACGTTTACATGCTTACCAAATACCGCGCTTCTAAAGCCGCTCCTGACTATGAGCCGCCTCATATGGAGGGGAACAAATGGTTGGAGATCACCTGGATTACGATTCCGGTCATTATTGTTACCATTTTGTCGGTCGTTACAATTCGGAGTACTGCCGCAGTAGAGAAGGTGCCGGAAGGTTACGAAGACCAAAAACCGCTCGTGATTTATGCGGCGTCTTCCAACTGGAAATGGCATTTCAGCTATCCGGAGGAAGGGATTGAGACGGTCAACTACGTCAACTTCCCGACGAATCGTCCGGTAGAGTTCAGATTGTATGCCTATGGGCCAATCTCAAGCTTCTGGATCCCGCAGCTTGGCGGACAGAAGTATGCGATGAGCGACATGGTCAACAAGCTTAACCTTGTAGCTGAGCACGCCGGATCTTACATGGGGAAAAACTCCAACTTCTCCGGTGAAGGCTTCGCGCACATGGAGTTTGAGGCGCTGGCCATGACGTCGAAGGATTATGAAGAATGGCTTGATGAAGTCAAAACAACGGCTCCGAAACTGACGGAGCAGGAATTCGACTCATTGCTTAAAGAGAGCCATGTCGGCAGAAAATCTTATTCTTCAACACACCTTGAATTCAGACCTGCTCCAGAAGGTGAAAATGCCGGCCACAACCATGGTGGTTCGGAAGAGATGGATATGAATTCAGAGTCCGGAGAAATGGACCATTCCGAAATGAATATGGATTCGACAGGCACAGACGACGCCGGAGCGGCGGATCATAGCTCGCACGGCAACTAATAGAACGGAAGGGAGTTAGCTAGACATGAAATGGGACGAATTTTTCGTCACTGGCGAACCGATGATCTATGGCGCGATGGTCAGCATCGTCGTCGCATCGCTAGCCATTCTTATCGGCCTGACCTATTTTAAAAAATGGGGCTACTTGTGGCGTGAATGGTTGACTACCGTCGACCATAAGCGGATCGGGATTATGTATATCATCTCCGCGCTGCTGATGTTGTTCCGCGGCGGCGTTGACGCCCTCTTGATGCGTGCCCAGCTGGCAATGCCGGAAAACGGGCTGCTTGACGGGCAGCACTATAACGAAATTTTTACGACCCACGGGGTCATCATGATTTTGTTCATGGCCATGCCGTTTATTATCGGCTTGATGAACGTCGTAGTTCCGCTGCAAATCGGGGCTCGCGACGTAGCGTTTCCTCGGCTTAATGCGGTCAGCTTCTGGCTGTTCTTCGCCGGAGCGATGCTGTTCAACATTTCCTTCGTCATCGGCGGATCGCCGGATGCTGGCTGGACGGCATACTTCCCGCTGGCAAGTCTGGAATTCAGCCCTACGGTAGGGAATAACTATTATTCGATCGCGATTCAGATCGCAGGTATCGGTACGCTGATGACCGGCGTCAACTTTATCGCGACGATTCTGAAAATGCGTGCTAAAGGCATGACCCTGATGAAGATGCCGATGTTTACCTGGTCGGTACTCATTACTTGCGTTATTATCCTGTTCGCCTTCCCGGTATTGACCGTGGCACTGGCGCTGATGATGTTCGACCGCTTATTCGGGTCACAGTTCTTTACGATGGCCAATGGCGGGATGGACATGCTCTGGGCCAACTTGTTCTGGGTTTGGGGCCATCCTGAGGTATATATCGTTATCTTGCCTGCGTTCGGGATTTACAGTGAAATTATTTCCACGTTCTCGCGGAAAAACTTGTACGGCTATAAATCCATGGTTTGGAGTATGGTCGTCATTTCGTTGCTGTCCTTCCTTGTATGGGCTCACCACTTCTATACAATGGGTCACGGCGTGATGGTCAACGGCGTGTTCTCGGTCACGACGATGGCGATTGCCATACCGACCGGGGTCAAAATATTCAACTGGCTCTTTACGATGCAGAAAGGCCGAATCGAGTTCACTACACCGATGCTGTACTCGCTCGCCTTTATTCCGATCTTCACGATCGGCGGCGTAACCGGCGTTATGCTCGCGATGGCGAGTGCCGACTACCAGTACCACAACACGATGTTCCTGGTAGCCCACTTCCACTACGTGCTTATTCCGGGTACCGTGTTCGCCGTTATTGCCGGCTTCTACTACTGGTTCCCGAAATTGTTCGGGTTCCGGCTTGATGAACGCCAGGGCAAACGCGCCTTCTGGTGGATCATTATCAGCTTTAATGTGACGTTCTTCCCGCTGTTCTTCCTTGGACTTAAAGGGATGACGCGCCGGATGTACACTTATTCGGAAAGTACGGGCTTTGGCCCGCTGAATTTACTTGCTTCGATCGGCTCTGTCGGTCTTGCGATCGGCTTCATTCTGTTGGTCTACAATATTTACTGGAGCTTCCGTTACGCTCCGAGAGATACGACGGGCGACCCATGGAATGCACGGACGCTCGAGTGGAGCACGCACAGTCCGGTTCCGGAATACAACTTTGCGATCGAGCCTACGGTTAAAGGCTTGGATCCGTTCTGGGAATCCAAAAAAGGCGGACATCAGCTTTACGAAGGCAAGATTGAAGAAATTCATATGCCGAATAACAGCGGACAGCCGTTCATTTTGGGAATTATATTCTTCTTCTTTGGATTCTTCATGGTATTCAGCTGGTGGGTTCCTACGATTATCGCAGGCATCGGCGTAGTGGTTATGCTGGCGGTGCGCTCGTTCGAACGTGACCATGGTCGGCATATCCCGGTAAAAGAAATTCTGGAGACGGAAGCAAGATTGGGGGGTGAACAGGCATGAAATTAGATCATACGTTACCGCTGGAGTATCGTTCCGAAGAGAACAGCAACCGTATTTTCGGATTCTGGCTGTTCCTCGGAGCCGAGATTGTTCTGTTCTCGACCCTGTTTGCCGTCTACCTTACGCTTTGGAATCGTACGGGCAGCGGTCCGTCGGGGCATGAGATTTTCGAAATCGGGCCGGTTATGATCGAAACGTTCGTGCTACTTACAAGCAGCTTTACGATCGGCCTGTTTATCAACAGTATGCGGCAGGGCTTGAAAAAGCCGGCGATGGTGTTCTTTTTCATCACATTGCTGCTAGGCGCCGTGTTCCTCGGTGTCGAAATCATGGAGTTTGTAACTTATGTAAATGAGGGGGCGACGCTGCAAACGAGCGCGTTCCTGTCCAGCTTGTTCGTCCTGCTCGGAACACACGGCTCCCACGTAACGTTGGGTCTGCTGTGGGGCATCGGACTGATGATTCAGATCGGGCGTGAAGGCTTCACGCTCGACACGGCGAACAAGTCGTTTATTTTCTCGCTGTATTGGCACTTCCTGGACGTAGTCTGGATCTTCATCTTCAGCTTCGTCTATCTGAAAGGACTGATGTGATATGAAAAAACTATTCCCTGTTAAACACGTCATGGGATATTTGTTCTCATTGATCCTGTCCATTTTTGCCTTATCCGTTGTTTTCTTCGATTTGTCGGTAGCTGCCGGAATGAGTATTCTCCTCGTAAGTGCGGTCATCCAAATGGGAGTACAGCTTATCCTGTTTATGCACATCGGTGAGGATGGCTCCAAAAAGGCGTTGTATACGAATATCGCTTACGCTTTGTTCGTCGGCCTGGTGACCGTGTTCGGTACGCTGTTCACGATGATCTGGGGTTACCAGTAAGAAAAGGCTCGTTAAGGGAAGCAGTAATATGATTAAAGCCGTAGTCTCCTTATAAGGAGACTACGGCTTTTTTTGCAGTACGCCCAGCAGGGGCCTCGACTCTTTATATAACCACCAAAGAGCAACTAATCGCTCAATATACTTCCCCCGGGCAATGGCAGGCTCTGGGTTTTAACCAGTGCTTGGGTGCGGGTAGATACGCCCAGTTTCTCGTACAGGCGGGACAAGTACACGCGAATGGTGCCTTCGGATAATCCGAGCGCTGCCGCCATCTGCTTGTTGGTCGCTCCGAGGCGGAGCTGTTCCAGCAGGAGAAGCTCTTTGCCGCTCAAGGGCTCGAGAAGGTCCGGCACCGAGAGGTTCTGAAGCGCAGGAATGTCCGGCGTGTCAGAAAAGTCATGAATCAGCTTCTCCACATATTCAAGGAGAGCCTCCTGCTGCGATATTCCTTGGTCGGAGTCAGACGAAGCGCGCATATTGTACCGATCGGCAAGGTAAGTCTTTAGCAGCCGCCGCATGTCCGTTCCTTCATCCATAAAGGTTCTGCGGTAGCCGTTGTTTTTGCCGAGAACGAGCGCTTCCTCTATAAGCCTCAGGGAAAGCAGACGCTGTCCCCGCTGAGCTTCAAGCAATGCCTGAAGGCAGATGATCTCCACAAGGCTGGCGATCTGCTGCTCTCGCTCCGCTTGCAGCTTGAGCAGTTCGAGCATCGGCAGAGCTTCAGCTTCCTTGCGCTGCCTCCAAAGCAGCCGAGCCAACGCAAGAAACTCGGTCTCCCGGCGGTATACCGGTTTGCTCCCGGAACCGCTATGCAAGGGGGCCAGTTCTTTTTTTGCCTCACCCAGCCGACCGTCCCGTAAATATAAATTGCTCCGTACGGCTCGTACATAGTGATCCCAGCGTCTTCCGTCATGTATGCAAGCTGCGGCAGCTTCAGCCGCTTCGTCCAGTGTATGGTACGCCAAAGCGGATTTGCCTTCGGCTGCATGCAGCCGCGCCTCGGTGAGAAGAACCGGAATAAGCAGGCCTGGCGTCCCTTGCAGTCTGTCCGAGTTTCGCAGCTGCATCAGCAGTTCTCGGGAGTCCGCCAGGCGATTCCACTCATAGTAGCCTTCAGCTAGACATTGCTTCACGTACAGGTTGAGGAGGGAGCTCTTCCAGCCGTGGCCTTCCAATACTCCGATGAACAATTTTCCGACTTTTTCGGTTTCTTCGGACAGCATCCCTTTCATACCCAACGAGGTACGGCGGACATAAGGCTCTTGGCGGTTATAGTCAAATTGGTAAAAGACCGGGTTGTCCGGAGCGAGATGATTCCGTATCTTTTCACTGAAGGCGAGCCACCCGGAAAAGTCCCCATTCAAAAAGACCAAATTGGAGCGAACGAACAATAAGCTGCTTCGAAGCTGGTCCTGGTGGTTGGAAGGACTTAGCCCGTCAATTTCCTCCTCCAGTCGCTCCAATACCCGTTCGGAGCGCTCCAGATCACCGGCCAACACAAGCAGGAAGGAGTGGAGCAAGGAAAGCTCAAGCGTCATGGAGTAGGTATCAGGAATTTTGCGATACCAATTCATAAGTGTTGATAAATCCCCTTGCCTGAGCGCTAAGGGAAGGTGCTGCTCCAGAGCTTGGATGGCGAGCGCATTTTCATTGGCTTCAAACAGGTGGTCAATGGCATCCTCCATGAGGCCGTTTTTTGAAAAATATAACCCGGCTGCCCGGTGCATTGCGGCATACTCTTCCTCATTCCTGCGTCGAAGCTGGCCTTGTAGAAATTGCGCGAACAGGTGGTGATAACGGAACCAGGTCCGCGTTCCATCAAGCGGGATCAGGAACAAATTCAATCGCTGAAGCTCATTCAGTTGCTGCCTGCCGTCGCGTCGTCCGGTCAGCGCATTGCAGGCCGAAGCATCTATTCTGGACAGTACGGAGGTCCGAAGGAGGAAGTCATGCAAACCGTCAGGAAGCGAGTGCAAAACCTCTTGGAACAAATAATCGGAAATAAACGTCTCTCCGCCGGAGAGCGGGCTCATGAGGTTCTCGTTGCTGGTGCGGCGCGATAAGGAGAGGAGATGAAGCTGCAGTCCGGTAATCCATCCCTCCGTCTTCTGCTGAAGCTCGTCCAGTTGGGAGGAAGTCCATTCTAGCTGAAGCTCCCCGTTAACCAAGTGAAATAGACTTTCGGTTTCGCTCGCTGTGAATTGGAGCTGGCTCAATCCAACCACCATGGCTTCTCCATTTGCCAGCCTTTTTATTCCGGGTATCATAAGTTCCGAGCGAGAGGACAGAATCACATGCATCGAATCCGGTATATAATCGAACAGATAAGACAATCCGTCAAGAATGGAGCGTTCGGTGATTTCGTGCAGATCATCCAGAAGAAGCGCGAATGCATGTTTTTGATCCGTTTCTTCGGGAAGTCCACTAATCAGGGCATCCAGAAAAGTATAGATGGAGACCCCGGCCTCCCACTGGCAATTGGTTTCAAGCTGTCGACGGTGTTGCTCGGGCAGTGCTGAGGCTATCGAGGCGGCAAAGTATCTCCAGAAGCGGGCAGGGTCATTATCCCGTGCATCGACGGATAGCCAGGCGCTGGGCATTCCGGCATGATGGGCCCATTGGGCGAGCAGGGTGGACTTGCCGTAGCCGGCTGGGGCTACAACAGCGACAAGGCGTTTTCCTTGCCGGAAGCCCTCGGAGATCGAATTAACCAGGTGCTCCCGCTGAACCAGGCGGCTCTTCGATTCGGGAACGAACAATTTGGTTTTTAACAAAGGACTTGCCGTTCGGCGCATAGACTTACCTCGCTCATCTTAATTTCTATCCGGTAACCTGAATATATAGCTGACAGTGTCGAATAAAGTAGATTATAGAATGATTATACGAAGAATTTTAAGGAAAGTTAACGAATGTCAATTCTTTCAATCCATTTATTTTGATAGCCTCTTCCTGATAGATCAATTTCAGGAGGGGAATATGAGACAGCGTATCGGAAAAATCGTACTGTGCATAAGCTTGCTTATCGTACATTTGCAGTTGATGGGCAATTCGCCTAAGGTGTTTTCGGCCTCGGCAATGCCTCCAAAGCTGGTTGCCGGTTACTATCATACGGTAGCTCTGGCTAGTGAAGGTCAAGTGTACAGCTGGGGAGGGAACGACAGGGGACAGTTGGGCAATGGAATGAGTAATAATCGAAACACTCCTGGCATCGTCACAGATCTGGACCAGATTATGGAGATTGATTCGGGTGTACGCAGTTCCATGGCGCTTCGGGCCGACGGAACTGTCTGGACGTGGGGGATGAACGAGAACGGCCAGCTCGGGATCGGAACCTTCGTCAACACGGCTGTTCCGACAAAGGTCACGGCCTTGGAAGGTACCCGAATTACGGCTATATCGGGCAGGCTGGGCTACCATAGCATGGCGCTTGCCGAGGACGGCACAGTGTGGACATGGGGGGAGAATGACAGCGGCGAGCTGGGAGACGGGACTAAGACGTTGCGTAATGTTCCGGTCCAGGTTCAGGGATTGGATCAAGTTGCTGCGATTGCTGCCGGAGGCTATTACAGCTTGGCCCTGAAAGAGGACGGGACCGTCTGGGCATGGGGAACGAACCAGAATGGAGAACTTGGTGACGGGACGTTCGCGGACAAGCTCCTGCCGGTGCAGGTTTCGGGCCTTAGCGATGTCAGCCTGATTGCCGTGGGCGGATCGCACTCGCTGGCAGTCAAGCAGGACGGTACGGTATGGGCTTGGGGCTCTAACCGTCAGGGCGAATTAGGGGATGGAACGATAACTAATCGGAGTAAACCGGTGAAGGTTTTAAATCTGGAAAATATAGTAGACATCGCCGGGGGAGGCTATCACAGCCTTGCCCTGGATGCGGATGGTAACGTCTGGAGTTGGGGGTTGGGAAATTACGGTCAGCTTGGGCGTACGGGCACAGCCAGCGATAGAGTTCCTGCCCGGATTTCAGATTTGACCTCCGTAATCGATATCTCAGCCGGCGGCTTTCACAGCTTGGCTATGACGAAGGACATGCGCGTCTGGGGCTGGGGATACAACGGTTATGGTCAGCTTGGTGACGGAACTTGGAGTACGAGCACTGTTCCCGTGTTAAGCAAGGCTTTTCTGGATACTACAGCTCCGGTTCCGGGAGGCCTGATCAAGGCAATTGAAGTTACAACTGATTCCATAGAGCTGCAATGGGCAGCTGCATCCGATAATCTTGATGATTCGGACGAACTGGAGTACAGGTTGTATGTGTCGGGCAGGGATAACTTAAGCACGGTTGAGGAGGTTGAGCAAAACGGGATGGCTCTGGGAACCTATGAAAAAAATCAGACGAGTGCTGCGTTGCAGCTGCTTGTCCCGGACCAAACCTACTATTTCAATGTCATTGTCAAGGATAGCACAGGGAACAAGAGCGTTTATCCGATGCTAAGCGTGAAGACGAGACCGCCTGCTCCGCTGCACGATCCGACCCTGCGGCAATTATCCGTGCAGTCGACGCAAGAGAGCGGATTGGCATTGAATCCCGGTTTCAACTGCTACGAATATACTTACGACCTTAGGCTTGATGAAGCTACGGATCGGCTTTCAGTCACGGCGGACGTCTACGACACGGATGCCAGTGTGACGGCCAGTGTCTACGATATGACCGGACAGCTCCTGCAGGGACCGATTCTACTGGTTTTTGGAGAGCCTAGTGAAGAGATAACTCTAGTAGAAGAGGCAGCCTATCTTTTGGTTTCCGTGTCGACGCCGGATGGCCAGGAACAGGAGTATCTGATCGCCTTGATCCGGGACAGCGTGCCTGGGGGCAACCCGGGAGAAGGACCGGATGATCCAGGCGAAGGGCCGGGCAACCCGGGAGAGGGACCGGATGATCCGGGCGAAGGGCCGGGTTACCCCGGAGAAGGACCGGATCGTCCTGGTACGGGCGGAGGAAGTGGGCCTGAGAGGTCTGGACAGCCTTCGGGTGGAAGTGTGTCACAGCCGCCTGCGAGGCAGTTTGATCTCCAGGTGCTTTTAAACCTTCAGCCTCAGGAAGGCCTCGTCCATGCCGGGCTTCGCAACGATGGAAATCAGCAAGTTGTATCGCTTAGGCTGGATTCCGCTAAATTAAAGGCCACGTTGGAAATGACCGGGAGTGATTCGAGCCTGATCCTCATACTTGAGCAGCAAGCTGATCTTGTTGAGCTGAGTATGGACGCCCAAGCTGCTGAATTGTTCGCCGAACGGAAAGGCTCCATGGAGCTGCGTTCCCCGCTCGGCGGTTTCCGATTCGCAGCGGCGGAGCTAGCCGAATCTTTTGAGCGCTATGGGGCTGAGACAGTTAAAGAAGCTGACGATCAGGCTATAGTTACCTTCACATTGGGCGGAGGCACGGGCGAAGTGCAGAAGCAGCTTGCTCGTGCGGAGGCAGAACAGCATTTTATGGCGCTTCTTTCTCCAGTTGAATTTAAAGGGGTCATTCAAATCGGGGAACACATTCATTCGATAGAGAAGTGGGGCCGATATGTGCAGAGAAGCTTACCTGTTCCTCCGGAGCAGGCTAATGATGCAACGACCGGCGTCTTTATTGGGAAGGATGATACCGTAATCCCGGTGCCGACCCGGATCGAGACTCTTGAAGACGGCAGTCGCCATGCGGTGTTGAAGAGCATGTATAATGGTTCGTTTGCTCTGATATCCAAGCGGGTATTATTTGCGGATGCGTCCTCCCATTGGTCCAATGAAGCTGTTCATGATTTGGCATCCAGGCTGATTACCACGGGAACAGCGGAAGGGCAGTATTCCCCGGAAGCACCTATGGAGCGCGCAGCGTTTGCCGTTCTGATGACAAGAGCGCTAGGACTTTATGATCCTTCTGTTCCGGTCACGGTCTTCGGGGATGTCAGCGACACGGACTGGTTCCATGCTCCGCTTGCACTGGCGGCGGAACACGGATTGATCCAGGGAGATGCTGCCGGGAATTTCCATCCCCGCCAAGCAATCAGCCGTCAGGAGGCCATTGCTGTCATCGCTCGGGCTATAGAAGCAGAGGAATTCCCGGGTACGGCCCAATCAAGCTCGTCAACGGCTCCGGGCTTGTTGTTCAAGGATCTGGACAGCTTGCCGGACTGGGCACGCGCTGCAGCCGAAAAGCTCGTCAATATCGGCGTTCTGGAAGGGTCACCGGATGGTATGCTGATGCCGAAGCAAGCCTTGACAAGAGGCGAAGCTGCCGCGCTTATCCAGCGCATGCTGGATAAGAACGGGATGATCGATTAAATCATCAAATAAATAAATATCGAGCCCCGCTTGTCGTCGGACAGGCGGGGCTCATTGCAGTTTGCATTAGCTAATCAAGTGAATGTCTATAGGGTGAATAATTAACTGAAGCAAGAGCTAATGCTAAATAAGATGAATTGAAGAAGGGGATGCAGGCAGGCAACGAGATGGCAGAAATATTTTACGTGCTTGCCTACATCCATTTTAATAGTTCAACTTATATAGGGGGAAATGTTATTAAAGTACTTTACATACCCCTAAGGGGTATAATATAATGAACTTGTAAGGTAAACCAATGGACGCCGGTCTGTGGATTGCAGGCGGGTGAGAGGAGGAGAAGAATGGCTGCTGAACTTGAGCCTAAGAATACGAATCACGATGCTGCGGACAACTGTTGCGAGAGTGACGCTCACGGGCGACACAGTCATCACTCGGCAGCGGTCAAGGGCAATCTGACAAGTCGGCTTAACCGGATCGAAGGGCAAATTCGCGGGATTAAAGGCATGATCGAGAAGGATACTTACTGTGATGATGTCCTGAATCAGATCGCGGCGGTCCAATCCGCATTGAACAGCGTAGGCAAGCTGCTTCTGGAAGGACATATGAAGAGCTGCGTTATTGAACGCATTCAGGCGGGCGAAATGGAAGTCGTAGACGAACTGCTGATCACGGTGAATAAATTAATGAAATAAATAAATTACCCAATAAATAAATTTATTAGGAGGAATATAGAATGTCTAATGTGACTTTGCAAGTGGAAGGTATGTCGTGCAATCATTGCGTTAATTCGATCGAGGGAGCTATGAAGGAGCTTGGCGCATC
The DNA here is from genome assembly GCF_038009185.1 of Paenibacillus sp. FSL R5-0407. NCBI lineage: Bacteria > Bacillati > Bacillota > Bacilli > Caryophanales > Paenibacillaceae > Paenibacillus > Paenibacillus sp. FSL R5-0407. Next base: position 1,103,490 of record NZ_JBBPAX010000002.1, on the reverse strand, counting down.
GGCCAAAGTGGATCTTTCGGCAAAAAGTGTTGAGGTGTCCTACGACGAAAGTAAACTGACTGTGGAAGCCATCAAAGAAGCGATCGAAGATCAAGGGTATGATGTAGTCTAAGACAGATGCATTCTGTCGTTCCAAATATACCCCTAGTATGTATAGAGAAACAGGGACCGGTTATGAAACCGGCCCCTGTTTTTTATTATATATTTTCTCACGGATAAAGCCTTGTTCGTGAAGTCCGGCGATAAAATGCTTCATTAGCTTAACGCCTCTCTCCAGGGAGTGGGTGTCCAGGTTTTTGCTGTCTTCGGATAATCGTAGAACCGCTTTTTGATCCTTAAGCTGAAGCCTTATATAGGAGCCAGGCTGACTTTCGAGCACCTCATACAATCCATCTTGTTTTAGAAGGGAACGAAGCAGGCTCGGATGGGAGGCTTTGGCATGGAACGCCTTATTCATGGCCGAATTGGGCAAGGTGACGGGACGAAGTTGCGGATGAAAAGGCATAAAGAGAGGCCGATTCACCTTGCGCAAATGGAATTCCAATTTACGCCGGGGAGAATAGCTGTATTTCATACTGACAGCTAACTGGCCCGCCGAATTAGAGTTGGAATCCGTCACGGTAACTACAATCGTTCCCAATCCTTGAGCCAATGGAATTGTTACATGCTGACCCGTGTATTTCCAGCCTTTGAATGACGATGGAACGTAGGCTCCTTTTGAAGTATGCGCGAACTCCTGCAGAAGGGCGGTCGATTTCGATACCCACCATGGCTTGCGGATCTTCTTAGTGGTCTGCATCGTTCTTATCCTCCTTGACGGCCATCTTGCTTGGAGAAGGGAGACGGCCCTCTTTACGTAAAGCTTCCCGGAGCAGAAATTCAATATGACCGTTTACGCTTCGGAACTCGTCAGCTGCCCAGCGCTCCAAAGCGGCGTAAAGGGTCGGGTCCAGGCGCAGCGGAAAGCTCTTTTTTCCGGCCATATAAATGGGGCCCCTTAATACAAGCTGCTCGTATTAATGACCGGCTGGGCGGAACGGTCGGATACGACGGCAACGAGCAGGTTGTTAATCATGGCAGCTTTCCGTTCGTCATCCAGTTCAAGCACATTGTCGTTTTGCAGACGGGCAATCGCCATTTGAACCATGGTAACCGCGCCGTCGACGATTTTCTCCCGGGCGGCAATGATGGCTTCGGCCTGCTGGCGCTGCAGCATGGCGCTTGCGATTTCGGTCGAGTAAGCCAAATGGGTCAGGCGGGATTCTATAACTTTGACGCCTGCAATCTCAAGGCGCTTCTGCAATTCTTCAGTCAGTTCCAATGCGATCTCTTCCGTATTGGCGCGAAGCGAGAAGCCGGTGGTGTCCGGTTGATCGTATGGATATTTGCTTGCTACATGGCGCAGAGCGGTCTCGCTTTGAATCTCAACGAATGTTTCGTACTCATCCACTTCGAACAGTGCTTTAGCCGAATCGACCACCGAGAAAACAACGACAGCAGCAATCTCGATCGGATTCCCGCCGACATCATTTACCTTCAGCTTGGCGCTGTTGAAGTTGCGAACGCGCAGGGACACTCTTCTGCGGGTGGAAAAAGGGACCGCGAGGTAGAACCCGCTCTTGCGAATGACGCCGACATAACGCCCGAAGAAAGTAACGACATTAGACTGATTCGGCTGCACGATCGTTAATCCGGTGAGCAGCACGAAGGCTACAATACAAGCCGCTATGCCTGCGATAAGCGGGAGGACGTCCTCGAGCGTAATGAGATACACGCCGGCCCCCGTAATCGCCAGAATGAATAGCAGGGCCACAAAGCCGTTCATATACGTAAGTTCTTTTTCTTTGATCATGCCTAAGCACTCCTTCGTAAGGAATATTAATTTGATATTTATATGATATCACTTTTTCAATATATTGTAAACTAACTTGAATGAATTGCGGCAGCGAAACACAATGAAATAAAAAAAGAAGCAGGCAGACCAGTAAACTGGTACCCATAGTTTGGACACTTTGAAAAAAGGTGTTCAGGCTGTGGGTACCTTTTTGTATACTGGAATAAGCATCGGGGGGGGGGGATTGCATGAGCAAGAAGAGATTTACCGAAGAGGACCGTGAGGTCCTATCACAAAACAAGTACGTGGTGAATGTAAGTGCGAAGGCCATAACTTATTCAGATGAATTTAAGCAGCTTTTCATCGATCAAAATATGTTACAAAAAACGCCTAGGGAGATTTTTGAGGCCAATGGATTTGATGTAAATGTCATAGGGATGAGTCGTATAAAACAGTGTGCTGATCGTTGGCGGAGAGCGTATAAACGCGATGGAATCGTTGGCTTAACGGATTCTCGTAAAGGCAGCTCGGGGCGTCCCTTGCAGCGAGAACTGACGCAAGAGGAGGTCATTGCCAAGCAAGATGCTCGGATCAAACTCCTGGAGTCCCAACTTGAACTACTAAAAAAGCTAGACTCGAACGAAAGGTTGTTGGTAGCAAAAGGAATGAATCTGAGCAAAACTAAATTATTTGAGTTAATTGCAGAGGCCGTAGACCAAGGCCTTGGGCGTATGACTCGCTATCTTTGTAAACTCCTTAACGTATCTCGTTCGGGGTATTACAGCTATGTAAAGGCTGCAGACGCCCGCTTAGAACGTGCAAGACTCGACGTCGTGGCAGGTGGCTGGATTAAGAAAGCATTCTATTGGAGAGGGTTCAAAAAGGGGTCTCGCTCCATAAAGATGGTTCTTCAGAATGAATTTGGTATCACCTACAACCTAAAGAGAATCCGCCGGTTAATGAAAAAACTAAACCTGGTGTGTCCGCATAGAAAGCCGAACCCCTACAAACGTATGGCCAAAGCTACCCTGGAGCATCGAACCCTTCCTAACCAGTTACAGAGGAATTTCAAGAAGGGTATTCCGGGGTTCGTCTTGCTTACCGACATTACGTATCTTCCCTACAACCGTACGGAGGTAGGCTATTTGTCGACTATATTGGATGCTTCTACGGGGGAACTACTGGCACATCATCTTTCAAAGCGAATTGATTTATCCATTGCCACTCAAACTATAGATAAACTCATGAAACAAAGACGTGTTAAATTACATAAAGAGGCTTTCATCCACTCAGATCAGGGAAGCCATTATACAAGCCCCACGTACCAAAAGCTATTGAAGCAGAAAGGTTTAGGTCAGTCCATGTCCAGACGAGGAAACTGTTGGGACAACGCCCCGCAGGAGTCATTTTTTGGCCACATGAAAGACCATGTAGATAGTCGAGGTTGCATCACTTTTGAAGAGTTGCAAGACGAAATTGACCGCTATATTCAATATTACAACCATCACAGGTATCAATGGGGATTAAAAAAGATGACCCCTGTTCAGTACAGGAATCATCTATTGTCTGTTGCCTAAGCCTTCTCTTTTTTAAGTGTCCTTGACAAGGGTACCAGTTTACAGTGATCTTAAGTCCGCTTGCTTCCTTTTTTATGCTTTTAATGAATCGGCTTTAACTGATCCACGTCATACTTGAATCGGTCACGTTCCATGTTCCGTCTTCCAGTTTCAATGTAATTTTAGTTCCCACTGCTCCAGTACCGGACCGGTACTTTGAGCCTTCGATCACGGCGGAATCTTCGCCGACATCTACCTTTTTGACCTGAAGGAGTACGCCGGACAGCGACATGCTATCCTCGAAGTTCTCCTCTTCCTGCGCCAGCTCCTCGAAAGTCGCATCCCGCACCGTCACTTCATAGTCCGCAAAGGAATCGAGGATATACGTCTTGTCCTGATCCGTGAGTTGAGTCAGCTCGCTTAAGTCCAAAGCAATGTATTCCATATTTCCGTTCAAACCTTCATCCAAGGAAAACATAGCCTGAAAAGCAAGGCTGTACAGTTGTCCGGCCGTCCCTTCCGGCTGCTCTTGAGACTCGTCCGGATTGACGGACACATCTGTGAAATTCTCTTTGTTGATTATCTCCTGGCCGTTTGTTTGCGCGGTGTTGCCGGGTTCGGCATACGTGGCGGATCCGCCGTCTTTATCGCTGCCGCAAGCGCTCATCAGCAGAATGGATGAAGCTAGCAGAACTACCGCGATTGGTTTGACCCTCATGAGATAACCCCCTTTCAAGCATATAGACGTTACGGAAAAAGCATAAGTTTCCCCGCAGCCGCCAAACCAGGGCGAAAGGAGCCCAAAATAAGACTTTATTCCCGGAAAAATCCGGCCGATGGCAGGCATTAACGCCAAAGCCTACAATGAAGCGACAATCTCCGCCAGACGGGCGAGGCCGGATTCCAATTCATCCAAGGAAGCATAGGCATAAGAAATTCTTATCCGGTTGCCTGCTTCCGGGTCATATAGATGGCCCGGATTGATCAGGATTCCCTGTTTCAGTGCGGCATCGAACAGCTTTCTTGGTGCAACGGTCCGATTCAGCTTTAGCCAGATATAGAACCCTCCATTGGGAGTGCTCCATTCGGCCAAACCTTCGCCGAAATGTCTTCGCAGAGAGTCCAACGCAGCTTGTCTCCGTAGTCGCAGCTTTGTCCGCAGGCTTTCCATATGGGCATCGTACATGCCGCTTGACAGACACTCCGCTGCCAACCGCTGCGAGAAAGCGCTGGAACCGTAATCGCTTTGCATCTTGATGTCGGCCAGCCGCTCGATGACGGGCTGCGGTCCGGTAATCCAGCCGATACGAAGCCCCGGGCTTAACGTTTTGGAGAGGCTGCTCATGTACAGCACAACACCGCTGGAGTCTCCCGCTTTCAATGGAGCGGGTGGGGGGGCGTCAAGCCATAGGTCCCGGTAAACGTCATCTTCAAGGATAGGTAATCCTGCCTTTTGACACACTTCAAGGAGCCGATTCCGGCGTTGTTGGCTCATGACGATACCGGTCGGGTTGTGAAAGGTGGGAATCGTGTAAAGTAACGCGCCTCCATATTGCTTGGCATAAGGAGCTACGAGCTCGGGACGCAGCCCCTCTTCGTCCATTGGTACCCCTTGGAGCTTCATTCCGGCCGATTGAAATACAGGTACCGAATATAGATAGGACGGCCGTTCCAAGAGTACGGTCGATCCCCGCTGCAGCAGTCCGACCGAGATCAGTTGCAATGCCTGCAGCGCGCCGGACACGATCAGAATACCTTCCGGTGAGGCCTTAATACCTTGGCTATTCATCCGGGAAGCAAGTAATTCGCGCAGGAAGAGGTCGCCATTCGGTTCCCCGTAGCCCAAATCGGGGACATGGTCGGCCATGCGACGCAGGAGCCGGCTCATTTCCTCCCGGGGAAGCAGCTCAGGAGAAAGTTCTCCAGTTCCCAGGCGCAGCAAGCCTGGGTGGAACTCGGATCGGTTAATTTCCTGGACGGCCGGCAAATTGGGATAATGTATCCCGGCACTGACATAAGCGTTCCAGTCGGGCGGAGGGGTGGAGGCCAATACGCCCCAGGTGTGATTCACGACTTTGGTGCCGCCGCCTCGCCCGCCTTCGATCATGCCGGCCGCGGTGAGTTCTCCAAGGGCAGCGACAACGGTGCTTCGGTTTACGCCGAAGCTCTCAGCCAGACTGCGTTGTGAAGGAAGGCGCGTGCCGACCGTCCATTCGCCGCCGGCGATTTTGTCCCGGAGGTATTCGGTGATTTGCAGATGCAAAGGTATCGATGAGTTGCGGTCGGGCCGCCACAATGGTTTTTCCACGGTAAAGTTCTCCTTGGGAAGTGTTAAGACATGTCTCTTAGCATTATATATCAAATGGTTAGCTTGGTTGGTTTTATATCCAGCCAAATGGATGGAGCCAAGTTTGCAACTTGACGTTAAAATGGAATTCTGATCAGGCTATAAAACTTTTATTGATGAGAGAAAGAGGAGAAAAAGAGATGATGGGAATTGCTTTTATTCACGGCTTGGTATTGGCCTTCGGATTAATATTGCCGCTCGGCGTACAAAATATATTTATTTTTAATCAAGGGGCGGCCGGAGGGAAATGGACCCGTGCCTGGCCAGCCGTCATTACGGCGGCTCTATGCGATACCGTTCTTATTCTGCTGGCGGTACTGGGTGTATCGGTCATTGTATTCACGTTGGAATGGCTCAAGTTGATTCTTTTCACCGCTGGAGCGGGTTTTATGATTTACATAGGATGGTCGATCTGGAAAAGCACTCCGGTGAAGGGCATGGAGGAAACGGCGGGCCTTACGGCCAAAAAACAGGTTATGTTCGCCATGTCGGTCTCTTTGTTGAACCCGCACGCCATTATGGACACCATTGGAGTGATTGGGGCAAGCTCATTGAGCTATGAAGGGAATGCCAAGACGGGATTTACGCTGGCGGTCATCCTCACATCGTGGATTTGGTTCGTCGCACTCTCGCTAGCAGGTAGAATCGTTGGCCGAGTGAGCCGCAGCGGAGTACTTTTGAGGCGGATGAATCAGGTTTCAGCAGTTGTCGTATGGGTAATGGCGATATTTATGTTGCTGAAAGGAACCGTTTGGAGTTCGTAATTAAGTGTTGCCGGCCGAATGTATGATATAAGTGCCATCTAATAAGAATTTACTAACCGCCTAAACCCCTTAGCCTTGAAGTAATCATATGACCTTGCGTACCGGTGTTGAAGGTTTCATACTAATAATAGGTTGCTTATATTAAGGGATTCGTTGAATAACGTAGGGAAGACAGGGATATAGGGATATCCGGAAAGGCTTTTCGGAAACCTATGTTAAACAAGCGATGCAAGCAAATTATGGGGTTTGGGAGTGAAGTCGGAATGAATGAGGTCATTAATCAGCTTAAGAATCACCGCTCCATCCGAAAATACAGCGCACAGCCGGTCACCCGGGAGCAGATAGAAGCCATCGTCGGGGCCGCCCAAGCGGCATCCAGCTCAAGTAACGTTCAGGCGTACAGTGTGATCGCGGTAACCGATCAGGCACGGAAGGACAAGTTGGAGGAGCTGTGCGGCCATCAGAGCTACATCGCGGAATGTCCCGTGTTCCTGGTCTGGTGCGGGGATTTATCCCGGCTAAAATCCGCATCCGGACGGCATTTGCCGGAGCGGGAGACCTATGAGGATACGACGGAGAATTTCATCGTCGCTACAGTCGATGCAGCTTTGGCCGCCCAGAACGCGGCAGTTGCCGCAGAGTCGCTCGGGCTGGGCATCGTATACATCGGCGGGATCCGCAACCGGAGTGAGGAAGTCGCCGAACTGCTCGCCCTCCCGGAACTGGCGTATCCGGTGTTCGGGATGTGTGTCGGTTATCCCGATCAGGAGCCGGGCCTACGGCCGCGGCTGCCGCAGGAAGCGGTGCTGCATTGGAACGAGTATGACCGCGAGCGCTCGGAAATCGGCGTGGAGCAGTACGATGACACCATGGTGAAATACTTGCGGGAGCGGACCGGAGGGGCGAAGGATACGCCTTGGTCCGTGCTGATGGCGGAGAAGCTAGCCCAGCCGGCCCGGCTTCATATGCGGGAGTTTTTGCAGCGGCGCGGGTTCGGATTGAAATAATTTAGTTGCTCTATCACATGAGCGAATTGTTCAAGACCAAGGTTCAAATCAAAGGGAGGCTGCCTATATGGTAGCCTCCCTTTGTGGTGTTGCTGGGGATTCCTTGCAACCCGCGTCTTGAAGTCGGATGCGGGATTAAAAGTAAATGGCAGCGCATCCCGTTCCGATTAGGGTTAGCGGCAATTTGCCGGCTAGACCTAACAGGGGAAGCGATTAGACCCCCAGCAAGAATCCGCCTCACCTGCACTTTAAAACTCATCAATTTCGTCATACCTATGCTATTAAGATGCTTAACGGCGGAGCAGATAGATTAATCGTATTGAATGGGAAAATCCATGAGATCCATAAGGATGAGAAAATCCCATACGATATCCTGGAAACGCTCTGGCGTGATCAAAAACTAAAAGCGATTGATAATCCCTACGGCTCCTGGCGGGCCCGTGTAAACGGAAATTTCCCATACGCGGAGGCCCCCCCTGTTTAACTTGTAACGGCGGAAGCCCTTATAAAAACTTAGCTGTAGGTCTCTCTGACATGGACGTACCTAAGTACGAAATTCATATTCAATCGACCTCGAAAATGATAAATGTTGCCAAACAATACGGCCGCGACGAAATTGCGGAGAAAAATCAAAAGAACCTAACGCATTGAATCGCTTCGTCAGCAGCAAGCTCAAGTGCCGACACCAAAACAAATCAGCGAGAAATGGATGAAAACAATAAGGACGCCATCATTGCTTCGCTAAAACGTAAGATGAAGAAGCTCGAAGTTGAAAAAAAAAATTGCGAGAACAACTTGAGTTTTCATATGCGGAGGTTTATCAGAGGATTTGAAAGACGTTAGCTCAATAAAATAGCGACAGTCAATTTTCTCGTCCTTGGCTGTCGCTGTTTCTTTTTCAAATTTAGTCTAAAACATACCCAGCTTTCAATCTTCAACTATAGAAAACTGATATTTAAAGAATTCCTTGTATGTCATTGGTTTTCGGCCAATCAGACGTTCAAGATCCCCGGATGTCTCCGAAAATTCTCCAGTGTTGACTCCTCGCACCCAGCCTAATAAAAAATCAGTCATGAAAACAGGCAAGCCATTCGCTACCATAGAGTCTATATATTCTTTTTCGCTAACTGCCTCATAAGGGATATTCATCTCACTAATCTCCGAGAGGGCTTCAGCGATGTCTGCAAAAGAGCTTCCCTCGCTGCCACTTAGAGTGTAAGTCTTATTTTCGTGCCCGTGTTGGGTGAGAACGGATACGTTAGCTGCCGCCAAATCATCCAGAGATGCAGCGGCAACTTTGCCGGAACCCTCTGGTACTCGCACGCCGGCTTTAAGCGCATCTCCGAAGTACATATGCAAGGTTTCAAGGTACGGTGGATTCCGCAGAATGGTATAGTCTAATCCGGATGCTCTAAGCGTTTGTTCAGCAAATAAGTCTGACATCGTTACTTCGGGCAAAATAAGATTTGAATTTTCTTTTCGAATGATCGACGTGTAGATCACTTGTTTAACACCAGCCTGCTTTGCAGCTGCGATGACATTGAAATGTTGCGTATTACGATCGGTAAATGCTTGCGCGGAGATAAGCATGACTTTGTCAACACCATTAAAAGCGCGCAGAAGGGAGCTATAATCAAAATAGTCGCCCTGATGGGCCTCCACACCTTCTTTAACAAACCTTTCGATTTTTTCGGATTGCGGATCACGTACCAATACAGCGACCTGATTTGCCGGAACCTTTTTAAGAAGAAGGTTTAGCGTCCTGCTGCCAAGATTACCCGTTGCTCCAGTAATAAGTATTTTACCCATATTAGTAACCCCTTTGAACTTTTATTGATAAACCAGTGCAGTATAGAATAACGTTATCGTACAGTGTATTGATCCAGCAGATTTAAATTCAATCCGGCGAGAGGTCCTCCTATTTGCTGCAGCAGACCGCCCTGGCTCAAGGATCCAAGATCAATACAGGCAAAGCCAATCTTCTCCCAAATTTCTTTCAAGACTTGTTTTACCTGGATGTCGTCACCGGACATGAACAGGACAGTCTTCGGCTTCTCTTCCGTGTAATCCTTAATCCATTCCATCGGAACACTGTTAAAAGCTTTAATTACATGAGCACCCGGAGCATATTGGGCTACGATTTCACTTGAATTCTTTCCTGACCATTCACCAAGTAGAGGTTCCGTATTTTCAAAACGGTTGGTAGCATCAATAAGAACGCGGCCTGTCCAGTCAGGAACCATTGACAAAGCAGCAGGCATTTGCGCCCACGGCACGCATAATATTACAAAGTCCTGCTTAGCTGCTTCTGACGGTGTTCCGGATTTTGCGCCAGCACCGAGCGAGCTTATCAGATCTGAGAGCGTTTCGGGACCACGGCTATTACTGAGAATAACTTCATGACCGTGAAGCAATAGATGTTTCGCTAGCGTTTGAGCAACTGTTCCAGCACCAATAAAGCCAAATTTCATAACGCACCTCCAAAAACTTATCGACCTACATACGACTCCTTTTATTAATTCTTTGATTTTCTTCATGGCCACAAGTCTTATTATGTTCCATCTATAACTTTTAAAATAGTACGTACTTTTAGGTTATATAGTAACTAAAAAGTGATAATTGTGATGGAGTGCAGAATAAATGGGTCAAATAAATTACTCTATTCGACATTTAATCTCCGATATTCATCCTTGCTCCAGTTCTTCTCTGCATAATTTTGGCCCCAATCACAAAGAGCTCGCAAAGTGGGTTCAAGTGACATACCCATTTCTGATATTGAATATTCCACTTTTGGTGGTACCTGATTGTACATTTTTCTTATAATCAAATTAGCACTCTCCAACTCCCGCAACGTCTGGACTAACATTTTCTGAGATATTGTGGGTATGAGCCTTTTCAATTCACCGGTCCGTTTAGGACCTTTTATTAAATAATACAGAATAAGAGGCCTCCACTTCCCGCCAATGACATTTAAAGTGATTTCCAGATCACAATAAAAAGTTTTCAATTAAAAAACACTACCCTTCATTAAATTTCCGTTATTATAATACATGATAACCCTATTCTTGTTGATCTAACGGGAAACGATAGTTGAACATAAAGGGTTTCACATATTAGTCATGACTAATATGTGAAACCCTTTAATATATCTATCTTTCTTAAATTTAGGTCTTGATAATCTCTAGTCTACGTATGTTTTTTTATCGGTTTGACCGCGGAGCAAAAATCTAAAAAAAGAGGAGAGAGACCTGTGAAAGCAATGAAAAAACTATTTGCTGGATTGATGGTGTTTACTCTGATTTTTGGTATAACTTTTGCAGAATCGGCATTTGCCGCAAGTAATGAGGTCAAGCTTATCGATTCGGACATCAGTGTTATTTATAAACCAGGATATGTCGGATAAGTGAATAATTCATACCCTCTAACATCTATCATTTTGGGGAAACCAAATGTGCTTAACGCCGATAGTAATCTGAACAACGGTACATTCAGCGGCAATATCTATGTGAAGAACCTGAATCCGACGAAAACAGTAAAGATCGTAAATATAGTTTCGCCGTTCCGGGAGCTTCGAATGTTAAATATGCGATTTCCTATACAACTGGCGGGCAAACGTATTGGGATAATAACTATGGTCATAATTACGAGGTACACTAAGTTATAAAAAAATACATTAGGAGGAGGATCACGAAGAGCTTGCTACTCCGCTCTGTGATCCTTTTCGTCGTAAATAATGACGGACACCCTGTTTCCGTTGCCTCAGCACTCACGGGCGATCAGGACCGGCCCCACAGTTCCGGCGGATTCAATTCATAGATCCCGTTTTCCCGGTACATATAATGATGCATAATGAATTCGCGGCGGATCGTGGCAAAATCCTCATGGTATTTTTTAATGTACTCGTTGATTTCCTTCTCGGTGTATTTCTTATGCGGCTCCAAACCTTGCACAAGATGCTCGAGGACAAATCGCTTTTTCTTGAGCTGTGCAGGCAAGTGCTTCAGCATCCCGTCCTTGGTGAAGAAGTTACGGATGACCGTCATTTTCTCCATGGCCTTCTCATTCGCCGCATGATTATCAATACCGGTCTCCGATTCGTTGTTCGCTCCAATGTTCAATATGGCTTGAGCTTGCAGGGCAAGACTCTTTTCATTCAGATAAAAGTAGATCGTGTTTTTGTCCCGGCGTTCGTAAATCAGATCGGTCTCGCGGAGTTTCGCCATATGGTGGGTAATCGTTGGAGGCGAGACGCCCAGTTTCCCGGCCAGCGCCTGCCCGTGAAGCGGGCCGTTCTTGAGCAAAGCGATGATCCGGATGCGGGTGACGTCGCCGATTGTTTTATGAAACTGGACGATTTTATCAAGCTGCATGGGGAGGTACCTCCTTATAATGAAATTTGATAACAGGCTAATTAGATGGATACCAAATTATTTCATGAGCGAAGTTCGTTGTCAATAGAAGCTGTGAGGGAAGGGGGACGCTAATTTGTTGATAGGAAGGTTGCCATTTCCGGCATGGCGGTGCTTAATCGAGAGTTTGATTGAAGTGAAGTGGGCTAGTCGTGGCAAGTGAGGTAAGTGTGCTGTGTGCCCCAAGTGCCCCAAGTGTGCTAAGTGCGCCAAACTCTAACGGACATGAGGGACCTTAATTAGCCATAAATCCACTTTTTTCAAGGCTAACGGACACCAGAGACCTTAAATGGGCAAAATCAGGCTCAGTGCTGCCTAAAAAAGGAGAATAGCGTCTCTCCTGTCCGTTAGCCGATCAAAATCCCCGATTTTGAGCCGTTAAGGTCCGCTGTGTCCGTTAGAATCAAACTAAGGCCCGAAGAAGGACCGGTTCCTATGAACGGCCAACCACCCCCCACTCTTTTTGAAACTAGCCACAAACTGCGGAGCGAGGCAACTGTGTTATATCCCGTAGAATCGCCGTGTGTTATTAAACAGGATACGTGATCCCTCTTCCTCCGTTATCCCATGCAGTCGTGCCCATGCCGCGGCCACCTCACGAACCATGCCGGGGTGCGTAGGCTGCCCGGCAAACGGACCTTCGAACGGCCAGGGACCGTCGGTCTCCGCCATGACGAGCTCGGCGGGGTAATATCGCGCCAAATCCATGATCTCCGGCTCGTACAGCAAATCCGGCGTGAACGAGACGAAATATCCGCGCTCAGCCATGCGGCGCACTGTATGTTCCGGGCCCTTGAACCAATGAAAGTGTGCCTTCTCAATCCCATGGCGATCCAGTAGATCGCACACCAGGTCCGCATCGTCGTAGACGGCATGAAGCACTACGGGTTTGCCAAGTCTGCCCGCAAGCTGTAGAAGCTGCTCGAGTAACTCGATATACGGGGAAAGGTCAAATGCTTCGCCCCGTTCCTCCGCTTCCAATCGCGAGTAATACGGCAAGCCGATTTCACCTACGGCAGCCATGCTTGAGGCGTTCTCCTCGATCCATGACAACAAAGCTTCCGTTTCAGTAGGCGACGGGACCGGTTGTTCCGGATGATAGCCGAAGGCGGGGACCACAAGCCCCGGATATTGTTCGGAGAGCGCGAGGTTTTTCCGGGAAGAGGCCAGATCCATGGACACGCCTATTAAAGCCGCAGCTCCCAGTTCGGCTGCTTCTTTAATAAGCCGATGTTGGACAGCCTCCTCGTAAAGGTCAAGATGGATATGAGCGTCGATAAAAGGGAAGCGATCATTGGAGCGGGGCCCCGATGCGGCGTAAAATAAAGAATCCATTAATTAATTTCACTCCTATGCTGGAAGATGATAGTTCGGTTATTTTACTTTTTTCATCAAAATTCGTCACTTTTACCTATGCATAATTCTAACTTTTGGCCTATAATGTTAAAGAGTTCCATTACAAAACTACCACATTTTTGGAATTACAGAGCTAAACAAGTCAGACTTGGGCATTAGGGGGTAGGACCGGTGGCTGCTTCAACTATATACATAGAACAACTGAAATTGGACCAGGACCCGGACGCCGGAAAATGGCTAAAGGCGCTGCTGGACAAACATCCGGAAATTTATTACCACTCGACAAGAGTCGCCATGTTGGCTGAGAAGATAGCGGTACCGCTGAAATTGCCGGAACGGGAGACCGGGCAGTTGGTCAGAGGTTGCTTCCTGCACGACATCGGGAAGACCTTCATTCCGAGGGAAGTGATTACCCAGCGTGAGCCGTTGACTCATGCTCAATGGGAAGCGCTTAAGCAGCATCCTGTGATCGGTGCAGCGATGGCGGAGAGCAATCCGGGATTCGGTCCGGAAATTGTGCAAATCGTAAAGCACCACCATGAACGCTGGGACGGAAGAGGGTATCCTGACGGGCTTGCCGGAGAGGAAATTCCGCTGGGAGCACGTATCTGTGCTGTCATTGACGCGTTCGATTCGATGACGTCGAACCAGCTCTACCGCCGGAGACTTAAGCTGAGCGAAGCCAGGCTGGAACTAATCCGGCATGCAGGCACCCAGTTTGATCCGGATGTCGTTCATGCGATGATGGGCTTATCCGAAGAAACGTTGGAGATTTACTCCTTGTAAAAATGAGAACGCTTAAGTAACAAGCCAATCCGAAGAGGCGGGGAAGACCGTCTCTCAGATTGGCTTTTTGCTTTGTTCTTCTTTCATTCGCGCACTAATTTCACGCTTAAGCTCCAGGAATCCGGGTTCCTCTACAACGCTCTCCCTCCGGGGCCGGGCAAAAGGCACGTCCACCCGGTGGAGCACGGAAGCCGGACGGCCGGAGAATAAATAGATTGTATCGGATAGCAGCAGTGCCTCTTCGACACTATGCGTAATTAGGAGGACGGACCGCCGGCTTGTTTCCCACAGATCGAGCAGCCAGCGCTGCATATCGCTGCGCGTCAGCTCGTCCAGGGAGCTGAACGGCTCGTCGAGGCATATCACTTCCTGCGGAGCGAGCAGTCCGCGCAGGAAGGAAGCCCGCTGCTGCATGCCGCCCGACAGCATGTGCGGGTAGGACTTCTCGAAGCCGCCGAGACCAGCCCGTACCAGCCACTCCCGGGCTTCCGCACGGGCCGCTTCGTTGGCGTCACCCGAAATTTCCCGGGCGAGCAGTACATTGTCCAGCGTATTCCGCCAAGGGAACAGGGCCGGTTTTTGCGGTACATAGCTGATAAGCCCGCGCTGACCCGTTACTTCCCGCCCGCCCATGCGCACGACCCCTTGGTCCGGCTCCAGCAGGCCCCCGATCACATGGAATAGAGTGCTCTTTCCGCAGCCGGAGGGACCGATGATAGAAACGAATTTTCCAGCGGGTACGGTCAGAGAAATGTCGTTCAGCACCGGCAACTGCTGGCGCCGTTTACGAAAAGCAAGGCTGATTCCCTGAATCTCTAGCGCAGCGATATCGGTACCCGAGACGGAGGCGGATTTTTCGGTATTCATCATTGGCGAAAGCCCCCTTTTTATTTGTCGTCCTTGAGAGGTTTATAACGGACCAGCCATTTTTCCAACAGGGCGATCAGCGCAAACATGGCAAGGCTGATGGTTACTATGATGGTGATGGCCACGAATATTTTGTCCGTGCGAAAAGAGGACTTCTGCAGCATCATGTAATATCCGATGCCTTTGTCCGCTCCGATCCATTCGGCGATTACCGCCCCCATGACACTGTATGTGGCTGCAATTTTGACGCCGGATAGGATGGAAGGGAGAGCATGGGGCACCTCAAGTTTACGGAATATCTGGCCTTTGGACGCGCCCGCCATTCTCATATAATCCAGCATGACGCGGTCGGTACGGGTCAGCCCGTCCATGGCCGCGACGGCCACTGGAAAAAAGCAGACCAGGGTGATCACGATAATCTTCGGAAGAATGCCGAATCCGAACCAGATCATGAGCAGAGGAGCGAGCGCGATCGTAGGTATATTCTGACTAAGGATGATCAACGGATAAAGCGACGATTTCAGGGACGGAATATAATGAAGCGAAAAAGCTACCAGAAGCCCGGTTCCGGTACCGATGGCGAAGCCTACCAGCATAAGCCGCAGCGTAGCCATCGTATGCTTCCAGAGGCCGGCCGCGCCGCCCGTGGCCTCCCTGACGATATCGGAGGGGCTGGGGAGGATCCATTTTTCAATTTGAAAAATGGAGGTTGCCGCCTGCCAAACGGCCAAAAGCAAGATGACCGCCACTAAGGGCGGCCATATGCTGTTCCAGAGTCGGCGGAGCTTCATGGACGATATTTCTCGGTCAGCTTGTCCATGCTGACGCCTTGCGGATTGTAAGAGATTTTAATTTGCGAGATGATCCCCTTGCTGCCGAATTCCGTTACCGCTTCATTCATTTGCTTGACGATGGCCAGAAGTTCTTCCAGATCGCCTTCCATTGTCGTTTCCAGCGGATTGACCTGATACTTGACGCCGGATGCTTGAATAACCTCGATAGCGCGGTCGACATAAGGGATTACGTCTTCACCGTTCGGTGTTTTAGGAATGATTTGAATGCTGAGAAGTGCGTTTGGCATAATTGTTCATCCTCCAGACTTTTATTTAAAATAGGGCATTTATAGTGCGAGTTCAAAGTAACCTCTTATATTACTCAGGCAGAAATTCGTTGGTAAAAGCCTTGTCGGTATCCAGTTCTTTCTCGATCAAGCCCCGCTCATGCATCCAATCGGAGTAGTTCTGCCATACTTCGCGTTTCTGTTCTCCCCAACGGGCCGCGTCATCCTGGTATTTCGGGCTGAGCCATTTTTGGCTTGCCAGGACCAGTTCCTTGTCCAAATCCGGAACCGCCTTAAGCAGAATGTCTGCGGCTTCCTCCGGATGCTCGATCGCGTACTCATAGCCCTTGGAAGTAGCCCGCATAAAGGCCTTCACCAGCTCAGGGTCGTTTGCGGCCGTTTTTTCATTCGTTACGATAACCGGGGTATAATAATCCAGTTTATCCGTATAATCCTTAACATATTGCATGTCCAGCGGCTCGCCGCGCAATTCGGCTTCAATTCCCGTCCACGCATAAAAGATCCAGGCAAAATCGATATCCCGTTTTACCGCCGTAAAATAATCGGCTTCGCCCATATTGACGAATTTTACTTTGCCGACATCGGCCCCGGTCTGGTCCATAATCGATTTCAAGATCGCTTCCTCGACAGGGGAGCCCCAGCCGCCATAGGTTTTGCCTTCATAATCTTTAGGAGTTTTGATGCCCCGGTCTACCGGAGCCGCAAAGCCCGAGGTATTATGCTGAATGACTGCGGCGATCGAAACGAGCGGAACGCCTTGAGTGCGGCCCTGGGTCACGCCCTCCTGGTAGCTGATGCCGAAGGGAACTTCGCCGGAAGCTACCATGGCGTCTGCGCCGCCGGATCCTGGCAAGAGAATATCGACGTTCAGTCCTTCTTCTTCATAAAAGCCCTGTTCTTTGGCTACATAAAGACCGGTGTGGTTCGTGTTGGGACTCCAGTCGAGGACGATCTTAACGTCCTGCATGGATTTGGATGGTTCCTTGCCGGATGAGGCTGCTTCGTTTCCGGCCGCTTTGTTTGCCTTGCCGTCGCTTTGGCCGCAGGCCGTCAAGGCCGCGATCAGAAGTCCGCACAGCATCAGCAGCGTCCATTTTGTTTGCTTCACAGAAATTCTCTCCTTTTCGGATGTGGAATTTCCGCAGTTTCTCGTTCAATGCATTCCTGAAAACACTCTGTTGGCGGCAGCGTCCTCTGGGATCCGGATACAAAAAAAGCGCCCCGGATCGGGACGCGTAGGTTCATGGCTACGAAAAAACAAGCTCCATGCTAAACATTCTTCCTACGCTGGCATTACCCAGATCAGGTTAAAGGGTCAGTGTCTTGAGGACACAATCTCAGCCGGCCAATTTCCAGCTCCCCTGAACTATAAACTGCGGATTACACTAGTCATTATAGTCCGGCATCAACTTTCTGTCCAGCAAACTTGGTTTTGATTTGCTTTTTACATTCCGGCAGAGTATAATGAAAACAATTGAAGTTTTAAGAAGTGATATTCAGATATTGAAAAGAGTGTCAATTTTTAAAATGAACTTTTTTCAATATGTGAATTTTTTTATGTAAAAAAGGATCATGTTAATCTTTAAACAGGAGGTAATCTTTCATGGAAACAGGAACAGTAAAATGGTTCAACGCTGAGAAAGGCTTCGGCTTTATCGAAGTTGAAGGCGGAAATGACGTATTCGTTCATTTCAGCGCTATCACAGGCGAAGGCTTCAAAACGCTTGATGAAGGCCAACGTGTACAATTTAACGTTGTTCAAGGCAACCGCGGACCGCAAGCCGAGAACGTCGTAAAACTGTAATGCAGGCATAACTGCTCTTAACGCGTGCGTTAAGGGCAGTTTTTGTTTTTTTTAAGCATACGGTTGATGGTTTCCGGGGTTAGTTACTCATAGAGGTGCTTGGGCAAAAGAACTTTATAGGAGGTAATCATGAACTACCGTAAAAAAACGATTGAAGAAATTCCTGAAGAGAACACGCCGGTATGGTCTTGCATGAGCGAGGATTGCAACGGATGGATGAGGGATAACTTTGCGTTTGACTATGTTCCGGTATGTCCGCTGTGTTCCTCTGAAATGGTGAAGGGAACGAAGATGCTTCCGCAACTTATCAACACCAACTCCATGAAAGTGGACCGTTAAACCGGTCCGGATTTGCCTATGAATCATAATAAAGCTGCCTCCGGGGAATACAGGGGGGCAGCTTTTTTGAATTTATAGAACTCTTATGTAATTTTAAGCGCTAATATCAAGACCCGCTCTTGGTTTTCCAGTACAGGATGGCCAGTTGCGTCCGGTCGCGGACGCCGAGCTTGCCGAGAATATCGGTGACGTAATTTTTGACCGTTCCCTCGCTTAAAAACAACTGTCCGGCGATCTCCTTGTTGGACATGCCGTCGGCAATCAGCCTAACCACATTTTGCTCCGCAGTCGTTAATCCCGCCTCGGTCAGCTTGTCATCGGATGGAGCTGGAGGAGCGGGGCGCAACAGTCCCGTCAATTTCCGCGCCACATCCGGGTGAATGAGCATGCTTCCGCTATGTACCGTTTTGATACCTTGAATGATCCGGTCGGGAGGGATGTTTTTGAGTAAATATCCGCTGGCCCCATTCCGCAACGCTTCAATAATAAATTCATCATCGTCAAAGGTCGTCAGTATCAGTACCGAAATGCCGTCAGACAACGCTTTGATCTTCTTCGTTCCTTCAACCCCGTCGCAGACGGGCATGCGGATATCCATCAGCACCACATCCGGATAAGGCCCGCGCCCGATGATCTCAGCAGCCTCAGCTCCGTTGGAGGCCGAACCGGCCACCTCGATTTCAGGATCCAGACCGATCAACAAGGTCAGGCTCTCCCGGATGAAAGGGTCGTCGTCCACAATAAAAACCGTCAGATTCGTTGTCGTCATAAGGCGTTTCACTCCGATCTCCCCATTGAGAATTATATTATCTCTTCATGCCGCACAACCGGCAGTCTTGTTGTTATCGTAAAGAACGGGCTCAGAGAGATATCCAACTGACCGCCCGCCAAAGCGCAACGCTCTTTCATACCTGTCAGCCCGAGGCCTTTCGTCTCAGATGGCATCGTCTCCGGCAGGGCGCCGTCATTGCTAACCGCCATGCAGACTTCACGATCTTTGTAGGAGATGACGATGTTCACGGACTCGGGATGTCCGTGCTTCAGCGCATTGGTGACAGCTTCCCGGGCGTTTTTGTACAGGATCAGTTCCTGGCTCGGATACAGGGCATAAGGATTTCCCTCCACCGTCAAATTGGTCCGCAGCCCGGTCTCCCGACCGACCTCTTCCAGCATGCGTCCCAGGGCGTGAATTCCCGAAACTTCCTCGGGAAGCTTCATGCGCCGAACCGCCGCTCTCATCTCGTCCAGCCCGGAAGTCAATTGATCGCGAATTTGCAGCAGCATAGTCATTCCCTTGTCCTGATCCTTCGGGATAATCTGAAGCGCCGCTTCCATCATCATTTTAGCCCGGATCAGACGGTGACCTACATCATCGTGGAGCTGGCGGGAGATACGGTTTCGTTCCTCCGCCTGCGCTGCTCCTTCCACTTGCTTGGTGAAAAGCAGCAGCCGGTTTCTCGTTTCATCCAGCTCGTAATGCTTTTTGCGGAGATCGTCGTACCGGGTATCGGCCGATTGTTTATTTGTGGCGAAGTTCCGGAGAAGAGCGAGAAGGAGCCCTGTGATCAAAAGGAAAAGATTGCTGGCCGCAATCCACGGGAGAGGCTGACCGTAAACGGCATAGTTAAGCGCGGCAACGTGAAAGCCGAATAAGACCCAGCGGGAATAGGGGTGCGGCAGCCGCATATATAGAAACACCGGAGTGACGGCAGCGAAATCGGTCAATTCGCCATAAGTCTTGCAGAACCAGGCCATATACATGATTTGTACGACCGAAAGGACCGCAAGCGGAGCTTCGAATACAAAAATCTGGCCCGCCACAAGGAGGCCCAACAGGCATAAGACCCGAATTAAATACAGCCCGTATCCGGGTTGCGAGAGCTCGTAAATCTGAAGGAAGCAGGTAATCAGGGCGATTCCGTAAGCCAGCGACAGCAGGGTTCGTTTAGGCATATTCCCCAACCTTTTTTCTTATAGAGGTTGTTCAAAAAGTCATCTTTCCATGACGAAGGGGATCATGAAGTGGATTCGACGTCGAATCTTGAATTCAGCCGGGCCCTCCGTTGCTCACGTACCCTATGAGCAAATGCTTACGAAGTCGTTTTCTACGAAAACGTTTAGCTCCGCTACTCAGTCCCTAGCTTCATCCAACCTTCTTGGTCCTGTAAACCTGACTTTTTGAACACAAAATTGTACTGCAAAGCTGGATTCATTATAGCACAACACCGTTTCGGTAAAAGTCCTTTCTTCAAGAAGAGGTGACTATGGTCACCCGCAAGTTATGACCATCTCTACCTTCGGAAGCGGAGGGATCTTGATAGAATGAATACAGGAATTGGGAAAAGAAGACGGAAGGCGGGGAAGAACGATGGCTCTTGTAGAGATGAAAGATGTGATTAAACGTTATGGGGATAAACTGTCCGTGGATCATTTGAATCTGTCCATTGAAGACGGGGAGATCTTCGGGCTGCTCGGTCCGAACGGGGCCGGCAAAAGCACCGCGATCAACATGATCGTCGGGCTGCTGCGGATGGATCAGGGAGAAATTCGGGTTGACGGCATTTCCGTTAAAGAGCAGGTGCTCGAGGTCAAGCGGAGAATCGGACTTGTGCCGCAGGATCTGGCGTTATACGAAGGAATGCCGGTGGCCGACAATGTTGCCTTTTTCGGGAAGCTGTACGGCTTGCGAGGCCGGCAGTTAAAGGAACGCGTCGCTGAATCGCTGGCCTTCGTCGGCTTGGCGGATCGGGGAAAGGAATTGCCAAAGACATTCTCCGGCGGCATGAAGCGAAGGCTGAATATCGCTTGCGCGATTATGCATCGTCCCAAGCTGATCATTATGGACGAACCGACTGTTGGCATTGACCCGCAGTCCCGTAATCACATCCTGGAGTCGGTCCGGGAATTGAACCGGTTGGGGTCCACCGTGATTTATACAAGTCATTATATGGAGGAAGTGTCCGCCATTTGCGACCGGGTGGCGATCGTCGATCAGGGGCATGTGATCGCGTGCGGAACCCAAGGAGAGCTGCGGGAACGCGTGGCCGACGAGGAGAAAATCAAAATCAAGGCTACTGGGATTAACGATCAGGTTATCGGTGAACTGCGGATGCATCCGCGGATCTCTCGGGTTATGCAGGAGGGCAACGATGTGGAGCTGTATACGCCTTCGTCCCAAAACGATCTGCAGGACATTCTCTACATCTGCGCCAAGCATGACGCCATCATCCATTCCGTCGTGTGCGAGCAGCCTACGCTGGAAACGCTCTTCTTGAATCTGACCGGGCGCACGCTGCGGGATTAGGGGGACGGTACGATGAAATTATGGACGATTTTGTGGTTTGAAATCCGCAAGCTAATCCGGGCGAGGGTAGTGTTGCTAAATCTGTTTTTACTCCCGCTCCTGCTAATCTTTATCTTGGGGAATGCCTTATCCGCCGTGTTTGACTCCGGAGAGGATATCAAGCTGGATAAATCCGTGGTCACCTTGGTGAAGCCGGCGGGGGAAGCGGCTGGAGATTTCGGATTGCAGGAATTCCTAGATAGCCCGGAGATCAAATCTTCGATTGAAGCCCGCAGCGGGGTTAGCCGGGAACAAGCGGAAGCTGACCTGCGCTCGGGAAAAATCGACTTTGCCGTAGTAATCCCTGAAGGCTTCGAAGCCAATGTCAACATGGGGCAGCCTGCCCACTGGGAATATATATTAGGGAAAGACCATCTGAAAAACCATGTTGCCACCATGACTTTCGACGCTTACCTGGACGAAGTGAACCGGATACAGGCATCGGCTATCGTATTAGGACCGGAAAAGGCGATCCCGGCTCAGGCGGATGCGGAGAACAACGCAGCCTTTTCATATGTCGAGAATGCTTCATTGAACGAAAAGGGCGATTCGTATTCGGCTTTTCAATATTACGCGGCTTCCATGCTGATCATGTTCCTGCTTTATTCCGGGTTGATGGTCAACGAGAGCCTGAACAGCGAAATCGAAGGAAAGACGTTATATCGGTTGGGTTCGATGCCGATTAGTCCACTGCAGATTTTTGTAGGGAAAATATTCGGAAACAGCATCGTTACGCTTCTGCAGGCCGCGGTCATTATTTTTGGGACCTCCTGGTTGTACGGGGTTAAATGGGGAGCCCATCCGGGGTATCTGCTTGCGATTTGCGTATTGGTCGTATTGTGCTCTATGATGCTTGCCGTTACCGTCTCTCTTTTAAGCAAGTCTCAGACCACGGCGAACGCGATCGTGCAGTTTATTATCATTCTGATGACTTTCCTAAGCGGAGGCTTCCAGCCGATTCCGGTAGATCTGATTCAGAAGCTGAGCGAAGGAACCGTAAATCACTGGGCGCTGCAGGGGATATTGCGCATTATGCTGGACGCGGCTCCGTCAGAAATTTTACACCATATTCTGATGCTGAGCATCGTCGGTGGCGTACTACTGCTGATTGGCATGATTTCGTACCGGAAGGCGGGATATCAATATGAATAGTTTGACGATTGCCTGGAATATGATCCGGCAGATCGCCGGCACGAAAAAGGGGGCACTCCTTCATATTCTGCTCCCTTGCGTGGTAATCACCCTGGCGGTTGCCTTGATGGGGCAGCAAGAGTCCAGTAAAGCACGGATTCTATACGTGAATGAGGATGGCGGGACAGCAAGCACGCATTTGCTGGATGAATTGAGGGCGAAGCCGGACTACATGCTGAAAGAGATAGAAACCGAAGAGGCTATGAAAAAGGAGATTACCGGGAGCAAAGGCGAAGCCGGTTTTGTGATCCCGTCCGGGTTTACGGATGGCATCTTGTCCGGCAACTCCAAGGTTGTACGTATGTATGAGCTGAAAATGAGCGAAGCGTCGATCACGCTCCGGTTGACGCTCCAGCAGTTGTCCCAGGGGATGGCTTCAACCGCAGGGCTGGCCGGGGACAAAGCGGTTTTCGGTACGATGCTGGAGCAGACGAGAAAGCATGCCGTAAGCTCGGTCAAGCACGATATGCAGATTTATCCCAAACCGGGATTGAATATCGTGACCGGTTTTACGCTTATGTTCTTGATGGGGCTCGTCAACAGCTCGGTAAGCAAAATACTGGAGGACCGCCGGCGCAGAACGATGGCCCGGGTATTCAGCGCCCCGGTTCGGGCCTGGGAGATTACGCTGGGCAATTTCCTCGGGAGCTTCGCCGTAGGAATTACGCAAATTTTGCTGGTTCTATTATTCAGCGGTTATGTCCTGCGTTATGATTACGATGTGCCGTTACTGCAGCATTTTATCGTGCTGGGTGCCTTTATGCTCGTGGCAATGGGCCTCGCAAGCGCGGTCGCGGGTCTGATCCGGAATCCGCAAAATGCAGGCATGCTTAACAGTCTCATCATTACGCCGACCTGTATGCTTGGGGGCTGTTTCTGGCCGGTTTCGTTTATGCCCGAATTTATGCAGAAGGCCGCGAACTTCGTTCCGCAAAAATGGACGATTGAAGCCGTAGAGAAGCTCTCGGCTGGCGGGGGGATGGGCAGTGTGACGCTGCCGCTGGCCATTCTGGGATTAATGGCATTAATTCTACTGGCGATCGGTTCGTCGATTCTCCGGCCTGCCGAAACTCAGGTAAGCTGATGTTTTTCCCGTATCCATATTGAACTTAAGGTTATTCGCAGGCTTACGAGTCGGCGGATAGCCTTTTTTATTTGCGAATAAAGATTGTATGAATTTAACTTGGAGAAAAGGATTGCAACAAGGGGTGAAATCTAATATCTTGGAACTAATATGGACAACGATGCTACTGCAACCAAGAGGAGGGCTATCCCCGTGCATAGTAATTTCAAGGTGGGATCCCAGATTCTCGACATCCCTTCCAATCGGGGGCAGAGAAGATTCGCTCTGCTGCTTGCCCTGCTAATTATCGTCATATCTCTGGCAGCGCTCCCATTCGGAATGAAAAACCTTCCCGCCTTCGGGCCCTTTCTGCCGATCTTTATATCCTGGTTTATTTTCGGCGATCTGCTTACGGCCTTTATCCTTTTTAACCAATACAGGGCTTCCGGGGTCCCGTCCCTTCTCGTTATGTCTTGCACTTATTTGTTTACGGGATTAATTACTGCATTGCACATTCTGACCTTTCCGGGAATTTTTTCGGCGGAAGGCATGCTCGGCGCAGACAGTCAGACGGCTGCCTGGCTGTGGATTTATTGGCACGGAGGCTTTCCGGCCGGGATTTTGTTATATTTATTTGTAGGGAAACGACATCCAAAACCCCTGACCTCGAAAAGCGAAATATCGATGTATGCGGGGATAGGACTTATTCTTACTATTGCCGTTGTTTATTTATTGTTCAAGTTGTCTACGGGTTGGAATCATTTGTTCCCGTCATTAATCGAACCTAGAGGGTACTGGAGGGTGCTTGAAACCGGCGTCGGTCCTGCTGTGGGTGTGGTTAATTTAATGGCTCTTGTCATGGTTATGGTTCGTTTTCGAGCTCGCGGCGTTCTGCATCTTTGGATTTCCGTGGCCTTACTGGCTCTTCTGTTTGACATTCTTCTGACGTTGTTTGCGGGAACGCGCTACAGCCTGGGATGGTATCTGGCCAGAATTAATTCGGTCATCGCCGCAACAGTGGTGCTGTGCTCGGTAGTCAACGAAGTGAACCGGCTATTTATCCGGTTGTCCGACCAGCATAAACAGCTGTTGGAATCCGGGAAGCAATTGGAGAGGGCGAATGAGGAGCTTGTCCGTTTATCCAGTCTCGACGGGCTGACGGAGATTTCAAACCGAAGGCGATTGGATGAGATCATATCTTGGGAACTCGTAGCTCCCGAAGAGAGACACACGCCGCTTTCACTATTGATTCTGGATGTGGATTGTTTCAAGGCGTATAACGACCATTACGGGCATTTGGGCGGTGATCATGTACTGAAGACGATCGCAAAGACCATTTCTCGTGAGGTAAAGCCGTTTTTCGGTTTTGCTGCCAGGTATGGAGGAGAGGAGTTTGCCATCCTTTTGTCCGGGCTGGATGCCCGCGGTACATACGAAGTGGCGGAAGGGATCAGGCTGACGATAGCCGGCCTTGGGATCGAACATGTCGGTTCTACTGCTTCCCGGGAAGTGACGGTTAGTGTCGGAGGATACTGTTTGCCGCCATTTCAAAGAATCGATGAGGACGAGTTCATTTCTTTGGCGGACCATTGCTTATATGAAGCGAAGAACGGGGGGCGTAATCGCTGCGTCGTTACGGGATGGGTCAAAGAGCCCGAAACAGCCGGGGTTAAGCCCCGGCTGGCGGATTAGTGAGGCCGGTGATGGCCCGATATTCTTTCAGCATGAACAGTCTCCAGCGTAAGATCATCCCAAAGGCCAGCAGGAAAAATACGGAGCCTGTCTGCAACACAGAGATATATTGCTCAACCACTTCATGCAGCGCGAGCCGGAGCACCAGAAGTCCGATGAGGATGAAGGCGAAGCCGGGAGAGCGCTTGGCAAACACCTCTTCGCCGACGATTTCGAAATGCGTAGTCTTGATCAGCGGGTAAGAGAATAGCAGCCATCCTACGACAAAGGCAATCAGTGCCCAGAGAAGCGGAATGTGCATCTCAGGCGCGATGAACATGGCGAATCCCGTTGCCATGCCGAGCGGCGGAATGATGATCTTTTTGACCGTCACGGGCCTACGGCTGGCTTTCAGCCGGACGATCAGCACGGATATCGCCATCAGAGCGGCTCCGATCGTAACGATCCATTTCATATAAGAAGTATCTATCAAATTCATAATCGGATGATCCTTTCACGCTGTATTCTTTTAATAGACGAGCGAGAACATTATACCATATCCTTGCGGCGCAAAAAATCTTAAGCCTGCTGTATCATGAGCTGTTTCAAAAATGCCGCTTAAAGGGGAAAGTAAATGAATAGCCCAGGCTTGTTGCCTATTTTGATGAAATTAAGCTATCCGATGATCACCGTCTGCTGAAAAAATGTGATACGGAAGACGGGGTACGGAAAGGGAGAGGGGTATAAAATGAGTGCATCGATCGGAAATGAGGAACTGTTGTTTTATGTAGGAACTTATGCGTCGGAGGAGGACGAGGGAATCCGGCTTTGCGGATTGGATCCGAAGACGGGAACGCTGCGTCTGATCCACGGCACGTCAGGAATCAAAAATCCTTCCTTCCTGGTGCTGAATCAGAATGCTTCCAGACTGTATGCCGCTAGCGAGCAGTCGGAAGGAGCGGTTGTCAGTTATGAAGTGGACCCAGAGAGTGGGAAATTGAAGCAATTGAATTCATTGCCGACCCAGGGAGCGGATCCTTGCCATCTCTCCTTGTCATCGGACGGCAGCCTCCTGGCAGCCAACTACTCCAGCGGACATGTGGGCCGCTTTGCGCTTGATGAGCAAGGTGCTTTGAGTGAAACGACCGCGCTTGTGCAGCATATTGGGCAAGGATTCCGCCAGGACCGGCAGGAAGCGGCTCATGCGCATAGCGTAGTGCCGGGGGAAGACGGGAAATTTGTGTATGTGTCGGATCTCGGACTCGATCAGATTGTGTACTATCGGGTGGAGGACGGCAAGCTGACGACGCAGGGAGAAGTGAAGCTTCCTCCGGGCGCCGGGCCGCGTCATTTTGTGATTCATCCCAACGGGCAGCATGCCTATGGAATCAATGAATTGAACAACACGATTACCGTCTATGCGTATAATCCGGTTCAGGGACATTTGGAGATTTTGCAGCATATTGCAACAATTCCGGAAGATTTCGTTGGTGAAAGCTATCCCGCCGACGTGCATCTTAGCGCCGATGGCCGGTACTTGTACGGCTCCAATCGGGGTCATGACAGCATCGTCCGGTTTGCCGTCGATCCGGCCGCCGGAACCCTCAGCCAACCGGAATGGACCGGAACTGGAGGCAAATGGCCGCGCAACTTCGCCGTATTGGAAGACTTCGCAATCGTTGCGAACCAGTTCACCGACAATGTGGTCCTGTTCCGTAGGGACCCGGCCACCGGAAGCCTGACGGAGACCGGTATGGAGCTGGCCATCAAGCAGCCGTCCTGCGTAGAGCCGGTTCGGAGTACGAAGTAAGCTGGGGAAGCCTGAGGGAACGGGAAGTAAGCGATAGTGGTGAGAAGTAAACTGGTGGATTGGAAGTAGATGAAGGTAAGTGTAAAGTAAGCTGGTGAATTGGAAGTAGGAAAAGATAAGTTTAAGTAAACTATTGGATGTGAATGACCGCGGGGCCTGGGGCTCCGCGGTTTTTTTCTGCTGATTTTCACTTATGCGTATGTGGCTTGTTCTAATTGTTTGAACTAACTAACTCGTTGAAGGGGTAATCGCTACTGGTTGGGATAATCGAATAATCGCTCGTTGGAAATTTTCCAACCAAACACAGTTATTTAAGCCGGACTTCGGTTTTGATTGGATAACATCCAATCAAAATCCAAGTAATTAGCCGACTTCGGCGAATCACGTTTGTTTCATTGGATTTTATCCAATGAAATACCAAAAACAGCCTCAGTATGAGTGTTTCGTTGGATTTTATCCAATGAGAGGCATAAGAGAGCAGGTGAGGAAGAGTGTGGAGGAGCACAAAGGAGCACGAAGGAGGGGAGCGTGGGGGTTACGGAAGAGTAAAAGCAGAGTATGTAGAAGTCCAAGAGTGCATGGTGGAGTACGAAGGGGATGGAGGGGCCGGAGAGTAAAAATGAAGAGTGTGGAGGAGGAAGGGTGTTGGGGAGCACGGAGGGCATAGGGGTTGGGGAAGAGTAAAAGCAGAGTATGTAGAAGTCCAAGAGAGCATGGTGGAGCGCGAAGGGGATGGGATCGGAGGGTAAGAAGGAAGAGTGTAGAGGAGGAAGGGCGTTGGGGAGCACGGAGGACATAGGGGTTGCGGAAGAGAAAAAAAAGAGTATGAAGGAGCATGGAAGGGAGTTGGAGTGCCCGGATATCGAGTGGTAAATTAGCGCGGTTCGATAAAAATCCGATGGGAAAGCGGGAAGGAGCGCATTAACGATCCCTTCATTGGTTTTATCCAATGAGTTTCCCGAAATTAGTTTAATTCCGATTAAGTCACTGGATATTTCCAATGGAATGTACCCGGTTTAACCTCAAAAGAGGAAGTTTGCCGTCTTCCCATTGGATATACGGCTAGGCCCCTTAAATCCGGAGTCTTACCCACCAAAAATGGCTCGTTCGCATAATAGCTCACTATTTCAAACAATTACATCGCTTTATGAAATTCAGACGTATCCTCCTGCGTTTTAACCCAAACAGAAAATACCGCAGGAGGCATTCTTTTTAAACTGCCATGCATTTTTCTGTTGTTGTAAAAGTCCATGTAACCATCTAAAGCCTCGTAAGCTTCCTCAAAAGTCATGAAGTCTCTTAGACTGAATAAATGTCGCTCAAGTACACTGTGGAAGGATTCAATGTAAGCATTCATGTTTGGTGTGCGTGGCGGTATTCTTTCATGAATGAGTTCCAGACTCTCGCACATATCCCCAAATAATTTACTTACAAATTGCGGCCCGTTATCTGTGCGAATTACAGGCATGGGTTCTCCTGGCTGTATGCGCTTCTGCAATGCATGACAAAGCGTCTGCACGGCATGTTTTGCCTCACACACAGGACCTCTATATTGACCAACCACGACACGATCAAATACATCAATAATGCTAAGTACAAAAAAGAACCGTTCGCGTCCGATTACATAACCATACTTAATATCCATTTGCCACAATTGATTCGATCCTGTGACCACCCGATTTTTCGGTAATCTCCGTGGATGGGCCGGCTTACGTTGGCGTGCTTTTTGTAGGATCCCTAGTTCCTTGCATAAGCGATGGGATTTCTTTTTATTCAGCCTTACGTTATATCGGTCACGGATGCAATGTCCAAGAAATTTGTAGCCATAAACATGCTCCTCACCCTCAATAAGCTCAAGAAGCCAACTGTTAATTTGGTCGTCACTTACTTGTTCTCCGTTAAAAGTATATGAGTATCCGGGCGCTGGACGTCCACTATGTCTTGCTCTGGAACGTCTTTCCGGGTCACTCATCCGCTTTTTACGATCGTAATAGGTGGATTCCGAGAGTCCCATGATCCGCAGAACGACTGCTGCTGCTTCTCCCCGCTTAATAAATTGCTCTGCTATTTCGAATTTTTCGGATAAGCGGGGTTCTGCTTTTTTAATAATTCACGAAGTATCTCTATTTCGAGTTCCTTCTCCCCGAGCACTTTAACCGCCTTTTCATAGCGTTGCTCAACATCTTGCAGTCGCCGTAGTTCTTGCAAATGCTCATCTGTTGCAGGGATTTCTTCTGTTGGAATTGAATCACGATACTCTTTAACCCACAAACGAATGGTTTCAGGATGCAAATCATACATGCGGGCCAACACCCCCACCTTAATTCCAGACAATGCTTCTTTAACGATTTGAATTTTGATTTCTTCTTTCCGCTTTTTCCCCATACTGGATCCTCTCCCTTACTTCTAGTATAAATTTTTTGGGTAGGAGGACTCCAGTTTTATTAGGGGGCCTAAGAGAATATCCAATGGAAGGCCCGTAGGTCGCATCTTTTCGCTTGTTTAACTGGATATTTCCAATGAAAACGATGGGAATTGACTTTGTGGAATGGAACGAAGCTCAAAGTGTAGTGTTAAAAGGACATTTTTTCAAAAAAAGGTTTGACAACCAACACCCGGGCATTTAGAATAACTACATAACATA
Organism: Paenibacillus sp. FSL R5-0407; assembly: GCF_038009185.1. Lineage (NCBI taxonomy): Bacteria > Bacillati > Bacillota > Bacilli > Caryophanales > Paenibacillaceae > Paenibacillus > Paenibacillus sp. FSL R5-0407. The sequence goes on along the minus strand of NZ_JBBPAX010000002.1, from coordinate 1,073,618 downwards.
CTAAACAGGTAGGAATAATCTTAAATGGTTCTAGCCGTACGGACGGAGGAACGCTCTACTTGCCATGGCAGACACGGGTAGCAGCTCGGTCTGACCGATCGGGCAGGAGCGTTTCTCCGTTTTTTTAACGGTTTGGCGAAGGAGAGAAAATCCTGCTCGGCATGACAAAAAAACAAGAAGAGATAGGAGTGATACGGATGAGCAAAAGAATGAAAAAAGGGGTTCTAATCGGGTTGGCTCTGACCATGGTGGCGGTGCTCGCGGCCTGCGGATCGGAAACCGATGCAAAGAACGGTGCTAAAAATGACGGGGGCAAGAAAAGTGTAGAACTGCTGAACGTATCCTACGATCCGACACGGGAATTATACGAGAATTATAATAAGGCGTTTGCGGCTTACTGGGAACAGGAAAAAGGACAAAAGGTGACGATAAAGCAATCCCATGGAGGCTCAGGCAAGCAAGGGCGGGCGGTCATCGACGGACTGGAAGCCGATGTAGTCACGCTGGCGCTGGGATACGACATCGATGCCATTAAAGATAGCGGACTGATCGCAGAGGACTGGCAGAAGAAATATGAGCTGAACAGTTCGCCATACACTTCGACAATTGTGTTCCTGGTGCGGAAAGGAAATCCGAAAGGGATCCAGGATTGGGACGATCTGATCAAAGACGGCGTGGAAGTGATTACGCCGAATCCGCAAACGTCCGGCGGTGCCCGGTGGAATTACCTGGCGGCTTGGGGTTATGCCCTGCATCAAAACAACAACGATGAAGCCAAGGCGCAAGAGTTTGTTAAAGAGTTGTTCCAGCATGTTCCTGTATTGGATAGCGGGGCCCGCGGAGCGACAACGACTTTTGTAGAACGCGGACTTGGTGACGTACTGCTTGCTTGGGAAAACGAAGCCTGGTTGTCCGTAAAAGAGCTTGGCCCGGATAAATTCGATATCGTCTATCCGTCCGAAAGTATTTTGGCGGAGCCCCCGGTAGCCGTAGTCGATAAAAACGTCGACAAACACGGTACCCGTGAAGTGGCGGAGGCCTACTTGGAATATCTGTACTCCGAGGAAGGGCAGACGATCGCGGCGGAGAACTATTACCGTCCTACGTTGGATAGCGTGAAGACGAAATTCGCCGATCAATTCCCGGAAATTAAGCTGTTTACAATCGATGAAGTATTCGGAGGCTGGGATGAAGCTCAGCCGAAGCATTTTAATGACGGAGGAATATTCAGCCAGATTTACACGCCTAAATGACCGACCGTAACCAACGGAGGCGCGTTCCGCTACAGTTAGGTTTGTCCGTGGCGGGACGCGGGAAGAAAGGATGAAGGTTCATGCAAACTAGCGCTTCCAAGCGCGGGGTGCTGCCCGGCTTTGGGCTCACCATGGGCTATAGTGTGCTTTATCTCAGTCTTGTAGTGTTGATTCCGTTATCGGCGCTGCTGCTGAATTCGACTGGACTAACCTGGGCGAAGTTCTGGGATGTAGCCACCGATCCGCGGGTATTGGCTTCTTACAAAATCAGCTTTTTGACCGCGGCGGCGGCCGGACTCATCGATACCGTTCTGGGACTGCTGCTGGCCTGGGTTCTGGTCAGATATGATTTTCCCGGAAAAAGATTGTTCGATGCGATGATCGATCTTCCGTTCGCGCTTCCTACTGCGGTAGCCGGGGTGTCGCTGACGGCGATCTACTCCCAAAACGGCTGGATCGGCTCACTGTTTGAACCGCTCGGCATCCGCCTGGCATTCTCACCCATCGGCATTACGCTTGCCCTAATGTTTATCGGTATTCCTTTTGTAGTCAGAACGGTGCAGCCGGTGCTGCAGGATCTGGATGCGGAGGTAGAGGAAGCGGCGGCTACGCTGGGAGCGAGCCGATTCCGCACCTTCCGCAAGGTGGTCCTTCCGGAATTGCTGCCGCCTCTGTTGACCGGTTTTGCGCTTGCTTTTTCCCGCGGCATCGGAGAGTACGGATCGGTCGTCTTTATTTCCGGCAATATGCCGATGAAGACAGAGATCGCTCCGCTTCTCATTATGTCGAAACTGGAGCAGTTCGATTACGCCGGTGCGACGGCGGTCGCGTTGCTGCTGTTGCTGATATCGTTCGTTCTGATGCTGCTCATAAATTCGCTGCAGCGCAGGGTTCGTAAAACAGCGCGTTAGTGTAGGGATAATCTTGCGCGAATTCAGAACCGGAAAGAATACCGGAGAGAGGGGTAGAGCAAATGGCAGGTTCCGTTCCTTTAGCATCCGCTAAAACTCCAACGGCCAGAAATCGGACGACGCGTTCGTCCGGAGTCGCAAAATGGGTTTTGATCGGCGCGGCAGTGCTTGTGCTGCTTTGGCTAATCGTTTTGCCGCTGGCCGTTGTCATTATTGAATCTTTGAAGAAAGGGCTAGGCGTCTACGTGGACGCGATCCGCGATCCCGACGCTATGTCCGCCTTGAAGCTGACTTTGCTCGTGGCAGCCGTCACGGTGCCGCTGAATACCATATTCGGTGTAGCGGCGGCCTGGGCCATCACCAAATTTAAGTTCCGCGGCAAGCAGGTTTTGGTAACGCTGATTGATTTACCGTTTGCCGTATCGCCGGTCATCGGGGGACTTATCTATGTGCTTGTATACGGGGCTCACGGTTGGTTCGGCCCTTGGCTGCAGGAGCATGACCTGAAAGTGATTTTCGCTTTACCGGGAATAGTATTGGCTACTTTGTTCGTTACATTTCCTTTCGTCGCGAGGGAGTTGATCCCGTTGATGGAGGACCAGGGACAGCAGGAGGAAGAAGCGGCGGTAACGCTGGGAGCCCGCGGATTCCGGATTTTCTGGAAAGTAACGCTGCCCAATATCAAATGGGGTCTGTTGTACGGAATTATTTTGTGTAATGCGAGAGCGATGGGAGAGTTCGGTGCGGTATCCGTCGTATCCGGGCATATCCGGGGGGAAACGAATACGCTGCCGCTGCACGTTGAAATTTTGTATAACGAGTATCAATTTTCCGCCTCGTTTGCCGTGGCATCCTTGCTTCTATTGCTTGCGCTGGTTACATTGCTGCTCAAGAGCTGGTTTACGAGAAAGAGCCAACATCAACAATAGGATGGCCTATAACGCAATTTCAAAAAGTTAGGTTTTCAGGACCAAAGCGTATGCTTTCGAAGTGCGTTTTTTACAAAACGCTTTAGGTCGGATGAAGCTAGGGCATGAGTAGCGGAGAGTACATTAGGTACGTGAGCAACGGAAGGCCCGGCTGAATTCAAGATTCGACGTCGAATCCGCTTCGTGATCTGCTTCGTCATGGGAAAGATAACTTTTTGAACAACCTCTTAAAGAGATAACTTGGAGATATGAGTGAAGAAGGATTAAGAACAGGAGGGCTGCATATGGCAAAACCGTTAAAGGTAGATGGTGTCTGGTTGGAACGAATCGCAGGGCTATTGAATGAAATGGAGTTCGGCTCGTTAAACATTGTTGTTCATGAAGGACAGATCGTTCAAGTGGAACGGACGGAACGAAAACGGTATGAATTAGGCGCCGCTTCACCGGTGAAATCGGCTGGCGCTCCCCGCCATGCAGCCAAGCCTCTGCGAAAAACCGAATCCCGTTAGATGAAAAAGACGCCTCCAACCCGCTGAAAAGCGGAGATGGAGGCGTCTTTATTTGCAGAGATCTTTATTTTTCATCCGGATTGTTTTGCGGCTGCTGGGGCTGTATCTGTGACTGTGGCTGTCCGTAGCTGACTTCCGGGGCTCCCGAAGCCCCCTCTGCGGTCTCAACCGGTTCAAGTTCCTCCTCGTCGCTGTAATGTCCGACAAACGGACGGGATTTCCGGGGCTTGTTTCCGGTGAAGCGAAAACCGGCAATGAACAACATAATTTGGACGGTCAGTATGTATGGAGCAAAAGTCGGACCGAGCAGGTGAAGCAAATACAATCCCGCAATGAACACCGACCAAATCCGCAGTAGCACGGCTCCTGCGTTGGGACGGTTCCCTCCCATAAGTGCCGGATAAAGAAGCAGAAGAGAGAATATCGCCGAAGCGAACCAAGCCCAATGGTTCAAATATTCCTCAAAACGATGTCCATCCATAGGGATTTCCCCGCTTAGCATTCGAACTAGCCAAACGATCAGATATAACAATGCGGCTGCGAACAGAAAAGGCAAAGCCGATCGTATTTGTTTCCATAGTGCATAACCCCAGCCAGGGCTTTCCGATTGGCGGAGAAGCTTGTCCCTTTCCGCGCATAGACGCTCGCTCTCCCGCTCCAGAGTCTTAATAAGCAACGGCAGTCGGGCTGTGTCCCGATCGCCTGCATAGGCGGAAATTTGTGCAAGCACATCTGCGGTGATGTAAGGCGCCGCCCGGCAGGCCAGCAGCCGCTCAGCAACCAGCAGCTCTTCCTCGCTTGAAAGCTCGGGGCGCCCGGCCGCTTGAATCAGCGGACTCTCCGCAGCGGCATAAAGCTGCAAGCTGGAGTCGAACCGGCGAAGCCGGGAGTTTATTTTACGCGCAGTTCTCCACTCGGTTGCTCCGTATAGGCTCAGGAAAAGTATAAGCGCTAAAAAGGCGACCAAGGAGGCGGAATTGTGCTGCTGAAGCCAGGTTATCCATTCCGACAGTGACAACGACCATCACCCTTTCGATATTCCTCTCTCCACTATTGCACACGTTCATGGCGCATTTCAAGCGCTTCCCGCTAAAACGGTTCTTTTTTCACGCCCTAGCAAAAGTGGGTATATAGATGGCATTACACGGCAGGAGGAATAGCTATGGATTTCGAACAAATTGCGTTCAAGCTGATCGTCGGTTTTGTTGGGCTGTGGCTGCTTACCCGCTTTCTAGGCAAAAAGGAGATTTCCCAGCTGACTCCCTTTGATTTTGTGTCTTCCCTCATGTTAAGCGAACTGGTCGGGAACACGGTGTATCAGGAGGACGTTAAGTTTAGCCATTTGCTTTTCTCGCTACTCTTGTGGGGTGTGTTATCCTATTTGTTTGAAAAAGTGACCCAGTATGCGAAGCGGGCGCGAGGGGTATTGGACGGGAAACCCTCTATTCTGATCCGGGACGGGGAAGTCGATCTGAATGAGTTGAAGAAGAACAGCCTTGATTTCGATCAGCTGCGAATGCTGCTTAGACAGCACGACGTATTTTTCATTCGGGAGGTTGCTTATGCTATATTTGAAGCTAACGGTTCGCTCAGTGTCATGAAGAAACCGGATGAAGAAACGGTAACGCGTCAGGATCTCGGTCTTGAGACCAAATCCGCGCATTTGTCCTACAGTCTGATTGAGGATGGAGAGATAAACCAAGAGCATTTAAATCTGATCGGCAAAAAAGAGACCTGGCTTCGCGAGGAGTTGACGCAGCAGGGCTGCAAAGATCCGAAGGATGTCGCCTATGCGGAATGGAAGCAAGGGGATGGGCTATACATTTTGAAATATAAGAATAGCTCTTTTCGGGAGCCGCGTTATTAGATGAAGAAGAAGTCAATCCGGCTCCTTGCGGAGGAATGTGTTTGCGGAATAGGGTAATAAAGTGAAAGAGGAAATTTGGCGCACCATTGGTGCATACTACTTGGATAGATTTCGACTTGGAATCGGAAGAAAGGGGACAAACCTATGAAAATCGCAATTTTCGGTAGTACGGGAATGATCGGCAAGGCCATTTTGGAGGAAGCGTTGCGGAGGGGGCACGAAGTTACGGCCGTAGTCCGGGATATTAATAAGTTAAGCGGCCAGGCGGGAAGAGAAAACTTGCATGTGGTGACCGGGGATATTTTGATGCCGGATTCGGTAGCCGGTGCAGTGGAAGGCTCCGATCTGATAATCAGCGCATACGGTCCACAGTTTGGCGCGGAGAACGAGCTGTCCGAGGCAACCCGATCCTTGATCGAGGGCGCTCGGAGCGGTGGAGCACGCCGATTGATTGCCGTTGGCGGGGCAGGAGGTCTTGAAGTGGCACCGGGTGTCCGGTTGCTGGACTCGCCGGAGTTTCCTGAGGAATTACGGCCGTTGGCGCGAGCTCACGAGGATGCGTTCAACATTTACAAGGATTCGGACATCGTTTGGACGGTACTGAGTCCTGCCGCGATAATTGAGCCCGGAAAACGGACAGGTCAGTTCCGGATCGGGATGAACCAGCTCGTTACCGATGAGCGGGATCAAAGCCGGATTTCGATAGAGGACTACGCTGTAGCATTACTGGATGAAGCAGAGGATCCACAGTTCGTACAGGCCCGGTTTACGGTAGCCTATTAAGCGGAAACTCAAGAAAGCTGCAGATAGGGTGCCATGGGGGGATGTAAAATGAAATTCGTGACATCGGAGCAAATGAGGGAAGTGGACCGATATACGATAGAAGAGCTGGGCATCCCGCGATGTCGCTTATGGAAAATGCGGGACGAGCGATTGCCGAGGAAGTGCTGCGGTTTTGCCGTTCCCGCAGTTCTGAGACAGGGAACAGATCTCCGGGATTGTTAGAACTGGTATCGAATCCGCAATCGGATGGAATGTCCGCCGAACATTGGATTATTCTCGTCGGCAAGGGAAATAACGGGGGCGACGGTCTGGTCTGCGCCCGCCATTTGGCGGATGCGGGCATGGCGGTGAGCCTGGTTTACGCGGAGTCGCCGGACCTGTTGCGCGGCGAGGCGGCGGCCCAGTACGAGATCGCGAAGGCGCTCGGGCTGCCGGGAATGGTGTACGACCCCGAAACCGGGGGGATCCCCGGACTGCGGGGGAGCGATGAGGCACGGGGCCGGCAGGCGACCGGCCTCGTTGACGCGCTGCTCGGCACCGGGACGAAGGGGGCGCCGCGCGGGGTTTACGCTTCCCTCATCCGGGAAGCGAACGCAAGCGGTCTGCCGATTGTTGCGGCAGACATCCCGAGTGGGCTGGACGCCGATACGGGCGCTGTTCACGACCCCTGCATCCAGGCTCGGATTACGGTCAGTCTCGCCTTCCTGAAGGCGGGGCTGACGCAGTATCCGGGAGCCGGAGCAGCAGGGGAAGTGGTCGTGCGCTATATCGGCATTCCCCGCGCTTTGCCGCCAGGAATGGCGGCGGCGGGCGCGGTGTTGACGGAGGAGATGCTGCTGGCGGAGCTCGGCGTCGACGCTGGCCGGCCGCGTGAAGCGGACGGGCACAAGGGCACTTACGGGCACGTGCTGCTCGCCGCAGGCAGCTTGCCCATGAGCGGCGCCGGCCTGCTGGCCTCCAAAGCCGCGCTTCGCGCGGGCTGCGGGCTGGCCACATGGGCGCTGCCGGCAGCGCTGCTGCCGCGGATGCTCGGAGCGGTGCCCGAGCTGATGCTGGCGCCGGCCGAGGACGGCGGGGCCGGCGCATGGAATGAAGCCGCAGCGGACGAAGTGCTGCGGCTGCTGGAGGCGCGCGATGTGCTCGCCGTCGGCCCGGGGCTGGGCCGGTTCCCGGGCGAGGCGGCATTTATGCGCGCCTTGTGGGGGGGCGCTACGCGTCCCTTGGTCGTGGACGCGGACGCCCTGAACATTCTCGCCGTGGCCGGAGGCCTTGCGGCGTGGCCGCGCCGGGATGCGCCGACAGTGCTTACGCCGCATCCCGGCGAAATGGCCCGCTTGACCGGCCTGCAAACGGCCGAGGTCCAGCGGGACCGGATCGGCGTCGCCCGCGAGTTCGCCGCCAAACACGAGGTGACGCTCGTCCTGAAGGGCTCGCGCACCGTGATCGCGGCCCCGGACGGCCGCGTCTACGTGAACGTCACCGGCCATCCCGGCATGGCGACGGGCGGGTCCGGCGACGTCCTGACCGGCCTGATCGCCGGGCTGCTGGCCCAGGACCTGGACGCGGTCCAGGCGGCCGCGCTCGGCGTGTATCTGCACGGCCTGGCAGGGGAACAGGCCGCCGCCCGCCGCGCCACCCCCGCCTCTCTGCTGGCCGGTGACATCATCGAGGCGCTGTAAATATCCGGGTTAAAGGAATCAAGTAGAACTAAGAGTTACATAGCAAAATGAAGAGCCCGGACTATAGGTCCGGGTTCTTCATTGAATTCATACACATTGAGGATGCAGCTTTCCAACATTAAGGCGGATTAAATCGCATAAGTTGCAGTTAGGGAAGGTAATAGTAATATGTTGTGCGCCACCGGGTTCCGAAGCTGGCAGTGATGTCTAAGCGCGTCGTAGAAGTGAGCAGAATTAACGTAAGAATGAGTGTAATTATCGTGAGAGCGGGCAGATACCGTAAGAGCGAGCAGAATCCCGCAAGAAACGGGCAGAAGCCCTGATGCTTTTTCACACCCGTCTATCGTTGCGGCCGGGCCCCCGAATATTGGACACTTTAGGATCAAACCCTGGTTACACGCAGTTATACGGCAATTTTAAATGCAGTTACTTCGTTTTTCTCTAACTTTTCTATAAATTGAGCAGGGGAGTAGCCGTATAAACTCATGTGAATTCGGCGGTTATTATAGAAGTCCATGAATTGGTCAAGAACATCGAATGCTTCTTCAAAACTCATAAAGATATGGCATCTGAAACACTCTCGTTCCAAGATGCTGTGAAACGATTCAATATACGCATTTTTGTTTGGCGTTCGATTCGGTGTTCTTTCATGGATCAGCATTTCGTTGTTTTCAAAAAACGCTCTGAACTTGTGGCTCTTGAATTGCGGACCATTGTCGGTACGCACTACGAGTGGCGTTCCTTGCGTGTACACACTTCTTTTTAAAAGAGCCTTGTGCAGAGTAGTAAGCAAGTCTTCTGTCTTGGATTCCTTGCCACGGTACTGTCCAACTACGCTACGATCGTATACATCTATAATGCTTGCAGTGTAAAAATACCGCTCCAGGCCAGCGATGAAACCATACTTAATGTCCATTTGCCACAATTGGTTTGGACCTGTTACTTCCATGTTGTTCGCTAGTCTGCGCGGATAGGAGTGTTTGGGTTTTACAGGCTTGCCTAGGATACCAAGTTCTTTGCAGAGCCTGTACACCTTCTTTTTGTTAATCTTAAGGTTATGTTGCCGGCGTAAGGCGATGGTCAGCTTTCGGTATCCGTAGGTGTGTTCCTCGCCTTCCAACAGCTTTATAATCAGGCGTTTGATTCGTGTATCTGTCACTTTCTTCCCTTCAAAAGTATAGGAATATCCCGATACAGGACGGCCACCTTTAGGTGCTTGTTTAGGGCTCGTATGCTTGAGAGAATAGTAGTAAGTAGAATGCGGCACACCACAGATCCTAAGCACGGGACGCACCTTGTAGCCTTTCAGGATCCATTTTCGGGCCACTTGAATTGGATGTGTGGATACTTTTTTTTTACAAGTTCTCGCAGGATCGCTATCTCAAGTTCTTTCTCACCAAGAAGTTTAGCTGCCTGCTCATATTTCTGTTCCCATTCCTGGGCAGTCTGTGGATTAAGGTTATTCAGGTCTTTCTTCTTACCCATCGTTATCTCCACCTCATCTCGGTATTGTTTTACCCATTTGTATAAAGAGTAGGGGGAGATACCATGTTTTCGAGCGGTTAGTGCCACATTCCCCCGGTCCAGTGCTTCCTCGACGACCTGTATTCGCAGCTCATCGAACTTACTGTGCTGAACTCTCATTCGAACTACCTCCAGCTAATTTTTATTGTATATCGTTTAGCCTGAAAGTGTCCAAGGTGATTAGGGGGCTTTATAGGTTGATTGGAAAATTTCCAACGAAAAGACCATCATAGTTACTTTAAGAGCCAGGTGGTTGGATAAAATCCAATGAAGAGACGGTTCTTGAGCGAAAGGAGTCCATATGGCGAGAAATGATTGGATATTATCCAATGAAGCAGCTCATTTTTAACCCAAGGTACTTATATGGTTGGATTTAGTCCAATGAGGGGAGTTCGTTGCCCCTCGGGCCAGCATCTAGGCTATCCATAACCCACTCCCTCAAACCTACCTGCCCCGACTACGTCGTGACCATAGCACCGCCGTTTACATGCACCACTTCGCCGGTGGCGAAGGAAGAGTCGCTGCTTGCGAGATAGACGTAGGCGGGAGCGAGTTCGAACGGCTGTCCTGCGCGTTTGATCGGGGCGTCCGTGCCGAAAACGGCCACTTCCTCCGCAGAGAAGCTGGATGGGATCAGCGGAGTCCAGATGGAGCCCGGAGCGACAGCGTTGACGCGGATGCCGCAGTCGATCAGCGAGAGCGCAAGCGAACGCGTGAAGGAGACGATCGCTCCTTTGGTCGACGAGTAGTCGATCAGCGTTTTGTGGCCTTGGTATGCGGTGATGGAAGCGGTGTTAATGATCGAGCTGCCGCACTTCAGATGGGGAAGCGACGCCTGGACCATATAGAAAAAAGGAAAGATGTTCGTTTGGAAAGTTTGATATAACTGGGCTTCGGAAATATCGGCGATGCTTTTTTGCGGATACTGGACGCCATGGTTGTTTACGAGGACATCAAGCTGCCCGAAGCAGCGGATGGTTTCCTGAACGACAAACTCGCAGTTGCATTTGTGGCGGAGATCTATTTTGATCGGCAGGCAGCGTTGCCCCAGTTCCTCGATCCGCCGTTTGGTGTCCATCGCGTCCGTGGTTTCCCACAAATACGGAATGACGAGGTCAGCGCCCTCCTTGGCAAAAGCAATCGCCGCCGCCCGGCCGATGCCGCTGTCACCTCCGGTAATAATCGCCACCTTGCCTTTCAGTTTGCCGCTGCCGCGGTAATCCGGATTTTCGGAAATCGGTCTGGGGTTCATCATGCTCTCAAGACCGGGCTGTACCGGCTGATGCTGCGGTGGAAAAGCGATGGGCTGCTCGCGGCATACCGTTTCCTTACCGACATAAGGGTATACGGGAATCATATGATTTTTCAAGCTCCTCCCTGGACAATGTCCACTGGCTATCGTGATGAATCACTCTATGCGTTCGCCCAGAGAAAGGTGACCGAAGCGGTCGCGAAGCAGCCTGCTTCCCGCTATGCCTCGATTGACTTTTTGTAAAAATATTGATAGCATCATTTTAAAGTATACTGATTTAATCGGAATTCAATTTGAGATAAGGGAGTGTTACCCGCATGGCAAAAGTAACGATCATCAACGGAACGCCGACGCCGGGATCCCGGCTGACCGCGATAGTTTCCCTGGCGGAGGATCTGCTCGCCAAGGAAGGCTTTGAAGTGCAGCATGTGAATGTAGGCGAGCTGCCTCCCGAGGATCTGATACATACGAAATTTGAGAGTGAAGACATCGTCAAAGCCAATGCACTGGTTGCCGAAGCGGACGCTGTAATTGTAGCCAGCCCGGTATACAAGGCTTCCTACACGGGCGTGCTCAAAACCTTTTTGGATCTGATCCCGCAAAAAGGATTGGCCGGAAAAATCATCCTGCCGTTATTTATCGGAGGAAGTCTTGCGCATCTACTGTCGATTGACTATTCATTGAAGCCGGTGTTGGCAGCGCTTGGCGCGCGCCATATTCTAGGAGGGGTATATACGGTCGATTCTCAGGTAGCCCGGACAGAGCAAGGCGGTTTCGATATCGCGGAAGAGTTGAAAGGGAGACTGGAAGAGAACATCAAGGAATTGGCCGAGGAAACTCGCCGGCGGATCGCTTCCGCGGATTTGGCCAAATAAGCTGACCATGACGCTAGGCTAGGCGGGCTGTTCGGGATTATGCGTCCTGAATAGCCTGCCTTTTTATTACGCCGTTTCCTGAAACGGCAACAAGACCTGGCTGTGGCACGGATTATTGTACAGACGGTTGGAATGAAGCGATGCGGGTAGTACAATGAAGAAAGCTGAAAGTTAAATTAAAGGGGGACTCACGAGAGATATGCAAAAATTAGTGTTCTTTGTAGGAGTGGCCGGGACCGGAAAAACCACGGTGGCCCGTAAATTGGCGGAACGCATGCAAGCTGCCTTTCTGGACCGGGATACGGTCGGCGGACGCTTTGTGGAGAAGATTCTGGAAATGAACGGTCTGGATGTCAACGACCGCGACTCCGATTTTTATAAGAAGCATCTGCGGGATCTGGAATACGACACCACGAAGGATATTTGCATCGAGAACCTGGCGGCCGGCCAAAACGTGTTTATGATTTCGCCCTTTACAGCGGAATTAAAAAACAAGGCATGGATCGAAGAAGTGCTGGCAGCGGCCGGAAAATCCAAACAGGATGTCGACGTCAAGGTAGTGGTGGTCGCCCTGAAGGATATGGAGACGCAAAAAGAGCGCATCATCGACAGACAAACCGAGCGTGACACCTGGAAATTGGAGCATTGGGATGACTTCAAGCACCGCGTCCAGTTCGTACCGGAAATCAACTGGGATATCCCCGAATCTTCTGTGTACGTGTTCGACAATAGCGGTGAGTTGACGGAAGAAAAGGCGGAGAACGTGTATCGGTTCGTTTCCGGGGAATAGGAAGGAACCGGGCAATCAGCCAGCAATCCTTGGCCAGAGGATAATCTCGGTGAAATGACGGCGAATTGAGCTTGAATTGAATATCAACCGCTGGAGCATAGCTCCGGCGGTTTTTTGCATAAGTGGTAAGCAGAACCCGTCGAATACCCTCAGGGCCCGCGCCGGGTCATTAAACAAGCAAGAGTGCCTCCAAATCAATGACTTCAATGTCGCGTTGTCCGGTCTGACGAATCCAGCCGGCGGCTTCAAAGTCGGCCAGCTTGCGGCTGATCGTTTCCGGTGTGGTACCGAGGTGGGAGGCGAGATCCTTGCGGCGCATCGGCAGCTTGATGCGGGCGTTCTTCCACGCTTCCACCTGGCCGGCGAGATACATGGCAATCCGGGTTTCTACGGTTTCCATGGCGATTCGTGCCGCCTGTTCTTCGCTGGTTGCCAGACGCGAGGAGAATTCGGCCAGCATCTTTAGTGCAATCTGCGGGTATTTCAGCAAAAAGGCCTGTAAGCTTTCCCGACTTATCATGCATATTTCCAATGGCTCCAGGGCTTCGGCGTAGGCGTCATGCACCGATTCGTTGAACAGCGCCAATTCCCCGCTGAATTCCCCGGGTCCAAGTATTCGAACGAGCTGTTCCTTTCCTCCGCTTGATTCGCGAAAGATCCTCATACTTCCTTTATGCACGATATAAATGCCTTCGGAAGGCTCCCCGGGGCGGTAGATCATTTGGCCGCGGGGATGGGATACCGATCGGGCGGTCGAGACGATTTCCTTCAATTCGGCAGCCTCCAAATGATTGAAGATAGGAACGATCGAAACGCAATAGCTGTTCTTGTCATGCTCTTTATGATTGCAGCTGCTTTTTTCCTCTGACATGGTCTTCATCAACGCCTTTCTTAAAAGAGATGAACTGTTGATATGGATGTGGGGCAAGTACGTAAAATGTTCCTACGATCGCTGTTGGTTTCAGATTTCATAATACTATTGAATCTTAATCGGGAGAAATCCGGAACCAAAGGCGACCGCTCCGCTTCTTCGGAATCATTTTACTCCCTTGCCTGTATCCTCTTCATCAGTCCAATCTTATTTAATGATTTACTATTAAATCGTCCAAGCCGGACGGCATTCAGGATGACGAGTAGGACGCTTAATTCATGAATGAACATACCGGAAGCAAGGAATACTTGCCCGGTCAGCACACCGAATAATAGGAGAGCAACGGTTCCGACCGCAAAAAAAGTGTTTTGTTTCATATTCCGTACTGTGGCTTTGGCAAGCGAGTAGGCGTGAGCAAATTGATCCAGGCGATCGGCCATCAGCACGACATCCGCGGTTTCCATGGCAATGTCGGTCCCGCCTTCGCCCATAGCCAAACCGATGTCGGCCGTCGCGATCGCGGGAGCATCATTGATTCCATCTCCGGCCATGGCAACCCGGTATCCTTGTTCCTTTAGCTTGCCGATGAAGTCGGCTTTTCCATCGGGCAGCATCCCGGCGTGCACTTCATCTATCCCCAGCTTGCGGCCGACAAGCTCCGCCGTATGGCGATTATCGCCAGTAAGCATAATGAACCTGTTCACACCGGCTTCACGCAGCTTTCGTATCGCTTGCCCGGCTTCCGGCCGGATTTCATCGGCAATCGCGAGCAGACCTTCCAGTTTTCCATCAACCGCCACGAACACTACGGTGTTTCCGAGTTTTTCAAGGCGGGATGCATCCTCCTCCGCTGAGGTGCTCACGGCAATCCCTTCCGATTCCATCAGGCTGCGGTTTCCGACAGCAACCGATATTCCGCCGGTAGCCACCCGGATTCCGCTGCCTTTTATGATTTCTGCCTGATCCGGTTTGCCGGAAAGCGGCAGATTTCTTCGCGCCGCCTCTTTGACGATGGTAAGCCCCAGATGATGCTCCGAGACCGTCTCCGCCTCAGCGGCCAGGCGTAACAATTCATTGCTATCCATGTTGAATGAAGAGATTTCCCTCAAGGCAGGCCGGCCGAGCGTAAGCGTCCCCGTCTTGTCAAAGACGACGGTATCCACACGGGAAAGGTTCTCCATAACTTCCCCGCCCTTGATTAATACTCCATGCCTTGCCCCGTTTCCTATTCCCGACACGATGGATACCGGTGCTCCGATAACCAGGGCGCCCGGACAGGCAATGACCAGAAAAGTGATCGCCATGTCCAGCTTTCCGGTCACCAGAAATACGAGAATGGATAATAACACGGCGGAAGGGGTGTAAATCCGGGCAAAGCGGTCCAGGAATTTCTGGGTTTTCGATTTCGACTCCTGGGCTTCCTCGACCAATTCGATCATCCGGGCAAAGACCGTGTCTTCTCCGACTTTTTTCGCCAGAACCTCAACGTATCCATTATCTATCATTGTACCGCTAAAAAGAGAATCGCCTATCGTCTTATTGACTGGGACGGCTTCACCGGTTAGAGGAGATTCATTCACGGCAGCACGGCCCTTCATTACGGTTCCGTCTACTGCAACACGCTCCCCGGAGCGGATCACCACGTGATCTCCTTCGGCCAATTCCTCAACCGGCACCCGTGTCTCCACCCCTTTGCGAAGAATGATGGCTTCGAGCGGGGACATGTCGATCAAGGATTTTAGGGAAGAGCGGGTCTTCTCCAGTGTTCGGGATTCCAGAAAGGCTCCAAACAAAAATAGAAAGGTGACCGCTGCCGACTCCACATATTCTCCGAGATACAGAGCTCCGATCACAGCGATCGTGACGAGCAGTTCAATGCTGAACGCTTTTCCGAGAATCGCCCTGTATGCCTTGAATGCAATAGGAGCTCCTGCGACAGCCGTGGCAATCAGCAGCGAGATTTGCTGCCCTTCAGGCCAGCCGGCCCCATGCAGTAATGCGGCACTCAAGAGCAATAACCCGGAAATCAGGGTAAGGAAAGATGTCTGTCTGGCATTCATGTCGCCACCTCGCTTCAGGATGATTTTTCCGAGATCACAGGATAGCCAAGCCGGGTAATGATTTGTTTCAGAGTTTCAGGCTGAACGATGGCTTCATCAAATTGAATTCGCACTTTGCCGGAATGGAACAAGACCTTGGCATCCTCCACACCGGATGTATGATTCAACGCGGTCTCAATCTTCTTAATACATGAAGGACAGGACAACGGTTCAAGGCCAAATACGAGCTTCTTCATTTTTAGTTCCTCCTTGTTTGATGGATGGTTGATGTTTCTGGTTAAAGTATAGAGCGCGATTCTTCCTATTACCTTGACGCCGCTCAAGTTTAAATTCGAAAGTCATCTCCTTTATGTAAAGGCATACAAATCGCAGTCTATCTGTTCTATAATAAAATAATGTGGTTTACCAAACGTTTACAGGGCAGTCATGGCTTTGCCATTGATGAACAAGCGGCTCGGGTCGCGGATTTGGGGCGAAGGGGACCGTGCTTGCGCAACAGGAGGGATACTCATGGCTTTTATTTTTTTATTTCTAAAAAAGTACCGGGTTGCCGCCATGTCAGCGTTCTGTATGATGCTGATCGAGCTCGCGGTGGAACTGACTCAACCGCTGCTCATTTCCAAAATCATCGACGACGGCATCAGCAAGCATCAGCTTTCGGTAGTGTGGCTGTGGGGAGGCGTACTGCTGGTCAGTGCGGCGGTAGCATTTGCGGCCGGAATTTCCAGTTCGTTTTTTGCTTCCCATGCAAGTCAGGGGTTCGGCTACGACCTGCGGGACAAGCTGTATGAAAAAGTGGAGAAATTCTCGTATCCCGTGTTTAGCAGGTTTGCGTCCTCCTCGTTGATTACGCGATTGACGGGGGATGTAACCCAGCTTCAGGATATGGTGTTTATGAGTCTGCGGTTTGCAACGCGCGTGCCGCTGGTACTGCTCGGTAGCATGATTATGGCGATGATCGTGAACGTGAAGCTGGGACTGATGCTGACGGTGTTGGTTCCGCTCTTGTTGGCTTTTGTGTTCTGGATGATCAAGCGGACATCGGTCTGGTTCCGAAAGGTTCAACAACGGCTGGACAGCGTGAACGGAGTCGTTCAAGAGAATCTGGTCGGCATGCGGCTGATCCGGGTGTTTGTGCGCCGGGATCATGAGCATGCGCGATTCGAGCGGCAGAGCAAGGAACTGATGGACGGGACGGTGTCGGCGCTTCGGTTAGCGGAAACGACAATGCCGTTTGCGTTGTTCATTATGAATGCGGGCATTTTGGCCATCTTGTGGTTCGGACGGATCGACATCGCCTCCGGAGGAGCAACGGTTGGTGCGGTGGTGGCGGTAGCCAACTATTCTTTGCGGATCATCCACGCCTTATCGGCGTTGTCCTGGATCATGACTTCCTACTCTCGGGCTGCGGCTTCGGGTCAGCGGGTTAGTGAAGTGCTGTCCACAGAGGATCGCAATACGGATACGCATCGAGGCGGACCGGCTAAGGGAAGTAATGAGGAAACGATATCGGGCAAGGTCGAATTTAGCAAAGTCGGCTTCCGATATCCGGGCAGCGATCTGGCCGTTCTGGAGGACATTAACTTTACGGTTCAGCCGGGGCAGCGGGTGGCGATTTTGGGATCGACCGGGTCCGGGAAGTCTTCACTCGTTCAGCTGATTCTCCGTTTACAGGAGCCGACGGATGGAGCCGTGTATATGGACGGCAGGAATATCCGAGAGATGGACAGCACCCTGCTGTTGGAATCGATCGGCTACGTGCCGCAGGAAGTGATTCTGTTCTCCGGTACGGTACGGGAAAATATCGCCTGGGGACGGGAGGATGCAACGCTGGCGGAAATTCAGGAAGCGGCGCGGCAAGCGCAGATTCACGATACGATCGAGTCGCTGCCGCACGGCTACGAAACGATGCTGGGTCAGCGCGGCGTCAATCTGTCGGGAGGCCAGAAGCAGCGGCTCTCGATCGCCCGGGCTCTTGTCCGGAGGCCGTCGATCCTGATCCTTGACGACAGCACGAGCGCGCTGGATACGCGGACCGAGGCCGCGCTGCTTAAAGAGCTGGACACTCTGTCCTGCACGACGTTCTTGATTACGCAGAAGATCCGGGGGGCCGCTTCCGCGGATCTGATTCTGCTGCTCGACGACGGGCGCCTTATCGGCAGCGGCAAGCATGAGAGACTCCTGGCGGATTCCCCGTTATACCGGCGGATTGTGGAGTCGCAGCAAGAGGAGGGGGATAAACATGTTCAAGGCATTCGTTGAGCCGTTCCGGCATGAGTTTCCCGAGTCATTGATCAAACAGGGCGGAGGCGCGGGACGGAAGCCAAAGGCGAAAGCCAAGAACTGGTCCGGCACGCTGGGTCGGCTCTGGCATTATCTTGCGCGGCGAAAAGGCAAGCTCATGCTGGTGCTGCTGATGGTCGTGTTCAGCTCAGGACTTTCGTTGCTTGGGCCTTATCTGCTGGGCGTAGCCGTCGACAATTATCTGGAGGGAAGCGGCGGACGGCCTTGGGCGTTATTTTTGACCGGCCTTGGGCTTGTTTATGCGGGCTCCTCACTGATCGGCTGGCTGCAAAATATATGGATGATCGAAGTCGCTCAAGAGACGGTGTACCGCATGCGAAGCGAACTGTTTGCCAAGCTTCATCGCCTGCCGATTCCTTATTACGGCAAAAGGCAGCAGGGCGAAATCATGAGCCGGGTTACCAATGACATCGAGAATGTCAGCTCGACGCTGAATAGCTCGGCGATCCAGATCTTTTCCAGTGTCCTGACGCTGGTGGGAACGGTAACCGTGATGCTGCTGCTTAGCCCGCTGCTAACTCTGCTGACTTTTCTTATCGTGCCTTTGATGGCGCTCGGCATGCGCTGGATTACCCGGCGGACGGGGCCGTTGTACAAACAGCGGCAGCGCGATCTTGGCAACTTGAACGGCTATATCGAAGAGACGCTGTCCGGGCAGCGGATTATCAAGGCATTTTCTCAGGAGGAGCGAGTGATCCGGGAGTTCCGGGAGCGAAACAAGGCGATCCGCCAGTCCGGTTTCTGGGCGCAAACGATCTCGGGCTTCATCCCGAAGCTGATGAATGCGCTCAACAACCTCAGCTTTGCTCTCGTCGCCGGGGTTGGCGGCATTCTGGCCATCCGGGGAACGGTGACGGTCGGGGTTATTATCGTATTCGTCGAGTACGCCAGACAATTTACGCGGCCGCTCAATGATCTCGCGAACCAGTTGAACACGCTGCTCTCGGCAATGGCCGGGGCGGAACGCGTCTTTGAAGTGCTGGACGAGGAGGAGGAATCCCGGGATGAGCGGGAGGCGGTAACTTTGAAAGAGGTTAAGGGAGCCGTATCCTTCAAGGGAGTTACCTTTTCATATGGAAAAGAAGATGAAGGGGAAGCGGACACGCTGGAGGGGATCACCTTCACGGCCGAGCCCGGGGACATGATTGCCCTTGTCGGGCCGACCGGTGCGGGGAAAACAACGCTCATCCAGCTTCTGTCTAGGTTCTATGATCCGGACAAAGGGACGATTACGCTGGATGGCCGCGATATTACCGGGATTACCCGGGATAGTCTGCGCAGCCATATGGCGTTTGTACTGCAGGATTCATTCCTGTTCCAAGGGACGATCCGGGAAAATATCCGCTTCGGCAGACTGTCCGCGAGTGATGCCGAAGTGGAGGAGGCGGCCAAGCTGGCGAATGCCCACTCCTTTATCGTCCGCTTGGAGGGCGGTTACGATAAAATGCTTGGCGTGGGCGGGGAAGGGATCAGCCAGGGCCAGAAGCAACTGCTGGCGATAGCGCGGGCAATTTTGGCCGATCCTTCTATTCTTGTTCTGGATGAAGCGACGAGCAGCATCGATACCGTAACGGAGATTAAAATCCAGGACGGGCTGCAGCGCCTGATGCAAGGCCGGACCAGCTTCGTCATCGCCCATCGGCTGGGTACGGTCCGCCAGGCCGATAAGATTCTGGTGCTCAAGGAAGGCCGGCTGATCGAGCAAGGGACCCATGAATCGCTGCTACGGCAAGGAGGCTTTTACAGCCAATTGCATAATGGTCAAATCGAAGACCCTGAAGCTGAAGCGGAACCTGGGAACGGAGGGTAAGAGCAATGGACTTGTTCGAAAAACAGGCTTATTTACGAAGCATGGTTTTGCAGCGGGAAGAGGTTCTCTCTTTTGCAAGGTATCCGTTTGAGCTGCCTGCCGTCGCTTCGATGGATCGGCTCGATTTCCATCCCAAGGTAACATATATTGTCGGCGAAAACGGGATGGGCAAATCGACGCTACTGGAAGCGGTCGCCGTGGCCCTCGGGTTTAATCCGGAGGGAGGTACGCTGAACTTCACCTTTTCCACCGCAGCTACGCATTCGGAGCTTTACCGTTATCTCCGGCCGATCCGGGGGCTCCAGAAGCCAAGGGATGGTTTCTTCTTTCGGGCGGAGAGCTACTATAATCTGGCTACGGAGATCGATGAACTGGATCGGCAGCCCAGCTTCGGGCCACCGATCATCAACTCCTACGGCGGGAAATCCTTGCATATGATGTCGCACGGGGAATCTTTTTTTGCCACTTTCATGAACCGATTCGGCGGAAAAGGATTGTATATTCTGGACGAACCGGAGGCGGCGCTATCCCCGTTGCGGCAAATGGCGATGCTGGCGCGCATTCATGAACTGGTGGGTCAACATTCCCAATTCATCATATCGACGCACTCCCCCATTTTGATGGCTTACCCGGACAGCGTGATTTACCAACTGTCGCCCGAGGGGGTCCGCACGGTAAATTTGGAGGAGACGGATCATTTCGTGATCATGAAGGAATTTATGAACCATCGCGACAAAATGCTGCGAGAGCTGTTGGAATAGGAAGTGCAAGAAGAGCGGGAGGGCGGGTAAAATGAACCGAAAATCATCACGGAAAAAGGGAATACCGGTGCTGGTAGTTGTGGCGATTCTGCTCCTCTCGTTGTTGGTCATTCTAAGCGGATGCGGCAAACGCGAGCCGGAGCCGGAGCTGACGACCCAAGAGCTCCATGAATTATATCCTGGCGATATCGACAACGTCGACTATATCGAAATCCATGACGGTTCAACCGGAGAGCTGGTGAGAATCAAAGATCAGGCAATGATCAGAGATTGGGTGAGCGAAGTACGTCACTTTGAGTTTGTCCCTGATCCTAATCAGGAGGACCGAGTAGGTTACTTGTATGCGGTCACTTTATATGAGCATGAGGAAGCGAAGTTGTCATTTACTCCGAGCAGCACGAGCGGTCATTATTACATACACAATGAGGAGTTAAAGCTGAAAATCAAAGAACTTTTCGAAAGCATGGGGGGATGAGATCATGATGATTTTAAAGTTACAGGTGATTCAATACGGTAACTGCCCGGTGCAGCTGCCATTTTGCTGATAACCGAATGTACCGGGCTGAAGATTGGCGTTATCAGGCGGCTGCACCTGCTCTATCTTTTTGCGAATAAAAAAGGGAGAGGGGTACCGATCTATGAATGAAAAGAACTTAAAAGCGTATTGGAAATTAGAAGAGGCGAAGGGCTTCCAGGGTTGGGACTTTTCCCATTTAAGCGGCCGTATGGCGGAGGAGTCCTTGTCTTGGGACTATAAAGAAGTTGTATCTAAATACATGAGTGAACAAGCCGTCATGCTCGATATGGGCACAGGTGGCGGTGAGTTTCTGTTATCCCTGTCGCCTCCGGCTGGCAGGACCTATGCGACTGAGGCCTATCTTCCCAACTATGAGCTGTGTCGTGCCCATCTGCCCCCATATGGCATAGAGGTTAGACTGGTGGAGGATGATGCGGATTTGCCGTTTGAGAGCGGTATGTTTGACCTCGTAATTAATCGGCATGAGGCGTTCAACGTAGAGGAAGTCTATCGGATTTTGAAGCCGGGTGGAATATTTATAACCCAGCAAGTAGGCGGAATGAACAATCGCGAGCTGTCCCGGTTGTTGCTGGACGGGGATGTGATGATCACCGATGCGAAATTCGATTTGGATCATAGTGTTCGAGAGTTGAAACAAGCCGGTTTTACGGCGTTGGAACAACGGGAGGCTTTTCCTGAGGTTCGGTTTTTGGATATCGGTGCATTGGTGTACTTTGCCAAAATCATCGAATGGGAGTTCCCCGGATTTTCGGTGGACCGTTGTTACGGACAGCTCTGCCAGCTGCAGAAAAGTTTGAATCAAGATGGATATGTAGCAAGCCGGGAGCATCGCTTTTTTATTTTAGCGCGTAAATGATTGATGAGATGAAATTATATCTACTTTATATCTAGGAGGAAAATGCATGCCATACTTCACGATCTTTGCATCGCGAAACGATACCAGGGATATCGATGCTCTTATTCATGAGACTTTTAGCGGCGGGTTCAAGGTGGGAGGATCGTCGCCTGAATGGGTCATTCAACCGAAAGGCTGGTTTAACAAAAACAAAATCACGATTCGGGTAGCCTCCGAGGATAGCGATCCGGATTATTTCGAGAACAATATCCCGGGGATGATGGGATTCTATCAACGCATTCCGTTCGAGGACGAAGACCTGCAATACCGGGTTCTGACGCAGATTTCCGTCATTAATACGATGCTGGCGATCGAGACCGAGAAGGAATACGGCCAGGACTATCTGAAATTATTTGCTGATCTGGCCGGAAAATTGAATGGCATCGGTTTTCTTCCGGATGGCATGCTGTTGGACGGGGAGGGTAAGGTGATCGTAACGGGCGACGGCAAATCCGGTCCTTCCGATTTCAGACCCTTTGCCTGCACGAGAAAGATCCGGGGAGAAGACAAATCCTCTGCGGAGGGCGGGGAAAGAAAACAGAGAAGTGTCGAGTACCTGAAGGAGCACGGAGTTCCGTATCTGGAAACTTTACCGGAGCTTCCTCCTCTGGAGGAGCTTGCCGTGAAGTCGCGGGAGCAAATCGCCCGAAGAGCCGTTGCCCTGCTGATCGTCATACAATATGCCTGCGATGTGAATCAGGATGAGGACTTGGGTGAATCGAAGGCGTTCGTGAAGAATATGCTGGACAAATTCGGAGTTACTGAAGAGCTGACTGAATTTGAACAGGATCTGCTGGAGCAATCGGAGCCGGATCGGCAGGATGCCATCAATCTGGTCTGGCAATATGAAGCCTACTGGGGCTTGTTATGGGGGCTTGGCCTGCTGGAAGAGCTGGATTTCCCGGATGAAACCTGTGATTGCGATTATGCGATTAACGTGGTGTCCAGCTGCGATTCTTTCGACGAGTTTTTGAATAAAACGTCTATCCGGCGCCCGGAGGACATGTTGGATGAAGCGGATAAAATCTACCGTCTCCACTGGGCCTGCGTCAACGCGCGGATTAAGGGCGAAGAAGCCCCGGCCGGCTTGATCGAAGGCGTGGTGCTTGAGCGCCGCCGGGCCTTATTCTGGATGATCGGCCACCGGGATGAAGCCTGGAATGACATCAGCATGAATACGTAGAAGAAGAACACTGTAAATATGATGTGACGCTTGGAAAACCTCCAGTTAATTCAGGAATTAGAGGACTTATGTGCCTAAAATCGTATGAATAGCTGGAGGTTTTTAAGCTTATTTCGGAAAAGTGCAGGAAAATGGCAAGCTCAGCGATCATCACCGCCCAACGTTTACAACGTTTGTCCGCTGTCCACGGTGATGATTTGGCCGGTCATCGCCTCTTGCTCCAGGGCAGCGCATACCATGCGGGCGATATCCTCGGGCTCAGCGATGCGCTGAAGAAGCAGATTCGGGGCAAGCTGACGCATTTGTTCCTCTTTGCCCTCCCACCATCGGGTGGCCACCGCACCGGGCACGATGCAGTTGACCGTGATATCCGGGGCCAATGCCCGGGCCAGCGATTTGGTCAAGCCGTGAACTGCCGCTTTGGAAACGGCATAGGGAAGCGAGGAGCCTGATCCCGTATGGCCTGCTATGCTCCCAAGGTTGACGATGGCACCGGCCTTGCTTTTCTTCATCCAGGGGGACACCGCCCGCGCACAGAAAAACATTCCCTTTACATTCACCGCGTACAGTTCGTCCCATACGGCTTCATTGGCCGCCTCCAGATCGTCCAGCGGGATATGCTTCGTAATTCCGGCGTTATTCACCAGCAAATGAATCGATCCGAATTGCGCGGCCAATTGATCGGTCATATGCCGGACTTCCGCCTCGCTCGCAACATTAGCCTGGATGGCGACAGCGCGGCCTCCCAGGCTAGTAATTTCCTGAACCGTGGCTTCCGCTTCGTCCTTTGAGCGGGAATAATTGATCCCTACGATCGCACCGCGTTCTGCTAACGCCAAACTAATCGCCCGGCCGATGCCCGTTCCGCCCCCGGTGACGAGCGCTATTTTATTGTTCAGGTTCATGGTTAAGCCTCCCCGTGATTGATGTGATACAACGTATTTTATCTCCGCTTCAGTTATTTGTATCATTGAATTAAATGATTGGAAAGTTCAAAAATATTGAATTGGAAATTCGGTGAGCAAACCATGGATATGAAAAATCTGAAGACATTTCACTTGATCGTAAAATACGGAAGCTTTATACGGGCCGCCGAAGAAATGAATTATGCGCAATCTACGGTAACGATGCAGATGCAGAGGCTTGAATCCGAACTGGGCGTGGAACTGCTCGAACGAGGCAAAACCATCGTGCTAACGGAGGCGGGGCGACTGTTTTACGAGCAGAGCCTGCAAATCATGAACAGGCTGGAGCAATTGCAAAGTAATCTGGCGGATATTCAGTCGGGAGAAGCGGGGCATGTCCGCCTCGGCGTGACAGAGCCGACGGCCAGCTACCGTTTGCCCAGATTGTTAGGCCGATTCCAAGCCATCTATCCGAAAATAAAGCTGTCCGTTGATATTGGCAGCAGTCTGAATATGAGCGAGCAGATTCGTAAAGGGGAATTGGAATTCGCCCTTTGTTCGGCCCCGGATCTGACAAACGGTCTATATTTCGAGCCGCTGTTTCACGAAAAGTTCGTTGTCCTTCTGCCCGAGAACCATGTTCTGACCAACCGGTCAACCTTGGCTCCGGCCGATTTTCAGGGGCATCGCTTGCTTATCACATCGGCCACTTGCCCGTACCGCAGAAAGCTGGAGATGGTGCTTAAGGAAGCGGGAGCTACTCCGCTGGATACGATGGAAATCGGCGGTATGACGGCGCTTCAACATTATGTTGAAGCCGGTCTCGGCATCGCGCTCGTCCCGGAAATCGGGCTAAATCCGATACCTGCCGGAACCGTAGCCCGACAAATGGAGATGCCGATCGATATGAGCCTCGGCCTATTAAGCAGGGGGCCGGAAGCACCTTTGACCCTGGCGGCCGCCAAAGTCTATTCATTTTTGCAACAGGAGTTAGGCAGTTCTGGGGACCGCTAGATAGGAGAGAGCACAGTACACAATTTTGAACCGTGTGACCAAGCACCGCGCGCCGGGATCGCGATGCCGTTGGTTTCGGACAACATGGCGCATTAACGGACAGGTAGGATTGTTTATTCCCCGGTACACTGGGTTTGAAAGGAGATGAGGCGAATGGAAACGCTGAGGTTGCTGCGTGACGCCATCGATTATATCGAGACGCATTTGCAAACGGAAATCGTGATCGACGATGTGGCTAAGGCGGCGTTGTCTTCGAAATTTCACTTTCAGCGCATGTTTCATGCCCTGACGGGCTTTACCGTAACCGAGTACATCCGGAACCGGCGGCTGACGCTGGCTGCGGAGGAGTTGGCCGGAGGTTACTGTAAAGTGATCGATACCGCGTTGAAGTATGGTTATGACAGCCCGGAGGCGTTTACCAAGGCATTTATCCGGTTAGATGGCGTATCGCCGTCCACGGCCCGAAAGAAAGACGTGAAGCTGAAGTCGTTTCCGCCGCTCTCTTTTCAAATTCAAATTAGAGGGGTAACGGAAATGAACTATCGCATTGTGGAGGAAAAGGGTTATACCGTCATCGGCAAGGAGGTTATCGTCCAAAGCGATCCTAATGACGAGGTACCGAGGTTTGTGGAGCAAATCTGGAAGGACGGCACGCATGACGCGATCAATGAGGCTGCCGGCAGGGAAGCGGGTTCGCTGCTTTTTGGCTACCATTATGATTTCGCCGAGGACGGAAGCAAACGTTATATGATGGGCTGTGAGTTGCCCGGTGACCGCGAAGCTCCTTCCGATCTGACTGTATTGGAGCTTCCGCCGCAGCAAACGTATGCTGTATTTGAGGGGTACGAGGCGATTACCGAAGATATCGAAATCGGAATAGGAATTCAGGAAGTATGGCGTCGCATTTATGCCGAATGGTTCCCGTCAGCTAATTTTGAGCAGGTAGAAGGACCGTGCATCGAAAAATATTATTGGCTGGACAAACGGCAAGTGGATTCCAAGAGCGAGGTCTGGATCCCGGTCAGAAGAAAAGGATAACTCTTCATGGAGCATGAAAAGCTGTCGTAACGTCGTAACGGACACCAGCGCCGTTATCTAGGCGAAAATACGCCATTTCCAAATGTAACGGACACCATGGACCTTATCCAGCCGGAAACGATATAAATGGCTGGTTTCTATGCCGGATAAGCGCCGCTGTGACCGTTAGAATCCGAAATGGCGGAAAATGGGCCGAATAACGGCTCCTATGTCCGTTAGCCATCATGGATGGATGAAAAAGAGACCTTGCCGATGGGCAAGGCCTCTTTATTATAGATCTTTTTTACAAATCTTTTTTTACAGATCGTCGAATCCGTTGTCGTCGCCGACTTTGCCGTAGTTGCGGGACTTGGCTTCGAAGAAGTCAGTCTTCGTCGCATTGAGCGCTTCGTCGGAGAACGGCTTGATCCAAGGCATGCAGTTGACGTCAACGCCTTGATAGGCTTTTTCCATACCCATCAGGGTGAGGCGTTTGTTGGCGATGTATTTGATGTAGTCGGACAGTTCGTTCAGGTCGATGCCGCGGACTTCTTTAAGCGTATAGTAAGCCCAATTTGTCTCCAATTCTACAGCCCGGTCGATCGTTCTGTACAAATAGTCGATGTTCTCTTTAGTGTTCAGCTCCGGATAGTCGATCAGCAATTGCTTGAACACTTCGGCGAAGAAGTAGCAGTGCTGGTTCTCGTCACGCTGAATGTAAGAGATCATTTGGCTCGTACCCATCATTTTTTGGTCGCGGGCGAGGTTGTAGAAGAAGGCGAAGGTACTGTAGAAGAAAATGCCTTCCAGGATAAGATCCGCCACCAGCGCCTCGAAAAAGGTTTGCGGAGTAGCTTCGTTACGGAAGTTTTGATAGATGTCGGAAATGAACTTGTTGCGTTCCAGCAGAACCGGGTCATGCTTCCAGTATTCGAAAATCTCCTTTTGCTCCTGGTCGGAAACGATGGAGGAGAGAACATAGGAATAGGATTGGTTATGCACGACTTCCTGCTGCCCGATAATGGCCGAAATGGCCTCCAGCGAGGAGTCGGTAAAATACCGCTTCACGTCGCCGACGAACATCGTCTGCATCGAATCGAGCACCGCGAGCAGCGAGATGTTGATTTTAAACGTGCGCTGTTCTTCGGCATCAAGCTGGGCGAACTGCTGGGCATCTTTATTCATCGGAATTTCATCGGCAATCCAGTGATTGAGAAGCAGCACTTTGTACAGCTTATACATGTGCGGCATGCGGATGTCGTTCCAGTTCAGAATCCCCGAGCACTCGCCACCGATGATCCGGGTCGATTTGTTCGGTGCCTCCGTATTAAAAATCGTTTGCAGTTGCATGGATTTCATCTCCTTGATTATAAGGGGCCATGTCGGCCCCTTTTCATTTCTGAGTTTACGGATGGAATGGAAATGCTATTCTCATTGGAATATTTCCAATCATTATCGTTAAAATGAGCTAATTCCCAAGCATGGTTGGATATAATCCAATCATTTCTCATTTTTTCAGCTATAACAGCGTTTATGAGGCCGCCTCATTGGATTTTATCCAATCAAAGGCTTGGAATGGAGTCATCCAGGCAATCTCGTTGTATTTTTTCCAACCAAGCCCGGCTCAAACCTGACCCAAGCTCCGCTCGAGCCCGGCCTAAGCCGGCTCAAGCCTGTCTCGCTCAGCTTATGAAGCGCAGGACTCGCACTCTTCAATGGTCAAGGCCCGGCTGCGCACATAGTAGGTCGATTTCAGACCGGCCTTCCAGGCATGCAGATGGAGTTCCAGGAACTCGCTCGCCTTGATATCCGGGCGCACGTAGAAGTTGAAGCTTTGCGCTTGGTCTACGTGGCGTTGGCGAGCGGACGCCATGTTGATGGACGCGTGCTGGTCGACCAGGAACGCCGTCTTGTAGTACCAGATCGTTTTCTCGGACAGATCCGGTGCCGGGTTAGCGATCTTGTACGTCGTTTTCTCTTCATAAGAGAGCAGCTCATAGAGCGGATCGATACTTGCGGTAGAACCGGCGATGATCGAAGTCGAGCCGTTCGGCGCGATCGCGAACATCCAGGCGTTGCGGACGCCGTTCTTGCTGACTTGCTCGGCAAGCTCTTTCCATTGCTCCGTCGTTACGAATTTGCCCTCGCGGGAGCCGTCCGTGTATCCGCGATAGGTGAAGTAATGTCCGTTTTCCCAGTCGGAACCGGCGAATTTCGGATAGCGGCCTTTTTCGATGGCCAGCTCCATGCTGGATTTAACCAGCAGGTAGTTGATTTTCTCGTAAAGCGCATCGTTATAAGCTACGGCTTCGTCGGATTCCCAGCGGATGCCTTCGAGCGCGAGCAGGTGATGCAGTCCGAACGTGCCGAGGCCGATGGCCCGGTACTGGCTGTTCGTATACTGAGCTTGCAACACTTCGATATTGTTAATGTCGATGACGTTGTCCAGCATCCGAGTCTGGATCGGCACAAGACGGTCGAGTACGCCGGCCGGAACCGCACGGGCCAGATGGATCGAGTTCAGGTTGCAGACTACGAAATCGCCAGGGATTTTCGAAACAACGATCCGGGTTTGCCCGTCCTTCGTCACGAGTTCTTCTTGTTCGACTACGGTCGGCGACTGGTTCTGCATAATTTCCGTGCACAGGTTGGACGAGTAGATCATGCCGTGCGCCCGGTTCGGGTTGGCGCGGTTGACCGTATCGCGGTAGAACATGTACGGCGTTCCTGTTTCCAACTGCGATTTCATGATCCGTTTCATGATATCGATCGCCGGCATCGTGATTCGGGACAAGGTCGGGTGATTGACCGCTTCCTCGTATTTCTCGCGGAACTGTCCTTTACCGAATTCGTTATCGTAAAAATCCTCCAGGCCGAGCGGACGGCCGTTGTCATCTTTCCAGCCCATCGTCTTCTTCACTTCGTGCGGGCAGAACAGGTTCCATTCGCCGCGCGCTTCAACAGCTTCCATGAACAGGTCCGGCAGGCAGACGCCGTGGAACACGTCATGCGCGCGCATCCGCTCGTCGCCGTTGTTCAGCTTGAGGTCGAGGAAGGCGAGGATGTCTTTATGGAAGACGTCCAGGTAAACGGCGATCGCGCCTTTACGCGTGCCGAGCTGGTCGACGCTGACGGCCGTGTTGTTCAGCTGGCGAATCCAAGGGATGACGCCGGAGCTGGTGTTCTTGTGACCGCGGATGTCGGAGCCGCGGGCGCGCACTTTGCCGAGGTAGACGCCGATCCCGCCGCCCATTTTGCTGAGCCGGGCCACGTCGGTGTTGGAATCGAAGATGCCTTCCAGCGAATCGTCAACCGTATCGATGAAGCAGCTGGAGAGCTGACCGGCGACTTTTTTGCCCGCATTGGACATCGTTGGCGTCGCGGCCGTCATATAAATGTTGCTCATCGCCCAGTAAGCTTCTTTAACGAGCTCAAGACGGGTCTCGGCTGGCTCACGGTGCATGAGGTACATGGCGATGACCATATAACGCTCTTGCGGCAATTCCATCGTCCGGCCTTCAAAATCGGTAGCCAGGTAGCGCTCGGTCAGAGTCAGCAGCCCGATGTAGTCAAACAGCAGATCGCGGGAAGCGTCGATCGTGTGGCCCAATTCCTCGATTTGCTCCTTGGTGTAGCAATCCAGCAATTCCTCGCGGTAGATGCCGATTTTGCACAAATCGGTGATCAGATGGTAGAACGACCCGTAAGGCTCTTCCGGGTAAGCTTTGTAGCGGCGGTTGACGGCCGCTTTTTTGTAAAGGGAGGTAAGCAGCGAGCGGGCCGCCGCGTATTTCCAGTCGGGCTCTTCTTTGGTGACCAGTTCCAAGGCGGACATGGTGAACGCACTGCTGATTTCCTCACCGGTTACTTCGTCGCGTCTGAGCTTGGCGTTGACGCCGCGCAGCAGCCGCTCCTTGTCCAGGGTATGTAATCCGTCCAGAATGCGATCGGCATAAACACCGAGACGTTCGTTATCGAACGCGAGTTGACGGTTGTTGGGTTTAGAGACGAGTAGTGGCATGAATAAAATTCCTCGCTTTCCTGGCATGAGATAATGGACCGGATGCAATCCGGTTAAATCTATTAATCTTTTAATTCTCAAATTGAGAATAATTGAGGATAAAAGGGCGTCCGGAAAGACGCGAATGATGATTATATATGCAAATGATTATATTCCCGGGGCCCCCGCAGCCTAAATAAATCAAGCTGCTGAGTACCTGTGACGCTTTTTGTAGGATGTTGTCTATAAAAAGCATCACAGATTATCAATTATACTAGAAAGTCAGACAGCTAGAAAGAGAAAGTTGGCTCCCAGAGGGCAGGCTGACCTTGCGCCAAGCTAGCCTCAATATCGATAAGACGCTGGTTGGAGCTACCCCTGTAGAGCAGGGAGGGATCCCGCAATTCTTCAACGAACCGCCCGTCTACCAGCACTTGGCAGCGTCTGAGTAATTGAAATTCCGGCGAATCTCGGTGCTCGGTCAATTCTTCGTACGTATACCCGCTGTAAATCCAGATCGGTAAGGACCGACCGGCTTCGAGGCGCAAGCGATCGACAAAGGCGCTGACCTCGGCGGCGGAGAAGAACGGATCCCCGCCCAAAATCGTGACCCCGCTGAGCAAGGGGTTGTTTTTGATGTCGGTGATGATTTCCAGTTCGCGCTCCGGCGTCAATAGCTCGCCGTAATTGAAATTCCAGGTGGCTGCGCTGAAGCAGCCTTTGCAGTAATGCCGGCAGCCGCTGATGAAGATGGCGGCGCGAAGTCCTTCGCCTTCATTGATGGATTCCGGGTAGTAGCCGCATATGTTCATGCGTCGTGTTTCACCCGGTCGCGGACTTCGGCCTGTTTCGCGGCATTGAAGCGCGTCTGATAGTCGCCGGTCAGATACCCGGTCACGCGGCGCAGCCGGCGGATGTAAACATCCTTTTCGTGACTGCTGCAGGAAGGGCAGGTGGCCCCGATGATGCCCTCAAACCCGCACGCGGAGCAGCGGTCGATCGGATGGTTGATGCTGAAGTAGCTAACCTGCTGCGACAAGGCATATCGAACGATTTGCAGGAATGCCGCAGGATTGCTGCGGGCGTTTCCGTTCAATTCGATATAAGAGATGGCTCCTGCATTGCACAGTCCGTGGAACGCGGCCTCCAGCTGAATCTTTTTCGCGGCACTAATTTTGTAGTACACGGGAATATGGAAAGAGTTCGTGTAATACTCCCGGTCGACGACACCCGGCACGGTGCCGTAGAAGGCCTGGTCACGCTTGGTGAATTTGCCGGACAGCCCTTCCGCCGGCGTGGCGAACAACGTAATGTTCAGATTGTGGAGATCGCCTTGTCTGTCGCAGTAGTCGCGCATGTAGGCGATCAGATCGTAAGCCTTTTGGTAGACCTGTTCGTCTTCGCCATGATGCTTGCCGTACATCGCCTTCATGCATTCCGCCAGCCCGATGAATCCGATGGACAGGGAGCCGTGTTTGATCAATTCGCCGACGTTATCCTCGGGGTCCAGCTTGTCGCCGCCTTCCCAAACGCCCTCGCGCATCATGAAATCGGAAGCCTTCGCTTTTTGCGCGGCCTGGATTTGGTAACGGTGAAGCAGGCCTTCCAGCGCGATGTCGAGGTAATGGTCGAGCTCATGATAGAAGCCGCGCTCATCCGCAACGTTTCTTCGTCCCAACGCGATCCCATGCTCCAATCCGAGCTTGACCAGATTCAACGTATTAAAGGAAAGGTTGCCCTTACCGGACAGGTGGTTGCGTCCGAATCGGTCGCTCAACACCCGCGTGCGGCAGCCCATCGTAGCGAATTCGGTATCCGGATCGGCCGGATCGTAGTGCATGAGATTCAACGGGGCGTCCAGGTTGGCGAAGTTCGGATACAGCCGCTTGGCTGAGCATTCCGCCGACTTCAGAAAGAGATGATAGTTCGGCTCTCCCGGATTTTGGTTGACGCCTTGTTTGCATTTGAAAATCTGAATCGGGAAAATCGGTGTTTCTCCGCTGCCGAGTCCACGCATCGTTGCCGTCAACAGAGAGCTGATGACGAGCTGGCCTTCCGGAGACGTGCAGGTGCCGTAGTTGATGCTGGTGAATGGGATTTGTCCCCCCGCGCGGCTGGACATCGTATTCAGATTATGAATCAGACTCTCCGCGCCTTGCAGCGTTTCGCTTTCGGTTTCTTTTAACGCATATTTAAAAGATTTCGGATATTGCTCTTGAAGGTCGCTCCGGCTCATATTGATTTCGCCGCCAAAGTCGGCCTCGCTGTCACCTTCCTCAAAATACTCCAGTCCTTTGCGGAAGTATTTGGCGAAGGATTTCGCTACGTAAGGAGCCAGGTCGTGGTCAATCATGTTGGCCGATACGCCGCCGTATTGGGAGTTTTGCTGGGATTGAAAAATAATCGCTACGAGCGCCATCGCGGTCATGATCGAGTTCGGCGGCCGGACGCTGCCATTGCCGGTGTTGAAGCCTTCGCGCAGCAGCTTGGCAAACGGAATGAAAATGCAGTTGGTCGTGCCGATCGCGTATTGATCGAGGTCATGCACATAGACTACATTGTCCTTGATCGCTTGAACGATCCGCGGCGGCATAACAAAATGATTTGCATACCATTTCGAGTACTCGCTGCCGAATTTGCTCATTTTGCCGGAGAAGCTTTCACCGTTTAAGTTGGCGTTTTCGCGCAGGATCTCCAAATTTGAACTCTCGACGATTTCTTCGCCAAGACGGATAACTTCCTCCATCATTTGCTCCCGGTTTACTTCCGTATCGATTACATTCAACAACGACATCTTAGTTCTCCTCCCTGATAACTGGGTAATACTCGCATATAAAAAGCATTCCCAACCCGGCAAGGTTGAAAATGCCCGAATGTCTCCAGAATGATAGCTATAGGAAGGCGTAACAAAAGAAGTTAAAACAAAGCTATGCATGAGCTGCATCGGACACCTCCCTGTTCCTCGCAGGTTAGCGCGGTGTCTTCCAAACGGGCAGGTCTCCTGACTTTCGGTGATGCGCCGACGCCTTCCCGGGGGAGAGATAAATTCCCTCAGTGGCATCATGTCGGGCGAATTGCCTTGGGAGGATCACGACGGTTTCCCAGGCGTTCCGATTACAGTGGCGGGACCGCAGCGGATTTGCACCGCCTTCCCTTTTAAGACCCGGCGTCTTGGGCGCCGGACCACCCGTTCACACTATATTTTGTTGTAGTGATATTAATTTACCCCAATATGTTGTGTTTGTAAATGGGCCTAGCTCGAATTTGACGATTGAAAATAATGAAAATTCCTCTGAAAGCAACCGCGGTGCGGGCCAGCGGGGATGAAAAAAATATTAAAAAAATTTTGACTCCAAATTACGAAAAGCAGGTTTATATTTTGATCATCTAGGGAGCTCATGGGCGTATTTTTTTCGTAGTTGATTCAACTCGTTCAATTTGCGGAGATGATCGTCCTGATTTCGCATTCCTACCGCGACGATCAAATTTTCTACTATAAACGTAGGGGCGATCATAGAGTGAAATTCCCACGTTTCTCCCCGGCTGGCAAACAGCGTGATATCGCATTGATCGGAAAAGTCGGCAACAAGCCGGTCCGTGATGAGCAAAGTCCGGTAGCCGGTCTCTTTGGCATGATCGACGATCACCTTCGCTTCCGGCAGCAACCGGACGAACCCGAACAGAACTACGAGATCTTCTTCGCCCAGATGTAGAAGATCTTCGAACATCTCGCTTCCGCCGCGGTCCAGCCGATGGATGGACAGGCCGAATCGGCCAAGCCTGTAATGAAGCAATTCCGTGAGTCCGGCAGAAGGGCCCGGACCATAGATGTAGATGCGCTTTGCCGAAGTCAGAGCCGTGACGGCGGCTTCGAAGGAATCCGCGGAATAATGGGTCAGCGTTTCTTCGAGATGCCTCATGGTGGTGGCGAGAAATTGCTGGGGGAGCGGGCTGGCGTCCGCTTTGTCCATAATATTTTTCATTTTTGCCGCGGGCGTCACGTCGAGCTGACTCCGCAGCTTGGTTTTGAAATCTTTAATATTTTTGAAACCGACCGTACGCCAAAACCGCGAGACCGAAGCAATGCTCAGCCCCAGCGCGTCGGCGATTTCCTGTTCAGTGGAGAACAGGACGGTTTGCGAGTTTTTTTGGATATAGTCCGCAATTTTAAACTGACCCGGCGACAGGGCCTCGGTGTTCCAGTCCAGTTTCACGAGAGACGGCCTCACTTTCATTGTCTGGTGCGTTGCTAGAAATAGATTAACATACCGGATTTAGGAAGGGCAAAAGCGACTCATGCCCAATCCGAATAGCAGCGAACAGATGACTTTTGATGTGTATTTTTTCATAAATACGACTTATGTAATTTTATTTACATTATTTTAACGTACCCGGGCATCGGATTTAATAATTGGACTTTATATTGGGATTAGCCTGATGAAAGGGCGTTTGAACAACCAAATAAAAGGAGGGAATGCAAGTGATTCGATCCCAAAAAAGATATGTGCTTACGCAATCGCAAAAAATGATGGTGTTTATTTTGTCTATGTCCTTGTACGGCTTGTCCAACATGATTACGGAGCTGATTCCATCCCTGCGGCTCGGCCCGGTGGAATTCTCGGTGGAGTACTTCGCGTTTATTCCGCTGACATTATGTATCCTGTTCCATCCGTTTTATGCCGCCGTAGGGGCGGCGCTGGGTGAAGTGATATTTGGAGAGATTATGCTCGGCCAATTCGGGGGTCTCGGCGAACTGGAGAAATTCATCGGATTTTCGCTCGCCATGTTCATTGCCGGAAGTCTCGTCAACGATCCGCGCAACCGCAGACAGGTCGGGATTGCCGCGATTACCGGAGTTGTCATCCACCAGTTTATAAGCAGCGCGGTGGATATTGCCAAGGTGTGGGTGGGTGTAGAGGAATTCGAAGCCGTGCCGGGCTTGGCGCAAAGCGTAGTGGTTGTAGAAGGGGTTTCTTTTCTGAATGACGTCCTGTTCTCCGGTATTTTGTTCGCTTTGTTGCCGACCTTGTATCTGGTCCCTCGTTTATATGGCAAAATCGAGCCTTTACTCGGCATGAAACCACGCGATAACCGGATGAAATATTCACTGGGTGAAATCATCGCTCCGCGATTGATCGTTGTCTCGATAGTTCTGGCTTTTGCAGCCTTCGGCGCAGAATTTCTGGCGGAGTCGGATATGGCGCTGATCGACTGGGATGCGGATTTCCTGGAGAGCATCGGCGGGTGGTTCATCTGGGTTAGTATCGGAGCCGCGGCCATCGTGGCGTTGATTACGATTCTGCTGCTGATCCGCAAAGGCAAAAGAACACCACAGCAAATGGATAGGAGCGGTCAGGCTTAATGCGTGATGAAAACAATATCGTTGTCATGGAAGGGGTCACATTTACATATCCGGGTGCCGAGCAATCGGTGTTGAACGGGGTTTCCCTGGAGATCAAGCGCGGCGATTTCGTCGCCGTGATCGGAGGGAACGGCAGCGGCAAATCCACGCTGTGCAAAACGCTGAATGGATTGATACCGCACTATTATGTCGGCGATTACGAAGGCAGCGTTCAAGTGAACGGATTCGATACGCTGAAGCATAACGTAGCGCAGCTGTCACGCCATGTCGGCTACGTGTACCAGGACTTCGAAAATCAACTGATCCGTCCGACGGTATTGGACGATGCCGGGTTCGCGCCGCTGAACTATGGCTTCGAGGACTACATGGAGCGCGGGCGCCGGGCTCTACGGCTGGTTGATCTGCAGTGCGATCCGAAGGAGTTCATCTGGCAGCTCAGCGGCGGACAGAAGCACCAGCTCGCCTTGGCCGGTGCCATCTCGCTGGATCCCGACATCCTGATTATCGATGAGCCGGTGGCTCAGCTAGACCCAAGCCATGCCGGGA
Organism: Paenibacillus sp. FSL R5-0407; assembly: GCF_038009185.1. Classification (NCBI taxonomy): domain Bacteria; kingdom Bacillati; phylum Bacillota; class Bacilli; order Caryophanales; family Paenibacillaceae; genus Paenibacillus; species Paenibacillus sp. FSL R5-0407. The sequence goes on along the minus strand of NZ_JBBPAX010000002.1, from coordinate 1,037,980 downwards.
AGATTTACGATCTGCTGAGGAATTTGAACGAATTTCACGGAAAAACGATTATCGTGATCGAGCATCATACCGAATTTATCGCCGAATATTGCAAGACGGTCGTGCTTATGGATGCAGGGCGGGTTCTCTGGTCGAAGCCGGTTAAGGAAGCGCTGCGCGAGCTACGCCAACTGGAGGCGAGTCATATTTTTCCGCCTCAGGTCACGCAGGCCGCCGCAAAAGTGGGTGAATCCGGTAATGTGCAAGGGACTGGAAGAGCCGGAGAGGGAATTGGGGAGTATCCGGTTACCTTGGAGGAAGCTGTACAGTATTTTGGCCGTATTCAGGGGGAGCATCGCGAGGAGCGTGAGGGGAAAGGGAAAGCTGTTGATTCCCTTGGTTCTCTGGGGATAGTCAATTCGACGATGGGGCTAGGCGATTCGATAAGCCCGGAAAACTCGTTAAACGGTTCTGAACCGGTCATCGAGGTCAAGCATGCCCGTTTCTCCTACCGGACGGTTACGAGGGAACGGAAGATTGTGCTGGACGATGTCAGCGTAACCTTCAACCCGGGCGACCTGGTTGCCCTCGTAGGCAATAATGGAGCCGGTAAGTCTTCTTTCCTGAAGCTGATCACCGGGGTAACGAAGCCGGAAGCCGGTCATGTCCGGGTGAAAGGCGTAGATACGCTGCGAACACCGCCGGAGCAACTGGCGGATATGGTGACTTACATTTACCAGAATCCTGAGGAGATGTTCATTGAAGACTCGATCCGGAAAGACGTGGAGTTCTTCCTGAAGGCTCGCGGCGTGCAGGGCTACGAGCGGAAAGTGAATGATATTCTGGAGAGCTTCGGGCTGACGGAGCTTCAGCACCGCGACGGACGTCTGCTGAGCGGCGGACAGCAGCGGCGCGCCTCGCTGGCGATCGGAGTAGCCATGAATCCCTCAGTCATTTTGCTGGATGAGCCGACGGCCAATCTAGATATTGCCACCCGCAAGGATATTACGCGGCTGCTTCAGCAACTGAACCGCCACGTGGAAACGGTGATCGTAGCGACTCACGATATGCAGCTCGTTGCGGAGTGGGCCAACCGCGTCATCGTTATGCATCAGGGCCGGATGATCCGAAACGGTACCCGGGAGTCGGTGTTCGCCGATGCGGATTTGCTGGAGCTGGCCGGTTTGACCGCACCGCAAATTTTGGAGCTGAGCCGGTCTCTTGGAATGCCGCAGCTTTGCTACACGGTGGATGAATTCGCGCAGCGCTGGAAGGCTGCCGGAAGAAGGGAGGCGTTGGCTCATGGAGTATGTACGTAAGCTTATGGACCGGGTATCGGTCGAGGGCGTCAAAATTGAATTGCTTAATACGGCCTACGGCAACGGCGATACTTTTCTCGCCAAGCTGGACCCGCGGACCCTGTTCCTTTGGTATTTGTATTTCGGGATTGCCCCGTGGTTCATCCATGACGTGATTTTATTGTTCGGCTTGTTCTTCCTTATGGCCCTGACGACGATGATGTCGCGGGTTAGTCCGCTTATTATTGGAATACTGTGCCTCGGACTGCTGAGCCAGGCCGGGTATCTGCTGATCGTATCCTGGCTCTTTGGGGGAGGCGGGGAAACGATCCTGCCGCTGCTGAAGCTGACGCTGAAATTGTCCGTCATCTCGCTGGCCAGCATTACCGTGTTCTGTTCCATGGATCCGGAGAAGCTGAGCGACGGTCTGCTTAGCATCGGAGTGCCGAAGCAGGTTTCATTTGGCATAGCCTACGGCTATCGGATGCTCCCTAGTCTGCTGGAGGAATACCATCATATTTTCCTGTCGTTCCGGCTGCGCGGAAAGGCCCCGGAGCGGCACGGTTTTTTATATCTGCGGAGTATCGTTTATTTTCTGAAAATCGCCGTACTCTCTTTTTACCCGTTAATACTGAGCATCGCGAAAAGAACGCGCACCACGGTGGAAGCGTTGGAAACTAAAGGTTTCTCCTATGCCTACCAATCGCCCGAGGTCAAACGGATCAAGTTATCGCACATGAAATTTACGCGCCGCGATGCGTTGTTCTTGGCCGTCTCGGCGGTCTATGTTGCCGCGCTGTATGTTCTTGCCGCACACTTTAACCTTTAAATAAAGGAGAACATTTATGAAAATCGATCTGCACACCCATGTGAAGCTTTCCAAGAAGAGTGAATTCAGTCCCGCTTATTTCAGGGAGATGATGGCCGAGGCGAAAGGGAACGGCCTGGACGCCATCGCGATGACGGAGCATTTCAACACTTTGCGCTATGAGGATATTTACGAGATGCTGGATCGTAATTATCCTTATGAACACGGCTATTATTTAGCTGAGGGAATCAAGGTGTTCCCGGGCATCGAGGTCGACATTAAAGAGACGGGACACATCCTGATCATCGGTCAGCGGGACAACGTGCTTGAGCTTAGAAGCCGTCTGGAGCCGCATACGGAAAAAGGCCGGTTCGTCGATTTTTGCACCTTGCTCGACTGGAGTGAAGAGGGCGGGTTCTTGAGAATCGGAGCCCATCCGTTCCGGGAAGGGACACCGCTTCATCATTTGCCCGATGAGTTGTTGAAGCGTCTGGATGCCTTTGATCTGAACGGTAAAGACGTTTACGCCCAAGGGCTCGAAGCTTACCACGCTAAAATCGGGGAGTTTGCGAAACGGCTAGGCCGCACCGTGGTCGCCGGAAGCGACACGCACCAGTTCATGCAGTACGGTTGCGTCCTGAATGATTTTGACCGGAACTTTGAAACCGTAGAGGAGCTCAAAGCATTGATTCAGGAGGGAGCTTATCGGATTGAGGTTTCGCCGGCCTTGGATATCAAGGTGAAGTCCGCCAACATTATCAAAGGACTGCTCAAAAAGAGTCTTTCGCTTCCGGTAGACGATGACCTGGAGGAGCTCGGAGACCAGTCGGCTTAACACACCGTACATCCATGGCGCCCCCTGATTTTTATCTTATAACTTGTGTTTCTCCGGTTTGATATTCCGGAGCGAATCTTGTTACAATAAGTGAAGGCAAGATAATAATGCGTATAATCAGGGAGGCGCTTAATTATGGCGATTGCGGAAGTAACGGTTATTCCCATCGGTACAGGGTCCACCAGTCTTAGCTCCTATGTTGCCGAGCTGCAACGAGTACTCGAACAACAAAAGGGAATCAAGTACACGCTCACCTCGATGAGTACCATTATTGAAGGGCCGCTGGACGATATTTTCGCTGCAATCCGGGCGATTCATGAGGCGCCGTTTCACTCCGATGCCAAACGGGTATCTACATCGATCAAGATCGATGACCGCAGAGACAAAGTGGGTTCGTCCGAGCAAAAGCTCCGGTCAGTGCAGGATAAGCTGGGCTTGTAGCGGTTAATTCGGGAGGAAATTAGGGGAACAGGTAGCCGACCGATTTCCAAAGATTGGACCTTGCAATATTCCGGAAACGGAGTATAATAATTTTTGTTTCACTTTAAAAGTGAATCTGCTGATGTAGCTCAGCTGGTAGAGCAACGCATTCGTAATGCGTAGGTCGGGGGTTCGAATCCCTTCATCAGCATCTTTCAAAAGCTTTACAGGACGCGGTTTTCCGGTGGTGCGGAGATCGCGTTTTTTCTTTAATATTCCGATGTGCAAACGAATTGCAAACCTTTAGTTTATTAAAGCGAATCGTCGTCACTTATTATTGATCCTCCCAAACTTTTTAATGCCGCCTCTTGAAGCCCAGGTAAGACGTGTGAATAAGTGTCCAGAGTTATTGTTATTGAAGAATGCCCCAATCGCTCTTGGACAATTTTTGCGTGTACACCACGCTTTAAAAGTATGGTTGCGTGCGTATGCCTTAGATCATGAAAACGAATTCTCGGAACGTCAATCTTATTCAATATCTTGTAATACTCTCTGGAGAGATTGCGAGGGCTAACCGGTGTACCTAGATGCGTTTGAACGACTAAACCATAATCATTATAGAACTCTTTGTTCTCTTCCTTTTCAGATTCTTGGACATCTCGGTGCATCTTCAGGAGGTTTATTGTGTCTGGGAACAAAACGACCGAACGTTCACCGCTAGCTGTCTTCGGCTCATGAAACTCATAACCAGAATGTGCTTTAGTGTAAGCCTGCCTAACTGATACTTGACCGGTCTCAAAATCAACATCCCTCCATCTTAACCCGAGGATCTCCCCGATACGCATCCCGGTTGATGCTGCCAACTCAAAGACTATATAGAACCTATTATTTTTCGCCTCCTCAAGGAAAAGTTTAAGTTGCGCTTCGTTCCAAACTTCAAACTTTACTTTTTTTACTCTGGGTGGCGTTACGGCATTTGCTACATTTTTTGAAATGTCGCCGAATCCAATCCCTTCATCTAATGCATCTTTAATTAATCCATGGAGTTTCTTAATCGAATTGGCGGATATGACGGTTAGCAGTTTTTGATTGTAAAGATCGTGCAGATGTCTTGGCTTCAATTGAGATACTTTCACTTTCCCCAAGTTGGGGATAAGATGTGTATTAATCAGCCATGAATAAGATTTCCAAGTCCCGGGACGGACTTGATTCTTTTTATTGGTAAGCCAATTCGTCATAAATTCTGATATTGTTTCGTCCGTCTCTTGAATGTAATTCCCATCATTAAACTCTTTGATTTTGTCGATCATCGCCTTTTCGGCGTCTTTCTCCTTGTCATAGCCTGAAAACCATTTTTGTTTACGCTCTCCAGTTAATTCGTCTCTGCCGATATCAATAACAAAACACCATTTCTTCCCGCGCTTTCTAACGTGTCCTTTCAATTTGTATCCTCCTTATATAATCGTTCGCTGCAGATTTCGATCTATATAACCACCCCCTTAAAAGAACGTATGTTCTATTTTTGAGTAATGAAAAGCCGCCATATTTCACTACGGCGGAAACAGCTCTATCTAAAATCAAAAATTGATGAGAGATTCATTTGCATAACTATTTCGACATCAGACATTTGTACAACAAAATGCTGTATATCCGACAATTGAAATAAAGGTGAGTAGGATTCACCGCGAATTTTCTTAATTCTCTCCTTAACTCGGGGGAGATATACTCCAAGTTGATCAGGATAATCCGTGCTAATTACAAGTTCCGTTTGAACTATAGAGAGACCCAGTGCGTATTCATCGATTTCATCTCTTGAAAGCTTCTGGAATGGTGTTCTTAAAGGGACGTATAGTGTCTCTTGTTTCCAATCGAACCCCCCAGCCGCTGGTTTTATTATCATCCATGCCGGCCAAGAACCTTCTTCGTTATAATCGTAGATGACTGATAGGTTATACATCGAACTGTACTTGCACCACCTGTCCTTGAATAATAACATCGTGAATTGGAATGATCCGGGGAGGGATATCTCTATTAGCTGCCTGGAGAATTACGTTATCATCATCATAGAAGATTCGTTTTAAAGTTCCTTCTTCGCCATCAACCAAAACGACACCTATTTTGCCGTGTTGGCATGTCTGTTGCTTCCGGACAAGAACGCGCATTCCCTCCCGGATCCCTTCGTCTATCATGGAGTCACCTTTTACCATGAGGAAAAAGTAATCCCCATCTCTTACAGAATCCTTCGCGACAATCTCATAGCCAATTATGTCCTGTTGGGCTAGGCTGTTATAGCCTGCACGAATTTCGCCGTATATAGGAATTTGAACCATCTCCAATGAAATTGTGTTGTTAGGATTCGAATTATCGGTAAGGCCCAAGAGATAATCTGTAGATGTATTGAGGATAGTAGCTATATCAGCCAAAGTATCCCCCGGAGGGAGTGCCACATCCCTCTCGTAGTTTGAAAAGTTGGCGCGATTCATACCAAGTTTGTCCGCCATTTGATCTTGGGTTAAACCTCTTTTCAAACGTAAATCTTTTATACGCTTACCAGTGGACAAACTAATCGCTCCTTATTGAAAAACAGAATAAAAGAAAATATGCTTTACTACTTGACGTAAATAATATTTACGTGTAATATTTCAATCAAGGAAGGTGGTGAAGACATTGACAAAGAAAGACCGTGTCATCAGGGCCCGATTTAAGCAACTGAGAAAAAAAGCAGGCACTCAAGAAAAAGTCGGCCGTGACAATGGAGTAACCGGTACTATGATTCGCTACATTGAGAACGGTTATGTAACTCCGAGCGGTAAATTAATGCTCAAACTATCTAATTATTTTGGAGAGCCCCTGCAAGAACTCTTTCCAGATGTAGCTGAAACGGAATAAAAGGAAATAATATTTACGCTTTTGATTATATAACGTAAATATTATTAACGCAATACCCAAGTATGAATTATTTTTGGGTTTATTTACCTCTGCACTCATAGTAAATATTATTTACGTTTATTGAAAGGAGTTGTGTGCCTTGGCTGAGAAATTGCTGACTATTCCTCAATTAGCAGAACGGTTGCAAATTAGCGAAAGAAAAGCCTATGAGCTTAGACACAGAAAAGGATTTCCATACCGCAAACTTGGTCCTCGTCAAATCCGAGTTGTTTGGGAAGAGGTACAGGCATGGATGTGTCAGGAGGCTTCCAATGAATAGCCAACAACCTGAAGTAGTCGACCACTGCGCTAACGAGGAATGCGGAGCCGAGATTTATTTCGGACAAGACTGCTACCAGGTCGGTCATGAACTGGTTTGCTCCGGCGGCTGCCTGGTAAAAAAGCTGAGAGCCAGGACGGTGATCGCGGGGAGGAAGCCTGCCGAACCGGAACAGGTTGAAAAGCCGGTACCGTGTACCCGTTGCGGATTCGATGACGAATTTATTGTCGACTATGAGGCCAACGGTACCGAGTTTACTTTTTGCGGAAACTGCGGCCAAAGAGTAGAAGGGCCTGTGACTCATGATCCAGCTGAATAAGCAGTACACCTTCAGCTACCTCGGATCCGCGCCGGTTACCTGGGTGGTGGATGCTGTCAACGCTGAGACAGACCAGATATATCTGCATCAAATCGGTAACGGAAAGACGCTGCAGATGAGCCTGAAGCACTTCGAGGATCTGTACCGGCGGCATGGCATGGCGGAGTAGCACATTTAGTGAAGGAGATGAAAGTGATGCCTAAAAAACTTAAACCCTGCCCATTTTGTGGTGGAGAAGTAAAAATCATTGTTAGCGATGCAGAAGGTAACATGCGTGACGAAGAATATGAGAAAGATCCGTGGTCCGGGTTGTCTTATAAGTTGCAACATGACCACGAAGAAAACGATGGCTGTCCAATAGCTACCTACGAGGATGATGGGATCGGATTGGGCGTGTATCTGTACGACAGTCGTGATGAAGCGAGTACAGCATGGAATAAACGGCAGGGTTAATGCACAGTTCGAAAATGTTGCGCACTTGGAGGGGAGGTGAACAAGACAATGAACGTAACCGGACAAGTCTGGATGGAGCTGACGAAGGACGAGCGTATGGTCTGCTTAAAATTCGCAGCCAGTGAGAACGAAAAACGGTCAGTAAAAAGAAAACAGCCTCTCGCGGGGTAGGAGCCCGGGAAGCTGCACAAACAAACATATTCTACGGCCAGTATAATCTGGCGGAAAGGAAATTGCAATGAAAAGTACTGGAATCGTTCGTCGTATCGATGATCTGGGCCGTGTAGTCATCCCGAAGGAGCTCCGTCGGACGCTCGGGATCGCCGAGGCGGATCCACTTGAAATCTTTGTGGACGGGGAGCGCATCATCTTCCGGAAGTATCAGCCAGGCTGCAGCATCTGCGGCAGCGTAGACAAAATACTTCGGGAGTATTACGGCAAGCCGATCTGTATCGAATGTATTTCTCAAATCGCAGATCTTCTGCCTAAGTAATCATACTTTCATATTTTAGGAGGGCTCGTTCATGAGCAAGAGCGTTGAAATCAAATTAGAATCACTGGCAGATGGTAGCATTTCTGAACGTTTCAATCAGGAATTACAAAAGGTCCTGATCAATATCGCTGATCCTAACACGGAGGCTAAGACCACCCGCAAGATCAATATCTCGCTGACGATCAAGCCGAATGAAAACGAGAAATGGCGGAAGTATCTATCAGCGCCACAAGTACATTGGCTCCGGCCAGAGAGGTACTGACCACAATCATCATGGATCGTGATAATGAAGGCAAGCCAGCGGCGGCAGAGCTGAAGTCAGGACAGCGCGGGCAGACTTTCATTGATAATGACGGGGATGTTGCTGACGATACAGGTCGTAAGATTAAGCGCATCTATTAATCAATTTATAGGAGGAATTCATTCATGTTTAATCGCGAATCACTGGAATACCTATCTAAACAAGGCCAACCGGAAGTGCTTGAGATCAACGGTCAGAAATATGCTACCCATCAAGTTTATAAGGTCTTGGCGCCAACTCCGGCACCGCTCGTTGTTCGCAACCTCTCTGGACTGGTCGACTATTTGAAATCAGAGTTTGACGCCCAGGCCCCGCTCCTGGTTCATGTCCTCAGTCCGGAAGTCGTATCCGTTGTTTCTTCTTATAACTCCGATTATCAACGCAAGGAGATTATCAGAGCAGAGGCAATGATTCCAGCGTTCCGGTATGAATCGTATTACGATGTTGAAAGCTTTAACATCAAACTGCAATCGGGATTTGTCGAAAACGAAGACCGTACGAAACTCCTGAGAGTTGTCGGAAACATCAAAGAGGAAGCTGTTCGGCAAGTCGGTGATGATGGTGTGTCTCAATCCGTAGTAGCCAAGACAGGCGTCGCCACTGTAGACGACGTAAAGGTTCCTAACCCAGTGTTGCTGGCCCCGTATCGGACATTCGTGGAAGTAGATCAGCCGGAATCGTCATTCGTGTTCCGTATGAAGGACGGTCCATCCGCGGCACTTTTCGAAGCAGATGGCGGTGCATGGCGTAATGATGCGATTGAAGCCATATCTAACTATCTGGCCGAGGAATTGTCGGAACTGATCTTTGTTGAACGCATCGTTGTTATCGCTTAACACAAATGAATAGGGTGGCCTCAGTGCCACCTTCTACTCTGATAACCTTGTAAATAGGGAGGTTTACACGTGATAAAAATCAATAAATTGGAAATTGAAAATGTTAAGCGCGTGAAAGCTGTAAAAATCGAGCCGACCGGTGCGGGCCTGACCATTTTAGGCGGCCGCAATCGCCAAGGCAAGACAAGCATCCTGGACTCTATCGCCTGGGCGCTCGGTGGGAATAAGTATCGGCCATCGCAGGCCGAGCGAGAAGGTTCTGCGGTGCCTCCTTACCTTCATCTCACTTTGTCCAACGGCCTTATTGTAGAGCGGAAAGGGAAGAACAGTGACCTGAAGGTCATCGACCCTAACGGCCAGAAAGGCGGCCAGCAGCTCCTGGATAGTTTTGTTGAGGAGCTAGCAATCAACCTGCCGAAGTTTTTGAACGCATCCAGCAAGGAGAAGGCAAACATCTTGTTGCAAATCATCGGGGTTGGTCAGCAGCTTCATGATCTGGAGGTTAAGGAACAGGAAATTTACAGCCGCCGGCATGCCATCGGCCAAATCGCGGACCAGAAGGCCAAGTTTGCGAAGGAGCAGCCTTATTTCCCGGATGCACCGAAGGAACCAATCTCGGCATCGGAGATGATCCAGCAGCAACAGGCCATCCTTGCTCGGAACGGCGAGAACCAGCGCAAGCGGCAGCGGCTGACGCAGATTCAGGCAGAGTACGCCAGCCAGGGGCAAGAAATCGAACGCATGCGCTCACTGCTGGCTCAGGCAGAGGCTAAATACGCTCAACTCGGTACGGATTTGGAGATTGCACAGAAGGACGCCATCGACCTGCACGACGAATCAACGGCAGAGCTTGAGGCAAACATCCGGCAGATTGATGAGATTAACCGGAAGGTCCGGGCGAACCTGGACAAGGACAAGGCGGAAACGGACGCCAGCGATTACCGGCAGCAATACGATACTCTTACAACCGAGATCAACGCAGTACGGCAACAAAAGACGGACCTCCTGACGAACGCGGATTTGCCGCTGCCAGGATTGTCTGTAGAGAATGGCGAGCTGCTTTATAACAGCCAGCGCTGGGACAACATGAGCGGCGCTGATCAACTTAAGGTCGCCGCGGCCATCGTTCGTAAACTCAAGCCAGATTGCGGTTTTATCTTACTGGACAAGCTCGAACAGATGGATATGGACAGTCTGAATGAATTCGGCGCTTGGCTGGAACAGGAGGGCCTGCAGGCGATCGCTACACGGGTCAGCACCGGGGAAGAATGCAGCATCATCATCGAGGACGGCTATGTTGCCGGTCAGGAAGGTATTCAGCTTCAAGATCCGCCAGGAGAGATTGATCCAGGTGAAGGATGGAACGCTCCTGAACCAGCACCATCTTGGAAAGCAGGTGAATTCTGATGTTTGAAATAATCAGCGGTACCGTTCAAACAGCTCAAAAGGTCGTTCTTTATGGACCCGAGGGTATTGGCAAATCTTCACTAGCAGCTCAGTTTCCTAACCCTGTGTTCATCGATACAGAGGGATCGACCAAGCAATTGAACGTCAAGCGTCTCCCAAAGCCTTCAAGCTGGGAAATGCTTAAACAGCAAGCTGTATGGGTCAAGCAGCAAGGTCCTTCAGTCTTTGGTTCTCTAATCATTGATACCGTCGACTGGGCTGAAATGCTTTGTGTTGAGGGTGTGTGTGCTGCCCATAACAAGACTGGAGTAGAGGACTTCGGATACGGAAAGGGCTACATCTATGTCGCAGAGGAGATCGGACGCTTTCTGAATTTGCTCAGCGATGTAGTTGAGGCAGGAATCCATGTTGTATTGACCGCACATGCGCAAATCATAAAGTTCGAGCAGCCGGACGAGATGGGTGCTTATGATCGCTACCAGCTTAAACTGGGCCAGAAAACCGGAAGCCGTACCGCTCCACTCGTCAAGGAATGGGCCGACATTGTACTATTCATCAATTACAAGACATTCTCGGTAGCGACAGATAAAGAGGGCAAGAAGAACAAGGCTCAAGGTGGCGCCCGGACCATGTACACTACGCATCACCCGGCATGGGATGCGAAGAACCGCCACGGCCTTCCGGACGAGCTGCCGTTGGAGTATAGCCGAATCGCTCATATCTTCAATCAACCGGCACAAGAAGTCACCGCAACACCGACTCAACCGCCAGTGACAACACCGCCGGTTCCAGTCAGTCCGCCGCCGAATAATGCAGCTCCGGCAGTCCCACAAACGTCGTCAGAAAGCGGCCAAATGGCAGGTCCTAATCCAAGTATTCCGCAGTCGCTGCGCGATCTCATGACGCAGTACCAAGTGACGGAGTCGGAAATCCAAATGGTTGTAAGTGTCAAAGGTTACTACCCACTTAACACGCCTATCGCCAATTATGATCCTAATTTTATCGATGGCGTTCTGGTAGGCGCTTGGCCTAAGGTCTTTGAAATGGTTAAGGACGCACGGGAAAAAACACCGTTTTAATAAATCATTCAGGAGGAATTATACATGACTAATCAAAACAACGTTGAACGGGAACTTGGTTGGGATGATGAGATTGAGAAGGATAGTAGCTTTATCATTCTCCCAGAAGGAGACTACGATTTTACGGTTATCAAATTTGAACGGGGCCGTTTTGCTGGGAGTCAAAAAATGCCTGCATGTAATCAAGCAAAACTGGAGCTGACAGTACATTCACCTGAACATGGCGACATTACTGTTTCACACATATTGTTTTTGCATACCAAAACAGAGGGCTTACTTTCTAATTTCTTTTCCGGCATCGGACAAAAGAAAAAGGGGGAGAAACTGCGCATGAATTGGCAAACTGTTGTTGGTTCAAAAGGCAGACTGAAGCTCTTTATCGATAAATATACAGGTAATGATGGCAAGGAATATACCAACAACAAGGTTAAGACGTTCTATGACTACGAAGAAACGTTCGGCGGACAACAACCTCCGCAATACAATCAATCTGCTCAATACAACCAGCAGCAACAGTACAACCAACAGCAGCAAAATAACCAGGCTCAACAATACAACCAAGCTCAACAATACAACCAAGCTCCATTCCCAGGGGCTCAACAACAGGGCGGCGGATTTACTCCGGGTCAGTTTTAAGGGGTAGCCCATGGAACTTAGACCATACCAGCAAGAGGCACGTGAGAGCATCCAGTCGGAGTGGGAAAAGGGCGTACAGCGAACATTGCTTGTCCTTCCGACTGGCTGCGGTAAAACGATTGTCTTCAGCAAAGTAATTGAGGACCGGGTAAGGCTGGGCGAGCGTCTGCTCGTCCTGGCCCATCGCGGCGAGCTGCTAGACCAGGCAGCCGATAAGTTGGCACAGTCCACCGGATTAGGTTGCGCTACCGAAAAGGCTGAACAGACTTCCATTGGAAGCTGGTTCCGGGTAGTGGTCGGCAGTGTTCAAACGATGATGCGAGACAAGCGGCTGCAGCAGTTCGCCCCGGATTACTTTGACTCGATTATCATCGATGAAGCTCATCACTGTTTATCGGATAGTTATCAGCGAGTGCTGGCCCATTTTAAAGACGCGAACGTCTTGGGAGTCACGGCCACACCGGACCGCGGCGATATGCGGAACTTAGGCAGCTACTTTGAGAGCTTGGCCTATGAATATACTTTGCCGAAAGCGATCAAAGAAGGATACCTTAGCCCGATCAAGGCAATGACAATTCCCTTAAAGCTGGATTTGTCGGCGGTAGGTCAGCAGGCAGGGGATTTCAAAACTCAGGACTTGGGTACCGCTTTGGACCCTTACCTTGAATCGATCGCCGCGGAAATGTGGAAGGTTGCCAAGGATCGGAAGATTGTCGTCTTCCTCCCGCTGGTGAAGACCAGCCAAAAGTTCACAGAAATATTGAATCGTGTTGGCTTCCGGGCGGCCGAGGTAAACGGCGAGTCGCAAGACCGGGCGGAAGTGTTGGCCGACTTCGATGCCGGCAAATATAACGTACTCTGCAATTCCATGCTGCTTACTGAGGGCTGGGATTGTCCAAGCGTGGACTGTGTCGTCGTATTACGGCCGACAAAGGTCCGCAGTTTATACAGCCAGATGGTCGGGCGTGGTACCCGGCTATTCCCCGGCAAAGAAGAATTGCTCTTGCTCGATTTCCTTTGGCACACGGAGCGCCATGAGCTTTGCCATCCGGCGCATTTGATCGCTGAAAATGAGGAGGTCGCCAAGGCCATGACCAAGCAGATCGAAGAAGCTGGCGTCCCGCTCGACCTGGAAGCCGTCGAAAAGCAGGCCGCCGAGGACGTTGTCTCTGCTCGTGAGGAAGCGCTTGCGAAGCAACTGGAAGAAATGAAACGCCGGAAACGGGCGCTGGTCGATCCGCTTCAATTCGAAATGTCGATTCAAGCAGAGGACCTTTCAGGTTATGTTCCATCATTTGGTTGGGAAATGGCACCGCCGAGTGAAGCCCAAGTGAAGACGTTGGAAAAGCTCGGAATCATGCCGGATCAAATTGATAACGCCGGTAAGGCGACGAAGCTGCTGGAGAGATTGGACAAGCGGCGTTCCGAAGGGCTTACAACACCTAAGCAGATACGCTTCTTAGAAGGCCGCGGCTTTGAACATGTCGGAACCTGGTCATTTGAAACGGCTAAGCGCATGATTGACCGCATTGCAGGTAACGGCTGGCGCGTGCCGGAGGGCGTAAATCCTAAGGAATACCGTGGGGAGTGACATTCATGCGTGAGATCATCGTTGATAATTTCGCTGGCGGTGGTGGGGCGAGTACCGGGATTGAACTAGCTACCGGCAGAAGCGTGGACATTGCCATCAACCACGATCCTGCAGCTATTGCAATGCACCGCGCAAACCATCCAGATACTAAGCATTATTGCGAGTCGGTATGGGATGTTGACCCGAGAGATGCAGCTGCAGGAAGACCGATAGGGTTGGCGTGGTTCTCACCAGACTGCAAGCACTTTTCCAAGGCGAAGGGTGGAAAACCTGTAGAAAAGAAAATCAGGGGCCTTGCATGGATAGTGTTGAAGTGGGCTGGAAAAGTGCGGCCAAGAGTCATAATCCTTGAAAATGTCGAGGAATTCAAAACATGGGGCCCAGTACGAAAGGGCCGTCCTGTAAAAAGCAAAAAAGGCCAGACCTATGAGCATTGGAAGGCGCAACTTGAAAGCCTTGGATATAAGGTGGAGAGCCGGGAACTGCGGGCATGCGATTATGGCGCCCCGACTATCCGTAAACGGTTTTTCTTGGTCGCCCGCCGAGACGGTCGCCCGATAGTCTGGCCAGAACCGACACACGGTGACCCAGAGAGCGAAGAGGTAAAGAGCGGGAAGCTTAAGCCGTGGCGGACAGCTGCGGAGATCATTGACTGGTCGATTCCGTGCCCGAGCATTTTTGAGCGCAAGAAGCCTCTGGCCGAAAATACTATACGCCGGATTGCACGGGGAATCCAGCGGTTCGTGATCGATAATCCACGTCCTTTCATAGTTAGAATCGGCCAAACGGGTTTTGGTGGCGACAGGTTGCAATATCAGTTGGAGGATCCACTGACCACAGTCACTACAAAGGCAGAGCACCTACTTGTTTCCGGTTCTTGGGGTAAACACGTCTGGACATCCCGGCAGTTCGCCAGATGAACCTCTGCGAACTATCACAACAGGTAATCATCATATGGTTGTCAGTCCTACGCTGATAGAGATCGGTTACGGCGAGGGACCGGGACAAGCGCCTCGGGCTCCTGGGTTACAAAAACCTCTCGGGACGGTGGTGTCAGGAGGAAGAAAGCATGCACTTGTCGAGGCGGTGCTTGCCGTCCCCCATATTACCAAGTTTCGGGGAGGTGCGACGGGGCATTCGGTAGATGAACCGCTGCATACAGTGACCAGCGGCGCCGGTTCTGCTCGGCCCGCAGGTGCCGCACATGCAATGGGGATGGTTACCGCGTTCTTGGCGAAACACTACGGCGGAAACTACACGGGACCAGGAGCTGACTTGAAGGAGCCAGCGCCGACAGTAACAACCGTCGATCATAACGCACTGGTAACGGCGCACGTAGTCCGGCATTTCGGGGAGTCGATCGGCAACCCTGTAGACACACCGCTCGGCACAGTGACCGCCGGGGGCGGTGGGAAAAGTGGTATTGTGACCAGTCACCTAATCAAGATGAGAGGGACCAACATTGGTCACACTGCAGATGAGCCAGTTCATACGATTACGGCCGGAGGGTTACACATCGGTGAGGTCCGTGCCTTCCTACTCAAATACTACGGTAGCGCCGACAACGGCCAGCAGCTGGACGAGCCGCTTCACACCGTGACAACAAAAGACCGGTTCGGGTTGGTCACCGTTGAGGGCGTCGATTACCAGATTGTCGATATCGGCATGCGGATGCTGGAACCGCATGAACTGTTCGCAGCACAGGGATTCCCGGACAACTACATCATTGATGTGGATGCTGACGGCAAGAAGTATTCCAAGAGCGCCCAGGTTGCCCGCTGTGGTAACGCCGTCCCGCCGCCATTTGCTGCAGCGCTTGTCCGGGCAAATCTGCCGGAGATGTGCGTGGGATCCGGAAAAGTTTTGACGTTGGAGCGTTACAAGGAAGCAGTCGGGGCTGGGCAGTTGGAATTTTCATTATAACTACCTTGTATCAATAATTACTTGAAACTATTTACTTAAAGAATATCCATTCCAATATTTTCGTAAGAATCCAACTGAGTGTTTCGTAAGATAGAAACTTTAATATTTTTTTGATTGCTTGTTTCCACTTTGTTGATGGTGCTTTCTTGTCATTAAAATACCAGTTTGATTTACCAATTCTCTTTTTCATTTTTTAGGCCACCTTTTTTTGTATGTGAAGTAGGTGACCAGTAATAGAACTGCCTCTTGAAGAAATAAGATGCTTGATCGAAAATACAAAAAAAATTTAAAAAAAGCTGAAGAATGTGTCTAAATTGTGTCTTTAATAGAAATTGTTTTGAACTTATGGATTAAAAAGGAAGTTGTTAAGGAGACAAACAAGTATTTAACGGGGAGCAGGAAAAACTATGGAGCATAAATTAGACCTCATCTCATTATTGGAATACATCGACCCCGCCTTCCTGAGCTATCAGGAATGGGTCAACGTCGGCATGGCGCTGAAATACGAAGGCTATACAGCCAGCGACTGGGACGACTGGAGCAAACGGGATGGCGGCAGATACCACCCCGGCGAATGCTTCAAGAAGTGGACGAGCTTCGAGGGAACGGCCAATCCGGTTACCGGCGCGACCATTACGCAGATGGCCAAAGATAACGGATGGACTCCCCGGTCCGGTGGCGATCGGGAGGACCGGGAGCTCGGCTGGGATGATGAGATTTCCGGCGGTGATTATGTAGTTGTTGACCGCAATTGGATTGAAGGCAAAGAGATCCACGAGCCCGTAAACTGGAACCCGGTTCAGCAACTCACCACTTACCTGGGAACACTGTTCGAAGCATCTGAGCAGGTCGGGTATGTTACGGATACTTGGCAAAACGAAGAAGGCAAGTATCTGCCGACAAAGGGAGCCTGGGACCGGACGGCCGGCGAACTTATTCAGCTTCTTAATCAATGTGACGGAGATATCGGGTCCGTCCTTGGTGATTATGATCCGGCTGCAGGAGCTTGGATCCGGTTTAATCCGTTGGACGGCCAAGGGGTAAAAAACGAGAACGTGACTGAATTCCGGTATGCTTTGGTCGAATCCGATACGATGGCCGTTGATAAGCAAAATGCCATCATGCGTGAGCTGGAGCTGCCGATCGCCGTCATGGTCTACAGCGGGGGAAAAAGTCTCCACGCCATTGTCCGGGTCGAGGCAGCTAACTATGACGAATATCGGAAACGGGTCGATTATCTTTACAACGTCTGCAAAAAGAACGGCCTGAACATCGATAATCAGAATCGTAATCCATCCAGGCTTTCCCGCATGCCGGGCATCGAGCGTAACGGTAAAAAGCAGTTCATCGTGGATACGAACATCGGTAAGGCGAGCTGGGCCGAATGGCATGAGTGGATCGAGGGAGTGAATGATGACCTTCCGGATCCGGAGAGCCTGACGGACTTCTGGGACAACATGCCGACCTTGGCGCCGCCGCTCATCGAGGGCGTATTGCGGCAGGGACATAAGATGCTCATAGCCGGACCGTCAAAGGCCGGTAAATCGTTCACGCTAATCGAAATGAGCATAGGCATAGCAGAGGGTATCAAATGGCTGGGCTGGCAGTGTACGAAGGGAAAGGTTTTGTATGTAAACCTTGAATTAGACCGGGCGAGCTGCCTACATCGTTTTAAGGATGTATACCAGGCGCTTGGACTTCCGCCGCAGAATATCGCCAATATCGACATTTGGAACCTTCGTGGTAAATCGGTACCGATGGACAAACTGGCACCGAAGTTGATCCGACGCGCGGCCAAGAAAAATTATATAGCAATCATCATTGATCCTATTTATAAGGTCCTGACCGGCGACGAGAACAGCGCCGATCAAATGGCCCACTTTACGAATCAGTTTGACAAGATCGCTACCGAACTCGGGGCGAGCGTTATCTACTGTCATCATCATTCTAAGGGAGCACAGGGCGGCAAGAAGTCCATGGACCGGGCTTCCGGTTCGGGTGTATTCGCCCGGGATCCGGATGCACTGATCGACTTGGTGGAACTGGATGTAACGGAAGCCTTAATGAAGCAAGAGGAAAACAAGGCGATCTGTGGCATGTACAAGCGACTGTTTCAGCAGCATAATCCGGCCTACCTGCAAGAGCACATCTCACAGGATGACGAGCTCAGCGCGAAGGCCATGGAAGATCACGCTAAGCGGGCTATGCCGCACGTCATGACGAACATCATGCCGACGATCGAGCAAGTCATCAAGTCAGTGAAAGGCCGTTCCGCATGGCGCGTGGAAGGCACGCTGCGCGAGTACGCCAAGTTCGAGCCGGTGAACATGTGGTTCCAGTATCCGATTCATCGGGTGGATGAGGTCGGCAGCCTGAAAGACATAGATCCCGAAGGAGAATCTTCAACGCCACCTTGGCAGAAGGCGACCAACAAACGAAAGGATAAAGCAAAGCAGGAGCGACGGAGCAAGGCTGAGGAATTTGAGGAAGTCGTGAATAACTGTAATTTTGGGGAGCCCCCTACGGTATTGGATGTCATTGCATGGTATTCTTCGACCGGAAAAGAGGTGGCCGAACGCACCGTGAGAGACTGGATCAAGAAATACGGATATGAAATTGATCGATCAATAGGTTTCCGCATAGTCAAAAAGGAAGATAAAGAAGATTAATAATCGCGGCGGCAATCATATGTTTATGGTGATTGCAAAAGGTTGCAAGTATCACTAATTAATGATTGCCGCAATTTGCGAAACATGGCCTTTGTAATTCTGCAATAAGTTGCGGGGATTTAATACGTGTATGATTGCCGCCGCCGATGGCGGAGACCACTATATATAAATATATAAGGAATAAGGGAGGGGGTATAAAAATCCCCCTCCCCCTTCCCCTACATTTATGAAGGCAACCCCGCAGTTAAAAGTAAAATAATGGAAGTGATGATATGACGACCGAATTCTTCATGCCGATGATTCCACCGACAGCAACACACCAAGAAAAGCAAGTCTCCTGTCAACATGGTAAGCCGGTATTCTATGAGCCTGACGATCTGAAAGCAGCGCGGGCGAAGCTGACGGCGCACCTGGGAAAGAATGTGCCGAATAAGAAATACACAGGAGCACTTCGGGTGATTGTGAAATGGCTGTTCCCGATCAAAGACGGCAGCAAGCATTATGACGGGGAGTGGAAAATCACGAAGCCGGATACGCACAACTTAAACAAGCTGCCTTTTGATATCATGACGGATTTGGGCTACTGGAAGGATGACGCGATTGTCGCTAGTGAGATCATAGAGAAGTTTTGGGCTGACCGGCCAGGTATCTATATCCGAATCGAGGAGTTGTAGCCTATGGATTACGGAGCTTTTTTTCAGACGTGCAGGCGTGGATCGGGCAAGCGAATCAGGCGGCCGTACATTATGGGATGGACAAGCCAGAGTTTTGGCAGTGGGTTGCGGACTCCGCCGGGGCCTTGTGCAAGAAGTATAACGAGCACCGGCTGGCGATCAAGCAAATGATCATGATGACCGAATGGCTCGAAGAAGTTTACGAAAGCAGGCGGTCCGCATGAACTGGAAGCGGGCAACGGATTCAGAGTTACTGCAAATCATTTACCACGAGCCGGGAGTGCCGCTGTCCTGGATTCAGGAGGCAGCGGAAGAGTACGGGCGCCGTCATGGCCGTAAGGCAAAGTGGTGGAGGTTGGAGGCGAAGATATCATGAAGACCTACAAGAGTCCTAGGCCGTACAAGATGCGGTTCAAGGTTTGCCGGGAGTGCCGGAAACGGTATACGTTATCGGGTTATCAAAAACATAAATGCAAACGGGGTGAATCAGATGACAGAGCAAACGGCCATTGAGCAACTGAGCCAGTACCGCCAAAAGCAGGCGCGGATCCATGTGCTAAGTACGTACAGTGTGGGCGCCGGGATCACGGTCAGCCGACTGAATGAAGACGATCAGCTGCAGGAGCTGCACCGGCGGCTGAGAGGGCGGCCGAGTTATATGTATCTGTCGGAGAAGGAGCAGCGTCTGGAGCAAGCGGCAAACGCCTACATGACCTGGTATCCGGCAGGGGTAAAAGCCCAGAAGCGTGCCGTACCTGATGACGTGATGGATCCCGAGGACAGGAAGCTGCTTCAAGAGCTGCGGGATAAAATCCAGAGAGTGATCGCTGCCCGCGGATATGACGTCCGGAGCAATATTGACGATATCCTTGATAGGTTGACCGAGTTGCAGGACCTTCAAGCGGACGTATCCCGGATCGATACGATCCTGAGAGCTCTTGAACAGTACAAACCAGAGTATGCAGACTTACTGCGGTTGAAGTATATCCAGGAAATGGACGTCACCGAGACATGCAAGCGACTGGCCGTTGTAGAGAAGACTTACTACCGTTGGAGAAGACGGGCGCTGAACGAGTTTATAAAGTTGTCCAGTTGAAAGTCCAGTAGAGTGAGAACAAAAGCCAGAATTTCCGTGCTAATATGGTACTGTGGACAAAGTGTAAGGAGATCACCTGCCAGCGTTTTTATACGGTCCGGCGGTGTCTCCTACGCCTAAGACGGGAGTTTTACTTGAACAGTGTTTCTCCCGTCTCTTATTAACCGGATGTGGTGTAGCTTGGTAGCACGCTTGCCTTGGGAGCAAGAGGTCGTAGGTTCAAGTCCTGCCGTTCGGATTATTCAACTTTTTTGATCCCCCTTACTTGCCGGTGCCTTCGGGTGCCGGTATTTTTTATCACGAAAGGATGATTGTTAATGATTAATCCGCAAATTGAAAATAATTTCAAGTATCACGCCCCGCAGCCCGGACAGCCTGAACTTTATCAGGAGATCCGTGAGAAGGCGAAGGAGCTGGCCTACTTGATCGACGAGAAGGTCCCAAACAGCCGTGAGAAGTCGCTGGCAATGACCAACTTGGAACAAACGGTATTTTGGGCTAATGCTGGTGTAGCGCGAAATTAAAGAAGCCCTCATTTCTGAGAGCTTTTTTCTACACTTGTCTTAAGGATCAGCCATACACCATCATCAGTAATACGAGCATCGTATTCGCCGGCTTTACATTTCCGTTGCACTGTCCGGACCGTTATATCAGCGATCCGAGCAGCTTCGGAAACAGTTATTACTTGTTCAAGTGGATTCATATTATGCGGATCAAGCTCGGGCCAGTGTCCGGCTTCTACGTAATCCAGGAAGCCATCAATCAAATTTTTATCCGCCGGCTCTAGATCGTGTCCGTCAGCTTCTAGGGCTCGAATTATTTTATCTCTCAATGTCTTTACCGCCTTTCTTTTTTTTTTTTTTTTTTTTTTTTTGTCGCATATACGACTTTCTGAAACCAACATATCATGTCGTATATGCGACTGTCAAGCGCTATTTTAAAATTATTTTTTCCTGAAAGGAGCTGAATGCGATGGCATTGACGGCCAAACAGCAATTATTCGTGAAGGAGTACCTGGTTGACCTCAATGCCACGCAGGCAGCGATTAGAGCAGGGTACAAGGAAAAAACGGCCAGAGCAATCGGGGCTGAGAACCTGACAAAACCTAACATTCAGGCGGCGATTGAGGAAGCGCAGAATAAGCGTGCTGAGCGGACAGAGATTACAGCAGATATGGTGTTGCAGCGGTGGTGGGATATCGCTACGGCTGATCCTGGTGAGCTGATGCAACTACGCCGGCTTAATTGTCGTTATTGTCACGGCTTAGACCACGAGTACCAGTGGAAAGATGAAGCTGAGTACCAGAGATCCGTTCAGGCGGAGATGTTGCAAGCGCAGCAGGAAGATCGGCAGCCGAATGAAATATCGGATTCTGGGGGATTCGGTTATGATCCGCTGGCTGATCCGGATCCAGGTTGTCCGGAATGTTACGGCGAAGGGCGCCCTGATTTACACCTAGCCGATACACGCAAGCTAAGCAGTAAAGGCAAGTTGCTGTATGCCGGTCTTAAGCAGACACAAGCGGGCGTGGAGGTTAAGCTGCAGGACCAGGGCAAGGCACTTGAAAATGTGGCAAGGCATCTCGGGATGTTCAAGGATAAGCTGGAGATCGGCGGAAAGGATGGCGGCCCGCTTCAAGTTATCTTTGATTCGGGGATGACGAAAACATGAGTAATACAGTTGTTATTTCGTATAAACCGCAACCCAGGCAGCAAGTGTTCCATCAGGCTGAAGCCGATGAGATCCTGTACGGAGGAGCTGCAGGTGGAGGTAAGTCAGAAGGCACAATTTTCGACGCCTTGAAATATGCCATGCAGTATCCCGGCAGCCGGCAAGTTATCTTCCGGCGTACCTTTCCAGATCTTCAACGCTCAATCATTAATCGGACGTTGAAGGTGTATCCGAAGGAGCTGGGGAAGTACAATACCTCATCTCATGAATGGACTTTTGTAAATGGCAGCGTGATCGAATTAGCGTACTGGGACAACGATAGCAACTACATGAACTACCAGGGCGCTGAGTATGACGTAATCCGTTGGGAAGAACTCACGCAGTTTGAAGAGGCCTGGTATAAATACATGTTGTCCCGCTGTCGTGGAGCCAATGGGTATCCGAAAAGCGTTAGGAGTACGACAAACCCTGGAGGCCTAGGTCATACATGGGTAAAGAAGCGGTTTGTCTCACTCGGCCCGCCGGAAGTTCTATATCATGTTCCGGAGACGGACGATGATGGCAATCAGCTTTATTGGCCGGAAGATGTTCCAGGACGAATCGCTGGCGAGCCGATCGTTCGAAGCCGGATGTTCATTCCCGCCAACGTCTTTGACAATAAGGCCCTGCTCCAAGAGGATCCGGGCTATTTGGCGCGGCTTATGGCGATGTCGGACGTAGAGCGGAAGCAACTACTTGATGGAGACTGGGATGTGTTCGCTGGCCAATACTTCGGTGAGTTTTCCCGAGCTATCCATGTGGTCAAACCATTTGAAATCCCACGCGATTGGAAAAGATACCGGGCCCTTGATGAAGGATACACGGATCCATTTGTCTGCCTATGGATCGCATTGGCGCCTGACGGCACCGGCTATCTGTATAGGGAGCTCTCGCAATCGAAGCTGCTTACATCAGAACAGGTTGAACTGGTTCGCTTGAATACACCGGTTAAAGAGAGGTTTGAGTATAATGTCGCGGATACTAGCTTTTGGAATAAGGCTAAGACGGAGAATATTACGCCGGCTGAGATATTTGCTCAAAAGGATGTACCTCTTATCCAGGCGAAGAAAGAGCGGGTCAATGGCTGGAAGCGGCTGCGAGAATGGCTCAAGGTGTATGACGCGATCGATCACGTCACAGGCAACACCTACAAAACGGCCAAGTTGAAGATATTCGACACATGTATTAAGGCCATCGAAGCGATCCCGGCTATGATGCACGACAGCAAGAAGGTTGAGGATGTAGCAGCTCACAGCCTAGATCACATACCAGATGCACTACGGTATTGGGTGATGAGCCAACCGACTCCAGGTAAAGGTGAAGGGGCGTGGGGAGCGAATCCTGAATCGATGCCGAACACGCAGGCGGACTTCGACCAGGATGACGACGACGATGAGGGGCCGGAGGTGCAAGGATTCTGGTAATCAGGAAATGAATACGGTATGCAGGACATGTGTACAAAACACAAGATTTTGTGAATATGTCTAAATCGCGAAGCCCTTGATGTATAAGGGTTTTTCAATTTCTCGCTAAGTTTGGTTTATGCATAGAATATACACGAACCCCGTAACCCGCATGGTTGCGGGATTTTTGATTTTAGGCAAGGGCAGGTAAAAAGAATAAATATGCAATCAAGGAGGGTCTGAAAATGGTATATGCATTTACTTTTTTAGCTTTTGCAGTCATCGGCTTCTTGTGCTTGCGGATCCACGGTCAGGATAAGACGATCAAGGAGCTGACCGATAAGCTGATGGCCAGGAATTACACGGAATACGTTTCTATGACCAGGGCACGAGAAGACCCGCCTCCGGATCTAACCAGCCGGAAACCTATGAGCTGGTACGATGATCCGAATATTCCGGGCGTTAGAGGTGATGATTCATGAGCTTATTACAAAAAGTCCGAGGGATCTTCACGGACGACACCGACCGGCAGGCTTCTACAAGCCCGAACACTCCGGAACAGCAGCAAATCTGGGACACAGTTAATCAGGATTACCAGATATTCAAATCTGCCAGGCAGCCGATGGAGTCAATCTGGCGGCAGGAGCAGCGCTTCTATATGGGTGACCATTGGCGAGGACTAAGGACAGAAGCCGTTTCTAAGCTCCGGCCTGATGCCGTGGAGAACATTACCTTTAGCCAGATTGAGTCCATTGTCGGGAAGCTGACTGGTTGGATGCCGTACCCGGATTTTGAAGCTATGGAGCCAAATGATGAGGAAAAGGCTCGGGACCTGAACGACTTCATGCCGTATGAGTTGCGGCAGATTAAATTCAGACATAAACATATCCGTGCGGTACGGCGCTGCGTGATCCATGGGCCGCTCATTTACAAGACGATTTTCGACCCGACGATTGAAGGCGGTCGCGGCATGCGGAGGTATACGGGCCGGAATGATATTCTTCCAGTCGACTTGGGAAGCTTCTTCCCGGATCCGCGGATTTCCGACTTTATCTATTTGCAGGATATGTCCGCGATCATTATCCATACTCGTAAGCCGCTGGAGTATTTCAAGAAGCGTTGGCCAGGTCAGGGTAGTAAGGTGATGCAGGACAATGCCGGCGCCGAGGCTGAGATCTTCAGCACAGACGTTTATGATGGTCACGGTGGAGAGCCTTCGTCTTCAACGCAAGTAAATGACAAGACCGCTGGCCTGATTGAATACTGGTACCGCGGGCTTCCGAAGCAGGTCAGTGAAGAAGATAAGGCCCTGTTCACCGATCTGGCAAACGAGAAGTTAGTTCAAGGAATTGATCCATCCGAAATGATGGCCAAGGCTGCTGGAAGCATGGAGGGTGTTCATTGCATTTATGTTTCAACTTCCGGCGTGTTCCTTGAACATAAGGCGTATATGTACGACCATGGCCAGTACCCATTCACGGCCCGGACGCTGTATCCGGAAGAAGGGAATCCGTGGGGTAAGGGCTTTATGCGCGATATGATCAAGCCGCAAATCTTCAAGAATAAGTATTCTGAAATTGCGATTGAGACGATGGCCAAGCAAGGCGGCTCCGGGATTATGTACGAGGAAGGGGCGATCACTAAGCCCCGTACGTGGCAAGAGCAGCGAGGAATGCCCGGTGCAATGCTTCCGGTAGCCACGGGACGTATGAACGGTGTGAAGGAGTTACAGGGCGTGAGTGTGCCTGGTACGATCTTCAATAGTCTAAGTTATTACGACGAGATGCTGCAGAAGATTCCCGGCATGTTCGACTCGGCAAACGGAGCATCAAACAGTAACGTCACGTCTGGGGAACAGGCAAAGGCGCTTATTGCTGCAGCCGGTACCAGACTTAATACCGTTTCTGATTTGATTTCCGAAGCGCTGGAGGATGTATTCGCTCAGTATGTGGAGTTGATCGCTCAGTTTTATACGGAGGAGCGAATCGCCCGGGTAACTGGCCGCCAGGTTAGCATGAGCCGGGACAGCCTTGTTTCTCGTGTTCCCGCCGAATACGATACCGGCGAGCAGATACCGGATCCAGACACAGGGGAGATTTACCCGGATATTCGTCCAGTTCAAGAGGAATTCGTTCCTGAGTTTGACCTGGTCGTTAATATCGGGATCGATAAGCCGCAGGACCGGGAGTATTGGCTGCAGCTCGCATTCAATCTCATGAAGATGCAGGACCCGATCACCGGGCTTCCGATGATCGACGCCGAGGCTGTTCGATACGTCATCCAGACGGGCCGTATGGAATCGATGGATGTAATCAAGCGACGGATCGAGGATCAATCCGGACGAGAGCAGCAATTCAAACAGGCTGTTCAGCAGGCTCAGCAGCTTCAGCAAGAAAACCAGCAGATGCAAACGGATTTGATGCAAATGTCTGACCAGAAGGTGCAACGTGAGATGCAAAGCCGCCAAGTCGATCAGCAGCTTAAGCAGCAGCGGCTGGAGCTGGAAGCGGCCAAGATGGCTAATGACATTATGAAATCAAATCAGGTTTTACCGGGCTTGCGCTGAGACTGCGTAAGCCTATTTTATTACTGCCGCCACCCATAGCGGATTAGGAGGATTAACCATGGAAGATGACGTGATTCAACCCGCCACCCAAAGCGAGGATGTCACAGAACAACCGGCCAACCCACAGGCCGATGAAGCGCATCAGAATGCAATGAAAGCAGCTTATGCTTCCTTCGGATTGGAATTACCGGAAGCCGAGAAAGTAGACGACGATGAGGAACCCGAAAATCCGGAGCAACCGGAAGCCGGCCCACCCAAAGGCGGACAAGGAGATTCGGAACCGAAGGGGCTCACCGTCAAGTACAACGGCAAAGACGTGTTTATTCCGGAGACGGAGGTCGCTGCACACGCCCGCAAAGGTTTGAATTACGACAAGATTGAGGGACGTGTTAGGCAATATGAATCAGCGCTGGATCGACTGGCCCGCCAGCAAGGATACAAGGACCACGCCGATCTGCTGGATAACCTGGACGCAATTGAGCAGAAACAGGTCCAGCAGCAGCGCGATCAATTTGATCAACTGAAGAAGCAACTCCGTGATGATGCTGAGGCTTCGGGTATTGACCCAAATATCCTCGATCAGTATCTGGACAACCATCCGCTCCTTAAGCAGGCCCGTGAGGTTGTCTCCCGCAGTGAGCAGGAACAGCAGCAACGTCAGCAAGAGCAGAGTCAACAGCAGCTCTTGCAAGGCTGGGAAACCCTGTTCCGTAAATACCCGCAACTTGCCGATCAAGTGGATGCCGAAACGGGGACAGCCACATGGCTAACGCAAGAGATGCAGGTCAGACTCCAGCGCGGTTACGATCCGGTGGACGCTTACGAACTTGTTCACCGCGAGAACATTCTGGCAGATGAGCGTAAGCGTGGAGAGCAATCAGCCATTAAGAATCAGAGGCTGAACAAGCGGGCGCAGGTTGAGAAGGCCGGAGCTGCCGATCCGGACCCGAGCGCACCGGAGGAGCTTACTTCCGCATTCGCTTTGTTCGGCCTGGATCCGAAGCAAGCAAATAAGTATGCAAAAAACTTTGAAAATTAGGAGGCGTTGAACTATGGCGCAAGGATTTAAGTACGTGTACAACGATTACGGGAAGGATCCGACCCGAATCACGGAATTTCTTATGAAGAACAATGAGGCCGGAGTTGCCGGGGGAGCCGTAAAGCTGGTCAGTGGGCGGTGGACAAAAGCTAGCGGCACCGATGCGATTGGGGGCTTTCTAACTTCCAATGTTACCGCCGGTATAGATCAGCCTTGTGAGGTTGTTCTTGCACGTGAGGGAGACTGGTATGATGCAGCGTATTCTGGAACGGCTGCTGCTGGGTTTAAAGAGGGGATTGATGTCGTAGCTCTCGCTACAGATGGCCTTTCTGTTGACGCGGCCACGGTAGCTGGAGGGGCGATCGCAGTACTTTCGATTAACACTGAGAAGAAGACGGCTCGTGTAAAAGTGAAGAACCGGCAATTTTCTTAATCAACCAATACCTATTTAATTTAAGGAGGAATACCCACTATGCAAACAGCACTTCGTTGGGATCCGCGAGTCCTGGAGCCGGTTTTTAAGGAACTCTACTCGCTTGAAATGAAAAATAAGAAGGACTTTATCCCACTTCTTTATAACGTAACGACTTCCACCAAAAAGATGGAATCTTATGACGGAATGGGCGGCGAGGGCCTGATGGAAGAATGGGGCCGCTCGAACAATCAGGTCTTTTATGAGGACATCGACGAGCTCTGGCAGAAAGTTATCAAGAACCGCAAGTTCTCCGATGGTCGTATCATCGAACGTGATTTCATTGATGACCTTCAACTGACAGAGGTTAAGCGTCGTATTTCTTCCTTGGCCGGTGCCGTTTACAAGACCCAGCAGCTTCAAGCTGTCGAGTTTTTGGTAAATGCTTTCTCGGCTACGGGACCGAACTGGCGCGGCCGGGTTGAGAGTTATCTGGGGCCTGACGGCAAGCCGCTTTGCGCTGCTGATCACCCATTCAGTCCAACGAATAGTACGGACGTTCAGTCCAACCTAGGAAACAAGCCGCTGACGATCGACTCTTGGGATGAAACAGCAGTAGCCATGCAGGAATGGGTAGACGACAAAGGGGACACGATGGCTGTCATTCCAGATACTCTTATCGTGGCTCCGTATAATGCGCGTGCAGCGTTTAAGATCGCGGGCTTGCCGGATTCGGACTTGCCAGCTTACGAACCGGGGAGCAATAACTTTGATGCAAACATGTACATGGGTAACATCAAAGTTATCGTAGACCCATTCATCAGCGCGAAGAACCGTAAAAACTGGTTTGCCGCCGATTCCTCCCGTATGAAGCAGTTCAATATCTGGCAGTGGAGACGGAAGGTCGAGAACGGTACAATGACCGATTTCGATTCGGAAGCAACCAAGCATAAAGCCATTGGCCGCTGGGGTTACGGATTTACAAACTACTCGTTCATTTATGGCCATAAAGTAGAGTAGTTTTCGGTAATCAAGAAGAGGGGGCTTCCAGCTCCCTTTCCTTGTTTTAAGCATTCATGCTTTGAGTCTTTAAAAGAGGGAAGGTGGAGTTATGTTCCGGGATGATCTGGACGCATTGAATGCGATTCACGCCGAACAGTGCAAGACAAATGAACTGCTGGAGCAAATATTGAAGGCTCAGCAAAGAGAGGAGAATCAGGATGCTCGTAAAGGACGTAGTGGAGGAAATCGCGGAGAAGGCGCCGAACCACTTGTCGCCGCAGTCGATTCTCCGGAAGATCACTCAGGTAAGGGATCGACTTCTAAGACAAAGCGGATCCGCTCAGCAGCAGACTGATACCGTATGTACGGCAATCGATATAAAAAAGGGACAAGACCAATATGAGCTACCATGCCCGCCGGGGAATGTGGTGGACGTGGACATCGTTCTTGATGATTGCTGGCGCAGGCTGCCGTTGCGTCAGTTCCATCAGCGATCAATCAAGCC
Organism: Paenibacillus sp. FSL R5-0407; assembly: GCF_038009185.1. Classification (NCBI taxonomy): domain Bacteria; kingdom Bacillati; phylum Bacillota; class Bacilli; order Caryophanales; family Paenibacillaceae; genus Paenibacillus; species Paenibacillus sp. FSL R5-0407. The sequence goes on along the minus strand of NZ_JBBPAX010000002.1, from coordinate 1,009,318 downwards.
GTACTATTATTTCCAGGCAGGCTTAATTGGCTTGGTTCCTGTGCCTGATGCGGATATTACTCAGGGATTGAAAGTTTTTCATATTCCCGTGCTACCGTCGCTTACTGTTGCGGACATGGAAGGCATGACAGGTTTTGACCCTGATTACGATATGGTCCTCGTTTACGGTGTCTTGAGGGAGCTTTCCGAGGGTTATGACGGATTGTATCAACAGATATTGAATGATTGGAAATCCGCCAACAACGGATTTGAGAAATATGTAGTAAACGAAAGATGGTGAAAAAATGAGAAGCAGATTCCCCTGGAGGGACACAAGCGAAGACATTGCAGAAAATGCAAGGCCGCAATGGGAAACCCCGGCAGGAGCACAGGAAAAAGCTGATAAGGCCGAGCAGGCTGCAAAGGACTATTCCGATGAAAGGTTAGCGGAACACGTTGGAACAGGCGGTTCAGCGCATTCTCTGGCCGTTCCGGACGCCGAGGCAGGTTTTATATCTGGTGTGGATCAGGCGAAACTGAACGGCATCCAAGCCGGAGCTGAGATTAATCAGAATGCTTATTCTGTGATTAATAACATTCCAGCCGGACAGAAAGAGGATCATCTAACTATCACTGCCGGCACTGGCATAACTGTTACCCCTGATCCTGCGAATAAAGAAATCAGGATTACGAGTTCTGGTACGGCCATTCCCGGGAAGCATGGGACCGAACATTTGAGCAACGGAGCGGACCCGATCCCGGAGGCGACGGGTACAATTAGCGGGCTGATGAGCGCTGCAGATAAAGTGGCACTGGATACAGTCGTCGAGGACGTCGAGAGTCTGGCAGGTGCCGGCAGAACAACGGAAACGGTCAAAGGGAACGCCGATGCGATCGCTGATGTTACTGCGCAGTTGGCGGAATATGTGCAGGTTGAGGATTACGGAGCCGTTGGTGATGGAAGTACCGATGACTCAATTGCGATTAAAAATGCCGTCATCTCATCTCGATATAAGACTCTGAAATTTAAATCAAACAGAACATATGTGGTGAAGCAACTCAATGTAATAGAGTTGTTGGGTGACATAAAAATTGACGGTAGAGGTTGTACTATACTCGTACCATCCGACGCTCCGCTGGTTGATGTCGTCGGATATGAGGGAGTTTATAAAAATGCCGTCTTTCAATGCGGAATGGGGAAACAATCAAATATTGAGATTAAGGGTATCCATTTTGATTTTAGAAAGGAGAAGGTGTCAGGTTTATTTTTAGGGGATGTCAATAACCCTATGGGAGATGGAATAAGGAAAAATATTAAAGTTCATAATTGTACAGCGACCGGGAATGGCTTCGATGCAACATTTTTTGGCGTATCGCATGGTTCTGAAATTTTCGTTGAAGAAAATTCTGTAAAGCACATTTCAGGGCTTTGGCACGGTTCTGAAAATAGCGGATTGTTTAGAAATAACACATGTGAGCACATCGGAGTTAGCGGAGATTTAAATACATGGTTGAATTACGCGGCTATACGCTTGACTGGCGCAAGAAACATGGACATTTTCTCTAATATTATCAGATATTCGGGTGGTACGGCTTTATCTGTATCGTCTGCTTCCTCTAGTTCAGATAGTGTAACTATTAAAGATAACCGAATATATGCAGCAGGGTTATGCGGAATAGGCGTTGGAAATAAGCCGGGAGGAGGGAATATCAAGAATATTAATATTGAAGGCAATTATATATACGGATATTGCTGTGCGCCTGATGGCGATTTACATCCAGGAATTGAAGCAGGCTCATCCGCAGAAAATGGAATAGTTCAAGATTTTTATATACTGAACAATCACATAGATTTCTTAGCTCCATATGAGACTTTTGATAGTGTAAACTACACTGTATTAAACTCCAAGAATAATAAAAAATCTGCACATGTACTTGGTTCCGGAATGATTGCTATTAATTGCAGTCACGTAGCAGCAAACAATGCACGCGGATTTTCAATTAAAGGGAACCGGATAAAGTATAACAAAGAAGTTTCTATCCGGGTTGCTTATGTACAAGATGTTTCTATTGTTGAAAATCACATTTATCAATCAGGTTGGGAGCGAGATGCCACCACTAAAAACCCACTTTACAATTCCGGCAATAATGGCATAAGGATTGCATTTAGCTGTGATATTATGGTCAGGGGAAATACCCTGATTGAGATAGCTAACGGTCTGTCTACAGCAAGCCAAGGGACTATTCCAATAAGGTTGGAGGCGTGTACAAACTTTATTGTAAGTGAGAACAGCTACAGTACCCTAAACTCTGGACACAATAAAGCATTTTTGACTGCGAGTGGTGGAGCGAACGCAACGGAATATTTTAAATTATTTGGACACACTGCTAGTTTGTTTAAAGGTGCTATCGTAAACAACTATATGCTTAATGCTGACACTAGTTATTTTGACGCTCTTGAGGCATTTAATTTTAATTTAGATATATTCCTAATATCTCCTACAAGATTGGACATAGATAGAGTGCGTCCTGATAGAGGATTTGACGGTCACTTACACGTCAAAGGATCTGATGTAGTAACGACTTCCGCACCTAGCGAAGTTGGAAAAATCTCTGTTTGGGTAGATGGGGCGAGAAGGTATATACCTATCTATTCGCCATAATTAAAGGATTTTGAGTAAAAGCACAGAATAAAAATAAAGGAGTTGATTAGAAAGCGAGGGGCGTTTTATGTATTTAAACACAACCTTAAAGGCAGAATATAAAGAGTTGATTGAGAGTGACTTTATAGGGGAGTTTACGAAATACGCTGATTTAAATGCAGAGCGACTATATAGATACGGCAGAGAGGCGTACGACAATAAAGATTTTGAGACTGCGAAGAAATGTGAAACATTAAATCGCATAGTTAATAACTGTGTTATCAGTTCTTCATGTTTCTTGGATTCGGAGACAAGAATTGCGTATGGTGGAGTGGGCGTGCTTATTCACCCACTTACAAAAATGGGTAAGTACGGCATGATAGGAACGAACGTAACCATTGGGGCGGCCCCGGTAATTGGAAACTGTGTTTATATTAGTACCGGAGCAAGACTGATCGGCGTGGGTATTAAGATTGGAAGTTATTCTGTAATTGGAGCCAATGCCGTAGTAACGAAGGACGTTCCTCCATTTAGTATAGTTGCTGGAGTTCCAGCAAAAATTGTCGGAACAATTACACCAAAAAACGTAGACAAATATCTAAAGTCATACCTGGCGATTGCTAGACACAAAGATGAAGCGTTCATGAAAAAAATAAAGGCAGAATTTATTGAGGAATATAATAAATTAAACCCTGAAAAGCACTTTTCAAAATCATTAAAATCAGTAGTCAAACGCCTTATAGGTAAGAAATAAAAGTTAGACAGTTGGACGATTTAACGCAGCAAGCACATCCTTAAATGGGTGTGCTTTTTATTTTCTGGGAAAGGAGTTGAAGCGATATGAATATCGGTGAAATCATCTCTATGGCAGACGAACTGGTTCCGAACGAGGTCCCGGTTGCCGATAAGGTCCTTCGGCTAAATGCGATCAATCAGGATTTTTTCAACGTAGTTAAAATTCCTCAAATCACAATGTTTGATTGCATAACAGCGGAGCCGAGTTACACGCTGCCGGCAGACGTTCGATCGAAGAACATTGATCTGGTGATGGTCGGAATGTTCAGGTTCAAGAGCCTTGAACGTGATGCCGTATTGCCTGGACAGAATGCATACCTGTTTGATGATAACTCATCCAAGCTGACCCTGTTCCCTGCGCCATTCGCGAATCTTCAGGGCGTTCTCCGATACCGGATGATCGGAACGACAAACTTCTCAGCGGCCAATCTGCAGACAGAACCGGATGCCCCGCCGGAATATCACTGGACATATGTTCCTGCCTTGGCGGCCTATATCGCGAATACACAAGACGACAGCGTGAAGGCGGCCAATTACGAGAACGAGTACAAGGCAGCCTGGAACGTTGCCGCTCAAAACTACCAGGGTGGTGCAGCGGGATGAAGCTGATCCAGTATGAGCCTTCTGAAAAACAACCTTTACCTGGCGTACTCGCGCCTATCCCTATTCGAGAATTTAAAGGGCTCAATGGATTCGATCCTCTATCCATTGACGATAGCTATTTCACGGATACGCAGAATATGACCACAGACGATTACCCGGCCATCTCCACTAGGCCGGGCTATTCGGTTATCGGGAACGGCGGATCTCGTGTTCTTGGAATGGGTGTTTGGAAAGATCGAGAGCTGCATGTTGTATTCAATGACGGGACTTGGCGGCGCTGGAATGGATCGTCTTGGAGCACGCTAGCCAGCGGGCTTAATACATCTGCGGAATGGTCGTTCACCAACTTCCAGGGCAACCTCTCCGATGTAAACCTGATCGGCTGCAATGGGGCGGACCCAGTTAAGAAGTACGACGGATCCAGTGTGGCCAACCTTAGCGGTGCACCGCAGAACGGCAAGTACATGACGACCTACCAGAACAGGCTGTGGTGCGCTGTAGGAAAGGAGCTTTGGTCTTGTGCGCTGGATCAGCCTACGACTTGGGCGAAATTTACCGGCAACCAGGATGACAGCTATCGCAAAAAGATTGAGTCCCGCCGCGGGGAAGACATTAACATGCTTTCAGGCAGCCTATCCAAGTTGACGATCGGTATGCCTGGCAGTCTGCATGAGTTGTACGGTTCGCTTCCTTCCGACTTCAACACGAAGCTGATCACCGAGGACACAGGGCTGGCCAATCATAAAGCGGCCATCACTCAAGAAGGGTTTATGCGATTCATGCATAACACAGGAATATATGAATACGGTGGCGGAATGCCGCCAGAGAAATCATTTTCGGAGATAGTTGGAAACTTCCTATCGGGTATCACCGACCAAAGCGCTGCAGGCTCGGATGGGAGAAAGCTATATTTTAATATCCCGTCTGATCGACTGATGGTGTACGATCCACGCGCCGGTATTCAGGCTTGGAGTAGGTGGAGCGGGATTCAGGCGGTACACTTTATGGTCATGCAGAACAAGCTTTATATCGGAGACGCTCAGGGCCGTGTGCTCCGTCTGGAAGGAACCACAGATAACGGTAATGGGATTACCTGGTCAGCGACAACGAAGCCGTTCAACGGCGGCTCCGCCGCGCAGAAAATGCGTTGGTACAAGATGTGGGTGGTTGTTGAGTTGACGGGAACGATGCAGATTCACCTGTCCCCGTCGATTCAAGGAGAGGACTGGAAGCTAGTTCAGACTATTAGCGGATCTGGTACACAAGCCCGGCGTGTGATCATCCCTGTGGCCAGCTTCGCAAGGGAGAACTGGATCCGGGTTAAGTTCAGCGGTACCGGCTGGGTAAGGCTCCATGAATTTACTCGGCAGACTAGGCAGCTGCCGTTGTATTAGAGGAGGAGTGGTATTGTGTCGATATGGAATGATTCCCCACGGCTAAATTCCCCGCCGCCGACTAACGATGTGGCAGTAATTTTGGGATATGTGAAGGATCTCGCAAACACGGTAGCTAAGATGGCAAAGGATCTGGAATTTATCCTTAACGGTAATGTGGCCTTTGATAACATTCGGGCCGAGGGGATCGAAGCGAAGAATATCAAAGCCGAAGCCATTACAACAAATAAGATCCAGGCCGGGGCCGTTACGGCAGAAAAAATTACGGTGAATGAATTGTCAGCGATCACGGCGAATCTCGGGCATATCCTTGCTGGGTTGATTGAATCTGTACAGATATTCGGGTCATATATAGCGACTAGCTACGGGAGCTACCCTCTTGTTGAGATAAGTAATACAAACAACATGATGGGAGCATGGAAAAATTGGAATAATGCTGTTCAAATCTACTCTCCGTCAGATATGTTCTCCCCCATAATTAGGTTTATGACTCCTGTAGGAGTAGCTTATATCCTGTATGATACGGAAGAAAATGCGATTGCTATATCTAGTAATGATGCTAACATCCACATAAATACTACAGAGGAAGTTAATATTCTGGGTCGAAAGGGGGTTTGGATAAACGGACAGCAAGTAGCGGGGCCGATATAACAACTTACATTTCCTGATTTTCCCTGCTATAATGGTGGAAAAACTAGTGAGGTGTCATAGCATGAAGAAATTTGTTGTTGGTGTTTTTGTTGGGGCAATGTTAATGATGTCGACCCAAGCTTTCGGTGCAAGTATAAATTATATTGGTAAGAAAGTATCAGGCGAGACACCTGTAAAGGTTAATGGGGAAACGGCAGGCAACGCTATCATTGTTGACAATAAAAGTTTCATTCCTGTTAGAGATATATCGGATAAGATCGGTGCTGATATTTCTTTTGAAAAAGGAGGAGTAATATCCTTGACTACAAGTTCGCAAACACCTGAAGAATCCACGGTAAATACGGAAGCGATTAAAAAGCAACAAGAATTAATTGATGAGACTAAGAAAAAGATTGATGCCACTGCTGAGAAAGTTAGCCACTACGAAGCATTAGTAAAGTCAGCCACAAATGATATTTACAAACAAAATTATCAGAATAATTATGATGCTTTCAAAAAGTCATTGGATCAGCTTAATTCCGTTCTAAAGGAACAAGAGGATCAGTTAGATTTGCTCGAAGGGCAAGCTAAGTAATGGCTAAGAATAAGATTGCTCTATATTTTTTATCAGTCCTGAGCCTTGCTCTTATTTTCGTGTTTGTTTATCCGGGTGTTTATAAGTACGACAAGCTTAATCAAAAGTACCCTGTCAAAATAAATAGGTTCACAGGAAAAACTCAAATTTTATATTCAGACGGCTGGGCTGATGTGAGTGAGTATAACTCCATTGATACTAAGTTGGATCAACAGAAGCAAGAAATTGAAGAACTTATTACAAAACAGGAAGATCGCATAGTATCAGATGTTTTGAGTAGAGTTCAAAATGAACTTAATTTTACAATGCCGAATACGGAAGATCAAAATAGCACTTCTGATTTTGACGCTGTACGAAATAGGTCGAATGGAACACCTATCATAAGTTCGCCATTACCTGAAGAAGGAAGAACTTATTTCGTTAAAGGAGATAGTTCTGAATTTGTTGAGAGTATAATGGGTACCCCTGATAGTGTTCATTCTATAGGTGCTATGGAATCTTGGGGATATGATCTATCTTCTATTTCCTTTAAAAACGGTACAGTGAGTGGTTGGTCAAACTTAAGTGATAATCTTAAATTGAAGTGAGAGTCCTCAAACTGAGGGCTCTTTTTTATGCCCCTGAAGGAGGTGCTTTATGGCTACTGCAACTTATAATTATGGAATCCGCGACGCCTTGAATCAAAAGGGCGTGGATAATGCCCGAATTGGCTATGCCAACGGCTATGTAACGATCGACGGTAAGAATTTCATCAAAGCCGATGCGAGTAATAACGGCAGGGCTCTTACCAGTCAACAAAATTTCGATAGCACTTGGAGCCAATACAGTCAGCCGGCAAAACAAGCGAACCCGATGGTTCAGGCTGCCTCTACAGCAAAGACAACACCACAAGCAACGTATACCCCGCCAACGAGCCCAACAGTTGATACTCTTGGAAGGATCAATGACTTTATTAATAAGCAAGCGCAGTTCCAATATACCGCCCCAGATCCATTTTCATACGATCAAAACTCAGATCCTGCTTACCAATCTCAACTGGCAGAGGCTAAGCGAAACGTAGAGAATCAACAAATTGACACGAATGCTATGCTTCGGGCTAGCGGACAAGGCCAGTCATCCTGGTCTGAGACGGTGGCCAATCAAATTGGGACAAACGCGATGAAAAGTATAGCAAACGATCTTGTTCCAGCTCTTATGCAGCAGGCATACCAACGTTACAACGATGACGCTAACAGGAGCCTACAGGTTCAGCAGCTCAATTACGGTGTGGGGCAAGATGCGCTCGGCAACCTGTCGAACCTTTATGGCCTTCAGGACAATGAATATTTCCAGAAGCCGATTGCGGAAGCGCAGCTCACCGGAAATTATCTCCCGACAGAGGCAAGGCAGGTAATCAACCAAATTCTCGGCTTGAAGCAGCAGGCAGAAGCGCAGGGGGTTACAGCTCAAGAGCGCGCCGGCTTAAGCCAACAAGCAGACATTCTGCGTGGACAGTTGCAAGCTCTCGGTATTGATCCAAGCCTTTATGGTTCTAATGTCAATTATAATAGTGCCAGCAAATCAAATGCTGGGATCCGAACACTTGCGGGCCAGCAGCTTGATATGGCTCGGAGTGACCAGGCATTTAGCCAAAACATGACACAGGAGCAATTTGCATACCAGAAAGCAAGGGACGCTATTAGCGATAAGCAATGGAAAATGCAGTTTGACGAAGCAGTCCGCCAGAATGGATTGAGCTATGGCCTTAACTTGCTCCAGGAACAAAACCAACAGGCATATCGTGAGGCGTCACTGGCATTGTCTCAGGACGATAATGCGCGGGCGTGGGCTCAGTTGGATTACAGCATGATGAATCCTGCATCCACTGGGTCGACCGGAGGTTTGACGGCTAACCAGGTTCTACAATCCATGAAGAGTCTGTATACGGAGCCAGTTTACGCGCCGGACGGCGCCGGAGGGCAGGAGAAGATCGGTAATGCTCTAACTAAAGACGCGGCCAAGCGTGAACAGATGTTCCTGAACGTTGTTGACTCAGGCCTGAGTGACGCTGAGACGAATCAGATTCTGAACTCACTCGGTATGACCAAAACGGAGATCGATGGATATATGAAGAAGTACGGGGCATCTTCGGGAAACTGAGTAGCCCCGGTAGCTCCGGGGCCTACAAAAATTACTACAAGATGAGCAAGGATGCCGCGGCAAACCCAGCTAATTTCAAAACAGCATCTTCAGCGATCGAGAAGGCAATTCGGGATTTGAAGCTTCCGAATGATTGGCTTATGCCCACCCTTGAACTCGTGGCCAGAGAATCCAGTTTCAACCCTTCGGCTAAGAATCCTAAGTCTTCCGCTGAAGGGTTGTTTCAATTTCTGGATGGGACGAGGAAGAACTATGGCGGAAGCAAGGTGGACTGGGACGATCCCTATCAGCAAGCCCTTGCCGGGCTGAAATATATTAAGGACCGCTACAAGACACCGGAAAAAGCGCTTCAGTTCTGGGATAAAAATAAGTGGTATTAAGGCGGTGGTGGTACAATGGCAAGTGAATTCGACTTGGTACGAAATCGACAAAGAGGGGAAGAGGCGAAGCGGCGTGTCATGGAGCGGTTAAGTAATCCCGCTCCTGCTTCTTCCGGATCCCAAAGCAGTTCTGTGTTTGACGCCATCCGCAACCGGTCAATTGAGCCGGTAAATAGCTTTGGTAAACCGATGGCCGAACTACAGCAGCAGTTCGGAGCCGTAACCCCTCTGAATTTGATCAACGCCGCGATGTATGACGCGCAGGTTAGTAAACATCAGAATTCCAAGAAAGCAGCCATCGTAAACAAACGATTTAGCCAGCCGAAGCAAACAGAGTATGAGCGCCGGATGGAAGCCATTAAAGATGATCCCGCTCCGATCCGAGCATTTGCCGGGGCAATGAATAAAATTTTCTATGATAATCCGGTTGGTAATTTTGTTTCCCGTATTGGTCACCAGGCGGACTCTGTTATGTCTGGCGGGCATCCGGTGACGATCCAACCGGATACAGGCAGCAAAGTAGCCAATAAGGCGGCGGATATTGCCGGTTCCGTTGCGAGTGTATTCACACCAACAGGTGCTCCGGTCGGGACCGGACCGATCGCAGGGACGTACGGCGTTGCTGATAAGGTCCTGACTACCCCGGCGGCGCAGCGTTTGGAACAAGCTGCAGCCAATCAACTAAGCAAACTAGTCAAGCCGCATACGGCTCAGGCGATCACCCGGGAAGCGCTCCGAGAGACGGCGGCAGGGACGATGCAGGGCGCTGCTTTTGGTGCAATGACCGGAGAGGATGATAAGGGTATTCTTACCGATGCCGCGCTAGGCGGGGTTATAGGAGGCGCTACGGGAGCGGCGTTCAAGGCTGCGGGCATTGGGCTTTCCAAACTGTTCAAGAAGAACGGAATTCCAGAGGAAGAGATTGCGGAAATTCTTGCTCTGCCAGAAGGACGAAAGGATTCCCGTATTGCTGCGGCGTCTGAACGGTCCAATGTGGCGGCTGGAACGGAGCCAATTACGCCAGAGTATAAGTTTGATTTACCTGAAGCGACTCCGGCCACGCGAGCTGCCGTTGAAAATGCCGCTGAAGGTCGGACGGCACTCCAAGAAATCGATCGAGCGATTAACGACTTGAACACCAGGTATGAGCAAGCAGTAATCGATGAATATAAGTATCTGAAGGAATCACGTGATACGAGAATGGGTAGAAGACCGGGGTCCATGAATTTCGATGAGAATGGGAATTTTGTCTCTCGCACCGGGTGGCAGTCTGATAACCCTCAATGGTACCGTGATTTTTATGCGGAACATAACAAGGTCCCTTCGAACAAGGATCTTTATGTTCTTGCTCGTAAACGGGTAGATGAGGGATTCAGAACAGAGGTGGGGGATGCGCCATCCTGGCGAGCTGAGAATGGTTATGACGATCAGTTGGCAGGTTTGGTAGCTGTTCGGGAAAACCTTCTAAATAGTGTTCGTGAGCTCGATCCGGCTTTGAAAGTGGTGGAGCAGCCGATCGTATCGCAAGAACTTAAAGATACAAGAGTTGTTCCGAGCGAAACAAAGCGGGCGTCTAGAGCTCCGATCGATCCGGTGGAGACTGCTAATCCGGACAAAGCCGTGCTTCCGCGTGAGCAGGAAATAATGGCTAAGCTTAATGCTGGGGGAGACATTACGAGTCTGTCCAATGAGGACATCGACTTTCTTCTTAGCCCGGAAGCAAGCCGGGTAGAGATTCCAAAGAGTAAGGTAACCCCGGCTGAATCGCCAATAATTGATCCGGAAGCTAGTCCTATTCTCCGGCCGGAGCAATTCGAGGAACAATCCGGTTTGGGGATCTCTCCATTTTCAAAGGTGGACCCTTATGATTCGCTTAGGACTGATACTCGCTCGCAACTGGTGAGCCGGCAGAAGAAGGAAGCGTCTGGTGTGACAGTAACAGCGGATAAGCTTTACACTGCCCTGGTTGACGATCTTAATCCGCTTAACCATCAAGATAAACTCCTGGAGCAGGTTATGGGTGAAAAGATCCCGTCCAATCAGCGTATCCATGATCTCGGTTTAGCATCCCGGGGCGCCGATGTTGTCGCTAAGCGGATCATAACGGACGGCCTTGTAGACGCTAACGGTAAAGTTGTGGGCGAATCTCTTAAGAGCATCTTGGCTCCGCTCAAAACTTTGATGAAGAAAAACAAGCATATCTATGTTGATTTTGAGGATTACCTGCTTAATAAGCATGCCATAACCCGGTGGGAGCGCGGGGAGAAAGTATTCCGTGATGATCTGAATTGGTCGCCGTCATACGGGGCGCAGAAGGTATCTGAGTATGAGCAGATGTTCCCGGAGTTTGCTGAGATGGCTGAAGGCCTGTATGACTTTCAGGCTCAAATGGCTCAACATTGGCTCGTTGATACTGGTATGATCCCACAAGAAATGCTGGACTCTTGGATTAAAGAGAATCCCTATTACGTACCGAATAAACGTTATTTCTCGGAGCTGGAGAAGACAGGTAAAGGTTTCGGCGGTAAGAAACGGGGTTATGGGAACCAGTCGAACCCGGTTAAAGGGTATCAAGTTGGTGGATCTCAACGGTTGATCATCAGCCCGTTAGAAGCGATGATCGAGAATGTTGATTCCTTTGTAAAGTCGGCTAAGCGGAATAAGGTCATGCAGCAATATGTGAAGAATATCGAACAAGCTCCGGAAGATTTCGAACCTTGGGCAGAGATTGTTAAGCAGCCTGAGAAGCCGGACGATATTGCCAAGATCGTGCTGGATGAGGGTGGGCTCGATGAATTATTGTTCCGGTTCTCTGCCGATTTTGACAAGGCGATGCAGCGGACTCAGCTGGATAAGGACAATATCGTCCGGGCACTGGTAGATGGCCAGGCGGTCCATGTGAAGATTAAGGATAAGCAGCTACTGAGCGCACTTACGGCACTCGGACCGGAACAATCTGGATTCCTGCTCAACGCCATCGGCAAGCTTACGAATACGATGAAGCTACTTACTACAGGGAGCAACCCGGTGTTTTCCTTGACCCGTAACTTATTCCGGGACATCCCGCAGGCGTATATTGCCAGCAAGACAACGAATAACCCGATCTCGTTTGTTACGGACTTGATCAGCGCGGCCGTAGATATTGGCATGCGACGTGGTGCATATAAGGACTTCCTGAATATTGGCGGCGGACATGCTTCTGCTATTGCGGCAGACCGGAATCTATTGGCTCAGAGTAAGAGACAAATCCTTCCTCAAAGCGGTATCCGCCCTTCTTTAGGAAGAGTGAAGGATATTTATGAGAACGTCCTGAACGCTGTGGAAATTGCACCTCGTCTATCGGAATTCAAACGAATACAACGTCAAGGCGGAGATATTCAAGCCGCACTGAAAGAGGCGCAGGACCTAACTGTGAACTTCAAGCGGCGGGGGGCTTTGTCGGGAGAGGTCGATAAGGTGTTTCCTTATTTCAACGCAGCGATGCAGGGGCTGGACAAGACAGTCCGGACATATCGGGACGATCCTGTTAAAGCTCTTGTTAAATCGGCGCTGGCTATCACGGTTCCGACGCTCGCCTTGTACGCCCTGAACCACGACGACCCGAATTACCAAAAGCTCAGTAACCGGACAAAGGATGCTTTCCTGCTGATCCCCCGGGGAGATGGAACGTTTATCAAGATTGCCAAGCCGCAAGAGCAAGGCACCATCTTTGCAGACATTCCGGAGCGGCTTATGCGAAGGTTTGCGGAACAGGACCCGGCAGCGTTCCGGGACTTTGCAGACCGTGTGCGGACGACGTTTATCCCACCTGGTATTCAAGGAGCGGCAAAAGGCGGAGGACTGACTGATCGGTTGCTGGGGGCCGTTGGGGATACCATCCTTGGACCGATAGCCGACGTTGCGGCAAATAAGACGTTCAGTGGCGCACCTATCGTGCCCGGTTACTTGGAGAGACTTTCTCCCGGTCTCCAATCTGATGCAAAGACAACAAATATCGCCCGGTGGATCGGTGAAAAAACTCATGGTACACCAATCGAACAGAGTCCAAAGCAAATGGATTACCTGGCTCGACAATATTTCGGATTCTTGGCCCAGTTCGGGCAACCGCTCATGTCGCCCGGTGGTGATGTGGGTTATGCATTATCCCAGCAGATGACAGCGGACCCGGTATTCAGCAATGACTTGTCCTCTGAGTTTTATCATTATAAGGATAAGCTAGACCAGGCTTACGCGGACCGTGAGCTCAAGGAACTGCCGAGCTGGTATAATGACGCTCTCCGAAAGCGGTTAGGGAAGATCAGTCAGAACATGTCCGCCGTACGCAAGGAGATCCGCAATGTACAAGGTGATGAGAATCTTAGCAATAAGGAGAAGCGGGATAAACTCCGTGAGCTGCAAGACCGCATTAACAAGATGGCAGAGATGGGTAATTCCCTAGCCAGTGATATCGTTCCATACTGACGCCAATAGGCGCTTTTATTTTGCCCTCGGAGCCGATCCGGGGGCTATTCATATTGAGAGGATGAGGCACATGTTGAATCATGGAAAGCTATTATTTACTACGATTTTCACCGCTGCGTTTGGATCTGGTAGCAAGGAAGTTTCTACCGGTTCGCTGGCAGCCGTCACTGGTTTGTTAGCAACTGCTGCGGGATGGCTTGGGGGATGGGATAAACCGCTGCAGTTGCTCGTCGTGCTCATGTTGGCCGATTATGTCAGTGGAGTGGCCGGAGCCTTTAAAACAAAAACGGTTAGCAGCGACATTATGTTTTGGGGCGGCGTTCGAAAGGGGGTCGTCATCTTTGTTGTCGGTCTGGCTGCACTGGTCGACGCTTGGATCCAGCCGGGTATGCCTTTATTCAGGACCGCAGCAATCTTCTTCTACATCGGTCGCGAGGCTCTAAGCGTTGTGGAGAACTTCGGCGTCCTGGGTGTTCCGCTTCCGGACAAGATTAAAGATTTCCTGCTGCAACTTAACGAGGATAAAGCTAAGAATAATCCGGCCAAGCCGGAGCATCCGCAAAATGGAGGCGGTACCCAATGATTAGAAAAGAGTTTATAGCTAAGATAGCCCCCTTCGCTGTCTTGGATATGCAGCGGACAAATATTGCCGCATCTCTGACTATTGCGCAGGGCGCCTTGGAGTCGGCATGGGGTGGGAGCGGTCTGACAGTAAAGGCAAATAACCTGTTTGGCATTAAGGGGAAAGGATCAGCCGGCAGCTGCACAATGCCAACTACCGAATATGTTAGCGGCAGGCCGATCAAGGTAAACGCAGCGTTTCGCGCTTACCATAACTGGGGCGAATCCATAGCGGATCATTCAAGGCTTATCCTGGATGGTGTGAGCTGGAACCGTAATCTCTATAAAGGTGTGATCGGAAAGCGGGGAGCTGATGCGGCCCGAGCGATCGCAGCAGCCGGTTACGCAACAGATCCAAAATACGCTGAGAAACTGATTTCGATTATGAATGAATGGAATCTTTACAAATATGATGAATCGGCGACAAAGCCGGCCAAGGAGGATGAACCCATGACGAAGGAAGAAAGAACTGTTTTTGAAAAGCTTGCGGCTCGGGTAGAGAAACTGGAAGAGAAGGCCAAGATGGTACCGGCTCCAAAATGGTTTGTTAAGGAATTCGGATCGGCAGATCTGGGCGGCAAGGTCAGTGAACCAGAATTTTCGGAAGAGGGTTGGCGGACTTTGGCCGTGGGCTTGCGAGTTTCCAATAATTAGGGTATAGTAATATTAACATTAACGGAAGCACCGTAGTGCAATCCGATAGCATCGGTATTCAAAACCCACCGGCCTTAATTGGTCGGTGGGTTATTTATAATCTTTTCACGTGACGAGATCATTAATAGTTAAAGGGCATAATTACTATATTGATTGGAGTGGATAATATTGAAGTTTTACTCACTTGGAATATTGTTGATAGCATTAGGCGGATTTGAAAAGATAATGATTTTTGTTTCACTTGCTGATACAGTTCACCAAGATTATCAAGCACTAAAAAATTTCACTCCTAGTGTCATATGGAGTATTCCTAATTACACGATATTTGCTGGAGTATTATTAGTTCTTATTAATTTAATTTTGTATACACGTAAGACTTTACTTAAAAAGTAATAAGCTCTCAATTAATTTTGTCCCCTTGAATAAATCTCGCCTTTACGCATATAATACGAATATATGTTCGTATAAATTGAGGTGATATGGTGTCAACGACCGAAAAGGCAGAAGGTATAATAACAATAGAGGAACGAAGGTTGATGCGGGATTACATACTGATGCTGCAGATGCATCCTATGATTCAAAAAAGTTTGACCGATTTAGAGTTATCAGGAATCTTGCTCAGAGAAGCATATAAGTTATGTGGAGAATGGATCGATGAGCAAATTTTTCAAGAAACAAAGCGTTTAAGGAAAACATTAAAAGAACATGGAATTCAGGTGAACCGTGAGGAGTACAGCCAGGAAGGCTTTGTGATTTATTATCCTTATGTATGCCGCGGATATGTGGATCGATTCGCAGTGACCAGGGATGTGCTGCGGTCAGAGATCAGTATAAGGTTAGGAAAGTATGTAACAGAGGTAGGACAAATCTTTAAAGCCTCAAGATAGTAAATACTAAAAAGCACCGCCGGATGATCGGCAGTGCTTTTTTTTGTTACCCGTACTTTACCCGCAAATTGATTTGTGGGTTGATATTTTCTCTTGTAGATTAAACTCGTCTTAAAATCTGAAAATCCCTTATTTCATGTGGCTCGGTGTAGATTCCTCTTCCCTCGTGTAGATTCAGTAAAATATATCCAATAGATATTCACTACTCATTGACACATATAGGAAAATATTGTTTTATGAAGTTATAATATGTCGATGGAGGAGATAGAATGGCTATAAGTAGTATCATAGCTGGCGATTATAAAGGTAACCCTTTCAAGCTGAACTTTACAGGTCAAAAAGTTGAGATGATAGCTGGGCTTTTTAAAAAGAACGTATTAGTCAATAAAGACACGGTGGAATCTTATGAACTCATTGATGAAGAGTATCAAACAAGTGCCGCCAGTGCAGTAGGGCGGGGGTTAGTGGGTGGTGCATTATTAGGACCAGTGGGCTTGTTAGCTGGGCTATCCGCTAAAAAGAAGGGCATGCATAGAATCGTCATTAACTGGAAGGACGGAAAGCGCAGTCTGGCAGAGGTTGACGATAAAGTTTACAAAGCTTTAATGGTAATTCTTTTTTAGAGGTACATATGACGACTAGGAGACCTTTTGATCCTAAAGCAACGTTCTTTGTAATGTGTTGGGAGGATTTCTTCAACAAAGGAATTGTCCTTTAATATATAGGGCCAACATAATAGCATACAAACAAATAGACCACGGAGACAATACTTCCGTGGTCTTTCCATCTATAATTCGATTTCTTCCCATCCCGGAGGTATTGGATCAGGCTCGCCGGGATCCAGATGCTCAGGCTTAACGATTATTAAACACGCCTCATAAATATCGACTAATACTCCTATGGTTTTCGGCCCGCCTTCGAAAGTCCCTATCGCAACAACTTTGCCTTTGCGGCCGCCGTAACCGTTTGGGTGGTCAGCAATAATCCGGATTGGTAAGCCTGGTTTCAAGTCTTTCATTCTCATCGTTTTAGCCTCCGTACAATTTGTACTGTCTTAGGCTAAACTTCAAAGGCTGCAAACATTTTTGCAAACGCGCTTAGGTAATCTTAGATAATCTTAGATAATCTTGATTCCAGCGAACCCCTATGAAACAAAGGATTTTCTGCGCTTAGATAATCTTAAATTATCTTACGTAACAAGTGTTCGACGAATTCGTAATGCGTAGGTCGGGGGTTCGAATCCCTTCATCAGCATCTTTAACAAGTCAAGCGCGGCGCGGTCTCCGAGATTTTCCGGGGCCGCGCTTTTTTGTTCAATTCGTGATGTTTCTACCATTTTTCTACCCTTTAGTTAAGTAAAGTGGGTTTTTCAGCAATAATTCGGCTGGAAGTGTCAAAGTGTTCTTTTAAAAACCGAACAGTACTCTCAAAAAGGGCTATTGATCGGGTATTAAAATCATTCTTGGTATCATCAAAATCATGACCGACTTCAGCTAGTGTGTATGCTTTGCGAACGGATACGGTTTCATTGGCAAGATGGACGTCCATCCTGCGAAGCGCAAGGATTTCGCTTTGCCGCATTCCGATTGATAAAGCGAGTTCGAATGCCATAAAGTACTGTTTGCGTTTAGCATAATCAAGGAATATTCTTAATTGATCCTCATTCCGTACTTCAAACTTCACCTTTTTAGTTTGGGGAAGAGTGCGATGGCATGGGAACAAGAAGAACTCTTTCCAACAGCTTCGAAGCAGGAGGTCCAGCGCACCTGCTAGGGAAATATAAAGAGATGATGATGCTGATGCAGGATTTCGATGAACATGAAGAGGAACTGAAGCAGACGGCAGTCGTAGGGGGAACGGCGCGCCAGATCGATCAGGAAGACCTTTATGCGGACAAGACTGCGAACGCGGCAATCCTGATCGAAAAGCAACGTTGGGTGTATTAACAATATAAGTTTTATACGCAGCAGTTGCGGCGGGCCTGGGGGCTTATCTTAGATGTTGAAGAGAGGCGGGCGATTGATTATAGATATATACAGGGCTATTCTCGCAAGGAGACGTTGTTGTTTTTTCGGTACAGCATGAGCGACAGTACGATTCGGTGGAAAATCGAAGAGGGAACGGTGGGCATAGCGAACATATTGAAGTTAATGGGATTTTTTGAGGACGATGAGATATAGAAACTTTAACAAATAAAAAAGCAAAAAGAATAGGGAAC
The DNA here is from genome assembly GCF_038009185.1 of Paenibacillus sp. FSL R5-0407. Lineage (NCBI taxonomy): Bacteria > Bacillati > Bacillota > Bacilli > Caryophanales > Paenibacillaceae > Paenibacillus > Paenibacillus sp. FSL R5-0407. The sequence continues at coordinate 991,320 of NZ_JBBPAX010000002.1, read as the reverse complement.
TATTCTTTTTGCTTTTTATCAATTTAAAAATAAATTAGTGCTTAGTCAACATCCTTATAAACAGTTCCTTTGTAGTAGACTCTAAGTCCACCACCTGGAAGCGCTACTGGTGCAGGATCATTAGTTCTACTAAGGGTTCCACCCCATCTTCCTTGAGATCCGTTATCCTCGGTATAAATAATTGATGAAGGAATAGTCTCGTTTGGAGCAAAGTCTCTTGAAACCGTGACATTCTTTTGCTGATTATATACTCCAATTTCCTCAGAGACAAGAGTCAATTCACTTTGCAAGATTACAGGGGTTACAGAATCCTTCAAGCTAACGGAAAGACGAACATTTGCATCTAAAGGTAATCTTTCACCTTTATTTGTAATTACGGCATCTTCAGCAAAAGCGGAACCAGTGATCGACAAAAGCATGACAGACGACACAAGTAAAACCTTCTTAAATACATGATGTTTCATTTAATGCACCTCTTCACTTTTTTTAATAATACTATTAAATAATACAATATATACCAATAAGGGAGAAGGTAAAAATTTCAAGTTGAATAATAGTTTCATCTTTTTCATATAAATGACGGATAAAATTGACCATAAGTTGAATTAAATTTGAACACCACTTGAATTAATTGCCGTGTAGAATGTAAGCATGGAAAAAGGCGGGAATGACATGCACGGCCGCATGAATGCGGCATTGAAACCGGGGCGTAACTCTTCTCGCCTATCTATTTAATTTTTCTTAATCTAGGAGTAGAAAGTTTCTCAATTATCAGGATCTATACGAATTGAGAGTGTATGTATCATTTCTAAAAATTCATATGTATTTGAAATATTATTTTTTTGTACACATATAGGGAATATCCTTAACTACCTATATGAGGTTATTTTATCCAAAGGGAAAGGGAGAGAGGGTAGTCACTTAATCAATCTTGATGACCTTCGTGACACCCTCCCGTGTTTAGGTTCTTTAAGGTTTAGTTTCTTTTGAAAAAGTTATATAAAAAATAATTGATGCTAATATGCAAATTGTTATAGATAAAAGGATAAAAACATCTTGCATCACTGGTGTCAAATCCACTAATTTGAGAGATAAATTTCCTAATATCGCTCCAGCTGGTAAAGAAACTAGAAGTAACAGAATAGTGATAATGCCTATTGTGTGTTTACGTCTTCTCATTAGATTTTCTTGTCAATACTATAAGATAGGAAACGGGTTGGCTTTTTATAGGTACCTTCTTTTGTGTCAGTAGCTATTACCTCTTGGTTTATAGTGCTGATAGCTTGTTTGATTTGTTTCCAAGTGCCCCGTTCCTCATAAAATTTCATTCTGAATTCTCTTGTGTTAAAGCTAGAGGACTCAGATGGCCCTGTGTATTTTGTTCCTTTAGTGTATTGTGCTGTTATAGTTATATTGGCACCGATAGCACCTTTATCAAAAGGTGATCCAGAAAGAGACCCTGTAAGAGAACCAGTATATGTCCGGGATAATGTTACCTCCTCACCTCTAGCCACCGAAAACTTGAACTCATCTTTGTTAAGTGCATCGGCCACAGTAACCTTTGTGCTATTTATATACTTATAGACGTATGTTGTAGGAAGGCCCAAGGGGGAGACACTATTTTGACTAGTTCTATCTTCAACGCTTGGGACCTCACTATATTCATAAATAGTAATTATTCCGGCATCAGGGTTACTATCTTTCAAATCTTGAATGATATCCTGTGGTATTGATAAACCTTTTGGATATATTACTATATTAGATTTATCAGTTTTCTGCCTTTCGAATGCACTTGCCGGTTGTGAAATTGGTGTGATCACCATTAACAAAGAAAGTGAAATTAATAAAATAGCCTTTTTAAACATTTTCATCCCTCTTTCATATAATTTTAGAAAATAAATGCTCTACCTTGCTACCTCCTTTCACACTCTGATTCACTTTCAAATCTGTAAAATATAGTAAAGCACTTATATTATACCAATTTAACAATATTATGCAATTAATGATATAAATAATGGAATTAAAGGAAATTAATTAGGAGGAAGGGACTGTCAATTTTATATATTTAGGAGCGTGATTACCCGGGAGAATTAGAATCATCAAAAGCCTTTTTAAAGTGACACAAGGCAGAATAGAACCGCCGAGGAACCGAGGTGAACGGCGACATGGCCGGTAAGCGTAATCAATTGCAACGTCCGCGATCGGAACCGAAGCAGCCAGCAAAGTGCAAAAGATGCATGTGGGGTTCGTGGACAGGAGCGAAACAGTTCTACAGTAACCAGCCGATGCATCAAGCAGGGAAGTCCTTCCTAATGTCGAAATTTGATTTAGGAAGGAGGCGCTTAAAATGGATTGGCGCGAAAAATTAAAAACTACGGTTGATGAATACATTGAAGAAAGAGACAGGATCACAAAGGCGTTACAGGAGGTTTTATTAGAGTTAAAGGCAGAACCATACGGTATACATTCAAATAGCGAACTAATTGGCTTAAGTCCTCTTGAATGAAAAGTTACAATTAGTTTTATTAATGTGGGCAGAGTTATAATTACAATTCACCCAGACGACATCAAGGTGCTCACGCTCATTGATGATTCTAGTTTTCCTATCAGTGTTGAGGTATTTCCAGAAGATATTCATCAAATACTTAGGGAAGTTATTCTGAGAAAAATAGCAGATCAATTGTCAATCTAATGAATTTTAACCATCCTCGGATGCTTTTTACTCTTAGTAAATCTTTTATGTTGAAAAGTTGATGGCAAAGGAGGAAGTGCAAAATGTCAATGGTATCTTTGAAATCATTAAACATCCATGGGAAGGACATTTCGTTTGAAAATGCGTCCCTATCCTGGTATGTTTCGAACGGCTTCAAGTCATTTGATTTAGATGTAGCAGTTTCAGAATCATCTTTTAATGACATTCATGGTTCTAATGTTCAATTTGAAGCATGGGGGATTGATGATTCTTTGTACACTGGAGAAATTCTTTTGACCCATGAGAACTTTGGCCAAACGATTGGGAGAGCTTCGTTTGTAGGTTCTGGACCTTTGAGAAAAGACAATAACATCATTTGATGAAAGGCATATTGCTCTTTTCTATCCTAAACTTTGATTTAGAAAGGTACTGAGTGTCTATGAATAAAGATAAACTTCGTTTTGCAATCTTAAAGGAAATCAATGAAGGAAACACACCTCTAACCGAAGAAGACTTTGGAGTCAGTGAAGATGAGTTTGATAACGCAGTGAATTATCTCTCGCGAGAAGATTACATCGCTGGAGTATTCTGGGCTGATAACAGACCTCTCCTCCTTAAAATAGGGCCAGTAATAACTGATAAAGGTGAGCAATACCTAAAAGATAATAGTATGTGGGGGAAAGCATACAAGGGGTTAATTGAAATTCGCGACTGGCTAAAATAGCACCTTCGGGTGCTTTTCTTTTGCCTAGGACAGGCACATATGTTCTGGGGGCGAATATAAGCAAGAGTTAAGAGAATCGCAGGACGGGACCACAGCGTTGCTGTACGGCCCTGTTTGTTGCGCCTGCGTACGGGAAACCAACTCAACTTAAAGGAGGCAGTTAGGTACAGCAACTAATGCTTAATTTACCCGACTACGGTCCATGGTTATTGACACACAAGGGCGACCGATCTTGCCGCCTTCTTGTTGATCGACACTATTCGCGTCAGACTGTAGGGAGTCCTCAATTCTGCCGCCCAGGACGTAATCTTGTGCTGCGAACAGCAACCGGCAACGCCGTTTGGGTTACCTGGTCAGGCATCCGAGACGACGGCCTCCTTGCATGGGAGTGTACTATCTTCCGCAATGAATCTACTTATCTCAGTAGCGACATGATCCGCATCGCAGTGGCCGCTACTATTGATGAATGGGGCCAGCCGCCACCTGACGGCATAATCACATATGTTGATCAATTGAAAGTCCGGAGTTCGAATCCAGGCTATTGTTTTTTGTCGGCGGGGTTTCATAAGCTAGGATTCAGTAAGCGTCGCAAGCTACTACTTCTGCAATTTCTCGCTTGAGTTTTGTTCTTTTTTGAATTATACAAAGACAAGGAGGGGAAGAATGATCGACTTTTACGTGGCCACGCCTGAAGACACAGATGAAGTTTTAAAAGAGTTTTGGGATTCATTTAAAACTTCAAGATATTTTATTAATAGTAATACTACTTTACTAAGTCAACATATAGAAACAATTATGAAAACACCATATATTATTGAACCAGATAAGGTTCTCTTCAGAGCTAGAATTTTGGATGAGGGTGTTGATCAGTATTCAGATTCAGATTTAACAGCACCTCCAGAAAAATACGTAGGCATAGGCAGACTAAATCCTCGAAGAATTCGTTATTTGTATGCTGCAGAAGGTGATAAAACCGCTGCTGCTGAAATGAGACCTTGGATTAATGCGACAATTGTTATAGCTACTGTAACGCCTAAGAAGCAAATGAATGTTATTGACTTTGTTCCCACGGAAGAGGAAAAAAATCGACCTAATAGTTTCAAACGACAAATTAGCGAGAAGTTATCCGCCCCTGTCCGTCCGAATATCGCAGATATTGAGTATCTTCCCACTCAAGCAATAGCAGAATACATAAAATTGAAAGGGTTTGATGGGATTAGATATCAAAGCGCAGTTGATCCAGATGGAGTTAATTATTGTTTTTTCAACCCAGATTGTTTCGACGTTACAGTTACACATAAGTTGGAATTAAAAAAGATAGATTATAAGTTTTAAGCACCTGCTAGGTGCTTTTTCTTTTGGGGGTGCATCATGAACATCAAAATCATACCTATCGATCAAATAAACGCAGCAGCTTATAATCCGCGAGTTTACCTTCAGTCTGGTGATAAGGAATATGAGAAGCTTAAGCACTCTATTCTTTCGTTCGGGTATGTAGAGCCGATTGTCTGGAATGAGCGGACCGGCAACATGGTCGGCGGGCAAGCAGCGGTATAAAATCATGGTTAATGAACAGGGGCATACGGAGCTGGCCGTCAGCGTCGTTGACCTGGACGACCAGCAGGAACGGCTGCTTAACCTCACTTTGAACAAAGTTTCCGGTCGTTGGGATGAGGAGGCGCTGGCCGTGCTGCTCGAACAACAGCAGGAGACCGGGGCAGATATCGGCCTATCTGAATTTGACCAGGAGGAGATCGCGGTGAACTGATCGCGTCATTACCGAGTATCACAGAAATGGATCCGCCGGTAATCGAAGATGATTTTGACATTGAGAAGGCATTGGGCGATATTAAAGAACCTGAGACGCAGCGCGGAGATGTTTGGCAGCTCGGCCCGCATCTGCTGATGTGTGGGGATGCAACGGATCCGGAGGATGTAGCCATGTTGATGGGCGATGCGAAGGCGACTCTGGTTGTCACGGATCCTCCTTACAATGTGGCCGTGGAATGTGATTCTGCACGATTAGCAGAAGCCGGCACCAACTCATAATGAACGATGATATGCCCGCGGAGGAATTTGCGGGCTTTCTTCATGCCGTGTTTAAACGCTACGCCGGAATTATGGATCCAACGGCGGCGATCTATGTATTTCACCCTTCTTCCAAGCAGAGGGAGTTTGAAGATGCAATGGAGGCTGCCGGCATTGTGGTCCGGTCACAATGCGTCTGGGTGAAGAACGCCGCTTCCTTCGGCTGGTCACAGTACCGATGGCAGCATGAGCCGGTCTTTTATGCACAATAGAATAAAATGGTTTCTGAATGTAAAATTAAAGGTAACATTTTGAAAAATGGAGTGGTCGCTGTGAAATATATTTTTCTTACTGTCCTTCATAGAATGAAACTAAATAGGCGGTTAAATAAGGGGATACAAATTTATCCTGGGGTAAGAATCTCAAATGGAAAGGAAGCTATTGCGGAGTGAGAAGCAGCGGCGGGTGTTGTACGAATTGAAGGTGATCAAGGAAGTTATGACGGTACATGATGAGAAGACCGGGATAACCAAGACGATCCCAGTTACAAGAAACGACCTAGTGGAGTCTTAGATCGAGGAGACGTCCTTACCGGGCAATTGAAGATATCATATCCTTAGAGGAAGCCTTGACACGTGTTCAGGACAAAAAGCTGAAAGCAATCGACCACAGTTTTCCCAAAATTAATGTTTGTAATTAAATTAGGATATTCGGTTGCCGGAGCTTGAGCGTGCCGGTTTTTCAACGTAGAAGCTCTACCAGAGATTTGAACGTTAAATCCACCTTTAGTATAGTCGTCGTTCTGGTAAAAAAAGTATAATATTCGATTCTACCAGTAACTATCCTTCACGGTCTCCGGAATTTCCGGGGGCCGCGTTTTTTGTATATACTTACAAGTGTGGTGCAAAGGGGGGTTAGTCCATGAGCGATCAAAAAACAGATAAACGCATTTCCCGAAGCACGGCCGCTCTAAGGCAAGCCTTGTTGGATCTGATGGCGAACAAAGCCTTTCATGCTATATCCGTCAAGGAAATCGTCGAGAAGGCGGGCTATAACCGGGGGACGTTCAACGCCCACTATGAAAGCAAAGAAATGCTGCTGGACGACGTTTTTTCAAAATTGATCGATGAATTGAAGCAGTCATTCCGGGCTCCGTACGAGGAAGTGGAAATGTTCAGGATCGACGAATTGCCTGCAAATTCGGTGAAAATCTTCGATCACTTCTATCGAAGCTCTTCCGTATATACGATTTTATTCAAAAGTGAGGTTTTACTTCTATTCAAGGAAAAGATATCCGCCTCATTAATGCAGATTGCCGCGGAGGATTTGGACTATACTCATGATTCGATTAATCGGGAGTTCCTTTTGATTTATTCGATGAATGCTCTGTTGGGCCTTGTCTTCCACTGGATCGAGAGCGGGTTCCAATATTCGCCGGATTATATGCAGGATCAGTTGGTCCGAATGATTAACTGGAGGCCGACTTCAACCAAGATCAACAAAAGATAACGAACAATCGGCTGCAATGTGTACGTTAATGGACATTTATTGAATGTTTAATGATTGTAGTGAAATCAGGCTTTATCTATACTGAAGGCGCATAGCGCAATAACATTATTCACAATCTAACCTATGAATTGTGAATATTTTGGGAGGTATTTGAAAGTGAAACTTCAAAACCAAGTAGCGGTAGTAACCGGTGCAGCTTCAGGTATGGGTAAACAAATTGCTTTGCTTTTTGCTAAAGAAGGAGCGAAAGTGGCCGTTTCGGATTTGAATCTGGAAGGAGCCCAGGCTACGGTCGAAGAAATCAAATCCCAGGGCGGTACGGCATTTGCCATTAAGACAAATGTGGCAGTTGAAGAAGACATTCAAAACCTGATCGACACGACCGTTCAAAATTACGGTACGGTAGATATCCTCATCAACAATGCAGGAATTATGGACGGCATGGAGCCGGCCGGCGAAATTAACGATGATAAATGGGAAAGAGTATTTGCCATCAACACGACCAGCGTGATGCGTTCGACTCGTAAAGTGCTGCCAATCTTCCTGGAGAAGAAAAAGGGAGTCATCGTCAACGTGGCCTCGGCAGGCGGACTAAATGGCGCTCGTGCTGGCGCAGCTTATACAGCGTCGAAGCATGCCGTTGTCGGCTTCACTAAAAACACGGGTTATATGTATGCAACCGAAGGCATTCGTTGCAACGCAATCGCTCCGGGCGGTGTGGAAACGAACATTGGGGCCTCCATGCAAGGTATCAGCCAATTCGGCTTCGGTAAACAGCAGCTCGGCATGGCGATTAACCCGCGTGTGGGCAAGCCTGAAGAGATTGCCAAGGTAGCTTTGTTCCTGGCGTCGGACGAGTCCAGCTTCGTGAACGGTACGGTGATTACGGCTGATGCCGGCTGGACCGCATATTAATAAAAAATGAGTAAGCGCGCCTTCCCGAAGAGGAAGACGCGCTTTTTTTTGAAATCCTGCAAACTACTTCAGATACGGGCCGCTTTCGCCGATCTTACCCGGAGCCGGGTTGCCCGGCAGATCCAGCACGTAGACGCGAAGGTTGCCAATACCGGACAAGGAAACGGACAAGTTGCCGTTCGTCACGGTTTTCACATCGCCTGTAATGGCGTCTTTGTAGGTGCCGTTCGGAATACCGGTGTAAGTCGCGGATTCGCTGATCGCTACAAGCGCAAAGCTGTCAACGCCTTCCGCGGCATTCGTGTACCGGCGTTTAAATGCCATTTTTCCTGTAATGCCCTCGGTTGAATATTGGCCTTTCTGTAATGCAGGAATCTGCCGGCGGATTTGGTTCAGCCGCTGCAGATGTTTGACCAGTGGTTTTTGCAGTGTTTCGGCGACTTTGCCGGAAGCGGAAGCTACCTTGCCGAAATCGCTGGCCACCACGGTTCCTTCAATTTCTTCACCGAAGTAGGCACGGCGTGTTTCTTCCAGCGGGCAGGTTGGCCCGCAGTCGATTTGTTCACCGGCCTGGAATTCGATTTCATCGCCGTACATGATGGTCGGGATGCCCCGGAACGTCCACATCAAGCTCATGTTTTCCGCCCAGGCGCCGGTTCCTCCATTGTAGGCCGTGCTCGATTTGTTCGGACCGAAGTCGTGACTGCTGACATAGACCACGTTATAGGTGGCGTCATTGGTCGCATCGTCCGAATCTCTGCCGTTATGGAAGGCATTGACCGCTTCGCTGAAATTCATGTGCATCCGCATGTCGATGATGTTCATGCCGGAGAACTTGCTGTGGTCGGGCTCATGATAATTGTTTCCTCGAAGGAAAGCATTGTCCGAGGTAGGCTGATTGGCCGTACCGAGTTGATTCTCGTAATTGTATTGCTCTAAAGCCGCGACTTCATCGTTGGCGCTATATTCTTTGCGCTCTTTCCAGGTGAAGAATTGGGCGGAATGGTTGACTGATCCGCGATTCCACTTGTCGTTGACGAACGCACCGACCTCGCCGAACATGAAGAAGTTTTCTCCCTTATCACCGAATTTCGCTGCGGAGTGCTCCTGAGCGGCAGGAAGGAAGTGGCGGTTCCACGTCACTCGAGGTATATGGACGGCGGTATCGATCCGGAAACCATCCACGCCCATATCGATGAAGTTGTTATAGGCTCCAATCAAATAATCCTGCACAGGCTTGCTTTCCGTGTTGAAATCGGCCAGATCCTCATGGAGCCAGCAACTGCGGGAATCTTCGCCTTCCCAGTTGCCGATCCAGCATGGATGATAGTATTCGGTAGGGAACATGCCGGAAGTTGCATTAGGCCATTGACAGTTATAAATGCGATAACCTTCCTTGCTGTAGAACTGTGTCGGCGTTCCCCAATTCCGGCAGGTGTTCCCGGCAGGCTCCTCCGTAGACCATATGTCGCCGTTATAAGCCTTGGCGGAAACGTCATTCGGATAAAGGCCGTCATATTCCAGCCCCGGAATTTTTTCGTCATAATACCAACTCCACTGCGAATCGCGAACCCCGAATACGGTTGGCGTGAACAAATCTTTCGCTCCCCACCGGCTGGAGTGATTGTACACGACGTCCTGAATGATTTTGATTCCTTTGTTATGGGCTTCGTTGATCAGATCCTGGTAGCTTGCCCCGCTTGACTCCAGACGAGGATCTACCCGGTAGAAATCGTAACCGTGATAACCATGGAAATCATAATCGGAGCGGTTCAGCACGACCGGAGTAATCCAGATCGCCGAGAAACCGAGGGCTTTGATATAATCCAACTTTTCCATCAGTCCCTTAAAATCGCCCCGGAACATCGGGTCATCGTTGGCCGCATTTCCCGAAGATACATTGTACTGCCCGCCGCGGTTATTCGAGGAGTCCCCATCATAAAAGCGGGCGGTCATGACAAAGTAAATGGAATCTTCGCGGGCATCGCCGCCAAGCGGCGTCCCGCCGACTGGAGGAAGCGGAGCATCGCCTGTTTTGGCGGAGACCGGCTGGCTGGCCGCCGACTTGTTGGATGGAACAGCCTTGTCAAAAGCTTTTACCGTATAAGTGTATGTCGTTTGCGCTTCAAGTTTTGTTTCCGTGAAATCGGTTCTGGTAGTCGTATATACCTTTTGACCGTCGCTTCCGCCTGTACGCGTGATTTCATACCCCGCTACGCCTCTTCCGTTCTCATTGTCGATCGAAGCGCTCCAGGTCAAGGTAATGCTGAGGTCTTTTGCAACCGCTGTCACATTTCCCGGTACCGAAGGGGGGAGATTATCTTCAGGTAAAGGAGCGCAAGGGCTGATTGCATTGGCGGTGACCACGCCGTCCTTAACGGTTGTGATTCCCGTGCCGATCACATAATTTTGGCCGTTGTTATTGTCCCATACCGAGCCGTTGTTAAACGTGGCTTTCATGCTGGTCGCTTCCCCGAGATTGATCGTGATTTTGGTCCAATCACCGCAGGCTTCCTCCGCCATTTTCACTCCCGGAGGAGTTGTCCATGCGGCTCCGGCTGGGGAGTAGTGAATGTTGACCTGAGACCAGGCCCGCGTCTTGGTGTAATAGTAGACGATAGCCTGGTTCCCTGCGCCCGCTTCTGAAGTCGTCACGGGAAGAGGGGCGGACTGGGAGGATTTATTCCCCGCTTTGTCCTTGGCCAGTACCGTAAACGAATAAGCGGTAGATGCCGTCAGGCCGTTAAATGTATAGGATGTCGCCGTTACATTGGCGTCAACCAAGCTACCGTCCCGGTAAACTTCGTACCCTTGTAGGCCGCTTCCGCCTTCATTATCCAAGCTTTGGGACCACGATATGGTCACTGTCGTGGAAGTCTTGCCCGTCACAGCTAAATTGGCCGGCACGGCAGGTGGCGTGGTGTCCGTTGAACCGCCGGAAGGAGCGCCCGGGGTGATTACTCCAGCGGAGTAAGTCCAGGTTCCTGGATTAAAAAAGTAATTGTTGCCGTTGTTGCTGTCCCATTGCCCGCTTCCGTTGTTAAAACAAGCTTCAAGCCGGGCCGCGGCTCCAATATCGATAGTCGATTTGGCATATCCCGGCATTTCGGCATTCTCCATTTTGATACCCGGGACAGTCGTCCAACTGCCGCCTGCAGGCCGGTAGTGGATGTAAGGTGTGGCATAACCGATTTTGTAGTAAATGGTTACTTTGTTTGTGCTCCCCGCAGGGTTGGTAGTCACCGATAGAGTGTTGCTGGCGGATGATACGTTTCCTGCTTTGTCTTTTGCCTTGACCGTGTAGACGTATTCCGTCCCGGGGAGGAGCGCGGTATCCGTAAAGGTGGTAGCGGTCGTTTCCGAGCCGACTTGCGCCCCGTTCCGGTAGATCAGATACCCGGACAATCCGCTTCCGCCGGCATTATCCGAAGCAGGGGCCCAGGATAGCGTCACGGTGGTGTCCGTTTTGGCCGTGCTCGTCAAGCCGGATGGTACATCCGGGGGAACCGTATCTACAGGATTAGGGTTGCTATCGCTCCAATTGGTCCCGCTATACCATCCTTCTTTATCCCTGAACATACCGGACTGGTTAGCCGCCGGCATCTGGTTGCCGTTGCTGTCTTTGAAAATCACTCTTGCACTGGAGACCCCTTCAATAGTGTAAACATACCAGTCGCCTTGTTCCGCGTTCATGGTCGGGGATGATTGCCAGGCGGGTTCAGTAACGCTCGGACTGGTCTGGTAGTAATAAAGTTGGGGAGTTCCCCAGTTTCCCGGTTTTTTGAAGTGAATCTTTAAGCTAGGCGAAGCCGCAGCAGCATTATCCAACGCGGTAGCCGAGGGGCTGGCCGGATCAGCAAAAGAAGGGGTGAAGGTTGATAAAACTAGAATGAATGCCATGAATATTCCAAACCATGCTTTTCTCAAATCCATTACGTGTTATCACTCCTTTTATTGGGGTTAATGACATATAATGCGCTTTCAATAATAGATTCGTATAAATCCCTGTCCTCCTTTCTGATGGAATGGTTCTGCCGGGGAAGATCATTGCTCTCGCCAAGGTGTGACTGCTTTGCAGAATATTGGAGCGATTATGGGCTAATGTAAAAGGGATCCGTAGTTGGAGGGCAGCCAATAACCGTAGCGATTCATAATTGCAGTCCAAACTATTGGGCAAACGTTTGCGCAAAAGAGAAAGCGAAGCATCGTGTTGGAACGGTTTTAGAGAGGCTTATGTAGGTTGGTTAATGCGTATGTTATACTGCAAATTTTAATTAGTCAACCTAAAGTTGGGCAATAATCCCAAAGAACTACAGGAAAAAAGTCTTGCCCCATTTAAAGGAGAGCTGACATAATAGGGGGAATGATGACGGAAATTGACATTGAAGATGGAGCGTGTTTTTTTGCGGACTTTATTGATCTCGGTATTTGTTGCATTAACTTTATTAGTCACTTCATGCTCCGGGATTTCGGGCAAGGAGGATGGACTCCAGAGTGATAATTTATCCGCCTTGTCGAGCGGAATCACTGCGGCCAATTGGGAAGAGCAGGTCGGTTATGACCGATTGCGGGTGCTTGTGGGAGGCATTCTTAAGGATTGGCGAAATCAGGGGATTGAAATAGAGGCCTTTTTTGAAAATCCCGATGTTGAAGCCGAGTTTTGGACCGAGCTGGTTTTGATTTATTTTACAGAGGAAGAGGGACGATACGGTAATCTTTTGGATGCCATGAACTGGATTCGGGACAACCAAGATTTAATCAAAGAGCAAGGGGAAGCGGCTTTAGGCGATATTTCAAATAACATAAGTTCCACGGAAAGTATACATAGTAGTGGTGAAAATCTGGAATTAAGCATCGATGCTCAACTGGTTGAGGCCATAAATAGCGGGGACACAAAAGCCGTTGAACAGATGCTCTCGCAGGGGGCGGACCCGAATGCTGTGGATGAGTATGGAGCTTCCGCCCTGCAGTTGGCTATCTTTCGCGGGGATTTTCCTTCAGACATGCCGGATCCAGATCTCATAAATACAGGACAGAAAATAGCGCTGGAAATGGTTAAACTGCTGCTTGCGAAAGGAGCGGATCCCAATGCCCAGTCCTCCGACCAATCTGCGTTAATTGCTGCGGGGTTGTATTTACCTCAGGCGTGCATGCCGCTTCTTGAGGCGGGAGCCGAGGTGAATGCTACGGACCGGCTCGGGAATACCGTTCTGTTCTACTTGCTAAAAGACGAAGAATTATTTGCGGCCCTGTTGAAGCATGGAGCTGATCCCGATTTGAAAAATAACGAGGGCGAGACGGTTTATGATGAAATCCGGAAGCAGAACGCCACGGGGATTGCTAAAATCTTGAATATGGAACTTCAAGAACAATTAGTCACTCCGGTCAATCCGTATGCCACCTCAGTCTTCGAAAAAGTACATAAGGAAATTAATCAAAAAGAGGCTATCGATTTATTTGGAACGGATTATATCGTGGGCGAGGATGAGATGGACGGATCCGAGGTTTGGGAGTACGTAGTCACTGCAAAAGGGTACAAGCGTCCAACCGGAGATTTTGGCAGCATTGATTTTGAAGGCCTGGAAGCCGGAAAAATGAAAATGCACCTGTTTATTCATTGGAACGAGGACCAATCCGCTTGGTATAGTTCTGTTTATGTTCTTGGACCGGAGAAGGAAGTGTATGTATATTACATCAATCCGGGAGATCAAAAGACGGTAGGACAACCCTTGTAAACTGAAACAATCATGGGCCCTGAGGGGAAAGAGCAGCAAGAGTAAAGAGCCTGCAGAATTCGCAGGCTCTTAATTTATTTTAATAACATTTCCCGGCTTCGGCCGTTATACAACCGAAAGGAGGTGCAGAATGGGGCCCGGGCAGCTTCAACAAGCGCTTCAACATAAATGCGGAGAAATCCGCAGGTATTTAATTCGTTTGGGTGCCTCTGCAGCCGACGCGGAAGATGTTGTACAGGAAACGTTATATAAAGCGTTTCTCTATATTGAGGCTATTGAAGAAAACAAATTCAGTGCCTGGATGTATAAGGTGGCGATCAACCGGTACTTCGATTTATGCCGACGGGAAAAGCGTTACGCCTATCAGGCCGAAATTCCCGACGTTCAGGCGCCGGAAAAGGAAGAGCCGGAGGAACGATTGCTTCAGCGTGAACGGCGCGAGGAAATTGAACAGACGCTGGCGCAGTTAAAGCCGCTGCACAAGCAGCTGATTTTGCTGAAATACGAGATGGAGTTATCGTATCAAGAAATTGCGGAGCTGCTGGGAATGACGACGGAAGCCGTAAAGGCCACGCTGTTTCGCGCCCGGCAGCAATTCAAGAATAAATACGGAGGCGAGAAATAAATATGACGAAACCTTGGGAAGAAGATGACAAACAATTCGGCAAAGTCATTAAAAGAGCCAAGAGGAAGACCTGGATTCGCAACATCCTCATCTCGCTCGTTGCGAGTATCGTTGCCATAACTCTTGTGCAATTCGGCGCGCTTCAGCTGACTTATCGGGCAGGCGACAAAGCGCTGAATGAAGAATGGCTGCATATGACGATGACGAGTCCGAACGAATACGAATCGGGATATAAGAATCAAACGGGATTTTTATCAGGCACGCTTGAATTTTCAAGCTATAAAATCGTCGAGGGCGTGCCGGTTCCCTGGGGAAGCCGAATGGCGGAATACAAAGTACCCGGATTCCTGAAATTCACGGGATTAAGCGGAAACATTGGGAACGTGACCGTAGTAGACCCCGATATGAAAGCGAAAAATTATATGTACTATCGACCTTACAATGCCTCCAATGGACAACGGGAATTGATGTTTTATGTGCCGGGCGTGGATTATAACGGGAAAATAGTCAATGACCTCGACTTGGTGGGGAAAATGGGTGCGAACAAGGCGGCAGAGATGGCGATTTCGTTTGATAAGGACTACTCACTTGATGAGGTTCGGGCCATGCTCCCGGGAGAAGTAACGCCGGTCTGGTATTGGGTCGACACTTTCGATAATCGGGAAACCTTCAATTTCAAGCCGTATAAAGATGAACGGGGCGAGACCAGCTACCCTACTCCGATGACTAAGACTTTTGGCGTCTATGGATTTGGCGTACGGCCGGATTGGGAGCAGGTTGAGGTCAAAGATTTTTTGCAGGATCTGCAATTTGGATTGAAGCAAAAGGGCCGTTACACCAAGGAATATGAACGCATCAATAACTATCTCAAAAAAGACAAACAGCAACCGGATGAAAGTGACGTGCGCCTTCTTGGTGTCGTCGTGACCGGAACGGCAGAGGAACTGCAAGCCCTTCGTGGACAGAGTTACGTAAGAGCGGCTGCCCTAGGGGCGGTTACCGAAACCTATTAAGTTAAAAAAGGGACTATCCTTCAGCAGAACGAGCTGCATGCGGGGTAGTCCCTCTCTTTTTGTCTTTCTGTCAAGGCTAGCGGTGCTCGATTAGATCGATGGCGCCGAGCACGATATGGGCCAGGCCGAAACCGAGAGCTCCGGTTGCAGCAAGTTTGTACTTGCTTCCAAGCAGTGATGCGGCAGAAGCGGATACTACAGCTCCAAGAACAGTAGGAATCAAGCCTTCACGCATGCAAAACACCCCTTTGGACTGGATTGGAAAGACAACTTTATTCTGGGATAGGAGCGCCTGAATTATTCATCGACAAGAGAGAGTGAAGATTCAATCCTTTGCCCCCAAGGGTAAAAAGAGGTCAAAACAGTTAGCTAAGGGGTGAGACCTGGATGACACGGAGAAAGACGTCCCAGCAGATACAGCAGTTGGTGTTTGTGGGGCCTTCGACGATATTTTTTGTATTGATCGTAGCGGTCCCGTTTTTTCTGGGCTTATATTATGCGTTTACCGACTGGAACGGGATTTCCAGACAAGTGGATGGGGTCGGGCTGCGGAACTTTGCCCATATTTTTACCAAGGATCCCGCCTTTCTGAATTCGTTCTGGTTCACGGCGAAATTTACGGTGTTGGGCGTGTTGCTCACGAATGTAGTGGGCTTCTTGCTCGCCTATTTCTTAACAAAGCGTCTATATACGCGTAACGTGATGAGGACGGTCTTTTTCATGCCCCATGTAATCGGAGGATTGCTGCTCGGCTTTATCTGGCAGTTTATTTTCGTACGGGGCTTTGCGTCGATCGGCGGGGCTACCGGCTGGTCCTTTTTTAATCTCCCGTGGCTCGGGACGGAAGCGACTTCCTTCTGGGCGATCGTCATTGTGTTCGTCTGGCAGAACGCGGGTTATCTCATGGTTATATATATTTCCGCCATCAACAATGTACCGAAGAGCCTGATCGAAGCAGCCAAGGTTGACGGGGCCGGGCGCGGACAGGTGCTGAGAAGTGTCATCATTCCGCTCGTTATGCCTGCGGTCACGGTGTGCCTGTTCCTGGCACTCTCATGGTCGTTCAAGCTGTTTGATCTGAACCTCTCTCTGACCAAAGGCGGCCCGTTTAAATCGACGGAATCGGTAGCCCTGAACATTTACAACGAAGCCTTCAATATCAGCCGATTCGGCATGGGCTCGGCAAAGGCGATCATCTTCTTCGTTATAGTCGCGCTAATTTCGATTCTTCAGGTCCGGGCGACCAAGAGCAGGGAGGTTGAAATGTAATGGATACAGCCAAACGCTATCGCGGCGGAATGATTTTGATCGAAGCGCTGCTCATTCTCGGCGGACTGGTATTTCTGGTGCCTTTTTATTTTCTGATCGTGAATTCATTGAAAAGCTTTGGCGAAATTCTGACCGATTCGGCCGGATGGCCGAATGTTTTTCAGTGGGGGAACTATGCGGAAGCATGGAAAAAGACCTCGTTTCCCAAAGCCTTCGGCAATTCGCTGCTCGTCACGGTGGCGAGTAACTTGCTGCTCGTTTTGATGTGCTCGATGGCTGCTTACCGGATGGCCCGCAAGCCGACCCGGTATAACCGGTTCTTATATGCTGCGTTTGTCGCGGCGATGGTCATCCCGTTTCAGGCGATCATGATCCCGCTGGTCAAAGTGTCCAGCCTGCTAGGCATTATGAACTCGATTTGGGGACTGGTGATCTGC
Source organism: Paenibacillus sp. FSL R5-0407 (assembly GCF_038009185.1). NCBI lineage: Bacteria > Bacillati > Bacillota > Bacilli > Caryophanales > Paenibacillaceae > Paenibacillus > Paenibacillus sp. FSL R5-0407. The sequence goes on along the minus strand of NZ_JBBPAX010000002.1, from coordinate 974,373 downwards.
TATCTGGGCTTTGGCGCACCGCTTACGGTGTTCATGCTCCATGGGTTCGTCAAATCGGTTCCGCTGGATATTGAAGAAGCCGGCCGGGTTGACGGATGCACCGCTTACAGTACATTTTTCCGCATTATTTTGCCGCTCATGCAGCCGATTGCGGTAACGGTCATCATTTTGAACACCTTATGGATTTGGAATGATTATCTGATGCCGTCCCTGATTTTGCAGAAACCGGAGTTGTTTACAATCCCGATCGAGACGTTCGCTTTCTTCGGGCAGTATACCAAGCAGTGGAATTTAGCGCTTCCGGCTTTAGTTCTGGGCATTACGCCGGTAGTTATCTTTTTCCTGGCCATGCAAAAATATATTATCGAGGGCATCGCCCAAGGCTCGGTAAAAGGATAACGTTATCGCATCTTAGTGCGCATTATGCTTGATAGATAAAGCAAAAGGGCAAAGAAGGGCAAAGGAGGGTGAACCGAAATGAAACTGGGCAGACAACTCTTGCTCCTGCTCGTCATGGCGCTGCTGGTTGCCGGATGCGGCAAAAGCGGGCCGGAGATGGACGGGAAGCGTAAAGTACTGCATATTTTTCAGTTTAAGGTGGAAATTGCGGAAGCCATGGAACGCCTGAAGGCGGAATATGAAAAAGAACATCCGGACATCAAGCTGGATATCCAGACCGTCGGCGGCGGGAGCGATTACGGAGCATCCTTGCGGTCCAAATTCGCTTCGGGCGAAGAACCGGATATTTTTAATATCGGCGGATTTACGGAGATGGAAATGTGGCAGGAATACCTGGAAGATTTGTCGGACGAGCCTTGGGTGAAGGACGCCAAGGAAATTGCCAAGGAGCCGATGACAAAGGACGGCAAGCTTTACGGACAGCCGGTGAACCTGGAAGGTTACGGCTTTATATATAATAAGGACTTGTTTGAAAAAGCAGGAATCAAGGAGAAGCCTGTGACACTCAGCGAACTGCGGGAAGCGGCCGAGAAGCTGAAGGCGGCGGGAATCATACCGTTCTCCAACGGATACCAGGAGTGGTTCGTGCTCGGAAACCATAACGTCAATGCGGCATTCGCCAATCAAAAGGATCCGGCGGAGTTCATTCAGGGATTAACGGACGGCAAGTATAAGTTTGCGGATGATCCGGTTTTCAAGCAGTGGACCGAGCTGCTCGATTTGACGCTGGAATACGGCAACCCGAATCCGCTGACCACGGATTACAATACGCAGGTAACGATGTTTGCGGAAGGAAAAACGGCCATGCTGCAGCAAGGGAACTGGACCCAGGTGCAGCTCGACGGGATCAACCCGGACCTGAACATGGGTATTCTGCCGATGCCGGTCGATGATTCGGCGGAAGACAACGACAAGCTGTTTGTAGGCGTGCCGAACAACTGGGTCATTTATAAGGATTCCCCGGTCAAAGAAGAGGCTAAGGAATTCCTTAATTGGCTGGTGACTTCCGAGACGGGCAAAAGATACATCACCAAGGAATTCAAATTCATTCCGGCGTTCGACAGCATTCAAGGAAATGAGGAAGATCTGGGAGTGCTGGGGATGGAAGTGCTGAACTATACGGACGCCGACAAAGCGCTGACCTGGAACTGGTTCCGGTTCCCGAACGGGATGGCGCCTGAAATCGCCAGCAGCATTCAGGCTTATATCGGCGGAAAAATCGATAAGCAGGAAATGCTGGAGCAATTTCAGATGAACTGGGATAACCTGAGCGTGGAGTGAAAAAAGGCCACAAAATGGACGCAAGCGTCATACGGATGAGACACATCCGCGTGACGCTTGCTTTTGGTTTCTTTGTATATTCCCATGGGATTTATATTGCAACCCGCGCCTTCATGTACACGTTGAAGGTGCAACGTTATGGTTCCTGCCTAGACTACAACCGCAACTGTTTAACGGTTTCCAAAACAACAAAAGCCCTACCTCTCATTTGTCCTTGCGGCTCCGATGACCGCGCCAGCGTGAATTAGAAATACACGAAAATTCTTACTCTTTGGGTCAATCAAATAAGGAATTTTATACCGATCTGGTATTAGGAGAGTTATAATCTTTTGAGGAACTGCTATATGGGGTTTAACAATCTAATTATTCATATTACTGCAAATTTCATGAAAAGTCAACTGTGATTTTCAAAACAGCATAAGAAAACTCCGCTTCAAAGAAGCGGAGAGGGGATGATGAATAAGGCGAGCCGGCAAAATTAATTCGCAAATACATAGTCGTCGTTCGTTTTGGTCAGAAGCTCTTTGAAGCCCGAAGTGGCGTATAATTTCTTGTCTTTCGAAATAAATAAAGCTTCGGTATCGGGAGTATTCTCGATGAAGGCGAGACCTTCCTCTATGCCAAGGACAAACAGTGTCGTGGAGAGCGCATCGGCGTCCGTGGACCGGTTGGTTACGATCGTTACGCTGCTGATGCCATTATCCACGGGGTAACCCGTTTTCGGATTGATGATATGCTGGTACAACTGGCCGTCCTCGATAAAGAAACGCTCGTAGATCCCCGAGGTGACTACGGTTTTGTCTTCGACTTTAATGTTACCGATCGGGTTGCCCCGTTCCTGGTCGGGATCCTGAATTCCGATAGTCCAAAGGTTCCCGTTCGGCTTTTTCCCCATAGCGTAAACATTCCCGCCCAAATCGATAATGGCGCTGTTAAAGCCTTGTTCTGCCAGATAATCGTAAATCCGGTCTGCGGCGTAGCCTTTGCCTATAGAGCCTAAATCGATCGCCATTCCTTTTTCCTGCAAAAAGATTTCATGCTTGTCGGCGTTCATATCGATTTTGGTGTAATCACAAAGCGCCTGGGCAATGGCGATATCTTCAACTGCTGGAACATGGGCGCCTTCATGACCGATATTCCACAAAGTCACCAGGTTCCCGATCGCCGGATCGAATCGCCCGTCCGTCCGTTTGGCGTAGTCCAGCGCCGTGGAGACAAGATCATAGGTCTCCTCGGACACTTTTACTGGTGCCACACCGGAATTGGCGTTGACCTGGTAAATCTCGCTTCCCTCCGCCGTGCGGCTGATTCTGCCATCTATTTCTTGCATCAAGGCGTCAAGCTCCTCGAAATTTTTCGAAGTAGCCCGGTTGTCATATATTTTGACGTTTACCACGGTATCAAAAATAAAAAAGGTTTGGCCCAACGGTTCAACAGCCTGGTTTTTCGATGCTTTCGAGCCGACAGCGGTTCCGGTCTCTGACGAAGTACCGTTTCCGGAACATCCGCCCAGCAATGCCGCGACCATGGATAAAGCCACCAACAGGATTGCCGATTTGTTTTTTTTCATATTCGTAGCCTCTTTTCTCCTGTCATTTCGCCCTTGATTTTAGCAGAAAGTAATCGGTGCTAAAAGTACTTTTATTCACAAAGTAATAATTATCCTATAAAATTCCTTCTTAAGTGAGGATTTTGTGAAAAGCTTCTTGGAAAGCGACAAATATCACACGGCCGTGAGGAATGTTACAGGTATAATGGGTTCATCTAAGATTTATATAATTAAAAAATAAGGGAGTTTGCCATGAAACGCGGAGATATCCTACTTATCGGCTTAATTGTTGTCATTGCCGCAGCGTTTTTGGTCCCGAGGTGGCTCGGTGGGGACTCAAGTGAAAAAGATCACAATGAAAAACGCGTAGCAAAAATTACGGTTGACGGAAAGTTGTTCCGTACGGTGGAGTTGACCGGGGAAGAGCAAACCGTGGAAATCAAAACCGAGTTCGGATACAACCTGTTAAAAGTCCATGATTATGGAATAGAAATGATCGATGCCGATTGTCCGGACAAAGTTTGCCTTACGTTTGGGTTCGTGGAGCGAAACGGAGGGACGATCGTGTGTTTGCCGCATAAGTTGATTGTGGAAATTAGCGGTTCGTCCGGTGAAGGAGATGATGTCGATGTCATCGTTAAATGAACAATCGAATCTGGCATTAAAAAGAACGGTGATCGTTGCTATTTTCGCCGCGGTTGCGGTGGTGCTTAGTTTGGTGGAATCACTTATACCGATCAATATGAGCGTACCCGGCGCCAAACTGGGTCTGGCCAACATCATGGTGCTAACTTGCCTTTATTTTCTAAGGGCCAGGGATGCATTAATGATGGTCTTGCTCAAGACGCTGCTTACGGCATTTATATTCGGTACATTTTCGAGCTTTTTGTTCAGCATCATGGGGGCGCTGTTCAGCTTTGCGGCTATGTGGTTTCTGCTGTTGGTCGGCCGGAAGCGGCTTAGCGCCATCGGGATCAGTATTGTCGGCGGGATCGCCCACAATATCGGCCAGCTTACGGCCGCATCCCTGTATTTTAACACTACAAAAATATTCTACTATCTGCCGATGCTGCTCATTATGGGAGTACTCACCGGGATTGCCGTAGGCATTGCGGTACGGTATTTGATTCCTTCGTTATCCAAGCTTTCGCTGTTCGACGGATTTCTGACGGAAGCGGCTTAATGGCAGAATGGATGTCGGAAAGGGGAAAAGACGATGGAAGGGACCGGGCTTGCTTTCGAATTGCAGCAGGTATCTTTTGCATATGGGCCGGAGCAACCGGTTCTCGGTGATGTAACTCTCGACATTCCTCAAGGAAGTTGGGTGTCGCTGGTAGGGCCTAACGGTTGCGGGAAATCGACGCTCGCCAAGCTGCTTGGCGGTCTTCTGGCCGTGAACAGCGGCAGCATTATAGTAGAAGGAACTCCTCTGTTGAGGGAAACCGTCCAGCAAATTCGCCCTCGGATCGGCATGGTATTCCAAAATCCCGACAACCAATTTATCGGAGCTACCGTAGAGGAGGACATTGCATTCGGCTTGGAGGGCCGCTGTTTGCCAAGGGCGGAAATGGTAGAGCGGGTGAAGCGTTATGCGGATAAGCTGGAGATCGGCCACCTGCTGGCCAAACACCCCGCCGAATTGTCGGGGGGACAGAAGCAGCGGGTTGCTGTGGCGGCTATTTTGGCAATGGAGCCAGGGATCGTTATTTTTGATGAAGCGTCCTCCATGCTGGATGAGAAGGCACGGGGAGAACTGTTGAACATATTGCGTGAAATGAAGCAAAGCGGAAAATACACGATGATTTCCATTACCCATGACTCGGAGGAAATCATGGCTTCGGACCGTGCGATTGTGCTGCGGGATGGAGGGATCGCGGCCGACCTTAAGCCAAGGGATTTGTTCGGCGATGAAGAGCTGCTGGATTCCTGCCGGTTAATCGCTCCTTACGAAGTCCGGCTGGTCCGGGAACTCGGCCGGCAAGGTATCCGCTTGCCGGCCGGATACTGCGGCGAGGAGGTGGCGGAAGCGCTATGGCAATTGTATTCGAACAAGTAAGCTTCGCCTATGATGAACGCAGCCTTTGGCGCCACAGCGCGCTTGAAGAGGTTAGCCTGGAACTGGGAACAGGCGTGTTCGCCGCCGTTGCCGGCTCAACCGGCTCCGGCAAATCGACCCTGCTGCAGCATTTTAACGGCATATTGAAACCGACCGGGGGTAAAGTCCGGGTGCTGGATTTCACCTTGCAGGCCGGGGAAAAGCAGCCTCCGCTGCGCGAATTGCGGCGGCGCGTAGGACTGGTGTTCCAATTTCCGGAACAGCAATTGTTTGAAGATACAGTGGAGAAGGACCTCTGTTTCGGACCGCTGAACTTCGGGATGGGGGCGGAGGAAGCAAGGGACCGGGCCAGCAAGGCGCTCGCCTTGGTCGGTCTTGACGATTCGTTTCTTCCCCGCAACCCGTTTCATCTAAGCGGCGGGCAAATGCGCAAAGTGGCCATTGCCTCCGTATTGGCGATGGACCCGGATGTTATTGCGCTGGATGAGCCGACCGCAACGCTGGATCCGCAGAGCCGGGCCGAACTGGCCGAGCTGCTGTCCCGGCTCCAGCGGGAGCAAGGCAAGACGGTGATCGTCGTTACCCACCGGATGGAAGAGATGCTACCTTACGTAGATACATGGATCGTGATGAAGGGCGGAGCCAAGGTGTTCCAGGGTTCTCCGGCCGAGTTGGTCCGCGAATCGGGCTGGTTGGAAAAGGAATGCGGGCTGGCGGTTCCCGCCTGCATTACAACATGGAACAAGATTGCAGCGCGCTTCGGGCTGGAGGATGAAGAGCCGTGCCTGACCTCGGAGAAGCTGGCTTGGCGTGTCGCCCGGCTGCTGGAAGGGCCTGGGCAAAGCATCATGAGGGAAGGGGGCGGTTAGTAATGCGCAACAAATTACTGTTCGGGCGAAGCATCGATACCGGATCATGGGTCCATGGCGTAGACCCACGGGCGAAGTTGACTGGAATGATACTTTATCTGGCCGCCATCGTCATCGTCGGCTCCTGGCCGGCGCTCGGTATCGCAGTGGCTTTCTCGCTGGCGTATATGATCTCAACCCGGATTCCCCTGAAATATTACGCCAAAGCCGCCAAGCCTTTATGGATACTGATGGTTTTTATTTTTGCGGTCCAATGCCTGACGGTGAAACAGGGGGATGAGCTGTTTCGCCTGGGCTCGTGGGCTTTGTATACGGGGGGCTTAAGCAGCGGGCTGATCGCCGCCTCGCGGATGGCGCTGCTGGTCTCCTTTACGGCGATCCTTACGTTTACGACAACGCCGGGCTTGCTGAACCAGGGACTGGCGGGCGTGCTGGCGCCGCTCAGAATTGTCGGGATTTCGGCCCAACGGCTGACGCTTATGATGAGCATTGCGCTGCGGTTCATTCCGACGATTTTGGACGAAACTCACAAAATTTTGAAGGCTCAAGCTGCACGCGGCGCGGATCTGAAAGAGATGCCCTGGAAGGAAAAAGGGAAGATGCTGGTCTCGCTGCTGGTTCCGGTCACGGTCAGCGCTTTTCGCCGGGCTGAAGAGCTCGTGTTGTCGATGGAGTCCCGGGGGTACGTGATCGGGGCGCCCCGATCGGAATACCATTTGCTGAGCTGGCGTTTGCGGGACACCTTGTTTGTGGTGTCTTACGTGGCGCTTGTTGCGGCTGTGCTGTCAATTAGATGGATATAGACCTGCTAGTACAGCGGGAAAACGGAGGAGGAGAACACCGTGGCGCGTTATTTTAACGGTAGAGAAGTCGAACTGCTTGCACCGGTCGGAACATTCGAGATATTCAATGAGGTTATCAAGGCGAATTGCGATGCCGTTTATTTCGGCGGACCCAGTCTGAATATGCGTATGATGCGCAAGGGATACAATTTTACGCTGGAGGAAATTACGGAAGCGGTCAAAATCGCTCATAGCTTGGGCAAAAAGGCTTACGTGACCGTAAATAATCTGTTAAATGAAGGCGAAATCGAAGAGGCGAAAGACTATTTGCGGTTTCTTGAGCAGGCGGCTCCGGATGCGATTATCGTCCAGGATTTTGCCGTACTTGCTTTGATCAAGCAGTTGAACCTGTCGATCCCGGTGCATTCCTCGGTCATGATGAATGTACATAACGTGGAAATGGTTAGAGCGCTTCAAGAGATGGGCGTCACTCGGGTCGTCACGTCCCGCGAAATGGATTTGCATACGACACGCTATTTACAGGCCGTCACCGGTATGGAGCTGGAATATTTTATCCAAGGCGATATGTGCTCTGTCCATGGGGCTAATTGCTATTTCAGTTCCCTGGTATTCGGAATGAGCAGCAATCGGGGTAAATGCCTCAAGCCGTGCCGCTGGGATTACCGCATCAAAAAAGACGGCAACGTCTATCCTTCCGAATACCCGCTTGCCGTAAAAGACATGTTCATGTACGAGCATATTCCGGAACTCATTCACGGCGGTATCACTTCGTTTAAAATCGAGGGACGCATGCGGGACAAAGAATTTGTCATCATGCTGGTAAATGCCTACGGAGATGCGATAGATCGCTATATCAACGATCCGGCCGGGTTCGAGCGGAGTAAGGATACGGAGCTGCTTTATCAGAACCGGAAGCGCGATTTCTCCACGGCCTATGCCTTTGGGCGCCCAGGGCTGTCCAATATCAATAAACGGTATGAAGGGACCGGTAAGTTCTACAGTACGGGAAAAGTATTCAGTACGCCGACGGAGGAACGGGAGTTGGGCGTGAAACGGCTCGATGAAATCCGTGACAAATGGAGCGGCGGAAGTATGGATGAAGGTGGACGGCATAGCGACAAGTTGAGTGCAACGTTACTTACGGCTTCGGGGCGAACTGAGAAGCAGTCCCTTGGCGAGGTGTCGGTGCATGTGAATAATGTAGCACAGGCTAGGGCAGCGTTGGAAGCGGGGGCCGACCATATTTATTTGTCGGGCGATGTTTTTGAACCGGATCGTCCGTTTACTAAGGCGGAGATTATGGAATTGGCAGCAGTTAAGGGGCAGGCAAAGTTGTATGTGTGTCTGCCGCGGATGATGACGGAGCTGCATTTTGATATTTACGATGCGCTGCTGTCTGGGGAACGCCTCCCGATTGACGGGGTCATGGTAAGCAACCTGGGAGCAGTTCGCAAATTTGCCTCCAAAGGATATCCTCTTGTGGGCGATTTCAACTTGAATGTTTATAACCGGCTGTCTGCCGGATTCTATAGCGAGCTGGGTGTAGAGCGATTAACGGCATCGATGGAACTGCCGCTGCTGGATTTCACAGCGCTGCTCGCAAATTCCCCTGTACCGCTAGAAGCTATAGTCCACGGCTCTCCTGCTCTGATGTACATGGAGCATGACCTGTACGAGAATGCCGATGTATTCCAGCCGATCGGCGAGGAAGACAACCAATTCGTGGACAACAGCGTACTTGTGCTGATGACGGATAAAGGTGAAAACCCCGTTTACCGCGACGCCTATGGCCGCAACCATCTGACCTTAGCGAAGGAGCTCTGCCTTCTTCCGCTGGTGAAGGAATTGAAGGAAGCCGGATTGTCCGTCTTCCGGATCGAAGGAGCGACCTACCGGCCGGAGCAATTGGGGACAATCGTCGCCACGTATAAGGCCGCTTTGGCGGAGCCGGACACAGCCGTCGAGCTGTTCGCGGCATTGAAGCCGGTATACGCCGGCTACACGCTGGGCGCGCTGCAATTTGACGGCGGACCGGCAGGAGGCGTGGCTGGAGTTGGGGCCGGAGCTGGAGCTGGAGCCGGAGCCGGAGCTGGAGCTGATAAGGTCGATACTGAGGCAGCGGCTGGACTCGTAACAAGCGGGCTGGTGTGAAGTAAAACCTGGGGCTCGATTGAAGGTGAATTAACTGGAAAATCTACAGTTAATTTACGAGAAAACAGTCCCTGCACCAATTTAACTGGAAAACCTACATCTAATTTCGGGATTCTACCCCTTAATGGTCCTGAAATGGATAAATAGCTGTAGGTTTTCCATCTATATTTTTAATTAGGCTGAAAAACCGAAAAATAGATGTATTCTATCCAGTTATTTTTTGAGAAGAGAAGACAGAGATGGGAAAGTTGCGAAGGGAGCGGTGAACATGCAAAATTATTTGGGGCCTGAGGGTGTATTGGCTAAACGGAAACAGTACTTTTACCCGTGTACCAGTCATTTCTACCGGAATCCGCCACAGCTGGTCAAGGGGGAAATGCAGTACTTATACGGTCATGACGGTACGTGTTATACCGATTTTTTTGCCGGCGTTTCCGTGGTGGCCGGAGGGCATTGTAATCCGGAGATCGTGGAACGGACTGCAGAGCAGCTTGGAACGCTGCAGCATACCTGCACGATCTATCTGACCCAGCCGAACGTCGAACTGGCGGAACGGCTGGCGGGGGTACTACCCGGCGAGCTGAGCCGGACATTCTTTGTAAACAGCGGCTCGGAGGCCAATGAAGGCGCGCTGCTGCTCGCCCGGTTGTATACCGGGCGGAAGGGCTTTATCGCGCTGGAGCAGGGCCTGCACGGCCGGACGTATTTGACGATGAGCGTCACAGGCCTCCGGATGTGGCGCTCCGACCCGCAGCTCGCGGAGCTTGGCGCGGATGCGGACGTGACGTTCATCCCGCGGCCGTACGAACGCGGGATGAACGCCGATGAAGCGGCACGCCGCTCCATCGATGCGCTGAAGGCGGTGCTCGCGGAGAAAGGCGGCGATATCGCCGCCATGATCGTGGAGCCGATCCAGGGCAATGGAGGCATCATCGTGCCGCCGGACTGGTATTTCCCTGAAGTGAAGGCGTTGCTGGAGCAGTACGGCGTACTGCTCATCGCCGATGAGATTCAGACCGGCTTCGGCCGCACAGGCCGCATGTTCGCCATGGATCGCTGGGGTGTCACGCCCGACATCGTGACCATGGCGAAGGCGCTCGGGAGCGGCGTCCCCGTGGCCGCGTTCGCTTCGACGGACGCCATTGCCGCCAGCTTTACGCGGCCTTCGGCCTCCACGTTCGGCGGCAATCCGGTCTCGTCCGTCACCGCGCTGGCGGTGCTCGATTACATCGAAGCGCACCACCTGCCCGAACGCGCCGAACGCCTGGGCGGCCTGCTGCTCGCCGGTCTGAAGGATGTCGCCGCCCGCTATCCGCACGTCGTCTCCGAGGTGCGCGGCGCCGGCCTGATGATCGGCGCTGAGCTTTGCGCCGATGACGCCGAGCGCGGCGCTCTGATGGCCGACGATGTGCTGGAGGAGATGAAGGACCGCGGGTTCATCATCGGCAAGAACGGCGTAGGCCGCAATGTGTTGGCTTTCCAGCCTCCGTTGGTCATTACGGAGGACGATATTGCCGAAATGCTGGCTGCACTTGAGCGCTCATTGGATGCGGTGCATGAGGCAAGAGGAGGGAAAGATAATGGAGTACGCCCGTAAGGTCGGATCCAAAATCAAGCTGTACAGCGAGCTGGTCATGTTCTCGCATACGTTGTTTTCTCTGCCTTTTGCAATCATCTCGATGATCTGGGCTGCGGAAGGCTTCCCGTCCTGGCGCGTCATGCTGTGGGGGCTGATTGCCCTTATCGGGGCCCGCAATGGAGCCAATGCGTTTAACCGTATCGTGGACCGTACCTTTGACGCGCAGAATCCACGCACGGCTCATCGCCACCTGCCGCGCATGCTGCTAGGCGAAAAGGAAGTCTTGCTGTTTGTGGTCGTCAACTACGCCATCTTTATTTTTGCGGCGGCCATGCTGAATACGTTGTGCTTTATTTTGTCGCCGGTTGCCATTTTCCTGATATCTTCTTACTCTTATACCAAGCGATTCACGTACTTGAGCCACCTGTATTTAGGCTTTACTATCGCATCGGCTCCGATCGGCGCCTGGTTTGCCGTGACTGGCCAGTTTGCTTTTACTCCGTTCATTCTCGGCACCGTCGTGATGCTGTGGATTGCCGGCTTCGATATCATTTACGGCTCCCAGGATATTGAGTTCGACCGGAATCATGGACTTTGGTCCATACCGAGCATTTTTGGCTTAAAAAACGGCCTTCGTATCGCCGCAGGTCTGCACTTAATCATGGTTATGCTGTTGATCGCGTTAATCCCGATCCGACATCTGGGCTGGTTGTATATCGCCGGGATTGCGATCGCTATCTTTCTGCTGATGACCGAGCACAAAATCATCAAGCCTTCGAATCGCAAAGTGATGCACGTAGCTTCCTACAACTTAAATCAGGTGATCAGCATGGTGATCCTGTTGTTTACCCTTTGTGATTATTTTCTGATTTAAGCGAGATCATTTTAATAAACACGGCAGTCCGACGGGAGTAGTTGCTCCCTGAGGAACTGTCGTGTTTTTTTGTTCTTCAGGTCTCGGCTTAGGACTCGAATCTCTGATCTCAAATCTCGGATCTACGACCTCAGGCCTCGAATCTTGAATCTCGGATTTCTAACGGACATGGGAGCCTTTATCTCCGCCAATTTCCAGCTTTTCGGAATCTAACGGTCACCAGAGACCTTAAATATGCGAAAGGGAGCAAATTTGCTCTCAAATCAGGTCGATAAGGTCCGCTATGTCCGTTAGAATTTCAAAACCTCGGTTTTAGCCCAAATAGCGTCTTTGGTGTCCGTTAGAATTGCAAAAGGGGCACGTGCAGGGAGGGATAATGCTACAAGCGATCCAATACGCAGAAAAATGCTCGAAAGCGGAGTATGATGCTCCAATGAACAGTAATGTGCTCGAAAGCGGAATATGATGCTCCAATAAACAAAAATGTGCTTGAAAGCGGACTATGATGCTCCAAATGAACAGTAATGTGCTCTAAGGAGAAGTATGGTGCCACAATGAACAGTAATGTGCTCGAAGACGGAGTACGATGCCACAAATAAACAATAATGTGCTCGCATGCGAAGTATGGTGCTCCAATGAACTGTAATGTGCTCGAATGCGGAGTATGGTGCTCAATGAACAGTAATGTGCTCGAAAGCGGAGTATGATGCTCCAGTGAATGGTAATGTGCTCGAAGGCGGAGTATGATCCTCCAATGAACAGTAATGTGCTCGAAAGCGGAGTATGGTGCTCAATGAACAGTAATGTGCTCGAAAGCGGAGTATGATGCTCCAGTGAATGGTAATGTGCTCGAAGGCGGAGTATGATCCTCCAATGAACAGTAATGTGCCCGAAAGCGGAGTATAATGCTCCAATGAACAGTAATGTGCTCGAAGGCGGAGTATGATGCTCCAGTGAATGGTAATGTGCTCGAAGGCGGAGTATGATCCTCCAATGAACAGTAATGTGTTCGAAGGCAAGGTATGATGCTCCAATGAACAGTAATGCGCTCGAAAGCGGAGTATGATGCTCCAATGAACAGTAATGTGCTCGAAAGAGGAGTATGGTGCTCTATGAATAGTAATGTGCTCGTAGGCAAAGTAGGGTGCTCCAATGAACAGTAATGTGCTCGAAGGTAGGAGTATGATGCCCCATAAACAGCAATATGCTCGCAGGACGAGCCAGTTGCTCTAAGACAGCAGCAATACGCCCTAAAACGCGGTACACCCGAGCCGAGCAAGGAGTTCTCATTCCCAGCAAATGCTCCAAGCGCAGCAACACACCCCCGTGGCGCAGCAACACGATCCAAGCCTAGCAACCCGCCCCAAGGCATACAAAACGCCCTGACCATGTCGGGAGACGGGTCAGGGCGTTTATCATCGTTGTTGTTCTATCCTGAGGAAGCCTCCCTAGCTTTCGCGGCCCCCGAAGTATTGGAGCAGCACCAGCAAATCGCGGTGGGCGGGGTAATGGCTGAGACGGTTGATGATGTCACGGGCTTCGTCCAGGTACTGGGCGCTCAGGCATTCGCTCTTTTGAAGCGCGTCGGAGTGCTGGATCGCAGCGATGACGAGGTCGGTGACCTCCGCAGGTGTATCCGCAGAGATGGCGCGGATGGATGGCGCCAGTTCCTCGTCCTGCAGTGCATAGAGGACGGGAAGGGTGACCTGGCCTTTGCGCAGATCGCTGCCGGCGGGCTTCCCGAGTTTCTCCGCGGACTGCGTGAAGTCCAGGATGTCGTCGCGGATCTGGAAGGCCATGCCGAGCTTTTCACCAAAGCTGTAGAGCAGGTCGGCCGTTTCCTCATTAGCTCCGGCGGCTTGGGCACCGATCCGCAAGCAAGTAGCCATGAGCTGGGCGGTTTTATTTCTCGACTTCTCCAGATATTCTTCTACGGTTACGTTGTAATCGTATAGATGGGCCAACTGTTGGTATTCTCCCAGACAGAGCTGTGTAGTAGCCAGGGAGGAGAGGTCGTAAACGTACCGCTCCCGATCCGCCGAGTAGACCGAGATGAGCTCGATGACTCTGGCGGACATATAATTGCCGACATGCAGGGCTTCGTTAATGCCGATCTTAACATGCAGGGCTTTTTGTCCTCGGCGAACCGGAGAGTCGTCGATAATATCATCATGAATCAGAGAAGCCGCATGGATGAATTCGGCGGCCGCCGCGAGTCTCCATATTTTGCGTTCATCAGGAGAAGGGCCGAAGCGGCTGCCGACAATGACCATGAGCGGGCGGACTCTCTTGCCCCCGGAACGGACCAGATCGATAATACTCTTGGCAAGCGTGGAGGAACGGGGGACATCCTTGTCATGCTTGACTATATTTTCAATTTCCCTGTCGACCGACCGGAGCGGAATGTCTAGCGCCTCATCCAGTTTAAGCTTCATGCTGAACCCTCCTTCTTCATGTTGACGGATAAACGCGGAATATTCTATATTGCCTGGCTTTGTCGGGCTCGGTTGCTCTCTAACCGCAAATATAATTCCATCCCTTTAAATAAACGTTCGTCTTCAAATCTGCCGCCAGCCCGCTTGATTTGAATCTGCTTGATGACGGGAGCCAGATGGACCAGAAGGTCGATCTCCTGCCACCCCAGGCAGAGTTGGACATAAAAGCTGTATAAGTAGTCGCCGTCCAGCACCAAGCGTGTCAGAGATTCTCCGTTGGAGGTAGCGTCACAGGCACTATGGCGAGAGAGGGCGAGCTTGATTGCGATGTAAATGGACAAGAGACGCTGGCGGCGTACCGCAGCCATCTCGTACTTTTCCAATAATTTTGCAAACGGCAGTACGTCTTCATTAGAAATATTCAATTGAATCCCGGTATCGGGCGAAATTTCGCCCTGTAACAAATGACATGCGTCTTGGATGAGCTCATGGGTCATAAGGGCACACTCCTCGGGCTGAAATGCCGCGATAGTTAAAATCTTAGGTAATAGTGTAAAAATTAGAGTAATGTGCGACGACGCACATTACTCTTTTTGAGATCAGTTAAAATACTTAAAAGTGCAAGTTCAAAAGTCGGATTTCTATAGTCGGAAGGCTATTCCGTATATAAGTACCATCTTCGAACGAGTGGAATTCTCTTCCATTGTTTCTTGAGCCAAGGCAGAACGTAGTAGTCAAGGCCGAATGTGCTGCCCGAGCCGCCGATCAATGCGACGCCTGCGGTCATGTACCAGAGCATTTCAGACGAAGCCATGCTGGACGACCAGATCATGACGCCGAGAGCCACAGTTGCTGCGGAAGCTACGGCTGTGAACAGTCCAACAATAATCATGACGCCGAGGGCGATTTCCATGAATACCATGAAGAACTGGAACACCGTGGCCAAAGCGGTAAATCCGCCGTCCGAGGAATAGAAGAAGACATCCATGAACCAGCTTACGATGCTCTTAACGAATCCTGGTACCGGCAGTGCGGTAACCGCTGTAGAAGCACTTTCGACAGCCGAAGCCGCGGTTTGGGCATCTACGGTTTGCGTAACGTTCGAAGCGGCTTCACTGGCTGCGGAGACCGCGTCACCCGCATTCGGGTTAGCAGGAATCAGGAAGATGTTCGACGGATCTTTGAAAATCTTCGGCAGTTTATCCAGACCTTCTTCCAACCACTTGTATCCGACGAAGACGCGGAGCGGGAGGAGCCAGAAGTTTGGAGAACGTTTTGCGAAATGTCCGCCGACGAAGCTTCTGCGGTTGTTTACATGGAAGAATTCATGCATCATGTAAGTCCAAACTTTGGCGAAGCCGGCTACTGTAAACAGATAATACATATTAATTAAGTGCTTGGAGAACATCGCCATGAAACCGGTGAGCATGAACATTTTGTTCGGTAGACCCACGTTGGCGACGCCGTAGCGGCTGCCGATACATACCATCGTACCGTGGAAGCCCGGTTTATAGGATTTCTTAGGTTTGTTATGAACATCGGCATGGATGTTATGGGCGATCAACGGTCCGGCTTGCTCGGCGTTTTCTACCATTTGCGGTACAGGGCGGGTTTCGCCTTCCGGAATGAAGAAAATGTTGTCGCCGACGATGTAAACATTTTCGTGATCGACGCTTTGCAGCTTGTCGTTCGTAACGATCCGTTTACGGCCTTCTTGTTTCACATCCAGCTTGCCTACCAGTTCGGAGCCTTCGACGCCTGCGGTCCATACTACGGTATCCGCTTCGAGTTCTTTGTCTCCGAGTACGACGCCGGTAGGAGTTACGCCGGTAATTTTGGCGCTGGTGATGATTTCGACATTCATTTTGTTAAGGCGTTTTGTAGCCTTTTCAATCAGCTTGTCAGGCAGGATCGGCAAAATTTTCGGTGCCATATCCGCTACAACAAGACGAACCTCACTAGGATCAATGTAGAATTCCTTGCAGAGCTCATCGCGGAACTCCGCCATTTCGCCGACCAGCTCGACACCGGTAAAGCCGGCGCCAACGACGACGAAGGACAACATTTTCCGGCGTTTGGCCGGGTTGGTCTCTTTCGCTGCCAGACCGAACTTGTTGCGGATCTGTTCTTTCAAGCGGACGGCGTCTTCATAAGACCAAAGGGTCAGGGAATGCTCCTCGGCACCCGGTATGCCAAAGAAGGTTGGCTTACAACCGGTACCGATGACCAGGTAATCGTACTTGTAAGTGTTTTTCTCGGAACGGAGTTGTTTGGAAGCAAAATCGATATGATCGATGGAGTCCAATACAACGTCTACCTTTTGACCCGCGAAAATCTTCTTCAACTCGATCTTGACTGAATCTTCCGGTGCCCGGTTGGCTGCGACTTCATGCAGTTCTGTCAAAAGAGTGTGGTAGGGATTGCGGTCAATCAGCGTAATTTCTACGTCTTTATCTTTTTTGAACAGTTTGGCCAGGTGCTTGGATGTAACGACACCGCCATAACCGCCGCCGAGAACGACTATTTTTTTCAAGAGGTTCACCTTCTCGTTATATGGTGGAAAACATGTAGTTCAGGCGTTATTTATTTCGCTTGTTCCAGCGCTTTTGTCACCAGATCGAAGTAGGATTTCAAGCTGATCGATACGCCGGAAATGGCGTCGGTTTTGCCTTCTTCATTGAATGTAAGGGAAGCTGGATCTTGTTGCTCAACCAGATAAGCTTCAGCTTTGGCTGCTTCTTCATGCCATTCGGCTTGCGCTCCGCCATTAGCCTTCATGCCGTATTTGCCGTCAACCGAGTTTTGTTTCTTGTCTTCGCCGGCTTCGTTCACGCCGCTGAAGTTGACTTTAACGATTTTGCCTGCAGCGATGACTACGTCAGCTGTTTCTTTCCAGCCGGAATGCTCGTCGAATTTGTCGCCTTCAGCATGGTAGGTGCCGTCTTTGTAAGTTCCGGCTTCAACCGGACCGGCGGTCAGGGCTTTGTCAGCCAAGTCGAAGAATTCATTTACATGTACAGATACGCCGCTGATTGCATCGGTTTTGCCTTCTTCATTTAGCGTAATGGCTTTAGGATCTTGTTTCTCGATCAGGTATTGCTCCGTTTTTTCGGCTTGCTCATGCCATTCGGAAGAAGCACCGCCGGCTTTCATGCCGTATTTGCCTTCTTTGGAATAAGTCACTTTGTCTACGCCTACGTTAGCATTGATTCCATTCCATTTAGCTTCCGTGATTTTGCCTCCGGATACTGTCAGGGTAACGTAATATTGCCAGCCGGTTTTTGCGTCAGCTTCGCCTTGTGCAAAATAAACGCCGTCTTGATACTTGCCTTGTTCTGCCGTTGTATCCGTGCTGTTTGCGTTGCCTGCGGCGCTGTTCTCAACAGGGGTGTTGTTGGCAGGTGCTGCATTATTTCCGTCTTTGTCGGAACCGCAGCCTGCAAGCAGACCAAGCAGTAAGGCACTGCACAGTAGAATGGATGCTTTTTTCATAATAAATGACCTCCAGTTATAAAATATATATATTAAAATGTGAAGACATTTTAATAACTTGCGAAGCGGGGGAGACGGCGCCGTTACAGGATTTTCAAGGCCTGAAAGGAGTCCGAAAACCTTTGCTCGATGGAATTTTAGCATATATACATATGGGTTAATGTGAAAAATATCACGTGGTATGTGATATAAAATAACCCTGAAAAACCCGGCAGGCAAGGCACTGCATGAGCTTTCAGGGTTGTAAGCGGTTGCTTAACTCTAAAATTAAATTTTTAAAAATTTTATTTTTTTTTAAAGACGCTTTTCCGGGTCTTCCTGCCCCGGAATTAATTCGACTTCGGGCACTACCGGAGCATAAGGGGAGCCGCGATAACTGAATATTTTTTTGATCTTGTCCCGTTGCGTTTTAGGCCCGAGGATGTACAACGTATCTCCCTCTTCAATAATCGTGTTGCCGCGAGGCGTGACGATTTGTTCGCCCCGGATGACCGCGGTGACCAGAACCTCTTCAGGAAGGTCCAGCTCCTGCAATTCCTTACCTATGATTTTCATTCCGGCATGGATATGAAGATGATTGATTTCCGATTTGGTCTTGCCGAGCGCTACCAGTTCAAGAAGTGAATGGGGCTGTGAATCGCTTTCTCCGGCCAATCCCAGCTTGCCGGCAAAAGGGGAGATGGTGCTTCCCTGAATGATAGCCGAAGTTAAAATGACGAAGAAAACGACGTTAAAGAACAAGGGGCCGTTAGGAAGCCCGCTCATCAAGGGATAGGTCGCCAGCACGATCGGCACGGCGCCGCGAAGCCCCGCCCAGGAAATCAAAGCTTTCTCTTTTAATGAATATTTAGCGAATAACAAACTTACGTAGACACCGATTGGGCGGGCCACGAGCATCAAGACCATGGATAAGACGAGACCGGGGAGCATGATTCCCGGCAATTCGGCAGGGAACACCAGCAGTCCGAGCAGCGTAAACATGGTGATTTGCATGATCCAGCCAAACCCTTTATTAAATTGAAGAATCGACTGCTTGTAAGTCAGGTCGGAATTGCCGAGAACCAGAGCCATGACATAAACCGCCAACAGCCCGCTGCCGTGAACGACTGCCGTAATGCCGTATGTCAGAGTGGCAAAACCGACGGCTATGACCGGATAAAGTCCGGAGGAATCGAAATCGATGCTGTTGATGACTTTGACGGCGACCCATCCGAAGCCAAGCCCGAGCAGCAGCCCGAGACCCATTTCCATGAAAAAGGAAAAAATCAGCGGTAGCAGATCATGATTGGGATGCTGAATCCATTCAATCAAGGATACAGTCAGAAACACCGCCATCGGGTCATTGCTGCCCGACTCGGCTTCCAGCGTGGATGTAAGCCGCTCTTTGATATTTTTTCCGCCGAGGACGGAGAAAACCGCTGCGGCGTCGGTAGAGCCGACAATGGCGCCGAACAGCAGGCCTTCCTCGAACGGAACGTTCAATATATAGTAGGCGCTTATTCCGATGATCAAGGTTGTAAGAATGACGCCGATGGTTGACAGTGACAAGGCGCTCGGGATAATCGGCTTGATTGTGATGTATTTGGTCTGCATGCCTCCCTCAAAGAGAATGACGATCAGGGCGAAAGTACCGACCAATTGGGCGATAAAGGCATTGTCAAAGTATATGAATCGGCTCAGAACCATTCCTGCCGCTATAAAAAATACAAGGGAGGGCAGACCAAAGCGGCTGGAAAATTTGGTGGCGAATACGCCGATCAGGAGTAAGCCGGCCAGCAGAATGACGATGGAGTCGGTATAATCGGTTAAGTCCATAGCTTCCTCCTTTTAGATTTAGGGTCATCACAAAATCGTGTTTTTATTAAATATTTAGACAAATTTATACGGTTTGCCTACAAATTGATCACTGTAAACTTTCACCTATCCTGCCGATAATGATGTAAGAAGCGGTTTAACGGAAGGAAGGACTATTCCCTTGACGGTGTACAAGACATTTATTTCACGCTTGAAGCTGAATTATGCAGCGGGCACGCTGCTAGCGTTGATCGCGGTCGGAAGCCTGATGCTCTTCACTCCGCTGAATATACCCAGGGAACAATATTTTTTGTTGGCCGGCGTGCTCGTCATATCGCTCTCTATCATGATTATGCTGGAGTGGGTTGTTTTTTCTTTGCAGGTCCGTCCGATCCGGAATTGCTTTACAGCTGAGGTCGACAGTTTTTCCACCCTGCAAAACGTATACATAAGAACGCATAGATTACCCGCCTTGGCCGTTAAGCGGATCCTAGGCCCGCATTTATTTGGATTGATGCTGCCGGCGGCGGTTATGACGATATGGCTCATCTATACCGGAAAATTAACCATTCCGTATTTTTATGTCCTGCTTGCCTCAATGAGTGTGGTGCTTATCGCCGGAATGCATGCATTGATCGAGTTTTATTTAACTTCGTATGTCATAAGACCTGTTCTTCTCGAACTGGGAGCATGGTCGCTGCGGCTGTTTGGCAAAGAATTAACGCTTGGAGGAAGAGTGCTGATCTCGATTAAGCGCAAGCTGAGATGGAGCTTTTTTCTCATCGGAGCCTTTCCGCTCTTGCTTTACAGCCTGGCGGTTCAGTTCCGGATAGGAGCCTGGAATCTAGGCGACACTTCGTATTGGCAGTGGGCCGTTTATATCCTGTTTGTCGGTCTCGGTTTTGCCTTTGTCGGCTCGAGGCTGCTCACCCGGGAGATCGTGCTGCCGATCCAGCATCTGTACGAAAAGATGGCCGAAGTGAAAATCGGTCATCTGCGGAGCGGGGCCAACGATTTATTCTCGGATGAATTCTCACGGCTCATTTCCGGGTTTAACCATATGCTGCGCGGCATAAAAATACAGGCCGAGCGCAACAATCAGCTGCTGGAGAGCTACTTCGCAACCTTGGCGGCAGCCCTTGACGCTCGCGACCCTTATACGGCGGGACATTCGTTGAGGGTTGCGGAATATGCGGTCGGCATTGGCCTGCTTGCCAAGCTTCCGGAAGAGGAAATTCATGACTTGAGGAAATCAGCGCTGCTGCACGATATCGGCAAAATTGGAATGCGTGATGCGGTTCTGTTAAAAGAGGGCCGCTTGACCGATGAGGAGTGGGAGCAGATCAAACAGCACCCCGCGCTTGGAGAGGCCATTTTGAAGCAGATCGAGCCGGCTGATGCCATGGCTCCGTTCTTGCCTGGTGTAAGATCGCACCATGAACGTTATGACGGAGGCGGATACCCGGACGGATTAAAGGGAGAGGACATCCCTTTGTTTGGTCGAATCATTGCGGTGGCTGACGCTTTTGACGCCATGACTTCCAACCGGCCTTACCGGAAAGGGCTGGATGAGCAGCAGGCGATTGCGATTTTGGAGAAAGGCGGCGGAACTCAATGGGATCCGCATTTTGCCAAGCTGTTTGTGGAAGCCTACCGGAAAAATAAAGAATCAACAAAGACCCCGTGATGCCCGCGGGGCCTTTTTACGTAATGAGGGTAATTTTGGAATAGTGTAGAAAGCCCGTCTCCGGTTCAAATGAAGCGGGGAAGGGTATTTACAAATACACGGAAACGGAAATGTTTCCGATACTCAATCAGCCTTGACTATAACGGATTAGGAGTTGATGCGAGATGGATCACAACGTATTTAAAGGTAAATGGAATCAGATAAAAGGGGAAGCAAAGCAGCAGTGGGGCAAGTTGACGGATGACGATCTGGATGTCATTGACGGTGAAAAGGATAAATTGGTGGGTAAGCTTCAGGAACGTTACGGGCACACGAAGGATGCCGCTGAGCGTGAATACAATGACTGGGCCCGCAACCGCGAGTAGCCTTCGCATCTTGTCTGGCCTATAAAGTACAGGTTCAAGAAGTCGACTATCAAAAGACGACTTCTTGAATTACCTCTATAATGGAGGCGAAAACGGATGTATATTTCCCGCGTAGTTACCGGAAGAATTATCGAGATGCGGGGAGACAGTGTGGTGACGGTTCAGGGAGACACGGTCAACACCTACAATCTCCGCTATTATACGCTCAGGGATGTCGAAGTTGAGCCTGAGTTCGAGGCAAGTCCCCAGCTCTGTCCCGAACCCGGCGGACTCCGAAGCCGATTTCGGCGCTGGGCACGAGAGGGCGCAGGGACCGCATTTCTTCCCTGGCCGTTATTTTGGAAAAAAGACGCGAATCGCATCTGATTTGCGTTTTTTTTGTGCAAAAATCAACTATTTTCCGAAAAAATGCCAATTGACTCATTTTGCTTTTTTCTGCATGTGTTAATATGGAAATAGGCTGCGAAGAACTACATGACCTACGGGAGTGAGCATATGGGCTTTGGCAAGATGTTTCTGCTTAATTTGGGGCTGCTGATCACGGTTGCTTATCTGGTAAATGTAATATACAAATATGCTTTCACCAAAATTTCTTTTAAAATCAATTATTTTTTATCGTTGGCTTTATTCATTTTCGCAGGCTGGGTTTGCATGAAATTCGGTTTTCAATTAAACAAAGATGTAATTTTCGACCTGCGCGTCGTACCTTTGATTATTGCATCGGGCGTCTATATGCAACCACTGGCGCTTATGGTTATCGGTGTAGGGATCGGGCTGGCAAGATTGACCTTCGGCGTGAATGATGCCGCTATTGCGGGCCTTATCAACCTTTCGATACTAGGGGTTGTTTGTGCCGGTCTAAGTATTTGGATGAGACGAAGCAACTATCGGCTTATAGTAAAGGGAGCTATTACGATAGGGATCGTTAATATTCTTAACACGATTAACATAGCCGTATTCGGCGTTCTACCAATGAAAAAGTACATGCTGGAGATCGTGCCGGTTACCTTTCCGTTGACGTTGGTGCTTAGCGTGGTATTTGCGCTGATTCTCTGGGATTTCCAGATTGAACGGAGACAAACGCTGGAACTCAAGTACGCCAATGAATTGCTGCGGAAGCAGACGGAAGAACTACGAACGGCAAAAATCGCACTGGAAGAACGGGCGAATCAGCTTGCGCTGGCTTCGCAGTATAAGTCGGAGTTTTTGGCCAACATGTCTCATGAACTGAGAACGCCATTGAATGGAATCATCAATCTGGCCCAGATTATCTCCGAAAGCGAAGGCGGGGACGAGGCTGCGAATGGAGATGACACGCCTAATTACGGGACGATCATTTATAAGTCGGGACAAGATCTGCTTAAGCTGATCAATGATATTTTGGATCTGTCCAAGGTGGAAGCGGGCCGACTGGAGGTTGTGCAGGAGGATGTCGTCATCGCTGAGATGGCGCAGATGCTGGACATGCACTTCGAACATGCGGCGGACCGGAAGAACGTAGCGTTTGAAATCCGCATTGAGGAAGGCCTCCCCTGCACCATTCTTTCGGATGCTCAGCGGATCGGGCAAATTTTGCGTAATTTGCTGTCCAACGCTTTTAAATTCACCGAGAAAGGACAAGTCAAACTGGAAATCCGCAAGACGGGTGCAAGCGACATGATGCAGGGAGAGTGGATTGTCTTTGCCGTAACCGATACCGGGATCGGGATACCGGAAGATAAGCATACGACGATTTTTGAAGCTTTCCGTCAAGCGGATGGTTCCATCAGCCGCAAATACGGGGGAACGGGTCTCGGATTGCCGATCAGCAGAGACTTGGCCCGATTGCTCGGAGGGTTCATCCGTTTGCAGAGCAAGGTTGGCTTAGGCAGTACATTTTCCCTTTATTTACCTCTGACTTCGGAAATGAAGGAGCAAGGAACCAGGGAGATCGATCCGATAAAAACGGATACGGTTGCTTTAGGCAGCCATTCCTAGCTACAATAATAAGAAATTCTAGCAAAAGAGGGATAGCAAATGAATAAGCAAGTCATTTCAACAACATCAGCACCAGGAGCGATCGGACCCTATTCACAGGCTGTTCAAATCGGCGATTTTGTGTTTACATCGGGGCAACTGGGCTTGATTCCCGAGACCGGCGAACTTGCCGAAGGCATTGAAGGGCAGACGCTTCAGGCGCTGCGCAATGTAGGTGCTATATTGGAAGCGGCGGGATCCGGATTGGATAAGGTCGTTAAAACCACGGTATTCTTGCAAGATATGAATGACTTTGCCAAAGTGAATGATATTTACGGAAGCTTTTTTTCCGAGCCCTTCCCTGCCCGCAGTGCGGTCCAAGTAGCACGCTTGCCTAAAGACGGTTTGGTGGAGATCGAAGTGATCGCTTCTAAATAAGATAGACTGGGGCCATAGCCCCAATAACAAGAGGGGTACAGACCTGTAATGGTTTGTACCCCTTTGTCTTCGTAGAATTGTAAATCTGATCCTCTGTTTGATCTGATGAAACCAAAGAAGCTTCAGTCACGATCCCTGGCCCGGATGAAAAGCAGGCCTATGGCAAACGCCAAGAGGATGGCGGCCGCCAAGCCGGCGGTGAAAAATAGGATGCGTTCTTCTTCATAGTGTTTAGCGGCTATAGCCGCAAATCCCCAGGCGACGGGAAGAGGGAGAACACCGTCCCTTGTCATGCTGCCGATGAGAATAATGGCGATGGCCCCGATGATAAGCAAGGCGATCGCTGATGTGGAAGGAGCAAGACCGGGAAACAGCCCGGCGTGTTGAATGATGACCTGCAGGTTGACCAAAGTGGCTGTTACGATCCAGCCCGTATATAGGCTGAACGGGAGCCTTAGGAACCAGGTTTCCCCTAAGGTAGGGCGTTCGATTGTCCGCGTGAGCCGGTATAACCCCGCAAGCGAAATGAGCAGCAGCACCATGGCGATAAAGGAAAGAACAAGGTATTCATAATGCCAGAGCAGAAGCCATCCCATATTTAACAGACAGGACGGAATAAACCATAACGAGTAGGAAGTAATCCAGGGATCCCGGGAGCCTTTACGGCGAAAGAGATACACTAGGGAGCAGCCGACCAGCACATAGATGAGGCTCCAGATCATAAAGGCATAACCGGCAGGTGTCAGCAGGGTGAAATAACGTTTTGACAGCTCACCGGTACCAGCCCCGCCCAGCGGGATGGCCTCCGCGAGAATATTCATGGCGATGACGGCCAGAAAGAACAGGCAGTTCCACCACAGAAGGGTCTTTGTTTTGAACATATTATAGAAACCTCCTTCGGGCAGTTATAAGAGGGTTGTTCCCGTTTACTATATGAATATACCCAAAACGCAGGAAATGATTTCTGGATCGATGAAAAAGAAAACAGGGATTCGGCTGCGGTTTTATATAGACACGGTTTCGTATAAGATAGAACTAGTGCGTTTTTTTAGTCCATTGGACACGAATCAGGAAATGACAGGAGATCATCATGAATCAACGCCTTTATGGAATTTGGCTCGGAGATGTATTGTTTTGTTTCTCCGGTGAAATATCAGAAACCAAAGTCGATGCGTGGACGGCGGCGGTCAGACCGCTGGAGCCGACAACCGGAGTACGCCCGTTTCAGCATGCCGCGCTAAGACTTGCGGAAATTCGGTACCCGGTCTCCTCGGGGCGCAGAATGACGGCAACCGGCGACCGCAAAGGGTTGATTGGCAGAACGCTGGAAGGGCTGGCTTTGCCGGTTCAGGAAACTTGGCAGTTGTTGTTGAACTGGGATGAGAGCTATTTTGCAGCTAACGGAATAGAGCCGGGTCCAGAACTGGAGTACTGGAGTGTGGCGGCCCGGTTTGCGCTGGATTTGCTGCTGCGGGGCAAAATCGTTCCGGGTTCGAAGCCGGGAGTGGGTGTGCTGGGGCGCAGACGGGGAACGCAGGCCGCCATAAGTGCGGTTTGGGGACCGTACCTGATAGATGATGACGAGGTGACTTTTCGTCAGTTGGCGGGTTCCATGCCCCCCGTGGCTTTGGCCGCAGTACAGCCGCTTGCGTTATTGGAAAACGGCTCACTCGGTGATCGGCAGCTAGCGCTGCTGCATTCCTTTTTGACAGCGATGATAGATTATGAGGTCCGAAAAGCGGTCATGGACCTGGGACGGAAGCTGAATCCGGCGCGGGCCGATTATCGCAGGGGATATTCTCCGCTTACCGAGCTGTGGTGGAATGGACTGCTCAGTGCTGCAATTCAGCCGGATATTCAAGGAAACAGTGCTGAAATTGAGCATCTGACAGAGGAGATTGCGGAAGCCGGGGGAGCGCGGCTGAGCACGGCAGATGAAGATGGGGAAGATGGAGACGCCGGCTCGCTGAGATTATGCTTGAGAGTCGAACCGATTCTGGATAACGGCGGATTTGAACCGGAGCAGGATTTCCGTTGGAAGCTGTCGTTA
Source organism: Paenibacillus sp. FSL R5-0407 (assembly GCF_038009185.1). NCBI lineage: Bacteria > Bacillati > Bacillota > Bacilli > Caryophanales > Paenibacillaceae > Paenibacillus > Paenibacillus sp. FSL R5-0407. Next base: position 948,535 of record NZ_JBBPAX010000002.1, on the reverse strand, counting down.
TGGGGAGAAGGAACAGAGGATCCCTCAGTGCTGCTTCCTGCGGGTTTAATCTGGAGTTATCCGGCTCCGGATATGACCATCCGCGGACGGAAGTATCGGAATGTGCGTCAGAATCTTCTTCTTCGTTTGAAAAAGGCCGCGGATTTGTCACACGAGCTAGCCGCCGCGATGGAAACGGCCCGGCCCGAAGTGTTGGAGCTGTATCCCGAGGAGATGTATTCCTTCCTGAGCCGCTCCGTTGCCCTGCTTCGCAAGCATGGCGTGAACGTGCAAATGCCTTCCCGATGGACCCGGGAAGGCAGACGCAGCGCCGGCGTGAAAATCAAGGCGTCAGGCTGGGAAAAGGAGCGGGGGGATAAAGAGCCGGCAACGGGGCTTGGAATCGGACAGTTGGTTGCTTTTGAAGCCGGAGCGGTGCTGAATGGGGAGGAGCTGAGCCGGGAGGAACTGGCGGAGCTGGCCGCCTCCAAATCCCCGCTCGTCTTTTTCCGCGGAGAGTGGATCGAGATTGACGTCAAGGAGATTCGCCAGGTGCTGAAATTCATGAAACGTCAAGAAAGCGGGACCATGACGTTTCGGGAGTTAATGTATCTGGCTTCCGGCGCCGATCAGGATAACCGGTTCGATGGTTTGCAGGTGGAGACGGTGGAAGCGGAAGGACTGCTGGCCGTTTTGATGTCCGGAGAAACGGTACGGTCATTTTCGTCGCGCCAGGTGCCCGAAGCGCTGAACGGAACGCTCCGCCCTTATCAGGAGAGAGGCTTCCAATGGCTCTCGTCGATGCGTCAGCTTGGTTTTGGTGCGCTGCTTGCGGATGATATGGGGCTCGGTAAAACGGTCCAGGTCATCACGGAGCTGCTCGACGGAATGGAAACCTCACCGGGTACCTGCTTGATTGTTTGCCCCACCTCGCTCCTTGGGAATTGGCAGCGGGAGCTGGAGCGATTTGCCCCGGAAATGAAGGTGTATGTTCATCACGGGAGCGATCGGCTGCATGGAGAACCCCTAATGAGAGAATGCCATGAGAGCGATGTGGTTCTGACAACCTACCAATTGGCCGGACGGGACGGTATGGAGCTCCGCAATCTGGAATGGAAAACCATCGTCCTCGATGAGGCGCAGTATATTAAAAATTATGGCACGAAGCAGGCTCAGAGCGTAATGAAACTGAGTGCGCCGCAGCGGATCGCCATGACGGGTACGCCGGTAGAGAACCGGTTGAGCGAGCTGTGGTCGATCTTTCAGTTTTTGAATCCCGGCTATCTGGGAACGAGTGCCTCGTTCCGTGCCAAATACACATCCTCCGGAGAAGGACAGTCAGCCGAGCTGGGCCGGCTGCGGAGGCTGGTAGCTCCGTTTCTGCTTCGGCGGTTAAAGAGCGATCCGGATATCCGCAAGGATTTGCCGGAGAAAATCGAGCTTAAGTCATACTGTTCCCTGACTGCGCAGCAGGCCGGAATGTACGAGGCGGTAACGGCGGAGCTGATGTCCAAAATCGGAGAAAGCGGGGGAATCGCCCGCAAGGGACTTGTATTGTCCTCGCTGACCCGGCTTAAGCAGATTTGTAATCACCCGCGGTTGGCAGCCGGAAGACCTTTATCGGGTGCTGCCGCGGGGATGGAACGGTCAGGCAAAATGGAGCGGTTGACGGAGCTGCTGGATATCATTATGGATAATGGCGAAGCGGCGCTCATATTTACGCAGTATGTGCAGATGGGCGAATTGCTTCGGGAAGAGTTGGCCCGGCGTTACGGTACAACTCCGTTTTTTCTGCACGGCGGGGTCGTAAAGCAGGAGCGCGACGAAATGGTCAGATCTTTTCAGGAAGGCTCGGGAGTCCCGATCTTCGTACTTTCGCTTAAGGCTGGCGGAGTCGGGCTGAATCTGACACGCGCGAATCATGTGATCCACTATGACCGGTGGTGGAATCCGGCGGTCGAGAATCAGGCGACGGATCGGGTGTTCCGGATCGGACAGCAGAAAAATGTGGAGGTCCACAAGCTGATCTGCCAGGGAACGTTAGAGGAGCGAATTGATGAGCTGATCGAGCGGAAAAGATCGCTTTCGGAACAGGTCGTCGGCTCAGGCGAGCAATGGCTGACGGAAATGTCCGACGACGAGCTCCGTAATCTGATCGCGCTTCAATCGGGGAGCATCATTGAGGAGGAAGTGAGATGAGCCGGACACTTGCTGTTCCAAAGAACGTTCATATGGAGCCCGTGCCGGGAGGACTGCAGATCGTACTTCACGTTGAGATGACGGAAGACAGAAAGCGTCCGCGAAGAGCGAGCGGCGCTGCTACTCAAGGGAATGATGAGGTGCCGGTCTGCACGGTCGTGCTTCCGGCATATTCGCCCGGCGGCTTGGAGAGCCGGGAGCTGCTGCGGCGGCTGGAGAGCAGCCCGCTCGTTCTGGCCGGGCTTCTCGAGGAAGGGGCGGGGGCGCTGGACGCCCTGCTGCCCGTGCAGCCGCCTTGGCGCCAGCCTGGCGTTGCGACTCAAGCCGGCGCCACGGGAATGGCCGGGTCGCCAGAAGCGAGACCCGGCTCGGAAGCGGCGGCCGTTGCCGGCCCGGCGGCGTGCACCTGCGGCGCCCCCGGCTGCGGCCATGCCGAGCGCGCCATGACCTATGGCGACGCCGCCTGGGCGGCCGACGCCGGCCTGCGGCTGGCGCTGCTCGGCTGGACGCCGGAGACGCTGGCGGCGGCCGTCCTGGACCGGTGGGCAGCGCTTCAGCCGCTGCCCGATCCCGAAGAGGCCCTCCGCCAGGCGGCGGGAGGGCCGGAGGCAGCATCGCGCGGGGGCGCGGGCGATGGGCCGAACATCGCGGAATGGCTCGCGGAGATGGCGGGGCAGGGGCGGTTGCACCAGCCCGGGCCGCAGTTCCACGATGTGAAGGCGGCCCTGCGGGAGCTTGGTTCCCCTGCGGCGGCAGGGGAACCGGCTGTCCCGCAGGCTGGCCGCCCACGCGCCGTGGAACCCGCCAGCGCCAGCCGCGAGCCGGGGCCTGATTCGGCCCCGTGGGCAGCGCTGCTGCCCGGCGTTTCCGGAGCGGCCAGGGGTTTGTCCCTGGTCGCCGGCCGGGTCATGGAGCGCGCGGCGGAACTCGCCGCAGGCTCTTGCTATTGAGGGAGCGGCGCTCCGGCGGCTCCCATAATCTCCTTGCGGAGCCCGTGCATTTTTTTGTCCAGGGCGTCCGCCGCTTTGGCGGCTTCAGTGAGCTCCCGGATGACATGGGGCGGCACTTGCTTTTCATATTTATAAAATAAGATATGCTCCATGCTGGCCCAAAAATCCATAGCTAGCGTACGCATCTGGATCTCCACCTTCATCCAGCGCTGCCCTTCGAATAATGTAAGCGGAACAGCGACGATCACATGCAGGCTTTGGTAACCGTTAGGTTTTGGATTCATGATGTAATCTTTAATCTCAAGAATCCGGATATCTTCACGCTGGCGGAGATGCTCCAGTAAACTGTAAATATCCTGGGCAAAAGAGAACACGATCCGCATACCCGCGATATCATGGATTTTATTCACCATACTGTCGACATTCAACTCGAAGCCTTTGCGCTCCAACTTCTCCAGGATGCTTCTTGGCTCCTTGATTCGGGTTTTGATGTGCTCTATCGGGCTGTACCCGTTATGGATTTTCCACTCGCTCTGAATCAGCTTGATTTTGTTCTTTAATTCATCCAGTGCAAGCTGATACAGGATCGGAAGCTTCTTCCATTCTTCCAGCTTGCGCAGCTCGTCATCGCCGATCTCCCACCGGTACAGTTCCCGTAAATCCAACTTGTTCAGCAGGCCATCCTTGTTATCTTCGTTTGACATACTCGTCTGATCTACTCCCATTTCTTTTGTCGTACCTATTTCTTATTGTAACGTGATCGGCTTGTAGATTTCAAAATAAGATTCAATCTTTAATGGGGGTGTATATAATTAGGGGGATTTTTTGGGTCTAATTTAACGCCATCTCATCTATGATGAGAAATAGAGGGGAAACCTCCGTCAACGGCACCATAACACAGCAAAAAAGCCGCCTAGGGGTAGTTATCCAACTCCCCAAGACAGCTTTCCCGATTTGATACCGCTCCAACCGGAATGCACGTTATTTGTTCAAGGGCGAGCCTTCGCCGTATCCGGGATGATTGTAGTCCGTATTTGACAGGTTGTTCAGTACGCCCATGTCCATGATGGCCTTGCGGGTCCGCTCGCTTCCGGTCCGGTAAAGGAGTACGTAAAGTTCGGTCAGCTGTCGGTTGAACTGTTCCGGAGCCTCGTCATGGTCCGCGGATTTGAACGGCACTGGTGCGCGTTTTAAGGTGTATTCGTCTTCGTCATGCAGCCCGGCGATTTTATCCCGGAGCAAGGTCAGCTCTTCTTCGTCAAGAAGCACTTCGAACTCGGTAGAATCGTTCGGCACTTCCTGAATGAGCCGGTGCGTAACGGATACATAGTATGGGGTTCTTGGGATGGTCACTTGCCGATTCCTCCTCTCTTGGATGGGATGCGATTCTACTCTTTTTTACACGGAGCCTATTCTTGTGAATCAAAGGACTGATTTTCACAGAAGCTGTAAATCTGGTATGATAACTTCTAGAATTCATATTTATACTAACTGTTTAAACTATTGAAAAGGGTAAATAGCTTCCTTGCGGATGACTTAGGAGGAAGCAGATGAATGGGAGGACTTCAGTCATGAATTTTTTACAGCGAATTAGAGACGGTGCTGGGAAAGTGACCGACCGCGCGCAAAATGCCGTGGAAATCGGGCGTCTGAACACACAAATTTCGAATATCGAACGAGAGATGGGGCTTTATTTTCAAAGGATGGGCGAGGCTTTCTATGAAGGGTATACCCGTAAGGATATGTCCAACGCGGAAAAGGAAATGGTAGAGCTCGCCAAAACCTGCGATCTGCTGTCGGAGGAGCGGGATGAAATCCGGGCCAAAATCGCCGAACTGAAAAATGAACGTTTGTGCGGGGCTTGCGGCAAAGCGATTACAGAGGATGCGCTGTTCTGCCAATACTGCGGCCATAAGCTGGAGAAACCGAAGCCCGCGCCGGCGAGTCGGGTGAATGAGCCTGAACGTGAGCCTTCGAAAGAGCCTTCAGAAGAGTATTCAAGGGAGTATCCAAGAGAGCCGGAACCGGTCAAGGAAGCCAAGACGCCTATCAATCCGCTTTCTTTGTACGAGGGGCCTGTGACGGATGAGACCCTCATTTATAAAGAACCTAAGGAGCAGCAGCCTCCTGTGGACCGGGAGCATGAAGAGCGGCGTTTGCGTGAACTGGAACGGGAACGGGAGCGCCAGGAGGAACTGGACCGTCGTATCCGTACCTGGAAAGAGGACGTAGAAAAGCCGCGTGAGCAAGTTTCATCCTCGATGGAAACCGGGATCCCGACGGCAGATTGCCAAATCTGCTCCGCCGCCCTGGTCAAGGGGACGAAATGGTGCCCGCATTGCGGCGCTGAGCAAATCTAAAGCTTCGTATTCAAAAGATTCACCAAGTTGTAATAAGTGGCGCCATGCAATCTGCGGTATGATCCGTAGTAGGAATTAGGCGCAGTTTTTCCGCCGGCACGGGGAGCAGAGATTATTCTCTTGCACCGTGCCGCTTGCGTTTTACCCGTTTAGAGGTTGTTCAAAAGGTCATCTTTCCACGACGAAGTAGATCAGGATGCGGACTCGACGTCGAGTCTTGAATTACTTTTTGAACACGCACTTCTTTTGCGCAGTCTTCGGGATGAGGCAACGCCGGCGGGGGAACGCTTAAGTTTAGAATCAGAATGAAGGGAGAGCTTGAACCATGGAATGCATTGTTCACTTTGAGGTACATCATCCGAATGAAATCAAAGAATTGCGAGGTTTGATCTTTTTAAAGGAAGGCCAGGTGCCGTCCGAAAGGGACTTTCTGACGATGTTCGAGGAAATGGGTTATAAGCTCCGTCTGGAAGACAGGGATAATCTGGTGTTCAAACCGGTAGAGGCCGGGGCAAATTACAGTAAAATACGGATTCGGCGTCTTGATACGGGAGTGAAGAGCTACAAGGAGGATACGGAACTGCGTTCTTTGCTAGGCAATTTCCTCCAAGGAGAGTCCAGACCGATATAAGAGGTTCGAATCTTGAATTACTTTTTGTACTCGCACTATAAGAGTCCGGGAATAAAAAATTTCCTCTTTATTTCCCGGCCCGGTTTGCGTTATACTTCTAACATTGCATGAAAATCGACATTTGTTTTCATATATTTTCTCGTATATGTGCAGGAATAGGCCTGCATGTCTCTACCCGATCACCGGAATGATCGGACTACGGGCAAAATTCATGGTTGTGGCGGTTGCCGGTCGACGGGCTTGTCTCGACGGCTCGGGTTGAACAGCGTGGCGCAGCCTGTTTTTTTGCCTTTTGTCAGTCCATTTTCCGGTATGGGAAATGGGCTTTTCATGCTGTAAACCCAATTATTTTTAATAGCATCAAGCAATAACACGAGGAGGAAACGCCAAATGAAATTGTTGAGAGACAAAGTGATGACGGAGGGCATCGTGCTCGGGAATCAGGTGCTCAAAGTGGATTCTTTTCTGAATCATCAAATGGATCCGGTACTGATGAGGGAAGTAGGGAGTGAGTTCGCCCGGAGATTTGCCGGAGAAGGCATAACTAAAGTGTTGACGATTGAATCGTCGGGGATTGCCCCGGCAATCATGACGTCTTTGGAGCTTGGGGTACCGATGATCTTCGCCCGAAAGCATAAATCGCTTACTTTGAAAGACGATATTCTGGTCGAAAAGGTGTACTCGTTCACCAAACGGGAGACTAATGAAATTACGGTGTCGAAAAAGTTTTTGCTTCCCGGGGACCGCGTGCTGATCATCGACGATTTCCTGGCTAACGGGGAAGCGGCGTTCGGTTTGGCCCGGATCGCGGAGCAGGTAGGGGCGAGTGTGGCAGGCATCGGAATAGTGATCGAAAAATCGTTCCAGCCGGGCGCCCGATTGTTGGGAGAAGCGGGCTACCGCGTCGATTCGCTGGTTCGTATCGCTTCCCTGGAGAACGGAACGGTTACTTTTGTTGATGAAGTGCATGAAAGCATATAACGATAACAAGGCCATATAACATAGGAGTCTAAAAAACAGACAGATATCATGAGTCACCATGGGGAGGAGCCATATTTAGATGGAACGCGAGCGTATTTTTCAAAGAAACCGGCACCCGTTCAAAACGTTTTCGCTGGGAATCCAGCATGTATTGGCTATGTATGCGGGAGCAGTCATCGTACCGCTGATTGTCGGCGGGGCACTCGAATTTTCTCATCAGCAATTGACTTACCTGATTTCGATTGACCTGCTTGCTTGCGGGGTAGCGACCTTATTGCAGGTTTGGGGTAACCGTTTCTTCGGCATCGGGCTGCCGGTTATGCTAGGCTGCGCGTTCCAGGCTGTCTCACCGATGATTGCTATCGGAGGAGCAGAGGGGATGGGCGTAACGGCAATCTACGGGGCGATCATCGCCTCCGGGTTGTTCGTGTTCCTGTTCTCCGGATTGTTCGGCAAGCTGATCGCTTTCTTCCCGCCGGTCGTTACCGGCTCGGTGGTTACGATTATCGGGGTCACCTTGATTCCTGTGGCGCTGACCGACCTTGGCGGCGGTGATGCCACTAAGCCCGATTTCGGGAGTCCGGCCAATCTTGCTCTCGGCTTCGGGGTACTTATCTTCGTTATATTGATGAACCGGTTCGCCAAGGGATTCCTGCAATCCATTTCCGTTCTGATCGGATTGATTGCAGGGACGCTGGTAGCGGCTATGATGGGCAAAGTCGATATAACGCCCCTGAAGGAAGCGAGTTGGTTCCATATGGTCCAGCCGTTTTATTTTGGAGTTCCGACGTTTCACGCCTCTGCCATCTTAACGATGATCCTTGTCGCCATCGTCAGCGTGGCGGAGTCCACCGGGGTATTTATGGCGCTTGGTAAAATCGTGGATAAGGATATCACTTCGAAAGACCTTTCGCGCGGTTACCGCGCCGAAGGCCTTGCCATCATGCTCGGCGGTCTTTTTAATTCATTTCCATATACGACTTATTCGCAAAATGTTGGGCTCATCCAAATGAGCAAGGTCAAAACCCGGGATGTTATCGTCGTTGCCGGCAGTTTGCTGGTTCTGATCGGCTTTGTCCCGAAAATTGCGGCCCTGACCCAACTCGTCCCTACTTCCGTGCTTGGCGGAGCGATGATCGCGTTGTTCGGTCTGGTGCTGTCCTCAGGAATCCGGATGCTTGGCGATCAAGTGGATCTCAACCGGCATGAGAATCTGCTTATTATTGCTTGCTCGGTAGGTATGGGTCTCGGCGTTACGGTCGTGCCGCAAATTTTTGATGCTTTGCCGGCCTGGCTTCGCATTTTGGTCGATAACGGCATCGTGGCGGGAAGCTTTACCGCGATTGTAATGAACCTGCTGTTTAACGGATTGAAGGGCGGCCAACGGAAACAGGCTCCCGTGACGGAGGAATAGCCGCCCTTAACATCGATAGGCCGTGCGGTAAGCCTGAATTACATGCGGTTTAACTGTTTTTCTGCCAATTCTCCGATCCAGGGGAGCTTCAACCATTTTCCTTGCAGCGCAGCCAGCATAAGAATAAGCCAGAGCACCAGACCCAGCAGGGAAAGGAGCAGGCCTACCACGATGCCGATGATCGGCAAAAAGCCGGCCAAGGCATGGAAGACCATCAATCCGGCAAACAGAATGACGGACTGCAAGGCATGGAAGAGCACGAAGCGGCTTCTGCGTTCTATGGCCAGAAAGGCGATGCCGCCCACGAAGGCAAACAAATAACATAGAAATCCGGCGAAATTCTCGGACAGGCCTGTCGAAGACTTGAAATGGGACACGGTAAACACCTGCTTTCCAATAACGGATAACCTTCCATAGTCTCAATGTATGACGAGCCTAGGGCGGGCAGAACCGATTTCGACAGGCGCATTACGGGTCTCTGACCTGAACCATTTATCCAGAATATCGTTTACAATGACCTCCGCGGCTTCCGGCCTGCGGAGGTTTTCCATTTCTGCCCGGACGAGGGATAGACGGTCTTCGTCAAGGAGCAGAGCATCGATCCCCTGGCAAAGCGACGGAGCGTCCTCCGCAATGAAGGCGATGCCCTTATTGTGCAGATAGCGGGCATTGTTAAGCTCCTGGCCGGGAACGGGCCGATAGAGGAAAATCGGCAGCCGGCAGGCCAGCGCTTCCGACAGCGTGATTCCCCCGGGCTTCGTAATAATGCAGTCGCTGGCCTGCATCAAGAGAGAAACTTCTTGCACAAATCCGAATAAGTGAAAGTCCGGATGTTCGCCGAACCGGGATTCCAGATCCTTGTACAATTCCCTGTTTCGTCCACAGACCGCCAAGATTTGATAATCGCCTTTTTCCAAAAGCGTCCTGCAGATATCCCGGTTTCCTTGCATGACACCGTAGGCTCCGGCCATGAGCAGCACGGTTTTCTTGTCTGGATTCAGCTTTGTACGGAATTCGGCCGTCTCCTCGGAAAGATGGCAAAAATCGGGCCGCAGGGGGATGCCGCTGGCAAGGACGCGATCCCCGGTTATTCCGCGGTTTATCATTTCTCTTTTCATATCCTCGGTTGCTACATAATACCGGTCTATTTCCGGATGAAGCCATCTGGCATGAACATCGAAATCGGTGATGATGTTGACGAGCGGCAGGCTCCTGCCCGTTTTCTTGATCATGCCCGGCAAGGTCATTTGAGGAAAGGTATGGATAACAAGGTCGGGTTCGTGCAGATGGAGAGCCTCTTTCAGCTTTCCTGTTCCAAAGAAATTCAGCGCCCGCAGAAAGGAAGCCCTGGGCGGAAGATCCTTCGTTATTTCATAAGCGGCTCCGTAGACGGCCGGAAGCACCTTGAAGCTGCTTAAATAGATGAATTTCGTCAGTTCGTTCAGCATTGGATGCGCTTCTGCCAACAAATCGAGCAACACGACATCCTTGATCCCTTTGCTGTGAAAGCATGTCTCTACCGCTTTGGAGGCGCGCAGATGCCCGTCTCCGTAGCTTGCGTACAGAATCATGATTTTGGGAGGTTTATCGATCAATGGAGATTCCTCCTGTTCACGTTTTTTGGAGCGCGGGTAAAATGAATTTTTCCAGCAAGCCCTTCGGGTTTTTAAACCGGTTGACCCGGCTCTCCGAGGTGAACACGACGACGGCTTCCAGTTCGGAAATTACATAAATTTGCTGACCTCCATGACCATGGGCGTAACTGTATTGCGTTCCGCCGCTTTCCGCGCTCCACCAATGAAACCCGTATCGCCCATAATTGTTAAATGGGGTACAGTGGGGTGCCATGGATTCATCCAGCCAATGAGCGGACAGCAAGCTCCGGCCTTCCCATGTTCCTTTTCCCAGGCAGAGAAGGCCGATTTTCAGCATATCGCGCGCCGTCATGTGAAGCCCGATGTGTCCGCTGGAATGTCCCTCCGGACTGCTGCCCCAGGCAACACGGGATATTTCCAGGGGGCGGAATAAGTACCGGCTCGCATATTCAAGCGCGCTAAACCCTGTCCATTTCGTAAGCAGTATCGAGAGTAAATGGGAGCCGGCGCTGCAGTACTGAAAGGTTCCGCGCCGCTCCGGTACTACCGGAAGCCGCAAAATAAAGTCGGCCCATCTGCGGCTCTGATGGAAGCGCCGGATAAACCGTTCCCCTAGTCGGGGGCCGGTTTGCCAGTATAGACCCGTTGTCATCGTCAGCAGTTCCCGCAGCGTCAGTTCCGCCCATTTGGGATCTGGACGCTGCGGCGCATGCTCCTTGACACTGTCCCAGACCGGACGGTCGAGACCGGGCAAACGACCCTGCGCTTCGGCGATTCCGAGCAGTAAGGATATCACGCTCTTGGTCGCGGACCTGAGGTCATGCAGCGTCAAGGAATGATATCCATTGTAGTAGTTTTCAAATCTTATGGTTCCTTCTTGCGCGACGAGAAAGCTGCGTATACCGGGATAGCTTTTACAAATGGCTTTATCGGCAGGCAAAAATGCGTTATCTGCGATTGCGGAGTTCATTGGCACATGCCCTCCAATCGAGTGTACAGCAGTTAGATTAACCCCGGATTAAATGGGACGGGGGCGCAAAATTATTTCGATCTAACCTTATCTTAACCAGCCCGGACAAATCCAAATAACAAAAATTTTAAGCGTTAAAGAAATAGGTATTTGGAAGAAAGCTGTAACAACAAGCTGAATATGTTACAATATGGGAGGTAGAGGTCTTTTCCACAAATGGTATTCGTTAAGACCGGAATACAATTTGCAAGACGCTGTCCTTAACGTGCATGATTCATCGGCAATTCGTTCGGGTATGTATAGTGTCATGCGCCAGCTAAACAGGTTCGACCGCGAGCTACTTCATGAATTACTGCTTGTTACGCATTCTCGAGATCGGAGCATTGAACTAGAATCGTTCTGGGAGGGAATTTGGTATGGCAACGAAAGGTCACAATGAGGTGAAGGAAAGTTTGCGGGAGATGACCCGGATATTCAAACCGAAAGACCCGAAAAAGTTCGTGAAGGAATACGTCCGTAAATACCGGATTACCGGAGGTTATGAGGAAGAATTGACTCATCTGGTGGAAATGGAGATGGGCAAGCTGGACTCATCCGTCTCTTGATACATTGTGGAAAACATTGAAATCAAATGGGGTAGCTACCGTCCCGGCTGAAGCCGGGGCGTTTTTTCATTGGATTCCGAATTCTACATATATTAGAGTATTATGAATTTATTTTTCTAGGTCTGCAGCTAAGTGCCGCGAAGGGAGTTTATGCATTTGAAAATCAATTTAAAGTCCAAAGAAGAAATTGCGCGCATTCGCGAAGCGGGTTCGATATTGGCCGAATGCCACGGAGAGATTGCCAAGCTGATCGCTCCGGGCATCACGACGGCGGAAATCGATTCCTTCGTCGAGTCCTTTCTTGCCGGAAAAGGAGCGACTCCCGAACAGAAAGGATATCGGGGATTTCCTTACGCCACCTGCGCTTCAATTAACGAAGTAGTTTGTCATGGTTTTCCCGGAGACCAGAAGTTGCAAAAGGGAGATATCGTTACGATCGATATGGTCGTCAACAAGAAGGGATGGCTCGCCGATTCGGCATGGTCTTACCGGGTTGGGGAGGTTAGCCCCGAGGCAGAGCGCCTTCTAAAGACGACCGAGAAGGCGCTCTTTGCCGGAATCGGGCAGGCGCTGCCGGGTAATCGCGTCGGCGATATCGGATATGCGGTCCAGCGAGTTGCGCAGGAAGCGGGCATCGGCATTGTTAAACCGCTCATCGGACACGGAATCGGTCAGCGGATGCACGAGCCGCCGGATGTGCCCAACTTCGGGCGGCCGCATACCGGAGCGAAGCTTCAGCCGGGGATGGTCATTACCATAGAGCCGATTTTTACGCTTGGCGAAACCGGAGCGGTGTTTTGGGACAATGACGGCTGGACGATTCGTTCGGCAGACGGCAGTTTGGGAGCGCATTATGAACATACTTTGGCAATTCTGGAAGAAGGTCCAGTGATCCTTACGTCCTGAAAAGAGAGCGATGCTCTCTTTTTTTTTGAATTTGTTAATAAAGTTTGAGGAAATGTCAAAAATGAATGAAGAGTACATCTCGCTGAAATCCTGCAGGAACAGATTCGGTTCAGGAGTCAAGCGGGCGGGTAATCCATAGGTGAAAACGTTCGCAAACCCTTTTGTGATGCGCCTCTCCGGCTTTTTGAACAATTTGTGAACTCCCCTTGAATCATTGACAAAGGAGGGGTTCAATCATATATTTAATAGGTGATTGTTTTAATTGACAGGAATACAGTTTCCGTGATAGGGCAGGTAGTATTTAACTGGATATGCCAAATGCCTGTACATAACCGGAAGAAAACGGAAAAGTGGGGTAGATCAATGATGAAACCGTGGAAGGCTGTAAAGCGGCTCGTACCTCTGTTTGTCGGGCTAGCGCTATTGTTGTCCGCATGCGGCCGTGAGGACTTGTCGGTGCTCAGACCACAGGGTACGGTAGCTGAGGGACAATTGGGTTTGATTAAACTTTCGATCACGATCATGGTGGCGGTCATGATCATTGTGTTCGGGATTGCAGCTTATGTTTGGATTAAATTCCGCCGGAAACCGGGACAAACCGATGTTCCAAAGCAAGTGGAGGGCAATTTTAAGCTGGAAATCATCTGGACGGCTATTCCGCTCGTACTGGTACTGATTTTGGCCGTTGCAACCGTTCAAAAAGTGTTTGCGTATGGAGAAAATTATTCTAACGACAAGAATGCGGTCAAGGTGAAGGTTACTTCCCATTTGTTCTGGTGGGAATTTTCCTATCCGGAATATGGCGTGACCACCGCTCAGGACTTGATTATTCCGACTGGTAAGAAAATCGCGCTTGAACTGAAAACAGCCGACGTGCTGCATTCGTTCTGGGTGCCGTCTCTGGCGGGTAAAACCGATACCAATACGGACGGAACTATCAACAATGCCTGGTTTGAAGCCAAGAAAGAAGGCGTCTATCTAGGAAAGTGCGCGGAGCTTTGCGGCCCTTCGCACGCATTCATGGAATTTAAAGTGAAGGCGGTCAGTGAGGATTCCTTCAAAGCTTGGGTGGAATCCATGAAGGCGCCTGCGGTGCTGCCGGAAGATCCGGCCGTTGCCGAAGTGTTCAAGAATCAATGTTTGACTTGCCACGCTGTAGGCGACCAAGGCGGTCCTGTCGGACCAAACCTTACGGGTATAGGCGGCAGGGAATCCGTAGCCAGCATTTTGCTCAACGAGGAAGGTTCCGGGAAACCGGTCGGAGGCAAGCCGGTGAAGGATAATATGGTTGAATGGCTGACCGATCCGCAAAAGGTGAAGCCAGGCAACAAAATGCCTCAGCCGAAAGAGGATCTTGGACTTACGGATGAGGAAATCGACGCCATTGCCCAATATCTGGCCGATTACAAATTATCATATTAATCTTTGGTGCCTCTGGCGGCATTGATGGTATAGGAACTTAAAGGGGGTACAAACCTTGGCTCACGCTCACAGTGTCAAGCGGCACAAGGGTTTGATGGATTGGCTTACAACGGTCGATCACAAGAAAATCGCTATCCTGTATTTGGTAGCGGGCGGATTGTTCTTCGGCATCGGCGGGATTGAGGCGCTGATGATCCGGGTACAGCTTGCCAAACCTATGAATGATTTCGTAACAGCCCAGCAATTTAACGAATTGATTACGATGCACGGAACGACCATGATTTTCCTAGGGGTTATGCCTATTATCTTCGCCCTCATGAACGCGGTAGTACCGCTTCAAATCGGGGCGCGGGACGTAGCGTTCCCTTTCTTGAACTCTCTCGGGTTCTGGACATTTCTGTTCGGCGGACTGCTGCTTAACCTTAGCTGGGTTATGGGCGGTGCTCCGGATGCCGGATGGACTTCTTATACGCCGCTGTCATCCTCGACGTATAGTACGACTCACGGGGTGGACTTCTACACGATCGGTCTGCAAATCGCCGGTCTCGGTACGCTGATCGGGGGGATTAACTTCCTGGCGACGATTATTACGATGCGTGCACCGGGTATGTCCTTTATGCGTATGCCGATGTTCACATGGACCGCTTTTGTCACTTCGGCCATGATTTTGTTCGCATTCCCGGCAGTCACAGTTGGTCTCGTCTTGCTGACCTTCGACCGGATCCTTGGTGCAAACTTCTTCGATGTTGCCCAGGGCGGGAACCCGGTATTGTGGCAGCATATTTTCTGGATTTTCGGTCACCCTGAGGTTTACATACTGATTCTGCCAGCGTTCGGGATTATCTCCGAGGTAGTCAGTACCTTCTCGCGCAAGCGCCTGTTCGGATACAGCTCGATGGTATTCGCTACGATCCTGATCGCCTTCCTGGGCTTCATGGTTTGGGCGCATCACATGTTCACGACAGGTATGGGACCGGTGGCGAACGCCCTGTTCTCCATCGCGACGATGCTGATCGCGGTTCCGACAGGGATCAAGATCTTCAACTGGCTGTTTACAATGTGGGGCGGACAAATTACTTTCAATACGGCTAATTTGTTTGCTGCCGGATTTATCCCGACTTTCGTAATGGGCGGGGTAACCGGGGTGATGCTCGCCTCGGCGCCGGCGGATTATCAATACCATGATACGTATTTCGTAGTAGCGCATTTCCACTATGTTATCGTTGGTGGTCTGGTACTCGGCTTGTTCGCCGGGTTGCATTATTGGTGGCCGAAAATGTTCGGGCGCGTATTGAATGAAGGACTCGGCAAATTGGAATTCTGGACGTTCATCATCGGTTTCCATTTGACGTTCTTCATCCAGCATTTCCTTGGTCTTATCGGGATGCAACGCCGCGTATTTACGTATTTGCCGAATCAGGGCTTTGACCTGATGAACTTGATCAGTACAATCGGGGCGTTCCTGATGGGCGTTGGCGTTATTGTCTTCCTGATCAATATTGCAATTTCGTTCAAGCAACCGAAAGGCGTGGACGGCGACGTGTGGAAAGACGGACGTACGCTGGAATGGGCGATTCCTTCGCCTCCGCCTGAATATAACTTCAAGCAGACTCCGCTTGTTCGCGGAATCGATGCTTTCTGGAAAGAAAAGATGGCCGGCAATAAAGAAATGACGCCTGCTGAACCGGTCGGTCCGATTCATATGCCGTCCCCGACGATTTTACCGTTCGTCATGTCGGTTGGATTGTTCATCGCCGGTCTCGGCTTCATGTTCACGAATGACGACTTTGGCAACAGCTTGCTGAACTTCCTGTTCGGCAACTACATTATTACAGGCATCGGCCTGGCAATTACTTTCGGTTCCATGCTGCTTCGCTCGCTCTTCGACGATCACGGCTGGCATGTTGAACCCGAAGAATTGAACGACAAGGGGGTAAAAGCATGACGACACCTCATGCACAACAGGCTTCCAGCGCGCTTCCCCATGAACCGGAGAAAGCGACGCTGGAAGGACGCAACAAAGTGCTTGGCTTCTGGCTCTTTCTTGGGGGCGAGGCGGTATTGTTCGGAACCCTGTTCGCTACCTTCCTGACGCTTCGGAATCAAGTGGCCGATGGGCCTTCCGCAAGCGAATTGTTCAGTCTGCCGATTACCGCGGCCGCTACGTTCATCCTGCTAGTCAGCAGCTTGACGAGCGTCTTTGCAATTCAGGCGATGCATCGGGGCAACCGGACATCGTTGGTTCGTTGGCTCGGACTTACCGTATTGCTAGGTCTTGCGTTCCTGGCTCTGGAAATATACGAGTTCGCGGAGTATATAATTCACGATGATTATGGAATGACCACGAGTGCGTTCAGCTCGGCGTTCTATACACTCGTCGGGTTTCACGGGGCGCACGTATTGTTCGGGATTCTCTGGATTTCGATTTTGATCGGACAGTTGTTCAAGAAAGGATTGACCGTGGTTACGGCACCGAAAGTATACGTATCCGCTATGTACTGGCACTTTATCGACGTCGTGTGGGTATTCATCTTCACGGTGGTTTACCTGCTCGGAAAGGTGGTAGGGTAAAAGATGACAAACCACGATTTGAACGACGGAAGCGCGGTTAAGCACCGCCATCGTCATGAGGGACCGCAAAAGCATATTATTGCTTTCGTCTTCTCTATCATCCTGACCTTGATCGCCTTCGCTACAGTGGCCGCCGGCGGCGTCAACATCGCGTTTACGGTGCTGCTCCTGCTGGTGATGGCAGTACTTCAGGTACTGGTCCAGCTCGGGTACTGGATGCATTTGAAAGATAAAGGCCATATGATGCCAATCTTATTCATGGCCGGAGGATTTTTTGTCGCAGGACTTGCGATTATTGCCGCGCTATATTGGATGTGGTGGTAGAATACAAAGAGGTGGGCTTGATATCAAGCCGCCTCTTTCTTCCTATTATGGGCCAGTTCACAAATTGGACAGAAAAACAAAGCGACGGAGGGAGGGTTAAGCGTGCTGGGGTTAGAATACTTTAAATTTGCGGATGTTTGGAGTCCTGTATTTTTGGCGGTCATGCTGCTCATCACGGCGGGTTATTTGGTGCTGACGGGACCGCTTAACGAGAAATTCGGACAAGGAAAGCCTGTATCCGCCGGTAAAAAGGTTTTATTCGTGCTGGGAATGGGCGTGCTGTATATGGCTCAGGGCGGGCCTGTGGAACTATTGGGGCATATGATGTTCAGCTTCCACATGATCAGCATGGCGCTGTCTTATCTGGTCGCCCCGCCGCTCCTGATGCTCGGTCTTCCCGAGTGGATCTGGCGCGGGGTTTCGTCCTTTCTTGGCAAGGGCCCGCTGCGCCGCCTGAAGTTTTTGACTCACCCGGTCGTTGCCGCTGTCGTGTTTAACGGGCTGTTTTCCTTTTATCACCTGCCTGTGGTACATGATTATGTGATGCTTCATTTTGGGATTCACCGCCTGTATTACATCGTGCTGTTCATAGCCGCGGTGCTCATGTGGTGGACGCTCGTCAAACCGTTGCCGGCTCACGGCGATGCGCAGGGTTTGAAGAAGATGGGCTTCATCTTCCTCAATATGGTCTTGCTGACGCCTGCGTGCGGACTGATTATTTTTGCGCCGGAAACCTTGTATGCTACCTACAGCGACCCTGTCGTTTGGTCCAAGGCCATGGGATACTGCATTCCCGGTGATACGTCGATGTTGCTTGACCGTTTTGGAGGACCTGAGTTCTTCGGCTACCTGGAGCCGCGGATCGACCAGCAGGTCGGGGGCATTCTGATGAAATTCATTCAGGAGATCATCTTTGCTTCGATGCTGGCTTACGTATTCTTCCAGTGGTACAGGCAGGAGAACCGTGAGGAAGAGGACGAACAGCTGCCCGACGATTTAAAACTGAATCAAATTTGATATTGATGGAAGCATTGTGGACAGGAGGATTCAAATGGATTTGTTTACCTTATTCCCGACGATCAGCACCTCGTTTATCGTAATCAGCGCCGTGCTTGTTGCGATTGGTTGGGGCTTGATTATCAAGGGGAAACGGGAGGCGCACAAGAAAACGATGATCGCCGCGGCCGTTGCGGCGCTGCTCTTTTTTATCATCTACATGTCGCGGACCGTGTTTATCGGCAATACGTCCTGGGGCGGACCTGAACATTTGAAGGTCTATTACCAAGTATTCCTCGTTTTTCATATCATATTGGCCACGGTGGCTGCGGTATTCGGGATTACGACCCTCGTTCTCGGATTCAAGGCAAAGTATGCGAAACACCGCAAATGGGGCAGAACCACTTCGGTAATTTGGTTCTTCACCGCAATTACCGGTGTGATGGTATACGTGCTGCTGTACATGCTGTATCCCGGCGGACATACGAAGCCGGTATGGGAAGTTATTTTTGGATTATAGAGCTGGACTTAGCCAAGAAGCCGCTGGAGCGATTTTGCTCCGGCGGTTTTTTTGTGCTGCTTTTATTGTGTAGCGTCGTTCATGCACTGTCGCTCATGTACCGTCTTTCATGCACTGTCTCTCCTATACCGGCCTCTCACTCTAACGAACCGTAGTGAGCTTATTAGCAGAAAAATGACCCATTACCATATCTAACGAACTTAAGCGGAGTTATTGAGCAGGTTTAGGCGTGAAAAGTGGCCCTTTGCCCGGAATAAGGTAACTGGAGTTCCTTAGAATCACAATCAGCGGAATTATGACCAAATAAGGTTTGCTGAGTTCGTTAAATGCGTGAGGCCAGAACAAACCGCAGGTAGGTAGAGGACGTGTGGGGTGGAAGTTGCCATTTTATCTTGTGGAAAAAATAGGGTTGACGGAGGAATAAGCACAGTATATACTGTGTATAAAGATATAAACAGTAAGCACACCTAGTGAACACTAAAGGAACACTTATAAGCCGGGCGCGATTCACAGTGTCGCGGGATTACATTTTTAGCTGAAGAAGGGTGATTGAACTTGAAGGAATGGAAAGACGCCTGGATAATTTTTGCAAAGGATTTGCGGCTAGATCGAATGTATCTAGTATGGAACTTAGTCTTTATGATTTACACGGGAGTGATGATGAGCACTCTGTTCCACTCCCGGGAAGAGGCCCGGGCGGTGATGAATCCGATGGCGGATTTCCTCTTGCTGATACTGGTGCCGATGGTCGGATTTTATTTTTCCAGAAGATCATTCAACTACATTAAAGAGGATTCGTACACCAAAATGCTCCTCCATTACAGAACACTGCCGATTCCGGACACAACGATTATGAAGAGCCGTTTGATCCAGCTCGCCACGGCAATTCCGTTAAACAGCCTGATCTTGTTCACGACGGTCTACTTCATGTTCGTTGCGATGGGCATCAAGATGGGCTTGGCCCAGTACCTCGCCTTTGTATTGACTTGGATCGGTTATGTGCTGGCAATGAACGGTCTTTATATCTATTTTGAATTTATGAAAAAAGGCAGAACCTACTTGTGGATGATGGTGCTCCAATTGGTTGTTATCGCTGTAGGCGCCTTCGCGGTCAGCTGGTTTGACGGCAATTTGCTGCAATGGACGCTGGATTATTCCGAGCGGCATGCGCTTTTGTCCCCGGTCATGTGGGGAACTCTAGTAGTAGGAGCCGTGATTTTGAGCATATTCTGTTCGATAACGCGGCGGTCGCTGAATAAGCGGGATTTGGCACGATGAAGAATGTGGGTGTGTCGCCAAAAGCGGAGGTGAGTTAGGAAGGTGTGGATTCCCATTCAAATCAATGAAAATAGCGCTGAGCCATTGTATCATCAAATCGAAACACAGCTCAGGTCATTAATAGTAAGCGGACAAATCGAAGAAGGAACCCTGCTTCCCTCCATTCGTGAATTTGCCGGCAGCTTGAATTGCAGCGTCATTACGGTCCGAAGGGTGTATCAAGATCTGGAGAATGAAGGATTGCTGCGGACGCGGCAGGGGACCGGGACGTTTGTGGCGAGCGTCGGAGCGGGGGAACGCGATGAATATCGCCGGACAGTCGTTCAAGAGGCGGTGGAAGTGGCCGTGGACACGGGGATTTCGGTCCAGTATGGAGAGGAAGAACTGAAGCAGTTGTTTTTACAAATTTTAAATAAAAAGTACAGGAGCACTGACGGAAAGGGGGCATCCCAATGAATGGAATTATGGATCAGAAGATGGCCATCGAGTTTAACGGCGCCTTAAAAAGAGGAACGAGAAAGCCGATCGGGCCGATTAACCTGCAGATTCCGCAAGGTTATGTAGTCGCTCTAGTCGGCCCCAACGGTTCCGGCAAAAGCACTATGCTGAACCTAATGCTGCAAACCATTCATCCGGATGCCGGTGAGATTTCCTGGTTTGGGGAAAAGGCTAAAGAAGCCCTGCCCCTGTCGATAAGACAGCAAATCGGGTACGTTCCCGAGAATCCGACGCGGGAAGAGCACTTTATGACCGCTGAAAGTGCGGCTAAATTCAGAGCCCACTGGTATCCGACCTGGGATTGGGAGCGGTTTGAAGCACTGATGACCCGGTTTGAAGTACCGCGCGGCGAACGGCTGAACCGGATGTCGAAGGGGGAGCGGCGCAAGTTCGAAATCGCTGCCGTACTCGCGGCCAAGCCGAAGCTGCTGCTGCTGGATGAACCATCGTCCGGACTCGATCCGTTCGCATGGAAAGATATGATCGATGAGCTTCGGGCGTGCTTGGACGGGGAGGATGTGACGATCGTTCTGTCCACCCATATCGTGGAGGAAGTCAAACGACTCGCCGATTATATCGTACTGGTCCATCACGGACAGATTGTAGGCATGGCTGAGAAGGACGCTCTTTTTGGCAGTTGGAAAGAGGTCTGGATTCGCGGAGCGCAATCAGATGAGCTGAAGAGCATTCCCGGCGTTTTGACCTGCAGGGAGGACGGTCCTTCCATTACGAAGCTTGTAGTAAGCGATAGCTTGGAGTTTGAAGAATGGTGCGAGCGCGAACGGGCGAACGTCCATATCATTAAAAGCCGCAGCCTGGAGCTGGAGGAAATATTGCAGCTTTGGATTCAAGGGCATCAACCTGGACAATCAAATTAGAAATGAGGGGTAAGCGATGACAAAGCCTTTAGTTTTGGAACAGGTAGTTAAGCAATTCGGAGAAAAGACCGCGGTCAGCGAAATTTCGCTTCAAGTGGAACAGGGAGAAAGCTACGGGCTACTTGGTGCCAACGGTGCAGGCAAAACGACGACGATGCGTATGGTGCTTGGCCTGATTTATCCCGACAGTGGCCGGATTCTATATAACGGAAAGCCATATGGAAACGAGCTTCAGCATCAAATGGGATACTTACCAGAGGAACGCGGACTTTATCCGAAGGTAAAGGTGAGTGACCAAATTATTTATTTAGCCCGGCTGCGCGGCATGTCAGCGTCCGAGGCCGAAAAAACCTGAAATATTGGCTTGATCGTTTTGAAGTGCCTGAGTATTACGACAAGAAGATCGAAGAATTGTCTAAAGGGAATCAGCAAAAGATGGGCTTTATCGCCGCCGTAGTCCATAAGCCGAAGCTCGTTATCATGGACGAAGCGTTCAGCGGGCTCGATCCGGTCAACGTAGAGCTGTTGAAGGCGACGGTCAAGGAATTGCGCGACGAGGGCACGAGCATTTTATTCTCCACTCACCGCATGGAGCATGTGGAGGAGCTGTGCCGTAACATCACTATCCTCGACCGTTCCAAGACCGTGCTCCAGGGCAATCTGACGGAGATCAAGAAACGGTACCCGCGGGAGGAAATCATCTTAAATACCTCTACGCAAGTCGTTGGATTGGAACAAATTGCAGGAGTCAGCGGCGTAGAACGCAAGGAACGGGGATATCTGATCAAGATTTCCGATGTGGCGGCGGCGAAGGCTATTTTACGAACGGCGATGGAACAAAGCGAAGTGGAACACTTCGAAATCAAAGAACCGACCTTGAATCAAATATTCATTAAAGAAGTGGGTGAATCGAATGAATAAAATGAGCACAGTGATCGGATTTACCTTTTTAAACAAAGTCAAAGCGAAATCATTTACAATTACTACCCTGATATTGGCGTTGCTGGTCACGATCGGCCTGAACGTACCGTATTTCATCGATAAATTTACCGGGGATGACGGCCCGGCAACCATCGGGCTCATTCACAGCAACCAACCCGAACTGGCCGGTTCACTGAAAGCTTACCAAGACAAACAAGGGGAAGGGACTACCGGGTTCACACTGGTGGAATACGACCAGGCAGATGAACAGGTCCTTCAGAAAGATATTGAAAGTGGAAAAATAGACGGGTACCTGCAGTTTGGCGAAGGCACGGAAGGCGCGTTCCCAACCGTCACGTATATTTCCAAGAAGGACAGCATACCGCAGGGACTGCAAACCTCGCTGCAAGCCGCCCTGCAAAGCGTGAAGGCCGAGTATATCACCAAAGGAACGCTCAATGACGAACAGATTGCCGCGCTGACATCTCCCGTTCAAATCGAGGCGATGAAGCAGGCGGTGGCAGGAGGAGAAGGTGCTGCTGCGAGCGGGGAAGCCAAGCATGAAAAAGCGGCAACGATTAACTTTGTGATCGTCTACGTGCTGGTCATCCTGTTCTTCATGACTATTATGATGACGGGGAACATGATTGCTGCGGAAGTAACGGCGGAGAAGAGCTCGCGCATTATGGAAATCCTCATTACGAGCGTATCGCCGCTGGCTCAAATGTTCGGCAAAATAATCGGCATGTTCTTTATAGGATTGCTCCAAATCGCTATCTTTGCGGTGGTGATCGCGATTAACGTCTCGCTGCCTCATAATAGTTCCGTCCTTGCTGATTTTAATATGGATTTGTCGCAAATCAATGTTGAAGTGCTGGTGTTTGGTCTTATCTTCTACATCCTCGGTTACTTCCTGTACGCGACGCTGTTTGCCGCTATCGGCTCGCTCGTTAGCCGGACGGAAGAGCTGGGTCAGGCGATTATGCCGATCACGATGCTGTCGCTGGCTGCCTTTTATATCGGTATTTTCAGCCTGGCAGCACCGAATTCCACGCTGCTGAAGGTAAGTAGTTATATCCCGTTCTTCTCGCCGGTGTCCATGATTGTACGGATCGGTGTGGGCGATACGCCGGTTTGGGAAATTTTGATTTCGATGGCGATCCTGATCGTGGCCATTTTTCTCTTCGGCTGGCTGTCCGCTAAAATTTACCGCACGGGAGTCCTGTTGTACGGGAAGCGTCCAACGCTTAAAGAGCTTCGCAAAGCAATGCGTGCTTATAAAATTTAAGGAGGAATATTCAATGACAAAGTACAAAAATTCAGGTTATCTCATCAATCTGGCCGGTATGATACTAATTGTGGCAACAATTCTTCTGCGCCGCAGCGATGTCCATGTGAGCGACTTCCTCATGGGTTTAATGAATGGAGCGGGGATCGGGTTAATCCTCCTTGGGTTATTCCAGTACGGCCGCAAGCGGTCGAAAGCTCAGTAATCGTCGGTGTAGCAATAACAGGGTGAATAGTTACTTAGAAACATAAAAGGAACCGGCCTGATGGTCGGTTCCTTTGTGTTATAGATTAAGCGGAAGACATCAAACTTGAACAAGAAGTAAGGGAGTGGGTACGTTATACATGGAAGGCAGTTGCTTGTGCTTGTTGAAAACGGCGGCCTATAGTAGTATCTGTTAGTAGTATCTAACACGAGGTGAAAATAAATGAACGATAACAACAAAGTCGGCGTTTTATTCGTCTGTCTGGGGAATATTTGCCGCTCCCCTATGGCGGAGGCGATGTTTCGGCATTTGGTGGTCGAAGAGGGATTGGAGCAGCATTTTCTGATCGATTCCGCAGGGACCGGAGACTGGCATGTTGGTAAGCCGCCCCATCACGGAACAAGAACGATTCTGGATCAATACGGCATATCTTATGAAGGACTGCAAGCGCGCCAGGTGGCAGTAGAGGACTTTACGCAGTTCGACTATATCATAGCGATGGATAATCAGAATGAGAGCGATTTGAAGACGCTGGCGCGCCAAGCGGATGCGAAGATTATCAAGCTGCTGGACCTGGTTCCGGATTCCGTCCTTAAGGAGGTTCCCGATCCTTATTACACCGGCAATTTTGAAGAAACTTACGATCTGGTCGGCAAGGGGTGCAAGGCCCTGCTGGAACGGATCCGGCGAGAGTCTGCTGTCCTGTAAGTTGAAATTGAATATCGAAGCGAGACCCATTCCGAACGGTAGAATTCGGGGTGGGTCTTTTTGTTGGCAAAGCCGGTGGTACCTTTGGGGTGAATTTGAGCCTGCTGGAATGGCACTCGCGCACAAGAAGCCAACGTAGTATATTGATTGTTGAATTTGATGAACTGATATGTTTTGATTAGAAAAGATGGAGTAGAGGAGAGCGGACGACAAAGT
Organism: Paenibacillus sp. FSL R5-0407; assembly: GCF_038009185.1. Taxonomy (NCBI): domain Bacteria; kingdom Bacillati; phylum Bacillota; class Bacilli; order Caryophanales; family Paenibacillaceae; genus Paenibacillus; species Paenibacillus sp. FSL R5-0407. The sequence continues at coordinate 924,120 of NZ_JBBPAX010000002.1, read as the reverse complement.
GCCGCTCTCTCTTTGTTTAGGAAGCTTCGGTAGAACTTTACGACAAAGGGATGAATGCGTTATGACGGACAATGAACCGGTCAGATTCAAGGGAGAAACGCTGCAACCGCTCACCATAGGAGTGGTCGATGGTCTGAGGGACAAGGGAGAAGGCGTGTTATGTTGGCTTGGCGTTCCTTATGCCGAACCGCCGGTCGGAGAGGCGAGATGGAAATCTCCCGCGCCGGTCAAGCCCTGGACAGGAATCAGGTCCGCTCGCCGGTTTGCTATGCCTTGCGCGCAGATGCGCGACGGAGAAATGATCGGAAGCGAAGATTGTTTATATTTAAATGTTTGGCGTCCGGATCATACAAGAACCGATCTTCCGGTATGGGTATATGTCCATGGCGGCGGAAATCAGAATGGTTCGGGTGAGGACTTTTGTGGCGATCGCCTTGCTGTCGCGGTCGATGGAATCGTGGTCTCGATCAACTACCGGCTGGGCCCGTTCGGTTGGTTTTCCTGGAGCGGGCTATCTACTGGTGACGCCGAGAATGATTCGGGGAACTATGGCTTGCTGGATATATTTCAGGCATTACGCTGGGTCCGCGAGCATATTTCCAGTTTCGGCGGTGATCCGGACAATGTTACCTTGGCGGGACAATCGGCCGGAGCAAGGAATATTTTGGCCTCGTTCATATCGCCTTGCGCGGAAGGACTGTATCACAAGGCGACCGTGTTTAGCGGTGGACTGACTTTAGCGAGTAAAGCGCAGGGGGAGGCCTATGCGGAAAAGCTCCTTTCCAAGTTAGTCATGAAGGATAGGTATGAAGCGAATACGATAGAAGCTCGCCGTTATTTGCACAACCTGTCGCAAGCAGACAAGGCCGCTTACGCCCGAGGGAAGAGCGCGGAGGAACTGCTCTTGCATTGCGAACCGGCCGAGATTCGAATGGAGGCGTTCCCTCACCTGTTCATGGACGGGAGCGTCATTCCGAGGGAAGGCTTTAATCGGCTTGGCCAGGGAAAATACATAAAGGTGCCCCTGATGCTCGGTTGCACGATGGATGAATTCGCAGGATTTATTTTTAATAATGACATGTTTGCAGAATATGCTCGGGATCCTCTTAAACAAGCCGATTCGAAGGAAGCCGCGCTTTACGGAAAAGCGAACTCGTTCGGCAGCCGGCTATATGCGGGATTCAATGCCGATGAGGTGGCTGAGGCATTGGCCGGGAATCGGGATCAGCCCTTCATTTATGTTTACCGCTTTGCCTGGAGGCCCAGCGCGGCTTTTTCGGGTGGTGTGCTTGCGGCTCTGGGGAGTACGCACGGGGCGGACATGGATTTCTGGTCCGGTCATACGAATCATTGGCTGGCTGAAATTCCTGGGGAATCTTATTATAGCGAAGCCGATAAACCCGGAAGGGCCAAGCTGACCCATGCGATGAGTGCTTATTTGAAACGATTTTTGCGCGAAGGGTCCCCGAATGGCGAACTGGGATTGCCGGAATGGGAACCTTGGAATTCCAAAGAAGGCGGGGCGACGGCAATGATACTGGATGCCGATCGTAATGAGGTTAAGTTGCATATGAGCCGTGAAAAGTATGACTCGGGCAAAATTTTGGATGAAATGGCAACCGTGCTTTCGGATGAAGAACACGAGCTCATCGCCGAACGTTTGTTTAAGGGACGCTTCTTCTGGGAAGGTAAATTTAAATAGGGATTGTTTGCCCTAATTTACAATTTTCAAAAAGATCATATCCTCCAAAAAGATGACCAACGGAAGGTCCGTGGCAAATCGTCTAATTCATATAGCAGAAAGAGCCTCCGCAAGCCGGAGGCTCTTTTGCTGTCTTTGCGCGATCCTGAGGGTTTGACAAGTACAGAAGTATTTATTATTATTTATACCCATAGGGGTATTCTACATGAGATGGAGGGACTCCGATGTCAGATCAAGAAATTCAATACTCGGATGATTTAAAACGCCGCCTGAAAAGGATTGAAGGCCAGGTGCGTGGGGTGTTGCGGCTTATGGAGGAAGGCAAGTCTTGCAAGGACGTTGTCAGCCAGCTTTCCGCTGTTCGCAATGCGTCCGATAAGGCGATCGCACAGATCGTGGCGGACAATTTGCAGCATTGTCTGCTGAAGGAACAGGCTGAAGGCCATACTACCGAGAAGCTGGTTAAGGAAGCTGTAGAGTTGCTTGTAAAGAGCAGATAGTAACATACAAGGAGATGATTTGATTATGAGTTTTCAACCCGATAAAGAAATATCCGCCCATGATTTGGCCGAACGGCTGGGGCGCGGAGAAGAATTGAATATTGTTGACGTACGTGAGCCTGTTGAGTGGGAAGAAGGCCATATCCCGGGAGCCAAGCACATTCCGTTAGGGCAATTACCCCAGAGACTCGAGGAGCTCGATCCTAAGCAAGAGTGGTTTATCGTATGCCGCAGCGGGGGACGGAGCGGGCTTGCATGTGAACTGCTCTCCGAAAGTGGATACAACGTGGTAAATATGACCGGAGGTTTGCTGGCCTGGAGAGGCGAGCTGGTCTAAAACATGATGATACTGATGTTTGCCGTCCTGCTGCTGGGCGCCGGCGCCGCAGGCTTATGGCTGTTGCACCGCTTCTGGCCTGTAAAAGGGCTGGCTTACGTGGAGGCGAGCAAGCTCCGTGAGACGCCTGAAATCCCCGCCGAGGCTAAGATGGTCGATGTCCGCGATGCGTTTTTCTATGAACAGTGTCATGTCAGCGGCGCGATCAACATTTCGATCGGGAGGCTCCCGTTCCTCTGGAACAAAGAGTTGTCTCCCGATGAACCGGTAGTCATCCTCTCGGACAGCTTGCATCAAGGAAGAAAAGCGGCAAGACTCCTAAAAAGCCGGGGCTTTCAGGAGATCTACGCGGTGCGCGGGAAATTCTGTGCTTAGGTCACTCGAAACTGTATGCGTTTGTGAATATAGGCCTAGTGAAGTGAAACTTTTATCCTCTGCCTGACGTTTACATGAGTAGCATGTAAATCAAGCAAGCAGTTAGGAGATTAAGTATGCAAGCTATGCAGCCTGAGTCCGCATCGCTGCCCAGCCGTTCTTCGGTCAGGAAGGGGAAGGGGACTAACAAACGTAAACGCAAGAAAAGCAGGCGAAAGGGAGGATTTCTCCGGTTTGTCGGCAGAATGATCACCGTAATGATGCTATTAGGAGTAATTGCGTTCATTTGGCTATTCCTTACGCCTTCGGGTAACAATATGCGCTTCCTTATGGCGGATACTTTGATTACAACGCAGCATCGTCATTGGGCGAAATATATAATAGGACAAGCGGAACTGGATAAGCGGGTTGCCGCATACCAGCAACAGTTTGACGAGATGGGCACGGAAAAAGACACCCATACGATTAATCTGCCTGATCCGGTAGAAGAGACGGAAGAACAAGCGGAGAAACCGCTGATCGAAATAGAGGAGGTCTCCGGCACCGGGTATCGCGGTTACGTACTGACGGTGAACGATCCGACGAAAATCCGACTGGGTGTTCCGGCCAAACGCGGTAAAGGAGAGAAGGTATCCAGCATGGTTGCCCGAACCGGTGCAGTAGCCGGAGTAAACGGAGGCGGGTTTGCCGATCCGAACTGGAAGGGCAACGGCTTTAAACCGATCGGGGTCGTCATCTCGCAAGGGAAGCTGTATTATAACGGCATTAGCAACAAAGCATCGACCCAAATTGTCGGTCTCGACAAACAAGGGAGGATGATCGCCGGTAAATACACGCTCGACGAGCTGGATAAGCTGGGCATCCAGGAAGCGGTGACCTTCCAGCCGCGGATCATCGTCAACGGCAAGGGCCAAATCCGCAGCCAGAAGGACGGCTGGGGTATCGCGCCGCGAACGGCGATGGGCCAAAGGGAAGATGGTGCAATTCTGTTTGTCATTATTGATGGACGCCAGCCAGGATACAGTATCGGAGCCAGTTTGTACGACGTTCAGCAGATCATGCTGGATCATGGCGCGGTCATAGCGGCAAACCTGGACGGCGGGTCTTCCACGGTATTGGCTACCAAAGACGGAGAAATCGTCAACAAGCCGTCCTCCGAATACGGTGAACGGTATTTACCAACAGCGTTCCTGGTGTTCGATGATCCCGATGCGGTAGACATCCCGAACATTTGGGAAGGTTTACGTCCGCAGGATATAGATGCAGGCAAAAAATAAAACCGGCACCCTACACACCGGTATCATACACGCGTTGCTCCCAAGCATTCAGATGCTTTGGCGGGCAGCGCGTTTTTCTTCTGGGGCGTTGAGGACGGATCGCTGCGATCCCTTTTAATCGCGTGATCCGGCTCAAGCCCGCCGTTTTGGGACTGGACTAATACTCTAATGTGCTCCGATGCTCTAGTGCTCTAATGTGGCTCTAATGCTCTAATGTGGCTCTAATGCTCTAGGTGGCTCTAATGCTCCAGTGTGTGCTCTAATGCTAGGGTGTTCTCTAGTACTCCAATATGTACTCTAAGCTCTAGTATGTAAACTAACTAATTCTCAAGTACGTTGCTCTAAGGTCCAGTGTGTTCTCTAGTGCTCCAATATGTACTCTAAGCTCAAGTATGTAAACTAACTAATGCACTAGTACGTGCTCTAATTCCGGTGTTTTCTCTAATGCTCCAATAAGTGCTCCAATGCTCTAGGTCTAAACAAACTAATATTTCTAGTTACTTATCCCGTTTGAGCCAGGGTTAGCAAACTCGCAAAAATTAACTGTATTTCCTACATCTATTTTTGGTGATTAGCTCTCCGCGATAAAAATAACTGTAAAACATACAGTTATTTGCATCCAATCTACCCTAAAGTGTTGAAAAACATAGAATTAGCTGCAGGTTTTACAGTTAAATCGCAAAAAGTGGTCCTTTCTCGCCAATTAACTGTAGGTTATACAGCTAATTGCATCAACGGGGCAAGGGAGGCAGCCCGCCCGGTCAGCTGGGCCTGTGGCCTATGTGCCCCGTGCCCTTTGCGGCCTCCGTGCCTGCGTGGACGTTGAGTCTCCCCGGCCCTCGCGGTCTACGTGCCCGGCCCTCGCGTCCTCCGCGCCCGGCCTGGGTGGCCAATCGCTCCTCCGCCCCGCGGCTAGCGCGCCCCGCCCCGCGTCCCTCACGGCCTCCGCCCCGCGGCTAGCGCGCCACGCCACTCGTCCCTCACGGCCTCCGCCCCGCGGCTAGCGCGCCACGCCACTCGTCCCTCACGGCCTCCGCCCCGCGGCTAGCGCGCCCCGCCCCGCGTCCCTCACGGCCTCCGCCCCGCGGCTAGCGCGCCCCGCCCCGCGTCCCTCACGGCCTCCGCCCCGCGGCTAGCGCGCCCCGCCCCGCGTCCCTCACGGCCTCCGCACCACGGCCGCCCCGCGGCCAAGCGCGCCACGCCCCGCGTCCCTCACGGCCTCCGCGCCCCGCCCCGCAGCCAACAGCGCTACGCCCCCACACTCGCCCTACTTGATAAACACGCCTCCAAACGGAATTGCTTCGCGCAAGAAGCGCTTAACGATCCCGTCGTTATTGTCCAGATCGCGCTCGAGTTCCCGGCTTCCGCCGCCGGATTGGATCAGCACCGAACCGTGGCCGGTGATTTTCCACTGGTATTTCATATGCTGGCTCGCCAGATGGTTGCCGTATACGGACAACTCCAGCTTGGCGTTTTCGGGATAAGCGATCACGCAGCCGGCTTCGACGTACAGCGGTTGATCCGGGGAGAGGGGAAGCTCGAGCACCTGCCCTTGCGTCAGAATGCCGATCTGTCCGTCGCCGGAAAACTTCATTTTGACGGCATCGCGGGTAATCATCATATTTTTCATGCTGAGTAATCGGGTTTCCATACGAACGCCGTCCGTATAAAAAAAGAGATGCCGGAAGTCATACAGCAAGTCGCTTTCGGCGGTCAGCTTGATCGGTTTTAGCGTGATAGAAGGCGGCATCGCCGCCACAAATTGGCAGGTTCCGGTGAAGTCGGCCCGGATCAGCTTTTTTTTGCGGTACATGCCCTTCACATTCATAAGTTTGTCGCTCCGGCATCCGGATGGGCCTCTGAAGGCGATGACCTGAGCCGGATGGAGCACATGGAGTTTCTCCCCTTCATGGACTTTGAAGGTAACGGCTTGTCCTCCATAGCCCGAGGGTTCGTTATCGTACAAAATCTCCATCTTGCGAATCCCTCCGTTTCTATTGGGGAAAGGCCTTTTGTTGGAGCCTGATCACCACTTTAATCGGCAGTTATCGCCGGAGCACCACGCGGATGATCCGGAGCAGAATGAAATATCCGGCAAGCAGAAGCACTCCCGTGAGGATCAGGATCCGGGTCTTCCGGGCGCTGGCCTCACGGGCTTGCTGGGCTTCCGTCAAAGCCGCTACCGAAGCGCTGAGCTCCCGGTTCTGTTCCAACAACGCCTCGTTTTGCTGCCGATATGCTTCCATGGTCGATTCCGCTTCTGCCAGCTTGTCCTGCGTCATTTGATAACTGGCTTTAAGCTCGTTTACTTCATCGGGAAGCTCCGAAAGTTCCTTAACTCCCTTATACAGATCGCTGAAGTATCCGGCATGGGCACGGGGTTGATTCGGAAGAAGCGGGCCGCCGGTCAGTAGAACGGAGCAAACCAGCAAAGCGCAAACCGCAGTTTTTACAAATGGGATTGAGCACAGTCTCATCCTTCTCCACCTCCTCAGGGATGCTTATGCAGGATCCTTTCAAGCACTTGTCCCACATCCACCTCAATAGTTCATCTTGTCTACAGAATCTATATCTATATTTCAATATTACGAACCGATTTGCGAAAAAGTTTCCGTATCCTTTATTTACACCTAAACAGCAGGCATATAAGCAGAAAAAGATCGTCTTCGGCACAGGGATTACCCGGGAAGACGATCTTTATAAAAGGTGAATTACAAATTACATTGAATAACCATGTTTACGTAAATACATGATGGCGACCGTCCGTGGGCCGCAATGACAGGAAATGGCACAGCCGCCTTCGATCACGGCTACTTCGCGCACGTCCGTCTTTTCCATCAGCGTTGTTTTGATATAATCGGCTGCTTTTTCGGCGAGAGTTTGCGCCACAATAATTAATTCCCGGTCCACCTTGTGAATATTGTCCGTAAAATTTTGGAGCATGCGCTCCACCGCTTTTTCGGTCTTGCCTCTATATTTATCGGCGGAAATGACGAACCCTTCCTTAATGCGCAGGACGGGACGGATTTTCAGAAGGCTGCCGATCATATGCTGCACATTGGAAACGCGTCCGCCTTTATGAAGGTAGTCCAGGCTGTCGACAAGCACCTCGATTTCGACACGATCGCGAAGCTCCTCCAGCATAACGGCGATTTCGCTTGCCGGGAGCCCGGCTTTGACCGCTTGAGCCGCCTTCATAACGAGCAATGCGACGCCTCCGGACACATTTAGTGAATCAACGACGACCACGCGTCCCTCGGGCAGCTCATCTGCGGCGATCAGGGCGTTCTGGTAGGTTGAGGAGAGCTTGGATGACATGCTGATAAACAGAATCGTATCGCCTCGCTCAATCCAGGGCGAGAAGGCCGCAATAAAGTCTGCGGGGGACGGTGCCGAAGTGCGGGGCAGTTCCCCGGACTCGTCGACCCTCCGGTAAATATCGGTTGTGGTGATTTCAAGTTTGTCCTTGTAAGCAGTTTCACCGAACACGACATAGAGCGGAACGACTCCGATATCGTATTGATTCATCCAGGATTCCGGGACATCGGAGATACTGTCCGCGAAGATTTTCACTTGTGTCAACGCATTTCCTCCATTAATAGATTTAGTAGTTTAATAGGATAGCTTTCCTTGATTATAGATGACAGCCGTCTTATACGCAAAATTATCGATCAAGGTAAAATTTGTCGCGTATCCGGACAGTTAAACTTACCCTTTATTCCAGGCAAAACGCTGCCTGTACTTCCGCGGAGCCATCCCCTCGAACCGGGTGAAACTGGCGGTGAAATAAGCGGCATGATTGAAACCGACCTCCTCGGCAACCCGCTCCACGGGCAGATCCGTCTGAATCAGCAGCAATTTGGACTGATCGATCCGCAGTCGCAGCAAATAGGTTGACGGCGAACAGCCGAAGACCTTTTGCATGCAGCGGGCGATGTACACCGGGTGAAAGTTAATGGCCTCTCCCAATTGCTTGGCGGAGAAGGGCTCGCGGTAATGCTCACGCAGGTAAGAGGCGGCGCGCTCGGCACAGGCGGACTGGGGGGAAGGGCCGTCGGCTCCCAGGGAAGCTGAGAGCAGCATGATGACGTCCTGGAACAAGGCTTGTTGTCTTAACCTGACGCTCGCCAGATGAATATTCCGGTTCATCTCATTTAATTCGCTAATCGTTTCGGCCATCTTTTGCGGCTGGGCCAACTTAGTGAACTGGGGGAGAGCAATGTTGTAAGGAGTTATCTCAAAAGGCGGGAGCGATAAATACCCCGGTTCCCCCTCGGGATAACGTCCATGGCAGGCAAGGTAATCCTCTTCCTCAATGACTTTCCAATCTCCGAGGATTTGAAAATGCACCCAATAATGCAGCGTCTCTTCCTTACAGCCCATATAAGAGTAATGGGAGCTGTCGGGGCGCAGAATCAGCGCGTGACCCTCAGTGATTTCATATTCATGGCCCCCTTCCTCAACGTAGAGACAACCCTGCACCACGACCAGCAGATCGAAAGCGCCGATATTTTTACGGCTGGGATGCTTGCCGCCTACGGGAAGGGGGGAGAATCCGCTAATAATATAATGCGGTAGCGGGGGGGCTGTGAACTCGATAACAGACGGCATGGGGCACCTCCGGATATTTCGATATTTTCAGGTTGGAATAATTAAAGATTGAGTTGTTTAGCTGATACATTGACTTAACTATAGCATCTATAATGTGATTCATGCTACAAAGTTTAAATGCGGGCAGGTAGAACCGTCCCCGTTCTATCAGGAGGTTGTAATAATGATGAAAAATAAAGGCAGCGAGAAAAACAAATTTTCCCTGTGGCTGCTCGCATGGCCCATCTTTATCGAACAGTTTTTGCAGTTTTTACTCGGATCGGTCGATACGCTGATGGTGAGCCGGATTTCGGATAATGCGGTAGCCGTGGTTGGGTTCTCGAATCAGCTGTTTAATGCCTTGATGACACTTTTTGCGACCGTCGCAAGCGGAGCAGGGATTGTCATTGCTCAAAAAATCGGTTCGCGCAAAGAGGAAGAAGCGCGTTCTGTCGCGATTATTGCTTTTAACGTTACGGTTGCTATTGGCGTCTTCCTCAGTATCCTGCTGATCGCGGCTCCCGAGCCGATCGCGAGAATGCTTCAGCTTCCGGATGAATTGATTCCGTTAGCGAAGGTGTATATCTCCATTGTCGGAGGCGGGATGATCCTCACCGCAGCTATGGCGGTGCTAGGAACAGCCATCCGTAATACAGGGAATACCAAAGGACCGATGATGACGGCGGTAGGCATGAACGTCATTCACATTATCATGAACTATGGTTTCATTTTCGGTGCTCTTGGGTTCCCGCAATGGGGCCTGACCGGAGTAGCGATCTCCACCGTGATTAGCAGACTTCTGGCCACGATCGTCTTGTTTGTCATATTCCTGAGCTCCTTTCAACGAAAAATCGGACATCGCGATTTCAAAATATTTGATCGCAAGCTGTTTAAGGAAATTCTGGCGATCGGCTGGCCGCTCGGCGTCAACTCGGCGAGCTGGGTATTCTCTCAATTGGCGATATTCTCATTCCTGGCGATGCTTGGTTCAACGGAATTGGCCGCGAGGACGTATATGAACACGCTGGAGTCGTTTTGCTTCCTGCTCGGATTTTCGCTGGCTCTGGCCGCGCAGATCCAGATTGCCCATCTTTATGGGGCAGGGAAGACCAAAGAGGCGTATCATGCCGTATTTAAAGTGCTCAAGGTCGGTTTACCGCTCGTCATCGTCAATGCGTTTATACTGGTCCTATTCGGTCGGAACGTGCTCGGATTGTTTACGAAGGATGTCGATATACTGAACCTTTGCTCTGCGCTGTTATTGTTGAACCTGCTGCTTCAGCCGGGAAAAATGGTCAATATGGCGATCGGCAACTCGCTTAATGCAGTCGGGGATACCAGGTATACGATGAAAATCTCCCTGATCTTCATGTGGCTTATCGCTACGGGATGCTCTTATTTATTCGGCGTATCGTTAGGCATCGGCATCATTGCCATTTACTCCTGTATGATCATTGACGAATACGTGCGTGGCGTGCTGTCCTTCTTCCGCTGGAGAGGCCGCAAACATTTGCGGATGAAGGAAGCGGACCTTCAGAAAGAGAGGGAAGAGCAGCAGTGCCGGTGCAATGAAGGCATGGCGAGTCCCGCGTTGTAAAATAAAAAGTGGAATGCATACAAAAAAGCCGTGAGGAGGGGGCAGCCCCTTTTCACGGCTTTAAATTTATAACTATAGATCGAAGTCTCTTTTACTTGGTTTCCTTCACCCGGTCGGGAAGCTGCTTCACGTAGCTGTCGGACATGCGCAGAAGTTCCAGCGCCCGGTTGTATTCATTCTCCGTCGTCAATGCCTGACTCACGCCGCCTTCGGCGAACGGATACTGGGTTCCGTCCTCGTACCAGACGCCCGGCATAAACAAGGCTTTATCGTTCAGGAACGAGCCGGAAGGCAAGTAGTAACGTTGTGGAATCAGGTTATAGCTTTGATTGAAAATATCTTCTCCGAAATGGATGTGATCCTTCATCGAAATTCCCATCAGATTGGCGACTGTCGGCAGGATATCGACCTGTCCGCCTACATTTTCGTGGACGGTTGGTTCGGCAACGCCAGGAGCGGAAATGATCAACGGAATATTGATCATATCGATGTATCCGTAATCGCGTCCATAGATTTCATGCATCAGTTCCAGGCCGTGTTTGTCCAGCGAGTACATCGGCAGTCCAAGGTGATCGCCGTAAATGACCACAACGCTGTTATCCCATATTCCTCTTTGCTTCAGATCGTCGATAAATTGGCCAAGCGCATAGTCTGCGTAATTCTGGGAACGAATATAATCGCCGACCATGTTGTCTTGGAAACGTTCAGGCAATGTAATCCGGTCCTTGTCATGAGGCATCGTAAACGGATGATGCGCAGTCATAGAGATAACCTGGGAATAGAACGGCTTGCCGGCTTGCTGCATTTTGTCTAGCTCTTCAGCGGTTTTCTTGTACAACACTTCATCGGAAGGTCCGAAGAATACCGTATCTTCTTGTCCGAAGAACTTTTGATCATAATACCGGTCGAAGCCGAGCGCATTGTATAACTCGCCGCGGTTCCAGAATTCAACCACATTCGTGTGGAACGTTGCGGTATCATAACCCTCCGATTTCATCATCTTCGGAAGGCTCGGCAGCTCTTTATCCGGATAGTTCTGCGTGGCGGCTTCGTTGTAAGGAATGTAGAATGAAGAATTCACTACGAATTCGGCATCCGATGTATTCCCTTGGCCGACCATTTGATAAAAGTGCTTGAAATACTGATTATCCTTCACCAGCGAGTTCATGACCGGCGTAACTTCCTGTCCGTCGATCTTTAAGTTGATCAGGAAGTTTTGGAAGGACTCCAACTGGATGATTATGAGGTTTTTTCCTTTTGCCGCGCCAAAATACTTCGGTTCAGCCGGCTGACTTACCCCTTTCAGCTGGTCGATCTTGGCTTGCGTAATTTGTTTCTTGTCCACCAGTTCTTCTTGCTTGCTGGAGAAGATCGCGTAAGTTTCGTAATTCAGAATGCCCATTTGCTCGGCCTGCTTGATTTCGTTCATGCTGGCCCGGTTTGGCCAAACGTTGAAGATGCAGAGTGCGACCGAAATGCCGAAGACAGCCGCGAGGGCGCCGGTACGCAGTCTTTTCATATTAAAATAAGCTTTCAGCTTCTCGGCTCTTTTTTTGCGAAGCAGCCAGAAGCCGATAATGACGATATCCACAAAAATTAACAGATAGTAAGGTGCCAGCAGGGAAAACACGCTGTTACTGACCGCTGTAACCTGGTTGACTTGCTGAAGCGCATGATAAGTAACGATGACACCGTAATATTTATGATACATGATAGCGGCGAAGAAGACCGCGGTGACGATGAGGTTGACCGTCAGATAAATGCCCATTTTACGTTTGGAAGAGAACCATTCAATGAGGCAGAACAGAATCCAGATGAACGGAAGCTCCTTCAACAGCGGGCCCCATGGCGGGATACCGTCAAAAATGGAGACCCAGGCCAAATACGTTTTAAGAATCATGATCAGGGTAAAAAAGACAAACGGCTTTGTATTGCCCAGCCTGATACGGTTTAGAGCGGACACAGTACGATCCATCCTTTCGCTTTATCTCTATTTGTTTAATATTTAACGCAGCGATTACACTTCAAACACCCTTAATATCATACATGAAATGAATCAAAGATGAAAATAAATCAATTCACACATTTAGCAAGAAATTCCATGATAAACACAGGTAACCATTCCTTTGTTGGCGTTATTGACTTCTACCCGCTGTTTTTGGTAAATTGAAGACATCCGCAAGTAGGATTTTAACCTCTGATTAGGAGAGATTTTGATGTCGGTGAACGTTCTTAACTAATTAACTTCATATGGACTGTAAGACAGGTCGCTCGGGAATGGTGTCTTCCGCTTTTTTTTCGGGAGAGAAAGGTCCCTTTATTTTTTGCGCCCATTTCAGTCTATTGATTTAGTTAAGAACACACGCAGAACATCATTCAGCGCTTTGACCGCTGTTTGTTTCTTCGGAGAACGAAGCCGAAGCCGTGCTGTTTATCAGCGCGGCTTTTTTTGAGTTTACGAGGGGCAAACATTTTTACTGCTTGCGGGAGAAGAAGGGCAAAGGATGGCATTCGTGCTGTCTTTTGCCTTTTTTTGTTATCGAATTACATCAAATCGGGAGGTATTCAACCTTAATGGAGAATTTCACTTTAAACATGTTGGAATATGAAAGCATCAAACAGGAACTGATAAACTTTGCCGTATCGTACGAAGGCCGGGCAAGGATTGAGAAGTTAGCGCCAATGGAGGAGCTCAGAGCGATTGAGAGGGCAATGGGAGAAACCGCAGAGGCCCGCGAGCTGCTCGGAAAAGGCTCCAGCATTCCTCTTCCGTCCCTGGACGGAATCGAACTGGTCATGTCGCTGATGGGTACGGGATATTTGTTTAAGGAACAGGATTTAATGGCGGTGTCGACCTTTTTGCAAAGCTGCGGCCAATTGAAGAAATACATCGAATCGAAGGGAGAAGCGGCTTGGCAAATCGGCATATATGCGTCCTCGCTGCGGGACCTTCCTACGATAAGGCAGGAGATTCTGCGTTGTATCCGCCATGGCGTGATTGTGAATGACGCGAGCCGGGAATTGGAGAAGGTGCGCCGGAAGATCGAGATGATCAAGGAAAAGATCGGTAAAAGGCTTCAATCCGTCATGTCACGGTATGCCTCCATTTTGCAGGAGAACATCGTCAGCGTGAGAGGAGGAAGATATGTTATTCCGGTGAAAAAGGAGTTCTACAGACAAGTCAAAGGCCGGATGCTGGATCAGTCGACCAGCGGGCAGACGGTGTTTATGGAGCCGGACGACATTTCTGCCCTGCAAGGGGAGCTGGAGGCCCTGCAAGGAGAAGAAGCCAGGGAGGAGGCCAAAATTCTCGGCTATCTGACCGATCTGGTGGAAAAAGAGGCCGATGAGATCGCACGGAACATCGAGATTACAGGGACCTATGATTTTATTTTCGCCAAGGCGAAATATGCGGCTTCCATCAATGGGGTTCCGGTTGAATTGAACGACCGGGGAGAGACTGTGCTCCGGGAAGCTAGACACCCGAAGCTGCTGGCAAGCATGGTGCCGCTGGATCTGGAGATCGGCGCACGTTATAAGACCTTGATTATTACGGGACCCAATACGGGCGGGAAGACCGTTGTACTGAAAACGTTCGGCCTGCTTGCGCTCATGGTGCAGTCGGGATTGCTGGTCCCGGTGGGGCGGGGGAGCAAATTCTCGGTATACCGCGGCATCAGGGCTGTTATCGGGGACGGGCAAAATCTGGAGCAGTCGCTCAGTACGTTCTCGGCTCAAATCCAGAGCCTGGTGTCGATGCTAAGAGAGGCGGGGCCGCATACCTTGCTGCTGATCGACGAACTGGCAGCGGGAACCGATCCGGGGGAAGGAATCGCCTTGTCGATCGCCATTTTGGACGAATTCAGCCGTAAGAACGCTACCGTTCTGGTGACGACGCATTTCAATGAGCTGAAGACGTTCGCTTCCAGAGCGGAGGGGTTCGAGAACGCCAGAATGGAATTTGACGCCGAGACGCTGCGGCCGCTGTACCGCCTGACGATCGGGCGGTCCGGTCAAAGCTATGCGATCGAAATCGCCAGGAAACTGGGGATCAAGGCCGATATTATTGCCAGATCCCAGCATATCGTAAGCCGCCAGATCGGTGAGGGCGGTAAGGTTTCGCTCTGGGATGAAATTGTTCCGGAATCTGAAAGGAAAAGTGAGGTTGCTCAGAATGCTCACTGGAGGAAAGAAGAGGAGAGGGCTGCTCTTACCTCCAAAGAAAGAGAAAAGGAACAAGAGGACACTCCGGCTGAAGTAAGTGAAGGGAAGACGCCGCCGGTGAAATTTGAGGTTGGTGACGCCGTATTCGTCACGGCCTTCGGCAAAATCGGCATCGTCTGCGAACCCGAGGATTCCAGAGGAATCGTCGGGGTGATGATTCAAAAGCAAAGGGTTAAGATAAACCGCAAAAGACTTAAGCCTTATCTGAAGAAGGAAGAGCTCTATCCGGAGGATTATGATTTGGACATCGTGCTGGACTCCAAGGAAAACCGGAAGAAACGCAAGCTGATGGGCAAGCGGCATGTGGAGGGATTGGAAATCATCCGGAGACCGGGCGAGCAATAAGCGGGAGAGGAATAATAAACGAGATGAACGGAATCGACAAGAGGAACAAGCTGGAAGAGCACCCCTTCCTATACCGGACGTCTAAAAACGGAGCTGTATTTTTGGAGTACTTCGGTAAAGTGGTTAAAACGTTAAAAGGGAAAGAGGCGGAACGCTTTCTGGAAAAAGTAAACGCGGCGAAAGATGAGAAGGAATTACAGTTGCTTTTGGCGAAAGCGACAGGCAATTTTAAACGAGGGAACGAACGGCCCTTGAAGATGTAGCTGGTATGAATAATGGCCTTCTTGGAGAAGAACTGCTCCAAGCAAGGCCATTGTTATTGCAGTCTGAGACACGATTATATTGCGGTCTAGAACAGGGCGAGCGGAGTTTCGAGCTGCTCTGTCAGAAGCCCGGCAAAGCGTTCCAGGAACGACTGGTCCAATTCGTCGAATCGCCCTTTTAGCGGGCTGTCGATATCCAGTACGCCAAGAAGCTGGCCTTCCTTTACAAGCGGAATGACGATTTCGCTGTTCGACGCAGCATCGCAGGCGATATGCCCTGGAAAGGCATGGACGTCTTCGATACGCAGCGTTTCACGGCGTTCGGCGCTGGTTCCGCACACGCCTTTGCCCATGGGTATACGAATGCAGGCCGGAAGGCCTTGAAACGGACCCAGTACCAGCTCGCGCCCGTCGAATAAATAAAAGCCTACCCAGTTAATATCCTGTAAAAAGTAATGGAGAAGTGCAGAGGCGTTGGCCAGGTTGGCGGCGGCGCTCCGCTCTCCTTCGATCAGCGCTTGTAGCTGGGACAGAACTTCGTTCTGTTGCTCCTCGCGGGAGCCTGCAAGTTCAGCGGCATGAAACATAGCTGGAATTCCTCCTTTATCTGTACAACTCATTATACTGAATAACTACTGTTTCCGCCTACTTTCCGCAGGGTAATTTAAAATTGAACGATCTAACGCCGGAAAGGGGAAAACATCATGCGCGCCGACGTGCAAAATTTGTTTATTCGAATTCATATGCTCCATCAGGCTACGCTTGAGGATCTTACTGTTAGCGATACGCTTCCGCTATTGGAGGCGCAAGGGTATAAAGTGGGAGAGCGCGAAGTGAAGCAGGAACTGGAACGTTTAGCGGAAGACAATTTTCTCACCTCTCATGATGATGTATACTCGATGACCGGCGCTGGGAAGGAAGAATTGAAGGAGATCCGAACCGTGCTGAAAAAGCTGTGCGATACAGTGAATCAGCCGGAGAAGGAAGACAAGGCCGGCGTAAATTCGGTCTAGGCGAAGGCGTGGCAAGGAGGCTGTCTCAAAAGGTTTTTACACCTGAGAGTCAGCCTCCTTTTTTTGGTTAAAAATTTTACACGCAACGACAAAGTGTGCTAAATTTTTTAAAATTTGCAAAATATGTTTTTTGCATCATGCATTAAAATGGGCTTTAAGTACGAATTCAAAAGACAGGCTTGGAGGTTTGAACAACCTCTCTATGAAGATAAAGAAGGTGAATTGCGTGGTCTATCCCTCCTTCAAGAGCTTCAATCGAACGCCGGGGCGCCCGAAGGTCAGCGGCGAACTGATGGATATGATTGAGCATCTGCGGTCCGAATTAATGAACGCTGCCGAACAGGAAGATTTCAACAGCGTTACGGTAGTGGAATTGAGCCAGAGACTGGATCAGTATATTGTAATGGCTCAGAATCAAATGCTTGGGAGATGAGCCTATCTTATGTGGCTGTAGCTGTAGCTACGGTTGCGGCAGTCTGTGACGGATTGCAGAGCTGAGGAGAACCTGCGGGTGCCTCTTCTTTTTCCAATGCATTCTGTATTAGAGTATGAACCTCCTCGGCATAACGCTGCGGATTCACGCCATAGGCATTGGCATGGACCGCCCCTTCCACCAGCAGAAGCTGCTTGGGCTCGGGCTTTCGCTCGAACAATTCCTCACTCATATAGGTAGGCACATAATTATCCTTTGTTCCATGTACGAACAGGACAGGCATCTTGCTGTTCTCTACAGCCTTGAGCGGGCTGACCTGCTCCATGCGGAACCCGGCCATACGCTCCATCCGTTTGTTGACGAGTCCTAGCAGCGGGAATGCAGGGATCTTGTTGAGAACCCGTACCTGGTGGTACATCAACCGGCTGAGATCGGAATAAGGACAGTCGGCGATCACGAATTTGACGTGCGGGTCCGCGATGGCGAGATACTCCAGCACGGTTCCCCCGCCCAACGATTGCCCGTGCAGCCCAATAACACACTCTTCCCCGTAATGCTCCAAAATCCAGCTAACCCAGGTTTCGACATCGAACTTTTCCATAAAGCCGTAGGTGGTATAGATGCCTTGGCTGTTTCCGTGTCTCCGCTGATCTATCAACAGTATGTTAAAGCCCTCTCGCTCAAACATTTCGATATACTGCGCGGAAACATGCAGGGATACTGTGTAACCATGGACGATGACCATCCATTGCTTTCCCCCGGGATGAGGCTCCAGAGTATAGCCGCTCAGCGTCAATCCATCCTTAGAGGTAACCTTCACTTCCCGTTTCTTCAGATTGTTGAATTGTTCACGGGAGTAGACCCCTGTCGTTTCCAAGTAATTGAATATTCTCTCATGAGTTTGCAGCTTCATTTGGGTGATTTGGCGAAAAGCGAACCTCGTTATTCCGCTAACGGCAAGCAGCAAGAATACGGGTACCATGATCATAGAGTAAATCATAAGAGGCGTCCTCCTTTTCCCATCCCATCGTTGTCATGTTAATTCTTCTGTAAATAGTATCACCGAAAAACAGGCGGGAAAATCGCGTAATCCGATTTTTAATGATCCGGGTTGCCCTGGATTTTAAGGGGGATTCCGGCTTTGACGGCTTGCCGGCTTATGTGATTATATAAATGAATGGGAAGCGGTAGATGAAACAAACAACGTTCTGTCAGGGGGATTCCGATGTATAAATGCGGCGGAGAGATTCCGGTGCTTGAAAGCGAGAGGCTGATTTTGCGGCGGATGGAAAAGAAGGATGCCCGCGAGATGTTCCGTTACTGGAGCGATCCCGAGGTAGTACGGTATATGAATATGCCTCCGTTTGCCTCCATCGAGGATACTTACGAAATGATCAATTTGTTGAACGGTCTTTCCGAGAGCGAGGATACCCTGCGCTGGGGAATTGAATTGAAAGAGACCGGCAGGCTGATCGGGAGCTGCGGCTTCAATGTTTGGGAGCTGGCCGGCGCCTACCGCGGGGAGATCGGTTATGATTTAGGACGTGAATATTGGGGCCGGGGCTATATGTCCGAAACTTTTCGGCTGGTGCTGCCCTTCGGATATGGAACGATGGGGCTGAACCGGATCGAGGCGCTGGTGGATCCGAGGAATGATTCGTCAAGGTCGCTGCTTCGGGCTTTTGGCTTCCGGGATGAAGGATTGCTGCGCGAGTATCAGAAAACGGAAGAGGGCTTTGTCGATCTGTTGATATACTCTCTTTTGAAGAGAGAATACGGACGCTGAGGGAAGGGAGGAATGCCGGAATGAGGAAACAAGGCCAATATTCGTTACATAAGCTTGATCCGCTTAGCAAGCTGATCACTTTGTTTTGCATCGCAATGTTGGCTATGCATTGGGACAAGCCGCTGCCTTTGTGCGGTTTGCTGCTCTTGCTTACGGTCTCCGCTCTGTCCGGTGCGGGAATGTCCTGGGGAAGGCTGGCCAGCCGGATGGGCTATATTGTCGTTTTCGGGTTGCCGTTGTTCGTTCTGACAACACTCGCCGCACCCGGGGGAGGAGAATATTGGGCGCTGGGCGGAATTCGCATCTCGTCTGAAGCGATTCTATATGCGGCGGCGATTACGCTCCGGATGTTCTGCCTGTTTATTTCGTCGCTGATTTATATTGAGACGACCGATCCTCAGGACTTCGTTATTATGATGACGACGCGGCTGAAGCTGCCGTACCGGTTTGTGTTCGGAATATCGATGGCGCTTACGTTTCTTCCGCTTTTGGAACAGGAAAGAAGGAGTGCCGCCGAGGCCCGTAAGATTCGCTATGGCCGGAAACCTCGGGGAATCGGGGAGAGATTTGGGGTTTGGCGCGAAAATCTGGTAGCCGTGTTCGCGGGGGCAATCCGGCGTGTGGAGCAAACCGCAGGCTCGATGGAAACCAAAGGGTTTGGAGCCTATAGAAGCCGAACTTTTTTGCGTGAGGTCAAGGTTTCAGCCAGGGGGTACGCGCTTATGATTATCAGCATCGCTGCCGTAACGGGATTATGGTTTCTTATATAAATGAATCGGGCGCGAACCCGCAAAGAAAGCCTTGACGAATCCTTATTGTCAACCTATATTTAAAAAACGCGGTTTACAATGAAGCGGAGAGGATGACAAATATGAAGGACTATGCAAATGCAAGTAAGGGGAAGATCACCTTTAAGGCGTTTACAACCCTGGATATAGTGTTGATGGCGATGTTGGCTGCCGCCAATGCGGTAATGACGGTGTATCTTTCGCCCTTGAATATGGCTCTAAACGGACTCGGAGGACCGATCGCCACTTCGACAGTAACCGGTCTATACATGATCTATGGTTTGCTTGCCTGCTACATCATCCGCAAGCCGGGGACGGCGGTCATTACATACGGAATTGGAGCGGTGGTACAGGCGTTTATGGGCTCGGCCTACGGGATTGCATCCTGTTTTGTGGCCGCGGCGTGTTATATGGTTGTCGCCGAAGCGATATTTGCTTTTTTCCGTTACAGAAAGTGGAGTTTTCCAGTCATGCTTCTGGCAGGCGGGGCGTTGGTGCCGATTTGGTTTTTCTTCGCGGCCCGGATGTTCGGTTATATGAAATGGGGAACGGATATCCTCTTGATTGCGCTGGCGGTTCGTATTCTCAGCGGGATGGTGCTCTGCGGTCTGCTGTCCAAGCTGATCGGAGACGCGCTGGCACGCAGCGGACTTTTGCGGCGGTATGCCGTCAAGCGGGGCGTCGAGGGTTAGATGAAAAATTCAATTGTTTCTTCTTCCGTATTTGCTCAATCGGGAGACGGCAACTTGGCGATAGCTTTGCAAGATGTATTTTATACCTATGAAGGTGAAGCCGGCCCGGCTATAGATGGAATTTCTCTCGCCATTCGCGCAGGGGAATGGGTAACGATCGCCGGACCGAGCGGCTGCGGGAAATCGACCTTGGGCGGTCTCCTAAGCGGATATCTTCCCCGGGCGGGAGGCGGTTCCCGGGAAGGCCGGGTTACAGTAGGCGGACTTGACCCGGCTTCGGCGGAGATCGGGGATTTGGCCGGCGTGATCGGAATCGTCTTTCAGGACCCGGACGCTCAACTCGTCCAAGGCCGATTGGAGGACGAGGTCGCGTTCGGCCCGGAAAATCTTTGCCTGCCGGTCGAAAGTATCGAGCGGCGGGTGACCGCGTCGCTGCAGGACGCGGATCTGCTGGAACGTCGCCGGGACAACGTGAACGAGTTGTCCGGCGGGGGACGCCAGCGCGCAGCCGTCGCGTCCGTGCTGGCGTTGGAGCCGCCGATCCTCGTGCTGGACGAGGCGGCGGCAAGCCTGGACGCGGCGTCACGGCAGCGTCAGCTGGCGCTGCTGCGCCGGCTTCACCAGAGCGGCCGGACGCTGGTGACGCTGACGGGGCGGCTGGACGAGCTCGCCCTGGCCGCGACGCGGCTGGTCGTGCTGGCCGCCGGCCGCGTCGCGGCGGACGGCGCGGCCGCGGAGCTGCTGCGCGATCAGCGCCCGCTGCTAAGCGGCCTGGGGCTGCTGCCGCAGGCGCCGGGCGAAGCGCCGCGCGGAGAGGCGGCCCCGCCCGCAGGCAGCCGGGAGCGGCAAGACGCCGCCAGCCCGCAGGCTCCGGCTTCGCCCGCAGCGGCGGCGGCAGCCCGGCCCGGCGCAGCTCCGCTGCTGGAGCTGCGCGGGCTCTCCTTTGCCTACGGGGCAAAGGGCCGGAGGCGGTCCGGCAGCAGGCCGGATCTGACGGAACCGGCCGTGCTGAAGGATGTGCACATGCGGATTCACGAAGGCGAATGGCATATTCTGCGCGGGGACAACGGATCGGGCAAAACAACGCTGTCCCGGCTGATGCTCGGCTTGCTTCCGGCACCTTCGGGAGCCATCTTCTGGAGAGGCCGCGATGCTTCGCGCAGCTCCTTGTACGAATTAGCGGAGGACATCGGCTATGTCTTCCAGCATCCGGATCAGCAATTTGTCGCTTCGACGGTGCTGGACGAGCTGCTTTACGGACCGCGTTGCTCTTTGAAGCTTCGCGCCAAGGATGCAACCCCTGAGCCATTGCTTCTGAAGGCGAAGGAAATGCTCCGGATGATCGGTCTGGAAGGCCGGGAGCAAGCTTCGCCCTATGTGCTTGGAGGCGGAGAGAAGCGCCTTCTGAGCGCCGCGGCCGGGTTCATGACCGGGAAGAGGCTCATCCTGCTGGATGAACCGACGGCAGGCACGGACTACGCAGGCGCCCGCTTGCTGTCGGCCTTGTGCCGGAAGGCGGTTTCCGAGGGGACGGCCATATTGATGATTACGCATGAACCCGAGTTTTTTGCTGGGGAGCAGACCAAAATATGGACGCTCGATAACGGCAAACTTCGGGAAAATTAACTTCATCCGGACAGCAGTCTCCGGCTTTCGCCTGGAGGTATGCTGTCTTTATTTTTAGAAGGGCTTCCTATATAATTAATTGTCTTATAAAAGTCTGTACGCATAGAGGTTTGAGAAAGGAAGTCATTATTTTGGGTACCGCACTAAAAAGGAATTATATTTTAATCGGTTTGCTGCTCTCCACGTTCCTGGCTGCGATTGAAGGTACGGTAATCGGTCCGGCCGGGCCGAGAATCGTCGGGGATCTGGGAGGAGTGGAACTGCTAAGCTGGGTGTTTACCGCCTACTTGCTTACGATGGCTGTAACGACGCCGATTTTTGGCAAAATCAGCGATCTGTACGGAAGAAAACCGGTGTTTGTCATCGGTTCGGTATTGTTTCTGGCCGGTTCGCTATTATCCGGGCTTTCGCAAAGCATGGAGCAGTTAATCCTGTTCCGGGCGATCCAGGGGATCGGCGCCGGTGCTTTGACTCCGGTCACGTTTACGATTATCGGCGATATTTACTCCATTAACGAACGAGCGAAGGTTCAAGGCTGGATCAGCTCGGTTTGGGGGATCTCTTCTTTGATCGGCCCCTTGCTCGGCGGCTATTTTGTCGATTCGCTCAATTGGCGTTGGGTTTTCGGGTTTAATGTGCCATTCGGGCTCTTGTCGCTCATTTTCATCATAAAATATTTAAAAGAAGATATAGTGAAACGAAAAGTGAAGGTCGACATCAGCGGAGCGGTCACCTTTACGGTCGGCGTAACGGCGTTGCTGTTCGGTCTCGCGACCGGTGGCCAGCAATTGGCCTGGAATTCGCCGCTGTTAATCGGCATATTCGTTCTTGCGGCAGTGATGCTGGCGCTGTTCTTTATCGTGGAGAAAAAAGCGGAGGAACCGCTCGTTCCATTGAAATTGTTCCGCATCCGCGATATTGCCTATTCCAATGTCGCCAGTTTGCTGGCGAGCGCTCTTTTGATCGGACTTACCTCGTATCTTCCTTTATGGGTACAGGGCGTTCTCGGGAAAAACGCCACCATTTCCGGCCTGGTGCTCGCTCCGATGTCGATCAGCTGGATGCTGGGGTCGATCATCGGGTCGCGTTGGATTATCAGCCGCGGGTCACGGCTAACGTCGCTCATCGGCATGCTGATCATCGCCGTGGGTGCAGGCGGTATGGCGTTTATTCATGAAGGAACGCCGATTTACGTGATGCTGATTTTTAATGCGCTGTACGGTCTTGGCTTCGGGTTTTCATTCTCGGTGTTCACAATCATCGCTCAATCGTCCGTCAACTACAATCTGCGCGGCGCTTCCAATGCGCTTAACTCGTTCGTTAAGTCGATCGGCCAGACGATTGCAGTTACGGTATTCGGTACCTTAATCAATCTTGGGATTGTGTCCCGAACCGCTAAAGGCACGCCTTCAGGCACCCAGGTCTCCCAGGATGACATCAACAACTTGTTGTCCCCGGAAAAGGTTCACCTCCTGCCGAAGGAATTGTGGGCGGAATTGAAGCATGTGCTTGGCGGAAGTCTCCATACTTTGTTTATCATTATGGCAATTATAGCGGTCCTCGGCGTAGTTTCCGCACTCGGTCTTCGCAGCAAAGCGCCTGAACCTGAAGAGGTATAAAACAGCAGCTTCCTCCACACCATAACGGGAAAGGGGAGGTGTTAGGATGAATGAGGAATTGAGTCTGGATCAAGGCTCGCTCGTCCATGCGTGGCAGCAGCAACTGCCGGAATATCTGAACCCGGGAGATTCGGCGCAGGTGGAGGCCGATCTCGGAAATCCGCAAGGACTCCGTATTCATATCAATGCGGCGGGCCGCCAGTTTTACTCGTTCGATTTCGAATGTTCTTATAAGGATACGCGCGAGGTTTCCGTGGCGTTGGTTGATGTGGAAAGGGACGGGCAGACCGTCAATGAGCGGAGCGAGAAAATTCAGGAGATGACCTCGGATTATGTCCGTCATCTTCATGAATGTGCCCAGGCCCTTCAACGGATTACAAAGCCTAATTGAGAAAGCGAGGACTGCCCGGATGACGAAAGCCAGAGGATTTGCCGGCGATAAAAACCTGGGGAATGTCGTTCACGACTTGGAGCAATCTCCCGTAAACAGCCACCAGGCACAGCAGCTGCAGCAGGATGTCAATGACCGCCGTACACATGACGTCCGCAATCATAACAAAGAGAGAGACATGGACCCTTCGCATTAGGAACAAAAAACGGCTTGATCAGGATACTTCCCGATCAAGCCGTTTTGCTGTTTATTGCTGTTTTCCCGATAACATCTTCCGATGCACCGGAAACGGACTATGACTCTACTTCCGGGCGAGCGGGGCCAATTTCTCGGCTTCTCGTCCCATTTTCTTGAGCAGCTCGATCATGACCTGCTTTTCGTCTTCGTTCAATCCGCTAAGCGCGTGATCGATCCGGTCTGAAAATTCGGGATATAGCTGGTCCATCAAATCCTTGCCTTTCGGTGTGAGCTCGGCAAAAATAACGCGCCGGTCACGCGGGCAAGGGGTGCGGTGCAGGTATCCGGCCGATTCCAGCTTGTCGATAACATAAGTGACATTGCCGCTTTGCAGCAGCAGCTTGGCACCGATTTGCTGAATCGGCTGAGCTCCCTTGTAATAAAGCACTTCCATTACGGCAAAAGCCGTTGGATTAAAACCTTGAATTTTGCTTCCTGTCACGGCATGCTCGTTGACGCTTTTGAACGACTTGGCAAATACCCGGTACAGATGAAGCGACAAATCGGTTCCGCGTTCCTCGGTTTTCAACATGTTCATCCCGCCTCTTTCTATATTTTCACAGTGTTTAAAGTAGTTAGGATCATTGTTATCTTAGAACACGGAAAGTTTTAAAAAAATATAATTTATCACAATTTTCAGATTTAATTTTTAAAACTACTTTTTGCTCAGGCCGCTGATTTTGGAGCGGGAACTGACTGCTTGATCGCGGCTCACGCAATCACCCGGCGAAACCTTGGGGACGAACGAAACGTAGTAAGAGAAGGAAAACAGTCGGCAGAAAGAAGCGGGGGAAGCATATGACAGAGCCATTGCTGCGGGTAGAAATCGAGGAAGCCGGCTACGAGGCCGGCAAACCTAAAATTGAACATGTCACCCTTCATGTACAGTCAGGGAAATTAACGGGCTTGATCGGTCCTAATGGTGCGGGCAAAAGCACGACATTAAAAGCGATTCTCGGCCTGCTCCCGGAGGTAAAAGCAAATGTGAGCTTTACCGGAAGCTCGGACAAGTACGCTTATGTCCCCGAGCATCCGGTTTTTTACGATACTTTGACATTATGGGAGCATTTAAGCCTGGCCGCTGCGGTATATGGAATGGACGAGCGGGAATTCGAACGCGAGAGCCTTCTCCTCCTGGAGAAATTCAGAATGACCGAAGTTCGGAATCATCTTCCGGGGGGCTTCTCCAAAGGGATGCGCCAAAAGATGATGCTAATGATCGGCTTTCTTCTGAAACCGGATGTATACATCGTGGACGAGCCTTTTATAGGTTTGGATCCACGAGCCACGAAAGATTTTCTCGGGCTATTGGAAGAGGAGCGGTTAAGGGGAGCCGGAGTCCTGATGTGCACCCATGTTCTCGACACGGCGGAGCGCATTTGCGATGATTTTATTTTGATGGCTGACGGCAAGGTGGCTGCCAGCGGAACGCTGGATGAGATCCGCCGGACCGCAGGGCTTCCGGGAGCGCCTCTGTTTGACTGCTTCGACGTGCTGACTTGATGGGCGGGAAGGAGGGAAGACGATGTTTCGAATTACGGCCGAAATGAATGTCCGGCGATTATTATTAAGGAGATGGGCCGATCACTGGGGAAAGCAATTGGCGATTCTGCGGTACACTTTTGACGGCATCGTCTTGCTGTATCTTGGCATTCCCGGGCTGCTTCTGCTGGGGAGGGGTTATTTCGGCCTTTGGAGGGAGGAACTTCCCCTATGGCTTCAGAGCTTGCCGTTGACCGCCTTATCCGGGCTGCTGCTCATCCTGATCTATGCCTTTGGTGGTCTGGTCTTGTATATCGAAGCCGCTGATGTGCTATTTCTGAAGCAGCGTCCGCGTTGGCTGAAAGGCATGATGATCGGAGGCACGCTGTCCTCGATGCTCGGCAGCTTTACCGCGATCGGCGCCTGCTTCGTGCTGATCGCTCCGTTGTTGAGCCGGGTTTATGATATGGGACTGCCTGATATTTTGGTGCTGTTGGCCGTGACCTGCGGCTTTAAAACCGTACATCTGCTCTTGTCGAACCTGATAAATGTACGCTGGTCCGGCTGGAGGCAGATGGTGTTGAAGTCGATCGCATTCAGCGTGCTGGGGGGAAGCTTCACCCTTTGGATGCTGCGGGGGATGGGTAGCCCGGCGGCAACCGCGGCAACCCTGATCCTCTGCATTTCTCTGGCCTTGTTGCTCGCTTGGATTCGCTTCTTTCGCCTCCGCGGAAGATTTGACGCCGAGATTCGCGAGGATGAGCGGCAAAAGACGTCGCTGACCGGCATGCTGCTGTCCGGGGCCGTGGATCGTCCTCCCGCGGTGCGGACCCGGCCTTGGCTGTTCCGGCGCGGCGGACGTTTACTCCGTTCCAGCAAGCCGGAGGACCGGATCGCGGAGGCGGCGTTCAAATCCTTTTTCAGAGGTCCTGAAATCAAGTTGTACGGGCAATTCACGTTTTTCGGCTGTATAGCGGTTTATTTTCCGGCATACCCGGTAAATCTCATCGTATTTGCCGCGTTGCTGGTACTCCTGGTTTACTGGCTGAACGGCCATCGCCGTTACTTTTTTACCCGGGATCTCATGGACATTTTGCCGGTTGCCGAGCATACCGAATACCGCTGCGCAACCCAACTGATGGTATTGCTGTTGTATCCGGCGGTCGTTGTCATCACCTGCGTGCTTGGTGCCGCATTGCTCCAGGCTTGGTGGGGAGCCCTGGTCGGGATTCCGGCCGGACTGCTCATTGCCCGGGTCGCCGGAACGATGTGGAAGCTCTTCCCGTCCGGATACCGGCGCAGGGGGAGCTTATAACTCCCCCTGCGCCGATTTCGCGGCGTGATGACCGGCGGTATACCCGGTGGCGAAGGCTGCCGTGATATTGTATCCGCCGGTGTATCCGTGGACATCGAGTACCTCGCCGCAGAAGAATAGACCGGACATCAGCTTCGAGCCCATCGTCTTCGGATTGATTTCCTTCAGGTTTACGCCGCCGCCGGTGACGAACGCCTCTTCGAACGGACGGGTTCCGGTTACCTGAATTCGGAGGTTCTGCGTCTCGGCTACGAAGGCAAGCCAGGCTTCCTTTGGAAGATGTTCATAGGTGGTTTCACCAGGGAGCCCGGCTCTTTCGAACAGAAGCGGAAGCAACCGCTCCGGGATTGTTCCTTTCAGAACATTCTTCAATGCCTTTTTAGGTTCGGCAACGGCCATTTTGCGCAGAAAGGATTCCAGGTCCCCGGAGGAACGGTCGGGAAACAAATTTATGGACATGGTGACTTCGGATACCTGATGTTTCTTCTTGACTCCGCGAATAAATCCGCTGCAACGCAGGGCGATCGGCCCCGAGAGTCCGAAATGGGTGAAGATCATGTCGCCCCGGTGGGAAATAACGGTTTTACCCTTCGGATCCAGAACGGACAGCTTCACATCGCGGAGGGACAAGCCTTGCAGCTCCCGGTTGACAATAAACTGTTCCTTCGAGATGATCGGTACTTCGGTAGGAAACAGCTCTGTAATCGTGTGCCCCGCAGCTTCTGCCCATGGATAACCATCGCCGGTCGATCCGGTATGGGGCACGGATTTCCCTCCGGTCGCCACCACAATCGACTTGGCTCCAATCTTTTCGCCATTTGTCAGCTTAACGCCCTCCGTACCTTCGGCACCGAATAACAGTTCCCGGACCGGATGATGGGTCAACAGCGTAACCCCCAGTGATCTGGCTTTGCCGATCAGGGCGTCAACGACCGTCTTGGCTTTGTCCGATACCGGAAACATTCTTCCATTGTCCTCTTCCTTCAAAGGAATCCCCAGGTTTTCAAAGAATGCGATAATATCCCGATTGCCGAACAAAGCGAAGGCGCTGTGCAGGAAACGCCCGCCTCCGGGGATAAAGGTGATTAACTCATCGATCTCCTTGGCGTTGGTAACGTTGCACCGTCCGCCTCCTGAAATGCCGAGTTTGCGCCCCAGCTTGTCCCCTTTATCAAGCAAAGCAACCTTTGCCCCCTGTTCCGCGGCAGCGATTGCCGCCATCAAACCCGACGGTCCGCCGCCAATAACAATAACCTCGTAATTCTTCATATGGACTACCCCTTTTTATTTGTACTTTTTTCACAAATGCAAATTGTTTCTTTTATCCAAAACAAGAAATATTGTAAAACTTTGTCGCCTATGATTTAATCGGAAATAGAATGAATTCTTCCGCCAAAGGAGGGAGAACGTGGGGGAGATAAAAGAAGTCTTGCTGCAGATGCTGGTTGCCGGTTTACCTGCATTTTTGTTCCCGCTGTCTTATGGGAAATCCGCCGCCGATTCGATGCCGAAGGAAGGGGCCGGACGCAAAAAATCCTATTCCGTAGGACTCTTGTATACCTGTACGTTAAGCATGCTGCTTTGCTCTGTTTTTTCCACCCGCTTATGGGATTACATTCCGATCAATTATGGTATTTTGCCGTTGTTTGCCTTGATGCTCTATGGCCGGTTGCGCGATGGTATCGCGCTGGGGCTGTTTCATCTGCTGCTTTATCCCTTATTTGCATTAAACTTCACTTTTTCCGGCTTAATCCTGGAAACAGGGATGCTTCTGTATCCCTTGGTGCTCCTGACATCTAATTATTTCAAAATGACAGGGCGGCACGGCAAGGTCGTAACTCTATCCGTATTTTTTGTCGCCGGTGAGCTGATGATCACGTCTTCCCCGTTTCTGACCGGGATGGAGACGTTGCAAACCGACTTGTTTTCCCTGGCTGCAGCGTTGATTAATATTCTTGTAACGCTCCTGATCGGGTCGCTGTTCGTCTATATGATTGAGCATACTCTGGAGAAGGAAAAGCTTCGCCTCCAGGTTATGCAGTTGTCACGCAATTACTTCCGCGAGGCGGAGAAGCTGCAGCAGAGTATGGATGCCGCTCCGCTCAGCATTATTCTGCTCGACAGGCAGGGAGATATTATGGCGATTAACGAAACGTTTCTCCGCCTGTATCGCAAGAGTGATCCTTCGGCTACAAGAGATAACCTGATCAAGCACAAGCTGAACACGGTTCTTACCGACAGTCAATTCCAAGTTCTGAATTCCCGGGCTACCGAGACGCTGGAAAGAAATACGAAAACTCGGGAGCTGCTTCAGAACGGGGATCAAATCTATTTTACCAGTACGTCACCGATCACAAAAGGGCACACCGACGAAACGATCGGCGCGGTGGTCGTTATTCAGGACATTACCGAATTGGAAACGTTCCGCAAGGAACTGAATCATGTCGAACGCCTCAGTCTCGTAGGGCAGATGGCTGCGGGGATTACGCATGAAATTCGAAATCCGATGGCCGTGGTTCGGGGATTTCTCCAATTGATGCGGGAGAAGAGTCCTTCTTCTCTGGAACATTATTATCGGATCGTGATGGAGGAGTTGGACCGTGCCAACAGTATCATTAACGACTTCTTGTCCCTGGCGCAGAACCGGGCCGTCAAGATGGAGCTTTGCAGCCTGCATGAAATCATCAAGGAACTGACGCCTCTCCTGTGGGCGGATGCCAATCTACGGGGCCAAAGCATCGAGGTTATGTTGGATGAGAAGGTTCCGGACCTGCTGTTGAACCAGAAGGAAATCAAACAGCTGATTTTGAATCTGGGGCGCAACGGAATGGAAGCGATGGACGATAAGGGGCAGCTGGTGCTGGAGACAAAGTGCTGCGCAGACGGTGTGGAGCTATATGTCAAGGATACGGGAGCAGGCATTTCCCCTGCTCAGCAGGAAAGACTCTTCGAACCTTTTTTTACGACAAAATCGCAGGGAACGGGGCTGGGTCTGTCGCTTTGTCTAAGTATTATGGAGCGGCATAGCGGCAAAATCAGCATCGAATCGGAAGAAGGGAAGGGCACAACGTTTACCGTATTTTTTCCATTCGCTCAAACCTCGCAGCTTCACCGCAATACAGCAATCTCGGCGATGGAAGATTAGTCTGCAAAACCTTGCAGTGTAAGGGGATGCCGAGTATGAGAATATACATATAACGGTGGATGTAAAGTTGCTTTCCTTCCTTATGAATGTATAATTATATATAGTTTGATGCCGAAGCGGAGGGTCCGCTTTCGAGACACCAGTTTTCATGAGGAGTGATACAGCTATGTCAATGTCATTTGATCAATATATGAGAGATATGGTTCAACCGATGCGGGATGAACTGACCTCTCTGGGAATTCAGGAGCTTCGCACTCCTGAGGAAGTAAAGGAATCTTTGCCTGACGCAAAGGGTACGACGCTGGTCGTTGTAAACTCGGTTTGCGGCTGTGCGGCCGGACAATGCCGCCCTGGCGTGGCCAAAGCGCTGCAGCATGATTTGACTCCTGACCACTTGTTTACGGTCTTTGCAGGGCAGGATAAAGAAGCAACTGCGACGGCTCGGGAATACTTTGCTCCCTATCCGCCGTCTTCGCCTTCGATTGCACTGATGAAAGATGGGGAACTTGTTCATTTTATCGAGCGTCATCAAATTGAGGATCGTTCGGCTGAAGAAATTGCAGCTGATCTGACAAGCGCATTTGACCGCTATTGCCGTTAAGGCTCTAACTTAATGATTGGACCCAAGCGTCCCGCAGATCGGTATTTACAGCGACTTGCGGGGCGTTTTACGTTTTACATATTGCATAAGTGCAGATAACGGAGGGATAAAAAATGAGTTTGCAACAGGAAATCATTGAACGTTTAGGTGTGAAGCCCGCGATTGACGTGGAGGAGGAGACCCGCAGCCGGGTGGACTTTTTGAAGGAGCATGTATTGAGCTCCAGTACTACAGGATTGCTGATTGCAATCAGCGGCGGAGTTGACAGCGCGGTGGCGACCGCCCTGTGCAAGCGTGCGACAGATGAATTGACCGAGGAGACGGGCCGGGAATATATCACGCTCGGCGTATTTCAGCCTTATGGAGAGCAGGAGGATATCGGGCATAGCTACGAGGTAGCCAAGACCTTCGGTTTGACGCATACGGTAGAGACGAATATCGAGGATACGGTTGACGAAATCGCGTTGGAAACGGAACACGGATTAAAAAATATCGGACAATTCCGGCATCTGAGCCATAAGGGCAAAGGCAATGTCAAAGCACGGACCCGCATGGTTGTCCAATATGCCCTATCCTTTGAACTCAATTTATTGGTGGTCGGTACCGATCATGCTTCGGAAGCCATTACGGGGTTCTATACCAAATGGGGAGACGGGGCCGTCGATATTACGCCGCTCAGTTCGCTGAACAAACGGCAGGTGCGCCAGCTTGCGCTCCATCTCGGCGTGCCGGCCGATATCATTGACAAAGCACCGTCAGCCGGCCTGTGGGCGGGTCAAACCGACGAGAAGGAACTTGGAATCAGCTATGAGGATAACAGCGATTATTTGGAGGGGAAAGAGGTAGAGCCGGCAGTCCGGGAGCGCTTGGAGTCTTTGTACCGGAAGACGGAGCATAAACGAAGTCCGATTCCGGGGATCTGATTTTACTGAATTGGTGACTTTTTTCAAAGCTTCCGAATCTTTATTCCATAGTTTTCCGTATACATATTAGCAGCTTGTTTCTAATACATACCTAATGATGAAAAAACGGAGCTAGGGAGGATTGCGCTTGAAAAACTTGTTCACCATTTTCGTATCGCCAACGGAAACGTTCCAAAGGGTCAGGGAAAAAAGCAAGACGGCATGGATTTTTCCTTTAATCTTGCTAATGGTAGTATCCACGGTGGCGATTTATCTGCAACTGCCGGCCATGGAGCAGGCGACCATGGATGCTTTGAAAAAGCAAGGGCTGGTCGATCCAAGTAATATTGACAGCATTGTGGCCTCTACTAATGTCGTCTCCATAGTCACGACGCCGCTGAGTATTGTGGCCATGATTTTTGTCGGAGCCCTGCTGTATGTGCTTCTGAACCTGATTGTCCGGGGTGAGGCCAAGTACATGCAACTGGTAACTATGATGTCCTACGCGGCTTTGCCCGGGATGCTTGGCAGCTTGCTCGCCGGAATTATGGTATATGCCACCGAAGCGAAGGCGGTCACGGACGTTTCGATCAGCCTGGCCGCCCTCGTATCGGATAAGACAAGTATGTTGTATTACGTTTTGACGCTGAGTAATCCGTTCGCTATCTGGGGCTTGGTCCTCTATGTGATCGGCGCTTCGGTGATGATGAAACGGCCGCGAAAGACGGTTGGCATGTGGATTGTCGGCACCTGGCTCGTGTTTTCACTGGGCTCGTTGTTGTTCGTTTGACCAGAGAATAGGATAGGGTGATGGAAGTGTTAAAGCGAAAGTGGATTTGGGGACTGATTCTTGGATTAATTGTAATCGGCCTGGTTCTCGTCAACCTGGTGAACATAAAACGGGCAACACCGGTGAAGACCGCCGAAGTTGCAGAAGGATTGATCGTAGAGGAGATATACACCAATGGCAAGCTGGAGCCGGAGAAGACGACGGAGGTATATTCTCCGGCCAGCGGGGTCATAGGAGAGTTAAGCGTCAAACTGGGCGATTCCGTGACCAAAGGCCAAGTTCTGTTGACGCTCAAGATGGACGAAATCAAGGAACAATTGGAGAAAGAGCGCCTGAATCTGCAACTGGCGGAATCCGAGCGGCTTCAAGCTAAAAAACAGCATTTCGAGAACTTTAAAAAGCTGATGAGCGAGGACCCCGGGCTGGAAGTGGAGGAACTGGATTTAACGGCCTATGATCTGCGCATTCAAAGCAGCAGGCTAACGATTGAATCTCTGGAGAGAAGACTGGAGCACAGCGCCGTGCATGCGACCGTCGACGGAGTCGTTACCGGACTAGCCGTGAATGAGGGCCAGCTCATTGCCGAAGGAAGCGGAATTGTCTCCATCTCCGATTTGTCGGCCTACAAGGTTCGCGCTTATCTGAATGAACTGGATGCCGGTAAAGCTGCCGTCGGGATGAAGGCTGTCGTTACCGGCGAATCCATCGCAGAGACCTATGACGGTGAGGTGATTTATTTGGCCCCGACGGCGGAGGTCGTGGATCCCGCTTCGAAGGATGCCTCAGTAGAAATGACGGTAGGTCTGAAATCCGCGTCGCCTGAGCTTCGTTCCGGCTACAATGTGACGATCGCCATGGAAATTCCGGACAAGCCGCGGCTTCTCGTTCCGATCGGTGCTGTACAGTACGAGGGGGATCAGGCCTTTGTGTTCGTTGTTGAGGAAGACAAAGCCGTCCAAGTGCCCGTCACAACCGGCAAGGAGGGCGAGGAACAGATCGAAATCGTAAACGGAGCCGACAAAGGAGAGCGGATCGTGGTGGAAGGCGCGGATTCTCTCCGGGACGGCGACAAGGTGGCCATCCAATGATTACTCTGGCGGACATCACTAAAGTTTACAAAAATGGACCGCTCGAAGTGGAAGCACTAAGCCAGATCAATCTGCAGGTCGAACGTGGCGAGTTCGTAGCCATTATGGGGACTTCGGGCTCCGGCAAATCGACGCTGATGAATATTATCGGATGCCTGGACGTACCGACCTCCGGCAGTTATGTGCTCGACGGGGAGGAAGTCCATATGCTGAATGAGGATGACCTGGCCCGGGTTCGCAACCGCAAGATCGGATTCGTATTTCAGAGCTTCAATCTGCTGGGGAGACAAACGGTATTGCAGAATGTGACGCTGCCGATGATGTACGCAGGAATCTCCAGGGAAAAGCGGAACGAGCGGGCGCTGGAACTGTTGGACAAAGTTGGGCTGAAGGATCGGGTAAAGCACCGGCCGACCGAGTTGTCGGGCGGCCAGAAGCAGCGGGTAGCGATCGCCCGCGCTTTGACGATGGATGCTCCCATCCTGCTGGCGGATGAACCGACCGGGAATCTGGATACGAAATCCTCTCATGACATCATGGCTCTGTTCAAAGAGATCCATCAGGAGGGGACGACCATTGTTCTGGTCACGCATGAGCCGGATATCGCGGAACATGCAGACCGCGTGCTTCTGTTCGGAGACGGCAAACTGCTTAAGGATACGCGCAAGGGAAGTGCCCGCCTATGAGCATTTGGGAAAGCGTATGGGTCGCCCTGGATAATTTGCGGATGAATAAGCTGCGCTCTTTTTTGACGATGATCGGCATTGTGTTCGGGGTCGCTGCGGTTGTTACGGTGGTGTCTATCGGGCAGGCGGGGCAATCCTCCATTATTTCGATGGTTTCCAATTATGAAGACGGCTATTTTGTAATTTATCCGAATTATAATGATGAAAGTAATGTGGAGAAGGCCGATTTCCGGCTGCGGGATATAGCTGAAGTGCGCAAGGTTCCGGGCATTCGCTATGTATCTGCCTCGCTCGGTTACGGTGTGACGACGAAGCTGAAGCAGGATAAGCTGCGCTTCACCTTAACGGGAACTACCTCGGAGATGCCCAAAATGCAAAAGCTGGATATCACGGCGGGCAGATTTTTTAGCGCCCAGGAGGAAAGAGGCAGACAGAAAGTCATTGTGGCCGACGCAAAATATGCGGAGAAGGCGTTTGGCTCGGCAAGAGGAGCCATCGGCAGAAGAGTCGTTCTGGGGAACGATACGTTCCGCATTATCGGCGTATACAAGACGGAGGAGAATATCTTGAGCGGGATGGAAGGAGAAAGGTATTCCGGGTATGTGCCTATCACGGCGGTTTCATTTGGAGAAGCCGGGGATAACGGGCGGCTCGGGATGCTGGAGATCGTAGCTTCCTCCCCGGATCAAATGGAAGGGACGATGAAGACCCTTAAGAGTTGGCTGGCCGACAGGAAAAACGTGGAGCCGGATTCCTACTTGACCGAAAGCGGAAAAGATGCGGAAAAGATGGTATCCAGCACATTTTCTATCTTACAGACGATCATCGGATCGATTGCGGGAATTTCCCTTCTTGTCGGAGGAATCGGCGTCATGAACATCATGCTCGTTTCGGTCACGGAGCGGACGCGTGAGATCGGGATCCGCAAGGCGATCGGAGCCACGCCGGGTACGATTATGCTTCAGTTTATGATTGAAGCGGTCATCCTTTCATTTATCGGGGGAACGGTGGGAGCCTTGCTGGGATTGTTTGCCGCGTATCTGTTCGCCCTAATTTCGGGCTGGCCCTTCGTGGTGTCCCTCTGGGCGATCCTGCTGGCATTCGGATTTTCGGCGGCGGTGGGCATTTTCTTCGGCCTGTATCCTGCTAACAAAGCTTCCAAGCTGCATCCGATCGAATCGCTGCGCTATGAATGATATTCCGGAAGCATGAATAACGAGCGAAAGACCAAAAAAATGACGGTGCTATGGAGATGATGATCCATGCACCGTCATTTTATATTTTTGTGTTATCCGCTAATGCCGGCTTCTTGTTCGTTATTGCTTGGTTGAGGGCTGGACAGGAATGTAGATATCCATCTGCTGGCCTTTGTCAGGCCAGCACCGCTGATCATACCATTCAAAGTCGGGAGCGTAAGCCTGTTCGTATCCGGAAGTGGGGAACCACTCGCTAAAAATCTTGTTCCAGGTTGACTGGATGGAGTCGGTGAAATCCGCTCGATCGGCCGGCGGGGTCGTAAAGATGGCGTAGGTCGCCTCCGGGATGGTGAGCTCCACCATTCCTTCCGGTACCTCGGTCTTGTCGTCGGTCTCAAAACCGATGATGTAGCGGAAAGTGCCGTCTTCGTCCATGGTAGTACAAACGCCGAGCTCTACCTCGGGACGTTTTTTGCCGGGCACATTGGCGCCCAATTGATCCCGTATGTAAGCTTGCCAGAAGGCCGGGATTTCCGTGTTGTTCTGTCCGTCCGTCGTGGTCGTTTGAATCGCGTATCCGATGATTCTCATTGCCGGACAAGTCTCAATCCGATATTCCATATGAAATTCTCCCCGTTCCAAATAGATTTGTTCATCGAATAGATCGTGCGCCTCGAATCTGGCGACGAGAAAAGGGGGGCGCCCCAGCCTGCGGCAGGCCGACGGTAAAATGCCGTACATTTTGCGGAAAGCCCTAGTAAAAGCCTCGTGGGAACCGAAGCCGCATTCCAGCGCAATGTCGATCACTTTCTTGTTGCTGAAGGCAAGCAGCTCCGCTGCTTTGGAGAGACGGCGTTTCCTGATGTACGAGGTAACCGTATCCCCGACCAGATGAAGAAAGGTGCGGTGGAAATGATACTCCGAATAATGCATTGCCTGAGACACCCCCTTCAGGGTCAAATCCTCATCAAGCCGCGATTCGATATATTCGATGCTTTGCTGAATGATTTCAACATGGTTCATGAACTTCCTCCAGACCGGTCTATGTGTTAAGTATAGGGGGTGAGGGAGCCGTAAACTTGATCATTCTTGCTCTCCGGAATGGCCCTGGGAAGAAGGAGCGTAACCGGAAATCTTGGAAATGAAGGAGAGCGTGGCTTCAAGCGCCGCATGGAAAGGCTCCGTAAAACCTTGAAAAGGATGAACGGTTCCAAAGGTATGGTTGCCGCCCGGGATATCTACCCAGGTGATGTCGGGTCGCAGGGAGACTAGTTCCGCGGAGCCCTTGCGCAAATGGGCGCCGTCTTCGGAGCCTTGGATCAGAATGACGGGGAAATCGGAGCCGCGGGCCATCCGCCCTAAAAGATCGAACCGTTCCCGCTGCCGGTCAAGATCGTCGAGGATTATTTTGTCGAGAGGCATTTGCTGTCCGGTACGTCCGTTGACCACATAGCTGCGGCCGGTCCGGGTCATCTCTTCCTTCTGTTTGTCGCTGAGCAAGTCAAGGTTCGTGATCCCGTTCCACGAGATGACGCCCTGAACCTGGCCGGGATGGTCGAGCGCATGGATGAGGCAGACACCGGCACCCTTGCTATGGCCCAGCAGGAATAGGGGGAGTCCGGCATAACTTGGGTCAGACTGTAGGTAGGTAATAAGCTCGTCCAGATCGGTTAATTCCCGATCATAGGTATTCACGGCGAATTTCTCGAGTTCGGTGAACTCCTCGGGATGGCTGCCGATGCCGTTATGGGAAAAATTGAAGGTGATGACTTCATGATGGCGGCTTAAATATTCCGCGGCATGGGGAAACATTCCCCAGTCTTTAAACCCTTTATATCCATGGGCGATGACAATCAGGGCCGCCGGGCCGGCGGGCTCCTGGGCGGGAAAGCGGGAGCATCTTAACAGATGGCCACCGTTTAAGGGGATTTCAAAATCGATCGGCATAAGCTTGTCTCTCCTTTTCTATTTGGGAGTTGTCGTTATGCTGCAGAATAGCTTCATTATAACATAGGGAGGGCGCCGGACTCGCGTCGCGGTGGCTTCCCTGATACAATGGAAATGTAAGTTGGAAGCAATAGAACAGTCCTTTTAATTATGAATCTCTAAGTGTGAGTTCAAAAAGTCAGGTTTTCAGGACCAAGAAGGTTGGATGAAGTTAGGGACTGAGTAGCGGAGCGTACATGGGTACGAGAGCAACGGAAGGCCCGGCTGAATTCAAGATTCGACGTCGAATCCACTTCGTGATCTGCTTCGTCGTGGAAAAATGACTTTTTGAACAACCTCTATAAGGAAGCGTATTGAGGAAGAGGGGCAGCCTTTTGATATATGGTATCGGTCATGATGTGGTGGAAATCGGACGCATGCAACGCATGCTGGAGGGAAAAGCGGGGGACAAGCTGAAGCAGCGGGTATTGACGCCGGAAGAGCTGAAGCTTCCGGGATGCAGTGCGCGTCCTGCTGAGTTCCTGTCCGGGCGGTTTGCCGCCAAGGAAGCTTTAAGCAAGGCGTTTGGCTGCGGCATTGGCAGCAAGCTGGGCTTTGTCGATATGGAGATTCTACCCGACGTCAATGGTAAGCCGTACGTGTCGCTATCCGACGGGGCGTGGAATCGGTTAGGATTGTCCCCGGAGCAATACACTGTTCATCTGAGCATTACGCATGAACGCCAACTGGCTTCAGCCTTCGCGGTAGTGGAACGCTTGGATTGAAGCTAATTCATAGATAGATGAATTAAAAGAATGGGATGCAGGCAAGGGAGTAAAATGATTCCGAAGAAGTGGAGCGTTCGCCTTTGGTTCCGGATTTCTGCTTTCTCAGATTCTATAAATTCAAGAAATCTGGAACCAACAGCGATCGAAGGAACATTTTACGTACTGGCCCCACATCCATTCAATGAATAGACTGAAATTTAAGGAGAAGAACATGCAGGACAATATAGACAGCAAAACATATTTCAGTACCGAGCTGCTGGAATGGTACGACCGTTCCAAAAGGGATTTGCCTTGGCGCAGACAGCGTGATCCGTACTTGATTTGGGTCTCGGAAATTATGCTTCAACAGACCCGGGTGGATACGGTCATTCCATATTTCCAGCGTTTTATCGAGCGCTTTCCTACGCTGAAGGATTTGGCCGAAGCGCCCGAAGAGGATGTGCTCAAATGCTGGGAAGGGCTCGGCTATTATTCACGGGCCCGTAATTTGCAGGCGGCCGCTCGTCAGGTCATGGAGCGGCACGGCGGGGTAGTGCCCGCGAACAAGGCGGATGTGGCCGCACTTAAGGGAGTCGGTCCTTATACGACCGGCGCGATCTTAAGCATCGCCTTCAATCAGCCCGAGCCGGCGGTGGACGGCAATGTCATGCGGGTGCTGTCCCGTTATTTCCTGATTCGGGACGATATCATGAAGACCGGCACCCGTACACTGATGGAGGAGTTGGCCGCCGGGCTAATTCCCCGGGGACGGGCCGCGGACTTTAACCAGGCGCTGATGGAGCTGGGCGCGTTGGTATGCACGCCCAAATCGCCGCAATGCCTGGTATGCCCGGTTATGGCCCACTGTGCGGCCCGGATTGAGGGCGTGGAGGAGACGCTGCCGGTGAAGAGCAAGGCGAAGCCTCCGCGGCCGGAGTACCGGCTCGTCGCCCTCGTTGAGGGTGACGGGGAGCACGCCGGGCGCGTGCTCGTCCGCCGCCGGCCGGATACGGGGCTGCTCGCACGGATGTGGGAGCTGCCCCACATCCCCGCAGCCGCGATCGCCGGCGAAGGTGCCGGCCTGCCGGACGGGCCGGCCATGGATCGGCTCGCCGCCGAACTGGCCGCCGCGGGAGTGCCCGCCCAACCGGTGGAAGCGTTCATGGACGCGGAGCATACGTTCAGCCATATCCACTGGAATCTCCGCGTTTTCCGCTTCCATGAAGCGGCCGGGCAGGCCGCTGTCGCAGACTTACCGGGCCTCGGCCTTGCCGCTGCCGAAGCGGGGGCCGCATACGAAACAAGCGGCTCCGTGCTCGAAGAAGACTCGGCGGAATACCGCTGGATCAAACCGGAGGACATGGCGGCGCTTGCGTTTCCAAATGTATTTCTACGGATTTTGAAGCAATATTCCCCTCTATGGGGCTAAAGGTTAAAGTTAAAGTCGCTTGCAGCTTAACAAGGCAAAACAAAGGCCGGACGAGGGAAGTAATCCTTCGTCCGGCCTTTTTCGTTCTTTAGCGATTCAAACTTCCTCAGATCATGCGATTCTCCTGATCCTTCATATTATTCTGCTGGTCGGGTTCATGGTGCTTGTCCGGCGAAACCTGGCCATTGTCGACAGGGGTATCTCCGCTGACGCTGCGGGCAAAGTTCGTAAACTGCTGCTTCTGCTTGTCCGCCTCATGCTTGGCCTTAAGCATCTCCTGCGGATCGTTCGTCAAACCATGCTGCTTGTCCGTTGACATGGGAATCCCTCCTGGGGTGGTGTTATTTTGTTGCTGACTCGTAACGCTTGTTTACTTCGTCCCAATTAATGATGTTCCAAAAGGCCGAAATATAATCGGGACGTTTGTTTTGATATTTCAAGTAGTAGGCATGCTCCCAGACGTCCAACCCCAAAATGGGAGTCAGGCCCTCAGATAGCGGGTTGTCCTGATTCGGGGTACTGGTGATCGCAAGTTTTCCGTCCTTACCGACGACCAGCCAGGCCCATCCGCTGCCGAAGCGGGTAGTTGCCGCTTTTGTAAAATCTTCTTTAAATTTGTCGAATCCGCTCAATTCGCGATCGATGGCTTCGGCAACGGCTCCTGTGGGGGCTCCGCCGCCGCCCGGCCCGATGACCTGCCAGAACAAGGTATGGTTGGCATGGCCACCGCCATTGTTGCGAACCGCGGTGCGTATATTTTCAGGTACGCTGTTCAGGTCTGAAATCAACTCTTCCACGCTTTTGCTTTGCAGCTCCGGCGCCTGCTCAAGAGCGGCATTCAGATTGGTAACGTACGTATTATGGTGCCGGTCATGATGAATATTCATTGTCTGCTCGTCAATATGAGGTTCCAGCGCGTTTGCAGGATAGGGAAGGTCGGGCAATTCATGAGCCATGTTCGTTGTACCTCCAAGTTTTAATTTTAGTAATGGATTGTTTGTGGATCATTAAACTATTACCCTTTTCGGGGATGAGCTAACGAAATGTAAACCGGGGTTTAACAATCCTATTATTGGAAAATAGTCAGAAATTATGCATTTTCATTCCCAATATTAGAAAAATATTTTAAAAAAATAAATGTAAACGCTTTATATAAAGCGATTTCAGAAGAAAAATGGTGTATTCGGGAGATAATTATGGTTTAATGGACAAGAAAGCAGTTTTTTCTCGATTTTTGTCTGGATTCAATTATTCGGTTGATGTAAAAACGTCAGCCGTCCATTTTACATGAATCTATCATGTGTAGAGAAAAGGGAGATCATAGCATGCGTATTCGTTCCTTCCAATTGAGTGATGTTAATCAAGTGATGGAGCTTTTGCAGGTAGCCTTAATGGAGGATTGCTACGAAGACACGAAACGGGCTTTTGCCAGACAGCTGTCTTGGGACTCGGAATTGATTATGATAGCTGAGTCGGAGGATGGCGAAATTGTAGGTACGTTGATCGGAACGATCGACCAAAATACGGGGTTCATCTATCGTACCGTCGTTCATCCGGATTACCGCCGTCAAGGAGTAGGCAAAAATCTCGTAACTGCTATGGAACAGCGATTCGGGCAGTACAATATTCGCCAAATTATGATTGCCGGAGACCCGCACAACAAAGCGATTGCCCCGTTGTATGAAGCTATGGGCTACGGCGCAAGCAAATTTCTGGAGGCATTCCAGAAGCTTGGTATCGCTGCGGTAAGCTCGTTGTCCGGATCCAGATAAAGAAGGAATTATTCGATCTTGCTAATTTTTGCAGGACTTAAGCATATCTTCCGCCCGTTGCAAATGGGTGCAGGATATGCTTTTCTATTATTAGATCATTTTTAAAATGTTATTGATGAGGTGCTTCATGGAACCGATGACTTCTCCTCCGACCGAGGAGGATATGATAGAGAAGGAACAGGCGGGTAAAGCTTCCGCTGAGGAAACGGTACAGGCCAATAGAGGCTGGGCGACAGAGCTCTGGGATTTGCTCAAGACGGTGGCGATCGCATTCGTAATTATGCTGCTGCTGAATGTATTTGTGTTCAACCTGTCCATGGTAAAAGGGCAATCGATGGAACCGACGCTGGAGGAGCAGGAAAGACTATTTGTAGACAAAATCGTTTACTGGTTTACGCCGCCTCACGCCGGCGATGTCGTGGTGCTCCGGGATCCGAGCACAGGCCCCGACAAAAAGCCGTTTCTAGTCAAGCGGGTGATTGCCGTGCCCGGACAAACGGTGGAAATCCGCGGCAGCGAGCTGCTGGTTGACGGACAGCCGCAGAGCGAGCCTTATACCGATACGGCGATTGAAGACAGCAACCTGGCTCCGGTGACATTGGGAAAGGACGAATATTTCGTCATGGGGGATAATCGTCACGCCGGACAGAGCAAAGATAGCCGTTACTTCGGCAACGTAAATAAGAAGGATATCGTGGGCCGGGCGGAATTCGTCTTTTGGCCGATTACCAAGATAAGAGGTTTGTAATACCAAAGAAAGAGAAAATGGTGGAGGTTATTTCGTGAAGGAAATTATGATTTATACGGACGGTGCCTGTTCGGGAAACCCGGGACCGGGAGGATGGGGCGCCGTGCTTCTGTATAACGGTCATCGAAAGGAACTGTCCGGCGGCGAGCCGATGACAACGAATAACCGGATGGAGATTCAGGCTGTCATTTCAGCGCTGAGTTCGCTTAAGGAGTCATGCAAGGTTAAGGTTTACAGCGACTCCGCCTATGTGGTCAATTGCTTTCAGCAAGGCTGGATTCACGGTTGGATGAAGAACGGCTGGAAGAACAGCAAGAAACAGCCCGTTGAGAATAAGGAGCTTTGGCAGGAATTGTGGCGGCTGATGGGAATTCATGAAGTGGAATATGTCAAAGTCAAAGGCCACAGCGACAATGAGCTTAACAATCATTGCGACCTGCTGGCGCGGGAAGCAATTAAACGTTTGTCCTCGAAATAACGGGAGAAAAAATCATCTTAGAATGACGCAAAAAGGAGGTTGTGACGATGGCGAAGGCCGAACAAAACTTGATGGCCAAAGACAGGGCGGCGGGCCGGTCCGTATGGGAAGAGCTAAAGCGGGAAATCAAGGAAGCCGCGCCGTCGCTCGGCATCGATGACATCGGGTTTGCTGCCGCAGACCCGTTTTTATCGTTGAAGTCCATTTTGCAGGACCGGCGGGATAAAGGATACGAATCCGGCTTTGAAGAACCGGATCTGGACAAGAGAATCTATCCCGAGCTGTCACTGGAACAGCCGGCATCGCTTATATCTATTGCAGTCGCTTATCCGTCCAAAATGGAAAATCCGCCGAAGTCGGAGCCGGGGAGCCGCCGGGGAATTCTCGCCAGATCAGCATGGGGACTGGACTACCACCAGGTTCTCCGGGAGGCCATGGCGAAGCTCGAAGCGTTTATCGCCGAGCGTGTACCGGAGGCGCGCATTGAAAGCATGGTCGATACCGGGGCCTTATCGGACCGGGCGGTGGCCGAGCGTGCGGGGATCGGCTTTTCCGGAAAGAACTGTGCGATCATCTCGCCCAAATGGGGTTCTTGGATTTACCTTGGAGAATTGATCACGAGCATTCCCTTTCCTCCGGATACACCGGTGACAGAGGATTGCGGGGATTGTACGAAATGCCTGGATGCTTGCCCGACGGGGGCATTGGTCGGACCGGGACAATTGAATGCGCAGCGGTGCATTTCTTTTCTTACTCAGACCAAAGGATTTGTGGAAGAAGAATTCATGGTGAAAATCGGCAACCGGCTTTACGGCTGCGATACATGCCAGGTTGTTTGCCCTAAGAACAAAGGGAAGTCTTGGTATCATCGCCCCGAGCTGCAGCCCGATCCGGAAACTGTGAAGCCGCTCCTGCTGCCTATCCTTGACCTCAGCAACCGGGAATTTAAAGAACGATTCGGAAACAGCGCTGCTGCTTGGAGAGGTAAGAAGCCGATTCAACGAAATGCGGTAATCGCGCTCGGGAACTTCAAAGATCTGTCCTCCGTGCCGAAATTAATAGATATCATGGATAACGATCCCCGGCCGGTTTTGCGGGGAACCGCAGCTTGGGCTTTAAGCCGTATCGGAGGAGAAGAAGCGCTGGCAGCGGTGATTAAAGCTGCCGGAAGCGAGGCCGATCCGGAAGTGCTTGAACGGCTGGAGGCAGCCCGCGCCAAACTGGAAGAGATCGTTACCTAGGGGGATAAGACATGAGATTCATAAGCGTTGAGGATATCGAACCGGGTCAACTTTTAGGCAAGACGGTATATTCCGCGAACGGGACTGTGCTCCTTTCGGCGGGCATTCAGCTGACGGTCTATATGATCAATACGCTGAAACGGATCGGTGTTACGATGCTTTACATCAAGGATCCCGACTATGAAGATATCGAGATTGAAGATGTATTAAGCGAATCGACGAAACAGGCGGTATTCCGTGAAATGAGCGAGACGCTGGAAGCGGTCCGGTCGGGCAAGGAATGGAATCCACGTAAAATCAGCGCGTCCGTCGATCACCTGCTGGAGGATGTCCTCAATCATAAAGAGGTGATGGTCCAACTGACGGAGATTCGCACGGCCGACAATGCGGCATATCTGCATGCCGTCAATGTATGTCTCGTGTCCGCGATGATCGGGCTTAATCTGGGACTTAATTTTGGCCAATTGAAAGATCTGGCTATCGGAGCGCTTCTTCATGACATCGGGAAAAGCAAACCGCTGCCCGAGGATGCCGATCCGGAGGACGTGAAGCTGCACCACGCCTGGCGGGGGTTTGAAATTCTCAAGCATAAGCGGGAGTTTAACCTGCTCATCGCGCATACCGCCCTTCAGCATCATGAACGACT
Organism: Paenibacillus sp. FSL R5-0407; assembly: GCF_038009185.1. Classification (NCBI taxonomy): domain Bacteria; kingdom Bacillati; phylum Bacillota; class Bacilli; order Caryophanales; family Paenibacillaceae; genus Paenibacillus; species Paenibacillus sp. FSL R5-0407. Next base: position 880,113 of record NZ_JBBPAX010000002.1, on the reverse strand, counting down.
GAATGGGACAGGCTTGCCAAGGGGATTGAATAAGGAAGAGATACATCTGTTTCCCAAAATTGTGGCAGCGGCCAATATGTACGATAATCTCATCGGCGGCGGGGGGAGCGGAGGACAGCGTCCGATGCTGCCTCACGAGGCATGCGAGCAACTGATGGCTTGCTCCGAACAAACGCTTGACCGCGACGTGCTGGTGGAGTTTACCCGTATCGTGTCGGTGTATCCGAACGGTACGGCGGTTCGGCTTTCGACCAAGGAGACGGGGGTTGTCGTCAGCCAGCATCGCGGTTTACCCGGACGTCCGTCTGTTAGAGTCATACGGGGCTCGGGAGAGGATATGGAAGTTAAAGAAGTGGATTTGGCGACGGAAACGACGGTGTTTATCGAAGCGGTTCTGGCTTGAATCGCATCTTCTTGAATGCTATGATATGTTGAGTGCGCTAGCTGTATAGCTTGGCGCCAGAAGATTGAGATTGATACAGGGGTGGCTTAAGCAATGGATATCGTAATTCCTATTATTACGTTAATCGTCGGTTTGGTCGGCGGCTTTGCAATCGGGGTCTTTTATTTGCGCAGACAACTGACGAAGATGCAGTCTGATCCGCAAATGCTGCAAAAGATGGCGAAGCAAATGGGGTATAATTTAAACGGCAAGCAAATGCAGAAAGCCCAGCAAATGATGAAGAACCAGGGTCAAATGCCTCCTGCAGGAGGAAAACGCAAGAAAAAGTAATGCCGCTGTACCATGGTGGCTGATTGAATCGAAAGGAGGAGGCGCTGAAATGGCTGGAGTAAAAGATTATGTCAACTCTCGAGTGGGAGACAACCGGGAACAGATTGAGCATCACGTGCGCGAGATTCTTAAGTTGGTCGGGGAAGATGTGGAGCGGGAAGGACTGCTCGAAACGCCGGCGAGGGTAACCCGGATGTACGAGGAAATCTTCGGCGGATATGAAGTCGATCCCCGGGACGTGCTTGGAGTTACGTTTGAAGAGAACCATGAGGAGCTCGTTATCGTAAAGGATATCGTATATTACAGCCAATGCGAGCACCATATGGCGCCTTTCTTCGGGAAAGTGCATATTGGATACATTCCGAGCGGGAAGATCGCCGGGCTCAGCAAGCTGGCTCGTCTGGTAGAAGCGGTAACCCGCCGTCTGCAGGTGCAGGAGCGTATTACGTCGCAAATCGCCGACATTATGGACGAGGTCCTCAAGCCTCAAGGCGTAATGGTTGTCGTTGAAGGAGAACACTTGTGCATGTGCGCCCGGGGTATCAAGAAACCGGGAAGCAAGACGGTTACTTCGGCGGTTCGGGGAACCTTCCGTACGGAAGCTGCTTCGCGGGCGGAATTTCTGTCCTTGATTAAAGAGTAAGAAGTGCATTTGAAATTTGAATAGATCGCACAAGAATGGCAGCCGTTAATACGGCTGCCATTTTAGTTGCTTCGCTTTTCCATACCGCTCCGCGACGGCTGGCCAATAGACGACGTTCCACCAGTCGCTGATATAATCCTTGCGATTGTTCTGATGCTTCAGATAATAAGCGTGTTCCCATACGTCAAGCGGGAGGAGAGGGACGACGTCCCATTGCGACAGGTTCTGATGCTTCTCCGCCGTGAGAATTTCCAGTCGATGGCTGCGCGGGCTCCAGACAAGGATGGCCCAGCCGCCGCCCTCGACCTTTTCCGCAGCGCTGGAGAATTGCTTATGAAAGGCGTCGTAGCTGCCGAAGTCGCGTTTGATCTGCTCCATCAGCTCGCCTTCAGGCTTTCCGCCGCCTTGGGGGTTCATGATATCCCAGAAGATCGTATGCAGGTAATGGCCCGCGCCATTGAAAGCAAGCTCCCGCTCCCAATGTTTGACTAGATCGAAATTACCGGATTTACGGGCGTCCTGAAGTTTTTTCTCCGCTTTATTTAAATCGTCCACATAGGTTTTATGATGCTTGTCGTGATGGATGCGCATCGTTGTTTCATCGATGTAGGGCTCAAGCGCATTGTAAGGATAGGGCAACGGAGGGAGCGTGTGGCCGCCAATTGGGACGGGACGGCTGCTGATCAGGGCTTGCTCCGATTCCGTTTCACTCTTCGGATCCTTGTCGTTCCGGTCAAATTGCTGAACCTGGGCGAGTGAGATAGTGGCCGTGGGTTGGTGACTGGCCGAAGGAATATCATCTTGCTGTGCGGAACCGGAAATGACGGCAGCCTGCTCCTGTTCCGGCCGGTAAGGGCCAAGGAACGGTTGGGCCTCGGCCATGCTGTTCGCGATTTGTCCCGGACGATTGAGCGTTTCCAGCACACCGAGGAAATATTCCGACTCGCGGATGATATGAAGCAGGACGGTTTTCGCAAGGGGGACGGACTTAGCGGCAGCGCTCTGGTCGAGAATGATATACAGCTGGCGGATAAATTCCTGGGATTGCCGGAACGATGCTCCCAGTATTCTTTCGGTCTCCTTGATCAGCCAGGGGTCGCAGGCTGCTTCTTTGGAGGAAACGCCGAATTGGAGCAGCTGATCTGCAGCCTGTTGGGTAGAGGCAAATACCTGCTTCCATTCGTCCAGCAGTTTAACAAAGTTCGGCTCCAAACCGGGAACAATCGCTTTGATGACATCGGTATGCTCGGTCTCCTGTTCTTTCCAGAAACGAATCTCTTCCAAAATGCGGACAGGCAAATAAGGCCCGTAAACAAACAGCATCGGGTTAAACCTCCTCGGAATGTATCGTTGTGTACATTGTATTCCGGGGATGGCCTGGCCTATGCCATTCGAAACGGGCCTTTATGCTTGGGTTAGTCAGTGTCTTTTTCTGCCGGCTGGTCTTGAGTCCGACCCTCATGCTGGGACTGTCCTACCCGGCTTAGAAAGGTGGAAACGATACGCAAGTATTCCTTGGGATGCTCGCGGAAAATAAGCTCATGATGGGATCCCTCCACGATCCAGGCGCCGGAAGCGGGATTCGTCTGGTTTTCCGCCAGTTTTTCGGCAATCGGGTAAGGAGCCTTCTCATCCTCCGTCCCGTGAATAAAGTAAATCGGGAAGGGGTAGTCCTTGGATTTGACCTCGGGATACGGAATCTGCCGCAAGCTCGTACCGTTCAGCACGGGCAACAGCATTCCGATAATCTCAAGTGAAGGATGGCGCGGGAGATCGATATGCTGGCGAATGTTATGATACATCGTATCCGGCTCAAGCAGAAAAGTGCTGTCAAGGATCATTCCGTCGATATCCTTGCTCGTCAAGGCGGCTTGCAGTGCGGTACCCGCCCCCATGGAAAAGCCCCAGACGATGATCTCCTGACTTCCCCGCTGTTTGGCGAACTGGATGGCACCGAGCAGCTGCTGGGCTTCTTTCTTGCCTCCTGTGGCGACCTCTTTGCTGTTTTGCGCGGCGAATCCGTAATCGAACATCACTACATTAAAGTTCAGCCGGTGAGCGTAGTGAGCGAGGTCGTACATCGGAATCCAGGTTTCCTCGCGATTGGCTCCGTAGCCGTGGCTGAAAACGATCGTTTGGTTCGAGTCGGCGGCCGGAATATACCAGCCATGCATGACTCTGCTGCCGTCGGCGGCAGGGAAGACGATATCCTCGTACTCCAGGTTCTTGGATAGCTTCGGATTGGAATAGATCGGGGCTACCGTAGGATTGGACAATACCCAGGCGATATATCCATGCAGAGAAACGAAGCAGAAGAGCAGGAAAAACAGAACCGATAACATCAAGGCCACAATAATATGCTTGAAGCTGATGCGCCTGATTTCAAGAGCGGGTATTTCTTTCTCCTTAAGACCTCCGGACAGGGGAAGATCGTTCCGGTTGCTTTGGCTCATGATTCCCCCTCCTTATAAATATCTGATAATAATATATGTTCCTTAAAGCCGGGCTTCCCTTACGAACAAAAAAGTTCAAATTTAATATTTCATATATAACCGGATGACAAGAATATAATCGGAATATGTCGAAACGAGACGAATCCTATAAAATTATCGTATGATGAGGCGTCCTTTATGTCAATGCAAGGGTATAATTGGCTGTGATTCATTGACGGAACCCTGTCCCTGTCTTTATAATTTATGTAACCGCGTTTCATGCAGTGAAACTTAAGGAGGGGTGGTTTCCTGATGGAAGATCGGAAACTTACTGTACGCGCCGTAGAGAGGGCGCTTGATATATTAATGTGTTTTACGAAGGACAGCGATCTGGGCCTGACCGAGATTGCGGGTGAAATCGGACTTCATAAGAGTACGGTGCACCGTTTGCTGACTACGTTGGAGGAAAAGGGGTTCGTCATCCGCAACTCGGCGACGGAGAAATACCGTCTCGGTTTGAAAATATGGGAGCTTTCAGCCCATTTGTCCCAAAATGATGATCCGGCCATCCTGCTGCTGCCGCAAATGGAACAGCTTCGCGACCGGCTCGGAGAAACGGTAAGCCTGTATTTGCGCGATGGGACGGACCGGCTGCGCATTCAGGCGGTACAGAGCAACCAGGCGATCCGTCGGGTCGCGCAGGTCGGTGCAAGGCTGCCCCTGTACGTCGGAGCATCCAGCAAAGTGTTGGTTGCCTATGCGGAGGAGGCGATCGTCCGCGCCGTGCTGGAGAGCGCCGACTGGCCGGCAGCGGTGGACCGGCCCGCATATGTCGCCCAGCTGCAGGAGATCCGCAAGCTCGGCTACGCCACGAGCTATGAGGAACGGGAGCCCGGCGCGGCGGCGGTAGCGGCCCCGATCTTTGACCGGACCGGGAAAGTCGCCGCGGCCCTTTCCGTCTCCGGACCGGTCAGCCGACTGTCGCCCCAGACGCTGGAGGACTTCGCTCCGGTCTTGATCGAAACGGCCCGGGAAATGGGCATGATGATTCATACTTAAAGAGGTTGTTCAAAAAGTCATCTTTCCATGACGAAGCAGATCATGAAGTGGATCCGACGTCGAATCTTGAATTCAGCCGGGCCTTCCGTTGCTCACGTACCTCATGTACGTTCCGCTACTCAGTCCCTAGCTTCATCCAACCTTCTTGGTCCTGAAAACCTGACTTTTTGAACACGAACTTAAACTAATAAGCAGGCTGTTGATCCGAGGTTGGGATCAGCGGTCTTTTTTTATGCATTATATACATTGACATGTATATACGTTTAAGTGTATATTGTGGACATGAATACTTTAGCCTTGCAAACAACCTTGTTCACCATTGCAGAGCCTAACCGGTTTAACATAGTGGAGCTATTGAAGCTCGGACCACGTTCGGTTAGCGACATCGTAGAAGAACTAAAACTTGGCCAACCTCAGGTATCCCGGCATTTGCGCATTTTAAGCGAAGCGGGACTGGTAGGTGTCCGTCGTAAGGCGCAGCAACGCATTTACAGTCTTGAGGCACAACCGTTTCAAGAGTTGGACGCCTGGCTCAATTCATTCAGCCGTTTATGGGAAGATCGACTTGACAGCTTTGAAGATTACTTGATTCAAATCCAAGGAGAGGAGTAAGCGAGTAATTACATTTTCATTTCGTTTTCGTTTAACGACCAGATCGATCGGGTAAGGAGGGCTCCTCATCAGGAAAAAAACAAAGGTCACCAAAGATTTGGATAGGCGGGAGCTTATCATTGAACGCACTGTTGCCGTGAAACGGGAGCTTGCCTGGCTAGGATGGACCAAGCCGGAGCATATTGTGCACTGGTGGGGGCCCGGAAATTTTACGGCAACCGTCTATGAAATGGATGTGAGACCCGGCGGCATTTGGCGGTACAGCCTGGCACCGGCCGACGGCAAAGGCGATGAAGCGTATTGCAAAGCTACATATTGCGAGGTAAGCGAGCCATACCGGCTCTATTATATCGATTCGTTTACGGATCGGGATTGGAATGTCGTCGAAGGGAGCGAAATGCCGACGATCATTGCTTTCGAAGAGATTGCCGGAGGAACGAAGCTTACCATAACTACCCGATTCCAAAAGGTAAAACAACTGGAGTCCGCCGAGGCCATGGGCATGATAGAGGGATATAAGGAGACGCTCACCCGGCTCGAGAATCACTTGATATAGAGGTTGTTCAAAAAGTAATCTTTTGATCACGAAGTGATTCAGGTTGCATACCCGGCATCGAATCTTGAACCTTCTCGGTGCTAAAAAGTCGACTTTTTGAACACGCATTAATATTAAACATTTCTAGGGAGGAAGTATGAAGCATGGAAATGATTCAATCGAAGAATAGCGTAATTTCGAAAGATGGCACGAAGATTGCCTTTGTTAAGCAGGGCGAAGGTCCCGCACTTATTCTGGTGGCCGCCGCGACTGCAGATCATACAGATGCCGAGCAATTGGCAGCCCGGCTTGCCGGACAATTTACCGTATACAATTTTGACCGCCGGGGACGCGGCGGCAGCAATGAAGCTTCACCCTATGCGATAGACCGGGAAGTGGAAGATATCCATGCGTTGATCAAAGAAGCCGGCGGGAGCGCGTTTCTCTTCGGAAGCTCTTCCGGAGCGGTATTGGCCCTGGAAGCGGCAAGCAAATTGGGGAGCGGCGTGAATAAACTCTTTTTATACGAGCCTCCGTTCATTGTAGATGAGAGCCGTCCTCCGGTCTCGCCGGAATATGTGAATACTTTAAACCGCCTGGTGGCCGAGGATGATCGAAGCGGCGCTGTGGAATATTTTATGACCGAAGCGGTAGGCGTGCCTGGCGAATATATCGAGTTCATGAAGGCGGACCCGTCCTGGGACAAAATGAGCTCGATGGCTCATACACTGGCTTATGACGGGCAAATTATGGGCAGTACTCAATCCGGACAGCCTTTGCCGGCCGACCGTTGGAAGGTCAACATCCCGGTAAGCGTTACCTCAGGCGAAAATTCACCCCCTTTCCTCCACGAAGCGGCAAAAGCACTGGCGGACCTGCTGGAACAAGGAGAATACCGGATGCTTGAAGGCCAGGACCATTCTGCGGTGATGATGGCGCCGGAAGCTTTGGCGGCGGAAATAGGACGATACTTCCTCGGCTAAGACTTCGACTTCAATCACAAATGTACTCTTATATAGACAACAAACAAGCCCTCATTCTGAGGGCTTGTTTGTTTAAGTCAGCACCAGCACCATCATCAGTGCAAGCGCGTCATATCCTTTAAGATTATTTAGTCTTTTTCACCCAGGCAGCGATATCGTCAACGATCGATTTAGATACGTTGGAAGGCTGGTAGTATTCCGAACCGATTGAGATTCCGTCATACTCGGCCAACAGATGGTTGATCTTTGGATAGGACTTGTATTCTACGTCGGTGCGGTCCTTCAGCGCTTGCTTCCAACCGTCAAGCTGGCCTAATGGAACCTGCCAGTCATTCTCTCCCTGGAGAATAAGGAGCGGGCCGGTCTGCTTCTTGGCCACTTCGGAAGGGACATAATTCTTTTGTTCATACCACCAGTAGGCCGGAGGCATCGGGAAATTCGCAGGCATGTTGTCGACCGTGTATTTCGGGTCGTTTACCATATCGGCGACCGCCGTATATTGAGCGGCTTGCTGCTCGAAAAGCGTAGCGTCGAGGCCGCTTTGTTTTACGCGGGACACCAGTTCCTTCTGCTGCAGCGCCAGGATGTCGGCAAATTTGCCGCTCGGGCCGGAGAGCAGAATTGCACCGGCAATATCGTCGTTCTTGTCGGCATCGATCATCATCGGTACCGCGAACGCGCCTTGGCTATGACCGGCCACAAAAATCTTGGAAGCATCGATTTTGGCGCTGTTCTTCAACAGCTTCACGGCCGCCAACGCGTCATCCACCGTTTCCCGCTTCAGGGTAAACTTCGGATCGGCCGATACCTTCATGGAATGCTCATATGTTACTTTGTCGTAGCGCAGCACGGCGATACCCTGCGAAGCAAGTCCCGCGGCGAGATCGCGAAACACCTTGGCACTGCCGATGGATGAGTCGCGGTCATGCGGCCCGGAGCCGTGAACAAGGACGACGGCAGGGAAGGAGCCGTCCCCTTTTGGCAAAGTGAGCGTGCCCGGAAGAGCCATGGACCCTTCGCCTACGGTGATTTCCTGCTCGGTGTATGCGTCGGAATTGTCGTAAGCCGGTTTTTGATACAGGGATGGTGTGACGGTATTGGCAAAGAAATCATCGATTTGTCCCTGAGCGTTCATTCTTAAGGTCACAAGGAACGGAGTGTTAGCCGCTTGGAATGTATAGGTCACATTGCGGTGAACCGAATTGGTTGCTTCGGTTTTTACGGCTTGACCGGACACTTTTCCAAAAATACTTTCATAGTTGGACCAGAGCTTGCCGAGCACATCCGCCGACAGAAGAACAGCTGCTTCCGGGCTTACATAAGCCGCGGCTTCGGTTCCGTTTCCGGCCTTCAACAAGTCCATGAAGTCATCGGCCGGGTCGGCCGGAGTTTCGGCAGTCGGAAATATTTTATTCATAAAAGCGGGTTCGATCAGTGTCTGCCCGGATACGATTCTAACGGCGTCGTTTAAAGTAACGGTTTGGCCGTCCAGCAAAGCTTCTTTCTTATTGGGTTGAAGAACCAGGACATGGGCGTCCTTTTTGACCGTGATTGTTTGTTTATTCTGATCCCAATGTACGGTTGCTCCAAGTCCGGTTGCCGTCTCCCGTAAGGGGGCAAGAGCGGTTCCGCTTTGGGAAACGGGTGCCGGGGAAGCGGCGAGAGCCGACGCTGCAGGAAGCGTAAGGCTTAGAGCCAGGGTAACGGTGGCGGCTGCTTTTAACGTGTTTTTCCTGTTTTTAGACATGAGAAATCCCTCCAGAATCTAGAATATATGAATTTGGTTTAGCCCGAGAAAACAAGGGATGCCACAATGGCAATCGCAACGCCCGCGAGGACGATCCAACCGGCCGGATGGGCGAAATTCATCGTCCAGCCGATGCCTGCTCTTTTTTCCACGAATATCGAAGGGTCCTGAGGATTGAAATAAATGCTGCCGAGCTTCCAATGGCTGTCGTCATCCACAGGTTGTACCTTGGAGCCTGCCGGTCTGCGGCTGATCCGGCTGCCGCCCTGACCCGTATTGAAGGAGAGCGTGACGGCGAACAGCACGACGAATGCGGGAATGGCGATGCTGACGGACAGAATCACACCCGTATCCATCGGATGCAGCATATTCAGTTGGATAAAAGAGAGCAACAATACCATCGCAAGACCGGACACAATGGTGAACAACGACCATCTGCGGCGGAACAAGGTGTTCTGCCGAATGGACCGCTCCGGATCCCCGGCATAGATTTGCTGTTTGCTTCTCAAAATGCTCCAGTTAATAAACAGGAAGATCAGGGTCATCACGATCTGCATCAAGTTAGGAGAAAGCACGGTCCAATAAGACTTGGCTGCGCTGTTGATGACCTCGCCTTGGAAGTCGAACTTCATCGCGATGGTGGACGGAATTTTATCGTAATTCACCAGCACGATCAGGGTGCTGGCCGCAATGACCGCGGCATGGATAAGGAACCAGTAGTTGGACAGGATCAATTTGTTTCGGCGGAAGCCCGTATCCACAGCGAGAACGGATTTAGCCGCAGGCGTCGATGGAAGGGATGACCGAAGTTTTTTCATTTTAAAGTGAAATATTAGATTTAAGGCGATGGAGGCAGCGACCATGATCGAGATGTAAATTCCGAGGGCCGTATTTTGCTCCAAGCCGTCCTTCGATTGAACCGAGCTGTAAATGCAGAGAATGAATAGAATGGCATTTATGGTCAGGCTGATCGATGCGTAGGTCTTGCGCAGCCGGCGCAGCGGTTCGCTGCGGTAGTTATCCTCGCTGACGGAGACCCCGAAGCTGACGGTTTCTCTGGTGAGATAAGGCATGAATGCCATGGATATCATGACCGGCAGAAACATCAGGATAAGCAGCAGGGCGGATAGCATTTGCATGGTTATTTCTCCTCTCTGTATTCCGTAATCTCTTTGTAGAGGCTTTCCACAACGTCAAGCATCTGTTCTTTGCCCATACCCCTGCAGATCGCTTCAGCAATGATGGGCCGCAGTTCGCTGCGCTGTTTATCGGCAAATGACTCGGTAACCGGAGGCATCCCATCCGGGTGAACGACAACCCCTCGCTGGCGGTGAACCTGAATATAGCCCTCCTGCTTGAGCAGCGTATATGCCTTGTTGACCGTGTGCAGGTTTACTCCGATATCGGAGGCCAGGCTGCGCACCGAGGGCAACGGTTCGCCGAGCTGAAGCCGCCCGCTTGCGATGCCTTCGATGATCTGGTTGACCAGCTGCGTATAGATGGGGACCTCTGATTGCAAATCAAGCTCAATAATCAAGAGAACCCTCCTTTTTTTGTTCTAACTGTTATACATTGAATATAACAGACGTATTTCCATGTGTAAAGTTTTAATTTTAAAATAGGGACTAAAATATGCCGACTTTAATCTTTGGTAGCTGATACCGATAATAGTTGTATAAAAATCAGCGAATATAGGAGGGGTTCCATGAAGTTCAGAAAAGCCGTGATCACCCTGCTTGTCTGCACTATTGTTTCTTTAACGGCAGGGGAAGCGGGAGCAGAGTCAGGTAAAACTTCTCTTCATCCCGGAAATGAATGGTCCCGGCAGTCCGCTTATCCGTCTCCAGCCAAACCGAAGATCAAATGGTCGGTTGATCTCGGGAAGGATGTTTCCAATATGGTGATCGATTCCGAAGGCGTGATTTATGTCGTTTCAAAGTACAACTTTTCGAGGATGCTGGCTGCGGTTTCTCCGGAGGGGAGGGTGAAGTGGCGGGTTGAATTGCAGGGCGATTCCAACGGCCTAATGCTTTATCAGGATAATACGATCATCCTTTCGACTTACGATAATGATGGAAGTAAAATCAACTCCACGATTTCCGCCTATGCGACGGATGGAGCATTAATATGGGAGAACAAGTACTCCGATTTTAATAGCTTTTCACGAGATGCGTATGTGTCTCCTGATGGGCTTATCGTATTAACCGGTTCACGGACACAGTCTGTCCAAAACAAGGAGGAGGCTCGAATCGTAGGAATTACTGCGGAAGGGGAGCCGGCATTTGACGTCACTACGCAACTGAATTATGAATACATAAGCGTTTCCTCTCCGATCATTGCGGAGAATACGATTTACTTTACCGCTTCCAAGGGGATCAAGAGACAAATCAGCAAGCGGACCTCGGTGATTGATTTTAACGACGGCAAGCTGATAAGAATGGATAAGGCAGGGAAAATAATCGGGAGTACGGCCTATAAAGGAGAGTATAACTTCACGCCGCCGGTTTATACGAATAAGACCCTGTACGTTCAAACCAATGAGGCCTTACACTTGTTTGATTCGGGCGGAAAGGTAATCCGAAAAATATCGGCGCCTGCCAAAGCTCAATCGAATAACGGGGTGGGCCCGACCATTGGGGTAAATGGAACCTATATTTTCGGACAGAGAGTATACGATGCAAAAGGGAAGATGGTATGGTCGCTCAGCCCGTTTGATGTTCCGTTCAGTGAGGATTATAGCGTAAACACCGTATTGTTGGATAAAAACCAGAATGCGTTACTCATCTATGGTACCGGCGTCAAATCGGTGAATCCGAAAACGAAAAAGACGAATTGGAAGCTGCCGCTCTATCAGAACATAGCCTCGCCGCCGGTTCTCGGTAAGGATGGAACCTTATATGTGGGCGGGACAACCAAGCTGTTTGCGATTAAGTGAACGATCACGGACATATTGAAGCAAAAAAAGGTCGGGTAAAGGGAGTGATGTCCCTTTACCCGACCTTCTCTATTTAAGCCGGATATTAATTGTTTTCCGCGATCATTTGCCGCAGAACGGTTTGAAGAATGCCGCCGTTTTGGTAGTAGTCCACGTCGACCATGCTGTCGAGACGGGCGGTTACCGGGAATTCGAATTGCGTTCCGTCCGTACGGGTAGCGATAACGGTCAATTGTTGGCCCGGCTTCACATCGTTGCTCAAGCCAACGATATCAAACGTTTCGGTGCCATCAATGCCAAGTGTCTGCCAGCCGTGGCCTTCCTGGAATTGCAGAGGCAGTACGCCCATGCCGACCAGGTTGCTGCGGTGAATCCGTTCGAAGCTTTCCGCGATGACGGCTTTGACTCCGAGCAAGTAGGTGCCTTTGGCCGCCCAGTCACGGGAACTGCCTGTGCCGTATTCTTTACCGGCAATGACAACCAGATTTTGGCCGTCCGCCTGGTAGTTCATCGATGCATCGTAGATCGACATCAGCGTATCCGTAGGCAGGTGTTTCGTTACGCCGCCTTCCGTGCCAGGGGCAACCTGGTTGCGGATGCGGATATTTGCGAACGTGCCGCGCATCATGACTTCATGGTTACCCCGGCGCGAACCATAGGAGTTGAAGTCTTTGCGGGCGACACCGCGGTCGCTCAGGTAAATGCCTGCAGGGCTGGTCGGCGAAATGTTGCCGGCCGGCGAAATGTGGTCGGTCGTGACGGAATCGCCAAGCAGGGCAAGCACGCGGGCGCTACGGATATCGGCGATGTCCGAGAGACCGTCGCTGATCTTTTCAAAGAACGGAGGATTCTGGATGTAAGTGGATTTCTCGTCCCACTCGTACAGCTCGCCTTCCGGAACCGGAATGGAGTTCCAACGCTCGTTCTGGGTAAATACGTTCTCGTATTTGGCACGGAACATTTCCGGGCTGACGGACAGGCCGATCGCTTCTTTGATTTCCGCGGAAGTAGGCCAGATGTCTTTCAGGTATACCGGCTGATCGTTCTGGTCATAGCCCAGCGGATCATTTTGCAGATCGATGTTGACGGTACCTGCCAGCGCATACGCTACAACAAGCGGCGGGGAAGCCAGGTAGTTCGCCTTAACCTGAGCGTGCACGCGGCCTTCGAAGTTCCGGTTACCGGACAATACGGCGGCAACGGTCATATCGTTCTCGGCGATCGCCGCGCTGACTTCGTCAGGGAGCGGTCCCGAGTTCCCGATGCAGGTGGCGCAGCCATAGCCCGCAACGTGGAATCCGAGCGCTTCAAGCGGCTCGATGAGTCCGGCTTTAACCAGGTATTCCGTAACGACCAGGGAGCCCGGGGTCAAGCTGCTCTTCACATAGCCCGGTTTCTTGAGGCCGCGTTCAACGGCCTTCTTGGCCAGCAGGCCTGCTCCCAGCATAACGCTCGGATTCGAGGTGTTCGTACAGCTCGTAATTGCGGCGATCACGACCGCGCCTGTGGTCAGTACGCTAGTATCGCCGTTCGTATGCTTCACCGGCACCTTTTGCTCGATTTTCTCGTCGCTCAGTCCGTAACCGCCTTTATCGACCGGAGTACGGATGATGCCGTTGAAGCTATCCTTCATATCGGTCAGTTCGATCCGGTCCTGAGGACGTTTCGGCCCTGCAAGACTCGGTACGACGGAAGCGAGATCCAGCTCGATGAGATCGGAAAATTCAGGATCTTCCGTTTGGCTTGTGCGGAACATGCCCTGTGCTTTGTAATAAGCCTCGACGAGCGCGATTTGCTCCTCGGAACGACCCGTGCTGCGCATATAGGCCAGCGTCTCTTGGTCGACAGGGAAGTAGCCGACGGTTGCACCGTATTCAGGAGCCATATTGGCTACTGTAGCACGATCCGCAAGGCTGATGTTGGCAAGGCCCGGTCCGTAGAATTCGACGAACTTGCCGACCACGCCTTTTTTACGCAGCATTTGCGTTACCGTAAGCGCCAGGTCGGTCGCCGTAGCGCCTTCGCTCAGGCTGCCTGTCAGCTTGAAGCCGATGACTTCAGGCGCAACGAAATACAGCGGCTGTCCCAGCATGCCGGCTTCGGCTTCAATCCCGCCGACGCCCCAGCCTACGACACCCAGACCGTTGATCATCGTCGTATGGGAATCCGTACCTACGAGGGAATCCGGGAATACGACCGTTTCGCCGTCAACCTGCTTAGTGGCGGCTACGGAAGCGAGGTATTCCAGGTTGACCTGGTGCACGATCCCGGTAGCCGGAGGTACGGCGCGGAAGTTGTTGAACGCGGTTTGCGCCCACCGCAGGAAGCGGTAGCGTTCTTCGTTGCGTTCGAATTCCACGTTCATGTTATATTCGAGAGCGTCCGGAGTTCCGAAAGCATCTACCATAACGGAGTGGTCGATAACGAGATCGACGGGAACCAGCGGATTGATCTGTTTCGGATCTCCGCCCGCTTTCTTAACGGTGTCGCGCATCGCGGCCAGATCGACTACGACCGGAACACCCGTAAAGTCCTGAAGCACGATCCGTGCAGGAATAAACGGAATTTCCTTGTTCTCGTCCCGGCCCTCGCTCCAGCCGGCGATTTGTTTCACATGTTCTTCGGTAATGGCTCTCCCGTCAAACTGGCGGACGGCGGCTTCGAGCAAAACTTTGATGGAAAACGGCAGTTTGCTTACTTTCCCCAGCCCTTGCTGTTCCAAAGCCAGCAGGTCATAGTAGCGATAGCTCTTGCCACCGACTTCGAGCGTACGGCTGCTGGAGAATAAATCGTTCTTTGACATGAATGAACCTCCTTGTTTCACTAGATGAAACACAATTTCAAAAACTCGCTATAATAAGTATACCGTTCTCCCTGCGGCGAGTAAAGAACTTTTTGTACCCATTTGACCGGGAATTGATGCGTATTGTCGCGGGTGAATAGGCTTACAAGGCTTGTCCGGGAAGAACGTATAGTACATACTCGGTCAGGCGGGTTCATATAAATCTCATAATGGGTACGGATGTGGAATAAGGAGGTCTAACGATGGCGGAAGAATGGAAAAAGGCGTTATCTCTTTATGTGAACGAATACAACCAGGATGAGGTGGATTATCGGGCTCGGACGGAAAACACCATGATCACCGACCTTGAATATTTGATGCATCGCAGCTTGCATAAGCGGAAGCTGGAAGAATGGTACAAGGAACGCGGGGCTGTCCCGCTTCGCAGTGAAACCCGGGCTCGTCTTTTGCGGGAAATTGAGAACCGTGAGGGCGAGATGGAAGTGGAAATGCTCCTCGCGCAAAAAATGGACTACGAAAAGGGGGGCGCCCGCCACCGGGAGGAGCGTATTAACAAGCAGCGTCTGACGCTTCAGCGGGACGGCGAAGGATGGAGCATCACCCGCGTCATTCAGCCAGTCCCTGAACGAAGTCCCCGGGCGGCGTTGCCGGCAGGCTTTGGAACGGACGGCTCCGGCGGAAGGGCGCGTGCGGCCAGACCGTTTTTGAACCGGGAAGTACTTGGCGGGGGCGGACTCCGAAGCGTGCCTTACCGGAGGGAAGACGCCGTTTTATATGCGGACCGTTGGTGGGACGGATTCAATCCGGAATTCGCCGCCTTTGAGGTGGATTGCACCAACTATATATCCCAGAGCCTCTTTGCAGGCGGAGCCCCAATAAACTATACTGGAAAAAGAGAATCGGGCTGGTGGTACAAGGGATATGTCGGCGACAAAGAGGCCTGGAGTTACAGCTGGTCGGTTGCCAATGCCCTGGAGCGCTTTTTGGGGGGCAGTGAATCCGGATTGCGCGCCGAGCTCGTCGACCGGCCGGAGCAACTGCAGCTTGGGGATGTCATCATCTATGATTGGGACGGAAACGGAGCCTATCAGCACAGCACGATCGTAACCGCGTTCGACGCGGGCGGTATGCCTCTGGTAAACGCCCACACCGTGCCAAGCAAGCACAGGTATTGGGATTACCGGGATTCGTATGCATGGACCGAGAATACCGTGTACCGGTTTTTCCATATTTCGGACCGGTTCTGACCATACTAAGGGGAACTTTGTTTTTTTGGCCCCGTTACAATTATTGAAAAGAGGTTGCGCATGGGACAGGAAAAATTGACTGTGGGGCTGATTTACGGCGGAAAATCGGGTGAGCATGAAGTTTCGCTGCAGACGGCCTTTGCGGTTTCTAAAGCGTTTGACTACGCGAAATATGAATTACTTCCTTTTTATATTACGAAGCAGGGGGAATGGAGAGTCGGCGATAAGTTGACTTCCCCGTTTACGTCGCAGGAGCAATTGCAGCTGGATGCGGGAATCGGCGGTACGACGGATGCCATTAACTTGCTATTCAAAGGCCTTGCGACCGGGGAAGCGGCGATCGATGTTGCTTTTCCGCTGCTGCATGGCACGAACGGGGAAGACGGAACGATCCAGGGCCTGTTCGAGATGGCCAACCTGCCTTACGTAGGAGCCGGCGTGTTGGCTTCAGCCGCGGGCATGGACAAAGTGATCATGAAGAAGCTGTTCGCGGAGGCGGGGCTGGAGCAGTGCAAATACTGCTATTTCACAGCTTCGGAATGGGAGCGGAACAGTCATATTCTGATTCAGGGAATGGAAGAGAAGCTGGGCTATCCTTGCTTCATTAAACCTGCAAACCTGGGTTCCAGCGTCGGCATCTCCAAAGCGAGAACGAGGGAAGAGCTGATTCAGTCGATCGCGCACGCGTTACGCTATGACGTTAAGGTGATCGTCGAGGAATTCGTCGATGCACGGGAGGTAGAGGTCGGCGTATTGGGCAATGATGAGCCGCTTGCGTCCGTTCCGGGAGAGATCGTATCCTCCGGCGAATATTACGATTACCAGGCGAAATATCTGGACGGAAAATCGCAAATGCTGATTCCGGCTCCGCTGGATACGGAGCTGGCGGATCGCGTCCGCGATCTGGCCGTGAAGGCGTTCAAGGCGATAGCGGGCAGCGGGCTGTGCCGTGCCGACTTCTTCGTTAAGAAATCCGACGAAAGTATCTGGATCAACGAAGTGAACACGATGCCCGGATTTACCCCGTTCAGCATGTATCCGCTGCTTTGGCGTGAAACGGGCGTATCTTATGAAGCATTGCTCGACCGGCTGATCGGGCTCGCCTTGGAACGCTACGAAACACGGCAGAAGCTGGATTTCGAGAACGGGGTCCAATAACGCAAGCCCGATCCGATTCGTCCGATACGTCAAACTCCAGATCTCCAAAACTCCAAGAAGGAAAGGAAGTAGAGACGATGGGTTTTCAAACGGAATTCAATTCGGTATGCAAATTTAAAAATGAGCAAGAACTGTTCGACCTGATGGAATACGGACGCGGGAAAATGCGGAAGCAAGGCCTTCGCATTTTTCCGACGGGCCAGAAGGTAATTGCTTATACGCCCGACAACAAGGCTGTGGCGATCGTTAAGATCACGGCCTGCGTGGCCGAGATCAACTTTAACGGCGAAGAAGTCACAGCGGTTGAGCTGGATCTGATCCGCCCGCTGACGGACGAAGAATCCGCCGTTCAGACGGCGCTCGCCCATGAGATGTTCTTCGGGGAAGCCGGATCCAAGTGATCGTCCGGTTCGGCTATGTCGCGATGTCCACGGTGGTGGCAAATGCTTCGCCATCCCGGACCATGACGTTCAAGACGTTTAGCGGCCTGTCGGACCGCGAGGCGGCTGTGCGCCGGCTCGAATCGATCGCCGCAGAGAACCTGCACAATTCGCTGCGGTTGCTGCGGCATAATGCAGCGAGCGGCATTCATGTATACCGCTTTTCCTCAAAGCTCATTCCATTGGCCACTCATGAAGCCCTTGCGGACTGGGATCCTTTCGAAGCGCTTCGGGAGCCGTTTGCCGAAGTAGGCGATTTCGTGAAGACACACGGACTTCGCGTTTCGTTTCATCCGGATCATTTCACCGTACTCAGTACACCTAGACCGGAAGTGCTGCGGAGCTCGGTGAGGGATTTGCAGTATCACGTGAACATGCTGGAAGCGATGGGGCTGGACGGCCGGGCCAAGAACAATATCCATGTGGGCGGAGCTTATGGGGACAAGCCTTCCGCCGGAGCGCGCTTTAAAGATAATGTTTCGGCTTTGCCCGACGACTTCAAACAGAGGCTGACCGTGGAGAACGATGACAAAACGTTCAATGCCCTGGAGACGCTGGAGATTTGTGAAGCGCTCGGCCTTCCGATGGTGCTGGATATTCACCATCACTGGGTAAACAACACGGGCGAGGACGCCGCTGATTTATGGCCGCGCATTCTGCAAACTTGGACAAGCCCGTATGCTCAGGCGGGTTCCCCGGCGGGGGATCCTCTGCCGCCGAAGATTCACGCTTCCAGTCCCAAGAGCGTAAGCGATCCCCGCGGTCATGCCGATCATGTGATCGCGGCCCCATTGCTTGACTTCCTTCGGAAGATCGCCGCCAAAGGGACGGAGCGGGTTGACGTGATGCTTGAAGCCAAGCTGAAGGATGGAGCTCTGTTTGCTTTAATGGAAGACCTCGCCCGATATGCAGAAGAAGGTGTAGAAATTCTGGATGGGGCCAGCGTTCGCATTCAGCCATGATCTACTGGGCCTTTGGTTCTTGAAATTAATGGGGAAATAAGGTAAGTTGAACAAAACGATACCGGATTATTTTAAGGAGGCCTTTAATCATGGGAGATTTGTTGGCTGGAAAGAATATTATTGTCATGGGCGTGGCCAATGACCGCAGCATTGCCTGGGCGATTGCCCAAAGTTTGGCGGCACAAGGTGCCCGTCTGGCGTTTACATACGAAAGCGAGCGTGTGGAGGGAAGAGTGCGCAAGCTGGCGGAGACCCTTCCGAATTCGCTCATTCTCCCGTGCAATGTGACGGTCGACGAAGAAATCGACAAGCTGGCGGAGACACTGCGCGCCGAATTCGGCGTACTGCATGGCCTGGTGCACAGCATTGCTTTTGCCAAGGCTGAGGATTTGGCCGGCGAGTTCCTGGACACTTCCCGCGAAGGCTTTGCACTGGCCAACGATATCAGCGTATATTCGCTCGTGGCCGTATCGCAACGCCTGTCTCAGCTGATGACTGAAGGCGGAAGCATTATGACCATGACTTATATGGGCGCGGAGCGCGTGATGCGCAATTACAACGTCATGGGCGTAGCGAAGGCGGCGCTGGAGTCGTCCGTCCGCTATCTGGCTAACGACCTTGGCCCGAGAAATATCCGGGTCAATGCAATTTCCGCGGGTCCGATCCGGACGCTGGCGGCTAAAGGCATCAGCGATTTCAATTCCATCCTGAAGCAGGTTGAGGAAAAAGCGCCTCTGCGTAAAACGACGGAGACGGCGGAAGTGGGCGACACCGCGATGTTCCTGCTTAGCCACTTGTCACGCGGCATTACCGGCGAAGTCATTTATGTCGACGGCGGTTATAATATCGTCGGCGCATAACCAGTCTGCAAGAATCTGAAAAGTTCGTTTCCGGTGCCGCCGAATCAAGGCAAGCCGGGTACGGACTTTTTATATATGAAATAACGTAGTCCGGACAGGCTGCCCGTTTCCTTGGAGAACGGCGGAAAAGGCGCAACTTTGCGCACCGGGTGGCGTATAGTTTGAAAAAGGGAAATTTTGCAAGATTGATAGAGCGATGAACAATGAATAAGTAAAAATCAGAAAATATTAAGAAAGTAGTGTGAAACCATTGGAATCCAAACCTAGTATTCCTTATGTTGTAGGCAGTAAAAGTCCGATGGCCGTAGCGATCAATTGCGCGGCCAAGGCGGGGGAATGGATTAAGAGCCGATTAGGCATGGTTAAAGACTTGAACACGAAGTTTTCCCCTCAGGACCTGGTCACCGATGTGGACAAGGGCGCGGAGGCGATGATCCGCAAACTGATTCATACCCATTTTCCCGATCATGAAATATTGGGAGAAGAAGGAGTGGCTCCGGGAGCCGAGGCATCGGCGGCGGCTGTTACTGAAGCCAAGAGCGCCGAATACTTATGGATTATCGATCCGATAGACGGGACGACCAACTTTGTACAAGGTTTCCCTTTCTTCTGCGTATCCATTGCCCTTGCCTATAAAGGGGATGTGATCATCGGGGTTATCTACGATCCGACCCGGGATGAAATGTTCGTGGCGGAAAAGGGTAAAGGAGCATATATGCACGGCAATCCGACCCGGGTATCACAAGAGTCGGCATTGGCGGATAGCGTCATCGCCGTCGGCTTTAATCCCGACCGCAAGGTCGCGGCGCCGATCAATCTAAAGGGGATCACGGCATTGTCGGAACAAACCCGCAGCCTCCGTGCCGGGGGATCGGCCGCACTGCATCTCGCGTATGTGGCCGCCGGCCGGCTCAGCGGTTATTATGAGGTGAATCTCAGCGCCTGGGATTCGGCGGCGGGAGCTCTGATGGTTGCGGAATCCGGCGGAATAGTGACGGATACCACAGGCCATCCTTATGACATCGGAGTCCGGAATCTGATCGCAAGCAACGGCAAAATCCAGGATCAGCTGCTGGCTGCCATTAAGGCGGCTGGAGCTACAGGTTGCTAGAATCGATAAGATTCAGGTAAGGGCTTCTCATCATCCATTTTAACCGGAGGGAGTGTCCATTAGATGAGCGACAATAAGGAACTCGAAAGAGAACTCAGTGAATTGTTGACGGAGCAAGAGTACGGCAGCGAGGAAGAACGCCGGGAAGAGGAGCGGAGACGGTTATCTCCCCGATATGAAATCCGGGTGCAGACCACGCTTGACCCGATAGTGGAAGAGACGCGCAAATATCGCAGTATGGCCAAGGAAATCGACGGCCGCTATGATGATTATTTGAAGAAAACGGAGCATAGCGATAAGGGACGGGGACAGAAAACGGACCCGGATCAGGAATAAGATTGCGCACGGGGGCGCCCCGAGTAAATCGGGGTGCTTTATTATTTTTATAGAAGGAGTGTATGTATGAATAATTATAAATTAAGAAACAGGAGTCGGGTTCTGGTATCGGGGATGCTGGCAGCCGCCCTGGTGCTGGGGAGTGGAGCGTCGGCGCTGGCGGCACCTGCTCAGAATGATGCAAGTACGCCGGGGAATCCGGCAACTCAGAGCGCTTCGACGATTCCGGCGAGCCAATTGATCGTGGCGCTGGGCGACTCCATTACGGCCGGATATGAGCCGGGCATGGCCGAGAATGCCGTACCTTACGGATATGTCGACCGGCTGAAGGAGCAGGCTTTGTTCCATGGCCGGGCCGAGGTGGTCAATTACGGGATTTTAGGATTGAAAACAAGCGGATTATTCAACTACGTCACGGCCATCAAAGAAGGTAAGGCAATCGCTGCAGGGGATATCCAGGAAGGACTTCGCGATCCGCGCCTTCCGGAATTCGCTTCCGGCGTGCCTAACGCCAAGACCAAACTTGAACAGGCGGATGTAATCACAATTACGATCGGCGGGAACGACGTCTCCGCGCTTTTGACGGAAGCGAAAGGCCTGACGAATGATGAGCTTAAGGCCAAGGCTGCAGAATTGCTGAATACATACAAGTCGAATGTACAGCAAGTGGTCTCGATTCTGACGGAAATCAATCCGAACGCGCAAATTGTACTGGCCGACCAGTATCAACCGGTTCCAAAAGTAGCCGGAGCGGCGCTTTACGAAGAGCTGACCAAGGTATCGGGAAGCTTCACCTCTACCGTGGATGAGATGGTAAGCCAGTTTAACGCAGATGGCAAAAAGGTTAAGGCGGCGCATGTGGCCGAGACTTTTGTCGGTAAAGAATTGTCGCTGACGCATATCTTTAATGAAGATGTACATCCCAATCAGTCGGGCTATGAAGCCATCGCCAAGGTCATGTCCCAGAATATTTGGGGAAGTTATCAGGAAACAGCGGCGAAATCCGGACAAACTCCTATTTCGATTGTCGTTAAAGGAAAAGAGTTATCCACTCCTTACGCCCCGGTGGTTAAGAACGGACAGACCTTTGTCGCCCTGAAGGATATTACGGATGCTATCGGCGGTCAGTCGCGTTGGGACTCTAAAGCCGGTACGGCAACGATTACGTATGCGGGACGGACCGTGGTCATCCCGGTTGGCGCGAAGCAAATCACTGCGGACGGAATCAAGGTAGATACGGCAGCACCTGCATTTCTGCACAAAGTCGGAAAGGAACAAAAGACGTATGTTCCACTAGCCCTACTTGCAACCGGTTTGGGATTGGATGTTCAATTCAGTCCGAAGTTAAAAACGGCATTCATTAATTTATAATTTCTAACTCGGTAAAAAGGCCGTTCTGCATCCCGCAGAACGGCCTTTTTTATTGAAGCCAAGAAATCGTTAATTCATTATGGCTTTACCGCCACAACGCGAAGGCGGACGTAATCGGCGAACCAGCAGCCCTCCTTGAACAGTTCGCTTCGTGCCAAACCGGCTGTTTTTTGAAGAATGGCCTGTTTTTCAGATTCGTTAAAGGCAGACAGGAAGGAGTCCTCGGCAAAGCCCTTCAGCCAGTGGGACAAACCGTCTTCGCCTTCCCCCAACTTGGTAGGCCGGTCGAAATGCGCAGCATAAATGACTCTGAAACCAAGCTCCTCAAGCAAAGCGCTGTATTCGGCCAAACTCGGGAAGTACCATGGATTTAACGGTCCGGCAGCCACGCCGTAGTCTTTCTCCAATACGGCGGACAGACTACGAATTATTACATCTACGTTACCCTTACCGCCAAATTCGGCGACGAAGCGTCCTCCGGGTTTCAGCGCGTTCCAAACGGAGGCGGCTGCGCCTTGCGCATCCTTTATCCAATGAAGCGCGGCGTTGGAGAACACAGCGTCCGCCGGGACGTCCAGTTCAAAGCTTTCGGCGTTATCGACACGAAAGTCGAGCGACGGGTATTTTTGACGAGCCTGTTCAATCATCGGTGCCGAAAGGTCCATGCCGAGCACTTCCGCCCCGGTTTTCGAGATTTCGTAAGTCAGGTCCCCCGTGCCGCAGCCCAAATCGAGAATTCGTTCTCCGGACCGGGCCTGAAGCAGTTCCACAACGTCCTTGCCGTATTCCGATACAAAGCCCAGCTTGTCATCATACAATCCGGGCTGCCAAACTTGCTTGCTTTCCGCCATCACGGTAGCCTCCCTTGCCTGTATCGTATTTTTAATTCATTTTTACTTTGCTTGATTCCATTATTACGCAGAAACAATAATTGGTGAAATATATAGTTCGAATCACGGTGATAGGTTTACGCTATAAACAAATATAAAACATATTATTTTTATAGGAATAATTAAAAATAAATTGACACGCCGTCTTTCAAGCTGGTAATATTCATTCAAATAGAAGTTCATTGCGACAAAAGAATAGCCGTCCGTGAAATCGACTGGTTAACCAGAGATTCAATAAGCAGGCCTAGCCTCCTTATTGGATCTCTTTTTTTGTGCGCGCTGGATAACAATTCATATTAGGAGCTGAGAACATGTCCAATGAGTTTCAAGGGGAAATTAAGCCGTATTACGATGACAGCAAGCCATGGTGGCCCGAGCCGAAACGCCCGCAGGAAGGATCGCCGAATGTAGTCTATATCGTATTAGACGATACGGGCTACTCGCATCTGGGCTGCTATGGTTCGGATATTTCGACGCCGAATATCGATAAGCTGGCGAACGGGGGACTGCGCTATACCAACTTCCATACGACTGCCATCTGCTCCCCGACCCGTACTTGCTTACTGACGGGAAGAAACCATCATTCCGCAGGCATGGGATTTCTTGCCGATATCGACAACGGGTTTCCGAATTCGCGGGGACGGGTCAGTAAAGAAACGGCGCTGCTCAGCGAAATTTTACAAGAAGAAGGATACAGCACGCTGGCTGTCGGCAAATGGCATCTCCTTCCGTCCGAAGAAAGGTCATTAGCGGGTCCGTTTGACCACTGGCCTTTATCTCGAGGTTTTGAACGGTATTACGGGTTTTTGGGAGGGGAGACGAATCAGTGGAATCCTGATCTGGTTTCGGGAAATGAATACATTGACCAACCGAAACAACCGGAGGAAGGCTATCACTTAACGGAGGATTTGACCGACAAGGCGATTCAATATGTCCGTGAACAGAAGAGCGCGGCGCCGGATAAACCATTTTTTCTGTATCTCGCATACGGGGCGACACATGCCCCCCATCATGCGCCCAAGGAATTCATAGATAAATACGCCGGCAAGTACGATCAAGGTTGGGACGTTGCCCGCGAGCAATGGTTCGGCCGGCAAAAGAAGCTCGGCATCATTCCGCAAAACGCGCAGCTTCCTCCGCGCAATCCCGGAGTCAAGCCATGGCATTCTTTAACGCCGACGGAACGGCAGTTATTTGCAAGAATGCAGGAGGTGTTCGCCGGTTTTCTCGATCATACGGATTATCATATCGGCCGGTTCCTGGATGCGCTCCGGGAAATCGGGCAATTCGACAATACGATTATTGTCCTGGTTTCCGATAATGGGGCCAGCCCGGAAGGACAGCAAATCGGTACATGGAACGAGTATAAAAATTTCAACGGGGAAGCCGAGCAGGCGGAGCAGGAAATTGTCCATATCGATAAGCTGGGAACCCCCGAGGCATACAATCATTATCCGATCGGGTGGGCGCAGGTCGGAAACACACCTTTGAAATGGTATAAGACTTTCGTTCATGCGGGAGGGGTCAAAGACCCGTTCATCATCTCGTATCCGGATAAGATCAAGGATGCCGGCGGGATTCGCAGTCAGTATCATCATGCGATCGATGTGGTCCCTACCATTCTGGAATTGGCGGAGATCCAGGCGCCTGCCGAATTGAAGGGCATCCAGCAGAAGTCCATAGAAGGCGTAAGTCTGGCGTACAGCTTCGAGCAACCGTCGGAGCCGAGCCGGAGAACGACGCAATATTATGAGATGCTGGGCAATCGCGCCATTTATCATGAAGGCTGGAAAGCCGTCACCTACCATATCCCGGGGACCTCCTTCGACGATGACAAGTGGGAGCTCTACCATGTGGATAAAGATTTTTCGGAAAATAACGATCTTGCCCAGTCCGAGCCGGAAAAGCTGAAGGAGTTAATTCAATTATGGTGGAAGGAAGCGGAACTGTACGGAGTGCTGCCTATCGACGGCCGCGGCATACTGGGAAAATTCAGCGGCGGAGGGCAGCGCCCGAAAGCTGTAACCTACAAATACTACCCGGGCACGGAAGGGTACCATCATTACGTTCTCTTCAATCCAAGACTGACGCATTCCATTGAGGCGGATCTTGTCCGGACTTCGGCGGACCAAGAGGGAGCCATTCTCGCGAGCGGCGGGAGATTCGGGGGATTTGCGTTCTATGTGCAGAACAATCGACTGGTCTACCATTACAATTTTATCGGAGAACAGCATTATGTGATCGTGTCTGCCGAAGAATTGCCGGTAGGGCCGGTTACCGTAAGATTTGATTACTCCGCCGAGACCCAAACCGGAAAGCTGTACGTGGATCAACTGTTCGCCGGGGAAGGCGATATTCTAAAAGTCGCTTATATTACGGGCCCGGGCGTGTTCTCGGTCGGTAAAAGCGCGCAAACCCCGGTAAGCGACAACTATGAATCTCCGTTTATATTTTCGGGAGAGCTTAAGGAGGTTCGCGTAACGATTCCTCAATACATTCGCGATCAGGAGGCGGAGGTCGCCAAAGAATTGGCCGTAGATTAATAAATTCATAGATCAGTGGATTAATGGACCATACTTATGAGAAGAGAGGGTTTTGCCCATGAATCATCCTAAATATAGATTATCGATATTGCTATTGTTCATCGTCTTGCTCATCATTTTGCCGGCTTGCAATTCATCGACCGTCGCCGGCACGGAAGGGAAGGCCGATGCCAAAGATGCCAAAGCCAAATTCACGGTCAGCGTCGCAAATATGGGATTGTCGAACCTGCATGTAATCAAGGAAAAAGGGTGGCTTGAAGAAGAGTTGGCAAAAATAGGCGCCGATGTGGAGTGGTCGAACCACCCTGCAGGTCCCCCGATCAACGAAGGGCTGGCATCGAAACGGATTGACTTGGCCGTTTTGGGCGAAGGAGCTATTTTATCGGGTATCAACAACAAGCTGGACGTTAAATTGGTTTCGCTGCTGTCTAACGGATTGTACGGCGTAAACTACTTGATCGTACCGGCGAATTGCGACATTAAAGAGATAGCCGACCTGAAGGGCAAGAAAATAGGAGTTCAATTGGGGACTTCCCATCATGTATTTCTCCTGAAAGCTCTTAAAACGGCGGATCTTCAACTGGATGATGTAAAAGCCGTTAATCTGGTCATCACGGATGCACAGCCGGCATTCCAGACCGGACAGTTGGATGCTTGGGTGACCGCGGATCCGTTCGCGCAAATCGAATTGAACAAGAACGGTGCGAAGCTGATAGCTTCGGGAGAATCTCTGGATGTCGTATCCCCGACCTTTTACATCGCCCGCGGGGCATTCGCAAAGGAACATCCGGAGGCCGTGGAAATCTTCCTGAAGGTCATTGACCGCGCGCTCCAGCTGGAGAAGGAGAACCACGAAGAGTTCATTACGCTGGCGGCAAAAAACTCCGGCCGTGACCGGGCGTTAATCGAAACCTTCGCCTCCAACGCCAAGTATGAGAATAACCCGCCTTCGGAGGAAATACTGAAACAGCTGCAGGATTCGGCAGACATCTTAACGGATCTCGGATATTTAACCGAAAAGCTGGACATCAAGCCTTATGTAGATAATACGTACATTGAAGGGATCAGGAAGTAGAAGAAAGCAAAGCACGCGCTCGCATGTACAACAGCGGCGCGTGCTTTTTTACGTAACTTTTGCGGATTATGATAGAGAAGTGGCTCTTCATTGGAAATTATCCAATCAATAGGGGAGTTCAATCCATGCGTTGTTAGTTTCATTGGATAAAATCCAACAGAAAGGCGGAGTTAAGAGAAAATCCGTGCCATTCTGTTCGTCTCATTGGATTTCATCCAATGAGACACTATTAATCGCACATGCAAAGCGCCCCTCATTGGATTTAATCCAATGAGGGGCGCCTTTTGGTGCAGCGTAATCGGGTTTAAACTAAGCATTGGTTTAAGCCTTAAAGCTATCCTGCCATCTCAGCAGCTTCTCTTCCAGCAGACGAACGAAGGAGTCGGACAGTTTGCCGGCAAGCGCAAAGATGATGATTCCGACGAAGACGGTGTCGGTCTGCATAAATGACCTGGCATCCTGGATCATGTAGCCTATTCCTTTATCCGCGCCCAGCAGCTCAGCGGCTACAAGGCACATCCACGCAACACTGAGGGATAACCTTACTCCCAGCAATATATTGGGGAGGGCGGAGGGAATCATCAGCTTCGTAATCTGCTGAAGGCGGGTATATTCCATAATTCTCGCGACTTCAAACAGCTTGTTGTCGATGTTTCGGATTCCGAGAAAAGCCTGCAAATATAAGGGGAAGAACGAGCCGAGCGAAATGAGCAGAATCTTGGACAGCTCGCCGAAGCCGAACCATAAAATGAATAGCGGCGTGATCGCCAACAACGGGATGGTACGGATCATTTGAAATGAGGGATTGATGTATTGCTCGGATTTCCGGTTCATTCCGACGATGATGCCAAACGCCAGGCCCAGGCCGCCTCCGAGCAAGAAGCCCAGCAGCGCGCGGAACAGGCTGATCTCCATATGCTCCCACAGTTTTCCCGTGGAGATCAGGTTGACGGCCCGGGTTAGAATAAGCGAAGGAGAAGAGAACAGAAGGGACGGCAAAGCACCCAGTCTCGTCAACACCTCCCACACCAGCAATGCCACAACCGGTAAAAACAAGGCTCTAAACAGGGCGAGCCCCCGGTCCCATGACCTTTTCTTTCGTTTTAAGGTATTTTCTTTGTTTTCCGCTAGAGTTATCGTTGTCATTAGGATGCTACTCCTTTCTCATGTCTGTTTCCGGGAATAAAGTGAGTTAAATGCTGAAATCATCGGGCTCGCTAGGTTTATGGTCCAGATGTTCCAGAATGACGGTTCTGAACTCCTGGAAGGCCTTGCTTGATCTTGTACGCGGGTACGGAAGGTCTATCGGAACAACGGCTTTGATCCGCCCCGGTTTGGCATCCATCACCACAACCTTGGAGGACAGATAAACGGATTCATCAATGTCGTGAGTAACGAGCACCATCGTCGTTTTGTTCTTCTCCCAAATATCGTGCAAAGCTTCCTGCAAATGAGCCCGGGTAAAAGCGTCCAAGGCGCCAAATGGTTCATCCAGCAGCAGAACCTTCGGATTGCGCAGCAGCGCACGGGCGATGGCCACCCGCTGGGACATCCCCCCGGATAATTGGCGGGGATAGGCTTTCTCAAACCCTCCCAGATTCACAAGCGCGATGAGATGATTCACTTTGGAACGAACCTCGGGATCCCTTAATGACAGATTGCCTGCAATATTCTTCTCCACCGTCAGCCAAGGGAACAATCGATGCTCCTGAAAAATAAATCCCCGGTCGATCGAAGGGCCGTGGACTTCATGGTCGCCCACCGCGATTTGGCCGTGAAAGTCGGAATCCAGTCCGGCGATGAGCTTGAGCAGCGTGCTTTTTCCGCATCCGCTTGGCCCGATGACACTTACGAATTCACCTTCCTGAACGGTCAGGTCCAAGTGATCCAGTACATGAACGCCTCCACGATCATTCTTAAATGTTTTGCTGACTTGGTTAATCTCCAAAGCGGTTGCCATATCCAATTCCCATCCTTTCTCTTGTAAAATGCAAAAAAGAGATTCAGCCAAATGACCGCAGTCATTTCGCCGAATCTCTAGTATGCCTAGTCGATTCAATGCGTACATTGCATGGAATTGGTATTAATTTATCATTTATCAATTCTATAATCAATACATAATACCAACTAAGTTTATTGGTTTAATAAAAACAATGCTTGACACTTGTTTTTTCGCCCTGCTAAGATACGTTCAAGACATGAGCGCATAATCAATACAATGGAATTCATTAGTTTCCTAAAGAAACCGAATCGACTGCACAAGCAGAGATTTGATGAGAAGCAGCAAGGTTTGCTTCCCGTCAAATCTCTTTTCTTTTTGCCAAACTAATGCGTTGTATGTGATTATCGACAAATCTAAGTATATTGGAGGGCATGAGAAATGACGACTCAGCAGCAACTCAAGGTGGTGCCTGTCGCAGGCCGCATCGGGGCGGAAATCCAGGGCGTCCTGTTAGGTAAAGACTTGGCACCGGAAGTATTCAATGAGATCAAGCAGGCCTTGCTGAAATACAAGGTTGTTTTTTTCAAGGGTCAAACCCATTTGGATGATGCGGAGCAAGAAGCATTCGCCGGGTTGCTCGGCGAATTGTATGCCCATCCAACCGTACCGGTCAGGGACAACACGAGCTCGATCCTGGAACTTGACTCTCACTCGGGCGCCCGGGCAAATCAATGGCATACGGACGTAACCTTCGTTCCGGAGGTTCCCAAATACTCCGTACTCAGAGGAGTGAAAATTCCTAGTGTGGGCGGGGACACGGTATGGGCCAATACGAATACAGCTTATGAGGATCTGCCGGAAGGCTTGAGAATATTAGCGGATGAAGCCTGGGGGATTCATTCCAATGAATTTGACTATGCGAAGCTAACGGTTTACAAAGGGGCCAGCAACGAGGAGCTTGCCAAGAAGTTTGGCAATGCGTTTGCGGCCACCGTATATAAAACGAAGCACCCAGTAGTTCATGTGCATGCGGAAACGGGAAAAAGACACTTGCTGCTCGGCAATTTTGCGCAAAAGTTAGTCGGTTACTCGAGCAGTGAGTCCGAATCTTTGATCAGCACCCTTCAATCTTATGTTACTCGTTTGGAAAACACAGTACGCTGGCAATGGTCGGAAGGCGATGTCGTGATCTGGGATAACCTGGCCACACAGCATTATGCCGTGGATGATTATACCGAGCAGCGGATCGTAAGACGCGTAACCGTCGGCAAGAATGTGCCGAAGAATCTGCATGGCGAATCGAGCGAGCTATTTTATAAAAATTAATAGAATGATAACGAGGAGGAGATAAGATGCCGACACAACAACAGAAATTGCAAGTGGTTCCAAGAGCGGGGCGGATTGGTGCGGAGATCTCGGGAGTGAAGCTTGGAGGGGACTTGGATCCGGAAGTGTTCGAAGAGCTCAGGCAGGCACTAATAGAGTATAAGGTTATTTTCTTCAAGGGCCAGAATCATTTGGATGATGCCGAGCAGGAAGCATTCGCGAAATTGCTGGGCGAGCCTTATGCCCATCCTACGGTTCCTGTCAAAGACAAGACCAATTATATTTTTGAATTGGATTCCCAACATGGGGCCAAGGCGAATCATTGGCATACGGATGTAACCTTCGTCACAGAGGTGCCCAAATATTCGGTCTTAAGAGGCGTAACGATTCCATCCGTTGGTGGAGATACGGTATGGGCTAACACGAATACGGCCTATGAGGACCTGCCTCAGGAGCTGAAGGAATTGGCGGATGGACTGTGGGCCATTCATACGAATGAGTATGATTACGGATCCCTGACCAAAGAAGGTGAGGAGGCGTTACAGAAGGCAAGGGCCGTATTCTCATCCACGGTGTTTAAGACAAAGCATCCGGTCGTGCACATTCATGCTGAAACAGGGAAGAAGCATTTGCTGTTAGGCGGATTCGTTAAGAAATTGGCCGGCTTCAGCAGCGGCGATTCGCAAAGATTGCTGAGCATTTTCGATTCCTATGTGGAGCGCCTGGAAAATACCGTTCGCTGGCAATGGAGCGAAGGCGATGTGGTGATCTGGGATAACCTGGCCACGCAGCATTACGCGATCGCCGATTACGAGGAACACCGGGTCGTGCGCCGCGTTACGGTTGGCAAGGAAGTGCCTGTAAACGGGGAGAACGAGCCCAGCACTTCAATTCAATAATGTAATCTATTGTAAGGCTAGACTGCTGCCGAATACTTGGGTGATTCGGCAGTTTTGCTATTTATAAAAATCCATTACGCCAGGAGTGCGATTATGATGTCCAAGTCATCCTCTCATTTGAAATCATGCTGCGCAGTATCAAGAAATCTGGTGGCTCCTAAGACGGAAACCCGTGTTGGCGCAGAACATAGCACGGTCTTCAATCCGGCCCGAATGGCGGTGATTCCGGCCGGGGAATATTTACTCGGCTCCTCGTTTGCCGAGAGCTCGGAAGAGGACGGGGAGACGGTACGCCGCCAGGTGAAGCTCGACTCTTTTTACATAGACCGGTTTGCGGTTACCAATGAGCAGTTTGCATCTTTCATCGCGGAAACGGGATATATCACCGATGCCGAGCAATACGGATGGTCGTTTGTTTTCCATTTATTCGCAGATTCCGTTCCAAGAGAGGAGATCATCGGTGTGCCGGAGAGCACACCGTGGTGGTTTGGTGTCCAGGGAGCCCAGTGGAGACATCCCGAAGGTGGGAACTCCACGATTACAGACCGGCTTAACCATCCGGTCGTACACATGTCATGGAATGATGCGAATGCCTATGCCAAGTGGGCGGGCAAGCGTCTGCCTACGGAAGCCGAATGGGAATATGCCGCCTCAGGCGGAATACCGGACATTAGGTATCCTTGGGGAAATGAATTGCATCAAGGCGAGAAGCATCACTGCAATATTTGGCAGGGCGAGTTCCCGGAGATCAACTCCGCCGAAGACGGGTTCCGGGGCACCGCCCCGGTTGACAGCTATGAGCCGAATGAATTCGGGCTTTATAATATGGCGGGAAATGTATGGGAGTGGAGCGCGGATACGTTCGTCGCAAACCGGAATGTGCAGGACCAGGACCCCTCCTTAACGGACCATTCCGTGAAATTGATCAAAGGAGGGTCCTACCTGTGCCACAGTTCTTATTGCAGCCGGTACCGGATTTCCGCACGGACCTTTAATACGGCGGACAGCTCTACGGGACATATGGGATTCCGCTGCGCGGCGGATCCTTCGTAACCCAAACTCCGTAAGAATGCACATAAGCTTATGAGAGTTGGACATTGGGCGGCCTTGCGCTTTTGGCTAATCTGGAGAAGTACAGAGCAAAAGCGTAAAGGAGAGGAACGGATCATGCCGAAAATCGCAGACAAATACTTGCAGGTCAATCCCTGGAAAGTCGTGGAGGAAGGGTTTGACCCGGTGCGCAACCGGGTTTCCGAGTCGATTTTTTCGCTGGGAAATGAATATATGGGGGTCAGGGGCTATCCGGAAGAAGGGTACGGCGGAGATAGCCTGCTGGGAAGTTATTTCAACGGGCTGTTTGAAGAGAGCAAGGTTGCAGCCCACTATAAAGGGATTATCAAATCGCTGCGCTTCATGGTGAATGCGGTGGATTGGCTGTATACCCGGATTACGATGGATGGAGAGACATTGGATCTGGCCGGAAGCCGGTTCTCCGATTTCCGCAGAGAGCTGGATTTCAAAAGCGGAATCTATACCCGGGAGCTGGTTTGGCATTTGCGCAACGGAAAAGACATAAAGCTCCGGTTCGAGCGGTTTGTCAGTATGACTGTCTCCAACCTGGGCTGTCAGCGGATCGTATTCGAACCGCTGAATTTCTCCGGCACGGTACAGGTCCGTACAGGTCTGGATTTTTCCGTCCAGCATGAGGATCAGGGCCGGGGCTACTGGGGGACGTTGAAACGGCAGGAAACCGGCGGAATGTCCGGTATTTTGGCCCAAACCGTGAATACGAAGAACCGGCTGTTCTCCGCCTTCCGGCTGGAAGCTTCCGACTTGCTGGACAGCTCGCCCGTAGAAAGCGATTGTTTTATCGGCCGGAACATCACGCTCAAGCTGGAGCAAAGGAAAAGCACGACGCTCGATAAGCTGGCTGTGAATTATGCGGAAAAAGACCTCTCTCTGGATCACGAATCCGTTTGGCAAAAAGGGATTGAACTTGCCGGGCAATATGCCGGCATAGGTTATGACAAGGCTGCCGAGCAGCAGCTGGCGTATTGGACAAGAGTCTGGAAATCCTCGGACATTGTGATCGAAGGAGATCCGGAAAATCAGCAGGGGATCCGGTTTTGCATTTTTCAGATGTATCAGACTTACCACGGCGATAACCCGGGCTTCAATATCGGGGCCAAAGGGCTGACCGGCGAAGCTTACCGGGGTCTGGCGTTCTGGGATACGGAGTCGTATTGCCTGCCGTTTTATATTTTTAACAATCCGAAGGCAGCCAAAAGCCTGCTGGAGTTCCGTTATAAATCACTGCCTTATGCCCTGCAGCGGGCTAAGGAGCTGGACTGCGAAGGGGCGTTCTATCCGATCGCCACGATCGACGGGACGGAGAGCTGCGATCTGTGGCAGCACTCGAACCTGCAATTGCATGTAGGGACCGCCGTCGCTTACGGCATCCGCCACTACGTCAACATAACGGGTGATACCGGGTTTTTATACGATAAGGGCATGGAAATGCTGATTCAGATCAGCCGCTTTTACGCGACCCGTGGGCAGTTCGGGCAGAAGACCGGGGAATACGGGTATTTCGGTGTCATGGGACCGGATGAATTCCAGCTCATGGTCAATAACAACTGCTACATCAACCTGATGGCGAAAAAAATGTTCGAATATACGCTCGATGTGATCCGGCAAATGCGAGACGAGGAGACGGCCGCTTTTGAGGCGCTTGCGGAGCGGCTCGGATTGACGGAGCAGGAGATGGCCGACTGGAAGCACAAGGCCGAAACGATGAAAATTCCGCAGGACCGGGAAAGCGGCGTTTATGAAGAGCATGACGGCTTTTTCGATATGCCCCATCTGGATATCCGCGCTATTCCGGTGACGGAATTTCCGCTGTATTCTCATTGGTCCTATGATCGATTATACCGGTACGACATGATCAAACAGCCGGATGTGCTGATGTTCATGTTCCTGTACAGCGGGCAGTTCACGCTTGAAGAGAAGCGTGCCAACTACGATTACTACGAGCCGAGATGCATCCATGAATCGTCGCTGTCGCCTTCGATTCATTCGATCATCGCCGCCGAGATCGGCCGGCCGGAGGAAGCCTACAAGTTCTTCGAGTTTGCTACGCGGCTCGACCTGGACAATTATAACCGGAATACCCGGGAAGGGCTGCATACGACGTCGATTGCCGCAGCCTGGATGAACATTGTATACGGCTTTGGCGGCATGCGTTCGGATGGAGAGAAGCTGGTGTTTAATCCGAGCATCCCTGAGCGTTGGGAGCATTACAGCTTCCCGATTACGTTCCAGGGTACGAAACTGGCCGTTGAAGTGAACAAGGAATACGCGACCTTCCGGGCCGAGTCGGGCGAACCCGTGGATATTTCCCTCTATGGCCAAACCTATCGGGTAGGCTCCGAAGGCATCAAGGTTTCTTTGGACCAGGTGAAAATAGGATGACCGGGGCTATGGATTGGATCATACGCGAACAGGGCTTTGATAAAGAACGCATAGCCGCGAACGGCAATAAATTCATGATCGGCAACGGGTACATGGGATACCGCGGGACGATGGAGGAATTCACCCGGGAGGAGCTGACGGCCACGACGCTGGCCGGATTATATGACCGGGTGGATGGGAAATGGCGCGAACCTGTGAACGCGCCGAACGGGATGTTTACCCGGCTCGAGTGGGAAGGGACGCCTCTCGGCGTCCTGACTGGCGGAGCCGGGGCCGGGGCTGGGGTGGAGCTGCTGGAGCACGAGCAGCAGCTCGATATCCGGCGAGCGGTGCATCGCCGCCGGACGGTGTTTCGCGTTCCCGGCGGCGGCGCGGAGGAACGCCGGGTCACGCTGACAGCGGAGCGGTTCTGCAGCGCGGAGCGGTTGAATTTGCTCGCCGCCAAATTGACGGTGCAATCCAGCGCGGACGGTGAGCTGGTGATCCGGACCGGGATCGACGGCGAGGTGTGGGACATTAACGGCCCGCATCTCGAAGGGTTAGCCGGGCGCGAAGCCGAAGGCAGCTTGCTGCTTGCAGGAATGACGCGGGAGCTAAAAGTGCCTGTAGCTGTCGCGGAAACGGCAACCTTCGATGTGGGTGAGCAAGCGGTGACGACAGACTCCGATTCGCCGATCCGGGAAATCCGGATCCCATGCCGCGCGGGCGAAACGTATACGATCTATAAATACGCAGCGGTGTTTACCGGCCTGGACGGTAGGGGAGATGCCGGCGAAGCTGCGCTTCGGCTGAGCCGCGAAGCAGCCGGGCTCGGGTACGAATCGCTGCTGAAGGAGCACGCGGCGAAATGGGAAGAGAAATGGAGCCGCGCCGATGTGGTGATTGAAGGCGACGAAGAGGCTCAGTTGGCTCTGCGTTACAGCCTGTATCAGCTGCTGATCATCGCTCCGGAGCATTCGGAGAAGCTGTCGATCCCGGCCCGCGGACTGTCGGGTCAGGTGTACAAAGGAGCCGTGTTCTGGGATACGGAAATGTTCATGCTTCCGTTCTTTCTGTACACGCAGCCGGAAACGGCCCGTAATCTGATGATGTACCGGATTCATACGCTGGACGGGGCGAGAAGAAAAGCGGCGGAATATGGTTATGAAGGCGCGTTTTATGCTTGGGAGAGCCAGGAGACCGGCGATGACGCTTGCACGCTGTTCAACGTGAACGATGTGTTTACCGGGCGGCCGATGCGCACCTATTTCCGCGACAAGCAGGTGCACATCAGCGCGGATGTGGCCTACGGGATCTGGCAGTATTACAGCTTTACCGGTGACGACAGCATCCTGTTGAACGGCGGAGCGGAAACGGTATGGGAGTGCGCAAAATTCTTTTACTCCTATGCCTATTTCAATCCGGTCAAGCAGCGCTACGAAATTCTCGATGTTACCGGACCGGACGAATACCATGAGCGGGTGAACAACAATGCATTTACGAATGCCCTGGTCAAAAGAGCCCTATACATTGCTTTGGAAGCTACAGATTTTCTTCAGGCGAACGACCCGGAGCAATATGAAGCGCTTGTTAAAGGAAGCGCGATTCAGCCGGAACAGGTCCGTGATCTGCATGATCGCCTGTATGTGCCGCAGCCGGACGCCAAGACCAAGCTGATCGAGCAGTTCGACAGATACTATACTCTTGAAGACGTACCGTTACCGGAGCTGAAATCGAGAGTGTTGAACAAGAACGAATATTGGGGCGGGGGCAACGGCCTGGCGACGACCACGCAAATCCTGAAACAGGCCGATGTGGTGCTGATGCTGCATCTGTTCCAGAACCAATACGACCGGGAAACGAAGAAGGCGAACTGGGAGTATTACGAACCACGCACCGAGCACGGATCAAGCCTTAGCTCCTGTATCTATGCTCTGGTGGCCGCGGATATCGGTTCGTCGGAATGGGCATATCCTTACTTCCTGCGAACGGCAACCATTGATCTTACCGGGGATTCCAAGCAATACGTCGGGGATTTGTATATCGGCGGCACGCATCCCGCGGCCAATGGCGGGGCATGGATGGCGGCGGTGCTTGGCTTCGCCGGGATCTCTTTCAATGGAAATACAGTGAGCATTAAACCATCGATGCCGCACAAATGGCAGGCGGTGGAGCTCCCGCTGATCCTGAGAGGTCAATCCTTCAAGGTTCGGGTCATGCCGACCGGCGTTGTCGTAGAAGCCGGAGCGGATAACAACGAGGCGGTAGCGTTCAAGCTCGGTACTCATGAAGTTCAGGTAGCACCTGGCGAGACGGCTCAAGCCGATCTGTAAAAATAGAATCAAGCAAGGAGAGAACATCATGCTGGAAACGATGAAAGGCGCGATCTTCGATTTGGACGGAGTGATCGTGGATACGGCGAAATACCACTACCTGGCTTGGCGCTCGCTGGCGAAGCGGCTCGGGTTTGAATTCACCGAGGAAGACAACGAACGGCTTAAAGGGGTGAGCCGGATGGAATCGCTGCAAATCTTGCTGGAAGTCGGCGGGGTCGAAGCGAACGAAGCGGAGCGGCTCGAGATGGCCGACGCCAAGAACAAGGAGTATGTGGACTATATTTCCCGGCTGGAGCCTTCGGAGATTTTGCCGGGAGCGAGGGAGTATTTACTGCAACTGAGAAGCAGGGGAGTTAAGGTTGCCCTCGGCTCGGCGAGCAAAAATGCGGAGTTTATTCTAAACCGGCTCGGGATTGCGGAGCTGTTCGATGCGGTCATCGACGGAACGAAAGTGTCCGAGGCAAAGCCGGACCCCGAGGTGTTCCTGGCGGCCAGCGCCGCGCTGGGATTGGAGCCGTCGGAATGCGTCGTATTCGAGGACGCGGCGGCCGGAGTGCAGGCGGGGAAAGCGGCCGGCAGCAAGGTGGTCGGCATCGGAAGTGCGGATATTTTGGCGAAAGCCGATCGCGTGATTAACGGCCTGTACGAACTGGCTGAAATTCATTAGAACCCGAATAGGAATACAATAGAATTTGGAATTATGGCCCTGGTATAGCCCAGGGTCTTTTTTCATGTCACCGCGATTTATTTTTTACTGGCAAGCCGCCTAAAATCCATTACACTAGGGAGGAAACGGCACACGGAGCGAAGTTGGATCGGAGAAACGCTCATGATGTACGTAGAAACGCACATGCTTGCGTGATTTTAATCTTGCTACACTTAAAGGGTCAGGGGGCAAAACCGTTGAAACCTAAACTCACCAATCCGCTCAATAAAATGAACGTGAAGCAGCAGTTATTACTGCTATTTCTCGTGATCATCATCCCGTTGTTTGTGTTGAATTCCTATGGCAATTACCGGGCCGGGCAAATATTGAAACGGCATGTCACGAATGCCTATATCGAGCTCAGCAAACAAAATTTCCGGCTTATCAACCGTGACATCGAAGCGGTAAACAAGGTCACGTCCACCGTGTTCCAGAATTCGCAGGTGCAGCAATTGAATTCAGTTTCCAGCGAAGAAACGGTGCTGGAAAGGGTGAAAAAGTACGAAAAGCTGGAGGGCCTGTTAAACAATTATTCGCAGGAAACGGATGAGCGCGAGCCGCTGTATTATTCACTTTATGTCTATGACCCGGAGAGCACCTATTTTTTCGCGCCGTTTTATCCGGGACCTCGAAAATCGGGGGTGTACTTTTTCGGGGACGAGGAAAAACCGGAATGGTTCGATGAAGCGGTGGAGAAGAAAGGGGAGGGCTACCTCAGACTGCTCGAACATTTGTCATTGCCTACCAAAGGACAGGGAAGCCAGAAGACACTCGCTTACGTCCGGGCGATCAACAATATCTACAAGAACGGGACGATCGGGGTGCTGGTCGTGACCAATCTGGACGGACGGATCGGCGAATCCCTGCAAACCGTGTCCTTGCCGGAAGGGGAGCTGTATTTTACGGATTATGACAACCGGATTTTGACCGCCAGAACAAAGGAGCACAGCGCAGTGCTGGAATTGCCGCCCGAAGCAGACATGGGCGATTCCGCTATCGGCGTGAAGGATATTATCACCGACAAGTTTATTTATGTCATTAATTATAATCGCTTTATGAAGCAAAAGCTGGTTTACAAGGTGCCGGTGCAAGCTTTGCTGCAGCAGCAGAATGAGATCAAGCAGGTCATCCAGCTGATTTCGATCGTTTTCTTTGCCGGCAGCCTGATCTTCATGCTCTATTTTTGGCGCTCGCTCATGATGCCGATTCAGAAGCTGGTTTATTTCGTCAGGCGGTATGAACCCGGAAACGTAGTGCCGGAAACGCCGCGTCGAAACAACAAAAATGATGAGATTGGCGTACTGATGTCCACGACGTATGACATGGCTCGCCGTCTGAACGATCTGATTCATTACAAATACACCATGGATCTGAAGCAGAAGGAGTCGCAGCTGCAAATCCTTTATCAGCAAATCAATCCCCATCTGCTGTACAACACGTTGGAGAGTATTTACTGGAAAAGCTCTATGGAGGGGAACAACGCCTCGGCGGAGATGATCAAGGAGTTGTCCAAGCTGATGAAAATCAGCCTTAGCCGGGGAAGGGAACTGATTACGCTGGAGGAAGAACTGGAGCATGCATCGGCTTATATCAAGCTTCAGCAGCACCGGTACGACTATCAATTCAAAGTATCGATCAGCATTCCCGAGGACTTGTTTCCGGTTGTCATTCCCAAGATTTCGCTTCAGCCCTTGATTGAGAACGGGATTATCCACGGGGTGAAGCATATGGGCGAGGACGGTGAAATCGCGATCAGAGCCTACGGAGACGAGGAAAATATTTATCTGCATATCGAAGACAACGGATATAAGCAAGTCGATTATGACAAAATCAATCAACTGCTGGAGGAGGAAAGCCCGAATCCGGCTTTCGGATATGGCATTCGCAATATCCATCAGCGTATTCTCCTGCATTTTGGACCGGGATACGGTCTGACCTATGCGGAGCGCCAAGGAGGCGGGACGATGGTGACACTACATCTCCCGAGAACGATTCTGTCGCAAGAATAATCAGCCAGGGGGAATCTAACATGTACAACATTTTGGTCGTTGACGACGAACCGTTGATTTGCAAAGGGCTAGCGGGACTATTAACCTCGTCCGGACTAAGCATTAGAGCGATTTACACCGCCTATAGCGGACATGAGGCGCTGGACTATGTCCGTATGGAAGAGATCGATTTGCTCGTCACGGATATCCAGATGGGCGAGATGAACGGCATCGAGCTGATGCACCAAGCGAAAATGATCAAGCCCTGGGTGCAAACGATCATTATTTCCGCGCACGAGACTTTTCAATACGCGCAAATGGCACTCCGGCTAGGAGCCCGAGACTATTTGATCAAGCCGCTGGGCAGCGAGCAATTTCTCGATTCTGTCCGCAACGCGCTGCTTAAGATGGATAAACCGGTGCCGCAAATCGATGATTTTTTGTTGCAGGATACCGAGCATTTCCACATGGAAGAGCTTCACCCGGAACAAAATGAACGGTTAAAAGCATTGCTGGCAACTGCTTCTCCTGGTGGAGAAGATGCCGCGGAGCGGGAACTGGAGTCGGAATTGGGAGTTCGCGGTCCTTATTTTTCGGTCATCAAATTGAGCCTGGATCATCGTAAAACGAGCGGGACAGAACAAGAGTCCAAGTATAACGATAGAGATGCCAAGCTATTTCGTTACGCGGCTTTGAATGTCGCCAAAGAACTGCTCTACAAGGAGTGGAACGCGCTTGCCTGTTATTTCTCCGATTGGGATATCAGGATCCTGCTGCAATGGGATGAAGCGGAGTACGCCGAGCTGGACATGAATAAAATCAACCAGCTTGAAATGATCGGACGGAGCTTGCATTACCATGTGAAGAAGTATCTTGGAATCGATGCCACGGTCGGGATCAGCCAGATTTTGAAGGGCGTGAAGTTTTTAAGCGTACTGAGCAGCCAGAGTGATAAAGCGGTCCTTTGGGGCGGGGAACAGGGAGACTATCACGTCTTTTATTACGGCGATTTCAACTGGACCAACCATGCTCAGGATCCATCCGCTGAAGAATTGACCTCGCAGAACAACCGGATCGTTCAGAGCGCCAAACAATATATCGAAGCGAATTACAACCAGAAAGGCCTGACCATTCATGACGTGGCCAAGAAAAACCATGTGAGCCCCAACTATCTCAGCTACCTTTTCAAAAAAAACACCGGCTACAATTTATGGGAGTATGTGATCAAGCTGAGAATGGAAGAGAGCAAATCCCTGATTCTCAATACGGATCTGCGCCGTTATGAGATCGCCGAGCAAGTCGGTTATGAATCGCCGGAACATTTCAGCAAAATATTCAAAAAATATTTTGGCGTCAGCCCCAGCGAATTGAAGAAGTAGTAACAGCTATACTTCACATAGTATTACACATGTTCTAACTCCTCTCTATTTTCTAAAATGAAAGCTGGACACTAAAGAGGAATGAGGGAGACTCATGGAACAATCGGTGATTTCACCAGGCAACAGGGTAACGGGGCCAGAGAAAGAGACCCAAAAGCTCAAACGGACGTCAAATTGGAAGAAGTATATGTGGGGCTATCTTTTTCTCGTTCCGGCTATCGTCATTTTTATTATTTTTTTATGGGTTCCGATCATCAAAGGAATGGTCTACAGCTTTTACAACATCGATTTCGTAAAAGGCAATACGTTTGTCGGATTCGATAACTACGTCAAGATTTTTAATAATCCGGACCTGTGGCTCTCTGTAAAGAACACGTTATATTTTATGTTCCTTACGCTCGTCATGGGGTTCTGGGTGCCGATCGCGGCGGCCATCGCCATTTCGGAGCTGAAGTTCTTTCAAGGCTTCGCCCGGATCGCGGCCTATTTGCCTTTCGTCGTTCCGGGGGTCGTTCTGTATGGCATGTGGAGATGGATGTATGATCCGGTAGGACCGATCAATGCCCTGCTCGGGTGGTTCGGAGCTGATCCGGTGTCTTTTATTTCCGACGGACGCTTCTCGATGATATCCATTGTTTTCATGGAAACGTGGCAG
The DNA here is from genome assembly GCF_038009185.1 of Paenibacillus sp. FSL R5-0407. Taxonomy (NCBI): domain Bacteria; kingdom Bacillati; phylum Bacillota; class Bacilli; order Caryophanales; family Paenibacillaceae; genus Paenibacillus; species Paenibacillus sp. FSL R5-0407. Next base: position 838,957 of record NZ_JBBPAX010000002.1, on the reverse strand, counting down.
CAATTCGGATCTGCGATGCTGATCTATCTGGCCGGCGTCCTCAGTATCCCGAGAGATTGGTATGAAGCGGCTGAAATCGACGGGGCGGGGGTTTGGAGCCGGATCAAATATATTACGCTTCCTTCTATGCGCAGCTTGATCATGCTGATGCTCATTTTGCAAATTATCGGTACATCTCAAGCCTATCAATCCCAGTTGGCCTTGCTGGATGGCGGTCCGAACAAAGCTACGCTGACCTATGCGTTATTTACGGTGAAAAACGCATTTACCCAGCTCGATTATGGAGCCGGTACAGCGCTTGGTGTGCTTATGTTTGTGGTCTTGGGCATTCTCGGCATCATTCAATTCAAGCTCAACAGGGAGGAATATTAAGATGGAGAGAGGTATACTGTCGCCTTCGGACTTGCAGAAGCCCGTCAACAAGATACTCTATGCCTTCATGGTTTTATGTATTGCCGTCATGGCCTTTACGATGCTGTACCCGATTGCAATGACCATGTTTAACGGTCTGAAGAGTAATCCTGAAATCAACACCTTCCCGCCGAAGTTCTTTCCGACGAAATGGCATTGGGAGAATTTCTCCAAGGGCTGGAACTATATTCCCTTGCTGGTATATCTGAAAAATACAATGTTCATTTTTCTCGGTAATCTCGTGATGACCATTATGGTACTCGGACTGGCTTCGTTCAGTATTTCGCGAATTCGCGTTCCTTACAGCCGGGCCGTATATTTCTTCATTTTGCTGACGTTGTTTATTCCGGCGACAAGCTATATGATTCCGAACTTCGTAAACCTGAAGGAACTGGGATTGCTTAATTCATATTGGGCCTTCTGGCTGCCGGCCGGAGCGAATGCGTACTTTTTCTTATTGATGAAAAATTTCTTCGACGGGATTCACCCGGAGATTTTTGAAGCGGCCCGGATCGACGGAGCGTCGGAGCTTACCAGCTATTTAAGAATTGCCATCCCGCTGTCGATTCCGATTTTCGCGACGTTATCCATCTTTATTTTCTCCACGGCTTGGAACGATTGGTTCTGGCCTTCGCTCGTCATGCAAACGGAAGATAAGTACACGCTGGCAACCGCCATTTATAAATACGTGATCAACGCCCGAAATTTGGACAGCAGCATCAAGTTTTCAATTCTGTTTATGGTCATGGTGCCGCCGATCTTCGTATTCCTGGCCTTCCAGAAGTTTATTGTGCGCAGTGTCAGCCTGACGGCAGTCAAGGGATAGCGTTTACATTTAGCGTAGTGCTGCGCATGATCGTCATATGAATGCACATCGTCGGTTACTGTTTTCTCTTCTAAGATAGAAATGTAACTAAATGAGGATTAAAGCCTCGATAACATTTATGAAAAGGGGAGTTTGAATGCGCAAGTTCTCAGCATTATTGATGTGCCTCATGCTGTTCGGTTCGCTGCTTGCAGCGTGCGGCGGAGGCGGAGGCAACAAGAACGCGGAAAGTCAGACCAATAACGGAGGGGCAGCTCCGGGTAACTCGAACGGAGGCAACGCGGCTCAGACGGAAGAACCGGCTGACGATATTACGCAAAGAAAAGTAACGCTTAAAATCCACTATCCGTTGCCGGACGAGACTACGCTTCGCGCTCAAGAAGACGATAAGATCGCCCGGTTCCAAGCTAAGTATCCAAACGTGACGATCGTAAAGGATGACTGGCAATACAGCGTCAATGAGATCGGTGTGAAAATGGCGTCCAATGAAGCGCCGACTTTCTATAACACCTGGGCGACCGAAGCGCAATTGCTCGTGGAGCGCGGTTGGGTAGCGGATATTACGGAACTGTGGAACGGCTGGGAGTACAAGGATGACATTAATCCGGTTCTCCAAAATCAGTTCATCGTAGACGGCAAAGTATACGGTATTACTCAAAATGGTTATGTTACGTCCACCGTTGTGAACAAGAAGCTCCTGGAAGCGAAGAACCTCGAAATCCCGGCTCTCGACTGGACTTGGGACGATATGTATAACGTAGCTAAAGGGGCGGCAGATCCGAAAAAAGGTATCTCCGGAATTGCTCCAATGGGTAAAGGAAATGAAGCGGGCTGGAACTGGACGAATTTCCTGTTTGAAGCCGGCGGGGATATCGAAACCAATACAGACGGCAAAGTAACGGCCGTGTTCAATTCCGAAGCGGGCGTCAAGGCGCTTGATTTCTATAAGAAGCTGAGATGGGAAGCCAATGCGATTCCGCAAGACTGGGCGCTGGGCTGGGGCGACGCTATTAGCTCGTTCCAACAAGGCCGGACGGCTATGGTGATCGCCGGAGCGTTTGACGTAGTTCAAGCCGCATTGAATGAAGGCGGCATGAAGCCTGAAGATGTTATCGTTTATCCGATGCCGGCTGCGGAAAAAGGCGGCAAGCATTACGGGATTTTGGGCGGTAACTACCTTGTAATCAATCCGAACGCAACGAAAGATGAACAGGAAATGGCTTTCCGTTACATCACGTTCGACTACTTTACCGATGATGCGCTGAAATCTGTCGAAGACACAATTCAAGCGCGTAAGGCGGAAGGCAAATATTATATTCCGACTCCGCTCGAATACTTTAGCGAAGATTCGGAGTATGCAACGAAGATCCAAGCGATTTATGATAAGTACGACAATGTATTCAAATATGATCCAAACCTCTTCGGCTTGCTCGAGGGCAAACCTGAAGCCCAATTCGGAACACAGGACTTCTATGCGACGATGTCCAATGTAGTACAGGAGTCCTTCTCCAAGAAAGGTACGGATTCCAAGAAACAGCTGGATGTAGCGGCGCAGTATGTACAAGAGAACTTCTTTGATAAAATCCAAGCCCAATAAGTAATTCCATAATAAAAGGCTGCCCGCGTATTTTTGCTACGTCGGGCAGCCTTTTTAAGTGCACTTATTTTGAACTGATCTCTTTAAAGGACGCCTCCGCCGCTTCCAGCGTGAAGTCGATGTCCGCTTCCGTGTGCGCCGTCGTCAGGAACCAGGCTTCATACTTGGATGGAGCCAGATTGACGCCGCGGTTCAGCATGGCTCGGAAGAACGCGGCAAAGGCTTCACCGTCGGTATCCTGCGCCTCGTCGTAATTCGCGACCGGATGGTCGCAGAAGTGGGTGGAGAAGGAACCGCGAATCCGGTTAATCGTGAGCGGCACGCCATGGCGCCGGGCGGAATCGGCCAGGCCGTCCGTCAGCTTGATAGTCAGGCGCTCCATTTCCTCGTAGACGCCCGCTCCCTGAAGCACCTCCAGGCAAGCGATGCCGGCGGAGATGGATGCGGGATTGCCCGCCATGGTCCCGGCTTGATAGGCCGGACCGAGCGGAGCGACCTGCTCCATGACTTCCTTGCTGCCGCCATAAGCCCCGATCGGCAGCCCGCCGCCGATAATTTTGCCGAGCGCGGTCAGATCCGGCCTAATCAGATCATGATTGGCAAGTCCGGCATAAGTCTGTGTCGATCCATAATGGAAACGGAAGGCTGTAATGACCTCGTCGTAAATAACTAGGGCGCCGTAATACCGTGTAAGGCGGCAAACTTCCTCGAGGAAGCCCGGCTCAGGCATGACCATACCGAAGTTGCCGACGATGGGCTCGACCATGACGGCGGCTACATCGTCGCCCCATTGCTCAAGAGCATCTCCCAGCGCATCCGCATCGTTGAACGGTACCGTAATTACCTCTTGGGCAATGCTTGTCGGAATGCCTGCGCTATCCGGAATGCCGAGCGTGGACGGCCCGGAACCTGCGGCGACCAGCACCAAGTCGGAGTGGCCGTGATAGCATCCGGCAAATTTAATGATTTTGTTGCGTTTCGTATAGGCGCGGGCCACCCGGATCGTCGTCATGACCGCTTCCGTACCGGAGTTGACGAAGCGGACCTTGTCCATCGACGGGATCGCTTCTTTCAGCATGAAAGCCAGCTTGATCTCCAGCTCGGTCGGCGTGCCGTACAGAGTACCGTTGGCGGCCGCTTCCTGGATCGCTTTGGTGACATGAGGATGGGCATGCCCCGTAATGATCGGCCCGTAGGCGGCGAGATAATCGACGTAACGGTTCCCGTCAACGTCCCAGAAGTGTGCACCTTGTGCCTTTTTCATAAAGACGGGCGCCCCGCCCCCGACCGCCTTGAATGAGCGGGAGGGGCTGTTGACGCCGCCGACAATGTGTTTCAATGCTTCTTCGTACAGAAGCTCCGATTGCTTTCGGTTCATAAAGTAAAACTCCTTTCAGTGCGAAACTCTTTTCATAATAGGTTCAGCTTCCAAGCCGGAACTTAAGGCCCGGTGGAAGTAGTCTGCCCGCTATCGCTGTTTCCCGAATCCGAAGGAGTGGTGTTTCCGTTTCCGTCGATGGAGGTGTCCGCTTCGCTGTCTGTCGTTCCGGTTCCATTGAATACTTCCTGCACGAAGTCTTTGAGCTGATCCTCGCTTCGTACGCCCAGTACATCCGAGCCTCCCACCTTCTTCTCCACGAGCAGATCCATTGGAGGAATCTGTTCGCTGGAGCCCATTTCACTGGAGTAGCCTACCGTGGCCAACTTCCACATATCTTCAACGGACAGGTTGGTATCGATGTACGGATTGACCTTATCCAGAATCGACGGAAGCTTCATGATGGAAGTAGTCGATTTCATTTTATCAGCAACGGCCTTCAGGAAATTCCGCTGCCGCTCTGTCCGCGTAAAGTCGGACAAGGCGTCATGCCGGAAACGCACATACTGCAGTGCTGTATTCCCGTCCAGGTGCTGCTGGCCCTTCTTCAGATCGATATCATATTCATGATTATCCGCTTTGCTGGTATAGTGCATATCTTTTTCGACGTAAAAATCAACGCCCCCAACAGCATCCACCAGTTCGATGAATCCCTGGAAGTCGGTATATACATAATATTGGATAGGAATGCCCAGCAGATCGGATACCGCCTTCATCGCCGTATTCGGGCCATGCGTTATCGCGCTGTTAATTCGGTCCGATCCATGATCCGGAATTTTCGTGTAAGTATCGCGCATAATGGAGAATAAATTCACCTTTTTGGCGACCGGATCAAGCGAGGCTACAAGCATCGTATCGGAACGGGGAATCTCGCCCTTTTTCAAGCCGCGGGCATCGACGCCCATCAACAGGATGTTGACGCGCTCGGTTCCTTCCCATTTCGGAGGTTCCGGTACCTTGGTTTCGGTAGGTTTAACATTATAAAAAGGAGAATCCTCGCCGGTTTTCTGGAAGTCGTCAACCTGATTGTAAATGGCGATGAAATAGTAAGCCACGAGAGCGGCTACGACGACCAGTACTCCGACTGCGGACCAGATGATCGCTCTTTTAGTGCGTTTTGTCATTTTGTTCGTCCTTTCAGAGAAAAACGAATGAATTCGCTTCGAAAATGGATGTCTTCATATCATTACATTATAATTTCTTTTATAATTACAATCAATTTATCATATATTGACAAAAGTTGTTGATGGGTTAAGGAGAGAAGGAGAGAAATTATATGACTGAGGTACAGATTCAAATGGGACAACCCGTTCCTGACTTTCGTCTTCCGGCCAGCGGCGGGGGTGAGATGGCACTTAGCGATTTCCGGGGCCGTAAGGTCGTGATTTATTTTTATCCGAAAAATATGACCCCGGCCTGCACGCAGGAAGCCTGCGATTTTCGTGACCGGAGCGGCCAGTTGGAGAAGGAGGGGGCGGTCGTGCTCGGTATCAGCGGCGATCCGGTCAAATCCCACGACAGGTTCAAGGAGAAGCAGAACTTGCCGTTTCCGCTGCTGTCGGATGAGGACCATGAGGTCTGCCGCATGTTCGGCGTCTGGCAGCTCAAAAAATTATACGGCCGGGAATACGAAGGGATCGTGCGTTCGACCTTTTTAATCGATGAGAACGGCACACTCGTTAAGGAGTGGCGCGGAGTTCGGGTGAAAGGACATGCGGACCAGGTCTTGGAGGCCGTCCGATCGATGGATTAAAGAAGAGGGTTGCTTATCGCCAGTCTGAGAGACTTGCGATGGGCGATCCTTATTTTTTTGTTGAAATCGCCGTGGCTATATCTCTTAATTTTTGATTAAAGAATAGGAAGTCTATTTTCTTCTCTACCTTCATACAATCTACCAGAAAGCCAAAGAAATGATTGATATAAACGGCGGAGGTAGAAATAAATGAGAAAAATGTGGATGTTCGGTTTAAAAAGGTTTTGCATGGGAGCTATCGCAATATTAATAATTATAGCCGCAGCCTTCCTGTACGGAGAGCGCGAAGCAGCCTTGCCTGCGGCATCGGCGCAGCCCTTGCTTGCGCCCGCGTCAGCTACCAGTACGGAGGATGCGGTTCGGGCTGATCCAAATGAGGGCGGAGGAGCATCCGTTGTTCCGCTCCAAGAGCTTGCTGTGCAGTCTAAGCAGGAAGCGGAAGTTACTGTACCGCTCTTGTCTGCAGTTTCCGCTTCCGCAACCGCCCGGGCGACATCTACTCAGGCTGAAAAGATCGTATACCTTACTTTTGACGACGGACCAAGCAAATTGACGGGCCAAGTGCTCTCTATACTGAAAGAAGAGGAAGTCACCGCCACGTTCTTCGTTTTGGGCGAGCACGCGAAGCAATCCCCTGAGCTGATTCAACGCATGAAGGAAGCGGGGCATGCCATCGGAAATCATACGTATAATCATGAATATGACGATTTATATAGCAGCTTTCCACGTTTCTGGGATCAGATCAAGCGGACCGAGGAAGTTGTACGTGAAATCACCGGGGTACGTCCGGCTATGGTCCGGGCTCCGGGCGGCACGTACGGACATTTTGACGAGACCTATTTCAAGCTGCTGGAGCAGGGCGGTTATAAGGTGTTCGATTGGGATGTGGATAGCGGAGATTCCAAACGGAGGGGTGTTCCCGCCGCAGAAATCGTCAAGAATGCGACTTCCGAAAAGTTGAAGGACGAAATGATCGTGCTGTTGCATGACGGAACCGGACATGAGGAGTCTGTTAAGGCATTACCTGAAATCATTAAATTTTACAAAAAACACGGATATACCTTTCGCTCGCTTTCTCCGGATCAAAAGCCGGTTCAATTCAGCCTGGCCGCCGCCTCCAAGATCAAAACGAAGCCTGCCCCGTCCAAGGCCTGGATTGAGAGTCATATCGAGCCTAACGCCGCATTGTTTGGTCCGGGAGAGCCGCTGTATGTGGAGGCCGGAGGGGTAGCGACGAAGCTGGCTACCGGAGAATATGAGCTTACAGACGGCCAGTACATGGTTCCGCTTCGTTCGACGATGGAACGGCTGGGCGCCAAGGTTAGCTGGGATGGACAAAGTCAATCCGCGGTCATTGTATGGGGCGATGCCACGGTTATCATAGAACCGCTGAAGGAAACTCTTGTATCTAAAGGGGTAGAGGTATCGTCTCCGCTCACTCCGGTGCAGTTCTCCCGGAAGAACAATTCGCTATGGATCTCTCTGAGGCCGCTTCTAGAGGCGACCGGGCATCCTATCGTTTCGTTTGAGGCCGGTCGGGAGGAACGAAGAGTCAAAGCAATGTAGGAGCAGGTTGTTCTTGGTTTTCTCTCTTCCATGTCTATGACGACTAGTTTTTGGGGAAACTGGTTGATAGATTTGTTGTTTTCTTATGGGAGGGATTAAAGATGATTCACGAACAGGCTCGCGAGATTCTGGAGAGACTGGTGGGACGTGTGGAACGTGTTATTGTCGGAAAGCGGACGGAAATTGAACTTGCCGTCGTATCGATGCTGTCCGGCGGCCACATTTTGCTCGAAGATGTGCCAGGTGTCGGCAAAACGCTGCTGGTTCGGACGCTCGCCGCTTGTATGGGCGGTTCGTTCGGGCGGATTCAATTTACTTCAGACCTTTTACCTACGGATGTAACGGGGGTTACAGTATATCAGCCGCAGACCGGGCAATTTGAATTTCGTCCGGGTCCAGTGCATGCCAATTTCGTATTGGCGGACGAGATCAACCGCGCGGCTCCCCGGACCCAGTCAGCTTTGCTGGAAGCGATGGAGGAACGCAGAGTGACCGTTGACGGAATTACGAGAGCGCTGCCTCAGCCTTTCCTGCTGCTGGCCACGCAGAATCCCGTTGAATACGAGGGGACATACAGGCTCCCCGAGGCTCAGTTTGACCGCTTTTTGATGCGGCTGACCCTGGGGTATCCGATGCCGGAACAGGAAATCGAGATGCTGAGCCGTGGGCAGGAACCTGCCGTGGAGATCAAACCGGTTCTTGTACCCGAGGAAATGAGGTATATGCAGCTGCAGGTAAGAAGCGTTCTGGTGGACGACCGGATCAAAAAATACTTGGTTTCCGTCGCGGATGCCTCCCGGCGCCACCGCCAGCTGTCGCTTGGAATCAGTCCGCGCGGTACGCTGGCCTGGATGGGAGCGGCCCAAGCGATGGCTTATTATAAAGGCAGAACTTATGTAATCCCGGATGATGTGAAAGCCGTTGCCGAGTCCGTGCTTGCCCATCGGATTGTCTTGAAGTCGGAGGCAGTCCTGTCGGGCGTTCACGCGGAACAGGCCGTGGCGGACCTGCTTAACCGGGCGGAGGTGCCTTTGTTCAGCCATGTCCCCGCGGCGGGGGGATCCCGATGAAGAACGGCTTTTGGACGTGGTTGATTTCAATAATATCCGTCGGCTCGCTGGGAGCCCTCTATGGATGGAAGGGCGGCCAATCGCTTCTTTTTCTGCTGCTGCTGTTAGTCATCGTAATTATTCAAGGAGCGGCGGTTCAATGGTTTGGACCTAAGCAAGCCAAAGTAGAACGGACCTGGCATCCCCTGAATCCCCGAGCGGGAGAGGAAGTTGAAGTTACGTTGACCATTACGCTCTCCGGCGGTTTTATGCCTTTGTGGATGCAGGCGGAGGATAAATGGTCGGCTTCGCGGGAGACGGAGCCAGGCAATGATCAAGAGCCGCAAGGCGGGAAGCTTGCCTTCGGCGGTTGGAAACGGAAGTTTACAGGCACTTATTTAATGAGAGAAACGAGCCGAGGGGTATATGCGGGGCAGTCCGTGCGGATCACTTGGGGAGATTCCTTCGGATGGTTCAAGCGTTCCTTGCGCGCAGAAGCGAATGATGTTCTCGTCATTCACCCTGCGCCGCTGCCCGTTGAACTTATAGGGACCAACGCTGCCGACCCTGATGGGGACGAGCAAGGGTCAGGGCGAAACGCCGAGTCGGAGGCCGATTTCGCTGCGGGCAGGCTTCGGGCTTATGAGCCGGGGGACCCGCTCCGCCGGATTCATTGGAAGAGTTCAGCCAAGAAAGGCCTCTTGCTTACGCGCATTCCCGAGCCGGCTGAATCCAAATCCCGCTGTTTGCTGCTGGATAATGCGATGAACTCTTATTCGGGGAGCCTTGGCGGAAATCGGGCAGGAAAAGGTAGCGGGAATGGGAGCGGGGCGGTGCTGAGAGGAAACCCTACCGGTGGGTTTGAAATTGCCGTTTCAGCGGCCGCGTCTTGGTTAAGCCGGGAGCTCGGGCGTACCGGCGAAGTCTGCTTCCGCCATGGGGGCATGAGCGAGCTTGCCATCAAGGCGGCTCCGACTTTCTCGGGCAGCCGCGGTCTCAAAGAGGGCCTCGACCTTCTGGCAGGTACCACGCTGGACCCCGGCTTATCGGGCTCCGAGCTTCTGCGGAGGACGCATGCTTCTTTGCATAGGCAAAGCCTGACTTTTATTACGGGCCATTTGACTCCGGAACTGGGCGAAGCGGCATTACAGTTGGCAGAGCGAGGGGCTGCCTTGGAAATCTGGTACGCATGCGGAACGAAGGGGAATGCCGAATCAGTCCGCCTGGCCCAAGCTTTGCTGGAAAAAGGCTTGGTCCTTATAGACCTGACGCGTTATATCGGCGGAGTATCAGTGGCGCCGAAAGGAGGGGCAAAGCATGGCATCGCTTAGAGCGCAAACCGGCGTTGGCGGTTCCGTCGCCGGAATATATGACGGTTCTTCGGTACGCCCCCTCGCGTCAAGCCGTAGACGGTCCTTAAGAGAAACCGGACAGCGTTTATTCCTGTCTATGCTTTTGTTTGGCATGTTTGGGGAATGGTTGTATCCGCTTCACTCTTTTTTGGGCGGTGAGCCGTACCGGCTCATCGCATTGTTCCTGGGCGTCACCGGCATTCTGCTAGCTGCCGGCTGCTTACGGCTGCCGACTTATTTGTATGCGCCGATCCCTGTAGTTCTTGTGGCAGGCGCTCTGCTGTATTTGTACGGGCAAGAGACCGGGATGTCCTGGTTTGTGGACTATGCCGGACTGATCGTCGCCGATGTTACGGAGATTGTTCAGTCCGGCAGATTGTACGGAATCAGCGAGGAATCCAGAGCGCTCCTGCTGCTGATCGGCTGGACGCTGCTTGTCGTCTCCGTACAGATGCTGGCGCTCGGCAAGCATAGTATTATGCTCTTTTTTCTGGCAACGTTACTGTATTTGATTGCTATCGAATTTGCGGGAAACGTACCCGTGTACTCGGGACTTATCCGTTCCGCAGGGTGGGGGCTTATCCTACAGGCCTTATTGTTCCGCAATCAATTGCATATTGGCGGCAAGCCTGGCGGAATTTCCTTCGGCAGCGTCGTGGCGGCGTTTTGTGTGCTGGGCGCTTTGTTATTGAGCTCGCTCCTTCCGATTCAACCGGTACGGAACATTCCATGGAATCAAATTGTACAGGCTCTTGAAGGGTGGAGCGGCTCTGAATTATCGGGCCGGCCGCAAACCAGCTATGCTGTGTCCGGGTACAGCAAGGACGATTCCCGGCTTGGGGCCCCGCTGCGTCTCCGCCATGAGACGTATTTCACTGCGGTATCACCGCAAAATACGTATTGGCGCGGAGAGAGCAAGAGCGTTTATACCGGTCGGGGCTGGGCTTCATCTCCTACAGCCTCACACCTGGTGGCCTGGTCGAATACAACGGAGGATGCGAATGCAGCTGATGGAGTAACTATCGAAGGTGAAGGTATCGCGGGTATTGCCGGAACTGCCGCCGAAGAAGCCACAGAAGATACCGCCGAATCTTTGGCGGCATCTCCCGCTAGCGGTTCCGCCGTCATTAAACAATCGGTTATGTTTATGCAGCCGGTCACCGGTAAGGTCCCGTTCTTTAGCGGCGGCAGTACCGTGAGTATCGATCAGGTTTTCGCCGAGAATCTAAAAGCAGAGTCCGCGGCTGTCAGTTCCCGGTATGATGATGGAACGGGAGCTAACTATTTTGAACCGGCTTATCCGGAGCAGGAGCTCTATGGATATGAGCTGACGGCTCAAGTGCCGGCAGTCTCTGCGAGTCGGCTTCGCTTGGCCCAAGGCGATGACCCTATGGAGATTACCGCCAGGGAGCTTCAGCTTCCGGATCAATTACCTGAACGGGTAGAGCGGCTGGGGACTGCTCTGACGGAAGGCCACGCCAGCAGGTATGATGCGGTGGTGGCTGTAATGAATTATTTGGAGAAGCATTATATTTATAACCTGGATACGGAGGCACCGCCGGATGGGAATGATTTCGTCGATTATTTTCTGTTCGGGCAAAAACAAGGCTACTGCGATCACTACTCCACCGCGATGACCGTGCTTCTCCGAAGCGGGGGCATTCCAGCCCGGTGGGTCAAAGGCTTTGCTCCCGGAACCCCTGTCTCTGAAGACGACAACCGCATTAATGTCAGTTATGCCGATGCTCATGCCTGGGTGGAAGTTTATTTCCCGGGGGAAGGGTGGATTCCATTTGACCCAACGCCGGGTTACGAGTCGGTATTTGCCGCAGGTCAGGAAGAACCAGCTGGAGTAAAAGATAGCCTGGAGAAAGATGGATGGTGGCAGAAGCTGCTTTTGACGACAGGTGTATTGTCGGATGGTTTGACTAAGTTTATTACCAAAGGCTGGAACATGCTTCAAGAGTCTTTGTTACTTTGGTCAAGCGTAGCGCTGGGGATCGTCTTTGTGCTGTATACGGCTATAATTTACCGAAGGACCTGGCTTCGTGAAGGTTCTTATCTCATGTGGCTCTTTATGTTGAAACGGCGCCGGAGGTTTCCGGAAAGAAGTGAATTGCTGCGGGCGGCTGACCGCGTCTGGAAGGAAATCTACCTTACTTACGGACCGAAGACCTCGGGGATGACCGCAAGAGAATACCTAAGTTCGATTCATGCCAAAGTTGGCGAACAGAGCGTGAATTTGGAAAGCTTTGTGATGATTTGGGAGAACCTATATTACGGGGCAGCCGGAATGGATCGGACCAAGAGCAGAGACTTTCTGAAGCTTTGCCGGAATTTGGCTTACCGGGGACGCTGAATTACCGCCGGGTCTTCCTTGACGAGCTCTTTTGTCGTTTCGTATAATTAGGTTCATGAATTAAGGGAGGCTCGGAAATGAATAAGCCAAATGAAATGATTGTCGTTCTTGATTTCGGAGGACAATACAATCAACTGATTGCCAGACGGATTCGCGATTTGGGCGTGTATAGCGAATTGCTGCCGTTTAATACGCCGGTAGAACGGATTCGTGAACTTTCGCCGAAAGGGATCGTATTCTCTGGCGGACCATCCAGTGTATACGCTGAAGATGCGCCGCATATCGATAAAGCCATTTACGATATTGGCATTCCGATCTTCGGTATTTGCTACGGCATGCAATTGATGGCCCAGCAGCTTGGAGGTAAAGTGGAACGCGCCGCAAAACGCGAGTATGGGAAAGCGGACGTTGATTTCGCTGAACATTCCGCGCTTACGAAGGGCTTGGACGCAAAACAGACCGTTTGGATGAGCCATGGCGACCATGTGGTCGAACTGCCTGAAGGCTTCGTTGTGGACGCTTCTACCGAGCACGCACCGATCGCCGGATTTGCCAATACAGCGAGCAAAATGTACGGAGTTCAATTCCACCCGGAAGTGCGTCACTCCGTTCATGGCAATGAAATGATCAAGAACTTCATTTACGAGATCTGCGGTTGCGAAGGCAACTGGAGCATGGAGACGTTCATTGAAGATCAGGTTCGCGAAATCCGCGAGCAAGTGGGGGACCAAAAGGTTCTCTGCGCACTTAGCGGCGGCGTGGACTCCTCTGTTGTAGCAATGCTGATCCATAAAGCGATCGGCGATCAGCTTACTTGCATGTTTATCGATCACGGGCTCCTTCGTAAAGGTGAGGCCGAGAGCGTAATGGAGACGTTTGTCGGCAAGTTTGATATGAAGGTCGTCAAGATCGATGCCCGCGAACGGTTCCTGTCCAAACTGGCAGGCGTCGATGATCCGGAGCAAAAACGGAAAATTATCGGCAATGAATTTATTTATGTCTTCGATGAAGAGTCGGCGAAGTTCGACGACTTCAAGTTCTTGGCTCAAGGCACACTCTATACGGATATCGTAGAGAGCGGTACAGCTACGGCTCAAACGATCAAGTCCCACCACAATGTAGGCGGTTTGCCTGAGGATATGAAGTTCTCGCTGATCGAGCCGCTTAATACGTTGTTCAAGGATGAGGTTCGCAAAGTCGGTGAGGAACTTGGTCTCCCTAGCGAGATCGTCTGGAGACAGCCGTTCCCTGGACCGGGTCTGGCGATCCGTGTGCTTGGCGAGGTTACTGAGGACAAATTGCAGATCGTTCGTGATTCCGACTACATTCTCCGCGAAGAAATTGCCAAAGCGGGTCTGGACCGCGAGATCTGGCAATACTTCACGGCGCTGCCGAACATGAAGAGCGTAGGCGTTATGGGCGATGCCCGTACTTACTCCTACACCGTCGGCATCCGCGCGGTGACTTCCATCGACGGCATGACCGCCGACTGGGCGCGTATCCCTTGGGACGTGCTGGAGAAGATCTCCGTACGTATCGTCAACGAAGTGGATAACGTAAACCGCGTCGTGTACGATGTGACTTCCAAACCGCCGGCTACGATCGAGTGGGAATAGGACGGGGAAATTTAATGCCGTCGATCGCTGGGAAGCCTTGATATACAAGAATTCACAGCGTTGGTGGAATTGAAATTCCGCGTACACTTGCAACAATAGAGTTCAAAAATTACTCTCTTTTATCTGCGTTGTCTAGCAGATAGAAGGGAGTTTTTTTTATGACCAGAATCAAAGAACTGATTGAGGATTTAAGCTGAACCAAGAAATTTTGGGGAGAGAAAAGAAGTACATTGAATTTTTTATGCCATTCGGATCTCATCTGGTCAGGCTGAAAGCAGCGGGAGCTTCGAGAGTCTGTTAAATAAATTTTCAACCTAAAAAAGTCAACTTTAAACACAATAAAACCTATTTACATTGAATTGTTATAACAATAAGATATCTCTAAATCTTGCTGCTATTAACAATTTTCGAAAATTAGTAGCAGTTGGACAACTAAATGGAAAAGGGAGGCGTAAAGGTATGAAAAGATCTAAAAAGTGGCTGACTATGCTGCTGATTTTCACTCTTGCAGCGACATCCGGTCTGGTTGCCGGTAATCAGGAAGTAAAAGCGGCCGATAAGCTAACCCCGGCAGCCGGAAAACTTCCAGGCCAAAGCAATCCGTTGATTACGCACAAATATGGTGCGGATCCATATGCAATGGAATACAACGGCAGACTCTATCTCTATTTAACGGATGATCAGGCTCAGTGGGAGCTGACTCCGGATACGAATAACAGTTACGCCAACGCCCGCAGCATCACGATTATTTCATCATCCGATATGGTGAACTGGACCGATCACGGCAGGGTACCTGTTGGGAAGCAGGTTGGAGGAACGGCATGGGCTAACAATGCTTGGGCGCCGGCCATTGCCTGGAAAACTATCGACGGCAAGGACAAGTTCTTCTTGTATTTCGCGGACAATGCATCCGGGATCGGTGTGCTGGTAGGGGATTCCCCGATCGGTCCTTTCCATGATCCTCTCGGGAAGCCTCTCATTGACAGAAATGTTCCGAATGTCACGACAACCGGCGTGCCTTGGCTTTTTGACCCGGCCGTCCTGGTGGATGATGATGGTAAGGCTTATCTGTATTTTGGCGGCGGAATCACCGGATTGGACGCCAATAATCCGAAATCGTCCCGTGTCGTACAGTTGGACGATGATATGATCAGTATTGTAGGAACGCCGCAGGAAATTGATGCGCCGAGAATTTTTGAAGATTCCGGTATCCATAAGATTAACGGTAAATATTACTACTCCTATTGTTCGAACTTCAGCGGCAATGATGGACCGGGCTATCCGCCGACAGGGACGATCGCTTACATGGTTAGCGACAGCCCGATGGGACCTTTCGAATATATCGGACCTATTCTTCCCGGGCCGCATGTGTTCGGAAACGGGGATGCGGGCAACAACCACCATGCGATATTTCAGTTTAAAGACAAATGGTATATTACCTACCATACTCGCCAAGTAAACATCGCACAAAGATTAATCAACGGACAAAACGGGCATCGGGATTACCGTTCTCCGAGCATTACAGAGCTTGAAATTGATCCAGACACCGGACGAATCACCCCGCTTCAAATGGAGAATAAAGGTGTTGGCCAATTAGAAGCTTTAAATCCTTACAGCAGGGTTGAGGCCGAAACGATAGCTTGGAATGGTGGAATATCTACTGAGCCGACTACACAGCCGGGAGCCATGGTCGAGAGCATCAATCTACAGGTTACCGATATAAACGATGGGGATTGGATCGCGGCAGCGGATGTAGACTTTGGGGAAAAAGGCGCCGGCACATTTACCGTCAATGTTGCAAGCGGTTCCAAGGGAGGGACCATTGAATTGCGGCTGGATCAAGCCGACGGTGAACTGATCGGAACGCTACCAGTACCTTCTACGGGCGGATGGGATCAATGGAAAACACTGACTACATCCATTTCCGGAGCTGAAGGTGTCCATAATCTGTATATGGTATTTAGAGGTGAGGGAACAGGTCGTCTATTAAACCTCGATTACTGGCAGTTCCAAGAAAAGAGTGATCGAAATGACCTTGTAGCGATTAACGCATCGATCGATAAACAAAAAATTGACATCGCTTCCGGCAGCAATACAGCGAACATCACAGTCAAAGCGATATACGCTGACGGAACCAGTGAAGATGTAACAGCCAAGGCTTCGGCGGTCCCGGAACAGGAAGGGATTGTGAATATAAGCGGCGGTGTTGTTACTGGAGTAAACTACGGATCTACAAATATTAATATTAGCTATGAAGGAAAAACATATGGAATCTACGTTGAAGTCAAAAACTTGAAGGCAGAGCTTACGGTGAAGAAGCTCATTGTGGACAACAATAAGCCTGTGCTCGATCTTGGCAGCACTGAATCCTTCAAGGTTACCGCTGAATATGAAGATGGACATACCGAGGACGTAACGGCTCTAGCGGATTATAGCAATTCGAATCCGGATGTAGCGGAGGTGTCGAATGGTAAAATTACAGCGAAAGGCAGCGGCACCACTTCGGTTATTGTCAGTTTTAAGGGAGCAATGGGACATAACGTAACCGCTCAAATTTATGTAAGCGTTTCGAATGTATCTGCACCTATAAAATTTATCATCAAAAACAGCCATCCTCAATTTGAGGGACCGGCCAAAGTAGTCTACGGTGATGTTATCGGATTTTTCGATAAGGGAACGGATGGAAATCAGGATGGCGCGGTTACGTTTACCGTGAATGTTCCAACTGCGGGAAAATACAAGATGTCTGTCTATAATGTAGTCCATTGGGGCGAGGTGCCTCATCAATATACGATTAACGGAGATACAAGCAATACGATTCAGTACAAGTATCCATCCGCTCCAACTGGATGGAAGCTGTCCCCGTTCACCCCGGATATCACATTAAATGCAGGTGAGAACACAATAAGAATTGCGTATGATCCTGCGGCTACCGGAGCGGCAGAACTGCAATATATTGAATTACAAGCGTACAACGGAGACGACTCTTTCGTTCCTATTGAGGGAGTCTCATTGAATAAAGGCGAAATTGCGCTGGAAACAGGCGATTCGGATACGTTGACAGCGACTGTCAATCCGGACACAGCGTCAGATAAAAATGTAACATTTATCGTTGAAGGAAGTGCCGTGACCGTTACCGAGTCGGTGTACGATGTCATTGAAGGTACAACCAGCGTGCGGATCAAGGCTGAAGAGCCGGGTTACGCCATCGTTAAGGCGTATGCCGGAGGATTCGCAGCAGAGACTGTTGTAACGGTTGAAGGAGGAGAGGTGCCGCAGCCGGAAATCATTAAAGTAACAGGCGTAACCTTGGATAAAGAGACGCTCACCCTGGAGGTTAACAAATCAACACAATTAAAGGCTGCCGTCACTCCGGCAAATGCAACAAATAAGAAGGTGACATGGTCCAGCAGTGATGAAGGAATAGCAACGGTGGACCAAGAAGGTAATGTTAAAGGAATTAAGGCTGGAACGGCAACGATAAGAGTGACAACAGAAGATGGCGGCTTCACCGCAGAAAGCGCAGTAACCGTTCAGAATCCATCCGGTGGCAGCAATCCGGGGAACGGCGGCGGCTCCGGCGGCAACAATCCGGGTAGCGGCGGCAGCTCCGGCGGAGGAAGCACTGGCGGCGGCTCCGGCAATTCAGGGGCGGTTAAGCCTGCAGTACCTAATGAAGAACAAAAACCAACGGAAGAACCAAAAGCCCCTGAGACTTCACCACAACCCCCGGCTCTTCCTAAGTTCACTGATCTAACTAATCATTGGGCCAGCAAAGAAATTGAGAAATTGGCAAGTAAGAATATTATCAGCGGATATCCTGACGGAAGCTTCAAGCCAAATCAAGAGATTAATAGAGCAGAATTTGTTACCTTGGTTTGCAGACTGCTGCAGCTGGAGTCCACGGCAGGAGGAAGCGCATTTAAGGATGTTAAATCCGATGCGTGGTATGCGGGCTGTGTCGGTGCAGTTAAAGAGGCGGGAATCGTTGGGGGATATCAAGACGGAACCTTCAAGCCGAATCAAAAAATTACTAGAGAAGAAGTCTTTGTGATCATCTATAAAATGGCAAAAGATAAATTGAATGCTTCAGGTAATCAACAAGTCTTCATAGATGATGCAGCCGTATCTTCTTGGGCCAAAGAAGCGGTGAACGCGCTAGTGAAAGCAGGCGTGGTAAGCGGGTATGAGGATGGGTCCATTAAACCCCAAAATAGTATCACTCGCGCTGAAGTCGCCAAGCTTCTTGCTTACTTTGCGCAATAGCCAGCAATACAAAAGGGGCTGTCCCATAAGTCAACATACAGACTTATGGGACAGCCTTTTATGCGCCTTCCACCAAAACGAGCCGTTTTCTATCTGAATTGTCGAATCCTGTCAGCGAAAAACAAATACACTAAACATGAATTTAAACAATATATTTCAAAAATGCGCTAAATGCGAACAATACCAGCAAATACATAAAATAATATTCGCTTTTTTAGTTGACAATCTGCCTGTTCGAGCCTAGAATAAGTCATGTAATAGGTCTTGAGTCCAAGACTTTCGGAAAGATTCGACAAATTACAACTTAATGCTTTTCGTATAATTCCGGGAATCGGCCCGGAAGTCTCTACGAGGTCACCGTAAATGATCTGGCTACGAAAAGAAGAAGCGAAACCCTTCGATATTGAGGGTGACGGATTTAGAGTTCCAGAATCAGTGAACCGGTCCGTGAGTTTTTACTTCGCGCTTCTTCTGGCTGTACGGTACCCGGGGATGATCTAACCTCGGGATTTTTGTCGTTTCCGACTCATAATAAGGAGGAGTATTAGAATCATGGATCGTTTTTTTAAGTTAAAACAGAATGGTACAACGGTTCGTACGGAGATTATGGCCGGTCTCACCACGTTTATGGCCATGGCTTACATCCTTACAGTCAACCCAAACACACTGACGGCTTTCGGTCAGATCGACATGGGCTGGTATTCTGTTTTCTTGGCGACGGCTCTGGCCGCTGGTATTTTCACGATCGCCATGGGTCTCTTTATTAACTTCCCAGTAGCACTTGCACCAGGTATGGGTCTGAACGCTTATTTTGCCTCTGTAGTGCTTTCGTCCGCTTCTACGGACCATCCTTTCACTTGGGAAATGGGCTTGACCGCCGTATTCATTTCCGGTTTGATCTTTATCCTGTTGACGATAACCAAGGTCCGCCAAATGCTTCTGGACGCGATTCCGGATTCACTGAAGCATGCGATTACGGTCGGGATCGGGCTATTCGTTACCATCGTCGGTTTGAAAAACAGCGGCCTGATGACGGTCGGCGTAGAAGCCGGCAATGACATCCCGGCACATACATTTACCGACGTTCTTTCTTTTGAAACTGTAATTCACTTGGGCAGCCTGGAAAACACCGACGTGCAACTCGCCATTATCGGCTTGCTCCTGATCGGCGTTCTGATGGTGCTTCAAGTTCGCGGCGCTATTCTGTTCGGGATTCTCGGAACTACGATTATTGCCATGCTGATGGGTGCCGTTGATTTCAACTCGGTATCGACTAGCCAAGCTAAATGGATTCCTGATTTCTCCGAGCTTAACTTTATGAAGTTCGACTGGAATGGCATTGTCCATACGGGCATTATTTCGGCCATCGTTACCTTTACTTTCGTTGAATTGTTCGACACCTTCGGTACGCTGGTAGGTACGGCGACTCGCGCCGGGCTCATGAAGGATCCTGTAGAAGGCAAAAAACGCGTAGGTAAAGCGATGCTGGTTGACGCTGTTGCCGTAACAGGCGGCGCTATGCTCGGTACCTCGACTACTACCGCTTATGTAGAAAGTACGGCAGGGGTTGCCGAAGGCGGACGTACCGGCTTGACGGCAGTAACTACAGGGGTCTGCTTCCTGCTTGCTCTGTTCCTGGCTCCAATCGCAGCGCTTATTCCTGGCTCCGCTACCGCGGCTGCTCTGATTATTGTAGGCGTACTGATGCTTCAATCGATTCGTGAGATCGACTTCAATGATATGGTTGTGGCGATCCCGGCTTTCTTGACGATTACGATGATGCCTTTCACTTACAATATCGCTAACGGGATTTCCTTCGGGATCGTGTTCTATGTCGTGCTCGCACTGATTGCGAACCTTCGTACAAAAGGAAAATATAAAGTACATTGGATGATGTGGGTGCTGGCCATCCTTATCGTTCTCCGCTACGTCTTCCTTGGAAGCCAAGGCTAATAAACCAACATTAATATAATGTAGGAAGCCCGCCAAACCGGATCAACCGGATGGCGGGTTTTTTTTGTATTGCGGCGGCCTGCGGATATAACCTTGAGCGCGATTCCGGCATAACCTTTGTCCCGGTGCATATATTTTTAAAATATATAAATGCATTGAAATCCGGGGTGAGCAAGGGTCGTGTTAAAGATTACGAAGGCGGTTATGGCCGCGATAATGATGTGGATGCTGACTTTTCTTCCGGCTGGAGTTGTACATGCAGAGGAAGGGAATTTGCTGCAAAACGCAGGGTTTGAGAACTTGGATTCGGTTTCGGATTCCCCGGATCACTGGAGCCGGGATGCATGGGTGCAGACCGAGGGTGCAAGTCAATTGGGGATCGTACGGGATACGGCCCATTCGGGAAATACGGCCGCCGTAGTGGATAATATCCAGCCCAATCACGCGAAATGGGTACAACGAATTTCGGTGAAGCCGGAGACGGATTATGTCATATCGGGCTGGGTTCAAATCGTGCAAATGGGCAGTGGAGAGATCGGAGCGACTATTTTTCCACTGGGCGTGGGCGGAGCTTTCCCGGATCTGAAGGATTCGGAGGGGCAGTGGAAAAAGCTGCAATTTTACGGTAAAACCGGACCGGAGCAGCAAGAGCTCACGGTTGCCGCTGGCATTGGCGGATACGGCCGACTGAATACGGGAAAAGCGTACTTCGATGATTTGGACGTTCGGGAAGCCGGAACACTGCCGGAAGGAGTGAATCCGGTCTTGCTGGAGTCGTCGACCACCGATCCGCCGCAAGGGGATGCTGGTGAAGCGGCGGCAGAGCCGCAAGATCAAACGGGAAATGCGGCGGTCCACGTATCGATACTGCCTATCATGCTGTTTTCCGTAATGTTCAGTCTGTTATTCGTCTTTTTGTATCAAAAAGTACTGCGTCGCCAACAAGCTCGGCTCGGGGAAGCGGTGAGCCAGGAACATGCTTGGTTCGCATTTATGATAGGCGCGTCGCTGCTGCTTCGGATCGGAATCGGTCTGACCGTGGATGGATTTGAAACCGATATGAACACCTTTATGGCATGGGCCCAACATGCGGCGGAAAGCGGGATCGGCAATTTTTATAATGAAGGGATGTTTGCGGATTATCCGCCGGGTTATATTTACGTCCTGTATGTGCTAGGTTCTATCCGCAGCGTGTTAGGAATGGATTTTGGATCGGCAGGGGCGGAATTACTCTTTAAAATGCCGTCCATTCTGGCGGATCTGGTTACAGGTTATTTGATCTACCGGGCTGCCGGCAAAACACTGGGAAGCAAAATCGCCCTCGCTCTGTCTATTCTATATCTGTGGAACCCGGCCGTCCTCGTCAATTCCTCGGCTTGGGGTCAAGTCGATTCATTCTTCGTCCTGTTTCTTCTCATCTCCATCTTGGCATTGACGGAGCGCCGCTTTGAATGGTCTGCGGTATGGCTGGCTATCGCGATGCTGATCAAACCGCAAGCAGTCATCTTTGCACCGGTATGGTTGATTGCTTGTTTGTATTATCGGGATGCCAAGCGGATCTCAAGGAGTATTTTGTGCGGAATTTGTGTGTTCGGTTTATTGGCGTTGCCTTTTTTCTGGAATCAAGGCGGGCTCTCCGGATTGATCGCTCTTTATCGCACAACTCTTTCTTCGTATCCTTATGCGTCCGTGAATGCCTTCAATATTTATGCGTTGTTTGGACAAAATTGGTCACCGCTTGATAACAGCTGGTTATTTCTAACGTTCCGCGTGTGGGGACTCCTGGCGATTCTCTCAGCGGTTGCTTATGTGTGTTATATCTCCTTTAGAAAACAAGGGCCAAAACGTGATCTTTCCAGCTCCTATTTTATCGCCATGGCATTGATTGTGATCCTGTTCGTGTTGGGGACGAAAATGCATGAGCGCTATATGTTTCCGGCCTTAATATTAAGCCTGTTCAGCTTTATTCAGATCAAGGATCGCCGATTGCTTGCGATTTTTACGGGATTTAGCTTGACCCAATATGTGAACGCGGCCTATGTACTGAAATATTTAAATGCCGGGTCCAGCCCCGGAAATGATGGAATCGTGCTGATTTGCTCCATTGCGAATGTGGCGCTGCTTGGATATATGTTGTACCTCGGTTTTGATATTTACGTTAAAAAGAGAATCAAACCGCTTATGCCTCGAACGGATGAGGATCGACAGCTTGAGGATCAGAGCCTGTTGGCGGAGCTGGCGTTGCCCCCGGACCATGGGGGTACCGGTAGTAAAGGCCTTACTTTTCTCCGTCGCATCAAGGAATGGAAATGGATTGGCTTAATCACACTTGTGTACTTGGCTGTCTCCTTATTTCAGTTAGGGTCGCTTAGGGCGCCGCAGAGCGGATGGACGCCACAAGCGGGCGAAAGTTTTTACGTGGACCTAGGTGATGTAAAGCGGGTAGAGCGACTGAATCTTTTTGGCGGCATCGGGTCTGGAGACTTCAAACTGGAATTCGGATTGGATGGGATAACATGGGAGCGACCTCTGGAGGTCACCGGGGATGTCAGTGATGTGTTCGCGTGGAAGAGCCTTCCGCTTGGTTTTGAGACCAGATATGCGAAGTTTACAGTGGAAAAGGCAGGCTTCTCCCTAAATGAAATGGCATTTTTTGAGACGGGAGGCCAGGTTCCTATTCCTATCCGCCAGATCCATGAGCCTTCGGGCGCGACTTTAGAGGACGGGGAAATCGGCCGACTGTTTGATGAACCGTCAACCGCGAAGATAAAGCCGGATTTTTATGACGGCACGTACTTTGATGAAATTTACCATGCACGTACCGCTTATGAATACTTACATGGACTTCCTCCCTACGAAAACACACATCCTCCGCTGGGTAAGCTGCTCATCGCTGTCGGCATTCAAGTATTTGGATTAAATCCGTTCGGCTGGCGCATCATCGGCACCTTGTTCGGAGCAGCCATGCTGCCGTTAATTTATGCCTTTGCGCTTCGTATCTTCGGCCAGCGGAAATATGCGGTGATGTCCGCCGTGTTATTTGCGGCCGAGTTCATGCATTTCACCCAAACCAGAATCGCCACGATCGATGTATTCGGCGTATTCTTTATCCTTTTAATGTTTTACTTTATGAGTCGTTATACCAGTCTGAATTTCAACAAAATCGGAATCGGCAAGACGCTGGTTCCGCTATTTTGGGCGGGACTGTTCTTCGGAATCGGGGTCGCCGCTAAATGGATCGTACTGTATGGCGGGGCAGGCCTGGCGGTGATGCTGGGAATATCGTTGTATATGCGTTACCGGGAATATGCGGCCGCCAAGCGAGCCTTAGCCGCGAATCCGGATTCGGATGATTTTGGCCAACACCTCCGGATTTACCGGAGAATCGTAACCTCATTTTCAAAAAACATTCTGATCACGCTGGGAGCTTGTCTCGTATTTTTTGTTATGATTCCGGCATTCATTTATGCTTTGTCTTTTATTCCGCCGCTCTCGGCTTCATCGGAAGGGTTCACATGGCGCAGCCTGATTCAGGCTCAACAGCATATGTTCAGTTATCATAGCGGTCTAGTGGGCAGTCATCCTTTTGCCTCCTCCTGGTGGGAATGGCCCTTTATGAAACGGCCGGTCTGGTATTTCAGCGGGGAAGGGGATTACCCTGGAATTGTGTCTAGCATTGTAGCGATGGGAAATCCGTTGATCTGGTGGGTCGGCGTGTTCATGCTGATTGCCGCTCTATGGTTTTCGCTTAAGCGAAAGGACCGGGGCGTCTATGTCGTTTGGATCGCCTTTCTGGCGCAGTATGTTCCCTGGATGCTCGTTTCTCGGGAAACCTTTTTATACCATTATTTTGCCATGGTACCGTTTCTGATCCTGGCCATCGTATACGTCGTGAAGTTAATTGAAGAAAAGCGGCCCCATCTCAGCTATATCAGAAAAGCGTTCATGACCGCGGCGATCCTGTTGTTCGCCATGTTCTATCCGGTGTTGTCCGGCATCCAGGTCAGTTCGAATTATATTGAGCATGTTCTGCGTTGGTTTCCTTCATGGTTGTTTTAGGCTTTAAAGCCCGAAGCTGCCTGCTGCGTTCAATTGATAGATGAGAAGGAGGAATAGTAATGCCGATTGGCTGCAGCGTGATCGTTCCGATGTTTAATGAAGAGGAGGTCATTGAGCATACTTATAACCGCTTAAAGCGGGTTATGGACTGCTCGGAGGAGGACTATGAGCTTATTTTTGTGAATGACGGAAGCGTGGACCGGACTGCGGAAATTGTGGAAGCCATTTGCCGGCGCGATCCCAAAGTTCGGTTAATCCAATTCTCCAGAAACTTCGGCCATCAGATTGCTATCAGCGCAGGGATGGACTATGCTGCCGGACAATCGATCGTGATCATAGATGCGGACCTTCAGGACCCGCCGGAAGTTATTTTGGAGATGCTCGATAAATGGAGGGAAGGCTACGAGGTCGTTTATGGAAAGAGAATGAAGCGCAAAGGCGAGACCGTATTTAAAAAAGTGACCGCCAAGATGTTTTACCGTTTGCTCGGCAAAATGACGCAGGTTGATATTCCTTTGGATACCGGCGACTTCAGGTTGATTGATCGTAAAGTGTGCGATGTGCTAAAAGGATTGAAAGAAAAGAACCGCTTTGTCCGCGGTCTCGTCGGATGGGCCGGATTTCGCCAGACCCGGGTGGAATACGTTCGGGAAGAACGATTTGCCGGCGTTACTAAATATCCTTTGCGGAAAATGCTGCGTTTTGCTGCCGACGGAATTACATCCTTTTCCCATAAACCGTTGAAAATAGCTTCCTACGTTGGTTTCGTGCTCTCTTTTTCCAGTTTCGTGTACCTGTTCGTGGTTCTGCTGCAAAAATGGCTGGAGCTTGGCATGGTCCCAGGCTGGGCTTCCATTGTAGCGATTAATCTGTTCTTTAACGGTATTGTATTGATGCTACTTGGCGTGATGGGAGAGTACATTGGGCGGATTTACGATGAGACGAAGGATCGTCCCTTGTATATCGTTCGCGAGAAAGTAGGTTTTGAATACGATGACAATCACGTTTCGGGGAGGCAGTCACCTTATTTGGAAGAAAGACTGAGGGAACAGGTTGAGGAATATGCCGGTTAAGCGCCTCCGTTCATCTTTTTTACAATTTTTAAAGTTTAATCTGGTCGGGTTAGCAAATACAGCCGTGGATGTTGCCCTGTTTGCAGTATTCGCCGCTTTGGGGATCGGGAATGCTTTGGCCCAAGCGCTCTCCTATTCGGCAGGAATGATAAACAGTTATTTACTGAATGCAAGGTATACTTTTCGTGATCAACAAGCGAAAGGAACAAGCCACTTGTTCGACTCAAGGCGATTAGTCCGGTTTGTTGTGCTAAATTTAATCGTTCTTGTTGTTTCCGTAGTATTGCTGAAAATTTTGGTTTCAACAATAGGGATACCTGTATTGATCGCCAAGCTGGGGGTCACCTGCATAACGCTCGTCCTGAATTTTTTGGGAAGCCGATTGTGGGTTTACAAGCAGGTTCGATATTTATCCGGGGGAGAGCAGCCATAGCTGATAGAAACAATAATACCTATAAGCAGCCTATACAATTTTGGAATGTTCCAATAAGTATACGGATAGGCATAAGGCAAGCTGTAGTCCAATAATATAAGAGAGGGAAATAGGTTCTTGAAACTGTATATCAATTGTATTGGGAGTGGGCTGAATGAGAATGAAAGCAAGGACCGCCCTTGCGGCAACATTGGCTGCCGGCTTGGTATTAGGAACGGCCAATGCAGTAAATGCTACGTCTGATGAACAAGAAGAAAGTCAGGGGGGGACTGAGTATAACACTTTAGGGGGATATCACCCGTATCCTACTAAGACACCAAAGCCGACCCCAACGCCGGATTGTCCTCCGACCCCAACGCCTACGCCAAAACCAACAAAAACACCGCAGCCGACACCGACACCAACACCAACACCAACACCAGAACCGACAAAGACGCCGAAGCCAACACCAACACCAACACCAGAACCGACAAAGACGCCGAAGCCAACACCAACACCAACGCCAGAACCGACAAAGACTCCAAAACCAACAAAGACGCCGAAGCCAACACCGACACCAACACCGACACCGACACCGACACCGACACCAACACCAACACCAACACCAGAACCGACAAAGACTCCGAAACCAACAAAGACGCCGAAGCCAACGCCGACACCAACTCCAGAACCAACAAAGACACCAAAACCAACAAAGACACCAAAACCAACAAAGACGCCGAAGCCAACCCGAACACCGGATTGCCCACCAACACCAACACCAACA
>NZ_JBBPAX010000002.1:0-805000 GCF_038009185.1 Paenibacillus sp. FSL R5-0407 | reverse complement strand
GAGACAAATAACTGTAAAACCTACAGCTAATTCGGAGGGTTTAAGCCGATAATGAGGAAAAGGGCGGAATTAGCTGTAGGTTATACATCTAAATCACATCAGCAGCCTTTCAAGACAAAATTAGCTGTAGGAAATACATTTAATTAGCCAGGTATCAGGCATAGAAACGGGTATCATGCGTGGCCCCCAACAAATTCAATATAATGAGGCCAGTTGGCGTGAGGTTGCCGATGCGAAGTGCCACAGAGACAAAATGCCGATATAGAGGAATTTCCGGTGAATACTCCGGTGAACGCTCCAACGAATATTACGAAGAGGTCTAACTTCAATCATTTGATGGAGTCAGCGAATATCTTTAAGTAACTAACTCCTTATTTCCGTCATTTTCGTCACGGACATGCAGATGGTAACTCATGTACAATAAGAGTTGTGTCATTTACATAAGGTAGACTGACAATTGTGGAGGTAATTTACGGGGATGAAGCCGATACTAGAAGTAGCCGGGTCGTTTGGGATCCCGGAGAAATATATGGAGCTATACGGAAGGTATAAAAGCAAACTTGATTTAAGCTTAGCGAGGGACTTCGATGATCGTCCGGATGGCAAATTAGTACTTGTAACCGCGATGAACCCTACGCCGGCAGGGGAAGGGAAGACGCTGACAACGATCGGGCTGGCACAGGCGCTCAACGCGATTGGCGAGCCAACGATTGCCGCCTTAAGGGAACCGTCGCTGGGTCCGTGTTTAGGGATGAAGGGTGGCGCCACGGGCGATAACAAGGCAAAATTGATGCCGTCTGAGGATATAAACTTGCATTTTACCGGTGATTTGCATGCGATTACTTCCGCGCATAATTTACTGGCTGCGATGATTGATAATCATATCTTCCAGGGGAATAACCTTCAAATAGACACTGGGCGGATTGTTTGGAAGCGTGCGATGGACATGAATGACCGGAGTCTGCGGCAAATCGTAGTCGGGCTTGGCGAGGGAAACGGAAGCGTGCATGAATCCGGCTTTATGATTACGACGGCCTCCGAGGTGATGGCTGTGCTATGCCTTAGTGAGGATCCGCAGGATCTTAAGGAGCGTCTTAGCCGCATGGTAGTGGCTTACAATATGGCAGGTGAAATGATTACGGCATCGCAAATAGGAGCGATCGATGCGATGACCGTGCTGCTGAAGGATGCGATTAAGCCGAATTTGGTGCAAACTTCGGAAGGTACGCCGGCGATTGTTCACGGTGGGCCTTTTGCGAATATCGCTCATGGATGCAGCAGCGTCATCGGCACTAGAACCGCGCTGAAGCTGGCTAAAGTTGTCGTGACGGAAGCGGGTTTCGGGGCTGATCTTGGCGCGGAGAAATTTTTCGATATCAAATGTCGGCAAGCCAAACTAAAGCCGGATGCGGCAGTATTGGTAGTTACGGTGAAGGCATTGAAATACAATGGAGGCGTCGCTAAGTCCGAACTTGACGGATCCAATATGGAAGCACTGCGAATAGGTATGGCCAACGTAGTAAGGCATCTTGAGAATATTCAGAAATTCGGCGTTCCGGTAATGGTGGCGATTAATCACTTTGCTAACGATGCGGAGGAAGAAATCTCATTCATTATTGAGGAGTGCCGGCATTTAGGTATTAAAGCTGAGATTTCCGAGGTATGGGCGAAAGGCAGCCAAGGCGGAATACAAATGGCGAAAACATTACGGGACATGCTACAAGATGAGCCTTCCCGGTTCGCCCCTCTTTATCCCGATGATTTAAGTATTACAGCGAAAATTGAAACGATCGTAAAAGAAATATACCGGGGTGAAGGCATAAAGCTCACGCCTAAAGCGGAGATAAAAATCCGTGACCTGGAGCGCCAGGGCTTTGGACATCTGCCGGTGTGCATGGCGAAGACGCCGTATTCTTTTTCCGATCAAGGTAATTTGCTGGGAGCTCCGAATCACTTTACCGTGCAAGTTCGGGACGTGACCTTATCGGCTGGAGCCGGGTTTGTCGTCGTGCATACCGGAAACATCGTTACCATGCCCGGATTGCCTGAACATCCTGCGGCGGAGCGCATTCATCTCAATGAACAGGGAGACGTAGCCGGATTGTTGTAAGGGATAAACCGTGCGGTCGGTCAACAATCGCCGAACTGCCGATTCCGAATAGTAGTAGTAAACCGCTCGTCAGCCTAATATAAATTTAATAGCTGCATTCTAAAACAGCCGATCTTTCCGCCTGCAAAAGGTGTGAAGATCGGCTATTTGATTTGCATCAGAAAAATTCCAACCATAAATCGCAATATTGCCTCCTCAAAAGTTCGAAGCGGTTCCATTACACTAATAATGAAAATAAGAGTTTTAGAAAGGGGTTATTAAGTCGATGAAGAGAACCAAACCTTGGGCAATTCTGCTGGTAGCTGTTCTGATGATTGCTTCCTTGGCCGCTTGCGGAGGAAACAACAACAAAACGGCAAACAATGGCGGAAACACGCCAGCAGCAACAAATAGTAATGAGGGCGAAAAAACGAATGATGCAAAAACAGAGCCGGCGGAAAAAGTTGAGCTCACATTCTGGTCGCTGGGCGTAACGAACTATGAGGATTTGGCGAAGGAATATACTAAAGAACATCCTAACGTTACTTTCAAATTCCAAAACACTGCCGACCAAACGGCCCATCACAACAACCTGACGACAGCGTTGTCCGCGGGATCAGGCGCTCCTGACATTTTCCAACTTGAAATTGCGTTCGTAGAACGGTTCATGAACAACACCGACAAGTTCTATAACTTGTATGACCTCGGTGCTAAGGATATCGAAGCTAACTACCTCGACTGGAAATGGAAGCAAGTTACGTCGTTGGACGGGAAAGTACAATTGGGTCTTCCAACAGACATCGGGCCTACTGTAGTTTACTACCGTACGGATGTGGCTGAACAAGCGGGCTTACCTACGGATCCGGACGGTTTCAGTGCAGCAATCGACTCTTGGGATAAGTTTGCAACCGTTGCCAAAGCTTTCAAAGATAAAACCGGCAAACCGTTTGCTGACTTGACGGACCTCGTCTACAACGGCGTTCGTGACCAATCCGAAGGCGAAATTTATTTCAGTAAAGAAGACGGCTCCTTTATCGGGGCAGACAATCCGCAAGTTAAGAAAGCATATGACTTTACCGTAAAAGGCATTCAAGAAGGCTGGATCGGCAACTGGGTTCTCTGGTCTCCCGAATGGCAAAATGCGATCAACAAAGGCGACTTCGGCGTAATGCTCGGCCCAGCTTGGATCGCAGGTACAATCAAAAATGCTAAAGATTCCGCAGGCAAATGGCAAATCGCTCAAATGCCTGAAGGCGCAGGAAACTGGGGCGGTTCCTTCCTGACGCTGCCTAAAGAAGGTAAACATCCGAAAGAAGCTTATGAATTTATCTCTTGGGTTCTGAACAAAGAAAACCAAATGAAATCGTTTACGGACAGCGGTTTGTTCCCAACAATCCCAGCTGTTTATGAAGATCCTGCATTCACGGAAAAAGGCGACGATTTCTTCGCAGGTCAAGTTACATCCGCAGCTTACGCAAAAGCGGCTCAAACCGTAAAACCGATTTACTATGGTCCGCTTCATGACCAAGCCGATACCATTATCAAAAACGCGCTCAAGAACGTTCTTGAGAAAAAAGCGGATCCGCAAAAAGAATGGGATAGCGCGATGAAACAAATCAAGACTCTGGTTGATCGCAGCTAGTAAGAAGATCTAATATCACGATTTCTTTATCCGAATTCGCAGGGCGACTATTGCCCCTGCGAATTCGGGTTTATCAACTACTTCATGGAGGTGCGTTCATGGCTGACACAGCTACAGCGAGTCCGGCCCAGTCGATACCGCCGAAAAGGCATTTCTGGACCGAGAAACGACGCAGCCAGCTCACGGCGTATACGTTTATTTCGCCATTTTTCATTTTGTTCGCTATATTCGGACTGTATCCGATCATCTTTACGATCTATTTGTCCTTCTTCAAATGGGACGCAATAGGACCTATGAAATATGTAGGGATCAAAAACTACGATTTAATTATTAGTGATCCAACCTTCTGGATTTCCTTTAGCAATACGATCATCATGGCCTTGATGGGTACAGTGCCACAGCTCATTTTGGCGCTATTCGTGGCCGTCATGCTCAACTCGGCTTTGAATAAATTCAAGAATACATTCCGTATTTTGTACTTCATGCCGAATATCACTTCGATTGTTGCCGTTACCCTGGTGTTCAGCACCATGTTCGGAAACAACGGGATGATCAACTGGCTTTTGAACAACCTAGGCTTGGACAGCGTTCCATTTAACTCGGGTTGGTGGGGCGTAAAAATAGCCATTTCCACCATGGTTCTATGGCGGTGGATGGGGTATAACGCCATTATTTTCCTCTCCGGTTTGCAAAGTATCCCGACGGATATTTATGAAGCGGCCAGAATTGACGGTGCCACGCGCGGACAGCAGCTGCTGTATATTACACTTCCGCTGCTGCGGCCATTTATTCTGTTTGTTACCCTGACATCGACCATCGGCGCACTGCAGCTCTTTACCGAACCATATGTGTTCCTCGGTCAAGGCGGTACGGGTTCTACACGCCAAGAAGGGGTTACGATGGTTACTTATTTGTACAGTGAAGCCTTCAGAAACGGATTCTTCGGTACGGCAGCGGCCACGGCGGTCCTTCTGTTTGTCGCCACAATTCTTTTCTCCGTGCTTAACATGTTGCTATCAAGCCGTATGGGCGGAGATACGGGAGGTAAGAGAGCATGAGTAGTATCGCAGTAAGAAAAAAGCCGGATGAACCCGGAGTCTTAGGGAAAACGTTCTTTTATCTCTTTATGATCATTGGGGCACTGGTTTCCGTCTTCCCGTTTTTCTGGATGTTTGTGGTTGCGACCAATGACAAGGATGCGGCCTTTCAAATGCCGCCTTTGCTGACTCCAGGGACACACTTCTTTGACAATTTCTCGCGTGTTCTGGAACGGACCGACTTTTTCCGGGCGCTGCTGAATTCGGTTGTCGTATCTTCGGCGGTTACGGTGTCTGTAGTATTCCTTTGTACCCTGGCAGGGTACGCTTTTGCTAAATATGAGTTTCCTCTGAAAAATGTTCTGTTCGTTTGCGTTATCGGAACAATGCTTGTACCGGCACAATTGGGTGTGCTTCCTCAGTATGTCATTATGGCTAAATTGCACTGGATCGACAGCTACAAAGCACTTATCGTTCCTGCAATGGTCAATGCGTTCGGGATCTTCTGGATGAGGCAGTATATCGCTTCAGCCGTTCACTCCGAACTGTTGGAAGCGGGGCGGATCGACGGCGGCGGACATTTCCGGATTTTCTGGAAAATCGCTATTCCGGTCGTCACCCCGGCAATGGCAACCCTGGGTATTCTTAACTTTATGAACGTGTGGAATGATTTCTTCTGGCCTCTGGTCGTGTTAAAAAACAAAGAGAATTACACGATTCAGATCGCATTGCAGCAGTTGTTCACCAATAAGGACGGTCTGGACTTCGGCATGATCATGTCGGCCACCTTTACGGCGACGCTGCCGCTCCTCATCGTATTCCTGTTGTTCAGCCGGTGGGTAATTGCAGGCTTGACTTCAGGCGCAATTAAAAGTTAGGCGAGCTTTATTATAGTAGAGCAAGGAAATATAAAGCATAATGAAGAATAATAGAGATAGGAGATTGTGGAGGGAGGGCGCAGATGAAGCTCCGTCGGAAAATCTTGCTGGCTATTATTCTTCTTGTGTTTATCCCGGTTATCTTGATGGGCTCGATTTCGTATTTCAGCTTCTCAAACACCATGGAAAAGAAATCCACCAACTTTTATTGGGTATCGTTGCTGGAGACAGACCGGAAGCTGAATTATGCGTTAAACGAAATAACGAACATCTCCAACTCGGCGATAACGCAACAGGTCATCCAAGAGACCTTGAAGGAGCCTACATTTGTCGTCACCTACGAACAAAGGCAAGAGATCAACAATTCAATCAATCATCCGATGATCAGTTCATTCGGACTTTATTCGAAAGATAAGCTGCTGTACCAATACAATGACGCGATGACATTCGATTCGTTAAGCCATCAGGACTGGTATGAGGCGATGATAGCCGCGGAAGGCCGGCCGATTTGGATCGGTCCGGGCGAAAATGGCAGCGCCTCCACGGGGAAGCCGGTTTTGATCCAGGCTCGCGTAATCAAAGATTATTATTCGCTGGAAGATATCGGTGCGGTTGTAATTTATGTCAAACCGGATATTTTGGATCAAGTATTTTGGGATACCGCCACCCTGAAACAAGGGGATATTTTACTGGTCAATAAACAGGGGAATATCGTATTTGATAAATCGGGCGAACATATTGGGGAACGTACGGACTTTCCTTTTCTGACGGATGTCGAAACAAACGAAAAGGGATATTATGTTGATAAATATTTGGGTGAGAAGTCGCTGATTACTTTCTTGCCTTCCCATAACAAGGAATGGTATCTGGTAGCGATTACCCCGAGCAAGCTTATTGCTTCGGAATCGATCAATATCCGGAATATCGCTGTGATTCTTGTCCTGGTCTCGTTGATATCGGCTTTTTTGTTCGACCGTTATTTCGTGCGCAGGCTGGTTCGAAGCATTATCAGCGCTGTAAACGGGATGAAGAGGGTTCAGCAGGGTATATTCGTGCCGATCCCGCCGATGGTCCGATCCGAGGACGAGACGGATTTGCTGATGGACGGCTTTAATCGGATGAGCAAGCAAATTTCTGAACTGATCGAACAAGTTCAAGTAGAGCAGGCGCGAAAAAAAGAGGTTGAGCTCCAGGCGCTGGTTGCACAGATCAATCCTCATTTTATTTATAACTCGCTGGAATCGATTAACTCGATGGCCGTACTGCAAGGCAATAAGGACATCAGCAAAATGGTGGTGTCGCTGGGCAGACTGCTGCGGATCAGTATCAGTGAAAATCAGCAACTGATTCCGTTGTCCATGGAAATGGATCATGTCCGGCATTACCTGGATATTCAGAAATACCGTTTTGAGGACAAGTTTTCCTATCAAATTGAAATTCCGGAATCATTGAAATATTACAAGACGCAAAAGCTCATCGTACAGCCGATCGTTGAGAATGCGCTCTATCATGCAATCGAGCCGATGGAAGGAAGAGGCTTTATTTCAATTACCGCGCGGGACGGGGAACGGGATATTCTGATCGATGTTATGGACAATGGCCCGGGGTTCGATCAGGAAACGCTGATGCATCTTTGGAGCAAAGACCGGGGCAATTTGAAGAAATACCGGGAAAACGGCGTCGGTTTGAAAAATGTACATGAGCGATTAAGCATACGATTCGGCGGATACTACGGCATCATGATATGTTCTTCCCCCGGCTTCGGGTCTATCATCCGAATCCGAATACCGAAGATCAATACGTAAAATGTGGAGTTCAAAAAGACAGGTTTTCAGGACCAAGAAGGTTGGATGAAGCTAGGGACTGAGTAGCGGAGCGTACATGAGGTACGTGAGCAACGGAAGGCCCGGCTGAATTCAAGATTCGACGTCGAATCCGCATCATGATCCGCTTCGTCATGGAAAGATGACTTTTTGAACAACCTCTAAAGGGGGAAGAGAGGCGTGAAATGGTTTGTAAACTGGGGCTGGATTGTCATGTATGCACTTGTGCTTGGTATCTCGGTAATGATCATTGCGATGAACGGCAGCGAACCGATCGAGGAGAAGCAGACCGAGAAGATCACGTTGACCTTCCGCCATTTCTGGATCAAGGAACATGACCGGCAAATGCTGCACATTTTCGAGGAAGTCGTGGATTCTTTTCAAAAATCGCATCCCAACGTGAAGGTGAATTTCGAGGGGATGGACCAAACCGATCACCGGGAGCGGAAACTGAAAAGTGAGATGGTGACAGGGACGCCGCCCGACATGTTCGTGTTATTTGCGGGGGCGGAAATAGAGCCTTATGTCCGGTCCAATCGCTTAATGGATTTGACGGGTTTCGTCCGTGATAACGGGCTGAAGGAAAAGTTCCAAGACCTTCATCTATGGACCTACGATGACCGAATTTACGGATTACCCTTGGAAGGACATGCGGAGCCGCTTTATTATAATAAAGAAATCTTCGAACGGCTGGGGATTACCCCGCCGAAAACGCTGGATGAACTGGACGCCGTCGTCAAGCTGTTGAGAGATAAAGGGTACATTCCTTTTGCTCTAGGCAATGAGGAGCGCTGGCCGGCCGCGATTTTTGCTCACTATTTGATGGACCGTTATGCGGGGCCGGATTTGATTAATGAGCTCACCAAAGGCAATGAGGCCGTGGATTTTAACAATAGCGCTTATTTACAGGCGTTTATGCATTTTAAAGATTGGGTCTCTGAAGGAGCCTTCAGCAATCCGGCCAATGATCTGTCGACGGAAGAGGCGATCGCGCTGTTTACTTCCGGCAAAGCGGCCATGTATGTGAATGGGAGCTGGGATATCAATCTCTTTCATAACGGAGAAGAGCCGGATGATTTCCCGAACCGGGTCGGCGTGATTACGTTCCCTACCCTGCTTCCGGATCAGCCAAGCTCGCTGGCGGGAGGATATACGATCGGGATCGCTCTTTCCTCGAACTTGGAAGAAGCCAAGCGGGAGGCCGCGCTGGATTTGATGCAGGCTTTTTACACCGAGGATATTCAAAGGCGGGTTGTTTATGAGGGACTTCGGATTCCATCGATGAAAATATCCTTCGATGCGGAGAAAACCGGTCCTGTGTTTGCCCAAGTGGTAAGTCTCATGGAACAGAGCGACAGCATTTTTCTGGCGTATGACAATGTGCTGTCACCGGAAGTGACCAAGACATTCCTGAAAGTAATCGAGGATATTATATCCGGCGGCGTTTCGCCGAATGAGGCTTTGGATGAAATTCAAGCGACCTCGGAGCAATACTGGAAGCAACGAAAAAGTTCACTGCCCGAGTGATGGCCAGGAGGTGAGGAGTCGTATGGAAGCCAAGGAAGCAAAATACCGGGTTATTCTCGTGGATGACGAGCCGATCATTTTGCGCAGCTTGAAGGTGGCCATTCCGTGGAATGAGCTGGATCTGGAAATCGTGGGTGATGCAAGAAACGGAGAGGATGCCCTTAAGCTGGTTCGCGAGCTGTCCCCGCATATGATCATCAGCGATATCCGCATGCCGGGCTTGGACGGAATTAGCCTGATGAAGGAAGTCATGGCGGAGAACGCCAAGCGCCTGTTTATTTTTATCAGTGGTTACGGAGAATTTGAATATGCCAGGGAAGCGCTGCGGGAAGGAGCATTTGATTATTTGCTCAAACCGATCGATCATGAGGAACTGATTGAAATGATCATGCGAGCGAAGAAGACGCTGGAAAAGCAACAGGAGAACGAGAAGCTGCTGCACTCGGTGCAGGTATTGTCCATGTTGGCAAGGGAGCGGATGTTTGCGGAGTTTTTGGAGGGCAATCCCAGCGATAACCACCTGCGGCATATGCAGTGGCTGGAGAGCAGCGAGCTGCAGGACGATTATTTCGTGGCGGTTCTCCAATTGGATCATTACATGAAATTGAATGAGAGCTGGTCCATGGAAGAGCGAAGGCTGTGGTTGTTTGCGATCCGCAACATTTTGAGCGAATGGTCCTTATCGCATGGAGCGCTTACCGTGTTTCCATTTCACAGCGGAGAGTGGGTTATTCTGTTCCCGGGTTCATTAAGAGACAAGAGAGAGAGTTTGGGGAACGATATCATACACCAGATCAAAGTCAATGCGAAACTGTCCTGTTCGATCGGATTCAGCCAGTCGGCAGAAGGCATAGAGCAGCTGAGTGAGGCCTACCAGAGTGCTGCAAAGGCGTTATACCAGCGTTTTTACCGTGATCAGGAAGGTGTGTTCGTGGACCCAATTCCGGAATTGGGAGCTACCCGGGAAATCAAATATCCTAAGTTCCTTGAAGCCCGTATGCTCGAATGTATCCGCACGCTTGAAGATGAACGGTTAATCGTCCTGTTGGATGAGACGAAAACTTATATCGAAACGCAGGCTTTTGGCAAAGAAACGGCGGAACGCATGATTGTGGAACTGACTGTTGTTCTCTACCGCGAATTCGAACATATGAAGCTGCTGCCGGAGTGGTCGCTTGAAGGCTTGCTGCAGGAGATTCACTCACTTGGGACTCTGAACGAAATGATCGGTGTTCTCAAAGCCAGTTTGGGGAAATGGATTCGCGAGAGCAAAGAAGCCCAGCCCAAAGAAAATATTCATAAGGTCATTTCCAAAACGCAAGAGTATATCTCCAACAACTACCACAAGGATTTGA
Source organism: Paenibacillus sp. FSL R5-0407 (assembly GCF_038009185.1). NCBI lineage: Bacteria > Bacillati > Bacillota > Bacilli > Caryophanales > Paenibacillaceae > Paenibacillus > Paenibacillus sp. FSL R5-0407. The sequence goes on along the minus strand of NZ_JBBPAX010000002.1, from coordinate 794,649 downwards.
GCATCGAAGAGGTTGCCGAAGTCGCGGATTTGAGTATCAGCCATTTTTGCATGCTGTTTAAGCAGGTATCCGGATTTACCTTCCTGGAGTATTTAACCCAGTGCCGGATTGAAAAGGCTAAGTATATATTGAAGAACAGTCAGGTCAAGGTGTATCAAATCGCCCCTCTGGTAGGGTACCAAGATCCGCGTTATTTTACTCAGGTATTTAAAAAGGTCACGGGGATGACGCCTACGGAATATCGGGATGAGTCCGCTTGACCGGGTATAACCATAAAAGAACCGCCCTTATAGGGCGGTTCTCCTATTTTCAATGCTTATTCAAAGTGAATCTTAAGAACGATTACGTCTCATTGAGCCCATAATCAGGCTCACGATAAATACTAGGACAACCGCACCAATCAATGCAGGAATGAAGTAGAAGTCACCGATGACCGGACCCCAATTCCCCAAGATCATGCTGCCAAGCCAAGCACCGATGAAACCTGCGATGATATTCCCAATGATACCTCCGGGGATATCTCTGCCCATAATCAAACCTGCCAACCAACCGATTACTCCACCAATAATTAAAGACCATAAGAAACCCATTCGTATCACCTCAAATTTATTAATTTTGCTTGTCGTTTACTATTAACCAAAGAGGGACGTTTTAAACAATCCGACTTACTTCCTGTTTTTTACATGGCAGGTCCTGAATTCGTAAAATGCAATGTACAATGGGTGACAGCTTCTGCTACAATCCACTTATCAACTCCCAAAATTAAACATATGTATTTATGTAAGTGTTTACAACGCAGTTTTTTTGGAGAGATGTGAGTTTTATAGATCAGGAGGTGGTTGCGAACCCAAAAAATTCAAACGTTTGCACTGTGAAAGGGAGTTTAAGTGTGTGTAGTTTTTTTTTGAAATCCATTCAAACGTTTGCACAAAAATTAAAATTGTGAGAGGAGTAAATCAAGTGATAAAAAGATTGACAAGGCGAGCATCTTTTTTCCTTAGTTTTATATTCCTGGTTACTTCCATCTACGTCACACCGGCAATTCCAACTCAAACAGCTGCAGCGGCAGATAACCAGAGTACGGCAACGGAGCCTGTGAATGGCACGATGATGCAATATTTTGAATGGTATTTACCGAATAACGGGAACCTTTGGAACAATCTGCAGGCAGATGCTTCGCATTTAAGCGACATCGGCATTACCGCAGTGTGGATACCCCCAGCCTACAAAGGGCAAGCCGGTATCAACGACGTCGGATATGGCGTTTATGATCTTTACGATCTGGGCGAGTTTCATCAAAAAGGTACGGTTCGAACGAAATATGGAACAAAGGATCAGCTTCAGCAGGCAATCACATCTCTGCATAACAATAATATTAGTGTTTATGGGGATGTTGTAGTCAATCATAAAATGGGCGGGGACGGTACGGAAAGCGGCAATGCCGTCGAAGTAGCGGGGAATGACCGGAACCGCGAAACCTCAGGATCTTATAATATCAAGGCTTGGACAAAATATGACTTTCCGGGCCGGGGCGATAAGTATTCTGGCTTTAAATGGAGATGGCAGCATTTTGACGGGGTAAGCTGGAATGAGGATAACAAGAAAGAAGGAGTTTATAAATTTTCCGAAAAAAACTGGGACTGGGAAGTAGATACGGAGAACGGGAACTATGACTACCTCATGGGCGAAGATATTGATTATGATCATCCGGACGTGGTGAACGAAATCAAAAATTGGGGTGTCTGGTATGCCAATACGTTGAATCTCGACGGGTATCGGCTGGATGGTGTGAAGCATATTAAATATAGCTTCATGAAGGATTTTGTGGCCAATGCCAGATCTAAAACAGGCAAAGAATTGTTTTCCGTCGGCGAATTTTGGAGCGGGGATCTCGGCAAGCTGCAATATTATTTAAATAAAGTCGGAAGCAGCGTTTCTTTGTTTGATGTTCCGCTGCACTATCGATTCCAATCGGCTTCAAACAGCAACGGCAACTTTGATATGCGGAATTTAGGGCAAGGAACACTGGTCAATGCAGATCCTTTACATGCAGTAACCTTTGTGGACAATCACGATACACAGCCCGGACAGTCGCTGACTTCTTGGGTATCTGACTGGTTTAAGCCACAGGCGTATGCTTATATTTTGACAAGAGAACAGGGGTATCCGTCCGTATTTTACGGAGATTATTACGGCATTCCGAATAATAACATCAAAGGATTGAAGGATAAATTAGATCCGCTCCTCAAAGCGAGAAAAGATTACGCTTACGGCAATCAGCACGATTACCTCAACCATAATGATATTATCGGTTGGACGCGTGAAGGCCTTGCAACAAAGCCGAATTCCGGATTAGCTACCCTGATCACCGACGGTGCCGGCGGTTCCAAGACGATGTATGTGGGAACACAGCATGCCGGAGAGACTTGGGTCGATATTACCGGAAATCGTTCCGACACCGTAACTATCAATTCGTCCGGAAATGGAGACTTTAAAGTCAATGGCGGGTCTGTGTCCGTATGGGTCAAAAAATCCGACGGCCCTACCCCTGAACAGGGAAAGGGACTGAAGATTCATTTCAAGAAGCCGGCGAATTGGAGAACGCCTCAATTGTATTACTACGAAACATCGCCCAAAGTATCGGGGGAACCGGCTTGGGCCTCGGCACCGGCAATGACGCAAGAAACTGGGGAATGGTATACCTATACCATTGAGAAAACGAATAGCGCCAGGATTATTTTTAAGGACGCGAACGGCAATCAGGCTCCCGGACAGAACCAGTCAGGATTGTTAAGGAACGCAGAAGGTTGGTATGACGGTACCGCCTGGCATAATACGAATCCCGACGGTTCCCAGACGGATAATCCGCCTTCTGTTCCGGAAAATTTGAAAGGAACTGCCTCATCAACATCTCTCCGCCTGACCTGGAGCGCCTCTACGGATGACAAAGGGATTAAGGAATATGAAATCCTTCGAGACGGTACGCGGATTGGCACTTCCGCAACAAACTCTTATACCGATAATGCTGTAACGAAGGGCGCTACGTATTCTTACACTGTAATTGCTGTTGATACGGCCGGACAAAAGTCTGATGCGAGCAGCGCTTTTTCCATAAAAATAGAGGAGGATAACGGGCAAGAAGAACCTGTTCCATCCGGTACATTTAGCTGGGATAATGCAAACGTTTACTTTGTGCTGACCGACCGCTTTAAGGATGGAGATCCGAGTAACAACAATTCTTACGGAAGACCAAGCGTCGATGCAACCGGAAAAAATATCGGGACCTTTCATGGGGGTGATTTGAAAGGGCTTACACAAAAATTGAACGAAGGCTATTTCACAGAGCTTGGCACGAACGCAATCTGGATTACGGCGCCATATGAGCAAATGCACGGCTGGGTAGGCGGCGGAACCGGCGGCGATTTTGCCCATTACGGTTACCATGGGTATTATGCCCAGGATTACACGATGGTTGATAAAAACATGGGTACGGTGGAAGATATGCGCGAGTTTGTCGATACGGCCCATGAAAAGGGCATTCGGGTCGTACTTGACGTCATTATGAACCACCCCGGATATGCGACTATCAAAGATATGGAGGAATACGGGTACGGGGCAAGAAACGGCATTGGCTCAAGCTGGGCGCCAGGGAACGGGCAAACCTGGCATAGCTTCCATGACATGATCAACTATAAAGATTCCTCTGCCTGGTCCAAATGGTGGGGGAGCTGGGTCCGCGCCGGCATTGCGGGGTATGAGAATTGCGGAGGCAGTGATTTAACCCAGTGTGTGGGGGATTTGCCGGACTTCCGCACTAATGTAACCAACAATATAGGTCTTGCTCCTCTGCTGCAAACGAAATGGGGGAAAGAGACGAACGGATACAATCCATGGATTGTTCCAGCGGCGCAGAATTTGCGTAAAGACTTAGGCGTAGCACCGGCCGATTATATCAGCAAATGGCTGGCGGCATGGGTTGAAGAATTCGGAATCGACGGATTCAGGGCGGACACGGCGAAGCACGTGGACATGAACCGTTGGAAACAGCTCAAGAATGAAAGCAGTGCCGCGTTGGAAAGATGGAGACAGAACAATCCGGATAAGCCGGGAGCGGACTGGACCGACAATTTCTGGATGACCGGTGAAGTATGGGGACATGGCGTAGGAAAGAGCGAATACTTCAGTAACGGTTTCGATTCCATTATTAATTTCTCGTTCCAGGATGCAAATATCAATTCCCTGGAAGGCATTTATTCCGATTATGCTTCCAAGATTAACAGCGATCCCAACTTTAACGTATTGAGCTATATTTCTTCGCATGATACCCGCTTGTATGACAGAGGCCGATTGATTCAAGCTGGTACGGCACTGTTACTACTGCCAGGCGGAGTTCAAACGTTCTATGGAGACGAAGCGGGAAGAGCCTTCGGGGAGACCGGTTCGGATCCGCAGCAAGGCACCCGTTCGTCGATGAACTGGAATAATCTGAATCAGGACGTATTGTCGCACTGGCAGAAGGTAGGTCAGTTCCGCAACAACCATATCTCGGTGGGAGCGGGCAGCCATGCAAAAATCAGCGACAGTCCATATACCTTTAAACGGACCTACAGCAAGAACGGAATAGAAGATAAGGTTGTCGTTGTGGTAGGGGCTTCGGGCCCGACCAAGGTGAATGTGGCATCCGTGTTCCCTGATGGCACACTGGCTCGTGACGCATACACCGGTAATGAGGTTATTGTAAGCGGCGGTTTTGCCACTTTTACACCGGGAGCAACCGGCCTGATTTTAATTGAACAAGGAGCGGAGACCAATCTTCCAATCGTATCCGCATCTCCTGGCGGCGGAAATTACAAAACGAACACAGTGAAAATTACGCTGCATTTGAAAAAGGCGGATAGCGGCAAGTACACACTGGATGGATCCGATCCGAAGCAGGGAATCAGTTTTACGGACGGAACTGAACTTACGATTGGCGAAGGCTTGGAATTTGATGAATCTACCACTTTGAGATTGTATGCTGAAAATGAAGAAGGCGTATCATCTCAGGAATACAAATATACCAAGAAGGATCCGGACGCCGGGTTGACGATTCGCTTCAAGAAACCGGCCGACTGGAGTACGCCGTACTTGTACTACTACGAAACTTCTCCTAAAGTTACTGAACCGACCTGGGCTACCGCGCCGGCTATGATCAAGGAGAACGGGGAATGGTATTCCTATAAGATTGAAGGGGTTGACAGTGCCACTCTGATCTTCCGGGATAGCAGCGGCAAGCAGAATCCGGGTCAAAATAAGCCTGGATTTACAAGAAGCGCGGATGGGTGGTTTGACGGCACATGGCATGATTCAAATCCCGATGGAGAAGGGGATACGAAGGCTCCAACTGCACCGGGTAACTTGAGATCAACCGCGGTTTCCGATAAGACTGTAGCTTTGGCTTGGGACGCATCAACCGATAACATCGCGGTTACGGGATATGATATCTACCGCAATGGATCCAAGGTTGGCAGCACTACCTCATCCACTACTTATACAGATACCGGGCTTACCCCGGAAACAAAATATTTGTATACAGTCAAAGCCCGGGATGCGGCTAATAACGAGTCTCCGGCTAGTGCGGTATTAGAAGTTACAACCGGGCCTGCAGGGACGGGCGGAAATAAGGTGACCGTATACTATAAGCACGGCTATGCTAATCCGTACATCCATTATCGTCCGGAGGGCGGGACATGGACTGCCGTACCGGGAGTAGCGATGGAGGTCTCCGAAGTACCTGGCTATAGCAAACTGACCATAGATATGGGGACCGCTAAACGCATAGAGGCTTGTTTTAGTGACGGGAAGAATAGCTGGGACAGCAATAATGGCAAAAATTATTTCTTTAATACAGGAACCTGGACTTATAAAGGCAGTGGGCAAATTGTTGAGGGAGCCCCGGATCAAAGTGCCACTAATAAGGTGACCGTATACTATAAACATGGCTATGCTAAGCCGTATATCCATTATCGTCCGGAAGGCGGAACATGGACTGCGGTGCCGGGCGTAGCGATGGAAGCCTCCGAAGTAGCGGGTTATAGTAAGCTAACGATCGACATTGGAACAGCTTCCCGGTTGGAAGCATGCTTCAATGACGGAAAAGGGCAGTGGGACAGCAATACCGGAAAAAATTACTTCTTCAATACGGGGACATGGACGTACGCGGGTTCTGGCAACATCCAGCCTGGCGCCCCCGTATCTAATGCCCCGGCATCGGAAACTCCGGCAGAGCTTGATAATATAATGGATCCCGCTATTTCGGCATATCCTAATGCTCCGGTGGAGCCGACCTCACCAGGGGAAGCGGGGGGAGAATCGCAACCGCCACTGGAACCTCAACCGGAACCGCAACCGGATCCAGAAACGGAAAGTGGATTGATGGTGAAGGTGGCACCTGGAATTTCAGCATCTAAGGCTAAAGTGATGCACTATAACGGTTGGCAGAAGCGTTTAATTGCATAGAAATAAGAATAAAGAACCCTATTATGGGTTCTTTATTTTTGCTAGGGTTGGTTTCTCCTGTTCTGACTACTGACTACTTCATTCTTCTGTTCTAACTCTTCCGATTGGATTTTTCCAATGAAAAACCCTGGGTTTGGTGTAAAGGGGCAGTTCTATTGGAAATTTCCAATGAAATAGTGCTGAATTGCCCGTAAAGAGGGGATTTGGTCGATATTCATTGGATATTCTCTTAGGCCCCCTAATAAAACTGGAGTCCTCCTACCCAAAAAATTTATACTAGAAGTAAGGGAGAGGATCCAGTATGGGGAAAAAGCGGAAAGAAGAAATCAAAATTCAAATCGTTAAAGAAGCATTGTCTGGAATTAAGGTGGGGGTGTTGGCCCGCATGTATGATTTGCATCCTGAAACCATTCGTTTGTGGGTTAAAGAGTATCGTGATTCAATTCCAACAGAAGAAATCCCTGCAACAGATGAGCATTTGCAAGAACTACGGCGACTGCAAGATGTTGAGCAACGCTATGAAAAGGCGGTTAAAGTGCTCGGGGAGAAGGAACTCGAAATAGAGATACTTCGTGAATTATTAAAAAAGCAGAACCCCGCTTATCCGAAAAATTCGAAATAGCAGAGCAATTTATTAAGCGGGGAGAAGCAGCAGCAGTCGTTCTGCGGATCATGGGACTCTCGGAATCCACCTATTACGATCGTAAAAAGCGGATGAGTGACCCGGAAAGACGTTCCAGAGCAAGACATAGTGGACGTCCAGCGCCCGGATACTCATATACTTTTAACGGAGAACAAGTAAGTGACGACCAAATTAACAGTTGGCTTCTTGAGCTTATTGAGGGTGAAGAGCATGTTTATGGCTACAAATTTCTTGGACATTGCATCCGTGACCGATATAACGTAAGGCTGAATAAAAAGAAATCCCATCGCTTATGCAAGGAACTAGGGATCCTACAAAAAGCACGCCAACGTAAGCCGGCCCATCCACGGAGATTACCGAAAAATCGGGTGGTCACAGGATCGAATCAATTGTGGCAAATGGATATTAAGTATGGTTATGTAATCGGACGCGAACGGTTCTTTTTTGTACTTAGCATTATTGATGTATTTGATCGTGTCGTGGTTGGTCAATATAGAGGTCCTGTGTGTGAGGCAAAACATGCCGTGCAGACGCTTTGTCATGCATTGCAGAAGCGCATACAGCCAGGAGAACCCATGCCTGTAATTCGCACAGATAACGGGCCGCAATTTGTAAGTAAATTATTTGGGGATATGTGCGAGAGTCTGGAACTCATTCATGAAAGAATACCGCCACGCACACCAAACATGAATGCTTACATTGAATCCTTCCACAGTGTACTTGAGCGACATTTATTCAGTCTAAGAGACTTCATGACTTTTGAGGAAGCTTACGAGGCTTTAGATGGTTACATGGACTTTTACAACAACAGAAAAATGCATGGCAGTTTAAAAAGAATGCCTCCTGCGGTATTTTCTGTTTGGGTTAAAACGCAGGAGGATACGTCTGAATTTCATAAAGCGATGTAATTGTTTGAAATAGTGAGCTATTATGCGAACGAGCCATTTTTGGTGGGTAAGACTCCGGATTTAAGGGGCCTAGCCGTATTTCCAATGAATATCATTGAATATGCGAATGAAAGGTAAATCCATTGGATATATCCAATGAGATTAGTTGCAAACAAAAACCGCCAGGGAGCTCTTAAGCTCCACTGACGGTCCAGTTTCTGTATAGCAATTAGAGACGTTTTCTTCTGAAAAAGACGACGAAAACGCAGGCTAGTAGAAGGATTAAGAGGGAGATCCCTGCGGTGAGGGCCTCATTTGGATTCGTCTGTACCTTACGTGCATCTCCCTGACCGAATCCCCCAAAACCGTCGGGCCAGCCTTCGCGGCCCATTTGGTCGCCGCCGAACCCGCCGCCGAAGTCACCGCCTGGTCCCCATTGGCCGCCATTCGCGCCTTGCTGGCCCGGGATGCCTGCACCGTTGTCCGCGTCCGCGGCATCGTCTGCCGGTTGCTGCGACTGTGCGCCGGGCATCTGACCATCAGCCATGCCATCCGGCGGCATTTGCGGCATCTGGCCATCCGGTGGAAGCTGCGGCATCCCGCCGTTTACATCAGGGGGAGCACCGCCGGGCAGGCCGGCTGCTCCGGCCCCATCGCCGGCTGCGCCCTGTTGAGCAGCGCCGCTTATTTGCTGCGACTGTCCGTCAACGGCGCCCGCTTGGCCGGCATTGTTTGGTGCGGCTGCGTCGTTCGTCGTTTGCCCGGTCTGTGGTCCGGTGGCACCGAACGCAGGGCGGTCGCCGCCACCTCTGCCGCCCATACCACGCATACCTCCCATACCGCCGCCGCTGCCGGAGCCGTCGCCGGACGAAGGAAGCGTGCCGTCAAGCTGCTGTGAGATATTCTCCACCTGCGAAGCGTTGGTGGAAATGAGTTTGGGCACAGCTTCTTCGAATTGTTCGTAGGAATAGAATGGCCTTGGATCGGCCTTCACGTAGGACGAGATCATCGCGGAAACCTCGTTGACGCGTGCCGTGAAGGTGTCATTTTCAAGGTAGCCATCAACCGCTTCTTGAAGGATGGAGTGGTACAACTCCTTATACTCATCGACGGCCAGCAGTTTGGCTACCAAAGGACGCTCGGCAACCGCGCCTTGGGTCGGCTCGTCGATCAGCAGGCTGCTGCCGCCTCCGGGGCCTATGCCCGCTCCGCCGCCGGTCTTCCCGGCACCGGCCTCGCCCTGGCCGGCTGCAGCTCCGGCGGCCTGGTCGCCGCCCGCCGTGTCGGCCTGCGCCGGAGCCTCTTGGCCGCCCGTCGCTGCGCCCCCGGCGGTTCTGCCCGCTGCTGCACCGGTCGGCCCGGCCGCTTGCTCGCCCCCGGCTGGGCTCGCGCCTGCTCCGCCGACCGCGGCATCACCCGCCGCGCCCGCTCCGTCCGCCGGGGCATTGCCCCCCGTGTCGGCGCCCGCCTTGGCCCGACCGGCCCCGCCGAAGCCGCCGCCCATGCCTCCGCCGCCTAAACCGCCGAACGCCATGTTGTAATCCCATGGCAGCACGGAGAAGACACCGTCGTCCTCATACAAATAGTAATTCTGTTTGTTGCCGCCGATATAACTGTCGGTGTTGTTGGTGAGTACATTTAGAGCGATGTAGCCGAGCGATTCTTCCACATCCAGAACCTTTTCGTAATCCGAGCCGTTGTTGAGCTCATCAAGCATATCGATCAATACATCGCCGTTCGTCGTTTTCGACTTTAGAGCTAAGCCGGTATATGCATCCGGGTCATCGCCGAGCCAAGCCAGGTCGCTTCCACTTCCGGTCATTTGGCCTTTGTACAGCGCACCGTAGGCGTTTCCGAAATGCCTGTTCAAGTAGGCATCGCCAATCTGCTCAACGGCGAGATAAAAACCCCAAAGCTCATCATTTACATAGACATTTACGAAAGAATATTTAGGCGTAGGCAGCCCCATCTCTTCCGCCAACTCGTAGGTCAGAAACTCCCGCATGGAGGTGGCGTCGCTGTAGTTGTTGTTCAAGTTGATTTTACTGATGCCATCCAAAGTCTGGTTGAGATACTCGTCAAAAGACAGCTTGAAGCTGTACCGGTCCGAATCCGGCATTTGCACGACGCTGCGCAGGCTTAGATTGCCCTTGGTCCGAATGCCGATGTTGTCAAAATGCTGCCCGTTATAATCGACTGAAGCCTTCTTGTATTCTTCTGCGCTGGCATTGTCCAGCATGTCCTGAAAATCATCTTCATCGATCGTGATTTTCACGTCAACGACCGTATCCTTTGGAAAAACCTCTTCATCCAGCTTGCGTTCTTCCGCGGATACCGATTTAGTAACGGCATCACCGTTGTTTGTGCTCGCGCTTTGACTGGTTCCGCCGCAGGCGGCAAGTCCGAAGATCAGCAGCAGTGAACAAAGGGATAGGAACGGCTTTGCAAGCTTTCCTTTCATTTCCTCACCTCCGCGTTTTAAGATACGTAATCACCGTTATAGCTGATCAGGACCGCATTCTTCACTCCGCCGAGCTCGGAAATCTGATTGACGAGCTTGCCTTCCCCGTCGCGGAGTCGCACCTCCAGCGTCATTTCGATGTTGCCGGGAGATACCGTTTTTTGTTTAACGTTGTAGCGTTTTACAATACTGCGCATTTGGCTATGGATCAGCCCTTCGCTCTCATCGGTTTCGCAGTTGACGACAAGCAGGTAAGGCGTTTCCGCTGAAGTATTTTTGATAAACAGGAACATCACGAGTCCGACGACCACGGAGCCGATAGCTGCAAGGGTGTAGAAGCCGGCACCGGTCACAATACCTGCGGCAGCTGCCCAAAACAGGAAGATCAGATCGGTAGGGTCTTTAATCGGGGTTCTGAAACGAACGATCGACAGGGCGCCGACCATCCCGAGCGACAGCACCAGGTTGGAATTCACGGCAATGATGATCATAGCGGTGACCATAGTCATACCAATCAGGGACACATTGAAGCTTTTGGAATAAAGCACCCCGCTGAAGACACGTTTGTATAAAAGAAAAATGAATAGCCCGATAATGAATGAAATGCCCAAGGTGATGAGTATTTTGGAGATGCTGATATCGGAAGTGAAATTATCCATAATTGAATTTTTAATGATATCGCTGAAATTGGTCGATTGATTGGTTGTATTCATGAACTTATTGATCCTCCCAGGAATTCATTTTTAGGTATTTGCAGCAGATTACGTATTTTGAAGCCGATTGATGGCGTAGCCCGTCCATTTGCAGGGCGGTCCGGATATATTCCGGAAGGTACTCGTCATACTTGACCTCGAGAATAATGAGATGGTCGTCAAGGGCCGGAACCGGCTGGAGCGACCGGTCAAAAATATCCGTTGCATGCAGCCCGGTCCGCAGCTCTTTGTCAAACGTAATCCTGACATTGCCGTTCTTGCAGACGTAAGGCTCACGCACATAGTCGACGATGACCTTGGGTCGGAGGAGATTGTGCTTCATCTCCCGGTACAATTCCATCATGAACGGCTTGTCCGGCTGATGGAGCACTTCATAATCTCCTCGTATAATGGAGTCATACATTTCCCGGGTCAACGGTTCCTTCAGCTTGGCGATGTGATCGCCCACCTTGATTTTTTTCTCAAAATGGATGATTTGATCGTCCCCGTTATAAATACGGATCCGATATTTGCGCCGGTCGCGGAACCCGCCGAGCTTCTCGGAAAGAGCCGAGCTGTCCACGTCGTCAAAATACAGACTGCGGATATGATACTCGCCGTTCCGTCCCGCATGCTTGTCATGCTGGATCAGATTTTTAAGCCTTTGGCAAAGGACGTAATACTGATGCCGGTTAATCATAAATTTAAGCTCGTGGCGGAATTTAAGATCCTTGTAGACGGTATTCAATGCTTAACACCTCGCTTCTCTCTCTTTTACCGAATGCATTTATCCTAACAAGGTTTGCTGATTACTCACTTAACGGAAACTGAATATAAACTGAAAGTTTTTACACTGCGTTGACAATTGGATGCAAAAGGTAAAAGATCGTAAGAGATGAGATTACCAGGGGAGGAGAACGAGATGAGCTTAGGAAAAAGAACGATAAGCATAGGCGGGACGGTGCTGCTGGGCGTCGTTCTATTGACCGGCGTGATCGTGCTCGAAGCGTGGAGAGATCGCGGACCGGATCAGCAATCGGGATATGACGGAGCGGCTAAATCCATATTCACTACTTTTAAGGGAGATCCGAAAACATCGCGGGCTTTTACCTGGTATTCAGAGAATGCGGAGGCAAAAGGGATTTTTCAGCTGGCTGCCGGGACTGATGCGGAAGAGTTGAAAAAGAGTAATGCGCTGACTTTAGAAGCCGAATCCACAGTGATCGATGTAGGAGAAGGACAGGAGAATGCGGTTCACAAGGTAGAGGTGACCGGACTCAGTCCGGGTACGTCCTATATTTTTAGAGTCGGGGACGGCACGAAGCAAGGATGGAGTGAGCCTGCCATTTTCGAGACAGAGGGTATGAATGAGACCACCTTTACGTTTCTAAATGTCACGGATTCTCAGGGCGCAACGGAAGCGGATTTTGAGCAATGGGGGCGTACGTTGGAAAAGGCCTTCGAGATGTTCGGAGATGCCAAGTGGATCCTTCATAACGGGGATTTGACGGAAGAGCCGGAGGATGAGGAGGGGTGGGACTATTTTTTCGGAAAAGCTGCGGCTTGGCTGCCCCGGATTCCGCTAATGCCGGTTACCGGCAACCACGACGAGGTGAAGGGAGAGTCCAAACGGTTTACCTCGCATTTCAACCTGCCGGCAAACGGGGCGGAAGATTCTGCCGCCGGAACAACGTATTCCTTCGATTACGGGAATGCTCATATCGCCGTGTTGAACACGGAATCCAACATCAAAGGACAGACGGAGTGGCTCCGGCAGGATTTACAGAACAGCGATCGGGCTTGGAAAATCGTTGCCATCCATCGCCCGGCTTATGGAGGGAACAGGTACGATAAAATCAGCGACTGGGTGTCGGTATTTGATGAGTTAGGCGTCGATTTGGTGCTGCAGGGTCATAATCACGAGTACTCGAGATCGTATCCTTTGAAAAATGGAGAAATCACTGAGCAGGGTGATGGGACCGTCTATGTGGTGACGAATGCGTCCGGATCGAAATTCAATGACAAGAAAAAGGACAAATTTTATCATGCGGTCCATTTTCAAAACGGAAAGCAAATGTTTGCAGGGATTACGATCGACGGAAATATACTGACGTATCAAGCTTATGATGTGGACGGGAACAAGCTGGATGAGTTTGTATTACGGCATTGATTCCATCTCAGATGTTCACATTTTGATCTCTCCCTTTCAAGAGCAGGATCACTCCGAGTGGAACCAGAATCAGCATGGCGCCCAAGCCCCAAAGAAGGTCTGTGCTGCTTACGATCTGGTCGGAGAGCAGGCGATAGTAGGCGTAAAGTGAGTAAGGGAGAACCGGGAAAATCGCGGTAGCAACGCCAGGGGTGTATTGTTTCAGGAACAGTGTTTGGCCGATATGGGTGAACACATGCAGAAAATACAAGTGCAAAGCCGCCAAAAACAGCAGGTAGAAATCGAAGAAAACGGCCAGCATCGTAACGAGAGCGATTAGTGAGTACACCCACAATACGTCCTTGGCGAAATGGAAGGTGTTCATTCGAAGGGACGACTGAAAGGCTCGCTTGGCGAAGCCCGGCAGCGTTTGGCTGACGCGATCTCCGTGCTTTGCGGCCCATTTTTCGACCGTCAAGATCTCTTCGAAATCGTGGAACAGGAATGTTACGGGAAAAAGCCAAAGCAGGCTTAAGAGTTCGACATGCTCGTTCAAAACGTTTAGCAGCTGCATAAGAACATCTCCTTTTTTTTAATTCCTGAGATTCAAAATGCCTTGCAAAAACAGCTTGGCGGTTTGGCGGCCCAATTCCGCCGCATCCTTCTCTCCGGTCGCGCTGTAACGGTAAATCAGGCGTTCTACAGAAGCGACGACCGATTCCGCTGCCAGCTCGGGTTCCACATCCGGGCGAACGATCCCGGCTTGCTGGTTACGGATCATGTTGGAGCAAATCTGCTGCACGATCCTATCGCGGATCGATATGCCTTTCTCGGTATCAAGCAAAACGATTCGAGTTAAATTGGCGTTCTGGCCGAGCAGCGCAAACAGACCCGTGAAGGCTTGAATGACGTAAGCCTCTAGCTCCTCTGGGCTTTTCCCCGCAGCCTGACGGCCAGCATCGGTAAACGGAAGCAGCCGTTCCTCGAATTTCGCCAGCATTTCCTGAAGTATTTCATCTTTGCTTTTAAAATAAAGGTAGAAAGCGGCTTGGGTAAGCCCGGCATTTTTGACGATTTGACTGACTGTTGTTGCATGAAAGCCTTTTTGGGCGAAAAGTTCTTCGGCGGAAGTCAGCAGTTTGCTTTTGCTTGCTTCCCCTTTGGGAGTTAGCATATGAAGCACCCATCCTTTTTATAACTAATTAGTTAGTTATAATATAATTGTCTTTTTAAATAAAGTAAAGCCCTTCCCGTTGTCTCAGTCCGTTACCGGCCTTGACATGGGAAGAGCTTTAGTCTTTAGGACGGAGTGGAGGCCTAAACCGGCTGTTGTCCGGAGCGTACGCGCGGCGAAGGTTGGGAACCAGGCGCAGCCACATATTCACTTCCGCTGAAACCGCTGCATTCGCGGAAGGCGAAGTGGCGGCACCCCCGGCATTTTTCACCGTTCAAGGTATTCAAGGCGTAATTCAAGGCTTCACCCGTATGTTCGAAAAAGTGTTGTTCTCCGATGACATTCAGCCCGCCCGTCTTGATGAGCAGCCTTTGGGGCTGCGGCCGGATTCCGCTGATAATAACGCTGGCACCGATTCCTTGCAGGCGTTTGATCAAGGCCAGAAAATGGGCCTCACCCGTCGTGTCCATGAACGGGACTTTGCCCATTCGAAGAATGACCGCTCTTAAATCCGGGCCGCTCTCCATAATAGAAGCAAGATCGGCAAACGTTTGCGAAGCGCCGAAAAACAGCGGACCGTCTACGGTAAAGATCGATACCTGAGGGCAGTCATGGTCTTTGGCGACTACGTGGGTCGCCACTTTCTCTCGAAGATTTTCCCGGTCAGGCAGCACTTTGTCTACGCTAAGCAGGTCGCCCATGCGTTTGATAAACAGCAGCACGGCCATCACGAGCCCGACTTCCACCGCCGTCGTTAAGGTGGTAAAGACCGTTAGCAGAAACGTTACGAGCAATATAACGGTATCGCTGGTCCGGGTTTTGAGCAGCTTGGCAAACGCTTTGCGTTCGCTCATGTTCCAGGCGACCATCATCAGGATTGGCGCCATGCTCGCCAGCGGGATATTTGATGCATAAGGCGCGAATAAAATGACAACGAGCAGCACGACAACGCCGTGGATGATTCCGGAAAAGGGCGATACCGCCCCGTTCTTGATGTTGGTTGCCGTCCGGGCAATCGCGCCCGTAGCAGGGATGCCGCCGAAAAACGGCGTAACCATGTTGGCGATCCCTTGGCCGACCAGCTCCCGGTTGCTGTTATGGCGAGTTCCCGTCATCCCGTCGGCGACCACGGCCGAGAGCAGCGACTCGATGCTCCCCAGCAGGGCGATGATCAGCGCCGGTTGAAGCATCGTGCCGATGCGATCCCAGGTAAGGGAGATCGGGTGCAGCCCCGGGAATCCGCCTGGAATGTCGCCGTAGGCGGAGCCGATCGTCGCCACTTTGCCGGGGAATAGCCAGAGCGCAACCAAGGTGGAGACGAGGATGCCGACGAGGGACCCGGGTACCTTGGGAAGAATCTTTGGCGTCAGCAAAAGGGCGGCCAGACAAATGCAAGCCGTCAGAATGCTGAAGACGTTCAGGGAAGGGAGACGCAGGACGATTTCTCTCATATTTTCAAAAAAATATTCATGCCGCTCCATATTCTGAAGTCCGAGGAAGCCTGCGATCTGACCGCTGAAAATTGTTACTGCTATACCGGCTGTAAACCCGATGGTCACCGGACGAGGTATAAACTTTATCAAAGAACCCAGCCTGAGGAGCCCCATGAGAAGAAGAATAATCCCGGCGAGAAAACCGGCGATCAGAAGATTCTCGTACCCGTACTGCATAACGATGGCCAACAGGATCGGTATGAACGCGCCGGTGGGACCTCCGATCTGAAATTTCGATCCGCCAAGCAGCGAAATCAGAATCCCCGCGACGATGGTCGTGTAAAGCCCGTATTCAGGCTTGACGCCCGAAGCGATGGCAAACGCCATGCCCAGAGGTATCGCGACGATGCCGACGATGCATCCGGAAATCAAATCTTTTCGTAAAGTCCCTGCGTTATAACCACTGTACCGCCCACTCCACTTCATCCTTAACCCTTCTTTTCTATAAATATGTTGATCTTATTTCTCTTTGCGGATTCCCTCCAATAACGAAATCGACTCGACCAGATGATTATCAAAAATTTGCCGGGCCACCGCCAGCAGGTCCTTGATCAGAGGATCACGGAGCGAATAGACGACGGTCGTGCCTTCTTTTACCGTGTTGACCAGATTCTTGGCCCGAAGTACGGAGAGCTGCTGCGATACTGCGGAGCCTTCGGAACCCACGATGCTTTGCAGCTCATTGACATTCCGCTCGCCTTCGCAAAGAACCTCCAGGATACGGATGCGCATCGGATGAGCCAGCGCTTTGAAAAACTCGGCTTTAAATTGCTGCAAGCTTATGTCCATGGCATTAAGCTCCTTTCACGTTAAACGGATTGTATTTTATTATATTCAAAGCTTTGAATATATTGAATGACATACATCATAAGGCATCCTGTACCAGATAGAGAGTCCGGTTTTAATTGACAATGATAATTATTATCAACTAGAATAGAGATAGATTATATTGAATTTATGCTTGGTCGGTGTATTTATTTTGGAGGAGGCGTGGTCCCTTGTTTATCATGACAAGAACGATCTTGGTCGAAAAGGGCAACAGCGACAAAGTGGTCGCGAGATTTAGCGGAGAGGGTCCAATGGACAATATGGACGGGCTCGTTGACATCAACGTGATGGTGAACACCAAGAGTAAAGAACAGGAAGAAGTCGTGGTCGTCATCCGCTGGGAGTCCCAAGAGGCTTGGAAGAACTGGGAGAAGAGCGACGCTCATATCCAGGGCCATAAAGAAAATCGCGGGAAACAGCCGCCGGCTTATGTCCTCAGCACAGAGGTTAAATTATATGAAGGCGAAGTCGTCAAGCGGGGCAAAGCTTACCGCTAATACCGCAGCAAGGGTGAATCAGAATCCGTAATACCAAAATTTAAATTACGATCAGCCGCTCTTACGGGCGGCTTTTTGGTATATACAGGACATCTGGCGAAGGATTTGACAGGCAATTTTAATAGAGGGTAAGATCGTTTAGGAGTAAAGCTAGAATGATAGCTTATAATGAGCAAATTACAGGTAAGGAGATAGATGATATGAAACTGGTATCCTGGAATGTCAACGGCTTAAGGGCCTGCGTGACTAAAGGGTTTTACGATTATTTCAAGGCAGTGGATGCGGATATTTTTTGCTTGCAGGAAACCAAGCTCCAGGAAGGGCAAATCGAATTGGAGTTAGGCGAAGAGTATGGACAGTATTGGAATTACGCCGAGAAGAAGGGATATTCGGGAACGGCCGTGTTTACCCGGGTTAAACCGTTATCCGTCCGCTATGGCATAGAGGAAGATAGTGAGCCGGAGGGCAGAACGCTGACCCTGGAGTTCGAAGACTTCTACCTTGTCAATGTTTATACGCCGAACGCAAAGCGCGACCTGGCCCGCCTCGATTACAGAATGGAATGGGAGGATCGCTTCCGCGGCTACTTGCAAGAGCTGGACAGCCGTAAACCGGTGATCGTATGCGGAGACCTCAATGTCGCCCATCGTGAAATCGATTTAAAGAATCCCAAGTCCAACCTTGGAAATGCCGGTTTTACACCGGAAGAGCGGGATAAGATGACCAAATTGCTGGACGCCGGTTTTGTGGATACGTTCCGGCACTTTTATCCTGACCGGGAAAATGTGTACAGCTGGTGGTCTTATATGCCTAAGGTACGGGAGCGGAACGTAGGCTGGCGCATCGATTATTTTCTGGCTTCTTCCCGGCTGGCACCACAATTGGTAGACGCCCAAATTGATTGCCATGTGATGGGTAGCGATCATTGTCCGGTCATCCTGGAGGTCGAATTTCAGGCTCAACCATAATATTAGGGAATAGATTCCTGTTTAATAGGTACGTCCTTCTGCCGTTGGAGAAACGGAGGAGGACGTTTTTGCTATAGACGGGACAATAAGGAAATCGTTTTATAATAGTTTTCTATTCCTCAAAATCCTTTTATAATAAGAAGGTTGTAGTCAAAAAGTGAAATGCACTTGAATGTGTGCCAATACGGCAGAAAATGGATGAATCCCGGCTAATTGACAAAGGATAGGACTGGGCATATCATTTACTCTATTAACCTGATTTGATTAATGCGATTAACAATTCCCGGGACAGGCGGGATACGAAGTATGAGTTAAAATATGAAGCGAAAGTTGAGTGTGTATATGTTTGCAAACATAAATGGTACCCGTATTTATTTTGACGTTGAAGGGTCGGGCTATGTGCCCGAAGGGGAACGGATGCGCCATAAGCCCGTTCTGTTCGCGATTCATGGAGGACCGGGCAGCGATCATGCCGATTTCAAGCCGTGGCTGACGCCGCTTGCCGAGACGGTTCAAATCGTCTATATGGATCTTCGCTGCAACGGGCAATCGGAACGGGTTGATCCCGCTACTTGTACGCTGGAGCAGCTTGCTGACGATATTGAAGCGCTCCGCAACTATCTCGGCTTTGGGCGAATCCAACTGATGGGTCATTCCTTCGGCGGAATGGTGGCGCAAGTGTTCGCTACGCGTTACCCCGACTCGCTGGACAAGCTGGTTCTGCTATGCACGGCGCCGAGCCGCGAGTTCTATCCGGCAGCTATGGATTTCGCCCGGAAGATTGCCACGCCGGAGCAGCTTAACGTAATTCCGGAGTTGTTTGAAGGTCGGATCGAAGACGAAGCCCATCTGATCCGTTGGTGGGATGTCTGCTACGATCTCTATTTTCATGTCCGGGATGAAGAGATTATGCGGGAAACTGGTAACCGTCCGATCGGCTCGATGGAAGTGGCGAACTACACGTTCAAACACTTTATTCCATTGTATGATGTGCGTCCGCAGCTGCCTGATCTGAAGGTTAAGACCTTGATCATCGGCGCGCGCCATGATTGGGTGACACCTGTCTCGCAATCGGAGGAGATGCATAAGCTGTTGCCTAACTCCCGGCTTACGGTGTTTGAACACAGCGGACACATGCCGTTCATTGAAGAGCATGATGCATTTATTTCATTATTAACCGGCTTTGTAACGGAGTAAGATGGAAACTTTACAGCAAATGAGGACTGCAAAATGACAGAGATCGAGATATGGAGAGAGGAACGCCGGCGTTCGGTCATTGAGTTTCATGGCGACTTGGCGCTGATCGGACTGCACACCATTTATGAACCTATGCACGTGGAAGGGATCCCTGGACTTTGGGCTCCCAAAGCGGCAGGGGAACAGGGGCTGACACTTACGGCTCAGGCATCTGACGGGATCACCCTGAACGGAGCACTCGTTGAGGGAACCATTTCGATGGAGGCGGATCATACAGTGGTGCGCTTTTCAGAGTCGCTGACAGCGGTAGCCACAACGCAGCCGGGGTCCGATCATTTGCTTGCCATTTACGATTCGGAAGCTGAAGCGATCCGGCGGTTCGAGGGTATTGCCAATTTTCCATATGATCCCCGTTGGGTATTGGAAGGCCGGTTTATCGGTCAGGATGGGGAGCGGACGATGGCATTTGCCCATGTAGATGATGCGCAAGGGAATGTGCGTCACCATCAATCTCCCGGAGACATTGCTTTTTCCTATGAAGGAAACACCTATACGATGACTCCGTTTAAGTCGGGAGATGTGCTGATTCTGGTATTTGCGGATACGACGAACGGATTGACAACTTATGGACTGGGCCGGATGCTGGTGGTCCAGCCGGATGAAAGCGGGAAGGCGATCCTTGATTTTAACCGGAGCTTTTTGCCTCCATGTGCGTTTTCTCCTCATTTCAATTGTCCGTTTCCGCCGCAGCAGAACCGGCTGCCCTTTGACATAAATGCCGGGGAACAGAAGGTATTGACACGGGAATAACACAAATGTACGCTTATAGCGACAAAATACGACAAATTCATTGACAAACTATTTAAACGGCTCAATACTTATAAAACATAGTAGTTTAATATGAATTGAAATTGAAATTAAAACAGCAAAGGGGTGCACAGCGTGAAATCAAGATTTTTTTCGACAAAAAAATTTCTGGCAGTGACTTTAATATTGGCACTTGGAGTGCTATTCGCCTGCGGAAAAAGCAATACAGGCAATACGGGCGGGAACGGAGCCGCCTCCGAGAGCGGGAAGAAAACGGTAAACATCGGGGTTACCTATTCTCCTAACACCTTAAACCCGCTTTATCCGGTGGGCCTGGTTTCCACTTATGTGACCGGACTTTTGTTCCAGCCGCTGGTGGATATCGATGAGGATCTGACATTCAAGCCGATGCTCGCCGATTCGATCGAAACGGCCGATAATAAGACTTTTACCATCAAGTTGAATGAAAATGCGAAATGGACGGACGGCACGCCGGTAACGGCGGATGACGTTATTTTCACGCTGAAGCTGATGAGTAACGCCAAGGTGGCATCCACCTATGCGTATATGTTTGCCATTCTGGAAGGCCTGGACGACACAGGATATTTGCCGGAGGGCAGTGAAGAGATTTCGGGCGTGAAAAAGGTTGACGACCACACGCTGACAATGACGACGAAAGCACCGACTACGCTGACTATTTTTCAAGATACGATCGGCCGCTATTTGCTCACCGTTCCTCAGTCGGCACTGAAAGACGTCGCTCCGGAAAATATCAATAAGAGCGAGTTCATGCAAAAACCGACTGTAACCAACGGTCCGTTCAAGCTGGTTGAATATAGCCGCGATCATTTTGTGCAGCTCGAAGCCAACAAGGATTATTTCAAAGGGGCACCGAAGATCGAGCAGCTTAATTTCAAAGTGATGCAGCCTACCGCGATTTCCGCTCAATTGCAAAGCGGAGAGATCGATATGAACATTCCTTCGGCCGGCGTCATTCCGATCGGGGATTACGATAAAATCAAGGGTCTTAAAGGTCTTACAACCGTAGAAGGTCCGGCGATTGCAACTCAATTCATGTATATTAATGAAAAGTCGGTGCCGGATGCCAAACAGAGAAAGGCGATTTCTTACGCGATTAACCGCGAAATGATCGTGAATAACTTGCTGAAGGGTTCGGGGGAAGCCGTGAGCGGATTTTTCACCAGCTACAGCCCTTATCTGGATGCCAGCGTGAAGCCGGATGCGTATGATCCAGAGAAAGCCAAGAGCCTCTTGCAGGAATCGGGCTGGGATTCGGGCAAAACCCTTACCTTAACCGTGTTGTCCGGGGACAGCACGCTGGAGCAGGCGGCTAACATTATGGCCGAGAACCTTAAAGCTGCCGGCGTCAACGTGAAAATTCAAATGGCGGACTTGGCTACCCTGGTCGATAAAATCGTGAAAATGGAGTATGATCTCGGCATTTTGACCGTATCCATGACACCGGTGAACCCGCTGCCGGACGTAGCTTACTTCCTGCAAACAGGCAATCCGAACGGATACAGCAACACGAAAATCGACGAATTGCTGGCATCGCTGTCAGCTGAAACCGATGAAGCTAAAATCAAGCAATACTATAATGAAATTCAACAAATCGTTGCTGAAGATGTACCGATGCCTTCGATTTACGCGACCAAAGCACTCGGCGCCATCAATGACCGGGTTACGGGAGCGAAGCCTAAAGACTTCGGCATGTTTATCAATGTAAATGAATGGGATGTCAAGTGAGTGAGATGAACGAACTGCTCAAAGTGGATCATCTGCGGGTCGCGTTTGACAGCGATCGGGGTAGAACCGTGGGGGTAGATGATGTAAGCTTTCGCGTCATGCCGGGCGAAACGCTGGCTAT
Organism: Paenibacillus sp. FSL R5-0407; assembly: GCF_038009185.1. NCBI lineage: Bacteria > Bacillati > Bacillota > Bacilli > Caryophanales > Paenibacillaceae > Paenibacillus > Paenibacillus sp. FSL R5-0407. The sequence goes on along the minus strand of NZ_JBBPAX010000002.1, from coordinate 772,467 downwards.
CGTGGGGGAGTCGGGCAGTGGCAAAAGCGTCACTGCCCTGTCCATCATGCGGCTGCTCGGCGGCAACAGCCGGGTTGAAGAAGGCCGTATCATGTTCGACGGCCGGGATCTTCTCGAGCTGGATGATCCGGGGATGCGCAGCATTCGCGGCAATCAGATCTCGATGATCTTTCAGGAGCCGATGACTTCATTGAACCCGGTTCTGAGTATCGGCTTCCAGATGCGCGAAGCGATTATGCTTCATATGGGGCAAAGCAAAAAAGAAGCCCATGCCACGGCTATTCGCATGCTGGAGAAGGTCGGGCTGCCACGGCCCGAGAAGATGATGAATGAATATCCGTTCGCATTGTCGGGCGGCATGCGCCAGCGCGTTATGATCGCGATGGCCCTGTCCTGCAAGCCAAAGCTGCTTATCGCGGACGAGCCGACCACGGCGCTGGACGTAACTGTCCAGGCCCAAATCATGACGCTGATGCAAGAGCTGTGCCGGGAAGCCGGCGCGGCTATTCTGCTCATTACGCATGATCTTGGCGTCGTTGCCGAAATGGCCGACCGGGTCGTGGTCATGTATGCCGGACAAGTCGTCGAGGAAGCGGACGTGTTCGAGCTGTTTGAACAGCCGAAGCATCCGTACACACAGGGGTTATTGAAGTCGATCCCGCGGATCGATGCGGCGAATGACGAACAGTTGGAGTCGATTCCGGGCGCAGTACCGGCTAGATACGAGTCGATTCCGGGCTGCCGCTTCACGAATCGCTGTCCATACGCCACCGATCGGTGCGCAAAGGAAATGCCGCTGCTGTCGGCAACAGGGGAAGACCACTTCACGCGCTGCTGGGAAGTCCGGCGGGCGGAGAACGGACTACGGGAGGAAGAGGATAGCCATGCATAATCCGAAGGATCCTGCTGTGCCCTTGCAACCGCTGCTCGCGTTGGAAAACCTGAAAAAATATTACCCGGTCCGCAAAGGGATCATTAACCATACCGTCGATCATGTTAAAGCTGTGGACGGAGTCGATTTGACCATTTATCCGGGGGAAACGCTGGGACTGGTCGGAGAATCCGGCAGCGGCAAGTCCACGATCGCCAAGCTCATCGTCGGGCTCGAGACGCCGACGGAAGGGCGGATTCTGTTCGACGGGCAGGACATTTCCCGGCTATCGCCGCGCGAAATGATCGGTCTGAGATCGGAACTGCAAATCGTGTTTCAGGATCCGTATTCTTCGCTGAATCCGCGTAAACGGGTGGGCGATCTGCTCGCCGAGCCGTTAAAGGTGCATCGGATCATGCCGGCCAAGGATATTTCCCGGGAAGTGGACCGGCTGCTTGAGCTTGTCGGACTACCGAAGAATAGCCGGGGCCGCTATCCGCATGAATTTTCCGGCGGCCAGCGCCAACGTATCGGCATTGCGCGTGCGCTCTCTCTTAAGCCCCGTTTGGTCGTATGTGATGAGCCTGTTTCCGCGCTGGACGTTTCGATACAAGCTCAGATTTTGAACCTGCTCAAAGAATTACAGCGTGAGCTCGGTCTTACTTATTTGTTTATCGCGCATGGACTGGGAGCGGTCAAATATGTGAGCGACCGAATTGCCGTTATGTATTCTGGGAAAATCGTTGAAACCGGGAAAGTGGACGAGATTTTCCGGGAACCGAAGCATGAGTATACTAGAACGCTGCTGGACGCCAGTCCGATTGCCGATCCGCGCCAGAGAAACAAGCGCCGGGCATTCCACTCCCATTGATGAAGATCCGAGGTGTTACGTTTGTTCAAGTATGTGATTAGGCGGCTGCTGATTGCAATCCCGGTGCTGCTCGGGGTGACCGTCATCAATTTTATCATTATGAAAATGGCTCCGGGCAATCCCGTGGACATGCTGATCAGTCCGCAGACTCCTGCGGCTGCGCTGGAGGCGAAGCGGATTGAGCTCGGCCTGGACGCTCCGGCCTACGTTCAGTATTGGAGCTGGTTCACCCATTTGCTGCGCGGGGATCTCGGTTATTCCATGGTGACGTATGAACCTGTCGGACGAATGATTTTTGACCGGCTTGGACCAACCCTGCTGCTGATGGGGACCTCCCTGATCATCGGCGTTGCCATCGCGATTCCGCTCGGTATCCTGAGTGCCAGACGACAGTATTCCAAGCTGGATTATGCGGCGGTAACGGGGTCTTTCCTGGGGATCTCGATCCCGAACTTTTTTCTCGGACTCGGACTGATATACGTATTCTCTTTATGGTTGAAAATATTGCCTTCGAGCGGAATGAGTACCCTGGGCGGCGGCGGCGGGTTTGTTGACATTCTGCTGCATTTGATTATGCCGGTGATCGTGCTCACGGCCAATGTAGCGGGGCGGAACATCCGTTACGTCCGCTCAAGCATGCTGGAAATTCTTGAGCAGGATTACTTGCGCACGGCGCGAGCCAAAGGGTTGAAGGAAACGCTGGTCATCAACAGACACGCTGTCCGTAACGCCCTCATCCCAATTGTTACTGTACTCGGCATGGAGATTCCGATCCTGTTCGGCGGTGCGGTTGTAATCGAGCAGATCTTTTCGTGGCCGGGCATCGGCCAACTGACGATGTCTTCCATTATGAGCCGGGATTACTCCACGATCATGGGGCTGAATTTGCTGGCGGCCGTCATCGTCATTCTGGCGAATTTGCTGACGGATATCGCATATGCCTTGGTCGATCCGAGAATCAAATACAGCAAATAGGGAGCGGCGGTTAAATGAATTTATTTAAAAGATATTTTGCAGGGCGCTCGGAAGCGCAGGAGGAGATGCTCGGCTGGCCGGAGGGGGACGAGAATTCCCGGACCCTGTTCTGGCGCCGGTTCAAGCGGCATAAGCTCGCCGTGGCGGGGCTTGTGGTCATTGGCATCCTGACGTTATGCGCGATCTTTGCTCCTTTTATAACGGCATATAAGCCGACCACCGTTACGGACAGCTTTGGCGCGGCGCCTTCGCTGCAGCACTGGCTCGGTACGGATCAGGTCGGCCGCGACCAATTGTCCCGCCTGATCTATGCCGCTCGGGTGTCGCTGGCCGTCGGCCTGGGCTCGATCGTCATCTCTGCGGTCATCGGCACGGTGCTCGGCCTGATTTCCGGCTATTTCGGCGGATGGATCGACAGCATCATTATGCGGCTGACCGACATCTTCATGTCGTTCCCTTATATCATGCTGATTCTGGTCGTCGCCAGCATTGTCGGACCGGGCCTAACCAACATCATCCTGATCCTCGGGGTACTCGGCTGGCCGGGCGTGGCCCGGCTGGTGCGGGGGAATGTGCTACCGGCCAAAGAGAACGACTACGTTAAGGCCGGCCGCGTGCTCGGCTTCAGCTCGGTGCGCATCATCTTCTCGCACATTCTGCCGAATGTGGTCGCGCCGATTCTCGTTTACGCCACGTCTGGCGTGGCGGGCGCGATCCTGGACGAGGCCGCGCTCAGCTTCCTCGGACTCGGCGTTCAGCCGCCGACGCCGAGCTGGGGCAACATGCTTGCCAGCGCCCAGTCGCTGACAGTGCTGACCTCGCAGCCCTGGCTGTGGGTCCCGCCCGGCCTCATGATCATATTGATCGTGCTGTCGATCAATTTCGTCGGCGACGCGCTCCGGGATGCGCTTGACCCGAAGAACAACAAATAAAAGATGGAAGGCCGCCCTTTGGGCGGCTTTATTATTATTGTTGGAGCGGAGGATGGTGAGGAATGTCAGAGGAGAGTTGGATGAGATAGCACGCTCGATTAAGCCACTAACGTTTAACGGTTTGCAGTTCCACCAACTATGTCCGCGCACCTATCTGATTATTAGAAAGTCACTGAAAAACCTTCGACTGATGATCATATAGCCAGTAACTACACCTTCACACCCCTCGCACCGCTCACAACCGTCACAACCCTCACAACCGTCACAACCCTCACAACCCTCACAACCCTCTGATTACTTAAAAACTGGTGAAACCCTCGACTGTAGATTGCAGATCCACTAACTACGAACCTGCAACTTTGGGAAATTAGATGGAATTTCTACAGCTAATTCTGGTTGGCTGATGTCATCTGTGAAATTAGATGCATAACCTACATTTAATTTAGAAGGTTGGCCCCGTTTTTCGGGTTTTGAGTTGAATTAGCTGCAGGTTTTACAGTTAAAAGACAGAAAGACGAAAAAAACACAAAAATAGCTGTAGGTTTTACAGTTATTTTTGTGATTATGGCGAGATTGGGTCTATTCGGAGGAACGTTTTGCCCACTTACTGGAATACGAAGAACTCAGATTAAGCTTTTTCTCCGTGGATATCGGTAGACGGTTTCCACATAATTTTGTGCTGCGTTTTGCTGATTTTTCATAGAACAGCTGAGAGCTTTTTTGGAACAAATGCTTGATCACACTATATACCCCTAACCACTCACACCCCTCGCACCGCTCACAACCCTCACAACCCTCTGATTACTTAAAAACTGGTGAAACCCTCGACTGTCGATCGCTGATCCACTAACTATGAACCTGCAACTTTGGGAAATTAGATGGAATTTCTACAGCTAATTTTGGTTGGCTGATGTCATTTGTGAATTTAGTTGTAAAACCTACATCTAAAGTTAGAAGGTTGGCCCCGCTTTTTGCGTTTTGAGTTGATATAGCTGCAGGTTTTACAGTTAAAAGTCAGAAAGACGAAAAAAACACAAAAATAGCTGTAGGTATTACAGTTATATTTGTGTTTATGGCGAGGTTGGCTCTATTCGGAGGAACGTTTTGCCCATTTACTGTAATACGAAGAACTCAGATTTAGGGTTAAAGTGAAGCCTTCAGATTAAGCCTTTTCTCCTTGGATATCGGCAGACGGTTTAAACATAATTTTGTGCTGCGTTTTGCTGATTTTTTCATAGAACAGCTGGGGATCCTTTTGAAACAAGTGCTTGACCAAATGAATGAAGAACCATAAGTCTATCGCCAGTACGAGCATTCCGAGCAGAAATCGGGATATTCCCGGGAATTCGCTGGACGAGAACGCCATCATACGGTTTAAACCGAACAGTACCCAATAAAGCATACCGTTGCGCAGAATAAGGGCAAACAGCGTGATCCGGGTTGGATCGCCCGCTTCACGAACGTTGCTGATTTGTTTGGTACCCGATACGCTCCCCGCCGCACTACTCGCATTAGGCGTACCGATCGCACCACGAGAACTGTCTGCACGAAGGGCCTTTTGTGTACTAAGCGCTCTGTCCGCACCAATAGAACTGTCTGCACGAAAGGCTCCTTCCGCACCGTCTGCACTATTCTCACTCAGCACCCCGTCAGCACCAAGCACCCCATCCGCTTTCAGCGCTTTATCTGCACCAAGAGCACCATCCGCTCTCAGCACTTTATCTGCACCAAGAGCACCTTCCGCTTTCAGCGCTTTATCTGCACCAAGAGCACCATCCGCTCTCAGCACTTTATTTGCACCAAGAGCACCATCCGCTCTCAGCGCACTATCCGCACTATTCGCTCTGAGCGCTCTGAGCGCTCTGTCAGCACCAAGCACCCCATCCACTCTCGACGCTCTATCCGCCCCAAGACCGCCTCCAGCACCCAGCACACTGTTCGCACCGGCCCCGCCCATGGCACGATCCATTCCACTCCAGCGCTCCGCTTTGGAATTAGTGCTTGCTCCGGCGCTCCTGATCAGCCTGATCCGCACCAGCCATTTACCGAACGTACAGCCGCCGGTCAGGTAGGGAAGCAGGATGAAATACAATCCCGTCGATACAAAGTAGGCACCCGGAATTCGGAGTGTGTAGCATATTGTCATGAGAATGATGCAGTTGGCGAAATCGAACATGAATGCCAGACCACGCCGGGTGTAGGAGACTCTTTTGGTGGACAGATCCACTCCCTTATCCAAATGTTCAATGCGCGGCAGCAGTCCGGACAGCCACACGGCGGCCAGGAATCCAATCATTCCGCCAAGGGTGTTGGTCATCAGATCATCCACGTCGAACACCCGGTAGGCATGATCGTACAGGCCGTATATTCCGGTCAGTTGCGTCACCTCGAAGAAGAGGGACAACAGGAAGGAGAGCAGCAGGCACCGCAAAGGACCGATCCGGAAATAGTAACGGACCAGCATTCCAAACGGAACGGTTAGAAGCACGTTGAACAATACCTGGAGAACAGCGCGCTCTTTTAGCAAATGTAGATAGGTTGAGGGAACTCCTTTAACGACAGAGGTTTCTCTGAGTATGTCCTGGATAAAGTTAAATGGCACCAGTTGCATCGTACCCGCGCTCAGCGGCAGATTGTGACGGGTGGCGGGCAAGGGCAGCATCACCAGGAATACGGCGTTCATCAGATAGAGCAGAAACAGGTAGAGTACAAAAGCCCGGACCTTGTTAATGTAACCGTGTCTGCGGTACTGCACTACGAGAAAAGGAAGCGTAAAAAATAACGCGGCCACAGGAAATGCCATAAAGGCATAAGCGATAGGAAACAGGTAGGACTCAAACATGGGAATGGACACCTTTCGTATATGATCAAATTACTAAATGAAATAGCTTTGAAATAGTTTCTGAAAACCTTCGGAAAAAAGCTTCGTTTCAACGCTGCTTATCATCTTAACATACGGAGTATAAGCCCGGGTTTAAATTTAGTTTAAAAATTGAAGCCCTCTCCGGCATAAGACCATTCGCAAGGCACCCGGGATACATATGCTATTAGCATCTTTTAGGATATGGAGATGAAGCTATGCCTCTTAGCAGGACCGGCCGCATTCATGCTGCCGTCAAGATTGATGTGCTGATTCCGGCAATAGAAAAAGATCTCGGTTCGCTTCCCTATGTGATTGATGCCGTAAGAGCACAAGTGCAGCATCCTATCGGCCAAATTATTATCATCGCTCCCAAAAGGAAAAGAATGATGGATTTCTGCCGTGCCAAAGGCTGCAGATTTGTAGACGAGAATAAGGTTCTGCCGCTGACCAAGCGGGACATTTCTTATGGCTCGGCCAAGTGGGAGCGGTCGGGCTGGCTGTTTCAGCAACTGCTGAAATTAAGCGGGGACCGGTTATGCGGTTCGGATTATTTTCTCGTCATCGATGCCGACACCGTGCTGATTACGCCGCACAGCTTCCGTTCCGGGGGAAAGAGTGTTTTTTATTGCCGGAACTGGAGCCAGCCGGAGTATTTTAAGACGTACAGGAGACTCATGGGCCGGAAGGTATCCTCGTCTTCTTCTTTCGTAACCCACTATATGCTGTTTGATAAGGCAAAGCTGTACCGTATGAAAAAAGAGATCGAAGCCAGACACGGAATGCCATGGTACAAGGCTATTATTTCCAGCATGAATAGAAGCAAACAGTTTGCCTTCTCGGAATATGAAACGTACGGCAATTACGTCTACTCCACGGACCGGGCACGGACCCTTCTCCGCAAAGCGCGCAACAAAAGCCTGCACGGCAGCCCCGGCGAAATCGGCAAGCAGCGGCTCGCCGGATTGGCCAAAACGTATCGTTCGCTGTCTTTTCATAAACGGAAAGGGTATGTGAGAACGCCTGGCGTGAGTCGCGCCCGCCGCAAATAAAAGCCTGGCGGAAAATTCAAAGGATGACGGGGAGGAGATAGAACTTGCGGATTGTTCTCCTGTCGGGCGGTTCCGGCAAGCGGCTGTGGCCGCTGTCGAACGAAGTAAGATCCAAAGCGTTCCTAAAGCTGCTGAGGTCTCCGGACGGCGGGATGGAATCGATGATTCAGCGAATATGTCGCGGGCTGGAGCAGGCGGGACTGCTGGGGCGCTGTTGCATCGTCACGCATCATTCCCAGGTGGAAATAACAAGGCACCATATAGGCGGAGACATTCCAGTCCTCGGCGAACCTCAGAAGCGGGGTACCTTTACCGCGATCGCCCTGGCGGCGGCCTACTTGCATTCCGTAGCAGGGGCGGAACTTGACGAGACGGTGATCGTGATGCCGGTCGATTCCTTCGTCGAGCCCTCGTTCTTTGAGCTGCTTCAACGAATGCCTGCCGCCCTGGCGGATTCCGGGGCAGACATGGCACTGCTTGGCACCGTTCCGCGATTCCCCTCGGATGCCTTCGGCTATATCGTTCCAAAATCCGGATATCCGGCGGGGAGTTATGCGGAAGTCGGTTCATTTGTTGAGAAACCGGACAAGGCAAATGCGGAGATTTTGATCTCACAAGGCGCGTTGTGGAATTGCGGCGTCTTTGCCTGCAGTCTGCGCTATCTCCTGTCCTGTATGGCGGACAGAGGAATTCAGCCGTTATACAAGGGGCTGCTAAATCGCTATGACAGCATGCCACAGGAAAGCTTCGACCGCGAGGTGGCGGAACAAACACAGCGGGCTGTTGTTCTGCCGTATGACGGAATGTGGAACGACCTTGGCAACTGGAATGAGCTCACCCGCTATCTGTTAAGCCGCAGCTTAGGCAAAGGGAAAATATCCGAGGACTCCGCAGGTACCCATTTGGTCAATGAGCTGGCCATTCCGATCCACGTCGTCGGGGCTCCCGGGTTAATCGTCGCGGCAAGTTTAGACGGTATTCTCGTGGCGGGAAAGAGTGCGGCCAGCCGGATCAAGAGCGAACTGGAGGCTGGGGCTTCTTTTCCCATGTATGAGGAGAAGAGGTGGGGAAGCATCTCCATCCTGGACATTTCCCGTTCGGACGGGGACAGGGAAACGGTGATCTCGAAGATCAGAATGCTGCCAGGCAAGCATACCAGCTACCACCGGCACCGCAGCGTGATCGAGGCATGGACGATTATCTCCGGTTCGGGAGAGTATGCGCTGGACGGGAAGATACATTCTTTGTCCGAAGGCGACAGCATAATCATCCCTCCGGGGATTCCGCACGGCATAAAAGCGCTCACTTTGCTGGAATTCATTCAAGTCGAAAGCGGGGCAACGCCGGTAAAAGAGGATATCGTGAGAATGCCTCCGGTGTTGGGTTGGAATATCCCTGATAAGAAGGATGGCCGGAAATAGTGAGTCACGGCAATATGCAAATACAAATTCAAATTCAAATAAAACTGGAGGAAATAGAATGGGGAGATCAGGAGGATCCACGCTCACAAGCAAATGGATTAAAACCAAAGTATTGATGCGGAGCACCGCGATCTCGCCGCTGATTCCGGAAACAGTTCGGTTCAGCAGGGAGAACCTGAAAAAGATGCTTCAAAAATACAAAATGGTCTATATCAAGCCTGAGCGCGGGACCTATGGCAACGGGGTAATGCGAGCCGAAGTTGTCACGGAATCGGGAAGAACGCTATACCAATACCAAAGAGATACGAAGAAAACAAAAAAGTCGGGCATCGAGGCCTTTTACCTGTCATTGAAAAAGCATATCGGAAGCCGAAGCTATCTGATCCAAAAAGGGATTGTGCTGCTGAAGCATCAAGACCGGCGATTTGACCTTCGGGTCATGGTTCAGCTCAGTCCAAAGGGGACATGGGAGACTACAGGCATGATCGGAAGGGTGGCCCAGTCCGGCAAGATCGTTACTAATTATCACAACGGGGGCAAACCGACTTCTATAGAGAAGCTTCTATCTCCGCATATGAATTCGGCCCGTCAGGCTGAATTAATCCGGCGCTTGAAAAAGCTGGGGGAAGATATCGGCCGGTTTTATCATAAGAAAAATCTCGGCTTCAAGCAGTTGGGCGTAGACGTGGGACTCGACCGTACGCTGACCCCTTGGATCATTGAGGTCAACACCAATCCGGATCCGTATATTTTCAACCAGTTAAAGGATAAATCCATGTACCGGAAAGTTATGGCCTATCGGCGAGCGCTTGGAAAGCGAAAGTCCTGATCCTTCATTATTGATGACTCTGGTATGAAAAAAAGCGTATGGTCCCGGATGCCTCATCCATTTGCCATACGCTTTATTAATTATCTAAAATCTGCGTGAGAAGCTCTTTTTATCTTATGGTCGTAGCTCCCGATTCCTCCGGCATTCTGATACGGAACCATTTATACACTTCGGAAACAAGGTCAATGATCGTGAAGAGCCCGATAAAATAGATAAGGTTATGGGTGACCGCAAACCATATCGACTTGAGGTTCTCGTAGTCCTCGCCGCCTTGCGGAGCCCATCCGACGGCCTGAAGCTGACTCAGGAAATCGTCGTTCCAGAAACCCGGCGTGTTCAACAAAATAGCGGCAAAGACCAGTCCCAGCAGGCTTAGACAAATATGGAAGATGAGGATCGTCAACGTTCGGCGGCGAACAATTATCTTCAGAACTTCCCGCATGACGCCTAACGCTCCCAAAACGCCGATGAAAGGCAGGTATTTGCCTATGACGTCGGAGTTCATAAGCGGAATTGAGGTCACGAGACCGTCGTGAAACCGATATGCCCCAATGAGCTCGGATCCGAACATGAAGATCACTGTAAACAGCACTGTAAAAATAATGCCTGCCACCGGCTCCGAAAGCTTAATCTGCGATTTAGGATCGGGAATAGGGGGGAGGTCGGCGGGAGACCACTTTTTAGACATATCGCCATGGCCTGCATATTTCTTATGGGCTCCGAAATCGATGAATGCATAGATAACCGTTACCCATACGAAACCCTGGGAACCAGCGGATATCAAGGACACAAGATAATCGATAAAGTGGTCGAGAATCGGTGCGGGCTCAACGATACAATCAATGACAAAAACGACGCTCATTGAAAGAAGGATGGCCATCAAGACGATTTTGATGACGGACAGGTAAGAGTCAAATAGAGCCGGGCTGATCAAATATCTTTCGTGTCCCCGATATTTGGCCGCCATGACGCTCGGATGGCCGAGCTGTTGAAGCACCTGTTCCACATCCTCGCGGGAAGGCGCGGTAAGGGGGGACCGTTCCTCAAGCATATCTTCAATCAGCCCATAGAGCTCCTTGCGAATATCATTTCTTTGCTGCTCAGGCAGCTTCTGTACTACTGCATAAACATAACGGTCGATTAGTTCCATCGATTAACCTCCTTCAAGGTCTACAATTTTCTCCATACTTGCGGTGAGCTCTCGCCATTCCCGGCATAATCCCGAATATACAGCACGACCGAACTCCGTCAGCACGTAATATTTGCGGGGGCGGGCTTCGTTCGTATCCCAGCTGCTCTCCAGCAATTGCTGCTTCTCCAGCCTTCTAAGCAGGGGATAGAGGGTTCCGGGATCAATGCTCATTCCCTTTTCTTCGAGAACCGAGACAAGCGAATAACCGTACTGGGGATCTGACAACTGGCTGAGAACCCCGATAATGATCGTTCCGCGTCTCAGTTCGCTTAGTAATCCTTGTATTGTTTCTGCTACGTCAGCCATATTATCAACTCCTGATGTAATCATACTGTATGACACACACTATTGTAAATGGTCTATTATAATTTTATACAAAATAATAACAGGTATACATTTGTATGCAAAAAACAGCAAAGGAGCCCTGAGGCAACGCCTGGGCATGAATGCGCCAAACGCGGCTTCGCGGACGCGTTCGGGAGCTACGCGCGCGAAGCAGGGGTTCCTTCGCTGTGTATGCTATTTCAATATAGTTCCATTACGTCTATATTCGTTGGGCGGTCCCAAACATCGTCCTAAGCTCATCCTTGATCGAGCGGAGCGGGGAGCCTGCCAGCCTCGCCAAATCGGGCGACACGTAAGACATGTCGGCGAGCTTGAGCATTTGAAAGACAGGATTGGACGAGTCGGGGGAGGTCCGGCAAACGACGGAGCGTCCGGTCACCTCCGATAGGGCATTCGCCAGATCTTCCATGTTCCAAGTGTGAGGCGCGGTAAGTTCGTAGGTTGCGTTCTCATGGCCTTTCCCGGTAAGAATCGTTACGGCCGCCGCAGCCAAGTCTTCCCGGGCCGCGGTATTGAAGACCCATTCTCCCGGCGGGGTGATGAGCTCTCCGCTTTCGGCCGCCTCCCGGACACCCAGAAATTTGAGGATATCCATATAGTAGGCGTTCCGCAGGAAAGTGTAGGGGATGTTGGACGCTTTAATTGCTTGTTCCGTTTGCAAATGCAGCTGGTGCAGCGGCAGTTTTCCTTGTTCCGGCCGGGCGATGCTTGTATAGAGGAGGTGTTCCACGCCTGCTCCTTGAGCCGCTTCTACGGCACGAAGATGCTGCTGTAAACGAACTTCATCGTTCTGGTGGGAGGAAGAGATCAAGAGCAGCTTCGAAGCTCCGTAAAAAGAAGATTCAAGGGAAGCGGGATCATCGTAGTCCCCGTATCTCACTTCCACCCCGAGATCGCTCCATGCTTTGCCGGCTTCCGGACGGCGCAGGCTGGCCACGATATTTTGAGCAGACTCGACTTTCAGCAACAGCTTTAGAATATGTTTCCCCAAATTGCCTGTAGCTCCGGTAATGATGAGTTTCATACGGTTTCCATCCTTCCATTTTGGCTAAAATAAGTTAAACGCTTAACTAAATAGGCGCAAGAAACTTTCAATCAAGTTTCTTGTGCAATTTATGAAGCAGGCTTAGCAACTGCTGCAGCTCTTCCTCGTCCAGGCTCTTCATATTTTCCGCAATTGTCTCGCGGTTTCCCGGCATCACATCGTGCAGCAGCCGCTCGCCTTCCGCCGAAAGGATAATTCGGCGTTTACGGCCGTCTTCGGGATGGCTTGCAGTATGAATATAGCCAAGCTGTTCCAGCGGTATCAACATGGCACTGATATTTGCCTTGGTGACGCCGATCCGGCCGGCGAGCACAGAAGGAAGAATATTTCCGCCCGCTTTGGCGATTTCAACCAGGATTCGGATTCGAGCTCCGTTTAGATTTTTGGATACCCAATACTTCTCGGAAGCCGCTACCAGATGAGCGGTCGTATCCACCATGGCGAAAAAGGTCTGGACCTCCAGAGGCTGTTTCGTCACATACTTTTGAATAGTCAATGGTTTAAATCCTCCGTAATTTAGTTAAATATTTAACTAAGTGGATCGTACTACAGAGCGGATAATATGTCAATTTTATACAACCGTTCTTATAAACAGGCTTTAAGTTCGGCCTCTGGACGGCTACAATAACATAAGCAGATCATATTCCATGTAACGTAAAGCCAGATTCCGCCAATAATAGGCTGAAGTGATAAAAGGAGTGCAGATCATGAATATTCAGGAATTAAGACAGCACCGGCAATATCCGGACAATATCGGGCATGAGACGAACCGCGCGACGTTCGAACGCGATTATTCCCGGTTGATCCATTCGCCGACCTTTCGCCGGCTGCAGGGGAAATCACAGGTGTTCGGCGCCGGAACCGGGGACTATTACCGCACCCGGCTGACCCATTCGCTCGAGGTGGCGCAAATCGCCCGTGAGGCGGCGCGCAGCCTGATCCGGGCATACCCGGAGGTGGCGACGGAGACCGCGGAACACCCCGGCTTGATTATCGACCCGGAAGTGGTGGAATGCGCGGCGATTTCCCACGATTTCGGGCACCCTCCTTTTGGACATAAAGGGGAAGAGGTGCTGGAGAATATTTTGGAGAATCTGATCGAGCAGAAGATCAACCAGGAGTTGAAAGGGAGAAACGCTTCACCGGAAGAAGAGGCGCGTACCCGCGAAGCGTTCCGGCGGAAATACGAGCATTTCGAAGGCAATGCCCATAACTTCCGGCTCATGATGTTCTTGGAGAAACGGGAAAACATCGACGGGTTGAACCTTTCCGATGCGGTCCTCTTGGGGACCAACAAGTACCCCTATCCCGGAACGGAGAACAAAAAGGGCCTTTACCGGCATGAATGGGAGTATATTTCCTATATAAGGGACCTATGGGGGCTTCCCCGGGGGAAGAAGACGTTTGAAGCCCAGCTCATGGATCTGTGCGACGATATCGCCTATTCCGCCCATGATCTCGAAGACGGAATCAAAGCGGGCAAAATCGAAGTTCACGAGCATTTTTTGTTCGATTCGCATATCCAGCGGCTGATCGTTGAGAAGATCATGACCCTGGAGGATGTGTTCTGGGACAATTGGACGCCGGACCGCATCCAGCTCAAGGTGGAGGAAGTGCTTACCTCGTTCCTGAACGTCTGGAAGACGAAAATGCCGATCTGCGGCCATGACAATTCCCGGACCCGGCGGGAGGTAAAGGCGTATTGGGTCAGCTTATTCGTAGGGAGCTTGGGCGTGGTGGCCGATGGCGATTGGCAGAAGGTCACCTTCGTGAGGGAAGGCAGGGAAGACGAAGATATGCTGCGTACGGTCAGCGTGCTCAAGAGCTTTGCCTGGGTGACGATGATCCGGGATCTCCGGGTTCAGCGTTTGCAGAAGCGGAGCGCCTGGGTCATCAAACGGCTGTGGGACGCTTTTGTCGATCCGGTCACCTCGAAGTCGATCATTCCGGGAGACTGGCTGCGCCGGTTCGACCGGGATCAGCAGCAGGCTCATCCGATCTGGACTTGGGAACATATGATTATCGATTATATTGCGGGAATGACGGACGCCTATGCCGAAAAAATCTACAACGAGCTGTACGGACTGAAAGTCGGAACGATTTACGATATGGATTAGTGGAGACACATCAGAGAGCCCCAAGCCTATACCAAGGTTGGGGCTCTTGTCATACCTTTTTTTCTTCGATTTTAACTCTTGAATCAGCGATTGATATGTAACTCATCTCATTGATGGATACCGGCAGTATCACTAACATGATATGTAATAGGGCGGTAAAGAAAAGGGGGCGACACACCTTTGAATGAGAACCAGAAGTACCAGGTGATCCAACATGGAATGACCGGGGGCAATATAGCTAAAACCTGCAAGGAATTCGGGATTTCAAGAACGCTGTATTACCGCTGGTATAACGCCTATACGCAGCAAGGAATAGCCGGCCTGGAAAGGAAAGAACGCAAGCCGGCGATGCCAAACCAGGTGGACAGAAAAACTGAAAGAATCATTTTGCAATATATTATTCGTTTTCCACAGGATGGGCCAAGACGGATTTATTATGAATTGCAGGATGAAGGAGTGAAGACGGGGGAGTCCGGTATATATAACGTGCTGCGGAGACATGGACTGAGCCGGAGGAAGGATCGTGAGCGGTATGCAAGCGAGGCGAGAGCGAAGAAGAAAGCAGGGTCTGGCAGGGAATCAAGCCCCACGGTAACCCAGCGAAAGGAACCGCAGTTGGATTATCAGATGAAGGATCCGAATCATGCGTACCCCGGCTATATATGTTTTCAAGCTATTCAGTACATAGGCAGGTTCCCGAAGGTCGGAAGCGTGTATCAATACGTGCTTATAGATTTCTATTCTCATCTGGCGCTAGTAAAGCTGTACAATCGGAAATCAACGATTCATCTTGTCGAATTCATGCGCATGAAGATCATACCGCTGCTGAGAACCTTTCATTTGAGAATCGACAATCTGGTCACTAACAAGAGCCAGGAATTCTCGACAGCCTGGGAGCGGGGAAATCATAAGTATACGGAATATTTACATAAGCAAGGTATTAATTTCAACGCTTGCAGCGCCGATCATCCGGAAGTATTCCGGCCGCTGCACGAGTTTACCGGGATTCTGAACCGGGAGTTTTACAAACCCGCTTGGCGGGACGGGGAGCTGCAATCTTTTGAAATGCTGGATCAGCGATTGAATGAATATATGAACTACTATAACTATCAACGCCCGCTTGGGGGTGAAGCCCATTCCGGGAAGACCCCATCCGATATGGTGCTCGACTACAGTGGCGTCCAGGAGCCTTTGCCGCTCTGGTTATATACAAGGAGATGACAATTTATGGTCAGGGACGAAAGAATCGGGATCGTGGGTGCGGGAATCTCCGGGGTTACGCTTGCCCATGAACTAGCCAAGAAAGGTTATTCTCATGTGACGATCATGGAGAAAGAAGACCGGGTGGGCGGCAAATGCCACTCGATTGAATATAAGGGCAAAACCTATGAAATGGGGGCTTTAATCGGACTGCCGTCGTATAAGATGACGATGGAGCTCATGAAGGAGTTCGGTTTGAAAGAGAGCGGCCCTTTACTAGAGCGCGGTTTTTTTAACAGGGAAGGGTATAAAATCTCGCAGATTCCAAAGGAGCAGATGTCGGATTTTGCTAAAGAGTTTAAGCGGCTGCCGGCACTGTTTGGCAGATACGAGTCGCTTAAAGCTCCCGGTCTGGAGCATATTCCCTCGGACCTCTGCAAGCCTTTCGCTTGCTGGTGCGATGAAAATGGGCTGTTCGTGCTCAAACAGGTGTTCATGCACTATTTCAGCGCTTTTGGTTATGGCAGCATTGATGAGGTTCCCGCTGCTTATGTCATGAAGCTGCTCAATTTCGATAATCTGATGTCTTTCATTGAGATTACACCGATGATCACCTGGCCTCAGGGAGTAACCGATTTGGTAAAATGCATGGGCGACAGGGCATCCGATCTGCGGCTCACCTGCGAGGTGAATCGTATTGCGCGGGAGGCGCCGGGTAAAGTGAGGGTGGAGACGAATCAAGGGAATCTCTATTTTGACAAAGTGATTTACACGGCCTCACTGCGGGACCTGCCGGACAAGACTGATCTGGAGGAGGAAGACCGCAAGCTGTTCAAGAAAATATTCAACGAACGATTCCGGGTTTATGCTTACAGGGTCGACAATATCCCCAAGCTGTCGGGTTACATTCCGGGTAATATGGGACCGGGCAACAGAGGACGAATGATGGCTTGGTATTACAGGTGGGCGGATCTGGAGGAGAGCGATCTGCTTACCATCTACGTGGCCGAGAATGAAGGGATGAGCGAGTCGGAGATGCGGGAGAGTATTGAAGCCACGCTTGCCAGCCTGGGAGGGAAGAATATCCGGCTCTACATGATGAAGTGCTGGAACCATTTCCCGCACGTGGATACGGCGGCACTGCAAAGAGGATTCTATACCCAGCTTGAACGTGCGCAAGGGAAGTACGGCATCTATTTTGCCGGGGAGATCATGAATTTTCCGACGCTGGAGAATTGTATTATTTATGCCAAGGCATTGGTGGAACGCTATTTTTGATCTGTCATAATGTGTCGAAATACGCGATTATTTTACTTTGATGATTTGTTTACACTTTAAGTTTAAAAATTCCGCGTCCCATGTGGGTTTGTGATAGAAAGAACTCCTGATAGGATGTGTAAACCTATCTTGAAAGCAAAGTCCGCCAGCCCTTGTGTGGCAAGCCTTTCCCTGATTTGAAGACAAATCGCCAAACCGCTATATTCAAGGCAGGAAGCGATTTCATGAAGAAGTTAGGGAGGGTTATGCATGTTTTTATTCGAAGCTATGCCTTGGTACTCCGTCCTGATGTGGTTTGTGGTGCTCGGAGGCTTAATGCTTGTGAATGAACTGGCGCGAATGAGTAAATGGGTTTCGATATTACTCTTTCTCGCTCTGCCGATTGTTCTAACCATTGCTGTTTGGCCAAATACGGCCGGAGAAGGTTCCAGCGTCGGCACCTGGTTTCATTGGGTGAAGGTCTATTCCGCACTGGCGGGCTGTCTCGGATTTATGGCTTTAAGGTATGTCAAAGGATGGGATAAGAACAAATATGTGTTGATGTTTCCGGCAATCATTCTGGCAGTTAATATTCTTGAAGCCGTAATCCGGGATTTTCAGGTATATCGTTTAAACGGTATCGTCGACGGCGTTATGATGATCGGCGGACCATGGAATATTATGAACGGAATTGCCGGGCTGCTGAACATTATTACGATCTCCGGCTGGATGGGGATTGTGGTCAGCAAGGGCCGGTCCAAGGATATGATCTGGCCGGATCAGCTCTGGTTTTGGATCATCGCTTATGATATTTGGAATTTCGCCTATGTGTATAACTGTGTATCCGACCATTCGTTCTACGCAGGGGCCGCACTGCTCATCTCCTGTACGATTCCGGCCTTCTTCTTTAAAAAGGGAGCATGGCTGCAGCATCGGGCTCAAACTCTGGCAATTTGGATGATGTTTACAATGTCCTTCCCGATGTTTGTCGGGGAATCCAAGTTTGCGGTTCAATCCTCTCACAGCGAAACGGCATTGTGGGTAGTGAGCGCTTTGTCGCTGGCTGCGAATATCGCGGTATTCGTTTACCATGTGTACAAAATCGCCAAGCATAAACGTAATCCGCTCAAAGTGGAAGTGTATACCGATTTGAAAGCCTACAAAGCGATTGCCGAGCAGAATTAAGGCTTCGGATCCGGCCTGCTCACTGTAAGGCTGGAGAAATAAGTCTCATCAAAAAGAGCCCCGCACCAGAATTTCCTGGTTCGGGGCTCTTGTCATAAGAGGTATTCGTTACAATGGCGGGTTGGTATGGCATTTGCGGCATACCGGATAATAGGACTCGTTGCCGCCGATCTGGATTTGCTCACCCGTATATACGGGTTTGCCGTCTTCGACGCGCAGGTTCATCGTTGCCTTCCGCGCACAGAACCAGCAGATGGTCTTCATTTCTTCGATTTTATCTGCATAAATGAGCAGTTGACGGCTGCCCTCAAACAAATGGTTCTGAAAATCGTTTTTCAAACCGAATGCCATGACCGGGATATCCAACTCATCGACGATCCGGACCAACTGGAGAATGCTGTCTTCGTTTAAAAACTGGCATTCGTCGATAAGGACGCAGTACAATTTGGGACTATGATCCCGCACGATTCCGAAAATATCGGTATCTTCGGCAATCGGAATCGCTTCTCTGCGAAGTCCGATCCGGGAGGAAACATATCCGACTTCATCCCGGTTGTCCAGGGCGGACGTGAAGATAAGAACCGGCTTGTTCTGCTCCTCGTAATTGTGGGCTACCTTCAAAATTTCAATCGATTTCCCGCTGTTCATCGCTCCATATTTAAAAAACAACTGTGCCAATGGGGACTTCCTCTCTGTATTCATATCGCTTGAAGCTTTATATACAAAACACAATTATTTTATCACAAAATGAACTAACGGTAAGCCGGTTACTATAGCTGGGATAATTTTCATGTTTATTTATTTTTATTCGTTTATACTTGAATTTGATAATGGCGTTTATATCAATTTTTGTTATTTAAAGGAGAGTTCTAGACATGAAGGCGATGAAGAGCGTATTAATCATGATTTGCCTGTTTTTAATGATTTCGGCCTTACCTGATCAATCTTTCGCAAAACAGGATTATGTGTTCAAAAAGGACACAGGTTTTTTCGGAAGTGATTTATTTGATGTCGCATATGGGAACGGTGTTTATGTTGCAGTTGGAGGAGATGGAGCGATCGTACGATCTGAGGATTCGGAAAAGTGGTATATTGTTTCCTCCGGTGTAACGAACCGTATCCTTTCTGTTACGTTTGGTAATGGCATGTTTGTGGCTGTCGGCGACCAGAATTTACTCCTGACTTCTACTGATGGAGTCAAGTGGAGTAAACAAACGCTAACCATTACCAAGAAGAATGTTCCAACCTGGACAGAGGCGAATAAAGGGGATTTCACCAAAAGTAAAGTGCAATCGAATACAAGCGTGATCTGGGACGGTCAGCAATTCGTTTTATTGACCCAAATGGATACCTATACCTTTAAACCAGATCCCATCTATCCTAAATCGTCTTATCGGGTCTATTCCCCCACCGGATATGCTTTCGTATCCACTTCCAAGGACGGAATGAACTGGAAAACGGCACAGATTTCTCCCTATGTCTATGACGCAAGCAAGCTCAAATACATAAATGGCATGTATTGTTTTTTTTCTAGATATGAAGTGCTGACCAGCAAAAATCTGGTGAATTGGAATCACTATGATCATACCTTTACGGATGCAACCTTTGGTCCGCAAGGTCTGGTAATCGTTTGGGGACGTATAGAAGGAATGCGCTCCAGGGTTGCTGCAATAAAAGCCAAATCTTTTCAGGGAGTCGATCTCGAAAAATCCAAAGATCTTTTGGATTGGTCGGATGCTTGGGGAGCGAATGCGTTGGATTATGTCAACGGCCGATATGTCATTAATGCTGATGGCGGAAATCTTCTAACCTCGACCGATGCTACAACGTGGAATGCCGTGAATATGTTCGATGGACCTGCAAGTTATCGGGAAGAGAGCATTGAGGATCCTAAGGATCTTACCATAAGTGATATTAACCCGGACCGAATCCAATTTTTTAAAACGATCTGGGATGGACATCAATATATTTCCGTAAGTTCTTTTGGCGGGATTTATACATCCGGGGATTTGAAAAAATTTAAAAAACAATATGTTGAGGGTGTCTCGTCATCCATTAGCTTGGACTTCTCAGGCATCGGCTACGAATCAGGAACCTATTACATTTATGGTTCGAATGGGTTATTTCTGACATCTCCGGATGCATTGAACTGGAAGAATCCATTTTATATCCCAAAACAGTACGTCGTGAAGAGCGCCAGTTACAACGGCAAGGATTTTGCCTTGGCAGCTGAAGAGGAAGACTGGAAATGGGCATCTATCATGAGCAATTATTTTTTGTCTATCTATAATAATGATAAGAATGCTCAGGATACAGGGGTCCCGGCCACCAAAATCATGTCTGAATTGGATCATCCGGTAGATGTAAAATGGGACGGACAGGCTTTTATCGCCAGAACGCATTACGGGGATAAATATAAGATTGAACCTGGCGTAAGCGGTTGGCAAGACATTAGTCCTCCCAATCCGCAAAGCCTTAAAGATGAACCAATTATTGTCAAAGGCAACAATCATACCGTGAAGTATCAGTATTTGGACGATAGCGCAACGATCATGCTATATTATCTTGAGAATGGCAAATGGATAAAGGCTCAGTTTCCGGCTTGGACAGAATACGAAAAATACTATTTGAGAAATCTGGATAATAACTCCAAGGAAGAAGACACACTTAGTGCAGTAATCTATGGAAACAATGAGTTCATGACAATAGGCGCGGGAGGATTGATACTGAGATCCGAAGACGGAAAGGTTTGGACCAAAGTCCATTCGGGCACTTCAGAATATTTGACCGGAATTATCTGGGACGGAAAACAATATATCATCGTTGGGAATAAAGGAACCTATCTGACTTGTACTCCGTAGAAATTTAATTATTCAGAAAAAGTACGTACCTTCAAACGGTGCGTGCTTTTTTTTTGAATAAGGTTTGGCTGAGAAGTTCATCTCGATTTGTACGGACTAGTTCGAGAAAAGTAAAGATTGAATATAATTAATTTACCTGTTAATCTACCATTGTTTTGCCGTAAGATTAGAGTATGCATAAATTAGGGAAAGCAATGAAACATAAGGAGATTATTCCACATGACTGTTGATAGGGAACATAAAGGGGCTTTACATAAAATGAACAACTCCAAGCTGCAGGGCGACTGCGAGAACTGCTTCGGCTTATGCTGTGTGGCGCTGCCATTTGCGGTATCGTCAGACTTTGCGGCCGATAAGGATGCGGGTACGCCATGCCCGAATCTGCAATCGGATTTCCGCTGCGGTGTTCATACGACCCTCCGGGACGGGGGCTTCCGCGGCTGCACGGTTTACGATTGCTTCGGCGCCGGGCAAAAAGTTTCCCAGGATACCTTCGGCGGGCAACATTGGCGCCAAGCTCCGGAATCGGCCAAGCAAATGTACGAAGTGTTTCCGGTGATGTGGCAGCTGCATGAGCTGCTTTGGTACCTGACGGAAGCCCTGATGATGCCAGCTGCGCAGTCCATTTACGGGGAGCTTCAGGCCGCGCTCGAGGAGACGCTGCGACTTACCGATTTGAGCCCGGACGAGCTGTTGCGGGTAGAGGTAGGGCTGCACCGGGCGGAGGTCAACTCACTGCTGCTGCAAACGAGCGAGCTGGTCCGGGGCGAAGCCCGCCGCCGGCACAAAGGCCCGCTGAATCCGCCCAAAAAGAAGCTGGGCCGGGGAGCGGATCTCATCGGGGCGAACCTGAAGGGAGCCGACATGAGATACGCCAACCTTCGCGGGGCTTATCTGATTGCGGCGGATCTTCGTGGAGCCGATTTACGAGCGGCTGACCTGATCGGAGCGGATTTCCGCGATGCGGACATCCGGGGCGCCGATCTTACCGGCAGTCTCTTCGTTACCCAGGTTCAGTTAAATGCGGCTAAGGGTGACGCCGCGACCAAGCTGCCTCCGGGACTTGAACGGCCGGGCCACTGGTCGGCATAGGTTATTCGCCGAGCGCATAGAAAAAAACAGGCATTCCCGCAAGCGGGATGCCTGTTTTTTGTTGAAATAAGTGCTATTTTTATAGCCCCAATCGCTGCCCCTTCTCGAGCCGTTGGATCTGCTGCTCACCGCTGTCCGCCATTTCGCGGAACTGGATGATCGTATCGCGCATCTTAGGCAGGGCTTCCTGCTTATAGGTACTGATCGAATCGAAGGCCGACAGCACATCGGCAAAGGCCTGCTTCAGCGTATCCACGGAAATGCTCGTTTCAAGCGATTGCTTCTGGATGGCAGCGCCTTGATCTTTCAGCATTCTTGATGTGCTGCTGATCAGTTGGTCCGTCGTTTGGTTCAGCAGCTCGATTTTCTTCAGAACGATTCGTTGATTGTATAGAGCGCTGGCGACCGTGACGGAAATCTTCAACGCGGAGACGGTCACGTTCTTGGCCCGGTCAACGCCACGAATCAGCTCCTTGTTATTGCGGATGACGACCTCGATCGCCATAATGCCTTGCTGGTTCACGACCAGCATTTGCTGCAGGTCCATGACACGCTGGCGGAGAGGGAACAACACTTCCTCCGTAATGAACCGGATTTTATCCTCGGATTCCTGCCGTTGTTTGGCGGTTTCAAGTTGGTTCTCGATCTCCGTATCCATCAGCATGCCGAGCTGTATTTCCTTTTGCAGCTTTTTCGTCAACTCGCGCAAAGCCTGCTGTTCGAATTCCAGGGTCGTATTATCATTTTTTAAAGTGGACTTGCCCTTATCAAGCGACACAATGATATCGGAGATAACGGCATCCGCCTTCTCAAACTTGGCAAAATAGCTCCGGAGCGGGTTGAATATTTTGCCCAGGAATCCGGTTTTGGCAAAATCGACTACGCTGGGATCCAGATCTTTGAGCTGAAGGTGCAGCTCCGTCAAGCCCTTGGCGACTTGGCCGCCGTCATCCCCGGTTTTGGACAGTTTGCCTACGGACACCTGCAACAAGGAGTTCTTCTCGGAGGAAGACTTCATCGTATTCATACCGAAGCTATCGATGGAATGCAGGATTTCTTTGCGCTTCTCCAAAGATTCGATATCAAGCTCCAAAATAGCGTTGACGTTATTCGAAGCCAAAAGCTGGAGCTCCGACACCTCTTCCGGTTCAGGCTGGACCTGCTCCTCGATTGCGTTTTTCAATTGCTCGGGACTTACGACTTCCATGCTGAATGCTGACAATAAAAACCCCTCCTCGAATTCAATATAATTACATCTGAACGTTGAGCAAATTGCCGATCTTGTATACTACATCGTCCGTATCCGCATTGATGCTGGCCGCCTCGTTAATGCTCGAAATGCTTTCAAGCGCTTTGATGTTGGCGTTGTACCCGATCGTGTAAATCGGGATTTTATAATTTTCAATCAATCCTCTGATATCTTTGAGCGAATGGCCTTCATTGGTCTCCCCATCACTTAATACAAAGATCAGCGGCTTCACGTCCGGGTTTGCAGCCAATTCATCCTGCAGCATTTTAATGGCTACTACAATACCGTCAAACGTCGCCGTTCCCCCGCCGGCCTGCAGGCTGTTAATCGCGCCGACGAACATGGACTGTTGATTCGTGTCGTACTTCCCGATCGGAAGATTGATCGTTACATTGTCGGCATAAGATACGAAACCGATGCTATTGTCCCGTCCCAAATACTTTTGTCCCGTTAATAATGATTCCTTCAGACGATTCAGCGGTTCGCCGTCCATGCTCCCAGAGACATCCGCTACGAATACCGCGGCGATCGGCTTGTTTCCGTCCTTTTTCTCTTTCCACAGCTTCTGGGCGGAGGAGAGGAGGGTGCCGTCAACGGCCGGAACCTCGGAACGATAATTTTCAAGCTCATTAAAGCCTTTGTCTTTAGCCAGCTTCTGATATTTCTCTTGCCCGGCAAAATCGGCAAACTGCTTGATGATTTCCTGTTTGTCTGCGGAGAGATCCCCAAGCGCATAAAGCGGGCTGTCATGTCTCACGCCAAAGGGGGTGAATACATATCCGCTTTTGAAATCCGCTGCGTTGAGGTAGGTCTGGTACTCTAAAACAAAAGCATCCAGCATCCCCGTTTTGGCGGCTTCACGCATTTGCAGCGTAGTGGAGGCGATGAACGGTACGTTCGCCTGGAATTTTTCAAAACCCTGTACAGCTTTATCGCCAAGCAGGTCGGAGCTGTCAAACGTCCCGAGCGCAGTCACCAGGAAGTTCAATCCTGTCGAGCTGGCAAAAGGATCGGTGTAACCCATGGACAGTTCATTGCCTGCGATCGCATCCGTAATGGTTTTGATATTGACGGAGCCGTAATTATCCACCAGTTCATCATATTTGGCCTTGCTCGATACGATGCCTGCGACATTCCCGACCAGTCGCTCCGTGACTAATTCGGCTTTGATTCCTTGAGCCTTGACCATTTCACCCCACAGCTCATTGGACGGAGTGAAGGCATCCGGAACATATTTGCCGGATTTGATGTAATCCGTCGCGGTCCCGGAAGCGATATTTCGTATCTTGACGGAGACCTGGCTTCCGTTCACCGTGATTTTCGCTTTGTTGAAGTCCTCCGCCACCTCGTTCAGCCATCCGTCGATTCCGGTGCCCGATTTTTCAGGTGAAGAGAAGATTTCCACAAAGCTGTCCGTCGTGTTCTCTACCGATATGGGAAACTTGGAGATATCGGGCAAAGAGTCGCCGACATTGACTGGATCCAGGTCGATCTGACCCTTAAGCGGTTCTGCAGAAGAGACCGAAATGTTTTTGTACATTTTATCCAGCTTTTTAGCCGCATCTTCGGTAGTGATCTCAGTCTGGGATTTCCCCAGATTAGACGTTAAAGTGATTCCAAAATAGACGAGCGCAAAAACCGCCGCAGCGATGATTGCCAACACCAGAAATGCCTTACCCTTCTTTGCCATTCTCATCTCCCTTTCATTGCTTATAAAATTTAGTTTGATTAATGAGTGCGTCAATTTCCTTCATGCAGGGCATATCCTCGATCTCTTTATAATCCGCGCTTCCCAATTGGGCCATTTCGAGCAGCAGCTTATCGAGCTTGAGTAAAATTTCTTCGTTTGCGCCGAGATACCCGGATACAAAGTCCAAATACTCGTTGTATAGCTTAGTCTTTTCCTGTACCAGCTTATTGGAGAACCTTCCTGAATTTTGCTCGGCGGCAAAGGCGGAAAATTCCGAAGCATCGAAAACGCCGAGTTTATTCAGAATGCCCCTTACATTAAGATAGAACAGCTTTTCGACTTCAAAAATGACGGATTTGAACTTCTGGTAGCTTAATTCGGTTGGATCGAATCGCTGGCTCAGCACATCCAGCAAGGTGTTCCTTTTCTTGTCGATTCTGTCCAGTTGATCCAAGGCAAGAAGGATATCTTTCTTCAGCACCTTGATATCCCTGTAATGATAGAGAGCGTTTATGTAATCCTCATGACTTTGTATGTCCTTTACGGGAGGAGGGGCAGAGGTCTTAAACAGCAAGACATAACTCCCATAAATAAGCACAAGGAAACTGATTACCAGCAAGGTTACGCCGAATGCGGTTTGGATCACGGTATCTCCACCGATCTGGACCCCCAATAACCCGGGTGATAAAACTACAATGTTCAGGAGCACCACACCGACAATTAGTCCTAGCAGTTTAAATAATCTCGAATTGTTCAAATTCACACCTCCCTCGATAGTACATAAAGTATTCCTGCCATTTCGCGCACGTTCAGATGACCGAAAGGCTCTTTGTGCTAATTTTATCAGATAATCACTGCGGGGTCCCAGATGTTTCTAATTTAGATCGATAAAAATGTTGCTATTTCTGAGTTATTACGGATGTACCATGGAAATTGTTTCAAAAATGTACGTTTCGGGATTCTCATGCTAATTCTTCCTGTTAGGTCAAAAGCATTAATTTTTACTATAAACCACCCTCTATAACTGCACTCTCCAAAATTTCTTTTATAATAGGTTTAATCATTAATGAATTGCTATATAAGTGACGAAAGAGGAGGACCAGAGATGAGCGAGGAGCTGGAGATAACTACAGGCTGGGATGCCATTGATCAAGAGGTGGTCAAGATCTATGGGGACCAGGAGCCAAAGCATTACGGAACGCTAATTTCTTATGCGTTGGGCGGGCCGGATCCCTTGGACGGAATTAGTGCGTATAAGGCGGAAGAGCCGGTTCCTCATTGGCATTTCGTGACTTATGGATTTACAGAATTGTACGAAAAAGAATCGGAGCATGCGGAAGACAGCGGATACGGCTTTGAATTGACTTTTCGACTGGTCCGGGACACCGAGGAAGAGGAGCCGCCAGGATGGGCGCTGAATCTGCTTCAAAATATGGGGAGATACGTGTTTAACAGCGGCAACGTCTTTAGAGCGGGGGATTATTTGGACGCTAACGGCCCTATATGCATGGATGCCGACACGAAGCTGACCGCGCTGGCCTTTGTGGAGGATCCACAGCTTCCGAATATAGATACGCCGAACGGCCGCGTGGAGTTCTTGCAGATGGTTGGAATTACGGGCGATGAGCTGGAGGCGATGCAGACCTGGAATACATTGGGGGTTCTCTCAACCGGACTTACGTATCTGCCTAAATACATAACCGATCTGACACGGGAATCGTTGCTTGAGGTTCCCGCCATAGCAGAGGAAGTACAGGCTGGAATGGAACGGGACGGCTCTAATACCGGTTTTCTGTTTGTTGACCAGCTCGGTTTCGAGCCGGGGAAAAAGGGACTCTTTAGCAAGACCCCGGCCACGTTGAAAATAGGGGCGAAGCAAGCCGAAATTGTCGGTAAATTGCTCCGGGGACGTATTTTGAAAGGCAAAAAGTTAAGTCTTGTCGGCCCCGACGTCCGGGTCGTATTCACGCCCGGGGAAGCATCGGGATATGAAACCGGCGCCGACAACGAAATCACTTTCAGCTTGGATGATAATGCGGCCGCGGAGCTCTCCGGCAAACTAATCCCCAAAGAGTGCCGGTTTGACCTGACCTCCTTAAAAGGAGTAGCCGTACAAATCTTAAAAACACATATTACCGATCAGGACGGAAACGTAGCTCATACGATCGGTTGAGGAGAAATCGAAGGGGAGAGTCATAAAAGGGCTCTCCCTTTTTTTATTTTTCGTAATCTTTGTAACGAATTCCGGTTAGGCCGGTCATATAGTCGTGAGGATGTGAAGGCGTGGCTGATTTCGATTTTGAAAAGATCTATCATCTGTATTTTCGCGATGTGTACCTATTCGTGTATTCATTAAGCCGGAACGAGGCGTTGTCGGAAGAAGTTACCCAAGAGACGTTTTTTAAGGCACTGAAAAGCATCGATAGCTTTAAGGGAAACTGCAAGCTCAGCGTCTGGCTTTGCCAAATCGCCAAGAACACTTACTTTGCCCATCTCGACAAGCAAAAACGTTATGCCCCGGAACCGGAAGACGCTGTAGCAAGCGCGGCAAACCCGGAAGAAACGCTGCTGAAAACGGACGAGACCATGAGAATCCACCGGGCGTTGCGTAAGCTGAAGGAACCTTACAAAGAGGTGTTTACCTTGAGAGTGTTCGGAGAGTTGTCTTTTGCTCAGATCGGCGGGTTGTTTGAAAAAAGCGAAGGCTGGGCGAGAGTGACTTTTTATCGGGCGAAACAGAAGATTCAGGAACTCTTGAAGGAGGGGTCATGAACATGAACATGAACATGAACATGAATAAGAACAAAGTCCACGATGATATCATCAGAGATCTGCTGCCCTTGTATATTGATAAGGTGTGCAGCAAAGAAACCGAAGCCCTGGTTAAAGCCCATTTGGAGGTATCCGAGTCCCTCCGCGAAGAGCTGGACAAAATGCAGGCCGACCTGCAAATTCCAAGGGAAGAAGGGGAGTCAAACCGTAAAGATGTAGAGGCGATGAAGGAGATTTCGCGGTTTTGGAACCGTTCAAAATGGAGAGCTTTTCTGAAGGGAGCGGTTATTTCCGGATTGGCTTGCGGCGTATTGCTGTTAGGTTACGTCGGCCTATTCCGCTGGAACATCATTCCCGTTCCTTCCAATGTCATCGCGATCTCGGATGTCAGCCGGCTGGAGAACGGAAAAATAGCGTATCATATCGCTCTGACCGACGGGTATGAATCCAACTTCTCCAAATTCGAAATGGCCGAGGACGGGAATGTTTATATTGTTCCTTACCGTCCCATCATCAAAACCAAGGCAAAGGTAAAAATTGCAGTAAGTTATTACAGTGCCATGAATGAAATGGACTATTTTTACAAGGAGAAATACGGTGAAGATAGAGAGATGGAGGCATTGTACTACGGCAAACCGGAGGACAGCATATTGGTCTGGAAAAAGGGGATGGAGGTTCCGGCTGCCAGCGATAAGGTGGAGGCTTGGTTTAACCCCCAGTAACCAAATTTAGGTATTTACTCATATTGCCTAGATAGAAAAAAATAGGTATAATCTCCCTGGATTATCTTGGATTTTAATTAATTAATTTTAGGAGGGTATATTCAATTGAAAAATAAGGTTACTGTCGCACTGATTGCTTCAGCCATGCTGGGTTGTCTGGGGACGGGCGTTTATGCCGGTTCTAATTTGCAGGAGATTAAAGCTTACTTGAATCCCGGAATCAAGTTCAAGGTTGACGGCCATCCCGTGCAACTGACGAACAGCAGCGGGGCGGTAATTACTCCGATTATTTATGACAATAATACATATTTACCTGTCCGCTCCATCTCTAATCTATTGGGTGTCACTGTGAATTTCGACGCAAAAAGTAATACGGTCGAGCTGGGTGAACAAACCGAAGGAGTCTCTATTGCCAAAGGTTTTGATTCTTCCTATCATACCAAGGATCCGAAGGTGACGATTTATAACGGTAAAGATTACAAGGACGTCTTCTTCGATAACGGGAGCGGCAGCCGCGGCAGTTCGTTCATGCTGTATCCGGAAGGAAAATACCAAAAGCTGTACATTCAAGTTGCGGCCATTGGAGAAGATCTCAAGGAGTTTACAATTCAGGATAGCGATACCGATACTGTGTTGAAAAAACAGGACGTAAGAGTGGAAGACGGCCTGGTAACGATTGAGGCGGATATTTCGGGAGTTAAGGCATTGTATGTTCATGGCGATGCTAAAAGCGGAGGTTCCGTATTCATCCCGTTGACGACTTCTTACTATAAATAAAGCCGAGTTGAGGCCAAGGAGAAATAAGGGTTTAAAATATTTAAGAACCGTCAGGGGAATATCCCTGGCGGTTTTTTTAATCAAAGGCATAGGCACCGCACTTTAAAAATACTGGAATACTTTTCCTCCGCGCATACTTCCATTATAATTGTGTTATCAGTTACGGGGCGGGAAGCAGGTACATAGTGCGGAGACTATGAATTGTGAAGACTTGTAATTGGTGAAAACGTTTGCACAACTGAACGGAGGAAAAACAGATGGTCAAAAACTGGATTTATAAGTTAAGTTGCTTGGGACTTGCCGCATTATTCATGTTAGCGCTCACAGGTTGTAATGAAAAACAGGAGCCAACCGCGGTCCAGCCTTCGCCAACCCTGAAGGAAAATGCTGCTCCTGATGAGACCAAAGGTACAGTGAGCATAGAAAAGCTTGGGGAACGGAGAATCTTTGTTTACCTGCCGCCTGGTTATGAAACCAGTGAAGACCGTTATCCGGTAGTGTATATGAACGACGGGCGGAATGTGTTCAATACCGGCACCAGCTCTTTCAACAAAGAGTGGCTGGTTGACAAGAAGGTTGACGAGCTTGTTAGCGACGGCAATTTGGAGAAGGTGATTGTAATTGCAGTCGATGCAGGTGAAGGCTCAGACCGGGGGAATGAGTATGTCCCCTTCCCTAATGATTCTATCCCTTCGGATGGAAAAGGGGCGGAGGAATTTACCCGTTTTTTTCTTGAAAGCGTTATTCCCTTTGCGGATTCAACATACAGAACGATCCCGGACAGGGACCACCGTATGATTATGGGATCGTCATTTGGCGGAGTACAGGCGTTCTGGATGGGGTATCACCATCCCGAGACTTTTTCGATGATCGGTGCGATGTCTGTCTCCACATGGGTAGCTAACGGGAATGCTTATGAAGAGTGGAGACAAGAAACCGGGAAGCCGGATGTGAAGATTTGGCTGGACATGGGCGCGGAGGAAGAAATGGCAATTGACCCTCTGGTAGATTTACTTTTGTCGAAGGGATTTAAATATGGACAGGATTTATTTTTTCTGATGGATCCTGCGGGTACGCATGACGAGATTTTCTGGTCCAAACGAGTACATAATCCGCTTATCATGTTCGCCGGAAAGACACCCGGTCAAGCCGTTAAGCTGGAGGTAAGCGACTATATGTCTATTTCATGGATGGGGGAATCGTTTCCCCGCCTCAATCCGGTAGCTACTATGGACAATGGAATGGAATATTCCGTATCCTCCCAAGCCTCATATAAGGTGCTGAATCCCGAGGCAGGCCAGGTGGATCCATCAGGAATGGTGACCTTTTTGAAGAAGGAAGACTTGACTGTGGAAGTGACCTATCAAGGTATAACCCAGTTGTATGAGATCGAAAATGATCGCTAAATCTATTTTTTATTGTAACGGGAAAAAGTGAGGTAACCTGTCGACTAAGAAATAGGCATCCTCCGGTTAATCGGAGAATGCCCTTCGCTAGCACAAGTTGCCCTTCTTTGGGCGGGAATCGGCGATTTCCGCCTTAATGCTCTTTCTTTAATAGCAGGTAAAGAAAATAAGGGGTACCGATAAAAGCAACCATGATCCCTGCTGCGATGCCGTTCGGCTCCGACAGATTGCGGCCAATCGTATCGGCAAGCAGGAGCAGCCAACCGCCGATCAGAATGGATACCGGCACAAACTGCTGATGTCTTGGACCTACCAGGGCTCTGGCGATATGCGGCGCCATTAGCCCAATAAACGAGATGCCTCCGGTAACCGAAACGGCCGAAGCCGCCAGAGCCACCGCAGACAATATCAGCAGAATCCGGTCCTTCTGAACCTTTACGCCAGCTCCGATCGCCGTGGGCTCATTCAAAGCGAGCAAATTCATGGCTCTGGACTTGAACAGTACATAAGGAACAAGAATAACCAACCAGGGAAGCAAGGCCAGAACAAACGGCCAATCCGTCCCCCAAACGTTACCGGCCAGCCATTTGGAGATAAAGTCTACCTTTGTCCGGTCTACCGAGGAGATGAGGAAGATCATAAGACCGGATAGAGCCAAAGAAAATCCTACGCCGGTAATGACCAGCAGGATCGGCTGAACGCCTTCCCCGCGTTTATAGGAGAACAGATAGATCAGGATGGCGGTTACCAAGGCCCCGACAAACGCCACAAGCGGAATTACGTAAATAAACGATTCAACATGGATCGGCGCAAACAGGAAAAAGACAGTGACGCCAACTCCGGCTCCCGCATTAATGCCAATGATCCCCGGATCGGCCAGATCATTGCGGGTAATGCCCTGCAGAATGGCCCCGGATAAAGCAAGCGACATCCCCGACAGCAACGTAATCAGCATTCGCGGCAGACGGATCGAATACAAGACGAAATGGTCTTCGAATGACCCGTGGCCGAATAGGGTAGGAAGTAACCTGTCATACGACACAGGAGACGAACCGATGCCAAGCCCGATCACGATTGTGGCGAGGGTAAGCAGAACGAGAAGGACGACGACAACGGGTTGTTTGCGAAGGAACATAACGGTGTTCATGACAATGGTCGCACCCCTTTACGAACAATGAACAGGAAAAAGGGTAGACCCAGTATGCTTACAATCGCGGCGACCGACACTTCAAACGGCGCATTGATCATCCTGCTCAGCGTATCGGCAAACAGCATAAAGGTGCCGCCAACGACCCCGGAAAGCGGCAGAATCGTTCGATAATCAGTTCCGGCGAACACTCGTACAAGATGGGGGATCATCAGGCCGATAAATGCCAGATTGCCGACGAGGGCGACCGCGGCTCCCGCCAGTAGAGTAATCAGCACGTAAAGCACAATTTTGACTCGCGTAGTTTTTAGACCAAGCCCGACGGCCGTTCCTTCATTCAGGCTAAGGATCGTAAGCTGACGGGACAGCAGGATCGCGGCGATGAGGGAAAGCGCGATCACCGGGGCAATCGCTTCAATTTGTCCCCAGGTTGTGCCGATCAGTCCGCCGGACGTCCACATCGAAACGTTCTTGGAAATTTTGTATTTAAGACTGATGCCATCCGCTACTGCGGCAAGCAGGGCCGAAACCGCAGAACCGGCCAGAACCATACGCAGCGGGGACATATTCTGCCGCCGTAGGGCGGCGATTCCGAATACCAGCATGACGCCCACGGCTGCGCCGATAAAACAGGCCACCATCGTACCGAAATAACCGACAGCCGGCATAAACGCAAAGGTAGCGGCCAGCGCCGCATTTGCGCCGGAAGTTAGGCCGAGCAGCCCGGGATCGGCGAGCGGGTTTCGGGTCAAGCCTTGCATGATCGCACCGGCAACGGCCAGAGCGGAGCCGACCAGGATGCCGCCAACTTCCCGGGGAAGCCTCAGTTCCCGGATGACGGATATATCGTCACCTGTTGCGTTCGGGTTGCTAATGGCGCTCCAGATATCTGCGAGCGAGACACTTTTTGCGCCCAGCATGACCGCCAGGGCAAACATGACCATAAACATAATCAAGCTGACGAACAGCTTAAACGCAAAAGATTTTGCCGACTTTTGCGAAGGTTGATTCTGCATCACTATCATTATTTGGAGCCAAGCAGTGATTTCGTGATGAAATCGAGCTGATAATCAAGAGAATCTGCATCGTTGAAATAGAAGCCGGTGGCATCTACTTCGAAGACACGGCCATTCTTAACGGCCGGAATATTCTTATAGGTGTCTGTTTGCTGGAAGGAGGCATCGCTAGCCGGATCTTTACTGTAAATGACGTAATCGCCCATATAATCCGGGAGAACTTCCAGTGACAAATCATAATAGCCCTCTTTCGACGTCATTTCTTTTACTTTATCCGGCATTTTCAGACCCATCGCCTGATAGATGATTTCAGTACCGCGACCCCAAGCGTCGCCGAAGGTGTACAATGCCTTGGAATCCCCTTCGATAATGGAAATGGTGCTGTCGGCTCCGATTTTGGCTTTAATTTCTTCGCCTGCCTTCTGGGCGCGTTCTTTGAAGTCGGCAATCCAGTCAGCAGCTTTCTGTTCCTGATTCACCGCTTTGCCGATCTCCAGAACTTGGGTCAGATAATCCACATTGTTATATGTATAAGTGACCAATGGAGCAATCTGCTTCAATTTATCGGCATTTTTGATATCCGATCCCGCGATAATCAAATCAGGCTTCGCGTTTAAGATGCTTTCCACATTTTCTTCGGATACTTCGGGAACATCCTTGAGTCGATCCTGGAAATTAGGGTTATTCTTGGTCCAGGAATCTGCGCCGGCAAGTGGAACGCCAAGTGCCAGCAGGTTGCCTGCATAACCGGACAGGACGACAACACGCTGTGGATGGGCAGGAACCTCGATCGGACCGTTTTCGGATTGGTAAGTAATCGTATCGGAGCTACTGTTCGCAGAGTTCTTGCTTACATCTGAAGTAGAACTGTTTGCGCCGCTATTGGTGCTTGTATTGTTGCCGCAAGCGCTTAATGCAAAGATTGTAAGGACAAGCAGATGTAACAATAATTTCTTCATTTCCGGTAATCTCCCTCTCAAATTTATATCTTTGATATTGATAATCATTATCATTTATAAACTTTAAATTCTCCTGAATAATTTGTCAATCCCCAAAATCGGGCGACGCACAGCGACACCTTTCGTTGCCAAACTCGTATTAAACAATACCTGAAGCGAAAGAAGGGGGGCGGTCAGGTTTAGCGGGATAGGTGGGTCCGTGGTGTTTTTCTCCGCTAACGGACATGAGAGCCCTTAAACCACGCAAATATGCTGGTTTTGTAACCTAACGGACACCAGAGCCCTTAAGTTAGTAGAATGAGTCACTTTTGGAGCACGAGAAGGTGATTAAGGTTATCTGTGTCCGTTAGAATGGCGAATTACGTCTTTTTTACGATTTAGCGGCTCGTATGTCCGTTAAAATTGCGGAGGGGGTTGGGCCGCTTCAACCTACTCTACTGCCAACTGTTGCGCAGCTATTACGGCGATGATCAGATGAAGTGCATAATCTGGCCAGTTATGCCGGGAGATATTCTCGAATTTG
This sequence comes from Paenibacillus sp. FSL R5-0407, assembly GCF_038009185.1. Lineage (NCBI taxonomy): Bacteria > Bacillati > Bacillota > Bacilli > Caryophanales > Paenibacillaceae > Paenibacillus > Paenibacillus sp. FSL R5-0407. The sequence goes on along the minus strand of NZ_JBBPAX010000002.1, from coordinate 738,101 downwards.
TTCCGGCTGAAAGCGACAGAGGTAAAACGGATTGAACTACATAAGAAGTAGATTATATATAAAAAGAAGAACCCGCCTCCAATAAACTGGTACCCATAGTTTGGACACTTTGAAAAAAGGTGTTCAGGCTGTGGGTACCTTTTTGTATACTGGAATAAGCATCGGGGGGGGGGGGGGGGGGGGGGGATTGCATGAGCAAGAAGAGATTTACCGAAGAGGACCGTGAGGTCCTATCACAAAACAAGTACGTGGTGAATGTAAGTGCGAAGGCCATAACTTATTCAGATGAATTTAAGCAGCTTTTCATCGATCAAAATATGTTACAAAAAACGCCTAGGGAGATTTTTGAGGCCAATGGATTTGATGTAAATGTCATAGGGATGAGTCGTATAAAACAGTGTGCTGATCGTTGGCGGAGAGCGTATAAACGCGATGGAATCGTTGGCTTAACGGATTCTCGTAAAGGCAGCTCGGGGCGTCCCTTGCAGCGAGAACTGACGCAAGAGGAGGTCATTGCCAAGCAAGATGCTCGGATCAAACTCCTGGAGTCCCAACTTGAACTACTAAAAAAGCTAGACTCGAACGAAAGGTTGTTGGTAGCAAAAGGAATGAATCTGAGCAAAACTAAATTATTTGAGTTAATTGCAGAGGCCGTAGACCAAGGCCTTGGGCGTATGACTCGCTATCTTTGTAAACTCCTTAACGTATCTCGTTCGGGGTATTACAGCTATGTAAAGGCTGCAGACGCCCGCTTAGAACGTGCAAGACTCGACGTCGTGGCAGGTGGCTGGATTAAGAAAGCATTCTATTGGAGAGGGTTCAAAAAGGGGTCTCGCTCCATAAAGATGGTTCTTCAGAATGAATTTGGTATCACCTACAACCTAAAGAGAATCCGCCGGTTAATGAAAAAACTAAACCTGGTGTGTCCGCATAGAAAGCCGAACCCCTACAAACGTATGGCCAAAGCTACCCTGGAGCATCGAACCCTTCCTAACCAGTTACAGAGGAATTTCAAGAAGGGTATTCCGGGGTTCGTCTTGCTTACCGACATTACGTATCTTCCCTACAACCGTACGGAGGTAGGCTATTTGTCGACTATATTGGATGCTTCTACGGGGGAACTACTGGCACATCATCTTTCAAAGCGAATTGATTTATCCATTGCCACTCAAACTATAGATAAACTCATGAAACAAAGACGTGTTAAATTACATAAAGAGGCTTTCATCCACTCAGATCAGGGAAGCCATTATACAAGCCCCACGTACCAAAAGCTATTGAAGCAGAAAGGTTTAGGTCAGTCCATGTCCAGACGAGGAAACTGTTGGGACAACGCCCCGCAGGAGTCATTTTTTGGCCACATGAAAGACCATGTAGATAGTCGAGGTTGCATCACTTTTGAAGAGTTGCAAGACGAAATTGACCGCTATATTCAATATTACAACCATCACAGGTATCAATGGGGATTAAAAAAGATGACCCCTGTTCAGTACAGGAATCATCTATTGTCTGTTGCCTAAGCCTTCTCTTTTTTAAGTGTCCTTGACAAGGGTACCAGTTTACAACGCGGCTTCTTCTTTTTATTCTTCTCCAGTCGCCACCGGATTCTCCTCATAGCTAATCCAGTCGCTCCAGCTGCCCGCATAGAGCTTCGCCTGCGGGTAGCCCAGCCGGTGCAGCGCCAGCACGTTCGGGCAGGCGCTGACGCCGGAGCCGCAGTAGACGATGGCTTCGCGGCCATCGTCGAGGGCCCGGATGACCGGGGCTAGCTGCTCGCGGAGCTGCGGCTCCGCCAGCCAGGCCCCCTGGTCATCCAGCACGCCCTTCCAGAACCGATTGATCGCGCCGGGAATATGCCCGGCCTTGGCGTCAATCGGTTCTTGTTCTCCCGCGTACCGCGAAGCGTCGCGGGAGTCCACCAGCAGGGCGCCGGGATCGCCGAGCGCCCGGCGGACCTCGCCGACGTCTGCGAGCATGTCGCCGCGGACGTCCGGGACGAACGACGCCGGCACCACGGTGCGCGTCGCGTCGGTCACGGGGAAGCCGCCGGCCTGCCAGGCGGCGAAACCTTCGTCCATGACGTACACGTCGTCATGGCCCAGCCAGCGCAGCAGCCACCAAAGCCGCGCTGCATACAAGCCCCCCTGGTCGTCGTAGGCCACGACCCGGGAGGCGTTGCTGATGCCCGCGCGTCCCAGGCGGGCGGCGAGCTCCTGCGGCTCAGGCAAAGGGTGCCGTCCGCCGTGCGGTCCGACGGGTGCCGAGAGGTCCTCTTCGATATCAAGGAATACGGCACCTGGAATATGAGAGACGGCATAAGCGGCCTGCCCCGATTCCGGGCTTCCGAGGACGAAGCGGCAATCCACAATGACGAGGTCCGGCTCGTACATCCGGGCGAGCAGCCATTTTGGCGATACAATAGGATTAATGTTCATATATGAATTCTCCTTTATCTTAAAGTCCCTGAGCAAGCGGGCAATCCCCGCGGATATCTTCAATGTAGCACACCGTACGGTACGGTTCAAAGCAAAGGTTGATCGTGTTACTCCAGCAGATCGTCGGCTTTCATATTTCCATTGAAGGAACCCGCAGCAATCGTCTATAATTAGGGACGGCTTACCGGAATCTATCGACACTACTATTATTGAAGCAGGGGAGCAGCAGCATCATGAACATGAAATCCAAGTCATCCGTCTCATACGAGCTTCTATATATCATAGGCATTATTGCGATCTCGTTCTCTTCGATCTTCGTTCGCTGGTCAAACGCGGAAATATCCATCGTCGCTATGTATCGTCTGTACCTGACGAACTTGCTGATGCTTCCATTAGCGTGGAAATACCGGGGCGAGATGTTAAGCTTGACATCCAGACAATGGAGGGGATTGCTGTTATCCGGGGCGATGCTCGGGCTTCACTTCCTCCTGTGGATGAGTTCACTTCGTTTGACTACCGTGGCGAGCTCGACCGTCATTCTTACGCTGGAGCCCATTCTCGTAATGCTCGGTTCTTTTCTATTATTCGGCGTAAAAATCAACCGCCCCATGCTGGCAGGCATGGGGGTGGCTCTGGCCGGCTCAGTGGCGATCGGATCGGGCGACTTCAAATTGTCGGGCACGGCACTGCAAGGCGACCTGCTGTCCCTGCTAGGGACGATTGCGGTCGCGGTGCATATGCTTGCCGGCAAACAGCTTCTTAAAAATATGAGCGCCTTTGTCTACAATTTCTGGGTGTTCTTCATCGCGGCAACGATGCTTGCGGGTTATAACGCGGTTCGCGGATTTGCTTTTACAGGATACGCTCCAAGGGAGTGGGGGATTTACCTGCTGCTTGCCATCGTCCCGACGTTGTTCGGGCATTATTTGTTCAATTGGCTGATGAAGTTCATCAGCGCTTCCGCCGTTTCGATGGCGGTTCTTGGCGAACCGGTATTCGCCTCGTTGCTGGCCTGGTTGTTGTTAAAGGAAAGCTTGACCGGTGTGCAGCTGGTTGCGGGAGTCGCTATTTTGGGCGGGGTATGGATCTTTATCCGATATGGAAAAGAAACCTCTGAAGCCGAGCCGGAACTAAGTTCGCTTAAAAAATCAGCTTAGCACATACAAAGCACTCTGCTCCCGCTACAAAATAGAGGACCTTTTGGGCGCTATTTTTGCAAATTTAGGCTTTAAGCGAGAAATAAGAGACTTCTTGGTCCTTATTTCTTCAAGTCTTGCTAAACTTCCGGCTTTTCGCTTTGCTTTGGCAAAATAAGAGCCCAAAAGTCCCTTATTTTCTATGGACGGCTATTTTTTGTGAAAATAAGACCTCAAAAGTCCGTTATTATTCGTCAGCTGCATGGTGTGCGGGGCAGGGAGCGGAAAGCAAGGGGCAACTAAAGTAAATATGCAGAAAAAAGACGCCGAAAGGCGTCTTTTTATATGGAGCCGGTCAGGCTCCGATTCTATTTTCTCAGCTCAAAAAACTGGCTGTCCCGGCGGGGATGATACGTTAATTCGCTGACCCCGGTTTGCGTGATGATGGTATCGTCGGTAAACCGGATGACATGGGTGTTGTTGTCCACCATATGGTCATTACGGAAAACGCGGATGCGAAGCTGCCGGTCCATCGCTTCCTGGAAATCCTGTTCGGTCAAAAGTCGTCTTATCGTTGGCACGGCGTTCGAAATCTCCTCTTTTTCAGTAATTGCTCTATCACTTCTAGCGTTAAGCATATCAACGAATAAATCGTTTTGTCCAGTAACGGCGTTCGGAACGCACCGACCTTCTCAATAAAAAACGAACGGACAAACGCCCACCCGCTAATACGGGCGATTGCATACGATGCATTAATAATGAAAAGCGATTTGATTGGAAGTTCATGTCTTCCACGAGGAGAGGATCGTATATGTCGGAACGTAAAGGGAACAAAAGGAGAACCCTTCGCCGGGGGCGTGTGGGACAGCTTCCGACAGCGGGGCTTTTGCGGCGAATAGCGGCCGAGATGCTGCCGTTCTATAGGGTGGTGGCGCGGAGCCGCGGTTTTGCGTCAGCCTGGAGCCGGGCTGTCGTCAGGGCTGATTTGGATGGAATGCAGAAGCTGCTGGGCGCGGTAGCGCCAAGTCTCTCCCGCCGCGGTATGGGTACGAACGGGATCGGCTATTTTATTTCTTTTCCGGCGCCGGGATCCTATTATTCCTGCGGGATCACGATTCCGCCGGGGAAGGTGCAGTTTCATTTCAATGCGGGAATACACCGGCTGATGGCCCGGGCGCTGATTCCCTTTTTTGAGACAATCGCTTGCGGGCCGACATATGCCCGGGCGCTTGCCCGGGCGATCTCCAAAAATGACGGGCGGGCCGCCGCCAGCCTGGTGCGATGCAGAGTGAAGACGAACGCGTTGAAGTCGATAAGGATTGAAGATGCGGGATTGGTACTGAGTTTCAAGTATCCTTCCAGCAAATATGTGTATTCGCTCTTATTGTTCCGGGAGTTTAACTGATTAGATTCCAGCGGATTATCATTCCGCAATGAGTCAATCCGCTGCCGAATCCATAGAGCAGGACCCGGTCGCCGGGACTTAATTGATTGGCCCGAATTCCGGACTGCAGGGCGAGCGGGATCGAGGCGGACGATGTGTTGCCCATGTCTTGTACGCTCTGCAGCGTTTTGCCCAAAGGAATGCCTGATTTCTCGCAGATCGATTCAATCATCCTTAAATTTGCGCTGTGCGGCGCAAACCAATCGATATCGTCCAATGTGAGTCCGGCCTGCCCAAGCAGGCGTTCGATGCCCGACGAAACGGTACGGACGGCCCATTTGAATACTTCGGGTCCGTTCTGAACGATCCGGCCATCGCCCGCAAGGGCATTGCCATCCATTTGCGTCGAGAGACCTGAACGGTATACATGAATGCCGCCGCTCCCTTGGGTCCCCATCAAGACCGACTCGAAACTCGGGTGGTCAGGGTCATATTCCACCAGGACGGCTCCGGCGCCGTCCCCGAACAGGATACAGGTGCTGCGGTCAGTGTAGTCGGTAATTTTGGACATCGTTTCTCCGCCGAAGACCAGCACTTTTTTATGAAGGCCCGAGCTGATCATTCCGTTTGCCATATGAAGCCCATAGGTGAAGCCGGCACAGGTGGCGTTCAGATCGACGGCTCCGGCATGTTCCATTCCGAAATGCTTTTGGATCCGGCAGGAAACCGTGGGGAAGGAGTAATCGGGAGTTGTCGTTGATACGATAATCAAATCGACATCATCCAGGCTAACCTTAAAAGTGTCGCGCAAATTTTCTGCGGCCCGGATACATAAATCCGAGGTGAACTCATCCTCAGCGGAAATATGCCGTTCTTTGATGCCGGTTCGCTGCACAATCCATGCGTCGCTCGTTTCGACGAGCTTTTCCAGATCCTCGTTGGTAAGAATTCGTTCGGGTACATACGTGCCGATTGCGGTAATCCGAGCTTTAGAAGACAAGGTCACGGCGAGTCACTCCTTTATTCTTTACTTTAGCATCAGGTACTAATACCAGGTATTAGTTTAGATTGTAACAGCAATTTGTTTAATTTCCAAGCGGCAAATGTGGAAACTTGCTCCATAAATTCTATTACACGTTACTGTAGTATTTGAAAGGAAATTCAGAGGATTAGGTTATTATTGCACCTCATTCCTGTTCTCTATGTGAAAATGATGAAAAACATGCGAGATCGGACCCTTACATAAGCGGGTTTCTGGAGGGAAATATGCGTTGGCAAAGCCGACTGGACAGTCGGGAGCGGAGAGGCCGGGAGGATGATATAATGAGGGGAGGCAAGGAAAGGAGTGCAGGATTACATTTATGAAAACGTTGGTGTTGGCGGAAAAACCGTCCGTGGCAAGGGAAATTGCCCGGGTGATGGGAAGCCGCGATAAGCATAAGGGACATTTTGAGGGGCCGAAATATGTCGTGACCTGGGCTCTTGGACATTTGGTCGGTCTGGCCGAACCCGAGGATTACGATGGCAAGTTCGGAACCTGGTCGTTGGAGGATCTTCCGATTCTTCCGGGGAAAATGAAGCTGAAAGTGCTGCGCGAGAGCAGTCATCAGTATAAAGCGGTGCAGCAGTTGATGCGCCGCCAGGACATCGGCGAGCTGATCGTGGCGACGGATGCCGCGCGGGAAGGCGAATTGCTCGCGAGATGGATCATGGATATGGCGAAATGGAACAAGCCGTTCAAGCGGCTGTGGATCTCTTCGCAGACCGACAAAGCTATCAAAGAAGGCTTCGCTTCCTTGAAGCCGGGCGGGCAATTTGACCGGCTGTATCATTCGGCGCGCTGCCGGGCCGAGGCCGACTGGATGATCGGCTTGAACGTGACGCGGGCGCTGACTTGCAAGTTCGGCGCTCCGCTGTCGGCCGGACGCGTTCAGACGCCTACGCTGGGCATGATCATGCAGCGCGAACGCGAGATTTTGTCGTTCCAGTCGGAGGAATATCAGGTGCTTCGCGCCGATTTGGGCTCTTTCGAAGCCGTATGGCGCGGTAACGGCGGGGATTCGCGTATTTTTGACGCGGATAAAGCGGCTGGACTGCAGCGTAAGCTGGAGGGACGAAGCGGCAAGATCATCAAGCTGAACAAGAGCGAGAAGCAGGTGCCGCATCCGCAGGCTTACGACCTGACTGAGCTGCAGCGGGACGCAAACCGAATGCTGGGCTTTTCCGCGAAGCAGACATCGAATGTGCTCCAGCGCTTGTATGAGCAGCACAAGCTGGTCACATATCCGCGTACGGACTCGCGTTATCTGACTTCCGATATGGTCGACACGCTGAAGGAGCGCTTGACCAGCGTTGCCATCGGGCCCTATACATCGTTAGCGAGACCGTTGCTGCGGAAGCCGCTGCCGGTTAGCAAACGGGTGGTGGATGACAGCAAGGTTAGCGATCATCATGCCATTATTCCGACGGAGCAAACAGTAATATTGAATGCCTTAAATACAGAGGAACGCAAGCTGTATGATTTGATCGTACGGCGTTTTATCAGCCTGTTCTATCCGGCGGCCCGGTTCGACAGCGTTGCCGTCGTCCTGGAGGTCGATGGAGAGAAGCTGCTCGCCAAAGGCGTTACCGTGAAGGACAGCGGCTGGAGAGCCGTTTATGACGGGCAGGCGTTCGATGAGTCGGACGACGATGAGAACGAGAACGGGGAAGATCGGGGCGTAGGCACGGGGGCTACGTTGCCAGAGCTGAAGGAAGGCGAGACCGTGACGGTCAAGCGCTGCCGGATCCAGAGCGGACGGACGCAGCCGCCGAAGCGCTATACGGAGGCGGCATTGTTGACGCAGATGGAGAAGCACGGCCTTGGCACGCCGGCGACTCGGGCGGACATTATCGAGAAGCTGGTCAGCTCCGATACGATCGACCGCCAGGGTTCCAGCCTGCATCCCACAGGCAAGGGCAAGCAACTGATCGAGCTGGCACCAGCCGATCTCCGATCGCCGGAATTGACGGCGAAGTGGGAGTCCGAGCTGGAGCGCATCGCCCGCGGGCAAGGCAAGCCCGATCCGTTCCTCGGCGGGATTCGGGAGATGGCCGAGGTCCTGGTGCGCGGCGTCAAAAACAGCGAGGCTTCGTACAAACCCCATAACGTTTCGAACAGTCATTGTCCGGATTGCGGAACCCGGCTGCTGGAGAAAAAATCGAAACGCGGCCTTATGCTGATCTGTCCGAGTGAAGATTGCGGATACCGGCGTTCCGGAGAGAAAAGGCTCTCTAACCGACGCTGCCCGCAGTGCCACAAGAAGATGGAGATGAAAGAAGGCAAGGCCGGGTTGTATGTTCAGTGCCTGCCTTGCGGCATCACGGAAACGGTGAATAAAGATTCCAAGCACGTGAACAAGCGGGAGCAGCAAAAGCTTGTGAAGCAGTACGCCAAGCAGGAAACACTCGGTTCCAATTTAGGCGAGCTGCTTAAAGCGGCTTTGGAGAAAAAAGGCGATTAACCCTCCGAGATATCTTTTTTTCGAATAAAAGGTAAATACGCTCGGGATGCTAAAGCCGGGAGGTGATCTTATGCCGCACAACAAAGCTGAGAAGACCCAGAACCGGCAGAACAAATCCAGTATCTTGGAGGAAAGCATTTCGCTAAAGCCCAAGAAGCAGGCGGAATACCCGCCAAGCCTGAACGAAATTCCGAAGCAGGAGTCCTGAGGGCATGCAGTGCTCCCCGCGAGGGGAGCTTTTTAATTGAAAGAGATAGGAGTATAATGGAGTCAGGAAGGCGAATGCCTGTAAGGCCGGGCGCGAGGAGGCGGAAGATATGCGGTTAGGGCTTTTGATCTGGTTTATTTTTATCAATTTCGTGGCCTATATCGTGATGTCCGACGACAAGCGGCGGGCCAGGCAGAGGAAAGAACGGATTCCCGAGAAGACACTGTTCTTGCTTGCCGCCATCGGCGGAGCGCTGGGTATACTGCTGGCGATGAACATGAAACGTCATAAGACGAAGCATGCCAGTTTTCGTATCGGGGTGCCGCTGCTCCTGCTGCTCAATGCCGTGCTTTACGGTTATTTTTTGACCTGACGGCCTTCCGTCATTGCAGCTTTATTCGTTTCATACTGAGTTTCGAACGTTTAATGGTGTACATACTTTTAGAGAAGAGGGGTGCGTTCCTATGTTATTTTCTAAAATTGTAGCCGCCTATGACGGTTCCAAAGCTTCCAACAAAGCGCTTGATAAGGCCATCGATCTGGTTAAGGTCACGCCTGGAGCGACGCTTGAGGTGCTGCATGTGTTCGATTTTCCGCGGTTTTATGTGGCGGAGGGCTTTGCTCCTATTCCCGCTTCGGTAAACCAGGATTTTTACGAGCTGGCCGAGAAAACGGTTGAGGAAGCGAAGAACCGGCTCGAAGCGGCCGGCGTAACCGCCAAGGTCGAAATGCTTCAAGGGGCACCTGCTGAAGGGATCCTCGATTATGTGAAAAAGCACGACAGCGACATCATCATCATCGGCAGCCGCGGTCTTGGCGGCATCCGTGAATTCGTGCTTGGCAGCGTCAGCCATAATGTCGTTCAGCATGCCCGGATTCCGGTGCTTGTTGTGAAATAAATAAGTGAGTTGAAAGGAACGCCGGTGATCGGTGTTCCTTTTTTTGTAGTATCCTGCCCGCCGCTAACGGACATGAGAGCTCTTAAACATCACAAAATCGCTGGTTTTGGAACCTAACGGACTCCAGAGCCCTTAAGTTGGTGGAATCATTCACTTTTTGAGCGAAAGGAGGCCAATAAGGTCATCTGTGTCCGTTAGCGCGGCGAATAGGTGGTTTTTTGCGATTTAGCGGCTCGTATGTCCGTTAGAAATGTGAAGAGACTTGGCGTCGGAAATTTGGGCAGGGTGCAGGAGTAAAAGTAGAGCAAGAGTGAAGTCAGCGTAGAATAAAAGCGGAGTTAGAGTAAGAGTAGGAGTAAAGTAAGCAAAAGGATAGTGGAGAAGTAGAAACCGGAGTGGGAGCAGAAGTAGGAGTAGGAGTAGGAGTAGGAGTAGGAGTAGGAGTAGGAGTAGGAGTAAATAAGAGTAAGTAAGAGTGAACAAGCTCGTCAGATAAAGGTAAGTAAGAGTTGGAGCAGAAGTAGACGTGAGCAAGAGGAGAGCGGAGTAAGTAGGAGCAGATGCAGAAGCAGTAGCATTAGCAGACGCAGGTGTGGGAGCCACGTACAGTAGTTAGAGTAGAGTTAGTAGAGTAAGAGCAAGAAACGTTACCCCTGTGCACCAAGGTAAATCCAAACTCGACTATAGTAGGGTCTTCACGTTCCCAAGCAGCCGCTCCTCTTATCAAATACGCCGGCAAAAAAGACAAGCTACCAGGCACCAATAGTAGGCTATCGGTTATAACATTGCGGAAAAGCCGAACATTCGGTTTTGGCATTATTTTAATGTTCGTGTTTTAGTTGACATCCTTTGTTCGGGATTGGTACACTAGAGGTGAAGCGGGGAACCGCAATATCAGTTGAATAATTATCTCGTATAAAGCCGGGGATAAGGCCCGGAAGTTTCTACCTGAAAACCGTAAATTTTCGGACTACGAGTGAATGCGTCAATGTTAAGTGCGTGTTCAGTAGGCGGGGCAGCTCGATTTGGAGCGGCGGCTTGTTGAACAACCTCTTTCGAATAGGTTGCTCCTTGGGACAATGTATTCAGCGATGGCCCAGACCGCGCATGGTCAGGCAATTGCAGATCAGGCGGCACATTCACACGGGTCCGGAGCTTTGAAAATACATGTTATTTTCATGGTATCCCGGACTTTTTTGTTGGGCCGGGGGCCTGCAAGGAAAACGAAGGTTGTGTATAAACGGGCCGTGAAAAACGTTTTGGTCCGCGATAAAACATAGAAAGTGGGTTATAGCGATGTCAGCACAGGTAGCAGTAATTATGGGCAGTAAATCGGATTGGGAAACGATGTCCCATGCATGCGTCGTTTTGGAGGAGATGGGAATTCCTTACGAGAAGCAAGTGGTATCTGCTCACCGTACACCGGATCTCATGTTTGAATTCGCGGAGAATGCGGCCCGGCGCGGTTTGAAAGTTATTATTGCCGGCGCTGGGGGCGCGGCGCATTTACCAGGAATGGTTGCGGCAAAGACTCTACTGCCGGTCATCGGCGTTCCCGTTAAGTCGAAGGCGCTGAAGGGACTTGATTCGCTGCTTTCGATCGTACAGATGCCGGGCGGAATCCCGGTAGCGACCGTCGCGATCGGTAAAGCGGGAGCGACGAACGCCGGGCTGCTCGCGGCACAGATGCTTGGCGCGTTCGATCCGGAGCTGGCCGGGCGGCTGCAGGAACGCCGCGACCGGCAGCGCGATGCGGTGCTGGCAAGCAGCAGCGAGCTGGTGCTTGAAACGGAGAAGCAATGAGCGCGGCGGAACAGCGGGGGCAGGCGCTTGGCAGCAACGGCGGAGAGCCTAGCGCGCTGAAGGCGAAGCAAGCGGCGGTAATCGCGCCGGGCTCGACGATCGGCGTACTTGGCGGCGGCCAACTTGGCCGGATGATGGCGCTGGCCGGAAGCAACCTCGGCTACCGCTTCGTCACGCTGGATCCGACGCCGGAGTCACCGTGCGGACAGGTTGCCGGGCAAATCGTAGCCGGTTACGGCGACATAGAAGCGGCCCGGGAGCTCGCGGCGCGCGCCGACGTCATCACGTATGAGTTCGAGAACGTGGACGCTGGTGTAGCCGCGCTGCTGGAAGAGCAGTCATACGTGCCGCAAGGCAGCCGATTGCTCTACACGACGCAGCATCGGCTGCGCGAGAAGCGCGCGATTGAAGCGGCGGGCGCCAAAGTGGCGCCGTACGCGGAGATCGGCAGCGAGGAAGATTTACGGGCGGCAGTAGCCCGGCTGGGGATACCGGCCGTTCTTAAAACGGCCACCGGCGGTTACGACGGCAAAGGACAATGGGTCATCCGCTCCGAAGGAGAGATTGGCCCGGCCTACGCCGAGTTGAGTCGTGCGGGGACGGAATTGGTGCTGGAGCAGTTCATTACTTTCGAGAAGGAACTGTCGGTCATTGCGGCGCGCAGCCCGCGCGGCGAAATTCGGACTTTCCCGGTGGCGGAGAACATTCATGTGGACAACATTCTGCATGCGTCCATCGTTCCGGCCCGGGCCGAGGAACGGATTCTGCGGGAAGCGGAACGGCTGGCCGCCCGGATCGCGGAGTCGATGGAAGCGGTCGGGCTGCTCGCGGTTGAGCTGTTCCTGACGGGGGACGGAGAACTTTACGTCAATGAATTGGCGCCGCGCCCGCATAATTCGGGACATTACACGATGGAAGCCTGCAATACCTCGCAGTTCGAGCAGCATGTGCGGGCGATATGTAATCTGCCGCTGGGCGATCCGTCTCTGCGGACACCGGTCGTTATGGTCAATGTCCTGGGCGAGCACCTGGATGCGGTGACGGAAGCCGTAACCACCGATTGCTGGTTGCCGGAATCGGACGACTCGGTCGCGACTACAAAGTCCGGAGCGAGCGCCGCAAGTAATGCGACTGGATTTCACGTGGTTCCGAAAGTACACTTATATGGAAAGAACGGCTCGGCCCCTAAACGTAAAATGGGACATATCAACCTGCTTTGCGGGGATGTTCGGGACGGACTGGATTTTATACAGCAAACCAATATTTGGAGGAATCAAAACTCATGATCGAACGTTACAGCAGACCGGAAATGAGAGCGATCTGGACCGAGGAAAACAAGTTCAAAGCTTGGCTCGAAGTTGAAATTTGCGCTTGCGAAGCTTGGGCGGAGCTCGGCATTATTCCCAAAGAAGACGTAGCGCTGCTGCGGCAGAACGCATCCTTCGATATCGACCGGATTTATGAAATCGAGCAGGAAACCCGCCATGACGTTATCGCGTTTACGCGGTCCGTTTCGGAAAGCCTGGGCGCGGAACGCAAATGGGTGCACTACGGGCTGACCTCGACCGATGTGGTCGATACGGCGCTCGGTTACTTGTTGAAGCAGGCGAATGAAATTCTGGAAAAAGACATCGTCAACTTTATCGAAATTTTGCGTGAAAAAGCGCTGGCCTACAAAGATACGCCGATGATGGGACGGACGCATGGGGTTCATGCGGAGCCGACTACGTTCGGGCTCAAAATGGCGCTGTGGCACGAAGAAATGAAGCGGAATCTGGAGCGTTTCCGCCGTGCGGCCGACAACGTGCAATTCGGCAAAATTTCGGGAGCCGTCGGCACTTATGCGAACATCGACCCGTTTGTGGAAGAATTCGTTTGCCGCAAGCTTGGAACAAGCCCGGCTCCGATCTCGACGCAAACGCTGCAGCGTGACCGCCATGCCGAATACATGGCAACACTGGCGCTGATCGCCACGTCGCTCGACAAGTTCGCGACCGAGATCCGTGCGCTGCAAAAGAGTGAATTCCGTGAAGTGGAAGAAGCCTTCGCAAAAGGACAAAAGGGCTCGTCTGCGATGCCGCACAAGCGCAATCCGATCGGCTGCGAGAACATCTCCGGTCTCTCCCGGGTTATCCGCGGCCATATGATTTCGGCTTACGAGGATGTGCCGTTGTGGCATGAGCGCGACATCTCGCATTCATCCGTGGAACGCATCATTTTGCCGGATGCGACGATGCTGTTGAATTACATGCTGAACCGTTTCGGTAATATCGTGAAGAACCTGACCGTTTTCCCGGAAAATATGAAGCGCAATATGGGCCGTACATTCGGCGTTCCGTTCTCCGGACGCGTTTTGACGAAGCTGATCGACAAAGGCTTCAGCCGCGAACAGGCTTACGACACCGTCCAGCCTCGCGCCATGCAGGCATGGGAGACTCAGCGTCAATTCCGCGACATCGTGGAAGAAACGCCGGAAATCACATCTGTCTTAAGCAAGGAAGAAATCGAGGACGCATTTAATCCGGCTTGGCATCTGAAGCATGTGGATACGATTTTCCGCAAGCTGGGCCTGATCGAACAATAAGGCATTTGAATTTGAATAGGGGGGCAGCCCTGCTGCTCCTCCATCAAATAACGGTAAAAAATACCGTTATTCAACAGAATATAGATATTTTTTACCGCTATTGCATAACCGGGAACCGAAAGAAGAGAAAGAGGATCCTGGACAAAAGAAGCGAGAATAGAGGCGGCTTTGTAACAAAGCAGCCCCAAAGAAGGAGGACGGCAATCATGTCAACGCCTACTACACCGGCACCGGCCATTTCCACGGCGGCGGAGCTTGTAAAGGCCCCGCTGTTGTACAAAGGCAAGGTCCGGGAGCTTTATGATTTGGGAGAGCATTACCTGATCGTGGTAACCGACCGAATTTCCGCTTTTGATTATGTACTGGATCCGGCCGTGCCCGATAAGGGCAATGTGCTGAACCGCTTGAGCGCTTACTGGTTTGAGCTGACACAAGATTTGATCGAGAATCATGTAATTCATACGGACGTGAACCTGCTTGGCGAAGTCATACCGGAGGAGAACCGTGAAGCGCTGCGGAACCGGGTTATGGTCACGCGCAAGGCGGAGCGGATCGATATCGAATGCGTCGTGCGGGGATACGTTACCGGAGGCGGGTGGCGGCAATATGAAGCCGGCGGCGAAATCAACGGCATCAAGCTGCCGGAAGGACTACGCAAGAACAGCAAGCTGGAGCAGCCAATTTTCACTCCAGCGGCCAAAAATGACGTCGGCCACGACGAAGACATTTCATTCGAAGCAATGTCGGACCTGGTAGGCGCGGATCTGGCGGAACTGCTGCGCAGCCGGAGTCTGGAGCTGTATGGCTTCGCTCGCGATTATTGCGAGGAGCGCGGCATTATTTTGGCGGACTGCAAGCTGGAATTCGGTTTGATCGATGGGAAATTGATTCTGATCGACGAAATTTTCACGCCGGATGCTTCCCGTTTTTGGGACAAAGAAAACTATGGTCTCGATATCGAGATCGACAGCATGGACAAAGAACCGGTCCGGACCTATCTGGCCGGCTCGGATTGGGACAAGAACAGTCAACCGGATCCGCTGCCGCTTCAAGTGGTAGAGGAAACAACCCGACGCTATCGCCTTATTTACAGCAGATTGACTGGCCAAGAGCTGCAGTAATTAGTGATTTTCATGCAATTATAGATCATCCGCGGCAGCGCCGCTCAAATCAAACCAACAATAGGAGGAACACGAGGAATATGATGAAAGCTCGCGTTTATGTCACCATTAAGCAAAGCGTACTTGATCCGCAGGGGGTAGCCGTGCAAGGAGCCATGCATTCCATGGGCTTCAAGGAAGTGGAAAGCGTACGGATCGGCAAATATATGGAAATTGAGCTGGATTCCAGCGACCGTTTTGAGGCGGAAGCCCGTGTTAAGGCCATGTGCGAAAAGCTGCTCGCGAATACGGTGGTAGAAGATTACCGCTTTGAACTGGAGGACTAATTCATGAAATTCGCAGTACTCGTATTTCCCGGTTCCAACTGTGACATCGACTGCTACAAAGCGGTGGAAGATACGATCGGCGAGCCTGTAGATTACGTATGGCATACCGCTACGGATCTTTCCGCTTATGACTGTATTCTCGTGCCCGGCGGTTTCTCTTATGGGGATTATCTCCGCTGCGGAGCCATTTCCCGGTTTGCTCCGGTAATGGCGGAAGTAGCGAAGGCCGCAGAGCAAGGCAAATATATTCTCGGCATCTGCAACGGGTTCCAAATTTTGACCGAAGCGGGTTTACTGCCGGGGACACTGCTGCGCAACATGTCGCTGAAATTCCTCTGTCATGATACGGTGCTGCGCGTTGAGAACAACAGCAACCCGTTTACGACGCAATATGAGGTGGGCGAAGAGATCAAGATTCCGATCGCTCACGGGGAAGGCAACTATTATTGCGATGAAGCTACACTGGCTGATTTGAAGGCGAATAACCAGATTATTTTCAGATATGTGAACAATCCGAACGGGTCGGTGGAGGATATCGCCGGCATCTCCAACAAAAACGGCAACGTGGTCGGGATGATGCCCCATCCGGAGCGTGCGGTAGACTCGCTGCTGGGGTCCGAAGACGGCAAAAAAATGTTTACTTCGATATTAAAGGCATGGAGGGATCGGCATGAGTCAGCAAGTGTCCGCTAAGGAACCGAACGCGGAGCAAATCGCGGAGCAGCAAATTTACAAACAGATGGGTGTATCGGACAGCGAGTATGAACTGATCTGCGGATTCCTCGGCCGCAAACCGAATTACACGGAAATCGGCGTGTTCAGCGTGATGTGGTCCGAGCATTGTGCTTACAAAAACTCCAAGCCGCTATTGCGCCGCTTCCCTACGGAGGGACCGCGCGTTCTGATGGGACCCGGCGAAGGCGCGGGGATCGTTGACATCGGCGACAATCAGGCGGTTGTATTTAAAATCGAAAGCCATAACCACCCTTCGGCCGTTGAGCCTTATCAAGGCGCGGCTACGGGCGTGGGCGGGATTATCCGCGATATTTTTTCCATGGGTGCAAGACCTGTCGCTCTGCTCAATTCGTTGCGGTTCGGTAAATTGGAAAGCGACCGCGTCAAATATTTGTTCGAGCATGTGGTTTCCGGGATTGCCGGTTACGGCAACTGCATCGGCATTCCGACGGTAGGCGGCGAAGTGGTGTTCGATGACAGCTATGACGGCAATCCGCTGGTCAATGCGATGTGCGTCGGGCTGATCGATCACGACAAAATCCAACGCGGTGTAGCCAAAGGCGTCGGCAACCCGGTTTTCTACGTGGGGCCGCCTACGGGCCGCGATGGCATTCATGGCGCGACTTTCGCTTCGGAAGAGCTGACGGAAGAGTCGGAAGCAAAACGGACAGCGGTTCAGGTCGGCGATCCGTTCATGGAGAAGCTGGTCATGGAAGCTTGCCTGGAGCTGATCGACACGGGCATCGTGCTCGGCATTCAGGACATGGGCGCAGCGGGACTTACCTGCTCCAGTGCGGAGATGGCGAGCAAGGCGGGCAACGGCCTGGAGCTGTACCTGGACCAAGTGCCGCAGCGTGAGGAAGGCATGACGGCTTACGAAATGATGCTGTCGGAGTCGCAAGAACGGATGTTGTTCGTCGTTGAGCCTAAGGATGAGGCGCAAGCGATGGAGATTTTTGAACGCTGGGGCGTAATTTGCTCCAAAGTCGGTAAAGTCACGGACGATGGCCGGTTGAAGCTGTTCCATCATGGCGAGGTTGTCGGCGATATGCCGGTAACGGCGCTGGTTGACGAATGCCCGATTTATGAAAAACCGTCCGCAGTTCCAGCTTATTATGAGCAAAATGCGGCAGTAGATACTTTGCGTTATGAAGAAGTCAGCGATCTTGGCGCTGCTTTGGAACAAGTGCTGGCGTCGCCATCCGTGTCGAGCAAGGCATGGGTTTACAACCAGTACGACTACATGGTTCGCACCAGCACGGCGGTTCGTCCGGGTTCGGACGCGGCGGTTGTAACGATTCGTGGAACCCGCAAGGGATTGGCGATGACGACGGACTGCAACGGACGTTTTGTCTACCTGGACCCTGAAGTCGGCGGCAAGATTGCGGTTAGCGAAGCGGCGCGCAACATTGTTTGCTCGGGCGCTGAGCCGCTAGCGATCACGGATAACCTGAACTTCGGCAGCCCTGAAAAGCCTGAAATTTTCTGGCAGATGGAGCGTGCGGTCGACGGGATGGCGGAAGCCTGCCGCGTGCTGGACGCGCCGGTTATCGGCGGTAATGTCAGCCTGTACAATGAAAATTCGAAAGGCGCGATCTATCCGACCCCGGTGGTGGGCATGGTCGGGCTGGTACATGATACGGATCATATTACGACCCAGGGCTTCAAGGCTGAGGGTGATGTAGTATTCCTGCTGGGCGATACGAAGGGCGAGCTCGGCGGCAGTGAATTCCAAGCGGTTGTGCATGGCGTAACCGAAGGACGTCCTCCACAGCTTGATCTGGAAGTTGAGAAAAAGCTGCTCAATGCGGTTCTCGGCGCGATCCAATCAGGTTTGGTACGCTCTGCGCATGATTTGGCCGAAGGCGGCCTGGCTGTAGCGCTGGCGGAATCCTGCATCAGCGGCGGCCTGGGTGCTACTGTGGAATTTAATTCCTCGCTGCGTCCCGATGTGGCCTTGTTCAGTGAATCACAGTCCCGGATTCTGCTCTCGGCATCGAAGGAACAGGCGGAGAAGCTGCAGGACTTCATCGCTTCGCGCGGTGTGCCTGTACAAAGAATCGGAGAGGTGGCCGGCAGCGATCTGGTCATCACTGTAGGCGGAGCTTCCGCCCTGAACAGACCTGTGGAGGGACTCAAGCGGGTCTGGGAGGACACCATTCCATGTCTGATGAAATAATGACGCAACGGTTGTGGACAGGCGATTATTATAACGAAGGCACGGGCCGGAGCGATATTTTCGATACATTAAAAGAAGAGTGCGGCGTATTCGGGGTTTTCGGCCATCCCGAGGCCGCTTCTCTTTCCTACTACGGGCTGCATGCTTTGCAGCACCGCGGGGAAGAGAGCGCCGGACTGTGCGTGACGAACGGGGAATCGTTCAACTACCACCGCGGAATGGGACTGGTCAAAGAGGTGTTTGACCGCGATAAACTGGAATCGCTGGTTGGGGATCGTTCTATCGGGCATGTGCGTTACTCGACGAGCGGTGACAGCCGCCTGACGAACGCGCAGCCGCTGATCTTTAAATACCGCGACGGCGACCTGGCGGTGGCGACGAACGGCAACATCGTGAACGCGCCGAAAATCCGCCGCGAGCTGGAGCAAAGCGGCTCGATCTTTCAGACGACGAGCGATACGGAGGTCATCGCGCATTTGATCGCGCGGTCGCCGAAGGAGTTCGTCGAAGCGGCGAAGGATGCGCTCCGGCAGCTTGTCGGGGGCTTCGCCTTCCTGCTGCTGACGAACGACAAGCTGCTCGTCGCCAGCGATCCGAACGGCTTGCGCCCTCTGACGATGGGACGGCTCGGAGATGCGTACCTGTTCTCGTCGGAGACATGCGCATTCGAGGTGGTCGGCGCAGAATCGATCCGCGATATCCGGCCCGGCGAGCTGCTCGTTCTTGACCAGAACGGCTTGCGAGAGGAGCGGTACGCCGCCCCTGAACGGAAAGCGTTGTGCGCGATGGAGTACATTTACTTTTCCCGTCCGGACAGTGATCTGAACGGCTCTAACCTGCACGCTTCGCGCAAGCGGATGGGGCAGGTGATGGCGCAGGAATCTTTCGTGGACGCCGACGTCGTAACCGGCGTGCCCGATTCCAGCATCTCCGCCGCCATCGGCTATGCGGAGCAGACCGGCATTCCTTACGAGCTCGGTCTGATCAAGAACAAATATACCGGAAGGACGTTCATCCAGCCGAGCCAGGAGCTGCGCGAGCAGGGCGTGAAGATGAAGCTGAGCGCCGTCCGCCGCGTGGTGGAAGGCAAGCGCGTCGTCATGATCGACGACTCGATCGTTCGCGGCACGACGTCGCGGCGCATCGTAAATCTGCTGCGTGATGCCGGAGCGACCGAGGTGCATGTGCGCATCACTTCACCGCCGTTCAAGAACCCGTGCTTCTACGGGATCGACACGCCGGATCGCGGCGAGCTGATCGCCTCCGCCAAGTCGGTTGAGGAAATTTGCAAGGAGATCAACGCGGATTCGCTGCAATTTTTGACGCCGGAAGGCCTGATCCGTGCCGTCGGCGGCGACAATCAGGACGACTATAAAGGCGGCCTGTGCATGGCCTGCTTCGACAACGATTATCCGACTAGGACCGATTTCGACGGCGAAGAGAAATTTGGCTGTACCTGCTGATTTTTCACGGGCTATGTATTTTATGGGATGAAATAACTCGCAGCTTAGGATCAGATGCCGGGACGAGTTGGGGACCGAGTTGAACGGGGAAAGACACGGATCAACTAAATTCGGAGTTGACAGCAGAGTTCGGCGTTTTGGTGGCTAAGTTGAGTTCGGATAAGAGTATTATTCGTGCAAGAATAGATTGGTTTAAGTTCGGAATTGGCAGCAGAGTTCGGCGTTCTAGCTAAGTTCAGTACAGAGTAATGTTCCACTTTACCGGAGGCCAAGTTAGTTCCGAAGATGGGATGTTATTAGCTGGTAGCTGGGAATTAACTGTATTTCCTCCAGCTAATTTACTCGATTTGAGAAGGTTTTATTTAATAGCTGTATTTTCTACAGTTAATTTCGGCTTTATTGTCCCTGATGGAGCTTTTAATGCAAAATAACTGTAGGTTTTCCAGTTATTCTGGGGGATAAAGCGTTTATGGGCGAATTAACTGTAGATTTTCCAGTTAATTGTGCAAGAAGAGGCGGCTCGGACTGCCGATGAGGTGCTGTTTGAGGCATTATTATGACTGATCATTACAATACAATCAGTACGACGACAGGTATTCAGCATATCTGGCGAGTCCAATAAATCGATTACAAGGAGTGTGTCCCTACGTGTCTGAAGCTTACAAAAACGCCGGTGTGGATATCGCGGCAGGCAATGAAGCGGTAGAGCGGATGAAAAAGCACGTCAAACGGACGTTCCGTCCGGAGGTTATGACCGATTTGGGCGGTTTCGGGGCTTTGTTCGGGCTGAACAAAGACAAATATGAGGAGCCTGTGCTGGTGTCGGGAACCGACGGCGTAGGCACCAAGCTGAAAATCGCGTTCGCGATGGATAAGCACGATACGATCGGGATCGACGCGGTCGCGATGTGCGTCAACGACATCGTCGTGCAAGGGGCGGAGCCGTTGTTCTTCCTCGATTATCTGGCTTGCGATAAAGTTGTGCCCGAGAAGATCGAGTCGATCGTGGCCGGGATTGCCGAAGGATGTCATGAATCGGGCTGTGCCCTGATCGGTGGCGAAACGGCGGAAATGCCGGGCATGTACAGCGAAGGCGAATACGATATCGCCGGATTTACAGTCGGCGTTGTCGACAAGAGCAAAATCGTCAATGGCAGCACGATTGCAGCCGGCGATACGGTGATCGGCTTAGCGTCGAGCGGCGTTCATAGCAACGGTTTCTCGCTGGTGCGGAAGCTGCTGCTGGAGCAAGCCGGCTACGGGCTGCAGGACAGCCTGCCGGAACTCGGCGGCGAAGTGCTCGGCGACGTGCTGCTGACACCGACCAAGCTCTATGTGAAGCCGGTGCTTGGCTTGCTGGAGCAGGTCAAGGTCAAAGGAATGGCCCACATTACCGGCGGCGGGTTCATCGAGAACATTCCGCGCGTTCTGCCGGAAGGGGTAAATGCTGAAATCGACTACGGCTCATGGCCGATTTTGCCGATCTTTTCGCTGCTTCAGCAAAAGGGCAATGTCAGCAACCGGGATATGTTTACGACTTTTAATATGGGCATCGGACTTGTTATCGTGGTATCGGAGCAGGATGCCGAGGCATCGCTTTCCGCACTTCGCGCCGCAGGAGAAACTCCTTATGTGATCGGGCGTGTAACCTCCGGCGAAGGCATCGTTACGTTTAAGGGAGCGGAAGTGTAATGGCGTCCTCTTCCTCCTGCCGGATCGCGGTGTTTGCTTCCGGCCAGGGAACCAATTTTCAAGCGCTGGTGGATGCTTCGCGTGCAGGAGAACTTGGCTCCGCGGAAATCGTCCTGCTCGTTTGTGACAAGCCGCAGGCTCCCGTTGTGGAGCGTGCGCGGCAGGCGGGCGTGGATACTTATCTGTTTACGCCTAAAGAATATGCCCGCCGTGAAGATTACGAAGCAGAGATCGTAGCCGAACTCGAGAAGCATCAGGTCGATCTCATTGTGCTAGCCGGATATATGCGGCTTCTTACGTCGGTTCTGGTAGAACCTTATGCCGGGAAAATGATTAACATCCATCCTTCGCTGCTGCCGGCTTTTCCAGGCAAAGATGCGATCGGGCAGGCATGGGACTACGGCGTGAAGGTAACCGGGGTTACCGTGCATTTGGTCGATGGGGGCATGGATACGGGCGCGGTTGTGGCGCAAGAGGCGGTACCGGTACTGCCGGATGACAATATTCAGACCTTGGAAGACAGAATTCACCAAGCGGAAAAAGAGCTGTATCCGCAGGTTGTGTCATGGTTTGCGAGTGGACGAGTGATTGTGGATGGCAGGAAAGTCACTATACGACAGTAGAATACAGCGATTTGTTGTAAGAGCGAAAATACTTGTGGTTCAGCATAGAACGACAGATCAATAGTGGTGCAAAGCTTCAGAGCGGATTGTCTGCACTTTTGACAAGCTGCCGCAGCTGATCTGCCGGATGCGAAAGAAGTCTTTTTCAGCCGGATTAGTTGGAGAGGTTTCGATATTTCCCGAGAAATATCGTGGTCATTATTCGTCATTAATAAGGGGGAGCCAATCGTGGGAATCAAAAGAGCGCTCGTTAGCGTGTCGGACAAAACAGGCATCGTGGAATTCTGCCGCGAGCTGTCACAGCTTGGTGTGGAGATCATTTCGACAGGAGGCACGAAGAATCTCTTGTCGAAGGAAGGAGTTCCGGTGATCGGGATTTCCGATGTTACGGGCTTTCCGGAAATTTTGGACGGTCGCGTCAAAACATTGCATCCGGCCGTTCACAGCGGCTTGCTTGCCGTTCGCGACAGCGCGGAGCATCAGGCTCAAATGAAGGAGCTGGGACTGGATTACATCGACCTGGTCGTCGTAAACCTGTATCCATTCCAAGAGACGATCGCCAAGCCGGATGTGACTTACGAGGATGCAATCGAGAACATCGACATCGGCGGACCGACTATGCTGCGTTCGGCAGCAAAAAACCATGCTTTTGTCAGCGTGGTTGTCGATTCGGCCGATTACGGCACTGTACTGGAAGAAGTTCGTTCAGGTGGAGATACGGCGCTGGAAACTCGTAAACGGTTGGCGGCGAAAGTGTTCCGTCATACATCGGCTTACGACGCGCTCATCTCCGATTATTTGTCGAACGTGACCGGAGATCCGCTGCCTGAGCGTTACACGGTAACCTATGAGAAAATCCAGGACCTTCGCTACGGCGAAAACCCGCATCAAAAAGCGGCATTCTACCGCAAGCCGCTGGCTGCAGCGGATACGCTGACGACAGCCGAGCAGCTCCATGGCAAAGAATTGTCGTACAACAACATTAATGACGCAAATGCAGCGCTGCAAATCGTGAAGGAATTTGAAGAACCGGCTGTCGTGGCCGTAAAACATATGAACCCTTGCGGCGTAGGTGTTGGCGAGAGCATCTATGAAGCTTATCGCAAGGCCTATGATGCCGATCCGGTATCGATCTTTGGCGGAATTGTCGCGGCCAACCGGATTATTGACGAAGCAACTGCGATGCTGCTGAAAGAGATTTTCCTTGAAATCATTCTGGCGCCAGGATTTACGGCGGAAGCGCTGGAACTGTTGACGAAAAAGAAAAACATTCGCTTGCTTAAGCTCGGCAGTTTAGAGTCGGCGGGCAGCCGGAACAGCCAGCTTGTCGTTACTTCGATTGAAGGCGGCATGGTTGTTCAAGAGAGCGATGTTCATTCCTTGACCGAAAGTGATCTGCAGGTCGTAACGGATCGTAAACCGACAGAAGCGGAATTGAAACAGCTGTTGTTCGGCTGGAAAGTAGTTAAGCATGTGAAATCCAACGCCATCGTGCTGGCGAAGGATGACATGACGGTCGGCGTCGGGGCCGGTCAAATGAACCGGGTCGGATCGGCGAAGATCGCCATCGAGCAAGCGGGAGACAAATCCAAAGGCAGCGTGCTTGCTTCCGACGCGTTCTTCCCGATGGGCGATACGCTGGAGATCGCCGCAAAAGCGGGAATTACGGCGGTTATTCAGCCAGGCGGCTCCGTTAAGGACGAGGAATCGATCAAAGTGGCCAATGAGTATGGCATTGCCATGGTATTCACCGGCGTAAGACATTTCAAACATTAAGCTAAGGCCTGGACGGCAGGACCGCTGCGGCGGCCCTGTCGTTTTTCGTGTAGTTTCGTTGGACGAAGAGGAGATTGCGTTTTGCGTATCGCATACCGCAGCCGTGACGGACGCGCAAATGCGTAAAATGGCGTAAAGATCATGTGCGCTGTAATGGGGCGGATATGCGTAAGGGACATGCACGCCGCAACGGGCAATATACGTAACGGACATGCCCGCTGTACTGGGCAGATATGCGTAACGGACATGTGCACAGTAATGGTCGCACATGCGTAACGGACACCACGGCCGTTATGGGGGCGAAAATAACAGATTTTCTAACCTAACGGACATGGGAGCTCTTATTTTCCTGATTCGGCAGTAAAGTAGGCGCTAATTAAGGGAATAAGTGCTGTGGTGTCCGTTAAAATCAGAAATGAGCCATTTTAGGCGATGTAACGTCTCCTGTGTCCGTTAGACGAGGCAAGCACGCTTAGAGCGGCTAAGCACAACCAAGAACACCAAGAGCACCTGTAGCACCAGAAATGTATACATTAAGGAGGAAATGTTGGATGGATATTTTAGTTATCGGCGGCGGCGGACGCGAGCATGCGATCTGTTGGTCTTTGGCCAAGAGTCCTAAAGCTGGCGTTATCTATTGTGCACCAGGAAATGCGGGGATCGGGCAAATTGCGGAGCTGGCTCCGATTCAGGTTCATGAATTCGACCGGCTGACGGAGTTTGCGTTGGAGAAGAAGGTTGGATTGGTCGTCGTAGGACCGGATGATCCACTAGTGGACGGAATTGTCGACGCTTTCGAAGCAAAAGGCATACCGGTGTTCGGACCGCGGAAAAATGCGGCGCTGATCGAAGGCAGCAAAACCTTCATGAAGGATTTGCTGAAAAAATATCAAATTCCGACCGCAGCCTATGAGAAGTTTGACGATTACGAAGCGGCGCTGTCTTATTTGCAAGCCCAGCCTGTGCCGATCGTTATTAAGGCGGACGGCTTGGCCGCAGGGAAAGGCGTAACCGTCGCTTTTACCCGGGAAGAAGCGGAGCTCGCTTTGAAGCAGATCATGGTAGACAAGGTGTTCGGCGAATCGGGCAGCCAGGTCGTGATCGAGGAGTTCCTGGCGGGGCAGGAAATGTCGATCCTGTCGTTCGTGGACGGGGAGACGGTACGCCCGATGGCGGCTGCTCAAGATCATAAGCAGGTATACGACGGCGATAAGGGACCGAATACGGGCGGCATGGGCACCTATTCGCCGCTTCCTCACATCGAGGATAGCATTATCGAAGAGGCGCTCGAAACGATCATCAAACCGACCGCGAAGGCGATGGTTCAGGAAGGACGTCCATTCCGGGGCGTTCTGTTTGCCGGCTTGATGATCGCGCCGGACGGCAAGCCGAAGACGATCGAATTCAACGCACGCTTCGGCGACCCGGAGACGCAGGTAGTTCTGCCGCGACTGAAGAGCGATTTGCTGGAGATTTTTTTGGCGGCGGTTAATGGAACGTTGGCTGATGTGGAGATCGAATGGAGCGAGGAAGCGGCCGTTTGCGTCATTTTGGCCTCCGGCGGATACCCGGCGTCTTATCCGAAAGGCTTGCCGATTCACGGACTCGACCAGGTTTCGGAGAAGGACGCGCTCGTCTTCCATGCGGGCACGGCCAAGGGCGAGGCTGGCGAGTTGGTGACGAGCGGCGGACGTGTGCTTGGCGTCGTCGGACTCGGAAAGGATATTGCCGAGGCACGTGATAAAGCTTACACCGCAGCAGGCAGAATTTCGTTCGAAGGTAAGCAAAACCGCACGGACATCGCTGCGAAGGCCTTGGTATAATCACTTATAGAGGTTGTTCAAACAAGTCATCTTTCCACGACGAAGGGGATCATGAAGCGGATTCGACGTCGAATCTTGAATTCAGCCGGGCTTTCCGTTGCTCACGTACCTCAAGTACGTTCCGCTACTCAGTCCCTAACTTTATCCAACCTTCTCGGTCCTGAAAACCTGACTTTTTGAACTCGCACTTATAGCGAAACGTCCATTCAGGCCGTCCGTCAGCGGGCGGTCTTTATTTTTGCAATTCAGATCAAAAGCCTCGAAAATGATCGTGATACATTGTTCATGAAAGGAGAGCTGCCGGAGATGTACGAATGGAACGAGATGGTACAACGGATGATTGACTGGGTTGACGAACATCTGGAGGAGACGCCTTCGCTGCTTACAATGTCGCAGCAATTGGGTTACTCGCCGCATTATTGCACAAAGCAGTTTCATGCACTGACGGGGATGACGCTTCGGGATTATGTCCGGATGCGCCGGATCAGCCGTGTCGCCTTGGAGCTCCGCGATACGGACAAACGGGTGCTCGACATTGCCATCGGATGCGGCTTTTCGTCGCAGGAAGCGATGACTCGTGCGTTCGTCAAAGCGTTCGGCATTACGCCGGGCGCCTACCGGAAATCGAAACGTCCCATCAAGCTGGCCGTCCGGCAGGAAGTCTTCTCTCCTTATCATTTCGCGATGAAGGAGCAATGGAACATGAATTTCAAATCCGCTATCCAGCATATCGAGGTTAAGGTAGAGCATATTCCGGCCCACCAATTTATCGGAATTCGAGACAAGGAAGTATCAAACTATGGCTCGTTCTGGGCAAACGGACATGACTGCGACGAAATTTGCGGGACTCTGGAAAGCATGTCCGGCCGTACGCTGATCGGTCAGTTGGGCCAGACGGCAGGATGGTTTTATGAAAACGGGAAGAAAGGCTACTTATATGGAATTCCCGTCCCCGTAGAAGATACGGGCGTGATCCCGGACGGGATGGATTGCAGGCTGATTCCGGCCTCCGAATACCTGGTGTTTTTTCATCCTCCTTATGATTATTTGAAGGACAATTGGCCCGTGATGCAGGCCGTGGAAGCGCTGGCGTGGAATTTCAACCCCGCATCCCTCGGATACGCATGGGACGAAGACGATAAGCAGGATTATCAGCGGCATTTTCCGGAAGGGTATGGTTATGCGGTTCTGCGGCCTGTGAAAAGAATCTGAGATGGGAACGGGAAGAGACTGTCCGGGTGAGTCCGGGCGGTCTTCTTCGTTTTGGATAAACGATTTCCCCCGGGAGATACTATGCTGGAGGAGGCGATCTAAAGTGAGCAAAGAGAAGAAAGACATGCTTCCGGTTTCCCGCGAAATCGTGGAGGTCGAAGGCGTATATACTGATGAACTCGGTCGAGAGAACTATCTGCAAAAGGGAGAAGAGTTTCCCGCCGATCTTGTGCTGGGCGAAACGGAGTGGAAGTTGACCGAGATCGCCCATGTCAATAAGACGGAAGTACAACCTAAACCAAGTATGGTTGCTAAAAAGAGCTCAAAGTAAGTGCAGTGCCCTTTGGTCCACGCTGATCCGCAGCCGGCCAAGGGGCGTTTGTACGTTTTTTACGATACCAAGGATATTATGAAGATACCTCTTGAACCTCGGGCGATTCAGGTGTACCTTTAAAAGAATGAGAGAATCGAGTTGGAAGGAGATAGAGATGAGTCAAACGAAAAGCCATACGGTAGGAATGGAAGATATCATTCGTGCGCACCATGTTCTAAAGGAAGTGGTTAGACGCACGCCGCTGCAACTGGACCCGACTCTGTCGGCTAAATATGATTGTAAAGTTTATTTGAAACGGGAGGATTTGCAGGTTGTCCGCTCGTTTAAAATACGCGGCGCGTACAATATGATTCGCAGCCTCGGTAAAGAGGAGCTTGAGAAAGGCATCGTCTGCGCGAGTGCGGGAAACCATGCTCAAGGAGTAGCCTTTTCGTGCAACGCGCTCGGTATCCAAGGTAAAATCTTCATGCCGAGCACTACGCCGAACCAGAAGATCAAGCAGGTAAAAAGATTCGGCGGCTCGTCGGTAGAAGTTATTCTTACCGGAGATACGTATGACGATGCTTTTGCGGAAGCGATGAAGGCATGCAATGAAGGCGGGATGACGTTCATTCATCCGTTTGACGACCCGAAGATTGTTGCTGGTAACGGAACGATTGCCATGGAAATCATGGAGAGCCTGGATACCCCGGCGGATTATGTATTCGTAACGATCGGCGGCGGCGGACTTGTTTCCGGGGTGGGTACTTACCTGAAAGCGATGAGCCCGGAAACCAAGCTGATCGGCGTGGAGCCGTCCGGAGCGGCCTCCATGTCGGAAGCCATCCAACGCAAGCAAGTGGTTACGCTGGACACCATCGACAAGTTCGTCGATGGGGCGGCGGTGAAGCGCGTCGGCGATCTGAATTATGAAATTTCCTCCCGACTGCTGGATGATATCGTCAAAGTCCCGGAGGGGAAGGCGTGTACAACGATTCTTGAACTGTACAACGACAGCGCGATTGTGGTCGAGCCAGCGGGTGCGCTGCCGGTGTCGGCGCTCGACATGTACCGCGATGAGATTCGCGGTAAAACTGTCGTATGTATCATCAGCGGGGGCAACAACGATATCGACCGGATGCAGGAAATGAAGGAACGTTCCTTGATCTACGAAGGATTGAAGCATTATTTCCTGATCAATTTCCCGCAGCGGGCGGGCGCGCTTCGCGAGTTCTTGGAGCAGGTGCTTGGACCGAATGACGATATCGCTCGTTTTGAATACACCAAGAAGCACAATAAAGAGAACGGTCCGGCTCTCGTCGGGATCGAGCTCAGTGATAAGGAAGATTACCAGGGGCTTATCGAACGGATGGAGGCCAAAGGCATACCTTATACGGAGTTAAACCGTGATCTGAACTTGTTTAATTTACTGATTTGAGTTTGGGAATCTGCATAGTCCCGGCAGTCCGCTTTGGCGGATTAGCCGGGGCTTTTTTTATATGATGCTAACTCGGCCCCATGGTAGACAAAAAAGTGTCCACTTATGATTCCCAATAAGGGCGTCGATTCTCCCGGGCGGAAGCCTCTTTTCACAAGATCTGAGAAAGAGGCTTTACAATACCAATAAACTAGTGTACTATTCAACTATGACACTGGTACGTAATAAGAATAAGGAGTGATTTCAATGAAAGAACCTTTAGAGAAAGGCAAAGCGGACAACACGGCTGTGCTTTCTGTCAAAGGAGTAACTAAACGAATCAAGAACAGAAATATCGTCGATAAGCTTTCTTTTGACATACACAAAGGAGAAATCGTCGGATTGCTCGGGCCGAACGGAGCGGGGAAAACGACCACCATCCGGATGATCGTCGGTTTAATTGGAATGACGGAAGGGGATGTGCTCGTCAAAGGGATCAGCGTCCGGAAGGATTTTACGGGAGCCATTGCTCATATGGGCGGGATCATTGAAAACCCGGAGTTCTATCCCTATATGACCGGTTACGATAATCTCAAGCAGTATCAGCGGATGATGGAAGGAATTACGGAGGAACGGATCCGTACGGTAGTAAAGCTGGTCGGACTTGAGAACGCGATGAAGAAAAAAGTGAAGGCTTATTCTCTCGGGATGCGGCAGCGTTTAGGAATAGCTCAAGCCTTGCTGCATGATCCTTCGATCCTCATTCTGGATGAGCCGACCAACGGCCTTGATCCGGCAGGGATACGCGAAATGCGCGATTATCTCAAACGGATTGCGAACGAAGAGGGAATCGCGGTGCTCGTCTCCAGCCACTTGCTGTCGGAGATGGAGCTGATGTGCAGTCGGGTTGTAGTCATTCAGGAAGGCAAGCTGGTCACGGTTCGAAATCTCGGAGGCTCGGGCGGAGAAACTGCGAAGGCGGAACGAGTGAACGTAACCTTCCGGGTGGATGACGCCGGTAAGACGAAGGCGCGGCTGGAACGGATGGAGGAAATTACGGTATTAAACGTGTCGGAGGAGAAGAACGAAGTGACAGTTTCAGTCCGGGACGCTTACATTCCGCGGGTGGTTGGAGCGCTTGGTGCCGATGGAATCGCATTGTACCGGATTGAGGAGATTAAGGAATCGCTGGAAGACGAGTTTTTGAAATGGACGGGAGGGAATCGCATTGCTTAGTTTCGGAAAATTGGTGACGAATGAATGGTTGAAAATGTACAAGAAACGCAGCTTCTTCATTCCTTACGCAGCT
Organism: Paenibacillus sp. FSL R5-0407; assembly: GCF_038009185.1. NCBI lineage: Bacteria > Bacillati > Bacillota > Bacilli > Caryophanales > Paenibacillaceae > Paenibacillus > Paenibacillus sp. FSL R5-0407. The sequence continues at coordinate 708,160 of NZ_JBBPAX010000002.1, read as the reverse complement.
ATCGCCGTTGTTGTCGTGATGATCGCTTATTTGATGAAGAACTTCGGCTCGCAGGACGGGATGCCTTCAGGCTTCGAATTTATGGTCGGCGTGTTCTCCGAAAATGGCATGGGACAGCTGCTTACGTTTCTGGCAATCATCGGGACGGCCGGTTCCGTAGCGAAGGAACACAGCCTGGGGACGATCAAGCTCCTCCTGATCCGGGCGCAGAGCCGCAGCAAAATACTTGCTTCCAAATATGTGTCCGTGCTGGTTTATATTTTGTCCCTATCTCTATTCGCGGGTATCTTTTCGCTTCTCGTTGGAGGAATGCTGTTCGGCCTTCAGGCCGGAGAGTACGGATGGGTGGATGTTCTCCTCACTGCGGCGGTTCAACTGGCGTATAGTCTGATCTATGTTACGGTAACGTTTATGATCGGCGTCTTAACCCGTTCTACCGGAGCTACGATTGGGGTCGGCATGCTTCTGGTTCTGATCGAAAGCCTGGTCGTCGGTTTATTATCAAGATATGACATCATCAAGTACGTCCTTTTCACAAACGTGAACTTGTCGGTATATATGGAAGGCGGCACTCCGCCGGTTCAAGGCATGACGCTGACGTTCTCGCTGATCGTGCTTGCCGTATATCTAGTCTTGTTTCTTGGAGCAAGCTTTGTTACGTTTAAAAAACGGGATGTTGCTTAAAACGCGTGTTCAAAAAGTCAGGTTTTCAGGATCGAGAAGGTTGGATGAAGCTAGGGACTGAGTAGCGGAGCGTACATGGGGGTACGTGAGCAACGGAAGGCCAGGCTGAATTCAAGATTCGACGTCGAATCCGCTTCATGATCTGCTTCGTCATGGGAAGATGACTTTTTGAATGACCTCTTAAAATACGGCCTGATCAGCGGCGGAAAGGAAGGGCCAGATGTGACTATGGAATTCGACAATAATCTGCCGATTTACATTCAAATTATGAATTATATCAAACGGGAGATCGTGACCGGAAAAATGAAAGCCGGAGACAAAATTCTCTCCGTGCGTGAACTTGCGGCTGAGCTGCAAATCAATCCGAATACGGTGCAACGCACTTTTCAGGAATTGGAGCGTGAAGGCGTAGTGGAGACGAGACGCGGTCTTGGAAGATACGTGACAAGTGAGGAAGAGAAAATTATGTCGATCAAAAAAGAAATGGCCGGCGATTTGCTGGAAAGATTCATTAACGGAATGCAGGAACTGGGGTTTACGGACCAGGATATCACGGCGATCGTCGCGGAAGCCGTTAAGCCGGAGGAACGGCGATAACCAGAACGTCAAAGGAGAGACGCGAGTGATGGTAGATAAATTAATGAAGTTTGAAGGAGTATCGAAGTCATACCGTTCGAAACCGGCGTTAAACAACGTTTCGTTCGGCGTGGACTCCGGCAAAATTATCGGTCTGCTTGGCACGAACGGCAGCGGGAAAAGCACGCTGATGAAAATTGCCGCCGGATTGATACCGGCCTCGAGTGGAAGCGTCAGCGTGCTGGGTGCTCCGGTCGGACTCGGCACCAAATCGGCCGTATCCTTCATGCCGGACCGTCCCTTGACGGAGTCTTGGATGAAGGTGCGGGACGCGGTTGGGTTCTACCGCGATTTCTATTCCGATTTTGACGAGGAAAAGGCAAAGAAAATGCTGGATTTTATGAATTTGAAGGATTCGGACCGGGTAAGCTCCCTGTCCAAAGGGATGAACGAACGCCTGCAGCTGACGCTAGCGCTGTCCCGCCAGGCCAAGCTATACCTGCTGGATGAACCGATCGGCGGAGTCGATCCGGTGGCCCGGGCGAAAATTCTTGACGCTATCGTTGAATTTTATAGCGAGGACAGCAGTTTGGTCATTTCAACCCACCTTGTCCGGGATATTGAACGGATTTTTGATGAAGTAATTTTCATCCGAAACGGCGAGATCGTTCTGCAGGAGGAAGTGGAGGATATACGGCTTAAGCACGGAAAAAGCGTGGACGACATGTTCAAAGAGGTGTTTGCGGAATGATGAAATTGCTAAAATACGATTGGAAGCGGAATGCCAATACCTTTCTGGGAATGGTCGCCATTTTGGCAATTGCCGAATTATTGATCACATGGTTCGGAATTACGCGAAATTGGGCAACGGAGATAACCGTCGTTTTAATTGTTATTCTCTATGCTTCTGCGGGGATTTTCGTCATTGTCCTCGGCAGCAAAACGTTCGATCACAACATTAAGGCTTACCACCGCAGGTTATTGCCGGTGCATCCGGTCTGGTCGGTCATTTCTTCGTTCTTGCTCTGCTGGATTTTTATCCTTACCGTGTTGGCGATCATGGCCGTCCATGGACTTGTGTATCTGAATATTGCGACATTGCCAGGGTTCAACGGATTGAACGGAGAAATTATAAAAGATATGGTCGTCATTTTTCTGCTCGGGGTATGGCAGTACAGCTTGTTTATTATAATGATTTTTCTGGCGATTGCGATCGGCGCAGCTATTAGCATTCGCGGCAAGGGTGGAACTTGGGTCGGAATTTTGACTTTCTTCGTCATTCAATATGTGATCGGCGTGATAGAGAAAGCTTTGTTCGGCGCCGAGTTCGGAGTTTTTTCGGTAGGCATATTCTCAGCTGAAACCGGTTCGGGGGAAATGAGCGCGGAATTTTCCTCCGAGAATATGTTCGGACTGCATTGGGGTGCTTTTGCGGTCGAAGCCGTATTCATGGGGCTGATGGTTTGGTTGATTTCTTATTTGATTAATCGAAAAATGGAAATCTAAAAATCGCAAAATTCAATAAAGGCCGGCCGAGGCATGCGTATGGAGCATGTCCCGGTCCGGCCTTTATTTTGCTTATGATTTGGTCCGTCGTCCGAAAATGAATTTTTGCCCGAGAATCCCGATGACGAAGATGATTAAGCTATCCCAAGGCGAAACGGTAAAGGATGGCATGATCCGGCCCAAAAGCAATCCGATGGCGACCAGGCCGACGGCAACGGCAAGGTACACGCCTAACGCTTTCGGATCAAATTTGCGCGATCGGGCGGCGGTTTGCTCCTGCTCGCTCTTTCTGGAGCCGGGGCCGAGAAACCGTGTGACCAATTCCATTAATACGATGGAAAGTGCGGCAATAAGAAGGAGCGAAGCGCTGCTGATCAGGGTATATTCCAGCTCTCCGCCAAACCATTTGCTGAAGAAGCCGGTGATCATGTAAATAAAGAAGACCCAGGTTAAAGCAACCCATGGGATCATCGTATAGTATTTGATTTTATCTTTGGTGCTCCGCGGTTTACGCATATTGACATCATCCACAAGCTGTTCGCAGTAGGCGGCTGCGTCGGTTCCGAATAGCTCTGCGGCGGTAATGCCTTTGTCCTGATTCTTGATGATTTGTCTGGCCAAGCCCAACAGTACTTCTTCTCCCTTTGCTTCCGTCAAAGAACTCGAACCGGATCGGATGTACATGACCATTTCCCCAAAATAGGCTTCGTTAGCCGGGGTCATTCGTTGTCTTAATGTTTTAGTTTCATGAATCATCTCATGAATGTACAATGATTTCCTCTCCTCCCAACCTGTGCAAATCCTGATTGATTCTCCCATTTTGCTTTTAATTTACCGATTTTCTCCAGTAGTATACTGCAAATTTTGTCACTTCCGCAAGGGCCTACGGAAATGGCTATACCTTACCGTTCGGATAATTCCATGTATGACCGGAGAATCAGTAACCAAGGTTGTCTATTTTTTGAACAAGGAATAAAAAGACTCCGGCTCCGCCGAAACTACAGCAAAAGATAAAGGAGGTAATGGACGAATGGGCAAATACGAATCTGAACTGACCCGAAGATTTTTGTTGAACAGTCATTCCCGGGGAAGCCTGGAGGAAGTGGTGAGTGAAGAGGAGGCCGTGGACTCCGTCAATGATGAAGGGATGTCAATGGACGCGGGTCGTCCTGAGGACAGCCTCTTTACAAATCAATGGGAGGGAACCGAACAAACCCGGATGTACTTTATCCAGTCCTACGAGTGAGGAAAGGATTGACACTCCAGAGCAGCGGTGCTAAGATGAATTTAATATCAATTCATATTAAACTCATCGGATTAATATAATATTAATTAATTCTCAATTAGCATTGCGGACGGAGGGACTGGATATGGAACGGCAGATTACTATCCATCACGGGGAAGAACAGATTGCGGCAAGCATTCATTATGCGGCTCAGGACAAGAAAACAGGACGGTGCAAGGACCGGGTTCCGCTCGTTGTCATCTGCCACGGCTTCGTCGGTAGCCGGATCGGAGTGGACCGGCTCTTCGTCAAGACTGCGCGGGACCTGGCGAATGAGGGCTACCTCGTCGTCCGATTCGACTACATCGGATGCGGGGAGAGCAGCGGCGAATACGGACGGGAAGGGATCGATTCAATGATCGCGCAGACAAGGGCGGTGCTTGATTACGCCCTTTCCATCGGCGATATCGATCCGACCCGGGTAACCTTGATCGGCCATAGTCTTGGCGGAGCGGTCGCATTGCTTACGGCAGCGCGGGACCGGCGGGTCAAGAACCTGATCCTTTGGTCCGCAGTCGGGTATCCGTTCAGCGATATTGTTAAAATTACCGGACGCAAGGTTCATGATGAGGCAATTAAGCATGGCACTGCCGATTATTTGGGATATGGCTTAAGCCCTGTATTTTTCGAATCACTCGGCACCTATCAGCCGTTTCAGGAAGCGGTCAAATTTACGGGAGACGTGCTGGTCATCCATGGTACATCCGATGATACCATCCCGGCCGATTATGCGTTCCTCTATCAGAAAGTGTTCTGGATGCGTCAGGAAGGCCGCTGCGACAAAGAGATTATTTTTCAGGCGGATCACACGTATTCTTCCGGAGAAACCCGGGAACAACTGCTTCGGAAAACGAGAGAATGGCTTGGCGGTTTGGAAGCCGCGAACAGCAATTGGCAGCATTGGATGATCTGAGCTTTCGCGTATGACGTGAGAAATGAAAAAGTTAGACGGTTTTTTCCGTGAAAGTGGTAAATGGCTTCCTTTAGGGATAAAATGGAAGTATACCATTCGCTTTGACGGGAGGCCGGATAAATGGCTCAGCCTGCATTGTTTATAGCCCATGGGTCCCCGACCCTGGCTATCGGAAACGATGATTACATTGATTTTCTTCGGCAGTTGGGACAGAAGACGCTGAAACGCCCGCGGGCGGTCGTTATTTTCTCGGCGCATTGGGATTCCTCCGTCCAGCTTCTCACTGAAGACGAAACTCATGCTACGATTCACGATTATTACGGCTTTCCGGAAGAAATGTACAGCATTCGCTATCCGGCTCCCGGCCAACCGGAACTGAGCAAGGAAATCGGTGCCTTGTTTGGCTCTTGCAATCTGCCATTCCGGCCCGTCTCGGGCAGAGGTCTAGACCATGGGGCATGGGTCGTACTGCGCGCCATGTTTCCGGATGCAGACATACCCGTAGTGGAACTCTCCGTAGATTCGAAACGTTCGCCTTCCGAACAATATGCCATCGGTAAAATGCTCGCTGGTCTGCGCGATGAAGATGTACTAGTCATCGGCAGCGGCGGGCTTGTTCACAATTTGCGTCTCCTGGATCGCGAGGGAGCGGCCCCAGCGTCCTGGGCCGTTCTTTTTGACGACTGGATTGGGGAACAGCTGGGGAAATGGAATCTTCGTTCCTTGTTTGAATACGAGAAAAAGGCTCCCCATGTAAGGGAAGCCGTTCCGTCTTATGCCACGGAGCATTTCGCCCCGCTCTTCTATGCCATGGGAGCCGCGGATCATGACCGCAAGGCCCTTAAATTGTATCAAGGCTATGAGTATGGCAGCCTCAGCCTGAACTGTTGGAGGTTCGGCAGCCTGGAGTAAAGGGCCGATCCAATTGGCCCTTTACTTACCTTACCGGTTGCCGGGGAAAGTGCCGGTAACGCGTTTGCGGCCAAACACCCGCCGCAAATAAGGGAGTACATAATAGTCGAGCCCGATCCGACCTGCGTTCGCACCCGCAACGGCAATGAAAATTTGCAGCAGAAGCAGCTGCGGATTCGTACTTACCGTTCCCGAGAACAAGAACGCGAAGTTCATGATCATGCCAAACAAGGCCGCCGCCCAAGTGAATAGGCCCAGTATCAAGCCAAGTCCGACCAGTACTTCGCCTACGGGGACCAGCACATTAAACAGTCCTACGCCAGGTAGGGCGAAATGCTCGAGAAACGAAGCCCACCACCCTTGGACGGCGGGATGTTCACCGCCGCTCTTATCGATCGCTGCGGTCAGAAAGCCTTTGGCGTCGAAACCGCCGGTCAGTTTACCCCAGCCTGAAGTCAACCACTCGAATCCCACATAGATCCGGATCACGGCGAGCAGCCATGAAGCGATCACATTATTCCTCAACCAATGAACAAACATTTGGACATCTCCTCCTTTTCTTATAACTACACTATAATTAAAATTTGTAATAAATGCCCGACATTTCTTGCCAATCTCGTACAATTGTTCTTTTCGCCATGACTTTATTCGACGTATAATGGAGGTAATACATAGTTATACGGAGGAATCATGAAATTATCCATCACGAGAACCAGGTTTATTTTCCTGGTGTTGTTGGCAGGCTTGTTGTTTCTTGCAGGCTGCGGTCAGAAGCAAGGGGGCTCGCTTCCCGAGGACGAGTCTACAGTACCGGTTGTCAGTGAAAATAATGAGCCATCCGGTGAGCCTGCGGAAACCGAAGGCTCCGCGTTTACGGCTCCGCTAACGGGCATGCCGCTGGTTGAACCCTTGACCCGGCGTCCATTGGCGGTCATGGTGAATAATGCCCCGGCCGCAAGGCCCCAATCCGGCCTGTCAGGCGCCGATATCGTCTATGAAGTTCTGGCCGAGGGCGGGGTGACACGGCTGGTGTCGATCTTTCACAGCAATGCGGATGAGGCTAAAATCGGACCCATTCGCAGTATTCGCCCGTACATGATCGAGCTTGGCGAGAGTTATCACGGAGTTTTGGTACATGCAGGGGCGAGCAACGACGCTTATGCCGTGCTTCAGCGCCAGCATAAGGAGGATCTGGACGAGATCACGAATGCGGGAGCCTATTTCTGGCGGGATAAATCGCGGAAAGCGCCGCACAATTTATACTCCAATGTGGAGAAGCTGCTGGAGGGCGCGGCCAAACGGGGATACGCCACCGAAGATACGGATGTTCCCGGCTATACGTTCCGGGGCAAGGACGACCCGATTGAAGGGGAACCGGTGGGCTCGATAGAGATCAAGTTCCAATTGGACAACTACAAGGTGACTTATGAGTACGATACGGAGACTAAATTATATAAAAGGTACATTAACGGAAGCCCGCATACCAATCTCGACACGGGAGAGACTTTAACGGCTGCCAATGTTGTTGTGCTGGGCGCGGACCATAAAGTACTCGACGACGTGGGCCGTTTGGCCGTGGACCTCAATCTTGGAGGTGAAGCCATATTGTTCCAGCAGGGAAAGGCTATCCGCGGGCAATGGATACATCGCACGGACGATGTCATCCGCTTCGTGAAGGATAATGTCGAGGTTCCCTTTGTTCCCGGGACTACTTATTTCAATGTGGTGCCGAATCAACCGGATTTCGACAGTCATGTGAAGACGGAATAAGCAGGCAAAGTCTGATAGCCGTGTTGAATTATGGGGAACTAAGGATAAGAATGGGAAAGTTAGGGTAAATATAAGCAAATGAAGATGAAATGTTTGCGACATTATTTCCTATAAACTCACGAGTTGTGATAGAATATTCAGGTGTGTTACAGGTGTTAGGAGTGTAAAAATTACACGTAGAGAAAAGAGGAACTCAGATGCGAGTGAAGAAAAAGGATATCTTTTTCCAAACTTTGGAGAACATGGCCGATACGATCGTCCATTCGGCGGACTATTTCGCCCAGCAGGTAACGGAATTTAAGGATGTGGCTCAATTTGCTAAGCAAATGAAGGAATTTGAGTCCAAATGCGACGAATACACACACACCATTATCGTCGAATTGAACAAAACGTTTATTACACCCATTGAACGTGATGACATCATGAACCTGACGACAACGCTGGACGATGTCATGGATGGTTTGGAAGCGACGACATCCCGTTTTTATATGTATCATCTGAATGAGCCGGACGAGCATATCATCCACTTTGCGGAAATTTTGCGCAATTCGGCTTACGAAATTCAAAAAGCGATTCATCTGCTGTCCCAGAAGAAGCTTCTTGCCATTCGCGAATATACGATTCGTCTGAATGACCTGGAGAATCAAGGCGATGAGCTGCTGAGAATTTGCATTAACGAGCTGTTTGCGAAAGTGACGGATCCGATCGTTCTGATCAAGAAGAAAGAGATCTACGAGCGTCTTGAAACGACGACAGATGCGTGCGAACACGTGGCGAATATGCTGGAATCCATTATCATGCGCAATTCATAAGTTAAGCCAGACTTTTAGGTTTACAATCGATTTTCGGGAGGTTGGGATTGCGCGGATTCAGATATAGAGAGACCAGGGTCTGTGCAAAAAAGATATGGATACGAGTCTACTAATTATTGTCATCGTTATCATACTGGCGCTCGCTTTTGACTTCATCAACGGATTTCATGATACGGCGAATGCGATCGCGACTTCAGTTTCTACCCGGGCACTGAAGCCGCGGACCGCAATCATGATGGCGGCTGTCATGAACTTTCTCGGGGCTATTATGTTTACCGGCGTGGCCAAAACGATCGGCGGCAGTGTGGCGGACCCCGCCAAGCTGGATAACGGGCTGGAGATACTGATTGCAACGCTGCTCGCGGCGATCATCTGGAACCTGATTACCTGGTGGTTCGGGATTCCTTCTTCTTCGTCGCATGCCTTGATCGGGGCTCTGGCCGGTGCCGTATTTGTCGGAGCCGGCTCGGAGAAATTGAACTGGAGCGGTTTTACTACGATTCTCGAGGGATTGATATTCTCCCCGTTGATCGCCTTTGTTATTGGTTACATCGTTATGATGATACTTAAATGGGTCTTTGCCAAGCGCAGTCCGCATACGGTCAATAAAGGCTTCCGGACGATGCAGATCATCACGGCGGCGATTCAGAGCTTTACCCACGGGACGAACGATGCCCAGAAGGCGATGGGGATCATCACTTTTGCGCTGGTTACGGCCAAATACCAGGACCATATGGAAGTTCCATTGTGGGTCAAGCTTTCCGCAGCGACGGCTATGGCACTCGGAACTTCGATCGGCGGCTGGAAGATCATCAAAACGATGGGTACGAAAATTTTCAAAATCGAACCGATTAACGGCTTTGCCGCCGATATTACCGGCGCTTCCGTTATTTTCGGAGCAACATTGCTGCACTTGCCTGTTAGTACGACGCATGCCATTACCTCGGCCATCCTCGGCGTAGGTTCGGCCAAGCGGTTCTCGGCCGTAAAATGGTCGCTGGCCGGACGGATCGTTATTGCCTGGGTAATCACGATTCCAATCGTGGCTGTGTTGGCAGGACTAATTTACACGGTGTTGTTCTAATATAATGAATCAAGCGTAAGACACGAAAGCCAATCTGACCGGGTTGGCTTTTCTTTATATATTGAAGAAGAGACAGGAAGGAGGAGACGGCATGATCCGAGCCATGGGCATTACGCATGATCATAAAGTGGAGACGGGTATTCCGCTGGAGTCGATCGGAGATTCGAAATACGGCTGGAGCTGGGTGGATTTTAACGAGGCAAGTGCGGAAGAGGCGGAGCAGCTGGATCATTTTTTTCATTTTCATCCGCTGGCAATTGAGGATTGCCTCCATGTATTGCAGCGACCGAAGGTCGATTACTATGAGGGTTATGAATTTCTCGTCCTTCATGCCCTGGATCCCGAAACCTTGAATACGGAAGAAGTGAACTTATTCATCGGGGACAAGGTTTTGGTTTCGTTTCATCACCGGAGACTTAAGGAAATCGATGATGTGTGGAACAGCTTGGCGGGCCGGGCGCAGAACCGGAAGGCTTGGGCACGGGGACCTTTTGTGGCGGCATATATGGTTATCGATGCACTCGTGGATCAATATTTTCCCTGTGTTTATGCGGTTGAGGACGAGCTGGACGAGCTGGAAAAGCAGGGGAGCCGCGAATCCGTAGAGGTGCTGATGAATCAGGTGTTTGATCTTCGCAGCCGGCTGCTTAAGCTGCGCCGGACGATTGTTCCAATGCGGGATCTGATGTACCGAATTTTGAATTCGCAGCATATACAAGGGGAGAAAGAACCGCGTGCTTATTTTGCGGACATTCATGATCATTTGTTGAAGCTGGCGGAAATGATCGAGACCGATCGCGAAATGACCGCGGATCTGCGCGACTCTTATATTTCGTTGAATTCCAATCGGATGAACGGGATCATGAAGACACTTACCGTAATTACTACGGTATTTATGCCGCTCACCTTGATCGCAGGCATTTACGGGATGAATTTCGCGTATATGCCTGAGCTGGAGTGGCGATACGGATATTTTGCCGTCCTGGGACTGATGGGCCTGCTCAGCATCTGGATGATCTTTGCCTTCCTGAAGCGGGGCTGGTTCAAATAAAGCAAGACGCCGCCGGGAATTAGCGGCGGCGTCTGCCTGTTTTTTTGCGGCTGCGGGAGCCGGAAGTGCTCTTGCGGCCTTTTTTGCCCCGGGTTTTGCGGCGGGGCTTATACTCATCGAGTTTTCCTCCGGACCCGCCCAGCAGTTTCGCGCCTTTGCCCCCGGGAAGAAGTCCTGCAAACATTTTGGCCATAGGCGCAAATTGCTGGACGGTCTGCATGACCTTTTGCACTTTGCCCATCGTGGCCAGGATACCTTCGATTCCGCCCAACCGCTCGATCATGCCGCCGATATTGGCGAGGGAGAATCCGGATGCAGCTTTGGTGGCTGTATCCGCAGCCGCTGCAGCGGGAAGCGTGGTCAATGAGCTTCCCGCGGCCGGCGAGAATGGAGCAAATGCGGAAGCTTCGGCAGTTAGCGGTAAGTCCGTGGCGTCATAAGGGGTAATCCCCGGGTAAATGTCATTGTATGGATAAGAAGACGGCGCTGCGCTCCGGTGAGGAGATTGGTAATGTGGCATTGGATCACTTTCCTTTATTAATATTTTGGTTAAAATTGAACCGTTGAACCCGCCCTTGATAGGCGTTTGTTTACTACACTGTATGTGCCCGGAGGCGAATGCGTATAGACGAATGTCCCGATTCGATAGGCGATTGCCGGATTTGGGCGTTCTTTCTGTGATGCGTGAAACCGTTAATGCTTGAAAATGGGGACTCGGCTCGGGTACAATGGGATTGTGGATACAGTAACATTAGGGGATGATTATCTAGTGCAGCTTAAGAAGTTGAATGATAAAACGATTGATCAATTATTCGAAGCCATTCTTACTCTGAAAGACATCGAGGAATGCTATACCTTTTTTGATGATTTATGTACAGTCAATGAAATTCAATCGCTCTCTCAGCGTCTTGAGGTTGCGAGAATGCTCGGCAAAGGGAACACGTACAACCAAATTGAGGCTGAGACCGGCGCCAGTACGGCAACGATTTCCCGGGTCAAGCGTTGCCTCAATTACGGCAATGACGGTTACAAAATGACGCTGGACCGTTTGGGACGTTAATGATGGATTCTTTTAACCAGGCGGACATGCCCTTTAAACCCGGCGTATTAGTCATTAGTCATGGCTCGCCTGACCCGGAGTGGGTCATTCTGGTGGATGAGGCCGTTGCAGCAGCGACGGCCGGACTGCCGCAGGATGTTCCGGTAGAGGCATCATTTCTGGAAAAGGTGGAAGGCAGACTGATTCAGGATGGCATTGATCGCCTGGAAGCTCTAGGCGTAAGCGATCTGATCGTAATCCCTCTGTTCGTTTCCTCCGGGAGTACGCATATTGATGAAATTGCATTTGCCCTTGGCGTTAAGAACACGCCGGAGAAAGAGACCGACATGGAGCGGCTCCGTTGCTCCGCACGCGTGTTTTTTGGTGATCCGATCGATGACGACCCTGTGATCGCCGAAATGATCTGGGATAAGGTGAAAAATTTGTCGCGGGAGCCCGAGCGGGAAGTATTGCTGCTTGTAGGACACGGCAGCATTCACGACGGTTTCCGTCAGCGCTGGGAGCGGGGCATTTCCTCGTTGGCAGCCCGAACGGGAGAGCTCAGCGGGCTCGCGGATGCCGATTATGCGCTGCTCAATCCGGACAGCGTAAGGCGCAAGGTAAGCTATTGGAATGAGGAACGGGGTTTCGAGGTCATTGTGGCGCCGCTCTTCCTCAGCGCGGGCTATTTTACGAAGACCGCGATTCCATCCAGGCTTACCGGCCTTGATTTCCGGTATTCCGGGGACGCCTTGCTGCCGCATCCTTTTCTCGCTCGCTGGATGTTAGGGCAAATATTGAATATAATGGAGACATTGAGTCAATAAGAGGATGAACACACATTTGTAAATAAATGCGTGTTCAAAAAGTCAGGTTTTCAGGACCAAGAAGGTTGGATGAAGTTAGGGAGTGAGTAGCGGAGCGTACATGGGGTACGTGAGCAACGGAAGGCCCGGCTGAATTCAAGATTCGACGTCGAATCACTTCATGATCTGCTTCGTCGTGGAAAGATGACTTTTTGAACAACCTCTATAAATGCGGATAATAGGTGGCGTTAATGGAATGAAAAAAGCTAGGTTGATCTATAATCCGACGTCCGGACGGGAAGAGATGCGGCGGCTATTGCCCGACGTGCTCGACCGGCTGGATAAGGCCGGAATTGAAACCTCCTGCCATGCTACGGCAGGGGAAGGGGATGCCACGCGCGAAGCGGCGGATGCCGTGGATCGCGGGTATGATATCATTATCGCGGCCGGCGGAGACGGCACGCTGAATGAGGTCGTGAACGGGATGGCCGGCAAGGATAACTTGCCTCCGCTGGGGATTTTCCCGCTCGGAACGACCAATGATTTCGCCCGCGCGATGAAGATCCCCAAGCGCTGGGAGGATTATTGCGATCTGGTCATTGAGAATAAAACCCGTCCGATCGATATCGGCAAGGTGAATGGGCGCCATTTCATCAATATTGCCGGCGGCGGCTCTTTGACGGAGCTGACCTATGAAGTGCCGAGCCGGCTCAAAACGCTGATCGGCCAGCTGGCTTATTACATGAAGGGCATTGAGAAAATGGCCAGCCTGTCGCCGACCCATCTTATCATTGATGCCGAAGGCCATGATCGTATGGAAGGCGAGTTCATGCTGTTCCTGATCGCGAACAGCAACTCCGTCGGCGGCTTCGAGAAGCTTGCCCCTGGCGCGCAAATCGACGACGGCCTGCTGGACGTCATCGCCGTCAAGAAATGCAACCTGGCGGAGTTCATCCGCCTGGTGACGATGGCGCTGCGCGGCGATCACTTCAATGACACGCATGTTGTCTATTTCAAGACGCAGCGGATGGAAGTGACCTCGCCGGGCAACGTGCTGCTCAATCTCGACGGTGAGCTCGGCGGCGAGCTGCCTGGCGTGTTCGAGATTCTGCCGCAACATTTGCGGATTTTTGCTTAGGTAAGGCGTTCGATGATCGAAAGTGGCAAATATCCGGTGAGTGTGGCTCTTTGTTAGTTAAACTAGCTAGATGGGCGGGATGAGAGAGGGTCTCATCCCGGGGATTATCCGTCGTAGCCGATGATGTATATTGGCCGGCTGGTTTTGCCCTATTGGCTCATGTGCCGACCGATAATTAACTGGATTTTATACAGGTAATTTCGAGAAATTGGCTAAATGTGAAGCATTAACTGTAGAACCTACAGCTAAATTGAGGGGTCCGAGCGCAAACGTCCTTTTTTCACAAAAATAGATGTAGGTTTTCCAGTTAATCAGCTCATGTACGCGTAAGTTGCGAAATTAGATGTATAAAATCCAGTTAGTTGATATACAGTCCAGTTAGTTGAAGTGAATAGGTTCGAGTTGTTGCTGATCCCCTGCCTGTCGGCGGGGGTTTTGTGCGGATAGAAGTTTGTGCGGTTAGAGGCGGCGGGATAGAAACGGGCAAGTTCCGGTTAAGATGAGAGTAAAGCAAGCGCGGAATTCAAGCGGATAGAAATGAGGCAATGAGTATGACGAAACAGCAGGGGCAAAACAGGCAGAAGCAGGCGTGGCGGGATTCGAAGGGGAAGCGGACGGAGAGCGGGCGGCAAGGGCAGCGCGGGGAGAATAGGAATGTGCCGCAAATCGAGGGATTGCCGGTCGCGAAAAATGACGAGGTCGTCATCGACATCATCGGCATGAACCATGACGGGGAAGGCGTGGGGCGGGCCGAGGGCTACACGCTGTTTGTGCAAGGAGCGCTTCCAGGCGAAAAGGTCCGGGTCAAGGTACTCAAGACGAAAAAGCAGTACGGCTACGCCAAGCTCCTTGACGTGCTTGAAGCGAGCCCGGACCGCGTGGCCGCGCCCTGCCCGATCTACGACAGATGCGGCGGCTGCCAGCTGCAGCACTGGAGCTACGCCGGGCAGCTCGCCTGGAAGCGGCAGCATGTCGTCGATGCGCTGGAGCGCATCGGTAAGCTGCACGTGGCGGGTGCAGCTGGCACGGCCGAAGACGCCGAATCCGTTGAGCGCGGCCCCGGCATCACCGTGCTGCCGACGCTGGGCATGGCGGAGCCTTGGCGCTACCGCAACAAGGCTCAAGTGCCTGTCGGCGTCACGGACGGCGCACTTGTCGGCGGCTTTTACGCCCGCGGCAGCCACCGCATCGTCGATATGGAAACGTGCTTAATTCAGCACGAGCATAACGACGATGTGGTGAGCCGCGTTAAGGCCATCGCCCGCGATTTGGGCGTCACCGCCTACGACGAGGAGACCGGGCGCGGATTATTGCGCCATGTCGTCGTGAAGAAGGCGTTCCGCACGGGTGAAATGATGCTGGTCCTCGTCACCAATGGCCGGGATATTCCGCATGCCGATGCATGGATCGGCTTGATCCGTGAGCAGATCCCGCACGTCGTGAGCATCTGCCAGAACGTGAACACCAAGCAAACTAACGTCATCTTTGGCGACGAGACCCGTGTCCTTTGGGGACGTGACGTTATTTATGATTATATAGGCGATGTGCAGTTTGCAATTTCGGCGCGTTCTTTTTACCAAGTGAATCCGGTACAGACAGAAGTGTTGTACGGAAAAACCGTGGAGTACGCCGGACTGACTGGCCGCGAAACCGTCATTGACGCTTACTGTGGGATCGGCACCATTTCGCTGTTTCTTGCCCAGCATGCTGAACGCGTATACGGTGTGGAAATCGCCAAAGAAGCAATCGAGGACGCTCGAGCCAACGCTGAATTGAACGGCATGAAACATGTGACGTTCGAGGCCGGCGCATCGGAAGATGTCATCCCGCGCTGGAAAGAGCAGGGCATCGAAGCCGATGTCATCGTCGTTGACCCGCCACGCAAAGGCTGCGACCCGCGCCTGCTGGAGACGATCCTGGAGATGAAGCCGGAGCGGGTGGTGTATGTGAGCTGTAACCCTTCCACATTGGCGAGGGATCTGCAAATTCTTGAGGATGGCGGGTATCGGGCGGTGGAGGTACAGCCGGTGGATATGTTCCCGCATACGGTGCATGTGGAATCGGTTTGTTCCTTGATTTATAAGGGTGTGAATATCTCAAAAAGTCATCTCAGAGCTTAAATAGTCATCTCAAAGCCTAAATAGTCGTATCAAAAAGCCGAGCGAAACGCAGGTATCCACTCCTGTTTTCCTCGGCTTCTTTTGTAAATCAGGGAAGCGGGTTTAGGGAGAAGGGGAGAACTCAAACTCCTCGAATCCCTTGTTCTATCAAGCTTTTCCTCAATATCTTTCTCCAATTTTTACTCCGATTTCTTTTCCTCTGATCCCTGTTTTCTACCTGCTCTACCCTGCCTTTTCCCCTGCTTTTAACTCGACTTTATTTACTTTTTTATCACGGTTTTTCTCCGATTTGCCCCCGATATTACTCCGATTTGTAGGACGACTTTATTTGCTCGTGTTGAAACAGGGGAGTTAGGGTGAGAGGCGTTAAAGCCAAGTGGCGCAAGGGTTTGTGGCGATTTGGTGGGGGATGGTGGCGTAACACGACTTTTTGAGTAGTTCACATAGTAGGGATAATAATAGGTTTTGCTATTTTGATTGAGTTGTTTGTATTGGGAAAAGGGGACAGGGAGGACATGTGTTTTTACAATTGCATTAAGAAGAACTTGAATTAAGCGTGAAAAGGGATCGTCTCAATTGTCAGAGATCCCATTCGGTTTTTGAGGATATAATAAGGTAAAAACGTATCTTTTTAATGGATCGAATATAGATGAATTATAGAACTAATATGCAAAGATATTTGTAAATATCATGTTTGATTTTTTGTATGCTTTTGTGATAACATATTCCTACAAGGAATTATTATCCAACCCTAAAATATAGTGAGGTGAATAGTTCATGCATTCTGATTTTGAATTGAAAGTCTTATCACTGATTGGTTCTATGAAAAATGAGATTGATATATTAAAAGAGGAGGTAGCACTTTTGAAGAATCAGTTACAACATACTCAACCAGATTTGGCTTCAGAAGTTGATAAATTGTCCATTAATGATGTGCGTGATTATATTAAGAGTCAGTTGTTCAAACTGAATCCACAATTGCAGTTTACAAATGGAAGTCGTTCACTAGGGAAACTAACGATTTCAAACGGAGAAAATACCATAGATAGAATATTGATTCGAACATCAAAGTCATTTCGAGAAAAAGAAGGATATGCATCAGGGTGGTTTACCTTTAATGAAAGTCTTTTGAATAAGTATGATCTTTACTTTTTCGTGGTAAAGGACTTTGACAATGAGCTACATGTTCTTGTTTTGAATAAAACCGAAATTCAAGAGTGGATAAGACATAAAACAACCGATTCGAACGGTAATTATCATTTTTATGTCAATCATATTCATGGAAAATGGATTGATGATCGAGAAGGAGTTTATGATTGCAGTAGATTTTACAACAACTGGGGTGTCGTAGAGCAGTTACTAATTTCAAAAGAATGTGACTAGTTTGTTTTTAGATGGTTTGATAGTTGAAATATATCATCCGCAGACGTTATTGTGAAAATGGTTCAAAAAATGGTAAGCAACTTATGATCCTGAGATAATTCGCATAAGTACGAAATAGATCAATTGTTGAGTAAATACTTTAATGTAGTTATATTCGACAATTCAAAAACTACAAGGAGCTAAAAGAATGACGAAATGGCACATAAGCAAAGAGCAGTATCAAACACTTTTATCGTATGTTGGATTCGGAGATTTTCAGAAATCGAAGATTTACGTTTTTGGAATTGAAGAGGGATTGGGTGGACATGATGAGGAATCAAATATTGTTGCTAGAGTCGAAAAATTTGGTTCCTTTGATTCCAACGGTAATCTTACCTCCGCACTCAGTCCTCCAAATAGAGAACAAGGTTATTGGGAACCAAATGCTCAGTCAGGTGGTCAAAAAATCAGAGATTACATATATAAAAGGGATAGAACTTTGTTAACTGGAAAGCCAGCTAAGGGAGCATTTAACGAGATAATTGCAAGGATGTGCTTGGAATTAGAACAACCAAAAGAAAGTAAAGATTACTGGTTTCGATTAATGAATGATGATAAGGACATAGCCAGAAAAATCAAGGATCGTATACAAACACTATTTCAATCCTCTACTGATGATCTTCTACATACTGCTCTTACTGATTGGAAGCCATTGCCTAGAAGAGATATGAAAAAGTGGCCAATTGAATATCAACCGACATCTACACAATTTGGTTTGGATTCAAAGTTATATGAAAGGGCATTTTCATTAAAATATGAACAGGAGTTCTGTGACGACAATACGAACTATACCGAGGATGTAGAGAAACGCCTTGCTATTTTGCGCAATCTCCTTAATAGTACAAATTCTCCAATCATGATGTGTTTGGGTGAAATACCGACTAAAAGACGTGTGTTAGGAAAAATTTTTCCTGAAGCTGAATTTAGAACTTTTCAATCGACAGTTCACCCAACTCATTCAAGTTTAAAAGCAGAAATACAACTGGAGGCTCGAACATTAAATATCTTCTTGCTTCCATTCCCACTAAGAACATCAAAGGAATGGGGAAGAAGAGATGATATAAATGAATCCGCAGGAAGCTTCATGCTGAGATACTATCAAGAACTAACACAGGAGTATTTTAAACCAATTATTACAACCATGAATGAATTCATTAGCAAATCGTAAAGTTGTTACTGAGCCGACGGAGTGAGGCAAAGAAAACGTAAAATATAGAGTCGGTAATCAAAGATGTTTTGATCTTCCTACTCCATATTGATTGCTCAATGTGTAGCTGTTACATAACTCACGTACTTTTATTCGCCGAAAAACTCGTCCTAGAGCAAATAGCTCATTTCACTCATCTCAGCCTCCAACCTATCTCCCACGAAAAGCAGGAAATGTTGGGAATAGCGGAGTTAAAATAGGAGAAGTTGGGTAAAATGCCTGTAATCACAAGGGTCAGCAAGGAATAGAGCAAGAGGGTTTAGGGGTAGCGCTTCTCCTAAACCCTCCTTTTTCTATCTCCTACCCTTCCCCTGAAAAGGCTAAAGCTCAAGCATGCTAGAGAACCAAATTGGTAGTTATGTCGTACAATCAACATAGAAGAAATCAAAAGAGGAGGTGCTTAACTTGTACGGGCATCAGTTTTATCAGTGTCGAATCTCCAAATGTGTTGACTTTTTATACAGGTGTTTGCGATTGGAAAATTTTGAATCGCTGGAGGTATTAGCGGCAGACATATACATTGCTGTTGAAGATATGAAAGAAGAGCTTCGAAGCTGTGGATACTTCTTCGTTCCAGAATTGAATCAGTTTATGAAGATTGATATGGGAGAAGCAAGCTAAATGCTTTCCCTTGTACATAAATCAATTTCATGTTGAAAAGGTGTCTTTTCGGAAATTATCTTGCAGATTTTGAGAATGACTTAGAATCGGCATGTTATAATATGGTAAATGAAGTCGAATTGAAGCGAATTTCATAGAGGTGAGAAATGCGTATATACGGATTGGATATTTCAAAAAAGGGATCGACAACTGCTTGGGTAAAAATAGATGAAAAAGGGAACGTCATGGAAAAAAACAGCTCCATTTCAAACCTAATTGCTTCAATATTAGCTGATAGGGGGAAGCAAATAGCAATAGGTATTGAAGCTCCTATGTGGATTCCTGTTCCAACTACAAGAGTGGTAAAAGGTCAAGTTCAATTTAGTATGAAAGCAAGATTTGATATAGAGAAAGAAAAATCTTCACAAAGTAGTAACGCCAAAGGCTATGAATGGTATCAAGGAGTGGCATCTTCAGCAAGTATGAAGGCATTGGCAATTTGCAAGTTATTGTTTAACGAAGAATTTTTGAAAAACAATCCCATGAAAGCGACAAAAAATAAGGATGAATGGGGAGATGAAACCCCATTGTATGTTTTTGAGGGCTACAGTGCGGGCAGATTTAAACCGAAAAACCGTTATAACTCGAAGGAGTTTTCATCTCTAGGATTAATAAAAGAGCATGAAATTGATGCGTTTACTATTGCTTCTGCATTCTTATTTGAAAAAGAACAAGTTGATGCACTGCCTGTGGCTTTTGATGAACACCTAAGTATTGTTTGTCCACTTCACTCAACTACCGTAAAGCAAACTATTAAGAAATGTCAGAGTTTATCACAAGCTCAACCCATCGTTTCAAAACATAAAGACATTGTTTGCTTATGGAATATGGTCTTGAATGGAAATGTTTCAGGACCAAAAGCTTGCGATGTTTATGGATTCAGCTTTGTCTAAAATACATTTAGTGTTGTTCACTCCCTTATGATTCACCACATCTCAGGGGTTGAAACTAATAAATCTATTTTGTCGAGGATAGATAAAATATTATTGGAGGTGAATCATACCATATTGGTATGAAAATAATGATACAACGACAAAGTGTACTTACATTATGTGACCAATTACTTATTGAATCAAAACTAATTTGTGATAGCGTTGAAAAGCATTATATTATTCAAAAGGTAGCAAATCACATATGGGATCGTGTGACTGAGATAAAAGAAATTTGCTCAGTAGATAAATACGATATATTTTTCAATGGTAAGGTGGAAATTGGAAAATCAACTGCGATTTGCACTCTTTTTAATCTAGTTGACAAAGATGGATTTATGGAAAACAAGAAACCTTCAGACGCACTGCTCCTGAAGACAGCTCCTGGACGTACTACGGTTTGTGAAACTGTAATAACTCAGGTTGAAGGAACAATTAGTAAGGTTACAGTAGAACCAGTTAGTGCAGATGAATTTAGTGTAATGGTAAGAGAATATGTCAAAGCTATTTCTCCTAAGCGTAATGCAGAAACTGATTCAGCACCTTCTGTAGAAGTAAGTAGAGCTATAAAAAATATGATACAGATACCTTCTGAATTTACAAGCAACGAAGATAAATTTGAATATATTCTTGAGAAATTTGCCTCAAATTCTAAAACAATCGATCAGAATGATTTACTCAATTTGCTTACTTCAGGAATACTGAAGTATATAAATTATGAAAGCCGAACACAAACGGAATATTTCAACGAGGAGAATGATTTCAGTCAATGGATGAAAAAAATTTTTGACGATATAAATGATGGCAGATTAGAAAATTGCCCGTTACCCAATAAAATTTATATTGATCTTTGTAGAAAAGATGTTGAAATGAACCTTCCAAGCTTTGTTAATCGAGTAATTGATACAAGGGGTATTGATGTGGGGGAACGAAAAGATATTCAGGATGCAATGAAGAAAAAGGACAGCATTTCTTTAATGCATGATAGAATCGGTGGATTTGGGGGAGAAGTAACCCTTTTAAACATACTTGAACAAGTTCTTATCAAAGAAAATAATGATCTAAAAAATAGAGTGTACCTTGTTGGTCTTGAAAGAGATTGCCAGTTAACTGAAGAATCAGAGGCTGAAGGAGAAAAGTCTAGGGGTGAAAAAATAAAGAGACAACAAGCGATTGATACGATAAACAGAGTAGGAATTAATTTCAATACAAATAACATTGTATTTTACAATTCATTTCATGGTATTGAGACATCCTCTTCTTCAAAAAAAATAATCAAAATTGATTCTACACAGTATATTCAGGAAAAAAAGAAGTTTTTTGGGTTGATCGAAAATGGTTTGAAAAACATGTATTCAGAATACTTGAAAGAATTAATGGATCTTTTAGAGAAAATACATTTACTTGAGAAAGATAGCATTACTGATGAGATACTAGTAAAGCTCAATCAATGCAAAGATGTAGTTAGTGAGAAGAGAGGGGCAACCAAAAGTCGGATTTATGATTTGCTGGCGGATTTAGAGAAGGAAATTCTTGGTACAAATCCATCTATAGTGAGAGCCTCTGTAAATAGGTTAGGGAATTATTATAACTTTAATCTATATGAGACTATTCAAAAACTTGGAGGAGAAGAGTTTAAAAGCAAGTGTTTTGAGATGAAGACAGAAATGGTTGGGTATATAAAAGGAATATTCGGAACGACTGATGGTATTGAAGATGTTATATTGCAAAGCATACTTTCATTAATCGACTCAGAATACTATAACTACTATGAAAAAAGTCGTTCATTGTACTATGAGAATTCTAAAGCAGAGCTGTGTAACGAACAAACTTGGAAAAAACCTTTGCAATACTGGGGGGATGGGGAGAAAAACTATAGATTTCGAGTAGCAATGGATTTACTTCGAGAAACAAAAGATAAAAGAGTTCATGAATCATTGTCAAATGTAATGATATTCGACTCGTTTTATGATGGGTTGATCAAATTTATGGATTTTAAACAACCAGTGTTAGATGAAAGGTAATACGTTTTTGTTATCAATCAAAAAAGATTTGAGGTGCGGTAATGGGAATAGAAAACTTTGAAGCAATAATGAAAAGTCGCCCCCACGTAGTCCTTCTTGGAGCGGGAGCAAGTGTAGCCGCTATTCCTAACGGTGATAAAAATCATAAAAAAACATCAGTTATGGCTGGATTTATAGAAAAATTAGGTATGGCTGATGCTATTCAAAAAGTAAATTTGAGGACGAATAGCGATAACTTGGAGGATATTTACTCTGAATTGAATAGTCGCCCTGAGTGTCAACAGATTACTGCTGAATTGGAAAAACGTATATATGATTATTTTTACAATTTTGAAATCCCAGAAGAACCAACAGTTTATGATTTTTTGATTCTTGGTCTTACTAAGAAAGATTTGATTGCGACTTTTAATTGGGATCCTTTACTGCTTCAAGCATATAGCAGAGTTTCTAAGATGACCGACAACTTGCCTGAATTATCTTTTTTGCATGGTAATGTTTATGTTGGATTATGTGAGGAACATAAAAGAGGCGGATTAGTACAGGGTTTCTGTTCGATTTGTGGCAAACCATTTGAGCCAACAAAACTATTATACCCTGTTAAAGAAAAGGACTACACAAATGACTCATTTATTAGAGATAGTTGGAATGTTACGAAGCATTATCTAAGTAGGGCATATATGTTCACTATATTTGGATACAGTGCACCAAAAACTGATATTTCTGCAATAGAACTACTGAAGGAAGCGTGGGGTACAGCGGAAAAGAGAAATCTTGAAGAAATAGAAATCATCGATATAAGGTCTGAAGAAGATCTTCGACAAACTTGGGATGAATTTATTCATTCACATCATTACACCACTCATTCGAATTTTTTTAGCTCATCCTTGGGGAAATTTCCTCGTCGTACTTGTGAAGCAACTTTCGATAGACTAATGAATGTACAGTGGCTCGACGGATCCAAAGGATATAAATCTGAAATGAGCTTCATAGAAATCGAGGCTTATATAAGTGCGTTGTTGGAGGACGAACGGAAAAATAGCAAATTGCTAAGTAACCCTTATTTGGCGAAATTCAATCGTGGAAAAGTATAATATGAATTATTCCATTGGTTTTGTTGGGATCTTTACTGGGACAATTTACGCTGATCGTTGAAATAGCTTTTATACTCAACTTGCCACAAAGGGACTGAGTAGAATTTCAAGCGAATATAATATCAAGGTATACTGGATCGAGTATCGAATGGAGGTATAAATGAAGAATTGGTTTCTTCGAATGTTGAAAAGTGTTGCAACAGGTGTTGTAGCAAAAATAATAGTCACATTTATTATTGCGTTACCTCCTATAGCTGGTGCAATTTCGATAATACAAAAAGGCAAGTGGGAGATCCCTGTTTGGATGTGGATTGTATCAGGTACGTTGTTAGCCTTGATAGGAATTATGGTGCTTATTGTAAAAAGGATTCAAAATCTTGGTCAAGAAAATAAGAGGTATCCTCTGATTGGATTTGTAAGGCCTTACGGTGGTTGGGAAGACTATGGGCATTATGAGTATAAAGGAGTTAAATGGAGAATAAGGAAAGGCTCCGAAGGACCATTTAGAAGAGGACTCGAAGAAGAATCAATCGAGAGTATTTTGAAAAAAATTGATGTTCAAACTCCACCACTTTGTCCAGTTTGTGAAACAGAGCTAGAAGAAGAGAAAGACTTTTGGGGAACGTCTTTGTGGGGCAAATATGTATGGGAATGTATTAATTGTGGTTTTAAAGTTCGAAGTAAGGAGCGGTTCAATGAATCCGTTGATAAAGTAAAAATAATAGTAAGAGGAAAAATTAGAAGAGCGTGATGTATAGCTCTTTTCTTTTCACCTATGCCCCCAAAAACTTACCTCTGTGCTACTTATCCACCACTGCGGATCATATAGTAGGGAATAAAAAGTGATCTGGAAGATTATAGTAATCGGTATGCTAAAGGGGCTAGTGGAAAGATAGGGAAAAGACTTAGTTGAATATTTTTGAATCAATTGGTATAGTGAATTTGAAATAAATATTGAATCGGAAGCGGAAGCACCGCAGACAAACCCTTTTTGGGGAGAGTCTGCGGTTTTTTTGTATTCCAAAACAATTTGGAGGATGAAGAAGATGAAATGTTGCACGTTCTGCTCTGAAGTAGGCGAGATGCTATTTAATCACCCTGTACATGAGATTGGATCTCTTTGTGCTGGTTGTTACTTAAAATTACATGGATCATGCGGATGTTGTGGTGAGAGCTTATTGCCCACTGAGATAAAAGAAAATGTAAACTATCGATTCAGGGCAAAATTTATTGGCATGGGAGAAAAGAATTGCGTTGTCTGTTTCGATTGCTTTGATGTGATTCAAAATGG
Organism: Paenibacillus sp. FSL R5-0407; assembly: GCF_038009185.1. NCBI lineage: Bacteria > Bacillati > Bacillota > Bacilli > Caryophanales > Paenibacillaceae > Paenibacillus > Paenibacillus sp. FSL R5-0407. Next base: position 683,840 of record NZ_JBBPAX010000002.1, on the reverse strand, counting down.
ATTTCTACGGCAGATTGTATAGAACAGCAGTTTTTCAGTTCAATAATTTTTCAATATTTTTTTATAAATGCGTGTGAAAAATAGTCTCTATTATATGCCTATACAAATGAAAAAAACGGTAATATAATTCGATAATAACTAACAGGAAATATACATAATTGGGGGAAGAGATATGGGGGAATTGGTTTACTTTCAGAAGAGGGATGTTGGAGCACTTGAAAAATATATTGATTTAATAATTGATGCGTCTGAATTGGTTAAGGATGTTGATTTTGAGATAGTTTCGATGATTGTAATGGACAATGAGTTTGATACTTATTCATTGGGTGGTTTCCTTGGAACCAGTAGCAATGACTTATTTCAAGGGAATAGTGGTGCTTTAGAACAAGCAAGGAGTCTACTGAAAGAGAAAGGGAAGTTAGACGATATTGAAGCTGTATTCACTACTCAATTTCAGAGCAATAGCAATCTTGCATTTTACAGGATAAAAGACAGAGTTGATATTGATCTCGCAACAGAAGTTGGCTTAGGGGTTGTTTCGTATAAAGGTGAATTAATGATTTATTCTCCGCAAGTGGATGAGGATCCTACGGATACGGTGTATGAAATGGTTAGGTTGAAGGTGTATTTTCAACTTATTCATCCTGAAAGTATTGACGAAAATCTAAAAGAATCTTTTAAGAAGAGTGCTGATTTGATTCAGTCTTTGATGCTCATCGATAGTTGGAAGCACATAGGGATATTAGAGGAGATATTCGGATATTGATTTTACATCGAGAGGAGATATAAAGATGTACTTTACAGAAGAAGAGCGGAAAGCAATTATCCGATCATTATCGAAGAGCCAAAGAAATGCTTTACACGTTTTCTCAAGATTATCAAAACAATCATATTTCGCCAATGTATTAGCTTCTTATAAAGGAACTGAACGTTTTTTCTTTGATGGCTATGTCGATCACGGGGGAGTTAAAAAGGGGGTTACTTGCCTCTGTGGAAAGTCGTTACGATACGAATTTATACTTAGAGATATAAAGAGCGGGCAAAAAATAAGTTTAGGGAGAACACACTTTCAAAAAGAGTTGGATATTCCTGATCATATTGCAAGACAGGTACATAAGGGGATTCATCAGATTAACATTGAATTGGATGAGATTTTAGATAAAATTTGGCGGAATGATACCAAGTTGCCACAGTCTATAATCAAGCATATTAATGAGATCGAGTTTTCTGAAGAAATTGAGTGTTTGTTAAATGCCAATCTCCCGCTGTTAAGAAGGCATATCGATTATTTGTTTGATGTGACAAAAGAATTAAGACAGGTAAACAACGTAAGTAAAGTTGAAATGGATGAAGCATATATAGAATTTCGGGATATTCATGAAGGAAAAATTAATTATAAAGATTACATTGAAAGAAAATTCGAGAAGTCAATAGAGGAGTATATGTTACAACAAGATTATCCCGAATCTGTTGGTCGAATAATCAAACATTTGATTAGACATGATGGGCTTAAAGACTTAAAGCTATACGGTGAGACACATGCATTAGAAAAACATTTTGAACTCTATCTATCTGAACATCCTAAATATATGGAACGGGAGAATGGCTACTTCAAGAATTATATTCACATTGATAATGAGAGTTTACGATCAAAATATCAGATGTAGAAGATGCTTCAAATGCAAACTCCGATCAGGAGGAGGCAATAAAAAACTGATGATAGCTATTTAGGGGGGGAATCTTGATTACAAGAATAATGAAATTAACATTTGCAATGATCATGTCTATTGTTTTACTTGTCGGTTGTACTCAAACAAATTCGATCGTACAGCAAATCCATGGCAATGACAATGCAGATGTGAAACAGGTCGCCGAAACAAAGTCAACTACTCAGCAATCGGTATCAGAAACAACAACATCATCTATTAATTTGATTAAATCGAGTGAAGAATCAACTCAATCAAAACAAGCGACGAGTCCCGAAGAGTTGAAAGGGAACATGGCTGTTCATTTTATTGATGTAGGTCAAGGCGCATCTCAGCTCATTGTTGGACCATCAGGTAAGACAATGTTGATCGATGCAGGCAATAACGATAAAGAGGAATTGATTGTAGCCTATTTGAAGAAACAGAAGGTTAACAAAATTGATATTTTGATCGGAACTCATCCCGATGCCGACCATATTGGCGGATTGGATGCGGTCATTGATAATTTCGATATTGGCAAGATCTATATGCCGAAGGTACAGTCTAATACAAAGACCTTTGAAGATGTCCTATTAGCAATTCAAAGGAAGGGATTGAAGATTACCACAGCAAAAGCAGGTTTAACACTTGAGTGGGAGTCGAATGTGACAGTAAAGATGATTGCTCCTGTCAATCAGTACGATGAAACGAATGAAATGAGTGCGGTTATTCATCTTAGTTACGGCTCTACCTCCTTTTTGCTCACAGGTGACGCTGAGGCTGGATCCGAAAAAGATATGATTAGCTCCAATGCAAATTTACGGGCTGATGTCTTGATGGTCGGGCATCATGGTTCAAAATCATCTACAACCCAAGCCTTCTTAAATGCTGTTCAACCAACATATGCTGTCATCCAGGTCGGCATAGACAACAAATACGGTCATCCAACCTCTGAGGTGTTTCAGCGGCTAAACGCTAAGAAAATCAAGATATATCGGAATGACGAACAAGGAAATATCATTTTCACAACGAATGGCAAGGAAATAACAGTAAAGACATCGGGTGGAGGGAGTCCATCGAAATCGACTGCAAAGCCATCCGAGCAAGCGGCGGCAAAGCCGACTGAAGTTCCGAAAAAGCAGGAAGATAATGTGGTGTACAAGAACTGTACAGCAGTCAGAGAGGCTGGGAAGGCTCCGTTACACAAAGGCGATCCTGGCTATTCCACAAAGCTAGATAGGGATGGCGATGGCATAGCATGTGAATGATAGAATGGGAGGGATAGATATGAAGGGGATAGTTGATCGATTTGAAGGCGAATTCGTTGTCATTGAGATAAACGGAGTAACGAAGGACTTTGCAAGATCGGAAGTGGACAGTGCCGTTGAGCCTGGAGATTCAGTGATCCTGATTGATGGCAAATGGGTGACTGATGATGATGAAACGAAAAGTAGAGTTGGGGTAATAAAAGAGCTGATGAAGGATGTTTGGGAGGATTAGTGATGGGTTGTGCTAATGCTGGGAAGTGACGGATTCCTTTTCTTGAACAGTCAGACAGCAAAAAAATCTTGCGTATACTATGGTTATCAAGTATATTAAAATCAAATAAATATTGATCGGATTTGCGGAAGTACCGCAGACAAAAACCTTTAAACGGGTTAAGTCTGCGGTCTTTTTGCGTTTCCGAAACAAAATGGAGGATGAAGAATATGAAATGTTGCACGTTTTGTTCTAATGAATCAGAGATGCTATTCAATCACATGATCAATGATATAGGAGCGCTTTGTTTGGATTGCTACATGAAGCTTCGAGGGGGATGTTCGGTATGTAATGAGAGTCTGTTGCCAGAGACAGTTGAAGAAGGGGCTAGTTATAGAGTAGAGGCGAAGTTCATTGGGATGGTCGAGAAGAATATCATTGTGTGTGATTACTGTTATACAGAAATTCTACGGAGGTTCCCAGAAATGATGGCGTGAAATGGAAGAGGAGTAGGAAGAGTTGGGCATAGGGTTTAATATTACACAATGAAACAACTTTATTTCACGTACTAAGGACGGGAAATGTGCTATACTAAAAAAATAAAATCAACTTAATCGAAATTGAGGGGATTCGAATGTGTATATTTCGAAACGAACCCAACAAAATATTTTTGAAATTACCTGTCGGTCATTAGATCGGCAGGTTTTTTATTATTGCATATAGTCATAAATTTGATGCTGTTGTCTAAAGTCAGCGCTCCTGACAAAGAGAAGCTGAAAGGCTTGGGATCTCTTTTTTACAAATAGTGAGGTTGATAGAATGAATGAAGCAGTGGACAACTTTGATTGGAGAGAATTTGAAGAACAAAAACAAAGAATACTTTCTATATTGAAACAGGAGTATTCAGTCTTTTGGGGGGGTTATTGGTGAGGTCTGCTACTGTTTTGGAGCTATTTCCAGAATCATATAGCAGTTCAAATGATAACTGGACCTATTTCTAGCTTGGTGCAGGATGCGTAATTGTTATCTACATATTTTCGGATAAACGTCGAAAGTAAGATCAGGGTAATACGAGGAGGGGTTAAAATACGGTCATATTCAAAAGAGCAATTGGCTAAGAATCAGGAGAAAAGAGGAGGAATGTGACAATGGAATCTATTTGTACTTGTGGCAAAACCAAAGAGTTTAGAGTCGGCTCGAATGAATTTTTCGTAGGTACTCGGAAAATCGTCATTCATAACATTCCACATTACTTCTGTTCGCAATGCAACAAGGAGTCATATGATTCAAAGTTACCCGTTGATGCTGCACTAAAATATGCTTACAAGAACAATGTAGCTGAGTTCAATTGGGAAGAATATAAGGCGTATGCATCTGCATATGAAAAAGCTTTCGAGATCGGTATATTAATGGTTGTCAGAAGGATGGCCGATAGCGGGATGCAAATGGAAGAGGTCGCTAAGTATACCGACTATTCCCCTGGTGAGTTGGAGCGATTGCTTGAAGACGAAGCTGATTTGATAAAAGAAAGAATGCAATATCACATCCACGCATCTGCATTTGAAAGAGAATGGCATCGACAAATGAAGGAAGCAAGTGATCAGACGATTGAAGGAAGATTGAGCAAGATTAAAGCACGGATCCAGGTGTTTCAATCACAGTATGGCGATACATATGAAAACTGTTTTGGTCATCTTGCTGACGACTTTGAAATAGACGCCCACCCCGAAGCTGTAGACATCTTTGATTGGCGGGATCTCGAAAAAGAGAAGGATCGCATCGAACTTGCACTTGAAGATGATTTTCAAGATGGCGTTTTCGCTATACCTTCATCCTCAAAAGTAAAGGTTCGTGCATTGTTTAATTATTGCAAACAGGTTGGCAAGGAACCGTCTGAACTTAGTGCAGATGAGCTTGAGCAGTTTATGGAAGAATGAGGAGGGGGTTAGATTGCCGCTGAGACGAAATCGTGAAGTTAAAAATCCGAATAGAAAAGACATGAAGGTGCTTGATATGAGCTTCTCTGTCTCGAAGGAAAATCAGAGATTGCTAAAGTATATTGAAGAACTCAAAAGGAAATCGAAGTAATAGTACGAATATGGAGTTGAATTAGAGGGGAGGGAACGATTTTTGGTTAAGGTAAAGAAAGAATTACCCCAAAAGAGTTGTAAATTTGAGACTAAGATCCCGCAAATGGGAACTAGAGAATTAAAATTGTCGCAGGATGCACTACAATATTTGAAAGTAAACTCGCCTGTTTCTAAAATTCCTGTAGATGCAAATGAGATGGGAGGACATCATATATGTTTGATTCATATTTGATTTGGTGGAGAGAGAGCTTTTTTGCGGGGGAATCGATTGATGAAATCATTGCTGGCATAGAAGACAACTATAGAAAGAATCGGTTCATTGCGATGTGGTTCATGAAAAGCAAGGAAGAGTTTTGGACTTATTATGCGATGAGAAAAGAACTCAAACTTGAACGTGTTTTTAATACGATTATTGCGACGATATTCTATGAAACGGAGAAAAAAGAATGGAAGCAAAGATTAATCGATTTGCTCGAAATTACTCACGATCTGCAAGAATCTGAGGAGGTTCCGCTTTATGAAATTAAGGTGTTGCAGAAAGACATGAACTCCTATGAGGTTTACCGCCGCAAGAAGCTCGGCATACCGCTTTATCCTTGATTTTAAGCCTATACTAGACATGTTGTGGAGGTTCTAAAATGAAAGTAACCTCAGTCTATCCGACACGAACATTCAAACTCATAATGGAATTTGATCCTGTCGTGCTGTATGAGAATAGCAGAGATATGATGCAATATGATATTTGCGTTTGTGAATTGCTGTGAAGCAACGTTCTAGGCCTTAAAACTGGCAAAGGGTACTGAGGTCGGAATCGAAGAGGAGGCTATCATTGGACGATCAAATTTATAATACAGAGAGAATCAAAGAAATAGTGAATATGATATGCTTTTTCGAAGATAGATATGGAGGAACGTTTGAGGAAGTTGTAAAAACGATGGGGGATCCATATCAAAGTAATGATTGGAAGTGGTGCAGGGAAGGTAAGGAATGGAGGGGGCATCTCAAAGAAATTGGTGATCTGTAGGAGATTGCAGTGCTTGTTATCTGCCAAGTTGTGAACCTACCTCATAATAGTTATGAAAGACTTGCTAAAGAATTATGCACAAATTATGAGGTTTATAAGATGTGTAGTGATAGAGATTGGAGTTTTCGCTGTGAAGAAATGAAGATGATCATATTTCTGATGAATGTTGTATGAAATATTTACGTAAATTGCTAGAGATCAAGACAATCTGACTCTGGGGTAACTAGCTCTGTAATAGATAATAATTGATTTTGCCAAAAGGGATACTTGCTCAGAGGAGAGATCGCTTGAGAGAAAGTGTTCATATTTACTCTCATAGAGTTACAACCTAAACACGATTGGAATTATATGCGAATCCGTTTATTAAGAGCTATCTGCAACTGTTATGATGGCTATCCAAAAATCTAATTGTTGTACTAATGAAGTAATCATGAACGTTAGATTTGCTTATAATACAGCGTTAATAGAAAAAAAGGATTCTTAATTGAGAATTGAAAAAGGAGTCGATCAAAATGAATGACGACAATCAGAAGCAGGTGCATTTGGATGAGGATGAATCGGAAAAAGGGAAGGGGATAGAAATCTCGGACAGCTTCGGACTATTACTTAAACATTTTAGGTTACTGCGGAACTATTCACTCAAGGAGCTGGAGGATATTAGCGGGGTCAGTTCCTCATACATTTTCAGACTTGAATCGGGAGAAAGAAAGTCGCCGTCCATCTCGAAAATATTTCAGATCTGCGAAGCACTGGATATTCCATATCACGAGGCCCTAAAAACAGCTTTCAAAGATGTAGAGAAAGAAAGGACTATGGAAAATACGTTGCAAGAAATGATGATCTCAAACGATTTCATGCTTGATGGAGAACTAGTGAGTAGGGAAATAAAGGAAATTTTTGTGAAGATCAATGATCATGTAATTACTTGCCCATGGAAAGAACAAACAAAAGTACGAGATTTGTACGTTTTATCTGAGCTGATTGATGAATTAAAAATTGCAATGTAGTAAAGCGGGGGATAAAAAGGTTCGAGGGGATGGGGCAACCCATCTCTATTTTTAATATTGAAAATTGGATCAATGAATACTTTGGCGTATCTGAATCAGAATCCCGTTGCAATCAGTAGGTTTATAAAATTTAGATAAAATGGATTTTTTATATTCAAAAAAAGTATCATAGATACACTTTACAAAGAATTGACGACATGATAGCATAGGTAACAGATGGGAAATGCGAATAAGGATTTATCAATGAATCCATATAAAGTGTATTGCTAATACACAAAAAAAGTAATTAAAAACGAAAGGCGAGGATGATAATGAGAAAAACGTTAATGAATGAGGCTGACAAAGATGCGTGGGTTATTGGGGATAGTTGGAGAGGCATTATGCAAACAACTGAGATAAGGCACTATCTACAGCCAATGTTGACCTACAAGCTTCTTTGTGAAAACACAAATCACAGCTTTATTATTCCCGAAAGTCATTCCTGGGAAGCAATCACTTCTAATGGTATTGATTTTGGTAAAAAGCTTCATATGGCTTTCCAGCAGTTCGAGAACTGTAATCCATCATTAAAGGATGTCTTTACAATCTTTAACTTCGACAGCATTAAGGATGATCTGAGCTTATTCAAGGTTGCAGATAAGGTGCTAAATCGTCAATCATTCAATCGAGAGTTGTATGATGACCCTAATCCGTTGACTGGAACAGTAACAAGGTACTTAGAAGATTTGCTAGAGGCTTTCGTTTCTAGGGAAGGTGCTTACGGAGGAGAAGCAAGTAGTCCGAGGAGTATCACGACGCTTCTTCCACGCCTACTTGATAAGTCGAGTGGTACGATATGCGATCACGCTTCAGGTTTAAATGGTTTTCTTATTGAAGCAAATAAATATGCACAATTGAACAAAGGTGAAGTTAAACTGTACGGTCAGGAAATCAATGCACAGACTCGTGCACTAGGAATTATGACCCTAATTATTCATGGTATGTACCCTGATACCGCAGATGTGAAACTCGGTAATACCATCACGAACCCTCAACTAAAGGATGATGATGGTCAATTAATGAAGTTTGATGGGATACTGTCATCCCCGCCATTCGCATTGAGTAACTGGGGATATGAAGAAGCAGAAAAAGATGTATATGGACGTTTTCGTTATGGCCTACCGAGTCGGTCTTATGGGGACATGGCATTTGTTCTACATAGCATCGCATCTCTCAAAGAGGATGGTAAGGCAGTGGTTATAGTTCCGCATGGCGTTCTATTCAGAGGGGCATCTGAAGCGAAGATTCGTACCAGCTTGATTCAAGAAAATCTGATTGAAGCAGTCATTGGTTTGCCAGCGAATCTTTTTATCGGCACAGGTATTCCTGTAGCTGTGCTGGTGATAAATAAGAACAAACCTGATGCAATGAAGGATCGAATACAGTTTATTAATGCCGAGGACAGTTATGGAAAAGCGATTCGGAATCAGAATGTTCTGCGGGAGTCTGACATCGTAGATATTGTTCATGCTTATCAGAACTATAAGCAGATTGAGGGTTATAGTCGAATTGTTCCGATTAACGAGCTTGCTGACAACGATTGGAGTTTGCATCCAATGAGGTATTTTGAAAAAGCAGAGGTTTCTTCAAGGATAGGGAATGCAAATATTAACCGAAAGAAATACGAGCAGTCGGAGCTTCCTAAGGTCTTGCTTGGCGAGATTGCTGATGTTGAACGAGGAATCAATCCGACCAAAGATGAAAGCGAGGAGTCAGAGGCAACGCACTATCTGGTTAATCTGGCTAACGTTAAGGAGGATCGAATCATTGCTGAGGGATTGAAGGGAGTCACTTTAAGTTCAAGGCGAGCAAGAAATTATGAACTTGAACCAGGTGATGTCTTGCTATCCAGTCGAGGAACGATGCTTAAAATGACTGTTGTGACACCAGAAGACATCCAAGAGAAACCACTTGTATTTTCGAGTAACTTTCTTCGGATTCGGGTGTCAGATCGAGCAAAGTATGAACCTCATTTCATTAAAGCATTCCTGGAAAGTCCAATCGGACAGTATTATTTACAAGCGTATCAGCGAGGTACGACAGTCACGGTACTCAGCCATAAGGATGTTGCTTCGATTAAGATGCCGAAACTTACATTTGATCAGCAACGAGAAGTTGGCCAGATGTTGCTTCAAGCTGATGAATTGTACCAAAAGGCGATGGATGAAGCCAAGGTTAAGCATGAGCGAAGTTACACGGATAGCTATCAAATGATGGGTATCTCAGATGCTTATGTGAAAAATGATTAATCCCGAAAATTGTTAGGAGGGGGAGGCATACTCCCTTCCCTTCCTTTCATGTATAATTGAAGAGCTGGTTTATGGAAAAAACGGAAAAGTTCATAGGGGGAACAAGGATGAGTGAGCAAGTGACTTCACAGCAAATAAATGCAGTTTTATGGCAAGCGGCGGATACATTTCGGGGGAAAATTGACTCCAGTACATATAAGGATTATATCCTTACTATGTTGTTTATCAAGTATCTGAGCGATGCGTACAAAGAACATGTCGAGGAATATACAAAACGTTATGATGGCGATCAACATCGAATTCAACGTGCTTTATCCAGAGAACGTTTCGTATTAGATGAACTATCCACTTTCGATTATTTATATAGTAAACGAACGGATACGGAGATTGGTGAAATCATCAACAAGGCTTTGGAACGTTTGGAGAACGAGAACACAGGGAAACTGCGTGGTGTATTCCGTAATATCGACTTTAACAGTGAAGCCACTCTTGGAAAAGCAAAAGAACGAAATGCGATGCTTCGTGCATTGCTGGAAGACTTCAATAAGCTTACCTTGAAGCCTTCCATTGTCGGTAGTGAAGATGTCATTGGTGATGCGTATCAGTTTATGATCGAACGGTTTGCTTCTGATGCTGGCAAAAAAGGTGGGGAATTTTTTACGCCTTCGATGGTGTCGGAACTGCTGGCTCGATTGGTTAAGCCAAAAGAAAATGATCGCATTTATGACCCAACATGCGGATCAGGCTCCTTGCTGATAAAGGTGGCAAATCAAGTTCCATCCAAGAAGGTCGCTATCTATGGGCAAGAACGGAACGGACAAACTCACTCTCTTGCACTGATGAACATGTATTTGCATGGTATTGATGATGCAAAAATCGAATGGGGAGATACATTATCAAACCCACTTCACTTAGAAGACGGTAAGTTGATGAAGTATCAGGTAATCGTTGCCAACCCGCCTTTTTCGCTCGATAAGTGGGCAATAGGTTTTGCAGGTGAGGGAAACACTGATGAAAAATTTAAAATGGCGGCGAGTTTGGATCAGCATAAACGATTTGAATGGGGGGTTCCACCTGGGAAATATGGTGACTATGCTTTTGTTCAGCATATGCTTTATTCATTAGCTGAGAATGGCAGAATGGCAACTATTCTTCCTCATGGGGTATTGTTCAGAGGGGCGAGTGAGCGAGCAATTCGAAAACAAATAATAGATATGAATCTATTAGAGGCGGTAATTGGTCTACCAGAGAATTTATTCTTTGGTACAAGTATTCCTGCATGTATTATGATTTTCAAAAAAAATCGTAAGCGTAAAGATGTACTGTTCATTGATGCTTCTTCAGAAGACAATTATGATAAAGCAATTAACCAATATATAATCAGGGAAGAGGATATTCAAAAAATTATTAGCACATATGAAGGATTCCAAGTAATTGATAAATACTCATACGTTGCTTCGAGTGATGAAATAGTCGAGAACGATTATAACTTAAATATTCCTCGATATGTTGATACGTATGAAGAAGAAAAAGAAATTGATATAAGACAAACAAGGTTGAATATAGATCAAATAAAAAAAGAACTTGCTCATGCTGAAGCTCAGATGGAAAAGTATCTAAAAGATCTTGGGTTGTAAGTGTAATATAACTTCTATCCAATATGATTGTTAAAGGTGGTAGCACAATGAGTATGGAAGTTAAAGAGAGACAATCTGCAAGAAAAAAACATGTTCCTGAAGGCTGGAGTGTTTATAAGATTAACGAGTTGTTAGTGAGATTGAAAAATCCCGTGAATGTAAAAGATGATGAAACTTATAGAGAAATCGGAATACGTTCACATGGGAAAGGAATCTTTTATAAAGAGAGCATTACTGGAAAGGATTTAGGTGGTAAATCAGTTTTTTGGATCGAGCCTGACTGCTTTATAGTCAATATTGTCTTTGCATGGGAAATGGCAGTAGCAAAAACGACAAATAGAGAATTAGGTTTTATTGCGTCTCATAGATTCCCAATGTACAGACCAGTTGAAAGTAAACTAAGCATTGACTTTATTACGCACTTCTTTAAATCCAGCAAGGGCAAACACTTGTTGAAGTTAGCATCCCCTGGTGGAGCAGGTCGAAATAAAACTTTAGGGCAAAAGGAGTTTGCAGAAACAGAAGTCACAATTCCCATTAGTGTTAATGAACAAAAGGGTATTGCGAATGTATTGTCTACCTGGGACGAAGCAATCGAACTAAAAGAAAAACTAATTGAACTGAAAAAAGAGCAAAGAAAAGGATTAATGCAGAAGTTATTGACGGGACAAATCAGGTGGAATGATAGGGAGAGGTGTACTACAGAGGAGGTACAAGATCGTATTGCAATGATTAGTCGTGGCGAAGTGCCAGAAGGCTATATGGACACAAAAGCAGGAATACTCCCCGAAGAATGGACGGTAAAAAAGTTAAAAGAGATTTCGAAAAGGATTCAGCGAAAAAATGAAGGAAAAGAAGATAAGCCTGTTTTAACGATTTCTTCGTTAAGTGGTTTTCTTAATCAAAGTGATAGATTTAGTAAAGTTATTGCGGGTGAAAATCTATCGAAATATACATTGATTAAGAAAAACGAATTTGCCTATAACAAAGGTAATTCTAAAACGTACCCTTGTGGATGTATTTTTAGACTCGAAGACTATGAAGAGGCTCTTGTACCAAATATTTATTATAGTTTTCAGATCGTTGAGGGTGAAACTGAGTTCTATAAGCATTACTTTGCATCAGGAAAAATGAATAGACATTTAGGCAAAGTGATAAATACTGGTGTTAGGAATGATGGATTGTTGAATGTCGATGCAAGTGACTTTTTCAACATTCCAGTAGTTTGTCCACCCAAGCATGAGCAACTTAAAATTGCTGAGGTACTAACGAATGCGGGCAATGAAATAGATTGTCTTGAGAAAGAAGTTGTATCTATAAAGGAACAAAAGAGAGGTCTTATGCAACTCTTACTTACAGGGAAATTAAGGGTAAAGGTCTAGCCTTTCCCCTTTCCTTTTATACTTATCATGGAGGTGTAAACGTGGAACGACCAAATAGTTATGACGAGCAATACATCAGCCAACAGCCTGCACTTGAGTTGTTACATCGCTTAGATTATAAGCCTCTAACTCCAGAGCAAGCCGAGTCTATGCGTGGCGGTTTCTATAACGTTTTGTTGAAAACGGTATTGGAAGACCAGCTAAAAGAGTTCAACTCTTATGAGTACAAAGGTGTGACATATAAGTTCAGTCAGAACAATATTCAGCAAGCTATGAGGGATCTTGACGAGCCATTAACAGATGGACTGGTCAAAACCAATGAAAAGATCTTCGAGACATTGATGCTGGGACGGAGCTATACGGAATTTTTGCCCGATGGCTCAAAGAAATCATTTACAATCCAATATATTGATTGGGAGAACTTCGAGAATAATGTTTTCCATGTAGTTGAAGAGTTCGCAGTAGAGCGTATGGACGGGCGTGGGACGGTACGTCCTGATATTGTGTTGTTTGTAAATGGGATTCCATTTGCAGTTATTGAATGCAAGAAGGCATCGATTTCCATGGAGCAAGGTATTAGCCAGATGATTCGTAATCAGGGGAAAGACTACGCTCCTCAGCTCTTTAAGTACGTGCAGATCGTCATGTCAACGAACAAAAATGAAACCAAGTATGCAACATGCAACACGCCAAAAAAGTTCTGGTCAGTGTGGAAAGAAGAAAAGGAAGAATGGTTGCAGGCGTTATTGGATGAAACAGTTGATGGTCGTTTGCCGACGATGCAGGATAAAAATATCATTTCGCTTTTTCATCCAGAACGATTAATAGAGCTAACTGATTTCTTTACCCTGTTTGATAAAGATGTTAAGAAGGTTACTCGTTACCAGCAGTATTTTGCAATCAAGGAGATCATCAAGACTATTCAAGAACGTGATGAAAACGGAAATCGTCAGTCTGGGGTTATTTGGCATACGCAAGGCTCAGGCAAAAGTTTAACGATGGTGATGCTGGCGAAATATATCCTTTCTGAAATGAATGAGTATAATCCGAAAGTAGTTGTTGTTACGGATCGGGTGGAGCTGGATAAACAAATATTTAAGACATTTAAGCACACCAGGTTGAAGGCGAGCAGGGCAACATCAGGCTCACATTTGGTAGAACTTATCAATGACAATAATGCGGATATTGTAACGACATTGGTACACAAGTTTGATACCGCTTCGGCAAAGCAAAAGCCTGTTGAATCTAGGGATATTTTTATCTTGGTTGATGAATCCCATCGTACACAGTATGGTGAGTTTCACATCAAAATGAAAAAAGTGTTCCCGAACGCATGTTATCTGGGTTTCACGGGTACGCCGCTGATGAAGAAAGAAAAGAACACCATGATTAAGTTCGGCAAGTTGATACATACATACACGATTGCAGACGGCGTAAGAGATAAGGCGATTGTTCCTCTTTTATATGAAGGAAAGATGGTTGATCAGACCGTCAATCAGAAGGCAATTGATACCCGCTTAGAGATGATCACACGCAACTTAAATGACAAGCAAAAAGATGAGGTCATGAAAAAGTGGAGTCAGTTCGAACGAATTGCATCGTCTAATCAACGGATCAGCATGATTGCCTTTGATATTAACCAACACTTTTTGGACAACTATAAAACGCAGGGTAGCCAATTCAAAGCCATGCTTGCGACGAATAGCAAGATCGAAGCGATCCGCTATTTGGAGGCATTCGAGGAGTTTGGCGATCTTACCTGTGCGGTTGTTATTTCACCTCCTGATCAACGAGAAGGGCATGAGGTTGTTGATGAGGTATCAAGAGATAAGGTACTCAATTTTTGGAATCGAATGATGAATAAGTACGGTGACGATGAATCATACGAAGATGCTATAAAAGAGGATTTCATCGAAGGCGATGAGATTGAGCTGTTAATTGTCGTTGATAAGCTTCTTACAGGTTTTGATGCACCAAGAGCAACTGTTTTATATATCGATAAACCAATGAAGGAACATACGTTACTGCAAGCAATCGCTAGAGTCAATCGTTTGTATGAAGGCAAGGATTATGGATTTATTATTGATTATCGAGGTCTGCTGAACCGACTCGATCAAGCGTTAGAATTATATTCAGGTTCAGGGCTGGAGAACTTCGATCCAAAGGATTTGCAGGGGGCTATTTACGATGTGATCAGTATCATTGGATCACTGCGGCAATATTACTCCGACTTACTTCAAATTTTCGCTCCAATCAAGAACAAACAGGATACGGAAGAATATGAAGTGTGGTTGGAAGATGAAGAGCGTAGGCAAGAGTTCTATGGAGTCCTCTCGAAGTTTGGTCAAAACCTTGGTATTGCGTTGGAGTCCGAGAAAGTCTATAACGCACTGCCAGCAGAAGAGCTAAAGAAATATAAGAGAGACTTGAAGTTTTATCAAGAGCTTAGAAAGGCAGTCAAGCTACGGTATTCGGATTCCATTGATCATAAAGAATACGAAGCAAAAATGCAAAATCTAATGGATCATTACATTTCGGCAGAAGAAGTCATTCGTATCACGAATCCTGTGGATATTCTCAATGAAAAAGCATTTGAAGAGGAATTGGAACGGTTAGAATCAAAACGTGCCAAAGCAGATGCAATTCGGACACGTCTTACGAAGAGTATTAATACAAGGTGGGATGAGAACCCTGCCTACTACAAAAAGTTTTCGGAACGGATCAAGGAAGCTATTGATGCTTATAAGCAACAGCGCATTTCGGAAGCTGAGTATTTACAGCGAATGAATGATCTGAAGAAGGAGTATCAGCAAGGTGAACCTGTTGAAGCGTACCCTGACAGCATCAAGAAAAATTCTAATGCACAGGCCTTCTATGGAGTAGCTAAAGATATTATGCAAGAACAGAAGATGAGTGATGAGTTGTTAGCTGAATTAGCCTTGCAAATGGAAGACATCATTCGCTCCTATACCAAGGTAGATTGGTATGACAACATGGAAGTTCACAATCGAATTGCCCAGAAGTTAGATGATCTCATTTTTGATTTTACAAAAGAACATAAAGTTAGCCTGGGATTCGAGCAAGTAGATAAGATTATCGAACAAATAAAAACAGTAGCATTACGTCGTTATTAAGGTTGTGACAGCATGGATAAGCATCAGATTGAGTATGCCAATCGAATAATCGAATTTTTCATTGAACGTAAAGATGTAAAGAATGTGAACCTAAACATTAAACCTGACATGACGATTATGGTATCTGCTTCGGAGAAAGTACCGCTCAGTTTTATTTACGATTTCGTCAAGAGTAAAGGCGGCTGGATCGTCAAAAATGTGAAGACCTTCGAACAGGTCCAGCCATATAAACAAAGTGAACGGGAATATGTCAGCGGCGAATCGTACAAATACTTAGGCAAGCAATACCGATTACGAGTCGAGGTAACATCCGAAGAAGAACGAGTTAAGTATTATAGGGGTTTCATTATCTTGATGGTTAAAGATCCGAGTAATCGTGCTCGAAAGGTTAAGTTGATGGATGATTGGTATCATGAGAAGGCAACAAGGATATTTGAAGAATCATTAGAAAAACAGTACCTATTGGTGCAAAAGTATGGAATACAAAGACCAAAGATTGAACAACGTGTAATGAAGGCTCGATGGGGTTCGGCTCTTATCGATTCGAATACGATTCTGCTTAACTCTGAGTTGATCAAAGCACCGAAACATTGTATTGATTATGTTGTTTTACATGAGTTAATTCATTTTCAATATAATGATCATAAGGATAGCTTCTATAATATGCTTTTTTCGTTGATGCCTGATTGGGGAAAACGGAAGGCGATGCTGGATGAAGAAATAGTTAGAGAACTGTAAAGGAAAACTTTGAAAGGGGAGGTAAATGGGGATGGGAGTTTTAAGTAAGGCGGATTTTTATTATGGAGCATTATTATCGGGGCTGATAAATAGTGGATTTGCTCCAGCTATCATTGAGCAAGCGGAAAACCGTAGGCTATATAATATTACTGCGAACACTGGCGACTTTATGATTTATTCAAAGTATGCTTCCGAACCATTAGCCAGGCAGAAGAAGGATGTCCAGTTATGGCAGTTTGTTTTTGTGCAGGATGAAATCGAGATGATTCGGAATTTTACTGAGAATAACAAGAAATATTACTTCGCTTTAATCTGCGGGAAGAAAGAGTTTAAGGGAAGTGAGGTCGCTTTGCTTTCACTTTCCGATGTAAGAGATTGTCTTGATTACGATTATACAAGAGATACCTATCGGATAACGATTCGAGCAGAAAAAGGCAAACATGGTTTAGGTGCATATGGAACTGGCCGTGCTGATAAGCTGGATGGCAACGATAATACAATTCGTGTGCCAAGGGATATTCTTACAGTCTTTCATAAGGAACAAGTTTCGTAGAACCCTGTATGAAAGAATTCAAAAAGCCACTGACAACTACAGTGGCTTCTATTTACATTTGCATCTTACGAGGCTCAATGTCAGAACAACTGATTGATCAGATTAACATCCTCATTTGAAAGCGTACTTTTCTTCTCTTCCCTCAGCCCCCAATGCCTACTGATCTGCTCCCCAAGTATCCCCACCACTACCCGTCTTATCTCATCCTCTGAAAATTGCCCCTTCTTGTTCATATCAGCCTCTATCAGCCGACATACATAATCACTACGGTTCGGTTGAAGCAGAAGGTGTTTGTAGATGTGTATATATTGCCTCCTGAAACTTATTGAGAATTTGTGCTCAGCCATTTCGCTTCGCCTACCTTCAAGTAGCTTCTGACGTTGCCGAACTGCGGATCATCACATATAGTTGCGGATGGAAATTGCCGAAGAATATGCTCTCTCAGGAGTAAACTGCCACCACCACAGAATACTAATTCACTATTCGTATTCGTGACCCCACGACTCAATGCAAAGTTGGTAATTTCCTGTATATGGTCAGAGAACATGTGATTAATGAGTTCATAACTATCTTCCTGCTTTGTACCATTTAAAATCAGGAATTTATCTCGCATGATTTGTTCGGCATCATTTTCTGTTATGGCAATCCCATACTTACTTGAGAAATGATCAGCTATCTTACCTCTTAGTATATTCATCCCATAATTAGCACTAACCATTTGATCAAATGAAGGAATGAGTTGATTTACTTGCATGACACTTGCATTTAAGCCACCAATATCGAGGATTGTTGCACGTTTGGATCGATATTCGGCTGTGTTTTCATAAATGGGGCCGAGAGATTCTGGAAGTAGCACAATTTGCTTTATACGGAATGCATAGGCTTTTCCATTGACCGTTAAGCAAATCGGCTCACCACTATTTTGAATTGTCTCTGCATAGGCATTCTTCTGTTCCTCTGATTTATATAAATTAATCGGAATGTTACAGGCTAAATGCACAGCGGCGAAGCCAATAGATTGCTTTGACTTGCTCAAACATTGGCAAATGGCAACATATATGCTAAGGATGTGCTCAATCGAATTTTTGCTGAGCTGGTATGATGACTTTTCCTCGGAAACCGCATCGCCTAACAGATAAGTTTTACCATCATACTCTACTCGGAACGTATTTCCGCTTGCCAATACTTCCTTTCCTAAACTAACGTCAGTTTCCCACGCTTTAGTTCGAAACTTTACTCGGTGGAGCGTGTCCCCCTCTGCCATTAACGCCTTTGTTGAATATTTCCCCGAATCCACTCCTACTATAAATTTTTGATTCATTTGAAATCTACCTCCTTGTTATTTTTGATTCTCTATCATATTCAAAAAAATGAGATTTAATCGGAAATAGTCGTACTAATTTGGTCGAATAGTGTTTGATAAGCACGGAGGTGCGAAAAGGGCGGACTAAATAGGAGATAGTTCTACTATTAATGGCTCTTCACTCTTTCTTCTAATAGTCAACCCCAAATACGTCCGACCTAACTCGACACATAACTTCTTTATCGTGACTTCAAAAACCAGTATCTTTGTATATAGAGATAGTCCGAGGAGGGAATACTGAGAGTGACTGATATTGATCGCATATTTAACACAGTAACGAGACGGCAAAAAGCTGTTGTAATAAATCGAGTACGTAAAATGGTAGACGAGAAAAGACAAGAAGGGTTGATGGGCAGGCAACTATCTAAAGCGGCATTCCATATCAAAAAAATAGGGGAAAGAAGGATGGAGGAGGGGTATGTTAAAGTCAAAGGTCGTGACAAAATAGTTCTTCGAGAACATGCAATTGATACTGGGAGATTGAATCAGTTCGTTAAAACACAGCATCGTTTACAGTTATATAAGCTCATAGGAACAACGCAAAAGCTTGTTGATCTTGCAAATCGAGTGAATATGTTCGAGATCGTTTTTGAAAATTTGAAATGTATTCAAGAGAATACCTATTTTCCATGCCAATTAGTGCAAAACAATTTTGCCTGGATCTCAAAGCACGAGAAGGATGTATACCGTTATTACTCAAAGCGAGATGGAGGTAACACAATAGGTTTAAGTATTTTTGATCTAATCGAAATCATCGATGGTGTAAATATCGGGGAAAAAGCGGGCTTTCGTCATGCACAAGAAGAATTGGCGAGATTGTTGGATCTGGAGGGTCTTAGGGATGAGTGGAAGATAAATCAGTGGGAAAAGTACCAAAATAACTTGCAGGCACTACGAGACAATAATCAAAAGTTTGAACGAGAGTTTCCCAGCCTCTATAAATTGGTTCAAAAATACCTGACTTACTTAGAGTATTTCAATACACATGAGGAAGAGGGGATTTTCCGATCTTTTAGCTATAGAGAGGAGCATGTGTTTTTTACATCGACTAATCGAATAAAAGAAAAATTGGGAAAAAGCCAATCAACGGTTACAAGGTCGGTCAATTTGTTAACTCTACTTGGCATGATTGAGAAAATACCGCATAATCAACTTCCGAGTCATTTGCTTGAAATATCAAATCGAATTTTAGAACGACGGATTAATAAGGGGTATAAAGGTGGGAAACGTATCACTTTCTATCAAGTACCGAAATATACAAAACAAACATTAGATTCGGCTGAAGATATAGCAACAAAGGTTCATGAGTCTGGAATGTGGGAAAGCCAAATTAAAAGGGAAAAAGTAGAAAAGGTATTTGGTAAAGAGATTGCAGATAGAGTTTTTCTGTCGGATTACCATGTTCCAAAGAATAAGTCTGATACAGTAGGTGTTCGACTGAATGATGATGATAATCCATACATTGAAAAATTTGGGTCTGTCAAGATTTTTGTGTAAACTCATTGTCAAGCAAATCCCCCGAGGGGGATTTGGCGTTTCTAACGTAAATAGTTACTGATGCGATCCGGAAAGAAGACGGATAGCTGGAGTAGCATTTGCCCCCAATTTTGGACACGACCTGTCCATTTACGAGTAACATCCATTGTGGCTAGGTAGAGCATTTTAAGCAAGGCTTCATCGGTAGGGAAAATGCTTTTTCCTTTGGTCACTTTACGAAGCTGCCGGTGGTAGCTTTCAATCATGTTGGTAGTATAGATGAGTTTGCGGATCTCCGGCGGGTATTTGAAAAACGTTGAGAGCTCTCCCCAGTTGTTTCTCCAAGAGCGAACAATGAGCGGATACTTGGTGCCCCAAACTTCCTCGAACCGATCCAGTTCAAGCAGGGCGCCTTCTTCCGTGGCTGCTTTGTAAATCGGCTTCAAGTCAGCGGTGACTTTCTTAAGATCTTTGTACGATACGTAGCGAGTGGAATTACGGATCTGGTGAATGATACACTTTTGGATTTCGGTCTTTGGATAGCAAGCTGCAATCGCTTCAGAGAAGCCACTTAGGTTGTCCACACAGATAATAAGGATATCTTGGACCCCTCGATTTCGAAGGTCATTGAGTACGCTGAGCCAGAACTTGCTGGATTCGTTCTCGCCAATCCACATACCCAGCACATCCTTATTCCCATCCAGATCAATTCCGATCACCATGTATGCAGCTTTATTTACAATAGCTCCGTCCTGTTTCACTTTAAAATGAATCGCGTCCATGTATATGACCGCGTAGACACCTTGAAGTGGCCGATTTTGCCATTCCTTGATGAGAGGTACGATTTTGTTCGTAACATTGGATATGAGTGTAGGCGAGACTTCGATTCCGTACAGATTTTGGAGATGATCCTGAATCTCCCGAGTGCTGACACCTTTAGCGTAAAGAGCTATAATCTGATCTTCGATTCCGGTCACATTCTTCTGATGTTTCTGTATAACCAAGGGCTCAAACTCACCCAAACGATCCCGAGGGACCATGATTTCTTGCTCACCGTACTCGCTAACCACTGTCTTTTTACTCTTGCCATTCCGGCTATTGGGTGTTACTTTGGCTTTAACTTCATGCTTCTCATATCCAAGATGTGTATCGAGTTCTGCCTCCAACATCTCTTGAATGGTCTCTGCAAACAACTCTTTCAAAGCGTTCTGTGCATCTTGAGCCGTTACCAGTTTGTTCTCCTTAATGAAAGCTCGTAATTGCTCTTTTGTCCAAAGTCCCATGTGTTCCCCCAACCTTTCTATTACTTTCCATTTTAGTAGAATTGGGAGTTTACACAAATTATTTTACAGACTCAAAAATTTGATGATATACCATTCTGAAGCGGAGTAGTGGCACTTCGCTTTTTTAATTCGCACTTTCTAACTTGAATAACGCATTGAAGGCATGAGTTTACTTTAGCAGTACACCGAATGACAAATTGCGATAATACGGTATAACTAGGACGTGTCTGAAAACTACAGATTGTTGTAGCTGCCATTTTTAATTGAAACTGTGAGTTTTCAAACACGTCCTAGTAAGAGCCATTATCTTATACCGTAATACTTGTCGCAAGTGGGCTAAATATATTTGAATGTATCAAATACTCCATAAATATCCCATAAAAAAATGCTGATATTAGCTAGAACCATAACTAATTGAAATTTTCCAATTGAATCATAGTCAATATCGGGGATTTCAATAAACTTTTCGATTATCTCCATTGCGATTTTTGGAAACATTAATGCAATGGTTGTGAAAATACTTGCAAAGCTGCTTAGTAAGAGGTGGATAAGAGCGGACCTAGCCGTACTAGCTAATTGCTCTGCTTTTATTTGTATTTCATTTGAGTTATTACTTTCAGGTATGCTTTGTAAAGATTCAATTAGTCTCTCAAATCCTTGAGAAATGGTTGCTGCTTGGCCTGAGTTATTAAAATCGTGTGTTAGTCGGCTGTGTTCAATAGTTGACCAAGTTGAAAAACCAATATTAATGATGAAAATAAGAATTAAATAAATAATTGCACAGTTTACTGACCAGTGATTATTTCGCATATATTACTCCCCCTAAGCCTATTATCGGCATAGAGAAGTGTTTTGCGTAGCTCATTCACGATTGCTTACCTGTTTGGTAGTATCGAGTATATGGCAAGTCATTCCTAGCATTTATATACGTAGCCGCCATCTCTAGGCTGACTCAGTTACGAGTTTTCAGACACGCCCTAATCAAGTTTGCGAATGCGTTTAGTGAATTTTTTTTCATATTCCCCAGCAACAACAGTATAACGAAAAAGAAATTGCGAAAGGCAGTATAACTTGCCGAGTTTGCGGAAATACCCAAGCGCAGGCCATTAGTGAATGTTATGCTGTGCTGTGCTGTGTTCATAGATTGAAACAGTGAATTAAACAGAAAGATCAACGTTCGGTATAACTTGATGAGTTTACGAAAATACCTAAGCGTAGGCGTTTAGTGAATATAATGCTCTTATATAAGTTGCTGGAGACACTACCACTATGAAATTGCGGATTTGCAGTAAATCTGAGTGGTTTTTCTGCAAATTAAAGATATTTAATATATGCAACCAATAAATTACATTTTTGATGAGGAGAGATTGTATTTAGTCACTGAAGTATAACTCCCGAAGATAGATAATTCTCGAACCACATTCGACGTAAAATAGCGACTGAGGGGTTGCAAAATAAAGTATGATTAAAGTGTAAGAGATAGAGAGTGAAGGTATTCAAAAAAACAAGTGATCAGAAAAATATAAGGAGTGGATTAATAAATGATAGCGATGAGGGAGCCGCAAATCCGTGATTTCAGAAGATTGACCGTATATCAAAAAGGTGTGGTATGGATCGGAGAGATTAGAGAGATCGTTAAGAAATGGAAGTGGGAGGACAAACAGGTAATCGGGGATCAATTACTGAGATCATCGACATCGGTAATAGCAAATTTAGCGGAAGGAAACGGCCAGTTATATTTTATAAAGGAAATCAACTTTATCAACAATGCACTCGGTTCAGCCGCAGAGAGCCAGGTGTGGTGTGAATTAGCTTATAATGCTGGGATCATCTGTAAACAGACATTTGAACGATTAGATAACGAGGCGGTTGAACTTCGCAAGATGCTGATTGCGCTGATGAAAAAGATAAAGGGGGAAATTGCTGAGAAAAAGTCGGCATAGTGTGAAACTCACGTTTCACTAGTTATGCTGAATGTGGTATACTCTGACTCAAATAGTCATTAACTTAATAGCACTCTGCTTATCAGTTTAAAAAAACGGAATCCGTTGACTGGTAGGCAGGGTGCTATTTTTTATGCCTAACAGGCAATTGACGAAGGGACTTGTGCGGGAAACTCATGTTCGAGAAGTAAAGTTCGAAGCAAAAAGGGCTAAAAAAGTTATGTACCAAGTTTTTTTAATCTAGTTTTCGAAGTGTTGATGCAGGAATGCGGCTTGTCGCAATCGAAAAAAAGAAAACTCTCTACAGAACTGACAATTATGATAACAGAATATGTGTACAGCATTTTTACTTGTCAATAGAGTTATTTGTAACTATAATCAGATTATAGTTAACAAATCCATAAAGTGCTTTGTCTATATTGCGAATACTTTCTTAAAAAAAAGGAAGTTCATTGCATATAGTCAAGCACTTTTTTTGTTGCCAAAAATGAAAGGGTGATGTAGATGGAAGAGCAATATCGTTGCATGGTATTTAAGTATGATCCAGAAGATGATTACAAGCAAAATGCTGTTATTGTGTTGGCTTTCGAATTCGAAGTAAAAGTATTTCGTAATTTTGTAAAGAAATTACTAGGTTCAAATTCTTACTTCCCTTTCTTATCCTTTTTACCATTAACTTCTGTTGAATTTATTGATAACAAATTCGGAAAGTTTCCTGGTTTTTATTATGGTGCACTTACGAATCAAGCCACTGTAGAATTCATCGATCGATATAACTTTGTTATCCATTTCCAAAATGGTTATATCAAAGGATGGATGGAGGAGAAAGATTTTGTTAGATGGGAGGTGCAAGGTGCTAGTGAATTTTTCGATGGGAATTTAAGTAAACAACTGATATTGACTAACTATTGGAATGTTAATCAATCTGATAGTTTAACAGAAACCTACCTCATTTCGATAGGTAAAACTATCAAATCACAAAATTGAAGGAGGGGAATCATGTTAGCCATATTCATTAAAGAGCTGGGGAGAGAAGGTAGAAGTCTTCTTACGATTGAGGCTTATCGTACCGACATCAGTCAATTCCATGATTGGCTTCGAGGAACACTGGGTTATGAATGCGATACGATAACCGAAACCGACGTTCGAGAATATCGCCAATATTTGAATTTGCAAAAGAAACTCAAGCCAACCAGTATCAATCGGAAGCTGAAGAGCGTAGTGTTGTATCAGAGATTTTTGGTAAGGGCGGGAATTTGTAAAGAGGAGATCGAGCTAAAGAAGGTGTTGTTAAAACATACGTTAGATTTTGATCACGAAGTAAAAGTAGTGGAGAAACAAGAATTGTATCGATTAAAACGAACCGTCGAAGCGGAAAATAACAAGCGTGATATTGCTATTTATTATTTGTTGTTTGGGACTGGAATAAGATGTTCAGAGATGGTGGGGATTGATTTGGAGGATCTCTCCTTGACAGAACGCAATGGTAGGAACAATTACAGTCATGTGCTTATTCGAAGTGGAAAAGGTAACAAGTCCAGGAAGGTAAACTTAAATGCCGCAACTGTGACTGCCATAAAAGAATATTTGGAAGTCAGACCTTATGATCCATCGAATAGATTGTTAATCGGTCAACGAGGACCCTTGAGTAGATTGGCAATAAACAAAATTTTGGACAAATACTCCTCAAAGGCTCAGTTGGAACAAAAAGTTAACCCCCACGCCGCTAGACACACATTCTGTACGCAACTAATCAAAAGCGGCGTTGATCCTAAGACAGTCGCCTTACTCTCAGGTCATAGCTCTATTGACATTGTTTATCGTTATTATGTAGGTAGCAATGCTGAAGATAAACAAAAAGCGGTAGATGGATTGCAAATATAATAGAAGGAAGATGAATGCATGGATCGAGACATTACATTTTCGATAGTTTATCACTTAATTCAAGATATGCGGGGACGAGACAGCATCGAAATCCCCGTAGAAGATGTAAATATTCGGGATCTCGCTAGTGCAGATTTTGATGTATGAAACATGGAGAGAGTTAGTTTCACAGGAGCTTCTAAAATACGGGATGATCGATGAGGGTTATATTCGAAAAAGTAACGAGGAATTGAGGGCTATGAGCCTTTACGATCTTTTGGAACTTCGTGATCTCTATATACGGTATCGAGGGGAAGATGATTGAAGACGTTGTGATATAACGGATTCGAATCTTCTTTGGGGACAGAAATCTAAAAAGTGTCATCTTAATTAATAAAGCCTTGGATGAGTAGCGCAGTACCGTAAAAAAACGGAACAAAGTGCCTACAAAACAATCCAAAGCTTTTCCTTTTTATTAGGCAAAGGAGGGACAGATAAATGGCAACAAATTCAACTTGGACTGAAGCCAAATTCAAAAGGTTTCTCTCTGAAAAGAGAGGGCAAGGTAAACACGAACAATATCATCCATGGCTCACTGTATCTGATATTCCAAGCAGAGGAAGATCCACTCGCATCTTTTCACATAAAGCTAATCGTATCGTCCATTTGCTTACGGATACCCAGCTCAGATATTTCTATCTGCTTGAATGGAATGAATCAATAACGGACATCAACGAGCAATTTCCATTATTGGAGATGGAACTCATAGTGGATCAACTAGACGAGTCGTTATTAAAGCGATTGAAGGACAGCAAGACAAATGTACCGCACATCATGCTGACGACATTTCTAGTGACGGCGATCAATGAGCAGGGGCAAGAATATCAGTTTGCCCGAACGTTAAAAGATGCGGCGGAGCTTGAAAAGAAGGCAACCATCGAACGACTGGAATTACAAAGAGTTTACTGGAACTCTCGAAAGATTAATTTCGGTATTGTTACACCTCATGAAATCCCTATTCAAAAAAGCAAAAATATCGAATGGGTATTGCCAGCATTGAATATTCAATATTTTGGTGTTTCAGAGCGGGAAATGAGCCAATATGCAGAGTGGATGTCGCAACTTATTACTAATACCGATGAACAAATACAATCTATCCTTCATTCGTTTGATCGTGAAATGAAGGTAGAGGTAGGAACAGGTCTTCTTGTATTTCGCTATTTAATTGCCAGTCGTCGGATAAATATCAACATGGATAAGGAGATCAATCTTAAATTTTCTCCTGAAGAACTAGAAGTTCAGATTATAGATCGGGGAGGGGAAACGAAAGATGCTAGTAACAGTTAATACGTTGTATCGGTATGCGGATGATTCTTCTCGAATTGAAAGGGTGCTCTGGATTTCTCCAGATCGTTCTTCATGTTTTGTAATAGACGTTCACAATGACTTTCTTCCGTATGCCAAACAGATTGTGGACATTGAAGAGGGTATAAAAGAAGGTATATATATAATAGAAGAAACAGATCCGTGGTTCGTAATTGTTGATCTCGAAACGATGTCTAAAAAGGAAGAAAAACGCTGGAATCAAGCGAATGAAATCATCCAAATGATTGCGTCTAAGGAATTTGAGCCAAATATTTTCCTGCCAAAAGAACGGTCAAAATTGATCGTAAAGGCTTCTGAATCTATTGGCGTAAATAAAACTACTGTAGTCAAATATTTAAAGCGATACTGGAAGCGAGGTAAAACAAAGCATTCGCTATTATCAGATTTCGATTCTTGCGGCGGAGCGGGAAAAGAGCGCACGTCTCGAAAGGATAAAAAGTTAGGTCGTCCCCGTAAATATGCTTCCCTCTATTCGGATATGGCTATCAGCGAGGAACTGAAGCGATTGTTTCGAATATCACTGGATAAATACTATTACACGGCAAAACCAAAGCAACCATCATTGAGATGGGCTTATGAGCAAATGATTAAAGAGTATTTTTCATCAGAGCAGGAGGTAAGTAGCGGCATTATCCTACCAGTTGTAAAGGAAGGCTCACCGATACCTAGTTTTGGTCAGTTTCGATATTGGTTTAACAAATGGAGAGATCCGAAACGAGAGGTCCTTAGTCGAGAGGGGGTCAGGAAGTTTCAACAGCAAAATCGTTCAGTTTTGGGATCGAGCCAGCAAGATGCATACGCTCCAGGTTCCGTTTATCAAATAGATAGCACAATTGCCGATGTGACAATCGTATCTGCGTTTGACCGAACGAAAATTATAGGTCGCCCTATTCTATATTTCGTGGTTGATGGCTATAGTCATTTGATTGTCGGTCTCCATGTAGGTCTTGATTCACCGAGTTGGGCAGGTGGAGCGATGTTAGCCTTATTAAACGCATCCGAATCCAAGGTGGACTTTTGCAGGCAATATGGAATAGAGATCAAAGACGAAGAGTGGCCAGTATCGGGTTATCTGCCAGAGTCGATCCTTGCAGATCGGGGGGAGTTAATTTCAAACAAAACGCTTTCGATGATCGAATATCTCCAAATTGCTGTGAAGAATACGCCCCCATTTCGTCCCGACTGGAAGCCGCAAGTCGAACGTTATTTCGGATTGCTTCAGACGCATATCAAGCCGTTTATGCCAGGTGCAGTTTATAAGGATGCAAATGATCGAGGGGTAAAGGACAATCGTTTAAACGCCTCTCTAACCTTATCGGAAGTGACAAAGATTCTGATAAAAGTTGTCCTTCATTATAACAATCATCATCTCTTAGCGGATTATGAGCGTGATGAAAATCAAATCGCTGAGAATGTAAGAGCGATTCCGATTCACTTGTGGAACTATGGCATACAAAACAAGTCGGGAAAACTCCGTAGAGTTTCACAGGATGTTCTCAAATTTAATCTGCTTCCTTCTGTGAAGTCTGCGGTGGTCACTGCAAAGGGAATCAAAGTCAATGGCATGCTATACAGTTGTGATACGGCTTTGCGTGAACACTGGTTCATTCGTGCAAGGACAAGTGGACGATTTCAAGTAGATGTTAACTATGATCCTCGTTGCGTTAACCAGGTATATCTAAGACTAAGTCGTAATGAGTATGATGTCTGCTATTTGCTTGACTCTCAAGCTAGATATAAAGATAAATCAATAGAAGATGTTCACTCTCTATTATCAATGGAAAAGCAAGAAAGAACGGGCTTACAGGAACAGGAGTTAGGACGAAAGATTTCATTGGCGGCTGAAATTGAAACGATTGTTAAGGAAGCAGTCCAAAAAACAAAAGCTGAAAAAGTACCACAATCTAATGCGAAAAGGTTAAGGGACATTCGTGAGAATAGGAAATTAGAGAAAGGGAGGAATCGAGGTCAAGAGCAATTCGTTTTAAAAGCCGTGAAACAACCGAAACCCTCCGCCGCTGATATGGATCAGATAGATAAAGATAATGAACTTCCGAATCATTATGACTTGCTGAAACAATTGCAACAGGAGGGTTTGTATGGAGATGGTTAAATTACCAAATGGAACAGAAGCGGTTGTAGCTGAATATAGGGAGCAGATCATTAAGGATTATGCGGGAAATCCTTATATTGAATGCCTTCCTGATGTCATGTCGCCACAGCAAGTGATTGAACAGTTAGCGTATTATCCTCCGTTTAATCCTAATGAAAGACTGCTGGAGCCATATATGCGGGTACATTTATTGCAACGATTGAATCAGTTCTTCCAACCCCTTGAGGAACATCTTAGGCTCGAAAGTACGATTTCTACCATGCTTCGCAATGGTTACTTGGATCGTAATCCTTTTTCTTCAAGCTATATTAGAAGGCTAACATCAGAGGATGGAGCAAGTGGGAGTCCGACCTATCAAAGTTCAAGTGCTAAATCGCTTACGTTGGTGGGAATCAGTGGTTCAGGAAAGACCAGCTCACTTGCTAAAATTCTTTCTTTGACACCTCAAGTGATTGTTCATTCGAAGTACAGAGGAAAGGACTTTCCTAGATACCAGGTTTCACATCTGCGAATTGAAGCCCCATACGACGGCAGTTTGAAAGCTCTTTGTTTACAATTTTTTATGACGATTGATGCATTACTTGGCACAAATTATATGGAGAAGCATGGAAACGGACGGAAATCTACCAATGTCATGATCCCTATAATTTCTAAGCTACTTCTGAATTTAGGATTGGGATTGTTATGTATCGATGAAGTCCAGCACTTGAGTATGGCAAAAAGTGGTGGTGGATCCGCAGTTCTCAACTTTTTCACAACACTAATCAATACGGCAAATATCCCGATTATTTTGGTCGGAACCCCGAAGTCATTAAATGTACTCCAAACGGAATTCCGTCAAGCTCGTCGGGGCTTAAATGGACATGGTAACTTCTTTTGGGATCGGTTGAAGAAGGACGCAACATGGGAATTATTCACCCATGGATTATGGAAGTATCAGTGGGTTCGTAATTCGGTTGAGTTGACCGATGAGATTTCCTCTATCTTATATGAAGAAACGCAAGGTATTCCAGATATAGCTGTGAAATTGTTTATGATGACACAGGCAAGAGCTATTTCTTCAGGGAAAGAAACCATTACAGGACCATTCATTCGAAAAGTGGCAAAGGATCAATTAACACTAATTCGTCCAATGATAGATGCACTAAGGAGCGGGAGAAAATCGCAATTAGTAGATTATCAAGACATTATGATGCCTGACATGATGGAGTTTATTCATAAGGAACAGTCGCAAATTCAAGTTAAATCCTATATTCAAGAAGCACAGAAACGCTCGGAATCAAGAGGACAGCAAATAAAGTATTTAAAAGAGGAAGCGATAGTTCGACTTCAACTAATAGGATTAACAGAGAAGCAGGCTGGCGGCTTAGTGTATGAAGCCATGGCTAATCAACCAAGCATTTCAGATTTGAATGTACTTGTTCAAGTGGCATACCAGCTTGCTATGAGAAATCCTAATGAAAAAGAAGCCAAGAAAAAGGGAATGAAAATAAATAATGAAGGGGATTTAAGAGTGATTGTAAATGAAGGAAATGAAATGGGTATATCAGCATACGAGGCTTTGAAGCAAGCGGGTATGATCCGTGATGATTTTGGTAAAGTGAGGTGAAGGAGAATGCTTGTGTTTTTTCCTACCCCATATCCAGACGAATTACTTTATTCAATAATCGGTAGATATAAGAAATGGTCATGTGAACCGAATCACCGTAACATGTTACAACACATATTCGGAGATAAGCATATAACTGCTTCAGTTGATCTACCCTCGAAAATCGGAGGATTAGTGGAGAGACTGCCGATTACTTCCCAAATAACAGTAGAGCAGTTGATTATGGAACACACAATGTTCCCATTTTATTCGGCGTTCTTGCCTCCTGATCAAGCAGATGCAGTATATAAATCTATGGTTGAGGGGATCGGAAACGAAATTTACTCTCGGCTTGGTATTATGGGAAGTTCAGTACGGCGGAATAAATGGATTCGATATTGTAAGGAGTGCCTGTCCCGTGACATCGAGATCTATGGCGAAAGTTATTGGCACAGAATGCATCAAATCCCTGGATTAGATGTATGTATTGAGCATGGGATTCATCTTATAGATAGTGAAATCCATTTGCACGGAGAAAACAAATATAAGTTCATAGCGACGGATGAATGGAATAGTCCGCTTAATTGTGTTACCGAGAAAACACAATCGAGCGATCTAGAGAAATTCCAATTTCTAAGCGAAAATACAAAGATGCTTCTGAATAACAGGTATCCAAATCGAACATTCGATTGGTTCGAACAGTATTACTGGAATAAGTTAAAAGCATCAGGGTATTCAAGTATCATGGGGCATCA
The DNA here is from genome assembly GCF_038009185.1 of Paenibacillus sp. FSL R5-0407. Taxonomy (NCBI): domain Bacteria; kingdom Bacillati; phylum Bacillota; class Bacilli; order Caryophanales; family Paenibacillaceae; genus Paenibacillus; species Paenibacillus sp. FSL R5-0407. Next base: position 653,053 of record NZ_JBBPAX010000002.1, on the reverse strand, counting down.
TGTTGATCAAGATAGGCTTTGTCGAGACTTTATTTCATATTTTGGCGAGGGCTTTCTTGAACGTTTGCAGTCAGGAATTCATACAAAAAACAACTGGCTAAAGCAACTAACCAGGAAGCACCAGAGGACTTTCCATCCGATCCGTCATCTATTACTTTTACAATTTTTAAAATCTGATGTAGATGAAATGTTCCTACGTAATGATCTCTACAAGCCCTTCGGTTCTGGACCATGGCAATGTTTGAATCCAGCCGCAGATCATTATGAAAGACTCGTCATTCATGAGGTTGCTTTGACCGTGAAGGATAAAATAGCTATTGGCACATATCATTGCTCGTGCGGATTTGTCTATACCCTTCGGGCTGGTGAAGACGTAAAGAAAATGAGGGTCAAGCAATTCGGAATGACATGGGAATTAGAATGTAGACGGTTAGCCGAGGCGGGTATGAGTTTGAAAGCGATTGGAAGAAGGCTTGGTGTAAGTGTACAGACAATTAAAAAATACTTAGGCAAAGCAGATGGGCGGGAAGAGGTGGAATTGCAGTTAGTAGGGGAGATACAAAGAAACGAGGATCGAGTGGAATGGGTGGCTATGCAAAAAAAATATCCCTTTTTGTCCAGAACAGAGTTGAGGGAATTAAATCCTACGTTATTTAATAGGCTTTATCGTTCTGATCGACAATGGCTTGAACAGGAATCGCCGTCAAAGGTGAGCAAGAGAGTTACACCAAAGCCTAGGGTAAACTGGGAGAAGCGAGACCAGGAACTATTGGAGAAAATAAAAAGAGCAGTTGTTGCTATTCAAGCAAAAGAGGGAAAGCCAAAACAAATTAGCAAGAGTTCGATTGGTCGTGAGATTGATCATAAAAGTCTCGTGGACAAGCATCTTGATAAGTTACCCTTAACAGTGGCTTATTTAAAGCTTGTGGTTGAAACTAACGAACAGTATCGATGGCGGAGAATTACATGGGCTATTGAAGAGTTGAAGCGGGATGGAAGGAAGTTTTCAAAATGGGATTTGTTACGTAAGGCAGGGGTTCGTCCTGAAAACGTAGATCTAAAGATAATTGAAGCTAAATTAAACTCGAAAGATCATTTAAGGGGAACGCTGACCTGGTATCTTTCTAGTGATAAATAGCAATAGTCCGCAGTTTCAGTCAAACGAAACTGCGGTACTCCTATTAAGAAAATGAATTTTAGAGGGCACCTTTTCCAATATCTCATCGACTCTTCTATAAGTCTCCATTAAGGTCGAGTCTCTAAACAATCAGTTAATTGTTAGGTCAACGAGGGCGATGAAAGGTTTATCGGAAGGCACGTTCGTGATGTTGGAAGATAAGCTTCAATAAGCTTAAAAATATGCATTAAATCATTGCAATCACTCATTTACTACGTTACCTTCTCCGATTTTTTTGAGGACCATTTTGAGGTATTTTATTGCTCCCTTCATAATAATATCTTTCATTTCTATTCGTGTAATATCAATAGTGTATGCATCAAGATTTTCATCGCTCATTGTGTAAGTTGATAAGTATGAAGTTTTCTCACCTGGAATTGTAACTATGTTGCTATCCCCAGATTTTTCTGGGAATGTAAACATCCAAAAGATGCCTTCATGGGCAACCATATTTCTGACGGTATTTAACAAATTAGCAACCATATCAATGGTGGTTTGCACAGGTGGCTCAGATATTTTGAAAACTTTTCTTTTCAGGATGTCCTGATCTCTTTCTTCTAAATAATTGGAGAAGAACTCTCGGACAATTTCAATTTTTGGTTTTTTTGAATATGGTGTGGATGCCTTGTAAATTGCCTCAATGGTCACAACCCAGAAGAACACTCTAAAACTGTCTTTTACAGTTGCGGTTTTAAGTTCAGCCATTTCATTAGATAAGTTGATATGCCTGTATATCTGATGCAATACACGCTTTGGTGTTGGGTCCTGATGACTTTCACATTCGATTACAAAATTGTGGGCTTCATCTTCAGAAGGGAAATAGGGGGTGAGGAATGTTGTCAATTCAGGTATCATATCTTCTCTAATTTTTTTTATTTCATCTTTGAAGAATATCTCAAACTCGTGCATAAGAATTCGCTCCCATTAAGAAATGATTTGCATTTACTACCAGTAATTATACGATGTGTTTTAATTATAGCAAAGGTAATGATAAAAAAGAGGTAAAGTATCAGATCAAGAGTCGAGCGATATTCAGGCATTCACTCCTGAATGTTATCGGCTTTTCTTATATATTCGTAATAAGCTGAACTACAGAAAGTTATTTACAAAGTGTTTTAATGTGGTAATGCAATAGATGAGAGAAACTTTTAGAGGCGTAATATACATGAATCTTTCCGAATTGATTGCTATGAGGGGATTTGATCTCTCAAAAAAGATTAAGTTGGTTCGACATCAAGATCAGAATTATGATACCCAGCACTTATACTTCAATCGCAAAGAGATAGATGACATCGAGAGTTACACGATAGAGCACATCATGCCTCAAAACCCGAACTTATCGGCTGAATGGAGACAAGACCTCGGAACAGACTGGGAAGAGGTTCAGAATACATATTTACATACGCTTGGAAATTTAACACTGACACGTTACAACTCTGAGCTGAGCGACAAGCCATTCACTGTGAAGCGAGATATGGATGGCGGCTTTGCAGACAGTCCTTTACGGTTGAATAGAGGGCTAGGTAAACTAAGTGTTTGGAATAAAGATGAAATTACAAAACGTGCTCACTCACTTGCAGATCAGGCAGTAAAAGTTCTGGAAGTGAAAATATCACTTATATCATTGCAGATCATCCTGAGTTGAGGGTGAAATGATGGCGTTATTTGAGGAATTGTCAAAGCGAATCTGTAATCTGGATAGTTCTGTTCGAATGGAGTTTAAAAAGCTATATATAGCTTTCAAGACAACAACAAACTTCGTCGATATTGTTCCAAAGAAAAGTAAGCTTCGGTTAAGTTTAAATATGGCTTTCCACTAGATAAACGATCCACAGGGCATCTGTAAGGATGTGAGCGAACTTGGTCGATGGGGCAATGGTGATGTAGAGGTTGGAGTTTCGTCAGTTGATGAAGTTAAGTATACAATGTTTCGAATCAAGCAGTCGTTTGAAAATCATCGGGATGATGAATAAGGTAAAGTAAACCCTTGTTCTTCCCTTATAACCCAATCCCTACTATGTGAATATCTCAAAAAGTCATCTCAGAGCTTAAATAGTCATCTCAAAGCCTAAATAGTCGTATCAAAAAGCCGAGCGAAACGCAGGTATCCACTCCTGTTTTCCTCGGCTTCTTTTGTAAATCAGGGAAGCGGGTTTAGGGAGAAGGGGAGAACTCAAACTCCTCGAATCCCTTGTTCTATCAAGCTTTTCCTCAATATCTTTCTCCAATTTTTACTCCGATTTCTTTTCCTCTGATCCCTGTTTTCTACCTGCTCTACCCTGCCTTTTCCCCTGCTTTTAACTCGACTTTATTTACTTTTTTATCACGGTTTTTCTCCGATTTGCCCCCGATATTACTCCGATTTGTAGGACGACTTTATTTGCTCGTGTTGAAACAGGGGAGTTAGGGTGAGAGGCGTTAAAGCCAAGTGGCGCAAGGGTTTGTGGCGATTTGGTGGGGGATGGTGGCGTAACACGACTTTTTGAGTAGTTCACAAAGGGGTTGTAAATAGCACTCAAAGTTTACCCAAAGCCTAAATAGTCTGCCTAAAGCATAATAAGTTTGCCTAAGAGCCGAACGGAATTCAGGATCTACTCCTGTTTTTCCTCGGCATTTCTTGATTCAGGGGGAGGAAAGGCTGGGAAGCCTTGTGGCTTTAAGACAGAGAGGAGTTTTGGGAAGGTGAAATGAATGGGCGGACTATTTAGGACGTTGACAGGGGTTCGACTAGTCATATCGGTTGGCTGGGGACGAAATGAGGACGCGAGTTTATCGCGTCCTTTCGTTTTTTTAAATTTATCGGGGGAACCGTATCATAAGTAGGGCGAAACTTACTAAGGGAGACCTCTTGATTTTTAATTAGCAGTAAATAGTAGGTTTTCAAATAGTGGATGATAGTGGATGATAAGTATTAACGAAGTAAATATAATTAATTTAGGGGCATCCAGTAGGGTGCCTTTATAATTAATTAACTCTGTTTTCCCTGATTTAATAGACTAATTTTATTAAAGGTATGTCAGAATAGGAAATATTTCATATGCATTTCTAATGGTTTTCTGTATTATAGGGATATTGTGGTAAATAAGGAAAAGGTTATTGATATCTTGTCGCGGTGTCAGTTTGGAGTCACTGTGAAGAGCAGCTTCCACACTTTTTTATATATAACGAATTGCTAATGGTTCAATATTACTTAAGAACACTTCCATAAAAAGTACAAAAGCACCTTTTCCATTTGTATTGATGTTAAATAAATAGTTAACAAATAGCGGAGAAGTGGAGCCGTGGTGAGGATACTTGTCCCACCGGGGTGCTTCAATCCGTGGCAGATCAATTCGAGAACGCATCCAATCAATTGGAGGGAATGAAAGATTCGCTAAACAACCAGATAACTATGCTCATGCTGCTGTGGGATGGAACAACGCAGGAGCGTTTCTTTGCGAATTTTCAGCGTGCCCGAGAGGAAATGAAGCTGACGATCGAACATATGCAGTTTACGAGCTGGGAATTGAAGAATATAGCCTACAGGTTCATGCAGGTAGATGGGGAAAATGGGGAGCTGGATACTAGATGTGCGGCGCCAGTGGAAATGGGCAACGCCGGGCCGGAAACGAAGAAGGAACAGACAAGACAGAACGAGCTGAACGGGTTCTGGGATGGCATAAAATCTGGCGGGAAGATGCTAGCAGATTCAATAGGTGAATCGGTTGAGGCGTTGATCGAGGATCCGGTTGGTACTGCTGGAACCCTGGCTTATAATTGTTGGTATAAAATCTGGTAGTTTTCAAGTAATACCCGAAAGGAGTCTTATGATGCTATTATTAAAAGAGATTGGAAGGAAATGATAGTTCCAAGGTATCGTGCACTTTTACCCATCTGTAAAAACCTCTAATATTGTTACCGAGAATATGACCGATGATAGTAAACCTATTTAACTTGGAAATGGATGTTGCATTGGGTTAAATGAAAGAGGGCAGCTTGGTGAAATTGAATCTATTTATCCCAAACTTCTCGATAATGGGAATTCATCTTATTTGCGAGTACAAGCGTTCGTATTAAAGGACGGGCGTTATTGATTGTATTAAATGCTTGGGAGGAAGAAGTACGTTATATTTCCTTTGTAGATATCTATACTAGAGGCTTAACTGAAGCTAAAAATGGACAGAGCCATTCCCCAAAAGATACTTGGGGCATTTATGCATAACAAGGGTGTGCATTTCGAGAAAAGTGATGAATCTATAGAAACTTCACGGGGCGGCTCGCAGGGTTTGGGGAAAATTGCATCGAATGCCGCTTCCGATCTTCATTTAATGCATTTTGCGAATTGTGACAAGTAAGGGACCTTAAAGCCGCCTGGAAAAGGTGGTTTTTTACTTTAAAAAATATATATATTGAAAGCCGGAGAGGCTTTTTCGTTAAGAAATCTATGCTCACCTGTTTCATAGCCCGTCTTGGTTGTATAGCTGCTATATGTCCATAGGATCATTTACTTTTTACGATACTAAAAAAGGAGATATGCACTACTAATTTGTTTATTTTTTCAACAAAATCTATATTTAAAGTTAGATTTTAGAGGTATTTTCAAAAACAATTCATTATAATGAAATGATAAGATACTTTATAGGAATACCCATTTTAATACATTTGATTTGAAATCATAAAGGGAGTAAATTTTATGAGTTTAGGAGCATTGACTGATTTATTAGAATCTATATCTCCAGAAGCAGCAAGAGAATTCGGACTAATGAACCAATTGTTCTTTCAAGATAAAGGCAGTGCTGCAGTTAAGGCAAGAACCTTTTTAGAGTTGGTTCTTAACAATGTACTGGAGTTTGAAAAAAACAATATTAATATGCCGTCAATTTTTTATGCAAAACTTGCAGATAAGATTAGTTATCTGGTCGCAGAGGGATTTGTTGGACAAGATATTCAGCTTGCAATGAACTCCGTCAGAAAGATTGGCAATAAGGGAGCACATGATGGTTCAGATATTACCTACCCAGATGTGTTTTCTGCACATAAAAATGCTCACAAAGTTGCTGTATGGTTTCTGGAGCTTTATTCATCTCAGCACTTTGAAGCTCCTGAATATGAGGAACCTAAGCCGCAATCTGATTTGAAGACTTCGGAAATAGAATCGATGGTTAAATCGTATCTGAAGGAAAATGGTTTAATACAAGACCAAAATCCAGAAGTTGACGATAAAGTGATTAACGATGAAGAGACTTCTATTCTAATTAAAGATCTACCTAAGGGAGAAAGCTATTTAATTCGAGAATTAAAGCGCCTTCAGGAATCTTCAAAGGAAGCTGTAGAATCAGCAGGATCCTTCTCTTATTACAAAGACTATCTTCATGTAAATCGTGGGCCGCAATTACAAGTAGAGAAAATACTTGAACGTAAGCTTAATCAGCAGGGCTCCAATTTATTATTTATTTGTGGAAGTGTAGGCGATGGCAAATCCCATCTGCTAGCTTATTTGCGGTCTCATCGTCCTGAATTAATTAAAGAGTATACCATCATCAACGATGCTACAGAAAGTTATTCTCCAGAAATGAATGCAATGGAGACCTTAGTAAAGGCACTTGAAGGATTTAAAGATCAGAATCTGAAAACATCCAATCAAAAAGTGATATTAGCTATAAATATGGGTGTCCTTCATAACTTTGTGTATGATCCCAATAATGCTGAGTTTAAAGAATTAGCTTCATTTATAGAGAAGAGTGAAATATTCACGCCAGAATTGACACCTTACTTTAATTCAGAACATTTCGACTTGGTGAGCTTTGGAGACTATCATCCTTATCAGCTGACTGCAGAAGGGCCAACTTCTAATTTTTATAGTGAATTAATGAATAAGATCTTTATGAAGTCAGAGAAGAATCCGTTCTATCTGGCACACCAGGAAGATCTTGAATCGGGAGTTTATACGATCGCTCATTATAATTATGAACTTTTACAAATTGAACAGATACAGAAATCGATATTGGATCTGGTTATTGAGATTATCATCAAATTTAAATTAGTCATTTCGGCACGTACTTTCCTGAATTTTGTAGTTGATATTATCATGCCGGATCATCCGGTTAGTATTGTGAAAATGGATGAATATGATGTTCTGGACAATATAACACCTAACTTACTATTCAATCGGGAAGATCGGTCGGTTCTTTTAAAATGGTTCCATAAGATCAGTCCGCTTAACCGGACCCGATCTAAGGAAATTGATGAGTTAATTGTGGCGCTTCATTCTCTTTATAATAAGCAGGATGTGATTAAAGAATATATTCGTGATGATGTTGCTAATCGCTGGTTCCTTTCATTTTGGGAGGGAAATGAACAGGTCGATCATCATGCTTTTAATAAAATCTCTGATGCCATTATATTAACCGCCCATTTACAAAACAAGGACTTCTATGACAAGACTAGAGATCAGGACTATAAACTATATACACATAGACTTTACGGTTTCAATGTAAGAGATACGAAGAATTCAATTCGTGAAATATACATGGAAACTACTAAAGTAATCTTTCAGTGGAAAGGGACTCCTAAGGAAGAATATATCTATATTAGTCCTGTTCATGAGAAATACCGATTGGCTCAGCGGATGAAGCTTAACCCCAATATTAGCCATATTAAAATGCAAAGTGGTGAATCATTAGAGATCTTTAAGGATCGGATCAATATTGCTTTTGATATTGGTAAGTCTAGTCATTATTTAGAGATCGACTACACTCTCTTTCATCTATTCAGAAGAGTATTGGATGGTTACAGGCCAAATAGACAAGATGAAGAGGAAATGGTTCACTTTATTGAATTTATAGAAAAATTAATGCGCAGTGGAGAAAAGAAAAATCAACTTCTCATCCACTATATTCCGGACAATAAAATTTTCTACCTGAGCAAAGACGAATTTTCTGGATATTCATTTACCGGAGGGAACAAGTATGCCGATCTTAAAAACGGACGAAATAACTAATAACTTGACGCATAAGAAAGCACCCTCACACAGTGAGGGTGCAATAAATAAAGTGCTTCCCTTTGCAACAACTAAAAAATATGTAAAGGGCAGTTTCCAGCCACTCCTAGGGGATTATGTTCGTAATATTACACAAATCAAGCCAAAAAAACAAAAAACGAGTTCACTTGATGCTCTGGGAGTAGATCCCTTAGTTTATAGTATTGAAAAAAGTATTAACCCGGAGGGTCAGCTCCAGCACGAACTTGAAAACTTTTTGCAATATTATTTGTATGGGGAAAAGGAAAATATTAAGTTAATTCATCCTTATATATACAATTACCTGCAAGGGTCTGATTCTGACAATTTATTTCGAAAAGTGGCGAAGTGTGCTTCGGATGTATTAGTTAAAAATGACCAGCGGATTGCTAATATATTTAAAGATACGAAAACAGAAGATGTATTGTCTGAGCTGATCATTGGTGCTTTGAATAGCTCCACCACTGACGATAATCATCCTGCCGAAAAGGGATATCAATGCAAGTTGGGATTTTTGAATAAGTTGTACTGTGAGGATCTTATCTACATAAGTCGTCATCACGAATACTTTATTAAATCATTACCGACTTTAACGCACTTTTATTTTTTTACCTATATTTGTCAATTGATGCTAAAGTTTGAGCGGTTTGATAAAGGTGATTATACCACGTCCACTCCTCTTTACTATGCACTTGATTGGGAAGGGGTTATTTCTAAAAGAAGAAAAGCAGCAAGTGACATGGATGGATTCAAGAGAATTAAGCAGAAAGCACCTCTATTGTTTCCTCATATTCATACCATGTCCCAGTTAAGTACGTTCCATGGAAATACAGAAAATAGTTTCTTTGTTTATCCTGAGCTCATAGAATATTTCAGCGATTCTGGAAAAGAGCAAGAGTATTTGGACGATGTGAATGATTGGATCAAACAATACAGACAAATTTTTGGGGAAAGAGTTACTCCTAAAGAACAAGCAGGAGATCTCAGGACAGCAATTGGCCTATTGTTCGAAAGTATAAAAGAAGGTATGAATGAAGGGGCAAGGATCGGTTATGGCAACAGTATTGAGCATTTCGGATCTGAGTTTTTAAGAACGAGGGGAAGCAGCGGAACGATTTTAATGTTAAATCATGAAATGCTGCTCTTGCTGACTGCTGTCTCTGTTAAGGATAAGCGTATTCCTATCAATCAGCTGTTTAGCGAATACGAGAAAAGAGGCGTGGCTTTAGACCGGCATTCCAAGAAGGTAGTTCTGGAAACGTTAGATAATTTGAACTTCATTGATAAAAAAAGTGATAGCGGGGATGCGCAGTATGTCAAACCAATTCTATAACTATGTATCTAATCTATTGATTAGTTTTTTTAGTGATATTAACATTCAACCCGGGCAGCGATATTTTCTGCAATTAGAAAATGAAGATGAAGTTCTTACTTTAGCTGAGTCACTCCGTGACCAATCAATAAGTACTCCGTTTGTATATCAACATAATCAAGGCTCAGCCTATCACTCGTTTAGTGTAGAAGTAAACAATGTGAATTTAGTTGTTGCTTATACATCAGATGGGGTTAGTCCTGACTTTTTAGTAACTTTACGAAACCAAGTTGGAGAGCAGCAAGGGATTTGGAAAGATACTGCATTATTAAGTATTGTGTTTAAACAATTAGATTCCATTCAAGGCGGAAGTACAGATCTACAAAAAGAAGGCATGCCCTTACATCCTAAAACATTTGAGGCAGGATTGCAGGAGCAGATAGACAGCAGTGTATTAGATAAGGTAGAACAGACTATTCTTTCAGAGAGAATGGAGCAGATCCTGTCTGAATCCAGCTTTCAACAAATTACTTTTTTCGACTTCGAGGAAATATTTACTGCTCTCTCCAAAGGGAAAATTGATCGTGGCGAATACAAGGATTTTGGATTGTTCGAAGACCCAGATCTGGGCACATACAGTAAAAAAGAAATGAAAGAAAGAATATCTAGGAACCGTGAACTGTTTGAGTTTGTCCGTCATATTCATGATTCAGGTTTGGAAAGTGAGGAATTAGAGAAGAAGCTCTCAACTAGCGTTGCTCCAAAACTGAGAGATGCTGAGGAATGGACCAATACTCCGTATACGGATGTAAAGAAAGCATATGAAGAAGCTCAGAAGGCGGGAAAACAAACCGTTGAGCTTAAGCAGATTGATCTAAAAGATCAGCTTCAAATGTGGAATAAACCTCACAAACAGACGGCTGCTGGAGAGAGAAAACGACATGTGGTTATCTTTAATCCGGATAAAAATGCAGAAATTAAAATGACTTTATCCTTTTTAGTTGAAGGAGAAAGCAAAAGTCTCCAGGGGATTAATTTCCAGGTAACAACTCGAGATTCTGAAGTCCGTTCTCAAGTAGCTAGAACGAACGTTAGTCTCCAATGTAATTTATCGAATCCAGATCAGCCTGCATTTATTAAGATTACTTATAAACATAACAAGAAAGCAAATTTAGGTTGTGAACTACAGGTTGTAGTTCTTCCTCTTTCTGCTCAACAGTGCTCGTTCCTGGAGATCGATTATTTTGTCGATACTAAGAACCGTACGATTAATATTGAGACGGATAAAGAGACCTATCTGCTTGGAACAGATGGTTATGAGAAAAAGGAAGTAAAGATCAATACAGCATGTGAACGGATTAATATAAATCATGATGATTTTATAGAGATATCCCTAAATAGCGAACTGTTTAATGAGCAAAACCAATTACCACTTCAAGTTCATTATGTTCCTCAGGAAGTTACTGTCCCTGTTCAATTTATAATCGAGGACAAGAGTAAAGTTCCTATTACTGCATTCCGTCTTTGGAAACGCAAAAGAGAGGAACATTTAATCTTTCATAGAGATGGAAATAAGCTAAGGGTTGGAAGCTCTGTGTTTTATGGAAGTAATGAGTTTGTTAAATATCTCGAATGGGAAGAGCAGTGGAAGGAAAAAGGAATAAAGAGTGCAATTCTGGAATCCGATCAGCTGCATCCAGAAGACTTGGAGCTTAGTACAGATTTAATGGATGCCTATAACCGCTTGATCAATTCTTATGTGACACATAAAACGACTCCAAGTTTATGTTATATGAACGAAGAAATTGCAGAACGGGCAAGGGAATACATTGCTGAATATATCAAAGAGATTAACTCTTTTGAAGAGGGAAAACCGGCAGGCAGAAAAGGAAGAGATCTATTTAAATTAGGTGTCATTCATCATAATGAAGATGTGTTGTTTACACCGTATCATCCATTAAATATTGCTTACCAGCTGCAATTAGGGCAAGATGTTCAAGATGAACTAGTGGATGATCGTATACTTAACAGACTTAGGCCTGAAAGTTTGCTGCCATTTATATATGAGAATAAAAAGGAAGAATGTCTTTATAAATCTGATACTGTTGCTGACGCTTATGAGTGGGTCATCTATAAAAACATTAATAAAGTTAGTGTAACAGATGCCAACAAATATTTATCAACCATTGTCATGCATAAGCTCAAACAGTTTGAAGAGCATTTCTCTTATCTGTTCAGCGATCAAATTAAAGCACCGTACAAAATTAATCTGATCAACATCGAGAATGACCATGAAGTTGTAAGAGGAATGCTACAATGGTTTATTGAGTCCGTTAGGAAAAAGGGAGTAGACCATCTTCGCCAGATTCATATTAATCTATACCGTGAGTATAGTTTGGAAACAGAGTTCGATCAGCTATCCGTTTTAAATACGGTAGAAGAAGTATCGGCATACTTTAATATTACATTGAAGCACGAACAATTTGATACGAGTCATATTCTTCGAGTGATCCGAAACTCCATTTCTTATTACAAGAAGTATATTGATCCTACGAAAGATCTGGATTACGCACATATTACATTCTATAGAATGAATATGAAAGAAAGTTATGCTGTACAACCCATGAATGAGATGCCTGCAGGAATTGCGCTTAATGGTTTATATTCTTACCTGCCATCTTTCAAATATGAAGAGAACTATCGCTCAGGTTTTGGCACGAAATATTATGTGAATAACCAGGACTCCAATCCATTAATCGATCTTAGTATGGGGCTGAATGAGCTTGCGGCTAACCTGAAAAATGAAGGAAACAATTCCTTCCATAAAGGAGAAGCCATTACTTCTAGGACTACAACCGCAGATGAACAATTTTTACAAAAGATATTTGATTCATCTCATTGGGTTACCTTTGTGGATTCTCATCTAGATCTTAATTATTTCAATCAGTTAGATGAGAATTTATTTGTTATTCACTATAGTGATCAATACTCTTCTTCTAATGGTTATGATGCGATTACGGTGACAAATAAATCTAATCATTATCTTTCTGTTATTAGTGAGTATTTTGGAACCCATCAATTAAGTGTTGCAGAAGAGAAAGCGATCGATATTATAAAAGCCTTTAACACGTTTAATGGTGAATGGCTTCTCAGAATTATTGGAAGTAAAGGACATTATTCCCGTGAAAAGTTTAGTATTATATCAGCTATTAAATTTGCTCTTGCCTATTTCGATCATTCTGATATTTACTGGGTCCCAATTTCATTAGAAGAAATTCTAAGGGTGGCTGGCAGTTCAAACCTTAGTAAAACAGACGGAACATTTACGGCCAAGAACTTAGGGGTAAAAGGCGTTCATAGTGATGATTTGTTATTGATGGGTGTTGAAGAGAGAGACCAAAAGCTACTAATTCACTTCTATCCTGTAGAAGTTAAAATCGGCATAAATAGTAATAGTGTTATGAATAAAGCAGCTAATCAGGTTTTGAAAACTAAAAAAATCTTCCAAGATGCACTTAGCAATCCCGAAAAGCCGTTCACTTCAAAATTTTATCGGTACTTCTTTGCTCAATTATTTCTTGTAAATGCAGCGAAACTTCATTCAAGTGATTTCTGGCCAGAGAAAAACTTTAATATGTCTGATCATATCGTTGAGAAGTTGATCCATGATCAAATAGAAATAAGCTTCGATATTGATCGTATTATTGGAGCCGGAGCTGTAATTTCGTTTCAAAAAGATGCTTACCATCGTTCTACAGAACTTACAGACCAAGTAACCTATCTTAATTTAACGGAGTCTGATGGATTGTATGGTTTGATCAATTCGATGCAGGAAATGTATGAATGGATGCAGCATAGAGATAATGATTTAATTAAAGAGAGTTTATTATCACATCGATATAATATCAAATCTAGTACTCATAGTGTTATTAGTGCTTCTAGCGTTCCTAATGGGTCTATGAAGGAAACTGCAGCAGCAGGGGAAAGTTCAGGGGTGAGCTTAGAGCAGGGAAGAAATGTAGCTAATCATCTTGTCGAAGAAGATAAAGAACCAATTAAGGAAGTGGAAGTACAAGAAGAGCCAGAGCCTTCTGATATGAAGGATCCTCCTGAGCTTGTAGAAGATGAGAAGGAACCAGATAAACTAGATAACACTCCAATTCAGATCATAAGTGAGAAAGAACGGAATATTAGAGTTCTTCTTGGTACTGCGGAGAATAGTACGAGAAAAATATACTGGGAGTATGATCACTCTGGCTTAGCTAACAGGCATTTACTCATTTCAGGCAAATCCGGACAAGGTAAAACCTATTTTATGCAGTGTCTGTTACTGGAGTTGTCTAAACAAAATATCTCAAGTATTGTGATTGATTATACAGAAGGGTTCTTACCGAATCAGCTTGAACCCGAGTTTGTAGAATTCTTGGGCTCCAGACTAAATCAAAGAGTTGTATATAATGAAAAGGTGCCTATTAACCCGTTTAAAAGAAACATAAGAGATATAGGCGGAATCACACTCCCTGAATCGGATACCGATATTGCAGAGAGAATAAAGAGTGTGTTTGCTTCCGTTTATAAGTCTCTTGGAATCCAACAGTTAAATGCTATTTATGAAGCGGTATTGAAAGGGCTTGGACAAGCTCAGGACGGGATGGATCTTAATGTGATGAGGGAGATGCTGGAGGAGGATACTGGCGGTGCCTCAAAAACAGCATTGTCTCAAATCAGGCCTTTCATCGACCGACAAGTATTTATTAATGACCAGAACTTCTCCTGGAGTGATATGATTGACAACAATGGTTCGGTCAATATTATTCAATTAACGGGTTATCCAAATGACGTACAGCGTATTATTACCGAATTTATATTATGGGATTTATGGAACTACCTATTGAGAAATGGAAGTAAATTTAAGCCTGTGCCATTAGTGTTGGATGAAGCACAAAATCTGGATCACCGGGAACAATCTCCGTCAGCCAAAATCTTGACGGAAGGTCGTAAATTTGGATGGTCAGGCTGGTTTGCAACCCAGTTCTTAAAATCCCAGTTAGATGCTGATGAGTTAGCGAGAATGCAAAACTCTGCACAAAAGATATACTTTGCTCAAACAGATCAAGAAGTATCCTTTGTTGCAAGCTCATTAGCTACTGAACCAAGTAAACGTAAGCAGTGGGAAGAAAGATTAAACAACCTTCGTAAAGGTCAATGTATTGTACAAGGACCACAATTGATGGATCTTGGAGAACTGACTCCTCCGACGGAAACGGTTGTAAATATCACCCCTTTGCAAAACAGAATTTAATAAAAAAGGGCAAATCCTTAGTGGATCTGCCCTTTTTTATTAATTAATTGTTATTATCGCAAGTCTTAAGTCGTCAAGTGAGTTTTTTTCCTTTTGTATTTGTTCTAGTATTCGAAGCCCTTTTTCAATCTGGTTTAAGATTTCATTATTAATTTCTTCGGCACTTAGTACTCTTCTAGCTTGGTTAATGATAATGTGTGAGTATAATTTATATTCATCCACTTTGAAGAAATCAGGAATTTCCCATCTGTTTCCGTCACTTTGATTGATGACTTCGATATTTCGATGGGAGGAAAGACCTTTAGCTAATGCAAGTCTCATTATAAACGGCCGGTCAACGGAAAGGGCATCGGTAAAGTAATCAAGCAGTAGTTTTCCTTCATAACTAAGATGCTTTCTCTTGAAAGCTGCCATACTTAGACGCCCCCCCTAGTCTGAAAATACCCTGGTTTAATCAGAGTGTATTTTCTATTTTGATCATAATCTAATGTGAATTGTTTATAGGTACTGTCCTTAATCTGTTTAATATAATCCGCAGTAATTTCAGTATCCGTTGATAAGATAATGACTTGTTCACTTAATTCTTTATAATAGTGATCAATAAGATATGAGCGGTGATAACTATCTAGTCGTCCCAGCGGCGTATCGATAATCATAGGCAGCACATATCGGGATGACTTGGTAAGAGCCCAGATCAGAGCAGATGAAATAATCTGCATTTCTCCAGCTGAACGATCATGAATACTAATTTCTTGGTTTCGGTCATTGTATAGCCGGATCGTAAAAGAACTCATATCGAATTCAATCTTCCCGAATTCATCTTGTTTACGGAATAATTGGTTAAGCATGAGTTTGAATTGCTCATGTATAAAGTTAGCTTTTAATTGAGTTGATTTTACGATAAATTCATCAAGCATTTGAACAATCACAGTAATGGCTTCATATTGTTCTTGATCCTGATTGTTGTTATCTTCTTTCTTTTCGATATGAGTTAGTCTTTTACTGAGGCGAGTTTTTTCTTCGCTTAGTGTATTGATTTTTCGGACAGTTGATTTTAGTTTCATTTCTACTTCGCCAAGCATTTTAGTTAAGTTATCAATTTTCTCATTTTCTTCCTCTATATCTACGGAGTCAGGAGCATTTCTAATCTCAGATTCATATTGTAGAATCATTGCTTTTTCTTTCTCCATCTGACTGTAAATACTCGCTAAATGTTGAGAAGTCTTAATGGGTAAGTTCATTAATTTTCTATATTGTTCATTATTTAAATCATGGAGTAGTTCGATTTCTTCAAGCTCGGAATTAACTTTGTTTAATTTGGTCCAAACTTTTTCCCCGCATTTCCTTAAATCCTCTTTTTGAGTTGAGGTAAGCGGAGGTTCTATGTCAACTTCGAATAAGCTGGAAATAAAGTTATGATACGGAACTAACGAAGCTTCTTTTATTAGCTTCTGTTGCTGATAGGATTCTTCTTTTTTTAATTCATTTTGCAGTAAAAGATACTGATCCTTTAAGAGGATATCAATTGCAGAAGCCAAAAATTCATTTGTGAAGCTTGTTTCCAAACTTTGGACTCTCGTTTCGCTCGCTGTCATTTTTTTAATGTAAACTTCTCGGGAGGTGGAATTGAATGCTACTTTCTTCATTCTTTGATCTTTTAGAAATGTGATTTTTTCTATTAGATCTTTTTGTTTCGTATAAATTTTTTCTTTTTTTAAGGATAATTCATCTAACTCGTCATCAATTTCGAGTCGTTTCGAAATGATTTTTTTGTTGTCAACCTTCTGGGTGTCTTCTGTTCGTTTAGATATCAGTATTTGTTTATAAATGTATGATCTTGCTTCTTCTAAATCGGCTTTTAATTTTTTAAACGCCTCAAGACCACTTAATTTCTGAATAGCTTCCTCCATCTCATGACTATTTTGTCTTAAAATGATATCCTTAATTTCTTCTCCATCAAATATAAAAAATGGGGCAACGTGGTATGGAATAGTCCGATCAATAAAGCGATTATATGTTTCCATATTATTTATGATTTGAGTACGACCGATCCGCGCTCCTGGTTTACGAATTGTAATTTCTCTTGTCTCATTGATCTGGATCTTATTATGGTCAAATATCCACTTTGTTTTTAATTCCCATTCTTCTTTGTTATTAACTTCGACAATCAGGACTACGTAGCACTCTCTGCCGCCTTCATTAAAAAAAGTGTTATTGATTACATTTGAAAAAATGCGCTTATATTCCTCAGCAGATATTCCACGTTTTCCGAATAAGCTATAATGTATGGCTTTTAAAATTGAAGTCTTACCCGAACCGTTAAGACCACCAATTAATATAATGTTTTTGTTGTCTTTACGAGAGTTGTCAGGAATATCAAGATCCAATTCTTGATGACCATAAAATGTTTTGTAGTTATTTAGAACTAGTTTCTTAATAATCATAAACCCTATTCCTTTCTCTTAGTGTGATAACTAATCATATCAATATAGTCGGTACGTTTTTCAGCTAAGGATTTATTTTCATGCATGTTCTTTTCTGCAGTTCTGACTAGGAGATTAATTAAGTCCGGAGTAAGATTATATTGATCACAGAGATCGTTTAATAGTTTTTTTTCTTGTTGTTTTAGTGTTTCCATGAAATCACCTTTCGATTTATATAGTAATCAGTAACTAGTTAAAGTAGATAATATTACCTAATTAACTATAGCATATATGTTGAAGTATTAGGATAAGAAGGGGGAATGATTTTATAAAGAATAAAAAAAGACCCGGCAGATTGAAATCTGCCGGGTCTTAATGCTTCCTACTTAATATTTTTGAAAATATCTAAATCTGATTTGCTGATATTTGGATTTAAGGTGATTCGAATGGTTTGTCTGACTTCCTCAAGAGGTAGTCCTGCTGAAGTAAGGACATGGCTTGGTTTGCTTGAACTGCAAGCTGAGCCCGAAGAAAGTGCAACGAAAGGAGATAACTTTTTGAGCAGAAGTTCACTGTTGACTCCTATAAATTGTAAACTAATAAGGCCGGGAATCTTATTCTCAGTGTCACTGTTAAACTTTATTTTATTACCCAAATTTTCCGAAAGTAGTGCAGTTAGGTATTCTTCTAATTCTTTCAGTTTGGTGATATTCTTGTTTAACTGTTTATGGGCAATTTCAGCTGCTTTTCCCAATCCTACAATATTATGAACAGCAAGCGTCCCACTTCGGTAATCATTTTCTTGACCGCCTCCGTGCAATAGCGGAGTTAACTTGGTATAAATCTCTTTGGATTGTTTCCGAATTACAGCTACTCCGATTCCTTTAGGACCGCCTATTTTATGGCCGGACATGGATAAGAAACGAATCCCTGGTAAGTCTTTTAGGTAGAATGGAACTTTACCAATGATTTGTGTAGCATCTGTATGGAAGAATAGATTATTCTTTTCAAATCGTTGAGCAAGATCAGGTATAGGATTTAAGGATCCAACTTCATTATTACCCCAAATAATGGATGTAAGAAGCGGTTGGTGCTTCAGTTCTTCGGTAAGTTCGTTCACATTAACCCTTGCAAAAGAATCGACATCAAGATACTTCACATTCGTTCCACGTTCCTCCAGATATCGGAAAGATTCTAATACAGAAGGGTGCTCCGCTTTAGATGTGATCATGTAATTTGAGTTTTCAGATATTCTTCCGTAATAGTCTTGTACCCCTTTAATGATCATGTTATTACTCTCCGTTGCACCGCTGGTAAATACAATTTCATCATCATCACACCCAAGTAATAGAGCTACTTGTTCGCGCGCACTTTTTACCGCCTTCTTAGCATTCTCAGCTAACAAATAAAATTTGCTTGAAGGGTTTCCGTACTCTTCCTTCAGATAAGGAAGCATGGTCTCAAGAACCTCTGGATGTAATTTAGTTGTAGCGCTGTTATCTAAATAGATCATGTGTTATCCCTGCCCTTTGTGTTAGATTAGCAAGGCACGAATGAATTTCTCAGCATTTCCTGCGCCTTTGTACTCTGCGGCTAAGTCACGTATACCTCTTTCTAGGTGGGCATTGAAGTATCCCGGGAAGTAATCTTCATCGGTCAGTTCTTTATTGGCAGCCTGTGTAATCATTGCCCGAAAAATATAATCAAATTCCCCAGTAACTGTATTTCGGTTAAGAACTAAGCCATCACTGAAGTCTTTGCTGAGAGGGAGGACATCCCCTTTTTTTATAGATAGAGCTACCGCATAACGAATCAAGATATTAGGTGTTATCCCGGTGGAAGCTTGAAGCTGTAACAGGGTTTCTTTTGTATATTTAGACGTTTTGAGAGTGAAATTCATTGTGGGCTTATCTCCTTACTCATATTAAAATATCTGCCCCGAACGATTTCAGCTGTTTCCTGGAATGAGTTGTATTCTAATGTATAACATA
The DNA here is from genome assembly GCF_038009185.1 of Paenibacillus sp. FSL R5-0407. Taxonomy (NCBI): domain Bacteria; kingdom Bacillati; phylum Bacillota; class Bacilli; order Caryophanales; family Paenibacillaceae; genus Paenibacillus; species Paenibacillus sp. FSL R5-0407. Next base: position 633,851 of record NZ_JBBPAX010000002.1, on the reverse strand, counting down.
ATGAAGTTATATCTTTAATCATTTCGAAATGTTCAGTTCCAATTTCTGAGTCTGTAGTGAACATTAATACCTGATCCCCGCATTTCGGAATGAAATGTTCAATCAGAGATTTTTTATGGTCTTGATCGAGTCGTCCGAATAGTGTGTCAAAGACAAATGGCAGTTTCCACTCAGATACTTTGAACATAGCCCAGATTACTGTCAACATTAACATTTCTTTTTCGCCAGCTGACAAACGTTCCTTAGTAATCTCGTGTCTTTGTTTATTGTACAGTGTAATCTGAAAACTTGATGAATCGATATGAATACGGTCAATATAATCCTTTTTTCGGAATAAGATATTAATCATTTTCGTTGCTTCTTTAGCGACATCATTCAGTTTCTTTTGCCACTGCCGCTCCCTGAAACGCTGACTTACTGTCAATAACTTCTCAGTCATTGCATAGGAACTTTCGGATTTATAATACTCGCGTATTCTATCATTGAGTTTAATTAATGCGATTTCTTTATGTTTGATTTGTTCATTTATTTCATTCATTTCATCTTCTTGCTTTTCGGAGATCATTTTAATTTGTTCTAATCTTCTATTACTGTCCTCAATTCGCTCAAGAAGTTCTTTGAATTCACTTGAATTATCATTAAGATCAATCGCTTTACGTAATTCCTGGGACTTTTCTAATAAAACAGCATTTTCATCAAACAATTCAACATAATGCTGTGCATTGATTGATTGAATCTTTTTATGCATGGAGTAGACTTCATTCTGTTGTTCAAATGAAGATCTATGGAACACTTCGGTAATTGAAGGTTTAATAAGGTCTAATAGACCACTGTGCAAACTTTCAACTTGTTGATCTGAAAGGTTCAAATCCGACGATGGTGTAAGGCTGTTTAGTAATTGTGATAAGTGATCCTTTTTCAAGGTTGTATTTATATACTCGAAAGAGTCATAATCCTTCTCTTTGGCAATTTGATCTGTAACTTTAGCTAACGTTTCACGAGCAATATAGAATGGAAGATAAGATAAAGTAAATGCTTTGATCTGATCAGAATTTTGTTTTCTGCGTTGTTCAATTTCATTGACTTGTTGGATTAATTCCTGTCTGTTCTCCTGAATAAGTCCACCATGAATTTCAAAATCTTTCTTATCTTGTCTTATTAAATCTGTGAGTTCAGCAGCTTCATCTTGAAAGTTAAGCAGATCACTTTGGAGATTTTCTAATTGATTTTGTAGATCATGAAGTTCTATTTCAAGTGAATCTTTGAGTTCAAATTCTTTTGAAGTGTCCGAGTTTTTCTTGGCATGCTGTTGTCTGTAGTTTTGAAGGTCTTTTTCTAGGTTAACAAATAGGTCTAGGTTAAAGAGGATTTTTCCTGCATCCTGTAAATAATCAGGGATTTTCTCTTCAGATACAATTCTGGATATATCCTCACCATCAAATAGACAAAGTTCAAATAACCTTGGCGGCATTTCTTCTCTGAGTTTATTTTGAAAATCAGAAATCTGCTGGGCATTAAGATGAGCATTATTTTTTTTAACAGAGAAATATTCTCTAATCTTATTATCTTTAATAGTCCAGCTGCGGTTTAAAGAGTAGGTAATAGGTTCAAACTCTTCTGTTGATAGATATTCAAGAACAATTTGGTACTTATCCTGATTATTTTCATGAAGAGCTTTTCGATTAAGCAGGGATCGGATTTTCCTGAAATAAGCTTCATTCTCAGTATTATAACCGTAGGCCATAGAGCCAAATAAAGCGATTCGAATGGATTCCAGAATGGTAGTTTTTCCAGCTCCGTTTTTCCCGCCAATTAATATTACATTATGGTTAGTGGTTGTTTTAAAGTTAAAATTGTTAAGATCCCCGTGATAAGCACCTATATTACGAAGGACCAGTTTGTTGATCTGCATGAAGTATCTAATCCACCTTTATAAATGTAAGAAATCTTGGTTTAAAGTCTTGTCAAAAGCCTGAATCAGCCCTCTTCGAACTTTCACACCGGAGTAATCCTTCTCTACTGCGATCAGCTTTTTAAGCAGATTCAAGTTTACCCCTTCTTCCTGACAGAGTGTCTCTAAGTCAGTAAGCTGATCTTCTTTAAATACAGGGCGGTCATCTTTATGCCAATCATAGATTTCTCCGGTTTCCTCTTCAACAATTCGAGGGAGGCGATCTTCCCATTGAAGATCGTTGTGCCAGTATTTACGGATTTCTTTAAGTTCCTCAAAAGTAATGAGCTCGATATTTGGATCATAAAGTTCACGAACTTTTTTCTGGGTTCTAAGTAGTTCTCTGAGAATCTCTTCTCGAGCATTTAAGGTGAAAGGGCCCACCCCGAATCGCTTGAACTTTCCATCTTCATCTTCAACAAATATATCAAGTTTTTCAATTGTTGCCAGATTGATATTGTTATCTTCTATAAATTGTTTGATCTCGGACTTTTTGATGCTCTTATATTTCTTCGCTCTAATATCCTCTTCATTAACTCCTCCGAGATTCGTTGTCAAGTAAACTTCACCATTCATTCTATGTTTCTGACGTTTAGAACGATCTTCACGAATATTCACGAGGTAATTTCTGAAGTCATAGAGTGGAGTTAGCCATTCTACTCCGCTATTAATAAATCCACTCAGTGCTTTATCTTCGTTTACAACGGTGCAAGTCCAACATCCAAATCGACTGTTTCCGCATGAACCAGCGCTTTCCTTAATTTCTTTATCTACAACCAGTGGGCATTCACTACTGGAATCTTGATACAATTGCAGCAGTTCATTATTATCATCGCCCCAAGGTGAAGGATATTGGAGCAGAAACTCCCAAATGTCGTCTACATTAAATGATCTAATCGGTGCAAATACAAAGGCATTCCGCAGGGACGAGTGCAGCATTAAATTTTTACCTTCTATAGTATGTGACTGCATGACAGCGGCTCGAGTAGAACTTTCGGAATCCCGGACCCCAAGAAGCATAACAACTTCACCAAATTGATCTACTTTTTCAAGAATGAATTTGTTAGCAGGTTCAATTTTTAGCCGGTCAGTGCACCATCTGAATTTTTGACGTGGAGTTGGATACCCTTTGCCAATAATAGAAGCCCAGAATGTTTGCTCAGCTTTTGGTCTTACTTTTTGAGTTTCAATAGGAAGTCCCATTTCAAGAGCTTTAGTCTGAATTCTTCCTAAGGTGCGGGTAATTTTATCAATAATAAGAGGAGTTTCAACTTGAGTATCCGAAGAAATCACATATACTTTCTTATTTAATTGATTAGGCGGAAGTTCGCTTAATGCCTGAAATACTATTTGAACCAGAGCAGTTGAGTCTTTACCTCCGCTGAAGCCAATTACCCAGGGACGATCATCGGCCAGATATACTTCTTTCACCAATTCTCTAGATTCATTAAATTTACTGCCAGTGTTAAAAATATTAAGTTCCAAGAGGAAAGACCTCCTTAAATTTATCTTCTGTTTTTTGTTCTTGTTCAGTAAGAGGGAGTCCAATTTTATTCTTTATCAGATTGGCTGTGAGTTGAACGGTCTGATTGTTCTTATTAATACGGCCTGTATGACTGTAGGCCCGACCTTGCCAATCTTGTTTATTATCCCTGTGCCATTCAATATGTGTTAATTTTTTAATATATTTCTGCCATTCATCCGGATGATAGAAATAAAGATAGTGACCTATAATACCTATAGCTTCTAAGAAAACACCGTGAGCAACTATAGAATTTGCCCGTAAATCTCTAGGTGATGTTTTCTTCTTCAGCACCTGTTGCCATTCATTAATAGTAGCACTTAAAAGAATCCAGAATTCATTTACGAACTCCTTTTCTTGCTCAGAGATCATCTCGCCTTTCCGCTTACCTAGTAGTCTGCAATTCATATTGAATATATGGTTTAATGCAAATAATTTAGGAGAATTCTTTGAAAGGTTTACCTTTTCCCGATCGGTGTATCGATCCAGCAAGGGAATCTCTGAAATTACTCCCTTTGTTATGAGAGACATTTGATCGCGATGATCGTAAAGTATACCGATAGAAGAAGTTGTGTTCACCGCATGTCGATTAAGATCGGAGAACATCTGCTGAGAACGTACAAGCCCTAAATCATGAAAAAAGACTACAGAAATGGTCTCATCACCAAGTTCTGGAGCAATCTTTAAAGCTTCTTCAATTGCTGCTCTTCTGTGCTGACCGTCATTAATTAGAAATTTTGAATCAAGTGAGATCGAGAGATATCCTATATCTTTAAGCTTGCTGGAATGTTCCTGAAAGACTAATTCCCCATCTACAGATGCCGTTAACGAAGAAAATATGTAGTCCTTTGGATTTTCAAGAATATAGTTGGTTATATCCGGAATTCTTGATTTATTCATAAGACGCTGAGCCCGGTGTTCAGCGGGAATCTCTTCTTCATCGAACAGGAATATCTTAGGGATCAGCCTGAGCGGGCACATCACGGTATAGAATTCTCTCCCTGCTTGAATTCCGCGGAGAGCGGGAAAACTATAACTAAAATTCATGATAGAGCATTCTCCTTTATTACGTACGTAATATTAATGAATGTAATTTGATTTTACTTCAATGCGAACGGATGTTCAATATTTATATTAGTAAATTGACGAAAAAGGGAGATAATAATCAAAATATCTAAAAGATAAAGGTGATAACACTTCCCAAGACATAGTGCATTATCTTAGATCACATCTCTGGAAGGGTCAGTGTCAGATCCCGTCCTTGTTCAAGCCATGTATAGTAGTATAGTAGGTGACGCTTACACCTGCTAGTACGGCGACCTCCTTGCGCCTTAAGCCAGGCGTCTTCCGATTCCTGCTCGGGAACTCACTCCAAGCCCACATCCTCCGGAGTAAGCCGCTCTCTGTGTGATTTGAGAAATATCCCCATCGCTTATGCCTTGCTGTTCGTAACATTCATGGATCGAACACCACCTTAAAGTTTGGTATTGCGCCTTTCATTGGATAACAAAAGAATAGCTAGAAATACGATAACAATTGTACGCTAACATTTCACTGTGTTATCAGCTTTCGCTCTAAGACGATAAGCTGAGCCGTACCACAATTAACAAGTTATTTACTAAAAAAATACTTCAAACTTATCACTTACTGACTGGTCGGCCGTACGTAGGGCATGTCCATAGATATTCATCGTTGTATTGATATTTCCGTGACCAAGCCATTATAGGCATAAAGATGACGAAGCCCATGAAAGGTTAATGATGCTCCGGTAGGTCGGCTTCCGTTCACTTCAACTCGATCACGATGAAAATGTGTGATGCGTGATTGTGGCACTGATGCAGTTAGGATAGAAGTTCAAATGTAAAACTAAAAATGGGCTAAGATATTACCATATCGATAAGCTTTTTCGAATTGAAACGTTAAAAGTAACAATTATTATTGCTAGAGTAGCGGAGCTTAGTTTGGAGTATGGTGAGTTCGTGGAAGATCCATATGGTGTAAAGAAAAGAAAATCGACCTCAGGTGTCTAGTAGATTCAGCTTACTTCTTGCATCGGGTAAGATAGATAAAAATGGGTGTACAGCAAATTGAAGTTTTTGGGGGGATCTACAAAATGAACTTTTAGAAGTGCTCCCCTATAATCGACTTAGTTAAGAGGCTAAAGATTTGCTGTGTATTTTAAGATGTAAATTTCTTGAAGAAACTATTTTATATAAGTATTCATACGGACATTCCGGTTTTGTATGTTCTCATGTTGCGGGAAAAATACTAAGTATCACTTATTTCGGGAGAATATTCAAAAATTACGAAAATCAAACTGCAAGGGAATATATGAACTCGAATGCCTTTTGACTCGCACCCCGAACATCAGCGAGCTTGCTGAGAAAACAACGGCTCTGTCACTCTCAGATCGATCCTGATGCGCTTTGGGGCGACTTTCGTTCCGTATCCAATTATGTATCATAGCTGTGGCTACGAATCCTCCTTAACCAGTGACACACCATTGCCGATAAGTAATAAAAGACGCAATTTAGTCTGCTATACATATCGTACTCAATGGAGGGAAACGAAGAATGAAAAGGATTTTTGGTTTGTTACTTGTTCTATTGCTGGTAACTCCGGCATTTGGCATCAAGACTTTTGCAAGTAATACAGTTAAGGCTGCGGTGACTGGAAGCAGCACCTATTTTGATGGGGAAGAAAAGAGCTCTAACGGCTTCAATATCGCGGGCAGCAATTACTTCAATTTGCGTGATCTGGCCCGGAATTTCTCGGGAACTCCAAGTCAATTCAATATTACCTGGAATCCGGGGAATCAAGCCATTGAAATCGAAACAGGGAAAGCTTATTCACCTGAGGGAACGGAGGACAGCATTTATTTTAGCCGAAGTAGAACATATACTGCTACGTTGTCCACCTCTAAAGTCATGGTAGACGGGGTGATGCAGTCCATTAAGGCCTACAACATTGAGGGGAACACTTACTTTCAATTAAGAGATTTGGCCGACAAAATCCCTTTCGAGCTATCGTATGACAGTCAGCAGAATCGGCTGGTCATGTTCTCAAGAACACCGGATAATGCTTACCGGGCGGCGGTATCCGGTGAAGTGGAGGGGAATGCCGAGTCTTCTTATTTTCCAAGATGGAAAAGTACGGTGTCATCTTATCTAGTAAATAACTCCGATGGCACAGTAAGTGTCGTGGAGGCTGGCAAACAGATTACGATAGATACATACAATGCTAAGTATGAGCTGGCGGCAACGCAAAAGATCGATTATGAGCTGCCGTTGTTTGGCGGTTTTTATAGCGGGGCTCAATATAATTATATCGCTTTTGGACAAGAGAACCGCGAAGAGAACGACAACAAGGAAGTAATCCGGATAGTCCGGTATGATAAAAGCTTCAAAAGAAAGGACAGCGTCTCTATAACTGGGGGACAGAGCTATACCGTTGAACCTTTTGATGCCGGGTCCGGAAGAATGGCCGAGTCAGGCGATACTCTGGTGTTCCATACTTCGCGTACAAGATACACAACGGAGGACAAGCTGAATCATCAATCCCAGCTCACTATTATCGTCAATACCTCAAATATGAAGGTAACCAACGATCTGGGGCGATTCCAGAAAAATCATGTCAGCCACTCGTTTGATCAATATGTATTGTTTGATGGTGGTTCGCAAGTGCTAGTGGATCATGGGGATGCCTATCCCCGTTCAGTAGTTCTTCATAAGGGCAACGGAATGAGTTACAACGAGGTGGATTTGCTTAAGATTCCAGGCAGAATCGGAGCGAATGCGACTGGGGTTTCTATTGGCGGGGTTGAGATGTCCTCAAGCAGCTATATTGCCGCGATGAATACGGTAGACCATTCCTTGGTTAGGGACTACACCTCGTATGAGATGGTAGGGCTGGAAAGGGACCAGCGGGATATCATACTGAGTGTGTTGCCTAAGAACAGTATTAATAATTCCTCCGTTCATACAGTTACACTGGCCAAATATGTCGGTACTGACCAGATCGCGTCGATTCCCAAGCTTATCCGTATTTCGGATGATCAAATGATGGTGCTGTGGCAGGAGTTCGATATGGAAAACCGTCCAGGTGATGTGAAATATGTGCTAATCGACGGAAATGGCAAAGCGACAGGTAATGTTCAGACCATCAAAAATTTTATGTTGTCTGAATGTAAACCGGTGGTCAGCGGAGGAAATGTGGTCTGGTACACCAACGGTAATGGAAGCCGGATGTTTTATACGATCCCTGTGAAGTGATCAGGAAGAGAGGGGCAAATAACCCCTCTTTTTTTCATCGTTGTAAACTAGTGGGCTATTGCCCATTTTGCGTACCTGTAACTAGGCAGTTGCATAGGATAAATGGTCAATAAGAAAATCACTTAGAGGAGCATAAGCATGTACGCTAATTCAGGTTATCAGTATCAATGGCAAAATCAAAGCCCCCACTATTACAACTGGAACAACCACAACTATACTCCATATGGAAACATTGCATTACAAGATTATGGAACAAGACCATTAGTAGTGAATATTGACCAAGCAACCAAACAAAACAACAATTACCGCACTGCTTTATGGACAGGTAAATATTTTCAGGTAACTTTAATGAGTATTAATGTTGGGGAAGACATAGGTTTGGAAGTCCATCCGACAACTGACCAGTTCATACGGATTGAAGAAGGTCAGGGCCTTGTTCAAATGGGTGATAGAAGAGATAATTTAGATTTTCAAGTTATGGCGTGCGAGGACTATGCCATTATGGTACCTGCCGGAAAATGGCATAATCTAACCAATACAGGTAATCGCCCCCTTAAAGTTTATGTTATCTATGCACCCCCTGAGCATCCATATGGTACAGTTCAGGAAACGAAAGCAATCGCACAAGGTACGAAGTAAGTAAGACTTAGCTTTGGAGTATACATGGGTTTACACATTAATAAACCGTCCGGGTGAGGACGGTTTTCTTGCGTTCAAAAAAAGGGCCTCAAACATGATGTTTGTGTTTAAGGCCCCGCCGATATTTGCAGGCCCCATTTTCCTTTAATGATGTTATTATTTAAATAATTAGCTAAATGTCGCATTTTGTAGATTGGGGTCGGTTCATCGTGAGGGGTATTTTCCGATTCGGTTCAAGTAAGATTTTTCTGTACATAACTGCTGCCATTGTTGTAGGTTTGATTGCAAGCTATGCCGTCATCTCGGCAACGGACTCCCCTAAGTTCCAAAGCGAAGAAGGCATACTGGATATTACGCAGGTTCATGTCAGTCAGAATCCGCTAAAGTTAAGAGGGGAGTGGGCGTTCTACTGGAAAGAGCTGCTGTCACCTGAGGACATTCAGAATCGTTTGGTAAAGGACGGACCTCATGACCGCTGGATCAGCATCCCGGGCTCCTGGCTAGGCTATCGGTTAGATGGCCGGCAACTGGACGGTACAGGCTTTGCAACTTTTCGGGTGGTTATCCAGCTTAGCGAGCAGGATCGAAACGAGCGGCTTGCGCTGCGGCTGCCGACCATTTTTCATGCGTATAAATTATGGGTGAATGGCGAGCTGCTGGCAGAAGTCGGTGTCGTTGGCCAGGACAAGAACAGCATGACACCGCGTCTGGCAACGAAGCTGGTGTTCTTCCAGCCCGAGAATGATACCGTGGAGCTGGTGATGCAAGTCTCCAACTTCCATCATAAGCGGGGTGGCATTACCAAGGATATCGAGTTGGGCGGCAGTGATGTATTAACGGTCAGAACCCATCTGAAAATCGCTGATGAAATGTTCATCACCGCAAGCCTTCTGGTCATTGGCATCTATCACCTGTTGTTGTTCGTACTGCGACGGAAAGACAGGGCTCCCTTGTATTTTGGTCTGTTCACCTTGTTGTTTGGCATCCGATCGTTGCTGGTCGGGGAGCACTTGCTTACACAATGGTGGCCGGCTTTTCCATGGGAAATGCAGTTCAAGATCGAGTACCTGATTTTATGCAGCGGTGGTTATATCATCATGATGTACGCGAACTGCATTTTTCCGAATTATGTGTCGCGTTGGTTTCGTCTTGGTTCGCAGGTTGTAACTGGCGCATTCTGTTTAGTAGTTGCGGTAACTCCTGCAATTTTCTATACCAAGTTATTAACGGTCATCGGTGTGATCGTTGTTCTGCACATGGTGTATCTGATGGTGGGGCTGGGCCAAGCGGCGGTGCGGCGTATGGAGGGGGCGCTGTTCTTCCTGCTGGTGTCGGTGGTTGCTTTGGTTACGGTCATCAATGACTTTCTGTATTACAATGAATGGTCACCCGTCGGAAATACTTCTCCGTTTGGTCTGTTGGTATTTACGATCGCACAGATGTTTCTGCTTTCTTCCAGATTTACAAGGGCGGCAACGAACGAAGAGAGAATTGCACGTGAGCTGCAGGAGGCGAATAATAAGCTGACTGAAATGAATATAAATTTGGAACAGACCGTGCAGGAACGCACATATGCCTTATCCGCAGCTCATGATGATCTCCGCACTTCGTATGACCGGCTGCTTCAATCCGAGCAAGGCAGGAAGAAGCTTCTTGCCTACATTACGCATGATCTGCGGTTGCCGCTGTCCAGCATGCTTGGTTATGTCGAAGCTGTGCAGGACAGAGTCAAGCCGGAACGCAATGAACAGTACTTGAAGTATATCCGGGATAATACGATTAGGATTAACCGGATGATCGATGAGTTGTCCTTCTTGTCGCATTTGGAGACGGGACAAGTCTCGTATCGAATGGAGCCGGTTGATGTGGCTGACTTCTTGCGCCGGTTCTATGAACAATACGAACTGGTTGTGCGTGACGCAGGACTGGATTTCAGGCTGGATATGAGTGATGCGGATGTTCAAGGGACAAAATCGCCTATTGTCGAGATGGACATGCAAAGGATGGAGCAGGCGTTGTTCAATCTAGTGTCGAACGCCATGAAGTTTACCTCCAGCGGCGGGGTGGTGTCTATTGGGTTAGCTGTGGACGAGGTGAAGGATACCCGCTATGCAATCATTAGCGTACAAGACTCTGGTACGGGAATTCCTCCGGATCAGCTCGAGCAAATCTTCGATCGCAATTACAGGTATGATCGACCGGGCATGGATCATGAGGTTGAAGGCAGCGGGCTTGGGCTGGCGATTTGCCGGGAAATCGTGCAAGCGCATGGAGGAATGGTTCGAGCGGAGAGCGACGGAGAGACCGGGTCGATATTTTACATATCCATTCCTAGTATTCGTGGAGAAGGTAGGTGACGGCGTGAGGAATGGACACAAAATTATGATCGTCGATGATGATCCCCATATATGCGAGATTGTTCAGGCTTATTGCGAGCGTGAGGACTTCCTGTGCTCCTACAGCTATAGCGGGACAGAAGCCATGGAGCTGCTTGTATCGTTCGAGCCGGATTTGATTGTACTGGATGTAATGCTGGCTAATGAAGACGGCATTGATTGGTGCAGGAACGCACGTAATTACACGGATGCGCCGATTGTGTTTCTAAGCAGCCGTGAGGAAGACGAGGTGAAAATTGACGCATTATCTTATGGGGGCGACGATTATGTGACCAAACCGTTCAGTCCGGGAGTACTCATGGCCAAGATCAAGGCTCATCTTCGCAGGGTATCGGCGGGGAGACGGGAGCAACTGCTGGAGTTACCGGGGTTTACGCTGGATTTCTACGCACAGTCCGTTATCATAGGGAGTGAAACCACCTTTTTATCGAAAAAAGAGTTCAGTTTACTGTCCTTTATGGCCCAAAACGTGAATCGTGCCGTCAGTGTCGATGCGTTGTTTCAGCTCATCTGGGGAACGGAGAGTCTGGAGGATACGAGAACGGTCGCTGTACACATCAGCAATTTACGCAAAAAAATCGAGGCTGACCCTGCCCACCCTGAGCGAATTGTTACGATTCGGGGGGCCGGATATATGTTGGTTGCCAGAGGTGCGCTGCAACCGTAGGGTTGAATTCATGATTAATAGCGGCGCAGGGATGATCTCCCTGCGCCGTTATGGCTCTACTCTAATAAGTTCATTTGACCCCAAATTGCCAAGTACTCGTCAATCACAGCCTGGACTTCTTGTTTAGAGGACCCGGAGTATAATGATCCGCCCGAACCGTCGCCAGGGAAACCTCCAGGGAATCCGCCGGAACCGTCACCGGGGATTTCGCCAGAATCGTCACTAGGGAATCCTCCTGGGAATCCGCCTGGATCACCACCAGGCTCACCGCCAGCTCCCCTATATTTCGATTGAAGGTGCGCTATGATATCGGCTAGATTCGCATCTGTAACTCCAGTGAGACCGGCGAGCTCAAAAGTTTCCTTGGTAGGTTCGGTTCCATAACCATATGCAAAATAATAGTTGATGAGAGTTAGGTTAATTGTCTCATTCACAATGGTTTGAATCTGAGATTGATCTTTGGGCAGTGCTCTCGAAGGATAATCATAGTCTTGCAATATGCCTTGGATACCGGATAGGTACTCGGATGTAACTCCCGTAATTCCTGCGGCAGCAAAAATCGACTCATCCACCGCGGTCCAATCACCGGATTCCGCCGCTTCATTAATCAGGTCCAGCGGCGTCTTGGAGGATAATGCAGGCGAAATAGTACCTGTATACTGATTGGTTTCGGTTGCCGGAGGTGTTGCCGAATCCGTCGCGCTGATCGTAAAGTCATACCCACCGCTCACGCTTGGAATTCCGGTAATCTCTCCCGTGATAGGATTTAAAGTCAGTCCCTCAGGCAGCGCGCCATCTGTCACTGCATAAGTAACGGCTCCCGTTCCTCCGGATAGCTTCGCTACGCTGCCGGTATAGAACTCTCCTTCAGTCATAGGCTGAATCGAGTCAGGTAACAGGATTGGCATATTGACCGTATATTCAAATCTCGCAACCGGGCTATTCTTCGATCCGGTCTTAATGGCGACAGCCTTGATCGTTGTATTGCTCGTAATAGTTATCGGTCCTGTATACCGCGTACTGGAGGTTGTCGGCTCACTGAGATCCGTCGTATAGTACACCTCCGCAGATGCGGTCGTTGAAGTCAAAGTAACTTGTGTCCCCGATGTCACAGCACCGCCTGCAGGAAGCGCCGTAGGAGTCTCAACGGTAGCCTGTACCGGCTGCTGCGGAGCTGGGGATGATGAAGACGGCCCTGGCTGTGTAACTGGAGACGAGGACGGCACAGACTGATGTTTCTTTTCTTCTTCCGCTTTCTTCAGTTCCTCTTCCTTCTTCTTCTCTTCTTCCTTCTTCTTTTGTTCTTCCTCTTTTTTCTTCGCTTCAACCTGTGCTGCATGTTGCTCTTTGGCTTCGTAAGCGCCTGTCACGAGCAGATCGCGAGTTGCATTCGATTGCCCGCCGAACGTTCCGTCCGATCCGTTGGACATCAATTTTTTTTCCAACGCTAAGGCCACATATCCCTTGGCCCAGTCAGAGACAGACTTATCATTCACGCCCGGCGTTGCCTGGGCCTCTGCATTCTTTCCCAGCCCGCGAATCAAGAACGTAGCTAACTGCTCCTTGGTTACCTTACCTGCAGGATCATAGACACCGTCCCCATAACCATCCGTGATCCCTGCGGCTTTCACCGCCTCGATGTATGGCACCGCATATCCATTTGCAGGGTCATCGGCTTTGACATCTTTGAATGAAGACGTCTGTGAATCCTTATCCACCTCCAAATCGAATATCAACGCGGCAACCTTGGCGAATTGCGCCCGGTTCATCTCATCCTTAAGACCGAAAGTTCCCTCAGCCACACCCTCAAATACTCCAGCAGATATCAGTGCGTCGAACTTGGCTTTCGTCGCCGCGTCCAGATCCTTCAAGTCTGTAAAGTCGGCTGAAGTCTTAGCAGCTACTGCGTTATCGGCCAAGTAAATGGCGGCACTTAAGCAAAGCAGCATTGTCATCAATAATCCGACAACTCTTTTTTTCATCGTTTGTCCCCCTGAAGTGTGATAGATATTATTGATTTTCCTCCTATTACTTTATCATGGTAGATTAGCTCATGAATGAAAGTTAAAGAAAACTTTAAGTTCGAGCTTGATTCGCAATTCAAGTCTGACTGTTGATAGTCTTGATCGTTCCTTGTCATTCAGCTATATATGAATATATTGGGTAATTAAGCTTCTCCCGGGTTATGATATACTTATTTAATGTCTATCCTGATTTAAATAGAGAGGTTTATAATATGACAAATAATTTCTGGCGTGATTTGCCACGGCCATTTTTTATATTGGCGCCTATGGAAGATGTGACGGATGTTGTTTTTCGCCATGTCGTAAGTGAGGCGGCCAGACCGGATGTGTTTTTTACGGAGTTTGCGAATACGGAGAGCTATTGTCACCCGGAGGGCAACCATAGTGTGCGTGGGCGGTTGACTTTTACAGAGGATGAACAGCCTATGGTGGCGCACATCTGGGGAGACAAGCCGGAATACTTCCGCCAAATGAGCATCGGTATGGCGAAAGAAGGCTTCCAAGGTATCGATATTAATATGGGGTGCCCTGTAGCGAATGTAGCGGAGAACGGAAAGGGGAGCGGCCTGATCTGCCGTCCCGAAACCGCAGCAGAGATTATCCAGGCTGCCAAAGCCGGAGGATTACCCGTTAGTGTAAAAACAAGGCTCGGTTTCAGTGACGTAGATGAATGGCGCGACTGGCTAACCCATATTTTGAAGCAAGACATTGTTAATTTGTCCATTCACCTGCGCACCAGAGATGAAATGAGCAAAGTGCCTGCTCACTGGGACCTGATTCCGGAGATTAAGAAGCTGCGCGATGAGGTAGCGCCGGATACCCTTTTGACGATTAACGGGGATATCCCTGACCGTCAGACCGGCCTTAAGCTCGCTGAAGAGTACGGTGTGGATGGGATTATGATCGGGCGCGGTATTTTTCATAATCCGTTTGCTTTTGAGAAGGAGCCGAAGGAACACAGCAGTGAAGAATTGCTTGGTTTGCTGCGGCTGCATCTGGATCTCCACGATCACTATTCAGCACTGGGGCCACCGCGTTCGTTCAGACCTCTGCAACGCTTCTTTAAAATATACGTCCGCGGATTTCGAGGGGCAAGTGAGTTAAGAAATACGTTAATGAACACCAGGTCTACAAGTGAAGTGCGGGCGCTGCTGGATGAGTTTGCAAGCAAGGAGCAGGATGGCCCGGAGGAACACGGGGAATAAACAGCCGAGGGGGATATCATGTCCTGGAGTAAATTGAAGCAGCAACTGGATAGCTTTCTTAGTCCTGCGTTACATGTAAGGGTAGAATACCGCGCGCCAGGGTACCGTTATCTGCCTGATAAATCGGGGATTTGCTATATTTTGGTGGATAAAAAGAATGTACTCCAGATGAGTGATAAAACGAATTCTATTCGATGGTATCAAACCGAGTTGGAAGTTAAGAATGATCCGGATATCCAGGTTCCTGTCAGCAGTGAAGAAATTGAAGCGGTCAGACAAGGGACCAAGGGGCCAGTGCCGGAGGATCGTTTAATAGTGATGGCCAGAAGCAGAAAAAGTACGGAACATGCAAAAGAGCTTTTGTCCGCACAGGCTTCATTAAGCAAGTCCAATTTTATCGTGGTGGCAAATAAGTTCTTGACGACCCCTATCGAGGAAAGTCTGGAAAGCAACGATATTTTAATGAATGTTCTAGCCTTGGTGGACAAAAGAGTTGGTAAGAAGCGGATCATAAACATGTCCGAGAAAATAAAGTTAAAGCATCCGATTGTGCAGTATTTTTATGAATTGCGGCGGAATACGTTGTGATGGTGGATCCCCGTGTTGGGAGCTTAAAGATGCCGAATCCAACTAATAATTCTCACAAAAAACATAAGAATCCCTTCGAGAATCCGAAACCAAAAGGGGCGGCGAGTTTCTTCGTCCGCTCCTTTTTGCTGATTCAATTTCCCTTCAATCACTGTCAACTTAGGTCTGTTATTTGCCCCCATGAATTTGCCCCCCATTGTAAACGTTAATAGACAATTTGCAGGCTTTATTTCCCGCTGTTTCGAAGGTTCTGGCGTTCTTCAAGGCCTTGATCCCGAACTTCGTTCCGATGCTCGAGCCCTTTGTCACGCAGTTCTTCTCTGAGTCCGAAAGCGGTTTTTCGGGCATATTCTCTTAATGCAAATCCCAATTTGCGGGTATAATCTCTTATCTCTCTGCCATTGACATCAAATTTCTCATCAACATAATTGGAGAGCGTGTCCAGATGCTCCTGTTCGCTGTAAACCAGTTCGATCATTTCTTTCTCTTTCTTAAACATTTCATCGACACGAGTTTGTTCGGATTGAAAATATTGACCCACATTTTCGGATTCCCAGGCAAACCATTCCTCAATCAGGCGATGCTTCTCTTTTTTGAAAAAGTCCTCGATCTCCTGTTTTGTCCGCACGGTGGTGTACTTGCCCTTTCCGGCTTCGGCGACCTGCTTCAACTGCTGTTGTCCTTCATCGTCCACGTCAAAACCGATAATGTTCACAATCGCTTTTGCTGCCGACTCATTTAATTTTTTGGCTGCACCGACCGGGTCGCCGCCGCAGGTTTCAACTCCGTCGCTTACGATGTAAATGATGTTCTCGGTGTTCTCTCCCGTATAGAATTGCAGATCATCATGCGCGGCTTCGATGGAAGCGCCAAGAGGGGTCCAGCCAGCCGGAGCAAACTGATTCAGCGCTTTTCCGAAGCTTTCCTCTTGATATGGAGCCAGGGCGTAGATTTCTTCGGTACTGCTGCAGGACAGCTCACGGTCGCTGTTTTTCCCGCTTCCTTTATGGCCATATACGCGCAGAGACACATTCGTGTTCTCGGGAAGCTCGGAAACAAAGCTATTTACGGCGTCCTTGGCCAGATCAATCCTTGTCTCCCCGCCGATTTTCCCTGCCATGCTCCCGCTCGCATCGAATAAAATTTGAACGTTCAATTGTTTGCTCCCCGGGGAACCAGGCTGTTCCCTTTCTTCCGGTATGGCGCTTGCATCTTGATAAGAGGTATCGTACTGGCTAAAAAGCTTATGATACGGCCGATAATCCTCAGCGACCAAGGAGAGCAGGCGGGCGTAGTATTCCTCCGCCGTTTTTCCTTCCGGGAATTGATCAATCCATCTCTTTACTTCTGCTTCATCATATTGTTCTCCGCTGAATTTGCCCGGGGCAAGCAGGAGCCGCTCCATGACATCCTCGGTTTGGTAGGGACGGAAGTCCTCTCCATCCTCTGCCTCCTTCTTCGGGCCGGTTTGCTCCGCCGTCTCGATAGAGTTATTCTGTGACGGGGCCGGCTGCGGATCGGCGTCACTGGCTTTTTCCTTAGAGGAACAAGCGCTTACGGCAAGCAACAAGAATGACAACAGAACTAAGGTGTACATTTTTCTTACAACCAATGGAATACTTCCTCCTTGATCAAAAAGTATCAAATTTCATAATACCACACTAAAAAGGAAGAGAAAGGGTCCTTAGACCTTTCCTATGAAGTAACCATTACTTCTGGAGGAAGAAACACCAAGCGGACATTACTTGATATGTTCAAGAATCTGATCATAGGCGTTCTGTACGTGTTGGGGATTAGGATCTTCTCCAAGACGCTTGGGCACATCGAATTTCGATAAATCAAAATGATGCTTAGGCTCCACGTTATGTCTGGCTAAACAGCTCTTGCAGCAGGCCAGCGGGCAACCGTCAATGGCAATGATGTCACGTCCCGACTTGGCTGTTCTGACAAGCGGCTTTACGTCACCGCCGACACCGGCGATGCAGGACATTTCGGCGATCATTTCCCTATCCATTTTAATCGCAATCCGGTTAGCGGTCTGTGCAGCCGAGGAACATCCGGAACATGAATAAACAAGCGGCAGATCATTTTTTTTCATTGGCTATCCCTCTCCAATTCAATAAAGTAATTGTCAGTATAATCTCAGTTTACGGATTGAATTGTGAGGGGGGTCACTCGTCTTTCCTCCGTCTAAAGGGATTTTAACCAGGTCCAGAATGTGATCGCCAACATCTGACCCGCGTAAATCACGCGTATGAATGAGTGCGCCGCCATCACGCGTGCGGAGTTCGCGGCGATTATCGTGCGGGCACTGGGACTGACCGGCAATGGAACAAAGTCTGAGTTCAAGGATGTGAACCCTGGCGACTGGTATGCCGGAGCAGTAGCGACGGCGCAGGAATACGGTATCGTAGCGGGGAGCGAGGACGGAACGTTCAACCCGGCTAAGACGATCACCCGCGAAGAGGCGATGATCATGATCGCCCGGGCGATGAAGCTTGCAGGATTAGAATCGAGTTTTAGCGTTGCAGAAGCGGATGCTATGCTCTCGAAATTCGCGGACCGCGCATCGGTATCTGTTTGGGCTAAACAAGCGGTCGCGTCTATGGTGAAAAGTGGACTTGTGGGCGGCTCCAATGCAGGCCTACAGCCTAAAAGCAACATGACCAGAGCGGAATCCGCGGTCATCATTCAGCGGATGCTGGAGAGAGCTAAACTTATCGATAATAAGAATTTCGAATAGTCTTCTTGATAAATGCAGAGGCACCCACAAGTTTGGGTGGCTCTTTATATGAAATATTATTTCAAAGCCGGGATTTGACAAGACCAAGCGTTTTCGCGTTCGTTGATATATCCTTCGAATCGATAGATCGGTTGATAAAATCCCTTAGTGTCGTAGGCATAATCAAGCTTATAACTCTCTACATACAAATTATCGTTTGGCTGGAAAGGCGCGTACTGCTCAAAATTACCCGCTTCTACCTCTGCGAAGGCTTCCTTCGGGGAAATAATGCTTTCCGTTGTTACGTAATCATTCCAGTAAAGATCGTATAATAGGGAAGCGACGTTACCATTATCATCAAACTGCATGAGAACGGGGCCGGAAGCAAAGGCCGCTGTATTCGTTGCTAAATCATTTTCCATAGCGGCATCCCACCTTAAAGTGTCATTATTCTGTACGGAGAATACGGCCGTACCGGGAAGTAAGTCATTTTCGATAAACCAGTTCTCATAATGTTCTCTAAGCTGTTTGGCCGTATCTTCCGCCAGCAAAGCGGCATCCGTCCATGTCGTAAAGCTCCAAGTTCCCGTTCTGACAAAGAAATCAAGCTGCGCCGTATTGCCTTGAGCTGTCCTGCCAAGATAAATCTTGTTATCACTTTCACGCCGGGGATTACCGGAGAAAGAAATGCTCTCCAATTCTGCAATAGCAGCCCCGATACGGTCCGTATAAGCTTTATCGTTAACATTCACATTTTGATATACGGAAGCGGAAGCCGGGGCTTCCGACAGGTTCAAATCCGTTGTCAGATTGACTTTTGACATGTCCTGTCTTGCCGCAGGTAATAATGCCATATTACCATAGGGTTGATGCTCATAAACCCAAAATGCCCCTCCAATAATTATTCCAATCAAGCAAGGCAGGATCAGTAACTTTCCAATAGGAGCGAAGCGGACGCGCTTTTCCCGAATCATAGAAAGGATTGCCATAATACAAAAGTAACCAAAGAGGCTTCCCAAACAGTTGTGAAACAGATCGTCGAATTCAAAAATACCTGTTCCCGTTAATAGCTGACTAATTTCGATAAGAGCGGTTGTACTGACAGATACAAGAAAAATGACCTTAAATCGTTCCGCTTTTTGCCACAAGAGGGGAAGTAAAAAGCCGAGCGGGACAAACATCAACATATTAAAAAGGATAAGCTGCAACTCACTGAAGGACCACTTATTCCAGGCGTTGATATAGCCGCTGAAAAAATCAATGTTGAATCTGCCGGTATAGTTTGCTCCACGGCTTGCTATGGTAAGCGCCAATACGAGCAACAGCCAACAGGACAGCAGAAGGGCGACGACTCCCTGTGTTTTTGTTATGCTCTTTTTTCCGCGGAACACCTTCTTGTAAATTATATAAACAAGCAAAATAACAAGCGCAATCGAAGCACCACCGATCAATGCCCACACCCCCCACCGAAGCAGGGCCTGAAAAACCGTTATCATATCCACTCTTCATAGACCTCCTAAGAATAAAGCAGACAACAAACTCCCTGCTTTCGTTGCTTGTATTATAACGAAAGCAGGGAGCCTATATTTTAATATTACATTGATGAAATCCTAAGAAAATCCTAAGAAGTGAACTCTTGCGGCGGAAGTTGAACTGTGAAAACAGTTGTATCTTTCTCACTTTGAACATGAATCGTACCGCCATGCAGCTTAACGATTTCCTTTGCGATGGCCAGCCCCAGCCCCGATCCACCCGTATTACTCATTCTCGCGTCATCCAGCCTATTAAATTTTTCAAATATCGTTGACAGCTTGTCGGCTGGAATGGTTTTGCCTTTGTTTTGGAATATGATCTTAACTCCCTCCTCGACATGGCTTTCCGCGATAATCTCAATCTCTGTTTCCGGGTAACTGTAAGCAGCGGCATTTTTCAATATATTATTGAACACTCTCGCCAGCTTTTCCGGATCGCCATAGACAGTAATATTTTCATCCGCGCGTAAAATCACTGTGTTTCCCCGTTGCGAAAGAACAGGCAAAAGCTCGTCAGTCAACTGTTGCAACATATAATCGAGATCAATGTTCTCTTTTTCAAGCCGGATTTGCTGCAAATTGTACCGCGTAGTCTCAAAGAACTCATTGATCATTTTTTCCAGCCTGTACGCTTTCTCCAGTGTAATACTCGTATATTTGTCTCGTTGTTCTGCCGGCATATCTTTGGCTTCCTCCAGCAAACTTAAATAGCCAATTACAGAAGTGAGAGGTGTTCTGATGTCATGGGCAAGATACATGACAAGATCGTTTTTGCGCTGTTCCGCCAACTGCGCGTCCGATAGACGTTTTTCCATAGTTTGCTTCATGACATTCAGCTTTTGCTCGATGGATGCTAATTCCTCCGGCAAATTGATTTCAGCCGATTCGTCAAGCAGCAGCATATTCAGCCGTTGATCGATGTCGGTAAGCAACTTGGTGCAGAACCGCAGAAATGCACGAATAATGAGAAAGAGCAATGCGCCGAAAATCAATATCCAAACAAAGAAAAGGGGATAATATAGGGTTTGTGCCGTAAAGTATTCTATTTGCAAAAAAGACGACAGCAGCTCCGTAATTACTCTACCGCCGATCCCATTCCAATGCAGAGTGATTGTAAAAACGATTGCCAAAAGCACATAGGCAATAACGCCTATAAGCTTAAACAAGATTTCCACTTGCAAACGAGTATAATCAGATCGTTTTTCCATTCTATTTTTCAATTTTATACCCCACCCCCCATATTGTTTTTATATATTTTGGGTTATCGACCGTATCATTCAGCTTTTCCCGTAAATGGCGGATATGAACTGTTATTGTGTTATTGCGTTTGCTGTAATATTCATCCTGCCAAATCTGACGGAACAATTCCTCCGCACTGACCACCTTCCCCTTGTGCTCCAAGAGAATACGAAGGATAGAAAACTCGGTAGGGGTCAGCACCAGGGCTTTTTCGTTTAAGAAGCATTCGTGCGTTGTAATGTTCATGATTAAGCCTGAATGAGCAATTACTTCGTTTGCTGTATCTTCTATATGAGCGGGATTGTATTTTTTGTATCGGCGTAACTGCGCTTTGACTCTTGCAACCATCTCCAAGGGACGAAAAGGTTTGGTGATATAGTCATCAGCTCCAAGCGTAAGTCCCGTAATTTTATCACTTTCCTCATCTTTCGCGGTAAGCATAATAACGGGATAAGTATGACTTTCTCTTATGCGCTGGCATAAAGTAAAGCCATTCAGATCCGGCAGCATAATGTCTAAAATTGCAAGGTCGAAGTCGGTGGTGTTAATACATTCTATGGCATCTTGTCCTGTATAACAGGTTATGACAGTAAAATTTTCATTTTTGAGATAGATCTCAATCAAGTCAGCTATTTCACGTTCGTCATCAACCACGAGTATTTTATTAGACATAGTAATGCTCCTTTCTATAGGAAACTTTATTGTATCAAAAGAATACAAAAAGAAAACCAAAGATAAAAAACAATAATTATGGAATTAATTTAAAATGTGGAAATAAAATGGAATCGTAGTACAGTTAAAACCTGTGGCATGTCTAAATGACGGGCTGCAGACAAACCAAAACAAGGAGGTTTGAAAATGACTAGTAACAGGCATTCATTTAAACCCTTATCACTTTTGGTCGTTTTAGCAGTATTTCTATCCACATTTTTTGCAGCCTTACCGTCAGTGAACGCAGCCGCTAGAGGAGCATGGGCTCCAAATACCGCATATGCAGTAAATGACACAGTAACCTATAGTGGAAGCACTTATACCTGTCTTCAGGCACATACTTCCCTCGTAGGTTGGGAGCCGTCCAATGTCCCTGCCTTATGGCAGAAGGGCGGAAGCGGCGGAACTACACCGCCCGTCACACCACCGGCAACGAACGGAGCAATATTTTATGCGGATATAAATTATGGAGGAAAAGCAGTGACGCTCGGGGTAGGCAACTATACACTATCTCAGTTGAACGCAAATGGAATTCCGAATGACTGGATGTCGTCTCTCAAGGTCCCAAGCGGCTGGACGGTTGAAGTCTATGAGAATGATAATTTTGGAGGAACAAAGTGGACCTATACCTCGGATTCCTCCTGGGTTGGCAATACGGTCAATGATAAAATGTCATCAGTTAAGATTTATACGGGCTCACCATCTCCCGGAGTAACAAAGCCTGCCGAGGTTCCAACTCATATCTGGACTTATGTTATGAATGCGGACAATGCCTACGGTAAAGGCGGAGATTTTGCTTTATTGCTAAGTGCGGTTATCAAAAAAGAGAGCAGCTTTGGAGCAGGTTTACCGGGTAGTCCATCCGCCGGCGACGGATTAATGCAGGTAGAACCGAACACACGCAATGCGTATTCATCTCAATTTAGCTCAAAGTTTGGCCGTGCGTATAATCATAACAGTGAACAAGATCAGGTATATCTCGGCGCATTGATTTTAAATGAGAAGATTACAAGGTTTGGAAATATATACAACGGATTATTGCACTATAACGGAGGAGATAATTGGTATCCGGGAGCAACAGATTCGTACGGCCGTCCGATACTTGCAGATCAATATGCAAATGCAGTTTACGCTACTTATAAGGGCTATGGCGGTAAAAATTAAGGTACAGCGGCAATTATATTAAAAAGGGCATGAGTTACCAAGCAGATCGTTGCTTGCATAACCCATGCCCTTTGTTCTTTATTGAGGCGGATCGTGGTCAGAAAAGATAGAAGATGATTCCTTTGCCCTCGGCTGCGGTTTGGCTGTAGAAGCGGCGAATTTCGTTAAAATGCTGAAGCAGGTAGGCAAAAAACTCGTCCGCATCCTCTTCCGAAACTATACCGGCTTCCAGAGGATATACTTCTTCCTTGAGCATGGCCGGGAAATCATACCGCGAGCGGAGCCCCGCTTCGTCCAGTTCGGATATGGCCTGAAGCGCTGCTGCAACTTGCTCGGCATGCAAGTAAAAAGCCCCGAAAGAGCCGAAATCGATGCCTTTGTCCGACGTGATCGGAACCACAAAACCAAGAGGAGGCTCACCATCCGAAATATCTCCGCAAAGCAAGTAATGAATCGCCTCCCAGGATCTATCAATATTTAATCCGGGATAATCGGCGATTTTCAAACTTTTTAATGCAATGTCGCCAGCTGCGACTTCTTGCACCAGCTTATTATCCAATGAAAAATAATATCCGCGTATTCCCATGTAGTCAGCCTTCCTTTCATTTTTAGTAGGAGCTACACTGAATTATAGCAACTGTAACATTTTGGAATTGTGGATTTCAAGGACCGTTGGAATTAACATAAACTCTAATATTTTAAAAGGGAATTTTCTTTTATAAGGGAAAATGGAATATAACTCAAGCTGGTACGCCTATATAATGGAATCAGACCGGGATGGATGTGAGGGGAGGCAGAACTTTATGGATGATACTATCAGGCAAATGCTTATCGAGAAAAACGAAAATTTGATTCGTATGGTGATTGAACGCGCCAAGCGGGATTTTCCCGAGGACATTGCGATCATTGGGTTGACGGGGTCGTTTAATACAGGGGACTTTCATGAAAAAAGCGACCTTGATCTCATTATCATCAACAATACGGACCGCGGCTGGGGAATATCGTCGTGTTTTATACTGGGGGATGTTGGATACGATTTATACTGTACTCCGTGGGAAACCAGAATTGAAGCCGCCGCCAAGCTAGAGAGTGCGATGGTTTCGCATCTGATTGACTTGCAGATTTTATATTGCGCTAAGCCGGAGTATATGGAGAAATTCAATTCCTATAAACAAAGAGCGCTGGACACTTTAGCCAAGCCGATCGGCAGGGAGTGTATTGAGAGAGCGAAACAACACATTGATCTGGCGAAACAGGAGTATGCCAATACCTTGCTTTCGGAGGATCTTGGAACGGTGCGGTATGCTTCTTGCGAAGTTGTGTATAACCTGGTAAACGCATTGACCCATTTGAATAACACTTATTTGAAGCGTGGCATTAAGAGATACCTGGAGGAAACCAGGGAATACCGTTATATCCCTGAAAATTATGAACATAACTATATGGCCGTGATTGAGGCGAAAACGGTGGATGAAATCAGAAGCGCTTCTTTCCGGTTGCTGAAAAGCATGAATGACCTCTATCTCAGGATGGATAAGGAATTTGGCGTGCAGTCCCTCCCGACATTCGATAACCTTCGTGGTACATACGAAGAATTGTGGTGCAATTATCGCAACAAAATTATCGAAAGTGCTGAATTAAATGACAAGTCATACGCTTTTCATGCGGCGATGGGCGCTCAGAACTTCGTTGATGAAATGACAAAATCGATCGGGACGAAGAAAATGGACCTGATGCAATATTTTGATGCCGATGATCTTTATTTGTTTAAAGAACAATTCCTGCAGGCGATGGATGAATATCTGGATGAATACAACAAAGTCGGAAGAAAAGTGGAGCGATACGATTCATTTGAGCAGCTATATGATGAATATATGAAAATATAGCAATTTTTCATCATAAATTAGCAATATGCATGAAGAGGCAAACTGTGATGCAAGGTAGAATTATACATATCGATCTATCGATCAAGAAGAGGGTATGAATAATTCTACGGAAGGAAGCGGTAGCAGAGTGAACATTGAAGCGGTTTTCGGGCAGTTTCCCAACCTAAAATCAGATAATTTCCTATTGAAGAAGATTGAAGATCATCATGTGGACGAAGTTTTTGAAATTTATAACAATGACAAAGTATTTGAATACTGCGGCATCATCCCTAAATACAACAAAGCTACTGTGAAAAATATGATCGGCCATTTCGATAGAGATTATAATAAAAGGTCCAGGGTGAAATGGGGGATATTCGCCAATCCTGAACCCGATCGGGTGCTTGGAATTATTGAAGCTGTCGACTTTAATCAAAAGGTAAACGCAGTAACGGTGGGGTACTTTTTGTCGGAATCCAATTGGGGAAAAGGGATAGCTACCGAAGCGCTGGAAATATTAATAGACTTCTTGTTTACGGAGGTTCATGTCAACAGAATTCAGGCAGAAGTAATGCCTCTAAATGAGACTTCAAAGAAGGTTTTGTTGAAGAACGGCTTCATTAAAGAGGGAACATTAAGACAAGCCACGCTATGGGCAGGTAAAGGAATTATCGATATAGAGATTTACGGTATTCTGAAAGAAGACCTGGGATAGACCCCTCTAATAAAAAAAGAAGCAGCTCCTTTGTGGAAACTGCTTCTTTTTGAACTAAACTTATAAGTCTACCTCTTTGATAAATTCTAAAGTTTCGGTATTTATTAACACGTCAATTTCATCCAAGGTACTTGGATCCGTTACTCTCGCCCGAACAATTCTGTCTCCCAATCTGGATACAGAGCTTATTTTACGGTCTTCGCCGATCAACTCTTCTCCTTTTGTAGAAATCAACTTGTAATATTCGTTCCCCTCTTCCCAATGGGGTTCGTTGTAGTACAATGCTTCTTCTAATTGAATACCAACTACATTCTTATCCGTAATGGGGGTTCCTTTTAAATCATAGAAGTTCCAAGCACTTTCTTCACCGCTAGAACTTCTTGAAACAATAATGTCATCCTGGATGAGGAAATTCCCGCCCTCAAAAATAACTTCTCCATTCAATTTCACAATTTTATTTTTAACCATAAATTGATTGGAATCGGCTAGAGCTTTAGGTGTGTACAACTTCAAGTTAGTAGAGGATAGCTCACCGGCTTCTTCCTCAAATTCATCTTCTGACATCGGATAAGGGAATTCTCTGACTAACTCGCCTTGTAATGAGAATACCTTAATTTTATTGTCGAGTATGATGACAACTTGATCACCGATAACTTCATAATATTTATAAAAGTCATCGGACACTTCATTAAGAGCAAGAATGAAATCTATAGCGAATAATTGACCGTCTTTGTTATAAATCCCTTTGCTCGTTTTCAAGTACCCGTTCTTGAAGCTATCGATGTAGACAGAATCCTCCTCAGAATCTTGTCCTTCCGTATGTTTAGAAATTTCAAACAGCTCATTTCCTTCTTTATCAATAGCGATCGTGCGTGAGTTTTGCAAATCGTCGCGATCTTCCTCGATGGTTTCTACAATGGCAACTCCATCGGAGAATTGGTTTACGGAACGGTACTGTGGCTTAATGACCCATTCTCCCTTGGTATTCATATACCCCCATAGCAAACCTTCGTCTTCTCGGGCACGGTCGTCCTGAACGGATAATGCAATTAACCCGTCTTGAATGATCGGCGCATGTTCACCTTCGTAAATGACAAGATCATACTCCGTTTGGGAAAACGAAGGATCGTACTGAATGCCCTTGATTTCATTTGTCGGTTGCAGCATCCATTCATAGTTGCTGTCCATCATAGCATAATAAACATCGCCTTCACGTTTTAATTCAAATAGGATAACGTCTTCATTTCGATATGTATGGAGTTGCTCGATTTCGAAACCTTGTTCGACAAGCCGCTTTTTGGCTGTTTCTTCGTTTGCCTGTTCTCCGGTTTCTACTTGACTTACCTCGCTTACGGGATTTTGTACAACCTCTTCCTTCTGCCCACATCCTGCGATCAATAAAAGAGCCACGGATAGGGAGGCTAACACTTTACTTTTCATATGTTGTTCCTCTCCTGATGAATTATTAAAACACTATAAAAATATATAACAATCATAAATTTTAGTAAATTGCATTTTATCTTTTTTAGTTGTTAAGTCTGCTAAGATAATTCTTGATTACAGCAACTTAATAGCATTGGAATGATATCCTTGTTTTTCTTATACAGAAAGATGTCTTCTATTGGAAGAACAGCGTACCACGGAAGGATTTGTAATCTTCCTAAGGGGAATTTGTCATATACCAAACTAATCTTCAAACGCTTATCTTCTTTGATGGTTTGGGACATCTCTTGATAAATGCCAAGTATCTGGTTATCTAAAAAATGTTCAACGGCGATTCGGCCTGCAAGTCCATTCCACCAAGCTGAAAAGGATTTTATACTTTCAGAATAACCCATTTCCCCATTTAGGTTAGTTTGAAATAAGGGCCTAAAGAGGGCTTTATTATCTGTTAAGACTGCATTATGGTCAAAATGTCGATTAGTCGCAATGTTATGTAGTACATGTTCCCAGATCTCATTAAATCTAATTAAAAATAGTTCATCCTCAATGATTGCCCACTTAGATACATCAATATATGGAAATTTAGGAGTCATTCTTTCAACACTTTTACTGTTTAAATATGCGTTTTCTATATAGATTAAATAATTTAAGGAATAGGGAGCGTCACTTTCAATAACGAATGGGTTTTGTATTTGCAAGCCTGCTACCTCCGAATTTTGGTGTGGTTTCTACTACTTACCACATTTTATCATCAAGTACTGCTGAGTTTATAGTTTGAAAAAATAAGAAGGGCTCAAGAACCTAATAAGATTCTTGAACCCTTCTGCTTTTTAGATTTCTTTATTTATTTCTTGCCGTTACTTTGGGAGTCCACGGCATGCAGCTTGGCAATCAGCTTGTCGCCTTCGACATCCAGATTCGGAAGCAACCGGTCCAGCCATTTCGGAAGCCACCAGGCTTTGTCGCCAAAGACTGACATTACGGCTGGAACGAGCGTCATGCGGATGATGAAAGCATCGATCAGGATACCGAATGCCAGGGCGAACCCGATCTGCTTGATCATAGCGTCAGGTGCGAAAATAAAGCCGGCAAACACGGAAACCATGATAATGCCTGCGGCCAGCACGACACGGCTGGCAAGATCATAGCCGTGAACAACGCTTTCGTTGCCATGACGTCCGTGCACATAAGCCTCGCGCATGGAACTGACCAGGAATACTTGATAATCCATGGCCAGTCCGTACAGAATACCGGTGACCAGAATCGGCATAAAGCTGAGCAGCGGTCCTCCCGTGTCAAAGCCGAAGAGGGAGTGCAGCCATCCCCACTGGTAGACGGCCGTAGTCAGGCCGAAAGTGGCGAGGACGCTGAGGATAAAGCCGACCGTCGCTTTGATCGGAACGATGATCGATCGGAAAACGAGAAGCAGGATGATCAGCGACAGGATCACGATGATGCCAATATATACAGGGAATGCTTCGGAAAGCTTGGATGACATATCGATGTTGATGGCCGTGAAGCCGGTCACGCCGAGCTTAACATTGCTTGCCGATGCGAAGCTGGAATCGGGATCGCGCAGATCATGAACCAGATCTCTCGTTTCCGTATCGGTTGGGCCGGTTTTCGGAATTAGACTGATAATGGCGATATCACCAGTCTCGTTGACTCCCATTGGAGTCACAAGCGTGACGTTATCATGCATTTGCAGTTCCTGAATCAATTTGCCCAGACTTTCCATCGAAATTTTATCGGACTTATTTTTCGGCTCGGCTACCAGCAGTAACGGACCGTTAAAGCCTTCCCCGAAGCCTTTGGAGATGACGTCATAGCTTTGGCGCGCAGGGGTATCCAAGTTGGCCGAGGCCCCGGACGGAATACCAAGCTCCATTTTCGTTACCGGAATCGCTGCTGTTCCAAGCACCAGGACCACCAGAACAATAATGATCCAGCGGTATTTCACCGTAGCGTTTGCCCAGCGGTGCGAGAACCCGTGACGGGCTTTGTTTCCGGCGGCCGCGCTCTTGTTGCGGGCTTTGGTTGTGCAGATCCGTTCGCCGACCAGTCCCAGTAGGGCAGGCAGCAAGGTTAGCGCCAACAGGACGGTGACCAGAACGCTGACAGCGGCAACCAGAGCCATGGTCGACAAGAAGCCGATGCCGATAACCAGCATGCCGCAAAGTGCGATAATGACGGTCAGTCCGGCGAAAAATACAGCGCTGCCGGCAGTACCAACCGCCCGGCTTGCCGCTTCGCGGGCGCTTAATTTCTCATCGAGAATTAAACGGCGCTGGCGATTCACAATAAACAGCGAGTAGTCGATGCCGACCGCCAGGCCGATCATGACGGCAAGAATCGGAGTTATATCATTCATCTGGATGACGCTGGAGAGGGCAAACGCGCCTCCCACGCTGATCACAACGCCGAGGAGCGCGGTGATCAGCGGCAGCCCGGCGGCAACAATCGAACCGAGCGTAATAAACAGCACAACTGCGGCTACGGCTACGCCGATCGCTTCCGTGGATCCGATGGATGGCGTACTCTTCAGCGAATCGCTTGGAATGGCCGTGATGCCGGAGCCTGCTTGCTCAACTTCAGTAACGGCTTTGATCACGTTATCCGGGACGGAAGCAGGCAGCGATGTTTGCTGAACGGTAAACTGGAACTGGAACAGGGCGATGCTGCCGTCTGCGGACAGCATGACGCCTGGAACAGGGACGCCATTCGCCATGAGCGGGCCGTAAGGAGCCGCTTGGCCTGCGGCCGCGGTTTGTCCGGCTGCAGCTGCTTGACCTGCCGCGTCAGCTTGCCCTGCTGCGGCTGATGGGTCTGCCGCGTTTGATGGATCTACCGCAGCCGTTGGATCTACAGCCGCGCCTTGAGCGGCCGCGTCTGCTTGGCCTGCTGCGCCAGCTTGACCTGCGGCTGCAGCTTGAGCGGCGAGTTCCATAGGGTTAATGATGTAGTCCATGTTGTAGACATCATTGATAGCCTTCATGATCAAGGCTACACGTTCCGGCGTATCCAGACGTTCTCCGTCCGGAGCGGTAAAAGCGACGCTCGCCTGGCCGCCGGCAGCGGCAGGAAGCTCCTCAGCCAACATATCCAGCACTTTTTGCGATTCCGTGCCTTCGATTTTCATTTCGGAGCTGGATTGGATGCCATTGATGCCGAGTAGAGTGCCCACAACACCGAGAATGACGATCCAGGCCAGGAGGAAATACCATGGTTTGGAATAAGCCGATTTTCCTAATCGGTAAAGAAATGTTGACATATGATTTCTCCTTTATCTCTCTGAGTTAGAAGCCGTTGCGTAAATAAGCAAACATGGAATTCAAATACTGATCGAACGATATCGCATCGGGGCGAACATCTTGTGATTCGCCCGGCAGAAGGACGTTCAATCGCCCGTCCAGAATAGGCACGAACGCTCCGTAGACGGCACCGGCAAGAAGATGGGTATACCCGTCGGCATAACGACCTTGGGAGAACTGTTCAAGCACTTCCTGGGCAGCGGTCTGCAGGCGTCGCAACACGTTGAGAATATAGGGCTCAAGCGTCGGATACTGATTCGCTAACGATACAAACTGTCTCAGTTTGAATAGAAACTCGGAAGTAAACTGCAGCTTCAGCAAGCTGTACAGCGCATCGAGCGGGGTCGCATCCGGAGGCAAGCCCGCAAACTGCAACTTCGCATCTTCATTGGAGGAACTGCCTATAAAATAGGCCGCTACCGCTTCCTCTTTACACGAAAAGTAGTTGGCAAAGGTTCTGCGGGAGTAGCCGGCCTGCCGAACGACGTCTTCGACGATGAATCCGTCCATGCCTCGTTCAAGCGCAAGCCTAAAGGAGGCCTCAGCCAAAGCATAGGCGGTGGCTTCCTTTTTTTTGTCGCGCAAATTGGTTGGCTTGGAGTCCAAGATCCATGCGCCCTCCTTTCTTGAATTCGATATATTAAACCTGAACTTTATTTAATATAATATATTATTGCCCAATGGGCAACATTGCACAATGGGAAACCAAACATTTTAAAATGGGAATTCTTAATCTTACACAAACCATATCCTTCTAGATATAATGTTAAGAGGTGCGCTACCGCATCTCCCGGATTCTTCTATAGGAGTTGTTATCGATGATCATCAAATTCATTCGTTTACGTTAATGATAGGTACAGTATTGTAAGCTCGGCATTTTTTGAACAAGGATGCTTGGGTTTATTTAACTGTGCCTTTTTCATTTACTAATACGAATGAATGAGGTGTTCTTTGTGTTGTCCAAAAAAGGGAAGTTTACCGCCGCACGTCTTCTCTCAGAATATGAACATATTTTTATTTGCCCTATCTGTTTGCATTCCATGCAGGTTGTAGATTTAAAGAGTTTAATTTGTTCCAACCGTCATTGCTTTGATCTGTCAAAGAAGGGATATGTAAACTTAACAACCCACGCTTTAAAGACTAAATATGATAAAAAACTGTTTGAAGCCCGAAAGACAATTAGTGACAAAGGCTTTTTTGAGCCTCTGATGACCCGGATTTGCGATAACATCCTAAGAGAATTAAACCCATCCGATCCAATGGTAAAAATACTGGATGCCGGGTGCGGCGAAGGCTCGCATTTATCCGATATTCAGCACAAGGTTAAGATGGCACAATCCGAATGTAATCTGTTAGGGGTAGGCATTGATATTTCTAAAGAAGGCATCCATATGGCCTCGAATTTGTCTTCCAAAACCATCTGGTGCGTTGCCGATCTCGCAAAGCCGACGTTTGCGGATAAACAATTCAACTTTATTCTAAATATTTTATCGCCATCTAACTATTCCGGCTTCCAGAGAATCCTTCAGGATCAGGGAATGGTAATAAAGGTGATTCCCGAAGCCCGCTACCTCCAAGAGTTGAGAGGGATATTCTATAAAAGCACGGATAGGGATATCTACTCCAATCAAAAAACGATGGAGCTGTTCAAACATCATTTTGATCTGGTTGATATTCAGCGTGTTCAATATGGTGTGAATATGGACCGTGAAGATATTAAACAATTGGTTCATATGACTCCATTGTCTTGGGGGGCGACGGAAGAGTTAAAAGAGCATGCATGGAGTCGGATTAAGGGAGAAATCACTTTTGATTTTTCTATCTTGCTTGGCTCTCGATCACAAGAAGCAAACCGCCGATAAATCTGGTAGTATGGATTTTGGACAGACATTTTTGAAGGGGGAAATGAACATGGCGACGAGTTCCAACGGCAACGAAAAAGCGTTGTCTCCGGAACAGCATGATGGACTGCTTCATACACTGAAGACACGGTTTGATAAAAATATGGACCGCCATCAAGAACTTGAATGGGCTGGTGTACAAGCCAAGCTCGAAGCTCAACCGGAAAAGTTATGGTCCCTTCATGAAATGGAGCGAACCGGCGGCGAGCCGGATGTCGTTGATCATGACAAGCAGACGGACGAGTACGTTTTTTGCGATTGTTCGGCGGAAAGCCCCAAGGGTCGTAGAAGCGTGTGTTACGACCGTGAAGCGCTGGAATCGCGGAAAGAGCATAAGCCACAAGATAGCGCGATAGACATGGCGGCTGCGATGGGTATCGAGCTTTTATCCGAAGAACAATACCGGGAGCTGCAGAAGCTTGGAAGCTTTGATTTGAAAAGCTCGAGCTGGGTGAAGACACCCGATAATATTAGAAAACTTGGCGGCGCCATCTTTTGTGATCGTCGCTATGATACGGTCTTTGTGTACCACAATGGAGCAGAATCTTATTATGCTGCCAGAGGATTTCGCGGATTGCTAAGGGTCTAGATCCTGGCGGAGGCCGATGGACGCTTGCTTTTTTAATGACAAAATAGGATCGATAGGAACCGCCAATTTACTCGTAGGAGATGTCTGACGAACCATGATGAAGAAAGAAGTCGCACATATACGGAAGCAATTTAAGCTGGATCACGATTTAATGAATATTTTCGACATTCTCAACGTGTATATTATGAAGGATAGCAACGAGATCTATCATTGGGAACGCCTGCCGTTTGGCCTGGTTGATAGGGAGAAGCAGGAATTGCATATGGGCAATTTCAAGAAGCTGCTGACCGGGGAATTGGATCAAAAGCTGTTTGAATTAAAATTTCAAGAGGAAGCAGAAGATCCGACGCGAGTGCTTCTTCACCAAGGCTTAGTGACAGGGGACCCGGACGAATGGCAGGATCTGATGCTGCATTTGGTGGATAAAATGCTGGCTGACACCCGCTATGAAAAGGATACGGTAATCACTTTCGTTCGCGGACAGTACTATCGTCCGACCAAGGCCCGAAATGAAGAAGCCGAGGAAACCGGTAAGGACGAGATGTTTGCGCATCCGTTTATTTTATGCAGCGTGAATTCCACGGAGCAGCAACGTAAAACTCTCCTGTTTGACTATGTGGAGAGGGAATTTAAGTACAATGTCATGGTAGATCCGATTATCAAGCTAAGCTCGCCGGAGCAGGGATTCTTTTACCCTAGCGTGACGGACAACAGTTCCGATGTGAATCGTATTCTCTATTGCACGGGGAGAGCGAATGATCCGGATCTGCATTTCATCGAGCAGGTTCTGAATGCCGAAAAGTCCATAACTGCGCAGGAAGAGAGAGTCTACTTCGAAGATATCGTGAAGGAAGTGGCAGGCGAGGAACTGGATGCGGCTACTCTCTCCAATGTGTATGAGGAAATCTACCAGGTGATCGAAACCCACGAGGAGGAAGAACCGCCGACGTTGGATTATAAAGATGTGGAACGTGTGCTGTCGGTAAGCGGAGTAGAGAACGTGACATCGGAAAAAGTGGAACGGGCGTTTCAAAATATCATCGACGATAAATACTATGAAATGAAGGCTAGCAGTGTTATGCCGAAATTCACTTCGAAATCGATCAAGATCGATACGAAGGTGGCCACGATTTCGATCAGCCCGCAAGATTTAAAGTATGTGAAACAAGTGAATTTTCAAGGCAGACGATGCCTCATGATTGAGGTCGACGAAGATGTTATGGTCGAAGGATTTACGCTCACCACAGAGACTTTATAGTAAATAGCAATTAGGGAAGCGCCTGATCTCAGAATCGGGCGTTTCTTTTTTTGAGTTGCCCGTATACCATCTTAAGGTTATGCTACTCTATATAGGTATATTTTACTAAAAAGGAGTCGATGATCTATGAGAAAAATATGGGTTTCTGGTTCCCTAGCTCTATTATTAATATTCTCTAGTATGTCTGTTATCTCTGCGCATCCAGGCAGGACGGATTCCAAAGGTGGGCATACCTGCAAGACAAACTGCACCAAATGGGGATTGGAATATGGAGAGTACCATTATCACAACGGCAAGGGCTCATCATCTAAGGGTTCCTCATCCAAGAGTTCATCTTCCTCCAGTTCGAGCACTAAATCTTCTACTACACCTAAGAGCTCCACCTCTAAAAAAAGCTCCACCCCAAAACCATCAACGCCTGCTTATAAGGAGTCCGGGCTTGAGGTTTACGTAAATGGCGAGAAACTCAGCTTCAGCAGCCAGCCTGTAATTTATCAAAACACCAACCTTGTTCCTTTGCGCGAAATTGCTGAGGGACTGGGAGCTGCAACTACTTTTGATAAAGAAAGCGGTACGATTGAAGTAACTAAAGGAGACCGTAAGGTCACGCTTACTCTTGGAAGCAAAACGGTGTTCTATAATGGCACTTCCGAAACAGCAAGTGCAGCTCCCAAGGCGATTAATGGCACTACATATGTTCCTGCCCAAGTTTTCGCCAGAGGATTAGGAGCAAGCATCGAATATAAATCCAGCAGTAACACGCTTGAAATTTCAATTTAATTAGGCTGGGAGGGTAGATTAACATCAATGGCCAGAACTTACTATGCAGAAGGCAGACAACTCGCTTATGTACTAAGAGGCATATTTATTATTGGGGGACTGACGCTTTACTTTAGCATCCCAGGACTACACTGGGGGTTCTTCTTCGGAATTCTACTTGTTTCTGTTTTAGTAGCTGAAATCCTAGGGGGAATGTGGACTCGGAAGAGACGAAACAAGAAAAAACAGAGAAATAAATCGACGAAACTGCAATCTGTTAATACAGGTACAACAAGACGGTCGAGTAAGAGTTGTAGAAATGATGCGACTATATTAACCAGTCGGTTGGATGATTTATCCGGGGCCGAATTCGAGAGGTTATTAGCTCTTTACTTCCGCGACCAGGGATACACTGTGAAAGAAGTAGGTGTAGGCGGAAATGACGGTGGAGTAGATCTTGTTATTATCGATAAACGTGGCGAAAAGACTGCGGTACAGGCTAAGTGCTACGCTGATCATAATCATGTTTCCGTGACGACTGTGCGCGAACTGGTTGCGGCAAAACGAAATCATGACTGCATTCTTTCACTGCTCATAACCACATCAGATCTCACTCCTCCAGCCAAAAAGGAAGCTGAACAGTTCAAAGTCGACTACTGGCATGGTTCGCTTGTTGAGCAAAAGCTAAGAACTTGGGGGAAATGGCAACCAAGTAATAAACGTCAAAATAAAGGCCAGACAAAAACGAATCTCGCGAAAACTCAAAAGAACGTTGTTGCATCAAGTACTCTGACTTGTAAATGTGGTGCCCCAATGGTACGAAGAAAGAGCAAACAAGGCGTTGAATTTATGGGGTGTAGTAATTTTCCAAGTTGTCGAAATACTAAAACTTTATAGATTCGAGGAGAGCACTTCAGTCCATACTCGTAGTAGTATTAATATTGTAAAAAGACACAGAAACGGGTGAGGACATGGAGAATCAAGAGTTCGTATCGGATAAAATCAAACTGGACAATTACAAAGTATTTGCTTTGCTTAGCCACTATCTAAATAACGCTCCAGACTATATAGATAAAGAAGAAATGGATGAGGTCATAAACAGCGGCGTATCTTCGGAATATGCGTTTAAGCTGATCTTGGCTGCCGCGTTTGGGCTGGATGTGGTTGAAAATGCGGGCGATAAGGAATTGTTCAACAAGTATTTCGACCGGATGATTCATAAACTGGATGCTAACGAATATTACGAGAACGCCTATTATAAGAACATCAAGATCCTGAGTATTAAAATCGGCAAGAGCGAATTAAAGTATGAACAATACAAGCCTTTTGAAGGCTTTGTGTGCAATGATATCCTCCGAACGGAAGAGGGGCGGCAAATCCCTCAAATCGGATTTTTCGATACGGAATTCAGATTTCCGGCAGTACTGGAAAACGACCGAATCTGGATGACGATTACGCCGAATGAAATCGAAACGATGAGGGAGCCGATCGATCAAGCATTCGGTCATGTACTTACTTTTGGACTCGGGCTCGGCTATTATGCCTATATGGTTTCCGAAAAAGAGAACGTGGAGAGCGTTACGATTGTGGATCTGAATAAAGATGTGATCGAGCTGTTTCAAACACATGTGCTCCCGCAATTCAAGCATGCACATAAGATTAATGTCATCCAGGCAGACGCTTTTGAGTTCGCCCAGGAACATCTGTCTAAGGAGAAATATGATTTCGTGTTCACCGATTTATGGCATGACGTTTCCGACGGCATGGACATGTATTTGAAAATGAAAGAGATTGAGAAGAATAGCCATCCTGATACGGTATTTACGTATTGGATCGAAAAGTCGATCTTGTGTTATATGTAGTTTACTGCCTGATGCATCGTAAGATTTGTGGATTTTAAGACTAAAAGACACTCGGCGACATTAACCGAGTGTCTTTTTTCTTGAGTCGGGCGAAGTGATCTGATAAACCTCTCCGCACAACCTCCCTCGAATCTCTAGCATCTCACCTACCGACAAATCGGGAATGTCTAATCCCTGGATAAGAATCTCTTGTTCAAGCCCTTGAACATAGAGTGGAAATGCCAATTCGCCCGTATCATATTTAAATAATCTTCGGACTTGCCCGATCACGATATGCTCGGATCTTTCTCCAATAAGCTGCAAATGACGATCGGACGATTTATCGGGCTGGGAAGGGGGCGGGCTGACGCTTTTATCTAACTTCTTGTAATCTAAAGGGCTAAAGGATACGTTTTTCATATACAAGGAGACGACCAACCGGTCTTGAACTTTTGTCAGCTCGGTACGTTCCCCTTCACGGGCAAAGTCCCCTGGGCAAAAGTATTCGAATTGAAATTCGTAGGGGAGCTTTGTTTTAGTTACCGTTAAATCCCGGACATTTCCGCCTAGTCTGACCTGGGTAATTACGCACTCAAATTTATCATTTCGCTCCAGGTCCGCTCGTCTCTCCAGTATTTTACGTTCAAGCGTCTTCAAGTAATACTCCGCAAAGGAGTCGCTGATCTTACGTATTCCTTGTCCATGACAGGTATCTATATAATACAACTGGCCGGCGGATTCGCCGGAAACCACCATTACAATATAGTATCCGCACCCGTCATGATGCAGGGTAAGCGTGCCTTGCAATGCATCTCTATAGAGTTGATTAAAATACTCCTCAGCATCGTCATTATCCATATCGTCAACCAAATCATTTTCGTCTTGGAAGGCCTTGTTGCAGGTATCCGCGCTAAATGGACGGCCTCCAATACCCGGACCCGTTTCCCGAGAAAACGAATCTTGGAGAGTAAATACTCCATTTCATCCCCGAGTAAAGAAACCTTGATTTGATAGGTATCTTTCTCTTCATCGTACGCCACGCTTTTTTCGAAGCTGGAGAAGGCGTAAAGAATGCGGGACAGCTCTTCGTTATATACACGGACAATTTCGATGATTGCTTCGCTTTTGCGTGAATCCAGCGTTTTGCCGATTATCTTCAGAATGTTCTCCGCTGCTGACGGCTCGATAGGTTCTGGCAGGGCAGAATGGATTTTGTTCAGCCTGGTGCTCATGAGGGCGCGATGCCGGGTATGATACCAGAGCAAGTACCACTCCCGTTTGACCATCGAGTACTCCAGTTTATAAGGAAACCCGGAATGTTCGGTCTTCACCCGGCCCCCCTTAATTTCATACGTGATGCGGATGCCTGTTTTATTCATGATCAAACGCCGCAAAGACCGCAGGAGGGGATGGTAGACCTGTTTTTCCATGGTGCGGGCTTTTTCGATCAAATGGTGGGATATGTCCATAACCTGATCCGGCTCAAGAGCGGAGCGCAGCTTATCCAACGTGTCCGCCGTGAAAGCTTCCGCCGCCGCGGGATGTTCGAGCATCGTCTTCAGCCAGGCCCGTTCATGCGAGGTGACCATGAAGGTGCCGGAGTCCTCCAAGCGGGAAATGATCTGGTGATTGAATATTTTCTCAAACAGATTCATAGTATGCCTGAATCTCCTTCCATTCGTCTATCATTTGGCGGCGCAGCGAAACGGGTTCCAAAACCTCGCAGCTGGAGCCGAAACTGCGCAACCACGGCTTGATCTCGGTAGTCCCGTTTACGGTGATTTCATAAATAAAGCAATGCTCATCTTCATACACAATCTGTCCCCATTGTCCCTGCAGAATGACCCTCTCTTTGACGAAGTTCGGTTCAGAGCCTCCCGGATTATAGAAACGAACGCGTACCTTCACAGGCCGTCCGGTATCGATCAGCCAGCTATATCTGATTTTCTCGGCGAGTTCATGTTGCTTTTCCGCATACCAAGTCTCATCTACGGATTCATCCTCTTCGATTTGTGTGATTCCCTCCATACGGTATTTCCGGATCCCTTCCCGTCCGTAAGAAAGCAAATACCATCTTCCATATTGATGGTCGTATACCAGTTTAAGCGGAAGCGTCTTTTGGGTTTTGCCATTTGTGTCCCGCTCAAAGAGAGGATTGGTGTTCTTGGAGGCGTAGCTTTTTTCGGATTTGGGCGAAAAGTAAAGAAAACGGACTTTGCGGCGGTGACGGATGGCATGAAGGAGCGTGAACAGATGCGCCTCATCCAAGATTCGTGAGTAATAGTGGTACTTGTATAGAAATGGCTCTACGGCATGCTGTTCAAACTGATTGCGCGAAAGCTGCTTCTTGAGCCCGTCACGCAGCAGATACCCTTGTACGGAAGGAACCTGTGTGTTCGCCATCACATCCACAAAATCATACAAGTCGATAAGCTCTTCATCGGATAGAGTCCGTACCAAGTCGTCTTTAATACGGTAACGGTACGGACGGGGCCCCGGATCTCTTTTGATGACGCCGACCTCTTCCAAGTACTTGAGATCCGACCGAATGGTCTTCTCGTCAGGCATAGGAAGTCCTGAAGGCAAGCTGCTGCAGCAGGTATCCAAGAGTTCCATTGCAGTCAAGGCCTGATCATTCATCGCAGCTAACAGCAGCGAGATTCTTTGACTCTCGGACTCCTTAACGGATTTAGCGCGAAACAGGAACAAGAGCAAAGGGTCGGTGGAGTCATAATAACTGAAGCGAAGGGACTCGGAAAAATCCTTGTTCTGTTCCTGCGGCAAATGCGGATGCATGGAGTTTACGACTTCTT
This sequence comes from Paenibacillus sp. FSL R5-0407, assembly GCF_038009185.1. Lineage (NCBI taxonomy): Bacteria > Bacillati > Bacillota > Bacilli > Caryophanales > Paenibacillaceae > Paenibacillus > Paenibacillus sp. FSL R5-0407. The sequence goes on along the minus strand of NZ_JBBPAX010000002.1, from coordinate 594,725 downwards.
TGAGCCTTCGGATTGTTTTATCAAAAGTGTGGACGGAAATACCCAATCTCTCCGCGAACTGTTGTCTGCTAAAAGCACCGCTTGTCAGCACTAACATACGCAGAAATTGGATTTCTTTATCAAAGCTTTCCTTAGCCAAAAAGATATCCCCCGTTCGAATAAATCATCTTCTTCCATTGTAGCAGAGGGGAGAGATTTGGGTGAGATGGAAAATTATTATCCCGGTCGTAATACTTTCGCCATGTTCGGTCAGTTAGAAATGAGCGATTATATAAACAGTTCTTATGCGGGCGGTCGTAACGAGGCGAGGATATCGGTTTATCCCGCAGTGCCGTACATATTATGTCGCGGTATCCTGTACGAACCCAATCGGTAAGAACTCCATTTGGGGTTCGATTCCCCAATCGCCTAGGGAGCGATTCTGGTAGAGCACTCGACTTCCAATCGAGCGAAAATTGAACAAAGACCAAAGGAAGGAATCCCTAGCGGCTAGCAGGAGCGCACTGCAGGAAAGGCTTTGCAACCCGTGGATACCGGTGGCGCGCAGCTCCGGGGAACTTTACTCGGATGGAGGAGTAAGCAGGACGATTGAAGTCGGATCATCCTTCTGAATCTCATATCCTTGCAAATCACCCGCAGATCGCCCAGCTAAAACGAGGTTCCGCCTGCACCTCAGTGGGATTCCAAATCCATTGGTCAAACCATGAAGGGAGTAATTCATATGTTTAAAAAAGTTATCATTCAAGCTGATGAGCGCGGTTTGCTTTTTCATAAAGGAAGTTATACAAAAAAGCTTAATCCGGGGACTTATCACTTTTCGGTCTGGTCGCAAACTACGGTTGTGATCATGAATATCACGGAACCGTTCGTTGTTGAAGGAAGAGACTTGCAGCTGTTTCTCCATGACGAAGCTCTTGTGCAAGAACTTGATATCGTACGGGTACAAGATCATGAGTATGTCCTGCATTATGAAGACGGTCAATTCGTGCAACTGTTGAAGCCTGGCGTCTATGCTTTTTGGAATATACTGAAAAAGAATGCCTTCTTGCACACGGATATTAGACAGCCCGAGCTGCCTGCCGAGATCGACCGTTCGGTTCTGACGAAGCTTACGGCTTATGTGCAATCCTGCGAAATTGCGAATTATGAAACCGGGTTTTTATTTTATGATCATGTTCTGCAACGAGAGCTCACACCTGGAAAATACTACTTCTGGAGAGGTCCCGTTTCGATCGTGGTCAAAACGATGGATATGAGGCAGCAGCAAATGGATCTTATCGGCCAGGAGATCATGACGGAAGACAAAGTGTCGCTGCGTTTGAATTTCGTTTGCCAATACAGAATCATAAAGCCGCTGCGCGCCTTGGAGATCAAATCGTTCGAAGAGCAAATTCATATCCAGCTTCAACTGATGCTCCGGGAATATGTCGGAACTCTTAAATTGGATGATCTTTTGAAACGGAAAGAGGACGTCGCATCGTTCATCCTGTCCCGTTTACATGAGAAGAGTGAGGAGTATGGGGTGCAATTTCTGGGTGCGGGAGTTAAGGATGTTATTTTACCGGGAGAAATGAAAGATATCCTAAATACCGTCCTGCTTGCGGAGAAGAAGGCCCAAGCGAATTTGATCACTCGCCGGGAAGAAACGGCATCGACCCGAAGCTTGCTGAATACGGCGAAGTTGATGGATGAGAACCAGACGTTGTTCCGGTTGAAAGAGCTGGAGTTTTTAGAGAAGATATGCGAAAAGATCGGTTCGATCTCTTTAACGGGCGGCGGGGATCTGTTGGAACGTTTAAGCTCACTTATTGGTGAGAATAAGGCGGCAAGCAAATAATGAACATCACAGGGGTTTGGTGAGGAGGGTTTTATATGAGCAGTAGTTACCATCAACAAATATTGGCTTCACTGGAGCGGATTGAGCACGAGGAAAACGTCCGGATCCTGTATGCATGCGAATCAGGCAGCCGGGCGTGGGGTTTCCCTTCAAAGGATAGCGACTACGACGTCAGATTTATTTATGTCAGGCCTTTAGATTGGTACCTTTCGATATTTGAAAAACGGGATGTTATCGAGCGCCCGATCAGCGATATGCTGGATATCAACGGGTGGGATTTGCGCAAAGCCTTGAACCTGTTCCGTAAATCGAATCCGCCGCTGCTCGAGTGGCTTCAATCCCCGATTGTATATAGGGAGAACCATGTGATTGCGGATCAAATCCGTCGCATTGTGCCGCTCACCTTTTCCCCGAAGTCATGTATTTACCACTATCTGCACATGGCAAAAGGAAATTATCGGGAGTACCTCCAGGGTGAACGGGTAAAAATCAAAAAATACTTCTATGTCCTTCGTCCGCTATTGGCTTGCGAATGGATCGAAAGACATGATACCATGCCCCCGGTAGAATTTGACCGGCTGGTCGATGACCTAGTTCCAAAGGACAGCCAGCTAAAAACGATGATCGACGGATTGCTTGTTCGTAAAAAGGCAGGCGACGAGATGGATTACGAACCGAGAATCGAGCCGATCAACGTATTTTTGGAGGATAGAATACAGTATTACGAAGAGATGGCGGCGAGCATGCCCCCGTCTGGCGGGGACCAAAGTCAGCGGCTGGACGATCTGTTCCGGACTGTGTTAGAGGAAGTATGGGGAAAGGATTGGAGAAACTAATGACTTATCAAAATATAGACGGAGTGCGGGTTTGGGGAAAGCCCGATGATGGAGCGCTGGCTCAAGCGAAAACGTGCGCGGAAACCGGCAATGTAGTTCAAACTTTGCTGATGGCGGATCATCATAAAGGATACAGTCAGCCGATCGGCGGAGTTGTCGTTTATGACGGGCAAATCTCTCCTTCCGGGGTCGGTTATGATATTGCATGCGGAAATAAAGCGGTGAGAACCAACTTATTCGCGTCGGATATGAAGCCTGACTTGGCGCGGGTGATGGATCAGATTGCCCGTAAAGTCTCCTTCGGGATCGGTCGGGTCAATCATGAACAGGTCGACCATGATCTTTTCGATGATCCGGATTGGGCAGTTTATAAGGCGGTAGGCAGCCAGGAACACGACAAGTTGAAGGCATTGGCGCAAAGTCAGCTGGGCACCGTCGGCAGCGGCAATCACTTTGTAGATTTGTTTGAAGAAGCGGGAACCGGACGTTTGTGGATCGCGAATCATTTTGGAAGCCGGGGATTTGGGCATAAAACGGCAAGCGGTTTTCTTAATCTGGCTGCCGGCAGAACATTCCTTGCGAGCGCTCCCGGTGAAAAGATGGATCAGCCGCCTGTGCTGCTTGATCTGAACAGCGAGCTGGGCGATATGTATTACCGGGCGATGAAGCTGGCGGGACGGTACGCGTATGCCGGAAGGGACTATGTGATTCAACAGGTGCTGGCTATTTTGGGAGCGGAAGCGGACCTTGAAGTGCATAACCACCATAACTATGCATGGAAGGAAACGCATGACGGCAAAGAAGTCGTCGTTGTCCGTAAAGGGGCGACACCATCCGCGCCCGGCCAGGTTGGCTTTATCGGCGGCAGCATGGGGGATATTTCCGTGATCGTAAAAGGGAAAGACAGCATAGAGAACCGGGAGGCTTATTACAGCACGGTGCACGGAGCCGGGCGAATCATGAGCCGGACCCAGGCTGCCGGTAAAATGAACTGGAAATCCCGGACCCGCAGCGCGGTGAAATTAGCACGGAGCAAATGATGGAGGCGGTTCGAAGCTTCGGCGTAGAATTGCGCGGAGCAGGAACGGACGAGAGTCCTTTTGTATATCGGAAGCTTCAAGAAGTGCTGGATGCGCATGCCGAAACGATCGAGGTTATGCATGTTTTGAAGCCGATCGGCGTTTGTATGGCCGGGGCGGATGAGTTTGATCCGTATAAGGACTGATGCCTAGAGCATCAGTTCCAACTCCTGTGTAATGAAATCATTAGAAAACTCCATGATGGAGGTGTCTTTAATCGCGGTGACGTTTATTAATTTGCTCTTCCCAAATGTATGACGCGAGAAATCAGAGAACTGTCAGGTATGGCACCTACGGTTTGCAACGATAATACAAGCCCACCAGTTTTGGTTAAGCTGGTGGGCTTATTCTATTGTTGAGAATACGAAAATGAAGAATCGGTCTGGGTTCTTACCTTAAGCCAAGACATCCTCGGCCCTTTAGAGGATCACGTTCTCCTGATATTGTCTTGCTCTTTTTAACATAGCTGTTATCTCCAGCGCGATTCAAGGACGTGATAACTGTAAAACCTACAGTTAATTTTCTGCAGTATAAGCCTTTTCGGACATTAACTGTAAAACCTGCAGCTAATCCGTCGTTATCGGCTCTAATTGAGCAAATAAAGTGAAAATAGCTGTTGGTTTTACAGCTGTTTTTGAAAAACGGGGGCAGACGGTCCAATTAGCTGGAGAAAATACAGTTAATCTTTCTATCTTACCTGTTTAACTGACTTGCTTAGCCTAAGGACCCGGAGGCAGCACCGGACTTTAGGCCGTTCGCGAAAAGGATAGGAACCTACTCATACACCCAAATCCCCGCAACCGTCATCTTCGCCGGCAGCGCTTCTTCATCCACCGGCACATTGTCATACCAGCCGCCTACTGCCAGATTAAGTACCAGGTAGAAAGGGACGTCGAACGGCATCAGGCCTGGCAGTAGACTGCGCTCGGCGTAGCAGTTCCCGTCCACCAGCCAGCGCATGGAGCTGGCATCCCACTCCAGCGCATAATCGTGAAACTCGTTAATGGATCCCGATTCAAACCGATGGGAGAATTCCTCGGTGACCTTATGATCCCAATCCTTTCCGTAATGAAGCGTGCCGAATACTTCCTGCGGCAGGCGGCCTTTGGCTTCAAGCATGTCGATCTCGCCGGAGGCGGGCCAGAAGCCATGAATCTTATCTTGAGGGAGCAGCCAGATCGCCGGCCAGAGGCCTTGACCAACAGGCAGTTTGGCCCGGACGACCAGCTTGCCGTAGCAAAAGGAGAAGCGGTCCCGGGTGTCTATACGGGCGGAAGTGTAGGCGAAGCTCCGTCCGTCCGTTTCGGTCGTCTCGCGGTGCGCACACAGGTTCAAACCATTTTCATCGATATACAAGTTGCCGGGATTTCCCGTATAAAACTGCTGTTCTCCGTTTCCCCAGCCGGGGGCTAGAATATGGCCTTCATCGTCCAGCAAATCGTTGCCAAGGCGGATGTTCCATGTGCTCAAATCAGCCCCGCTATGTAAGAAATCCTGTTGCCATATCAGCTTGTTCATCCTTTGAACACTCCTTTCATCTACCCTTAGCATATTGAAATTTAACGGCGGGTCAAACGAATCCAAAATAATGGGATAGGGTCAAAAATCCTGGCCTTTTTTTCCTATGTCCGTTCTCATACGATGAAAGGGAAGGAGGCAAGGCATATGTTCCAACATAAAACTGGACAGATAAAAACCTTTTTAAGACAGTGGCAACTGCAAAGCATGGTTATCCCCGGGATTGTCTGGATGTTTATTTTCTGCTACATCCCCATGTTTTGGCTGATTATTGCATTTATGGACTACAACATCGCAAAGCCCATGATGGACTCGCCCTTCGTAGGGTGGAAGCACTTCCAGGACTTTGTGACGGATGACCGTTTCTGGCGTTCGATCCGCAATACCCTGGGAATGAGCAGCATTAAGCTGATCCTGGGATTTCCGATCCCGATTTTGTTCGCTCTGCTGCTGAATGAAATCCGGAGTCTTCGCTTTAAGCGTACGGTGCAGACGATTTCGTATTTACCGCATTTCATCGCCTGGACGATCTTTGGCGGGATCATGCTCAACTGGCTGGGTGAGGGCGGCGTGATCAATCAATTGCTGATAGCGATAGGAGTTCAAGATCGGGAAATTTTGTTTAACAGCGAGCCTAAGTATTTCTGGTGGATTGCCTTTTTTTCCGATACGCTCAAGGAAATGGGCTGGAGCGCTATCATCTATATCGCCGCCATCTCCGGCATTGATCCCGGTTTGTACGAAGCGGCGGAACTGGATGGCGCGGGCCGTTGGCAGCGAATGTGGCATATCACCATTCAAAGCATCCGTCCTACCATTTCCATCTTGTTCATTCTCGCGGTCAGCGGGTTGCTCGGCAGCAACTTCGATCAGATCTTTATGTTGAAGAACAACATGAACATGAAGATGGCGGAAAGCCTGGATCTCTATATCTACAACATGGGCTTGGTATCCGGACGTCACTCCTTCTCCACGGCCGTTCTGTTTGCCCGCTCCATTGTGGCATTAGGACTGTTGTTCCTGGCCAACTTTTCCTCCAAAAAACTCAATGGCGAAGGCATTTTTTAAGAAGGGAGAGAATGATCCATGGAAATGCGGAGAAGATTCCGGCGCATCAGCGTGTTTACGATATGCAATACCTTGCTGATGCTGGCGGTTTGTTTTATAACGCTGTACCCGATGTATTTTGTGCTTATTAATTCGTTTAACGCTCCGGAGCAGGCCTTGTTGGGCACGGTCAACTGGTTTCCCAAAGCGGTGTCGCTGGACAGTTATCGCGTGGTATTCAATGACGAAAACATGATGAACGGATTTCTGGTCACCACTTTGCGTACCGTGATCGGGACCGTGGTACACGTGCTGTTTACCGCCATTGTGGCTTACGGCATGAGCAAATCCAACCTGATTGGCCGCAAGGTATATATGAAAATCGCCTTGATTACGATGCTGTTCTCGGGCGGGCTGATTCCTACATTTATCCTTATGACCAAGCTGGGCTTGTACGATAACTTTTTGGTTTTCATTATTCCTGCGATGTACACGTTTTTCGATATGGTCATTTTCATCAGCTTTTATCGCACGATCCCGGAAAGCCTGGAGGAGTCAGCCAAGGTAGACGGCGCGTCGGATTATGGGGTATTGTTCAAAATTGTACTTCCCAATAGCATGGCGGTAATAGCGACCATAGCGCTTTTTGCAGCCGTATATCACTGGAACGATTACTATCAGGGCGTACTGTACATCCGCTCGCAGGAAATATTGCCGCTGCAAACGATGCTGTACAAAATCATTGCCGAGAATTCCATGTCGTTCATGCAGCAGCAGGCCATGGCTCAGTTCGGGGCCAAGCTGCCCGGCAACTCTATCAAGTTTGCCTCCATGATGGTGGCCACGCTGCCGATTCTGGCGTTCTATCCCTTTATCCAGCGCTATCTGGTCAAAGGCGTTATGATCGGCGCAATTAAAGGGTAAGCGTCATCGGTCTGACTAAGCCAAGGCTTGGAGGGGCGGATGATTCATATACAAAATCCATTGGAAATAAAGAAAGGATGATCATGCAATGAAACACAAACGTATGAAGAAAAGCTTGGCGGTCATGTTGGCTGTAATCCTGATGCTGAGCTTGGCGGCTTGCTCGGGGTCCAAGAACAACGCAAGTACGTCTAACTCCGAGCCAGCGGACAACAATGCCAAACCCGAGAATACCGCGGTCGAAGCTAAGCTTAATCCGGAGGAACCTGCCTGGAAGCTGGATACCAGCCCTGTGGATTTATCCTGGTTCGTAGGCGCTTCCTGGTACGGCCGTACTTGGGGAGAGAGTCTGAACTCCAAGTATATCTCCGAAAAGACAGGCGTGAACGTCAAAATTGAAGTTCCATCCGGCGAAGCTAACGAGCACATTACCCTGATGATGACTTCCGGCAAGCTGCCGGACTTGATTACGATGGGCTCTTGGGAAACCGCTGTCAAAAAGCTGTGGGAAGGAGATCATGTGTATGCCTTGAATGAACTGGCGGACCAATATGATCCCTACTTCTTCAAAGTGGCCGGCGACGGTACGCTGAAGTGGTATAAACAAGAGAACGGCAATACCTACGGCATTCCGAACGATTCCTATAGCCCGAACCTGATGCATGAAACCGGCATGACCGCCGCCAACCAAACCTTCCTGGTACGGAAGGACCTCTACGAGGAAATGGGCAGCCCGGATTTGACCACGCCGGAAGGTTTCCTGAACGCCCTGCAAACGGTAAAGGATAAGTATTCCAAGTACAAAGGACAACCGATCAGTCCCTTCTTTGCCCAAGGGAACGTGCCTTACGGGATGAGCGAGTACCTGCAGAACCTGCTGGCGATTCCGTTTGAAAAAGACGGCAAAGTGTACGACCGTACGACGGACCCGGATTATGTCACCTGGTTGAAAACATTCCGCACCGCCTACGAACGCGGCCTGATTAACGTGGACTTCCTGGTGGATTCCGATACCCAGGTAGAGGAAAAAACGAACAATGCCCGCTACTTCATGATGGTCCGCGAATGGACCGGGATGACGGCCGTCAACCCGATGCTGGCCGCGAGCGAGAACCCGGATTCTTACTACATCGCCGTAGACGGTCCGCAAAACAGCAAAGGGGACACGGCGAAACTGTTCCCGGGCAACATGGACGGCTGGATGGTGACGATGATCAGCAAATCCTGCGAAAACCCTGAACGTGCGATCCGCTTCTTAACCTATTTGGCCAGCGAAGAAGGCCAACGGGATTTGTTCCTTGGCAAAGAAGGCGAAACGTGGGAGAACGTAGATGGCAAACCGCAGTTGAAAGCGGATATGGTGCAATTGCTCGAAACCGATATTGAGAAGCTTGAAAAAGAAGTGGGCATCATGGATACCTACTGGATGATGCGCAACCCGGTTATTGTCAATCAATGGAGACCGGAGAAAGCGCCTGTCATCAAGCAGATGGAGGACTTCGCCAACGCGCAGGCCGATATTGACGGCGGCATCTATAAGGGCCTTGATCCTCTCGGCGATTCCGAAGTAGCCGTAACCTGGTCGCGTATCTCCCAGAACTGGGAAGAGGTGCTGCCGGAGCTGATTACCGCCAAGGATGAAGCCGCTTTTGATAAAATTTTCGAGAACTTCCTTGCCCGTCGCGCGAGCTATGGTTTTGACCAGGTGATGGAATACCGTCAGGCCGAGCTGGACGCTAGAAAGTCCAAAATGGCGGAGTAAATGGCTGCCGGTCACCCAAAAGGGTGACCGGTATCCCTGCTTTTGCAGTTGTCGACTCTTATGCGAGCGATAAAGTGGGTTACCTGCCGGCCGGTTTGTAATATATAGTATATTACAGAGGTAGGGAGGGGCATTTGTAATGAAGATTCTGCTGACGAAAATGAGAAAGATCTACCGCAATTCCCGTATCTCTCAAAAGTTATTTCTGGCATTTAGCCTGCTGATTGCCATCCCTGCTATTGTCGTATCCTTTTTATTTATCCGGATTCAGGAAACTCAGCTGTACAAGGATGCGATGGCGACTGGAAGCAGCCATGTCTCGCGGATTAATGAGAAGCTGCGCAGCAAAATGGATATTATTGAAAACGCTTCCTCCACGGCGCTGACGCAAAAGTCCTTCGTGGATTTCATTCATTCCAATATGCTCGGGGACGGCCTGCGCCTGGTGAAATTCAGGCAGAATCAATTTGAGCAGATGCACAACATTATCCAGAGCAACGAGATGATCAGCGAGCTCAGTTTTTATGTCGACAATCCGAACTTGTATGAGATCTGGCCCGAAATCTATCATTACGACAGGTTTTCCCCGCAGGATTACTGGAAGACGCTTCGGGAAGAGGGCGGTTCGGCGTACCGCATATTCGCTTTTCGGGAGGGGGAAGATACGCTGTCCTACTACCGGCTGGTTCGCCTTCAAGGCCAACAGCAGCAACTCCCCAGCATTATGGAGATTCGCGCCTCACACAGCGTGTTTTTTGGCGATCTTCTGGAGGAGACAGGGGGCGATTTCTTTTCTGTAGTGATGGAGGGAAGCGCGCCTTACCGCTATATTTACAATCCCCGGCATACCTTTTCGCAAGCGGCGGGGGATAAGCTGGATGAAATCCTGATTCACATTCACGGGCAACTGAATGCGCTGGAGCAGGATCGTCCGGTGAAGGTCAAAATTGACGATAAAACCTATTATGCGGTGTACCGATATATTGCCCCGCTCGACGCCTATGTCGTGGATGTCGCCTCCCACCAGGCGTTAATGAAAGGCCCTCGCAGTTGGTATGCGTTGGTCGTTGTGATTACCTTGAGCGTAATGCTGTTGATGATGCTCCTGGTTTCGCATACGACAAGACGCTTGTTCCGCCGCTTGGACAGCGTACTGTCCTCCATGCGCAAGGTACGGAAAGGCCAGCTCGACGAGAAGATCGATACCGGGCTGGACGAAGATGAAACCGGCGATGAAATCGATGAGGTAGCCGTCACTTACAACAAAATGCTGGATGAGATCAAGCAATTGATGACCCAAGTGGTGGATAAACAGCTGATCGCCAAAAATGCGCAGCTGCACTCGCTCCATTCGCAAATCAATTCGCATTTTTTGTATAACGCGCTGGAAGCGATCCGGATGCAGGCGGAGGTACAGCGGCAGCCCGTTATCGCCGATGCGCTGGTGTCGTTAGGCTCGCTGCTGCGGTATAGCATGAAATGGAACGGCGATACCGTGGCCCTCGGAGAAGAGCTTGCGAACATCGGGAGCTATGTTAAATTCATCAATTTCATGGAAGGCGGCAACGTCCGGTTGACGGCGGATCTCCCTCAGGAGGTGCATAGCTATGCCATTCCTAAGATGTGCATGCAGCCGATCGTGGAGAATGCCGTTCATCATGCAGCTCCTCCGGGCGGCAAGCTGCATATTCAAATTACCGTATGGGTGGACAATAACAGTACATTGATCATCGAAATCTTCGATGACGGCACGGGAGTCGATCCGGAGACGCTGGCCGACCTGCAAGCCGTGCTGCAAGGGGATTCGGACACGCCTATTATTGCCGGTAAAAACGGGCTAGGTCTGGAAAACGTACATAAACGGCTGCAGCTCCATTATGGCAAAGGCTTCGGTCTTTGGATCGACAGCGTGCAGGGATCCTATACCTGCGTAACCATACGCTTGCCTTGGGAAAATGTGAATCTTGGAGGGTGGTAAGGGATGATGAACATACTGATTGTGGACGACCAAAAGCACATCCGCGACGGCCTGCAGGCCATGCTGGGCCAGTTCCCACTGCAGCTCGACCAGATTTACTGCGCTGCGAACGGGATCGAGGCCTTGCAAATACTCCGTCAGCACAGTATCCAGCTGGTGATTACCGATATCCGTATGCCGGATATGGATGGATTGACGTTAATGGCCCATACCAAGGAGGAGCACATTAAGGTAGATTACCTGATCATCAGCGGCTACAGCGATTTCGCCTATGCCCAGAAAGCGATAAGCCTCGGGGCGAAGGGCTACCTGCTCAAGCCCGTGAAGCGGGAGGATCTGCAAGCCTCGGTCGAGCACGTATTGCAAGAGGTAAGAACCCGGCAGGCCCTCTCGCGCAATATGAAGCATGTTTCCCGCCGCGCCAAGGAGACGGACCGGAAAGAGCTGCGCATGTTCATGCAAGGAGCGGTAAGTGACGAGGAGTGGATTCACCGGACCCAGCAGCAAAATCCGGAGCTTTGGCAGAATTACCGCCTGTGCCTGCTGAGGGAAGAGGTATGGATTAACCAGCCGGGAGCCAGCAGTTCCCATGGCATGGAATCCATGGCTTACCGCGTTTATGGCAAAAGGGGATGCATTTGCCTTCAGCGTCGTCCGCATCTGATCCTTGCGGTTGACGCGTCGGTCGACCCCGGAGCTCTGCCTGCCGCACTCAAGGAGGAGCAGATGGGGGCCATCACGGCCATGACGAATCCGCAGCAAGGATTAAAGGGCTTGCCGGACAGCTACGCCCAAGTGATGGAGCTATACCGCCACAGCTACCTTTTTCCGGAGAAACGCTGTATTTTGCCAACGGATATTGCCGGTCTCGAACAGCAATGGCAGCTACCGTATGATGAGTTATATCACCTGTTCCAATTTATCGGCACCAAAAATAGCGGCAAAATTACCGAGGAAATTTCAAGACTATTTCATAAAAATGTGCTGCGGCGGTATCACATCCGCTATACGGAGCAGCTATGCCGGGCCATGGTGCAGATGCTGGAGGAATATGAGCGGGTCATCCGTCCGTACATGGGGGAAGAAACGCTGGATATGGAGTGCCTGCGTAATATTTTTGATCATCCGGGTATTCGTGATTATATCCAGGCGTTGCAACAGCAGTTGCTCCGGCTGAACCAGTTCTATTATGAATTCAAATGTAGCTACCGCAACACGCAGGATTTGAACGAAGCGATCCGCTACATCCACGAAAATTATCATAAGCCGCTGGATCTGGCGATGGTATCAAACCACGTGTCCCTGAATTATGCCTATTTCTCCAACCTGTTCAAGAAAAATGTCGGGAAGGGCTTTGCGGAATATCTGCGGGATGTGCGGCTGGATAAAGCCCGGCGCCTGCTGGCGGAAACGGAATATAAGGTCATTGAGGTGGCGGCCATGGTGGGCTACGAAAGCTACAAAAGCTTTACGCGGACCTTTCGGGAAGTGATGGGCATGCAGCCTACAGAGTACCGGCAACGGATGCGGCGGAAGCTTGAAAGGGAGGGGAAAGGCCAGGAAAACGCGTTATGAAGAGTTAAGATCGAACTCATGAAGCCGAGGATCTTGAAATAGTGCTATCTCACTTTCAATCTTACTATAGAGAGCGACACCGCCCCGATATACAATGGAAACGCCGGAGATGGAAGCGCTTCGAAACCGGTAATTATCCGATGGAGGTGTCAGATGAAAGTGAAAAAGAAGTCTTGGATCACTGTAGCGGCTGCCGGAATAATCTCCCTGGTTCTTAGTATCAACGCATTTGCGGGGTATGTGTTCTGGGAGCCGCTCACCTACTTCAATTCGGAGACCTGGCATAAGGCGGACGGTTATTCCAACGGAGGGATGTTCAATTGTACGTGGCGCGCCAATAATGCCGGCTTCACCAACGATGGAAAGTTGAAGCTGGGATTAACGAGTTCGGCTTACAATCGATTTGACTGCGGTGAATATCAGTCCAAATACACGTATGGATACGGATTATACGAGGTTAGCATGAAGCCGGCCAAGAATACGGGCATCGTGTCCTCCTTCTTCACTTACACCGGCCCTTCTTACGGTACGCAATGGGATGAGATCGATATCGAGTTTTTGGGAAAAGACACGACCAAGGTGCAATTTAACTACTTTACTAACGGGGTAGGCGGCCATGAGAAGGTCGTTAATCTTGGTTTTGATGCGTCGACCGGCTTCCATACCTATGCCTTTGATTGGCAGCCCGGGTACATCAAGTGGTATGTGGACGGTGTGCTGAAGCATACGGCTACGACGAATATTCCAAGCACGCCCGGTAAAATCATGATGAACATTTGGAACGGAACGGGCGTTGACGCCTGGTTAGGTTCGTATAACGGCGCCAATCCGCTGTATGCGGAATACGATTGGTTAAAATATACGAGCAATTAGATCGCATGCAACGCAAAGCAGCCGCCGGAGCGGCTGTTTTGTGTTAGTCTGATAGTAATATAGAAAAATTGAGGATAAGCGGGGGGCTGCGGTTGAACAGAAACGGTAAGAAATCCAGGAGCAGCTTGCTCATGATAGGCATTTTGATCCTCGCCGTGGTTGCGGGAGGCTGTCGGGACGGCGCCGATTCCGGGGATTCCAGGGATTCCGGCCACCGACCGGCCGGTGGGATGATGGACGAAGTCACTGCCGGCCAACTGCCGAAGGACGGGAAATACGACCCGGTGATAACGTTGACCTACCTTCGGCCATGGGGGCCGGACGTGAAGTTCCAGGAGGGGGAAGATCAGGATAACAATGGCCATACGAGGTGGGCCAAAGACAAGCTGGGGATCCAGTTGAAGAATCTTTGGGTATCTCCTTCCACAAATAACGCCTTCGAGACCAAGCTCCGGCTGTCTCTTGCATCCGATGCGGAAATGCCCGACATTATTTCATACCGCGGCGACTTCAACCTCGTCAGGGAGCTGATAGAATCCGGCAAGTTCCTCGATGCAGGCGAATTGTTCGACAAATATGCCAGCGATACCTGGAAGGATGCCGTGGAGGAGGACCCTACTGTCTGGTATCCGTACATGCAGGATGGCAAAAGAATCGGAATTCCGATTCTCGATTACGCTTATAACAGCGATCCGGTCATGTGGATTCGCGAGGACTGGATGATGAAATTCGGCTTCCAAGCGCCGAAGACGTTAAGCGACCTGGAGATCATCATGGAAGCTTTTACGAACCAGGACCCGGATGGAAACGGGGAAAAGGATACTTACGGCCTGACGTTCGGCTTCAAGAACTGGGTCAATACCTGGATGTCCGATGCCGGTTGGGTGTTCGGTGCTTACGGTACCCTGCCGAATCAGTGGAATTTGACGGAGGAAGGCAAGCTGGAATACGGTTCGATATCGCCTGGAGCCAAGCAAGCGCTGGAGAAGCTGCAGAGCTGGATGGGCAAAGGTTACCTTGCGGAAATGGCGGGATGGTATGACGAGGCCAAAGCGGTAGAGGAATTCACCGCAGGAAGAGCGGGAATAGTGGTCGGTCCTCATTGGATGCCTGCATGGCCGCTGGCGGACGTGAAGCAGAAAGTTAAAGGGGCTAGGATTAGAGCCTACCCCATTCCTTCCGGGGAGGATGGACGAGCAGGCAGGCACGGTACGTCCATTGCCAACGGGGTGATCCTGATCAACAAGGACATGGAGCATCCGGAGGCATTTTTTACGTATCAGAATTATTTGTTCGATCATTTCGCCAATCCGGAAGTCGGCAGTGAGTTCGAGAACGGACTGGCGGGGGAAAACGAGGAGGCCATAGCCGGCGAAGGAGATCAACTAACGAACAATGCCGTGCATACCGAGGGCTATGATTCCGAGAAGTATACGGTCACTTTTGACGGCGCCCGCATTCCAAGCCTGAATATGGCGACCTTGCTAAAGCTTGCGTACGGAGGGAAAGCCGTGACCCCATTTGAGAAAAAGGTGAAATCGGGCGCTTCCCGGGAAATGCTCGAAGCGGCGGAGATCGTAATGGTTCAGAGGAATATTGCCATGAATCAGATGTTTACCGGGCCTCCGACGGAGACGATGAACATGAACAATGATATTCTTTCCAGGATGGAAAAGGATACCTTCTCCCAGATCATCTATGGCAAGATATCGATTGATTACTTCGATACCTTTGTCGAGAAATGGAAGGCCGCCGGAGGCGATCAAATTACCCGGGAAGTGAACGAGTGGTACCGGACCGTCAATGAGGGGCAATGAGGTTCATAGGGTCATGGGCTCGCCGCATTGCAAAGAAAACAGGCGCTGCAGAAGTCATCTGCAACGCCTGTTTTTTGTCCGGGTATATGGTCTAGACAGGCAAACGATCGCGGTACTCCTGAGGTGTGACATCGTAATATTTTTTGAACACCCTAATGAAGTAGGCAGTATTGTTATATCCGACAAGCTCGGCGATTTCGAACACCTTGGCCGTCGAGGTGCGCAAATAGAAAGCCGCCTTTTCCATTCTGATTCTGTAGGCGTAGGCTGTCAGCGCTTCCCCTGTCTCGGCTTTATAGACCTTGGACAGATATACCGGATGTAAGTGCACCTCATCTGCAATCGCCGGTAAAGATACATCCCCGGCCAGATTGCGGTCGATAAAGCTCTTCACGCTGCGGACGATCGTGCTGTGATTGTCTTTTAAATCCTGTTCGGAGTCTTCCCGGATGCAATGAAGTACACGGATGGACCAATCCAGCAATTGCTGGACGGTAGAAAAGCCGGGAGACTCAAAATATCGATAAGAATCCTCCGGCAGCACTGCGGACAATTGCTTGCCGTTCTTATGAATAATATAAGCGAAGGCCCCGGCCAAAACGTGATAGGCTTCGATAAGGTGCTCGGCTACAGCCTGATCCCCCGCCGACTCCAGCAATTCCTCGAAGATTTGCCGGATCTTCCGCTCTACATCCTCGAATCGTCCCGCTTCCAGCAAACTGAGCAGGGTAGGAGGTTCATACAGTGACCGGATCGAATGAATCGGTTTCGTATCGGGCTCATCCGACGCACTGGCGAACAAGCCTTGCCCTTGTCCCATCCGCTTCCGCATGGACATGACCGAATGCTCGTAGATCTCACGGACTTGATAAGGAAATATCCCCCGGTTGCCAACCAGGATCGAAATGGCACCCTTCAGATAGATCTGCACATTGGACTGGATTTGAGCGGCATATTGCTCCAGCAGCGTTTTATTTTGATCGCCTCTGCCTGAGGATAGGGGGCTTTGCCTGCTGACGGCCAGAATAACAATGTAATCATGGGCATCTCTCGTATGCCAGATATGGAATTGCTTCTGCATCACTTCGTTTACGATATTGCAAATGGCATATTCCATGAGCGCGAGTTCCCGCTGGGCCATTTCGGACAGATGCTCCTCCATCCGGATCACCAGCATCCCGAGTTCATCGCCGGCTGTAAAGGGAAGCTCGAGGAGCTTCAGCTTATCCGCCAGTGCTTCCTCCGAATAGGTCCGGCCGGTCAACAGCTCATTGAGCATCGTGGAGCGAAGCAAGGGCTTATTCTCCCGAAATGTATAGAGCGCCTTCTGATAGGATGCGGCTTGTTCCCACTTGGTCTTGATGCGCTCTACGAGTCGTGTAACGGAGTGGATCAGATCTTCGTCGCTGACGGGTTTAAGCAAATAATCGAAGCTTCCTTGAACGAGGGCTTGCTGGGCATATTCAAAGTCGGCATGACCCGACAGCAAGATCGTGTTCACCAGCGGCCAACGGCTGCGGATGGCCGAAATCAGCTCCATGCCGGACATGCCGGGCATCCGGATGTCCGTAATGACGATGTCGATCGGATGGTTCTCCAATATGTCGAGCGCCATAGCGCCTGACAACGCCTCATGGACGGTTCCGATTCCGCACTTATCCCAAGGGATCGTCTCGGCCAATGCTTCAACAACGGAGCGTTCATCGTCCACTAATAATAGTTGCAACATGCTGTATTCACCTACTTGTCCATATTATCCCGCCAAGTGATGTCGACCCGGACGCCGCCTAGCGGAGAATGACGGAAGATTAGGCCGGATTCATCACCAAATTGAAAGGTCAGTCGCTGATGAACATTCCATGTCCCGCACCCCATATGCTCATCCAGCGGCTTTACTAAGTCATGCCTCATTTTCACAAATTGCTCTTCGGTCATCCCCATTCCGCTGTCTTCCACCGTAATGATGTTGATCCCGTTCTCGGACACGCCCCGTATCCGGATTTCGCCATGTTCGCCCTTAGGCTCAAGACCATGAATGATTGCGTTTTCAATAATGGGCTGAAGCGTCAGTCTCGGGACGGTTTTGTCTAAAATATCACAGGGAACATCGATTGTAAAACTCATTCGCTCCAAGCGCAGAGCTTGAATCTTCAAGTAATTGGTCGCCATTTTCAATTCTTCGGAAATCGTGGCAAGATCTTTCTCGGATCTGGTTATGTACCGGTAATATTCGCCAAGATTGAGCGCCATGGCCACAACCGCTTCCTCGTCTTTCATTCGCGCCATATTCTTGATGTAGAAAAGGCAGTTATAAAGGAAGTGCGGATTGATCTGGGACTGAAGCTGCTTCAGTGTCGCTTCCCTCCGCCGCAGCCTCTCCTCGTAGACGTTCTCTATGAGCGCCTGAATCCGCTGGGCCATAATATTGAATCGGATGAATAACTGACTGAATTCATTGTGCTTCGGGTTGTCCAGCCGAACTGAGAAATCTCCATCAGACAACCGTCTGGTGCCCTTGACGAGTTGGAGCAGCGGAAGTTGGACGCTCCGGTACAGGGTGAATATCACTACAATACTCATGACCAGAAGAACGCTGATCGACATGTAGAACAGATTTCTGCTGCTAGTGACCGGGCTTAATATTTGCTGCATCGGCACGTAGTCCACGTAATACCAATCCAGACTCTTGGACCTGATATAAGACACGTAGTATTCCGTATCATCCAGCTTGGTTCGAAAGCCGCTCTCTTCCTGGAGCGGCAGTGACTTAAGCTGATCGGCCAGCGTTGTCATCAGGGTTGTATTCGCCGAACTGTTGCTGATTACACCCAGCCCCGCATGAAACAGGAACGGATCGCCGCGGTTGTTCTGCTTGTTCTGATCCAGCAAGGCGGCCAGTTGATTGGCCGGGAAGCTGATCTTGGTAATCAGCCGGGCCTTGCCCGGCTCGGACATTTCTGTTGTCGGCTCGGTCGTATGCCAGATGAAGCTGTTGTCTTTATACACCCAGGTTTGCGGGAAGGGCTCGCTGAACTCTTTTTCGTCATAGGCAGGGGAGTCATAATACTCCGTCGAGATTACCTGCCGGATGCGCGGGAAATAAAGTGTAATCGTAGAATGCCATTTGCTGGCGGCATTGTACAAGTTCATCTTCTCCAAAATGGCGCCGCTGAGCCGAACACGTTCGTAGGGGATCCGGTTGTCGGGCAGCTGAAACTCCTGAATGCTGGAGTCCTGTCCGATCGATATGCCGTACAGCGACAACTGATAGATGTTCGACTCTATCGAGGAGGCGAAGGTAGACAGCCTGTTCGTCGTCGCGCTCTGGATTTCGTTCTCAATGACGGCTACGCTCTCCCGGTTGGAATAAGTGTAGAGGATAAGAACCGGAATGAGAAAGAGCAGGATCAGCAAGGTCATTTTGGTAAACACATTCATGCGTGCGAGCAAAGTTAGTAGGCCCCCTATCCATACAAGCTGAACTAAGGAATGGTTTCGTTGACGTTCGTTAATGCTCCATCGATAGTTCGGCTTATCTAGTTAAAATATCAATATCGTTGTTGGAATATTAGGATATAGATCGCAAATCGACGTTGCTATAATCGTACTATACAAGGTCCGGACGGCCTGTGAAAGACCATTTTCCGATTTGGAAGAGTTCCGCTTAACGAGGCTGCTAAGGAGTTTAACACAATGGGGAGGATTACACGATGAAAAAATGGCTGGCTATATTCATGGCTTGCAGCCTGACGCTATCCGCAAGTCCTGCGGCATACGGCCAGGAAGGAAGCAACCATCAAGCCGCGCCCGTATTTAAGGATTTATCGGGACATTGGGCGCAGTCCGCAGCAGTACATATGCGTGAATTGGGATTGATGCAAGGGGACGAGAGCGGGAGCTTCAGACCGGGCGCAGGAATCAGCCGGGCGGAGTTCGTGACGGTGCTGCACCGGATGCTCGGTTTTACGGGTCAGAGTTCCGCTCAGTTTGAGGATGTCCGTCCAGGGGATTGGTATTATGAGGCAATGATGCGTGCTAACGGGTCGGGGATTATACTCGGTATCGATGCGAATCATCTGTCTCCGACCGCGATAATAACGAGAGAGGAAGCCGCCGTCATCATCGACCGGGCGCTTCAATTATCGACAGGTATGGAGCTCGGGAGTGCCCTGCAGCAGTTCCGGGATGCGCAGGATATTTCCGGTTATGCGATGAAAGCGCTGTCCTATATGACGGAAGCAGGCGTGATGAAGGGCTATCAAGGCAAGCTTGATCCAAAAGCGCGTATGACGAGGGCGGAATTCGCGTCACTGTTGTCCGGAATGGTAGCCGATGTAGTTCAGACTCCCGGCGTATATGATGCTTCAAAGGTGAACGGCAATCTGGTTATCCGTTCTGCCGGTGTAACCTTGAAGGACATCGTCATTGATGGAAACCTGATTCTGGCCGAAGGTATCGGTGAGGGGGATATCAATCTGGACGGGGTCAAGGTGACCGGAAGCGTCATCATGAAAGGCGGCGGCTCCATCCAAATTTCACGTTCAGAGCTTGGCCGGGTTATTGTCGACAAAGTAGGAGAGACGGCAGGAATAAAATTTCTGGCGGGTAGCAAGGTCCAGGAACTCCTTGTGTTGAAAAAGGCTGACATCGAGCAGAGCTTGGACAGTAAGTTCGGCACGTTGAAGGTTGACGCCTTGGCACAGGGAACCGCCCTTAAGTTGCAGGGAGCAGTCGATCAAATGACGGTAGCTGCTAGCGGAGTCACGCTGAATGGCGAGAAGGTGGAGCCCGGGTTCAGCGGGTCGAGACCAGCCGACAAGCCGTCGTCCGGTTCAGGAACAACGACACCGCCGGCTTCGGGCGGATCGTCGGGTGGCTCATCGGGCGGATCGACAACAACGCCTCCGGTGACACAGCCAAACCAAGAGAAACCGGTAGCGCCTACTACCATACCGGACAGCAAATGGGAGCTGGCCTGGCAAGACGATTTCAACGGGACAGAGATCAATGCGTCCAATTGGAACGTAGAGAATACCGGCTTGGTATACAATAACGAGCTGCAATACTATAGCCCGAACAATGTAAGCATTGTTAAAGAAGGAGACCGCAGCGTCCTGCAAATTGAAGCGAAAAAAGGCGGTTACGGTACCAAAGAGTACAGCTCGGGCAAGCTGACCACCAAAAACAAGCAGGATTGGACCTACGGCAAGGTAGTCGTTCGCGCCAAGCTGCCTGAGCAGCAAGGCATGTGGCCGGCGATCTGGATGATGCCGACCGATGAAGCCCATTACGGCGGCTGGCCGGCTTCCGGAGAAATCGACATTATGGAGATGCTCGGAGGAAGCAAAGGCACAGGAAATACAAGCCTGTCCTACAGCACGATCCACTACGACAGTGTACAGCCGGACGGATCCCATGGACATGATCAGGGAACCTACACGCTTCCTGGCGGAGCGAAATTTGCCGATGACTATCATGATTTTCAGTTAGAATGGCTGCCGGGCGTGCTCCGTTTCTATGTGGACGGACACCTGGTACAGGAAGTGGAGCGCTGGAGAACCAAGGCGCCGGGACAACCGGAATACTATACTTATCCCGCTCCGTTTGACCGCGACTTCTACCTGATCCTGAATACGGCGATCGGGGGAGATTGGCCGGGAGCGCCGGACAACGATTTTGTGTCCGATACGATGAAAGTCGACTTCGTACGCGTCTATAATTACAAGGATCTGGCCAGTTGGCCGGATGTGACGGGTAACCCGCCGGCGATTGAGCCGCAGCGCAATCCGCAGCAGGACGGGAACCTTCTGTATAACGAGAAATATGCGGGTGCCGTAAACGAGCAGGGTGTGCCGGAAAGTTGGGAGTTCATTAAGAACGAAGGCGGCGCAGGCAGCATATCGGTGGTCGAAGATGCCGAAAAGGGCAAGGCGGCGGAAATTAAGATCGACAATGCCGGAACAAAGAATTATTCCCTGCAGCTTACGCAAATGCCGCTCTTTGTGGAAAAAGACAAGAAGTACAAGGTTACGTTCGATGCCAAGGCATCCGCAAACCGTACGATCATGTCCAAGGTTACCCAATTCGGAGGCAGTTGGAAGGCTTATTCGGGTGAAGTAAACTTTGACCTGACGACAGCGTGGAAGTCCTTTGAATATGAATTTGATATGCGTTCCGAAACCGACAATAATGCGAGATTTGAATTTAATGCAGGCTTGAATGATGCAACAGTTTACTTTGCCAATGTTCAGGTCAAAGAAATCGGAAATGCAGCCCCACTGCCGGAAGTTGTGGAGCGGAAGCCGCTGCCGGACCTGAACCTGATTTATAACGGCACGTTTGATCAGGGCACGAACCGGTTAGCGTTCTGGGAAGCTCATGTAGCGTCCGGAGCAAATGCTGACGTGTCCGTGAATAATTTCCGCAAGTCGCATATCATGGAACGCCAGCTTGTCGTGAATGTGGCGAGCGCCGGCGCTGCCGAAGAGGTGGTCGTTGCGCAGCCGGGGATGAAGCTGGAGGCGAATGCAACGTATGGCCTGTATTTTGAGGCCAAAGCGGATGTGCCTAGAGCCATGGAGATTGGCCTTACCAGCAAGGACGGACATGCGGTTCAGTTCCCGCTTGGCAAGATGGCACAGCTTACCGGCGAAATGAAGAACTATGCTTATGAGATCGTGATTGGCGACGGCATTGCGGTTGCCGAGTCCGAACTGCAATTGCTGTTCGGAGGCGATACGGGAACGGCGTATGTGGACAATGTCCGTCTGGTGAAGCGCGGCAATCCGGTCACCGTAAACGGATATGCCCATATTCAGGCGAGCGATGCCTGGGTCATGAACGGATTACAGTTGGAGGATTCGGAAGAAGGCGGCAAGCATGTGGCCTACATGGGAGAAGGAGATCTGCTGCAATTTAAGGCGAACGTTGCCCATAGCGCGGAATATGTGCTGTCCGCCAGGGTAGCGAGCGGCGATCCGAACTCGCAGATCCGACTCAGCGTCAAGGACGAGGACGGAAGGACCGTCACTCAATCAACGTATAACCTTGGCGAAACCGGAGGATGGCAGACGTACAAGACGGTTTATTTTGAGCCGGTTCAGTTAAATTCATCGCAAAGCTATTATCTCGATTTTGAAGGCCGCGAGTACAATACGCTTTGGGTGGATATTTCGGAAAACAAGGTCAAGAACAACAAGTTTACGCCGGACCTGAGCAGCTGGCAGACGGTGTCTGTGACGGATACTACGTACTCGAACGGGGAACTGACCCTACAAGTGGATGGCGGTACGCAGAATTGGTGGGATTCCCAACTGCAGCAAAACGGCATTTCACTGGAAAAGGGTAAGCATTACCGGCTGGAGTTTGATGCTTCCTCCACGGACCCTAAAACATTGCAAGCGGCAGTAGGACTCAATGTTGATCCTTATACAAAGTATATGGAACAGCCTGCCGAATTGACGACGGTCATGCAGCACTACTCTTATACGTTCGAAATGACGGAGGAATCGGATTACGATTCGCAATTGGCGTTCGGACTTGGGATTCCTGTAGAAGGGGATATGGCGCATGCCGTTACGATCGGAAATGTGAGACTTTATGAGGTGAATCCGGCGGCAGAGCAAGGCGGTCCGCCGCAGAATGTAAACCTGATTTCTAACGAGAGCAAGTGGTTCAGCTATGCTCCTGAGGCCGGCGAACTAACGTTAGATATCAAGAACGGAGTGCTGGAAGCAACCATCGGCACGGCGGGGGATCAGGATTGGAGCCGCCAGCTCATTTACGAAGGATTCGCCATCCAGCAAGGATATAAATATACATTGAGCTTCACAGCAAAGGCTGAAAAGGCCCGAAATCTGGGGATTGGCGCAGGTTGGCTTGGCGGCGCTCCGGACTACGCTTTTACAGACTACTATGGAAATTCGGTAGCGCTGACTACCACGGATGCTGACTTCTCCTTTGATTTTGAGATTACGAAGCCCGGCTATTCGAACTCCCGCATCTCCTTTAATATGGGGAACTTCGGAGGCACGGACGACGGCTTCAACAAGATCACCATTTCCAATGTCAGTTTGAAAAATATGGGGCCTGCCAAGTAAGAAGATAGAAGTAAGAAGTTTGAAGTAAGAATTTTTGGACCAGTCTGATCCGGATTAATCCGGTCAGGCTGGTTTTTTGTGAACCAGGAAGCAGATTTCAACTATAGTTAAGTTTTCTTAGGAAGAAGAGATGATCGGAGTTATAATGTGATCAAGGCATGAAACAGAAGAGAGGTAGTTGTATGGGGAAAATAAGCGCTCCCTGGCTTAAACTCAAGGCAGGCATTGACCGGGAGGATTACACCCTGATTAACCGTCTGCAGGAGCAATGCGTCCGTGAGGATCGAATTACGCTAAAGCTCGAGCTCGATTATAAACTGGAGGCGTCTCAGGAAACCGGTGATGGTGCAGGCCTTCAGCATATCAATGAATTCATGTATTTCGACGAGCAACAATTGGTCGGATACTTGGGAATAAGCCATTTCGGAGGGACGGGCTCACCGCTCGAGGTTACGGGAATGGTGCATCCCGCATACCGGCGGCAGGGGATTTTTACCCGGCTGTATGAAATGGCAGTAGCTGAATGGAAGCGAAGAAATTCCGGAGGCATGCTTCTGTTATGTGACAGAGCCTCGGTGTCCGGGCAGAAATACATAGCGAAAATCGATGCGGTTTACAGACATTCGGAATATGAAATGTATCTGCGTCAGAATCATCAGAAGCCGCAAAATGAATTGCTGAGCGGCGGACTCTCCTTTCGCAAGGCGACCAATGCAGATGGACGCGAGATCGCGAGACAGAACGCCATTTACTTTGGCGATGAGACTTATGATGCGGAGGACGCTACAAAGGACGCGGACTTGGAGATAACTTCGGAGTATGAGAGTGTACACAATGACAATGACGGCTTGTCCCTGCCGGAAACGGAAGAGCAACGAGGGATGCGCATCTACCTTGCGGAACTAAACGGGCAAAGTATCGGAAAGTTTCATTTGCAAATGACTGCGGAGGCAGGGGGGATCTTCGGGTTGGGCGTACTGCCGGAGCATCGCGGACAAGGCTTTGGACGAGCTATTTTGCAGCAGGCCATCGAGAAGCTGCAGGAAGCTGATATGAAGGAAATATTCCTCCAGGTAGCCGCCGAAAATGCGAAGGCTCTCCAGCTTTACAAGTCCTGCGGCTTTCAGGAAACCTCGACCATGGATTATTATGAAGCGGCGGGTAACAGAATTTGACCGTCTAGCTATTTCCGCTGAGGAATAATTGAACTTGTTCTATATTAGCGAAAGAGGTGAATTCGCAAATGGAAACATGGCGATATTGGAGTGATGGTCATACGGGCTTTGAAGCTTTAGAGGCATTCCTGAAAAATAACTCCGGGCTTCCGGGCCCAAGGGCAAATCTGAAGCTGGCGGAACAATTTGCAGAGGAAGTCATGGGGCGGATACCAGATGAACCGGCCTGGAAGCTCTTGCTGGAATGGAGCCGTCGGTCGGAGCCGGAAGCTCCAGCCAATGACCCTGGAGAGTTTCTGCCCTTCTATGCCCTTCAAGCGATTGGGGCCTGCTATACTGCCCTCGCGGCAGAACGGAAGAAGGAAGCACTGCCCGTGCTGAAAGAAGCGATGAGCGATCCCCGCTGGAGAGTGCGCGAAGCGGTGGCCATCGCCTTACAACGGATCGGGGAGCAGGATTTTGGCCTATTGGAACAATGGTTTGAGGATTGGTTGGAACAAGCGAATGCCCTTGAGCGTCGTGCCTTTTTGGCAGCGCTGGCCCATCCCCCGCTGCTCGGAATCCGAGAACATGCACGGTTTGGGCTGCGTTTGGCTGAACGGATTTTACAGGATTGGGCCATGGGGTTGCCGATTTCCGAAAAAGAAGAAGCGAGGGTACTGAACAAGGGACTGGAATACAGCCTGAGTGTGCTGGTTGAGAAAGAGCCAGAGGAAGGATTCGCTGTCATGCGAAGGGTAGCCGCCATGAATGACAAGCAAATGGATCGCATATTGAGTGCCAATCTCAGTAAAGCGCGCCTCAGCAAGAAATATCCTATAGAGGTGGCGGAGGTTCGCTTGCTTCTGCAAGAGAACTGAAAGACAGTTTTTGATGAAACACTGTACGCAATCGTATTTTGATGTCCAAGCGGATAAATAAACAGGCCGAAGTGCATGAATCAATCATGCCTTCGGCCTGTTTTGCTGTACTTATTATAGTTCGGACCAAGTCAGCGTCAGCTCATTCGTGCCTTCCTGTGCGGACAAAGCGCCGCCGATGAGCGACCAGCTCTCGTCAGTGGTATCGCCCTGAATAATCAAATTTTTCTCGTCGATCGTTTCAGCCGCATCCTCGATTCCTTGTTCCCGGAAGTAATCTTTATACATGTCGGCCAGCTTATCGAGCTTTTCTTGGGACGTAAAAATCAGAAGAGCCGACTTTTTGCCGTCGTTCTGTTCAGAATGGGAAGTGGTAATTATAGCATCCTCGGGCAGCGGAAAATCCTTCGGCAAATGCTCCGGTCTCTGACCTGAGCTGTCTGTTCCTTCAGCCCCGGCGGTTACGGCGTTTCGGTTATCCGGTGCCGAATTAGCGGAATCCTTGCTGGAGCAAGCTCCCAGCGCAACGGTCAATACGGTTGCCAAAACGATCAGTTTAACGGTTCTCCATTTCGTATTACTCATGCACACACCTCGACTTATCCTGGAATTATTGTTATATACTTCATATTCATTATATAACCAATAATTTACAAGATGATCAACCAATTGCCGTAGATGGTTTTATAAGGCGGGCTACCCTGCCATAATCGTAATCGTCTTGCTGCTTTGCGGTACAACAATCGCTATAACGCCGGCCTCCGATCCGGGATACTCGCGAATCTCGACTTTATAATCGCTCGCGCCGTTAATCACGATATCATCTGCAGACAGGCGCGCAGCATGAGGGTGATAGATCAGCGTCTCGCCGCCGGATGGAATGTATTTGACGCTGATAACACCGCGCTCGTAATCGAAGCGGTATCCTTTCAGCACGCCACTCGTCGTTTGCGGATAGGCACGGTTCAATGCTTTAGCATATGGCGTCTCTTTCATATTGTCGACATAACACCAATACGTATTGCTCCATAAATAACGCTCGAAGATCGCAACAAGCTCCTTGGTAAGATCGAGTGTCGCAGGGTGATGCGTAAAAGCTCCCCATTCCCCGATCAGGACGGGGATTTGAAGTCTCTCCTGTACCCTGCGGTGGGTGGCAAAGATCAAATCTACACGTTCCTGGTTGTAAATCTCGTAATGCTCCGTATCCACCACCAAATCGTAGCCATGAGGTACGAATACCTGTGAGGAATCGGTCTCTCCGGTATCATTTCGGATAAGCTGTAACCCCGACTCCACAGCCATGTTTGAAAAATAAGAGGTTTCCAGCATCAGGAACCTTTCGGGGTCGATCGAACGGATCGCAGCCGCTGTTTTGTTAAAGAAAGGGGCCAGTACTTCCTTCTCAAAACTTTGCGAGGCTTCTTTGGCATGCTCGACCAGCACACGGTACGTCTCCATATTTGCCATGCCGGCAAGTACTTCCTGCTTCTTCTCATCGTCGAACCAAAGCGCGGAAAGCTCTTCCATGTTGAAGTCTGTCATCCCCAATACTTGATGGGCATAGGCGGCAATGATTGCGCCGAATACTTCCTGGCCGCTCGTTCCGGGATATGGCTCATTCATCATGTCGTATCCGATCAGATTCGGGCAATCGGCGAAGTAAGCCGCAACATGCTTCCACATGGCTGCGTAATGATCCTGCAATCCGATGCCGCCTGCAGCCGGTGTATTACGCCAAAAATGATCCAAGGCGCGGTTGACCGCGGGGCTTTCCAGATAAGCGTCGCTCCACATTTGGCCGGTAACGTGGGGGAGATCGTCGGCGAGCGTTGCCCAATCAGGCGCGCCGTCACCATAGAGAGAGCTGTATAAATCCTGGTGCATATCCAGAAAAACATAAAGACCGTGACTCTCCGCCCATTTGGCTTGCTGCTTGATCCGGCCAAGATAGACGTCATCATAGACACCCGGCTGCGGCTCCACGCCATCCCAGATGAGCCCCAGGCGAATAACGTTCATCCCCTGTTCCCGGAACCAGGCGAACAGGTCCTCTTCGCAAGGCTCGACGTACCCTTTCTTCTTCTCCTTGCAAACGAGATTGATGCCGCTTAGTATGACATGTGCCCCGTCTTCGTTAATCAAGCGCATGCCGTCCGTCGTAAGTTTTTTCATCGTCATCAGCTTCCTTTCTAATCTTGTTCTTCCACTGGAATGTTGATCTCGATATAATGCTTGTCGTACTGGTTAAAAAGGTTGATTTCTAGTGAATTCCCGGCGATTTTCAGCCCTCGCTTGAAAATGAACGCCTTCATTTTCTCGTAATGGTCATCCATCTCGTCGTATCCGTCGCGGTGGATGACCAAATAATTTCTGGCGCAATATTGAGGCTCTAACTTCCGGAATATGCCTGAATCACCTTCCATCGGGAAGGTTGACAGGATCCCGTTGTTTAAGTAGGTGTGATAATTACCAGCGATCAAGTTATCCGCCGACACGATGGAGATGATATGGCAGAACGGCAGCCATTCCTGATGGCAGTTGACGTTGCGCATTTGCTGCTGCACCTTGCTTCCGAGTTTGGGGTCGCCGCTTTCCATGATCGAATCGGTAAGCAGCACCCAGTAAGAGGGCGTTTGTACAAGCTCGATGACTTCCTCGTTCTTAAACTGATCGAACTGTTGTCCCAGCACCTTCAGCTTGTTGGATAAATGCTTCAGATAGTCGATCTGCCGGTCGATCTCCTTTTGTTTGCCGGAAATGAGCTCGCGAATGTTGATCAGACTATCGGCCGCCAGGAGGGTCGTAATCTGCTCGATGGATATGTCCATCGCTCTCAGCATGCGGATCGTGATGAGCAGGTCGAACTGCTCAAGATCATAATAGCGATACTTGTTGGTATCCCGATTGCGTGGAAGCAGCAGTCCGATCTTGTCGTAATAGCGCAGAGTGTCGACCGGGATATCAAGAATCTTGGAGGCTTCGCCGATTGTAAATTTCAGTTTCAGTGGGGGTTCATTCACATTAAGTCAAGCCTCCTCTTCTGGCCTGGTTACTGAATGCCGATATTTCTTCTTCTTTTTTCTTGTCGAAAGGATAGAATGCCATGGGGATAAGACCGAGCAGTATAGAAGCTAGCGGGATCAGGCTTGTGGCGATGCGAATGCCGAGTACAGCTGTTTCGGACTGGGCTGTTGCAAGCCCGTCGTAACCGAATGCTCCGATGACGCTCATGAAGATGACGGTTTGGAGGCTGGAAAAGGCGACAGTGAAGATCGCGAACAGACCGTTGAACAAACCGGTCTTGCGTACTCCGCTCGTGCGCTCGTTCTCGTCGATGATCAGCGCTCCCACCGGCGAGACCGCGGTGCGAATGTAATTAACGGTAATAACGACCAAAACGTAGGAAGCGGCGACCGCCCATATGTTGCTCGCGAAGAAAATCCCTCCGTAGCCGAGGATAGCGGGAACGGTTCCCCAGTAGACACTTGTTTTTGTGCCGTATTTCTTTATGATGTATCCCATCACCGGCAAGAACATGAGTGCAATGACATGCGTGCCGACATCGATCGTCGTCGTAACGGCTCCGCCCGCATTGACTACACCGTCCATATAGTACAGGTAGGGTGTAAAATAAAACCCGATCGGGCCGGCGGTGATGATGGAATACAGAACAAATGTAATGAACTGGCGGGATTTGATGATCTCCCAAGACTGGCTCCATAGCTCATTCATCGCGAATTGCTGACCTTCCAGCGATTCGTACATCTTCGCATCGTCTTTCAGTCCCCTGAGCGCCAGGGTGAAGAACACCGTCTCCACCAGAATGACTGCGGAGAAGACGGGGATAATCACCTCGCGCTTCCCGTCTCCGACGAGAAGCAAAGTCGGGATCAAGGTGATGAGAAAGGACATCGCTTGGGAGATGTAGTTCTGAACAATCCCGACATCGATGCGTTCTTCCTTGGTGGGGGCGGCGATCAACATATAAGATTGATAGGCGATACCGTAGGCGGTTGCGGCGGTATCATAAATAAACAACTCCGCCGTATAAAGAAGGAAAATCAGCCACTGGTCCCATGAGGGACTGGACAGCATCATGAGGAAGGAGGATATGATCATGAAAGGCACGGTTACCCTCATGATATAGACGTATTTGCCGCGATTCGGGCGATGCCTCAGCTTGTCGATCCAGACGCCGATCATCGGATCGTTGATCGCATTCCAGATGTTGTAGATCACATACACCCAGGCAACATATTTTGGGCTAAGGCCAATCATATCCGTGTAATACTTGATGAACACGTTATGAATGAGAACCCCCCCGACCGACAGGATCGGCCCCGGCAGCGCGAGACGCCATTTCTCTCCCAAGGTCAGACCTGAAGTGGTAAACCGAAAAGCATTTCGAACGGAGCGAACTGCTTTTTTCACGAATCGCACTGGCCTTCCTCCTTCTGATTCAGCAGTATTGGAACCGCTTGCAAATGAATACAAGAGGGCTGTCGATCAGCCTCCGTATCCATTGTAAACCATGGAGTAACTCCAGTTTAAAGAGGGAATTTCAGCCCCACATTCCCACCAGTAATATTCCGGAGGCAATGACCACGGAGCCTAGAATTCGCTGCGTTCCCTGCTTTTCTTTAAGCAAGAGCACCCCTAACAATGTGGCGAAGATAGTCCCGGTTTCCCGCAAAGGGCCAATATGGGCCATGGGCGCTTGCTGCATGGCGAACAGAAATAGTAAATAAGAGCCGGGGTTGAGCACGGCACCGAGGAGCATCGTCCGCCAGTTGACCTTCCACTCCGCGCGAAGCTCGCCGGAGAGCAGGACCTGCGGAGTAAGACCCGCTACGAAGCCGATATTGGTTATCTCGAGGAGGGCCAAAGGCGAGATCTGCTGCAGATTCAACTTGTCGACGAGTACATAGCAGGTGATGCAAGCGCCGATTCCGAGAGCCATCAGCAGCGGCTTCATCTCTTGCATCCGGACCGATACCTTCGACTTTCGGGTTCCCATCCCTGTCAGGACAAAGAATCCGGCAAGCATAAGACCGATTCCGAGCCAACCGGCTCCGGACAGCGATTCTTTCAGGAAAATGACTCCGACCAACGGCACCAGCAAAGTGCTGGTACCGCGCATGATCGGATAGATTTGCGAAAGGTCGCCAAGCTCATAAGTCTTGGAAAGCATCCAAGAGTAGAGAGCTTGCAGGACCGCGGATAGAGCCAATAGGGCGTAAGCTTCGGGTGACAAGGATTGAAGCCCCAGTTCCTGAATCAAAGAAGGCAGGAGCAATAGGGTGGGGAGCATCATGATTGACCAAAGGAAGACGCTTTTGTTCCGGCTTTTTTTGGTGAACAGATTCCAGACGGCATGGGCCATGCCGGAAGCGAGGACAAGCATTATGGGAATTAGCATTATGTTTTCATTCCATTCGTGAAGGATTGTTTATTGACCGTTCTCCGGGTGATGGGCCGGTTGTTCCATAATAGGCGTTCCGTCCTCGAGGCGAAGCCAGGTTTCGAAGCCGGGCCGGCCTTCCGTGAGCCTGATCAAGCGGGCGCCGCGGGGAAAGCCTTCCTTGCCGTAGGTATTATGGCCGCTAGCCCGTCCGTAACAGAGCGAGATACCGTACAGATTCCCCATATAGTCGTTGATATGGTCATGTCCGCAAAACGTTCCGATGACATCACCCATTTCCAGCAATGCCGCAAACATGCCGGAATTGAGGACAGGACTGCACACCTGCTCCTGTTTATGTCCATAGCAGATTCGGGTATCCCAAACTTCCTTGTATTCGGGAAGCGGAATATGGAAAAAGGCAAGCGCAGGCAGCTTGCTCCCGTCTTTACCGTCATTGAGGCGGTCCGATTCGGCGGCGAGCCAGTGTATTTGTTCACGTCTTATCCAGTCATATCCTCCAACATTAGGGTTGGTCGAGTAGCTGCCGGAATCGAGAAAATAAAGATTGACGGCCGAATTGCCTTCCCGGTCGGCGACCTGAAGGGCATAGTTGCTTCCCGGCAGATGGTTGGGACCCGACTCGCTCACCGTATGCCGATGCTGCAGAACAACCTGCATCAATTCTTCGCGCGTAATCCGCTGTTCCGTGTCGTGATTGCCGAAGACGAAAGCCCAGGGGATTCCGCGTTCTTCTACACTCGCGACGGCTTCGCGGAAGGCTTGCTCCGGAGATTCGCACTCCGGCTCTCCGGGGGCGACCTCTCCGGTATAAATGACATCTCCTGTAAACACGGCAAGATCCGGCCGCTCCGTATCCAGTACTTGTTCCATCAGTGCCCTGGTGCGCTGATCCTCTTCTTGCCCGTCTTTCCAGTGCAGGTCCGTAAACTGAAC
Source organism: Paenibacillus sp. FSL R5-0407 (assembly GCF_038009185.1). Classification (NCBI taxonomy): domain Bacteria; kingdom Bacillati; phylum Bacillota; class Bacilli; order Caryophanales; family Paenibacillaceae; genus Paenibacillus; species Paenibacillus sp. FSL R5-0407. The sequence continues at coordinate 562,984 of NZ_JBBPAX010000002.1, read as the reverse complement.
GATGGTAAAGGTCCCATCCTCTCGAAATGCCAAGCTTCGGCTCATCTTCGTATCCCCTTCCAAGATCATGTTGAGTTGTGTTTTCATGTTGTTTTGTGTTGTTTTAAGTGATTGTATCTCTGGCTCTTCATTCCGTCAATAGAGGTGTTGAGGACAAGCGGCGCCGGTAAAATTAATTTGGTTGACAAGAGAAGTTCCAAAATATACACTGGCCTTAAATATATAAAACCACATAAAAACACACGAATAACACATTTCTTTTTAGGGCTCGGAGGGTTTGAAATGTCTTTATCTCATGAAGAACGCAGGGAGACGATCCTTGCCCAACTGGGCACGGAAGGAAAGGTTCAAGTACACGCGTTGTCCGTGTCGTTCAATGTATCTACAGAGACGATTCGCAGGGACCTGGATAGGCTCGAAAAGGAAGGGAAGCTGCGCAAAGTATACGGAGGCGCCGTGCTGGCCCGTTCCGAACAAACCGAGCCCGCTTTTATAAAGCGTTCTCGTATGCACTCCGGGGAAAAACAGATGATCGGCAAGCTCGCGGCGTCGCTGATTCATGACGGGGAGACGATTCTTCTGGATAACGGAACAACCACGATTGAAATCATGAAACAGTTGAAGGATCGTTCCGATGTTACGGTGATCACGAATTCCGTCCCGATTCTCAATTTGGCGTTAAAAGAATTTAAGGGCAAGATTATCTTTACCGGTGGAGAAGTCAATGCAAAGTTTCAGGCAGCCACGGGGCCAATGGTATATGAGCTGCTGGATCAGTTCAAAGTGAACAAGGCCTTTATTTCGGCGGGAGGGATATCGATGTCCGACGGGATCACTGATTTTCATCCGGAGGAAGCCGGGGTTTCCAGAAAAATGATGCAGCGAGCGGAAGAGGCTATTTTGGTCGCAGACCATTCCAAGTTTGGCGTTACCACATTTGCGAAAATATGTTCCATCGAGGACATTTCGATGATCATTACGGACGCGTCTTGTCCGCAGGAATGGCTGGATACGCTGCAGCGCCTGGACGTGGAAGTCTTAACGGGGAAAAGTCCCAAGAGGAGGAAAAACCAATGAAGATCCATTTTCTTGGAACGGCGGCCGCGGAAGGATTCCCCAACCCTTTCTGCCGTTGTGAGACCTGCCGCAAGGCGAGATCGGCCGGAGGGAAAAATATTCGAACGAGAAGCTCCATACTAATCGACGGCGTGACCAAGGTGGATTATTCCGCGGATTCCCACATGCAGGCGCTTCGCGACCAGATCGATATGGCGGCGATCGAGCATCTTTTGTTCACGCATACGCATTACGATCATTTTCAGCCTTGGGAGCTCTACAACCGGACTGAAGGATATGCGCTCGGCATTGATCATCCTTTACATATTTACGGCAATGATGCGGCCATTAACCAGAGCTTGATCACGGTGGGGCCGGCCGCAGGAGACAGATTAGCGTTTCACCTTTTGCGCCCGTTCGAGAGTATCGTATTGGGCGATATGCGGGTTACCCCTTTGCTTGCAAACCATGATCCTATGGAAACTTGTCTGCTGTTCTTTATTGAAAAAGGGGGCAAGACACTGTTTTACGGTCATGACACCGGGTGGCTGCCTGACGATACCTGGAAATGGCTTGAAGGCAAAGTCATCGATATGGCGATCCTGGATTGTACGCACAGCTACACGAAGAATGACCGGAATCCAAACCATATGGGGATCGAGACCGTCCTAGAGGTTCAGCGCGTATTGCGGGAACAAAGTATACTTCAGAGCAACTCCCTTGTTTATGTGACTCATATTACGCATAATTCCGGTTTTCTGCATGAGGATTTCGAAAGCGTTTTCGAGCCGCACGGTATTAAGGTGGCTTATGACAGCCTGATCGTGGACCTGTGACCCGGCGGGGATTTGGAAGAAATCTGTGGTAAAGAGGCGAATGCATCATGGAGAAAAAGCTGAAATTTCGTGAGGACGGAACGTTTGTCATTGTTCAGTTTTCGGATATGGAATTTATCGATGAAGAGGATCAGGACCCGGAGACACCGCTGCTCGATGCTGTGACTAAGGAGACGATGGAGCGGATTATTTCGCTGGAACAGCCGGACCTTGTCGTGTTTGACGGCGATTTGACGGCAAGCGCAAGGAGCAAGGATCCGCTCCGGTCTTTACGCAGCGCCGTTGCGGTTGCCGAAGAGAAGCAGGTGCTTTGGGCCGCGGTGTTCGGCAATCATGATGCGGAAGGAAGTTTGCCGCGCAAGGCAATGCATGAGGAACAATTGCTTCATCCCTACTGCGTTGCCAAAGGAGATCCGCCAGGGGTAAGCGGGGCTGGAAATTTCGTCCTGACCATAGAGGATCAGACGGGTAAACCGGCGGCCTCTTTGTTTTTTCTCGACAGCGGGGATTATGCAGAGTTGGATGCGGTCGGTGGCTACGACTGGATTCGCCGGGATCAAATCGATTGGTATGTGTCCCAATCCCGGCAATTGGCCGAGCAAAATGGCGGAGCCCCATTGCCTGCGCTGGCGTTCTTCCATATCCCTCTGCCGGAATACGCCGAAGTATGGAAGATGAAAGTGTGCGAGGGCCATTGTTATGAATATATCAGCTCGCCGCGGATTAATTCGGGACTTTTCGCAGCCATGTTGGAAATGGGCGATGTCATGGGCACGTTTGTCGGTCATGACCACGCGAATGACTTTTGCGGCATGCTGCACGGCATACGGCTCTGCTACGGCCGGTCGACGCGTTATGTTAGTTATGAAGACGATATGCGTAAGGATAAATTCCCGACGGGCGCAAGAGTAATCCGGCTAAAAGCCGGAGAGCGGCAGTTCGAAACCTGGATTCGTCAGAACGATGGTCTTGTCGCTGAGCAGCCTGTTCATGAGCCGGAGTTTTAATTACTTAATTATACGTTACCTGGAGGAGATCAAGTGGAGACAACATACCCGGCAGATCAACTGGAAACGAGAATCGTCAGTTCATTGACAAAGGTGTTTGCGGATGAAGAACTGCAAGCGCTGCCGCAACATTCCGGTTCCGCTTTGCGCGGAGAAACTTATTCTTTTCAGATGGCATATCGCACTAATATTCATATGAGATCGCTGCAGGTCCATGTGGAATCGGAGCTTCTGCCGCATATCGAGCTTCGTACCGTGGAGCTGGCCCCCGCTGAATTTGTCAACTACCATGATGCCGACGAGTTTGTGCTGCGAATGACGCCGGGGTTATATCCGATCCGCTCTTTCCGCTGAACAACGAACGGGGACTTACGGGGTATCCGTATCAATGGCGATCTGTCTGGGTTTCCGTGAAAATTCCGGTGGATACGGCGGCTGGCATTTTTGATATTGCGGTGGCAATCACGGATAGTCAAGGAAATCCATTGGCTCGGGAAAATTTTGCGCTGGAAGTGATCCCGGCGGCATTGCCGGAACAAAAAAGTCACATACAAAGGAGCAGAGTGGGATGAAGAAAGTCACTGTCGCGTTAATTGGAGCAGGCCTGCGGGGGATTAACTATGCGGAATATGCAATTCAGCACCCCGATGAGCTTCATTTTGTAGCCGTTGCCGAGCCGAATGCGGACCGGAGAAATCAATTTAAGGCAAGACATAAACTGGCGGATGAGGCGTGCTTTGCCCATTGGGATGATTTCTTTGCCTCCCCTAAAGTAGCGGATGCGGTATTCATCTGCACCCAGGACAACCAGCATTTTGAGCCGACGATGAAGGCTCTTGCAGCGGGATACCATGTTCTGTTGGAGAAACCGATGTCTCCCGATGCCAAGGAATGCGTGCTGATGGGAGAATTGGCCGCGACCGCAAACCGGGTCTTTTCGATCTGCCATGTATTGAGATATACGAACTTCTTCTCCACGATCAAGGAGCTCCTTGAAAATGGCGCGATTGGACAGTTAATGTCCATTCAACATAATGAGAACGTCGGATACTGGCATCAAGCCCACAGCTTTGTAAGGGGCAACTGGCGAAGAAAGGATGAATCCAGTTCGATGATTCTTGCGAAGTCTTGTCATGATCTGGACATTCTTTCCTGGCTGACCGATTCGGACTGCGTCCGGGTGTCATCCTTCGGCTCATTGTCTCATTTCAAAGCCAGCGAGGCACCGGAAGGAGCGCCGCTGCGTTGTACGGACGGATGTCCGGTGGCCGATACCTGTCTCTATTATGCCCCTGCTCAATATTTGACGGAAAATACGGATTGGCCTACATCGGCAATTAGCGATGACCTGAGCTATGAGGCACGCCTGAAGGCTCTGCAGGAAGGGCCTTATGGAAGATGCGTTTACCACTGCGATAATGATGTCGTGGATCACCAAGTGGTAAATCTGGAATTCGCTAATTCCGTTACTATAGCATTTACGATGAGCGCATTTACGAAGGACGTTAGCCGTACCATCAAGCTGATGGGGACCCAAGGCGAAATTCGTGGAGCGATGGAGAAAAATGAGATCGAAGTGCTTCATTTTGGAAGCGGCAAGGTGGAGAGAATCTCGTTCGAGAATCCGGGAGGTCACGTCGGCCACGGCGGAGGCGATATGGGATTGATCAAGGACTTCGTCAAATTGGTTCGTGCCGACGGGAAGCTGCAGGGCCGCACATCGGCTAATCATTCCGTACAGAGTCACTTGATGGCATTTGCGGCGGAGCAGTTCAGAGTGGAAGGCAAAGTCATCGTTATGGATGATTTTGTGCAAAGCATCCTGATCAAGGAAAACGAATAATCTTTATAAGCGATCGTAAAAATTCACGAGGTGGAGGGCACATGGCAACTTTTCATTTCTCAGGACCCACATTTTATTACAATGATCAGCCTACGAGAATTATTTCTGGCGCGATCCATTATTTCCGAATTGTACCGGAGTACTGGCGGGATCGTCTTTTAAAGTTGAAGGCATGCGGCTGCAACACAGTTGAAACCTATGTGGCATGGAATCTGCACGAGCCCCAAAAGGGGGAATTCTGTTTCGAGGGTATGGCGGATATTGTCCGGTTTATTGAGCTGGCGGGAGAATTGGGGTTGCATGTGATTGTGCGTCCTTCACCTTATATTTGCGCGGAATGGGAATTCGGAGGTATGCCGTCCTGGCTGCTGGCCGATCCGGGTATGCGTCTGCGCTGCTATCATCCGCCTTTCCTGGAGCATGTGGATGCCTATTATGACGTATTACTTCCCAAACTAAAGCCGCTGCTCTGCACGAATGGCGGACCGATTATTGCCATGCAAATTGAAAATGAGTATGGAAGCTACGGCAATGACAAGCGTTATTTGAATCATTTAAAAGAAAGCATGACCTCCCGCGGAATGGATGTCCTGTTATTTACCTCCGATGGTGCCGAAGATTCGATGCTGCAAGGGGGAATGGTTCCCGGCGCCTTGGCGACCGTAAACTTCGGGTCCCGGACGAAAGAAGCTTTCGATAAGCTGCGGGAGTACCAGCCCGATGCGCCGGTCATGTGCATGGAATATTGGGATGGATGGTTCGATCACTGGAGCGATGAGCATCATACGCGTTCCGCCGGGGACGCAGCCCATGTATTGGATGAAATCCTGAGCGAAAATGGATCGGTTAATTTTTACATGTTCCATGGGGGAACGAACTTTGGCTTCTATAACGGGGCCAACGCTCACACTGTTGACGGCTATGAGCCGACGATCACCAGCTACGACTATGATGCGCCGTTGAACGAATCGGGGGAACCGACCGAGAAATATTTTGCCATTCGTGAAGTCATCTCCAAATATGTAGAGCTCGGACCTTGCGAGCTGCCGGCTTCGATCCCTAAAAAGGCTTACGGCAGACTGGAGCTGAAAGAGCTTGCCCCGCTATCGGCTCAATTGGATGCCATCTCCACGCCGATACATTCAGCGTATCCTGAAACGATGGAGATGCTGGGACAAGATTACGGATTTATTCATTATAATACGTTCATTACGGGGCCTCGCCCGAAAGATGAATTTGTCATTCAGAATTTACGCGACCGGGCGCAGGTGTTCCTGAACGGAAAACTGGCCGCTACGCTGGATCGCAGGGATTCGGAAACGAAACTGGAGTTTGACGTAGCGAGCGAAGGCTTGCACGTCAGCATCCTGGTGGAGAATATGGGCCGCATCAATTATGGTCCCTTTATGAGAGAGTACAAAGGGATTACTGAAGGAGTCCGTTTCGGGCGGCAGTTCCTGTCGGAATGGACGACATATACGCTGCCATTAACGGATTTGACGGGGTTGAAGTTCGAAGACTTTGACGCTCTCTCCGAACAATCGGAGCCCAGCTTCTACCGTGCGGCCCTGACTGTGGATGAGCCGTGCGATACGTTCCTGAGTTTTGAAGGTTGGACCAAAGGCGTCGTGTTCATCAATGGATATAATCTGGGACGCTATTGGAACATCGGCCCGCAGAAAACGATGTATGTGCCTGGGCCTTTGTTGAAGGAAGGCGATAACGAAATCATCATCTTGGAATTGCACGGAACTTCCGATGCCGCGGTTACTTTCCTGGATCAGCCTGATTTAGGATAGTCCATAGTTATTATCGAGAAGAAGCCGGATCCGGCACTGGATCCGGCTTTAATTTTAATTAGGATAGTTGCCAGGAGAGGATGAGAACGATGGAACGAGAAAATAAGGCCATTTCCGGACTGCGGTTTGACAGCAAAGCGGATCTGCAAGCGGTAGTGCACGAGACGTTGAAGCCTTTGAAACCGCATTTTACGGCCGGATGCGCGGGTCTCAAGTTGGGAAATACGGCGGCGATTCATAATGAAGCGATTGCGCTGATGGAGGCCTTTGCCCGCCCGCTTTGGGGGTTGGTTCCCCATGCTTGCGGCGGAGGCGAATCGGATTTATGGCCATTATTCCTGGAAGGCATCATCCATGGAACCGATCCGGCGCATGAGGAGTACTGGGGAGATTTTCAAACGCAGGACCAAAGGATGGTGGAACAGGCGATCCTTGGCCTCGGCCTGGCCTTGGCCCCTCATAAGATCTGGGATCCGCTGAGTGAGCAGCAGAAGCAACAGGTATACACGTGGTTGAACCAGATTAACCTTGTGGATCATTCCAACCCGAATAACTGGCTGATGTTCACCGTGCTCGTCAACGTCGGATTCAAGAAGGCGGGTCTGCCTTTTGATCAAGCCATTATGGATGAATACCTGGAGCTTATCGATACGTACTATTTGGACGATGGCTGGTATTCGGACGGGATTACCGATCAGCGGGATTACTACATTCCGTTTGCGATGCACTATTATACCCTGATTTATGCACAGTTAATGGAAGAAGACGATCCGGAACGGGCAAAGAAATACCGGGAAAGGGCAGGGACCTTTGCCCAAAGCTTTATATACTGGTTTGCCGAGGATGGAAGCAGTCTTCCCTTTGGACGCAGCCTGACTTACCGGTTTGCGCAGGCTTCCTTTTGGTCGGCGCTCGTATTTGCCGGGGTGGAGCCCTTTTCGCTGGGTGTGATGAAGGGGATTATCATGCGGCATCTACGGTGGTGGTTTGATCAGCCCATCTTTTTGTCGGATGGACTGCTCAGCATCGGATACGCTTATCCGAACCTGCTGATGGGCGAAAGCTACAATGCTCCGGGCTCCCCGTACTGGGCCTATAAAACATTTCTGATCCTGGCCTTGCCGGAGGAGCATCCTTTTTGGTCCGTTGAAGAAGAGCCGCTGCCATCTTTAAAACCGGTGGTTGCCCAGCCTTGTGCCCGTATGGTGCTGTGCCGCCCCGAAGGAGACGGCCATGTCACCGCTTTAGCTTCCGGGCAAATGGCGAACTTCGAAATGGCCCACAGCGCGGCGAAATACTCCAAATTCGCGTATTCTACGAGATTTGGATTCAGCGTGCCTAAGGGCTATTTCAGACTCGGCGAAGGGGCACATGATTCCACACTGGCGTTATGCGAGCGGGACGGACATTATCGGGTGCGGCGCTTTTGCGAGGAGTTCAAAATCGAAGATACCTTCGTATACTCCCGCTGGCTTCCTTGGAAGGACGTGGAGGTGCGGACATGGCTGGTACCGGCCGGTCTTTGGCATGTGCGTATCCACCGGATCGTGACTACCCGTTTACTGGATGCGGCGGAGGGCGGATTTGCTATCGGAAGACCTACCGATTTCTCCATAGCGGAAGAAACGGCCGTCAACGTATCTACAGGGAGTTCTTTCATCTCGCTACCATGGGGCATCAGCGGGATCAGCGGTTTGGAAGGGTTCGCAGAAGCGGTAATTATTTTCCCGGAGGCAAATACAAATCTCCTTAAGCCGAGAACATTGATTCCGACTTTGACTGCCCAACTTGATCCGGGAGAGCATTGGCTCGTGTCTGCTGTGTTCGGAGCGGCCTATACCGAGGCGAATACGAAGCTGTTATGCTGTCCTCCGCAAGTCAAGCGGGACGCGGAAGGGCGATGGATCGTGACGAGCGCGGATGCCAAACAGGAATTTGCCCGTTTGGATGTTTTGAACTTTATCCGGCAAGGAGATGAGTGTTGATGTGGGAGCAGGCGTTAGAAGATGCGCTTCAAAAATTAAAGCACAACATAGCTAACCATCCCGGACAGCTTCCGCATATTACGGAACGCACCGGGAGTTTGAGCTATGAATGGGACGGAAACTGGGACTGGATTGAAGGCTTCTACATCGGCATGATGTGGTTGGCCTATGAGTATAAGAGAGAACCGGTGTATAAAGAAGCAGCGGAGTCTTACCTGGCAAACTTTCAGGACCGGCTGGACCGGCATGTTGCCTTGGATCATCATGACATCGGCTTCTTGTATTCCTTATCCGCGGTAGCCCAGTGGCGGGTAACGGGAAGCGAGGAGGCTAAGGAGCTTGCCTTGCGGGCCGCCGATCTTCTGGTCGGACGCTTCCGGCCGCAGATTGGCATTATCCAGGCATGGGGCAAGGAAGGGGACCCGGAAAACGGAGGGCGGATGATCATCGATTGTCTGCTGAACCTTCCGCTTCTGTTTTGGGCGCACGAGCAGACAGGAAAATCCGAATATTATGACATCGCTATGAAGCATGCCTTGATGAGCCAGAAGTTTTTGGTCCGCGGGGACGGATCCTCCTATCATACCTTCTACTTCAATCCGGAGAACGGGCATGCGCTTCGCGGCGGAACCCATCAGGGCTATCAAGACGGGTCCACCTGGACGCGGGGGCAGGCCTGGGGAATCTACGGTTTCGCTCTGGCCTACCGCTATACGGGGTATCCGGCTTTTTTGGAAACCTCAAAAAAGATGGCAAGGTATTTTATTAAACATCTTCCCGAAGATGCTGTTGTGTACTGGGATTTCGATGTCCCGGTCGAAGAAGGTACGCCGCGGGACAGCTCGGCTTCGGCCATCGTTGCTTGCGGTCTCTTGGAACTGCTGAAACTGACGGAGGAAGATGACCCGGAACGGGAATGGTTCGCACACGTGCTGAATCGCAGTATGAAATCGCTGGCCGGTAAATATGCCGCGACGGACCTTCCGGATGCTGAAGGGCTGCTGAAGCATGGTTCTTACCATGTCCGCGGGGATCGCGCGCCCGATGACTTTATGATCTGGGGAGACTATTTCTATCTGGAAGCGCTGGTTCGGCTGGAAAAAGGGATACTAGGATATTGGTAGAAGGAAAGGCCCGCCCCGGTGTCAAAAACACCATTAAAATCCAAAAAAATGGGTCATAACAAAAATTATTGCACCTTTTCATAGGATTCTTTTGTTCGATAGAATGGAAGTGTCTACCATATACTCTAATTTATTGAGGGAGGGTATTTATGAAAAGGTTTAGGCAAAGGGTGCTGTGTTTGGTTTTGGCGGCGGTCTTGACGGTTAGCTTAGGTCTATTGCCGACAGCGAAGGTGCAGGCGGACGGGGAAGCGACGCAAGCAGGAACCACAATTACATCCATGACCTACTTTTCGGCAGCAGACGGGCCTGTCATCTCCAAATCGGGGGTCGGACAAGCCAGCTACGGGTTTGTAATGCCTGTTTTTAACGGGGGCTCGGCTACCTGGCAAGATGTCTCCGGCGACTTGGGCGTAAAAGTTAAGGTCAATGGCAGTTGGATCGATATCGATAGTGCCGGCGGATATATTTATAACCAAAACTGGGGGCATTGGAGTGACGGCGGTGTGAGCGGCTTTTGGTTCACCCTTTCCGCTACGACGGAAATTCAGCTGTACTCCAAGGCAAACGGCGGCGTTACACTGGACTATCATCTTGTTTTTCAAAACTTGAATAAAACGACCATCAGCGCGATGACGCCGACACAAGGACCGCAGATTACCGCGGGCTTTACGGGCGGTGCAGGCTTTACTTATCCGATTTTCAACAATGATCCGGCAATCACTTATGCAGCCGTTGCGGATGATTTGAAGTTGTACGTAAAACCTGTAAACAGCAGCACATGGATCGATATTGACAATAATGCGGCCAGCGGCTGGATCTATGACAGCAACTTCGGTCAATTCACCGATGGCGGAGGAGGCTACTGGTTTACGGTAACGGAGTCCATTAACGTAAAGCTGCAATCCAAAACTTCTTCGGCCAATGTAGTCTATACGATTACCTTTAATGAGCCGGTAAGAAATTCGTACACTTTAACCCCTTATGAAGGAACGACCTACACGGCAAATGAAAGCGGCTCCATCGGATTCCCTCTGCCTAAAATAGACGGAGGCGCAGCTATAGGCTCCGAGCTGGGCAAGTTCGTATACCAGATTAATATCAACGGCCAATGGGTCGATTTGAGCAATTCCGGCCAGAGCGGATTCATCTATTCCGGGAACGGCTACAACAATATGTCGGCTGCCAACCAGTGGGGATATTGGGCCGATTATATCTATGGGCTTTGGTTCCAGCCGATCCAGGAGGACATGCAGATACGGATCGGCTATCCATTGAACGGGCAGGCCGGCGGAAATGTCGGCAGCAATTTTGTCTACTATACCTTTATAGGCAATCCGAACGCCCCTCGCCCGGACGAGACGGATCATGAAGATATTCCAATCGGAACTCCAAACAACCCGGCCATCGAAGGCATGACGCTCGCCTGGCAGGATGAGTTTAACGGATCCCAGTTAGATACTAGTAAATGGAACTATGAGACGGGTTATTATATCAACGATGACCCCAACAGCTGGGGTTGGGGCAATGCGGAACTCGAGCATTATACCAATAGTGCTCAAAACGTATTTTTGCAGGACGGTGTCCTGAATATCAGAGCCCTGAACGATCCCAAGACGTTCCCGCAGGATCCAACGCGGGTTGCACAGTATTCCTCAGGCAAAATTAATACCAAGGATCATTTTTCCTTCCAGTACGGAAGAGTGGATTTTAGAGCCAAGCTGCCTACAGGCAACGGTGTCTGGCCGGCGCTTTGGATGCTTCCCGAAGATGCCGTTTATGGCGCTTGGGCGGCTTCCGGCGAGATTGACGTGATGGAAGCAAAAGGACGCCTGCCCGGCACGACCAGCGGGGCGGTGCATTTTGGCGGCCAATGGCCGGTGAACAGATATATTGCGGGCGAGTATCACTTCCCTCAAGGGCAGACGTTTGCAAATGACTTCCATGTCTATACCTTGATCTGGGAAGAGGATAACTTCAAATGGTATGTGGACGGTAAGTTCTTCTTCAAGGTTACGAGAGATCAATGGTATTCCGTTGCGGCACCGAACAATCCGAACGCTCCATTTGATCAGCCTTTCTACATTATTATGAACCTGGCGATCGGCGGACATTTTGACGGCGGCCTGGCTCCGGATCCATCGGATATCCCGGCAACCATGCAGGTGGACTATGTGCGCGTGTATAATCCGGGCTCAACGGGCGGCGAGAATCCGGGAAATGTTCCCGTTACCGGCGTGACCCTGGATCAAGCATCCGCACAGATTGAAGTTGACCAGCAGGTGCAGTTAAATGCCTCTGTTACGCCGGCCAATGCTACCAACAAGCAGGTCAACTGGACCGTTTCCAACGCCGGTATTGCTTCCGTGAATCAGCAGGGAAAGGTGACCGGGCTGGCTCCTGGCATGGCCACCGTAACGGCTACCACCGTTGACGGCAACAAAGCAGCCTCCGCTACTATCACCGTTGTGCCGAAGGCTCCCGCCGTGATCATCATCGGCGATGAGGTACGCGGACTGAAGAAAACGGGCGATAACCTGTTGTTTTACGTAAATGGCGCTACCTTTGCGGACTTGCACTACAAAATAAACAACGGCGTACAGATGAACGTAGCGATGACTCCGGCAGGGAACGGCAACTATACCTATCCCGTAAATAATCTGCAAGCCGGGGATACTGTCGAATATTTCTTTACCTATAATCCGGGACAAGGCGCATTGGATACCCCGCCGCTAACGTATATTCATGGGGTGACCCAATAAACGAAGGATCGGCGATTTTTGGATAAGGGGATTCGATCCGGATAAGATGGTTAGTTCAAACGGCGATTTGACCTCAGGGCGTCATTGAGGCAAGTCGCCGTTTTGGTTTACAAATGTTTACATAAACAGGGTCCTCCAATAATACTCCCGTGCCAGAATAAGGGTGTTGTACTACTCTTTAGCCTATGGGAGGGAAATCATGAAGAGAATCGCTGGAACCGGAGCCAAATGGCTGCGGTCGGGAATTGCGCTGTCTTTGGCGTTGTCGCTTCAATTGGGATTTGGCATGGAATCGTCGTCCGTATTTGCGGAAGGACCGAGTGATCCGGCACCGCACATTGCCGCAAAGGTAATCAATGAGAATGCAGGCAAAAAAGTGCTCTTCGACAATACGCACGGGCAGACGGCGGGGGCAGCCGATTGGGTTATTGACGGCGGGTTTTCCGATTTCGGACAAGCTCTGGCGGGGGATGGCTTTGATGTGAAGGAGCTTCGCAAGTCCACTCCGATTACTTACAGCGATTTAAGCAGTTACGAGGTGTTCGTGGTAGCCGAACCGAATATTCCTTTTAAGCAAAGTGAACAGGCAGCGATGAAGCAATATGTCGAAGAAGGCGGGAGCATTTTCTTTATCGGGGATCACTACAATGCCGACCGCAACAAGAACCGCTGGGACGGCTCCGAGTCCATCAACGGCTATCGCCGGGGAGCTTGGGAGAATCCTGTGAAAGGGATGAGCGCGGAGGAGAAAAACTCCGCCGCCATGCAGGGAGTCGTCAGTTCCGACTGGCTTTCCGATCATTTCGGGGTCCGGTTCCGTTATAATGCTCTGGGCGATATTACGGCCAATCACATTGTGGCGCCGGACCAGGCCTTCGGCATTACTGAAGGGGTCGCGGGAGTGGCCATGCATGCCGGTTCTACGCTGGCGATTACGGACCCGAGCAAAGCCAAAGGCATCGTTTATCTTCCAAAGACTAACGAGGCTTGGGGCAATGCGGTCGATCAGGGTGTCTATCAAGGCGGGGGCGTGGCGGAAGGACCGTATGTGGCAGTCTCCAAAGTGGGACTCGGCAAGGCGGCCTTCATCGGCGATTCCTCTCCTGTGGAGGACGCTACTCCTAAATATTTGCGGGAGGAAACCGGAGCCAAAAAGACGACCTATGACGGCTTCAAAGAACAAGACGATGCGACGCTGCTTGTGAATCTGGTGAACTGGTTAGCGGAGCAGGAAAATTATACGAGTCTGAATCAAGTGGAGAACTTGCAGCTCGACGAGGAGACGAAGCTGCTTCCTTTCGAAGCTCCCGAGGCGTCCACCGAACCCCAGTCCGAGCCTTGGTCTGCGCCGGCAGCCGGATATAAGTGGTGGGATCAGACTACGTTCAAGCCAGGCTCCTATGGGGGACAAACAGCGAGCGCGAGCCCGGCTTACAATTTTGTGCACCAGGCGACTCTGCCTAATGCGCAGGATTTTCAGATTCGCGTCGTTATCGATAACCTGCCTGCCAATTCGAGCGTATCGGGATTCAGCACCGGCATCTATTTGACCGGAGGAACCCAAGTGGCGAAGGTAAGAAAGGCGGACGGAACGTGGCCGGCCGACTATGGATACGGGGAAACGTTCACCGTGAATTCGAACAGCCAGGGACGCGCGACGAAGGATTTGACGGTCCGGATCAAGCCAGGGACAAGCGGGGCGGGAAACCTCCGTTTGAGGCAAAACGGTAATAATCTGCTTACGAAGCCGGTGACTTTGGCAAATGTGCCTGCAGAGCCGCTGCCGGACGATGGGAATGCCGTGCCTGCCCTGATTACGATTGCCGAAGGACGGAACAAGCCGGAGGGAAGCGTGGTTACTTTGCGGGGGACGGTCACAACCGAGCCGGGAATTTTCGGCGGACAGACCTTTTATATGCAGGATGACACGGGCGGTATCTATGTATATCAAAATACCGAAGGCTTCCACCAAGGGGATGTCGTGAAGATTACCGCAACAACGGCCTTGTATAATACGGAGCTTGAATTGACGAACCCGGTATCCATTGAGAAGACCGGAACATCGGCTACGCCTGAGCCGCAAACGGCGTCGTCCGTAAACGGCGATAATCAAGGCAGGCTGATCGAACTCCGCCAGGCTAAAATATCGAATATCGTGACGGCAGCCCCGGCGGGTTCATTTGAATTCGATGCGATTGGCGAAGACGGGACCCGTAATCATGTTCGCGTAGACGCCAGAACCGGTATCACTTTGGCCGACTTTCCTTATCAGGAAGGGCAGGTCGTAAATTTACAAGGCGTGTCCTCCATTTTTAAGGGGATCTATCAATTGAAGGTTCGGGGACTGAGCGATATTTCGGCTTCCCCGGCCACTGCTCCGCCGGTAACGACGGCTGCCCTTTCCGAAACGCCTAACGGGAACGGTTGGTTTAACCGGAGCGTAACTGTTACTTTGACGACTTCGAATCCTCAGGGTACGGGTAAGGTTTCCACGAAATACGCTGTGAATGAGGGGCCTGAGCTGGAGTATACGGAGCCGTTTACTGTGGAAACGGAAGGAACCAACCTCATTCGTTATTACTCCGTAAGCAGCAGCGGTGCCGCTGAAACGACGAAGTCTATCGTAGCGAAGCTGGACATGACGGCCCCGGCGGTAGCTTTGACTCAATCAGGAAAAAGCGTGGGGGATGTGTGGGAGTCCGATATGCTAAAGTTCGAGCTTAAGAGCTCGGATAGCGGTTCCGGAATAGCTGTACAGAAACTGTCGATAGACGGGCAAGAGGTTGAAACCGGTCAGCCGATCAGTGCGAAGGACCTTGGCTTGGGCGGACACACCGTACAGTATACGGTGGAAGATGCGGCGGGTAATCAATCCCGCGATCAGTTCGCATTTCAGGTGAAGAAGTCCCTTGCCGCAGGAGCGCCGGGCACACCTGTTCTATCGGACAACAATGGACATGATACCGGACTCCGGGACGGAAATTATACGATCTCCATGAATATGTGGTGGGGAAATAACGGGTCGGAGTTTAAGCTGTATGAGAACGACATCCTGATTCAGACGATCTCACTCACAGACGCCAGTCCTTCGGCTCAATCCCTGACTGTCGATATCGCCGGAAAATCAAACGGAGTGTATACCTATGTCGGCGAACTGAGCAATTCCCAAGGAGTCACGAGGTCGCAACCGCATGTCGTTGTTGTCTCGGATGCGGGTCCCGGTAAACCGGTCTTGTCCCATGATAATTGGGATGGTGACGGAAACTACCTGATCTCCATGAATATGTGGTGGGGAACTAATGGCTTCGAATATCGGCTTTACGAAAATGGGGAGCAGATCGATACGCAATCTCTTTTGGAGGCTACCCCGAATGCCCAAGGAGCCGTAACGAAAATCGAAGGAAAAACGGCGGGTACTTATGTCTATTATGCGGAAATTATAAACGCATCAGGGGTGACCAGAGGGGAGTCGATTACGGTTCAGGTGACCCGGAATTAGCATCGATCCCAATCTTATTGGTCAATGCTAAGTATGGAATTTTGAGATCGTCCAAGAAACATAAGAACACTCGAATGCAAACTGGGGCCGAACTTGATCGGCCCCAGTTTTATTTATATTCGTAGTCTATCGATGTGAAATTATGAGAGACTTATTTCGCGCTTCTCGCCGGGTAATAATTTGTTTAATAGTATTGCTCCCATCGATGCAACCAGAATAGGCGAGCCTAGGATATATTGCACGAAAGTCGGCAAAGAGTTCAAGAAATCGGAAGGAATAAGCACTAACGCTAAGGTTAAAATCATAGGGATCGCGATGGTGTACATCTCTTTTTCGCCGATGGTCTCGTTTCTCATGACCTGCAAGCCGTTAATGGAGATAATGCCGCAGATGATGGCGAATACCCCGCCGATTACAGCCGAAGGAATTGCAGAGATCAGAGCAGCTAATTTACCGGAGCAGCCGAAGAGGACGAACCAACCTCCTACCGCGAGAAAGACCCGGCGGCTGGCAACACCGGTGATGGATATAATGCCTGCATTCGTGGAATAGCCTGTAACCGGAGTGGAACCGAGTAAGGAAGAAATCAGGCAGCTGATGCCTTCTCCGATCACCCCTCGATTAATGTTCTTGTCCGTTAGCGGCTTATCAATGACGTTACTGATCGCAAACCAAGTTCCTGTAGTTTCAGCCAGCAGTACGATATAGATGATAACCATGGTGATGATCGCAGAAATATTGAAGGAAAAGCCAAAATCAGCAAAAGGAATCTGCGGCATGCTAAACCAATTGGTGTTCCCGACCGCCGAGAAATCCAAGATACCCATGAAGTCTGCGGAAATGCAGCCAACAACTAAGGCGATCATTACAGAAGTGATGCGGAACAATGAACCCTTGGTGCGGAACAGAGAACCCAGGATAACGAATAAAAGGAGCACGGCCCCTGAAATTAGGGCTAATAATACATTTTGACGGATTGAAGCGTCAGCGGCACCATAGATGTTATCTTGAATGGCCACCGGCAAAAGGGAAAGACCTACAACAAATATAATCGTTCCCCCTACGATCGGAGGGATAAACGATTTGACGATTTTATTGAAGATGCCGGTATAACCCAGAATAATAACTAGGACAGCGCCAATGATGCTGGCACCCAACACGGAACTCCAGCCTGCTTCTCCGCCCCCGCTGGCGGCATAAATCGTGATGATGGCACCGAGCGGAACATAGGAAGGACCTTGGGCCATAGGCAGCTTCATGCAGAAATAAGTCTGTACAATCGTTGCCAGACCGGCAGCAATAAACGTAGATTGAATTAAAGCGCTCGACTGATCGGCTTGTAAACCGATTAACATGGCAATCAGAAAAGGTACGACGTAGACGTCCATGGCTAATACATGCTGCAAACCCAGGATCACGGATTTGCTGAATGAAATCTTCTCATCGGGTAAGACCGTTAAATGCTGTGACTTCGCTTGTGTTTGATCTTGATTGTCTAGTTGTGGCTTCAATTCAGATGCGCCCCTCATATTTCAGTATTTTTTGTACTCTTAACGTCGTGAATGGACTCTTTCGCCTTGTACCCAGACTTCAAGGATATTCTCGGGGCGAACAAGATACATCATTTTCTGAAAGACGTCATGTAAATCTTCGTTCTCGTCAAAAATAGGCAATTTGGCAGTCGGTATTTTTGTATCAATAATTTGGACATCCCATGCATAGTTCTCCTCAATACGGCCGATAGGTAAGCTTAAACTTTCACCGCCGCCGGCCGTAGCAAGATAGAACGCTTCATGAATGGTAATCCGTGATCCCGGTACGCCGCGTTCCTTGGCTGGCAAGGAAGGATTAACTCCGTCTTCCAGCATTCTCGAAGAAATGACAGCTTGCCTTATATTATCGAACAGACTGGGGGAGAATCCTCCGGAGATATCAGACCCCAATCCAATCTCTACCCCCTCGGCATGGAAATGAGCAACCGGGATGACACTATTGGCAAAATACGCGTTGGATACCGGACAATGGGCAATCGCCGTTCCTGTCTCAGCAAATAAATGTACATCCTCATCATCGAGAAAATTACAATGGGCCATGACCGATTTGTCACGAAGCAGACCGAAATCATGAAGAGCAAAGGCATCATTCTTCTGGAACCGCTCTTGTACATACCCGTGAGCCCAGTCGCTTTCGCTGCAATGCGATTGAACATAGGTATCGTATTTGGCTGCCAGCTCTCCTAATCCTCTTAAACCTTCGTCTGTACAGCTTGGTATGAATCTTGGAGTTACTACCGGGTACACGCCTTGTTTTGCCGATTTGGCCAAAGCTTGTACAGCCAGAATGAATTCTTCCGTATCCGCCAGTGCCGAAGAGGTATCCGCGTCGCGGTAGTATTCTGGATTCTGTGCGGGATCATCCATGACAACTTTGCCAACCAATCCGCGCTGGCCTTTACTGGCGCATATTTCAGCTAACAGAATACTGGCTTCTTTATGCACTGTTGCAAAATAAAGTGCAGTCGTTGTCCCGTTTGCAAGCAGGGTGCTAACCACATCCTCATAGACCTTCTTGGCAAATTCCAGATCCGAGAATTTGGATTCGAGCGGGAAGGTGTAAGTGTTCAGCCAATCATAGAGCGGAATGTCCAAGGCTGTTCCGGATTGAGCCCATTGCGGCGCGTGAACATGCAGATCGATGAAACCCGGCAATAAATACTGACCTTCAGCTAAGCGATGAAAGGTATCGGTCCCTTGATACGCATCCAGCAGGGGTTGAAAGTCGGGATCTTGCGGTGCAATGATTCTTGCGATCATGCCTTCCGTGTTGATACAAAAAAGATGGTCCTTCAATACTTTAATTTCCTTGGGCGATTTGCTGGAAAAGGCAGTCCCTTGGAATATTTGCATATATTTTCTCATAATTACCGCCTTAATGTTCGTATTTTCTAGATGTATTTGTTATTATAATCGGTCAAAAACGAGAAGTCTATAGAAAAAGGCGAATAATCAAAGGTGCTCAAAATGAAGTTTGAAAGGGTGTAGTAGTTGTTGGAGAGAACGGTTTTGTTTTAAATATACCCAGGCGGGGTATGATAAGGATTGTACACCATATAATATCTAACAGCATTGAGGAGATGGGAAAATGAATAAGAATTTCCTGATAGGTATACTATCTGTAGCCATGGCGCTTGTTGTATCGGCTTGTTCTGACAATAATGCAGCTGTCACTAAGGACAATGCAGCAAATATGAATGAGGGTTCCAGCTCGCATGATCAAATGGATCATTCAGGTTCAGGTGAAGTTCCGACGGATTTGGAGGTTGCAAAGAATCCGGCTTATCCGATGGGGAGTGAGGCGGTGATTCAAGCGGATCATATGGAAGGAATGAAGGGGGCCAAGGCGACTATCACAGGCGCATATGATACAAATGTCTATATGGTTTCATATACCCCGACTACCGGCGGTACCACAGTAAAAAATCACAAATGGGTCATCCATGAAGAAATTGAAAACGCCGGCGATCAGCCCTTCAAACCTGGAGATAAGGTTGTGTTAATGGCTAAACATATGAAAGGCATGGAAGGCGCTGACGCTGTTGTTGATTCCGTTGAACAAACAACGGTATATATGGTGGATTACACCGATACAGTCAGCGGTGAACAAGTCACAAATCATAAGTGGGTAACGGAAAAAGAACTATCTACGGTCGAGTAAAAAAAGCGCCCGTTCCTTGCGACACATGTCCATGGAACGGGCTTTTTGATTTTAAAATGCAGCTTGTTTTTAAATCTTTAGGTTCGGGGATTGTTGATAGCTTAAGCTTCCATCTTCTGTGCCGTGTAAAGCCGGTAGTACAGGCCGCGACGGGCGATCAGTTCATCGTGCGAGCCGGATTCCGCGATGCCTTTGTCGGACACGTACATGATACGGTCGCAGTTCTTAACCGTGGACAACCGGTGCGCGATGATGAAGGAGGTCCGGCCTTTAAGCAGTTCGTTCAAGCCCTGCTGAAGCAGCCGCTCGGTCTTCGCGTCAATCGAAGAGGTGGCCTCATCCAGAATAAGAATGCGCGGGTCGGCCAGAAGCGTACGGGCGAACGAGATCAGCTGCCGCTGTCCCTGAGACAGCTTCGAGCCGCGCTCATTGACTTCGGTTTGGTAACCATGCTCAAACTCTCTGATGAATTCGTCGGCGCATACCGTCTTCGCCGCCGCAATGATCTCTTCTTCCGTGGCATCCAGTTTCCCGTACCGAATATTATCGAGAATGGTGCCTGAGAAAATGAAGCTGTCCTGCAGCATGATCCCCATTTGGCTGCGCAGGGAATTGAGCGTGACCTGTGAAATATCGTGACCGTCGATCAGGATCTTGCCGCCGGTAATATTATAGAAGCGCGAGATCAGGTTGACGACCGTCGTTTTGCCTGCGCCTGTCGGTCCTACCAAAGCAATGCTTTCCCCGGGTTTGATATCGAAGGAAAGGTTCTCAAGAATATTGTTGCCGGGATCGTAGGCGAAGGTGACGTCGTCAAACGTTACTCTCCCTTGAATCGATGGCAACTTCTTCGCGTCCGGCACATCGCTCACGGTGACCGGTTCGTCCAGCGTCTCGAAAATCCGTTCCAGATAGGCGACAGCATTGATGAAGTTATTGTACAGCTGCGACAAGTTCAGAATCGGCTGCCAGAACCGGAAAGCATAGGTACCCATCGCCAGAATGATCCCGAAGGTGATATCCTGAGGATTCAGCGCCAGCAGTCCGATAAGATAAATCAACGCGGTGACGATCGTCGCCAGATTATCGACGGTGAACGGGATCAGCGCGTTATACCGCAGGGCGCGCATCCATTCCGTGCGGAAGCTGCCTGCAAGGCGCGTGAAGATTCCTTCGTTGCGCTGTTCGCGGGAGAAGATTTGCGTCACGCGGATACCGCTGATGCTCTCCTGCAAGTAGGCGTTCACATTGGAGCTCTTGTTGGATACCGCCTGCCATGCCCGCCGTTGCCGGGTCTTGATCAACAGCATAACGCCGAGGAAGACAGGCAGACCCGCCAGGATGACGAACGACAGCCGGACATCCACGGCAAACATAAAGGCCGCGATAAAGATCAAGTTCACGATTTCAAGAATAAAGTTGATAATACCGTTGGATAACACATCCGATACCGAGTTGACATAGTTGACGACCCGGATCAAAATTTTGCCCTGAGGGCGATCATCATAATATTTGAACGGCAGCTGCTGCAAGTGCTTGAACAGATCACTCCGGATGTCAAAGATAATGTCCTGACCGACGCTCGTCATCATCCGTGAGCGGATCGTGGCCAGATAGACGCTGACCACAATGGTGACCAGCATGAGCGCCGACCAGCCGACCAACGGGCCGACGGCTTTCGCAGGGATCGTGACGTCGATGACATGCTGCATGATCAGCGGAGCCGACAGCGAAACCGCCGCCGAAATGGCGCTAAGAATGAAGGCGATAATCATCGGTGTCTTCTGCTTCTTGATGTAGACTAACGCACGCCGGAAATGCTTGATATCAAAGGGCGATTCCAGGTTTTCGTCGATGTCGAATTTATTCCTTGCCATGCTCGGTCACCTGCCTTCCAATGCCCTCGTTCTGCAGCATAAACACTTCGTAGTAATAACCCCGTTTCGCCAACAACTCGGCATGGGTGCCTTCCTCGATCAGGCGGCCTTCGTCCAGAATAAGGATCCGGTCGGCTTCCGCGGTGGTCGAGACGCGTTGGGCGATAATGATCTTGGTGCAGGGGTATTCGAGTTCACGTAAACTTTTCTGGATATGTTCCTCGGTTTCCAAATCGACGGCCGATGTCGTATCGTCCAAAATGAGGATCGGACGCTGAACCGCCATAGCGCGAGCGAGTGCGATACGTTGCTTCTGTCCGCCGGACAGGCCGACGCCCCGTTCCCCTACGATGGTGTCATAACCTTCCGGCATCTTGGTAATGAAATCATGCGCTGCCGCAAGCCGGGCATATTCGATCGTATCCTCTTCCGGAAGGTCGGGATCGCCATAAGCGATATTCCCGTCGATCGTGTCGGAGAACAGGAGGACATCCTGAGTCGCCACGCCGATGTTACCCCGAAGCTCGTCAAGCTCCAGCTTGCGTACATCGGTGCCGTCGACCAGAACACGTCCCTGCGACACATCATAGAAGCGCGGAATCAGATTGACGAGCGTCGTCTTCCCTGATCCGGTCGAGCCCATGATGGCAACGGTTTCACCCGGATTAATTTTGAAGCTTACATCATGCAGAACCTCTACGCTGCCATATTTAAAGCTGACATGGTCAAACTCGATGCCTCCGCTGTAGCGGCGTTTGTCAACCATATTGTGCTCGTTGACGATGCCGGGACGAGCGTAATAGACTTCGATAATTTTGGTCAAGCTGGCAAAAAAACGTTGGATATCATTGATGATGATACCGATATTGCGCATCGGGTTGGAAATGGCCCAGATGAGCGAGGAGAAAGCGGCGAATTCACCGAAGGTGATCCGGCCGTTCATGACGAACAAACCGCCTGCCAGCAGCAGAATCACGTTAAATGCCTGCGCGAAGGTCTCCAGATAAGGAAAGTAATCGAGCCATACGAGCGCGGCGGTCTTGTTCGCTTTGGAGTAGTTGACGTTCTTGTCCGAGAACTTCTCCACCTCGTATTCTTCGCGTGCAAAAGCTTTGACGACACGGTTGCCCGAGATGTTCTCCTGGGTTGTGGTGTTGAGCTGGGACAGCCGTTCACGCAGATCCACGTACATAGGGCGTACGCGTTTCGCAAAGATGTAAGCTACCACAAAAATCGGCGGAGACAAAATCAACAGCCATAGCGTCAACTCGACGTCAATCGTAAAGAAGTAAATCACGGCGGCAAGGAAAATCGTGAGCGATTCGATGATCGTCTTGATAATCCACGCCATGGAGTGCCGCACCATGTCCAGATCGCCTGTCATCTTGGTCATAAGATCGCCGGTACGGTTATGATCGTAATAGTTCATGTCTTGCTCTTGAATCTTGTTGTACAAAAATACGCGGACCCGATAAAGCATATTCTGCGAGGACCATTCGTACTGCATCGTCGTCAGGTAGGCAAGGCCCGTACGCAGCAAGGAAAAGCCGATCATGCCCAGGCAGAGCATAATGAGCAGCCCCCGCTCTTCCGTTAAATTCTGCAACGCGTTGTCATTTGCTATAAACGTATCGACAATGCGCTGGCCGATGTAAGGATTCACGATCATGAGCGAGGAGCCCACCACCGAGAGGCAAAGTGCCAGGATGTACCGCGTACGGTCTCCCTCCAGGTTCTTCCACAGCCATTTTAGTTCGAACATCTGATCACCTGTTTCTGATTGTTCTTTCATTCTTGTTGAAAAAGACTTTATGACCCAATCAACAAACTACCGTGATTATACCACTTGAGCAGGTAAGATCAACGTCTTTTTCAACATCCGGAAATGATTATATTTTTGTTATATATATTGAAAGAATTTGTGTGAAATATCGAAAATATCAGACGAAAGTTCAGTTATAAGCGGACGTTTATCCACAGTTTTGCATTAGAGCAAAAAGCCTGCTTCTTTGTCCAAAATGCCAAACACCCCCAAGGGCCGTTCCATATCTTATGACATGGCCGATTCTCTTGGAGGTGTTTGATTTAGGTTCTATTTTATTGTCTCTACTGTTCTATGTATTTTAATTTACGGGTTCTATTAAATGAATGTTTTATCCAAGTAACTGGTCAAGTCGGCACGAAGCTGGTTCAACTCCTGTTCGTATTTATCGGAGCTGTTCGCAGGAGTGCGATCGTTGACGAATCGTCCCTTGTTGCTTACTCCCCAAAATCCGGCCATGTCATCATCCATTACTTTGAAAGCTTTCATATATTGATCCCATACATCATCGCTAATTCCTACCCCATCGCCGATAAACCCTCGGCCCCCACCCAGGTAACCGCAGTTCATAATCGTAAAGATAGATTTGTCTTTCAGCATTCCTTCAAGTCCTTTATCCGTACTTTTGTAGGCAAATTGCTTTGCAAATACGCGTTCCATATAGCCTTTGGTAATTGCATTAGGCGTATCGTGCCAGTTCGGATAAACAAAAATAATTTCGTCGGATTTCGTGACAAACTCCTGTTCCGTCTTTACATCAGCCGTTGGCTCGCCAGTTCCGTCCTTTGCATAATAGAACTCCTCGGGGGTAATTACCGGAGAGAATTTCATGTCGTATAAATCGCGAAGTTCGACTTCGTATCCATTCTCTTCAAAATGCTTCATGGCCGTATACGCCAGATCGTAATTCACGCTGTTTTTGCGGGGGTCGCCGACTACAAATAGCGCCTTTTTCTTATCGGAATCGGTAAATCCCTTCGGTTTATACTGAGCGATCAGCTCATTAGGTACAATGGAGGCAGAAGAAGTGGCATCGGCCGAAGCGGCGCTGGTGCTGTCCGCGGTGTTCGTTGTACCTTGATCAGACTTCACTTCCGTAGTGTTGGACTTGTTTGCAGGGGAAGCTTTCTGTGTTTGACAAGCCGTTAAAGAAAGAACAAAGCTCAGAGATAAGATAAGATAAGAATAGCTAGTTTCTTCAATTTATATCCTCCTTGTGGGTATACTCCACACGACTATAGCATAGACCTTATAAAGACTTTGTGATTATTTTCACTAGAAAAAATGGCTTTAGATCGCTGCTCGAGGAGATCTTGGAGAGTTTGGTTAAGCCCCTGCAAGGATCAGCCGATAATAATATAGAAAAGCAATTAAACCCGGTTGGAGGCACTAATTTATTTGAAAACTTCAATTAGAACAATCTTAAAGCTTATACTTCCATTTCTTTTAATCATATTGGCATATGCCTTCTATAAGAAGACAAGCACCATGTCGAACCCGCAATTAGACATTATAAAGCTGGCTCCTTATGCCGTATCGGCGATCGGTGCCGTGATTTCTTGGAAGTTTAATCGGAGCCGGGAGTTTTTTATACTTATCATTCTAGCGATCTGCTTGGCTGCCGTTACCTATTTGCCGGGAATAAAAGGGGAATGGCCCCCTGTTCAAACCAGGGACGTTTATATCTTGATTGGAATGGTGGTTCCCTTTAATATTGCCGTGTTTTCCTTCTTTAAAGAACGGGGCATTTTGAGCTTATGGGGCGGGCTGCGTATCGGAATCATCCTTCTCCAAGCATTATTGGCCGCCTGGTTGATCCGCCCGGAGCAGCAAAAATGGCTCACCCTGATCAATCAAAACTTTTTGCCGGTCAACCTGCATACCTTAACTCCTATATCGCAAGCTGCACTGCTCTTATTTCTGGCCGCAGGGATCATTCTTATTTTGAGGCAGATTCGATATAAAACCTCTCAGGATATTTCCTTCATAGGGGTGCTGTGCGCCGTATTTATGGCCGTTCATCACAATGATGCCAATTCCATGATGTATCCGGTCTTTTTCGCGGCTTCGGGCATCGTCCTAATCACATCCATCATCCAGGATTCCTACTCTATGGCTTTTTCGGATGAGCTGACCGGTCTGCCTTCCAGGCGGGCGCTTAAGCAGGATATGATGAAGCTGGGAATGAATTACGCCATGGCGATGCTCGACATCGACCACTTTAAGAAGTTTAACGATACCTATGGACATGATACCGGGGACGAGGTTTTGAAATTAGTAGCTTCTATTATTAAGGACGTGACGGGCGGAGGGAAGGCCTATCGGTATGGGGGAGAGGAATTCACTATTCTTTTCCCGGGAAAAAGCATCCCGGAGGTCGTTCCGCATCTCGAGCAATTAAGAGAAAAGGTGTCCAAAAGAGCCTTTACGCTGCGAAGACCCGGCAGCCGGAAGGGGAAATCCTCCTCGAAACGCAAAAAACGCGGCTCCCGATCCGCGGGTCAGAAACAAATATACATAACGATCAGTATCGGCGTTTCCCAAAGAAACGATAAACATAAAACACCGGACGCTGTCATGAAATCGGCGGACACGGCACTATACCGGGCCAAGAAAAAAGGTAGGAACTGCGTCAGCAAGTAGAATTGGAAGAGAAGGGGGGCGGGGGGCGTTTCGTCCTGCCGCTTCTGCTCCGTTACAGATGACATGGACGCTGCCCGTGAATTTCTACTTTTGAACGCAACAGCCGGTTAATTAGCTGGATTTTCTGCAGTTAATTTTGCGTGGATGGGCCTTAGGTGTGGATTAGATGTAGAACCTACAGCTAATTCGGCGCTTCTCTTTCAAAACAGTTCAAACCTACCAAATTAACTGTATATTTCACAGTTAGTTGTCTCGAAATAGCTGATTCTTCGAAAATAACTGTAGGTTTTCCAGTTAAATCTCATCTTCTATAATGTTTCGCGACTCAACCCATACTATATTTTCCAATCCTCTATCCGTGCCCACCGCCTTAACCCAACCCCTCCGTATGTTATAATAGATTACTAGGCTCGCAACCGGAGGAAGCTCATGAACAAGACGATTGGAATTTTAGCGCATGTGGATGCGGGGAAGACCACTTTCTCGGAGCAGCTGCTCTACTATACAAAGAGTATTAAACAGCGGGGGCGCGTCGACCACCAGGATGCCTTTCTGGACAGCCATCAAATCGAGCGGCAGCGGGGGATTACAGTATTTGCCGATCAGGGTCGGTTCTCGTATGGGAATGACGAGTATTATCTGATCGATACGCCGGGACATATCGACTTCTCTCCGGAGACTGAACGGGCGATTCAAGCGATGGATATGGCGATCATTATTGTTAGCGCCGTGGAGGGCATCGAAGGCCAGACGGAAACGGTCTGGGAGCTGCTCAGAAAACATCGGATTCCCTGTTTCTTCTTCATTAATAAGACGGACCGGGTCGGGGCGGACGTGCCTCAAGTGGTTCAGGACATTCGAGCCAATTTCTCCGCGGATCTTTGCAATTTGACAGATGGGTTTGCCGAGGATGGCGGAATGAGCGAAGAGTGGATTGATTTCGTTGCCGAACGTGACGAGGCTCTGCTGGAGTATTATCTGGAGAAAGGCTACGACAGAGAGATGTGGCTGAATGCGATGCGGCGCCTGATTCAGAAGAATCAGGCATATTCCTATGCTTACGGCTCCGCGCTGCAAGGAATCGGGATCGAAAGCTTCCTTCACAAGCTTCATCTGCTAACGGAAACCGATTATTCCAGCGAAGGCCCGTTTGAGGGTCGTGTCTACCGTATACGCCATGATGATCATGGTACCCGAATCACTTTCATCAAAGCCTTAGGCGGAACCTTGAGCGTAAGGGATAACTTGAAGTATGGGGATGCGGATCGACCCGTCACCGAAAAAATTACGCAAATCCGGAAATACAACGGGCGTGAGTTTATGCCGGTTGACCGGGTGCAGGCGGGCGAACTGTTTGCGGTCACCGGTTTATCCATGGCCGCCGTCGGGGATGGCATAGGGGAATTACAGGAAAAAGCGGTATTCGAAATGGTGCCCACTTTAAAGTCCAAGGTTATTTTCGAGCCCGGGATCCATGTTAAAGAGGCGCTTGCCTATTTTAAAATACTCGATGCGGAAGATCCTTCGCTGAATGTGATCTGGGACGAAAGACTGCAGGAAATCCAGCTTCATGTGATGGGGAAGATCCAGCTTGAAGTGTTGGAACAGCTAATCTATGAGCGCTTTAAACTCAAGGTGAAATTTGACCGTCCGGAAATACTGTATAAGGAAACGATCGACACCCAGGTGAACGGTTACGGCCATTTTGAACCGCTGGGGCACTATGCCGAGGTGCATCTGCAGTTACGGCCAGGGGATCGGAATTCGGGGATTACGTTTAAAAATGTCTGCCATGCCGATGATTTGTCCGTCGGGAATCAGAACCTGATCCGTCACCACCTGTTTGAACGGGAGAATCACGGTCTGCTGACCGGTTCGCCGCTAACCGATGTCGAGATCACCTTGTTGACCGGAAGAGCCCATAATAAGCATACGACGGGCGGAGACTTCAGAGAGGCTGCGTTTAGAGCGTTGCGTCAGGGATTGGAGCAATCGTCCAACGTCCTGCTAGAGCCATATTACCAGTTTAAAATCAAAGTGGACCTCGAACAGATTGGCCGCGTCATCTCGGATATCGTGCAGGCCAACGGCAGACTGGATGCTCCCCGAAATGAGGGGGAGAAGGCTATTTTGACGGGAACCGTGCCGGTAGCTACATTTATGGATTACAACAGCCAGCTAGCTTCCTTTACCCATGGGAAAGGCGTGCTTAGCCTGACTTTTGCCGGATATGACCGATGCCATAATGAGCAGGAGATCATTGAAAGAATCGGCTACAACAAAGATGCCGATCCTGAATATACTTCCTCTTCGATCTTTTGCGCCAAGGGTCAAGGATATACGGTGGGGTGGAAAGAAGCAGAAGCGAACATGCACGCCTTATAATTTATTTGTTATGACTTAGTATCTAAAAAAGGAGTTTATAATGACAAACGATTTTGAACAAATGTTGGAGCAAAGTAATATTCAGTACGCAATTGTCGGCGAGGTGAACCACTCTTTAAGAGAAACCCTGAAGGGCTTAACCAAGACGCGGACCGCATCGCTTGCCAGAGCATACCAAGTACCCGGCCGATCGAAAATGAAACAAGCCGAGCTGGCCAAGGCGGTTCAGGAGTATATCACGGACCCCGCTCAGCTGGAGTCGATTCTCCTCATTCTGGATGCTGCGGAATGGGCAGTGTTTGAGGCAGCTTATGGTGATTCTTTCGTGCAGGACAACTACCTCCCGTACGGGTATTACCGGCTCATGCTGGAGCTGGGGATCGTGTTTACTTATTTTAATGAGGGTAAGCTGTACCTGGTTATGCCTGATGAAGTGAAGGAAGTATTTACGAAATTAAATACGCCGGAGTTTGCGAAAAAACGCAATAAAATGGCGCTAGTATTCGACTATCTGCTCGCTTTGTCCAACTTGTATGGAATTTATACGCCGGACAAGCTTCTTGAAATATACAATGGGCAAAATGCCTCCGACCCTCTTGAACAAGAGGAATTGGATGAAATCATCAAGCAGTTTTTGCAAAGGGAACAGAATTTTGTTCTGGAAGAAGGATATCTGATTAATGTGGGGCTGGTCTACAACAGCGAGGAAGGGGAATTGCAGTCGTTGCTGCAGGAAATTCAAGGCAAACCGCATTATGTTCCGGATAAGACGGAATTGCTGAAATACGCGGATGACGGTTACTTTGAAATGACGCCCCAACTCAGATCGTTAAAAACTTATGTCTTGAATCGGATGTGCGAAGACGAGGAGATGGTCGATGCGCTGGTTGACGACATTCAGCTGGCTTGCTCCATGAATGCCCCGCTGGATCAGCTGATTTACGAATTCGAAAGACGGGATCTGGTGTTTGAAAACCCGAAGGAAGCGGAGCGGGTGATCGGCTTGATCGTCGATATAAGCAACCATACAAGAAGATGGTCGAACTGCGGACACACCCCGAATGAACTGGGCGCTTCCAAGCGGGAATCAGGCCAGAAGCCTGGAGGAGCTAACGCTCCGGTTCAATCGGCAAAAGTCGGGCGGAATGAACCGTGCCCATGCGGCAGCGGATTGAAGTATAAGAAGTGCTGCGGCAAATAAGAGAACTATGGACGAAAAGCGTAAATGTCCACCTGGATGGTGGACGCTTACGCTTGACCCAGTCCCTCGGATACTAGTTTCAGCAGGTTATCCGGAATTTTGAATTTCTCGTTGTTGATCAGCAATTGAAGATCATTGCCGGGTTCGGATTGTTGGGCCAGCTTGATTTCTTCCATCTCCTGCTGAAGCTGCTCCATTTTCAAATCCAGTTCATAGGCAGTGTCAGCCGCGACTTTTAAATCCTTGAGCAAACGCTCAGGTACAGCTTCGTTGTATTTATAGAAAATTTTATGCTCCAGGCTTGCCCAGAAATCCATGGCGATCGTCCGGATTTGGACTTCAACGCACATCAGTTCCTCGCCATCGGACATGAATACCGGGACTTCAACCAGAAGGTGAAGGCTTTTATAGCCGTTTGCCTTCGGGTTTTTTATATAATCTTTAACGGACAGAATATTTAAGTCCTTTTGGCTTTGCAGCATCTGGCTGATCCGATATATGTCCGATATAAACGAACAAGTTATCCGTATACCGGCGATATCTTTAATATTGTTCTTGATGTCTGTAAGCGAGGTCGCGCCGCCTTTGCGATACAGCTTTTTCATGATGCTTTCCGGAGACTTCAATCTGGATTTCGTATGCTCGATCGGATTGTAATCGTGAAGCAGCTGGAATTCTTCCTGCAAAATTTCGATTTTCGTTTCGACTTCCTGCAGGGCAAATTTATACATCATCATGAAGCGGGTCAGATTTTTTTGAATTACTTTCATCTGTTCGAGGGGATTGTGTGTCATGTTTACCGTCCTTCTGGTGAAAAAGAGTATGGAAAGCGTATGTCCTTCTATTATAGCCTATTTCCGATTCCGCTTTCCAACTGTCTTAAAAGGAGTTAGAACGGCTTCATGTTCAGCGTGTCGACCTTCTCGCCGGAAATATCGACGCCCATTCTTTGCGTAATCTCCCGGTAATGGCCTGCGCGGCGTTTAACCGGGCTGCCTTCGACCTCGCCCAAATTGGCTTCGAGACCGTTCAGGACCATAATGGTGGTGCCGAAGCCGGGCCTGCCTAGGCCCTTCAGCCTCTCGTCCGCGTTCGGCTTCCATCTGCCGACCATCACGTCATGGGCCGAAGGCTTTGGAGTTTGCGGGGTCATCCAGAACAGGATGGCCGTCATATAGCCGATTTTTCCATCGGCCGCTACTATTTCCGGATTGTTGAGCAGGACGCTTTTATCCCCATAAATAATGGAGCTGAATAATCCATAGTTAAAGTTCCAGCTCAGCATGATCGGCCCGCGGCCGTAATATCGTTTGCCGGTGGTCCCCGGGAACAGTTCGGCGGTGCCCGGATCGACGAACGCATCCATATTGGCGCCGGTCCGGCCTGCTATGTTCTCGTTCCAGAACAGGCCCCAGCGCAGTGGGCCGCCCGGTGCCGCATCCCAGCCGCCGCCGGTTTCATGCGACAGGTTGGCAAGAAACGCGGCCAATTCCCGTTTTCGGTCCTTTTTGAAGCCTTCTTTCAGGAAAGTTCCGCAGTCGACAATCACGGTCTCGATCGGCTTCAGCTTATTCTCGGCCGAATTAAAATCGGCGGAGCGAAGGACCAGCGTCTCGACCTTGGCCTCTTTGTCCAGCCTATGTATTTCCTGGGCGGAGGTCCCGGTTCGGGTGCTGATCTTTATTTTCAGGTTCGATACTTCAGCTACGGCATTCATGAGATTGTCATAGGAAAAATAATCGGTTTGATCCTCTTTGAAGTACTCTTTTCCTTTTGCCACTTTGAACCATTCCTTGGAGCCTAACCGGTAGGGGAATAATTCCTCAAAATCTTTTTCCGACAGAAGGGCCTTAACGGCTTCAATCGCTTTATCGGGCGAATAGTCGGGATCGATGCCGTCCCATTCCCGGAAAATATCTTTACGCTGCAAGAGACGGTGTTCACCGACGAGTAGTGAACTGCCCTGATACTGGACAGTACTAAGGACAGGGGGCTTTTCATTTGGGTGCGGCGGGGCGGGCTTCGAAGCTCCTTCCAGGGCGAATGCGGACAGGGGAGCCGCAAACAAGGCGGCGCCTAAAGCGATAGGTAGACTGCGGCGCAGTACCTTGGTCATAACAGGGGACTTTCGATCGGACATACACATTCTCCTCTTCCGTGGGTTGATAACGCTTCCATATTACTCAGGCGTTTTTTCGATGTATATAGGTAGTGCTGCCCACGGGAAAAAAGCTGACGGTTTTCTGGAGAAATGATAATCCCCTGCCGTTAATCAAGGAGGACCAACAGCAGGGGATAAGATGTTGAATTAAGGGAGGTGCGGTCGGATCTTTGCGGCACTCCTCCCCGAGGTCTGGATCCCGAATACCATTGGAAGAATGCGGAATATAGGAATAAAGCCGCTGGGATAAATTTATCTTATTGATCATTGCGCCTGCGGCAATCCTTCTGTTTGAATCCTGTACCAATGGTTGTAGACTTCGGTAAAGCCGATTTTGGAATACAGAGACCTAGCAGGTCCGTTGTTGGCGACTACGGCCAGATAGCTGTCCGTTGCCCCGTTGGCTTGACCCCACCGAAGCAGATGCAATATCATCTGTTCCCCGAAGCCTTGATTTCTGTAAGCGGCATCCGTAACGATGTTATACAGTCCGATAAACCCTCGCTCAATTACCCCCAGGCCGCAGGCGACCGCTTGTCCGTTATGATACAGCAAAATAAAGCCTTTCCGGGTTCGGATGTGAGATAGCATCCGTACCATCGTGTCCATTTTGCTCGCCGAAGCCTGATCTATTTTGCTGTATTGCTCCAGCCATTCCCCATCCGCATGCTCCAGGATTTTGACGGTATTGAGCAGGGGTTCCGCAAGGCGGTCCAGCTTCAGGGTTTGAATGCTGGTGATGTCGATCATCTCGTAGCCTCTTTGTTCCAGAGCAGTGTCCAGATCGGCGGGATGAATGAACGGTGTGATTTTAAAGATGGCGGGCAGCTGATTGGCAGCGTAAACTTTTTCGCATTCCTCGATCTTCTGATTCAAATCCAGTGTAGATCCGTACAAAGGGCTGACCGAGTTAGACCGCTTGGTGACCCCTTCCGCAAAACGCAGTATCCATCCGTCATAGAGCAGGGTGGTTAAGGCGGGCCAATTGTTTAGGGCCAGCTCTTCAATCAATTTATGATCCATACTGTTCGACATCTCATCTCCTATGAATGGAATGATTTATTTCGGATAATTATACATATTACTGTATATATATTCAATAAGTTTATTTTATTGTATGAACTTTCAATCAGCTCTGGTTTTGAAATCCTGATATAATAAACGGGTTGGTATTTTTAAAAAGAAGAAGGTACTGGATCACGATGAAAAAAATAGACCGAATGCAGGTGGAGGCCGAGCTCCGGAAATTTACCGGAGGACCAGCCTTTATTCACAGTGAAGCTACATCGTATGTATTCGTCCGCAATTTCAAGGTTGAAGTAACGGATGCTTTTATTGCAGGAGAAGGGAACGGCCCTTACCGGGCAGCACTCCGCTTTGATGGACACGGCTGGCTTCGGATGGAGTCGCTCACCCATTACGAAATCGACGACCAGGGCCGTTTGCTGCTGGCCGGATTTGACGACAGGGGACGCATGGACGTAGCTCTCCATATGGGAAAGGAGCCTTTTCCTGAATGAACAATATGAATCGTAGTGCAGCTCGGAAGCTGCTTGCCGTATTTGCACACCCCGATGATGAGACGTTTATTTGCGGCGGGACCTTGGCCAAATATGCGGCGGAAGGTGCCGATATTACGCTGGTAAGCGCGACGCGGGGAGAAATGGGACGGCGGATGGGCAATCCGCCATATCTTAACCGGGAGACCATCGCAGCCGCAAGGGAACACGAATTGCGCGAAGCATGCGACTGCCTCGGGATTCGTGAACTAATTTTCCTGGATATTCGCGACAAGACCGTGGAATTCACGGATGAAGAAAGCTTGACTGCACGGATCGAAGACTTAATTCGTGACATCAATCCAGATGCGGTATTGACCTTCCATGAACGATTGGGCGGACATCCCGATCATTGCGCGATCGGCAAAGCGACTAAGGCGGCGTTCAGACGCGCCGGGCGTAAGGATGGACTGTACTATATATCGTTCGGAGACATGATGGAGGTTCCGGAACGATTTGGCTATACCCGTAGCGATATCGTTAAAATCAATGTGTCGGAGCATCTGGAGGCCAAGCTGGCCGCATTTCGGGCCCACCGCTGTCAATCCGAGATTGATGAATGGGTGTGGCTCCCGGACGCAGAGGCCCTTGCACGGTTCGGCATGCATGAGTATTTTATAAAAACGGAGCTAGCGGCTCCCCTCGTGAATGACGACGATTTGTTTCAGTCGGAAGATAGCAGCGCGATATTTGCCTTCGAAAGTTAAGTAGAAGAGAAGCCTAACTAAGCTAAGCTTAAGCCCTTATGCAACCTGATGGTTGTGTAAGGGCTTTTTGTGCATGGACCCGTGTTAGTTTTACTAGGCATATATCCTGTTTGTCCACTTTTAGGCGGACATTTTGGTGATTTGTCCGTTTGGGAAGGACGGATAATTAATAGACAATCTCCTAGGGATTAGTTGAAAGATAGGATCATGTCGCAATTTGTAATATTATGTAACTGGGAATTTTTATTATATATTTTGTAAAATATTAGAGGTTTTCTTGTTAAATCATAGAATAGAAATAGGACGGCAACTTCAGTAGATGACATACCTAAAATACCAAGAATAGGGAGATGAGAGTTTGAGTAGGAGTGTAAACAGAAAATTATTTGCCGGACTATTAAGTTTCATTCTGGCCTTCACCTTGCTTCTTCCGGCAGCGGGAGCGCAAGAGGGCAGTCCGCTCGCAGAAGATAGTAAAGGGCAAAGTCAGGTCATATCAAGACTGAACCCGGATGCCGTATCGCTAGATTCGGTAAAGCTTGATCCAAACACTTCGCTGCAAGGAAAGCAAAAGCAGTCTTTTAGAAAGTCCTCAAAAAAGAGTTTTTCAAACCAAGAATTAACACTCGAACAGCAAGACCCCTCATTAACATCTACGATTGAACCTCAAAATTTTGTACCACTTTCAGATAGCAACGAACAAATCTCCGTCATCGTGGAACTTCAAGAAGAACCCGTGAAAGTATTTGAAGCCGGACAGCTTCAAAGTAAGTCGCGCTCCAGTTCTTTTTCGGTATCATCTCATCAATTAAAAGTAAATTTAGAGCAGCAAAATTTTAAAAAGAACGTAACGAGCAAATTGAATGCCGATATCGGCCGTCAATATTCTGAGATCTTTAATGGATTTTCGTTGACGATCGCGGCCAACCAAGTGGAGGAGCTGCTCGCGCTCCCTGGGGTCAAAGCCGTTTATCCCAACAACACGGTGTATGCGACTGCGGAATCGGATGCTACCGTCGTAACGCCGGAAGGCAGTGTTCCATTCATCGGGAGCGAATCGTTCTGGGATGAGGGAGTGAAGGGCAGCGGAATTAAAGTCGGTGTTATCGACACCGGGGTTGCCAATGACCATCCCGATTTGGAAGGCGCCCTTCCAACAGGTTATTGGGGGTACGACTTTGTAAACGACGATAATGAGCCTTATGAAACGACAAGGGAAGATTATCTGAAGGCAAAAGCATTGGATCCGAAAACCAACGAATATCATCCTGTAACCGGGAAGCCGTACTGGACTTCGCATGGAAGTCACGTCTCGGGAATTATTGCAGGAAGAGGAACGGGAACAGACGACTTTGAAGAAGGGATTACGGGAGTTGCCCCGGAGGCCCAGATTTTCGCCTATAAAGTACTTGGCCCTTATGGCAGTGGTCTTACGGAACACGTAATGGCAGGCATCGAGCAAGCTGTTGAAGATGAGATGGATGTAATAAACCTCTCACTCGGGTCGGAATCCAACAATGAGGGTTCGGCAGATGCCATTGCAGTGAACAATGCGGTCAAGGCAGGCGTTATTGCGGTTGTATCCAGCGGTA
Organism: Paenibacillus sp. FSL R5-0407; assembly: GCF_038009185.1. Lineage (NCBI taxonomy): Bacteria > Bacillati > Bacillota > Bacilli > Caryophanales > Paenibacillaceae > Paenibacillus > Paenibacillus sp. FSL R5-0407. Next base: position 527,412 of record NZ_JBBPAX010000002.1, on the reverse strand, counting down.
ACAGCGGACCTGGCGAAGCTACCGTTTCGGATCCAGGTACAGCGGATCTGGCCATCACAGTGGGAGCGTCCAAACCGCCATTGAACACGCCGATCTTGAAAATTACAGGCGGATCGGATGAATTTTTCATGGATACCTTTGATAAATCCCAAGGAATCGAGAATTTAACGGATTCTTATGAATTGGTCGAAGTTGGATTAGGGTATCAAACGGATTATGAAGGAAAGGATTTGGCAGGTAGAATCGCATTTATTAAACGCGGGGACATCTCTTTTGCGGAAAAGGCAAAATATGCGATTCAGGCAGGCGCTACTGCCGCCATTGTTTATAACAATTTACCGGGTGCGCTAGAGAGTGTCACACTCGGAGAAGAAGATATCACCATTCCGATTTATGCGATTTCCGGGACGTATGGCGATTATATCAAGGAAAAGTTGAATAAAAATCCGCAGCTCACGGTGGCGTTTGATTCCATCATAGAGCAGGATATTATGGCGGATTTCAGTTCTCGTGGTCCTTCGAAACCATCATACGATCTGAAGCCGGATATTTCCGCACCAGGCATGGGGATTTTGTCCAGCGTAACCGAGTATGAAGGCTGGTATGAAGCCCAAAACGGTACTAGCATGGCAGCTCCGCATATTGCGGGTGCCGCGGCACTGGTAAAGCAGAAATATCCTGAACTAAGCGTATATGAACTCAAATCTTTGCTTATGAATAATACGATAAAGCTAAATGATCGTATGGGAAAACAATACACACATATGGATCAGGGAGCCGGACGTGTCTCACTGGAAAAAATCCTCCAAGCCAAAGCCGTAGCTATGACTGAGGAAAGAACTCAATATGTGGAAAACAATGAACCTACCACGCATTACACGGGCAGCGTTTCATTCGGCTATGTCAATTATGGCTCTAGCGCCAATCGTCAGGTTATCGTTAAAGATATAGTAGGGGCAAGCTCTGCTTATTCGATTGAGACCAAGTGGTATGGCGACTCACCGGTGGGCATAGAGCTATCCAAGAACCAAGTTGCTATTTCGCCTAATGGACAGGATTCTTTTACGGTTACCGTTGAAGTACCTATTACCTTAGAGGGAATGCACTACGAAGGTGAACTGATTTTGAAGGAATCGGGCAGTGGTCACGTGATTCAAATGCCGGTTTCACTTTATATAGGGGAAGCTCCGCAAATTGATGTAGTCACGGATTTAAAACTATCTCCGTTTGTTTTTTCTCCGAATGCGGATGGGGTGAGTGATACATCGGATATCTTGTTTAAAATTAATGAATATACTTCCTATCTTTCATTCGAGGTATTTTCAAGCGATGGGTCATGGTTATTCACCTTGTATGAAAAAGAAGATGGCTTTAAACCTGGAGAATATAAATTGTCCGGCTGGGATGGAAGCGAGCTGCCGGATGGGTTATATTTCATTGTTCCTGCTGTAGGAAATTCATGGGAAGAGGCAGAGTTGTTATTGGGGCAATCAAAAGATTTCATAATCGATAGGGAGGCTCCTGTCAGTCAACTTGACGATCCCGCTGTTGTTTTTGACAGTACGAGCGGGAGTGGGAAGATTTCAGGCCAGATAACCGAGGATCTGTTGATCGATTTGTTGGTTGGCGATGAGTCTGATTATGTAATTTCTGATCTGATTGGCGTTGCTGCGGTGATTGAGACACCTGATAACCCTGAGGGTTATACTCAAATCGATGGTGTAATTGATGAAAACGGCAGATTCCAAATTCCGGTTCCGATTATTCCCGGGAATAACACTTTTGAAGTGTATGTATACGATTTGGCAGGCAACGGAATGATTCAGCCGGCTCATGTTGTCGACTACACTTTGAATAATTATGTCGCTCCTCTGATTTTCCCGGATCAGGTACAACTTAATGATGAGTTCGTACTTGGCTTGTATTTTGCAAGTACGGAAGCTGTTTACTCTGCAAAATTCGATCTTTTGTATAACAATCAGTTGGAATTTATTAATGTATTAGAGAGTCCGCAGTTAAGCGATCATCAAACCAAGTATAATCCGGAAAAACCGCTGACGGTTACCCAGGCGGCGTATGAGCATACTGCGGATACAATCAGGCATGAATATTCCGTCAGTCTGAATGATACGATTGGTTACTCCGGTACAGGCTCCCTAGCTTTCTTCAACTTTTCAGGAGAAAAGGCTGGAAACTATAAATTCGAAATTGAGAATCTACAACTGCTTGATGCTGAAGGAAAGGAAATCACCTTAGATTTAACGCCGTTCGCAGAAGTTACGATCCAAGAGCAATCGGTTCTTACCGTCACCCCTCAAACCGTCTCCATCCAGAAGGGGACCGACAAGCAACTGACGGTCACTTACAAAGGACCGGACGGCAAGGTGTCGGATGTAACGGGAACGGCGCAATATAAGGTAGCCGATACGAGTGTAGCCACGGCAGTAAAGGGACTGGTAAGCGGCAAGAAGGTTGGCCGTACTGCTGTGGAAGTGAGTTACAAAGGATTGACTCAAACCGTGGAAGTTACTGTTACGGAGGTTACAAATCCTGGTGGTAGTGACGGAGGTAACGGTGGAAGCAACGGCGGAGGCAGCGGTGGTGGCGGAGGCGGCGTAACGGCTCCTACAACTCCTACTCCGAAACCGGAGACTCCATCGGTAAACGGAGCTGTCAAAACGGCGATCAAGCCGAATGAGCCTGCTACGGTTAAGTTACCGAACGGGTTGACGCTGACACTGCCGGCGGGGGCTGTTGGTTCGGCGGAAGCGGCTTTTGTGCAAGTGACTCCTGCAACAGAAGACGCTACTAAGGAGTTATTGGCCGGTCTGAAACTCGGATCGTCGATCAAACCGCTGGGTCAGTACTATGACTTTGCGATTCTGGATAAGGACGGAAATCCGCTGGAAGGACTTAGTTTCAGCAAGCCTGTGGAGCTGAGTATCCCGGTAATCGCACTTGCCGCAGGGCAATTAAACGGGGAAAAAATCAGCCTGTTTAAGATCGGTGACAAAGGACAGCTTACCCAGCGTCCGGGACGCTTGATCGACGGCAAAATTGTTGTCACTCTGAACAGCTTCAGCCGGTATATGTATATGGCTAAGGACATCTCGTTTAAGGATGTGACAAGCTCGAACTATGCCTGGGCTGTGAACGAAATTGAAGTGCTTGCTTCCAAGGACATCGTTACCGGCCAAGGCGCGGAGACATTTGCACCAGGGTCCCAAGTAACCAGAGCTGAATTCGTTGCGCTTCTTATCCGGGTCCTGGAGCTGGAGAAGGAGAAGGCTGGCGAAGCCCGGTTCAGTGACGTGAAGGAAGGAAGCTGGTATTACGAGGACGTGCAAACCGCGGTTGCAAAAGGATTCGTAAGCGGATATGATAACCTGAACTTCGCACCGGATCAACGAATTACACGCGCGGAAATGGCGGTTATTTTGTCTAGAGTGCTGGAGTACTTGGGCAAAACAGGTTCAGCCGATGGGCAGCAGTCCGGATTTGCCGACAGCGGTAGCATTCAGGAATGGGCTAAGAAAGCGGTAGCCCAGGTGGCAGAGCTTGGACTGATGCAGGGCAAAGGCGAAAACCGGTTCGAAGCGGAGTCCTTTACGACTCGTGCGGAAGCAGCCGTGGTGGTGTATCGGATCTTTAAGACGTATACCAAGTAAAAAGAAGAACCTTCAATCCGCAAAGGCGGGTTGAAGGTTCTTTTGTATCATGCAGGTCTTAACGCGGCATTTCGGCGTCTTTGTCTTCCGTTACGATGACGATTTCTGCATTCGTCATTCCAGGAAGCGAACGGGTCATGATCGGCGAGTGGTAAGCGACGATTTTCATGCCGGCTTTGAGCTTAGGTTCTCCGGCCAGCAGCGGAATGATTACCGTGTCTTCCGAAATATTCAGAATAACATCGTTATTCTTCGAGTCGTCGGAACCGACATTCACGTAAACTTGGCCTTCCGAAGCGAAATCGGAAGCTTGAATGGTTCCTTCCACTTTAGGAGCAACCGCGGATTGAACTACGATTTTATCGGCATGAGATTGAGCCGGATAAATCATGAGCATGACTTCAGGATAATAGGCGATGATTCGTTGATCGGCTTTAAGGGCATCTTTGGTCAATGCCACTCCGTTTTCGTCCACGATCTGTGTCTCTTCATCCACCTTCAGGAAAATATAGTTGATACCGCCTTGTTCCAGAGGATTACCGATCACTGTGATGGTATTATCCGCAATATTGGTGATTACTCCGTTCGTACCCGGCGCCTCCTCACTTGGCATTTCTGTTTCTTCCGTGTTTACTACAACATAGTTTGTCGTGGATTGGGCAGGAAGGCTCAGCATGACGGCCGGGCCGTAGAACGCTCTTACCGTCATTCCTTCTTTAATTTCGGAAGCCGTAATAGCCTTGCCGGTTTGGTCCACAAGTTGGGTCTTGTCCGCAAAATGCAGCACAATGCTGTCCTCAAAACCGGAGTAAATATCGGTTCCTTTGACGAAAATACCGTTTTCCCGGACTTCAGATACGACGCCGTCTATCGCCGTAAACGACTGATCCTGAACGACCAGCGTCAACGCGGTTCCGCGGGCGGGCAAGCTTTTCGTGATATTAGGACCGTAGAAGGCTTTAATCGCTTTCTTTTCATCTATAATGGTCTTCAGAGCCACTTTATTGCCTTTTGCGTCCACGATTTTCGTATCTTTGGTGATCGCTAGAATGATTTCGCTTTGATCGGTAGGCGCGAGTCCGCGTCCTTTAACTGTAATGAATTTACCGGTCTCATCATTGATGAAGTCAGTAATTTGTCCCAATGTGCCCGGTACGATCTTAACCTGATTTTGATTTTGAACCATGCTTAAATCAGGGGTTTTGGTTGGCGGCGGTACATCCTGCGCAAAAGCGGCTAACGGAATTGCGGTCATTGCCAGTAGGGATGCTGTAGCGATAGCTTTGTTCATTTTTTTCATAGTTAGAGTCCTCCGTCGGATGGTGATGTTATGTTCTCTGCTCATTAACCTTGACGGGATAATTCCTGAAATGTTGCACTTGGCGGAAAATCGTCATTAAATAGGAATAATGGAGTACACAGTGTGAGAGGGGCGGCAACCATGACTTTGCAGCAATTGAAGTACGTCATCGAGGTCGCAAACCGCGGTTCGATGAATGAAGCGGCCAAGCGGCTGTTTATTTCCCAGCCCAGTCTATCCAATGCGATCCGGGATTTGGAGGAAGAGATTTCGGTCACCATTTTTGAGCGGACGAATAAGGGAATTTCCGTGACCAATGAGGGTTCGGAATTTCTGAGTTATGCCAGACAGGTGGTCGAGCAGGCGGAACTGCTGGAGAACCGTTATCTGGACGGAAAGCTGGCTCCCCAGCATTTCTCGGTCTCCACCCAGCATTATGCTTTTGCGGTGAACGCCTTTGTGAACCTGGTGCGAGATTACGGGCATGCGGAATATGAGATGGCGCTGCGCGAGACGAAAACGCATGAAATTATCGAGGACGTGAAGTCCCGGCGCAGTGAAATCGGCATCCTTTATTTGAATGACTTTAATGCCAAGGTTATTAACAAGCTGTTAAAAGAAGCGGGGCTGCAATTCAACAGCCTGTTTGTGGCGAAGCCGCATATTTTCATCAGCATTCAAAACCCGCTGGCCAAGCAAGAGATGGTGACGATCGACCAATTGCGGGAATACCCGTACTTGTCCTTTGACCAAGGGGAATACAACTCGTTTCATTTCTCTGAGGAAATTCTCAGTACGTTGTCGCATCCGAAGAGCATCCGGGTCCATGACCGGGCGACGCTATTCAATCTGTTGATCGGGTTGAACGGGTATACAATTTCTACAGGCGTGCTCAGTTCGGATCTCAATGGAAACGAAATTATCCCAGTCCCGCTCGATTGCAGTGAAAGCATTAATGTCGGCTGGATTTGTCATAAGCACGCGACGCTTTCCAAATTGGCATTGGCTTACGTCGAGGCTCTGAAGGAGTCCGTGAAGATTACCCAGGGCTAGCAAAAAGACAGATATAGCTTTTGGCTATAACCAGTTATAGCTTATTGGAGTTACTCTATAACCGGGTAGGTATGGTATTTTTCTCTTAACGAATTCAAATTCAATCGTGAAGAGGAGATATCAGCCATGTGCAACGTGACGACGGTTCAAGGAACATCCAGAAAGGCGGCGCCATACCGGTTTGATGTAGTGGGGAGTTTTTTGCGGCCGGAGGCTTTGAAGAAGGCCAGAGCGCAATTCGGCAAAGGAGAGATTACGGAGGCCGAGCTGAAGCAAATTGAGGATCGCGAAATTATCAATTTGGTCGAGCAGCAAAAAGCGGCCGGACTTCAGGCCGTGACGGACGGAGAGTTCAGACGTTCCTGGTGGCATTTGGATTTCATGTGGGGACTGGACGGCGTAGAGAAGGCAGGATCGGAAAAAGGCTACCAGTTCAACGGCATTGAGACAAGAGCGGAAACCGCGCGTTTGAACGGGAAAATCGGATTTTCCGACCATCCGTTCGTCGAGCACTTCCGGTTCTTGAAGCAAGCGGCAGGAGACGACGTCGTTGCCCGCCAGACGATTCCGGCGCCAGCGCAGTTCCTGGCGGAGCTGCTCCGTCCAGAGAACAAGGCAAGTACGGACAAGTATTATAGCAGCACCGACGAGTTGGCGAGAGATACCGCTCAGGCTTATCATAAGGCGATTCTTGCTTTTTATGAGGAAGGATGCCGCAACATTCAACTGGATGATTGCACATGGGGCATGCTCTGTGACCGGGAATTCGCTAAAACGATGCAGGGTGCGGGGGTGGATACGGCCGAAATCGCGAAGCTGTATGCCCGCGTAAATCAGGAGGCGGTTGAGGGATTGCCGTCCGACCTGGTCGTAACGACCCATGTATGCCGCGGCAATTACTACTCCACCTGGGCTTCGTCTGGCGGATATGAGCCGGTTGCGGAAACGTTGTTCGGAATACAGCATATCGACGGCTATTATCTTGAATTCGATACGGAGCGGGCCGGGGATTTTACACCGCTGAAAGAGCTAAAGGATCAACAGGTCGTCTTGGGATTGTTTTCTTCCAAAACAGGAGTGCTGGAGGACAAGGATGTCATTGTCGCCCGCATTAAAGAAGCAGCGGAAATTGTGGGCTTGGACCAAATTTGCCTCAGCCCGCAGTGCGGATTTGCCTCTACGGAGGAAGGTAATCTGTTGACGGAGGAAGAACAGTGGCGGAAGCTGGCCTTCATCAAGGAAATTGCCGAGGAAATATGGAGCTAGAGAATATAGTGAGAGCGGGATCCGGTGCATATCGGGTTCCGCTCTTTTTGCGAGGAATTCATGGATTATCAAAACAATAAATATAGATTAGAATTGCTATTATGCAAGGCAGAAAAGGAGGGATGACATGCAACGGACGGAACAGTCCGGCTGGAAAGCCGGAGCAGGGCTGAAGACCCGATGGGGGCGCCAGGTCGACCCGCAGCGAGTGCTTACGGAATACCCGCGGCCTCAAATGGTCAGGGACGAGTGGATGAATTTGAACGGGCTTTGGGAATATGCGATCACTCCCAGGGCGAAAGGGAGCGGTACACCGGACTTGTGGGACGGTCTAATTCTGGTTCCATTTCCGGTAGAGTCGGCTCTGTCAGGGGTGCAGCAACCGCTGGGTCCCGGGGAATGGTTGTGGTACAGGAGAACATTTTCCGTGCCGGACAATTGGAAAGGGCGAAGGCTGCTGCTGCATTTTGGGGCGGTGGACTGGGAAACGGAAATCTGGGTCAACGGGCGTAAAGCCGGAGAACATACCGGAGGTTACACCCCATTTTCCCTGGATATTACCGGGCATTTAAATGCAGGGAATGCGGAGCGGAGTCAAGAGCAAGAGATTATTGTTCGGGTCTGGGATCCGACGGACACGTTCGGGCAAGAACGCGGCAAGCAGGCTTTGAATCCCAAGGGGCTGTTCTATACGGCCGTCTCGGGGATTTGGCAGACTGTATGGCTTGAGCCGGTTCCCGAAGCGCATATCGCCTCCTTTCGGCTGGTGCCCGACCTGGCGGACGGGGAGTTGTCCGTATTTATACATATTGATTCTGCGAATGGTGGATCCGATTCCGTACATAACCGCATTGAGGCGATAGCTTATGCGGATGGCGAAATCGTCGCAACCGGGGGTAGTCCGGTTGGCGGGGAACTGAAGCTTTATTTTTCGAAAATGAAGTTATGGAGCCCGGACAACCCGTTTCTGTACGATCTAACCGTCCGATTGCATGCGGAAGACGGAAGCACGCTCGATACGATACAAAGTTACTTTGCGATGCGGGATTTCCGTGTCGGGAAGGATAAGGCCGGCGCAGTCAGACTGCTCCTGAACGGGGAGCCGCTGTTCCAGCATGGTGTCCTGGACCAAGGGTATTGGCCTGACGGTTTATATACCGCTCCGAGTGACGAGGCGTTGGCTTATGATGTCGAAACCGTGAAGAGGCTCGGCTTCAACATGGTGCGGAAGCATATCAAAATCGAACCCGCCAGATGGTATTATCATTGCGACCGGCTCGGACTGATTGTCTGGCAGGACATGATCAACGGCGGCGGGGGCTGGAACCATTTGCATCATTTCATCCTCCCTAACTTTGTAAGCGCAATCAAAGTGAAAGACGACAAGTACAAAGCCTTGGGTAGGGCGGAAATCTCCAACCGCGACAACTATCGCAAGGAATTAAAAGAGATGGTGGACGCATTGTACAATGTCCCGTGCATCGGGGTGTGGGTTCCGTTCAATGAAGCCTGGGGACAATTCGATGCCGCGGACATTGCGGAATGGCTCAAGGCCTATGACCCGTCCCGTCCGGTGGACCATGCCAGCGGCTGGCATGATCAAGAGGCGGGCGATTTCAAGAGCGTGCATATCTATTTTCGCAAGCTGAAAATGCCGAAGAAGTCCGGCGGCCGCGCGGTCGTGATTTCCGAATATGGGGGCTACAGTCTGATGGAGGAGGCGCATGTGTGGCGGGAAGGCAAAGGCTTCGGATATAGGAAGTTCAAGAGCAGGGAAGCGCTGAACGCCGCTTATGCCTCACTGATCAAGAAGCAATTGAAACCATTGCTCAATCAGGGGGTAGCCGCTGCCGTCTATACCCAACTGACCGATGTCGAGACCGAACTAAACGGAATTCTGACCTATGACCGGGAAATCGTCAAGCTGGACGAAGGGTTGCTGAATGAGCTTCATGACGATTTGCTGAACGAGCTGCGTAACGACATGATGGAAGGGGTTGAGGTTTATTAAAAACGGGGGCATTTCGTCAAAAAATTGGACATTGATCTGGATTCTCGGCATGGCGGGCCAGATTTGCTGGAACATCGAAAATTCCTGGTTCAACACCTTTGTTTATGCCAAAATCGCCAAAGATCCGTCCATTATTTCATGGATGGTCGGCATCAGCGCGATCGTATCTACGCTGACCACCTTCTTGATCGGGACCTGGGGGGACCGGGCCGGAAAGAGGAAGCCGTTTATCGCCGTCGGTTATATTTGCTGGGGTGTATTTACGATGGTTTTTGGAGCGACGGAGTTTATCCCCAAAAATCCCTTGATCATCGCCATCGTCGTCATCGTAGCCGCCGATGCCGTCATGAGCTTCTTCGGCTCGACCGGTTATGATGCCGGATACAATCCCTGGACTACGGACATTTCAAATGTGCATAACCGGGGCAAGCTCGGCGCGGCTTTTGCCGCCATGCCGGTGCTGGCTACGATATTCGGGGCCGTCGTATCCGGAATGCTGGTGGATGCCCTTGATTTCTTTCCCTTTTTTACGATGATGGGCGGTATGGTGACGGTGACGGGAATACTCGCGCTGTTCATGTTGAAGGATGACCCGGGCTTGAAGGCAAGGAAGCTGGAAGCTGGCTACTGGCGCCAGTTTGCCGGAGTGTTCCGGGTACGAACGGTACTGGAGAATAAGGAATTATTTTGGGTGTTCGTGATTAACGCTGTGTTCTTTACCGCCTTTAATGTCTATTTCCCCTACATTACTATCTATCTCAACAACTACCTCAACATGAGCTACTCTCTTTCCGGCATTTTACAGGGCATCGGGCTCGTGGCCGCCATATTCCTGACGTTGCCGGCTGCCGGATTCATCAAACGAGGCAAGCTCGCCTCCGTCATCCTGTTTGCCGTGCTGGCCAATGTTACAGGATTGCTTATCATTTCACGGTTTTCCAGTCATTTCGTGCTGCTGATCGGGATTTTCGGAGCCGGAATCGGCTATGTCCTGATGATGCAAACGGTGACCGCCTGGGTCAAAAATTTGTACCCCGAGCAGCAACGGGGGCAATTTGAAGGGATCAGAATGGTGTTTGCCGTCTGTCTGCCCATGGTGATCGGGCCTTTGCTTTCGGGATTCGTGATCACGCAATACGGAGTACACAGGGTTATTGATGGAGTTTCAGGTATGGTGCCGACCGAAACGCTCTTTCTTGTATCGGCGCTCGTGACGATTCTTACGGTATTGCCGTTAATCCCGGCGGGGAGATTCGCCAAGATGCGACTGCAGTCGGATGCTTCGGAACCAAAATAGAATCATACTCATATGGAGGTGCAGCTAAAGCTATGCAACAAAACTATCAACATCAGATCGTTACGCCGGGGGACCTGCTTGACGGCAACGGCTCTCTTTTGCAGAAGGGATATTCGACACAGGCCGTGCTGAATTATAACCGTTCCGGAATCAAGGTACCGCCCTGGAAAATCAAAGAATGGGATTTCTACCAGGTGTCCAATGACGATTACTGTCTGCAGCTTACGATCGGACATGTATCTTATGCGGGCAGTATTGCGGTGAAACTGTTTGAATTTGCTACCGGGAAGCATTATGAGGTTTCCCGGATGCTTGCCTTGCCGTTTAACCGTTTGCGTATGCCGCTATCCGCCGAAGAAGGGGATCTGACCTACAGCCGGAAAGATATATTCATGCAATTCCAGGTGTACGAAGGCGGAAGAAGACTAATTTGCCGGGCCGGCGGCGGCGGGAACCTGCCGAGGATGGAGGTCGACGTCGCCCTGTCCCAGCCCGACAAAACGTCGTTGGTCATCGCCACGCCTTTTGACGAGCATCGCTCCTGTTTTTATTACAACCATAAGATTAATTGCATGCCTGCTACAGGCTCTGTAAAGGTTGACGGTAAGGAGTATCGTTTTGAGCCGGATTCTTCCTTTGGGCTGCTGGATTGGGGCAGAGGGGTATGGCCGTTCCGTCACGAATGGTTTTGGGGAAACGGCAGCTGCTATGTGGACGGGAAACGCTTTGGCTTCAATATCGGTCACGGCTTCGGCAACACCTCGGCAGCTAGTGAAAATATGCTGTTTTATGACGGCAAGGCCCATAAGCTGGGCCGGGTCATCTATGATTTGCCGGCCGGGGGTTATATGTCCAAGAAAAGGATTACGAGCGATGACGGAAGATTCGAAATGGAGTTCACGCCGCTTTATGACCAGCAGACGGCAACGAAGCTGCTGTTCGTGGACAACAAATGCCATCAGTTGTTTGGCACCTTTACGGGAAAAGCCGTGCTGGACGATGGGCGGGTCCTGGAAATTAAGGAGATGGTAGCGTTTATCGAACATGCGGTAAATAATTGGTGATTGGCTTGGTTAAGCCTGGAATTAAAGGGTTTAAAGATAGTAGGATAGAATTATTATACAACTAAATTTAATGTCCTGGAAATGAAGGGTGACTGCGGATGACCATTGTAAAGGAAATAATACTCCAGTTATTTTTTGCCCTTATGCCCTTTCTGATGTTCAATGTTTATTACCGGGATTCGCCCCGGAATTACTCGCGGAAATTCATTATAATTACTACTGCGATCTGCTTGTTCTTCTCCATGACCTTCGGGGCAAGCGCGGTGACCGGGTACTATTATGACATAAGGTATGTGTTTCTCTTCTTCGGACTCATTTTCGGCGGCTTGCCTGCAGGTCTCATTCTGTTGCTGGAATTTGTACTGTACCGTTTGTACTTGGGCGGCGACGGGATGGGAATTGCGATGGTGATCATGTTGATCATCTTTCCCCTATCCTTGGCTTTACGTCGGATGTACCTGGCTGCCAGGCAAAAAGTGCCCGTCGTATTATTGGCGGGCTTCATTTTCTTCTTCGTACCGCTCCTGTTCGTCTATTTGTACAATCCGGATCCTATCGAAAATAATCTGTTGTTTCATATATTTGTTGTTCCGGTCCAGAACTTTATCGGCAATTGGCTGCTGATTTCGTTGTTTCAAAAGGCAGTGAAGGATAAGGAGCTGTTTATCGAATACGCGCAAAATGAAAAAGTCTTGGTGATTAGCCAGGTAGCCGCATCGCTGGTTCATGAGGTACGCAACCCGCTCACTGCGGTAAAGGGGTTCCTCAAGCTGATTCGCGAATCCTCGCGGGAACGGGATAAAGTCAATCGTTACATAGATATTTGCGTAAGCGAAATGGAACGTACCGAATATATACTCTCGGAGTATCTTTCCATCTCAAAGCCCTTGACGGATCATCAAGAATCGACCGATCTGTCGAACCTGTTGAAAATAACGGTGGAAGTGATGCGCCCTTATGCGAATATGAACAATGTCGCGCTGGAAGGGCAGATCCCGGAAGGCCGGATATGGATTCTGGCCAATCCCGAGAAAATCAAACAGATACTTATGAATATGATCAAGAACGCGATTGAAGCCTGCTACGACTCCACGGAGGGAAGGGTGACCCTGGAACTGGGGGCAGTTGGCGGAGAAGCCGTGTTGACGATAGAAGACAATGGGATCGGGATGACGAAGGACCAAATCGAGAAGTTGGGCTCCGTTTTTTTCTCCACCAAGGCCAGAGGGACGGGGCTTGGCCTTACGTTCTCCTATCAGGCGATTCAGGCAATTGGGGGAACAGTATCCTTGAAGAGCGTCCACCGGGGAGGGACCCGGTTTACGATCACCTTGCCCTTGCATGAACGGGCGGAAGCCAAGTGAATAAGGTTTAGCGGCCGGCTGGCCTAAAATCGCACGCTTCGGCATATCCATGGGATATAAAGGAGCGTGAGAATTTTTGGACAAGATCGTGGAACGTTATTATGAGGTAAAACAGCAGCAGAAAGAGCTGGACCGGGAATTGGGGGAGCTTCGCCAAGCCATTCTGGATTACTGCCGGGATCAGGATACGACCGGTCTGGATCTCGAAAGCCATAAGGTAATACTCGTCCTGCAAAACCGGAGGGAATACGATGAGAACCGGTTGTACGAAGCCCTGCCCGACCTCGAGCTTTGGCGAATGCTGTCCAAGCCGGATTCCGGTAAAATCGCGAGCTTGGTCAAATTAAAGGTCATTTCGGAAGAGAAGATCAAAGACACTTATGCGATCAAGAACGTTACCCTGCTGCAGGTGGATAAGAAGTAATTAAAAAGTCTTCCATTGCGATTTGTTTGACAAATCTTGTAAGCCTGGGGTACAGTATGTATCAATAGAATAGGAAATCCACTAGGGGAGCCGTTAAACGGCTGAGACAAGAGACGAATTCTTGGACCCTTTGAACCTGATCTAGTTCGTACTAGCGTAGGGAAGTGGAGCCGGCCCTTCAAAGGCGATACCTATGTTCCGTATGATATTGCAGATGAAGCCGCTCCGTTTCCGGGGCGGCTTTTTTGGTATGCGGATTCCTATTCTCAAACTATTTACCGGAGGTGGGCGTTGGTGAACTTTACCGAGGAGGTACGCCGGGAGGCGGATGGTCTGTTCGACGCGATCTATGAGCATCCTTTTGTCCGCGGAATTGCGGAAGGAAAGCTGGAAAGGGAGCAACTGATCCATTATGTCAAACAGGATTATGAATATTTGAATGCGTATATGCGAATTTACGGGATCGCGATTTCGAAATGCACACGGCGGGAAGATATTGAAATGTTTAATGAGCAGATTGGCTTTATTTTGCACAGCGAGGTTCATCCGCATCAAAATTTCTGCACCGCTGCGGGGGTGACATATGAGCAAATGCAGGGCTATCCGCTTGCTCCTTCTGCACACCACTACATCAAGCATATGCTGACGGTTGCCCATGAAGGAAGTCTTGGCGAAATGCTGGCGGCGCTGCTGCCATGCCCTTGGACATACCTGGAAATCGGCCAAAGGCTGATCGAGGAAGTCCGGCCAGAGCCGTCTCATCCCTTCTATGACTGGATTCAGTTTTACGGGGGGCTCGCGGGTGATACCACGGTGAAGCTGCGCAAACAGGTGGATTTATGGGCGGAAGAGGCCGGCGCGGCGGAGCGGGAGCGCATGAAGGAGCATTTTCTTCATAGCTGCCAACTGGAGTACCTGTTCTGGGACATGGCTTATAAGCAGGAAGAATGGCCCGTTCCGATGCGGGCGGCGGTGCTGTGAGCCGGACAGACTTTATTTTCTTTTTCAAATCTATCTATTTCATAAAGAAAGGTTGATTGAACAATATGAGTATGCTGGAAAGAGAACTGTCCTCACTTCTTGCCAAATTGCAAAAGACGAAACCGCTCGTTCATAACATGACCAATGTAGTCGTGACCAATTTTACGGCCAACGGGCTTTACGCGCTGGGAGCCTCTCCCGTTATGGCTTACGCACCGGAAGAGGTCGCCGACATGGCGAAAGTCGCGGGCGCGGTGGTGCTGAATATCGGAACGCTGAATAGCGACCTTGTGGAGGCGATGATCATCGCCGGGCGTTCCGCCAACGAGAACGGCGTTCCCGTGCTGCTTGATCCGGTCGGGGCCGGGGCAACGAGATTCCGGACGGAATCCTCGCTGCGGATCATGCGTGAGGTGCGGGTTTCGCTGGTGCGGGGAAATGCGGCCGAGATTGCGCATCTCATCGGCGAGACCCGCGAGATCAAAGGCGTGGACGCCGGTGACAGCGGAAGCTATGACAACGCCATTCTGGCGGTCCGGGCCGCCCAGGAGTTGGGAACGGTCGTAGCCATCACCGGGCGGGAGGATGTGATCACCGACGGGAAGCTGTGCCGGGTGATCAGCGGCGGCGACGCGCTGATGACGCAGGTAACCGGCACGGGATGCCTGTTGACGTCGGTGTTGGGCGCTTTTTCGGCGGTCGAGGAGGACTTGCTGCTCGCCGGGACGGCCGGTCTGGCCTTCTATGGCACGGCGGCTGCTCGCGCCGCCGAGCGAACGGCCGCCTTCGGGCCTGGCAGCTTCCAGACCGCCTTCCTGGATGAGCTCGCGAAGCTGCATCCGCATTCGCTGAAGGGCTACGCCTCCGTCCGGGAAATCCAGGCGGCGACGGCCGGGGGCCTGGTGTGACCCGCCACGGCCTAGCCAAGGCGCTGACAGTCGCCGGATCGGACAGCGGCGGCGGAGCCGGGATTCAGGCCGACCTCAAAACGTTTCAGGAACTGAACGTTTACGGCATGTCGGCCATCACGGCGGTCACCGTGCAGAACACGCTCGGTGTCAGCGGGGTCTACCCGCTGCCGGCCTCAGCGGCAGCGGAGCAGATCCGGGCTGTCGGCAGCGATCTCGGCGTCGATGCCGTGAAGACCGGTATGTTGTTTAACGCCGACATCATTCATGCCGTTGCCGAAGAAGTCCGGCGCTTTCGCTGGGAGCGCCTTGTCGTCGATCCGGTGATGATCGCGAAGGGCGGGGCTGAGCTGCTTCAGCAAGAAGCGGTGCACGCGCTGGAGAAGGACCTGCTTCCGCTGGCCTTGGCGGTCACGCCGAACATCCCGGAGGCGGAGGCGCTCTCCGGCGTGACGATCCGCACGATGCAGGACCGGAAGAAGGCCGCTGAGATCATCAGCGCCATGGGGCCCAAGCTGGTCGTGATCAAGGGCGGCCATGATGAAGCCGGGGGTGGAAGCGACAGCGGAGCGGATGGAGCGGATGGAGAAACTGCCGAGGAAACCAGCGTTGACTATGCCGGAAAGATCGGACCGGGGGAATCGCCTGAGGTAGAAAGGCGCGGCGGCGGGATCGTAACGGACCTGCTGTACGATGGCAAGTCCTTTACGGAACTGACCGGCAAAAGGATTTCCACCCTACATACGCATGGTACCGGCTGTACCTTCTCCGCTGCGCTGACCGCGTGTCTCGCAAAAGGCATGGCACCGCTGGAAGCGGTGAAGCTGGCGAGAGACTTTATTCAGGCAGCGATCGAGGACAGCCTGGAGCTTGGCCATGGCCACGGTCCGACCAATCATTGGGCCTACCGCCGGCGGCAGGGAGGAATTGAGTGATGGCAGAGGGAAGGATTTCCGCTGATCAAATGCGCAAATATTTGCGGATGTATCTGGTTATCGGCAGCGTCAACTGTCAGGAGTATCCGCTTCAGGTACTGGAAGAAGCGCTGGCCGGCGGCGTCACGCTGGTGCAGTTCCGCGAGAAGGGCCCCGGCTCGCTTGCCGGAGAAGCGCGGCTGGCGCTGGCGCTTCAAATGCAGGCGGCCTGCGGCCGCGCCGGGGTTCCGTTCATCATCAACGATGATGTGGACTTGGCCCTTCGGATCGGGGCCGACGGAGTCCACATCGGACAGGATGATGAGGACCCGGCAAGGGTCCGCGCTCGCATCGGGAACCGATTGCTCGGCGTATCGGCGCACACGGCCGAAGAGGCCCGGCTCGCGGCCAGCCAAGGCGCGGATTATCTCGGCATCGGCCCGATCTATCCGACCGTGTCCAAAGACGACGCCAATGCGGTGCAGGGGCCGGGAATTCTCCGCGAGCTTCGCGGCGCGGGAATCGACCTGCCCCTAGTCGGCATAGGCGGAATTACCGCCGCCCGCGCCGGCGAAGTCATTGGCGCGGGCGCCGACGGTGTCGCCGTGATTTCCGCGGTGACGGGAAGGCCGCTCGGCGGGATCAAAGCGGCGGTGAAGGAGATCATCGGCCAAATGGAATGTTTGAAGTAGGGTTGATCTGAAAGTCTAACGAACCAGGAACGCTTATTTGGCCTAAATCCAGTAATTTGAAATTCTAACGAACCCCAGTAACGTTATTGTGGTACAAATGGAGCCGTTTTGCCTCTAATGTACTCCATAGCGAAGTTGGGGTTCGTTAGATTTATTTTGTGCTCTTTTTCCTGAAATAAGCCTCCTGAGGTTCGTGAAGGAGAGGAAGATTGTCATAGAGCATGATTGTTTCGAATAAGCCCTTAGTCCTGAGGTTGATAGTGTGAGTCTGGAGACATTGGCGGAGTTCATGGCCGAAGTTTTTTTCTTTTATGCCAAACGGCTTAGAAGCCAGGTACCAAAATGAAGATTTTTCAAGTTTGATCCTATGGATGGTAGAGATTGGGTCGGAAATCGGGTAGTATATTTGGTAAATAGTTCAATTTACTGTGCGGAAATATATATACTTTTTTTGAAAATGGAGGAATCGTCGTGTATTCAACTAGCGAAATACGTTCCACCGCCAGACGAACGTCCCAGGGCGGAGCGGATCTCAAAAGAATGGAGAACCAGTTCGCGTCATCAGTGCATGATGCGGCGTCCTGGTGGAAAGGAAAAGCGAGCGAATCATTCAAAGAGGATTACGTGGCTAAGGCAAAAAAGGAGATCGATCGCCTGCAAACGGAGATTCGTGATCTGGAGACGGGGCTTGACCGGCTGGCTCGGGAAGTCCAAGTTGCCGAGGACCGGAGACGGGCGGAGGCGGAAAGACAGGCGCTTCTGTTAAAACAGCAGCAGAAAAACAAAAAATAGATGAATTCTATTTAAAAGGGAGATTGGAGAATGATGTTGTCCGAAAAAGATTGTTTACTGTTATGTGAATTGGCTCGAACAGGTCTGTTGAAGACGCAGCGTTCCGGGCCTGTAATGGAAATCGTCCGAAATTTGCAAAATAGCCTGACCGGGTGCGGACAGGGAGATCTGGCGCAAGAGATTTTGGGATCCGTGAATTTTGCGGAATTAGAACTCATGGAACCTAGGGAGCAGGCGAGTAGTAATCATTATTACGTCTTTATGGATAAAGAACATAGCGGCCGCACGATTCTGGTGCAGGAATCCGAAGAAACGGCCGAGACCCATACATATAATTACGATTTAAATAGAATGGCGAATGAACTTGAAGAAACGGTTGGCTCCGGCGGGAGCAGTACCTTTATCGGTATCGGCTTGGGCGGCTGGCGTGCAGCCGAGCTTGCGGTAAAATTCAATGCGGAAGCCGTCGCATTCGGTGCGCCAAGTGTGGATGAGCTGCCGGGCAAGGCGATTAACTACGTGGGAGAAGACGATCCGGTCGGGGACTTTACGGACAAAGTAAGTTTCGTCAAGCAGGGTGAGGAACTGGACGAGACGGACGAAGCTCTTTTTTACAGAAGACTGGAATTTGACCAAGACGGGAAACCGGTAATTACGGAGCAAAGTGATTTCTCCCGCTTTGTCAGTTGGTTCTACAATACCGCTGGTGCAGTGGAACCGGAAATTTGGCGTATCTTTTTCCCGGGGGCAGCGGAGGAAGAGGATTTACTGCTGTCGGATTTGGGCGTGTACTCCGTATTTCTGAAGCTCGGTGAATTAAATAAAGAGGGGATCTTGCGGTCCCTTGACGAGGCCGTGAGATTTGCGGGCCGCCAGTTGGAGAACAATCGCAGCGAAATGGCCGCCGAGCTGGAAAAAGTAACCGAGGAGCAATTTAATGCCCGTTTTGAGGAAATCGCCGAAACGTGTGCTGCACGCGCTTCCAAAATCATAGATTCTATTTTCGATAGTGTCCAAACCGTGCTGATGGGAGTCGCCTTATTTACGTTGGAGCAGGAGAACTTCGAGGTAGAGCCTTGGATGGAGAGCTTTTACGTGAGAATTGACGAATTGGTGGATCAGGAGTTAGGCCGTGTGAAGGAGTGTCTTGACCAGGCTATGGGCCGCCACTTGGAGCGCACGCTGCAGTTCCCTGATTTCTCGATGGAATGGTGAGTGGGGGGACATGATATTGAAGCATCTTGCGAAAAGAATATTTCCGATTATAATAGCAAGCTTAATTATTTCATTAGGAGTGAGCGGTTGCATGAAGAAGAGTGATCCGGAAGCGATTAAAGATCAGATGATCACCTATTTACAGGAGAAGTACGGCGAAGAATTCATTCCTATCTCTTTTGAATCGAGCGGATTTGCTTATAGCTATGACACTCTGTGGGTCTATCCGAAGGATGGAACGAAAGCGGATCGTTTCGAAGTGCGGGGATCCAAGGCAAAAGATAATACTTACGTGATAAGCGACGGGTACTATGGTATTTATATCAAACCCCAATATGAGGCGGTTTTATCCGGTTTTGTCAGCGAAATCTATCAGGATTTCAAGTTGTTTACCGACTTTGGCGAAGGAGTGTGGTCGGAGCAGTTGAATAAGAATACGAAAATTGAAGAAATCTATGAGATCGACAGATTAGTTTCTTCAAGTAACGTAATTTTTGTTAAAGAGGATTCCGCTAAGAATATAGACGACGAAGAAGCAATCAGAAAAATTGCCGAGAACATGAAGGCGAAGAAAATGGTTGGAAACATCCAACTGTACGTCGTGTATAACGACAAATTCGATTCCATCGGTTTAGAGGCTTTAAGCTTAACGAATGCCCAAATGAAAGATGTTTTTGTTCGCGATTATGTGATGATTAAAGTGAACAGAAGCTTAGAAGTGAAAAAATACGGGGAGGGAACCTAATGTCTGAACTTAGCGAAAGTCAGTTAATCCTCCTCGATAATTTAATCTATTTAAAAGATGTGGCGAATCGGGAAAATGTAAAAGTCAGCGTCATTGTAGAAGATTTACTGGATGGAGGCTTGGAGAAAAGCAAGGACCAGGTAACAGGCACTTACCCCGGCCAATTGAATGAAGCAGAATGGATTACGATCCTGAAAAACATTGAACAAGATAAACAACTGATGAATCTTACCGTAAAGCATGGCAACGTAGGTAATGTATATGACGAAAAAACCGGAAAGATCGTACGTGACGATAAAGGCCAGCCGATCGAACCCGGCGCCCGTATGGCTACCTTCGTAGACAATCAAGATAATGCGACCGTCGTCTTCCGTGGTACTTCAGGCGATTATGAATGGCATGATAACGGTACGGGCGCGTATTTATCCGACACGGAGATGCAGATTGCCGCTTTAAAATATATTGAAAGTTTGCCCTATAATAATATTACCGTAACGGGCCACTCCAAGGGAGGCAACAAGGCCCAGTACGTTGCGATCTTGTCCGATAAGGTAGACCGGGCGTTATCGTTGGACGGACAAGGATTTTCGAAGGAGTTCGTCGAAAAGTATGCGGATTTGATTGCCGCGAACGGCGGTAAAATCACATCTATCTCCGCCAAAGATGATCCGGTGAACCGGCTCCTGATTCCGGTGGCCGGCAAGATTATTTATATTGAGACGGCGAATCCCGAGAAATTCTATGATATTTTCTTCTATCATAAACCTAATCTGGTTCTGAACGAGAACGGTCAATTAAATAAAGAGGGAGAACCGGGGGTTCTCTCCAATTTTATTAATGATTTTACGATTTATATCAATGAAAACATGAAGGAGCCTTACCTAAGTTACGCCGCCGACGGCTTGCTTGCGCTCCAGGAAAGTGGAAAAGAGGGGCGCGAAAAGGAAGAATGGTACCAGACGGCATTTGGTGCAATAGCGGCGCTAAGCCATCTGGATGATTTTACAATGGCCCAAATCTCGAAAAAGTATGGGGATTTCGCGGAACTGGGTGCAGCGCTGTTGGCAACGGTTATATTTCCGCCTATTTTCTTTGATGACCTGGTCCATGCGATTGGCAAAAACCTCAAGAATCTTTATGACTTTGCGGTTGAAAAGCTGCAGCAATTCGGGAATTGGCTGGGTCATGTACTGGATGTCGCGGTAGAGAAAGTCAAGGAAATCGGACTGCAGATCGGAGCGGCGCTCGCCAGCTTTGCCGAGAAGGTCAAGCAGGGGTGGAATAAGCTGGTGGAGGGAGTAAAGAATTTTGCGGAGGACATCAAGAATGCCGGCATTGCCGCCGCGGAAGCCATCGGCCGATTCAAAGATAAAGTGGTCCAGACTGTAAAGGGCTTTTGCGACAGCATCGTGGAAGGTACGAAGCGGATAATTGAGTCCGTCAAGAATACATGGAACAATGCCATGGATAAAATGACGAGTTGGTTCAACCGGACGAAAGAGTCGATCGTTACTAAGGTGGAGGAGTTTAAGGAAGGCGTCCACCATGTTATAACCGTGACCAGGGATGGCATCAACAGGTTCATCGACGCCTCGGTCGCCAAGTTCCGGGAGATCGGAGACTGGATGGTCAACAAGGTGAACGATGCGGTTGCCAAAGCCAAAGAGATTACCGCCCGAATCGGAGAGGCCGGAGCTGCGTTCGTGCAAAAAATCAAAGAGACCTGGGAGCGTTTGAAGGCCGGGATCGCGGAGATGGCGGTTGCGGTAAAAGATGCCGCTGTCAAAGCCGGTGAAGCGATCGCGAGATTTAAAGACAAAGTTGCCCGAGTGGTGAAGAGCTTCTGCGACAGCATCGTTCAGGCGACCAAGCAGGCTATAGAAAACTTGAAGGAAGCGTGGAAAGGCGCGGTCGACAAGATGACCACGGTATTCCACTCAGCCAAAGCTGCAATAAAAGCGAGGGTTCATGATTTTAAGGTAGGCATCAAGACCATGGCGAAGCTGACCACTTCCAAAATTAAAGGTGTAGGCAAGCAGGCCGCAGTCTCCGTGAAGAAATTCGTGAGCAAGGTGGCCAGAGGTCTGTCGGCGGCTTCTAAAGGTCTTATGCTCGTCAATATTTCCCGGCTGGGGGATTTGCAGACCAAGATGAAGAAGCTGGACTCCGATATCGAGTCGAGAACTACGCAAATCGTAAACGAAGCGCAGAGAGTGGCCTCGGGCGTAGGAAGATCTTACAGCGAATCCAATGTCCAGTACCAGGTCAGACAAGTGCAGGCCGCATGCGATGATATTAAAAACCGCAGCAAACAACTTTCCGCGGAGCTGGACCGCAAAATTCGTACGTTGTCCATCACCAGGGAGCAATATCTGAAGATCGAAGCGATGATCAAAAGCGGGATCCGCAGCCGAAATTTATAGTTTCGGACGGGATCGTATTGACATCAAAAATCAGGATTATTAATATAGAGTTATGAATTAGCACTCTGCATCTTAGAGTGCTAATATATTGTTCAAATCAGAAGGGGGCTTCTATCCATCATGGCAAAGATGCAATTTAAAGCGGAATCGAAACGATTGCTGGAAATGATGATCAACTCCATCTATACGCAACGGGAAATTTTCCTGAGAGAGCTCATCTCCAACAGCAGCGACGCCATCGATAAAATATATTACAAGGCGCTGACGGATGAGAATCTTGTATTTAACAAAGATGATTACTTCATTAAGCTGACCGTGGATAAGGACAACCGCACGCTGCGCATTTCCGATACCGGCATCGGGATGACGAAGGAAGATCTGGAGAACAACCTCGGTATTATTGCCAACAGCGGATCGTTCGCCTTCAAGAACGAGAATGAAGCTAAGGATGGCCACAATATTATCGGCCAATTCGGGGTAGGCTTCTATTCCGCGTTCATGGTAGCCGATACGGTGACCGTAATCAGCCGTGCGCTGGGCAGCGAGGAAGCTTACAAATGGGAATCCACCGGCGCTGACGGTTACACGATTGACGTGACGGAGAAAGAGACCGTGGGTACCGATATTATTTTGAAGATCAAGGAAAATACCGAGGACGACCAATATGACGAGTACCTGGAAGAGTACCGCCTGAAGTCGATCATTAAGAAATATTCCGATTTCATCCGCTATCCGATCAAGATGGATGTGACTTCTCATCGTCCGAAGGAAGGCAGCGAGGGGGAATTCGAGGAATTCCGTGAAGAGCAAACCGTCAACAGCATGGTGCCGATCTGGCGGAAGAACAAGAGCGAGTTGACCGACGAGGATTACGACAATTTTTATATGGAGAAGCGCTACGGCTTCGATAAACCGGTGTCCCATATTCATATCAAAGCGGACGGCGCGGTCGTATATAATGCCATCCTGTTCATTCCGGAAAGAACGCCGTTCGATTACTACACGAAGGAGTACGAAAAAGGACTGGAGCTTTACTCCAACGGTGTCCTGATCATGGACAAATGCGGAGACCTGCTTCCGGATTATTTCAGCTTCGTGAAAGGGATGGTCGATTCCGAGGACTTGTCGCTGAACATTTCGCGCGAAATGCTGCAGCATGACCGTCAACTGAAGCTGATTGCGAAGAACATTCAGAGCAAGATCAAGAGCCAACTCCTGACATTGCTTAAGGACGAACGCGAGAAATACGAGCAGTTCTACGAAGCGTTCGGCCGCCAATTGAAGTTCGGGGTTTACAATGACTACGGCATGAACAAGGAAGTATTACAGGACCTTCTCATGTTCACCTCTTCGAAAGAGAAGAAGCTCGTTACCCTAGATGAATATGTCTCCAGAATGCCGGAAGACCAGAAGTAC
Organism: Paenibacillus sp. FSL R5-0407; assembly: GCF_038009185.1. Classification (NCBI taxonomy): domain Bacteria; kingdom Bacillati; phylum Bacillota; class Bacilli; order Caryophanales; family Paenibacillaceae; genus Paenibacillus; species Paenibacillus sp. FSL R5-0407. The sequence goes on along the minus strand of NZ_JBBPAX010000002.1, from coordinate 503,879 downwards.
ATTTATTACGCGACCGGTGAATCCGTGGATCGTCTGGAAAAGCTGCCGCAAACCGAAATGGTACTGGACAAAGGCTATGAGATTCTGTACTTTACGGATGATATCGACGAATTCGCGATTAAGATGATCCTGAACTACAAGGAGAAAGAATTCAAATCGGTCTCCAGCGGCGATCTCGGCATCGAGTCGGAAGAAGACAAGCAAAACGATAAAGAGGCGGAGAGCGCGAACAAGGATTTGTTCGAGGAAATGAACACGCTCCTCTCCGGCAAGGTGAAGTCGGTTAAGGCTTCCAAACGTCTGAAGACCCATCCGGTCTGCTTGTCCGCCGAGGGCGATGTTTCGATCGAGATGGAGAAGGTGTTGAACGCGATGCCGAGCGGTCAGGAAGTTAAGGCCGACAAAGTGCTGGAAATCAACGTCAACCATGACGTATTCAAGTCCTTGAAAGAGGCTTACGAGAATGATAAAAATAAACTGGGCTTGTACACCAGCCTGCTCTACAATCAGGCATTGCTGATCGAAGGGCTGCCGATCGAGGATCCTGTAGAATTTACGAACAATATTTGCAAAGTGATGGCCTAGATCAGCCAAAACAATTATATTAGTAATAACCCGTCACGGGCTTGTCCCGGGGGCGGGTTATTTTTATACATACATAAATTACTAGAGAGAGTTGGAGCGACTGAACGATGTGGGCCATCATAGCAATTTTAGGATTCGTGCTGTTCTTGATCTGTATCCCGGCATTTGTGTATGCCCTGAAAAAGAAGAAAAAGGGCGGAATCGCCCTATATGCCGTAATGGCGGGAATCAGCTATTGCATTCTGTTGTTCGGAGGTATGCAGGCCGTGAGTGATTATAAGGCGGCGCAGGCTGCTTTGGAAAATAGTCCGGTAGCAACAGCAGAAGATTCCGGCATCGAGGTTTCCGGAGATCAGGCTGCAGCGGCCGTGGATGAGCCGGAGGTGACTGCCGTTGCCTCGGAAGAGTCGGCTGAACAAGTGAAGGAGCAGGAGTTAGAGCCAAAGCTGGAGCCATTGGCGGACCTGCCGGCTGATACCCCGGATGTCCTTGACGAAATTATCAGCGACGAAATCCCGGATGAGGTGGAGCCTGAAGCAGAGCTCTCTGACTTACCGGATCAATTGACCGCTTCGGGCGGTATCGGGGATACGCTCTCCGTATTGAAGGACGAGTATGGGTACAATTCGGGCGACGAGAAGCAGGCGTCATTTAAAAGAGGCTCCGTGACCGCAGCGATACACCCTCCTTCAAACCGGGCTTACAAGATCGAATACGGGTATGTCGGCGGTGTCGCAGGGGCTCTCACCGCGATCACCGATATGATTCCCGCCGATTCGGTGCAGCTCGATATGGGCGTCGGTACCGACAAAGTGATGATCAGCTATCGCAGCGAAATGCTGTCCCAAGCAATTCAGCAGGGCGATTTCGTGGCGTCGTTCAACGTCACCAAGGTCGGCAATAACAAGTTGGCGAGTTACATCAACATAAGCCTAGGGACGTTTACGAGTCCCTAGGGAGCGGAATAAAGCGAAAATCAAATGCCGGGACGATATCATCTTAAATGGTATCGTCCCGGCATTTCCACGTTTTTTGCAAATTTCTTAAAAATGGATTTACTTTTCCTGTTTAAGGCTATATCTTTTTTAGAGGACAAGCTAAGCGACACCAAATAACATAACAGTAAAAGTAAATCGAAACAGACAACAGGACCATCGGAGCGAACAGGGATGAACAAAAAAGGACTTATATTTATCGTGGGAGCCATTTTGCTGATTTTTTTGATTCCCGCCTACATTTTAATCCAGCAGCAGAGGGCGATTGCCTTTCAACCAAATGCCAATGGCGGTGTGTTGGATCTCGGAGACTGGAACTTCAGCGAGGACGGAGTAGTCAGACTGAACGGGGAATGGGAATTCTACCGCGGCCAGCTGCTGACACCGGGTGATTTTGCTCCCGAAAGCAGCCCTGAATCCGTTCAACCCAAGCTGACCGGGATGGCGGATTTACCGGGAAAATGGAATGCGTACATAGGCGCCGACGGGGGAGAATCCGCTGAGGGATATGCGACGTTTCGCCTGAAGATTAGGCATGCCGGGACAGAAGGGGAAATTTACGGAATTCGTACGGGAAATATCCGGACTGCGAATCGTATTTTTATAGATGGCCAAGAAGTGGGGGAGAGCGGAAAGATCGGCCGCTCCAGGCAAGAGGAGGTCTCGAATAACATTCCTTATACCGGCTTTGCCGTAGCAAAGGGGGACGAACTCGAGATTATCGTGCAGGTTTCCAATCATATCTACTCCTCGGGCGGGGTTTTTACGTCCATCTTGTTTGGCGATCAGGAGTCCGTTATGAAGAGCAGGGATCAGGCTCAACTATCCGATTGGATGACCATGTCCGGCTTCCTTATCCCGGCCTTGTTTTTTGCGGGCTTGTACCTGCTTCGGAAGGAGGCTTCGCTTCTTCATCTGTCGCTGTTCAGCCTTACAGCCATACTGTATGTACTGACGCACGGGGAAAAGCTGCTGTCGGTATTCTGGCCCGGTATGCCTTATTCCTGGTTCTTGAAGCTGCAGATGATCCTGTCGGCCCTGATCTATTATTATTTGCTTCATTATGTGGCGACTGTCATTCCTGATGCGGTTCATAAAATAGCGATCCGGTTATGCAACTGGATCACCATCCTGACCGTGAGTATCGCGCTCTGTCTGCCGCCGATCATGTTCTCCGTATTGGAACCGGGGCTGCTTCTTTTCTCCATAACTTGTGTTACATATATTTCCTACGTCATGTTCCGCAGTATCGTCAGACGGAATGAAGACGTCGGGTTCTCTTTGATTAGCGTGATGAGTCTTTTAATGACGATCCTAATTTATTTAGCCAGCCTGTTGGGGTATGAAAGCCACGGGCTCGTCCCGGGCTTGATGCTTCTGTTCGTCATTATGCAGGCGACGCTGATGGCCCGGAGATTTGACAGATCCTTCAGCCAGGTGGAGAGCTTGTCCCGTAAATTGCTGACTTTGGACGGACTTAAGGACGAATTCATGGCGAACACCTCGCATGAGCTGCGAACGCCTTTGCACGGGATCATCAATATTGCCCAATCCATGCTTGAAGGAGCTGCCGGTAAAGTAAAACCGGAGCAGGCCAAGGATTTGTCGATGATTGTTTCGACCGGAAAACGGCTGTCGGTGTTGATCGACGACATCCTCGATTTTGTGAAGCTGAAGCACGAGGATATTGAGCTAAGACGGGAGCCCGTAGATTTGCGGGCGGTCACCCGTTCGGTCATGGAAGTCATTTTTCATATATCCGGTTCTAAAAATATCGTGTTCGAACAGAACCTGCCCGAGAACCTGCCATGGCTGGATACGGATGAGGACAGGCTTCAGCAGATCCTGTACAATTTGCTCGGAAATGCCGTTAAATTTACGGATCAAGGGATTATCCGGATTCATGCGGAGGCCGAAAATGGACAAGTTACCGTCGCCGTGGAGGATACGGGAATCGGCATTACCAAAGAACAGCTCTCTGATATTTTCAACAAAACGTTTGAAGAGACGGGGGCAGGAAGTGAGAGCGGCGGGTACGGGCTTGGTCTCGGTATCTCCAAGAAGCTTGTGGAGCTTGGAGGCGGAGAGATTTGGGCCGAGTCCGAACCGGGACAGGGTTCGGTGTTTTATTTTACCGTTCCAGCATTGGCCGCCAACAGTCCTGGTCCGCCTGTCAAAATAGAGCCCCGGCAGTTCACCGGGAATGTATCCGATGAGAAGGCTGCAACATCTGCGGATGAGCCTCAAACGGAGCGCTTTGTTATTCTGCTGGTGGATGACGACCCTATGAACCAGCGGGTCCTGCACAATCTGTTGTCTGTGGAGCATTACTCACTCATTTCGGCTTATAACGGAAGCGAAGCACTGGAACGGCTGAATGAGGATCGGCAGATCGATCTCGTCATAGCCGACTGGATGATGCCTGGAATGACCGGAATCGAACTGTGCAAGACCATCCGTACAAGGCATTCGCTGTTTGAACTGCCCGTGCTGCTCCTGACCGCGCGGAGTTTGCCGGATGACGCCCAAATCGGCTTTCAGGCCGGGGTGAACGATCTGCTACGCAAACCGGTCGATGCCAATGAATTAAGGGCCCGGGTGCGTACTCTGCTGGAGCTGCGCAAATCGGTGCAAGCGGCAATTTCGTCGGAGATGGCATTTTTGCAGGCACAGATCAAGCCTCATTTCCTGTTCAATGCGTTAAATACGGTCTTATCATTCCTGCCCTCCGAGCCGGATGCGGCGTCCAAGCTTCTGTTCGAATTAAGCCGTTATTTGCGGGGAAGCTTTGATTTCCAAAACCGGGACCAGTTAGTTACCTTGGAGAAAGAGCTTACGCTGGTTCATTCCTATTTGATGCTGGAGCAGGCACGGTTCCAGGATCGTCTCCAGGTGGAGATGGAGGTTACGGCCGATGTGAATTTGTTGATTCCTCCGCTCACGATCCAGCCTATCGTTGAAAATGCCGTCAGACACGGTATTATGCGGAGATCAGCCGGGGGGCTGTTACAAATCGCCGTCCGGGAAGAAGGGGACCGGGTGTGGATCATCGTACGGGATAACGGAACAGGTATGCCGCCGGATCGGGCCGCTTCGCTGTTGACGGACTCGAACGGCCATTCCGGGGTGGGACTGAGGAATATTCATACCCGGCTGATGACGCTGTACGGCGAAGGATTGTCGATTGAAAGCCGGGAAGGAATCGGAACCGAGGTTTGTTTCGCGGTAAAGACGAAATCAGCACCAGGCGGTTTGCCGGGGATGGGAAGCGGCGGGGTGTAATAATCACGTATCGCTTGTTTGTCTTTACGAGGTCTTTGCCGCATTTGTTAATGTCATGATACACTGGATACAGAAACCTATCAGCAAGGAGAATGAAGACATGCCGCTTGAAATTGAACGGAAATTTCTGCTTCCGGAATATCCGAAAGCGCTGTTTGAGGAAGGTACCCTCCTCCTGACCAAGGAGCAGGTCATTGATCAGACCTATTTGGCGCTGGACGGTGATCAGGAACTGCGGGTCCGCAAAATCAAGGACCTCGGCACCGGAGCGGTGACTTATACCCATACCTTCAAACGGGGCTTCGGCCTGGCTCGCGAGGAAGTGGAATATGACATCTCGGCAGGGCTGTATGAGCAGATGATTCATAGCCGGGGCGCAATTCCTTTGGTGAAGAAACGGACTACCGCCCAATGGAATGAGTATACGATCGAAATTGACGATTACCGTCAGATCGACATGATGGTCCTTGAGGTTGAATTCGAATCCGAGGCGGAAGCGACAAGCTTCAACCCGCCGGACTGGTTCGGCGCCGATATCAGCACGGATAAGCAGTACAGCAACAAAAAAGTTTGGCGAGAGCTGCAAAAAAGAAAACAGCTATAACACCAGGGATTAAACGAAAACCTCCGGATAAAATTGCATTACTCGCCTTTCCAAGGGGCAAGTTCAGCAGATTATCCGGAGGTTTTATAGCTGGTGCATCATTCAGTTATTTAAAGCCAAGTCGCTTTGGTCCCGCAGCAAGTGATTATAATTACTCCGCACAAATTCGAGCACCTTATCGCAAATGAGTTTATGACCGGCCTGGTTCGGATGAATCCCGTCCGAGCAGAGGAATTTCGTGAAATCGGGATGTTCCAGAAAGGCTCCCCGCACGTCGATATATTTGGTCTTCGTCATTTCCGATACTTTCAGGATCGTAGAGTTATACCGCTCCTGCCACCAATAAATTTTAGTGACGCTGCCGAGCCATTTCAGAATATTTTTCTCCGCTTCCGGATTGTTTTTGCTGACCCATTTAAAATAATTGTCCGCATTCAATGGCGGCAGGCTCATCAATACCGGGGTAATTTGCTGACTTTTCAAAAATTGGATCGCTTCGGTCAGCATCTTCTCAAACATGTTAAAATCCGTCTTGGGGCTGTGGTCCCCATCGGGATTATCGGCAATTTCGTTCCAGTGAAAATCGCAGTCATTCCCGCCGTATTCGATCAGCACGATGTTCGGTTTATCCTTGAGCACGTCTTTTTTTAAATTGGACATGCCTTTGATCAAGGTATTGCCGAATCGGGCCGTATTCCGGACCGCGCCTTTCAATTTATCCTGTAAAAGAGACACGTAATTGTCCTCAAGGAGCACGTATTTATTTCTCGTCTCGTCATAAATGACTCCTTTGGAAATCGAGTCTCCCGTGATCATGTATTTAGCCGTCGTATCTTGGTTATCTCCATTCACTCGGATCACCTCATTCCATTTAGCTCTTGCCTAATTTTATTGTAGTTTAGTTGATGGACGAAAGGCAAGCGTAATCGGCGGTATTACCTGCTTCATTGTGGAAATAATAACTAGTCTATAGATCGTGGGAAGTTTGACGTATTTTATGACAAGTATGTGGACACGGAGTGTCACCTAATGAGAGAATACATAGAGAATATTAAGAAAAAGGGGGATGCATTCAGTGCTTCGATTTGGAGTTATCGGAACGAACTGGATTACGGAACGCTTTATTCAAGCGGCGGAGGAGACGGAGCATTTCAATCTGGCAGCCGTATATTCGCGCTCGGAAGAGAAGGGTAAGGCGTTTGCCGCTAAATATAACAGCAATCCGTCGGTGTATACCGATCTGGAACAAATGGTGTCCGGCGATGTGGTCGATGCCGTGTATATTGCAAGTCCCAATTCTTTGCATGCGGAGCAGGCGATATTGTGCATGAACCATGGCAAGCATGTCCTGTGCGAAAAACCGCTCGCATCCAACGTGGCGGAAACGCAGCGGATGATCCAAGCGGCGCGGGACAATGACGTGCTTCTGATGGAAGCGATGAAATCCACGCTGATGCCGAACTTCCGGGTGATTACGAACAATTTGTATAAAATAGGGCGGGTACGCCGCTATTTTGCGAGCTATTGCCAATATTCTTCGCGTTACGATGCGTTTAAACAGGGGAATGTGCTAAACGCCTTCAATCCTGAATTTTCGAATGGGGCCTTGATGGACCTGGGGATTTACTGCATTTATCCGCTGGTGACGTTGTTCGGCAAGCCGGAGGCAGTTCAGGCGACAAGCATTATGCTGTCCTCGGGCGTGGACGGTGAGGGAAGCATCCTGATGCGTTATGAAGATATGGATGCCGTCGTTATGTATTCCAAAATCGCGGATTCCTACGCACCGGCGGAAATTCAAGGGGAGAACGGAACCTTGATCATCGATAAGGTAAATCAGCCTTATGACGTGAAAATCCTGTACAGAGACGGGACAGTAGAGGATTTACGCCAACCGCAGATGCAGGAATCGATGTTTTATGAAGCGAGGGAGTTCATCGAACTCGTGGAATCGGGGAAGCGGGACAGCAGCGTAAATTCGCTGGCCAACTCGCTGATCGTTGCGGAAATCATGGAAGAGGCCCGGCGCCAAATCGGGCTGAAGTTCCCGGCCGATTCATTTTAGCCTAAGGAATATGGGATGAGAATGAGGGATATCCAGGCGGTGCCTTAATCAATGGCATACATCGCGGATATCCCTCTTTTGTTATTTTCGTTCTTATTGATACTTAACTACAAGCGCGTTGCTGATTTGCCGTCCTGGTGTCGTCAGATACTTCCCGTTGTAGTAAAGTCCGCTGGAAGCACCGCCGTCCAGGTTCATGGCCTGATATGCCCCGGCCTGCTTCATCATTTCGGCCAATTGGGGGATGGTAGCTCCGCTGGTGGTCAACAGGATCAGCTTGTGATCGCGAGTCAACCCCGCGCTGCGGCGGGTGCGGCGGCGAAGCCCGATGGAACGAGGCAGAGTAATGCCAGGAAAGCTAGAAATACAGGGATGACTGTTCTTTTCATGCTGATGATTTTCTCCTTTTATGTAGTTGTTGTTGTTTACTAAAGGTATATCGGAACAAACGCCGTTTTCTTTAACCGTCTGAATCGGAGCGGGGAGCAAGCAGTGTTGGGAAGCTGGACTTTTCGCTATTCTTGGGGGGCAAGGGTTGCATGTTACTCAACTTGGAGGAGTGTCTGCTGGGCTGAACTTGCCGTTCGAATGCTGCGAGCCCTGTAACATAATACTTAGCTGGTCCAGTCGGTATCCATTCGCTCCACGTTTTCTGTTAAACGCTCAACTGTGCCCACCCAACCACCTTTCCGTCCATCGTCTTAATCCCCATTGGATATGTCCAATGAACAAGTTGATATTTCACCAGAGAAGCAAGTTTAATTGGATATTTCCAATCAAAATCACCGAAAGTTAGATAATTATATGTTTTTGGCCTTTACTCATTGGAAATATCCAATGAACCGCCTCAACTGCCCAATATAGAGGATTTTTCATTGGAAATATCCAATGAAGTAGTGATCATCATATCGCGAAGTGAGAAGCTAGTTTGAAAACAGGAGGGGAGCGATGGCGCATCAAGTATTCGGTTTTGCGGTGCTAAGTTTAACTCCCACATCCAACCTCTATTTCAGATCAAAAAGCCAGGCCGCGGCTCCCGAAGGAACCGCAGCCTGGCTGCCGTTAATGCATATACGTATTATTGGTAAATGGATTAGGCCTTAATATACATCTTGTTAAAGTACTCTTCAAGCATCCGCTTGGTGGCGAACGCTTCGCGGGTGGTTTCAATGCTCTTTCTCATCATTTCTACCCACTTGTCGCGGTTATCATAGTAAGTAGGCAGGACGCGGTTCAGCAGCGTGTCGTACAGGGCGTCGCTGTCATGGCGATCCAGCACTTCGAAGTCGGTCGTCTCGAAGCCGTCGCCGATTTGCCAACCGTTCTCGCCATCAATGCAGGCCTCAGGCCACCAGCCGTCCAGAATCGAGCAGTTGAGCACGCCGTTCATGGCGGCCTTCATGCCGGACGTGCCGCTGGCTTCCAGCGGTCTGCGCGGATTGTTGAGCCAGATATCCGAGCCGCGCGTGAGCTGCGCGCCGATCGTCATATCGTAGTTCTCCAGGAACACGACGCTCTTAGGATACTTCTTCATCATCGCCACGAGATTGCTGACGATCTTTTTGCCGGTGTCGTCGAGCGGATGCGCTTTACCTGAGAAGACGATCTGGATTTTGCCGGACTCCAGGTAAGGTTCGATAATCTCCGGCTGGGAGAAGATCAAGTCGCTCCGCTTGTAAGGAGCCGCTCTACGGGAGAAGCCGATCAGCAGATGATCCTCGTTCAGGGAAATGCCGGAACGATCTTCGATAAATTGAATCAGTTCACGTTTGATCTCCATATGGGTAGCCCACAAATCCCCGCCATCCTCATAAGCACGGGTCATCCGATCATCCACCCAGGTCGGCGTATGAATCGCGTTCGTAATACCGATAATTTCGGAACGGCCGGAAACCTCTTTCCACATTTTGTTGGAAGTATCCGCATGAAGTTCCGCTACTCCGTTGGAAATGCGGGACAGACGTAGTCCGGCGACCGTCATATTGAACGGATTTCCGCCGATGCGTTCCATTTGATCCCGGGTTAATCCGTTGTAAGCTGTCATGTATTCAAGCCGGTCGAGCGGGTGAGTTTCATTGCCTTCCTTAATCGGAGTGTGGGTTGTAAAAACAACCTCTTCACGCGTTGCCATCCAGGCTTCCTCAAAAGTTTTGCCTGCGCACATTTTCTCACGGATCAGCTCCGTAGCAGCTAGCGCGGCATGTCCTTCGTTGAAGTGGTAGACATCGATCGGAATTTGCAGGGCACGCATTGCCTTTACGCCGCCGATGCCAAGCACGATTTCCTGCGCGATGCGTTCCTCGCCGAACCAACCGTACAATTGGCCCGTAATCCAGGCATCTCCGTTCTCCGGAATGTCCGTATCGAGCAGATAGAGCGGGTTATTGCCGAACTGCTCGGTTTTCCAAACTTTACAGACCACATCGGTATTGCGGACTTTGACGGTCACTTTTACCCCGGTATCCTCAAGAAAATCGTAAACATAATTGTGGTAGGTGTCATAAGGTTTGCCGTTAGCATCAATCCGTTGATCCGTATAACCTTGCTTCCATTTGATCCCGATCGCGACAATTGGCGCGTCTATGTCTTTTGCGCCCTTGATGTAATCTCCGGCCAGAATTCCCAGACCGCCCGCATACATTTTAAAATCGGAATGAAGTCCGTACTCCATGCTGAAATAAGCTACAGTAGGCAAGTTTTTTTCGTTCATTAGGTAAGCCTCCTCGTAAATTCATGGATACATCGGCCATTTCTTTTCGGACGAAGCAAGGTATGATAGGTTAGTGCAAACGTTTGTCTTTTAGAAAGTAGCTTGCCGATGTGAAAGCGATTTCGAGAATTATTTTAGCACATATTATGCAAAAAGGAAGAAGAAATTGACAAAAATATTGACGAAATCGAAAAAACGGCAGAGAAAATTCATTATTTTGCGATTTAATCGATGAATTAATGATCAAACGTTTGCATTCCGGGGGGGTTGAAGGACCTTTCCGGAAGTTATTCCGAAGAGTAGTCCGAAGGATAATCCTCCCAAACCTGCTGGTCCTCCGCAACCGCCTGGATGTCCTCAGGTCCGATCTGAAGGTAGACATAGCCTTCCTCCATCTGCTTTTTCAGGGCACGCTCCTTAATGAATTTCGGGCTGGCTTCGCCGGCATCTTCATCATAAACGAGCAGAATACCGTCACTTTTCCGGAACAGCAGCTCATCCCGGGCTCTGAATTGCCATACGCCCTGATAACCCTCTTTGCTGACGGAGCCATAGAAGTCAACCTTGCGGATAAGCTCGCGGTAATAGGTTTGCTTTTCCTCTTTCCATTGTTCCTCCTGATTGCTGAAGGCGGTAATAATCGAACACTTCAACTGCGGATAAGTTTCTTTTAAATCCAATACGGCTTCGCAGGCCCATAAATCGACGCCGTATTGGCCCGGGGTAATCACCCACTCCAATCCCTCTTCGATGAGGGGGATCAGGCGCGCCGCGATCGCTTGCCGAATATAAGGGATTCCTTCGTGCTTATTGTTGTATATGCCGAGTTCGTGCGCACGGTAACCGGTGACGAGTAAATTTTTCAATCGAATTTCTTCCTTTCGTGAGCGGAACATTTCCGGATAAGACGTCATTGTATCATTATAACTCAGATGAGGAGGAATGACCGGGTTTACGGAAGCAATAGGACATTTTTACCAAATTAAGGGGAGCGAGAATGTTGTCGAAATAAGTCTTTTCGCCCAGTTACACGAGGTTATTGTTTGGGTAATATCACTGGGACTACATAACATTGGGAGGATATACAGTTGAAAAAATGGACAGCAGCACTATTGGGAGCAGTATTGGTACTAGGAATTACAGCATGTGGCAAGGAAAAAGCGTTGGAGGGCGGAGAGGCTAACGCAGCAGCCAACGCAGCAAACGAATCGAATCAGGGGGCAGCAAACACAGCCGATAACACACCGGCAAATACAGAAACGGCAGTTCCTACAGTCGAAGAGTTGATCAAAAAAGCGACGGAAGCAAGCGAAAAGCTCAAGAGCTTTTCGATGGATGCGAAGGTCAACCAAAATATCGTAATGGCGCAAGGCGATCAGAAGCAGGAACAGAAAGTCGATATGACGATGAAAATCGATATGGTGAAGGAACCGTTGGCGATGTATCAAGTCATGGATATGTCCATGGGAGATCAAGGCAGCCAGAACATCGAGCAGTACATTACCCAGGAAGGGATCTACTCCAAAGTGGATGGAAACTGGGTCAAGATGCCGGATGAAACCCGTGATCAGCTGATGGCGAGTCTTGAGCAATCGGCTAGTCCTGAAGCCCAGTTGGAGCAGTTTAAATCGATTTCGAACGATGCCAAGGTGGTTGAAGAGGGGGATGAGTTCGTTCTTTCCGCAGACCTTTCCGGCGACGGCTTGAAGGAGCTGGCCAAGTCTTTGATGAGCCAAGCTGGCGGAGAAAACGAGCAAACAGCAGCAATGCTGGAGCAAATGAATATTAAAGAAATCAAAATTTCGTATGCGGTGAATAAAGAAACGTACTTGCCGACCAAGTCCGTTGTCGAAATGTCGATGGATATGGATGTGGAAGGACAAAGTGTTTCCCTGGATATGAAAATGGACAGCAACATTTCTAAATACGACGAAATTACTTCCATTAAAGTACCACAAGAGGCGCTAGACAGCGCGCAATAAGCAAGATTAAGCAAGACGGCTGGACCCGGGATGTGCTGGGGCCAGCCGTCTTGTTCGTTTCTGCTTGGAATCGGCATAGTATGCAAAAAAGCCTGCGGCAAGGGTCGGCAGGCTTATCAAAATTGAATTATGACAACGTTTACAAATACGAAAGGTTATTGGCCGTGAATCGAATAGAGAGTGAATACGGTATAGAAGACGGCGTAGAAAACGCCTAATGCGATAATCCATCCGAATGCGCCGCTTTTAACTTTACTGCTCCCTGGTTCCCACATGTGTAGTCAGCTCCTTTGTTTCGCAATGGATAATTGTGAACAATTTGTGTCTTACTTAATTATTGAACATTTTGTGACTAAAATCAAACATTTTTTTGAACATTTTAAAAATATTTTTTTGCGAATACTAAAAGTGTGTGTTCAAAAAGTCGACTTTTCAGCACCAAGAAGGTTGGATGAAGGAGGGACAGAGGAGCGGAGCGTAGGCAAAACCTACGTGAGCACCGGAAGGCCCGCCTGAGTTCAAGATTCGATGTCGAATAAGCAACCTGAGACACTTCGTGATCAAAAGATGATTTTTTGAACAACCTCTAAAAAACGCAGCCCCCGTAAGTGCGGAGCTGCGTTTATTATCGTTATTTTTTTTGCGGCTTAAAGCCTTCTTCCGTTAAGTATTCACCCGCTTCCTCCCGCGTTTCGAATACCATCTCCAGATTGATGCCGGAGTAGATGTACCAAAGGTCATCCTCATACTTCAGCGTGAGTGTTCCTCCGTCACCATCGGTCCAGATGCCGCCGGGAGAGTCCTTGGAGATATAATCGGGCACTACCGATGTTTCCGGCGCTTTCCCGCCCATGGAGAGAGAATGTATGGACTTGGCTACCAGACTGCGCAAATCTTCCTCGATGAAATCCCGAATATTGACGTAACCTTTATCATCGACGTCATAGCCCTGCAGCAGTCCTGCATAGACAAAGCCGTTACCGTTAGGATGCAAATGATAGGCTACGGTTTTCTTGTCGTGAACGCTTTGTTCGTACTGATAATTTACCCGGCCGAGCGATACATTTTTTCTGTCCAGTTCGGGGTAAGAATCCAATATTTGTAGCTTTTGTTCAAAGGTAAGCATAATCCGCCTCCGGCACTTCATTTTGTTCAACCTCTAGTATAAAGGATTCGGACGGAATGAATCAAAGTGAAAGATGCCTTTATTTAGGAAGGAGGTCGTTTATTTCATCTTCCCGGATAAAGGGTACATGATTTTTAGAACCTACTTCAAAGGGGGAGACCTATGAGAGAGCCGAAGCAAAGAATAGTCAAGTGGGGGATCATGGGGACCGGCACGATCGCGGAGCAATTTGTGGCCGACCTGGCCCACACGACGAATGGGGTCGCTTATGCGGTAGGATCGCGCAAGCCCGGGAATGCGGCGCTCTTCGCCAACCAATTCGGAATTCCCCGTACCTACGGAAGTTACATGGAACTGGTGAATGACCCGGATATTGATGTCATTTATGTCGCAACACCGCACCGTTACCACTTGGAGAATGCGCTGAACAGTCTGCGGGCGGGCAAGGCCGTGCTTTGTGAAAAGCCGATGACCGTAAACAGTCGTGAATTGGAAGTATTGATCTCGACCGCCAGAGAGCGCGGATTATTCCTGATGGAGGCCATGTGGATGCGCTTCTTGCCCCCAGTACGCAAAGCCATGGAATGGATCCGGTCTGGCCGAATTGGAGAAGTTCGTCTCCTGCAAGCCGAGTTCGGATTTATGGCCGATTGGGAGCCTGAGACAAGGCTGCTGAATCCGGAGCTTGCCGGGGGATCGCTGCTGGATGTGGGAATCTATCCTGTGGCTTTCGCCTCGATGATATTCGGTATTCAACCGCGGGCAATTTGGAGCACGGCCCGGATAGGCGGGACAGGGGTGGACGAGCAGTTTTCGGCTCTGCTGACCTATGACACGGGGGAAGTTGCTTCTTTGCACGGAGCCATCCGGCTCGGCTTGCGAAATGAAGCCGTCATCCACGGAACAAAGGGATGTATCTCGCTGCCGTCCATGAATAAAGCTCCCTCTGTCTCCCTATATAAGGACGGGGAAGTGGTGGATACTTATACCGACGATCGCTTGGGAAAAGGGTATGAGTACGAGGCTGAAGAAGTGGGCAGATGCATTCTTGCCGGGGAAACGGAAAGCCCCCTGATGCCACTCGATGAATCCTTAAAGGTGATGGAACAACTGGATACGATGCGTGCTCAATGGGGCCTGCGTTATCCTTTTGAATAGTTGCAGTGAAATATTGGTTTTTGGCCTTCTTAATTTGGTAGAATTAATATAATTCAAATTATTTAGTATGCAAAAGGAGAGCCAACCATGGGAGAATCGACAGTTAAGAAGATCAAATGGGGAATTATGGGCACAGGCTGGATCGCGGAGAAATTCGCCGAGGATTTGGCCCATGTCGGCAATGGCGAGGGCCTGGCCGCAGGCTCACGTACGAAGGAAAGCGCCGCAAAGTTTGCGGAGAAATTCGGCCTGCCGCGCGCTTACGGCAGTTATGAGGAACTGGTGAATGATCCGGACGTCGACGCGATTTATGTGGCGACCCCGCATCCTTATCACCGGGATAATGTCTTGACCGCCTTGAATGCGGGTAAAGCGGTATTATGCGAGAAGCCGTTTACCGTGAACAGCGCCGAACTGGAACAGCTGATTTCATCGGCCAAGCAACAAAATCTGTTCCTGATGGAGGCGATGTGGACGCGTTTTCTTCCACCGATCGTGCAAGTAAGAAAATGGTTGGAAGAAGGGCGGATCGGCGAGGTTAAGCTGGTTAAAGCCGAATTCGGCTTCCGCAGCGATTGGAATCCGCAGGGCCGGCTGCTTAATCCGCAGCTTGGAGGCGGAGCGCTGTTGGATACAGGTATTTACCCGGTGTCTTTTGCTTCCATGATTTTTGGAACCGAGCCTGAAAAAGTTTGGAGCTCTGCCGATATCGGCGAAACCGGAGTAGACGAGAAGTTTTCCATTCTGTTGGATTACGGCAAGGGCAGAACGGCAACGCTGAACGGGGCGGTTCGCCTGGATTTGACGAATGACGCATACATTCACGGAACGGAAGGAACGATCCACATTCCTTCATTCTTGAATGCGACCGAAGCGGTTCTCCGGGTAACCGGACAAGAGGAAGAAAAGTTTACCGACGGACGTTTGTCCACAGGGTATTCGTTCGAAGCAGAGGAAGTGGGCAGATGCTTGCTTGAAGGACTTACGGAGAGTCCGGCCATTACGCTTGACGAGTCGCTGGGGATTTTGAAGCTGCTTGACGCGATTCGGGCACAGTGGGGACTGAAGTATCCTTTTGAATAAGTCATAATAAATGGCAGCCGGCCTCGTTTCTGTAATTGAACAGAATGGGCGGCTGCCATTTTTGATTGGAATGGCAAACACGATTACCCCAAAGGTCAATGAAACTTAACAGGACGAAGTAATTGGACAAGGAGGGAAGAGCATACAATAGAAGAGGGGATACCGGCTTAGGAACGATAGACAGACCTTCATTCATCTATGCTTAGCACCGTTTTGATCCACTGTACCGCTGCCGTCATTGCCGTCTTCCAAACTTCGAATCTCTTCCGTTAGCGCAGCTATTTTATCATTCATATGATCCAGCTTGGTTCCGACCGTTTGCAGCACATATTTGATTAGGATAAAGCACAGTGTAACGGGGAAACCGACATTCGCAACCATCGATACGATATCCGTAACCTGCATGTTCAGGGACCTCCTTTCTTTGAAAACTCCCTTTCACTTATATAGAGAAAAAATAATCCACCATTTACAACCAATAATTAGAAAAAATGTTATAATTAAAATTAAATCACATATTAATGGTTGTAAGACGAACCCTCATATTTCCCTATACTTAGAAGATGAAATATGGAAGGGGGAGGTAATTTTGAAAGAACAAACGACCGCGTACGAGCAGTATCGGAGGGAAGTCTACCGTATCGCCTGGAGGGTACAGTACAAAGCCAAAGTCGTGAAAAAACGGGAATGTTCATTCAACGGATTCGAACCGGCCATATCCAGCTTTGCCTCATCTTCTGACAACAAAATGTTGATCCGTCAGTTGATCAATGCGCTGCCTTCCAATACGGGGCGTACGATCATTTATAAGCTTTATCTGCAAGACAAGACTGAGCGCGAGGTTGCCCTGGAATTGAATATGACTCAGCAAGGGGTGAACAAATGGAAACGCAAAATGATCCAAGAGTTGTCCCGGATGATGAGTTCCTGAACTTACTTGAAAAAGCGAAACAAAACGATCCCGATGCCGTTCTGAAACTGATCGATCTCTACAAGGGAGATATCATGCGGGTCAGCCGATACATTCACTCGCCTACCGAGGATGCCGTTTCCGATATCATTCTGGAATTTCTGGAAATGATTAAGGAGAGGGAGACAAAGGAGCAAAGAGCGGGCGAATAAACAAGGAAAGACATAGAAAAATCCCCTGGGGACAGGGGATTTTTTGGATTTGTATAAAGAATCGCAAATACTATCGCGATCTTAATTCTCAGTGATCTCAGCCGGAACATAAGGCCGGACTACCAAGACGGTCGAAGTATAACTTCTCCCTTGATAAACGGCTGTCAACGTGGTCCGGCCGGGGGTGAGTCCGGTCATAAAGCCCTGCTCGTCAATCGTGGCGATAGCCGTATCGGCGATCGTAAACTCGGTCTCCCCGTTTACGAGGCGGGCATTCCCGTACTCATCGGCAAACCAGGCCTGAATATCGAGCTCGCTGCCAATGGAAAGCGAGTAATCTTCCGAATCCAGGTAGAATTGCCCGTTGACCGGATTCGGGCCTTGAGTCCCGTCCGTGACATGTACGATGAGCTGCGCTTCCATCCCGCCATACCCTGCGGTAATTACCGTGCTGCCGGCGGACAGGCCGGTCAGCAGACCTCTGTCATCCACGGTTGCTATTTCAGGATTCCAAGAGGCATAGGTCGCTGAATCGGATACATCGAAGGTGCCGCCGTCGCTATAAACCGCTGTAATAACGCTTGGCTTCTGTTCACCGATAGCCAGATCAGCCTCGGCCGAGCCAAACAAGAGCCCGGATAATTCCGGATCTTCCGGCAGCGTCTCCCCATTTCCAAGGACCTTGATAATCTGCATCCGGTAGCTGTTATTCTCCCGGATTTGTCCGGAGAGTAACAAACCGCCGTCCGAAGCCAAAGCTCCATTGCCGACATTAACGAGGCCAGGCTCTTCAAATATAAACGTACCGGTAACCTCGCCGCCTTCATCCAGACGGAGCACCTGATATTCGGTTACTGTATCGGGATAGCTTCCGTAAGCATGCCGCCCCAGTAATGCAAACCCGTCCTCCATCATGATCAGTTGGGTCAGGTAGTCATTGTCCGTACCGAGGTTATAAGTCTTCTCCCAAATCGTTTTCCCCGTGGTGTCAATCTTACTCACAAAGGCGATCTGCTCACCTTCCTGCCGCTGCATCCCGCTAACCACATACCCGCCGTCCTGCGACGGTTCGATCGAACGGAGGGTTCGCCCGGAACTAGGCAGCGTCCGGGTTTGTTCCCATTCCACTTCCCCTTGGGCATCCAGCTTCACAATAACGGAACCGTCCTGTTGGGGGGTAATCATGCTATCTAGTGCGCCGACAGCTATATAGCCTCCGTCCGGTGACGCCATGATCTCATTAAAATATTGGATGTCGGCGTCGAAGCGGTATGTTTTATACCACACTTCATTTCCCGTCTCGTCCACTTTAAGCAAATAGGCGGAAGACACGGCATAAGAATTGGCACTGAAGCCGGTGATCACGTATCCGCCGTCCGGAGATTCAACAATCGATTCGCCGTGCAGATCCGTTGAAGGGGCTAAATCGTCATAACTCTTGTCCCACTCGACATTTCCTTGGCTGTCCAGTTTGGCCAGCAACGGAACGATCCGCGACTTGCCCGAGACATCGGTAACCACCCCGCTAATCAGATAACCCCCGTCCCGGGTCTCGATCGCGCTATACGCCGTGCCCCCGGATTTCTCAGCGGCCGCATCGGCTTGTATTTTTGTCTCCCAAGTAATTTCACCGTCTTTGTTCAGCTTAACGACATAGATCTTTTGATCTGTGGCATATCCGGAGGCAGACAAGTACACAATTTCCCCTACGGCGATGTATCCGCCATCGGTTGTGGGAATCACGGACCTTCCGTTTGAAGACGCAGCGTCCGTTCCATACAGCCTGCTCCATTCCGCAGCCGGCTTGGCCGCCGTCTCTGCCTCCGCCGCGGCGGCATCGCTGCCGCCGGTCCCTCCGGACCAAGTTCCAATACATATTAGGGAAATTAAAGCCAGCTTACACCATTGCTTAAACACTAGCAGCTCTCCTTCCAAATTATGATCCTCAGGAAACATTACCCTTTTTTATTATTACGAAAGAGAGGAAAGTAAGAAATCCAGCTATATCCTTATTTAACGGATGCTGTTAGGGCGCTATGCCCGGGTCTTTTCGTCTGTAAAACCGGAATTTTGCATAAATGTTCGAATTGTTCACCTCGTATTTTTACGGAAAATACAGGAATGCCGGGAAGCTTCACTACACGGAAATCAGGGGTTTTACTATAGTGGTCTCAAACGTTGCAGGAGGGAGAAAGGATGCCATGAGGCACTTTTTACAAGAATTGTCGCGGAACCGGATTTTGTTTCTGATGCTGCTGCCGACATTAATCTATTTTTTGATCAATTCCTATTTTCCTATGGTCGGTGTCTACTATGCTTTTACTCAGTTTGATTTCAACTCGGGGCTGTTCGATTCGGCATTCGTCGGCCTGAAAAATTTTGAGTTTCTTTGGAAATCCGGTACTTTGTTCCGATTAACGCTGAATACGGTGGGCTACAATCTGGCTTTCATTGTGTTGGGGAATGTATTGGCTATCGTCTGCGCGATCCTGCTCAGTGAATTGCGGATAAAATGGTTCAAAAAATTGACGCAGTCGATCATGTTCCTGCCTTACTTCGTCTCGTTCGTCATCCTGAGCGTCATTGTGTACAACGTGTTCAACTATGACAGCGGATTCCTGAATACACTGCTTGCACAGTTCGGCGCCGAGCCGGTCGACGTGTACAACAAGCCGGTGATTTGGATTTTTCTCATTATTTTATTTTACCTGTGGAAAAATCTCGGCTACAGCATGGTCATTTACCTTGCAACCATTACCGGGATCAGCGAGGAGTATTATGAAGCTGCAAAAATCGATGGGGCGAACATCTTCCAGCGGATCTGGTACATCACGGTGCCGATGCTGAAAACGACCTTCGTCATGCTTCTGCTGTTTGCGCTAGGCAGCATTATGAAGGGCCAGTTCGATTTGTTCTATCAGTTGATCGGCAATAACGGGGTGCTCTACAATACGACGGATATTCTGGACACTTACGTGTTCCGGTCGCTCAAGGTGACGTTTGATGTCGGCATGGCCACGGCCGCGGGGCTGTATCAATCCCTGTTCGGCTTCATACTGATCATGACGGTCAACTGGATTATCCGCAAAATCAACGACGAGTACGCTTTGTTCTAAGGGGGCGCGCAAAATGAGAATCAAAGAAGATAAGTATTACGGATTGCTGCAAGGGTTGTCCTATTCGGTAACGATTCTGTTCTCCATAGCCTGCCTGCTTCCATTCCTGCTCATTATTTCGGCCTCTCTGACGGCCAATGACTCGATTATCCGGGACGGGTATCATCTGATTCCCTCTACATTTTCACTGGAAGGATACCGAACGGTATTCCGCTTTCCGGAGGACGTGCTGAGGGCCTATGGAGTCACGTTTTTCACTACAGTTGTAGGCACGACGCTGGGCTTGTTCTTTATGACAATGGCGGGATATGTGCTTTCGCGCAGAGACTTTAAATACCGGAACGCTTTCTCGTTCTACATTTACTTTACGACCCTGTTCGGGGGCGGACTGGTACCCTGGTATATCCTGTACACGAAATATCTGCACCTGACCGACAGTTACATGGCGCTCATTCTTCCGGGCCTGATGACCCCGTTTCTTATTATATTGATGAAAAATTTCATCCGGACCGCCGTACCCGAAGAATTGTTCGAATCCGCGAAAATCGACGGAGCCGGTGACTTCCGTATTTACTGGAGGATCGTTCTCCAGTTGTCCATGCCGGGTATCGCCACCGTGGGACTGTTTCTGGCCCTGCATTATTGGAACGACTGGTTCAGTTCCTCGCTGTACATCAATGACACGCATAAGTATCAGCTGCAATTTCATTTGTACAATGTGATCAACTCGGCATCCTTCATCGCCAATATGGGGGCAGGAACGGGAGTAAGTCTCGCCGGGGATCTGCCGACGGAGTCGACGAAAATGGCCATGGCGATCGTGGTTACGGGTCCGGTGTTGTTTCTGTATCCGTTCATTCAGCGGTATTTTGTCAAGGGCTTGACGATTGGAGCGGTAAAAGGTTAGAACCGAAGTGCGGGGCTGAGCGAATGCGGCACAAGCAACCGGACCTTCGGCTGACATAGAGCAATTGCAATCATCGATAAAAAGGGAGGATTCAGGATGAAGAAAAAGTCTTTAAGCAGAGGTTCGTTGATGATGTTGACCCTGGTTCTGATCATGGCGCTGCTCTCGGGCTGCGGCGGGGGGAACGGCAACAATGCGGGAAGCGGTAACGATTCGAGCGGCGGGAAGTCCGGGAACGATGGTAGCTCTAATGCGGCAGGGCAGACGGCTGACACGGGAATAGATGCTTCGAAAAGGGTGGAGCTGCAGGTGTACATGCTCGGCGACGCGCCTAAAGATCTGGACAAGGTGATGGCCGAGGTCAATAAAATGGCGCAAGCGGAGCTGAATACGATGGTAAAATTCAATTATACGAGCTGGACGGATTGGGACCAGAAATACAAGCTTCTACTGTCCTCCGGCCAGGCGATCGATCTGATTTTTACGGCGGATTGGACTTCCTATCAGTCCTATGCGAAGAAGGGTGCCTTCCTGGCCCTCGATGATTTGCTTCCGAAGGCGGCGCCGGAGCTGCAGAAGTTTGTTCCGCAATCGATGTGGGACGGCGTAAAGGTCGACGGTAAAATTTATACGATTCCTTCGACCTATAAGGAATACGTGACCAACGGTTTTGTATGGCGGGAGGACCTGCGGAAAAAGTACGATCTGCCGGTGCCCAAGGATCTGGAGAGCTTTGAAGCCTACATGGACGGAATCAAGCAGAACGAGCCGGATATGATGCCGGTATCGCTCAACAGCGACGTCAAAAACAATCTTCATTATATCTATACCGAACTGAATAAAATGATCGGCGCGCTCCCTTACGGAATGGGAGTCAAATACGAGAATCCGACGGAAGTCTATTCTTTCTGGGGCTCCGAGGAACATAAAGAAGAATTGAAGATGATGAAGCGGTGGGCGGATAAAGGATTCATTCCGAAAAACGTGCTCAACATCAAAGACACGATGCAGGATCCTCTGACGTCCGGGAAAGCGGCGAGTATTTTCGGTGACAATCCTACGCGTTTCAACGAGTCGGTGATCGCTGTGCAAGCCTCCCATCCGGACTGGGAGCTGGGTTATACGCCATTCGGCGAGACGACGGGTTATGCAACGCCGGTGCATCCGATCCATAATGGCTTTGCGGTTCCGAAGAGCAGTAAGAATCCGGAACGGGCGCTGGCTTTTTATGAAAAGCTGGTGCTTGATCAACGGTACAACCAATTGACTGAGTACGGTATCGAGGGTACGAACTACACCGTGGAGGACGGGTATTATAAAATGATCGGCACAAGCCAGTCGAACGGCTTCCCGCGGGAAGCGATGAACGGCTGGGCTTGGCGGAACCCGGAGTATATGCTCTTCGACAAGAGCTTTGACGGGGTTAAGGAGATCTTTGCCGAGCTGGATAAAATCCAGAAGCCGGATCTGTTCCTGAGCTTCGCGGAGGATTACACCTCCTACCAAGCCGAGAAAGCGGCCCTGGAGCAGGTCGAGAAGCAGTACTTGTATCCGCTTCAAGCAGGACTGGTCGACGATGTCGATAAAGGCTTAGCCACTTTTATGGAGAAAGCGAAGCAGGCCGGTCTGGAGAAAGTGCAGCAGGAATGGACGAAACAGTGGGAGCAGTATGTGAGCGAATCGGGAATCAAGTAAACATAGTTTAATAAGGAACAGACGCAATAGGAAACAGACGCCGTGAACCCATCGGCGTCTGTTTTTAGTTTGGGTATGGTTTGGCGATTCCCCAGGAGGGTGCGGGGAAGTGATGTGGTATGGTGAGGGAGGTGGGGTGAAGTGACCTGACATGGAGCGGCGTGGCCTCGAGAGTAAATTTAACTGTAAAACCTACCGCTAATTATAGGCTTAAAGGAGGTTCGGGACCAATTAACTGTAAAACATGCAGCTAATTTCTAGTCTAAGGCTTGGAATTGGCGATTTCACCAAAATTAAATGTAGGAATTACATCTAATTTAGTTAAAGACCCTGAATTCGGGAAATTAACTGTAGGAATTACAGTTAATTTCCCGAGGCTTCTTCACTCTACTCACCTTAATCAACCAAACTCATATAACTAACCTACCACTATGTCACCTAAACTTGTGCAACAATCCAACTAACCATGTCGCCCAAACTCGTGCAACCCACCAACAACCAACTAACCAAGTCGCCCAAACTCGTGCAACCCACCAACAACCAACTAACCATGTCGCCCAAACTCATGCCAACCACCAACGCCAACCGCCAACCCTCTAACAAACCTTTAAATATTCAACCGTTGCTGGCGGCGGGGCGTTTGGAGCGCCGGTAATCTGCGGGGGTGGACCCAAAGCTGCGTTTGAACATCCGGTGGAGATAGGAACTGCTTGTAAATCCCGTTTGTTCCGCAATGAGGGTAATGGAGTGATCGGTTTGCTCCAGTAACCTGCACACCTCGTTCAGCCTTTTCGTCAGGATGACCTCCGTAATTCCGGTCAGGGTCGCCTGCTTATACAAACGGCTGACGTATACCGGAGAGAGACCCAATTTGTCCGCGATCAGGTTCAGGCTGAAATTCGGATCGTGGAAGGATTGGTCGATAATCCGGTCGATTTCCGCGATAAGCTCGTGCTGCTTCGTGTTCTTTTTCTCCGCCAGTTTGTTCTTCAACTCATCAAACAAGGTGAAATAGATGTGCTCCAGATCATCGATGATTTCAAAAGAATCCAGGGCCGGCGGCTCCCACTCCTCTTCGAAACGGAACTGATTGCTTTTCTGAATCTGGTCGATCACGCTCTTCAAGGTTACCGATAAACGGGATACCGACAATTGTGCCACATGGTACGGATTCAGCGTGGTCCCGCGGACAATTTCGGAAAAATAGCGCCGGGCTTCCTCCGTCTTTCCGCTCAGCAGCGCGTCGGTCAGCTTCTTTTCCGTATCGGTCGGATAATGGTGCACATTACCCTGCAGCTCCTGGATAGCTTTGGCGTTAATAATGCAGCCGCGGCCATAGAAGAAGCGGTGCTTGGAGGCTTCCCGCACCTGTTTATAGAGCCGCGGTAATTGCGCCGGGTTGCGGTCGACGGGGCTGTAGGCTGCCGACAGGCTGATTTTGAGATAATCGGCGCAGGCTTCGCGGACTTGGCGCAGCAGCGTTTCCAGCAGTTCCGTATCCCGGTCCTCCGCCGGGTCCATAATATTGAGCAGCACGAGCAGACTGTCATCGTTCATATCAACGGTCTCCACGCGATAGGTTTGCCCGAAAATTTCAGAGGCAATGTTCATAATCGCGAATTTATAAGCCAGAAGGTAGGACGAACGATCCTCCGGCAACTCGGCGTAACGGTCGATACGCAGCACTATCAGTCGATAATCCTCATTCAACGTGAAATGGATGCCAAGCCGTTGCAAGCCTTCCACTTGGTCCAACGGGTGCAGCGGTTTCTGGCCCAGAACAAGATCGCGCAGCGAATTTTGCTTGATCGTAAACATGCTGTTTCGTTTGTCGGCCTCCAGTACGTTCATTTCCCGGACGATCCGGTCGATCGGCAGATAAAGCCGTTTCGAAATCAGCCAGGAGGTGAGCAGCCCCGCCAGCAAAATGACCCCGGCAATCAGCAAGGTTGTCTGCAAAATACGTTCCGTTTGTTCGGTGATCAGATGATAGGGGGTTACCCGTACATACTGCCAGCCGAGATCGTCGGGGGATGTATACGATACTAGCGATGGCAATCCCTGGTAAGATGCTGTAAAAGAACCGGTTTCTCGCTCCCGGATTTTAACGTTGAACCAGTCCGATTCAACCGGCGAGAGCGTTTGTTCCTCCAGGCTCTGACTGGAAAGAATCTTCCCCCGATCATCCAGAATAAAGGTAGCGCTTTCAGGGAAAAGGTTGGTGGTGATCTCCTTGTTAATCCAAGCGGCGGAAATGTTGACGATTACGGCCGAGTTGATCGAACGGTCCCAACCGATGGCATCATAACAAAGAAAAGTATAGGCCCGAACCTGGTCGTCTTCCTCCGCACCATTGGAATAGATCCGGGGAATCGGAGTGAACGGTTTATAATCCCGGTAATGGCCCAGGATATCCAGAACACCGGTATCCTTCAGCTCCTGCTCGGCAAACACCCCGTTTTGTCCCTTGGACGAAGCGATGTAAATGTGTTCGCTTTTCGGATTGTAGACGTAAATCGATTCGATATAAGGCATGGAGCTTAAATAGTTGCCGAGCTCGGACATGGCGGCGGTCACTTCGTAAATATCGGGATTTTCATAAAACATCAGTTTGGAGATCGTGCTGTTTCGATAGATTTGAAAAGACAAGGATTGTGCCGCTTCCGTCAAGTTTACGACTTCCTTGCTGGTTTGGGTCAAATGGCTGAGGTCGGAGAGGAAGGTTTGTTCCTTCTGGATTTTGACGTAGTAGGTGTAATAAATGGATGTTGAAACCAGAAGCGTGATGGAAGTGCATAACACGATGCTGATCAGAATTTTGCTGAACATCGCTCTTTGATTACGTACGGCCTTGATCTTCATTCACGTCTCCTCCTCAATAGGATTATTCTTAATGGAACGCTGCTCCCCAAATTATAAACTTCACAGTGTGAACAGACCAGTGAAGACGGAGGAGGATCGTGAACAACATCTTGGCGGAAGGGGTGAACAAATCGGTGATGATTGCACATTTTCTACTTTTTGCAGATGGCCCAGGAAATAGGCGGGATTCGGATCTCGCCCTCGCCCCTTACTCTTTACCGAAGCTCTCGATAAATTTCTGCGCCAACGTTGATAGATAACGATCCTTCGTCCAAATCGCGGCGATTTGAGTTCTTAAAGCCTCACTTTGGATCACCTTGTAAATCAGGTTGTCGCTGCTGACCAGATTGAGGGCGGATCGGGGCATAATCCCGATTCCCAGACCGGCATTGGCCCATTGCAGCGTAGTCCGGGCATCATCGTTCTTGCAGAACACTTCCGGTTCAAAGCCGGACTTCAGGCAGGTATCCCGGATAAGCTGCTCGAATCTGCGGTAAATAATGAGCGGGCGCCCGCGAAGTTCTTGAATCGAAATGCTGTCCTGGGCTTGATTCCAGTCGTAATCCGGATGCATGACGGCTATCATCGGTTCGGGTTCGGCATATTTGGTTTCCAGTCCTGCCGTATGGAACGGGGTTCTGACGATCCCCACCTCGATGATTCCGCTCTTAAGAAGCTCGATAATCCTGAACGTGTTCCCTTCATGGATTTCAAATTTAACTCCGGCGTACGTTTTATGGAATTCGAACAATCTATCCGTGAGCAGGGTGGAACCGGAGGAAGAGACGGTGCCGATCGGCAGCGTGCCGTTTAATCCTTTGGCAAAATCGCGAATCTCTCTCGATGCGGAATCGGTCAAGTCCACGATTTGCTGCGCCCGGCGTCTCAGCATTTCACCGGCATCGGTGAGCTGGATGCTGCGCGAACCGCGTTCCACCAGCTTCACGCCCAGCTCCTCTTCAAGCAGCTTCAGCTGCTGGCTGAGCGGAGGCTGGGCCATTTGCAGTTTTTTGGCGGCAGAAGTGATTTGCCCTTCTTCCGCAATGGTTAAAAAGTATCTTAATTGTCTAATATCCATGGGTTGCCTCTGTTCTCTGGTATATTTTTTTAATATGTAAAAGATATTATTGCAATATTATTAATATGGGAAAGCCTATGCCATAATCATATAAGTCAGTCTCTAAAAGTCAAATCTACATAAATACTTCATGATAATGGGTGATCAAACTTGTTTAGACTTGCGATTTATTTGAAGGCTTATAAAAAAGAAAGTATTCTCGGGCCCTTGTTCAAGCTGCTGGAAGCGATTCTAGAGCTGCTGCTGCCGACGATCGTGGCTCTGATCGTGAATCACGGAATCGGGAACAGGGATACTTCGTATGTGATGAAAATGGGCGGGCTCATGGTGATCATGTCCCTGCTGGGGTTCGGGAGTTCGCTGATCTGTCAGCATTACGCGGCCCGGGCTTCGCAAGGCTTCGGAACGACACTGCGGAACAAGCTGTTCAAACACGTATCCACATTGTCTTTTGCCGAGCTTGACCGGTTCGGAACACCCTCGCTCATTAACCGGATTACGAATGACGTAAATCAGATGCAGATTGCTGTAGCGATGCTGATCCGCCTCGTGATTCGCGCGCCGTTTATTTTCATCGGAGCGATTGTTATGGCTATGCTGCTTGACTTCCGTTTGTCGCTCGTGCTGATTGCGGCGGCTCCCGTTTTTGCGGTGATCCTGTATTTGATCATTACGAAATCGGCTCCGTTGTACCGGTTGTATCAGAAAAAACTGGACAAAGTCGCTCTCGTATTAAGCGAGAATCTGAGCGGAGTTCGCGTCATACGCGCCTTTGCCAAGAGGCAGGCGGAGAAGAAGCGTTTCCGTGAAGCGTCCGATGATATTACCGCAACCGCCATAAGAGTGGGGCGGGTGTCCGCTTTGCTGAGCCCGGTTACCACGCTCGTGGTCAATGCCGCGATTATTGCGGTCTTATGGGTCGGGGGAATTCATATTCATGCAGGCACGCTGTCATCCGGTGAAATCATCGCTTTTATCAATTATGCCACGCAAATTTTGCTGGCCCTGATCGTCGTGTCCAATTTGATTATTCTTTTTACAAAAGCGGCTTCCTCCGCTGCCCGGATTAACGAGGTTCTGGATACGACGGCTTCCGTCACGAATCCGGAGCATCCTCTGAACTTGTCTCAAGCTTCAAAACCGGAAATCCCGGCGATTGTTTTTGATCATGTGACGTTCGGCTATAATGCGACGGGCGACCCCGCTTTGAAAGATGTATCCGTGTCAATCCTTCGGGGAGAGACAGTAGGGATTATCGGGGGGACAGGTTCGGGCAAGTCTACGTTCGTCAACCTGATTCCGCGGTTTTATGACGTAATGAGCGGTGAGGTTCAGATAGACGGTGTCAATGTCAAAGACTACGACTTGAGCAGTAAAATCGGGGTCGTTCCACAAAAAGCGCTGCTGTTCTCCGGAACGATCGCAGACAATATCCGTACGGGGGCGGAGCATGCTTCGGAGGATCAGGTAAAGCGGGCGGCCGCGGTTGCCCAGGCTGACGAGTTTATAGCCAAACTTCCCGATGGATACGGGACGCTTGTATCAAGAGGCGGGATCAACTTGTCCGGAGGGCAGAAGCAGCGGCTGACGATCGCGCGCGCCGTCGCCGCCAATCCGGAGATTCTGATTCTCGACGATGCCTCAAGCGCACTGGATTTTGCGACGGATGCGGCTTTGCGCAGATCACTAAAGGAGTATAGCCTTGGCATGACGGTGCTGTTGGTATCACAGCGGGTCAGCACGATCCGGCAGGCCGATCATATCATTGTCCTTGAGGACGGCCGGATCGCCGGCATCGGCACTCATGAGCAGCTAAGACAAGATTGCGAGGCTTACCGGGAAATTTGCGCTTCCCAGCTCTCGGACTCGGAGGAGGAGGCGGGATGATGAACACGAGACAAACCTGGCAAAGACTTTTAAAGTACGCAGGTAAATATAGAAGCTATGCGATATGGGCGGTAGTCAGTGCGATGATCAGCGTAGCCTCGAGCTTGATTGGTCCTTACATGATCGGGCGGAGTATTGACCATATGATCGGAAAGGGAAACGTTGAGTTCGATGAAGTGTTCAGGTTGCTTACCCTTCTCGGACTCGTCTATGCCGTCGGAAGCTTATTTGGGTGGCTGCTCACTTATTTGACCAACCGTCTGGCGTATCAAACCGTAAATGATCTGCGCGGTGAAATGTTTGATCAGATGAACGTTTTACCGCTGAAATATCATGATACTCACCCGCAAGGAGACAGTATCAGCCGTTTCGTCAACGATATGGACGCTGTCTCGGACGGATTGCTGCAGGGCTTTTCCACGCTGCTGACGGGAGTTGTTACGATTGCAGGGGCGATCGGGCTGATGCTCTATACCAGTCCGCTGATGACGCTGGTGGTGCTCCTGTCCGCCCCGGCCGCCTATTATGTGGCCAGATTCATAACGATGAGGTCTCAACAGCTGTTCCGCGATCAGGCTCGTATCTTGGGAACGCTCAATGGATATGTGGAGGAAATGGTTGGCGGGCAGAAGGTGGTGCAAGCCTTTCATTACGAGGAGCGCTCCTATGACGGATTTTCAGCAAAAAATGAAGAGCTATATCAGGTAGGGGTAAAATCCCAATTTATCAGTTCGTTATCCAATCCTGCGACCCGGCTGGTCAACAATGTAACCTTTTCCGTGATTGCCTTGATCGGAAGTGTTATGGTCATCGGAAACGGAATTACGGTCGGGGCATTATCCAGTTTTCTGATTTACGCCAATTTATTTGCGAAGCCGTTCAATGAAATTACCGGCGTTATTACTCAGCTTCAGTCTGCCACCGCTTCGGCGCAACGGATATTTCAGGTGCTGGACGAACCGTCGGAAACGCCGGACCGTAGCGCTGAGCCTGATTTGCCGCAAGGCCAGGGCACCATTTCGTTCAACCATGTAAAGTTCTCTTATCAGCCGGATCGTCCTTTGATCCGCGACTTGAATCTGGTCGTGCCTCCGGGCACGCGGATTGCAATCGTGGGCCAGACCGGAGCCGGAAAAACGACACTGGTCAACCTGCTTATGCGTTTTTATGATGTAGATGCCGGAGAAATCGCGATCGACGGCGTCAATATTAACCGGATGTCCCGTGATAGCTTGCGTCGCAGATTCGGCATGGTTCTGCAGGACACCTGGCTGTTTGGCGGGACCGTACGTGACAACATTGCCTATGGAAATCCTGAGGCCAGCGAGGAGGAAGTGGTTGCAGCAGCCAAAGCGGCTAATGCCCATGAGTTTATCAAGCGGCTTCCGGACGGATATGACACGGAAATCAGCGGGACCGGAGACAACCTGTCCCAGGGACAGAAGCAGCTCATGACGATCGCCCGGGTCATGTTGGCGAATCCGCCGATGTTGATCCTGGACGAAGCGACCAGCAGTATCGACACGCTGACCGAAATTCGCATCCAGCAAGCGTTCCAGAAGATGATGGAAGGAAGAACGAGCTTCGTCATTGCTCACAGACTTTCAACGATTCGCGAGGCCGACCTGATTCTCTATATGAAGGACGGCGATGTGGTGGAAAGCGGAAGCCATAACGAATTGCTCGCCCGAGGCGGCTACTATGCCGGTCTGTATAACAGCCAGTTCACCGCTGCAAACAACAATGGATAGCTAGCGGAGATGCTCATATAAAAATAATAAAAGAGAGTGCTGAGGCACTCTCTTTTTTGTATATTCGGCTTTCTAACTGCTGCCCCTCCTTCAGCCTATAAATAAGATGTATCAAGAGAGTGGAATGATTCTAAAGAAGCATCTCTACAAGCAACTTATCTCGCGTATTTTTAGTTAAATCCTACTTTTTTCTCAGTTTCAAAAAAAATAAGTCTCAGGTCCTTACTTTGCAGGGTCAAAGTCCATCTTTAGGGTTAAATATCCATTGGAGGTATTGTGTGGGCTATAGGTTACTAGTATAATAACTTCCGAAAGAGAGGTAAATATTACTAAATTATTGGGAACTACTTCTTTAGCAGGTGAAATTATGAAATTGTTAATAGTGTCAGGAGAATTACATAGAATTATCCAAAATTATCTCACTCGAAAGTGGGAGCCCGTTAATTCCAACGGACTAGAATTAAGGGATTTGGCGGATTATCTTCACAATGAAAATCCAGCCGTAGATGGGATCCTTATCACGGATGAGGCGTTTTCCCAAAAAGGCGGACAGGATCGGGAGCATCTGACAAACCTGTTCGAGTGGATTCAGGCCGGACGAAAACCGGGGATACCCGTCGTACTCTTGACAAGGGATCATCTCAAAACAATGGAGCTCGCTCCGTTGACCGAAAGATTCAATAACCTCAAACTGATAACGTGCGATAAGCTGCGGATTCCGCCGGATGTTTTTCAAAACGCTCTGGATCAATTGAGTAATAAGAACGATGCCAAAATACATACATCTTCAAAGACAGAACATAAGAGACCAATTGCAGCAACGGATCAAACCGGAACAGGACAACCGGAGAAGAAAAGGTCGTTTTTCGACCGGTTTCGCTCTAAACCGGAAACGGGCGGAGAACTGGAAGCAACGGATCGTCTGACCAAAGACCTGTTCAATGTCAGCCGGGGAATCAGCCGGGTGGTTGCCGTCACGGGACATAGGGGAAGCGGCCTGACTACGACGGTCGTCAATTTGGCGCACGAAGCCAGCAAGCGGGGACTCAGCACGATTATCCTCGATATGGATACGGAATACCGGAGCACAAACATGTATTTCGACAGGTTTCACGAGCGAAGCAACAAAGACGAGCAGATGAGCGCTTCGCTGATCCGTACCCTAGCCAGACCTCAGGACTATATGACTACCGCATTTAACGTCAAAGATAACTTCTGGCTTGCCGGACTGGGCTACTCTTTTCACGACCGCAAGCTGATGGAACAATTTTATACGACGGAGAAATTGATCGGTCTAATCTCGGTGCTGAGAACCAAATTTAATTTGGTGCTGCTGGATACGCCGCTCGATTTATTCAGAACGTTTAAAGAATCAATGATACATATGGATTTGTTCGGTTTGTGCGTGCCGAATAATCTGCATGCGGTACTCAGCACGATCCGGAATGTGGAAGTGGTTCTGGATCAGGAAAAGGCGTCATACCTCAATGCTAAATCGAAAGTCATCGTCACCAAATACAACGATCGGTCCCGATTTCAAGACAGCCTGTTCGAGCCCGATAAAGTCGGCGAGCTGCTTACGTCAGGTTTAAGCGACTATTTCAGATACGAAATGAAGACCGCAGGCGCTGTACCCTACAGCTCCGGATTCGATTCCCAGATCGAGACGGACATCGCTGCCACGAACGCCGGGGCCGAGTATGAAAAGGCTTTTGGACAAATGCTTCTACGATTGATGGAGGGTGCATAACTCAATGGATCTAAGTACGGTAAAGAGCGTCTCCCCGAACAGAAAGCTCTTCAAAAAGATACTCGCATTATTGTTCAGTATCGCTGTAATTATTATTTCGTTTATTTTTTTGAACAACGCGAATGAGGCGGCCAAAGACACGGTAGAAGTGCTTCGAATCAATCAGGACGGCGGTGTCCCGGCGTACGTTGCATTGACAGAAAAGGATATTCAGAAATATTCGATCATCCGGAAGGAATATACAGACGATATGATTCTGGCCGAGGATATCGACAACGTAAAGGATAAATTCACCAAGTATTATCTGCGCGACAAGAGCGTCCTGTACAAGGATCAACTCATGGATGAGAAGCCAAAGCAGAACGAATGGCTGTATGAGCTCGAAGAGGATCACGAAGTACTCACTCTGCCATATAACTTTTTGGAGGCAGGCGGCGACATTCTGATGCCTGGAGACAATGTGCGGATTCGTGTTTCCTTTGAAGACGAGTCCGGCGGCGGGACGGGCAATCCGAACGGCGGATTTGTTTCCGGCTCCGGTGTGCGTACGGAGATTCTGTTCGACAGCATCGAAATCCGGGATATGCTCAATTCCAGCAGCCACTCGATTTATGAAGTCTACAAGGAAGTGCTCAAGCTGAGCGAGAACAAACGCCAGGAAGTAATGAAGAGCGATGAGTTCCTGAAGAGCATTCAGCCAAGATCTCTCTTGCTCGAAGGGACACGGGAACAGATCAATAATTTCGCCAAATTCAACGGATATGAAGGCAAAAAGTACCTGATCACGATTCTGAGCCGTAAGAACAGCCAGGTGATTTTGGATGAGCTGCCTACCCTGCAAAGAGAGGTGGAATCATGGATCGAAACGAAGGACTGAAGCTCGACGACGTTCTGAATAAAATTTCAGCCAAGGATCTGGTCGGTACCGAGATGCAGGAGAGCAAGCTGATCTACAGCGTGGTCGGATTCATCCCGGCCTGCGACATGGTCGACAATGCGCTGATCATCAGCAATCTCGGATATTTACTGGCCCAGAAAGGCTTGAATACTTGTATCGTCGATCTGAAGGTGTTCAACCCGAATTTGCACAATTATCTGGATGCCAAGCCGAGCAAGAAATCCAGCGGTTTGATCAAGGTGCTTAAGAGCGACAAGGTGGATTTCCGGGAAGAGTTTCAAGCAACGAAATATGAACGGCTGTATCTGTTATCTCCAAGTCCTCATGATCTGATCGAAGAATATCTGGACTTCGAATTCGAGCATCTGGAACGGGTCATCGACACGCTGAAGGGTATGTTTGATATTATCCTGCTGGATATTCCGAATAACCCGCCGCTGGAGTTTTGTCTGGGTGCGATGAAATATTCGCATATCGGCTTTTTTACCGCCACCGAGCGGATCGAAGCCTCCAGCAATATGGTGCGGATGCTTGATTTTGCCTCATCGGTCGGAATCAGCACGGCGAAGTTTACTAGCGTCATCCTCATGAACATGCAGGATATCAACTACGATTACAAGGGACTCAAGGAGTTCGGCTTCAATATCGTCGCGGCGCTGCCGCTGGTCAAGGCGGCGTACGCCGCTTCTCTCGAAGGCAAGCTGTACGTGAGGGATAACCCGCTGGTCAACAGGCATTTTCTTAAAGGGATGAGGCGTCTTGCGGACATCCTAGGCAACCAGTAAGGGAGGGACGAAAGAGATATGCTCACTCGCGCGAAAATCAGCGATATGCAGCAGAAAGTAAGTCATCAGATTTCCAAAAAAGAAGACATGGAGGATCTGAAGAACAAGTACACCACGATTCTGTTCGAAGAAGCACTCGAGCTGTGTCAGAAATATATCACGAAAGTAGCGACTCACGCTTTCAGACGGGAACACGATCCCGCGCGAAAAAGGGAAATGACCAAGTCGTATATTAACGAATTCGTCGATTCGCAGCGTCCGGTCGTCGAAGGTTATTACGAGCTTGTGGATCTGAAGCGGGCACTGATCGACGAAATCACCCATTACGGGCCGATTACTAAAGCGATGGAAGATCCCGCGATCGATGAGATCCGAATCAACGGGACGGAGCAGATTTTTGTCGAGTCCGGCGGAAAGACGCTGCCTTGGGATCAGCATTTCATTGACCGGGAGCATCTGGAACGAATTATTTCCAAGCTGCTGGGGGTTTCAAAGGTCCGGCTGACGCCGAAAATCCCGATGGTCAATGCCAGAACGATCGAAGGCTATCGCGTCAACGCCACGCATGCGGATATTTCGCCTTACGATATGCCTGCGGTGGTTATCCGGAAATTCAGTAAGAAAAGTATTACCCCGGAAATGATGATCAAGAACGAGTCGTTTTCCGTAAACATGTTCAAGCTGCTGTCTCTTCTGCCGAAGGCGGATCTGTCCTGGATTACGGTCGGTCCGACCGGGAGCGGGAAGACGACGCTAAACGAAATGATGGTTAAGGAGATCAACCCGTTATCCCGGATTATCACGATCGAGAACCCGTCGGAAATGCGGTTGCTGAGACGGGAAGGGAACCACGAGCACGGACGGATCATCAACGACGTGCTCCAGTACGAATCGGTTCCGGACGACGACGATGCCAGCCCGGCCACGATGGAAAACCTGCTGATCAACGCGATGCGGCAGTCGCCACATTGGATCGGACCGGGGGAGCTTCGAACGCCGGGGGAATTCGCTACCGCGCTCCGGGCGGCGCAGACCGGTCACTTCTTCTTCACTACGCTGCACGCCGAGGGAGACCGGGAAGCGATCTACCGGTTCCTGACCGCCTATCTGATGGCTTCGAATGAGCCGGCGGAACTTGCTTTACGAAACATTTGCAGCGCCGTCAAGTTCATCGTTTTCCAGGAGAAGCTGGCCGACGGCACGCGGAAGGTTACGTCTATCTCGGAAGTGCTTGGTTCCGAGGGGTTGGAGCCGATCGTCAACCCGATTTATAAATTCATCTCGGAGGACGTTTTGGAGGAAGAAGGAACCCATCGGGTATTGAAAATCGTCGGGAAGCACAAGCGTGTCGGCATGCTTTCCGAGAAGGTCCAGCAGACCATGATCAAGGCAGGTATCAAGCGCAGCCGGTTTGAATTCCTGACCACGCCGCCAGGGGAAGATGACATAGAGGAGTACGGATTCCATGGATACAACTTCAATCATTAGTTTATTCTTCGGTATAACCGCATTCATCGTCTTCAATGCCGTGTTCGAAGTCCGTTTCTTTGAAGGAACGGGACGGTTTTTCCTGGGCCTGCTGGATACGCTCGCCGAGCACCTGGGCAGGTACAACACGAAGCGTTATCTGGAGCGGATCAAAAAAGAGCGGATCGTCAAGCGGAAGGAAAATGTGTACGCCAAGTACAACCGGCTGGTCGAAGGCTTGATCTTGGATTTTAACCTGCCGCTTACGCTGGAGAGCTTCACCTCCTTGCTATGTATCTGCTTTGCGATCGTGGTGCTCGTCGTCGTCATCTTTATGCAGAATGTGACCTTGGCCGTAGTTGTGACGGTGGCGATCTTTATCGGCCTGCTTACATATTTCGTAATGCAGTCCAAGGCGATCAAGGCGGAGAAGATGGAGAGCATCATGGATGCCGAAGACATCATTTGCCCTTTGGCGAGAGAAGGGGTGCTGGTCGCGATCAAAAAGGTAATGGAGAGCGACGAATACATAAAGCCCGGCATCCGGCCTTATTTTCAACAGTTCATCGATAACTGCGAGAATAACGGATACTCCTTCAAGCAGGCGATTACGCTGCTTAACCGCCAGCTCGGTCCGAAGTTCGACAACTTCACGAAGAAGGCGATCGTGTTCGAATACAACGAGCGGAAAGGGATGGCGGACATTTTCCTGGACATTGTAGACGAGAATGCGGTGCTCCGGGAGATTAATGCGCGGAAAGACCGGATTTTCCGGAAGATGAACCGGGATTTTCTGCTCAAAACGGTCATTATCGTGCTGTTCTTCCTATATGCTTTATCGGTCGAGGATTTTCGGGAGTTCATGCTGTATGGAACCTTCGGCAAAGTCATTAACACGTTCATGATCAGTATTATCTGCATTAGCTTCGCCCGCACCCAGGCCCTGCAGGGCAACCTCGGACCGGGGAGTGATGCCAAATGAGTTTTCTGGCGAAGCTCGCTGCGTTCATAGCTGTAATTTATCTGGTGAAGGTATTTATTTACCCCTTCTTCCGGCCCGTTCACGGCAAACAGAAGAAGCGGAATCGCAAGTTCATAAAGGAACGGAAGAACGCTCAGCTTGACCAGAAGTTCCAGAATTTCAAGCGGAACTTCTCTACCAAGTATGTCGGCAAGCTCCTGGGGAATGCGGAGAAACTCCGATTCCAGAAGATGATCGATCGGCTCGATTTAACAATGAAGCCGGAGGAGCTTCGGGCGGAGCAGCTATTCTACGCTTTGGCCGGGGTGATTGCCACTATGGTACTCATGACCGCGAACCAATTGTTAGGGTTTGTTACCGCCATCTTTATCGTCCTCGGCTGGATGTATCCGGTCTCGGAAATGGAGAAGAAGATCGAGAAGAAGAACAAGAACATTGCATTCGACTTCCCCGCCTTCTACAGCATGGTTTACTACCAGTATTCAAAGTCGGTCAACATTTACCTGGCTGATGTCATCCGCGATTACCTGCCTAACGCGAACAAGGATATGCAGGAGGAACTCGGCGTCATGCTCGACAATATCGAGTACGGCGAAGAGTACGCGTTGAAGCAGCTTAAGAAACGGGTGCCGATCCATTACATCATCAAATTTTGCGACCTGATGGAGACCCGGTTGAAAGGCTACGATAACATCTCGCAGATGGTTTATCTGAAGAACGAGGTGGACAGCTATCGGATTCTAGCACTGGAAGAGGATTTGGAGCGGAGGCAGCGGACGAATTCACGGATCCAATTGGTGTTGATTGGTGTGCTGATCATCTACATAGCCATCTATTATTTATTTACAGTATTGGATTCAATCAAAATGTTTCAATAGAAGAATTGTGAATGAGGAGGATTTTAAATGAAAAAGAACCCTGAACTTGTACAAGCGAAAAAACGGTCGTTATGGAAGGACGAAACCGGAGATATCGGAGTTAAGCAGATTGCAATTACGGTTGCGGTTATCGTCGTTATTGCGGCTATCGTCGGATTAATTAAGGACAGCTTCTTGAACACCTGGATTACGGAAATCTGGGATAAATTTATGGGATTGATCGATGAGCAGATCAAATAAAAATTCTTGATGCAGGTGAACTAAATGCGAGCATTTGCCAAGGCAATCCTGATCTCCATGTTGGTGACCGTTGCGATCATGTTATTTACGAACTTTATTTACTTCTTTCCATGGTACACGACATTGATCGTTGAAACCTTCAATGTTACGCAAGTGGTTGCCAGCGACAATTATCTAAAAGAAGAGTATAAGGACGATGTTCTCGAAAAGCTAAAGGATCGCCCGATCTATCGAAAGAAGGCGGATCAGATCGAGATCTCCGTGAAGAAGCGGGATAGCGATAAGGACGATCATTCCGCAGAAGGCAGAGACGCTTCGTTTTACGAAGAACTGTCGGAAGAGGAAAAGCCGTACCAGCAACGCGGAGAATCGGTGACCGTCAAAATCAGTGCGGTTTACCCGTTAAGCATCAAGCTGTGGGGGAAGGAACTTGAGCGGGAAATCCCTGTTTCATTTACTTTGAAGACAACCGGACTGAAACACTATAAAGACTTGCCTTACGATGAATATCTGGACGGTTACAAAGAGCCATGAGGAACATTGCGATAGGAATTTTGGTGGTCATTCTGGTTTCCGTGCTTCTTCAACCCCTAGGTGAGTTCATGAGTATTACTAAAGAGAAGATTTCTATTGGGACTGCATTGACGAATGCGGCGCGCGCTGCGAAGGATCGCAGCCTGGAATATCAATTCCAGAGGGATTTGGACGCTACGGTCAATGAGAAAAGGTTCGCACAATACTTTGCCGGCGCTTTTGAAGACGCGCTAAACCTTACTTGGACCAACAAAGATGAAAATTCATACTTCCTAGAATTCAAGTCCAATGACGACAAGTACAACGATTTTTCCATTTCTCTCGAATTTGAAGAGGAAGAGGACTGGGAGACGGAACAAAAAGTAACGACGGTCAAAATGAAAGCGGAAACCGAATACAAGTTCAAATCCAAGTATCTTCAACTGGCCGAGAAGGCAGGAGAGGATGTAGCCACGAAGCTCACTTCCGAGCGCACCCTCATCCTCTCCATCAAAAACTAACCCAAAGGATGTGACGGCGTGGACTATATCATGATTACTTTCCAGGCCGGGCCGCAAATGACGAAAGAGCTTAAGATTCCGGTATTCGTTACTCCGGAAGAGCTGTTGTCCATGCTGTCCGAAGCGCTCGGGCTGTGGACCGGGCCGGAGAGTCGGCTGCAGGCGGAGCCTTTGGGCCGAATTCTGGACCCCTCCCGAACGCTGGAGGAAGAGGGCGTTGTGGATGGGGCGCTGCTTACACTTGTGTAGAAGGGATGAATACCATGAACTGCAATCTGCATAATGGCGGACTGGCCTTGAAAAAGGAAGGGAGCCTGTTCCTAACCGATCTTCGCAATTATTCCGGAACCTATGTCCTTAATGAGGAGACGGGGGAGACGGTGTTGGCCGAAGGCGTGTTCTGGTTTATGAATGCCTCCTACGATTCGATCTACTACAGCAATCAGGCCCAAGGTAACAGGCTCTTTAGAATGGATATCGCCACACAGGTTTCCTCGCAGCTTACGGATCGTCCGGTGTATGGGCTGACTCGATCCGAGGATTGGCTTTATTACATTAGCGAGACGGACCAGAAGCTCTATCGTTGTCTCCTAAACGGCAAGAACGAAACTCGGATCACGGATGAGCCGGTTGAATCCTTTTTGGTTGAAGGGGAGCGGATTTTCTATGTTACTCAGCAGGGAATCAGGGCCTGCAGCGTGACCGGGAGCGGTAGAGAGCTGATATCGGATTTGGTAGCAGTCCATATGATCAAGACGGGAAACAAATTGGTCTTCGCGGATAAAAAAAACCGTTACCTGCTGACCCTGCTTGATCTGCATTCCGGGGAGACGCAAGTGTACGAGGACATATCCCCTAGCAGTCTGAATACGGACGGGCGCTATATCTACTGCGCGAATCGAAGCAATGAGAATTCCATCTACCGGATCGATCCCGAATCGGGCAGCAAGATCCGTATATGCGGAGAAGCCGCCGATTATCTGCACATTCTGGAGGATCGTCTTTATTTTTGCAGCCTGCATGAGTGGTACCGAATGTCCCTGTCAGGCGGGCAGGCTGCCAAAGTCATAACGATATCGTGAGGTATTTATGATCAACGAAAAATATGAATTCAGCCGTCAACCCCGATTTTTACCGGAAATGCCGGGCGGGGAAATAGAAATTCCCAACCCGCCTCATGCGTATGAGAAGCCGGAAATTGCCTGGTTTGCCTTGCTGGCTCCTCCGGCGGTTATGCTCGTCATTACGATGCTGTTGGCATTGACTTCCCAGTCGATGTTTATGATGCTGTCGATCGCCATGACGGTCATGACTTTAATCGTGTCTTTGACTACGGCTGCTTCACAAATCAAGAAATACAAGAAGAAGAAGAAAGAACGTGAGAAAAAGTATCTGCAATTCATCGCCGACACCAGAAGCGAGCTTCAACTGGCGAGAGAGCAGCAGATTAAGGCGATGAACGAGATGAGTCCTGACCCTGCCGCCTGTTTGCAAAGAATTCAGGAGATCGACAACCGGCTCTGGGAAAGAACGCCGTCTTCTCCGGATTTCCTGTCTCTCCGCCTGGGTGTAGGGAGTGTTCCATCCGCGCTTCGCATCAATTACACCAAACAAGCGATCATTATGGAAAGCGATCCGCTGCTTATGGAACCTCAGAGGTTGGCTCTGGAGTTCGATCGGGTGCAAGGCGTGCCGGTGTCCATTAATTTAATCGCCTCCGAAATTTGCGGAGTCGCCGGGGAGGACGAGAAGACGTTCGCTGTGGTTACGCAAATGCTGCTGCAGCTGATCACGCATCATGGTTACGATGATGTCCGTATCGTCGTTCTGGCTTCCGAAGAGGGCCTCGAGAAATGGAATTGGCTGAGGCAGCTGCCGCATCTGTGGAATGACAGTCTGGACTTCAGATTTCTGCTCTGCGGCAAGGCGATCGCACATGCGGTACTGGGTGAATTGAACGGGCTGTTCAAGGAACGGGAGAAGAGAAACATCGGCGGGGTTCCGCTGCCGCACTTTATTTTTATTATTGAAGATCCAACCTTACTTGAAGAAGAACCGATCAACAAATATCTGTACAACAAGTGTGCTTCACTCGGCTTATCGTCGGTTTATATCGCGAAGAATCAGGCCTATCTGCCGATGAACTGCAAACAGGTCATCCTGGTGCAAGGGAAAACCGGCGAACTGGCGGACCGCGAATCCGGGGAGAAATCGACGTTCAATCCGGATATCGTCAATGTACAGCAGCTAACCGAGGCGGTACGCAAGCTGGCGCCGCTGCGGATCAAAAATTCTTCCGGGAATTTTTCGCTACCGACCTCGCTGACACTGCTCGAGATGGTGAAGGCAAAAACAACGGGGGAAGTCGATTTGTATTCCCGTTGGGAGCGGAACAAGCCATTTAAGGGTATGAGTGTTCCGATCGGGGCAAAAGCCGGAGGTACGCTGTTTCACCTGGACATGCATGAGACCGGTCACGGTCCGCATGGTCTGGTCGCAGGCACGACGGGCTCCGGAAAAAGTGAGCTGCTGCAAAGCATCATCATTTCATTGGCGATGAATTATCATCCGCATGATGTCGTCTTCGTTCTGATCGACTATAAGGGCGGCGGGATGGCGGATGTGTTCCAAGGCATGCCTCACCTTGTCGGGACGATTACGAATTTGGGCGGGAACCAGACTACCCGGGCTCTTTTATCCATTAAGAGCGAATTAATGAGAAGGCAGCGGCTGTTCTCCGAGTACGGCGTAAACAACATCGACAGATACCAGAAGCTGTACTATAGCGGTAATGAAAATGGCCGAATGCCGGCGATTCCGCACTTGATTATGATTGCGGACGAATTTGCCGAGCTGAAGCAGGATCAGCCTGATTTTATGAAAGAGTTGGTCAGTACGGCACGGGTTGGCCGAAGCCTTGGCGTTCACCTGATTTTGGCGACTCAGAAGCCGGCGGGTGTCGTCGACGATCAAATCTGGAGTAACTCCAAGTTCAAAATATGTCTGAAAGTA
This sequence comes from Paenibacillus sp. FSL R5-0407, assembly GCF_038009185.1. Classification (NCBI taxonomy): domain Bacteria; kingdom Bacillati; phylum Bacillota; class Bacilli; order Caryophanales; family Paenibacillaceae; genus Paenibacillus; species Paenibacillus sp. FSL R5-0407. Next base: position 462,825 of record NZ_JBBPAX010000002.1, on the reverse strand, counting down.
CAGGATGAAGCGGACAGCAAAGACGTGATTAAACGGCCGGATGCGGCCATGATCAAAGAGCCCGGACGCGCTTATATCCAAGTGGGCAACGATGAGATATTCGAGCTGTTCCAGTCGGCTTATTCCGGAGCGGATTACGATCCCGAAGGGGAAATGCAAAAGAGCGAAAATCGCACGAAGCGAATTTACGAAATTTCACTTCACGGTCGTGCCGAGCAGATCTATCCGCTGGAAGAAGAGAAAATCGCCAAGAAAGAAATGCCGAGCCAGCTTAAGACGATGGTCGAACATATTATTTCATTCTCGGAGCGCAGCGGAATTCAACCGCTCAAAGGTCCATGGCTGCCACCGCTTCCGGAAAGTGTGTACCTGGACGATTTGTACGCGCCGGAGGCTGGATTCCAAGCTTCGAATGTGCGCTGGGCACCGGTAGATGAACTGCTGAGCGCACCCATCGGTTTGCTGGACGATCCGCGAAGTCAGCTCCAAGCTGAACTTTCCATCGATTTTGCTCATGAAGGTAATCTGTTTGTGTACGGTGCTCCCGGGACTGGAAAAACCTACCTGCTTAGATCCTTATGCATGTCGCTGGCTCATAAATATTCACCGTCCGAAGTCCATCTGTACATTATGGATTTCGGAGGCAGCTCCTTTAAGCAAATGGAGCGCCTGCCCCACTGCGGCGGCGTGATGACGCTGGAACAGGAATCAAAAATCAATCAGTTTATGCTCTATCTGTTCCGCCTCATCGATGAACGGAAAAAGCTGTACGAGGACGCCCGAAGCGACGGATTTATCGATTACCGGAATCAGGGCGGACAATTACCGGCCATCGTAGTCATTATTGATAACTACTTTGCATTGTCAGAAACGTACGAGACGATCGACGAAAAAATGATCATGCTGTCCCGGGAAGGTCTGAAATACGGCATATTCCTCGTAGCTTCGGCTACGAATGCCGCGCTGGTCAGATACAAGCTGTCCGTCAATTTCAAAATGGCCGTTTCGCTGCAGCTTACGGATAAGAGTGAATATGACGGAATTGTCGGGCGGACGGAAGGATTGGAACCGGCGAAGATTGCGGGCCGGGCCCTTGTCCGCGGCAAACCGCCGCTGGAATTCCAAACCGCGGTTCCGGAATTCCGGGAGCGGGAGATGGAACAGGTCATTTCCACCTTTGAAGGATTGGCCGCCAAGGGACTTATCCCGATTGCGGCGCCCGTTCCGGTAATGCCGTCCAAAATCGATATTGCAGAAATCAATGAAGGGGTTTCACAACTTGCGATTGGTCTGGCTGATCACGACCTGCAGCCGGTCTGCGTGGATTTGATGGCTACGCCGTTCCTGATGATCGCCGGAGATTCGATGGCAGGCAAGAGCACTCAACTGGTTGCCTGGATCAGTATGTTGAATGAGAAGCTGGGCGCGGATCAGTTGGATGTGTATGCACTGGATTCCAATTCGATGGGGCTCTTCGAAATGATGGAATACCCGAATGTCCGGGATTTGTCCCAAGTGGAAGACATGTACAGTCTGGTTGAAGACTTGAAACGGGAGATCGACGAACGCCGTTCGGAGCTCGTCGCGACAAGACAGACGGGAGGCAGCCTGCCGACGCTTTATGCAAAGTGGAAACAGATCGTATTTGTTATCGATAAAGTAAGCGAATTTACCGACGGAGACCAGTATGCGCTTAAGGAGCTGCTGGAGCGAATCGTCAAGCAAGAACGCGGCTTGAAAATAGCTGTGCTTGCAGCCGACTTAACCTCGGATTTGGCCAGCAATTGGGACAGTTTCGGTAAGGCGCTGCGGGAGGAACAAACCGGTTTGCTGCTTGGGAGCTTAAAGGATCAGAATCTGTACAATACGAGAATCCCTTACGGAACCCAGGAGAAGGAACTGGAACTTGGAGACGGATATTTTATCGTGAAGAATAAATACACAGGGATCCGGACGGCGACATTATCCCAAAAGAAGGTACTGGCATAACAAAGATGCTCCGCCTCGGCCAGTGAACCATGAAGGAGGGATGGCGTCATGCCATCATCGAGCGATATTCAAAAGAAAGCAATTAATACGGATTCGGTCTCGTACGATATCCGGCGTGAGTCCGGGACCTGCGCAAGTTCAGTCGCCGACTCCAAGACTTGGTGGCAGGGGGAGGCGGGGAATACGCTTCGGAACGAGTACAAGATGATTAACCAAGAAATTACATCCATGACTGGAAAGCTGGGAAGCTTGAAAACCTATCTTTACACGCTGGCTTCCAAGGTCTCGGAGGCGGATCTGGCCCGCCAACAAAAGGCAGCCGAGCTCAGCTCGCCGAAACGCTCGACTTCCATGAGGTATTAACAGGTTTGGTAAGACAATTTTGCTTGAAAGGAGGTGAGAAAGCAATGGCAGGTGGAATCCAACAGTTTAGTCCTGAGCAAGCCAGAAGCGTAGCCAGTTCGATCAAGAACAAAGGTTCGAATCTGGAGTCCCTTTTGAATCAGCTTGAAAAGGAAATCGACGGCGTATCTTCTTGGTGGAAAGGTGAATCATCCAGCACTTTTATCGATGAATTCAAAACTTTGAAGAAAAACAGCCTGATGAAGCTGGTTGAATGTGTAGGCAAAATTAGCGACCAAGTGAATCAAATCGCTACCATCAAGGAACAAAGCGAGCAAGATCTCGCAAATCAGCTTCGCGGCAAGTAATTCCTATAGCGTGATAAGAGATGCGATGAAGCAATGAACATCTCTTATCACGCTACTTTATAGCAATGAAAATGAATTCGGAAAATAAATGGCAAGCGCGGCTTTATATGTTTGATGAGCCCTTTGCAGTTGATGGATATTGAAAAATAGAAATAAAAATAAAAATAGCATCTATTCCAAACTAATAGGAGGTAAATGATGAAACGGAAAATCGGTACAGTAATGGCTATGATCTTATTCTTGGTGAGTGCAGTCCCCATGATGACTTCGGCGGCTCCTTTGGCACTGCGGGTAGAAGTCAACGGGGAACGCATCTATTTTCCGGATGAACAGCCTTATGTCGATAAAGCCCAACGGGTACAAGTGCCGGTTCGCTTTGTGAGTGAAGCGCTGAATGCGAAAGTAGACTGGACGGCCGCTACAAAAACGGTAACCGTTAAATTGGATTCCAATTTGCTGACCCTGGTACTGGGCAAAAAGGAATATGACGTCAACGGAAAGAAACTGCAAATGGATACGGCCGCAACCCGTGTGGGCGGTAGAACCTTCGTACCGCTTCGTTTCGTGAGCGAGGGATTGGGCGCATCCGTAAAATGGGATTCCAAGGTAAGCACGGTGTATATCAGCACATCGGGATTTGTTGATGATGTGAAGAAGCCGGAGACGGATGAGACGAAGAATGAAGTTTATGAGGAAACCATTCATGGGTTTAAGGTGAAGCAAAATACCGGATCTGAATTAAGGATATATGAGGGTTCAGGAACAGGGGATACTGCCTTATTTAGCTTAAGTATCACTTTTTCAACAATAGGTGCCGACTATGGGATGCAAGTTCAAGAAGTGGAGGATATTTTATCTCAAAAAGTAGAGACCAAAACAGTTCAATCAATCATGAATTATGTGAAAACAAAGAAAAAGGAAGAACCTGAACTGCCTTTAAAAATATTTAAAGACAATAATTATCAAATTTTTGTAATATCGAATATTAACTCCGATATCGTAGTTACTATTTTCAACAAAGAATAGGTGGGTTATGAGAAAAAGTATAAAAGTATTCATCATCGTTTGCTTGTTAGGTATATTAATCCCTATTAAGCCGACTTATTCGTCTGACATTGAGATTCCAAAAACGGTCGAAGCAGTGATCGATAAAATTAATCAGGACATGGAAAAATTATATAGAAAAGGGAATGACTATTATCCGAGTTATATTACAAAAGATGGGGCGAACCTGTATCTTAGAAAGGATTTGATTCAGAAGCGTCTGGATAGAGTAAAAGAAGGGGACATCAAAAAAAATCCGAACGGGTTTACCTTTGAAATGGTTTATGGAACTGACCATGGGGCGGATCTTAATCATAATGGAACAAAAATGAAGGAGTATAGCGGATACTCAAAAGACGGACATCATGTTTCTACCGAAGGGGTTCCTTGGTTTGCCGGTTGGAGCGGAACGCAGATACAAAACTTCGATATGATTCCTACCCCTTGGATAAATTCAAGAGTAATAGGGAAATACGGAATAGCTACAACTCCATTTGATGATTACAAGGATACTGAACGCATCAACAAGTACCTATTGGACGGAACCTTGGAACAGTCTATCATCGATGGCCTGACTTTCGTATACGGCGGAGACCACAGGTATAAAGAATTTATGTATAACAACCAAAACGCTACTTTGCAGGATGAACCGGTATATGTCGATGGAGCTAAACCCTCCAAGGGAGGGAATTGGACGCATTACGTCCATGTGCTTCAACCTCCAACGGAATATTCCTGGGGGTTAGGAACGATCTATATCGATAGCTCGATTGGCATTACTTACTTGGATATCCCTTTAGCGCCATTTATTTTGCAGACCACCGATATCTCCGCGAAATTCGACTCCCTTCCAAAAGAGGCGCTGGCTGGGGAACGAATAAAGGTAGCTGTTAGTGTCGCTTCGAATTTTTCGGATCCGGTTAATCCTGAGTTTGAGTGGAACATAACCAGCGGCGGAAATAAGTTGACTGCGCAAGACAACGGACTGTCGTTCTCCGGTCATGCATCAAGCCAATCGGGAAATATCAAGTTGGTTAAAAATGAAAGCCGGGTACTGATTGCCGAGTTTACTATGCCAAGAAGCGATGTTACGATTCAGTTTAAGGTCAATAAAGACGGAAAGGACCCCGAAGAAATCATTCTGGGCAACAACGTCTTGAATTCCAGCCCGAAGGCGGTTCAGGTCATTGTTCCAAAAGGATTACAATACGATATCCTTTCCGTGAAGGATAAATTTTCGCTTAAAAATAATCCTTTGGTAGCAACGCTAAAATTGCCCCGCTCGGATGCATCCTGGACTAGCCCGGCGACCGGCAAGCTCAATGTCAACAATGATACCCCGAATTTATTCAGGGAGCATAAAGTAACGAACAATCCGGATGTCAATGAGTGGAGCGAATCGATCTCTCGGAGTCCGGTATTCGAGGCAACGATTCACCGAAAGGACTTTGGGGATGACCCGGAGAACAAAAAATGGAAGAAGCCTGCTCCCGAACCTAAAGATCCTCTCCGTCGGGATGGAACGGTGTCCTATTCTGGATCTGTAAGTGCAGATTATAAGTATACCGTCCAAAACTGCACTAAGAACGAAAAGGGAGAAGAAGAATGCACTCCAGAGACTAAGACTGGCACCGAATCAGCTAATTTTGAGGTACCAGGCACAGACCGTAAGGCCTACGATGTTTATGTTTATAATGGCCTGAAGGAAATCCCGAAGCAAACTTTTCAGAATAAAATTAATTACTCCAACGCGGACAAAACATTCAAAAAGGACATGTACTGGGAAAATGAACCCTATAATTACGATGTAATCCGATGGATGTACCATTTGGACGAGAATGGGAAGCCCTATGCACCAAACGGAATAAAGCCTGATGCCAATGACAACGGAATTGCCGTTCCAGGTCAATATCAGCGTGTATTCACCCAGCAGGCGAGCGCTAATATCGCTTGGAAATCAGAGAAGACGATGGCGCAGGAATATGCGACAGCCAGAAAAGCGGCAAAAGACAAGAAGAACAATAAGAAGCTTTATGATAAGGCAGTATTTCCAACGGACCGTGACTTGCAAAAGTATGCTTATCCGATCAAATCCGGTTATTATTTCAATCCGGCCGGAAGCTACACCTTTAACGTAAAGACCGTCACTTATAAGCAGTCTGACGCGGATACCAAGGATCATGAGGATTTGGTAAACACGCTAATCGACTCCTTCCGCTATGAAACCAATCTGATCTATATCAACAACAAGAAGACGGCGGTGAATATCGCGAATGACCCACTGGATCCTAAAGGCGGCGGCTTTAAAACCGTTCCCGGGATTTTGTCGGCAAAGAATCCAAAAGGCGTAAACGGTGAGGTCCTGTTGGAGGTATTGGATCGAAGCGACAAGAATGAGCAGCGCTATAAAAAGGAAGTTGAGGAGATCGAATCCTCCATGCAAAAGACCGGAACGACCCATAAGTTTTGGAAAATGGTAATGGAGGGCTATACCGATTCTTCCACCTTAGGCAGCAATACTTATTATAACTATCGTGAATTTGTAAAAGACGGCCAGAAAAAAATGTATAAAGTTACAGAAACGACGAAAGTTACGATTCAAATCAATCCAAAGAATACTCCGATCTATACCCATGCCAATATGCAGAACGGCAAGTACTATGTAAAAGCATGGGTAGCAGATACAGCTCTTTCCAGAGGAGATCATACCTATTCTAAGCTAGGTACTCTTCAAGGGGTGGATTTGTTGGACAATATTGAAGTAACCGTAATCGGCTCGATGTTTGATGATTTGAATAACTAACCTCTAGGCGTGGCGACAGGATAAGCTTGTTGCCGCGTCTTTTTTATTCCAAGAATGAATATTCAGGGGGAGAGAAAATGAAACGAAAAATCGGTACAGTAATGGCATTGATCGTATTCTTGGTGAGCGTAGCCCCAGTTATGGCTTCTGCCGCACCTCTGCAATTGCGTGTAGAAGTCAACGGAGAGCGGATTTACTTTCCTGACGAGCAGCCTTATGTCGATAAAGCCCAACGGGTACAAGTGCCAGTGCGCTTTGTGAGTGAAGCACTGAATGCGAAGGTAGACTGGACGGCCGCTACAAAAGCGGTAACCGTTATGTTGGATTCAGACACCCTGACCTTGGTGTTAGGCAAAGAGGAGTACGACATCAACGGTGAAAAGCTGCAAATGGATACGGCTGCAAACCGTGTGGGCGGAAGAACTTTCGTACCGCTTCGCTTTGTGAGCGAGGGATTGGGCGCATCCGTGAAATGGGATTCAGCATCAAGCACGGTGTATATCAGTACTTCGGGATTTGTTGAGGATGTTAAGAAGCCGGAGACGGATGAGACGAAGGATGAAGTTTATGAGGAAACCATTCATGGGTTCAAGGTGAAACAAAATACGGGGTCTGAATTAGATATATGGGAAGGTTCAGGAACAGGGCACACTGCCCTATTCATCTTAAGTATCACCTTTTCAACTAGAGGTGCCGACTATGGGATGCAAATTCAGGAGGTGGAGGACATCTTGTCCCAAAAGGTAGAAGCCAAAACCGTTCAATCAGTCATGAATTATGTGAAAACAAAGAAAAAGAAAGAACCGGAACTGCCATTAAAAATATTTAAGGACGATAATTATGAAATATATGTAGATTCGAGTATTAATTCAAGTATCGTAGTTACTGTTTTCAATAAGAATAGGTGAGTGATTGAGCTTTCGGCAGGTACATTTACACTAAACCTAGCATTTTTATGAAATATGTAAAAACTAAGACATAAGAAGAACAGGCATTGGACTTTAAAATGTTTACAGATGCCGCGTCTTTTTTTCTATGAATTATGTGGGTTGATGGAAAGGATCGATTGAATGAGCAGTATTAAGGTAGATCCCGCGAAGCTTGAAGAATTGTCTGCCATGCTTAAGAAATTGAGTGGAACGATTGGGGACCGGGAGCAATATCTTTTTCAAGATATAACCCAACTGACCCGCCAACTACGAGGCGATTATCCGGAACGTGAAGTACAAAGGGCTCTGGATAAGGTAGATGCGGACCTTCAAGCGATTCGAAAAATGGCATCTTCAGTCACCTCCAGACTCACTAAAAAATCAGATGTTTTAATACAAGCAGCATCAATTTATCGGCGCGATGAGGAAAAAGCAAAGAAAACGATGAAACAAAAATACATACCGCCTGCTCCGTCTTCATACTACATCAAGGGGGGAGGACTATCTGGAGAAGGATTGAAGGATTACTTGGATGATCCGTTATTTCAGGATCCCGTGGTCCAAAAGCTGCATGAAGTAGCCCTTCATGGCACAGAAGAGGAACAAACCGAAGCGAAGAAGAAACTCGACGAGATTTTTAAAGCCAGAAATACGATTGCCCGTGCCCAGGTAGCACATGCTGTATATAAGTCGTTTGGAAATATTCCTCTTATGAATAATGCTCATAAAGAAGCCTTCAATCAGCGTGAAATCTTGAAGAGGTACGGAATTAGCGAAGACTTTTATAAGGAGGGCGTTGATTTGACGGCTCTTTATAAAGGAAGCAAGTTGGAGGCATGCTCATACGATCCTTCCTTTCAGATTATGAAAGACGATAAATTCATCCCGGTACTTTTGCCGCAAGATAACCAGTACCATTATTTGTTAGGCTTGATTATGGAAGGTGGATCTAAGGGTGCCTGGGCGCAAAAACAGCTTGATGAAATTCACGAGCAATTGAAGGAAATCGGGCGTGCTCAAGTAGCCTGGTGGGAATATAAGGCCAAGAACATGAAGAATGAAATGGACGGAGCCCATGAGTATGCAGAGAAGCTTCGGAAAATTTTAAAAAATAAGTATTCACTTTCCTCTGAAACGGTTGACGGTGTTGATTTTAAGAATTTGTGGGTTGGTGTGGGAGCTGCGGGGAAGGCTTTGAACGTTGAAGAAACAAATGGTTATAATACATCTGGCGATCCGAAATTATTGAGCAAATCTAAGTATAATCATGAAAAAGAATCGGTATCAAAAATAAACCAAATTGATGAGCTTACTTTTGGGAAAACATTGAAGAGTTTTGCAAAGATATATGAGAAAAATAAAGATGTGTATGAGCGAATCTCTAAAAAAACAGGTATCCCTCCTCAACTGGTTGCCGCTATTCATTATCGAGAATCAACCTGTAATTTCAATACCTATCTGCATAATGGACAGGTGTTAGGGAAAGTCACAACAAAAGAACCTAAGGGTATATTATTTGACAATTTCGAAGATGCTGCAGTACATGCGCTATTACAAAAGAAGGATCTAAGGGACGCTTACAGACTCAACTCTCAATCTAATGATTTAATTGCAATGCTAAGTTTTGCTGAGGCCTATAATGGATGGGGCTATCACAGTAAAGGTCGCATTAGCCCATATGTATATAGTGGAACAAACATCTATAAGAAGGGGAAATATGTTAAAGATGGTGTATATGATCCGGAATTTGTTGACGAGCAACCAGGAATTTATATTCTCTTAAATGCAATTGAACCACATAATGAGTCGACAGTACCTAACGTTGAAAACTTCCCCAAAGATAAGGGTAAAAATCAAGGTTATAGTCATACCTTTGAAGCGAATGTAAAAACAGCACAGAAGGCCTTAGAGGAGAAGTTAAGACTAAGCAAGGGGGCCACAACGATTCCTAATCTTCAAAATTTTCCATTATATGTTCAAGGAGATAGTCGTTATGGAAAAGAAAAGTTAGGTAATGGGAAAACGATGGCCCAAATAGGATGCACTACAACAGCGTTAGCAGCAGTTAATGCTTGGAGCACCTTTGGAAATTGGAAAGGTGGGGAGGAACCACATCCAGGAAAGTACAATGACACTGTCAAGTATGATTCCTCAGGGAATCTTTATTGGAATTCAGCTGAAATATCCCGCCCTAAAGAGATTAATTTCAAATATGGGGAGTCTGGGTTTGAAGATTTGGTTAAAAAATCAGTCGATAAAGGCCATCCTGTACTATTTGCTGTTAATGGTGGAGAACACTGGATGGTAGCTGTTGGCTATGATAATGAAGGGACAGTTATCGTATATAATCCTGCAGATGGTAGTCTCAGTACTACTCGTGAAATTAATGAAAAGCGTTCTGCTAGAGGAAAAAAATTATATAAAACAATTAATAGATATGGTGAGTTATAGATTATTAGGAGGATACTTGTATGAAAAAAGCTTTTTTAATCATTTTTATGATTTCCTTAATTATGATAAGTGCCTGCAAGGGCGAGGGGAATATTAGTAATAATCATGCGAGTACCAACATTCAACTTGAGCCGCTAACAACTGATAATAACTCGAGTTCAAATAATAAACTTATACCGCATGAAAGTATACAAAATCAGAATGATATTGAACGATGCAAAAAAGCATTAGAACGGCTAGGGCAATTTTCGGAATCTGAAGGTTACGTCGATTATCTATCTGGTTTTCGAATATTTCCTTTGCTTAATTTTATTATGACAAAACAGTCTGTACCGGCAAGCCAGGAAGAAGAGCAGGTCTTTATGAAGGACAATCCGATTTTTGTAACGGATGACAGGAAATATTCCAATATACTGGTCTTTGCTCCGATCCATTCGCAAAGAACGGGAGCTTTACATGGAGTCATTGGCTATCCGGACAATGAAATTAAGAATTATTATGTATCCATGGTGTTGGGAAACGAACCTGATTTTACTCCACAGGTACCTTCCACCGATATAGGGCCAATGAATAAATTAGTTGAAGTGAACAGGGAGACCTGGGGAAATGAATTGAAAGAATATACAGCCGATTGTAATGAGGTACTAAACTTGCCAACAGTTCATACTGATAGTCCCTTTTTTGATTATAATGGAGCGCTATATCCGTTTTCGAAGGAGATAGATTTCATCGGTGGTGTAGAGGGTATTGGCAATGGGTTGGTTGAATATGGGATTCGTTATCCAGGCGATAGTCAAATTCGAATTCCCATTCTAATTTATAGTCCAAATGATGAAATAAGTGAAGTAAGCATGAAGCAAAACAACAATTTTTTAATCTTTGAGAAAGATAAATACTTTGAAGAATGGAGAGGTTGGCTGGGAAGAGAGTGGTATATGTTTGAATCTGATGTAATTGACTTTGATAAAGATCTATTCACCAATGCAGATTTCGAAGACATTTCATCTGTAACCCCTCCTTTCAGTAGTGATGAGCCGACAACGATTCGACTTCAAATTAATGGGGAAATTGTAGAGTTTTATAATCAGTAAGGTACTAACCTATAGAGGAAGTAATCTCAATGACAATTTCAAAAATAATAGCAAGTTATATGATAGTTATTATGCTAGCTTCATGTAGCGGCTCGCAGGACAAACTTCCAGCGGCTTCAGAGAAGCCACCAACGTTAGAGTCGAACGCAGTACAATCATTTCCTGAAAATAAGGCAAATCAGGATGATTTCCTGACAATAAATAAGCGACTAGATAAAGATATATATCCTATGGATAGTCTCCTTGTAGGAGACCAACTTTGGTATGTAGAAGAGGAAGGTATCTATTCATATCAATTGAACACAAACGAGCTTCGCAATGAAATAGAAACAAAGGGATTCAATGAGATAAGAGCCTTTAACAACAACATTTGGTTCTATTTTCAGCAACTAGAAGGGAGCGATGATAATGATTTATCGAAACCTCTCGTGCGTTACGACACAAAGAATGAAAAGTTTATATCCTATTCTGAAAAGGACCTTCGATTAGGATCTAGTTTAACGGTGTATAGCGATGAGGATACAGCTTGGATAGGATCTGACAATGGTGCGATCTCCATCGATTTGACTACGAATAAAGTAAAGAACCGTTATGAATTAGATGAGGTAACAAGCATTAATGGAAATCAAAGAATGGTTTATTTCGGGAAAAGAGACGGCTCTATCCAAACATATGATAAAGTAGCCCATCAGTTTGGTCAGTTACAAACGACAGAACAATTGCAAGGTGCTCAAATCGAGGAACTGCGATGGTTCAAAGGGAAGTTGATGGTCATTTGGGGGGATAGTGACGAAAACACAGGGGTTAGTCTGTTCGATGAAACATCAAAGTCGTGGGAAGAATTTGTTCAACAAGATGCCTCAGGATATGTATGGTCTGATCAAATCAGTTCATTTCAAATGGGATTGCTTACAGAAGATAAAGGCGAACAATTGGTTAACTATTCGTGGACAGATTTATCGGAATCACTTGAGAAAATTTATAAAACGTCTTTTGTAGTTATTGAAGACATCGCAACAATCAATGATCGATACGCACTCATATCGGCTTTTGAAGAAGGTGTGAATGTGTTAGATAAATCTACGGGGGATATCATCTGGAAGTCGGCAGACAAAGATTCGGGAACATTTCATAAAATCCGTGACTCGGAATATGTAATGATCACTTCGAAGGGGATTTACGATATTTTCCTTAATTTAGATATCGATTCGGAGTTTACAGAAAATGAAGGAGATCCGGCGGCTACAACGATGTCTAATTATTCTGATAAATTTGGATTTGAAATAGACTATCCATCAAGTTGGAATATTTCAGAAGAGTCTCCTGCTGGAGATGGCGTTTTTCTTTATGAGGAAGATGGCAACGATATTCGTACTTATGGTGGATATTATCCTATGGGAGATGGTATCGATACATCAGAGATTGATGAAGCGAAGGAAGCTGGGATTCAGGTTGAGGAGATAGAAACGTTACAAGGGATTAAAGGGCATGTTTTTAAAGAAAAAGATAATGGAGATAACATCGTAATGCATTACATTGTATATGGAAGTGAAATTAGAGTGCAACTCTACGCTGCTGTCACTTAAACGTTCTACAGCAAAAATCGCGAACTGCTGTTAGAGATGGCGAAGAGCATATATATTACAGATTGAATGTGATGCATGATTCGAATGGAAAAGTGAGGAACAGGGGCGGATTTTTTGAAAAGGTTATTAATATTGCTACTGCTAAGCTGTATGCTAATTTTCATTGGTGGTTGTAAAGCCCGCTCTGACCACGATACTCAAGATAAATCCGCCAATGCTAAAACCGTAATATCTACTGAAACTCCAGAACAAATTAACGATGTAACTGAATCTAAGTATCTAGCATTATTTCGTTTAGACATGACTCTGGAAGAAGTAATGACGATCTTAGAAGAAAACGATATCGAAATTATTAATGAAATCGAAAATACTAGGGACTTTAATGCATGGGATTGGGGAAATAAAGACATTTGGACAGAAGAGGTAAGCCTTACTTTTGATAAGGACTTACTTTTATATGCAATTTCTTTTGATAATGATGAGCCGGCTCCAAAAGGAATTAAGGTTGGTGATGACACGGAGCGGTTGGAAAAGGCATATGGACAAAATTATAAGTTATATGATCCTGAAGAATTGGTTCGTTTGGGGTACATTGATAGCGAAGATGTAAACACCGAGGTTTATGAATTTTCAATCGATGATTACTATTTCCAAGCTTCCGCCACCAATCACAAGATTGACAGCTGGGGGATCACCAAATATAAGCTGTCGGAAACCATGAAAAAGAACAAAAGATATTTAAACGACCAGATAGGCTTTGAAATTGAGTTTCCCGAGTCCTGGGACGATTCCAAATACGAGGTAGTAGAAGACTTTGACGTAATTAAAGTTTACTATCTTCCGCAGAACAGGGACATTGAGAAGGCTACGCTGTTTGAATTATATATTTACGGAACCGTGGAAGAATGGGATGTATGGTGGGATAACGGAGGAGAGGAAGAGGGCCTGCCGTTTTCGAAAGTAGGAATTTGCAATGGAATGGTCATTGTGGCGAGCGGTCCGACTGAGGCTATATATCAGGGCAGGGAAGAAGCGGCCGTAGATGCTCGGAAATACGATGAAATGATGAAAGATCTCGGTAAAATTTTTGATAGTTTTAAGCCCTTGTCAGGGCAAGGTATGGACCGAGATATGGACCCGCAGGCAGAAGTACCACCCTTAACTGATGAAATAGCACTTCAGCTAAGGGACGAAGCGATCGATGTCTATTTCACCGTCTTTAGTGCCGGCGGAAATGAATGTGCATCCTTTGACGAAAGGCTCGCCGATGAGGAGTTTTTTCAATATTATTTCTGTAAGGACTTAAATTCGAGGGAGAAGATCAGCGAATATTTGGAACGGATTTTCACCGAATCCTTGGTACAAGAAATGGTAGAGTCCAGTGTGGTTGAAGCGCAGGACGGCCGTCTAGTCTATACGATTTATGAAGTGGGTTCCTTATTGAACTGGGATGAAGCTAAACTAGCTGAGATTTCCGTAAATGAAACCGACAGGAAGGAATTCGTGTTTAGGGTTCCCGATGTGGACGAGGTCATGGAGTCGATTACACTGCGATTTTTATACGAGGAGAATAAAGGCTGGAGATTGAAAGACCATCCGGTGGGGTATTTGTAACCTGAGCAACGATTGCAGGAACATATTAGGCACGCACCGGTCCTCATCCGCGTACAATAACCCAACTAGGATATAGCCCGGAATCAGATGCTTCCGGGCGATCTGCGAGGTGGACCACATGATTATTCTTCCGCCGGGCGAGGCTGAACGGATCGGGCAGCTTCAATTGACCGGAGTAGAGCAGGAGATTCTCCAGAGCAAACAGCAAAGCCAGGTGACTTACCGCTACGGTTCCATTGGTGAACTGGAGTTCGAATTAAAGGTGAGAAGCGCGATTGTAGAAGCGGCCAGGGCGCTCCATGCCAGCGGTGCTAAGTTTGCTACGTTTAAAAATTCGCGGTGTAACGAGGCGCTTTGGAACCGGGAACCAAACGGAGGCTTTAGGTTGCGGAGCGGAGTAACGCCGGCCGAGGGCATTCGCGATATTTTTCGAAACGGATGGGCTTATGCCTTTGAATGTGCTACGGCCATGGTAATCGTGCTGTATAAGGGCGTGCTGGATTCGATCGGTGAGCCTGCGTTCAATACTTATTTTGCCGATTTACTCCTTTATGATTGGAAATATGACAGCGATCTTCGGATTATCCCGGCGGTTGAAGCCTATCCGGGGGATGTGCTTTATTTTATAAACCCCGATTTCAATCCTATGTCGCCAGAATGGCGCGGGGAGAACGCGATCTTGCTTCCGGACGGAACCTACTTTGCTCACGGTATGGGGATTCGTACAGGGGCGGAGATTATTGCGCTGCTCAACACTAGACGAAAACCGGGTAGCACGACATCCGCATATAAGACGGACGATATAGAGACGCTTGATTTTGCCTACACTCAAAGACTCAAGACCGTCATTGCAAGAATCGGGACCCGGGTGTATGCCTACGGGTGGTAGAATGGGATATGCGAAAAAGAAATGAACAGCCTTCCTGAATGCGTTATTTAGGGGAGGCTGTTTTTTCATGCCGTTGTTATGTCACGGTTTGATAGCCGCTATCCGATGGTTTGCCTCCAGTAATCGTACAGGATGGATATGCCTGTCCGTATTTCATCCGGTTCGAGGTGTCCGTAACCCAGCAGCAGTTTGTCTGCGTGTTTTCCGGGGGTGAGGGAATACTTATCGACAACGGAGATGCGGATTCCCCGATCTCTCGCCTCTTGAATAAACCTCTCGTCAAAATGCCCCTCCGCAAACTGCAAAGCCAGGTGCAATCCGGAAACGTCCCCCCAAACTTTCACAATGTCCGGTCCAAATATTTTACCCACCTCTTCAAGCAAAACTTCACGCCGTTGTCCGTACAGTTTGCGCATGCGGCTAATATGGCGATCCATCTTGCGGGTCCGTAAAAATTCCGCCAAAGCAGCCTGTTCCGCGACAGGGCATTGGACATCGGCATACACACGTAAATGCTTCCAATCCTCCTGCAATGCCTCCGGTAAAATAGAAAAGCCCAGACGCAGCGCGGGGAACACGGTTTTGCTGAACGTCCCCACATAAATCACCCGCTCCGGATCGAGCGCATACAGCGGAGTTACCGGTGCTCCTTGGTAGCGGAATTCGCTGTCATAATCATCTTCGATAATGTAAAAAGACTTCGCCCGTGCCTGCCGGATCAGAGCCGTGCGGCGATTCGCCGGGAGTATGCCGCCGAGCGGAAACTGATGGGACGGGGTCACATACACGGCGGAAATATCCCCGGCATCCCAGTCCATGTCTGTTCCTTCCAGAATCAAGCCGTGGTCATCTACCGGGGCGGGCCTATAGGAATAACCCCGATTCCGAAGCAAGGTGGGCACCGCGGTATGACACGGATCTTCTAAGACAAATTCCCGGTCATCGCGGTGCAGCAAATCCGCCAGCAAGCTTAACGACTGGGTTGCTCCGGCGGTAATAAAGATGCTTTGCGGATCCACGCGCAGACCCCGGCTCCGGAACAGCCACTCTGCGATTTCCTCCCGAAGCGGCGGGTAACCGTCCGGCCCGCTGTACCCGAGCAGTTCCGAAGGTAATTGGCTAAACGCCTCCGAATGAAGCCGGCTCCAAACATATTTGGGAAAAGGCCGCAGGTCGGGGCGCCCGGTTTTGAAATCGGCCGTGATCCGGGTCGCAGGTGGTTGCAGTTCATTCAAGACAGGCTGGTGCCCGGCCGCGCTGGACAGGCCCAGGCGGAGATTCCCCGCCACGCGGGTCGGTGCTCCTTGCCTGCTTACGACATAGCCTTCCGTAATCAGCATATCGTAGGCTTCGCTGACCGTATGGCGGGACACGGCCAACGCTTTGGCAAGCTCGCGCGTCGAAGGCAACGCCTCATCCGGAGGAAGGGTCCCATCCAGGATAGAGCTGCTAATCTGTTGAAAAATTTGGCGAGCCAACGAGGGACTTCCATCACCTCGCTGTAAATGAATTCCCCACATACTTCCTCCGAACTGGACTGGTATTAATGCCGCTAAACCGGCACTTGGATGGATCCAGTTATCGGATAAGATTATACCATGATCATTTTCAGGAATTAAAGGAGGGAGCATCCAAATCATGAATCAACAGCAACAGGGAAACATTTTTTTGTTTCTGGCTTTTTCATTAGCCGGGACTTCCGTAATTGCGGCCCGTCTTGTGTCGGACCGGCTCGGCTCTTTTACGATCACCGCGCTCAGCTTGCTGCTCGGGCTGCTCATTCTGGTCCCGCTATATGGAGCCCGGCTGATTCCTGCAATCCGGCAGATGAAGTTAGTCGATTGGAAGATGGTAATTTTACAGGCCTTTTTCGGAATCTTTTTGTTCAGAGCGCTGCTGCTTGGCGGGCTGAATCTGACCAGCGCGGGAGAGGCGGGCCTATTAACCGGTGCGGCTCCGGCAATTACTGCCCTGTTAGCCTGGCTGGTGCTGCGTGAAAGATTGACAGCCGGAATCGCGGCCGGGACGGCTTTTACCGTGGCGGGGATATTCCTAATTCAAGGGGTGGCGAACTTTGGCGGAGGCTTGCTTTCGGCAAGTCATCTCGGAGGGAATTTGCTAGTCTTGGCGGCAGCGGCCAGCGAATCGACGTTTAATATGTTGTCGCGGCTAGGGAACCGTTCCGGTAACACTGACTCCGGTCTGGATCCCGTTGTACAAACGACGCTCGTCACGATCGCCGCATTTGTCTTTTCAGTTGTGCCGGCATGGATAGAGCGCCCGATCTCTTCTCTGTCGTCCCTGGGCTTAACCGGCTGGCTTGCCTTGGCTTGGTACGGGTGGATTGTCACAGCACTCGCCTTTATTTGCTGGTATGCGGGAATAAAGCGCTCATCCGCTTATACTGCGGCTGCTTTTTCGGGAATGATGCCTTTGACCTCGATGGCCTTGTCCTTCTTCTTGCTGAATGAGCATGTAGGCTACGAGCAGACGGTGGGCGGGTTAGCTGTAATTATCGGCATGTGGCTCATCGGCCGTCGCCCTGAAAAAGCTGTGGCACAGACAATATAATAACGTGCTATCGATATAGGTAATAGGGTATGCTTCCTCCTGCCCGACTTTGAGGTTAGAACGCTCGAATTCTAAGTTCTTTGGACAGGGGGGGCGACCTTAAAAGCTGGTTTTTACTGGGGCCAAATGTGGCCGCCGCCCGACCTATTCACAACCCGCGAAAATTGTGGTTTTCTGGATAATGGTAACTATATTGCTGCGTACGCAGCTTGCCATTATATAATGCAGGAGGCCTAATTAATGAAAGAAAAAAAAGATAATCAGCATGGACCGGTTGTCTTAACATTTCGGATCATGCTGTCGCTTTGCTTGCTAACCGGCTTGTTCGGCCAAGCTTTGGCAGCAGAAGTGAAAGCGGCGGGGACGCAAACACAGCAAGCGGGAGGGGCGGTATTCACCGACATTAAGGGACACTGGGCGAAGCCGGCGATCGAAGAAATGGTGTACCAAGGGATTTTGGACGGATATCCCGACGGCAGTTTCCGGCCGGGCGAACCGGTTAAAGTGGATCAATTCGTTAAAATGCTGATCCTGTCCTACAGCGAGCAGCACCCCAATCAGGAAAGAAGCTGGCGGAACAGCTTTCTGGATTCGCTGACGGAGGAAAACCGGACGATTTTAAAGCAGGACTACCGTTATTTTGACTTCAAGCCTTCATTAACCGGTTATTGGGCCAAGCCATACATAGACGTCGCAAGTGACTTGAACTTCCTGAACAAAAGCCGCTATAGCGATTTTCAATCGGACATGACCCGCGAAAACGTAGCGGAAATTCTGTTCTACACATTGCAGGAAACGGAATATTTGGAGGACGCGGATTTTAGCCGTTCCGTGGCACAGTCGTATGGAGATCTGACCAGCGCCAATGAGCGCGAACAGAAATTTATCGCGGAATCGCTCATCAAAGGTATCATGGAGGGCTACCCGGACGGAAACTTCGGGGTGGGCCGGTACGTTACACGGGCCGAGGCGCTTGTCATCCTGAACCGTTTGACGGACAAGACGAAGCGGCTTCCGGTTCAGCCGGAGAAAGAGAAGCTGCAGCGGCTCGTGCCGACCATTGGCGGCGGGCAAAAGATCGTCGCATTCCCGGATCAGAAAATGTGGGATGCCTACGATACGCTGAAGCAGGCCGGACAGCTTCGCGGCACGAACTATGATTTGCTCGATACGACGCTGCGTCTGTATAAGGACG
This sequence comes from Paenibacillus sp. FSL R5-0407, assembly GCF_038009185.1. Classification (NCBI taxonomy): domain Bacteria; kingdom Bacillati; phylum Bacillota; class Bacilli; order Caryophanales; family Paenibacillaceae; genus Paenibacillus; species Paenibacillus sp. FSL R5-0407. The sequence continues at coordinate 443,953 of NZ_JBBPAX010000002.1, read as the reverse complement.
AGAAGGAGAAAAAAGCGGTCCAGCAGGCGGCCAGCGCCGGAGCATTGGGAGCCGAAGCAAGCGCGAACGCGGCAAAAGAAGAAGTCGCGATCTGGCTGGATCCGACCTACAATACTTACGGCATCACGGTCCGGCTGCGCGAAGGAACGCTGGCTCGCAACAAGGAGCCGATCGAGCTGTTTGCGAATCAGCTGTTTACTTATGACGCCATCGCGTTCCACCGCTGGTTCGACGCGATCTGTACGGAAGTGGAGGCGGACAGGCCGCTCGCTTCCAAGCAGGCGACACTCGGGGATTATACAGTCAATGTACTGGTGGACAACGCAGCCAAAACCGTCGTCTTCTCCGTGGCGGCAACTAAGTAGGGAGCGGGGAGCTGCTAAGGAATTACGTAGTACGAAGTACTGAAATGCAAATTTCATTAGAGCATAACTGATGCTTCGGGAATGAATTCGAAAATGAATCCGGAACTGGGATCCGGGAAATGGAATCGAAAATAGGATCCGGAAATGGAATAACCGTTAGGGCCGATATTTTATCGCCTTGGCGGTTATTTTTGTTTAGTCATTCGGCCGCCTCTGTGTATCTTCTAACGGACATGAGAGACCTTATTCCTCGAAAATATGCCCTTTTCAAATTCTAACGGTCACCACGGCCTTTAACACGGCATAATGAGCCGATTTGAGGCCTAAAATGGCAAAATAGCGTCTCCTGTGTCCGTTAGCTGTAAAAAGTCGAAGATTCAGGCGGTTTAAGGCCCGTGGTGTCCGTTAGCTAGCGGGTGATGGAGGTGATCTGTTGATCTAGCTGATAGAGAAGATCGGATGATTGAGACGATTGAGGTGATCCGGGTGAACGAGGTATCGGGTGATCCGCTGAAAGGTGAACGAGGTAACAGTGGTGATCGAACTGATCGAACCAAACGGATGCTCAAGGTGATTAAATTGATCGTCATGTTCCTGACGACCATGATAAACTCTTGATCAAGCCTATCCCCACCTAGGGGATATCTACAGATGCTCAGTTGAAACGGCCGGAGCTAATTGTAAAACTTTATGCAAATTTTAGCGTCTATTAAATATAGCATCTATGGAAAAAAGAGGGGGCTGCAAGGATGAGACCGAATGAACGCATGGAGAAGACGTCCGAAACCATCATTATAAATAATCAAGCCACACGGTACGCGTGGTTCCGCCGATTAAGTATAGGAAGTTGTGGACTTGCCGCTGTGGCCTTTCTATTGTTGACGCCAACTGCGTCAGCTGAGTTTATAAAGGAAGCTACCGGGAAAGCACCGGGACTAACCATCCCTGAACTTGCCACGAAGGGACCTGCCGCACCGGGACTTGCCACACCGGGAATTGCAGTGTCAGAAAGCATCCTGAAGGACACGCCACTGATCCCTGGCTCACCGGGAGCAGCCAGTGGGACCGGGGCTTTGGCCCAATCCGGCTTATTTCGCACACTGCCGAAGCAGGGCGACTCTATCGTCATCGGACATCAAGCGCCATTATTTTCAGGACCTCTTAACGTTAAAAGCAATCCGCGAGACATGCAGGTCATGTATCTCGGCCAGTCCGGAGAAAAAATAACGGTCAAATCCTTATCCGGTGAGATGCTGTCCTTTCAGACGTACGATAAAGGGACGCTCTGGATCCCGCTCTGGTATGTTTCTGAAGCCTCCGCAAAGGCCGTGAGCCTTGCACCGCAATATGTAACGCTGCGTCCTACTGCCAAGCTGTCGCTAGCTCCGTCCAGTTCGGTTCAGTGGAACCAAGCGGACAAGGCTGCTTCAGAGTCAAGCCAAATGGTGGCGATGGCCAAATGGAATGACTGGTACGGGGTCGTCGTGGCTCCGTCGGTTTGGCATGAGGGATATGAAGTGTACCGGCCGACACTGCTATGGGTCCGAGACAAAGATGTGACCGGTGTGACGCCGGTTCCAACCCCATTGTTAGGGACAGATTCTCAAGCTTCGCTGGATACAATCCGCGGCATCACTGAACTGTCCCTAAAGCTCGGCGATGACAAGAAAACGGTAGAAAAGCTGCTTGGCGCTCCGACGTTTACGGAAACTTCCGAAGATTTGCAAACGGTGGGCGGAGACCCGATGATTCTCGGAGAGGCCTGGAGATATGAGCGTAAAGATGCTCATTTTATAGTGACATTTTCTCCTTCGGGCAAGCTGGTCCGAACGCATTGGATCATTCCCGCTGAAGGAGAGCCATGGAACCGACTCTATGCGGGAGACGATTATTTATTCTCTCAAGATTATGCCGTAACACCGCTTCCGCAGACGCTCGACATTAAGTCCGAGTGGAGAAATCAGGGAACCCTTGGTTTTACCTATTTACTCGGCGCGGGAAAAGATTCGCTGCTTATCAAAGGGGATGACGGGGGCTTTAGCGGCATGCATAATGCCTCCTCATTGTATGCTGTCGGCCGTACGTATGGAGAGACGCGTTGGCAAGTGGATGCGGGATTCGGCGTCCTGACCGCAGTGCCGGAAACCTCCGGCGACTATGTGAACGTCTTTACTTCTTATAATCCCGCAGAACAGAAGTATATCAACCAAATCCGGCGCATTCGGATGTCCGACGGTAAAACGATGTGGGAACAAAAATCGGGTGACGAGCACCGGATAGGGATGTGGGGAGCGAAGAAATCAGTCGTCTTAGTGACCTGGAAAGATACGGGGGAGGAAGACGGCACCGTTCCCTCGGTATTAAGCGTGCTCGACAGTGAAACCGGCAAGGAGCGTTGGCGGAGGGACATCACTAGGGAGGCCCAGATTCTAAATCAAGGTTCCGATGACCCCTATGTGTTAATTCGGGACAAAAACAAGCTTGAGGCTCTTGACCTCACGACGGGAGAACCGGCATGGCAGATTAAGGTCAAGGCTGAAGAAGAACAACTGGACGATCCCAGCTTTGAACCTTATTTCTCGGGCGGGCCTCAAATCGACCCGTTCGCGGGTCCCGATTCCGATAAGCGCTGGATTCTAACGGGCGATGCTTGGCAGTTGCTGGAGTTAAAAACGGGCGCAGTCCATGGCGAATACAAATCATCGCCCGGAGAGCGGTTCGAAGTGTTGAATGAGCGGTATTTGCTTGTTCAGCATCCATTGGACAACAGAGAATATTGGAGTGCATCCCTATTCGAGACAAGGCTGTACGACGTGGCGGCGAAGAAGACGAAGCTTACGATTTCGGGAAAAGGATCCAAAGGTACGATTCATGACGGGATGCTTTATGTTGCGGTAGACGGAATACCGGCCGCCTTTGATATAAATACGGGGAGTGACTTGTGGCGCATGCCCAATACCGCAGCGGAATACGTGGATTTGTCGCGTTATACGGCCGGAAGCTTTGCGGTGTTGGATGATATCCTATTGTTTCCATACGGTTCGGACTTGCTGATTCTTGGCAAGCATGACGGCTCCGTGATCGGAAGACTCCGGGACGCAAGAACGGGATATGCCGAACTGCGCGAACTGGACCACCGGAACGGGACCGTGAACCGGCATGGCGACGAGCTGTATATCGGTACGGCGAACGGCGGATTTTTCAGGTATGATGTTGGGGCATTTACCGCTGTGGTACAATAATTTTATATTTTGGCGGGATGCGGTGGAGGAAGTTATGGAAGCTAAACGAAGAGTACTGGTGGTCGAAGATGAAGCCGACATGGCTAGGATTATGCAGGATTATATTAGAGTCCATGGGTACGAAGTCCATGTGGCCGGCGACGGAAAAACAGCGGTACATTTGATCGATGCGGTGCAGCCGGATTTTATCATCCTGGACATTATGTTACCCGACGCGGACGGAATCGAGCTGTGCCGGCAAATCCGCGAAAAGCTGGATACCCCGATTCTGATCCTCAGTGCCAGAGGCAGCGATACGGACAAGGTGCTGGGACTCGGGTTCGGGGCAGATGATTACATGACTAAGCCATTCTCCCTCAGTGAACTGGTAGCCAGAATCAGCGCGCACTTGCGGAGAAACGAGCGTTTGATTCATGCCGCTGCCCGGCAAGAAGATGTATTGACCTTTGGAGATCTTGTGATCGACAAAAAAGGGTACCGGGTCGCGGTTGCGGATCGGGAAGTTTCGTTCTCGGCCAAAGAGTTCGAACTGTTGTTTTTTCTTGCCAGCCATAAAAATCAGGTGTTCTCCAAGAGCAGATTATTGGATGAGCTATGGGGATACGGTGCATACGGCGATGAGAACACGATCACGGTATACGTCCGCAGAATCCGCGAAAAAATCGAGGCCGATCCGGCTCATCCCGTTTATATCAAGACCGTTTGGGGCGTGGGCTACAAGTTTAGCGACGAACAGGTTACGGGAGCGAGTGAAGCTTAGATATGGATTTGAAAACTTGGACAAAACGATGGATTATCGCCGCGATGGTATGTGTTGTCATCATTACCGCATGCGGCGGTTACTTACTTATGGGGCTGCTGCGTTCGGGCAATCCCGGCGCCACCTCGGCCATTAATCAAGCCCGATTGACCGTCAGCGATTTTATGGTTTATCTGGAAAAGAATCATGAACAGCTGTCCGGGGACGAATCGGTTCGTGAATCTCTGCGCGACTTATCGACCCAGCGCGGAGTGAGCCTTCTGTTTGCCGGGCTGGACGGCAGCGTGATTTTTAACTCCTCTCAGAGCGGATCTCCTACCCGCATTAATCCGAAAACATCGGTTCATTTTGATTTATCCGCTGCCCGGAGTGGGCCCGGCGCCTACAAGATCGCTTTTCCGGTCGTGGACCCCGACAGACAAACTCAAGTCGGTAACGCCATATTCGAATTGCAAGCGGATGAAGCCTTACTTACAAAAAGGGTCTCGCACGCGATACTGCCCGGCGTAATCATGCTGCTGGCTTTTATCGTGCTGTCAGGCCTGCTGTTTGTATTACATAGAAAAATAAATCACGGAATGATATCACCTGTGACCAAGCTGAAGGATTACAGCGAAGCTATTCTCAGAGGGGACTATGGTCAAAAGGTGGAATATAACCAAGCTGATGAAGTCGGCGAAATGTATGCGGTATTTGATCAAATGCGCCTGGAGATTATGGATCTGCACCGTCGAAGGGACGAGGGGGAACAGTCCAGAAAAGAATTGATATCGAATATCTCGCATGACCTGAAAACACCGCTGGCTACCGTCAAAGCCTATATCGAGGCCATCAGGGACGGAGTCAGTCCGGATATGGAAACCGTACGTGAATATGCTGATGTCATGCATACCCAGAGCGATAAAATGGCCAAATTGATTGACGATCTGCTCCTCCATGCCTTAAGGGAGCTGGGTCAGATCTCGATCCAACTGACAGAGCAATACAGCAGGCGAATGTTTGAAGAGATTTTGCAGCCCGCCCGGCACCTAGTTGAAACACGTGGCATCACGTACATTGGACCTGCTATGATCCCAGATGTTCTGATTTCGGCGGACGCTCGCCGGATGGAGCAAGTAATCTCCAATCTCATAGTCAATGCGCTAAAAGCTACCCCCGCAGGCGGCCGGATAAGCATAAGCATCGAGCTTGAAACCGGGCAACTGCGAGTTTCCGTAACGGACACGGGAAGTGGTATTCGGCCGCAGGATATGCCCTTTATTTTCGAACGTTATTATCAAGGTAAGAGCGGGCAAGAGGGAGGCCATTACAGCCGTACGGAAGGCGCGGGGCTAGGTTTGTCAATCTGCAAAACGATTGTGGAAGCGCATGGGGGGATGCTTTCTTTTCGCAGCAACAAAGGACAGGGGACGGAATTTCATTTTACCCTCCCGGTGGATTAGGAGGAGGCAGTAATACTTTATTCATAAATCGATAAGAGGATGGTAAGAAATGCCCTCTACAATGGTTGTATAACCACGAAATAGCAGCTGTTCGTAGCAAGATTGGGAGGGTATCTATTGAAGAAGCAAGCGATTATTGAAGCGGTGAATTTGTGCAAAACCTATTCCACCGGAAGCGAACAATACCATGCTATCCGCAATTTAAGCCTGGAGATTTACGAAGGCGACTTTACGGTGATCATGGGCAATTCCGGATCGGGGAAATCCACGCTGTTGTACATGCTCAGCGGACTTGACACCGTGACCGCCGGTGAGGTTCATTTCCGCGGAGAGCGGATCGATACATTTAACGAGAAGAAAATGGCGGATTTTCGCGCCAAAAGGATCGGTTATATTTATCAAAGCATCAATTTGGTCCCGGATTTAACCTTGTTCGAGAACATCACTCTGCCGGGACATATCTCGGGAAATCCCCCAAAAGAAGTAAATGGCAAGGCAGAGACTCTTATGGGCGCGATGGGCATCGGAGATTTGCGCGGCCGCCTGCCTTTCCAGACCTCGGGGGGACAGCAGCAGCGCGCGGCGATTGCTAGGGCGTTGATCAATGCTCCGGAAGTGGTTTTTGCGGACGAACCGACAGGGAGCCTGAATTATGAGCATGGCGTCGCTGTGCTGAATATTTTGACGGAATTGAACCGGAAGGGACAATCGGTCGTCATGGTCACGCACGATATTCAAGCGGCTTGCCGCGCTGACCGGCTTATATTCATCCGGGACGGGCAAGTCGGCGGATTACTGGAATTCGGTAAATTCGATGAACGGGATATGGAAACCAGAGAGTCCGTCATCTTTTCCCTTGTTTCGGGAAAGGGGTGAGCGTATGAAGCCGATCTGGATCATTTGCCGTTCCTATTTGCGGAGGAAGAAGATTCAAAACGGACTTATTGCTCTGCTCATTATGCTGTCCACGCTGCTGCTGACGACGGCGTCTCTTGTTTTTGCCAACACGGGGAACCTATATAAGGATATGCATAACAAGACTGCAGGCGCTCATCAAATTTTAACGATGGGGGATGAGCTTCACGATCCAAGGCTGATTCATAAGTGGTGGGATGAGCAGTCCGATGTTCAGGCGACCGCACTGGTACCGTTTCGAAATCTTGACGGATTAACCTATAACGGACAAGAGATTTCCAATATCTATATGTTTATGATGAATACGCCGGAGCAACCTGCTAATGTGGATAAATTGATTTTTGCCCAGGGTACCGAAACAATAACTCCCGCCAAAGGAACGATATGGATACCTACCTCCTTGGCCTACACTCACGGCATTACACAGGGAGATACCTTGACCTTTCAGTCAGGCAGCCGCAGCTTCGAATTGTCGGTGTCGGGTATCGTGGTTGACTTGGCATATGGTTCGCCGTTCACGATAAATGCCCGAATTTGGATGAACAGCGAGGATTACGACCGGGAACTGGCTTCTCTGCCGGGGAGTGATCAATATATGATGGGGCTGAGATATGAGGATTACAGTCAAAGCCCGGTGATCTGGGAACGATTCGAATCCTACCTCGGTACCCCCTATCTGGAGACCAAAAGCGAATTCGAGGAACTATCCTCTTTTTACTTGATTATTAATAAGGTCATCGGATTTATCATGATATTTCTCGGATCGGTTATGATGCTCGTAGCCTTGTTTACGGTCGCATTTACCGTTTCGGAGGCGATTATGACCCATTATCGGACGATCGGTATTGTTCGTTCACTGGGTCTGACTTCGAAACAAACCGTAGCGGCTTACGTGCTGCAATATGGCCTGGTTGCTTTGGCGGCCGTTATACCCGGAGTTTTGATCAGCAGGCTGCTGGCCGTCGGCATTGTGAGCAGATCGCTGCAGTATTTGAAAACGGGGGATGACTTATTACAAATACAAGGATTGTCCCTGGGATCGGCTGTCGGTTGCTTTATTTTTCTGCTTGTCTTAATCAGCGTATGGTTATACGCCGGGAAGGCCCGGAAGGTACAACCGGTCCAGGCAATCCGGTACGGGATGTCCGAAGCTGAATACAGCCGGATGGCAAGGCGCCTGAATCCCCGGAACAAGAACTCCCGGCTCAGTTTCGGGAGAATACCGGTGACCGGCGTAATTGCGCTGCGGAATTTAAACGGCAACCGAAAGGCGGCCACAGTGATGCTGCTCCTGACGACCGTTAGCTCGGCGGTGCTTGTACTCGGGTTTGTCCTTCTGTATAGCATTATTAATATCGGACGGACCTCAGCTTTGTGGGGATATGACGATGCGCCTGTCGTTGTTACTGTGTTTAATCAAGCCGTATTCTCCGGGGAGCGATTTGAAGCGGATATGAAGTTGGACTCCAGGGTGAAGTCCGTCGGCTGGAACGACGATATGACCGGGGTATTTCCGCTGGAGGACTCGGAGGTGAAGGATGACCGTTCCCGGTCGCTGAACGTTTATGTCGGCGTACTTGAAGGCGGGTATGAGGAGTTCGGCTTCGCCTCGATTCAGGGAGATAACCCGCGCAACGGGAATGAAATTGCCCTAGGTTTCAACTTGGCGAGAACACTGGGGAAAGTGCCGGGAGACATGGTCGAGATTTACCTCGAAGGACACAAGCTCACGCTTACGGTGAGCGGGATATACCAAGCGATTTCCAATATGTCGTTTTCCGCTAGAGTAACCGCGGATACGGTGAGAAGTTATCGGCCGGATTACCGTGAAAGGGAGATGGGTTATCTAAATCTGTACGATAAGTCCCAAGCCGACGAAATCGTGCGGGACCTGAATCGGAAGTATGGCGACTCATTGTCGGCCGTGACCCAACAGACGCTGCTGGATTCGGTTTACAAAGAGGCGGAGGTTGTCTTGATCGCTCCAATGGGCTTTATGGGACTGCTGTTTTGTCTGGTCACCTTTCTGATCATTTATAGTTTCTGCCGGATTCAAATCAGAAAAGAGAGCAAAACGTACGGAATATACAAATCTCTCGGCATGACTTCCCGTAAAATCAGAGCTGCCGTCAGTCTGGGGATTGGGGTCCTTTCACTGATCGGAGCATTTATCGGCTCAGTATGCGGCGTATATCTGCTTCCTCGGCTGCTTGAGCAAATTCTGGTCTCCTACGGCCTTGTCCGGCTCCCGCTTCTGCTCAATGGTGGAGGAATTGCCGTTGTTGCTCTCGTGAGCGTAATAGTAGCCCTCCTGGGATCTTGGTTGTCATCAAGAATTGTAGTCACTACCTCCGCCAGGGATTTGGCGGCCGAATAAAAAGATCTGAAGCTTGAAATAAAAGCATGGGCCCGCATCGCCGTACCGGAAGTTATCCGTAATTGGGGAACCTCCGGTAATGGCGATGGGGGCTATTTTTGTATTTTAAACATGAGGAAGAATTAAAGAATCACCGCTATCACCCATGCACGATCACCCGTGCAGTTACCACCTTTATGTAAGCGCTTCAAAAAGTGCTTGTTATTTAAAATCAGGTTTGCTATACTGCACTTGAAAAGCTTTTCAAAAAAGGAAGTAGACATAATGAAACCAACCATTCGGGATGTTGCCAAGATGGCGGGAGTCTCCATCAGCACGGTATCCCGCGTAATGAACGCACCGGAAACCGTAGTTGAGAGTAAGCGTCTAAAAGTGCTCGATGCGATCGAGGAGCTGCAGTATCAGCCGAACTCTTTTGCACGAGGCCTCATTTATCGAAAGTCTTTTACACTCGGCTTGCTTATTCCGGATATTGAAAATATGTATTACGCCGGCATGATTCGGGGGATGCAGGATGCCTGTATCAAGCTCGGGTACAGCCTCATGATCTGTAATACGGATCGGGACCCGGAGCGACTGTTGTCGTACATCGATGCTTTTCATGAAAAGCAGGTCGACGGCATCGTGTTCGCCAGCGATATGCTGTTTCCCGAATACTACGACAAGCTGGTGGGCTGTCGGATTCCGTTTGTTATGGTCTCGTCGCACTCCGACGAGTACGACATTCCCAGCGTCGAAGTGGACGACGAAGCCGCCGCTTACGATGCGGTCAAGTTTTTGATCGAGCTGGGTCACAAGCAAATTGGAATGATCGGCTTCAACGATGTGAATTCAATTGCGGGACCGCCCCGTATTGAAGGGTTTGCCAGGGCGCTTAAGGAATTCGGTTTGGAGCACAACCTTGAGAAGGTTAAATATGCGAGTCACCGGTTTGAACATGCTTATGAAGCGTCCCACGAACTTTTTTCGGAGTATCCCGATACCACCGCCGTATTCTGCGTCGCCGACGAATTTGCTATGGGTGCGATTTCGTACTTGAAGGACCGTAATGTGCTGGTGCCCGGTCAAGTATCCGTCGTCGGATTCGATAATGTCCGCATGGCCGGTATGTTCATTCCGAAGCTCACGACGATCGCCCAGCCCATTTACGAATTGGGCTACCGTTCCGCGGAACAACTGCATGAACTGGTAACGACGGGAAGCGTGAAGGTCACCCGGGAGAAGATGAAGCATAGACTGATCGTAAGGGAATCTACCAGGGAAAGATGAGTAGGAAAGATCGATCGTAAGAGATTCTGCCAGGGGATGGTGAAGTGAAACTCATCGTAACTATCAGGGGAAGATGAAGCACCTCGCCTCTTTTCCGTAGAGTTTGAAAAGCTTTTCACAATGAAGCTGAATCTAATCTATATCCTGGCGGAAATGCGGAGAAGCTTTTAGGAATAGATCAAAATGCAAACGCATACATAGTATGTGGCGACAGGATGAGAAGAATAGGAAGTAACAGAAATGCACGATTTTTCATGAAAAATAGAGATTGATTTGTTATTTTGAAAAGCTTTGCAAGCTTTTAAGGAGGTGATTCGCCTTAGCATTGCCGGGACATCAAGACCCTCAGAGGATGGCTGGAAAGTTGGAACTGCTTCTAAAAAATCAAAGGGGATGTTGAAAAGATGAAAAAGACTTCTGCACGCAAATGGTCACTGCTGCTCGTACTTTGTCTTTCATTCACGATGGTTCTCAGCGCCTGCGGGGGCGGAAATAATGCCTCGAAGAACGAACCGCCTGCTCCTGCTCCAAGCAACAACGAGGCTTCGGGAAATAATCAGGGCGGAACGAATAACGGCGGTGATGACAGCGGTTCCCCGCTGGATTTGGCAATGAAAGGCGAATATAAAGGCACCAAGGTCACGATGTTCGGTCCGTTTGTGGACGCCGACCAGGTGAAGTTCGAGAATAGCATTAAGGAATTTGAAGAGAAAACAGGTATCGATATTCAATACGAAGGCTCCAAGGAGTTTGAAGCAACGATTAACATCCGGGTGGACGGCGGCAATGCTCCCGATATTGCGGATTTCCCGCAACCGGGGTTGCTCGCTTCGATTGCCAAGACCGGCAAAGTTATTGATTTGACCAACATTTTGGATCAGGAAAAGTTGAAAGCGAACTACAATCAGAGCTGGCTGGACATGGGAACGATGGACGGCAAAGACGGAAAAATCATGGCCGGCATCTGGAACCGCAGCAACGTGAAGAGCTTGGTATGGTATCCGAAAAAGCAATTTGAGGAAGCCGGTTACGAAGTTCCGCAAACCTGGGATGAAATGATGGCTCTGACCGAGCAAATCGCCAAGGACGGGGACGCGGCTTGGAACATCGGGATTGAGAGCGGCGCGGCCACCGGCTGGCCGGCTACCGACTGGGTGGAAGACATCATGCTCCGCACCACATCGCCAGAGAATTACGATAAATGGGTAAAAGGGGAGCTGCCTTTCACCTCTCCTGAAGTGAAGCATGCGGTAGAAGTCATGTCCGAAATCTGGTTGAACAAAGACTACGTATACGGCGGCACCAAATCGATCGTGACAACCGCCTTCGGCGACGCTCCGGCACCGATGTTCGATAATCCGCCGAAATCCTGGTTCCACCGTCAAGGTAACTTTATAACCAGCTTCTTCCCGGAAACGGCCAAAGTGGACGTGGACTATGACTGGTTCTACCTGCCGCCGATCGATGAGCAGTACGGCAAACCGGTGCTCGTAGCGGGCGACATTTACGCGATGTTCAACGACCGTCCTGAAGTTCGTGCGGTAATGGAATTCTTTACGACTGGCGAGTCGATCAAGACTTGGGTTCAATCCGGCGGCGTAATCGCGCCAATGAATGACGCAGCGTTGGACTGGTACAGCTCGGAATCCGACCGTCGCATGGCGAAGCTCGTTCAAGAAGCTTCCACGCTACGCTTTGACGGATCTGACCTCATGCCGGGCCAAGTCGGCGCAGGGACGTTCTGGAAAGGTATGACGGACTATGTGAGCGGAACGGCGACGTTGGATAAAGCGCTGGAGCAGATCCAGGCAGGCTGGAAGAACTGATTTTTGTGCGCTGGGATTCTGTGGTTGGCCGTCGCGTTTGGCGGTAGGTCGCATAGGGGGCGACTTCGGCTGGCGGTTCGTTTCGTCCGGAGGGCGGTCAAGTATGCGATTGATCTCGGCGGTTGGGTGCGGACTGTCGATGGCTGTTCCCGTCGGCAACTGGTCTCGGCAAGTAGGATGGATCCCGGACGGCGGTTCATCTCAGCTAGCTCGATCTCAACCACGTTGGTTTCCTACGCGATTGGTTCCTCCGCGTTAATCTCGGCCGCGAGGTCTCGCTAACGGACATCACAGCCCTTAAAATGCCGAAAACACGGCATTTTAAATTCTAACGGACATGACGGCCCTTAAATGCAGGTTGAACGCATGTTTTTGGGCGAATGGAGTGAGTTAAGGGCCTGTGTGTCCGTTAGCTTTGCAAAACAGCCATTTTCGATCCAATAACGGCGCTGGTGTCCGTTAGATTGGGATTGAGAGGGGAATGGGACTGGCGGAAGGTAACGGAAGTGCGGAAGGTAACGGAAGTGCCGAAAGGCAATGGAAGTTAGTAAGAGGCCATGCCTAATGGCGGTGGATCGGGTTCGTCTCAGCGAGCTCGATCTCAGCCACGTTGGTCTCGTCCGAGATTGATTCCTCCGCGTTAATCTCGGCCGCGAGGTCTCGCTAACGGACATCACAGCCCTTAAAATGCCGAAAACACGGCATTTTAAATTCTAACGGACATGACGGCCCTTAAATGCAGGTTGAACGCATGTTTTTGGGTGAATGGAGTGAGTTAAGGGCCTGTGTGTCCGTTAGCTTTGCAAAACAGCCATTTTCGATCCAATAACGGCGCTGGTGTCCGTTAGATTGGGATTGAGAGGGGAATGGGACTGGCGAAAGGTTCCGGAACTGCGAAAGGTTCCGGAAGTGCGGAAGGTAACGGAACTGCCAAAAGGCAAAGTTTATGCCGAAGGGCACCGGAACCGGAAAAACAGGAGAGGGGCTGACTTAAATTTGAGCGGGCCCCTCTTTTTTTCATCAAAGCCAACAGATTATTGGCGATTGCTTATGAAAATCAGATGTCAGTTTTGCTCCGCAAAACGAAGTGAATGCTTACGAAGTAAGTTTTGCTCCGCAAAACTTTGAGGAGGAGCCATTATGAGTGCACAAGCGAAGCAGGGAGTTAGCCTGAAAGCCGTGCTATTGTCGGTCGTTATCCTTTTGGGCAATCTCGTGGTTCATGGCGCGATCTTTATGTTTTTTCGCGATTCGACGTTGAATCCGCTGGTGACGGCTGTGCTGGCGGTCATATGGGGCGTGCTCGGCGTGTACCTACTGTACTTTACGCTGAATCTCGCGGCCGAACAGTACCCGGAAAAGGTGCGCCGGAGAATTCTGCCGTATATTTTCATCGGGCCGGGGGCGATTTTGCTGGGCTGGCTGCTGGTTTTGCCGGCGCTACGGACGCTGTACCTGAGCTTTTTCAATGCATCTTCGGAAAAATTCGTCGGCCTCGCGAATTACGCCGCCATCTTCAGCGATCGCTTGATGGGCATAGCGCTGCGCAACAATTTGCTGTGGGTGTTTGTCGGCACCCTGGCCTGCGTAAGCCTCGGCTTGCTGATTGCGATTCTGGCCGACCGCAGCAGCTTCGAGAAACTGGCCAAGTCGATCATCTTCATGCCGATGGCCATTTCCTTCGTGGCCGCCGGGGTGATCTGGAAGTTTGTCTACTACTACCAGCCGGGCGACGAGCAAATCGGGTTGCTGAATGCGATCGTTACTTTTTTCGGGGGCGAACCGCAGGCCTGGACGAGTATGATTCAGCCGTGGAACAACTTTTTTCTCATTCTTATTCTGATCTGGATGCAAACCGGTTTTGCCATGGTGATCTTCTCCGCCGCCATTAAAGGGGTTCCCGAGGATATTCTGGAGGCGGCGCGCGTGGACGGAGCGGGGGAAGTGAAAATCTTTTTCGGCATCATGATTCCTTACATCTCCACGACAATTCTTACGGTAACCACCACGATTATCGTCTTTACGCTGAAAATATTTGACGTCGTCATGGTCATGACAGGCGGTCAATACGATACGGAAGTCGTTGCTACACAGTTTTACCGGCAGTTTTTCATGTACCGCAATTTCGGGTACGGATCGACCTTGGCGATCGTGCTGCTCATTGCCGTCTTGCCGGTGATCATCATTAATCTGCGCCAGTTTCGCAAACAGGGGGGATTCTAATGGTCGGGCGAAAAAAGAGAAAAGGCAGCAAAACGCTAGTTAATATCATTCTCGGCTTCATTTGCCTGCTATGGCTTATCCCTACGCTCGGGTTATTCATTTCCTCATTTCGGCCTGCGGCGGACATTCTCCAGACCGGCTGGTGGAACGTGTTCCCTCACCAGGATTGGAAGAAATCCGGCGAGAGTGTCCAGCTACCCAAAGAGACGGATTTGCGGCAGCCGATCGAAGTGGGCGGCAAAACGTTCACCGATGATCAATTGAAATCCGGGGTGACCGTGGACGGCGACCGCCTGATGTGGGAGAACCGCAGAGCCCGCACGCTAAGCGTGATGGAGAAGGGCTGGGAGTTCAAGCCGGCGCTGACGCTGGACAACTACAAAAACGTACTCTCCGGTAAGGAGTATAAGCTGAAAAATGCCGACGGTAGCGAGACGGTGCAAAAAGGCAGCGGCTTGTCCCAAGCATTCTGGAACACACTGACGATCGCGGTTCCTGCTACGGTGATTCCGGTGCTGATCGCTTCTTTTGCCGCTTATGCATTTGCATGGCTGCGATTCCCGGGCCGTAAGACGCTGTTCGTCGTCATTATCGCGATGCTAGTTATTCCACTTCAAGTGGCGTTGATTCCGGTCCTCAAAGATTACACGGCGCTCGGGCTCAACGGGAGTTACTTAGGAATCTGGCTGGCGCATACGGCCTTCGGCCTGCCGCTCGTCATTTATTTTATGTATAACTTCATCAGCCAACTGCCGAAGGATTTGTTCGAATCCGCTTTTATCGACGGGGCGAGTCACTTCACGATCTTCTCTAGGCTGATCTTGCCGTTGTCCGTACCGGCTTTGGCTTCTATCGGTATTTTTCAATTCTTGTGGGTGTGGAACGATTATCTCGTTTCGCTCATCTTTATCGGGAACCAGCCTGATGTACAGGTCATGTCGATGAAAATCGCCGATCTCGTCGGCTCGCGCGGGAACGACTGGCACTTGCTGACCTCGGCCGCGTTCATTTCGATGCTGATGCCGCTCGCCATCTTTTTCCTCCTGCAAAAATATTTTGTCAGAGGGCTTATGGGCGGTTCGGTAAAGGGTTGAATTCGTTGTTTGTACGAGAAACCAGTTTCGTTTCGGGAGGAGCCTCATAGCGATGAAAACCAAGATCAACATGGAGCAGGGCACGCACTCGGAAGCTTTGTATCCTTACGAAGCGTGGCATATCCGGGAAGAGGAATATTCGGAGAAAAACCACCAGAGAAACGAGAGTGTTTTTGCCCTCGGAAACGGTTATATCGGAATGCGCGGCAATTTTGAAGAAGGGTACCATGGAACGGAGGGCGGCTCGGTTACCGGCACCTATTTGAATGGATTTTATGATTCCGAGCCGATCCATTACCCGGAAGGTGCTTACGGATATCCGGCGCGCAACCATGCGATGCTGAATGTGCCTGATGCCAAAATCGTGCGGCTTGAGATTGAAGGATACCCCTTCAGCTTGCAGAGCGGGACCGCCCACATACACAGCAGGGTGCTGGATATGAAGGGGGGGCTGCTGCATCGGCAGGTGGAATGGGAATCGCCGGCCGGCCATCGGGTCATGATCAAGATCCGGCGTCTCGTCGCCTTGCAGCGCAAGCATCTGGCTGCGATCTGTTATGAAGTTACGGCGCTCAATTTTGATGGAGAGCTAAGGTTGATCTCGCTGATTAACGGAGAGGTCGCGGGAGCGGAAGGAGGTTCTCCGGGCGATCCGAGGGTAGGGGCGCGGCGCCTGGAGCCGAGCCTGCTGCTGGAACAGAGCGGCAGGGAAGCGGCCGGATGCTGGATGAAGCACCGGACGAGGAACACCGGATTTTCGCTGGTGACGGGAATAAGACACTCCATGGATGCTCCGGGAGAAGTGGAAAATAGAGTGGTCGCGGATGGTCCACGCAAAGGAATAAAGTATGTGTTTCCGCTCGAAACCGGGGAGACGGCGCGGCTCACCAAGTATATTGCTTACCACACCTCCAAGGACTACCCGGAGGAGGAACTCGTCCCCCGTAACATCAAGGTGCTGACGGACGCAGAGCAAGTGGGTTTTGAGGCGCTAGCTGCTGAACAGCGTGTCTTTTTGGACCGGTTCTGGAGCCGGGGAGATGTGGAGATTGAAGGCGACCCCGCGCTTCAGCAGGGAATGCGGTTCAATGCCTACGGCTTGCTGCAGTCGGTGGGGCGGGACGGGGTCACCAATATCGGGGCCAAAGGACTGACCGGTGAAGGGTACGAGGGGCATTATTTTTGGGATACGGAAATGTACATGCTGCCTTTCTTTACGTTCACCCAGCCGGAGATTGCCCGGGCATTGCTGGAGTTTCGTTATGTGACACTGGACAAAGCGCGGGAACGCGCGGCGGAAATGTCGCAGAAAGGGGCGCTATATCCTTGGCGTACGATCGCCGGTGAGGAGAATTCGGCTTATTTTCCGGCGGGAACGGCGCAAGCGCACGTTAATGCGGATATCGCTTACGGAATTCGGCAGTATGTGCTGGCGACGGGGGATTTGGATTTTCTAGCGGAGAAAGGTGCAGAGATTCTGTTTGAGACGTCCCGGTTCTGGGTCGATCTCGGTCACTTTAACCCGGCTCGGGGCGGGGCGTTTTGCATCGATGCCGTAACCGGACCGGACGAGTACACGGCCATCGTCAATAACAACGCCTACACGAACCTGTTGGTCCGGGAACAGTTGAATTATGCCTGCGAAACGGCGGACCTGTTGTGGAGGAGCTATCCGGAGCATTACGCTCGTCTGCAGCGGGAAATCGGACTTACGGACACCGAGATGACGGAATGGAAGAGAGCGGCGAATCTTATGTTTGTTCCTTTTGATGAGGAACTCGGGATTTATGCGCAGGACGATACGTTTTTATCGAAGAAAAAGTGGGATTTTGCGGGCACGCCAGCGGATAAATACCCGCTGTTGCTGCATTACCATCCGCTCGTGATTTACCGCCATCAGGTACTGAAGCAAGCCGACTTTGTGATGGCGATGTTTTTGCTCGGAGACCGGTTCACTTTGGCCGATAAAATCCGGAATTACCGGTATTACGAGCCGCTGACCACTCATGATTCCTCCTTATCGCCCTGCATTCATAGTATCGTGTCCGCTGAGATCGGTGATCTGGAGGAGGCTTACAAATATTTTAACCGCACGGTGCGGATGGATCTGGACGACGTCAATCGGAATGTAAAAGATGGCCTTCATACCGCCGCGATGGCGGGCTCCTGGATGTCGGTCGTGAACGGTTTCGGCGGTCTGCGGCTGTACGGGGACGGCATCCTTTCGTTCTCGCCCGCACTGCCGCCGCAGTGGAAGAACTGCCGATTCAAAGTGGCGAACCGCGGCAGATTGCTGGAGGTTTGCATCGGGCACGATGAGGTGGTGTACACGCTGCGTGAAGGCGATGCATTTACGATTCGACACAAGGGAGAGCTGGTCCATTTGCCGCCCGGGAAGAAAATTGTAATGTCCCTGGCCGCGCGGCTGGAGGCAGTAATTTTTGACTTGGACGGCGTGGTTACGGACACGGCGGAGTATCATTACCTTGCCTGGAAGGAGCTTGCCGACGAACTGGGCATTCCTTTTGACCGGAACGTCAATGAACGGCTTAAGGGTGTCAGTCGGAGCGAATCGCTGGACATTCTGCTGGAAAAGAGCACCCGTTCCTGGACCGCCGCGGAGAAGGAAAACCTGGCTGCGCGGAAGAACGACCGCTACCGCGAGCTGATCGGTCAACTGACGCCCGGCGATTTGCTGCCGGGCATCGGTGAGCTGCTGACCGCGCTGCGCGAGCGGGGGATCGCCGTCGGGCTGGCCTCGGCCAGCCACAACGCCCCGCTGATCCTGGAGCGGCTGGACGCCGGCTCCTGGTTCCAGGCGGTGGCGGACCCTGCGGGCGTCCGCAAGGGCAAGCCGGACCCGGAGATATTTCTCCGGGCGGCGGAGCTGCTCGGCGTACCGCCGGAGAACTGCGTCGGCGTTGAAGACGCGGCCGCAGGCATCGCGGCGATCAACGCCGCCGGGATGAAGTCGGTCGGCATCGGAAGCGCCGACCGGCTCGGCGAGGCCGACTTGCGGCTCGCGTCGACCGCCGAGCTAAGCGCGGAACAGCTGCTGGCGCTGTTCCGCTAGCCTGGCACGCGTGCTGCGACCTTGCAGCGCAGCACGCCGAGGGAACCCTTGCGCAGCTGCCAGTCCGGCTCGCATCACTTCAAAGGCCGCTTCGTCCGACAAGTTGTCGGCTGACGAAGCGGCCTTTGACTTTGACTTTGCTGCGCGTGAAATTTTGTGCTCCCCAGGAGGATTAACTGTAAAACCTACAGTTAAATTGTGCTTAAAATTGATTTTTTAAGAATTAGCTGTAAAACATGCATCTAATCAGACCGATTTCTCCCGATTCGTCAAATTGGTCCCGAAATAGCTGCAGTTTTTCCAGTTAAATCGTGCAACAATGCCTTATTCGATAAATTAACTGTAGTTTTTCCAGTTAATTTTACCATCCGGGCGCTAATAGACTTACTCTTAGTTAAAGTTACTCCCACTCCCCAGCAACCCACATCCATCCACCTTACCCGAGCGGTACCGCCGAACAAGTAACTATCACTTCCGAGCCCAAGTTACTCCCACTCCCCAGCAACCCGCATCCATCCAACGCACCCGAGCGGCACCGCCGAACAAGTAACTAGTGCTCTGATGCTTCTATGCACCCGAGCTCACCCGAGCGGCACCGCCGAACAAGTAACTAGTGCTCTGATGCTTCTATGCCCCCGAGCTCACACGAGCTGCACCGCCAAACAAGTAACTACCACCTCTGAGCTTAAGCTACTCCCACTACCCGCAGTCACATCCAACACATCCGAGCAGCCTCGCCGAACAATCCAACCCTACTCAGAGCCCGGCCCCTAAGCATTTCGTCCTCAAACACCTACACATCGCCCTTAGGGAGCGGAGCTATTGATGACCACCTTTCCGGTATCGGTGAAAGGGGGGACGGGTTCGCCCCGGGCCGCTTGCAGGAGATGGTCGATCAGGAGTCGGCCCCAGCTTTCCTCGTTCTGAGAGAGAACCGAAGTGATCTGGCCGTTGCGCAGGCTCTCTTTCATTTCGGGCGTCATATTGAAGGCGGCGGCGTAGCGGTTCAGGCCTTTGGCTTTCCAGACCAGGACCGAATTGGAGCTGGAAATGAGGTCGACGGATACCAAGGCATCAAAATGCGGATGAGCATCGATCATCGCTTCAAGATCGGTTAGCGCTTTGTCGCTGTCGCCTTCGTTGTGCCGGACTTCAAGCACTTGAATGCGGGTTTCGTCACGCAGATAATCCAGAAGTCCTTGAAGGCGCCTCTGATGAAGCTCCATCCGCTGCACACCGGATTCCACCAGAATCATGCCCTTGTTTTTCGTCATTTGCTTGATGATTTTGCCCATTTGAACCCCGGCATCGACGTTATCCGTACCGATGTAGGATGACCGCTTGCTGTTCGGTACGTCCGATTCGAAGCAGATGACGGGGATACCGGCTTGAACCGCCTTATCGATCACAGGGCCCAGCGCTGATGAATCGATAGGCGAGATGGCGATAGCGTCCACTTTTTGCTGGATCATCGTCTCCATCATATGGATTTGCTGCTCCAGGTTTACGACTTCCGGCGCTTTGACGACCAGCCGCACCCTCTCCGGGGAAGCGGCTTCTTCCGTCAAGCGGGTGATCTCTTCATAAAACGGATGCGCCATCGGGTAAATGATGCCGAAGGTATATAGCGGCGTCTGGTCCATGGACGCTTCCGAAGGAGACTCGGATAAGCGAGCCGAGTTGGCGGCCGGAGCGGCGACTGATCCTGGGAGGCCTTTAGAAGATAACCTTAACTCCGTTTCCGAAGTTATGCCTCCTCCTGTCCCAGAGCCTCCACCAGAAGAACCCGACGTATTCATCGTTGTCTGCTTCCCTTCGGAAGCAGACTGCCCTTGGCATCCAGCCAACACTATCGTCAATGCGACGATCAGTCCCAAAGCCAAGCCAAATAACTTGAAATTACGCAAAAAACGAAGCGCGTTCATCTTGCTCTCCTTCCGCCAGACCGAAAGACACCGCGGCCGTAGACGATGCGCCTTGCTTGCGGAATTCCGTCGTCGTCATCCCGGTGACCCGCTTGAACAGGTTGGAAAAATAATGCGGATCGCTATAACCGACCTGAAAGGCAATTTCATAGGTTTTGGCCTGGGTGGATTGAAGCAGCTCCATCGCTTTATTGATGCGTGTCTGCGTCAGGAACTCGATAAACGTCTGACCCGTTTCCTGACTAAATATTTTGCTGAGATGGCTGGGACTCATGTTGATGGATTCAGCGGCGTCCTGTAGTGAAATATGGTCCTTGTCGTAATTGGACGTAATATATTCCTTAACCCGGAGCAGCAGATGAGCATAGCGGTCGGAAGAATGAGAACGCCAATGCCAGAATTGCTCTACCAGCCGGGTTAAATAATGACAAGCCTCACCCCAGTTGCGGATTGATTCGATCGATTGCTGAAAATCAACAAGCCGTTGTCCGTCAGCTTCAGATCCCCGGTACCATTCCTCGGCGGTTTTAAATACCTCGAGCGTAAGATCGTTCAATAGATAATAGCCGGTGAGCGAAGCGTTCCAGTCGATCGGAGCAAGCGCGGAAGCAAACTCGGGAATGAATGATTCCAACTGACGGGGAGTTCCGATTTTGAGAAACCGGATAAACGCCTGACGGTCTAGGAAAATGCTATGATGGATCGAACTCCGGGTCGCTTCCAGCAAATTCTTCCGGTTTTGCCGCGAGAGGCGCTGCCAGTGAAGACCTTCCTCCGCTTCCAGAAAAGAAAGATGAATCCCCTGAAGGCGCTCTTGCGCCGATCCGATTCCAAGGGATATCTCACAGCAATGAGACTCTGTCTCAAGCTTGTTCTGCATCTCCCGGAATGGCCGCAGGAAAAGATCCAACGTTTCCTTGTTGTCGCCTTTTACGATCCAGACCGTCTTCGTGAGACTGGAACGGTATTCCAAAATTTGCTCGCGTCCGTCTTCGACATGCTGTTTCAGCGCCGATAAAGGGACATCCAGATCATGTCTATTCTCCGGAGAAAGACGCAGATCCATCAGGACGACGGCATACCAGCGTGCCACCAGCCGGAGGGATAAGGCCTCCGCGGTTTGGATCGCCTCCGTCGTTGACAGCAGCCCGCCGCACAAATCGTTAAGCAGCTTTTGCCGGGAGAGCTCGGTTTTTTCATGCTCCCGCTGCATCAGGCCCGCCAACTGTTCCTTTTCGCTTCGTTCCTTGTCGATTTTGTCGCTAACCCGGCGAAGCAGCCTCATCAGATCCGAGGAACTGATCGGTTTGAGACAATATTCCACGACACCCATGCTGAGCGCCTTCCTTGCATATTCAAACTCCCCGTGCCCGCTTAAAATAATGATTTTCACGTCGGGCATCCTGCTGCGTACGATTTTGCTCAACTCAAGCCCGTTCATGAACGGCATCTTGATATCCGTGATCAGAATATCGGGCTGCATCTGCTCGATCATCGGAAGGGCCACTTCGCCGTCAGAGGCGTCTCCCAAATACTGAAACCCTTCCCGTTCCCAATGAATGCAGTCCCGAATCGTTTCTCTGATGAGAATTTCATCGTCGACGAGCAGTACTTTCTTCATCCGTTAATCCCCCGCTTTCATCGGAATTGAAATGGTTACGATCGTACCCTCTTGCGGAACGCTTTCGATCCGCACCCCGTATTGATCTCCGTAAAAAAGCTTGATCCGCTGATGCACATTATGGAGCCCGAATCCGCCCGACACCTCTTCTCCGGTTTCCGCAGGCATCCGGCGGTTAAGCAAATTCCGCTGCAGCTGCTCCAATTTCTCGGGTGTCATTCCGCAGCCATTGTCCCGGACCGTGAGCAGGAGCTCGTTCATTTCCGTCTTCCTGGCGCTGACCGTGATCAGTCCTTTGCCGCGTTTGTTTTTGATACCGTGGTAAAGCGCATTTTCTACGATTGGCTGTAGCGTCATTTTGAGGACGGAACAAGACCGGAGCTCCGGGTCCGTTTCGATTTCATAATCGAGAATGTCGCGGTACCTCATTTGCTGGATGACCAGATAGCTGTGCACATGCTCGATTTCTTTTTCGAGCGTGATCCAGTCCCGTCCTTTGCTGAGGCTGATCCGGAACAGGCGGGAGAGCGATTCCACGAGGGTGATGACCCGGTCGTTTTTTCCCGCTTCCGCCATCCAGAGAATCGAATCCAGCGTATTGTAAAGAAAGTGAGGGTTGATTTGGGCTTGCAGCGCCCGTAGCTCCGCCTTTTTGATTTCCTCCTGCTCCCGTATGTTTTGTTCGAGCAGGCTTTTTATTTTTCCAAGCATAATGTTGAAGCTTCGTCCCAGATCGGCGATTTCATCCTTGCCCGACGGCGTGACCTTCGATTCGAGAAAACCGGACGCCGCAAGCTTCATTTTATTCTTCAGGAGCTTCAGCGGACGAGTAAGTCGGGAGGATATGAAGAAATGCAGCGATACGGCAAAAAGAATGCTGAGCGCCACGCTGACGATAATGAGCTGACGGATCGAATCGGCCTCTTTGACGATTTCTTGCAAAGGAACCTGACCGATGATTTTCCATCCCGTGGCTTGTGAGGAAGAGGCGAAAATGAACTTCGGGACGCCCTTCGACTTATCGACGTAACTGCTCAAAGTGCCGGAGGCCAAGGAGGCGAGCATGTCGCTATCCGGAAGAATGTTGTCCCGGTCCAGCCGGGAAGGGGTGAATATCGGACGGCCGCTGGCATCGATTACATAAAAAAATCCCGTCTCGCCAATGATCACCTCGTCGCAAAACCGGCCCACCTCGGAATCGTCCAAGTCTATAATGATAAAGCCGATTACCTCGTGCGTAATCCTTTGTTTTACGGCAGCCATAATGGAGATCCCCGGCTTTTCCTGCAAACCGTCCACCCGGTCCAGCGGCTGAGAGTCAAGCGGAGGAATGTTGAGCACGGAATCAGGGTGGTTGATCAAATAGGTGAAGTGAGGATTGCGCAGCGGGTTTTTGTCCAGTTGGAAGACGCCGCGCCGTTCGCTGATGCCCCGTCCGTACAAATTGATCATCGTAATGTTGAGAACGCTCTCATATTTGTAGGTTTGGCGGTACGAATCTATCGTTCTCAAAATCTCTTTGGCATCTTCATAGGTATCATTTTGCGAATATAGAAAATGGAGCACTCTCGGGTGACTCCCGAGTTCCAGCAATTTGCCGCTGTCGATGAACAGGGTTTCCAGGTTTTGAGCCAGTTGGTCTGCGGTGAGCACGGCGCTGGCTTTACTATTTTCATAAACGGTATTGTACGATTTCTGATAAGAAACCAACCCGATTCCAATTAACGGGATGACGGTTAAGCACAGGAACATCATCAACAGCTTGGCGCGCAGGCTGGAGGAGATCCAGTTGATCAGTTTCATCGGACGTCTGCCTTTCGAAGGAGGATGTCGGCATCGGCAATGCAAAACCTTCTCTTTTGTTCCAAATTATGAAGGATCGCCTATGAAAACGCAATCATTAATAAAAAATTGAACTATTGGCGCAAAAAAACAAACCAAGATCATGTTCTGTAAGAAAATCCGCCCAAAAAAGGCCATCGACAAGCGATGAAACTCCGTATCCTCCTAAAATGGAAGCGTTTTATAATCGAGTCACGCCAGGCTATGGTGAACCAAAAAAAGGGGAGGAAACAAGATGAATTCATTTAGAAGATCGGGCCTGATCCTGGCCGCTTCATTGATGCTGCTGTTCTCGGCAGCTTGCGGCGGGGGCAACGGGGCTGGAGGAAATGACAAGGAGCCTGCAAACGGGGGAAATCAGGTAAAGCAAACCAATGCGGAGAGCAATGGGGAGCAAAAGGATACGTCATCCAATAAGAAAATCACGCTCGGATTCTCGCAGGTAGGAGCCGAAAGCGGCTGGAGAACGGCCAACACGAAATCGGTCCAGGATTCTGCCAAAGAAGCCGGATTCGATCTGAAATTCTCCGACGCGCAGCAAAAGCAAGAGAACCAGATAAAAGCCCTTCGTACATTCATTCAGCAAAAAGTGGATGTCATCGCCTTTTCTCCGGTCGTGGAGTCCGGTTGGGACACCGTGTTGAAAGAAGCGAAGGATGCGGGCATCCCGGTCATTTTGACCGACCGTGCCGTAGATTCGGCCGACACCTCGCTGTATGAAACGTTCATCGGTTCCGACTTCGTTGAAGAAGGACGCCGTGCCGGCCAATGGCTAGTGGATCAATATAAGGATTCCACGGAAGAAATTAATATCGTTGAACTGCAAGGGACGACAGGGTCCGCGCCAGCCATCGACCGGCAAAAGGGCTTTGCCGAGGTGATTGCGTCGAATCCGAATCTGAAGGTAATCGCATCGCAAACCGGCGATTTCACTCGAGCCAAAGGTAAAGAAGTTATGCAGGCGTTCCTGAAGGCTAACAAGAAGATCGACGTGCTGTATGCACATAACGACGACATGGGTCTTGGAGCGATTCAGGCCATTGAAGCGGCCGGACTTAAGCCGGGCGTAGACATCAAGATTATTACTGTCGATGGAGTAAAAGACGGATTCGTTGCAGCCAGCGAAGGCAAAATCAATTTTATCGTGGAATGTAATCCGCTGCTCGGTCCGCAATTGATGCAAGCGGTGCAGGATGTGGTTGACGGCAAGGAAGTGGAGAAGCGGATCGTTACGGAAGAAGGCGTATTTACTTCCGAGGATGCGAAACGGGAACTGCCGAATCGCCAATATTAAGAAATTGTTTGTTCGAAATGGTTCTGCATTAAGATATGGCAAGTAACAGGAGGAGGGCAGCTTCGCGCGGGCGTTTGGGCTTCGCCGGGGCTGCCTGTTCTCTTGGAGGGGAGAAGAGCAGAATGAAGGAACTGCAACCGATATTGCAAATGACCGGGATTCAAAAGCAGTTTCCCGGAGTGAAAGCCTTGAGCGGAGTGGATTTTCGTCTGTTTCCCGGAGAGGTGCATGCCTTGATGGGTGAAAATGGAGCGGGCAAGTCGACGCTGATCAAAGTGCTTACCGGCGTCTATACCGCCGATCAGGGAAGCGTGGAGATGGAAGGACATGCCATTGCGGTGCACAGTCCCCAAGAAGCGCAGCGGGCGGGGATCAGCACCGTATACCAGGAGGTGAATCTGTGCCCGAATCTGTCCGTCGCGGAGAATATTTATATCGGCAACGAACCCTGCCGCTTGGGCCGGATTCGCTGGAAAGAAATGAACCGGAATGCCGAACGGCTGCTGCAGGAAAGGCTTCATCTTCAGATCGACGTGACCCAGCCTCTGGAATCCTATTCGGTGGCGGTGCAGCAGTTGATTGCGATCGCCAGGGCGCTCAGCATATCCGCCAAGGTACTGATTCTGGATGAACCGACTTCCAGCTTGGATCAAAGCGAGGTCCGGCAGTTGTTTGACATCATGAGAAAGCTGAAGCAGGATGGGCTGGCCATTCTGTTCGTCACACATTTTCTGGATCAGGTGTATGAGGTTTCGGATCGGATTACGATTTTGCGGGGCGGAGAATTCGTCGGGGAATACCTCGCTGCGGACTTGCCGAGAATCGAGCTGGTCTCGAAGATGATCGGTAAAGAGCTGGTGATGCTTGAGAAGCTTGAGACGCTATCGAATGAGTCGGACAGCAACGATAAGAAGGATGACGTCGTAATGTTGGAAGCGGAAGGGCTTGGCCGGCAGGGTGCGATTGAGCCGTTCGACTTGCGGATCCATCAGGGGGAAATTCTCGGCCTGGCCGGACTGCTGGGCTCGGGGCGAACCGAAATGGCCCGGCTGTTCTTCGGGGCGGACCGGCCGGACAAGGGCAGTCTCCGTTTAGCGGGAAGCGGTGCCGGGAGTATTCATACGCCAAGGCAGGCGATCGATCAGGGCATCGCCTTTTGTTCCGAGAACCGGAAGACGGAAGGTATTATCGACGACTTGACGGTTCGGGAGAATATCGTGTTGGCGATGCAGGCCTCCAAGGGCTGGTTCCGGAGAATCCCGCGCAAACGGCAGGAGGAGATTGCGGAGGAGTATATTTCCCTGCTGAACATCAATCCGCGCGACTCGGAGCAACTGATCCGTCATCTCAGCGGCGGTAATCAGCAAAAGGTACTGCTCGCCCGCTGGCTGCTGACGGAGCCGAAGCTGCTCATCCTGGATGAGCCGACCCGGGGGATCGATATCGGGGCGAAGGCGGAAATCCAGAAGCTGGTGCTCTCACTTGCGCAGAAGGGAATGTCGGTCATCTTTATTTCTTCCGAGCTCGAAGAAGTGCTGCGGGTGAGTCATAGGATCGCCGTGTTGAGGGATCGCAGGAAGGTGAAGGAAATGACGGGTACGGAAATGAACCAGCAGTTGGTGATGCAGGCGATTGCAGGAGGGGATAAGGGATGATGAAGCATCGTTTGTTTTGGCCATTGATGGTGCTTGGCGTGTTATTGTTATTTAATTTGATCTATTCGCCGGATTTTTTCTCTATTAAAATGCGGGATGGCCATCTATACGGTAGCCTGATTGATATATTGAACTTTGGCTCACCGCTCATTCTGGTAGCGATCGGCATGACCCTTGTGATCGCTACCGGCGGGATCGACCTGTCCGTCGGTTCGGTCGTGGCGATCACGGGAGCGATGGCCTGTCTCAGCATCAGCCGCGCAACCGATCAAAACGGCCTGGTCGCCGTGCTTGTAGCGGTAGGCATTGCGCTTGTATTATCGGCTGCGCTCGGCCTTTGGAACGGATTCCTCGTGGCCCGCATCGGCATACAACCGATTATCGCCACTTTAATCCTGATGGTGGCCGGACGGGGCATCGCTCAATTGATCACGAACGGGCAGATCATTACTGTACTCAGCCCGAAATATCAGTATATCGGGGCCGGCTCGCTGCTGACGCTGCCGTTTTCGATCTTTATCGTCGCGGCGATGTTCGTGATCGCCTCGCTGCTCACTCGGAAGACCGCGCTCGGGCTGTTTATTGAAGCGGTCGGCTGTAAGCCGACGGCCAGCCGGCTCGCGGGTGTCCGCTCCCGAACGGTAATGCTGGCCGTGTACATGTTCTGCGGCTTGTGCGCAGGCATCGCCGGGCTGCTTCTCAGCTCCAACGTTTCCAGCGCTGATGGCAACAATGCCGGGCTCTGGTATGAGCTCGACGCGATTCTGGCCGTTGTCATCGGAGGGACCTCCCTGACCGGCGGGCGCTTCTATCTCGCGGGTACGCTGGTCGGTGCGTTAATCATTCAGACGTTGACGACTACGATCTACATGGTGGGCGTTCCGCCGGAAATTACGCTGGTGGTTAAAGCGTTGGTCGTTCTGGCCGTCTGCCTGGTTCAGTCCGAGAAGTTCCGCGGGTTGCTGCGCGGTAGGCCGAAGGCCGGTCCTTTGCAAACCGCGAATCCGGAGGTGAAACGCCATGCTTAAACGACAGTACATTCCGCTCTGGGTAACGATCGGCCTGTTTCTGTTGATCTTTATCGTCGGTTCCTTCCGCTATACGGGTTTCTTTTCGATGCAGGTGCTGCTTAACCTGTTGATCGACAACGCCTTCCTACTGATCGCGGCTGTCGGCATGACCTTCGTGATCGTTTCAGGTGGAATCGACTTGTCCGTAGGCTCTATGATCGCTTTGACGACGATGGTATCCGCGAGCCTGCTGCAGCAAGGCTGGCCGCCAATGATCGTTATCCTGCTCGTCTTGATCATCGGCGTATTGTTCGGAACCGCCATGGGGGCGATTATCCATTACTTTAACATCCAGCCGTTCATCGTAACTTTGGCGGGGATGTTTCTCGCACGGGGGCTCTGCTATGTCATCAGCATTAACACGATAACGATCGATAATGCTTTTTACACGTCGGTTGCTCAGACGAAAATCAAACTGCCGGGCGGAAGCTTCATTTCGATCAGCGTCCTGATCGCGCTGGCCGTGGTAGCTATGGGCATCTATCTGGCCCACTATACGAAATTCGGCCGCAACACCTACGCCGTCGGCGGCAGCGAGCCGTCCTCGATGTTAATGGGATTGCCCGTGGCCCGCACGAAAATGATGGTGTTCGGCTTTAGCGGCTTCTGCTCTGCGCTGGCGGGCATCGTGTTTACCTTCTACATGCTGTCCGGCTACGGACTGCATGCCAATGGCATGGAGCTCGACGTTATCGCGGCGGTCGTGATCGGAGGAACGCTCCTCACCGGCGGCGTAGGTTACGTGGTGGGCACCTTCTTCGGCGTCCTGATCCAAGGCGTCATTCAGACGATCATCAGCTTTGAAGGGACGCTCAGCTCCTGGTGGACGCGGATCGTGATCGGCGTGCTGCTGCTGCTGTTCATCCTGCTGCAAAGGCTGCTGGGCGAGCGTCGCCTGACGGGGCGAAGCTCGGGCTAAGGATGGAAGTTTGCGCTAAGTTGGCTAAGTATGGGGAGATACTGGCGCAAAGTATAGGCTAGGTTGAGGAAATTGGGGTAAGTTTGGGTTCGGAATAAGGTAGGTATGAGCGAATATAGGCAATGGATGGGTTAGGAATAGGCTGATTTCGGCAATGTCTGGGCGAGGGTGCTAGGTATGGATTCCTCGGTATTCAATCGATGATTGGATATTTTCCAATCAAATTAGCTCGAAACGATGGAAATCCCTTCGTGATTGGATATTTTCCAATGACCGGAGCCTAGATTCCCCTAAAACACCCGTCTTCGGTGATTCTCATTGGAAATATCCAATGAGAATCCATCTAGTTGCCCTTTTCCATTGTTCTTATTGGAAAATTTCCAATGAGACATACAAATAGGGAGCTACAACATACAGGGGGAAATCGACTAAGGGTGACTATTGGAGGTAACGACCAATCCGGTCCTGGTCAAACCCCGACCGAGTTCTACGGATCCCCTGGTTTTACCGATAGAAAAAACCTGATACTCCAGTCTCAGGTTTTTTCGCTCTTTTCTCCAAGGCTGGCTTGTGGTAAGAATGGCTTATAGATACTTGATCAGGGAGGCGAGCGGCTTGAGCGAACAGAACCCGAAGCAATATATAGAGCATTATTCAATACTATTCACAACGCAATCCCAAGTGCATTCCCATAAGCCTTCCATAACGCAACATACTAGACGTTTCCAAGTACATATCCTGCTTCCTCTTTTTACGCTGCTCATATTGGCTGGATTTGCCATTTTGGCGGGCTGCGAATCGCCGGGGACTCCGGCTTCACAGACAGGAGCAGGTACTGGCGGTGTCGATTCACCCCTTACTCCTACGGTCGGAACGGTGCCGGCGGAGGGGGCGCTCACTACCGGCAAACGGCAAATTGTGCTCGGTTTTTCTCAGCTTGGCACGGAGAGCGATTGGCGCAACGCCAACAGTCAATCGGTCAAGGAGGCGGCGGAGGAGGCGGGAATCGAGCTCATTTTTGAAAATGCGGAGCAGTCGCAAAAGAAGCAATTTGAAGCGGTCCGCGGCTTTATTTCCCGTAAGGTAGATGTGATTGCGATCGCCCCTGTCGTTCAATCGGGCTGGGATCCGATTCTGGATGAGGCGCAGCAGGCGGGGATTCCGGTCATTATTGTGGACCGGGCGGTTGATGTAGAAGACGCGTCGAAATATGTGACCCTCATCGGTTCGGATTTTTATGAAGAAGGGGAAAAAGCAGGGAAATTCCTGGTGGACAAAATGGCCGGGACGGAAGGGCCTGTCGGCATTGTGGAGTTGAAAGGGACAGCGGGCTCCACCCCCTCCATCGACCGGGGACGAGGGTTTGCGGATACGCTTCAGGGGCACGCCAAGTTTAAGGTGCTGCAGAGCGAATACGCCGATTTTACCCATGAGCAGGGAAGGGAAGTTATGAAATCGTTTCTGCAAGAGTTCGGAGACGGCATCGGGGTGTTGTATGCCCACAACGATGATATGGCGCTGGGCGCGATTGAAGCGATTGAAGCATACGGACTGAAGCCGGGGAAGGACATTGTGATTATTTCCGTGGACGGTACACGCAGGGCGCTGGAGAGCATGATCGCAGGCAAAATTAATGCAGTGGTGGAATGTAACCCGCTCCTGGGACCGAACCTGATGCAGGCGGTGAATGAATTGATGGAGGGACGCACGCTCCCGAAAAAAATCGTCACCCCGGAAAGCGTCTTTACCGAAGTGACCGCCGAATTGGAGGTAAACAACCGCAAATATTAGATATGGAGGGCACGGGGCGCTATACTATTTTCAGGAACCATTATAAATATCGTCTGGAGAGAGTAACCCTATGGCAAATATCCATGAAATCGCCAGGCTGGCCGGCGTATCCGTATCTACCGTCTCCCGTGTGCTGAACCATCACAAATATGTATCGGAAGAAAAGCGGACCGCGGTCCTGAAAGTCATTGAAGAAATGAACTACACGCCCAACCGGAATGCCGTCGATTTAATCCGCGGAGAGACGAAGAAAATCGGGGTCATTATCCCCTATACGAATAATCAGGCATTCGATCAACTTTTGCACGGGGTGCTCAACCGGTCCGTGGAGAACGATTACGCAATCATGGTGCTGCCCACCAAATATAATCCGGATAAAGAAATCGAACACTTATTTATGTTGAAAAATAAATTGCTGGACGCCATCATCATCACGTCGCGAGCCAACCCTTGGGAGAATATCCTTCCTTTTACCGAGTACGGATCGGTGATTTCCTGCGAATATACGGAACATCCGGAAATCGGCTGCTCTTATATGGACCGGTACGCCGCGTATCTTGAAGTTTTTCAATTGTTAAAAAAGAAGGGGCACCGGAACATCGCCTTTACCACTGCACGGGGCACCGAAAGCGTCAGCACCCGTCAAACGATTGCGGCCTATGAGAAGGTGTTCGGACAGTTTGATCCGGTTTACCGGCAGTCCGATTGCTTCAGCTTTGAAGACGGAATGGCGGCGGGCCAGCGGCTGCTCGGAATAAATCCGAGACCGACGGCAATATATGCGAACGGGGATGAGGTTGCCGGCGGAATCTACAAGTATGCCAGATCGGTTGGCTTGAGTATCCCGGAAGATCTGGCCATTATCGGGCAAGAAAATCAGCCGGTCGGCGTCGGACTCGACATTTCTACCTTAGATCATCAACTGGTTAAGGTCGGGGAACAAGCTTTTGATCTGGCCATGACCAAATCCAAAGCCAAAGTGGAGACGCCTTATAAAATGATCCTTCGCTCCTCTATTTAGGGATTGACCTGAAATCCATTTCATCTTTTATGCTGGAATAGGTTTGAAGGAAGGCATACCAATAGTAGGAGGATGAGAAAAAATGTACACATCTATTATTTATGACGTTGACGGTACTTTAATCGATACGGAGCATGCTGTTCTGGGATCGCTGCAAAAAATGCTGTCCCTCGATTACGGGATCGAGATGGATACGCAGGATCTGAGGTTTGTCCTGGGCATCCCGGGAGCAGTAGCGTTACCGAGACTCGGCATTCTCAACATTGAAGAGGCTAATGACCGCTGGAACCGTTACATGAAGGATTTCTATTCCACCATGAGCGTATTTGACGGGATTTCTCAAGTGCTGAGGACGCTGAGTCAAAGGGATTTTAAACAGGGAATCGTAACTTCCAAAACGGGCGAGGAATTGAGAGATGACTTTATACCGTTCGGGCTGATGGAGTATTTACCCTACAAGGTCTGCGCCGAGGATACTGAACAACATAAACCCAATCCTGAGCCTTTGCTAAAATATTTGGAGATTTCAGGTTCGGATCCTAAAAGCTCCATTTATATCGGTGATACGATCTATGATTGCGAATGCGCCAGAGATGCGGGAGTTGATTTTGCCCTGGCTCTGTGGGGGTGTAACAATCACGAGTCTATTCCAGCCAAATATAAATTGGTCCGGCCCGAGAGCCTACTGGAACTCCTGGTTTAAATGCAGGAATTCCTAGGCCTCAGGCCTTTTTTTATGCGTTGGGAGGGTTATTCCCGCTTTAATCTTCTTCCCAGAACAGGTCATTTAACGTGCGGGACAGCGCCTTGCAGATCGCGACGCATAAACTGAGAGACGGGTTGTATTTGCCAAGTTCGATGAGACCGATCGTTTGCCTGGACACTCCCACCAGCTGTGCCAATTCATCCTGGGACAGATCTTTTTCCACCCGGGCCATCTTTAACTTGAGATTTTTCATAAGGCTATATCCTATCCCTTTCTTCAAGAATCCAGCAGATCATCATCGGAGGCTTTTTTGCTTGCTTTGTTAGCTAAGGAGTGAGAGACGGCAAGAAAGCCGATAAAGAACGGCAGATAGATCATGAGCGAAGCCATAAAGACAATGAAGAAATACCAGGCTTGGTTCAAGAAGGTGCCGTCTGCGTACAGAATCGCACTGCGGATGCCGAAGAACAAGGAGATCGCAAGGCCGATGCCGAGGCCGGTCAAAATATTTTTGAGACTGTAGGACATTTTACTCCGGTTATCGTGAGCCTCGACCTCGTCAGAATAGATCCCGAGCATGACGGTACGGATCGTGTAATACAGATTGCCCGCCGACACAATCACGAGTTCGGTTATAAAGGACTCCCAACCGCTCTGGAATACCAGCACTTTCAAGAATAAGGAAAGATTGCATATGACCATTACCACCAAGTAGGACTCTTTGAAAATTTTGTTTCTAAGATGGAGAATGCGCTCATCGACCAGCTTGTTTTTGGCGAATAACTTCATCGTGATCAAAACCCCTTTCATGGGTATAATTCCTTTTTTGAAGGTTATGGTTGAATTATAATAATATAATCACCAAAATGCAATATATATATTGCAAAATAGTTAATAAAAGTTGCAGTGTTCATTACGCGAAGAGAAGATGCCCAACTAATGCGGCAGGAATCCAAGGGTTTTTGCAGAATTGAAATAATGGAGCATCATAACCCTGTAACAATACAGGCTTGAGAGGAGACCATGGCAGTGTTGAATATCGACTTAACGGGAAAAATCGCGCTGATTACCGGAGCCACAGGACAGCTTGGCAGAATCATGACCCGGACATTGGCTCAGTGCGGAGCGAAAGTAGCCATCCATTATATGAGCAACGCAGGAAAAGCACGCGAATTGCTTCAAGAGATTGAAGAAGCCGGTGGACAAGCCATGATCGTCCAAGGCGACATTACGAAAAAAGAGCAGATCGAGAACATGAAGGCACAGATTCGCGAGCAGCTTGGCGATCCCGATATCGTGGTTGCGAATGCCGTTGTGCAATACGGATGGACTTCCGTTTTGGAACAGTCGCCGGAAGATTATGTGAGCCAGTTTGAATCCTGCGTCATGCAGAACGTATTTTTGGCCAAAGCTTTTATTCCGGGGATGATCGACAAAGGTTGGGGACGAATGATCGGGATCAATACCGAGTGCGCTATGCAAAACTTCCCGAGCCAATCCGCCTATACGGCAGGCAAACGGGGGATGGACGGCGTGTATCGCGTCTTGGCCAAGGAGGTAGGCGCGCATCAAATTACCGTAAACCAGGTTGCTCCGGGATGGACGATCAGCGAAAAAGATCGCGGTGCACACGACCTGAATGACGCCGCTTATGTGGAACAGGTACCTCTGAAGCGCAGAGGTGAGGATCAGGATATCGCGAATGCGGTCGCTTTTTTGGCATCCGATCTGGCCGGATTTATTACCGGGGCTTACATTCCGGTCAATGGCGGAAACGTAATGCCTGCGATCTGATCCAACTAAAATGACATAAAATTGTAAAGAATCTTTGACTTCCGTATCGGCGGGAGTTCAAAGGTTCTTTTTTTGTTGGAAATTTTGCAGGTGCCAGCATTCGACAAAATCACCTTATTTCCACCTCTTCCTTATATAGTAAAAAATTGCTATCATGAAGCAAATATAGGATTTGGCCAAGCCAATACTGTCGGAAACCATTAAAGAGCGGGATCAACGTGAGGAGTGAGAATATGATAAACTCTGCCAGCCAAGAGGAACAGCTCAGGGACTCAGTTGTCTGGATCAAGAAATTGTCGAATTCCGCTTTTGAGATCGATTCGAAGGGAATCATCCTAGCCTGGAATGGGGGGATGGAGCAGTTGACCGGGATTGGAGCCGCCAAAACACTTGGCATGCCGTGCAGAGAACTTTCCTTGTTTTGCGATGCCCAGGGCCGCTGCGTTTGCGATCAGGATTGTCCGATCCATCAAGCGGCTAAAACGATGGGAAGTTATCTGGGAAAGCGCCATGTCTATTTGAATGCTCGCAACCGGGCGATCCCTGTATCCAAAACAGTATTTATCAGCCGAGGATCGGAGTCGACGGACCGGGTGGTTCATGTGGTGTTGGAGCGAGTGCAGGAGATGTGGCCGTCTTTCGGGCTCACCCCTAGCGAGATGCGGGTTTTAAGGTATATGTGTCAAGGGTATTCGACGGAAGAAATTGCTACCGGCATGAACATCACCTATAACACGGTACGCACTCATATTCGCAATGTGCTTAGCAAACTTGGTGTTCACAAAAGGATGGAGGCCGTTTCCATGGCCATGGGGGAATATGCCAAGCTGCCTTTGGAAAGAGAAGGGTAGAGTTAAGGCTGCTGGAAAAGGAACCTAAGCTGAATATTGCTTTATCACACTGCCGCGGCGCTTGGTATGATTTTTAGGGTGTACTCTAGCTGCGAGGTGTTTTAAATATCTCGCTGTGTTTTTAACCGCTAGATATGCTTTATACGTAGAGATGTGCTTTAAACGTGAGACGTACTTCGAACATAGCGATGTGCTTTTAAACATGGGATATGCTTTACCCATGAAATGCGCTTTAAACATGAGATATGCTTTAACCACGAGATGCGCCTTAACCAAGAGATGTGCTTTAACCGTCTGTGTGTTGTGGTCGCATGACCTTTTTGCCACAGCCTTAATTCTAACGGACACAGGAGCCGTTAAACGTAACAAATCCGGACTTTTGAACCGCTAACGGACACAGGTGACCTTAATCGCTCAAATTGAGTCAGAAATTGGCCGATTTAGCGTATTTAAGGTCTTTGGTGTCCGTTAGAATTCAAAGAGAGCAATTTTGGGCATTTTAACGTCCGTGGTGTCCGTTAGAAATACATGGGATAGTCCGACGCTACGTCAAATAAGGGTCTGTCAAGATTTTTGTGTAAACTCATTGTCAAGCAAATCCCCCGAGGGGGATTTGGCGTTTCTAACGTAAATAGTTACTGATGCGATCCGGAAAGAAGACGGATAGCTGGAGTAGCATTTGCCCCCAATTTTGGACACGACCTGTCCATTTACGAGTAACATCCATTGTGGCTAGGTAGAGCATTTTAAGCAAGGCTTCATCGGTAGGGAAAATGCTTTTTCCTTTGGTCACTTTACGAAGCTGCCGGTGGTAGCTTTCAATCATGTTGGTAGTATAGATGAGTTTGCGGATCTCCGGCGGGTATTTGAAAAACGTTGAGAGCTCTCCCCAGTTGTTTCTCCAAGAGCGAACAATGAGCGGATACTTGGTGCCCCAAACTTCCTCGAACCGATCCAGTTCAAGCAGGGCGCCTTCTTCCGTGGCTGCTTTGTAAATCGGCTTCAAGTCAGCGGTGACTTTCTTAAGATCTTTGTACGATACGTAGCGAGTGGAATTACGGATCTGGTGAATGATACACTTTTGGATTTCGGTCTTTGGATAGCAAGCTGCAATCGCTTCAGAGAAGCCACTTAGGTTGTCCACACAGATAATAAGGATATCTTGGACCCCTCGATTTCGAAGGTCATTGAGTACGCTGAGCCAGAACTTGCTGGATTCGTTCTCGCCAATCCACATACCCAGCACATCCTTATTCCCATCCAGATCAATTCCGATCACCATGTATGCAGCTTTATTTACAATAGCTCCGTCCTGTTTCACTTTAAAATGAATCGCGTCCATGTATATGACCGCGTAGACACCTTGAAGTGGCCGATTTTGCCATTCCTTGATGAGAGGTACGATTTTGTTCGTAACATTGGATATGAGTGTAGGCGAGACTTCGATTCCGTACAGATTTTGGAGATGATCCTGAATCTCCCGAGTGCTGACACCTTTAGCGTAAAGAGCTATAATCTGATCTTCGATTCCGGTCACATTCTTCTGATGTTTCTGTATAACCAAGGGCTCAAACTCACCCAAACGATCCCGAGGGACCATGATTTCTTGCTCACCGTACTCGCTAACCACTGTCTTTTTACTCTTGCCATTCCGGCTATTGGGTGTTACTTTGGCTTTAACTTCATGCTTCTCATATCCAAGATGTGTATCGAGTTCTGCCTCCAACATCTCTTGAATGGTCTCTGCAAACAACTCTTTCAAAGCGTTCTGTGCATCTTGAGCCGTTACCAGTTTGTTCTCCTTAATGAAAGCTCGTAATTGCTCTTTTGTCCAAAGTCCCATGTGTTCCCCCAACCTTTCTATTACTTTCCATTTTAGTAGAATTGGGAGTTTACACAAATTATTTTACAGACTCTCAAATAACTAGTTTTTGGATATCGCCCCCGTAACACCATCCTTCACTCAACTGATCATGTTACCACATATCTCCATCAAACCTTCGCCTCGCACCTTATCCCCTCGCACATTCCCACATATCTCCATCAAACCTTTGCCTCGCACATTCCCGCATACCTCCATCAAACCTTTGCCTCGCACATTCCCGCATACCTCCGTCAAACCTTTGCCTAGCACCTTATCACATATCTCCATCAAACTTTCTTCTCGCACCTTACCGCATACCTCCGCAAAACGTCCTCTTACCGTTTTTAATTACCTCTCACGCCCACCATTCTTCCCACAATATAATCCCCATGGAACTTCCCCCATTTCGTTTTTCGCACATTCATCTGTTCTTCCGGCATTTTCCGTTTTCTCCTATTCTTTCGTTCTCCCCAAGAACATTTTGATTTCCGATTTTTCACTCCTATCTACTTCAAATGGACGATGAGCGGAAAAAGAAGGTGTGTTACTTTGAAATCAGCTGGATCAGGGTTGGAGAAATATGGCAGTCATCTAAACGGAAGGAGGATAAGTGTGTGAGTGTGCTTGCAACGATTCAAGACGAATTCAAAGCCCCTTTCTACCTGGTATGGGAAATTACGCTACGGTGCAATGCCAAGTGCGTGCATTGCTATTCCGGAGCCGGACTGGCTCATCCGATGGAGTTTTCGACGGAGGAGGCGTTGTCCGTAGTCGATCAGCTTGCGGACGCCGGTGTTTTGATTTTGGGATTGTCCGGAGGGGAGGCGCTGCTACGCCCCGACTGGATGCAGATCGCTTCACGCGCAAGCGGTCACGGCATGATGGTGTCTGTCGGAACGAACGGTGCCGTCATCAATGACACGATGTGCGGGAAACTGAAGCAAGCGGGAATCCAGAGCGTTTGCGTCAGCATCGACGGTGCCACGGCGGAGGTGCATGAACAGGTCCGCGGAGTACCGGGACTGTTCAACAAAGCGGTAGAGGCCGTGGCATGTCTGGTACGCAACGGAATCAGTGTGACCGTAGGCTATACGCCGACGAAGCTGAATTTCCGGGACGGCAGAAACGTAGTGAAGTTGGCGGCGGAGCTGGGGGCCAACGGAGCGAATCTGTCGGAATTTATACCGACGGGCCGGGGAGACCGTGATTTGGCTCTGTCGCCGGAGGAATTAAAAGGCGTGATCGAGGAATGGATCGAGATGCAGGAGGAATATGCTGGCAGAATGAAAATCTACTGGCACGACTGCCGGGTCGCTTTGATGCTGCCTCCAAAAGAAGGCGCCATGTACATCGGCTGCGGAGCCGGCCGGGTAACGGCGAGAATTACGGTGGAAGGCAATGTGACCCCTTGCGTAACACTGCCCATGGCGGCGGGAAACTTGAGGGAATCTACGTTTGACGAGATTTGGAATCATTCCCCGCTGCTTGCCGGTATTCGCGACCGCAAGTCCAAAACCGAGGGGAATTGCGGAACTTGCGAGCATAAATTTGTTTGCGGCGGCTGCCGCTCGGCCTCGCTGGCCTATTATGGAGACCCGGCGCTCGGCGATCCGTATTGCTGGATCGTACCGGAAACCGCCGCGGCATTATAGGAGGATACCGTGATGAGCAATATCAATTCAAACAGTGTAGTCAGCCGAACTCCGGGGGTTGTTA
This sequence comes from Paenibacillus sp. FSL R5-0407, assembly GCF_038009185.1. Lineage (NCBI taxonomy): Bacteria > Bacillati > Bacillota > Bacilli > Caryophanales > Paenibacillaceae > Paenibacillus > Paenibacillus sp. FSL R5-0407. Next base: position 405,298 of record NZ_JBBPAX010000002.1, on the reverse strand, counting down.
CACGGAAAGAGGAAAACCGGAAATTCATCGTATACAATCCCGCGACGGACGAGATTCATCTGCTGCAGCCCGTGGCCCATGCCATTTTGAAATTATGCGAATATTCCTGCGAGGTTGATAAGCTGGCGTCGATCGCTTCCGAAGAAATACCCGCTTTAGGCTGTGAAGAAGGAAAGATGGCTGTCTGGAAGCTTTTGGAGCGACTGGAGCAACGGAAACTGGTTACGATTTCGAACTAATCCTCTCTCGGCTGGGAAAGGAGGTGAGATCATGGAACAAAATAAAGAATTGCTGTTGGAAACGGCTAGGGCTTCATTATCCGAAATGAAAGAATGCGACCTGCTTTCGGCTGTGGACTACATGGATATTGTGGATTTGGGCGAGCTGTCGCTGATTGCCTGGCGGGTAATCTGACCGGCGGAAGGAAGGGACCTTTCTTCACAGGGAGGTCCTTTTGTCTCCATCTATTTCAAGGAGCGATGGTCATGGAAAATAGCGGCTTATTTTTGCGGCGGTTGACTAATGGATTATCCGTAATCGCGATGCCGCAGGCAGATGTAGAAACCGTTTCGGTCGGTTTGCTGACAGGCGCCGGCGCGAGACTGGAAGAACCGTGGGAACTGGGCAGTTCGAGGATTCTTGAATATTGGATTTGGGACGGTCTTTCCACCGAACTGGCCGATCTGGGAATCCATAAAAAGTCCGCTCCGAACATAGAGTGGACCCGATATTGGGTCACGGCCCTCGCTCCATATTTTGCGCAGACGCTGCGGACGTTGCTTCAAGCGGTATCAGCACCGGGCTTGCAGGAGCGTTCCTTTGCCGCGTTTCGATCTCTGGCGGCTCATCAGGCTGCGGCCCGCGAAAATGAGCCTCAGGCATGTACGGCCGATTTGCTCAGACAAGCCATGGGCGGTACGCAGCCGATTGCCAGGTCGGCGTATGGCCGAAGCGACGGTTACGGCATTTTGGACCCCGGGACTGTCCGAAACGTTTCCGAGCGATTGTATCAACCGGCTAATTGCGTACTCGCTATTGTCGGGAACTACGCAGAAGATCATTTAGAAAAACTGCTGGATGATTGCCAAGATAATTGGAAAGGTAATACGTCTTCGGCCTGCTTCCCGTCCGAGCAAGCTCCCTTATGGACGCCGGGAATCATCGCCAAGGAACGAGAAGCGAATCAAGCGTATCTGACGCTGGGGATTCCCGGTGTTCCGTATGACGATGCCGATTTTTTTCCGCTCGCCGTTCTGGTTCAGATTATCGGCGGCGGGGACGGATCCCGGCTGTATGAGGAGATCCGACAGCGCCGAGGGCTCGTTTATCAGATTCGAAGCAGCCTTACTTCTTTCCGCGACGCCGGCCTGATGACCATTCAACTGGGTTCCCGGAAGGAGTCGGCGCTGGAGGCGCTGGAACAAATCATTCTGGAGCTGCGGCGTCTTGAACGCGATGGAGTGACGGAACGGGAAGTGCAATCCGCCAAAAACCAATTGATCAAGCAGATGGTGATGCGTTCAGAAAGTACGGTTGCCCGGATGAATACTTTGCTTACCTCGGGCTGGTATCCCAAATATCCGAGTACGCTGGAGGCTATGCGCCGATCGATCGAAGGAGTGACGACAGGGGCGGTCTCGGAGGCGATCTCCCGACATGCGCTGACGAATTCCCTAGGCATTGCCAGCATCGGCCCGTTGGCGGCAAGCGATCTTAAGGCGGGAGCGATTCATTGAGGAGGAGATTCCATCATGGAGCAACGATCGGTTACGCTGCCGAATAATCTTCGGGTATTACTGCACCGGATGCCGTCCATGGCTACGGTGTCGGTCTGTTTTTACGTTTTGAGCGGGCCCCGCGACGAGACGCCAAATCAAGCGGGGGCCGCTCATATGCTGGAGCATATGCTGTTCCGGGGCTCCGAAGCATTTTCTGAGGAAGACATCCGGCGGGCGATGCGGGAAACCGGCTCGGACATGAACGCTTTTACGGCTTGGGAAGGGACATGCATATACGCCCGGATGCTGCCCGAGTATTTCGGCAGCCTGTTTCCGGTGCTGGCGGATATGGTGCGTCATCCCAAGCTGAATGCAGCCGACTATGAAGTGGAGCGAAGTGTGGTTCAGGAGGAATTGGCGAGGCAACTGGATGAGCCGCGCAGCGTAATGCTCCATGAGCTTCACAGGTTAAGCTTCGACGACAGGATGGGCGGCATCCTCATCGGCTCGAAGGAACAAATTAGAGATCTGGAACTTCAGGAGTTACGCGCTTTCCATCGAAGTCATTACGTCCCCGACAATACGCTCGTCATTATTACAGGCGCCTACGAAGAGAAACAGATTGATGAGGCGCTGACTTCGCTGGAGGATTGGCGGCCGAGCGCAGACGGTCTTCTGTCCGAAGCGGTCCGGCAAAAGCGAAGCATGGGAGGATCGATTGCCGGGCCGGAAAAGCGTACCTCCAAACTAAAGGCCCCTCTTTTCCGCAAGGGCGCGGGAATTTGGGGATGGCGGCTTCCGCCGCTACAAGGTGCGGATCATTATGCCGCCCATCTTTTGTGCACGCTGCTCGGCGACGACAATACGCTGGGCTCAAGATTTGAAACGGTGCTGGTGCGGGCGCGGATCGCGGAGCAGGCCAACGCGGTATATACCTCTTTTTCCGGAGGAGGCATGTTGAAAATTTACGGTACGTTTCCTGCAGAACAAGAGGAAAAGGTCCAGGGTATCGTGATGGATGAACTGAGGCGCTTGCATGAAGGAAAAGGGGATCCTGGCGAACTCCGGCGGGCTAAAAATAAAATCAAGACCCAACTCGCGGTAGATGCTTCCACTACGGATAGCAGAATGATTTCGATGGCGCAGGCCTGGCTTCCAGGGCGGGAGATGGTTCCCCTGCAGGAAGTGCTGGACAGGATCGACGACATAACGGAAAGGCAACTCGCAAATCTGGCCGGCCGCCTGCTGGAAGAATCGTTATTCCGGGTGATTGCCGGACCGCCGGAACACGCGAAACTATCATAAAGAAGAGGAGGGGTTTCATGAGTCTCATACTCCGCTATCCGCTGCATATGGTCTGGGCGGTCACGAATCTCTGCAATGCCCACTGCGTTCATTGTTCCTCCAGCGCGGGCTGCCGCTTGCCCGGGGAGTTGGACACGAAAGAGGCTCTCGGCCTGATTGATCAACTGTCCGAATTGGGCGTCGTGGATTTGGCTCTATCGGGTGGCGAGGCTCTGCTCAGGCCCGACATTGACGAACTGATTTCCCATGCGGTGAAAAGAAACATGCAGGTCGGACTCGGTACCAATGGCTGGTGGATTCAAAAGGAACGGGCGCATGAGCTGAAGCGGCTCGGTTTGCACCGCGTCCAGATCAGTCTTGACGGACTGGGACCGGTCCATGATCAAGTGCGCGGTTTGCCGGGATTGTTCGAAAGGGCAACCGCAGCAATGCATGCCTGCCGGGAGGCGGGGTTGCAGACGCATGTCTGTTTTACGCCGCACCGGGACAATGTGCAGGATTTGGAGCATGTTATTCAATTCGCCTACGAGCAGGGCATTCATTTGTTCAATCTGTCCCAATTCGTCCCGGTCGGCCGGGGCAGCCAGGCCATGGACCTCTCGGCCGAGAAATGGAAGGAGATTGCCCGCCTTTGGGCGAACAAACGCCGGGAGTATGCCGGCAGAATGAAGTTCACCAGTCATTTGGCGCAGATGGCTCTGGTCGATTCGTCGTTGGCGCGCCAGGAAGCATTCCGCGGCTGCCAGGCGGGGACGGGCCAGGGGTATATTGCCCCGGACGGAACGGTTACGCCTTGCGTGATGCTGCCGGTAGGCATCGGGAACGTGAAGGATAAGCCCTTTCGTGAAATATGGGATGAGTCCTCCGTCATCTCGGATTTGCGCGATCGCAGCAACCTGGGGGGCAAATGCGGAACTTGCGTGATCCGCGAGCGCTGCGGCGGCTGCCGGGGCGTGGCTTACGGTTATTATCAGACGCATATGGGGGAGGATCCGCATTGCTGGCTTCCTCCGGAGGCGGCGCAGGCAAAGGAGCGGATCGACAGCGGTCTTTTGGCCACGTGATCTTGAAGGAATAAATACCGACCGATACCCAAGCTGCAGAAAATAAAAAAAAGGAAGCGATCTTCATGTATTTAACCAGAGAAGAGGATATTCGTTACGTCATTTTGTTGTCCGTGATCCCCGGCAAGGAAATGTCGGAAGATTTGATCCGGGCCCATGTCGGGCATTTGAAGGAACTGGACCGTCAAGGCAGGCTCGTGCTGTGCGGCCCGTTTACCGATTATCGCGGCGGGATGGTCATCATTAAGGCGGCCAGTTACGAAGAAGCGAAGGCGGTTGCCGAAAAAGACCCTTACGTGCAGGCCGGAGTAGAATCCTACGAGCTGAGAACGTGGGAGTTATCCTGCGAAGGCAACAATCATATGGGTATGGGCTAAGATGAAACGATTCTTCGCTTCTCTATCCCAATACAATGCCGTGATCTGGATTCGGGTGTTCGGAACCGCTTTATGCGCGACGACTACCTTTATGCTAAGACCGTTTTTCGTTTTTTATTTATCGGATAAGTTGAATGGTTCGATCCTGCTCCCGCTGTTGATCGTGGGTCTGCAGCCTCTTGCCGGCATACTGTTGAGCTTTTGGGGCGGGGGAATCGCCGATCGATACGGGCGCAAGCCGGTGATGTTGTTTGCCCTGCTGATTCAAGGGGCCTGCATGCTCGGCTTCGTTTTTACCGACCAGGTTTGGGAGTTTGCCGTGTTGTCCGTGATTAACGGAATGGGCATGCCTATGTTCCTGCCGGCCGCCAATGCACAGGTCGCTGACGTGGTCCCTCCCGAGAAACGGGGGGAAGTGTTCGCCCTCATACATACCGCGATAAATGTGGGGGGAGCCGTCGGTCCATTGCTGGGGTTGCTTATTTACTCATGGAATCAGAGTACCGTATTTTCGGTTTCGGCGGCTTCATTCCTGTTGTTTGCCATGCTGGTGTGGTGGAAGGTGCCGGAGACGGTGCCCGCCCGTTCAGCCGAAGGCAGTCTGCCGCAGAAATCGGCAATACCCAAAGTTACGTTCCGCGACCACCGCTTGCTGTACTGGTTTACCTTGTTCACGCTGCCGGTGGGCGTGCTGTATTCCCAAGTGGAGACTACATTTCCGCTACATTTGAAAGAGCATTTCGCCAATGCATCGTCCCTGTTCGCCATTTTGATGACGATCAATTCGGTAGTCGTCGTTGCGGCGATGGTGTGGGTTGCCAAAAAAACGGAGCGGCGAACTCCGCAGATGATGATATTGCTGAGCTATGTCCTGTTTGCCGTCGTTGGCGTCGGTTATGGCTTTGCCCGTCATTTTTATATTCTGATATTGATTGAACTTATTTTTACGGTGGCGGAAATCATTGGCATGACTCATTTGCAAAAATACGTCTCCGTAATTGCGCCGGCCAACATGCGCGGAAAATATAACGCGATCTTCGGGATGTATATGTCGATTCCCAAACTGCTAAGCCCGCTATTATTCGGTCTGCTGTTTGAATATTACGGCGGCGGTGTGATGTTCTCGGCGGTTGCCTTGCTGCTTCTTTTGGCCGGTCCGGCGCAATTCCGGCTGATTCAGAATCATCGGAAAAGGGAAGACGCCGTTCCGCTTCCTGCGGACAAAAAGCCCGTGCTGGCGGAAGCTTCACAAGGTTAAACGCGAGTCAGTCATAGACCGTAGGAACGGAGGAGATGGATGGTGCTGACATTATTGTCGGTCAATATCGGGCAGCCGGCTAGGCTGGTGTATGAAGGCAAAGAGGTCATTACGGCGATTCAGAAATATCCCGTGCAGCACGATCTCCAACTGACCAAACTTATTCTGGAGGGAGACGCCCAGGCTAACCGCCTTCGTCACGGCGGTCCGAATAAAGTGCTCAGCATGCACTCGGCGGAGCATTACCGCTATTTTTCCAAGGTGCTGAATCAGGAGTTGAATTACGGGGACTTCGGCGAAAATATGACGGTCGAAGGAATAACCGAACACGATGTATGCGTCGGCGATATCCTGACTTGGGGCGAGGCCGTGATTCAGGTTTCGCAACCGCGCCCGCCGTGCCACAAACTGGCCAAGCGGTTTGCATCTCCGCAGCTGCCTCTGTGGTTTCAGGAAACCGGCTTTACCGGTTTTTACCTGAGGGTGCTCCGGGAAGGCAGGGTGAGTATCGGACAACCGCTGGCTCTAATGGAGAGGGATCCGGCGGGAATCACGCTGGAAACGGTCAACCGCGTTCTCTATCATGACCGGATGAATATGGAGCTGATCTCCGCTATTTTGGCGGTGGAGGCCTTGTCGGCAAGCTGCAGAATCACGCTGGAAGAACGGCAGAGAGGAATCGACAACGATACCGAGCGGAGATGGATCGGCGGCTGAAGAGGCGTGATATGACCATGGCCTGATTTGAATATTAAAAGGGTTGCTCTTACGGAAATGACGTTCCGCGGGGCAGCCCTTTTTATGTGTAACGATGCGGAATCCATAATAATGCACCTTTTTTCCATACAAACGCACACCGGAGTGAAAGCGCTTTTAACTTAAGATGGAGAAGAAAATACCTATAAGATAAAGGAGGTCAATGCAAATGAAAAAAATCAGGCCGATGATTGCGGGATTGCTTGCCGTATTGTTGATATGGTCCGCATTCCCCGCATATCCGGCACAAGCGGCTGCAGGCGGTACGGGAGCCGGAGACATTCCCGCAGGAAAAGTGATGATCAAGAACAAATGGAAAAGCAATTATTTGTACGAGGATTCGAACGGTATCGTTCGGTATGGGCTCACCAATCCCAGCGACGAGTCGGCTCACTGGATCGTGGTGACGGAAGGCGGCATTTCGCGAATCCAGAACAGCAAGACTGGCAACTACATATCTCTGGCTCGCACGACGCAGCGCAATCAGCCGCTAACCACAACTGCATCGTCGGATACCGCTGCGGAACAATGGATCATAGACAAATCCAACCGGGACGGGTTCATGGTTGTCCGCAGCGCAAGCGTGCCGGAAGGAAATCTGGTCATTCACGAAGAAGACCAGCTTGGCTTTGCCGAAGCCAGTTCGGACATTAACATTACGTTTGAAAGCCCGCAGTGGGCTTTTATCTCCGTCGATGATGCAGCGGTTCGTATCGAAAGTTTGATGCGTCCCGGGAGTGTCATTTTTGAGCAGGACGGACAAGTCAAACACGGCGTTAAGGCGGCCGATGATCCATCCGCCCAGTGGCTCTTCGAACAGAACGACAGCGGGAAGATCACCATCCGCAATAAGGCGACCGGACATGTAATTTTGCAGAATGAAACGACTTGGGCGGGGATCTTAACCGGTGATCCCTTACCGGATAAACCGGGCTTAAGCTTGTGGAATATGAAGGATGCGACCGGCCAGCCGGGGTTCGTCGCGTTCGAGAACGCAGAAATGCCCGGAAACTATATGAATCCTCAATTCCCGGATGATGATGACGTCCGCTCCAACGATTGGGCGGGCGGAGCCGACGGCGTAAACGCCTTATGGAAGGTCAAACCGGTGTCGGAGTTGCCGGCGGTCCGGATCGGGGCTTATAGTGATGCCAAAGCGGCCACCGATTTTCTTTATGAGGATAATGGAACGGTGAAGCATGGCGCCATTAGCGGCGGAAGCGGGTCTTCCGACGACCGGTATTTATGGATCGTGGAGGATTATGATACAAGCAAGCGAATCCGGAATGCCGCCAGTAATCATTATTTAAACACCGACGGTAATCACCTGCTGACCGGTCCCGTCAGCGTGACGGATGCGACGTATACATGGTCGCTTACGGCATCGGAAGATTACGATGATTATCGAACGATCGAAAACAAAGGACTGCCCGGACAGTATATTTCAATCGGAGCTGGCGATAGCGTGATTGTCAGCGGAGATGCCGGAAGCCTTGGAGCGCAATGGGAAATGATCGATCCGTCCCTGCCGGTGGATGGGTCAGACGCTTACATTCGCATTCAAAATTCCTGGCAACCGTTTTATCTCTATGAAAACCAGGACGGAACGTTGAAATACGGAAATCCCCGGGAGGATGACCAGCGTGACCAGTGGCTTGTAGTCAAGCATCAGGGACGCAAGCTGTTCCAGAACCGGGAGACCGGACATTACATGAATATTGCCGATATGCCTGACGGTCATATCCAGGTAACTGCGCTCGCAGATCCCGGAAGCGTACCCGAATCCTATATTTGGAGCGCCAAAAACCTTGGCGGCGGTACTTATGTGATCAGCAGCGTGACCGATAAAGTACCCGGGGAACCTTTCAGCAAATTCATTTCGCTGCAAAATCTGACCAAGTATGCGGAGTACAGCGTCATTAATCCGAATTGGGGCAGCCCGCAGTGGAGATTTATCCCCGTAACGGAGCAGACCAATCCGTATTTCCGTTTCCAATTGAAGAATAGCGGTGGGCTCTACTTAAAAGATTCGGAAAGTGCCCAGTCCGTTGCCGATGCGACATATGGGGCGCCGGATGACTATTCGGTCTGGTTCTTGCAGCAGTCAGGGGGCAGCGGTGCGGTCATCATGAAAAATAAAGGCAGCGGGCGATCCCTGTCCATACAAAATCTGGCCGATGCGCAGGTGGAAGCCGAGGACGAGCCGACGCTTCCGGTAGAAACCCGAACCGAGGTTTACGAGGTCTGGGGAAGCATTAAATGGGTGGTCGAGCCTAAGCCGGGAACGGATGAAGTGACCATCAAAAGCGGCTGGACCGGACATTATCTGTATGCAGCCGAAAATGAACAAGGAAGTCCGGTTTTCAAAGTAAGCAGGGCACCCGGAGCGGGTGAACGTGCCGAAGCTGCTTTTATCGCCGAACCCGTGACGATTCCGGAGCAGCCTATCCCGGTTACGCCGGTAAGGATCAAGAGCGTAACGGGCGACTCCTATTTGTATGAAAACCCGGGAGGCGTGGTGCTGTACGGGAATTTGGAGGCGGACAACGGGTATTCCCATTGGACGATTCTCGCACAGGATAACGGTACAATGCTGATTAAGAACCGGGCGACCGGTCATTATCTGACCTTGACCGAAGACTATACGTTTTTGGAGAGCAGCCACGATTCTCCAGCCGCTGACGGCGCGTCGTCCTGGTCGGTGACGCGGGCGGAAGACGGCGTTAATGTGACGATCCGCAGCCAGTATGGCAATTACGACGACGAATATATCCATGTGCAAAATAATACCGGATATGCGGAACGCGGGCTTCTCCCGTCCTCATGGGGCTCGGTGCAATGGAGTCTCGTCCCGGCGCCGGAAGAATTCGAGACGCCCGAGATGGCGGAGCCGCGTAATCTGAATACGGCTACTCCAACACAGGACGATACAAACAAAATCATGATTTCGCCCAAGGATCAAAGCGGTAAAGTCCTGGCCGAATCAGGCGGTAAATTGGTCTACGCCGACGCGGCAAGCGCAAAGACGTCCGGCGAATGGCTGATGCAGGATTTCAATGGCCGCCATTTGATCAAGAACATCGCCACGGGGCATTATCTCGCGCTGAATGATAAGAACGCGCCAGCAATTGCCGCGTCCGGCAAATCCTTGGATTCGCAATGGATTGTCGAGGAGAAATTAGGTTACTTCACATTATCGAATTCAAAAGCCTCGGGGAAATTGCTGGACACCGCGCAAGGAGCGGGTTATGGAGAAGACGCATCCCAAGCGGAAGAATTATGGCGGTTTGAAGCCGTGGCTTCCGACGTGAAGTATCCTGCCTCGGATGCCTTTAACGGCGACAATGTTCTTCGCTTTGCCGTTCATGGTGATCATGCCGGGGAATACGACGGGGTTATTCGCTACCGGAACGACTCCGGTGCAGAGGGGCGGCTTCAACTTGTCGTCAACGGCTATCCGCAGCAAGAGTTGTCTCTCGCGCAGGAAGGCGGGTGGAGAACGGCCGAGGTGAAGCTGAATTTGCGCAGCGGCATGAACTCGGTTTCGCTGGAAGGTACGCAGGGAGGTCAAGACATTACGGCCATCGACTCCCTAACGGTGAAAAATAGCGTGAACAAAAAATATCGCGGAGCTACTGTGTCATACACCAGTTATGAAGCGGAGGATGCCGAGAGTAACGGTACGATCATCAAGCCTTCGCGGAAATTCCGCAGCATCGCTTCCGAGGCTTCCGGTCGTCAGGCTGTGAGCTTGAATCGGAGCGGCGACTTCGTCGAGTTTTCACTTGCCAAACCGGCCAACTCACTGGTAATCCGTTATTCGATTCCGGATAGCGCCGACGGGCAAGGCGCGGATGAAACCTTGTCCTTGTACGTGGACGGCGTATTCAAACAAACTTTGCGTCTGACTTCCAAGTATGCCTGGGAATACGGCAGCTATCCTTGGTCGAACGATCCGCGGCAAGGCAGCGGACACCGCTTCTTTGATGAAATTCATGCGCTGATCGGGGACGTCCCTGCGGGTGCGGTCATCAAGCTGCAAAAAGATGCCGGTGACCGGGCGGAATCCTACGTCATTGATCTCGTGGAAATGGAACAGGTAGAAGATGCGTATGGAATGCCTGCGGAAGGATTCTTGTCCGCAACCGATTTTGGGGCGGTTCCGAATGACGGCATGGACGATACTGCGGCATTTAAAGACGCCCTGGCGGCTGCGGCGAGCCAGGGGAAAGGCGTCTGGTTCCCGGAAGGCACGTTTAATTTCGGCGATGAACTGCTGGATCTGGAATCGGCGGTGATCCGTGGTGCGGGAATGTGGCATACGACTTTGAACGGGGCTAAATTTATGGGGCATGGAGGCAAGGTTGAGGTCTACGATTTGCTTATCGACGGCGGTATTAATGTCCGCGATGACGAGGCTATCACGAATGCGTTCCATGGGGCATTCGGTCCGGGTTCGGTCATCCAGCATGTATGGATTGAGCATACGAAAGCCGGTCTCTGGCTAACCCAGCCGATCGGAGAGGCCGCCCGTACGAACGGATTGTACATGATGGGACTTCGTATCCGCAATCTGATGGCGGATGGCATCAATTTTGCGGTAGGTACCGGTAACAGCATGATGGAACAGAGCGATATCCGTTACCCGGGCGATGACGGCATTGCCATGTGGTCGTTCACCGACCCGAAGCTTAGCGAAGTGAACGGGGCGGAGCGGACGCCAAGCGTAAACAACACGGCGCGCTTTAATACGGTAACCTTGCCTTGGCTGGCTGACAATATCGTCGTATTCGGCGGTAAAGACAACAAAGTACAAGATAATCTTGTAAAAGATACGGTAACGAACGGTGCAGGCATCGCGGTTTCGACCCGGTTTAATGCAGAACCGTTCGAAGGAACCACGGTAGTGGAGCGCAATACGCTAATCCGCACCGGCAGCTACGATACCGGATATGGCGTTAGCCTGGGGGCGTTGTGGTTATTTGCCGGGGAAAGCAATATGAATGGAAAAATCGTCGTTCGTGACAATGTGGCGAAGGACAGCACGTATTCCGGTCTGATCGCACATGGGGATTTTGCGATGAACGATGTGCTGCTGCAAAATTTGGTCATCGACGGTGCGGGCACCCATGGCGTTGACGTAACGCCGAACCTGAAAGGCTCCGCCACAGTCGACAATGTCATCGTGCGCGGCGACCGGATGAAGATGGTGTCCAATCCGGCGGGGGGATTTTCGTTCAAGGAGATCAACCAGGGCTTCGCTTCCGCCAAGAAGCCGGTCGTTGATCCGGGCGGTCCCGAGCAACCAGGAAACCCGGGGGACAACGGCGGAGGCAATGGCAGTGGCAACGGTAGTGGGGGCGGGGGTTCCGTTACGATTCCTTCAACAACCGGGACCAGTTCCTTCGACGACCAATTGAAAGCAGCTCTTGCATCCGGCCAAAGCCGGATCGAAATTAAAACGGGCGATCAAGGAAACGCAAGCTTCAATGCGGGCGCTCTTCTTGCGGCAGCTTCTTCCCGTCCGGACGCCATTCTGTCGGTAGTCGATACCGCAGCGAAGGCGGAGGTTCGCTTCCCGTTAAGATATGTGGAAGGCATTTTGAACCAGGCTAGGGTTGGCGATGCCGATCAGGCGGTCGTGAAGTTCAGCTTGACGAAGCTTACGGATACCGAGCAAGCGCAATCCGGCATTGCTCAAGCAGCAATCAAACAAGGCTTTAAGCTGCAGGGAAATGCCGCTGAATTTAAGGTTTCTGTAACTGAGGGCGTAAAAGAAACGCCGATCACCCGGTATGGTCCGGGATCTGTCGAACGTCTGCTTACGCTGGAAGGAACCTGGAATCCGCAGACCTCGGTCGGCCTTCGCTTTGATCCTTCCACGGGTACGCTTCGTTATGTGCCGGCCTTGTTCCAGGCCAACCCGGACGGATCGACCACGGTTACGTTCAAGACCGACGCGAACGGATTGTTTACCGTGGGGGTGAACGAAAAAACATTCTCCGACCTCGCCGGTCACTGGGCAAATAGTGACATCGGGAAGCTTGCTTCCCGGATGATCGTAAACGGCTTCCCGGACGGCCGATTTGGACCTGGGCAATCCGTGACGCGAGCCGAGTTCGCAGCGATGCTGGTACGGGCATTGGATCTGCGTAGCGATCCTGACAGCGGTCGCTTCGAGGATGTGGAGCCGGGCGACTGGTTCCATGAGGCGGCTTCCGCAGCCGCCGAAGCCGGCCTGATTCAGGGATATGCCGACGGAACCTTCCATCCAAACGCCGCAATTAGCCGTGAAGAGATGGCAGTCATGGCGGCGCGGGCCTTGAAGCTGCTTGATGCGAATGGCGATTTGCCACCAGCCGCCCGTCCTGGCAGCTTCCAGGACGCTGCCCGAATTCACGATTGGGCGCGCGAAGACGTGCAGACCTTGCTTGATGCAGGAATTATGCAGGGGCAATCGGAGGAACGGTTCGCACCGCAAAGCATCACGAGCCGTGCGGAAGCAGCAGTCGTACTGTCGCGCCTGCTGGTGCGGGGACAGTATATGAATCCGTGACAGGGCGGGAAATCCATCCGCCGTCGCCAAAAATGTAGAAAGACCGCCGGAGCTAACTGCTCCGGCGGTCTTTTTGTTAAGTATCTGCTAAGTTTGCGGAGCCAACTAACATCTCTCAATCCCAATTCTAACGGACACCAGGGCCGCTATTGGATCGAAAACGGCTGCTTTGCAAATCTAACGGACACAGAGGCCCTTAACTCACTCCATTGGCCCGAAACTAGGCGTTCAACCAGCATTTAAGGGCCGTCATGTCCGTTAGAAATTGAAATGCCTTGATTTCGGCGTTTTAAGGGCCGTGGTGTCCGTTAGCCGAGGCCACGCGGAGGAACCAACCGCCATTAGGGATTGACACTTACTTTCCATGCCTTTCGGCTGCACCTTGCACTCCCAGCGCTAATCTCAATCTAACGGACACCAGAGCCGTTATTGGATCGATAATAGCTGCTTTGCAAAACTAACGGACACAGAGGCCCTTAACTCACTCCATTGGCCCGAAAATAGGCGTTCTACCAGCCCTTAAGGTCCCTCATGTCCGTTAGAATTTGAAACGCCGTGATTTCGGCGTTTTAAGGGCTGTGGTGTCCGTTAGCCGAAAAAATCTGTTCAAGCCTCACTCGGTCAAATGGCCTGAATTACTCGTAATTGAGCGGAACGAGTTCACTGCGAAAATGCTCCAGTGATTCCGTGAGTTTGTATTTGTTCTTTGCCGCTTCATCCATGAAGGCCTTCAGATCGTCCAACAGCGGGCTGGATCCGGAAGCTGCCTCTTTAAGCGCTGATTCGTAAGCTTTTTGAGCGTCAGGTTCCATTTGTTTGTTGTCGTAATCGAATAGCGGGGTATTGTTCGCACCGTAAAATACGGTCGTCGTGTAATTGGTAAGCATGGCCTTCACTTCTTTAATTCGCTTGGAGTCCGGGTATTGTTTGGTGAAGTTTTCGGCGGCAAGTGCCCGGGTCAGGAGTTCATCCCAACCGATGACAAGCGCGGCGTCCCGAAGCGAACGCTCTCCGGATTCCTTCGCCTTTAACTGCAAATAATCCTTTACATCTCCGGTGGCTTTGTCGGCGTACGCCGCGGCTACTCTGTAATCGGGATCCGGATTGAACATGCCTTCGGTCGGATCAAGCTGGTAGCCGCTGTTCTTGGTCTCCGTAAACAGGGCCTTCAGTTTTTCGTCAGTTGCCTTGCCGATCAATTCGTCTAAAGAATCGCCGATCTCGAATATTTTTCCAATCTTCTCCTGAGTATCCCCTTCGTAAAAACGGTCCGCGAGGCCTCCCAGCGCCGCAATCTGGGCATCTTCCACCGACAACAACAGATGGGAAACCCGCTCAGGGGTTAAGCTGTCCACATGCTTTTCAATAAACTCGAAAGCTTCCGGAAGCTTGTTGCCTTCTTGTTGGAGCAAGGCGTCAAATTCGGCGACCAATTGATCCTGCGCCGCTTCCGATTCCTCCCCGGCAGCACCGTTATTTCCTGCTTTGCCGGAATTGTCGTTTGGAGCGGATGGGGTGTTTTCTTGAACCGTATTTGTGTCGTTGTTTTTTGTTTCCGATTTATCCCCGCATGCACTGAGGGTAAGCGCGGCGGAGAGAATCAAGGCCGCAATGAGCTTGCTTTTTTTCAAGTTGGTCATGTTGAAATTCTCCTCCTTGGGTGTTGGTTTCTTAAGTATTCTTTAAACGCATTACGGATAATAAATGTTTCAAAGTTTATTTTGTATATGAAAATATAGCTCACTATTAGTGACACAGAAACTATAATGAACTATAATCAAAAGGAATTATTCGTTATAACAGTTTTAAAAATTAATAATACAATTATCTCTGGAAAATGTGGTGAGGTGTATTGCATGATTTCGCTTCATGAAGTCAGTAAAAGCTACAGTTCCGGCGAGGGGGTCTTTAAAGCCGTCGAATCGGTTTCCCTTACGATCCGTGAAGGAAGTATTCACGGAATTATCGGCCCCAGCGGTGCGGGCAAATCGACGCTGCTGCGCATGATGAATGTGCTCGAGCCTCCCGACAGCGGAAAAGTAATTGTCGGCGGACAGGACCTGACCCGGCTTCCGGAAAGTCAGTTAAGGGTGGCTAGACGATCCATGGGCATGGTATTCCAGCAGTTTCACTTGCTCCATAACCGGACAGTAAGCGGAAATGTTGCCGTCCCGCTGGAACTTGCCGGGATGAGCAAGCGGCAACGGAAAGAACGGGTAGAGGAATGTCTGCAATTTGTTGGTTTGCGGGACAAGGCGAAGCAGTACCCGGCCCGGCTCAGCGGCGGACAGAAGCAGCGTGTTGCGATTGCCAGGGCGCTCGCCCATCGTCCTGCCGTGCTGCTTTGCGATGAACCGACCTCTTCCCTGGATTCCGTCACGACAGGAGAAATTCTGAATGTTCTGAGACACATCAATGAAACGCTGGGGGTAACCGTTGTTATCGTCACCCACGAAATGGATGTCGTGAAAGAGATCTGCCATGAGGTGTCGGTAGTGGAGCAAGGGCGGCTAACGGACGGCTTCGCGCTGGAGGAGCGTACCGCAAGGAATGTCCCACGCCATAAGCCGTCCTACCGGGAGTTGTTGCTTGGGAAGGCAGGGGTGTCTGATGTTTGACTTTTCCTTGATGCTTGAGAAGTTCATGGACTTTCGAATCCAGATTGCCGAGGCGGTCGGTGAAACGTTTCTTATGGTCGGAATCTCGGTCATGGCGGCCATATTGCTGGGACTTCCGTTGGGAACCATGCTGTATCTTACCGCCAAAGGCCAGCTCCGCGAAAACGCGACCTGGTCCATGATTCTCAATGGGTTCGTGAACATCGTTCGGTCGTTTCCGTTTCTGCTGCTTGTCGTTTTTATGATTCCCTTCACCAGATTCCTGGTGGGAACAGCGATCGGGACGATTGCAGCCTCCGTGCCCTTGGCAATCGTGTCGATTGCAATTTATGCGAGGCAGGTGGAGCAGTCGCTGTTTGAGGTCCCTCGCGGGGTAGTGGAAGCCGCTCAATCGATGGGAGCCTCGAAGCTGAAGATCGTTTATAAATTTCTCTACGTCGAAGCCCGTTCCGGCCTGGTGCTGGGACTCACAACATCGACTATCAGCTTTATTTCATACTCGACGGTGATGGGCGTTGTGGGCGGAGGAGGAGTCGGCGATTTTGCCATCAGGTACGGGTATCAGCGATTTGAGACAGAACTGATGGCGGCGGTCATCGTGCTGATGATCGTTCTGGTTCAATTGATCCAGTTTACCGGCAGCCTGATTTCGAGATGGCTGGATAAAAGATAAATGGTAAAAGACAAAAGATAACTAAACCATTGGAAGGATGTTGGAGATGCTGAAAATGAACAAAAAGTGGATGTTAGGACTGTTAGTTCTGGTAATGGTAGCCGTAGCTGGTTGCGGTAACGGAAATACTAAGGGTGCGGGGAACGCAGAGCAAAACGGCGACGCCTCTACGGCTCAAAACGGGGACGGCAAGGAGGTAACGTTGAAGGTAGCTACGCTGATCCCGCCGATGACGGATATTCTGGAATTGGTGAAACCGCTCCTGAAAGAGGATGGCATCAATTTGGAGCTGGTGGTGCTTTCCGACAATGTTCAGCCGAACGACGCGCTTGCAAACAAGGAAGTGGACGCGAACTTTTTTCAACATGTGCCTTATATGAATCAATATAATGAAAGCACGAACAGCGAGCTTGTAGCGGTACAGCCTGTCTATCATGCGGTCTACGGTGCATACTCGAAACGCTATAAGAAGATGGAGGAACTGCCTGAAGGAGCTACGATCGTCATAGCGAATGATGCTACCAACGCCGGGCGCTCGCTCGTCATGTTGGAGAAGGCCGGCATCATCAAGTTAAAAGAAGGCGTCGGAATCAACGCTACCGTTGCCGATATTACTGAAAATCCGAAAAAATATAAATTCGAAGAAGTGGATCTGTTGATGCTGGCCCGGATGCTTGATGACGCCGATTTGGTGCTGATGACTCCGGCCTATGCGAGTCCGATCGGCCTGACGCCTAAAAAGGATGCATTGCTGGTCGAAACGACGGAATCGGAATTTGCGATTACGATGGTAGCCCGTGCGGACAATAAAGATTCCGAGCCGATCAAGAAATTGGCGGAGCGCTTGTCCGGTCCTGAGGTGAAACAGTTCCTGGAATCACAATACAGTGAAATCGCCATTCCGGCATTTGAATAAACCAGCTCACTTTCAAAAAAATAGTGGGTTACAAAAATAAATTATAATGCTATAATGGTTGCAAATAAGGGTTATTTTCATAAAATAAGTCATATATATTTTCAATGTGATGATTGTTACAGAGAATGAGGATATGCTGCAGTATTATGAAGGCAACCTTTGAAATTTAAAAAATAAAAATACAATGAATATGGATCTTCGGGGTAAGGTGAAATTCCTGACCGGCGGTGATGGCTATTTTGAATGATAGCTTTAGCCCGCGACTCGCTATTCCTTTTGGAACGGCGACTGACTTGGTGAAATTCCAAGGCCGACGGTAAAGTCCGGATGGGAGAAGATCATTAATAAGCATGCGGCATAGAATATGCATTCCGCAAGCTTATTTGATCAGCCCCCGTTTATGTTGACCTATGTCAATTGGCGGGGGCTTTCTGCGTAGACCCCATATTCGAGAAGGAGTCGGGAATATGGAAAATGCATCAAGTGTAAGGGTACAAGTCAAGCCGCTCGCTAAGGCGCAAGGGACTTCTGCAAAAAGCGGGTTCTGGCTGGTCGTATTGGGGGCCGCTCTTTGGGGCGTTGACCCGTTGTTCCGTCTTATTTTGCTCAAATCGATTACTTCGGCCCAACTGGTCCTGCTGGAGCACATATTGATTGCGCTGGTGGTAGCTCCGATCTTATGGAAAAACCGCCGCGAACTTCTCGGCGTCGGCTGGAAGCAAGTTGGGGCGCTGCTCTTTATATCATGGGGCGGTTCCGCGATCGCCACAATCCTGTTCACGATGGGGCTGGCGAACGGAAATGTGAATGCGGTTCTGCTGCTTCAGAAACTCCAGCCTCTGTTCGCCATCATCATGGCCAGATTTCTGCTTAAGGAATCCCTGCCGCGTCATTTCTCGCTGTTATTCATTTTGGCGCTGGGCGGCACCTACTTGCTGACCTTCGGCTTCTCCATCCCGTTTGGACACTGGAACGATTTTATCCAGGTCGGAAGCTTGTTATCGATGGGCGCGGCGGCGCTATGGGGCGGATCGACGGTTATGGGGCGCTTGATGGTCGGACAGATGAAATACGAAACGGTTACGTCGCTTCGCTTCATATTGGCTCTGCCGCTCTTGCTTGTTGTGACTTGGAATGAAGGAGCAGCCTGGCATTTGCCGGGGAGCGCATCCGGAATTACGGCCTTTTCCTTGAATCTGCTCGGGCAGGCGCTTTTACCGGGATTGCTCAGCCTATTGGTTTACTATAAAGGATTAACGACGACGAAAGCATCCGTAGCTACGCTGGCCGAACTCAGCTTTCCGATGGTGGGCGTGCTTCTCAACTGGATCGCTTTTCAACAAATCATCACACTGGCCCAAGCGGTTGGATTCATTCTCATCTGGGCGGCATTGTTCGCCATTTCCAGACAAAATAATTCTTCACCGGCATAATGGTCATCATATAAGGATAAGCAAGGCTTTCGACAGGAAAATTGTCGGGAGTCTTGTTTTTTATTTATACTGGTTATTAAAAAGAAGGACTTTTCCCGTATTATAGCGAAAGGTTTGGGTATTATTTCCGTTTTATTTGCATAAACTTCCGACTTGGATAAGAAATGGATGATCTGAACATTATGCCTTTAAATTTAGACATGAAAACCGTGTTCATTTTGCTTGCGCTTGGTCATTTATTTACGGTAGTGCTTATAACCGCATATAGGCACAGGCAGCCGAGAGATACGGCGGTGAACACCTTTTATGCGGCGAAATGGTTCCAAGCGGCCACATGGGGAATTCTCGCTATTCCGATACTCGGCTCTCAAATGTTTTTTATTTCACTGGCCAATTCAATTTTTCTGCTCGGTACAGCTTTAGAGACGATGGCGCTATTGAAAGTAACGGGCGGATTCGGCAAAAGGTCCGGACGGTATTATTTAATCCTTACTTTGATATCCATTCTGAGCTATAATTTCGTAGTTCTGTTTTACAATACGGAAGGTCTGCGGATTTCGATCGTTTCGGTGGCGTCAGCGGCGTTCCTCTACCCGCCCGTTTACCGAATGATCACTTCGCCGGAGCGATCGTCCCTAAGCATTCTCATCGGATATATATATCTTCTCATGACCGTCGGACTGCTTGTCCGAACCGGCATGTCCTGGTTTTCTGTCGAAGCGGTGACGATGTTTGAACCGAACTTTTATCAAAGCTTGTCGTTTCTGTCCTTGTATCTCATTATGACCCTGGGAAATGCGGGGTTTGTTCTGCTGTCCAAAGAAAGATCCGACAGGGAATTGCTTAAGTTGGCCAGTTACGATGATTTAACGGGAGCGTTGAACCGTAGAACGTTTATTTTGGAAGCGAAGCGGAATTTATCCCTATATGAGAAAAAACAAATGCCCGTATCCTTCATCCTGCTGGATCTTGACGATTTCAAAACGATCAATGATACATACGGCCATGATATAGGCGACGAAGTGTTAAGGGATTTTTCGGATAAAATGCGAGGCCAACTAAAGGAAGCCGATTTATTCGGGAGATACGGTGGCGACGAGTTCGCCATTCTGCTGCCGGGAGCGGATGAGCTGAAATCCGATGAGGTGGCGGAATCGTTGAAGCTTTCGGTGGAACGGGCCTCTTGCGGGGGGCGGTCTTTCGAATACTCCATCAGCGTAGGAATCATTACCGTAGTGCCAGGGCCGGAGGTGCCGTTGGAAAGGCTGTATCAATCAAGTGACAAGGCGTTATACAAGGCCAAACAGGCAGGAAGAAACCGCGTGGCTCGCACCCGGCTTGAAGCTGAAGAAAACCAGAAGGGTACGGAAGAGTGGGCAAGACGATAAACCATAATCAGGGACCGGTCCAGTCATTGTGATGACTGGGGATCCGGTCCCTTTTTTAATAGCTATTTCATATCCATTTCTATAGTTGATTGTCCGTTAATGACCCGGTTGTTCATCCAGCCATAGAATGGCGGTTACGCCGCGGGGATAATACCGGCTGCCGCAGATAACTCCGGCGAGCATCTGGTCGCTCCAGCTCCAATAAGCGTTCGAATCGGATGTCAGCCATGCGGCATGTGCGGCATCGGCGGCTGCCCCTTGCTCATCCCAAGGGAGTCCCAGAATGTGGCGGGCGATGAACTGGCACAAATAGATTTTGCTGAGCCAGGAATTGTTGCTGGTCGAGGACAGCTTCCAACCGCCGTCTTCGAATAGACAGCTGCCGGGAACCAGCACAGTCTGAAAATGCTGTTTCAGTGCGGCGATATAAGTCCCGAACCGCCCGTTTGCGTCAAGTGCTTCTTTGCATCCCGTATATAGTGGAAATACAAGGCCTTCGATCGCCGGGATAATCCGGGAGTCGTTATTTTCCCCAATCACCGCAGGAATGTAGCCGCCCGGCAGCAGATGCGCGGAGATCGTGCCGGCGCAGCGCTCGGCTTGTTCGCCGGCAAGCTTGGCGTGATCCAGACGTCCGGTTTCCAGAAATAGCTTCTCCATCGCAACATAAGCCGCCCAGCTTTTGCCCGCCAAATAAATGTTGTTACGGGCTTGGCCGAGCGAGACGTCCAGGCTGTCGTAGGTCGTAATTTCCGCGCCGCCCATCGTCCGGGAACTGTCCAGCCCCATAATACCGCTGCGCTGCGCCGGGTCCGGATGGTCCCGGTTGACCATGCTGTCCAGACATTGCTCGAAAATACCCAAATTGCGGTCCAACCATTCTTTATCCCCGGTTTGTTCCACATAGACGGAGGCGCACAGCACCCAGTTGACCAGCTGCTCATGAGTCATATGGGAGAAGCAATCCTTAATCGCATGCAATTCATAGGACGAGTAGCCTGGACGCGAAAAAGAATTCGCTACACCCATATCATGTGTAAAGCTGATGCCGCCGGGATAAACGGCGTCGTCGCCCGGAAGGGAGACGGTGTCCTCATAGCTGTAACGGTTCACGAAGAGATCGAGCTCGTTTTTAACCGTCCACGGATTCATTTTCAGTTCATAAAACAGCTGATCCACCGTCAAATCGAACGTGTTCATCATCCGGTATTCGCCCTCATTGACGATCCACAGCGCCTTGCCCTGATGGTCCAGGAGCTCCGTCGATCCGTAGTAGCTCCGGATGGCATGGGTCAGCATGAAGCGCTGATCCTCATTCAGATGGGATGCTCCGGTGATTAGTTTATCGCTTCTGCGGGCCGACTCCACTTTTTCCTCAAAATGCTCTAACGCATAGGCTGCCACTTCTTCGATGTTGGCGAAATAACGGGTGTAGTAATAGGAAGCATCCAGTCCTGTTGTCACGTAACCGGCTCTATAGAAGCAAAGCGCAAAGCGGTAGGTGGCTTTTTCGCCTGCCGGCGTATCCATCAGCAGGGCGCCCACGGGTCCCAGTCCGAACCGCAGGTTCTCCTCCGTTTTAGGCTCGAGAATGGCTTCCATCGTGAAAAATCCGGCGCTCTTCACCCGTCTGTCGTTGGTCGCAATCGCGGTATGCCGGCCTTGACCGACGCCGACAATGTCTCCCCCGGTCGTATCTTCCAGTCGTCTGACGGAGGAATAAGGGTCGTTGCCCTGGAAACCGAAGAAGGCTTTGCGGTCAGACGTTCCGCGAGTGTTGTCGACCGTGATTTCCGCCAGTATGGCGGGCATCAGCGCGAAAGCCAATTCTTTATCGTCCGCGGAAGCCGGATCGGGAACGCTGCCGAAAGGCGAGTACAACCGGAAGGTCAAATCACCGGCCTGCCATTCGTCCGTGGCCGCGCCGAACCGGCGTGAAATGGACTCGCGGGGAAAAGGGAGGATCAAAGCGTCGTCTTGATTGCTGCCGTTATCATCGGCATCGTCGTGTTCCGAGGTATAACGGTCACGTTCGTCCTGGCCTTCCCCATAAAAAGGCAGGGCCCGATACCGCTGCTGCCCCTCCTCCTGAAGCCCGATATATATATTCTGGTTTGGCGGGCTGCCAAGCTCCAGATCAAACCCTCCGCTCTTGCCCGGATAACCCAGCGTAAAGCTGGCAAAGGCTCCAACCGGGGAGTGGTGGGCGTTGAAAAATTTATTTTTACCCATCTTGATTACCTCCTGTTCTAAATGTAAGCGTTATGATAACTTGATTATATCAAGGGTAATTATGAAGTCCTATGTCCAAAGCGTTTATCAATTTATCCAAATCGTTCAGATTAATTAATTTATCGGATACAGGAGGGGCGGGATTATGAATATTTCGGAGGAACATCACATTGCTGAATTTATGCTGCCGGACATGGATTCCACCTTTCGGATTTTTGCGGCTCATTTGCGCACCGTGACACAGGATTGGTCTTATCCGCGTCATACCCATCCGCTGTTTGAAGTAAATTTACTTCTGGCGGGCAGACAGGAAATGATCGTAAACGGCCAGCGTTTCGTACAGGAACCTGGCGATCTTATGCTTCTGCGGCCGGAGGATGTGCATGAGAGCCGTGCGGCGAGTTCCGAGAGGATGACCTATTATTGTCTGCATTTTAATGTGGATGATCGCGTGCTTCGCGAAATGCTCTGTCAGGGAGGAAGATTTCACTTCGAGGAAAACAGTCCGCTGGTCAAAACGATTCGGCCCAGCCTGGATAAATTAATACAGCTTACCTCCGGCGAAGGCACGGTGAAGCTCTCCAATAGAATGCGAGCGCTGTCCGCCGTATTTGAATTGTTTGCGGGCCTTGGCGAAACGCTTGTCGAACAGAATCGGGTGGAAACTCCTAACGGCAGGATGGCGCGGATCGCTGCCGAGATAGCGGCGGGACTGGAGAAAAGCGTGGAAGCGCCGGAATCGGAGTGGCTTGCCGATGCCGATGGGGAAGAACCTTCCGACCTCTCGCGGGAAACCGTGGCGGCCGTGACCGAAGGCTTGGGGTACAGCGCTTCCTCCTGCAACCGGATGTTTCATCGGGTGTACGGCATGTCCCCGCGCCAATATTTATCCGCGTTGAAGCTCAAAAAGGCCAAGCTGCTGCTGATGGAATCGGCGCTCTCGGTGGAGGCCGTCTCCGCGCGGCTAGGATACAAGGATATCGCGCATTTCAGCCGCCAATTCAAACGCTGGACCGGGGAGCCGCCGGGCAAGTTCCGTGCCAGATTCCATATTTGATAGTCGCGGAAAACGAAGTGAAGTAAAATGAAATTCAACTGATTTAATAATTTTGGAGGCGTTGACTTTATGATGCATACACCCGATGACCAATTGAAGGTCCCGGAAAGAAAACGAATTGTTTTTTTAGGCGACAGCATTACGGAAAACGGAGCTTACATTCGTTATCTTGACGCTTATTTTTTCAAGTATTTTCCCCATCACAGCCTGGAATTGATCAACCTGGGCGTCAGCAGTGAAACGGTGGCCGGCACGAATGAACCGAGTCACCCGTTTCCGCGTCCATGCTTGCATGAACGGCTGGAACGGGCGCTCGAGGAGAGTAAGCCGGATTGGGTGTTTCTGTGCTACGGGATGAACGACGGGATTTATCATTCGTTTTCGGAGGAGCGTTTCGCGCTATTCCGGAACGGAATGAAGAAGGCGGTCGAGCGGATCGGACAGACGGGGGCCAGGGTGATTTTGATGACTCCGCCGCCGTATGACGTGCTGTCGATCAACGGAGAGGCCCAGCCGGACGGATTGCAGGAGTATGCTTTTGAAACGCCTTACAGGGATTATAACGGTGTACTTGGAAAGTATGCCGACTGGGTGAAGGAATACGGAGCGGAGCAAGGCTATACCGTGGTGAATCTCCGGGAGCCGATGATGTCCTTTATCGCCGGACGGAGAGAAGCCGATCCGGCATACAAGTACAACGACGGAGTCCATCCGGAAGATGACGGCCACTGGGTAATGGCCCGCACGATTCTTGGTGACGTCTTCGGTATTGAGCCCGAGCGTACGCCGGAATGGGCCAAGAGTATGGACGGAGATTTTATCCGTGCCGTATCCCGCCGCAGGGATGTGCTGAATGCGGCATGGCGCGAGCATGTGGGCCACAGCAATCCGGATAAATTCGAGGGGTTACCGTTGGCGGACGCCTTAAGGCTGGCGGATTCCATCCTTGAAGACATCCGTATGGCAGCGGAGCAAGCCTAAATATCGAGGATTGACTTGAATGTAATTTCAAGCAATCCTCTTTTTTTTACATAAGTCCTTGATAAAAAGGAAGTTCCGATAACATTCCCCCGGTACACTCAAGGTTAAAATCATACGAATATGGGGGAATGGTTTTGAAATCGAAGACGGTTAGCTTGATTTCGCTGCTGCTGGCTGCGGAAATGATTCTGGGATCACTGGTACCGGGTACCGTTCGGGCCGAGGAGATACTGCCGGCAGCTTCAGAAGCGGGACCCGGAGTGATTTCCGGTGATATGGAGACTACTGCGTTTGCTCTTGTAGATACCGATGCGGATGCGGCTGCCAAATCAGGCACTGAAGGACAGGCAACCCAGGATTTCGGGTTATCCGACGTTGCATTGCCTGCTGCTCAGGCAGGGAAATTCTATAACGTCACCCTGGACGTTTATGGAGGACAGGCTCCATACAGTTATGAGGCGGAAGGGCTTCCGGCAGGCCTGACTTTGGGAGCGGCCGAAGGCAAGCTGGAGGGAACACCTGAGCCGGGAACGGAAGGAACTTATCCGGTTACGGTTAAAGTTACGGACGCTTCCCTTCCCGCCCGCAGCTTCAGCAGCACGCTGGTGCTGGAAGTGAAGCCGGAGGAGACCGGAAGCGTCCTTCAGCCGGCTATCGATACTTTGCAAATCAGCAAGATCGCCGGATATGCTGTCGGAACTACGAATAAAGACGGCGGAGTAGCCGAAATTGTGAGATTCAACCGGGATAACGGAAAGTTTTATCTGGTGAACGGATCCACGACCCCGCCATCCATCGATATCGTTCCGCTTACGGGGGACGGCACGCTCACAAAGGAAAAGAGCATTGATGTCAATGCGCTCGCTGAATCCGGAGGTTTTCAATTCGGAGACCTGACCAGTCTGGACATCAATTCCGCGACAGGGACAATTGCTGCGGCGGTGCAGGAAGCCGCGTATGACAAGAACGGGAGAATTCTGCTGCTCGACTATGACGGGAATTTCTTGCAGTCCTATGAAGCCGGGGTTCAGCCCGATATGGTGAAATATACATCGGATGGCCGTTATATTCTAACGGCGGATGAAGGGGAACCGCGCGAAGAGGGTGTAGACCCCGAAGGCAGCGTGACGATCGTAGATACGCAAGAGGGTAAGGTTACCCGTGTTAAATTTGATGATCCAAGCGTGATTGATGATCTCGTACACATTCGCGGCACATCGGATGCGAAAGGGAAGATTACCGGAAGCGGAGATAAGGCCGACGCTGTGCATGATCTTGAGCCGGAATATATCGCTCTTTCCGCCGATGAGTTGACGGCTTATGTGTCGCTTCAGGAGAACAATGCAGTGGCGATTATCGACATCCCCTCCGGTAAAGTGGTCGGTGTTCACGGACTAGGGTACAAGGACCTGAATGATCCGCGAAATGCGCTCGATCTGGTGAACGACGGAGCGATCAAGCTTGAAAATGTGCCTTTCTATGGCATGTATATGCCTGACGGGATCGCTTCTTACACGGCGGGTGGACAGACTTATCTGTTGACCGCCAATGAAGGAGATGTTACCGAATGGCCAGGCCGTGAGAACGGCAGCAAAATTTCGAAGCTGGTCGACTTGAATCCGGGTTCGGAGGCGGCACTCTTTTTACAGGGAAAAGAGGCTGTCTATGGCAAGACCGAAGTCGCCGGGGATATGGGGAATGACGGGGTTTATCTCTACGGCGGACGTTCGTTCTCCGTTTGGAATGCGGGTGATCTGACCCAGGTATATGATAGCGGAAACGACTTTGAACGGATTACCGGGGAGCGCTTGCCGGACTATTTCAATGTCAGCAACAGCAAGGTGGAGAAGGACGACCGCAGTGCCAAAAAAGGGCCTGAACCGGAATACGTTGCCGTCGGGGAGGTCGGAAGCAAAGTCTTTGCGTTTATCGGACTGGAGCGGATCGGCGGGGTGATGACTTATGAAATTACCGATCCGGAACATCCGGTATTCGTGAATTATACCAACACGCGCGATTTTGCCGCCGGCCTGAACACGGATTCGGGTCCTGAAGGACTGGAATTCATTCCGGCTTCCGACAGCCCGACGGGCCGTCCGCTTCTGCTTGTAGCCAATGAGGTTGGCGGAACGGTAGCCGTTCTGGAACTGAAAGTTACGAAGGTTACGCTCGATAAGACGGCTTTGTCGCTGACGGTCGGCGGTCCCGCAGGCAAGCTGAATGCTTCGGCGGAAACCGGTGACGGTGCCGGTGCGGAGGTTCGGTGGAGCTCGGCGGACCCGCAAGTGGCTGAAGTTGATAACGAAGGAAACGTAATGCCAAAGGCGGCAGGGCAAACCGTGGTCACAGCGCGAAGCGAAGATGGTTATGGAATGGCGGAAGCCGTCGTTACGGTAAGTGAAGCTGACGCGGATACATGGAAGCTGACAGTGATGCATACCAACGATACGCATGCTCATTTGGCCGAGGTGGCGCGGCGGGCGACGCTGGTGAAGCAGATCCGCGGCGAAGGGGGCAACAGCCTGCTGCTGGATGCCGGGGATGTTTTCTCGGGGGATCTTTATTTTACGAAGTGGCAAGGGTCCGCAGATTTGACCTTTATGAACTATTTGCAATATGACGCCATGACGTTCGGAAATCATGAGTTTGACAAAGGAACCGGGGTGCTGGCCGAATTTGTGAAAAATGCACATTTTCCGCTGGTCAGCTCAAACATTGATTTCAGCAAGGATAAGAATATAGCGCCGCTGTTTAAAGAACCTGTCTCGTTCGGCGCCAGTAAGGATGGATCGGGTGTCAAATCGGGGGTATATCCGTATGTTGTTCTGGAGGTTGACGGGCATCGTGTCGGTGTGTTCGGCATGACGACCGAGGATACCAAAGAAACGTCCAGTCCCGGAAAAGACGTAGTGTTCCGCAACGCCGAAATTGCGGCGGAAGAGACGGTTCGGGCTATGGAAAAGGAAGGAATCAACATCATCATCGGACTATCGCACTTGGGATATGCGCGGGACAAGGGATTGGCCAAAAACGTAGAAGGCATTGACCTGATCGTCGGCGGCCACACGCATACGAAGCTGGATACTCCGGACGTAGTCATCGATGAAGTTCATCAGACGCCTACACTGGTTGTTCAAGCGAACGAGTGGGGGAAATTCCTCGGTCGCGTCGACCTGGTATTCGATAGTCAAGGTAACGTATTGACGGACCCGGGGCAAACGGGGGGCGGTTTGATTACCGTTGACAGTAAAGTGGAAGAAGATTCCATAGTCAAGGAAATGCTGGCCCCATACAATGCGGAGCTGGAGGAATTGAAGAAGCAGGTTGTGGGGGTCGCGGCTGCCGTTCTGGACGGGGAACGCGCTCAGGTTCGGTCGAAGGAAACGAACCTCGGCAACCTGATTGCTGACGGAATGCTGGCCAAGGCGAAAGCTTTGAAGGATGCGAATATCGCTCTGATGAACGGCGGAGGAATCCGCGCTTCGATCGATCAAGGGGATATTACGATGGGCGAGCTGCGGACGGTCATGCCGTTCGGTAATACGCTGTATGTGCTGGATGTGACCGGGCAACAGCTCAAAGACGGCCTGGAAAACGGGATCAGCGGCGCCAAGTCGGCCGATCTTCCGGGGAAATTCCCGCAAATCGCAGGCATGAAGTTTAAGTGGGATCCGGCTCAGCCTGCCGGGGCGAAGGTGTTCGATGTACAAATCAAACAGGGACAGGGATTCGTGCCGCTGGATTTGAAAGCAAACTACCGGCTGGCTACCAACAGTTTTGTAGCTAACGGGGGAGATGGATATGCTTCCTTTGCACAGGCGATCGAGCAAGGGGCATATCATGAGGATCTCGGGTATCCCGACTACGAAATATTTATGGAATATGTGGCAGCACTGGGCGGTACGGTCACGCCAAAAGTGGAAGGCAGGATCATCGAGCAGGCAAAGCCTGGAGAGGTCGGCGGGAACCCGGGCGGCTCCTCGCCAGGCAGTGGCAGCGGTACAGGCTCTGTGACATCCCCGGGAGCGGCGTCGCCTTCGGCGGGCCAGGAGCCATCCGGTTCCCAGGAGTCCGTGAGTGCGGCTGAGCTTGCCGGAGATTCGCTGAAACGTTGGGAGACGGTAAATGCGGCCGGACAAAGCATCACGCGGGTGAGCGTGATGTCGACGGAGATATTACAGTCTGCTCTTGATGCAGCTTCTTCAAATCCGCAGGGCGAGCTATTGATTTCACTTCCGGAGTTGAAGGGCGGAGTGGAACTCCAACTCCCGCTTCAAACCTTGGCGGCCGGAATCAAAAAGGGCAGCCAGGTCGCGCTCGTGATCGAAACTGCTCTGGGGACTTATCATCTTCCGCTGGGAACGCTTGGACAGAGCTTGAACCATGGAGGAAACCTGTCCGTATCGATCGTTCCGGTAACGGCCTCCTTACAGAAAGAGTTGAATCTTAAAACGACAGCTTTGGGAGGTTCCGTCATAGATGCTTCGGCCGTTGACTTCCGCGTATCCGTCGGTTCGGACGGACAGGAGCAGCAAGTTGTTGATTTAGGCATGAAATATATCAGCCGCGTCGTTTTCCTTGAGGGGGCGGGCGCTAATGTCATCGCGGTGAGATACGACGAGCGTGACGGGAAGCTGTATCCCGTACCGGCCGTAAGCAGAAGCGAGAACGGAAAGGCGCGTCTGGAAATAAAATCTCCGGAAAATGGAGTCTTTATGGTCATCGGGTTCCGGAAACAATTCAATGACGCCAACGGACATTGGGCGGAACGCGAAATTGAAGCTATGGCTTCGAAGCTCATTGTCCAAGGGATTAATGACAGTCATTTTGCGCCTGGTCGGGAGATTACGAGAGCTGAGTTCACGGCCCTGCTCGTAAGAAGCTTGGGACTGTCGCCCAAGGCTTCCGGCAGCGGATTCGGTGATGTCGCGACAGGCGGCCCTCTATCCGGAGAAATCGGCGCTGCGGTCGCCTCCGGCTTGGTGAACGGAAAAGGAACGAACGCATTCATGCCGGACGACCGTATCACCCGGGCCGAGATGGCGGTTATGGTTTCGCGGGCTATCCGGCTCCTTGAAACCGGCCGCACGGAAGTAGAAAACGAGCTGAATGCGGCACAAGCGTTGGCCCGTTACTCCGATAGCGCAGCCATCCCCGACTGGGCGGTTTCCAGTGCCGGATTGCTTACGCAACGCAGCATCGTGCAAGGGGATGCGGACGGGGAATTCACTCCTTCAGGATTTACAACCCGCGCCGAGGCCACGGTCATCCTGCTAAGAATGATGCAAGCTTTGGAGTTGGCGGATTAGGAACTCCGCGTATCAAAGAATTAGAGTAGTCACTAAGTTATAAGAAAACGCGCGAGCGTATGGGTGGTGACTTAACCCATACAACTCGCGCTATTTGATTTCTATTTGCTGCTGAAATATTTTATTTCACAAAATGGGAGACCACGAAGACGGCAGGGGAGTTCCAGTAAATCGTCACCTCATTGCCGGCATAGCTGAGCTCGTCGTCGATAAAGCATTCGGCGGGCGCTTTGCCTTGCAGGTGCTCCATCATGCAGTCATCGTTCAGCCCGCGGTTCGGACCGCCGGCTACGAGACCGGGCACAGGGGCGGCCACGCTGTCGCCGACAGAAGGACGATGGTGCGGATGCATCACCGGGCGATCGCCATAACCGGTCACATAGCTGATATCAAGCGGGTTGCGGCCCATTAAATAATGAATATGGTCCAGCGCCATAGCTTCATACTTGTCGTTGCCGCTAAGATGGTAGGCGATCAGCAGCAGCATGGCTCTATTCATAACGACCATATTGCTGCCCCAGATGTAATCCGCCGAGGTTAGCGAAATACCGTAGCCGTCAGCGGTGCTGATCGCCGCCAGCTTGTCGGCTTCCTCCAGCAGTCCGTCTTTAAGCCAGTTAAGCAAAGCGTTATCGCCCTTAGCGGAATCCTGGAGCAGATAAGCGAAGGTTCCATAACCGCCCATATCGGCCCAACCCAATTCGTATTTCGGGAACTGCTGCGCAGCCAGCGCTTTGAAATGCGTATGATAGGTTTCGTCTCCGGTCGTCCGGAACAATTCGGCAGCCGCCCAGTAACGCTCATCCAGATCCTGTTCATCCCCGTATTCCCCAGTACCGATATCCTGCGGGTTTTTAAAGCCCGGAACTTCAGGATGATCCAGCAACCACTGCCAAGCCCGCTTCGCGGCTTCCAGACAGCGGTCCGCAAAGACTTCGTCAAACGGGCGTAAAATCCGCGAAGCCATCGCCATGACGCCGGCCAAGCACCCGGTAGCCGTTGCCGAAACAGGGAGGAAATACAAATCCGCCAGATCGTCTTCCGGCATGACATTCAAAGCCGGAAATTGCTTGGTCGTCAATTTGTGAAACGCGCCGCCGGTACGGTCATCCTGCATTTTGAACAGCCATTCCAGTTCATAACGGCATTCATGCAGCACATCCGGCGTGATGCCGTCCGTTTCCGGAATCGGAAGCGGGGACCGGAACGCCTGTGGGTTTAGTTCGAAGGCAAGCAGCAGGTCAGCAACCGCTTTGGCGCCAGGGCCGGTGTATTGGCCGTAGTCTCCGGCATCATGCCAGCCCCCCGTGCTGTTCAGCTTCACTTCGGGATCATCGTATACGGTTCCGTCCGCCAGATGGCACGCTGCATGACTCCAGGGTCCGGCATATTCTTCACTCAAATCGCATCCGCAGCGGAAAAGATAAAAAGCTTTTAAAAGACCCTGATGGAGCTCCTTATACGGGTTATCCGCAATGACAAACGGAGCGGAAATCTCATCGCCTAGTCTGACATAATAGCTGCCGGGTTCTGCAAGCGCCGAGAAGTCGCCTGAGCAAACCGCCGTTCCCGCGGCCTCGTCAGGTTGCAAGGGTCCGGTTTCTCCCTGAAAAACCGGCTTGCCGGTAACCGAATGGATAACTTCGAATGTTCCTGATTTGCCTGCGCTGATGACGGATTTTTTGGCATTTAACGGGTATCCGATCTGGTCGACGGTTAAACAGCGTTGTTTTGCTTGAGTCATTGGGAATCCCTCTTTTCCTGGTATAAAGTGTATTATCCGCTCTTCGGAAAACGTTTTCCGAGATATGTTCCATTATATCAAAAAAACAAAAACTTTATAGTGATAAATTGATGAATGCTATCAATAAAACATCTATTACAGGGCGAGAAATGAATTCTTCCGCTGATGTCGGCACTTATGCTACCATATAACTAATATTTGAAATGATGGAGCTACCTTGTAAATGAACTCACCGATTAGCATCTTTATTGTTTTGGCGGCATTGTCAGGTGTACTGAGTGTACTGCTTGCCATTTATGCGTTTGTGAACCGGAACAAGTATTCCGGAATCAACCTGTTTTTCTGGATCACCGGGCTGTCGGCCATTTATGCGTTCGGGTTTGCCTTCGAATTGACAGGGAACACATTGAAGGAAATTATGTTCTGGGCGAATGTGGAGTATGTAGGGATGCCCTTTATCGCTCCGCTTAGTTTGATGCTGGTCATGTACTATGTGGGGCTGGAGAAGTTTATAACTGGCCGGAAGCTTGTTCTGATGCTGATCATTCCGGCCATTACGCTGGTGATGATTACGACGAACGAGTGGCATCATCTGTTTTACCGAGACATTTATTTGAATCCCAATGCCCCCAGACCCATGATGGATATCGTGATGGGGGAGTGGTATGTCGTCCACGGAAGCTATACTGTCGGCTGTCTGCTGGTAGGTACTTTCCTGCTGCTGCGTTATTGGAACCGGAGAAAAAACGTGCTGAGACGCCAAGTAGCGGCTCTGTTAATCGGATTCGTTTTGCCGGGATTTGCTTCTTTTCTGTATTTGATGAAGCTGACTCCCTACGAGATGGACCTTGTACCGATCATCATGTGCGTGACTTCCTTCTTTTATATATGGGCTATCCGAACCTCCGGCTTGATGATCGTTGCGCCCGTGGCCAGAGAATATATTTTTGACAGTATGCGCGACGGTGTTCTGGTCGTCGATCCGGCCGGCCTGCTGGCGGACTTTAATCCTGCAGCGGCGATGATGATTCCCGGACTCAGTTCCGCGAATATCGGCAAGCCCGTTAGCGAACTCCGTTTGTCCGAAAACTTCAATGAGCCTGTCTTCGATTTTCATTCCGATCACAATGTGACCGATGAGAAAGAAATCAGCTGGAGCATCGGGCAGGAAACCTGTTATTATCATATTCACTCTTCTCCGGTCATTAACCGCAGAGGACGGTTCGTGGGGAAGACGATAACGGTGATGGATGTTACCGAGCGCGCCCGCATGGAGGAGAAATTGACCATGCTGGCCTCTTACGACGGGCTGACGGGGATTTTCAACCGGACCTTCTTTATGGAAACGGCGCGCGGTAAACTTGCGGCGGCCGAAAATGCTAAGGAATCTTTTTCGCTGATCGTTTTCGATATCGACTTTTTCAAACATATTAACGACCGGTTTGGGCACGGAGTGGGGGATCAGGCGCTTCGTCATATCGCAGCCCTCGGCGAACGGTATCTTATGGCCGGCGGCCTCCTCGGCAGATACGGAGGAGAGGAATTTGTCATTGGCCTCCCGGGGATTGATCTCCCTGAAGCGGCAGCCGCTGCTGAGAAATTACGCCGGGAAATCGAGAACACCCCGCTGAACTCGGCGGAAGGGCCGATCAGGATTACAGCCAGTTTCGGAGTCGCTGAATTCGGGTTGTCCGGACAGTCGCTGGAGGAGCTCTTTATGGAGGCGGACAGGGCGTTATACCGTTCCAAAGAGAACGGGAGAAACCGGGTGAGCACGGCGAAGGATGATTTGGTGCTCCAACGATAAAAGGGGGATTCTATGATGGAATCAGCATCCGTTTTTTCTTCCGGGCAAGCGCCGGAATTTATATTCTTTTCCCCGTCCCATCTGATCTGGATCGGTCTGCTGATTGTGATGATTCTGGGACTTTATGCGGCCAGAAAAAGAATTCGATCCCGGAGAGCCTTGCGCCTTGGGGTGAGATTCGGATTACTGGGCTTCCTCCTGATTTCCGAGGCCACTTTAAATGTATGGTATTGGACGCAAGGAGCCTGGAATGTTCGTCATACCCTTCCGCTTGAGCTGTGCAGTATAACGCTGCTGCTGTCGATCATTATGCTATGGAGCCGAAGCAGATGGCTGTATGAAGTCCTCTTTTTTGCCGGCATCGGCGGGGCGCTTCAGGCTATACTCACGCCGAATCTGGGTTACGGGTATCCGCATTTCCGGTTCTTTCAGTTTTTCATAGCTCATTCGCTGATCATTCTAGCTCCGTTATATATGACCTGGATCGAACAATACAGGCCTACCTGGAAATCAATCGGGAAAACGATGCTGTTCTTGAACGGCTTGGCTCTGATCATTGGGCTTCTGAATTATGTCATCGGAGCAAATTATATGTTTCTGCTGCGTAAGCCGGATACGCCTTCCATCCTGGATATGCTTGGACCGTATCCTTACTATTTGCTGGCCGAGGAAGGGATTGCGCTGCTTATATTTATTGTAATGTACGGTGTTTTCTTTGCCCTCACGGATAGAATAAAAGGCCGGAGCCAGGAGGCGGCAAAGTTATGAATAATGAGCTGAGCGAAGTGTCGGATCATCTCGATTTCGGCTTGTCCATCGTCTTTATCGGATTCAATCCTAGCATCCGGTCCGGGGAAGCCGGGCATCATTATGCTAATCCGCGCAACAACTTCTGGCGCATTTTGCATCAATCCGGGCTTACCCCGCGTTTGTACGATGCCTCTGAAGACCAGGATCTACTCAAACTGGGTTACGGATTTACGAACATCGTTGCGCGTCCTACCCGCGGCGCGGAAGATATAACGCGCGAAGAATATAAACAGGGTCGGCTTATACTGCGGGACAAGCTAAGAGAGTATCGGCCGCGAATCGCCTGTTTTGTCGGCAAGGGCGTTTATACCGAATACAGCGGCCGACCCCGGGCGGATTGGGGGTTCCAGAGCGAATCTATCGTGGATGGGGTTATCGATTTCGTCGCCCCGTCTTCCAGCGGCCTGGTGCGGATGAAAATGGAGGAAATCATCGGAATCTATCGCGAGCTAGCCCTATTTGTGACAGATTAAGATCAGTTTCTGGAAAACTTTCATTTCTCTCGACTCTTCTTTGGTAGTATGGTATCATGAGAATCTGATAACGTATTAACGAACTAAAGCGTATAGAGCTTTTGTCAACCAGATGGGGGAGAAATTCAGATGAAGAAAAGTGCAATTCTGATAGTGGTATTGGGTATGATGTTAATGGCTCTGGCCGGTTGCTCCGGCTCAGGCAAGGACGATAATAAGCTTGTGATCGGAATCGACGACAAGTTCGCTCCGATGGGCTTCCGGGACAGCGATAATGAGCTTGTCGGATTCGATATCGACTATGCGAAGGCAGCTGCAGAGAAAATGGGAATGGAAGCGACTTTCCAGCCGATCGACTGGTCGGCCAAGGAATCCGAGCTGAACAGCGGACGAATTGACTTGATTTGGAATGGCTACACAATTACCGATGAGCGCAAAGGGAAAGTTCTGTTTACTAAGCCATATTTGAAAAACAGCCAGGTGGTTGTGACTTTGGCGGATTCACCAATATCCGCAATCAGCGAACTGGCTGGTAAGGTCGTTGGCCTTCAATCGCTTTCCTCAGCGGCGGATGCTCTGGATTCGAACCCGATTAAATCCGAGGTCAAGGAAGTATCCGCGTTTCCGGACAATGTGCTCGCTTTGAGTGATTTGAAGACGAAACGTCTGGATGCGGTCGTGATAGATGAAGTAGTGGCCCGCTATTATATGTCCAAAGAAGAAGGAATCTTCAAATTGCTTGATGAATCGCTTGCTCCCGAGGAGTACGGCATCGGCGTGAAGAAGGGCAATGATGAGCTGCTGGACAAGCTGCAAAAGGCATTGGATGAGCTGAGCCAGGACGGGACAGCTGCACAAATCTCCGAGAAATGGTTCGGGGAAGACAAGGTGCTGAACTAGATTCCATTTCAGTGACACTAAGAAAAACCGGATTGAACTCTAAATCCGGTTTTTAGTTTTCATATGAGGAGAGTTACTTATGAGTCTGGATTATTTATGGGATATTACGGGGCCGATGCTGGAAGGTGCGAGAACGACGATTCTGCTGTTCTTTTTGGCGATTTTAACCTCCATTCCGCTCGGTTTTGTCTTTACGTTAATGGTCAAGAGCCGCGTAAAACCGCTGGCCTGGATCGCCAATGTTTATATTTATGTCATGCGCGGAACGCCTTTGCTGCTGCAGATGCTATTTTTCTGTTTTGGACTGCCGGTCATTCCGGTGATCGGGGAATATCTGGTTATGGACCGTTTTGCCGCCGCCTGTCTGGCGTTTACTTTAAACTACGCCGCCTATTTTGCTGAAATATTCCGGGGTGGACTTCTGGCGATAGACAAGGGCCAGTACGAAGCGGCACAAGTGCTTGGACTGGGGCGTTGGCATACGATGACCCGGATTATTCTTCCGCAAATGTTCCGGATCGCGCTTCCGGCGGTATCGAACGAAGCAATTACCTTGGTGAAGGATACGGCGCTTTTATATGCGGTCGCGGTTCCCGAACTATTGCATTTTGCTCAAACTGCTGTCAACCGTGATTTTACGATTATGCCGTTTGTCGTTGCCGGTGTTATTTATTTAGCGATGACGTTGGTGCTGACGTTCTTCTTTAAGATGCTGGAGCGGAAATTTAAATTTGATTAAAGGAAGACTTGCGATGACGAACAATGTCATTATTGAAGTAACCAATATGCGAAAATCTTTTGGAAAGCTGGAAGTGTTGAAGGACGTGTCCTTTCGCATAGCTCCGAGCGAGGTGGTAGCGGTGATCGGTCCTTCG
The DNA here is from genome assembly GCF_038009185.1 of Paenibacillus sp. FSL R5-0407. Taxonomy (NCBI): domain Bacteria; kingdom Bacillati; phylum Bacillota; class Bacilli; order Caryophanales; family Paenibacillaceae; genus Paenibacillus; species Paenibacillus sp. FSL R5-0407. The sequence goes on along the minus strand of NZ_JBBPAX010000002.1, from coordinate 369,048 downwards.
GGCTCCGGGAAAAGCACGATGCTTCGCAGTCTTGCACACCTGGAAGAGGTGAATGGAGGAAGCATCCGGATCGGAAATGAAGAACTCGTTCATAACGGTGTTTATCCTTCCGGGGGAAAGATCAAGGAAATTACATCCCGGATGGGGATGGTGTTCCAGCACTTTAATTTGTTCCCCCATTTGACGGTAAGAGCCAATCTGGAATTGGCTCCGAAGCTGATGAAGAAATATTCGGCCGAGGAAATCCGGAGCAAGGCTTCGAGCCTGCTGGAAAAAGTGGGATTGCAAGATAAGGGGGATGTCTACCCATCCAATTTGTCCGGAGGCCAGAAGCAGCGTGTAGCGATTGCCCGGGCGCTTATGATGAGCCCGGAAATTATGCTCTTTGACGAGCCGACCTCGGCGCTCGATCCGGAGTTGACCGGCGAGGTTCTGCAGGTCATGCGCCAATTGGCCGATGAGCAGATGACTATGATCGTCGTGACCCATGAAATGGGCTTTGCCCGTGAGGTGGCCGACCGGGTCATGTTCATGGCGGACGGCGAATTCATCGAATCGGGAACGCCGGAGCAGTTGTTTGGAAGTCCGCAGCATGAGCGGACTAAAGCGTTTTTAAACCGGGTGCTGTAGTCGCAGCCCCGGTTTTTTTGTACAATAGTTCGAGGAGATGAAAGATTAGGATGAGGAGTGGCAGTATGGAACAGAAAGAAATGCAGGACATGCCGGTTCAAGATCTGGCCTTGATGAAGGAGTATGGCTCTGCAACGGTCGTATCGACGGCTTCCAACTATATTATGGATCGCGAAGAGGCGTTTACGCATACATACCGGACCTATGTCCGGCTTCGGGAGCAGGGCAAACTGGAGCTTCGGTTCTGGTTCAGTAATGCAGTGGATTCCACCTGGGACCAGGGGAGCGTTGCCAAGGGAGGACAATCTGGCGGCAACTGGCTGATCGAGGCTGCGTTCGTAGCCGATGGAGGAACCGGAAGAAACGGCGAAGTTTCCGGTCAATCGCAGGTTCCCGTTACTTTTGACGGCAGCTTGACCCGGCTGGTCCGACCGGGAGAGACGTTTTGGAGCGATTCCGTTGAGATTGAATTGCCGCAAGGCCATGACTTGGCCTTCAGTTGGACTATCGCTTCCGGCTCCGGCCGATCGGTCCCTTACAATACCGAGCAGATGCTGGTAACCGCTTATAATACCCCCGGCAAACATGCGGACGAAGCGGAAGGGGATTTGTTCGCTCTTTCGGAAAATCTTCTCGTAATGCCCGCTTGGATCGGATACAAGAAACAAAGTCACCTGCGGATGGTTTTCTTTGGAGATTCGATTACCCAGGGCGTGAGAACCGCAAAGGACGGGTACGATTATTGGGTGGCGCGGATTGCCGATGGGCTTGGCGCGGATTATAACGTCTGGAATATCGGTTCGGGATGGGCGCGGGCCTATGACGCCGCAGCGGATGGCCCTTGGCTGCATAAAGCCAAACAGGGGGATCAGGTTTTGATTGCGCTGGGCGTCAACGATATCGATATCGGCGAGCGAAGCGCGGAAGAGTTGCTGCAGGACCTGACCAGCATCGTATCGTCTCTCAAAGCAAACAATAGCGAGGCCGACATCATTCTGTTTACGGTGCCTCCGTTTAATTTCAGCGGGAACCGCGAGCAGGTATGGCGGAAGGTGAATGAAGTGCTGAGAACCGCGCCTCCTGCCGGAGTGAGCCGGGTGTTCGATATTGCAGCCGTATTGTCCCAGCCTGCACCGCAGGAACACCAGATCCGGCCGGAATTTATGAGCCCGGGGAATGACCCTCATCCAAACGGCCTGGCGGGCAAAGCGGTGGCTGAAGCTTTCTTGCAATGGTATGAGCGTAAGTAGTAGAACTCCGGTAAACAGCAGGGCAGACCAAGGTTAAGCCATGGGTATTCGCGTACATCTTGTGGACATGTCGAAAAAGGCCTGCTCACCGGATGAACGGAATAAGGAGCAGACCGGATGTGCGGAGAAACTCTTAATATTTGTGGGGTCCTCTCGTAATCTTGTAAGGAGTAACTAGGCAAGGGGCTTCTCCTGGGGCTTCTCCTGGGGCTTCTTCCGGAGCCTTTTCGGGGTCCTGCTTTTTGGAATCTCTTTGGAGTCCTACTTTCCCAGGCTAACGAACCTGAGGAAGCTTATTTGCACGAAATCAGCATGTTTTGGAACCTAACGAACTCCAGTAACGTTATTTGGGCGATAAGAGGTGAATTGCTGCCTTTTTGCTGTGAATAACGTGTCTGGAGTTCGTTATATTTTGAATTGGCCATTTTTAAGCCAAATAAGGGTTACTGGGTTCGTTAGCCATCCAGCATCGCCGTCCAGCGTCACCATTGGCCACAACCCCACCGTCCAAACTCCGATTCAGCGCCCTCACCCCGCACCCTCATCCAAGTACCCTCATCCAAGTACCCTCACTCAGCACAATTTCCCAAACTCCCGCCTAGTGCCACGTCCACACTATATCATCAATCCAAAGACACATTCCCATCAGAGTTACTCCTACCACACTCCCGCAGAATACAATGCATCTCCACACTGACCTGCTTAATGAGAATTGGTTACTATAACCGACGGACCGCACCAAGCACCTATATTGATCGCACTCATTTGCTCCGGTACTCCCGCGGCGATTCACCTTCCTGCTTCTTGAATACTTTGCTGAAGTATTTCACGTCATTGAATCCGACCATCTCGGAAATTTGTTGGAGTTTCAGATCCGGGTTCAGCATCAGCTTTTTGGCTTTGTCGATCCGGTATTTAGTAAGATAATCCGAGAAGTTGATCCCGAATTCTTGCTTGAATTTGCGGGAAACGTATTCGCGGCTGACATAGAAATGACTGGCGATCTCCTGGAGAGACAGCTCGTTACGGTAATGCTGTTCGATATAGGTAATAATTTCGCCGGTCATCCGGTTCTCCCTGGAATGGCGAGCCGAGATTTCTCCGGCAAGGCGGGTCATAAAAGCCCTGGACCAATCGCGCCACGCGGAGGGAGAGAAGGTATAGCTGCTCGTCAGGGGAGGGGTCAGGCTCGATTCGTCGTGTTCGGATTCGGACACCAGGTTATCGGCTTCTTTACCCAGCGCTTCCCGCAGCAGTCTGACTCGAAAAGACAGGATGTCGCTTTCCCAAGCATCAAGCAGCTCGGATGATACGTAGCCCGAACGGCATAATTCGTCGATCCACTGTTGGGCGGCTGAAGAGATTTGGCCAGCGTCTCCGCTCAGAACCGCAGTTTTCCACTCCTCCTGCACACTTTCAAATGATAATGACGCAGCGCCTTCGATCGTATCCTGCTGAGCAGACTTAAGTAGATGGACATATTGATCCGGCTGCAGCAGATTCCTCCGGCAGATCGCAGTTTCCGCTTCGTCATACTGATGGGGAAGACTTTGCGGAAGCTCTCCCGCCATCCCCATACCGACATGAACTCTACGTTGCAGGGTATGGAACAGCCCGTCATTAATCCTTGCTATCAATTCCGGCGCGCGATCCGACGGACCCCATGTTAAAATTACGATTTCCATCGGCGCTCCCCAATACTTGAACGCAATCCCGTGCCGCCCCGGGAGTAGAAACTCATTGCAAATATTAATGAGCGAAAAATGCAGCAATTCGCTATCATACCCGAACCGTCGCAGCAAGGCCGTGTCCCCGGAATCGATCGGGATCAGCAGCAGCCGGCCCTTATCCGCCTCTTCGGGAATCACGCCCTCCATCCGGAGCCGTCTCATTGCGGACTCCGAGGAGCCCGGATCGTCGATGAGCGAGGAGAGAAGCTTCTCACTGTACACCGGCCTGAATTCGTTTAACTGGATGCTCTTCTGCTGATGTTCCCGGCGTTCCTGTTCTTCTTGCCGCCACTGGCCGACAGCTTTGCCAACGGCAGCATTAATCGCCTCGGGATCGATCGGCTTCAAAATATAATCAATGCCCCCGTGCCTTACCGTGCTTCGGACAAATTCAAAATCGTCATGTCCGCTAATCACGATGAATTTGAGGCTCGGCGCATGCTCGCTCACCCAAACCATAAGCTCCATCCCGTGACCGGATTTCATCATCATATCCATAATAACGAGTGCCGGCTTGAATTCCTTAATCATCGCGATGGCTTCGGTGCCGCCGCCGGCTTCCGCGATTTCCTCAATTCCGTGACTTTGCCAATCAACCAGCAGGCGTACCGCCTTCCTCACTCTCGCTTCATCGTCAACGATCAGTGCTCTCATGATTTCTTCACTCTCCGCTTTCATCTTGGACCTTGAATTTCAAGGTAATCCGGACTCCGTCCGGTTTTAAATTAGCTACGATCAACTCAGCATTCTCTCCGTAAACCAAGCGCAGCCGGGTCAGGACATTGATCAGACCGATGGAGGACGTCTTTCCATCCGGCTCATCCTCTCCGGGCTTGACCTGTTCCGCCCCCGATAGGGCAAGGCCGCTCTGCAGCCGGCGAAGCTTGTCATCCGGAATCAAAGCCCCGTTATTTTGCACAATAATCGCCATGTTTCCTTCCGTATCCTTCGTGGCGGTCAGTGAGATCCAGCCCCCGGATTCCGAAAGGTCGATGCCGTGTTTAAAGTAGTTTTCCATAATAGGTTGTAAGATCATTTTCGGCATCGGCACCTGCAGAAGTGAATCCTCGATTTCATAATGAAACGCAAACCGGTTCTCAAACCGTTCTTTTTGCAGTTCTATATAAGCCTTAGCATGCTCAAGCTCGTCCTTTAGGGTCACGGTTCGTTCATCATTGTTCATACTGTAACGCATCATCTTCCCGAGGGAAGAAATCAGGGTATATATTTGCGGTACCTTCAGTTCCAATGCCAACGTACCGATGATCTGCAGCGTGTTATTCAGAAAATGAGGGTTAATTTGCGCCTGCAGTGCCCGAAGCTGGTTGTCCTTGCTGCTAAGCTCCAGTTTGTACTCCCTCAGGATCAAGTTGTTTAACGTGTCCATCATATCGCGGAACCGCTCCGTCAAAACACCGACTTCATCATTTCCCGCAGGAGCTACGTCAACCTGAAGGTTTCCGATTTTCACCTGATTCATATAAGTCGAAAGACGCTTGATCGGGGAAGTGATCCGGATTGAAATCAGGACGATGGCCGTGATGATGACAAGCAAGGCAACTCCGAACAAAACGGCGTTGATCTTAGCGGCCTGATTCGCTTCGCCGAGCAGGTTCGATACAGGAATTTGCTTGACCAGTGTCCAGTCCGCCCCCGTGCTTTGAATGCGCTGATATATAAATACGGCCCCGTTCATTTCAAAAGAGCCCTGATCCCCTGTAAAACCGGCAGCCGGTTTGCCGTACCAATCGTCTTGGAGCGGCTTCCCAAGCAGCGTCTCGTCCTCGGTATACACTAAATTGCCCTCGGCATCAATAATGTACAGATTCTCTTTACTCTTGTCATAGAGCTGGTTGATGATGCCGAAGAGAGCCGACAGCTTCACGTCGATAGATAAATACCCGATGGCTTGATTGGTCGGGATCTTTTCAATCCGCCGGTGCAGGGTAAAGACCTGCTCCTTGGTCGCCTGGGGAAGAGGAGACAGAAGACCGTAATGGTGACTTGGGTGCGTAGTCTGGATTTGCAGCAGCTCTTTTTCGGGCAATGCGGAGGCGGGGTAAGGGGCGGGATCCTGCCAACGCTTCGGAGTTTCCTGGGTGATCATCGTGGCTTTGTTGTCCTTGATGCCATATAGATAAACCTGATAAGCGCCAGGTATCGCTTTGTACATATAATTTAGCGACGAATAGATGCTGATATTGGCGGAAATATCGTCATAACCGGCGTCGAGCTGTCTGTAAAACTCGGCATCCGAATATACGCTGAGGGATACCCGATTGATCTCCTGCAGCATACCGTCGATATTAAGATAACCTTGATAGAGAAGGTTCGTATTTTCTTCTACCGCCCGCGTTCTAAGCGAAGCTGTTGTATGAGAATAGCTAACGATCATAGCAGCTACGATACATATGACAATCGGCAATAACATAAAAACAATCATTTTGGTGCGAATGCTGTTCCATTTCATTTAATCCACTTCCGATCAATATTTTACACCTTAGTGATCACCTCTGTCGGTGTAAGGGGAATCAAAATAATTACATAATAGCATTATAAGACACATAACGACAAAGAGAGACATTGAAAGGGGGGCCAATATGCGTAGCAGAAAGTTATCGCATTATGGACAGCAATTCTTTTTCGTCGGCCCGGCCGTACTATTCTTCACTCTGGTCATGATTATTCCATTTTTAATGGGGATGTATTATTCCTTTACGGATTGGAATGGCGTATCGGGCGAGGTTACTTGGGTCGGCTTCGATAATTTCGCAAAAATATTTTCCGGTGACCCGGATTTCTGGAAGTCCTTCTGGTTTACGGTTCGCTTCACGGTTTTGGGTGTTGTGCTCACCAACCTGGTCGGCTTCTTCCTGGCTTATTTCCTTACAAAGCCTTTGAAATCACGGAACGTCCTGCGTACCGTGTTTTTTATGCCTAACATCATCGGAGGCCTGCTGCTCGGATTTATTTGGCAGTTTATCTTTATTAAAGGCTTCTCAACCTTGGGCGATATGACGGGCTGGTCTTTCTTCCAGCTTCCTTGGCTCGGCGATGCTACCACCGGTTTCTGGGCGATCGTCATGGTGTTCGTATGGCAATACTCCGGTTATTTGATGGTTATTTATATCGCTTCGCTCAGCAATGTTTCCAAGGAAGTACTGGAAGCCGCCGAAATCGACGGGGCCAGTCATTTCCAGGTGCTGCGCAGCATCATCGCTCCGTTGATTATGCCTGCGGTAACCGTCAGCTTGTTCCTGGCGATTTCCTGGTCCTTTAAAATGTTCGACCTCAACCTGTCCCTGACCAAGGGCGGTCCGTTTAAATCGACGGAATCGGTTGCTCTGAACATCTACAATGAAGCTTTCTTGAATAACCGGTATGGTCTCGGTACGGCGAAAGCATTGCTGTTCTTCGTTATCGTAGCGATCATTTCCCTGATTCAAGTTCGCATCACGAAGAGCAAGGAGGTTGAAGCCTGATGGAGACTAGATCGCGCGGAAGAAATGTCGTCATTGAGATTATCATGGCTTTGGTGGCGCTCGTGTTCCTGGCCCCGTTCTATTTCCTGTTTGCGAACTCGGTCAAATCGTTCGGTGAAATTTTGTCCAACGCGGCCTCCTGGCCGTCTAAATTCAACTGGGACAACTATTCGAAAGCATGGGAGCTGGCCCGCTTTTCAGAAGCTTTCCGCAACTCGGCGCTGATCACCATAGTCAGTGTGATTCTGATAACGCTGTTCAGTGCCATGGCCGCTTACAAAATGGTTCGCTCTAACACTAGATTCAACCGTATCTTGCTGATGCTGTTCGTTATGTCCATGGTCGTACCTTTTCAAACGATCATGATTCCGGTACTTAAAGTGGTAAACACACTTGGAGTCAACAACAGCATTTGGGGATTGCTCTTGACGAACCTGGGACTCAGTCTCCCGCTGGCAGTGTTCCTCTTCCACGGATTTGTCAAATCCGTTCCTTTGGAAATTGAAGAGGCTGCGACCGTCGACGGCTGCAACCCGATTACGGTATTCTTCCGGATCGTGCTGCCGCTGCTCAAGCCGATGATGATGACCATTATCGTGCTCAACGCGCTGGCAATTTGGAATGACTATTTGCTGCCGTCGTTGATATTGCAAAATCCTTCGCTGCGGACGATTCCGCTGGCGACCTATTCTTTCTTCGGACAGTACACGAAGCAGTGGGACATGGCGCTTCCGGCGCTGGCCATCGGCATTCTGCCGATCGTCATCTTCTACCTGCTGCTGCAGCGTTACATTGTTGAGGGAATTGCGGCAGGCTCGGTAAAAGGTTAATATCGGACAAGCCTGGCGTTCCATATATAAAGAGGTTGGGAATCAAAAACTTCAAGAAAAATGACTAGGGGGAAATGAAGTTATGAACAAGAAACGTTCTATGGTTATCCTGTCCGTACTGCTCGTGATGAGCATGCTGCTCGCAGCTTGCGGCGGGAAGAACAACGCCAATAATGCTGCAAACGGTAATTCCGGTAACTCCGGTAAGAGCGGAGCAGTCAAGACGGTTAAAGTGTTCCAATTTAAAACAGAAATCGTTGAAGGCCTGAATGAATTGAAGGTCGAATTCGAAAAAGAATATCCGAACATCAAGCTGGACATTCAAACCGTTGGCGGCGGTGCGGACTACGCAGCAGCGCTGAAGACGAAATTCGCTTCCGGTGACGCGCCTGACATTTTCTCTAACGGTGGTTTTGCCGAACTGGATATGTGGCAAGATAAGATCGAAGACTTGTCCGACCAAGCATGGGTTAAAGACCTCGTGCCTTTGGCAGCCGAGCCTATGACTAAAGACGGTAAAGTATACGGCATGCCGATGAACCTGGAAGGGATCGGTTATGTATACAACAAAGATCTGTTTGCCAAAGCCGGCATTACGGAAACTCCTAAAACAATTACCGAGCTGGAAGAAGCGGCTAAGAAGCTTCAAGCTGCCGGAATCACTCCTTTCGGTAACGCTTATCAAGAATGGTGGCTGCTTGGTAACCAAGGGATCAGCACCGCGTTTGCAAGACAGGACAACGTTGATGAATTCATCAAAGGTATGAACGAGGGAACCCAAACGATCGTAGGCAACCAGCAGTTTAAAGACTGGAGCAATTTGCTTAACCTTACAGTGAAATATGGTCAAAAGAACCCGCTGACCACGGATGCCAACACTCACCTTGCCTTGTTCGCCAACAGCGAAATCGGTATGATGCAGGAAGGCAACTGGGCGCAAACTTTGATCGACAATATTACTCCGGGCATGAACATCGGGATGTTCCCAATGCCGATTGACGACAATGCCGAGAAGAACGACAAGCTGACTGTAGGGATTCCTGCAAACCTGGTAGTAAACAAAGATTCCGCTTCTAAAGAAGAAGCAAAAATCTTCTTGAACTGGCTCGTAACTTCCGATATGGGTAAAGAGTATATCGTTAAAAAATGGAAGTTCATCCCTGCTTTGACGACGATTCCTGCATCAGCCGAAGATATCGGCATGCTGGGTGCGGACGTGAAGAAATATGTAGACGAGAATAAAGTTTACGGTCTGCAATCTTCGAAATTCCCGGATGGGGTAACTCAAGAATTCGCCAGCGCCATTCAGGAGCTCATCGCGGGCAAAACCGATGTGAACGGCTGGATGACCAACATGCAGGCGGCATGGGATAAGTTGAAGAAGTAATTAACTGAATAATCAATCTACTTGTGTCAGGCAGACTGCTTCCGCGCTCTCTCGTTATAGAGGGCAGACGGGAGCAGTTTTGCCGTTTTTTGCAATAGGCGTTTCGGATAAGGAGGAGAGGTAATGGAAAAGAAGCGAAAATTCGCCAGTGGAGTAAAAATGGGAGTGGATTATTATCCCGAACATTGGGACAGCGAGCTCTGGGAACAAGATATCCAATTAATGAAAATAACGGGGATTCGAGTCGTGCGCATGGGCGAGTTTGCTTGGAGCCGGCTTGAACCTTCATCAGGCGTTTATGAATTTGACTGGCTGGATCAAGTATTGGATTTGTTTCACAAGTACGATATTGAAGTGGTTCTCGGGACGCCGACGAACACGCCGCCGCGCTGGCTAACGGATTTGAGACCGGATATTTTACCCGTGTTTGCCGACGGGAGCGTTTATCATCCCGGGGTACGGGGGCATCGGTGCTACAGCAGCGATTCGCTGAACATATACGGTTCAAGAATCGTGGAGCGAATGGCGGAGCATTTCGGAAAGCATCCGGCCGTCACAGGGTGGCAAATCGACAACGAGTTCGGTATGATCGATTGCCATTGTCCCCGGTGCAGCAGAGGGTTCCGCGAATGGGTAGAACGGAAATACGGGACCTTGGAAGCGGTCAACCGGGAATGGGGAACCGTGGTTTGGAGCGGGGAATATAGCGATTGGTGCCAGATCGGCCCTCCGCATGGAGGATCACCGCATCAGAATCCGTCCTATTTGCTGGACTACGCGAGATATCAATGGGATGAGGTCGTAAAGTTTCAGCATACCCAAATCGAAATCATCCGGAAACATGCTCGCGGTCAATTCATTACCCACAACTTTCACAGTTATCCCCAGCGCCTGGATCAGTACCAGATCGGCAAGGAGCTTGATTTCGCCGCTTTTGATTATTATCCGAACACTTCTCCGGACAAACAGGCAACAGGCCCTTACAGCGGCGCATTATCTCTGGACGTCACACGGGGCATTAAGCGGCGGAACTTCTGGATCATGGAACAGCTTAGCGGACCGCCCGGATGCTGGTTTCCGATGTGGAGAACTCCGTATCCCGGGTTTATTCGGGCCTTTGCCTGGCAGGCTATAGCGCGGGGAGCCGACACGGTCGTGCATTTCCGCTGGAGAAGCGCGGTCGCCGGAGCGGAGCAGTTCTGGCACGGACTGATCGATCACAGCAACATTCCCGGGCGTAAATTTGAAGAATTCGCCGCGCTTTGCGCTGAAGTGAATACGCTGTCAAGGAAGCTCCGGGGAACCGAGCTGCGGCATGATGCTGCCATCCTCTTTTCCCATGAACAGCTGGAATCCCTCCGAGTTCAACCCCAGGTCGAGGGTATGAACTATTATGAGAATATCAAGGAGTACCACCGGGCCTTGACCAAGCTTGGAATCGGCTGTGACGTGATCGATTGGAACGAGCCGCTGGACCGATATAAGCTGATTGTGGCGCCCAGCTTGTATCTGATGAACGAAGAGATAGCGGGCAAATTGGAGCGATTCGCTGCGGAAGGGGGGACACTGATTCTCACCAGCCGTTCCGGAGTGAAGCATATGAACAATCAATGCGTCATGATGCCGCTGCCCGGATTGCTTGCGAAATGCGCGGGGGTCGCTGTACAGGAATATGACCCGATCGGAGGCGATGTCCATGAAATCGTGGATGAAGAGGGTCGGACATTTACGTGCCGCCAATGGTGCGATATTCTTTCGCCGAATGGGGCGGATATTGTGATGAGGTATGGCGGGGATTTCTATGCCGGCATACCGGCGGTTACCGTCAATGCCTTCGGGCAAGGGCAGGTTTATTATCTGGGGACCCACCCGGAGGAGGCCTGGTTGATGAGTCTGTTCAGTGAAGTGGCTTCCAAATTAAAGATAACGATGTTCCCCGGACTGCCCGAAGGGGTCCAGGTTACGGTTCGAACCGGTAGAGACAGATCGTTTTTGTTCGTACTGAATTTATGTCGTGAAGCGCGCAAAGTTACGCTGCCCGGCGCGTATCCAAGTTTGCTTTACGGCGAATCCAGAGGGCTTGAGCTTGAGCTGGAGCCGTACGGCGTTGATATTTTGGAAATGAGATAGACGGGAAATCCGATGTTAGGTAATATGTTCTTGTGAAAATATGGCTTACTCAGGAGCAGACAACATGGACATAAACGTAACCAAACGGCTGAACGTCGGAATCTTTGCGCACGTCGATGCGGGAAAAACGACGACAACCGAGCATATATTGTTTGAGAGCGGACGGACACGGACGCTGGGAAGCGTGGATGAGGGGACGGCGTTGACCGATTCCATGGATATTGAACGTCAACGGGGGATTTCCGTCCGGGCCGCGATGACCTCATTTAGCTGGAAAGGAGTCCAGGTGAATCTGGTCGATACCCCGGGGCATGTCGATTTTCTCTCGGAGGTAGAGCGTTCGCTCCGGGTCATGGATTGTGCGGTGCTCATTCTTTCTGCTGTGGAGGGTGTTCAGGCACAGAGTGAAATGATCTGGAACGCTTTGCGAAAGCTTGCGATTCCTACTTTGGTTTTCGTAAATAAAATGGACCGGGTCGGGGCAGACCCGGAAACCTTACTGTCGGAGATCCATAAATTTCTGTCGCCCGATATCGTTCCTGTTCAACTGCCGCTAGGCAGAGAGCAGGAGTTTACGGGGGCTATAGAGTTGCTTGAGGATGCTCCAATGGACGTAGCGGGGAACAAAGCGCGGATTCGGCTGTTTGAACACTTGGCCGAACGGGATGAAACGCTGCTGGAGTCTTATTTGAACGGCGATGCCATTTCTTTGGTCAAGTGGCGGAGCTGTGCGGTAGAGTCGGCAAAGGCGGCCAAGCTGTTCCCCCTGGTCTATGGGGCGGCCGCGAAAGGCATCGGGATCGAGGCGTTGCTGGACGCCATGATTCATTACCTGCCCTTGGCGGGAGGGGACGCCGAGGCCCCGTTATCGGGCATCGTGTTCAAAATCGAACGCGACAAGAGTATGGGCCGGATGGCTTATGTCCGTTTGTATCAAGGGAGTTTGCGCAACCGGGATAACGTACATAATTATACCCGGGACATTCAGGAGAAAGTGACGCAAATCCGGAAAGTCGAAGGGGCCCGCTCTGAGGATCTCGGATGGCTGGCCGCAGGAGATATCGCCGCAGTTTGCGGACTTTCGCATGTAAGGATTGGGGATATTCTCGGAGTACCCGACGCGATCCCGCCGGAAGCGAAGCTGGCCGTTCCGCTTTTGACGGTCCGTGCTTACTGGAAGACTGAGGCGGACTATCCGCATGTCGTCCAAGCCCTTCAGGAGCTGTCCGATGAAGATCCGCTCCTTGATGTGCAATGGCTGCAGGATGAACGCGAACTGCACGTCAAAGTGATGGGTCCGATCCAATTGGAGATTTTGCACAGTATTCTTGAGAACCGTTATGGATTAACGGTGACGTTCGGGAATCCGTCTGTTATATATAAGGAAACCCCTAAGCAAGCCGGTGAAGGGTTTATCGCCTACACGATGCCTAAGCCGTGTTGGGCTATACTCCGCTTCCGGATCGAGCCGGGTCCCCGAGGCAGCGGGCTTGTGTATGAAGCCAATGTGAGAACGGAGGATTTGCTTCCACAGTACCAGAACGAGGTCGAGCGGCGCGTACCAGAAGCTTTGCAGCAGGGGATGTTCGGCTGGGAGGTGACGGATCTGAAAGTCACCTTGACCTATGGACAGCATCACGTGTGGCATACGCACCCGCTGGATTTTGCCGTGGCTACGCCTATGGGAATTATGGATGGGCTAGCTAATACCGGAACCGCCCTGCTCGAACCTGTGCTCCAGGTTCGAATCGTTGTTCCAGAGGAGAATGCAGGGCGAGTAATCAACGATTTCGCGCTGATGCGCGGAACGATGGAACCGCCGGTGCTGCAGGGCGACCGGATGCTGATCGAAGGCCGGCTGCCGGTTGCAACCTCGATGAATTATCCGGTTGAGCTGAGTTCCTATACGAAGGGCCGCAGCACCTTTTCCTCATTTTTCGCGGGATATGAGCTCTGTCCGGCCGAGGTTTCGGCCAAACGTCAGCGCCGGGGAGTCAACCCGCTGGATCAGGCGAAATATATCCTTAGCGTGCGGAAAGCTTTGCAGGGATAAAATTTGCCAAAGCACCGACTCGCCGATGCGGGTCAGTGATAGTAGTTTCCGAAGTTTCTTATCTTGGACTTGGCGTGGACACGGATTTCCATCTTAGCGTACATTTCGTCCCAGGGGGAGTCCATCCACGCTTTATAACTCATTTTATTGCGGACGTGCTGCCCGATCCCAATGCTGTCTGTGCGATGCTTCTGCAATTTTTTCACGACCTTCTCACATTGCTGAACTACATGCTCGTTCAATAAATTCTCCAGCTTAGATCTGTCCGCAGAGCTGGTCAAATTCATATCTCCCACATATTCCAGTACCGATCCATTGAATTTAATGTAAATATCGGCGATATAATTTCCTTCCTCGTTTTTTCTGATTTTAACCTTCTTGCGGCTGTTAATTCCGTCCAGGGTGACAGACTTCATTTCCGGTTTGTCCGAAGTGACGGTAAATTCGCCCTTTCCATGGTCATGGTACATGATTGAAAAATAGAAGACCTCGTCCGGCGTTAACTTGCCCATGTATTTGTCATCGTGAAAGAGAGCGACTCCGGCGTATTCGAGATCTTCTCCGCTTTTTCGGATCATGTTCGCAATTGGATCCTTGCCGTCGTCATAATAATCGCGGAAAAATTCGTGCAGCAAAATACGGGGAATCGTCTGCATATCGAATTCCTTTTTCAGAAGGCGGTCGATATACTGGCCTGTCCGGAGATGCCCTTTGTAAGTGCGCGACAGAAGGTCATGGACCGATTCATCGACGATCACGAGCTCCGTACGTTTGGAAATCGTGGGGTCCCGCTGCAGAGTGTCCATAAACTCCCTCAGACCCTGTCTCGCAATATTCGTATTGTACATGATCGTCCGGATTTGTCCGCTGAGCAGCTTTCTGCTCGTTTTTCGCGAGAGCGTGATTCGAGCCTCTTTCCCGCTTTTGGCGGTCGCGGTCAAAATTTCATCCGTAAAACGCGTCTGATTGGCCTCCGTAAGAATCAGGGGAATGCTAAGCGTAACTCTGACCCGATTTTCGTCCTCCCGATCAAAGCCTACGGTACGGACATAACCGACCCGCTCAAGAATATGCTGGTCCTGACTGCATGAAGTGGTGAGCAGTAAGAGACAAATGGAGCTGATTAGAATTCCCGCTCTTTTAAGCATGACGTTTCCTGCCTTTCTGTATCAGCAGTGCCAATAAAGCCAATAGAGGAATCACGATAGCGACCCCAAGCTGGAGATAGATCAAAACATTAAACCAATCTTCTACCTCAATTAGAGATTTGGGGATAAAAGCTACGATGAAGGTGGATGCCATCACGAAAAAGAGAGCCCATTTCCACGGAAGCCGGGGGATCAACTCGGTGAATACGGCCTGACTGGACCAGTAGTACATCCCGCCGGTAATAAGGATCGACACCAGAAAGAGGCTGTACAGAAAATTTTGCACCCGTTCGACAAAGGGGAAATACAAGTAACCAAACATGTCCAGTAACGGGAAAGACAGATGGACCAGTTCTTTGTAGTTGAAAAAACCGTAGCATATCACCGTTACTAGCAAATAGACAAGAACAGTCATACTATTGCCCAGATGGATATATTTGAGCCACTTCTTTCCCTTTTCGGCATATGGAAACAGAAATAAGGATAACTCGTACCCCATAAAGGAGCCATATACTTTTATGAACCCCTGTCCGAAATCCTTCCCTTCTTTGAAAAAGAACGAAGACATTCGTGTTATATCGAAATCTTTCATAAAGATAAAGCTGAGCGGAACCATAGTGATCAGCAAGGCGACGAAAAACACATTAGCCTTGGATATATTATAGATCCCTTTGGTCACCAGCAAAAAAACGATGATATCGACAACCAGTTTCAATACGATATCGGGGGTTTGCGGAAAGATGAGCAATTGATAGATCATGACGTACTGCTTGATTACTAGACACCCCACCATTGCCAACCCGCTGCCCATGACGAGATATATTGGAAATAGCAAGAAGCGGGGGATTCCGGACTTTAGAATCGCAAATATGGACGCGCCGCGGCCAAGCCGGTAAACCGATGTGATCAGCAAAATGTTCAATGTGATCGGCAGGAACATGAAGATTAACGCGATCCATCCGTTCGTGCCGAAATAGGTGGCTACTGTACGCGGAAGAATAAATAGGACCACACCAGTTTGCGTGTTGAAAATCAATAAGGCAATTTGAAACCGGTGTAGCTTTTCATGTGACAAAGGAAATCACCTATTTCTTCATCTTGTTTGGATTCTTGTTCGGAGAGGCCGATTGCGACGGGCGCTGGTGAAATGACCAAAACGGTCCCCGGATGAAAATGTCTTTCCAATCCATCGGCTTGATCGGTGCAGCCGGAATCGTATAGGGAGTTCCGAGGCTGGTCAGCTTGGACAAGTGAATGATCATGAGCGCAATCCCCGCGATGAATCCGAAATTACCCAGCATGCCGGATAAAATGATAAGTCCGAATCGAATCAATCGGATCGATCCGCTCATGACGTAACTGGGAATCACGAAGGAAGCAATCGCGGACATCGCTACCGAAATGATTAGGATGTTGCTGGTGAATCCGGCTTCCACGGCTGCGGTTCCGATGACGATACCGCCGACGATGCCGATCGTCTGTCCGATTTTTGTCGGCAGTCTGGCCCCGGCTTCCCGAAGCATCTCTATGGTCGTTTCCATTAGCAAGGCCTCTATGATGGGCGGAAAAGGCACCCGGCTCCGGGATTCGGTAAGGGAGACCAATAGATTCTCGGGAATCATTTCATAATGATAGGTGGTAATGGCAACATACAGGGAAGTTAAAGAAATCGTGATGATAAATGCCAAGTAACGCAGCAGTCTCAGCGCACTGCCGACAGCCCAGCGATTGTAATAATCGTCAGGCGTCGTGAAAAATTCAAAAAAGGAAGACGGCGCAATGATCACCGAGGGACTTTGGTCGGCGATGACGATGAGCTTTCCGTCATTCAGCTTGGACACCGCAATATCGGGCCGCTCCGATGTTTGAAACAAAGGGAATAGAGAGTTTGGAAAATCATCGATCAACTGTGTCAACATCGTACCGTCGTACAGACTGCTAAACTCGATAGCTTTGATCCGGCTCCCCATTTCTTTGACGTGTTCCATAGAAGCGATCCCGTCGATGTATAGAAGACAAACTTTAGTTTTGGTCAATTCGCCAACCTCGAATTGAGAAACTTTTAATCGATTGCTTTTGAATTTTTGGCGGATCAGCGAAAGATTGGTTTCCAGTGATTCGTTAAATGCGTCATGCGGCCCCGTAATGGCGCTTTCGGTTTGCGATTGCTCGATGCTCCGTTTCTCGGGGCCATAGGCATCGATAAGGTAAACGCCTTGCGGGACAAACAGGGCGACATTCCCAGTTAAAATCCCCGAAACCGCATCGATTGCTTCGGAAGCAGGCGAAAATTGGGATTGCTGCAACAGATCGTCGAGTTCTTCATTCCGTATATTTAACAGGGGCCTGAGAACGTCGCGCTCATAGGTCTTCATATTGATCTGATGTTCAAAGAAAAGCAAATCGGCCTGTAACAAAGGGATGCTGTATCGGGTCAGATCGCTGCATTCTTTGAACTCCTGAAGAACGGTATCCAGGGACAACGGGCCGGAAACCTGCTTTGTTCCTTGAGGGGATTGCTCTTGTTGGTTTTTGCCGGAATCAAAAATTTGAGCGATCTTGCTGAATATCGACAAGATGTCCTCCTCCTGCCCATGGATTTTTAAGTATTATGTGATATCGTTGGAAAAATATGCAGCTTCCTCATGAAACATCATGCTTTAGAAAAGGGGAAAAGGTCTCTTAGGGGGCATAGAAAAAGCCTGCTTCCCGGCAGATACAGGGAGCAGGCTTTGTTACTTCTTACAGGTTAACCGTGCAAAAGAGATTCGGCTCCGTCAATGTATACTTCGGTGCCCGTCAAATGAAACGACTCATCGGATGCGAGGAACAGGACGAGATTGGCCACCTGTTCGGGTTTGCCGGGACCCTTTTCCAGCGGTTGGTCACCTTCAGGAAATTCCACCGGAATTTTCACTTCCTTGATGTCATCCGTAGGGAAGGTATTGTCCCCGATATTCGTCTCGATGGCACCGGGGCAAATCGCATTCACCCGGATACCGTACTGGGCCAGCTCAAGAGCGGCCATTTTCATAAAGGCGACCTGAGCCGCCTTAGAAGAGGCATAGGCAGAGAAGCCGATATTGGAGAAGACCCGGTTCCCGTTAATGGAACTGGTAATGATGATGCTGCCTCCATTTTCCTTCATGTAGGGGATAGCGTATTTTACGGTAGCGAACGTACCCCGAAGATTAATGTCCATCGTCTGGTCCCAGTCGCTGATCTCCATAGTCTCGATCGGGGCCATAGTCCCGTTGATACCGGCATTCGCGAAGACGACCTGAATGTTTCCCGCTTCTTCTGCAATTTGGCGGAATCCCTGTTCGATCATTTCCGGCTTGGAAATATCGCACTGGATCACAGCAGCCTGCCCGCCGGCGGATTCGATGGTCCGTTTGGTTTTTTCGGCTTCTTCCGGCGTCCGGTCCAACATATATACTTTTGCGCCATGCTGCGCCATACGGATCGCGGCGGCTCTGCCGATGCCGGACCCGCCTCCGGTTACGACAGCTGTATAGTCCTTCAATCTGGATTGGTTCATGGGATAGCTCCTCTCTGAACAGTGCAGTATTGGGATATCAGTAGTTTTATACCCGTACGATACTTGGTGAATCAAAAGAACGAGCTTCAATGTCGGGGTTGATAATTACCGGGTTTATCCAACATAATTGGAGGTAGAGAGGAGGAGGCTCATGATTTGTCCGAATTGCCGTCACAGCCAATCGAATGAAAACGCGAAGTTTTGCGAGGATTGCGGAACGCCGCTGCTTAAGACCACCGGGGAGGGGCAGCAGGCCAACGCATATTTGGAAAATGCCAAACAGGCTTCCAGGCTGTATTTCAAATTTTTTGCGTCCGCATTAAAAAGCCCCGCAGCCTACGCTAAAGGCGTAGGCAGGGAGCAGTTTATCAATGGAATCATCACGATAGTCCTTTATTCCCTGGTCGTACCGCTAATTATCTATTTCGGCTTCCACCGCCTGGCTGGTTGGATAGACTATCCTTTTTTGGACCTCGTGCTGCGACCGGCACTGGCTTTCGCCATAATGTCGATCTTGACGGTAGCCTATTGTTTTTTAGCCATTAAGTACGGAAAAGGAAAAGGGAACTTTCAAGAGGTTGCTGCCCGTTTTGGCGTTTATCTTGTACCCTTTACGGCATTGCTGCTGCTTGCCCTGCTGATGGCGATCCTGCAAGTCAACATGCTCCAGTCACTGCTGCTCATGGTCGGCCTGTTCGGGGCGATGTTTGCAGTCCCGGCATTCGTTATTTCAAGCTTGATGCCTGAAGAGGGCGGGATGTTCGACAGGCTGCAAAGCACAATCCTGGTATACATCGCATCCTCGATTACCGTAGGATTGTTGGGTAACGTCCTGTTCGGCCGGATCGGCCGGCTATTGGGAGACGGGATGTCCCTGTTTTATTGATCGGCAGGGTAACTTATTTCTGCGCCTGCCCAGCGGCATCCAGAAGAATTTGAGCGATGTCCGCATAGCTGTCCACCTTGAAATGGGGGCTGTGTGATGATTCGGGCTCCGCGCCGCGGTGATTGAACCAAAGGACGTTCCAATCGGCCTCCAAAGCGCCGACGACGTCATTCCGCCAGGAATCGCCGACATAATAACAAGCAGCGGAGGTCAAATTCAGCGCGTCGGTCACATGATCAAACAACTTGCGGTCCGGCTTGGTGATTCCGACGGCCCCCGAAATAAAAATCCGCTCCGGAGGGATGAGTTCACTCAGTCCAAGGGCGCGGATTTTTTTCATTTGATGCTCCGGGGGACCGTTCGTAATCAAGCCGACAATAATTCCTCGGCCGATCAAATCGTCCATTAAAGGACGGGCTCCGTCGAACAGAGTAATATCAAATTGGCGGTTCAGGTATTCGGATTGGACTTCTTCAGCTTGAGAACCGGTCAGCAGAATGCCGAATTCGGCCAGCGAAAGCGAAAACCTGCGGGTACGCATCTCGCTGAGCTCGGAGCCATGCGTTGGAGTGCCCCCGGCTTCTGCGGAGAGTTTATCGCTATAATAACGCATGCGGTGATAGGCGGGGGCATAAGGGAAGTCTTCGCCGGTGCCGAGCACACGCTGCAGAGCCTCGCGGAACGGAATCAGGTGATCGTAGAGCGTATCGTCCACATCAAAAAATACGGCCTTTTGCGACAGTGAGGTAATGGGATCCATATTCAGTAGGTTTCTCTCCTTTGGCTAATATCCTATGGATATTATACCGGGAGTTGCCGCGTTGGGGTAGCCGGACTTGCCGTGAATCAGAATCTTCGGCTTGCGCCTCCGCCTCCCGAGGAGCCCCCGCCGCCTCCGCGGAAGCCGCCACCACCACCGCCGAAGCCTCCGCCTCCGCCGCTGCCGCCTCCCCGACCGAGTATCGAGATCAGGAACATCGTCATCATTCCGCGGAAGAAAATAAAATCTACCGCCAGAAAAGCGATGATGAGAATGATCCAGCCGGAGGATAAGCGGCCGTCTCCACCATTCCCGGCAGGCGCTTCGGGAACCGCAATTTCCTGCGGCGTTAAAGTTCCCTCCACACCATATTCTCTGGCAACTTCGTTGTATAGCGTTTTATAGGTTTCCACGATCGCTTCACCAGGATGGTTGTTCACCAGATAAGGGATGGTGACCTGATCGAGGATTCTGCCGACCTTGCCGTCAGGCAGAGCCCCTTCGAGGCCATAGCCGACTTCGATCCGCAGCGGTCGGTTGCCCGGCTCGCCATCCTCCATCGACAGCAGAAGCAGCACTCCGTTATTCAATTTCTGGTCCCCCAGTCCATATTTGCGGAGGGCCTGCAAAGCGTACTCTTCCACGGTGTAGCCGTCCAGAGTTGGCACAGTCAATACGGCAATTTGAGCCTTGGTCCGATCCTCCAGGGCCCTTCCCAAGCTGTTTAATTCCCGGGCCTGTTCAGCCGTGAGCAGGTTCTCGAAATCCTGAACATAAATATCGCCTTGCGGCTCCGGAATATTCGGTGCGGCAAAGAGGGGAGCAGGCCCTCCCAGCAGAACACAAGCCAGCAGGAGGAGGGACACAATTCTTAAGCAAGCGGACCCGGTGCCGGAACAAACACGGCCACCTGAAGGTTTCATGCTCCAGCCCCCGCCCGGGCTTCTTCACCCGGGAACTGAAGCAATGGATTTACCGGGTTCAAGGATGAAGTTGAATCCGTGCCGAAGTCCACCTCCGGATTGGTCCGCGATTCCGGCGTGGTCTCAAAATACTCCCGTTTATCAAAGCCCATGATGCCTGCGAGCAGATTGCCCGGGAAGCGTCTTCGCATATTGTTGTAGGTGGCGACGGCTGCATTATAATCGTTCCGGGCTACAGCGATCCGGTTCTCCGTGCCGGCAAGCTCGTCCATCAGCTGCGTGAACTGCGCGTCTGCTTTGAGCGTCGGATAATTCTCTACGACAACCAGAAGACGACTGAGCGCGCCGGACAATTGCTGGTCGGCCTGAGCCAGTTCATCCGGAGTTCTTGCTCCGCCGAGTGCGGCACGGGCGTCGGATACTGCTTTGATTACTTCCTTTTCATGGGAGGCGTATCCCTTTACCGTATTGACCAGATTCGGAATCAGATCATATCTCCGCTGGAGCTGAACGTCGATTTTACTCCATTCCTGGTTCGCGTTTTCGTCCGCCGCGACGAATTTGTTGTAATTTCCGGCAAACAGAGCAATGAGAATAACGACCACCGCAATGACGATGATCAGCGGGATCAAGCAGCCTTTTCCTTTGAGATTCATAGAATATGTACCCTCCTTGTAATATTGCGCAATGGTCCATCTTCTGTTATTACTTATCTCTTTACCCTTTGCCCTATACAAGGAAACTCCATCCAATCGATCCAATCGGTCGGGGCAGGGTACTCAGGCTTATGTTTCCGACAGATAGTTCGATCTGGACGGGCACCTCCGGGACCATCCCGAGGAAACCGGACCATCCGGGAGGATATGGGAGGAAGTTTGCGGCTGGATCGCATTACAGTAGGGTAGTGATAGAGCATCCTATCTCATCAAGGCTTAGGTAAAGACATCCGGTTTTCCCTCCCGAATTATAACGTCTATACTAATAGATGTGTGAAAATAACGTTATTACAACGGATTTAGGAGATGACTTTACTTGGCTTATGATGAAATGTTGGAACGCCGGAGTGAAATGTTGAAACGACGGATTGGCGAGATGATCGCCAGGGAGAACCAATATGGATTAGGAAAACAAGAGGGTCTATTTCTAAGACGAATGATTAAAGAATGGCATCAAATGACTCATGAGATGAACGGAAAGCCGGTAATCTAAAAGCGGCCTGATCTGTAAAGCAGGCGTGGAAACTCAGGATGAAAAAAGAAGAGGCCAGCGACGGAGGAAATATCCGTAGCTGGCCTCTTGGCATTTGAGCTTTACCCCACATATTTCGCAAGGGAGATTAATGCCGTGATGGTTACGATATTGAGCAATGTGGAAATCAGCACGGTTTGCGATGCGAAATCCGGTTCATTATCGTATTCTTCAGCGAGGATGGTGCTGTTCACACCCGTAGGCATCCCGGAAGCGATCAGAAGCGCCTGGGCGGGCACACCCTTGAGCCCCAGCAGGAAGACGAGTAATAAACCGATGGCAGGACCGATCAGCAAACGCAAAAGAACGCTGACATACACGTCGAGGCGGTCCAGCCGCAGCGGGTACTTTACAATTTGCGCTCCCAATGTAAGCAGAGCCACGCTGACCATGGAATCGGAAATGTAGCCCAGCGGTTTGGAGGCAAACTCCGGAAGAGGGAGCTTCAGGACATGGAAAACCAGCCCGAGTACGAGCGCATAGGGCACCGGCATCTTGAGAAAACCGATCAGGGCAGCCTTCAAGGTTCCGCCGGACTTGGCCCGTTGCACCGACATTACGCCGTAAGTAAAGGTAACCAGGCTCTGAAACGTCATAATGAGCGCCTGGAGGGAGGATGCCAGCGGATCTCCTTTGAAAGCGAGCTGATTGATCGGCAAGCCATAATTCCCGGAATTATCGAGAATCAGGCTGTTCGTAAAAGCGGCTTTCATTCCCCGGCTGAATTTCATGCGGCGGCTGACGATCATGCTCACGACATAGAGCAGTAGTACATATAACGCATAAAATAACGTAACATTGCCGAGAAGCGCAGGCGACATTTCGGAATGGTACATGCTGAGAAACACGACAGCCGGCGTAATATAGTAAAAATTAATTTTGGCGAGGGTGTACAAATCGAGTCGAAAGGCCCGCTGCATCAAGGCTCCGAGCCCGATCAGCACGAAAATGGGCAAAACGACATCCAGCAAAATTTGAGCTATCATCTTTGATGTTCATCTTCTTTCTTGCCGGCTTATTTGGCGCGGACTTTTTTGGGGCGGGGCATCCGGATTTTGCGGATAATTTGATTGAGCACCTCGGACAAGACAAGCCCGATGGCGATGGAACCGGAGATCAGAAATGCTTGCGCCGCAAGCTGAATCGCCGTGTTATATTCCTTTTCCACGAAATTCCGCATGGCGTCGTAGGCCATGCCTCCCGGCACCAGCGGAATGATTCCCGATACGCTGAAGATGATAACGGGCTTCTTGTAAGTACGGGCGAAGATTTGGCTGACCACACCGACGATGATCGTCGAGGCTACGGTCGCGTATATGGTATCCAGCCTGTAACCCAGCAAAATGTAAGCGGCCCAGCCCAGCATGCCGGAGAATCCGCATTGCAGCAAGGTCCGCTTGGGGGCGTTAAACAGGATGCCGAAAGCCGCAGAGGCGATAAAGCTGGTAATGAAATGCAGAACCAGGTTCATAGCAGGTTAAGTCCTCTTTTCCGGATTATAAAATGGTAAATACGAAGGCGATACCAGCCCCTATGGCAAAAGCGGTCAGGAACGCCTCGGCGCCCCTGGACAATCCGGAGACCAGATGGCCGGCCATCAAATCCCGGACCGCGTTGGTGATCAATAGTCCGGGAACAAGGGGCATGACGGACCCGATAATGATTTTATCGAGCTCCTTGCCGATTCCGGCCAACACCAGCAGCGAGGCGACGATGCCGATCAGAAAGGAAGCGCTGAATTCCGCGAAAAACTTCACTTTGACGAGACGATGGAGCAGGATGAACGCCAGGAAACCGAGTCCGCCGCATACGACGCCGGGAAAAAAATCAAACAGGCTGCCCCGGAACATCAAGGTGAAGCACCCGCTGGAGATGGCGGCCGCGGCAATTTGAAGCCCGACCGGGTAGGCATGCCGCGATGTGTCAATGTCCACGAGAAGGGCCCGGGCCTCTGCAGCCGTGACATCCCGGCTGGACAGCTTGCGTGAAACATCGTTCACGGCAGCAACCTTCTGCAAATCCGTAGTGCGTTCCACAATCCGGATCAGCTTGGCCCATCTCATGTCATCGGATTGAAACATGATGCCTGTGGGCGTGACGTAACTATGGGATCCGGCAAGGCCCAAGGCCGTGGCGATCCGGGTCATCGTATCCTCTACCCGGTAGGTTTCCGCTCCGCTTTGGAGCATGATTTTCCCGGCTAACAGGCACACTTCAATAGGCTCCTGTTCATCGACAGCCGCCGTGTCGTTCATCATCTTGCTCTCCCTTCCAACAACTTAAGCCCATTATATCATGTGCAGATTCGAAAGCGGAATCCATTGAAAGTCTCCGTGAAAGATGTAGAAATTTGTCGAACATTAGCGAAAAATAATCGAAAATTAAGCGAATATGTGAGTCCTTTACCTAAATTTTGTGATATGCTTACCTAGTCCGGCAATGGTCTCTTGTCGGATGATTACAGTTGAGAGGTAAAATAGGATATGCTGCAGAGTCTAATCAACAACTTTACTGTTTTGACTACCTTTTTATTTTTTGGGAACATGGCCTGGGGTAAGTGCCAAGCCTACAATCTTCACAAAAGAAATCAAACCAAATTAATACTCGGACTGGTCCTCGGACTATTCGGGGTTGCTTTAATGTATTACACATTCCCGATTAACACCTTCGTCTTTGCCGACTTCCGTCAGCTGCCGATTTTAATTTCCGTCTCCCTTGGCGGATGGATAGCGGGCCTGGTCGCCACGGTCATTATTTTCGTATACAGGCTAGTATTCCTAAGCGGTGTGAGCATGGCTTCTGTTTGGGGAGCCGTCAATGCGCTGGGAACCTTTATCATTGCGATCCTGATTTTAAAAGACTATAAGCTGTCTCTGAAGAGATGGGCCTGGACGCTGGGGTTATCCGCCGGATTTTCCGTACTGGTCTTCTCCATCATTCTGGTTGAGAACAAATGGGTTCCGATCGGAACATTTTGTCTTGTCTTTATCGTGGGAGGAATGTTTACTCTCGCAATGCTCCTATATTTGAAAAGATCAGACGATTCATTAAGAATTATGCGCGAAGCGGCTCATCGCGACTTCCTGACAGGTTTGTTTAATGCGAGGGCTTTTGAAGTCATTATGGAGCAGCGCATCGCATCCTCGACCCGGTATCGCGTGCCCATTACCCTATTGCTGATTGATATCGACCATTTTAAACAGGTAAACGATACATTCGGCCACCCGGCCGGTGACGCGGTTTTATCCCAACTGGCTATGGTCTTGAGGGATACTTTTCATCCAGGAGATCATATTGCCCGTAAAGGAGGAGAAGAGTTTGCCGTGATCGTGGATGATTGCGATTCCGAACGCATTGAGATTATAGCTGAGCGGCTTCGGCGAAATGTCGAGAACCAGATCTTCATTCTGCCGGACGGAACCGAACATAAAATTACGATCTCCGCCGGGAGCGCCACCTATCCGGATATCGTCGAGGAACTATTGTTCGAGAGAGCGGATCAGGCGCTTTACCAGGCAAAGACGTCGGGCAGGAACCGCGTTTGCCGGGCATCTTCTATTTAAAGGACTTCACCGATAAGGTGAGGTCCTTTTCTTTTTTTCTCGCTCAGCCTCCCCTTGGCCGTCCGCAAAATGAATGAGAATCGGGAGTTATTGGCAAAATAGGCTCAGCTAAGGAGTTAATATCGGATGTGAGCTGGAGGGATCGGAATTGGGCAAGAAGCAAGGTGAACAGGGAGCTGCATGGCTATCTGAAAAAATGTCGGGACAGGTTGATTTCGAGCAGCGGTCTCTCGGCTCTTCCGATGAAATCGGGCTGCAATATCTTAGCAGCTTAACGAACTCGGATATGATTAACCGTTATATCGTCATTCCAAGCTATGAAATGGAAAGCCTGCAAGCTTTCGAGAATTATATCGCTTCTTTTCCGGGTACCGTTCAAGCTAGGGAACGGCAGCAGATTATTGAGTTTGTGCTTAAAGGATTCGTGTTGATATCGATCGGGAAAAGCGGTTATTTATTCAATGCGGTCAAGGTGGAGTCGAGCGGAGTCGGTGAAGCGGTGAACGAGGCCATCGTTCAGGGACCGCGGGATGCGTTCAGCGAAAATATCGAGCTGAATATAAACCTGATCCGGCGAAGATATCAATCGGAAACTTTAAAGATCGATATGTTGACCGTAGGAAAGGTTTCCCGAACTTCAGTGGCTATTCTGTACGATGACGAGCGAGTGGACCGGCAAGTGCTCAAGGAAATGAAAAAGCGGATCGAAAATGTAAAAATCGATATATTGCAATCCGCAGGGGAGTTGGAGAAATATATCAGTCCCGAACGGGTACGGATTTTTCCGACAATGATCGTTACGGAAAGACCGGACCGGGTAGTGTTCAATATTGCGGAGGGCAAGGTCGCGGTGCTGATTAACTCCAACGGGTTTGCCATTCTTGCTCCTTCGATTTTCAGCGACTTTTTCACGGCAATGGATGACAAAATCCAGGTTCCGTTGGTCGGCTGGTTTCTGAAAATCATCCGGTATATCGGTTTGTTCTTGACGTTGACGCTGCCGTCCCTCTATGTCACCTTTGCCTCTTATAATCCCGAGATTTTAAAGGTCCAGATTTCACTGCTGATCGCGGGAAGCCGGGCCGCTGTCCCCTACCCCTCCTTCATGGAAGTCTTTCTAATGCTGTTGATGATGGAATTTCTGACGGAGGCGAGCTTGCGTCTGCCCAAGGCAATTGGACCTACGGCTACGACGGTCGGCGGTTTGATTCTTGGACAGGCAGCGACCCAGGCTGGACTGGTCAGCAATATTATGATTATTCTGGTGTCGGCCGTCGCCATCTCCAATTTTATCATTCCGTTAAGTATGATGGGGTACACCATACGTGTTATTAAATACATCATGATTTTGTTCGCGATAACCTTCGGACTATTGGGTGTCGTTGGGTCGGTGGTCGGGTTGATCATGTATTTATCGGGAATCCGCAGCTTTGGGCGGCCTTATATGAAGATGTTTGCGCTGGAGATCAAATCAAAGGGTGGGCAATAGTGATGGTGAGCAGCAAGTATATCTATCATTTATTTCTGGTGAACGCATTGATCAATATTATCAATTTTGTTCCCAGAGTTCTTATTTATACAAGATTTCACGGGGCCTTGCCGTCGATCCTTATATCGGTCATCATCGGAACTATTCTGCTCTACGTATTTACTAGAATCATGTCCGGGTTTAATGGGCAGGGGCTTCCGGAGATCCTTAACGCCAATATACCCAGATTCATTTCATTTATTATCATAATTATTTTTGCCTGCTTCTGGTTTGTGGCCGGTATCATTACGATGCTGTCGTTCGTAGACATCACAGTTCGTTATATCAGCCCGGATATTTCTCCGTATGCTGTTATTGTAGGGTTTCTGCTGCTTGCGGTAATCTGTTGCCGCTTATCTTCCGAATCGATTCTTTACGGGTTGGAGACGATTCTCTTTCTTTCAACGCCAGTCATTATATACATGCTCGCCAAGGCTTTGTTGAATCCGAATTTTAGTTGGGACGCAGTTATGCAAATCGTTACTTACATGTGGACCAAACCCAAATATGTGTCTTTGGCCGGCGCAACTTTCATTTTTTCCGGCTATTTTAATCTCACCATTTTCAACCGGAATTTCAAAGACCTGAAAACGAGATACTTATGGACCATTCCGTTGTTTGGTTTGCTTATTTTGTTAATCACCTTTATGGTTCCTATCGGGTATCAGGGGACTGTCGGCGTCGAGGATCATGTGTATAGCTGGTTTTCTACGGCCGATTCTATTCGAATGGAATTATTTATTATCGAACGAGTGCTCTTTTTGTTTTATACGATCTATTTGACGATCTCCATGCTCAGCACGGTAGTTCATTGGCATGTGGGGCTGGAGCTGTTTAAAGGCGCATTTCAATCTAAGGCGGGAAAACTCCCTGGAAAAAAGGCGGATTGGTGGGTGCTGATTCCTTTTTCCATAGTGACGATTGTAATTATGAACTTCCTTAACCAGGTGCGGCTGGGTCAGGTAGGTCAGTGGTTTTTGAATATTCGCCTAATAAATGAGTTCGTTCTGCTGGCTATTTTGTTTTTTGCGAAGAAAAGGAGAGCGAAAAAGACATGAAAAGAACAATCTGCTGCCTGCTGGCGTTCGCGCTGACTTGGACCATTTCCGGATGTCAGTTCAAGGACATTGACAAGAGATCCTTCGTGCTGGCGATAGGAATCGATCGTCCGGAGGATAAGAACAAGAAGAACCAGTTCGAGGTGACGCTCAAGATGGCAATACCTGAAGGCGATCCGACGCAAAGAAGCCAGGAACCGGTCGTCATTACAGAGATTGCGAAGAGTGTGCCCGAAGCTGTGCGTTTGGCTAAGTCGAAAACGGACAAAGAACTGGACTTCAGTCACTGCAAGGCGATGATCTATGGGGAGTCGTTAGCCAGGGACAATATAGTACCCCTGGTTGACTGGTCCACCCGTCGCCGGGATATTCAGTTGATTATGTATGTTGCGGTGGGGAGTCCTTCCGCCAGGGAAGTGGTCAAAATGCAGACTAAAACCGAAAGATTGCCGGGAAATGCCCTGATTCTGGGGTTAGGCAAAGAGGGGACGGAATCTCCGTACATTAAGTCCGCCTATTCTTTTGATTTAAGCCGGAGGACGACCGAACACGGGCTTGATCCGATCATGCCTGTTGTGAGAGCAAAGCACCCGGATATGCTCATCATTGACAGGGTGGCACTATTCAATAAACAAAAGCTGGTTACCATTCTTACTGCGGATGAAACCCGGATGCTGAACCTGCTAACCTCGAATAACCTGCGCTCCAGCTTCAAGGTGGATACCGAGGGAAACTCCTTTGACTACAATCTGGAGAACTCCAAAGCCAAATACCGTATCAAGGCAGACAAAGAAAAGAAGGCGATCGTGGAATACCGTTTATCCGGTAAAGCTTCGCTGGAGGAGAATATGAAGAGGACGCCGGTCACGGGTCCGGTGCTGCGGGCCATCTCCAAAGCGGCAAGCGAAAAATGGGAAAGGGACAGCGTGAAATTGTTTAAGAAAATACAAGCTTCCGGAGTGGATCCGTTCGGCTGGGGGCTTCGATATTATTCAAGGAATTGGAACAATTCGACCGAGCGGGAGGAGTGGGAGCGTCTGTATCCGGGACTGGAATTCCAGGTTAAAGCCAACTTAGATGTTAAATATACGGGGATGATCCGGTAAACTCATTAGAATTTTTATATAAACCCCATTAATTGTCAATAAATCGCCAATGTTTTGCTGCCGATATATAAGTTACGATTTAATTTTATATCTGCAGAGAGAAGGCGGCGTCATGAGAAAAAAATCTTTAACGATCCGGATGCGTATGATCGTTTCCTACACGATTGTATTGCTTGTCCCGAGCATCATTATCGGCTCGATTACCTATTCGGCTGCGAGCCATCGTGTAGAGCAGGACTTAATGATGAGTGCGCTGCAAAGCGTCAGCTCGGCGGACGCGATTATCACGAATGAGATCAGTCAGAAGATGGTGGATCTCAACTATTATGGCGAACGAATCCCTGGGACGGGGGTAGATCAGGAAGTTGCGGCCGGGAGCAGCGCAATCAAGAATAAACTGCAGGAATACCAGGCCATCCACAAGGATGTCCTGAACTTGTATGTGGGGACAAACAAGGGGAGCATTTTGCTGTCTTCCGATCTGAAGCTTGACGATGACTTCGACCCGCGTACCAGAGATTGGTATGTACATGCGCTGAAGTCCAAAAAGGCGGTTGTGTCGCCTTCTTATTTGTCGGTTGACGGCAAGCCGGTCGTGTCCATCTCGCAAGTGCTGGCCGATGGGAGCGGCGTGATTTCTTTAGATCTAGATTTGAGCGCGGTTGCTTCCATGACGAATATGAAGGTAGGGAACGACGGCTATATCTTTATCGTCGACAGCACCAAGAAGTTGTTGGTTCATCCTACGGCCCAAATTGGTTCGGAGTATAAAGAAGAGTTCGTTAACCGGATGTTCCAAAGCGACAGCGGAAAGCTCGACTATTCCCAGCAGAAGAACCATTATAAAATGGCATTTATGAAAAACGAGGCTACAGGCTGGAGAATCGGGGGAACGATTAGCCAGAAAGAAGTTGCGGATGGGACGGAAGGAATTCGCAATACGACGATCGTTGTCGTAGTTCTGTCTGTACTCGGCGCAGCGGTTATCGTCTTTATGAATGTCCGTTCGGTTATCCTTCCGTTGCAGAAATTGAATGAAGCGACAAGCATATTGGGAAAAGGCGATTTGACGAAACGTCTCGATTCATTCCGTCAGGACGAAATTGGCGAATTGGCCGGCAACTTCCAGCTTATGGTGGATAACCTCAGAGGAATGGTAGAAGGCGTTCAGGATATGACGAACAGTGTATCCGCATCTGCAGAACAACTCTCCGCCGGGGCCGAACAAACGACGAAGGCGATCGAGCACGTGACGGTCGCGATACATGACGTGGCTGCAGGAAGCGAGCAGCAGCTCCGGAGTGTCGAAGGCGGAACCAGCACCGTCATGGAAATGGCGCGAAAGGTGGAGGATGTCTCGGTTCAGATGCAGGAAGTTACCAGAACGATGTCAGAAACAACCGAATCCGCCAATTTAGGAGCACAAGCTGCTGCGGGTACGGAGAGTACGATGCAGGGAATCCATCACACGGTCGAGGGACTGGCCGAGGTGGTCATATCTTTGAACCGGCGTGCAGAGCATATCGGTGAGATTATCAATGTAATTGCCGGCATTTCACAGCAAACGAATTTGCTTGCCCTTAATGCCTCTATCGAAGCGGCCAGAGCCGGAGAACAAGGCCGCGGGTTTGCGGTCGTCGCCTCGGAAGTCCGGAAGCTTGCCGAAGGTTCGCAGCATTCTGCCGATCAAATCAAAGAGTTGGTCGGTCATATTCAACAAGAAATGGAACAAGCCGCTACTACGATGGAAGAGGTTAAGGAGCGGGTGAATGAAGGATTGGATGCCGTGGAGAAATCCGGCAAATCCTTTAGCCAGATTCGTGATTCCGTTGTAGGAGCAGCGGCTACGATATCCCAGGCATCGGTCACCATGGACGGAGTGGCCTCGGAAGCCGCAGAGGTCGAACTCGTGATCGGTCAGATCCGCAATTTATCGGAGGAGACGGCAGGGAACACGGAGACGATATCGGCAGCGGCGGAAGAACAGCTTGCGTCACTGGAGGAGATGGCTTCTTCCTCCGCCGATCTTAGCAGTATGGCTGAACAACTGCAGCAATTGGTCGGACAATTCAAAATATAATAGAAAGAAAAAGGGGGACTAACCAGAATCATTTGGTTAGTCCCCTTTGTTAAAAGGTATTATCGTGTTTATTCCGTTTCGTCTCCGTCAAAGCCGTTAAGCAAATCGGTGCCATGCATGGCATCGGGGTCTGGAGCGGCTTGGTCTACCGGGCTGCCGGGTTGTATTTCATCTGCATCGGGAACGTCAGGCAGAGAATCTTCCATTTGGAGCTCGTCAGTATCGCTAACTTCTTCGGCAGGTTCGCTCAAGCTTTGGGTAATCCGCGTATCGTGAGGCAGCAAATCGTCGTCCGGAATATCATTTTCGGCACGATAATCGCCTAACAGTTGATAGCGTTCATAGGCTTGATCCCCTTCAGTCTTCGGGTAGTCCGGCATAAAGGTTCGCCTCCTTGATCTTAGTGTACTTACATGGAGTTTACCCTATTTCCCGTATTTCAAACGGAAAGCAAGAACCGCCCGTAGAAGGGCGGTTCTTGCTTTCCGAACGGTAATATGGTCTTAAAATTTAGGGAACACGTATTTGACAAGGAAGTAAAGAAACCCGAAGAATAAAACAATGTAGGCCGCATACTTAATGAAGGTTGCCGCAACCATGCTGGGTTCCGATTTATGCTGGACATCTCTTCGTTCCACATCCACATTGCTTACTTCATTTCTGTCACGAGGCTCGTACATGGAAATCCCTCCTTATTATCATCCTGCTCAGGAATGCTTACTCTGTGCTGACTAGGACGGCAGGTCCGTTTGACTACTTTTTAAACGGTTCGGCGTACGGTGAAACAAGGAGGAGACAGCGAGCGTGATGGTGACATCTGTGGTTGACTTCATTCTTGTGGACGGCTAAAATTCTCATGAACCCCTATAGGTGGTCTGATCAAGGGCAGGAGATGAATAGGCAAGTGATCACGATTTATGATATTGCAAAAACAACGGGTTTTTCACCGACCACCGTTTCCAAGGTGTTTAATGACTACGCCGATGTCAGCCCGAAAACCCGGCGCAAAATTTTAGAGACGGCCGAGCAACTGGGATATTTGCCGAATGCTCATGCCCGTTCCTTGACGACCAAGCGCTCCTGGACGATCGGAGTGCTATTTAACGAGCCTTCCGGAGCCGGAATTCTGCATCCTTACTTTGCCGGGGTAATTGAGGGATTCAAGAAAGTATCCACCTCCAGGGGATATGACCTGATGTTTATTTCTAAGGACATCGGGGGGAAGAAAAGCAGTTACCTTGAGCATTGCAAAATCCGCGGCGTGGATGGGGTAGTCGTCATCTTGCCTGATTTTACGGATCCTTATTTTCTGGAGCTGCTGGAATCAAACATCCCATGTGTTCTGCTGGACCAGGAATCGGATACGAAGAGCACGATCTACTCGGACAATATTGCCGGAGGCATCCTGGCAGTGAATTATTTGCACGAGCTCGGACACCGGCTGATCGCCCATATCGGCGGCGGGAATACCTTTGCGGGGGAGAAACGGCTTCAGGGATATTTGCAAGCGATGGAAGGACTGGGATTGTCCGTAGAACCGGAGCATGTTATTCAGGGAAGCTACGATTATACGGTTGAAAGCGGACGTATCGCCATGGAAGAGCTGCTCAAAGCCAGCGTGCTGCCTTCGGCCGTCTTTGCTGCTGGGGACAACCTGGCCGTAGGGGCGATGATGGCGGTTAAAAATCAGGGTCTTCGAGTTCCGGAGGATATTTCCATTATCGGGTTTGATGATATCGAAATGGTCAAATTTTTGACACCTGCTTTGACGACGATTCGCCAGGATACATATGCACTTGGCAATAAGGCGGCCGACATGTTAATCTATACGATAGAAGGCGGGGAAGAAGTTCAATCGGATATGCTTCCGGTCGAGCTGGTTATCAGGGAGTCTTGTCGATCGCTATAATGATCCCTGTTTTTTTTTAGGCAAATCGAAACCGGTTTCGAAAGGTTTCACTGTGAAACTAACATTTGTTTAAGGAGCGGATCAAAATGGCAAAATGGTCTAAAGTGTTGACATCCCGTGATACCGGAGAACGCTTGCAGTTGCAAGGGGATTTGACGGCTCAGGCAGGATCGGCGGAAGGAAAGGATAAGGTTAAGGTAACGACCGAGCAAACTTATCAAACCATCCTCGGTTTTGGAGGCGCTTTTACGGAAGCGGCGGCCTATACATTGTCCCGTATAAGTCCGGAGAAGAGAGCGGAAGTGATCCGCAGCTATTTCGACCCGGAGGAAGGACTCGGATATACGATCGGCCGGGTACACATTCACAGCTGTGATTTCGCGCTGGGCAATTATACTTATGTGGAAGAAAACGATGCTGAACTGAAAACGTTTGATATTTCGCGTGATCGAAAATGGGTGCTGCCGCTGATTCATGACGCGGTGAAAGCAATCGGCAAGGATATTACGATGCTGGCTTCCCCCTGGAGTCCGCCTGCCTGGATGAAGACGAACGGGGAAATGAATCATGGCGGCCAATTGAAGCCGGAATTCCGCGAGGCTTGGGCATTGTATTATACCAAATTCATTAAGGCATACCGGGAAGAGGGCGTACCGATTTGGGGGATTACCGTCCAAAATGAGCCGGCGGCCGTGCAAACCTGGGATTCCTGCATCTTCAGCGGTGAAGAGGAACGTGATTTTGTCCGCGATCACCTCGGGCCTACGATGCACCGTGAAGGATTTGAAGACGTTAATATCCTCGTTTGGGACCATAATCGCGACCTTATCGTTGAACGGGCTTCCGCGGTTCTGTCTGATCCTGAAGCGGCCAAATACGTCTGGGGAACAGGATTCCACTGGTATGTGAGCGAAGCGTTTGAAGAAGTCGGCAAGGTTCATGACCTGTTCCCCGACAAGCATCTTCTCTTTACGGAGGGATGCCAGGAAGGCGGAGTCAAGCTGGGCGAATGGTTTACCGGAGAACGGTACGGCCGCAATATGATCGGCGACTTGAACAATTGGACGGAAGGGTATCTTGACTGGAACCTCGTTCTTGACGAAACCGGAGGACCTAACCATGTCAACAATCTTTGCGACGCCCCGATTATAGCTGATACGGTAACAGACACCGTCCATTACAACAGCTCGTACTACTACATTGGTCATTTTAGTAAATACATTCGTCCGGGTGCTGTCCGTGTAGGACTATCCTCGGAAGCTTCCGGGCTGCAAATGACGGCATTCAAGAATACAGATGCGAGCGTAGTAGTGGTCATCCAAAACGAAACCGACGAGAAGCGGGAATTTGCGATTCAACTGGGTGAAGAGACCGTCACCGATACGCTGCCGGCCCATTCGATCGCAACTTATATTATTCAATAAAGCAATCTCAAGACATTTCAGGATGTGGAGGATAATACATTATGCCGAATTACAGTTTTGAAAAAGAGGAATTCATTATCGAGCAATTTGATCAGGCCAAGCCATTCTCCAGCTTTCTGCCCGGTTTGGCAGGTTTGAAGGGAATTCCGATGTGGACGTTTTATGCGAACCGGGGGCAGGCGGTCTGCAGCTTCGGGATTCGCGACAAGAACAGTCCGATCATGGAGTTCTCCCCGGCTAACATTATGTATCAATCCGTATCGATGAAGGGTTTCAGAACCTTCGTTAAGCTGGAAGGCGCTGATACGATTTATGAGCCGTTCCAAAATGCTTACCCAGACCCGGCGGCACGGCGGACGATGCGGATTTTGGCTAACGAAATCGGGATTGAAGAAATCAACGAAGCTAAAGGGCTGCGTACGAAAGTTACTTATTTTCATATACCGAACGATGACTATGCGGCTCTAGTTCGTAAAGTGGAGATCACCAACATTACCGGAGAAGCGCTGCGCATGGAGGTGCTGGACGGACTTCCGGAAATTTTGCCGTACGGGGTAGAGAATGCCGGATATAAAGAGATCGGAAACCTGCTCCGCAGCTGGATGGAAGTGGATAACCTGGAGAACGGAATTCCCTATTACCGGAATCGCTCCAGCACCCATGACGAGGCGGAGATCAGCGAGGTTCGCAGCGGGCATTTCTATTTGTCGTTTGATGAACAAGGCAGCCGGATCAAACCTTTTGCCGATTTTGAGCTGGTCTTTGGCAGCAATACTTCGCTCGGGTATCCGGAAGGGTTCGCCGGTACGCCGCTTGAGGAACTGGCGGGTCGGCCGCAATACTGCACAAACAAGGTACCTTGCGGGTTCACGGGAGTTACGGCCGAACTGGCGCCGGGGGAAAGCAAGCAGATTTACACTCTCATCGGGCACTTTGATAGTGTTGAGCGCCTGAACGAGAAGGCAGACTGTATTTCATCGCCGGCCTATATAGAGCAAAAACAAATAGAAGCACGGGAATTGACGGAAAACTTGACCGCCGACATCGCCACCAAGACGTCGATGCCGCTGTTCGATGCTTATAGCAGACAGAGTTATCTGGACAATTTCCTGCGCGGCGGATATCCGTTTATTTTCGAGAATGGCAAGGAAGGCTTTGTAATTCATCTGTATTCCCGTAAACACGGCGATCCGGAGCGGGATTACAACTTCTTCTCGCTGGCCCCGGAATATTATTCGCAAGGGAACGGGAATTTCCGCGATGCGAACCAGAACCGCCGCAGCGACATTTACTTTAATCCGCGGGTCGGAACCTTCAATATCAAAACCTTCTTCAGCCTGATGCAAGCCGATGGATACAATCCGCTCGGCGTCGAAGGTACCAGCTTCCGGGTTCCCGAAAGCCGGGCAGGCGAGCTTACGGATTGGCTGAAGGGCGCAGTGGCCGATCACAGGCAAGAGCTTCAAAGACTGTGTCTCGGCAAATTTACGCCAGGCAAGCTGATCTCCTATATCGCCGCCAATAATGTAACGTTGAACCTTGGCGAAGAACAGTTTCTGACCGGCGTTTTCTCCCTTGCCGAGCAGGGGATCGAGGCGGCCTTTGGAGAGGGATATTGGTCGGATCACTGGACTTACAACATGGATTTGATCGACAGTTATCTCGACATTTTCCCGGATCGTAAAGATGGGCTGCTCTACGGAGAAACGGACTATACTTACTTTGACAGTCCGGCGAGAGTTCTGCCAAGAAGCGAGAAATACGTTCTTAATGGCGAGCATGTGCGTCAATACGGATCGCTGGTGCATGATGAAGAGAAGATGCAGCGGTTTGGGGTCACCGCCAAATCCACCAATTGGCTGAAAACCGGACATGGTAACGGTGAAGTATACCGCACCAATTTGTTCGTCAAGCTGCTCTCCCTGTCCCTCGTTAAATTCGCCACGCTGGATCCATACGGAATGGGCGTTGAAATGGAAGGAAACAAGCCGGGCTGGAACGATGCGATGAACGGATTACCGGGATTGTTCGGCTCAGGGATGAGCGAAACGTTCGAATTGAAGCGAATTGTGAAGTTCGTGTTGGAAGAAGCGCTTGAATCCGGGACAAGAGAGGTTCTGGTGCCTGAAGAAATTGCCGATTTGCTTCATGAGGTTAACGGATTGCTGTCCCGGCACTTGGCAGGGGAGCTTGATTCTTTTGAATATTGGGATCAATCGGCTTCCGCGCGCGAAGGGTATCGGGAACGAATTCGCTTTGGAATCAGCGGAGTCGAGCAAACAGTTCAGTTGTCCACACTGGTTTCAATTTACGAAAATATGCTTCGCAAGATCGATGCCGGAATAACTGAAGCCATTTCACTTGGCGGTGGGTTGACGCCGACGTACTTTGCTTTCGAAGCGGTGGAATACGAGCCTGTTCTTGATGAACAAGGGAGTGCGGTTATTAGCGACTACGGGTTGCCCAAGGCGAAGGTCAAGAAATTTGCGGCACGTCCGCTGCCTCATTTCCTGGAGGGTCCGGCACGCTGGATGAAGACGCTGGAGAACCCGGAGGAAGCAAAAGAAGCTTACGAGAACATTCGCCGCAGCGATCTTTTTGACCAAAAATTGCAGATGTACAAGACTTCAGTCAGCTTGAACGAGGAATCCCATGAAATCGGCCGGATCCGCGCGTTCACACCGGGTTGGCTGGAGCGGGAATCCGTATTTCTTCATATGAGCTATAAATACTTGCTGGCGCTATTAAAGACCGGCTTGAAGGAACAGTTCTTTGCGGAGATCCAAACCTCGTTGATTCCATTCCTGGATCCGGCGGTTTATGGCCGCAGCACGCTGGAAAACTCGTCCTTCATCGCTTCCAGCGTAAATCCGGATCCTGAGGTGCACGGCCGGGGCTTTGTGGCCAGACTCAGCGGTTCCACCGCCGAGTTCATCGGGATGTGGATTACGATGATGGCAGGCAAACACGTATTCCGGGTTCAGGAAGGAGAACTTCAGCTTCATTTGAATCCTTCTCTTCCGGGCTGGCTGTTTGATGCTCAAGGGCAAGTATCGTTCAAATTCCTGGGAAGCACGGAAGTGACTTATCATAATCCGGAGAAACGGGATACCTTTGGACCGCAGGCAGCGACGATCTCCAGCATCACCGTTCATAAAAATGACGGTACGACCTTGCGTGTGGACGGTTCCGTTATTGCAGGCATCCTTGCGGAAGACATCCGCAGCGGGAATGTAAAAAAACTAGAAATAGAGCTCGCTTAGTTCTTAGCCCTGAACTCATAAGAGGTCAGGGCTTTTTTTATTTAAATTTCTATTTCGTACAAGATTGGAAAGTAATTTTCAAGATTTGACAAAACTATTCATAGATTAAACTTGTTAATAACGGTAAAATGTTTCTGGTACGTGTCCTTATTTAAATCGTTCTTTATTTTCCATATTATTGAAGGTTTATCGGTTTATTGTATCGAATTAGATAGATTAGCTCTTAAATTATTGGCAGGGGTGCTGGAATGAAGGCTTTTTTTAAAGCGTTTGCCATCTTGATTGTACTTAGTGTTGTAGCGACTTGTGCATTTTTAATGGAAAGTCCCGAGCGAAAAAGCGCGGACGAGCAATCGATTAACGATTGGCAAGTTGTATGGACCGATGAATTTAATCCTGAAATAAACATAAATCAACTGGAAGCGATGCAAAGTTGGGAGAACGTTAAAGCGAATGATCCTGCTCCTAAGCGCCCGGAAGGGGCGGAGGGACAATGGGTGAAGATCGATGTACCAACTATTCCATCCGGTTCTCCAGCGCTCTTATTTGAAAAAATATACGGGCTTCACGTAGTGATTAAATCCCAGAATGGGATGATATATGAGTCTGACCGAATGTACAATTACGGAATAAATACAATTTTGCTGCCTATGGACCACTCCTCAGAAGGGGAGTCCATTTATATCGGGATCAAGTCGGGGACCCGGATCGGATTGCAGAGCAACGTTCTGGCAGGGGACTTTAAAGAACTGCAAAATACTTTTATCAAGAACAATATGACGGATTTTATTATCGGCAGCGCCCTGATTTTCATCGCCGTCGTGATGCTGATTTGTTCCCTGTTCCTGAAAAATGAAAACATGTCCAGTTGGTTTTCGTTATGCATGGTGATCTTGTCCAGCGGAACCATAGTTATTACATACTCTTCGTTCCTGTATTCGCTTTTTGGTAAATATGGAAACGTGTATGTTCTATTGTTCGATTTGTCGCTCTTCGTACTGCTTCCTTCATTTACGAGCTTTTTTGAAAGCATATTCGGCAGGGGCTACAAATCTATCATTACTAAATTCCGGAAGTTTCAGGTCGGCTATTCCCTGTTCTGCATACTTTTAATGGCGATCAATTTGTTGAGCAATAATCAATTTTATGAATACTACAGACTTGCTTCCGGCACGCTGATCGGTTTGTTTATGATCATTCAGTTTATTTTATTGGTTTCTATCGCGACGATTTATACAATTCGGGGAAATCAAGAAGCGATCATCTTTACGATCGGTTTTGCTGTTTTTGCCGTTTTGGGGTTAGGGGAATTGCTCTGGTTCTATTTAAAATCGGAATACTATGATCTATTTCTTTGGAAATGGGGCGTAGTATGTTTTCTGATTGCCTTAATCATTATTCTCGGCAAGAGATTTGCCCGTAATCATGAGCAGGTAGTGGAGTACTCCAAGCAATTGGAGTTGTTTAACAATGAGCTCCAGCGTTCCGAGAAAATGGAGATCATCAGCGAACTGGCGGCATCCGTAGCGCATGAAGTGCGCAATCCGCTTCAAGTAACCCGGGGCTTCCTGCAATTGCTTGTGGCCAAGCAAAATTCCACGGACAAGGTTTATCTCAGCATGGCGCTGGAAGAGCTGGATCGGGCGTCTGCGATTATTACGGATTTCCTCACGTTTGCCAAGCCGGAAGTCGGTAAAGTGACCACGCTGAACGTACTGAACGAGTTCATTCATATCGAAGGCATTCTGATTCCAATGGCCAATCTTCAGGGCGGCAAAATTTCTGTGCACATCCCTCAGGATCTGCATATTAAAGGGAATTCCTCGAAGTTCAAGCAGGCTTTTATCAATATCATTAAAAACAGCATCGAATCCCTGCACGGCGAAGGGGAGATTCATGTGTGGGCGTATGAAGAGAACGGGGAAGTATGCATTCATATTAAGGATACCGGCGAAGGGATGGATGAAGAGGTGCTGGCCCGGCTGGGAGAGCCTTACTTCTCGAATAAGACCAAGGGGACCGGATTGGGGCTCATGGTGACGTTCCGGATTATCGAAGTCATGAACGGAAAAATTCATTTTAAAAGTGAAAAAGGAGTAGGGACGGAGGTTGTGGTCCGGTTTCCCGCAGTGAAAAATGCGTAAGAAACCGGAGCCTTGCCCTTCGCCGCTACTCCTGGTTATGAATTAACTAGGGTAGTTTAAGATCCCCAAACTGCGTTTGGTTTAACTTCGGACTTAATTACATTAGCTGGACTAGGAGGCAGTACGAGGTAGAATTCATCGGAATTCTCTTCTACTGTCTTTACTTTAATGTGATCCGGGAGAATTACACCTAGTGCCTCCTGGATTGCTGCTTTTGGATCGGCGAGTAATTTAGCCTTAAAACTTGGATCTTGCCATGCTTTTTCAATAACTTGTGTTTGAAGGAGAGCCCCTGATGTCATAAAATCACCCTTTCTCAATAAAATGGTTATATTTTCCTTTCTAGTATACCATGAATCTTGTAGGAAATCTAGGAATACTAGATATTCTTGGATAGCCAGTACCCAAGACCGCCACCTTGCAATAAAATTACTTTCGCTTCGATCTCCCGGGCTCCTTCTTCAAGGTTATTCCGCAGAAAATCATGAAAATCATAAAGATCGGGTGCAAGGTCCCGAATAGCGGCCAACTCCTCGTGATTGCGCCGGGCATGTTCCGACAGTTGATTAAGCGTGCCATGAATCGTAATGGCCTGCCTGATTTCCTCCGGTTCGGGCCTGCGCTCCCCCGGGATCTGCAAGTCAGTCTGGACGATCGAAACCAGAGAGTTGTAGCTTCCCTCGGCGAGGTCCTTCTCCCAGTCCTGCCAATCGTCCAACAGTTGCAGCGTCACCAGAACGGTATCTACAGCCTGCTCCAAGCGGGGAATCTCTGCTTCCCGGCCCGCAATAGACATGATTCCGGCAATCGACAGCTTTACCTGGGCTGCCTTATGGCCCATTCTAACGGGATTCTCATGATAGAAATCCGAACCCGTCTCACTGGATACGGCCTCGGCCCATTGGTTTACGTACTTTTTATAATAGGACCAAAAGAGAGGATTTTCCGAAAAACAGCTGCTGTACAGTTTTACGAATTCCAGATGAATCAATTCGGCCAGCGGGAGTTGACCGGGCATAAGCTTGTCCGGTTCATCCATGCAGGCATCGATCAGATGGTAGTACATCATTCCGAAAATGTTGGCGACCGCAAAGCGGCGGGTGATTTCCGTTTCTATGCCGGCCAGCGGCTGGAGCCAAAAGGGCAGCAGATAACATATGTAGTTTTTGGAACGGTTGTCCTTCAGGGCATGGAATTTATCGAGATAATCCAGTGCCGGTTTCCGGAACGGTTCGGGAAGATCTCTCAGAATGGATTCCGCTTCGGCAAAAGCGAGACTAAGTTCCTGTTCGTAGGGTGTCAGCCACTTCAAAGACATGCCTCCTTTCATACTATCTTTGAACTACGTCATGATTATATAGATTCCATTATAGAATAACATGGAACCCGATAAAACCTAAAGCCCGGGTCTCAAGAGGGATTACACTGAATTCATAGAAATGTATAGTATAGCCGACTGACCGGCAGATAATTGTACAAGGGAGGGAACGGGATGCAAGGAAAGACGGTAATCATCACAGGGGCAAATTCGGGGATGGGACTGGCCTCCACCATAGAATTGGCACGGCGAGGTGCGCATGTTGTGATGGCTTGCAGAAGTCCGGAGCGGGGCCGAAAGGCGTGGGAAGCAGCCGTCCGGGAAAGCGGATCAGACCGGCTGGAGTTGATGCTGTGCGATTTGGGCTCCCTGGATAGCATAGCGAAGTTTGCCGGGGAAGTGACGGAACGATACGGCGCGATTGATGTGCTGTTGAATAATGCGGGTGTAGTATCCTTGAAACGGGAATTGACGAAGGACGGTTTCGAGTCCATGTTGGGAGTCAATCATCTGGGTCATTTTCTTCTCACCAATCTGCTGCTGGATTCGCTAAAGCGCGCCGAAGAAGGACGAATCGTCAATGTGTCTTCAGGTGCTTACAAAATCGGCAAAATTCATGAGGATCCGTCGCTGGCTCGCGGCTTTAATGTCGCGAAGGGCTATGCGCAATCGAAGCTGGCCAATATTCTGTTTACGAAGGAGTTGGCGCGAAGACTGGAAGGAACTCGTGTAACGGCGAATTGTCTGCATCCCGGAGCGGTCGCTACCAATATCGGAGTTGACCGGAATACCGGGTTCGGCAAATCGCTGGTCGGCTTATTGCGCCCGTTTTTCCTGACGGCGGAGCAGGGGGCGGAAACGGCGATATATCTGGCGAGTTCTCCTGAAGTAAAGGGAGTCACGGGACAATATTTCTATAAGAAGCAAGCCAGGCCGCTTACCGCAAGGGGTGAGAACCCGGATTCCGCCCGCAGGCTGTGGGAATGGAGCGAGGAACAAGTCGGATTGAAACGATGATCATCCGCATTTGTAGATATGAAGTCCTTAGGGAGATTCAGTAATAGATTGAAATGAAAATGACGGCGACCGGGAGATTGATCATTTCCAGTTACCGTCATTTTCTAATTTCTTATACGAGAGATGACTAGGGATCCCGGCTATAAAACAACCAGATCCCGGGTCAGTTTGTTCAGCCGTTCGTTCCCGTTCTCGGTGATC
The DNA here is from genome assembly GCF_038009185.1 of Paenibacillus sp. FSL R5-0407. NCBI lineage: Bacteria > Bacillati > Bacillota > Bacilli > Caryophanales > Paenibacillaceae > Paenibacillus > Paenibacillus sp. FSL R5-0407. The sequence goes on along the minus strand of NZ_JBBPAX010000002.1, from coordinate 326,439 downwards.
AGCAGCATGTCCTCGATCATGACTGCACCGACGCCGTAGCCATAATAAGGCGTTTCGATGCAGACAACCATGCCTGGCTCGAGCACGGTGGTATCGGCGGCGCTGAAGAACGGCGCCTCCTCGGTGGCGAGAGCCAGGCCGATGCTATGGCCGAGGTGGCCCCGGTTGTAGTCCGGCAAGCCGGAGCGCCGGATGACCTCCATGCCCTCGGCGAACACCGCGGCCATCGGCACTCCGGGGCCGGCGAGCTCCAGCATGCGGTCGTGGCCCGGCCGCAGCGCCGCATAGGCGCGCTTCGCGGCATCGCCCGGCTCGCCTAGCGAGAACGTGCGGGCGATGTCCGCGCCGTAGCCTTGCACGTCGGCGCCGACATCAAACTTGATGATGTCGCCGGGAGCCGCACGGTGCGGCGCGTAGACCGACGCCGGCGCGAATTGCGGGCCGACGGAGATCGTGGTGAAGCGCTCGCTGAAGCCGAAGCGGCGGCGCGTCACCGCGATCCGGAACGCGGCCGCGAGCTCGGCCGCGGTAACGCCTGCTGCGACGGCCTGCAAGGCAGCGCCGATCGCTTCTTCCGAAATCGCGCAGCTTTCCCGCAGCTGCGCGATTTCGAAGCCGGTTTTACGCGCGCGAAGCCGCGTAAACAGCGGGGCGGCTTCCGCCCAGCGCAGCTGCGGAAGCCGATCGGCGAGCAGCGCGCGCGTCCCGCCGCGCATGCCGCCCAGCTCGGCGGCGACGGCTGCGCCGGCCGCAAGGCCGCTGGCGCCGAGTGCCTCGGCCAGCGCCGAAAGCGCGGCGTCCGGCCCAGGCGCAGCCGGACGCTCGCCGCGGAACAGATCCCTTCTCATGCCGAAGGGATCATCCAGGTCAATCCATTGCGGGTAGGTAAGAATGTCAAAGCCCGGGATGCGGTCCGGCAGTCCCGAGGCTTCGAATTCGCTCATGAGCAATATGGATTTTCGGCCCGGATCACGGAACACGATGGCAAAAGCCGCCTCGGTCATCCGGAATGTATACATAAACATGCTGGGCTGGCCGGACAGATAGTAGACATTTTCGGCGCTGGAGGCGACGAGAGCGTCCAATCCTTCCCGTTCCAGCATTTCCTTGGCTCTTGAGGCCACGTCCAGCAAATGTTCTTCTTTAAGGTTCATACGGTTTCAGCTCCTTGGTAGGGTCGCCAATACATTCATTCATTAAATCTCGTAGGCTTTGGACAATCGTTTTTCGATCCGGTTCAAGATGATCGACAGGCCCGTGCTCATAATCCAGTACATCAAGCCGATGGCTAGAAAGAAAGGCATCGCCACGTAATATCTGGACACCAGGATTTGGGCCGCGCGGAACAACTCAACGACAGTAACGACAGATACCAGGGAAGTTTCCTTGAGCATCCCGATAAAAGAGTTCCCAAGCGGAGGAATCGCGATCCGGGCCGCTTGAGGCAACACTACAAAACGCATCGTCTGCCAAGGGGTCATTCCTAGAGATTGAGCCGCTTCAGTCTGTCCGTGATCGACGGACATAATAGTGGCTCTAAACGTCTCGGAGAGGTAGGCGCCGATATTGATGCTCATCGAAAGGTAAGCCGACATCATAGGACTAAGATGTATGCCCCAGTCGGGGAGACCGAAATAGACAATGAAAATTTGCACCATTAACGGCGTGCCCCGGATAATCGACACGTACACCCGGGCGATATTCCGGATCACGGCATTCCCTTTTAACCGGGCGACGGCTACCACGAGTCCTATGATCAGTCCGAAGAACATGGACACCAAGGTGATTTGCAGCGTGTAATAAGCGCCGGTCAGCAAATATTCAAGATTATCGAGCACGAGTTTCATCGGGTTACCTCCCCAGAGCAGGATGAACTATTTATATCGTTTAAAAGTTAGGATCTACGTCAAACCATTTGTTGTACAACGTTTTAAGCGTACCGTCATCTTTAATTTCTTGAAGCGCCTTGTTGACGGCTTCTTGCAGATCAGGGTTATTCTTCGGCATAGCAACGCCGGCAAAATCGGATTTCAAAGGCTCGCCCACGGTTTTCAATTTCAGGTTATTGCTCTCGATGAGCGGCTTCAGTGCGAACACGTTATTGATCGTTGCGTCAATCCGGCCGTTGTTGAGATCCATCAGTGCGTTCAAATTGTCGTTGTAAGTCACGATTTCAAAATCGCCGACTTTCGGAAGGACTTCGTCGCGCAGGTAAGCTTCGTCATTCGTTCCGAGCGCCACACCGACCTTTTTCCCTTTAAAATCTTCAACCGATTGAATGCTGTCGTTATTATCTTTTACGATGATGCTTACATCATTTTTTACATAAGGCTCTGAGAAATCAATCGATTTCTTACGATCCTCGGTGATTGTGACTTGGCTGACGAGAGCGTCGTATTTTCCTTTTTGCAGACCTTCGATCAATCCGGAAAATTCACCTGTCACAAAGTTCGCCTCGACACCGATCCGCTTGGCAATTTCCTTGGACAAGTCGGCATCGTATCCGTCGACCTCATTGTTTTCATTGACGAAATTATATGGTGCGTACGTGCCCATCAAACCGATGGTAATTTTGCCTTTGCTTTTAATTTGCTCCAGCAGTTTGCCGCCGGAAGCGTTGCTTTCGTTTTGCGCTTGATCGTTGCCGGCCGGAGGTGTTTGGGAGGCGTTATTCCCGGCGTTGTTGCCGCAAGCGGACAAAACAAGGGTTAGCGCTGCAATCAGAGTCATGAAAAATAGGGATTTTCTCTTTCTGGATTTCATAGTGTGGTTCTCTCCTTATTTATAAAATGTTGTTTGTGAGTGAAGTTTCTTATCAGCCAGGTTCGCCGATCAAACCGTAAAATTCAAAACGTGCGGCCGCATGGGCCATTTGCTCCGCCGTATAGACCGGGACGTAATCGACGTCATGCTCCGGCCCGAACAACCATTTGGAGATCGTACCTTCAATCAGGGAAGAGAGAAGCAGGGTTCGAAGCTCCACTCCCGGAGAATCGGGAAGCATTCCAAGCTCGGACGCTCTTTCGATATTGGTTCGAAAGGCTTGTCCAAAAGCCTGCCAGGTTTGCGAGACAGCTTCCTGGACGGCAGGATCGGCGCCTTGGCCCTTAATGAGCAGAAGTACCATCAAATGCCGTTCGCTCTCCGCGAACCTGAACAGCTCCGTCAGCAGCTTGCGCGTGGACACTTCCATGTCTTCGACCGTGCCAGGCTCTTTGCGGTAACCCGTCGCAATCGTTTCGACTAATTTGTCCTTACCGCTGCGGATCAATTCAAGCGTCATCTTTTCCTTACTCTCAAAATACCAGTAGAAAGTTCCCTGCGAGACGCCGGCAGTTTTTACGATATCCGAAATTTTGGTGTTGTGGTAACCTTTGCGGGCAAACCATTCCAGCGCGATGTCTTTCAATTGTTGCTTTCGCTCCGGATCAGGGGTGTTCGCTGATTTCAACCATGGCACCTACTTTCCTAATTGACTCGTCAGTCAGTTAATTCCGATAAGTCTAATAGTATTAATTAGTTTTAATTTTGTCAATTGGTCGTTGAAGATTTTTTTAGAATAATTTTCTTCGATAAACCCACCATAGCCCCTTTCACAAATGGAAGGGGCATTAAGGAAGACGGTTGATGTTTATAAAATTTGATGCAGACCGATGATGATAAGCAGCAGGCCGGAAATGACGGTAGCCCGGTTGCCTAGCTTTTCGGCGGCGTATTTTTCACCGAAACCTGCGCACAGGGCCAGAAGCAGAAAGCTGAACACACCGACCGACAGAGAGGTGTAAAATACATTTAAATGGGTAATGCCCGCATTAAATCCGCCCGCCAGCGCGTTCATCGCAAGTGCGATGCCGAGCAGCAGTGATTCTCCGAGGCTGAGACTCTTGGAGCTGTCTTTGTCCGCTTCCTCCGGATTGCGGAGCAGACGGGTCAGAATCGGAGGATCGTCCTCCGTAGCAACGACCGGTTTCTTTTCCACAAAGGGTTGAAGAAGCACCCACACTCCGACAGCCACAATCACAATCGTACCGATCCATTGACCGACCCAAGGATGAACCCACAAGGCGATCATGTTACCGAACAATCCCGACAATAGCGTAGCGATAAATGAAATGAGCGCGATCGCAAGGTTGGAATACCACGGAATATGGATTTTTCGGACACCGTAGGCGATGCCGACCCCTGCATTATCCAGGTTGGAGGCCAAACCGATGGCGACGACAGCCCAAAGGCTGATCATGTTCATGATGCTCGCTCCTTTGCAACATTGATGCCACAGCATATGCCCAGAAGCCGGTTTTGGTTTCTTCCAGTCCGAAGACAATTCAGGAATGTGGAGAAATTTAGCGAATCCTTATAAATAGTTTTCCTTTCTTCCGAATAAAGTAGTATAATTTTAAAAAAAGATAGCCTAAAGAGGTGATATAAGTGCTTGAAAATTTGTTGCGGCCCACACATCTGCTGTTATTGGTTATCGCCGCACTGTTATTGTTCGGTCCGAGCAAACTGCCTGAATTGGGACGCAGCTTCGGGACGATGCTGAAGGAGTTTAAGAAAGGCGCTCGCGGGGACTTTGACGATGAGAAACCGAAGGAGATCCAAACCGCCGTACAAGAGACCAATAAATCCTAACATAAATAATCCCTGTTATTGCGGGGAGAACCTGTTTGCACAAAAATGAAGGGCGCCCGGTGGGCGCCCTTTTTGTGTTTAATGTAACTTTAGTATAGACTTTGAACGTTTACTATGAGAGATCCAGAGATCATCCTTGCAAAAGCAGCAGAATGATTGAGGATAGTCCGAGACAAGTGCTGATCAGGTACAGGAACATTACGGCCTGCTTATGGTTTAAGCCGGCGCGCAGCAGCCGGTAGTGAACCTGGCTGGCATCGGCCTGATAAATGGCTTTGCCCTGCAGGAAACGTTTGATGACAACGAACAGGTTGTCAAAAATCGGGACCCCCAGCGCCAGTACGGGAATAAACAGGGAGAGTACGGTCGCCTGTTTGAAAGCTCCGTCCAGTGCGATCACGGCAAGCATGAATCCGAGGAAAGTCGCTCCTGCATCGCCCATAAATACTTTTGCCGGCGGTTTATTATACCTGAGATAGGCAAGCGTCACACCGATAAGCGTGATGGATAGCATCGCAGATGTGGTCTGACCTTTAGTCAAAGCGACCACAAACAAGGTTACGGCCGAAATCGCGGACAAGCCGCCAGCCAATCCATCCAGTCCGTCCGAAAAATTAATAACGGTCGTTACGCCGAAAATCCAGAGAATCGTCAATATAAACTGCAGCCATACCGGCAAAAGTACATAGTCCCCGCTGAACGGATTGACGAAGCCGCTGAAAGAAATTCCAGAGGCGAACACCAGCACGGCAGCTGATACTTGTACGATCAGCTTCGGTAGGGCAGGGAAGTCTTTGCCTTTGGTTTTGAACCAGTCATCGACGGTTCCGATCACAAGCAGCAGAATACCGCCCAGGAACAGAGCGCCTGTCTGCATCGAGAAATCCCGTGTAAACAGGAGGTACGAGATAAAAAATCCTGCAAAGATCGCATAGCTGGCTGTCAGCGGGATCGGATTGCGATGGATTTTTCGTTCGACATCCTCTCTGGGCTTATCCACGAAATCAAGCCGGAACGCCAGTCTCCCCAACGGGGGAATCAGAAAATAGACAATGAGAAACGAGAGCAAAAAAGAATAGATATATAAGATTGTAGTCACCACCAAGGCCATTTTTACTTTACTTGCTAAGTCTTATTATAAAAAGAAACATGAATTCTGTCGAACAATTAAATCACGAATGGCCCGGTTTCGCTTGCCGGGGCTTAACCCGCATCCGTTGAACGGAGACGAGCAGGGCCAGCAGACAAATGCCCATCGCCGTCCAAAAAACCGTATGCAGCGCATGCAGCGCGGCTTCGGGCTCTCCTGATGACAAAGGTCTCAAATAGCTGAGACGTGAAGAGTAAATCGATATGGACAGGGAAGTACCGAGCACCATGCCAATATTTCTCACCAACGCATTCAATCCTCCGGCGGTTCCCAGCTTGTCCCGGGACACCGAACCCATAATGCTGGAGTTGTTCGGGGATTGGAACAAGCCGCCGCCCAGTCCGAACAGACCAAGATGCAGCCCAACCATCCAAGCGCTCTCATTCGTCGACAGCGTGTTCAGTAGTCCGAAGGCGAGCGCGTTGACAAGGAGCCCGGCGGTAGTCAGGGAGTACGAGCCGATCTTGTCGGACAGCCAACCGGAGATGGGAGCGACAACGGCCATGACTAGCGGGTAGACCATCATCGTGTATCCGGTTTTGGCCGGAGAGAACCCGAGAACGTCATGCATATAGAACGGCATCAACACATTGGTAAAGAACAGGGCGACGAAGGAAAGGAGCGCCGTAATATTCCCGATCGCAAAGGCCGGAATCCGGTAAAGCGTGAAATCGAGCATCGGGTAGCGGGTTCTTTTTTCCCATAAGTAGAACAAGATCAGCACCACAAGGGATAACCCTCCGCCAATCCAAACGGTAGGGGAGAGCCAGCCCCAGTCTTGTCCGCCCGAAATGACGTAAAGAAACGCCACCATGCCGACCATGAAGAGCGTGGAGCCCGTGTAATCGAACGGCTGCTGTTCCTTGCGGTTGCGGTCCTTGGGCAGAATAAACCAGCCCGCGATAAATCCGAAGATCCCGATAGGGACGTTAATCCAGAAAATCGACGTCCAGCCCAGATGCTCGACCAGAATGCCGCCGATCCCCGGTCCGGTCAACGAGCCAAGCGATACCATGGTTCCGGTGATCCCCATAGCTCGCCCGCGTCCTTTGCTAGAGAACACCTCGGCGATAATCGCCTGGCTGTTGGACATGAGGCACGCGGCTCCCAGCGCTTGGAGAATCCGGGAGCCGATCAAAAGGCCGAGGGAGCCGGATATTCCGCAAAGGGCCGAACCGATGGCGAAGATCAGAAAGCCATAATTGTAAATTCTGCTGCGGCCAAACATATCCGAAATTTTGCCCATGATCGGTAAAGTTGCGCATATCGTTAGCAAATACGCGGTAAGTACCCACTGGACGACATGAATGGGAGCGCTGAGTTCCCCGGCGATCGTGGGCAACGCCACATTGGCGATGCTTCCGTCCAAGGTCGACATAAAGGTGCCGAGAGAAACATTGGCGAGTATCACCCACGGGTTGGTTAGCCAGGTGGATTTTGCAGGTCTGTTATGTTCTTGTGCCAAGATGATAACCTCTTTTCAACTGCCGCTTTGGTATAATTTCGCTTTTTGTATTATATCATGGGGAGTGTAGGTTTACTCTGCACAGTCATTGCGTCGAAAATCCGATTTAATTATGATACATTATATAGGGTATTAATAATGAAAAAATGTAAGCTTTAGGGTATGGAGGGATACTCATGCAAGATGAATACTCGCGCAAGCTGGAGGACCAGAAAGGACTGTTCCGGCAACTGGGCATCAAGCTGGATGCGCTCGCTATTCACGAAAAGGATTTCGACGTTAAGATGCGGGGCTACGAAAAAGAAGAAGTCGACCGTTTCCTTGATGACGTGATTATGGATTACGAACGTTTTTACGATATTATTACGGACCTGCTGGACAAATATAAAGAAATCCAGCGCCGCCAGGCTTACTGGGAGGAAGAGAAAAAGTCTCTGGCCGCCCGCAAGCCGCAGATCGATACGGAAAACTCGGTCGACCGCCGGATTGTGGAGGATGGCATCCGCCAACTGGAACGCAATCTGGAACAGTTGAAATTGCATATTCGTGGATAAAATCATAATAAGGAACCGGCGATTTTTGCCAGGTTCCTTATTTTTTAGATATCAGAAAGTATAAACTTCGGAGCATTTGCTGCCTGATATCGCAAGAAAAACTTCCGCCAAACGCGGTCTGGCTTCCATGAAAGTGCGTCGATAGACGTTTTTCTTATGTTTCTTAATGAATTTGAGGATGTAATTCCTTGCGCAGGTAAGTGCAGGCGAATAAACAGCTATCTTTTTACGCAAACTTCTAAAAAGAAATCGGAACGAAAAGACCGGAAGGCGATCTTCACGGGATGTTCATGTTTTAAACGTTGCACTATGTACGGTATGGTGGTATGATTATAACAGGATTTAGAATTAGTCTAAATTTAAAGCATCTTTTTAGCGCTGCTATCTCTACTTTAACATTATATTTTAATTGGAGGGAATTGAAATGACAAATCAAAACTTGACCCAAAACGAACTGGCTCTGGAAAAGCAACTGAACCTGCAAATTGCGAACTGGACTGTCCTGTATACGAAGCTGCACAATTTCCACTGGTTTGTGAAAGGTCCAAACTTCTTTACTCTGCATGAAAAATTTGAAGAGCTGTACAATGAAGCTGCCGCAAATATTGACGAGCTGGCGGAACGTTTGCTGGCCATCGGCGGAAAACCGGTAGCAACCCTTCGCGATTCCCTGTCCGTCGCTTCCTTATCCGAAGCTGCCGGCGGTGAAGCTCCTGAGGCTATGGTCGCTGCGATCGTTGCGGACTTTACGACGCTGCAAGGCGAATTGAAGCAAGGCATGGAAGCTGCCGAAGAAGCGCAAGACGAAGCTACTGGCGACCTCTTGTTGGGGATCTTGTCTTCGCTTGAGAAGCATAACTGGATGTTGAACGCCTATTTGGGCAAATAATTATCCACTGTTGGTTTAACTATAAAAGGAGCAGGCCTCGCCATAAACTGGTACCCATAGTTTGGACACTTTGAAAAAAGGTGTTCAGGCTGTGGGTACCTTTTTGTATACTGGAATAAGCATCGGGGGGGGATTGCATGAGCAAGAAGAGATTTACCGAAGAGGACCGTGAGGTCCTATCACAAAACAAGTACGTGGTGAATGTAAGTGCGAAGGCCATAACTTATTCAGATGAATTTAAGCAGCTTTTCATCGATCAAAATATGTTACAAAAAACGCCTAGGGAGATTTTTGAGGCCAATGGATTTGATGTAAATGTCATAGGGATGAGTCGTATAAAACAGTGTGCTGATCGTTGGCGGAGAGCGTATAAACGCGATGGAATCGTTGGCTTAACGGATTCTCGTAAAGGCAGCTCGGGGCGTCCCTTGCAGCGAGAACTGACGCAAGAGGAGGTCATTGCCAAGCAAGATGCTCGGATCAAACTCCTGGAGTCCCAACTTGAACTACTAAAAAAGCTAGACTCGAACGAAAGGTTGTTGGTAGCAAAAGGAATGAATCTGAGCAAAACTAAATTATTTGAGTTAATTGCAGAGGCCGTAGACCAAGGCCTTGGGCGTATGACTCGCTATCTTTGTAAACTCCTTAACGTATCTCGTTCGGGGTATTACAGCTATGTAAAGGCTGCAGACGCCCGCTTAGAACGTGCAAGACTCGACGTCGTGGCAGGTGGCTGGATTAAGAAAGCATTCTATTGGAGAGGGTTCAAAAAGGGGTCTCGCTCCATAAAGATGGTTCTTCAGAATGAATTTGGTATCACCTACAACCTAAAGAGAATCCGCCGGTTAATGAAAAAACTAAACCTGGTGTGTCCGCATAGAAAGCCGAACCCCTACAAACGTATGGCCAAAGCTACCCTGGAGCATCGAACTCTTCCTAACCAGTTACAGAGGAATTTCAAGAAGGGTATTCCGGGGTTCGTCTTGCTTACCGACATTACGTATCTTCCCTACAACCGTACGGAGGTAGGCTATTTGTCGACTATATTGGATGCTTCTACGGGGGAACTACTGGCACATCATCTATCAAAGCGAATTGATTTATCCATTGCCACTCAAACTATAGATAAACTCATGAAACAAAGACGTGTTAAATTACATAAAGAGGCTTTCATCCACTCAGATCAGGGAAGCCATTATACAAGCCCCACGTACCAAAAGCTATTGAAGCAGAAAGGTTTAGGTCAGTCCATGTCCAGACGAGGAAACTGTTGGGACAACGCCCCGCAGGAGTCATTTTTTGGCCACATGAAAGACCATGTAGATAGTCGAGGTTGCATCACTTTTGAAGAGTTGCAAGACGAAATTGACCGCTATATTCAATATTACAACCATCACAGGTATCAATGGGGATTAAAAAAGATGACCCCTGTTCAGTACAGGAATCATCTATTGTCTGTTGCCTAAGCCTTCTCTTTTTTAAGTGTCCTTGACAAGGGTACCAGTTTACCATCGGCGGGGCTTGTTTTTTTTGTGTTTTAGATTATTTATAGGAGATTTGAGTTAAATGGAAATGTGATTCCAGTGATCATTTGCGCAAAAACCTCCTTGCCAGTCGCATTTGCATCCGTGTACACTATGGTTAGGAATTGACGGAGTGAAGAACACGCCGTTTCATTGCATTTGCCTATTGCGGGCGATGTCATGGAACGGCTTTTTTTTATTTTTCGAGAGGCGGTGGAATCATGTTCGATCAAAAGTATGAAGAATGGATCTCTTTGAATCTGAAGGAGGAGGAGAATCCTAGGCGACGCGAACTGCTTGAGAAAGGATTGGGGCATGGGACGGTCGAGTTTTTACGCTCAGTTTGGTATCCTGCGGTGGGTAATTTTAATTACTTGTATCCTGAATGGGAAGTACGCGATTTCAACAATGGTTACCGGTATCTGGACCTTGCTTATATGCCGGGCGGTGCAAAAGGCGGGATTGAAATCCAAGGGTACGGACCCCACGCGAGAGACCTTGATGTCAGACGGTTTAAGGATCTATGCATGCGACACAGCATGCTGGCCCTCGATGGATGGGTGTTTCTGCCTATCGCCTACCTATCCATCAAAGAGGAACCGAAACAATGCCAGCAGCTCATCCTCTCCTTCGTCGGTAAATTTCTTTCGACCGATGTGTCGGTATCGGCCGAGATGGGGTGGGCGGAAGCGGAAACGATGCGTTTTGCGCGCCGGTTGCTGCGTCCTTTTTCCCCATCCGAACTCGCACTCCACCTTCGACTGTCGGATCGCCACACTCGCCGCATTTTGCACCGTATGGTTGAGTTGCAAATTTTGCGCGTCGCAGGAGAGGGCAGCCAGCGCTATCGCAAATATCAACTGCGATAGCAGATGGGCAAGAGGCGGAAACCAAGGTGGGCGTAAAGGCGTCGCGGACTACAGTTTGACGTGAAATGTACTCGTTGTGAACTCACCAGAACTACCCTAAAAGGACTTGCAAAGAACTCGAAGTAACTTGCAAAGTGCTCGCAAAGAACTCGCAAAGTAGCTCGTCCAACGTCTAACGGACATAGGAGCCGTTAAACCGTGCAAAAAGGTAAGTTTGAAAATCTAACGGACACAGAAGACGCTAACTCACGAAAATCGCTCAAAATCTGATGGCGAAGCCCCATTTAAGGGCTCTGGTGTCCGTTAGATTTAGAAAGGAGCCAAATTTGAGGGAATAACGTCCCTGGTGTCCGTTAGAGAACCCTACTAGTGTTGAGCCGACTTTTAACGGACATAGGAGCCGTTAAACCGTGCAAAAAGGTAAGTTTGAAAATCTAACGGACACAGAAGACGCTAACTCACGAAAATCGCCCAAAATCTGATGGCGAAGCCCCATATAAGGGCTCTGGTGTCCGTTAGAGAACCTACTAGTGTTGAGCCGACTTTTAACGGACATAGGAGCCGTTAAACCGTGCAAAAAGGTAAGTTTGAAAATCTAACGGACACAGAAGACGCTAACTCACGAAAATCGCCCAAAATCTGATGGCGAAGCCCCATATAAGGGCTCTGGTGTCCGTTAGATTTAGAAAGGAGCCAAATTTGAGGGAATAACGTCCCTGGTGTCCGTTAGAGAACCTACTAGTGTTGAGCCGACTTTTAACGGACATAGGAGCCGTTAAACCGTGCAAAAAGGTAAGTTTGAAATTCTAACGGACACAGAAGACGCTAACTCACGAAAATCGCCCAAAATCTGATGGCGAAGCCCCATTTAACGTCCCTGGTGTCCGTTAGATTTAGAAAGGAGCCAAATTTGAGAGAATAGCGTCCCTGCTGTCCGTTAGAGTAACAACACTGGTGATGGATCCGACTTCACATTGCACGGAATCATACTATTGTCCCTATATGCCGCAAATTTCTAATTTACTTGTTTTACGAGACGCATTGGCCAGACTACTTCACTCACAGCTATACGACGAGCGAGAAACATACTACGGTTGGTTAATTGCATCATTAGTAAAATGCCGGAAAAAGTTTACGCAAATTGAAGCTCTCAATTGGTTGGATACGTTTGGTAAGAAATGTGCTTGCTTGCCTGGTATGTCGATAGGAATAGTTGTTTTGTTTTCTGAAGGGGGGGTAATACAATAGCGTACCGATGAACGGTACCATCCAAACAAACGATAAGGAGAGATTTCAAATGGCAAACAACAACCGAGATGGGAAAATGAGCCGTGAGGAAGCTGGTCGTATGGGCGGAGAGGCAACGGCCAAAAACCACGATAAGGATTTTTATCAGGAGATCGGTAAAAAGGGTGGGGAAGCCACTTCCCGCAATCATGATAAAGACTTCTATCAAGAAATTGGCCAAAAGGGCGGGGAGGCTACTTCACGCTCGCACGATAAGGATTTTTATCAGGAGATCGGACAAAAAGGCGGCGAAGCACGCAGCGATTCAGATGGCAATAACGGCAAGATGAGCCGTGAAGAGGCTGGTCGCAAGGGCGGCGAAGCAAGAGCACGTCAGCGGAAATAATCTAGCGGAAAAGCGTTCGGTAGAGAATGCGGCGCTGAGGCTGCAGCGTTAAATTATAATTGAAACGCCCCTCATCCTTAGGATGAGGGGCGTATTGCGATCAGTGCCGCGTATTAGACTTTAAAGCGGTCGATCAAAGTGTGCAGCCTTTCCGATAGATCGGAGAGGAAGGTAGCGGAAGCATCGACTTCCTGCATGGCGGCAAGTTGTTCCTCGGAAGCCGCGGACATGGTCTGGGTTCCGTCGACAGTTCCGTTAGCCACGTTTACAAGCTGCTCCATTGCTTCCACCAGCACTTTGGAGTTCACGGACAATTGACGAACCGTTTCGCTGACATTTTCAACGGCTTCGGCGGAATTCTTGGTCGATTGTTGAATTTCAAGGAAGGAGTTCCCTGCGTTTACAACAAGCTCGGTCCCAAGCTTCACTTCAAGAGTTGCCTCTTCCATGGTATCCGCGGTCGCTTCCATTTGTTTAATAATAAAGTTAATGAGTGAGGCGATCTGTTTGGCCGAGTCCGCGGACCGCTCGGCGAGCTTCCGGACGGAGGAAGCGACGACCGCAAAGCCGCTGCCATGCTCGCCGGCCCGGGCGGCCTCGATGGCGGCATTGATCGCAAGCAGGTTTGTTTCTGCTGCAATCTCTGTTATGATGTCGAGAATATTCTGAATTTCCCTCGAATGACTGCTTAGCTGTCCTATGTTGGAGGAGAGGCTTACGATCTTGTCTTCAATTGTATTCATTTGCTTAACGCCAAGCTGGATGGAGGTTCCACCATCCTTGGCGGCTTCAGCGGAAATTCGGGCTTCCTCCGATACATGGTCGGCCGTATTTACGATCTGGCTGATAAAAGCGGACATTTCCTGAAGGGCTGCCGAGCTTTGCTCCAGATTTTGCAGCTGTTTCTCCGCGCCTTCAGCCAGCTCTTGAATTATGTATACCGTTTGCTCGCTGGCCTTTCCGGTTTCCTCGGCACTGGCAGACAGTTCCTGGGAAGAGGAGGCGACCTGCATGGATGTTTCATTTACCTCGGTAATCAACTGGCGTAATTGTACCGTCATGTTGCCAAAATCCCGAGATAAGGTTCCCACTTCATCTTTGCTGGAGATAGATAGTGGCTCTACGGTCAAGTTGCCTTGGGCGACCAGGTTGACCTGTTTCGATAATTGCTCGATCGGACGTATCATCCGGTGAATAAAGAGATAGACGGCAACGATAGCCAGCAGGAACACTGCTCCTCCAATAATAAAAGGTAGGGCAATGATATCCCAAACCCGCTCATGAATGATGGAGGCATCGAAGTTAATCGCCATCAGGCCGACGATTTCTTTGGTCGGGTCATGGTCTTTATAAATCGGACCGTAGCCTGTCAGAAGCCCAACGCCATCATAGGTGTAGATTTTTGTATAAACGGAATGCTTGCTGTGCATAATCATATCGCGATCATCTTCGCTGAAGTAAAAATCGTCTCCGGCTTTATATCCGCGCTGTTTCAAATTTTGATCCGCGGCCAGGATTTTACCGTCCAAAGAAAGAATAAACACTTCCTTGAAGAGCGATTTGTGGTTTACGGTCCAGTTTAAACGTTCCTCCAGGGCTCCAAGATCGGAAGTATCCCCGTTAGCGAGTCGTTCGATGATTCCAGGATCCACAAGGCCAGTCGTGATGTTGGCACAGCCTACCGTTTCGATTCCGACAGACTCTTCCACTTGTCTGTAGGCCGTCTGGTAGCTGAAGAAGCCGATGAGTGCGCTCACAAGCAGGAGCACCCCGATAATGCCGGCAGTTATTTTTCTAGCGAATCCCATACTCATTCCCCAATCATAATAGGTTGCTGTTGTACAAGGTGTGAAGTCTAAATCACATTATATAGTAGTAATGTTTTGAGAATTTATTAGCTTAATCATTCAAAGTGTGACAAAATAGTGAATTTTCATATAAATTGTGACAAGTGAGGCGATGTTTGTGTCAAAAATTATCGATTCCTGGAGGGTTTTCATTGCTGTACCCCTTCCTAAGTCCATAAAGGAGGCATTATCTGCTTGGACCGAAACGCGCAAAAGCGATCTGGCCTTCGCGAAATGGGTTCATCCGGCGGACTATCATATTACCGTCCAATTTCTCGGAGATATATCGCCGACCCGGATCAATGACCTTCAAGCAAACCTGGAAAGCATTACGGAGGGCCAAAAAGCATTTGAATTAAATGCCAGGGAAGTAGGTTTTTTTGGACGTGCTTCGAACCCCCGAGTCCTTTGGGCAGGGGTGGAAGGGGACATGGAACATCTTAAGGCGCTGCAGAGCGCCGTGGCGGAGGGCAATCGGAAACTGGGCTTTATCCCGGAGGACCGTCCTTATAGCCCGCATATCACTCTGGCGCGAAAATATGCTGAAGATCGCCGCCTCTCGCCGGAGCAATTAGCCGGAACCGGATCTCCAACCGAATTCGGAAGCTGGACCGCAGACGCCATCGTCGTTTACCGAACTCGGATGAATAAATCGCCTATGTATGAAGAAGTGGGTAGAATTTCACTTTTATCATAGTAATAATCTTGAGTCTTCCGTCCTTCGGAAGGCTTATTTTGTTGAAAAAAACATTTTTTTGTTATTCAAACGTCTTTTTTTCGGTTACATAGATGAAAGAATATATCATCATGCGTAAAGTTCTTCGGAAAGAAGAGCCATTTACTAGAGAGAAATGTCGGGTAGGAGGTCTATTATGTATATTTTTCGGCAAAGCCGTTACGTCGCGCTCCTAATAGGAGCCATTTTGGTTAGTCTTGGTGCGATTTGTCTGCTTCAGCAAAACTTGGGGAAGGAGAGAACAGGGAACCGCAATCTTTCTGCAATGCCTGTGAATCCAGAAACAAAACTTATCATCTCCGCACCTCCGTTGCAGCAGCATCATGCGATATCGATCCAGGGAGAGAGGCTTGGCAAGCCGATCCTCCCGAATTTAACGACTCTTGAAATAAAAATCCAGCAAACTGATTTCGGCATAAGCCGCTCGGAGCATAATGAACTGCTGGCAGAGCAGATTTGGCTGCGCAAACAGGCGCTTGAGCCAAAAATAACGGAGCCTGCTCCCCCGGACAAGAACCATCCCCCCGACCAATTATTCTTCACGCGCACAAAGCTGCTAAACCATGAAGACAAGGAAGACGCTACATGGAGCTACGCTTTGGGCGAGGAAGAACTGCTTCTCCTCCAAAAAATCGTTATGGCGGAAGCAGAGGGCGAACCGTACGAAGGCAAGGTGGCAGTCGCCAACGTTGTCTTAAACCGGCTGCGGTCCGCTAATTATCCCGATACCATAAAGGAAGTTATATATCAAAAATCTCAATTCAGCCCTGTTCGGAACGGAAGATTAAAGAGAGTTAGCCCGAATGAGGACACGATTCATGCCGTGAATGAAGCATTGAACGGACGAAGAGAGGTATCGGACGATACCTATTATTTCTTGTCGCTGAAACTGGCTAAAGATCTCACGATTGCCCGGACAAAGGATAAAGCGAAAGTAATCGGAAATCATACTTTTTATAAATAGTCATGATAATTTACCGCTTGGCCTACCGCCTGTCTGCTCAGTTCCAGAGCAAGCGAGGATTCCGCGGGGTCTTCCAGCAGATCGGCGATATTTCTGGCGCAAAGGTCAGGTCGGTAAAAGGAAGTGTCCGGACTTCGACGGAGCTCGGTATAACTGCCGGTGTAAGCTGTGCGGTCACTGCTTATTTTGGCGAACCAGAAATCCAAAATTTCTGTGGAGGTCAGTTCATTTCCGCAACCTATTTTTATAAAATAATCGCGGTTCTTATCCTCCTGGCCGGGAATGCATTCATAGAACAGCATAGGTATACCCTTGGCCAACCCTTCCGTACAAGTCATACCACCGGGTTTGGTAATTAGCAGATCAGAGGCGTCCATCCATTTGCTGATTTCACGGGTGTAGGCAAGCACCCTGATATTGGAGTGCTGAAGCCCGGGATGATTACGCAGTTTAGCTACCAGCTTCTCGTTGCTGCCCATGCAGCAGACAATTTGGACATTCTTTTTCCATTGAGATAATCTTTCGATTAACTCATCTTTCAGAATGCCCCAACCGCCGCCCATAATGAGTACGGTCGGGATATTTTTGAGTCCAAGCTCGCGCCTTACGGAAGCTTTGTCCTGCCGGATCCAGAATTCGGGATGAACGGGAATGCCGGAAACCTGAATGGCGGCCGGTTTTACACCGCGTTGGATCAGCAGGCTCCGGACTTCGGGAGTTGAGACAAAATAGCGGTCAACTTCCGGACTGATCCATGATCCATGGGCATCATAATCCGTAATCAGCGTATACAGAGGGATATCCAGCCCTGAAGCCTTCAGCCTCGATATTATGGCGCCGGGAATCGGGTGCGTACAAATAATCAAGTCCGGCTCCATCTGTCTGATCACCCCGGCGGCATGATTATAAAACAATTTATGGAGCGCCAGCCGGGTAAGCCGTCCGACCGGCTTTTCGTATTTTTTGCGATAAAACAGGCCAACAAGCGCAGGGCTAGTCGTTACTGTGATCCGGTAAGCGGATAGAATCCAGGGGGCAAGCGTAGGATTCAGCACCGAACCGAGCTCCAGCACCTTGGCCTGTATATGCGGATCCACTTTCTGCAATCCGGCCGCAAGCGCATGAGCCGCCTGGGTATGGCCGCTGCCAAACCCTTCCGATAGGATCAGCACTCTTTTGAACGGCATAAGATCACCCTTTTCATAATCTGAAATTGCGAAGAGATTATTTCACTCGTAACTTCAGTTTATTTTTTTTACGGCTTGGAAAAAAGAGCCTGCGGACTGGTCTGAAGCTGGACTTTAGTCGGGGCGACCTTCTTACAAAGTATGATGTAAGTCACTTTGAAATTTCCTGAAAAAACATCTTGCAAAGTGGAATTAGACGTGATAAAGTGTTGATTGACCAAATGACCGAAATTGAATTTTAGTCATTTTCTTGAGAGCAAGGCATTTGACGTAAAAGGAGGTGCTCGAAATGGCTGTGGTAGATCGCCGCAAACAAGTCATCGAGGCAGCGGAGAAATCCTTCGCGTTGTTCGGATATAAGGCAACGACGATGGACCACGTGGCGAAGATCGCTAATGTTGCCAAGGGGACGATCTACACATTTTTCACTAACAAGGAGGAGCTCTTTGACGAGATTCTCCGCTCGGTCATCCTGGATATGAAGCGGATTGCGGAACGGGAAGTCCGGGAAGACAGACCTTTTTTCGAAAACCTGTATCAAAGTATGGATTCGCTGCTTGAATACAGAGCCGAGCATGAGCTGTTGATCAAACTGTTTCAGGAAGTCCGTGATTTTGGGACACCGCAGGCCCGGGAGGGGCTGGAGAAGATTGAACATGCGATTCTGGGCTATTTGGAAAAGCAAGTGGATCGCGCGGCGGGGCGAGGGGAGATTAACGGTCTTGATCCGAAGGTTGTCTCATTTGTCCTCTTAAAGCTTTACATCGCGTTGACGTCGGATTGGAACAAGATTCACGATCCTTTGAGCAAAGAGCAGATCAAGGAATTTACTCGCCGATTTTTGTCGGGTGGTCTTTCACTGGCATAGGACCCGGGCCTTGAAGGAGCCTGGACTGCAAAAAAATAGAAATTAGACATCAGAGGATACAAGGAGAGAAAACGAATATGAAATCAATGTCGGTGTTTTTCAAGGACTTGGCTGCATCCTTCAAAAAGCCAAAAGTAATTATCCCGATTATCGTCGTACTGTTTATTCCCGTGCTGTATAGCGGAATGTTCCTTGCGGCGTTTTGGGATCCTTACGGCAAAATGGATGAGATTCCCGTTGCGGTAGTTAATCAGGACACGGGCGCTGAATATGAAGGGAAATCGCTTCAGGTCGGTAAGGAACTGGTGGATGAGTTGAAGAAGGGAAATGACTTTTCGTGGCGGTTCGTTACCCGTGAAGAAGCGGAAAAAGGGATGGACTCCAATGAGTATTACATGACGATTGTAATTCCGGATAACTTCTCTTCGCAGGCAACGACGCTGATGGATGAAAATCCTCAGCCGGCACAAATCATTTATGAACCAAACGAAGGCTATAACTTCCTGGCTGCCCAAATCGGCGGTACGGCGGTAAAAGAAATCAAGGCTAAAGTTTCCGCTAAAGTAACGGAAGCCTATACGGAAACCCTGTTCGATCAGGTTGAGAAAATTTCCGGCGGCTTGAACGATGCAGGCGACGGTGCAAGCACCATTAATGATGGAGCCGTTCAACTCGATACAGGCGCTAAAACATTGAAAGAGAACCTTGCCAAGCTGGCGGCCGGTACAATCGAACTCAGTAACGGCATCGCTCCGCTTCAAGAAGGAGCCAGCTCGCTTAGTAAGGGAGCTGCGGATCTGAAGACCGGGGCATCTACATTGGCAAGTGGTCTAAATCAATTGTCCGCAGCGGAAAAACAACTGGAAAGCGGAGCTATAAAAGCCCATGAGGGCGGCGTGCAGTTGAAAAATGGATTGGATGCTTCCGTTCAAGGAGCCGATAAGCTTCAAGCGGGTCTCACCGCTTCTGAAGAAGGCAGCTCCAAACTGGTAACGGGCCTCGAGTCATCGCTTCAAGGCAGCACTAAAGTGGCTGAAGGAGCGAAAGGGGTGGCCCAAGGCTTGGAGCAGCTTACTAAAGCAAGCCCTGAGCTGGCGGAAAATCCGACTGTTCAGCAACTGCTCGCAGCCAGCAAAGCTGTGGCTCAAGGCAGCGAACAAGTGCAGCAAGGCCAGCAGCAGCTGTTGCAAGGCAGTAAGGACTTACACAGCGCTCAACAGCAATTGCTGCAAGGCAGCCAGCAGTTGGCGCAAGGGCAGAAGCAACTCGCCCAAGGTGCTACCCAGTTGACCGCAGGCCAAGAGCAATTGGCTGGCGGGCTGAAGCAATTCGGCGGTAAATTGGCCGAAGCGGCAACAGGCGGCGAACAGCTGGCAGCCGGTGCAGGCAAGCTGAGCACGGGTGCCAAGCAAATCGAAGGCGGCATGGGCCAAGTGTCCGGCGGAGTGCAAACTCTGGCAGACGGTTCCAAGCAATTGGATGCAGGCGCAGGCGAGCTCAAGAACGGAATGGATAAACTGACTGAAGGCTCCGGAGAGCTGGCAAGCAAGCTGAATGAAGCTGCCGATCAAACCTCCGGTGTTAAGAAGACCGATAAGCTTGTAAATATGTATGCCCAACCTGTTGAAGTAAACGAGCAAAAAGTGAACGAAGTGCCGAACTATGGTACAGGTTTCGCTCCTTACTTCCTGTCCCTCGGTCTGTTCGTCGGAGCGTTGATCTCGACGCTGGTCGTTCCGCTTCGCGGAACTTCGGTAGAGGACGCCACCGGTTGGAACCGGTTTGTCAGCCGGGCCCTTGCGTTTACCGGCATGAGCTTGGTGCAATCGCTGCTCGCATCGGGACTGACTCTGTATGGCTTGGGACTTAAAGTTCAAAGCGTTCCAATGTTCTATCTGTTCAGCTTCATTACTAGCTTGTGCTTTATGTTTATCATTCAGGCTTTGGTCACATGGCTTGAGAATCCGGGCCGCTTCCTGGCGATCCTGATTCTGATCTTCCAATTGACCACAAGTGCAGGAACATTCCCGCTGGAATTGATCCCTAACTGGATGAAAGTCTTCAACCCGATTCTTCCAATGACGTACAGCGTCAGCGGCTACAAAGCGGTTGTTTCTACGGGCGATTTCAGTCACGCTTGGCAGCAGCTTGGCGTACTGGCGGGCTTCGGCGTCGTCTTCCTGGCGATTACGCTTCTCTACTTTGTCACGCATAAACACAGTGAGGATGTAAGCACGGAAGCGAGTCTGAACGCCTAAACTTAAGCTTAAGAAATTCATAGTTTAATCTAAGAACCTGCAAGACCTCTTAATGAGGTTTTGCAGGTTCTTTTTATTGAAGTCTATTTCTTTGTAAAAACTTTTTAAGCATTTGTGCAAAAGAAAGAGAAAATAGTGCAAAAACAGCGGACGCGTTTTCCGGTAGAATAAAAATACTAAATAAAACCCGTTGTTTATAAGGTGACTCACTTTATTTATAGAAAGGTTGCGCTGAATATGAAGCACACAATGATACCACAAAAGCAGGGACTATACGATCCTGCCTTAGAAAAAGACGCCTGCGGGATGGGGTTTGTAGCCCATATTAAAGGCAAGGCTTCGCATGAGATCGTCAGCCAGGCGCTTACGATGTTGAGCAATATGGAGCATCGCGGAGGGCAGGGAAGTGAACCGAATTCCGGTGACGGCGCAGGTATATTACTGCAAATCCCGCACCGCTTTTTGGCCGCGGAAACAGAGAAACTCGGGTACATTCTTCCGGAAGCCGGGCAGTACGGAGTAGGGATGCTGTTTATGCCGCATGACGATGCGCTTCGTAGCGAACAAGAGGCCGAATTGACGCGGATCGTGGAAGAAGAGGGGCAGACCGTGCTCGGATTTCGGACCGTTCCGACACGGGACGATATGCTAGGGAAATCGGCTAGAGAGGCCAAACCTTTCGTAAGGCAAGTATTTATTAGCCGCAGCAATAATCTGGTGAATGACCTGGATTTTGAACGGAAGCTATACGTCATCCGGCGCCGGGCGGAGCTGGCTATCCGTTATGGCGGTGCGGAAGGAGGGGATGCTTTTTACGTGTCCAGCATGTCCTGCCGTAAAGTCGTATATAAAGGAATGCTTACGACGGAGCAGGTCGGCCAGTTCTATGTCGATCTGAAAGAGGAGAGTCTGGAATCAGCCATCGCCCTGGTTCACTCGCGCTTCAGTACGAATACGTTCCCGAGCTGGGAACGGGCGCATCCGTATCGCTTCATGATTCATAATGGTGAAATCAATACGTTGCGCGGCAACGTGAACTGGATGCATGCCCGGCAGGCGCTGTTCGAAACGGAAGCCTTCGGCAGCGATCTTGAAAAGGTGAAGCCGGTCATTAATCCGGACGGTTCCGATACCGCCATGTTCGACAATACGTTTGAGTTTCTGTATCTGAGCGGCCGTTCTCTCCCGCATGTCGCCATGATGATGGTGCCGGAGCCATGGAACAACCATGCCGAAATGGATGAGGACAAAAAGGCATTCTATGAATATCATAGCTCATTGATGGAGCCATGGGACGGGCCGGCGGCGATGGGCTTCACCGACGGGATTCAGATCGGAGCAATGCTTGACCGGAACGGACTCAGACCTGCCCGTTATTACGTGACTAAGGACGATCTCATCATACTTTCCTCCGAGGTAGGCGTATTGGACATTCCTGTGGAAGATGTTCTGTATAAGGATCGGTTGCGACCTGGACGCATGCTCCTCGTCGATACGAAAGAAGGACGGATCGTTTCGGACGAGGAGGTTAAAGCGTCGATCGCCAAGGAAAATCCGTACCGCGAGTGGCTGGAAGAGCACCGGATCTTGCTTGAAGACCTTCCGGAAGCTCCGGAGCTTCCGGAGGAGCAGCTTGAGAATATTGTGCTTCGACAGATGGCATTCGGATACAGTTTTGAGGATTTGCGCAAAGTGCTTGAGCCGATGGCACTGACGGGCGAGGAAGGTCTCGTCTCCATGGGATACGATGCTCCGCTCGCCGTACTGTCGGACCGGCCGCAACGGCTTTACAACTACTTCAAGCAAATGTTCGCCCAGGTGACGAACCCGCCGATGGATGCGATCCGTGAGGAACTCGTAACCTCCACGGCGACCATGATCGGACCGGAACGGAATCTTCTGTTGCCGGAGCCGGAGAGCTGCCGTCAAATTCGGCTAGAATCTCCGATTCTCTCGAATGAGGATTTGGCCAAACTTCGCCATATCCGCCGTCCGGGATTCAAGGCGACGACCCTTCCGATTCTGTTTCCGGCTGGGCAAGGTGCTGAAGGGCTCCGTCAGGCTCTGGATTCGCTATGCGAAGCGGCCGACCGCGTGATCGCGGAAGGCCATAACCTTCTGATCTTGTCGGACCGCGGTGTCGATACCGAGAACGCTGCAATCCCTGCGCTGCTCGCTGTCTCTTCATTGCACCATCACTTGATCCGGGAAAAGACGCGCACGAAGGTCAGCATTTTGCTGGAGTCCGGCGAACCGCGGGAAGTGCATCATTTCGCGCTGCTGCTCGGATACGGCGTGAGCGCCGTAAATCCGTATCTTGCCTTCGAAACGCTGGCGGATATGATCGATCAGGGCATGCTGCAAGGGATTTCGCCTCAAAAGGCAGTAAGTAACTTCATTAAGGCGGCTATGAAGGGCGTTGTGAAGACTTTGTCCAAAATGGGCATCTCCACGATCCAATCGTATCGGGGAGCGCAGATTTTTGAAGCTGTCGGCCTGCGGGAAGATTTTGTGGACCGCTACTTCACCTGGACGCCGTCCCGGATCGGAGGAATCGGTCTCGAGGGCGTAGCCAAGGAAACGCTGAGCGACCACTTCCGGGCTTTCTCTCAACAGGACGGCAGCGACAAAGTGCTGGATTCGATCGGGGAATATCAGTGGCGCAGCGACGGGGAGGAGCATCTGTTCAATCCGCAAACCGTTCACGTGCTACAGCAGTCGGTACGCACCGGAGATTATGGCCTGTACAAAAAATTCTCATCCCTCGTTCAAGGGGAAAATGAAAAACACTTGACACTGCGTTCGCTGCTTGATCTGAAGTCGATCGGACCGAAGGTGCCGCTGGAAGAAGTGGAATCGGCCGCATCGATCATGCGCCGTTTCAAAACCGGGGCTATGTCCTTCGGATCTATTAGCAAAGAAGCGCATGAGACGATTGCCATTGCGATGAACCGAATCGGCGGCAAGAGCAATACCGGTGAGGGTGGAGAGGATCCATCCCGTTATATTCCTGACGCGAACGGCGATTTGCGCCGCAGCGCTATCAAACAGGTTGCTTCGGGCCGGTTCGGGGTTACTTCCCACTATCTGGTTAATGCCGATGAGATCCAGATCAAAATGGCGCAGGGGGCTAAACCGGGTGAAGGCGGTCAGCTTCCGGGGAAGAAGGTTTACCCATGGATCGCCGAGGTTCGCGGTTCTACGCCGGGCGTGGGCCTGATTTCCCCGCCGCCGCATCATGACATCTACTCAATTGAGGATTTGGCTGAATTAATCTTCGATCTTAAAAATGCAAACCCGAGGGCCCGCATCAACGTGAAGCTGGTATCCGAAGCGGGCGTCGGTACGATCGCAGCCGGCGTGGCCAAAGGGCGCGCAGACGTGATTCTTATCAGCGGCTACGACGGGGGAACCGGGGCATCGCCGCAAAGCTCGATCCGCCATGCAGGTTTACCTTGGGAGCTTGGCCTTGCTGAGACGCATCAGACGCTGATGCTTAATAACCTGCGCGACCGGGTCGTGTTGGAGACGGACGGCAAAATGCTCACCGGCCGGGATCTAGCGGTCGCGGCTCTGCTGGGCGCCGAGGAATACGGCTTCTCCACCGCACCGCTCGTCGCCGTCGGATGCATCATGATGCGGGTCTGCCAGCTGGATACCTGTCCGGTCGGCGTGGCGACGCAAAATCCGGAACTGCGCAAAAATTTCATGGGCGATCCTCAGCATGTCGTCAATTTCATGACCTTTGTCGCCGAAGATCTTCGCGAGTGGATGTCCGAGCTCGGCTTCCGCAGCCTGGAGGAAATGATCGGCCGTACCGATTGCCTGGATACGTTGAAAGCGATCGACCATTGGAAGAAACAAGGTGTCGATCTGGCTCCGTTGCTGCACATGCCAGCGGTACCGGAAGGAACTAGCCGGTACTGCACGCGGCAGCAAAACCACGGCCTGGAAGAGACGCTGGATCTCACGCATCTTCTTGGCCTGGCGGCTCCGGCCTTGGAGCGCGGCGAAGCCGTTAGCGCGGTGCTGCCGATCTGCAACGTGAACCGGGCAACGGGTACGATCCTCGGCAGCGAAGTGACGCGCCTTTACGGCGCGGCCGGCTTGCCGGAGGATACGATCACGTTCCGGTTCGAGGGATCGGCCGGGCAAAGCTTCGGCGCCTTCGTGCCAAGGGGCATGACGCTGACGGTGGAGGGCGATGCCAATGACTACACCGGCAAAGGCTTGTCGGGCGGCAAGGTCATCGTAAAGCCGTCGCCGCAGGCTACGTTTGCTGCCGAGGAGAACGTCATCGTCGGAAACACTTCGTTCTACGGGGCGACCGGCGGGGAAGCCTACATTCGCGGCATCGCCGGCGAACGATTCGCAGTCCGCAACTCCGGCGCGAGCATCGTGGTCGAAGGGGTAGGCGACCACGGCTGCGAGTACATGACCGGCGGGCGCGTCGTCGTCCTTGGCGGCACAGGCCGAAACTTCGCGGCCGGAATGTCCGGCGGCATCGCATATGTGCTGGATATGCAGGGGAACTTCGTGGGCCGCTGCAACCAGGGGATGGTGCTGCTGGAGCGGGTCGAAGACCCGGCCGAGGCCGACGAACTTCGGACGCTGATCAGCCGCCATGTCCTGTACACGGATAGCGCTGCCGGACGCCGCGTGCTGGACCACTGGAATGAGCTGCTGCCGAAATTCGTCCGCGTCATTCCAAAGGACTACAAGCGGATGCTGGAGCAAATCCGCAAGGTGGAGAACGATGGCCTGCAGGGCGAGGCCGCCCTTCTCGCCGCGTTCGAAGCCAACACGCGCGAACTGGCACGCTCGGGCAACTAAAGCCAGCGCCGCAGCCATCGCCCCTGGGCCCGCGCCCAGTGATGGCGGGCGCTCAGCGACTGCAGCAAAACAAGCGAGATCACAAATTTACGTGATCCCGCTTGTTTTTTTAATAGAACTCAATTTGGTTGGAAAAAATCCAATCATATTGCCAAGTAAGAGAATTTAATGTGCCTTCATTGGAAAAAATCCAATGATATTCTTGGATTACGGGTTAATTGACGTAATCGTGATGTTTTTATTGGAAAAAATCCAACCAAACTTTAATCGAGTGGCTACAAGGCAAATCTCATTGGAAATTATCCAACGAGTAAGTAGCGCTTAACTAAGAAGTCATGAATTTATACCAATAGTAACCAGGGGGAGTCGGATAAGTGTGAGAATTAGTTGGGGTTACCAGTTAAGGTGACTGGATAGATCCGCCAAGGCGCAAGACCCCAAACTCTGCAATACCGTCACTGCCGGGCAGCCAGCCCCACCAGCCCCACAGCCCCACAGCCCTACCAAACCCACCAAACCCACCAAACCCACCAAACCCACCAAACCCACCAAACCCACCAGACCGCCAAACCCACCAGACCGCCAAACCCACCAGACCGCCAAAAGCAGAACCCCAGAGCGCATGCAGCAACTAACTTGGGTTGTAACAAACTATAGCTCCAGCATTCGCTAATTATCCAAAATGTAACTCATATTAACTCAAGCTAGCCTAAATAGGAGTATGTACTAGTCTCGAGTTCATAGTAGTTGACTGGTCCATTATTGGTGTACTGTATAGGATTCAATAGACCCTTTTCAGCTAGGGATCTAAGCCATTTGCGTGCTGTACGAAAGTCTAAGTGCATTAGTGAAGTTACATCCTTCGGACGAATCTTTCTGCCCAAACTCCAGGCCATCCGAAGGATTTCCTTCTCCATAGGATGTAGTGTTTGCGAGGCTTCGACACGTATAATATGGGGGCTGATGACCAGTTGGAGCAGCATGCGGCATACTTCAGGGCGGTTCTGTATATCATCAAAAGCAAAATGAATCATCTTCCATCCCATTCCGGTTAGAAAAGTGTCACGATTAAGAGAGTAACAGAATTTCTCCCGGTCCATGTCTTTGACGTGGCTTTGAAAGCCGTCGCATTCTAACCCGAATTTACCGAACGGGGGAAGGAAGGCGAAGTCGAGAAATTGTGATTTTCTGTTCCAGTCATATATCTCGTATTCCGGATGTAAATTTTCGAATGTCCCGAAAAGTGGCCACCATACATTTTGCAGCATAAGTTTCTCTGCATAGCTATGTCCCCGAATCAATCTTCCTCTTCTTTCACCTGTTCTGCGAGCGATATGGCTTTCCAGCATAGCCTGATGAGCCTCTTCAAAATTCATCTTCTACACCTCTTCCTGTAATAAAAAAACGCCCTTTCACCAACATGGTTAAAGGACGTTCTTCGTCTGCTAAATTATACCACTATCAAGCCACTCTGTTCTACTCGAATTAATACTTTCTACTCGAGTCTCCTCTATACTCTTCTAGCCTTATTCCAAGTGCAGTTTCGTCCCCGCCACCCACCTATGGTAAAATAGGGAAAACGCCGAAACAGGCGGGCGTATGGTTAGGAGAGTGGAGGTATGGTACAGGAACCTGTGGTCCGGATACAGGGCGTCAGCAAAAAGATCGGCTCCAAGACGCTGATCGATAACTTGACGCTCGATATTCCGCCGGGTCAGGTGTACGGATTTTTGGGACCGAACGGGTCCGGAAAAACGACAACGATCCGGATGATGGTCGGATTGATGTCGATAACGCAAGGCGATATCCTGATTCAGGGCTCGAGCATAAAGAGTGATTTCGAACGGGCGGTTTCCCATATCGGGGCTATCGTTGAGAATCCGGAAATGTACAAATTTTTAACCGGGTATCAAAATATGGTGCATTATGCCCGGATGTCGCCGGGGATTACCCGCGAGAGAATTATGGAAGCGGTAGAACGTGTGGGGATGCAGCATCGCATTCACGACAAGGTGAAGACATATTCTCTCGGGATGCGGCAGCGCCTGGGCGTGGCCCAAGCGATCCTGCACCGGCCCAAGCTGCTTGTGCTGGACGAGCCCACGAACGGGCTGGATCCGCAAGGTATCCGCGAACTGCGAGATTACCTGAGGATTTTGGCGAAGGAGGAGGGGACGACGGTATTCGTTTCCAGTCATCTTTTGTCCGAGATGGAGCTCATGTGCGATACAGTCGCGGTCATTCAGCAAGGCCGGCTCATCGACGTGAGGGAGTTGAACCACGGAGACGCTCCTGCGGACGGTCAGCGTGAAACGGCGTTTGATGTGGATCATCCGGCCCAAGCGCTGGAATTGATCGGAGCGGGGCGGATTGAAGGCAGCAGCCTGATTGTCGCCGTTGACCGGAGTACGGCCGCGGCGATTAATGCCAAGCTGGTCATGGCGGGTATATCGGTATACGGCATTCGTGTGGTAACCCGTTCGCTGGAGGATCAATTTTTGGAAATGACGGGAGGCGGGCATATTGGGTGATTTTCTGAAGCTGGTCCAAAATGAAAACATGAAAATATACCGCCGATTGCGGACCTGGATCATGTTCGCCATTCTGGTGCTGTTGATGATGCTGTTCGGAGTGCTGTTTTACATGGGGAGTTCCTCTTCCCCGATAGGAGCCTGGGACGCGGTGGATCAATTGTCGTTCCTTTATTTTCTGGTCTCTATTTTCTCGGTAGTCGTTGCTGCCGATATCGTGGCCGCGGAATTTACTTGGGGCACAATCAAATTGCTGCTTGTCCGGCCATGGACACGGACCAAAATATTGGTATCCAAGCTGTTGGCCGTATTGCTGTTTACGCTGGCGATGTCGGCGGTCTATCTCCTGGCAAATATGGCTGTTTCGTTTCTGTTGTTTCCGGATATTCAGTCCGGTGTGTTCCCCAAAAGCTCGGGAGGGCCATTCGGCTATATCATGGAGGATTTGCTCTACAATTATATCGACCTGCTCGTAATTACGATCTTTGCATTTATGGTGTCGACGGTATTTCGTACGAGCGGCCTTGCGATCGGCTTGTCGATGTTCATCTTGTTTGCGGGCAATATCTTTACGATGCTGTTTCATCCAACAAGATATGCTTGGGCTAAATATATGCTGTTCGTCAACATGGACCTGGGCCAATACCGGGGCGGGCAGGTCGGACCTGCAGGGATGACGCTGGGCTTCTCGGCCGCCGTGCTTACCGGGTATGTGCTGGCGTTCCTCCTCATTGCCTGGTTTGTTTTCAAAAAGAGAGATGTTGCAGCCTAGTCTATCCTAATCTAATCGTCATCCGAAACAAAAAGTTCCCGTTCGCTCCAAAGAGCAGGCGGGAACTTATTTTATCAGGTTCACAGTGATTACCCCGCTTCAGGACGCGCCGACTTTTTGGAGGACTTCACTTTGCCTTCCTTAACGGGAAGCACGGCGGGAGAGGTCTTCTCCATTTGGCTGGAGCCGTTCAGCAGTCCGCCTTCCACAATAACCAGCTTGGCGACGTTGACATTCCCGTCAACCTGACCGCTTCCGGTAATCGTCAGACGTCCGTGGCTGATAATATCACCGATAACTTTCCCGGCTACCACGATGTCGGCGCCTATGATGTTGGACCTGGCTTCACCGGTTTCCCCGACAATGACCTGACCTACACATTCGATTTCTCCGTTGAATTTTCCCTCGATCCGGAGATTGGCTTCGCATTCGAGCCGTCCTTCGGCAGAGCTGCCCTGGCCGATAAGCGTGTCCGTGCCTACCGGCGATTTATTATCCTTGAACATAAGCGATTTCATCCTCCATCAACTTGGTAATATTAATTGGTCTACTCTACTCCAAATAAGGTAACGGATCTACGGCCTTTTCCTGCTTGACGATCTCGAAATGCAGGTGCGGCCCGGTGCTGCGGCCCGTGTTGCCCAAACTGCCTATTCGTTGTCCCTTGGTCACGGTATCCCCTTCGGAAATGCTGATTTTGCTGAGATGAAGATACCAGCTCTGAAGACCTCCGGGATGTTCAACGACGATGTATTTGCCGTGGGAACTGTCTTTGGCGGCGGTGATCACCTTGCCGGCTCCGGCCGCGTAGACGGGGTCTCCGATTTTTCCGGCAATATCGACCCCGGCATGAAAAGAGGCCCGTCCCGTGAACGGATCGGTGCGATAGCCGAAGTTGGAAGTCAAGCGCTTGGACAATGTCGGCCATTCCGTAGGGGTGCCCGAGAGCGTATATTGGGTTTGCCTGGCTTTTTTCAGGGTGACCGGCACGTTCTTCTCCATTTCATCAAGCAAAGCGCTCATTTCCGTAAATTGATCCTTCGTATCCAAGGCCAATTGTTCGATTTCGTTCTCGTGAACCGCGATAAATTCGCCGCCGACTCCAAGCGAATCATCCTCGTCCAATGACATGGAGGACAACCTTCCGAGTTCCTCGCCGCCCCCGTATTTGTCGATGAACTTTTGCAGCTCGGTTTCAAGCTCGGTTACCCGTTCCATCCGGTTCATCATCTCCTGGGACTGCCCGGATAGAGCGATGACTTCGTTCTGCAGCCGTTCGATCGCAGCGTCTTTGTCGGTTACGACGGCTTCAAAACGAAGGTCCTGGCTCTGAATCTGCTTCTCCAGCTTGCTGATCGTTTGACTGGACTGAATTTGCAGGCTGATGATAAGGCCGGAGATGGATAACAGGGCGATCAGCGGAACGGCTATAACCAGCGGCTTGGATACATGGAGCTGTTTGACGGGCTGGTTCGCATCCCGGAGGACAAGCAAGGTCATCCGATGGGGGTTGGGTAAGCCTATGCTGGCGGTTTTCATGGCGTCTCCTTTCCTCTCAATATGAGATCGCAAATGCAAGCTTTCTATAATTTATCTATTCCTATGACTCTTAAATCATGTCAAAAAAAGTGTCTTGTCTGATATATCTGTCTGTGCCCCTGATGAATAATTTCTTAGCAGGATGGTTAATGCTGATTGAAGGGAAGGGTGAGGGTAATGGCTTGGCTGGTTATAGTTTTGTTTGCTTTTATTTTTCAGATCGCTACGATTCTTGTGCTGGAATTCCGCAGTCCCAGCAAGGCGATTGCCTGGATGTTCATCCTCTTCGCGGTTCCGCTGGTCGGGTTTATTCTCTATTATTTCGTGGCCCAGGACTACAAGAAGCGGAGAAAGCTGCGCCGCCGAGGATCTCGTTTGTTTCAGGAGATGAAGGCCCGGCTTTGGCAGCAGTCGGAGATCGTAAATGATATCGGAGAGATGCACAACCGGGAATTTGAGGGCCATGAACGATTGTTCAGCCTGTTGACCCATCTTTCCGAAAGCCCGATTACGGGTTGTAATGAGACGCAGGTATTTAATAATGGCGAAAAAGCCTTTCATGCCATGCTGTCGGAGATGGAAAAAGCCAAGGATCATATACATATCGAATTTTATATTTTCCGAAACGACGGTATCGGCACGCAGTTCCAGGAAATGATGATTCGTAAAGCGCGGGAAGGAGTACAGGTCCGGCTGATTTGCGACGGTCTCGGAAGCTATAAACTGCCTCGTTCATTCGTGCGGAAGCTCGAAGAGGCTGGGGTAGAGGTGTTTTTCTTTTTACCGCCGTTGATCGCGACCTTGGACCGGCGCGTGAACTACAGAAATCACCGGAAGATTATCGTAATCGACGGAACCGTCGGATTTGTGGGCGGACTGAATGTAGGAGACGACTATCTTGGTCTGTATGAAAAAATGGGCTATTGGCGCGATACGCATCTGCAGATCAAAGGGGATGCCGTTTACTTCCTGCAAAATACGTTCCTCGGAGACTGGAGGCTTGCCTCGGGACAACGTGTTAGCGATCCGGAGCTGTTCCCGGAGCACAGCTGCCGGGGGAATGAGCAGGTCCAAATTTTGACCAGCGGCCCGGACCAGCATTGGAATGCGCTTCAGGAAATGTGCTTTGGCGCCATTTCCGTTGCTAAGCGGCGGATCTGGATTACATCGCCGTACTTTATTCCCGATCCCAGCATTTATGCCGGGCTAAAGACTGCGGCGGTCAGCGGGGTTGAGGTCAAGGTGATTATTCCTTATCAATCCGACAGCCGGCTGGTAAAGCTGGCCTCGCTCTCTTACGTGGAGGAACTGATGCAGGCGGGCGTCCAATTTTATGAATACACCAAAGGTTTTGTACATGCCAAAGTGCTGATCATGGACGATCTGCTCGCTTCGGTCGGTACGGCCAACATGGATATGCGCAGCTTTTTCTACAATTTCGAGATGACGGCATTGCTGTTTGACCGGAATTCCATTTCCCGGCTGTCGCGGGATTTTGAAGAGGATTTGACGGATAGCCGCATGATCGTGCCGCGGGAATTTGCCCGGCGTTCCCGCCGGCAAAAAGGGGCGGAAATGCTGGCCAGACTGCTTTCCCCTCTGCTGTAAGGGTGGCGCGCAGGATTGCGCGCCGCGGCGGGCTACTTCTTCCCGCCCGGCTGCCGCAAATGCTGCAGGATCATCTCAACGGATTGCGGAGCAACCGTCTCAAGCAAATCGCCTTTTTCTTTTAAGCGGTCGCCGATATTGAGGAGATGATAGTCGGACGGAGCCGGACTGCGCTGCACTTCTTCCCAAGTTAGCGGAGTGGAGACGCTGGCAGCCTGACGAGCTCGGGGAGTATAAGGCGCGGCAAGCGTCTTTCCCGCATAATGCTGAAGATAATCGAAATAAATTTTGTCGCCCCGGTCCTTTTTAAGCCGCTCTATCGTAAAGAGGCCGGGGTGTTTCTCCGTCACGTAGCGGGCTACGAAATGGCCGATCAGACGGAGGTCATCGAACGTAACGCCGTATTGGATCGGAACGATGATCTGTACGCCCGTTGCCCCCGACGTCTTCGGAACGGAAGACAGGCCCAGGGAGCCGAGGATTTCCCCTACATAGAATGCGGCCTCCATGATCCGGGGCTCCTCCTCCAGGGAAGGATCCAGGTCGATCATCCATTCGCAAGGCAGTTGTTCGCCGACATAATGGAGCGACGGGTGAAATTCGATCGCCGCCAGATTTCCGAGCCAAAGCAGCGCGGGCAGACTGTCCAGCACCACATAACGGATGCCGTCATGGACGGAGGTCTGAACGAATGGAGGCAGGGGATCCGGGGCGTTTTTTTGATAGAAAAACTTGCTATGAATTCCCCCGGGGTAGCGGATCGTCGTCAACAGCCGGTTCCGGCAATAACGCAGCAAATAAGGCGAAAGCTCCGCGAGTTTTTGCAAATACATCATTTTGGTGATCCCGGCCTCCGGCCACAGCAGCTTGTCGGGGTTGCTCACGGGTACCTCTTCGCCTTCAATAACAATACTTCCTTTGATACTGCGGGGCATTAAGAACCCCCTCCCTTCAATATTATCCTTGCCCGATTCGATAAAACTATAAGTCTTGCCCGGAATGACGATCCATTGCTAGGGGTAGACTTGGAAAAGATACATCCGGCAAAGGAGGGGCAGCACATGGAATTGGAGCCGGTAATTCCGTTTGAACCGGTCCGGGCCCATGACATTCCAACGGGCGACCAGTGGATTGCACAGGTAAAATGGGACGGAGTCCGGATGCTTACCTATTATGATGGACGAGAGGTTCGTCTGATTAACCGGAAAGGGAATGAGCGGACCAAGCAGTACCCGGAATTTACCGATGTTCCGGCTTATTGCAGCGCGAACTCGGTGATTCTGGATGGAGAAATGATTGCGATCGCCGGCGGGAAGCCTTCGTTCCATGAAGTGATGCGGCGCGACAGCTTGCGGCGGGATCAGGAAATCCGCTTTGCGGTTTCGCGGGTTCCGGCAATATATATGATATTCGATATTCTATATTGCGACGGAGAGTGGGTTACCGGGCGCCCGCTGAAGGAAAGGCAGCAGCTTATGCGGGAGATTATCACTCCCCATGAGAGACTTCAACTCGTCCCTAATGTAGCGGAGGCCGAAAGCCTGTTCGCGGTGATGAAACAGCAGGGCTGGGAAGGGATCGTTTGCAAGCAACTGGACAGTACATACCGGATCGGCGGAAAGGACGGGCGCTGGTGCAAGCTCAAGCTGGCTCATGACCTGCATGCGGCAATAGGGGGAGTAACCCACCGGGATGGCAGGGTGAATGCGCTGCTGCTGGGCGTGTATGATGCTGAAGGAAGGTTTATATATATTGGCCATGCGGGCACGGGTAAATGGAAGATCGGAGAATGGACCCGGTTGACGGAAATGGTGCCGCAGTTGCGGATATCCGGACGTCCGTTTATCAATACTCCCGAGCGGATCAAGGGGGCGGAGTGGGTTAAACCGCAGCTTACCGTAAAGGTGCAGTTTTTGGAGTGGACCCCCGGGGGCACGATGCGGCATCCCGTCATTCAGGGATGGAGCAATATGCCGCCGGAGGCTTGTGTATTGGCGCAAAGCATTTAACGGGTCAATGGCGAGGTCAGGAAATCGTCTTCTTGGCAGTCTTGGTGCTCTTGCGCTTGGGCTTCGGAACGGTGACAGTTTCCGCTGCACTTGTACCGGCATCATTTGCCCCGGATCCAGATTTGGCACCGGCTCTCCCGGTTTCGGTGTCCGCACCGGTCCCCGCTGCTGCACCCGCAGCGGCTTTTCCTTTTTTGCTGCCGCTTCCCGAAGCCGCCGAGGCGCCCCGGGTCCGTTTGGCTTTGCTTGGGCCGGGATCGGTCGTAATGGCCGCCACGGGCTTGACCGCCTCGATACTGGCCTGGAGCGCGGCCATCAGATCGATCACATTGTTCTCCGGCTTGGCCGGTGCCAGGCTGATTTCTTCCCCGGCAACCTTTTGCTCGATCAACTGCAGGAGATTGTCCCTATAATCATCATTGTATTTCTCCGGCTCAAACGGGGTGGACAGCTGTTCGATAAGCAGCTTAGCCATCGTCAGTTCCTTGTCGTTGATCGTGATGTTCTCGGGGAGATTCGGCACCTGGCTGATCGGACGGATTTCATCCGGGTAAAATATCGTTTCAACCGCGAGGCACCCCTCCATGACGCGAATCGCCGCCAGACTGCTTTTGGAACGGATGGCGATTTTCGCGATTCCGATCTTCCCCGATTGCTTCATTGCCTCCAGCAGGAGCTGGTAGGCGTTTGATCCGGCCTGGTCGGGCGATAAATAGTACGTTTTTTGAAAATAGATCGGGTCGATGTCTTCCAGGTCCACAAAGTCAAGAATGGTGATCGTTCTTTCGGATCTGGCGGACAACTGCTCCAGCTCCTCTTTTTCAAACAGGACGTATTTTCCCTTTTCGTATTCGTAGCCGCGGGAAATTTCCTCCCAATTCACATCCACGTCGCAGGACGGACAGCGCCGGACATAAGAGATCGGGCTGCCGCATTCCTTATGAATATATTTCATGGAAATATCTTTGTCCTCGGTAGCGGAGAACATTTTGACCGGAACATGGACAAGCCCGAAGCTGATTGCCCCTTTCCAAACCGTATGCATCTGTCGGTGGACTCCTTTCGCCGGACAGCGGATGCTGCCGGTTGCCTTTTCTCATTAGTATGGATAAAAAACTATTTTAATAAACTATAGAGCCGACTGGGTTCATAGGTGCGGGATGGCAGACGGAGGAACGGTTCCGTGTTGCGGGTGCCGGGACGGACCGATATAATGGGGACATACGTTTGTTGGACATGAAGGAAGGGTAACCATGGAATGGATTTTTGATAAAGCATCTTCAGGTTATGCATTTAAGGCGGCCGATCTGGACGATACGGACAAGCTAGCCGCTTATTTGGCCGGAAATTCCTCTCCCGGAACGGTGATCGCATTGGATGGTGACCTGGGGGCGGGAAAGACGGCCTTTTCGCAGCGGTTCGCCAAACATTTGGAAGTGAAGGATACGGTCAACAGTCCGACGTTCACGCTGATTAAGGAATATGAGGGCAGGCTGCCTTTTTATCATATGGATGTGTACCGGTTGTCGCTGGAGGATGCCGAGGAGCTTGGGCTGGATGAATATTTTTACGGCCGTGGCGTTACCTTGGTGGAATGGGCGAGCATTATTGAAGACCTTTTGCCCCCGGAAGTGCTGTACATTTACATAGAATCGGGCGAGGGGACGGAGCGTACCTTTTATTTAAAAGGCTGCGGACAGCCTTATGAGGCCTGGATCAACACCTTGAGAGAGAATGGAGTCCTTTGAATATGAACCAAGAACATGAACGGAATGGAGACCGGGCGCAGGGGCGGATTTTGGCGTTTGATACATCAACCTCTTCCCTGGCGGTAGCGGTTATGGAGAACGGCAAAGTGCTGGCTGAGCGCAATATTCACGCCGAGCGGAACCATTCGGCTTATCTGGTTGAAGCGATCGGGGAAGCTTTGGCCGCTGCGGGAGTCGCTAAGGCGGAGCTGGACGGGATCGCCGTCGGGGTAGGTCCGGGCTCTTATACCGGCGCCCGGATCGCCGTTACAACGGCGAAAACGCTGGCTTGGGCGCTGAGCCTGCCGGTATATGGCGTCTCGAGCCTGGAGGCGATCGCCTTGGGCGGATGGGCCCGGGGAACGGCGCAGGATGCGGCCGAGCTGGGCCGTGCGCTTAGCGCCGGGCCAAGCGGAACTCTGCGGGAAGATGCTCCAGGCCAGGCGGCTGACAGCACACGCGAGCCTCAAGCGAAGGAAGGCTCAAGCGGCGGCAGCGGGCACTGGATTGTCCCGCTGGTAGACGCGCGGCGCGCGCAAGCGTATACCGCGCTGTTCGGCGCGGAGGCCGGCATGATGCCGGAGCGTCTTGAGCCGGATGGAATCCGGCTCATGTCGGTCTGGACGGAGCAGCTGTCCGGCCTGCTGGAGGCGCTCGCGCCGGAGGATCGTCCCTCCGGCGTATGGTTTGTGGGCGAAACGGCGCTGCATGAGCCTGCGGCGGAGGCGCTTCGCCCCTTGCTCGGCGATGCGCTGCATCTGATCCCCTATGAGCTTGAGGGGACTTGGATCGGATTGACCGGCACCCGCCGGGCCGGTCTGCGCGGCGGAGACGATGTGCATGCGCTGGAGCCGAACTATACCCAGCTGGCCGAGGCCGAAGCCAAGCGGCTGCGCGAGCGATAGGGGGAACGGCGATGGACATGTGGAGAGAGGCAGATGCCGGGCGCGTGCAGTTTCGGACGATGAAGCTGGAAGATATTCCGGATATTATGGTCATCGAGCATGAATCGTTTACGCTGCCGTGGAGTGAAGAAGCTTTTCGCAATGAGTTGACGTTAAACCATTTCGCCCGTTATATGATCCTGGATGTCGACGGCCAACCGGTCGGTTATGCCGGGATGTGGACGATTGTGGATGAAGCGCATATTACGAATATCGCTGTCCGGACCGCTTACCGCGGACGGCATTTGGGAGAACTGCTGCTTCGGCGGATTATGGAATGGGCCATGGAACTGGGTATGGAGCGCATGACCCTCGAGGTACGGGCCACCAACCGGGTGGCTCAATCGCTGTATGCCAAACTGGGGTTTGTTCCTGCCGGTGTACGCAAGGGCTATTATTCGGATAATAATGAGGATGCTATCATCATGTGGTGCGAGCTGCCGGAATTAGAAAACGGGAGCGGAGAAGAGGAAGGAAGCGAACAAAATTGCTGAATCAGGATTGCTATATACTTGCGGTGGAGACCAGCTGTGACGAGACTTCGGCCGCCGTTGTCAAGAACGGAACCGAGGTGCTGTCCAATCTGATCGCCAGCCAGATCGAAACCCACAAAGCGTTTGGGGGCGTCGTTCCGGAGGTGGCTTCCCGCAAACACGTTGAGAGTATTACGTTGATGCTGGAGGAGGCGGTGAAACAGGCCGGGATATCTCCAGGTCAGTTGTCCGCTGTAGCGGTGACCGAAGGCCCCGGTCTAGTCGGAGCGCTGCTCGTCGGCATCATGGCCGCCAAGAGTCTTGCTTTTGCGTTGGACAAGCCGCTGATCGGCACCCATCATATCGCCGGACATATTTACGCGAACCGCCTAGTGGGCGAGATCCATTATCCTTGCCTGGCTCTGGTCGTGTCCGGCGGACATACGGAGCTGGTGCATATGGAGCGTGAGGGCCGTTTCGAACTGATCGGCCGCACCCGGGACGACGCCGTAGGCGAAGCTTATGACAAAGTCGCCCGGGCGCTGGGATTCCCTTATCCCGGAGGACCGCATGTCGATAAACTTGCGATGGAGTCGGATGAGGCGGAGGAGCTTCCGCGCGCCTGGCTGGAGCCGGATTCCTATGATTTCAGCTTCAGCGGGCTGAAGTCCGCCGTGCTGAATGCGGTGAACCGGCACCGGATGCGCGGGGAGGAAGGATTCGAAGCCGCGATTGCTCGCGGATTCCAGGAATCCGTCATCGATGTGGTCGTTGAAAAGGCGATCCGTGCGGTTAAATCAACCCGAGCCGTCCAGCTTCTGCTCTGCGGCGGGGTGGCCGCCAACCGCGGTCTGCGCGCGGCTTTGAGCCAGCGCTGCGACAAGGAAGGGATTCCGCTGTCGATTCCGCCGCTGAACTATTGCACCGATAATGCGGCGATGATTGGTGCGGCCGCTTATCTGAAATGGAAGAACGGCGAGTTTTCGAATCTGGAACTCAAAGCGGAACCGTCCCTCTCTTTGGAGTCCTGGTCGGTCAAAGAAGGTTAATAGATAAAGTTGGATAAACTGCAACAAGGCCGCATCCCGGGAAGGGTCATGAGACATATGCTGTCCATGACATTCCGGGATGCGGCCTTTATTGTTTAACCAGTATCAGTCCTATTTCTCTGCCGCTGCGGCCGATTGCTTGTCCGCAAGCGTTATCGTCTGAACCGATGCAGAGGAGGAATTTTGGGCGCCTTCCATTCGGCTCGTCCCTTCAAAGACGCTTCCTTCCTCAATCGAGAGAGAGGCGGCGGAAAGGTTGCCGTAGAGCTTGCCTTTAGCAGTGATGGTCAGCTTCTGCTTGGCCTGAACGTTGCCGTTGACCGTACCTGCAATAATGATGTTTCTGGCGATAATCGTATCGGAACGGATCATTCCCTTTTCCCCGACGGTTACGTCCCCTTCGCAGTCGATATCTCCGATAACCTGTCCTTCAATTCGGATGCTGGCGCCCGAGATAATCTTCCCCTCGAATGTACTGCCCTCCCCAACCAAGGTATCGGTGGTATTCGGATCGAGCTTTACGGCGGTTTTATTCTTGAACATTACTGATTTTCATCCTCTCCGGGAATAGTTAGATAGATTAAGGGATCGACGGTAACTCCGCCCTTAATGACCTCGATATGGAGATGCGGACCTGTGCTTCTTCCCGTTGAGCCGAGCAGCCCGATTTTATCCCCCTGTTTAACAACATCGCCTTTGGTCGCGATCGTTTTTTTCATATGCATATAGATGGTTTGCAGGCCTGACGGGTGCTTGATCGTAGCATAATTGCCTCGCGCGGAGCTGTATCCGGTATCCGTGACCGTACCGTCGGCAGCGGCGTAAATCGGATCCCCGGTTTGCCCGCCGATATCCAGACCGCTATGAACCGTAAGTCTGCCGCTAAAGGGATCGCTGCGTTTCCCGAATTGGGAAGTGACCCGTGCGGAATCCGTAGGCCAATAGGTCGGCAAAATTCTCATCATTTCCTTGTACTTTTCCACGTTGATCTTGGTCTGCTCCAGCCTTGATTGCAAATCGGGCATTTCATTTAAGGAAGCCGCGATGCTGTCCTTCGTCTCGTTTATTAAGGCAAGCACATCTTCTTCGCTCAAAGGAATAGATTCGCCGCCAACCCCGCCTTTCTGTTCATAAGCTTCTCCGGGACTATCCGCAGCTACGGCCACGGTAGGAGCAAGTCCTCCGGTTTGCCGATTGCCATTTGTAATAGCTTTCAATTCCGCCTCCAGCTGTTCCAGCTCGAGCATTCTCGACTCAATGGTTTTGGATTTCTCCGATAGATCGAGCAGCTCTGTAAGCAATGTATCAATGGCTTGTTCCTTGTCATCGACTGTACTTTCATAATAATCCTTTGACGAGGATAGCTCCGTCTCCAAAGCTACTATCCGGCTGGAATGGCTCCGGTTCGCCACGATAAGGACCAGTACCAGCCCGATTACGACTATTGCCGAGACCAATAGGGACAATAGCAGAGCCAAACGCGTTCTAAACCGGAATACGGGGCTTGCGCCCTCAGGTACGACAAGTATTGTAAATTTCCTGTTTGCAGGCTTGAATCCGAATTTCATGCGATCCTCCCGAGTATGACAAAATCTTTGAAAAATAGGCCAAAAGACATTTGTTTTCAGCACCAAAGTTACTAATTCGGCAAAACATTCCAAAACCCTCCCGCAA
This sequence comes from Paenibacillus sp. FSL R5-0407, assembly GCF_038009185.1. Classification (NCBI taxonomy): domain Bacteria; kingdom Bacillati; phylum Bacillota; class Bacilli; order Caryophanales; family Paenibacillaceae; genus Paenibacillus; species Paenibacillus sp. FSL R5-0407. Next base: position 286,684 of record NZ_JBBPAX010000002.1, on the reverse strand, counting down.
GTCACAATTTACTGTATAAGATGATAGGAAACTCTCAAGCTTCAATGTCGGATACGCAACTGGATGCACTGTGTGATCAAAAGATTGCTTATGAACAACCTGTCTCAGGTTAAATGTGCAGGATTGCGAAAACTGAGTATAATATTGGTAACTGCGACGTCAATTTGGCAAGAAATTGTATTTGGGGGGATCCCTTTGAAGCCAATCCCGAGATCCAAGACAAGAGTATGGCTGGGAACTAAATATTATCGCTTGAGACGTTACTGGACATGGTGGGTTGATGGTCAAAAGATCTCCAGAATCCGGGAGAAGGAGTCTCTTCCCCACAAGTTGGCGGGTCACCAAACGATTTTGCTGCGTCAGCTCAAGGATGTGGATATGCAGCTTCAGCATAACAAGATTGTTAATTTGAAGCTTGCCGTCCAGCGGATTAACGGAGTAATCATCCAGCCCGGTGAAACCTTTTCCTTTTGGAGATTAGTTGGCAAGCCCACGCGCAGGAAAGGATACGTGCCGGGAATGGTGCTGCATTACGGAAAATACAAGCAGGGTGTTGGAGGCGGGCTATGCCAGCTAACCAATCTGCTTTATTGGATGGCGCTTCATTCTTCTCTGGAAGTCAGGGAGAGACATCGCCATAGCTACGACGTGTTTCCGGATTCGGGCCGAACCCAGCCTTTCGGAAGCGGAGCAACCTGCTCTTATAATTATTTGGATCTTCAGCTGTATAACCCGACGGATGCTCCGATTCAGATTCTTGTACATGTATCGGAACATGATCTGATAGGCGAGCTAAGATCGGTCAACCGACCGCTGCACCGCTATGAGGTATATGAGCAAGCGCACAGGATTACCCGGGAGTATTGGGGCGGGCATATCCGGCATAATCTGATATTTCGGCGCGTCTTTAACTTAGAGGGTGAATTGGTCAGGGATGAGTATGTGACGGAGAATCATGCTCTGATGATGTATGAGCCTTTGCTTGAATCCGGAATACGAGAGGGAGTTGGCGAATGAGTTATACAAATACGTTTATCCGGGTTTCCCCGGACTGTCCTGCTGAAACAGGCATCGTCCCAGTATCGGCAAAAGAGAGCAAGCCGGTTCATGTAATTCAATATGAACTGCTGACCGAACATCCTTATAAATTTGACTATCCTGCGTTATTATTTGAGACGCATATCCGGCACAAACAGATTTCAGCGGAAGTAATTCAGGAGCGCGAGCAAGAAATCAGGGACGATTTGTTCTCCAAAAAACACGCCTGCCTTCGTGCATCCGCGCTGCCCAAGAAGTACGGTTGGGGTGTCCATTACGACGAGAATGGGAAAATTGCCATCTACGGCATGGATTCTCACGAATACAAGCGCTTTACGGAATCGGCCGATGGGAGCATCCAAGTGTTGAACGGAATGCGAAGCCGGAGGGACTAAGAGATATTTGGGAGGGAACCTGATGGGAAAAAGATTTGCGGCCATGCTGCCTCAGCACATAGAGTTCATCTCCAAGCAGCATATATTTTTTGTGGGTTCCGCACCTCTCAGCGGGGAGGGGCATGTGAACCTGTCGCCGAAGGGATACGATTCGCTGCGAATTCTTTCGGAATCGGAGGCGGTATATCTGGACTTGACCGGGAGCGGCAACGAAACGGCGGCGCATTTGGCGGAGAATGGAAGAATAACGCTGATGTTCGCTGCGTTTGAAGGCCAGCCGCTCATATTACGGTTGTACGGGAAAGGACGGGTTATTCTTCCCGGCAATGAGGAATGGGAGAAGCTTGAGGGATATTTCCCCCCGCTCCAGGGTGCGCGTCAAATGATCCATATTTCCGTTTACGAGGTTCAAACCTCCTGCGGCTTCGGTGTTCCGCTGTTCCAATACGAGGGAGACCGGAACACCTTGATCCAATGGGCGGAGAACAAGGGAGAGGCGGGACTGGATGAATACCGGCAGCAGAAAAATGCCGTAAGTCTGGACGGTTTGCCATCTTCATACGGGGAACAGGCTTAAGTTAGAAGAAGTAGATAGAGAAAAGGGGAAGCTGTGCATGGAACTTATGCAAGGAAAACTTATTACTGTGGAAACGCTGCGGTCCGACCTTACCGCCCTTGGCGTAAGGGAAGGGATGACGCTGCTCGTTCATTCTTCCTTTAAATCGCTCGGACAATGGGTGGCCGGGGGACCGGTCGCAATGATTCTGGCATTGGAACAAGCTATAGGCGATACTGGAACGCTCGTTGTTCCGACGCATTCGAACGATCTGAGCGATCCGAGCGGATGGGAGAACCCTCCCGTCCCGATCGAGTGGTGGGACACGATCCGGGAGCAGATGCCGCCCTATGATCCGGACTTAACGCCACTGTGGCATATGGGCGTCATTCCGGAATTGTTCCGCAAGCAGAGCGGCGTGAAACGGAGCGGACATCCGCATGTCTCTTTTGCCGCAAGAGGAATTCATGCCGATTTCATAACCGATCACCACGGCTTGGATTACGGGCTTGGGGAGCAGTCTCCGCTGGCCAGGATTTATGAAGCGGAAGGCTGGGTCCTGCTGCTTGGCGTAGGCCATGCCAACAATACCTCGCTTCATTTGGCTGAATACCGTGCTGATTATCCCGGCAAAAAAGAAATCGGCAGCAGTGCGCCAATGATCCTCGAGGGTCAGCGGCAATGGGTCAAGTTCCGCGACATTGAAATCGACTCCGAAGATTTTGAGAAGATCGGTGCCGACTTTGAACGGGATACGGGCAAAGTGCTGCGAGGCAGCATCGCAGGCGCACCCGCCATGTTAATGCCGCAAAAGGCACTGGTTGATTACGCCGCAGAATGGATGACGCATACGAGAAAATAAAGTCCTGAAGCGCCAGGTTATCGGTTAATCGAATAGACCCATGCTCAGGTATCTTTCGCCGGTGTCCGGAGCGATGCATAATATCCGCTTTCCTTTGCCGAGTTTCCGGGCCAGCTGCATCGCCGTCCAGACCGACGCACCTGATGACGGGCCGACGAGGATGCCTTCCAGGGCGGCAAGCCGACGCGCGGTATCGAGAGCGTCTTTATCCTCGACCTGCACGATTTCGTCGTATACTCCCGTATTCAGAATGGGAGGAATAAAACCGGGACTGGTGCCTACTAGCTTGTGTGGTCCCGGCTGTCCCCCGGACAGGACGGGGGAGCCTTTCGGTTCGACAACGACGATCTGAATTTCCGGCAGATGTTCGCGTAAATATTCACCGGTGCCGGTTATCGTGCCGCCGGTTCCGGAAGTGGCGACAAACGCATCCAGTCTGCCATCCATTTGCGAGATAATTTCCGGACCCGTGGTCAGCCGGTGGACATCCGGATTCGCCGGGTTTTGAAACTGCTGGGGGATGAAGCTGCCCGGAATTTGCGATTGAAGCTCCAGCGCCTTCTCGATCGATCCGGGCATACGCAGAGCAGCAGGAGTTAATACGACCTCCGCGCCGTAGGCTTTAAGGAGGTTGATCCGCTCCAGGGTCATGTTGTCGGGCATGACCAGGATCGCTTTATATCCCTTCGCCGCAGCATTCATCGCAAGCCCGATACCGGTATTGCCGCTGGTCGGCTCAATTATTGTGGCCCCCGGCTGGAGAAGGCCCGCTTTCTCCGCCTCGGCGATCATATGAGAAGCGGCGCGGTCCTTCACGCTGCCGCTAGGATTGAAATACTCCAGTTTGACATAAACATCGGCGTCTTGTTCTCCGGTCATACGTCCCAACTTGACCGCCGGAGTATTGCCGACGAGTTCGGTGATGCTATTAAATGCTTTGCAGGTCATAGCAGGTAAAGCCCCACTTTCAGTACGGCTGATAAGAGCCGGGTTTTCTGTATATTCTACCCGTGTTGCCGATCACGTTCAAGCTAAGCAATAAATCAGTATCATGCGGGATTATCCTATGGTAAAGTAGGAATAACAACGAAGATGAGGCCACCAGCGGGTTTCATCTTTTTTTATTTTGATTAGTGATGAATTTCACAAATTGAAACGAGGGGATGTTGCAGATGGTTGAAGCAAGGAAAATGCCGCTCTCAGTGAAGCTGCTGATTGCATTGCAGGGCTTTTTAGGAATAGGGGCAGTGTTTGGAGGGGGGGCTTTAATTATAGATCCCAGCGGGCAGTTGCTCGGAATGCCGACGGAAATGATGAAGATCCCGCTCTTTTCCGACTTTTTGTTCCCCGGAATGATTCTGCTGCTCGTACTGGGGATCGGCCCGCTGGGAATTATGGTGTCACTGCTTCGCCAGCAAGCGTGGTCGCTGGGAGAGCGGCTCAATTTATTCAGGCCCATGCACTGGTCCTGGACGTTCTCCCTATATACGGCATTTGCTTTGATTATTTGGATTATGGTGCAGCTCTATATTATCAAAGAGACAGCAGTGATTCACCTTGTTTACATGATGCTTGGTCTGGCGATTCAAATCGTAACGCTGCTCCCGTCCGCAAGGAATTTCTATGAGCTTGAGGACGGTAGCGGGGATGGCATTACCATGACTTAAGCTCGGTCCGCTTCCAGGTGTCTTTCGCTACGCAGATGTACATATAGTTCTCGTCCCAGGCGATATCCCCCTGGTTGCCCGGAGAATTGGCCGATTCGGGAGTCTTCGATTCCCGGATGCGTATGCTGTCGCCGGCAACGTCAAGTTTGCTCTCGGGGGCATTGGTTCCAATGCCGACGTTGCCGTCGCTGCGGCTAACGGTCACTGCACTCTCAATGGCTTCACCTTTATCGTCATAACGGATAATGTTGAAATCAGCGCCGCTATTCCCGCCTTTTTCCCCGCTGTTTGTACGCAGGCTCCAAAGCGGAGTAGTCGCATTGTCCTTGCCCGTTTTGGCAAATTGGATATCCCGATTGCCTTCAGCGGCTACTCTGAGAATGCCGTCCATGACGTTGAAGTTGGAAGAGTGGGTGCGTATCTCCGCAACATCGGTGTCGTAAGGAATTTCAAAGCGCGTAAACAACTGGTCTTTGTTCTCCCCGTCGGGAGACATCGTAGTTTCGAATGATATATGCTTGTGGTCATGTTGTTCCGGATTGTTTGCTTTGTCATGTGAGACGATAGCCGTTTTGTCGTTTCCTTTTTCATCGGCCCATGAGATAGCCGGCTTGGCCCGTTCCGCGGTCCATTGCAGCCGGATGAGATCGGACAGATGACCTTCGGAAGCGACCCACTTTTGATCCGTCGACAGATGAATCCGTTCATTTTGCGGGAACGCTAAACCACCGCCCGGCAAAGAGGATTCTTGAAAAGAGGGCGCGGAAGAGGATGATGAACTTTCAGCGACGCCAAACAACTGGCATCCTCCTACAAAAGATAAACTAGCCCCTAACGCCGTCAGGGAGACAATTTTTATCAGCTTCATTTCATACTCTCCTTTTTTTTACAGGATTTGATTGAATTCCTATAGAGATAATTGTATTTTTTTGTTGAAATGACAATAGGTAATTTGAATGGAATCCCTGGGGAAATTCATCAGCTAATGGGTTTGATCCGTCTTGTGGGAAATTAGTACGAGAAACGAGGGACGTGAAATCGATGGAGAATTCAACGGAAAATCAATCTTTTGTGAAGTATGTGATTTTACTTTCGATGAATCCGGGAAGGAGCTTCAATGAGGAGTTAATCCGCAGTCATGTCGCCTATTTAAGGGAATTACAATCGATGGGAAAACTGGTAATGTGCGGACCCTTTGTCGATGTTCCCGGAGGGATGCTCATTATTCAGGCCGCCGATTTGGAAGAAGCCAAAGCTTTGGCGGAGCGTGACCCGTTCGTGAAATCAGGAACTGAGAACTATGAACTAAGGGCCTGGGAAATTTCCTGCGAAGCGAACAATCATTTGGGAATGGGGTAAAATAGGGGGCCTGTCAAGATGTGGACAATATTAACCGCAATTTGAAAGGCTATTGTATGAAAAATGCTTGAAAGCTTGCCTGCCAACGGATGAAGGCGGATTCCGAAAATCGAGTCATTATTTTCTGAAAAATGTGGATAATGTGCATAACCTAGTGGATAAATTCTACAATTTCAAAAAAAGCCCGAAAAAAACGACCTCAAGGGTCGCTTTTTTTGGAAATGCATCTTCAACACTGTGGATAACGATGTGTATAAAGAGATTATAAAGAATTTGAATTTTTTTTGAGAATTATTCTGCGGCAAGGGATTCCCATTCCTCATAAGCCGAGGACAATTCTAATTTGTTACTGTCAATTACCGATTGGCGCTCCTGAAGGGCAGTATAGTCCTGATATATTTCCGGGAGCATTAATTCCGCTTCTAGATTGGCGATTTCGCCCTCCAGCCGGGCGATGGTCTCTTCCAGCTGTTCCAGTCTCCGGAGACGAGCCCGTTCCTGACGCTTAGCTTGTTTATCCGCTTCATAATTGGCGGCCCCCGTCTTTCCGGTTGAAGCCTCCTCAACGGAACTTCGATCCTGGGGACCCGGTTTCGAGGCTTCACTGTTTGCCTGTTCCGCGGCAAGCTCCTGCAGTTCCTGTTTTTTCGCCAAGTAATCGTCATAATTACCCAGGAAATGTTCGGCACCGCCGGGATGAAGCTCCTCAATGCGTTCCGCCATCTTGTTCAGGAAATAACGGTCATGAGATATGAAGAGCAAGGTTCCGTCATAATCAATCAGCGCCGATTCCAGCACTTCCTTGCTGAACAGATCCAGATGGTTGGTCGGTTCGTCTAGGATCAGGACGTTAGCTTTTTGCAGCATCAGCTTGGAAAGGGCGATTCGGGCTTTTTCCCCGCCGCTTAAGGCAGAGATTTTCTTGAGCACATCCTCACCACTGAACAAAAAGTTGCCCAGCACGCTGCGGATTCGGGCCTCTTCCATATGGGGAAAGGCGTTCCAGACTTCCTCAAGCACGGTGTTTTGCGGGTTTAAATGACTTTGTTCCTGGTCATAATAACCAACCTTGACCTTGGTTCCCCAGGTGATCGAGCCGGCGGTCGGCTTCAGATCTCCGGTCAATATTTTCAACAGCGTGGATTTTCCGATTCCGTTCGGTCCGATCAGGGCAACCGTTTCTCCGCGCCGCAGGCTGAAAGACACGTTCTTGAATAAAGGAGATGACCCGGGCTCAAAGGCATAACTCAACCCATCGACTTGAAGTACATCTTTGCCGCTTGTGATTTCTGCTTCGAAGGAAAAGCTGGCCTTCTTCAGATCTCCTAACGGACGGTCCATGACGTCCATCTTCTCTAGGGCTTTCCGGCGGCTCTGTGCACGTTTCGTGGTTGAGGCCCGGACGATATTTTTCTGAATAAAAGTCTCCATTCGGGCGATTTCATCCTGCTGTTTCTCGTATAGCTTCATTTGGCTCTCGTACTCCGCAGCCTTCAGTTCAATATAACGGCTATAGTTACCGGTGTATCTGCGGGATTGATGCCGCTCGATTTCGACAATTGCCGTAACGAGCCGGTCCAGGAAGTAGCGGTCATGAGAGACGACAAGCAAGGCGCCGGAATAGTTGCGCAAATAATCCTCCAGCCAGGTCAGCGTCTGAATGTCCAGGTGGTTGGTCGGTTCGTCGAGCATGAGCAGATCCGGAGCCTGAAGCAGGATCCGTGCCAGGGCCAGCCGGGTTTTCTGCCCGCCGCTCAGCGTGGAAATCACGGTGTCCGGCGAAAAAGAGCCGAACCCCATACCATGAAGTACGCTGCGGATGCGGGTTTCGATTTCATAGCCGCCTTGATCCTTGAACCAATCTGATTTTATTGCATAGCGTGTCAGTAAATCCTGGTAAGCTTTATCGTCATGGGCCAAGCCCGGATCGGCGATCTGAATTTCCATCCGCCGGAGCTCCTGTTCCGTTTCCGTCAGATCGGAGAAGACATCGAGCATTTCCTCCCAAATGGTACGGTCCGATTGCAAGCCGCTATTTTGCGCCAGATAACCGACCCGCGTTTCTTTAGCTTTGAATATTTGTCCGCCGTCCGGAGTCAGCTCACCCGCCAGTATTTGCAGCAGGGTCGACTTCCCGGCGCCGTTCACGCCGACGAGACCGATCCGGTCCCGTTCAAGAACCTGAAGTCCGATTCCTCCGAGTATAGTGGTTACGCCGTATAATTTAGTAATGTCAGTAGCTTGAAGCAGCATATCAATTTCGATCCTCCTATATAACTCCCTCTCTATGAACAGTGTACATGAAATAACGTTCAAATGCACCGCTCATTCCTGTAGGGCAAGGGTTTGAAGTGTCCGGTTCAGTTTTCATTTTGCCTCAACAATGATACACTAAGGAAAGGTATAGCATGTCCCGTCCCTAAGGCGGAAAAGGAGTTATCGCATGAGCATCGGGGAAAGCAAAAGAGAGCTTAGAGCGGAGATGTCCCGAGTTCGTTCCGAGATCTCCGGGGAGTCCCGGAGTGCGCAATCGCTTGCTGCCTGTATGCATGCGGAACATGAAGTGATCGGACCGCTTCGGAATAAGCGAGACTCCGGGCTGACGGTGTTTACATATTTGTCGTTCCGCGATGAACCGGATACTCGCCCGCTTCTGAGGAGTTGCCTGGAACGGGGTGATACAGTCCTGGTTCCGAGAGTGACCGGAGACGGTATCATGACGCTGCATCGTATCGGCGGCGAAGAGGATCTTGCACCCGGAACCTGGGGGATTCTTGAGCCGGGAGAGGAAGTCCCTATATGGCCTGCCAGCCGCTACGGTGAGATTGATCTGGCCATAGTCCCAGGCTTGGCCTATGATCGGTGGGGAGGCAGGATCGGCTTTGGCGGAGGTTATTACGACCGCTTTATGGCCGAGTGGGCGACTCGGAGCGAAAGGGAAGCCAAGCGAACGGGTTTTGCGCTAAAAGCTGCGCTTGCCTTCCGGGAGCAAATTGTTTCGGGCCTCATTCCCATGGAAGAACATGATTTTAGACTGGATATGCTGTTTACGGCAACCGGTACCATATATATAGAAGGAAAGTAGTGAAGAACATAATGGATTCGGCAGAAGTCCAAGGCAAGATGACTCATTTTAACGAACAGGGAAGAGCCCGTATGGTAGATGTCTCCGGCAAGGAGTCCACGGTGCGTATCGCAGTTGCGGAAACGACGATCACCATGCTGCCTTCAACCCTGCTGGCCATCAAGGAAGGCAAGGTTGGAAAGGGCGACGTGCTCGCCGTGGCTCAAATTGCCGGAATACAGGGCGCCAAACGAACTTCGGACTGGATTCCGATGTGCCACCCATTGGCGCTGACCGGGGTGAATCTTGCATTCACAGACAATGGAGTCGACGAGCTTCATATTGAGGCTACCGTGAAAACGGAAGGAAAGACCGGAGTGGAGATGGAGGCGCTCACCGCGGTATCCGCCGCCGCGCTTACCGTCTATGATATGTGCAAGGCGCTGCAAAAGGATATGGTGATCGGACCAACGCATCTTCGTTCGAAGAGCGGCGGAAAGAGCGGGGATTACATTCGGGAGAGTTAGATACGACCGGACACAGGCGAATGATTAATCCCTGATTCATATATAAGAGGTGGATAAGGAGGGTGACTCATGGTTTGGAAGACTGCGATCCTAACGGCAAGCGACAAAGGAGCCAGAGGCGAACGTGAAGACACGAGTGCCCAGGTAATCCGGGAGCTTGTGGAGGAAGAACTTGGGGGCGAAATTGTGGAATATCGGATTGTTCCCGATGAGCCCGATGAAATTATTGCCGCCCTGATCGAGATGACGGATTATTTCCAAGCCGATCTGGTGTTGACCACAGGCGGTACGGAACTCGCGATTCGCGATGTAACCCCGGAGGCGACGCGGCGAGTCATTGAACGGGAAGTGCCGGGAATGGCCGAAGCGATGCGCTATACGTCGATGCAAAAGAACCGGGGTGCGATGCTGTTCCGCGGCATTGTCGGAATCCGCGGACGTACTCTGATCGTTAATTTGCCGGGAACGCCGAAAGGCGTGCACGAGAACCTGGCAGCCATCATGGATCAGCTTCCCGAAGCGCTGCTGATGGTCACGGGTCAATTCCGGCTTTAATCCGTATGGACTCCGGACCGGAAATGGATGCAAGATTGTCAGGCGGATGGACTAATTTTGTGATATAGGTTATGGTATTGTTAGGTATGTGAAAGGAGAGTCGGGGATGACAGCCGGATTTCTGTTAATCGTTATTGCAGCATTGCTTCTGTTTGGACCGAATAAATTGCCTGAACTGGGACGGGCGGTCGGACGTACGTTCCGGGAGTTTAAGAACGCTACCCAGGATATCGTGGATGATCATGATCAATCCGAAGCAAAGAAACCGGAGGCAGCCGCGGCTTCGACTCCGACTCCGCAGCCTGATAAAGCCGATCATCGTAGGCTTCCGGAATAGTAGTTGTCTTTATTAGCTTAACTATGTGAAATAATTGAACTGCTGTCCCTTCCTTGCCGGGAGGGATTTTGTGTGTGATATTCGTACCTGGATGGCGGGGAGGCAGGCCTATGGCTGAACAAAAAGATACTCAAAGCGTGGTCGATCATTTATCGGAACTGAGACGCAGATTGGTTTATGTCCTGTCCGTCTTTGTAATCGTTCTGGTCGCCGCCTTCTTTGTGGTGGACCCTATTTATCATTATGTAACTGTGAACGCCCTCTCCGGCGTCCGAATTGATCTAAACGCCTTTTCCTTCTGGGACGGGGTCGGCGTATATATGAAAATTTCTATGGTAGTAGCGCTGGGAATTACTCTGCCGTTTACGCTGTATCAGCTTTGGGCTTTTGTGAGCCCTGGACTGAAGCCGGCGGAACAGAAGGCAACGCTCAGATATATTCCGTTTGTGTTTATTTGTTTTTTGGCGGGACTGGCCTTCGGTTATTTCGTCGTATTTCCGCTTGCTATGTCCTTCACGGGTTCGCTCAACAAGCAGCTTGGACTGATTGAGACGTACGGAATGGCGGACTATTTCAAGTTTCTGATGAATATTGTCCTGCCGATTTCCCTGTTATTTGAGCTTCCGCTCGTCATTTTGTTCCTGACCCAAATTCGGCTTCTAAACCCGGTACGGCTCAAGAAGATGCGCCGGGTCGCTTACTTCATTCTTGTGGTGATCTCGGTTATGATTACCCCGGCCGACTTCTTTTCGGCGTTTTTGGTACTGATTCCGCTTATTTTACTTTATGAGCTTAGCGTGTTGTTGTCCAAACGTGTATATCGCAAGCAATTGGCTGCGGATGCAGAACGGGAACTGAAATATAAATAGGTTGGATTAAGAGGGACATGTCCGCACTTTGCGGCGTGTCCCTCTTGCCGGTTCAAGATTTGTCCGCCCGCTTCGGGCGAATAGGATGGAATATTTTTACGTGGCGGAGGATAAAATGGTGAGGGTGTGTTCGTCCGTATTTTTTTCGGAAAAGGAACAAAAATTGGATCAGGGACTTGAAATCTGACCTTAAGTTGAGTATCATAAAAGTGGTTATTAGCACTTGAGGATGTCGAGTGCTAATACATAGTTTACTTCAATCCATTAACACAAACATATTTAAAGGAGGCTATTTTTTCATGATCAAACCTTTAGGTGAACGCGTATTGGTAGAACCGATCGAACAAGAGGAAACAACAGCTTTTGGCATCGTGCTTCCGGACACGGCTAAAGAAAAGCCGCAGGAAGGTAAAGTAGTCGCTGTGGGCAGCGGCGCGCTGAAAGACGGAGTACGTGTACCTCTGGAAGTGAAGGAAGGCGACCGCGTGTTGTTCTCCAAATATGCCGGTACGGAAGTTAAATATGAAGGCAAAGAGTATTTGATTATGAAAGAAAGCGACATTCACGCGATCGTCGGCTAAGTCGGGTAGTCTTTTATAATGACCGAAACTTATAAGCAGTAAGCATAGCATCAAACCTATTCTTTACCATTCATCATTAACCAGGGAGGTAATTCAACAATGGCAAAAGAAATCAAATTCAGTGAAGAAGCCCGCCGCTCGATGCTTCGCGGGGTCGACACTTTGGCTAACGCAGTTAAAGTAACGCTCGGTCCTAAAGGCCGTAACGTGGTATTGGAAAAGAAATTCGGCAGCCCGCTCATCACAAATGACGGCGTGACGATCGCTAAAGAAATCGAACTGGAAGACGCTTTTGAAAACATGGGCGCTCAACTGGTTAAAGAAGTAGCTACCAAAACTAACGATGTTGCCGGTGACGGTACGACTACGGCAACGGTTCTGGCTCAAGCGCTGATCCGCGAAGGCCTGAAGAACGTAACTGCAGGCGCTAGCCCGATCGGACTCCGTAAAGGGATCGATAAAGCGGTTCGCACGGCAGTAGAAGAATTGAAGAAGATCTCCAAAACGATCGAAGGTAAACAATCGATCGCTCAAGTTGCCGCAATTTCCGCAGCTGACGAAGAAGTTGGCGAATTGATCGCTGAAGCGATGGAAAAAGTGGGCAAAGACGGCGTAATTACCGTTGAAGAATCCCGCGGCTTTGCTACGGAATTGGAAGTTGTTGAAGGGATGCAATTCGACCGCGGTTATGTATCTCCTTACATGATTACGGATACCGACAAAATGGAAGCCGTTCTCGACAACCCTTATATCCTGATCACAGACAAGAAGATCAGCAGCACGCAAGAAATTCTGCCGATCCTCGAGAAGATTGTTCAACAATCCAGACCGCTTTTGATCATTGCTGAAGATCTCGAAGGCGAAGCGCAAGCGATGCTGATCGTGAACAAACTGCGTGGTACGTTCAGCGCGGTAGCTGTTAAAGCTCCTGGCTTTGGCGACCGTCGCGAAGCTATGCTGCAAGATATTGCTGCTCTTACTGGCGGCCAAGTCATCACCGAGAAATTGGGTCTTGATCTGAAGAGCACTTCCGTGGAGCAACTGGGTAACGCTCGTCAAGTTATCGTTACTAAAGAAAACACCACAATCGTTGACGGCAGCGGCGACAAGAGCGACATCAGCGCTCGCGTCAACCAAATCCGTGCCCAACTGGAAGAAACTACTTCAGAGTTCGACAAAGAGAAGCTGCAAGAGCGTCTGGCTAAATTGGCCGGCGGCGTAGCGGTTATCAAAGTCGGCGCAGCTACCGAAACCGAACTGAAAGAGCGCAAACTGCGCATTGAAGATGCCCTGAACGCTACGCGTGCAGCGGTTGAAGAAGGTATCGTTTCCGGCGGCGGCGTAGCCCTCGTGAACGTATACAGCGCTGTAGCTGGCTTGAGCCTGGTAGGCGACGAGAAAACAGGCGCAGAAATCGTACTGCGTGCTCTGGAAGAGCCGGTTCGTACGATCGCTGCCAACGCTGGCGAAGAAGGCTCCGTCATCGTTGACCGTCTGAAGAAAGAACAAGTAGGCATCGGCTATAACGCCGCTACCGGCGAATGGGTCAACATGTTTGACGCAGGTATCGTCGATCCGGCGAAAGTAACCCGTTCCGCATTGCAATATGCTGCTTCCGTTGCAGGCTTGTTCCTGACTACTGAAGCTGTAATTGCCGACAAACCGGAACCTGAAAAACCAGCAATGCCTGACATGGGCGGCATGGGTGGTATGATGTAATAAAGGGTTCTACAACCCCGTAATACCGCAAGATGAAAGGCTCCCGAAAGGGAGCCTTTTTTGCATAAAATCATGTTCCCCACACGCGCTAGATGAAAAACGGAAGCAAAAACAAGCTGGTGATAAAAGGAAATGGGATGCGTCTGGAAAAAAAGCGGCGGCGTGGGAAAAAACCTGGATGGAATCCGAATTGTCTGTACGTAGATGCATTGGCCGGCATCCCCGCCATTTCTGATGAAGGAATGGCAAGAGTAATGTAGTCATCGCCAACATGTGCAATGAATCCGTCATAAGACTGTCCGTCGGAAGTTGTTATACCCACATATTTATTCATGCAGCTCAATGCGATTTGTTGATAATTGGTATCCATGAATAACCTCCTCGATATTTTTACTCGACTACAGTCTATGGACTTTTACCTATAACGCTCGCGGCAAATGCCCCTTGCTCAAAAATATAGTGGGTCCCTGGCCTGTTATTTTACTTTAAAAATTACCAGCTTTACCGGAGGAGATATTGGATACCATACCTTCTGGGAAGGATATGAAGATCGACTAGTCGTCTTCACTAAAATGGATGGTGTGGTGACAAATGATTAGAATCCTAAAGTTGATTGTATGTTTATCAATTTCTATTACCGGTTGTTTTTGGTGCGGAGAAGTTCATGCAAACGACAGTAAAGCAGAACAGGATATTGGGGTTTTTATAAAGCGGGTATATGAAAAAAGAGCAGAGGCAATGATTCACCAGAACGATCACGTTTTGGAGGATAATTACTTATCGGATAAAGCAAGTATAAACGCTCTTCATAATGAAAAAAGACGGATAAAATACATCAACTCATGGGCCGGCAAAAGATCGATCAAACTAGTTGACGCCAAAAGTGAAATTAAGATTGTGCGTGTAAAGCTCATGAATGAAATAGCTACTGTTTCCGTAGTCCAGTCCCTAAAAGTGAGTTATGATTACTTGAATAAAATCGTGCCGGTCCAATCTTTTGGAATAGGGACCCGGCATTTTATGACATTGAAAAAAGCAAATGGCGAGTGGATGATTTCGCGTGAATGGTATTTAGATCCACTGGATGAGAATCCCGATAAAATTGCGGAAACCGAAGATGGAGCAGCGCCGTCCGTTCCTAAAACCAAGAATATAGTCAACGGCAAAAGGTATAAAAGGCAGCAAGCAATAGCGTACGCAGACAAATATGCGGGAACGGCTTGGGGAGCCGGAAATAATCGCAGATATAACCCGGATTATAAGGATTATACAGGCCGGGGAGGGGACTGTACCAATTTTGCTTCTCAAGTGGTTGGAGACAAAAGGGGAGGCGGCCTTCCCATGACGAGCCAATGGCGGTACAACAAACAATCGGGTGGAACCCAATACTGGGTTAGAACGGATTCCTTCAAACAATTCCTTCTCAACAGCGGGTACGGAAAACAAGTTTTTAAAGGCGGGTATGAGCAAGTTGTAAAGCCGACAAAGGAAGATCCTAATGGTGCGATTGCGCGGTTACAGCCTGGGGATCTGATCGGTTATATCATTCATGGGAACGATATAGACCACTTTTCGGTGCTTGTTGGATATGATGAATATGGATACCCGCTCGTTAATTCGCATACCACAGATCGGTATAGAGTCCCGTTTGATCTCGGTTGGGACAGAAATACAAAATATGTTCTGGTCCATATTAAAGATTAAACAGTGCTTGTCAGCATAACTGAATTTGAAATGTAATAAAAATGAGGTATGCACATTGAGTCCCTGGGGGCGAATATGAACAAACCTCATTTATTATTACAATCTGCAATTAGAGCCAGTGCAATGGCATTGGTAAAGTTGCTTGGCTTAGTGGGCCGAATCATTCTTGCCAGACTGGTTGGTGCAGAAGGAATTGGCTTGTACCAAATGGGTTATTCGTTATACGGTTTCGTTATTATGCTTTTTGGAGGGTTGCCTACTGCTTTGGCGATTATTACTGCAAAAAAGCCAGCGCAAGGGTGGCAACTCCTAAAAATACTATCATTCGGCATAATCATTTCGGGCGGTATTCTTAGTCTAACTGTATTCTGGAAGTCTCCCCGGATCGCGGTGTTGCTTGGCAATCCGGATTTAAACGGCGCACTGAAAAGTATTGCACCGGCCATCTTTGCTGCTCCTTTACTGGGGCTGTTGCGGGGCTATCTACAGGGACTCGAACGGTTTAGTATGATTGCCGTTTCGGAAGTGGTTGAGCAGGCTTCTCGAGTGTTTCTGATGCTGTTGATTATTTACTATTGTCTGCCTTCCGGATTAGGGGCTGTTATTGGAAAAGGGTTATATGCCACTTTTTTGAGTGTGGTTATTACCTTCATATTGCTGACCATTTATATTTCTTATCACGGTTTATATTCTTCCGGTTCACAGCAAACTAAATCATCACTCCCTATCAACTGGTTACTTCGGGCGTCAATCATGATTTCGGTTACCCGATTGTTGGTTCCTGCCTCTGAATTTGTAGATTCGATTCTTATCCCTAACCGGTTAATGGCTTCGGGATACAGTCCTTCGGAAGCTATTTCGATTTACGGCATTATCACGGGGATGGCGGTTACTATGGTTTATACGCCCACGCTAATAACAGGAGCCCTTAGCCATACTTTAACCATGAGAATCGCCTCGCAGTGGCAGCAAAAGGAAAGAGTGAAATTTCATGAGCTTCTAAGGATCGCCATAAAATTAAGCTGGTTATGGGGATTGATTTCCGCTTCATTTTTATTTGTTTATGCCAAAGAACTTTCATTTTACATATTTCATACCGACAAGGCCGGTGAGTTAATCAAGTATTTATCGGTCATTCCAATTATTGTAGGGCTGCGAGAGATGACGACCAGCATACTTTGGGCTCAGGATGTTAAGAAGGTTCCCTTCCTAGGGCTTGCGATCGGGATAGGCTCTTCGACGATCATTCAGTTTTTTACATTGGCGATCCCTGGTTATGCTTACGTTGGAGCAGCAGCAGGTGTGTTATCCATGGAAATAGCTCCATTTATATTGAATATAGCGGTTTTTAAAAGAAACCTGAATATGATCAAAGTTTTACCTTCAGCATTGCTGGACGTTCTGGTAATCGGAGGAAGTATTATGGTGTTGGCACAAATAAAACCTAAATCAATCATAAGCTTCTCCGACTTTTTAATGAGCATTGTTTTCTTTTTTTCTATAACAGGGATTTATATGATTTTGCGGTGTAGAGACTTGAGAAATATGAGTTCAAAATAATCCGTAGTAGGTTCTTGCAGATATTTGAGAGTCGGCAGGAACTTATTAACGCGAAAACCAGTTCTTAGGACTTATAAGTACATAGGAATTTAGACCTAATAAATCTCGAATAAATAGCCGATACACCTACTATAGTCTCAAAAATATATTACATCATAGGAGAGTCACAGATTATGAAGGTCTCGGTAAGGAAAAAAATTTTGTTAGGCTTTTTAAGCGTTGTAATGTTGTTAGGATTAACAGGCGGTATTTTTTATTTCGAGGTCAAGAAGATGGATGAATCTTATTCCGATTTGGTTGATCGGAGGGCGGAAATTCTTTCCCATGCCAAAGATGTGCAGAATTACGCTTCACGAGAAATCAGCAGCCTTAGAGCCATTTTGTTGAGGGAAGAAGGGGCTTACGATTCATTGAAAGAAGTCATCTCCGGGTTAGAGTTCTCCGTTCAACAAATGGAAGGCTTGGTGCAGCTTCAAAACACTAAGGATGAGATACAGAAAATCACCAGCCTGAACATGGAATTCGTAAATAAGGTCGAGCAGGTTGTAGAGATGCTTAGAACTCGTCCCGAAGAGGCGTCAAGAATAGCTATAGAAGAAGCCATGCCCTTGGCCCGGAGTATTAGAGATGACGTAGATGCATTGGTGTCCGATCAGGATCAACGCATGAAAGAAGGCAGCAAGGCGAATTCGGAACTGGTGGATTCCATTAATTTCACTATTATCGTATTAAACTTGTCGGCGCTTCTATTAGCCCTCGCGATTAGCGCGCTTGTCGCGCGCATGATCTCCAAGCCGATATCGGCAATGGCGTCAGCCGCGAAATCGATCGCGGATGGGAATTTGAATATAGCGGATATTTCCGTTAAAAATAGAGATGAGATTGGCAGTTTGGCGGAATCTTTTAATCTAATGAAGAGAAACCTGCACGATCTGATCAGCCAAATCGGCTGGAACAGCACCCAGGTTGCCGCTACCTCAGAACAGCTTTCCGCCAGTGCGGAGGAGAGCACCAAGGCAACGGAACTAATTTCAAATGAAGTTCAGGAAGTTGCAGCCGGTGCGGAGAAACAAATGACATTGTCGGATGAATCCACCCAAGCTGTCGTTCAGATTCAAGATCAGATGAATCAGGCTGCTTCTACCATCCATGCGATGGCTAGCTATATGGAGTCGACCAATAACAAAGCGATATCCGGCAACCAAGTTGTGTTGAACACCGTTGATCAGATGAATGCAGCTCAAGCATCGGTAGGCGTGACAGTGGAAGTGGTCCATGATCTGAACCGGAAGCTGCAGGAAATTGGCCAAATCGTCAATCTGATGACAGATATCGCAAGACAGACGAACCTGTTGGCGTTGAACGCGGGAATCGAGGCTGCCCGGGCGGGAGAACACGGCGGAGGCTTCGGGGTTGTGGCAAAAGAGGTACGGGGCTTGGCGGCCCATTCCAACGATGCCGCAGAACAAATCAAGTCGCTGATTCAGGAAGTGCAAACGAAATCGGAACATGCGGTTCGGGCGATGAACGAAGGAGCGGCCACCTTGGATAACGGCATCCAATTGGTACATAGAACGGGAGATACATTCCAAGAGATAGCGAATTCGGTAGAACGGTTGACCGAAGGATCCCGGAACATATCGGAGATGTTCGAACAAGTTACGCAAAGAGCGGTAACGATGACGGAATCGATAGAGCATATGGCACGGATTTCCCGGCAGTCCGCGGCAAATACGCAAAACGTTGCGGCTTCGGCCGAAGAACAAAATGCTTCAATGGAAGAAGTGTCTGCCGCTGCAGAATCTCTAAGCAGCATGGCCTTAGAGCTTCAGGCAACTATCAAGAAATTCGCCGTGTGATTAAGCTGCTAGTTATGTTCATCAATAAAAAAGGCCGCTCCAAAAGCAGATATTTGCTTGGGAGCGGCCATTTCATTTATAGAGATTTACTATTCAGATCAACGCGATTGCGAGCAGGGTAAACAGGCTCAGGGTCAAAATGTCATTACCGTACCAGCCTGCACCGCCGTATGGGCCAGGGTAAAATGCGGACGTTTGGACAATTCCACCGCGTTCCGGACGCAAATATACGTTGTTACGATCAACATCGACAATAGTACCCGTATATTGCTGTCTATCAAACGTCATGATGCGAACCTTCCGATTTTTCAGGCGCAAACAATTGTAATAGGCATCCACTTGGGCATTCCTCCTCCTTTTCTATAAATTATGAGGAATAGGGCTAGGGAGTCACGGCGAAGGGCTATATGCCAAACTTTATATAAATGATTCAGATCGGTTAATAGTCGGTTTAATAATACTTATTGGCTTTACAACGGATTTCGGTCGGGAGGAGATGATGCTGTCATGGCGAAATTACTAATTGCAATCACGAAGTCTAGACAAGACGCAGCCTTGGTCATTGAGGATTTAAAGCAGGCGGGGGTTAAAAAAGGAAGTATTTCGGTCGTAGCCAGAACCGAGCAGGAGTTGGGACTAATTAGCCGGGATACCGGGCTTTCGAAGCCGAAGCGAGGCGACGGGAACCATGCGTTGTTCCATCCGCTAATCGAGGTCGCCGCCATCCTCGAGGATGAGCCGGCAAATGTGGCCGTGATCGGTCCAGCAGCAAAATTGTTGGCGGGTGCGGAGATCGGGAAGGGCAGCGACGACTTCGTCGTCGGTCTAGTGGGAGTGGGCATTCCGGAGAAGGATGCGAAAGAAATTGAACGGGTTCTGGTAAAAGGGGATTTCGTGATTTTTATCGAATCCGAGGAAGAGGAGGCCGGAAAACTGGGAGAAATAATAGCTTCGCGGGAAGATGTCAGACCTTTTTCGTCTCCTTTGAAACCATAAATAAATTAATCTGTTTTTCAGGTTTCCGTAAGGTTGTATTAAGGAACTGTTGGTACATTATATATACTCCCTCTTCATTAATATAGATGCAGTAAAGAAACCATCCCAGCCAGAGGGATGGTTTCTTCGTTTTAATCGTGAATTATTTCAAATCTTCGATCGAATTAACATCGACATAGGCAGGAACGACCAGCCCGGTTTTTACGCCGGTCATGTTTGGACCGAGGTCCTCCAGCTTATCGCCGTACTCTGTCCAATAATCGGCATGTGTCAATGGCAGCCATGCGGCAGGAGAGGCATCGACATCCCCGCTGGCAACGCCGGTCCACATTGGGCCCGCTTCAACCTGAAGCGCGGTAACGTCATACCCAAGCTTACTTTCCAGCACGTATTCCAGCAGGTTGGTGCTGGCGATTTCCGAATCCCACGCTACATAACTAAGCTTGAGTTTATCGCCGCTGACAGGCTTCAAATCCTTCGTCCAAGTGTCCACACGGTCGCCATGACTGTCAGCCCATTCTTTGGCTGCATCCGCCGGATCTTTCCCTTCCTGGATGGCGGTCATAATTTCACCCATCTCATCGGAACTCCATTCGAAGCGGTCAAGAAACTCATAAGCTACAGGATGATCGTCTTTTAAGCCTTTCCGTGCGACGGTATGGATTTCTTCGGCTTCCCCGAATACTTTTTTCGGATCTTCAAGATACTTCAGATCGTATTTCGAGAACATCCAGTGTGGGGTCCAGCCGGTAATGATGATCGGCTTTTCAGCCTTTACCGCTTTGTCGAGCATGGCGGTCATAGCCGCTCCCGAACCTTCGATCAGCTTCCAGTCGGTGAGACCGTACTGGTCTATCGCAGCGGCGGTAGCTTTCATAATGCCGGCCCCAGGGTCGATCCCGATGATTTCATGTTTAACCTGATTCCCGAACGATTCAGCTGTACCGGTTTCCCCTTTGTTCCCGGTATTGGCGCCTTTACCTGAATTAGAGCCGCAAGCGGACAGGGCCAGAACCCCGGCTAAACCTGCAAGTACTAGTAGTTTCTTCGATATCTTCATTCTTTAACCTCTCCCTTTGTTCGATTTGAAAAGATTTTGCGTAAACCGGTCAAGTACGATAGCCAGCACGACCACAGCAAGGCCGGCTTCGAAACCTTGTCCGATTTTAAGCTGGGTAACGGCGCGGTAGACGGTGGCGCCGATCCCCTGGGCCCCGATCATCGAAGCGATGACGACCATGGACAAGGATAGCATGATCGTTTGGTTGATTCCGGCCATCATGGTCGGCATGGCGAGCGGAAGCTCAACCTTGATCAGCTTCTGCCAGGAAGTCGAGCCAAAGGCGTCGGCCGCTTCGGCCAATTCGCCGGATACCTGCTTGATACCGAGGTAGGTCAAGCGAATGGTTGGCGGAATCGCGAATATGACGGACGCAATAACGCCGGGCACAACGCCGAGACTGAAGAACGTAACCGCAGGCAGTAAATACACGAATGCCGGCATCGTCTGCATGAAATCAAGCAGAGGCGATATGATCCGGTGCGCCGTTTTGCTGTAGGCACTCCAGATTCCGATCGGAATGCCGAATACGATGGATATGAGCCCTGAAGTAATGACCAATCCAAGCGTGTTCATCGTTTCTTGCCAGTAGCCGAGATTATCGATGAGCAGGAAGCCGATCACCGTAAACAGGGTCAATCTCCATTTTCCGACCAGATAGGCGAGAATTCCGATAATAACGATGAAAAGCAGCGGATGCGGAAGCAGGAACAGTCCTGAGAAGAAGCCTACGACGGCTTCGATTACGTCAGAAATTCCATCAAACAATCCTTCGAGATTGGATGCCATCCAGTCGACGATCGCTTCTATCCAGTCTGCGAGCGGAAGCTTAGGAATGAAGTCCATGTTCGCTCACCTCCTTGTTATCCACTTCTCCAGCAAGAGCGCCGAGCACGGCTCCTCTAACAATGACGCCGAGCAACCGCTCCTGTTCGTCAACGACCGCCAGCGGTACCTTCGCGGAACTGGTCACTTCAAATAGCTCATTCAGCAAAGTTTCAGGTGGCACCTTCGGGCCGTCTTCGATCAGAATATCGCGTAGGGAAGCCCCTGTTTTAAGCGCTTGAGAGGCGTCCTCGGCCGTAATGACCCCAAGCAGCCGCTTGGCCCGGTCGATTACGAACAGATTGGAAATACCTCTTTCCCGCATGAGCTGCAGAGCGACCCGCGGTCCGCGGTCCAATGTTACTGTTTCTGGCCGGCGCATTACCCGCGATGCCGTCAGGACTTTGGACAAGTCGACATCTTCGATAAAGCGTTCGACGTAACGGTCCGCAGGCTGGGTCAACATTTCTTCCGGCGTACCGATTTGCACGAGCTCCCCGTCCTTCATCAGGGCGATCCGGTCGCCGATGCGCAGCGCTTCATCCAGGTCATGGGTAATAAAGACGATCGTTTTCTTCATTTTCTCTTGCAATTCGAGCAGTTCATCCTGCATGTCGCGGCGAATGAGCGGATCGAGTGCGCTGAATGCTTCGTCCATCAGCAAAATTTCCGGGTCGTTGGCCAGCGCCCGCGCTAAGCCGACCCGCTGCTGCATGCCGCCGCTCAACTGATCCGGCATAACATGCTCCCAGCTCTTCAGCCCAACCAGTTCCAGCGATTTCTGGGCTTTTTCGCGGCGCTCCGCTTTATTTACTTTCTGCACTTCCAAACCGTATTCCACATTCTCGAGAACGGTCCGGTGAGGAAAGAGAGCAAATTTTTGAAACACCATGCTTATGGTTTTGCGGCGAACTTCTCGAAGCTGAGACTTATTCATCTTTCTCAAGTCCTGTCCATGGATCAGCACTTCGCCTGAAGTAGGTTCGATCAGACGGTTAAGCATGCGTACCAAGGTGGATTTACCGCTGCCGGACAGTCCCATGATCACGAAGATTTCACCTTCATTAATACTGAGGCTTACCCGGTTTACGCCGACCATGATGTTTTTTTCCTTAGCGAGCCGTTCTTTCGTATACCCCTGCTCCAGGAGTTGAATGCCTTGCTCGGCACCGGGTCCGAATAGTTTACTTAGTCGATTGACTTTTAAGATTTCATTTCCCATACATTCACCCCTTTTGAATTCTGCAAATTTCATTTCTCTATATAGACACAGTTAATTTTCGCCGTACCGTGCCAATCCATGCTCCTAGTGTAGCAAATAACCAAGCTTTTAATCAATTCTTAAAACCGTACGTATAGAACGTACAGAAAAAACTGTACGTAAAGAATCTTCGTATACCTGCCGAATGCTCCAAAATGCTACCCGGTTCACTTCTTTACTTTTGGGCATCCTTTTCTTAAGATAGAAGAAGTATCCGTCCGCCTGCGGAAATGCCGATAACTGCGGAAATGAGGATGCCTTGATTGCGCAATGATAGGAGGTCGCACGCATGAGCTTGGACCAGCTCACTACGGAACAACATGCCGAGTTATTAAAAGTGCGTAAGCGTGTTATAGAAGCGATAGGCAGAAACATGGACTTATATGGAATATCATTGTCGACGGGCCATTTGTACGGGCTGCTTTTTTTTGCCGACAAGCCGATGACCTTGGATGAAATGGGACTGGAAATGAAAATGAGCAAGACTAGCATGAGTACGGGAGTGCGTACCCTGCTTGACTTGAAGATGGTAAATAAAGTGTGGGAGAAGGGCTCCCGCAAAGATTTGTATGAAGTAGAGTATGATTGGTATCAGACGTTTACCGATTACTTTGCGATTAAATGGAGAAAAGCGGTCGAAACCAACATCTTGGTGCTTCGCCGCGCGATACAGGAAATCAATAAGTCGTTGGCGGGAGAGAACAGTCCGCAGGAGCCGTTCCGTTCCATACTTGAGGAAGACCGCCGCAAGATGGGCGAAGCCGTCAAATATTACGAATGGATGGACCGGTTAATCGATGTGATGGAGAGCGGCGAGATCTACGATCTGGTGCCAAAGGAGTAACAACAGAAAAAGGCGGAGTTCCGGTAGGGAACCTCGCCTTTTTTATTTTCAGGATCTGCCGCTCAGAAAATGTAACGGACATGAGGGCCGTTATCCGGCGCAAAATGAAGCGTTTTGAAATCTAACGGACACCAGAGACCTTAATGAGGTGAGAAAGCCAGGTTTGACGGGGAATGGCGGCAAATAACGTCCTGTATGTCCGTTAGAATTTAAAAACCGGGGATTTTCCAGGAATAACGTCCCCTGTGTCCGTTAGAGCTACGCTTATCGTCTGTCGAGCCACAAATCACCGCTCAGCACCCAATGTACAGCGTCAAATACCTAACACACAGCGCCAAACGCCATATACAGCGCCTGCGATCCGCAATCTACCATCCATCACCACGGACCACAATCGACCCAGGCATCTCGTCAAACGTCCACCGACCAGCACCTACAGATCAACGTCCGCCGACCGCCGCCAACAGATCACCGCACACCGCACACCGCACACCGCACACCGCACACCGCACACCGCACACCGCACACCGCACACCGCACACCGCACACCGCACACCGCACACCGCACACCGCACACCGCGAACACCTTGCAGACCAGCATCCGCCGACCACCCACCTCTAAAGCTGAGCACTTAGAACCGAGCACTTAGAACCGAGCTCTAAGAACTGAGCTCGGAACCTCGCCGCT
Organism: Paenibacillus sp. FSL R5-0407; assembly: GCF_038009185.1. Taxonomy (NCBI): domain Bacteria; kingdom Bacillati; phylum Bacillota; class Bacilli; order Caryophanales; family Paenibacillaceae; genus Paenibacillus; species Paenibacillus sp. FSL R5-0407. Next base: position 262,358 of record NZ_JBBPAX010000002.1, on the reverse strand, counting down.
CAATACACCCCGATATCATCCAGCATGACCCGTCCGGGGCCGTCGGTCAGGCGGAAGGTGAGCCGCGAGATGCCGGAAGCTGCGTTAAAGTCCGGGTCTTCGTCGCTGAAGGCGGATAGCGGCAGCAAATAAGTTTGGAAAACCGCCTCTGTCGGATTTTTGTATTTGCCGTCGGACAAATGCAGGTCCAGCCAAGGGTGGAGGGTGTAGTTGGTTTCGGGTAACGGCAAAATCGGCATGAACTTCGAAAGAGGTAGTCGTACGATGACCCCATCCAAACTCTCCAGCTCCACTTCAATATCTAATTTTTTTACCTGGCTTATTTCATAGCTCCGATCCGACAGGGAAAAGGATAGAAATTGTGCCGATGCCTTGCTAGGCGACGGTGCTGCTTTATCCCAGCTCAAACTGTAGGTGGACACCGTCTCGGATTGATCATCTCTCTCCAGCACTGCACCGCGCGTGCCTTTGCCGGACTGGCGGCGGTTTTTGGCCTCTTCTTCCTTCCAAAGGATATCTTGGCCTTCGGCTACGCCTCCGCCCGGAACGGTCATCCGGTTCATATCCTCGTCGAACTTGGCCCAAGAGGTCATTTGTCCGCTTTCGAACCGGTTAAAATAGGTGGTCTCGGGCAGCCAATCCAAGCCGGTCCTGTAGTCGCGGAACAATGGAAGGTACTGATCCTGCCGGTGGAGCGTGGCCTCCAGAAATGCGGAAATATAAACCTTTGCTATCGTTCGTTGTTCTGCGGCGGGCAGCAAGCCTTTTCGGCTCAGCAGAATACCTTTTGGGTAACTGATATCCCGGCCGCCCCAACCGGTATTAAACTGGCTATGGTTGGCGTCCGCAATATAGAGGGAAGCTTTGAAAGAAGCCTCTCCCTTCGAAAAAGAGGTCCGAGCGTACTGTCGCTCTCCGTCGAAATCATTGACGTCGCCGTCCCGCGCGCCTTGCAGCGTCAAATAATTGACATCCTTCAGCTTGGCATAATTGCCGTCGACTTTTTTGTCGGTCGGGGCAATGGCTGCGATCGCCCGGATCTGATACTGATCAATGCCTTCCAACGTTTCGTCGGCGGCGAACCACCGTTTATATTCGGAAGCCATCGATACGGCCTGACCGCCCCGGGAGTGCCCGATCAGAGCGATTTGCTCAAAGTCGACCCGCCCGTAGAACGGCGTCTCAGGATCCTCGGCGAACTTGCCGATTTCCTGCAGATGTTTGAGCAGAATCCACGCCCGAACCTTCATGTCATTGTCCGGGATACCGGTCCACACGGAATAATTGAGAAAATTCTCGTCCACAGACACGGCAACGAATCCCCGGCTTGCTAGCAAATTCCCCAGATAAGAATAGCCATCATCCGAATAGTCTTCCATTAAATGATTCCCATGAACGATCAGGACGAGCGGAAAAGGACCGGAACCTTTAGGCATCCATACCCGCCCGTTCAAAGGCAGTGCTTTTTCATTGAATCCCCAATAGAACGTTCTGAAGTCGGACCATTTTTTGATGTAAGCGGAGGCATCTACCGAACTTGAGATCAGATCGGCGCCAACCCCGTATTCCGGCTGCCAAATATCCTTGCCGCTTCCGTAATAAAAGGATTCGACTTGGTAATTCCCCGGTTCTCCGGGATTCAAGGCGGTGATTTCAGGAAAGTCCGAACCATCCATGGAGACCGCGAATTCGGTTGGATCAGGCCATACGGCGGACGACAAGCAAGTCAGCACCAATACGGCGGCAACACAGGCTTTAATCCGCAGCGTAATTTTATAGGAAGCAAATAACCCGGCTAACAGACCGATAAGCACCCCGGCTAGCGTTACAGCCGCAGATACGATGGCCGAGATCGCGAACGCTTCATCCTCCTGATAGAAAATAAGGAAGATGGCTGCCAAATCAAAAATGACAGTTCCTATAAACAGGCGAGGAGCGGGCAGGCCGGTTAAAGCCAGAATGATCGCGATGAGATGAGCTATCAGGAATAAGCCCACTGTGCCGGCAAAGGCGAAGGTCACGGTGTCAAAGGCAGTACCCAGACCCGTAGGCATTCCCAGTGCGGCAAGGATAAACGCGAAGATGCCGGCCCCCGAGGGCCCGGCTATGCTGATCCGCCAGAACGCGGTATCGTATCGATACGTCCGTCGGATGCGCTCGCGCAGCCTTGAACGAAGCGGTATTTTCGGTTGCTTGATGACATACTCTGTCCGGATTTCAAGTTCCATGGCTTCCCCCAGCTTTTCTCTATATATAATGGCTGAACACTATGCGCCGTAACAACCTTCATTGTATCATGCACAAAGCAGGGAGAGGTAATGGAGAATACCGGGTCTTCAATTTCAGGTTCATAAATACCGACTTTTGATTACCTGCTTCGATTCGGTTTGAAGCGGAAGAAGGACCAGATGAACAGGACGAGCATCACAGCGAGACAAACGCCGATGCTGATCCGGTTTTGCTCGTCAAAGAGGAAGAGAACCGCGATGACGGATAAGCAAATTACGGTCAGGATCGTGATGTAAGGAAATCCCCATACCTTAAATCCCGGCTTGGCAGGGTAAGTTTTACGAAGCTTCCATTCCGCCAGCAGAATGCTGATCCAGACCAGCAGCACAACGAAACCGGGGACGGCCATCAACAGTCGGAATACGTTGTCCTGAGCAACATACGCAATCATGGACCCCAGAATAAGGACGAAGGCACACAGCTTCAGGCTGTTCACCGGGATGCCCTTGGAGGACAGACGAGCCAGTCCGGACGGAGCCTCTCCGTCCGTAGCCATCGAATGCAGCATCCGGGTTGCTCCGTAAATTCCGGAGTTGGCCGCGGACAGCACGGCAGTTATTAGGATAAAGTTCATTAAATGAGCGGAGCCTTGCAGTCCTGCAGAAGTAAGCACCTGTACAAACGGGCTGGTATGCTCGTTCAACGAATTCCACGGAATCAGGCCGCAAATGATCAGGATCGGCAGGGTGTAGAACAGAACCACTCGCAATATAAAGCTTTTTACTACTTTAGGAAGTACCTTTTCGGCGTCCTGCGCTTCCGATAGAGTCAGCCCGATCAGCTCGGAGCCCCCGTAAGAGAACATGACAATCAACAAAGCGGGGAAGATGGCGGTCCAGCCGTTCGGAAAAAAGCCGCCGTATGCAATAAAGTTATAACTCCATGCAGCGTTTGCTCTCGGGAGAATTCCGAACAGGATACAGGCGCCCAGCAAAATGAACACGATGATCATGGCGATCTTGATTCCGGCCAGCCAAAACTCGAATTCCCCATAACCTCCGACGCTCATCATATTGATCGCCAGGATAAATCCGGCGCTGGCCAAGCTGAGGAGCCATAGCGGAACATCCGGGAGCCAGAACTGCAGGAAGCTTCCCGCGGCGATCACTTCAATTACGCAGACAGCGAGCCACATGAAGCAGTACAGCCAGCCGACGACAAAGGAAAGCCGTTCGCCAAACGCTTTACGAATAAAGTCCTTCATATTGAGACCCGGGTACACGGTGGCCATTTCGGCAATGGCCCCCATCACGACCAGGAGCAGCAAGCCGGCTAGGATATAGGAAATAACAACACCGGGTCCGGCTACGTTGACCGTTTCGGCGCTCCCTTTAAAGATGCCGGTGCCGATTACCCCGCCCATCGCCATGAAGCTGATGTGCCTCGGGAGCAATTTTTTTTGCAAAGTATTCTTGTTGGAATTCAACGATCGTAGCCTCCTGACCTAAGGTCAATTTTAAGTGTATTGCACTATATTACAATAAAAACCGGATTTATTGTAATGCAATAGATTATAATTCCCCATTGTTGATTAGTATCATATTTCGTTGATTGCTCTGATAGTAAGCGGTTTCCTGTTCTATTAGAATGTAAATAGACGGAGAAAGCAGTTTGGGGAGGAAAGACAGATGACACAGCTATCCGTATCAAAACCGGTGGAGACGCCGGGGAAAAAGCCAAACGGGGTGCAGCGATTTTTTAAACAAATCGATTTGCAACTGATGGTTATTCCGGCGCTCATCCTCATTTTTATTTTTAGTTACATACCGATGTACGGCATCCTGATGGCTTTTCAGGATTACAAAATCGGAAGAAGTTTTTCCAGCAGTCCGTGGGTAGGGCTCAAGCACTTCACTTATTTCTTCCATGCACCGGAATTTAAAACCGTGATGAGAAATACGATTGTTATCAGTTTTCTGAAATTTCTCATCGGATTCCCGGCCCCGATTGTTCTGGCTCTCATGCTAAATGAAGTTAGAAAAATGGCCTTCAAACGGGTTGTTCAGACGATTACTTATTTGCCTCACTTTATGTCCTGGGTTATCCTGGGCGGTCTGGTCAGCGCATTGCTTGCGGTGGATAACGGCAGCATCAACATGCTTCTGGAGAAGCTGAGCTTCATAGACAAGCCGATTAACTTTTTGTCACTACCTCAATATTTCTGGGGGATTCTCGTAACGACGAACGTCTGGAAGGAAATCGGATTTGGCTCTATCGTCTACCTTGCGGCAATCGCCGGTGTGGATCCAAATACATATGAGGCTGCATCGATCGATGGTGCGAGCCGATTCAAGCAAATCTATCTGATTACGCTTCCATCCATTATGCCTGTTGTCAGCATCTTCATGATCTTGGCTATCGGCAACCTGTTAAGCGCGGGTTTTGAGGACATTTTGATTCTCGCAGCCAACCCGGCCATCCGGGATGTATCCGATGTATTGGATACGTATGTGGTGCGTGTCGGGATCGACAATTACCGATACTCCTATGCAACTGCCGTTGGGGTCTTCAAAGCCGTAGTCAGCGTGGGTCTGCTAAGCTTGGCCAATTTCATAGCACGGCGGTCGGGCAACAGTTTGTGGTAATCCGGATATAATCAGAGGAGGTTGCTTGATATGAAGGACACCTTGGGTGATCGCATTATGATGCTTTTTATCTATTCATTTCTTATTTTGCTCGCGGTATCTACGCTGTATCCATTCTTGAACGCTTTAGCGGTATCTTTTAACCAGGGGCTTGATACTTCCAAAGGCGGAGTTACGCTATGGCCGAGAGTATTCACCTTGGAAAACTATAAAGTAGTGTTTAAGGATGACCGTTTGATGAGCGGATTCTTCATCTCGGTTCTACGTACCATCATTGGTACGGCATCCGCGATTCTGTGCACAGCGATCTTTTCTTACGGCATGTCCAAAAAGGAACTGATGGGCCGTAAATACTATATGGTTATGTGCATTATCACAATGTATTTTGGCGGCGGGTTGATTCCTACCTTCATGCTGATTCGCAACCTGGGTTTGATGAACTCGTTCTGGGTCTTCATTATTCCTTCGCTGATCGGCGTGTGGAACATGATCATTTTCCGAACCTTCTTCCAAGGGCTTCCGAATGGATTGGAGGAGTCGGCAAAAATCGACGGCTGCGGCAACTGGGGGACCCTATTCAGAATCGTTCTCCCTTTGTCGGGACCGGTTATCGCCACCCTGGCGCTGTTTACCGCCGTGTATCACTGGAATGAATGGTTCCTCGCCGGGATTTATATCTCCGATCAGAATAAATACCCGATCCAGACGATTTTGCGGCAGATTCTGTTATCCAATATCGTCTCCGAACAAGGGGGAGGGGGGCTGGATGCTTCATCGCTGGCCCACATGCAGCGGGCCAAAACGATAACAAGTAAATCGCTTTCGATGGCGACGATGATCGTTGCTACGCTTCCAATTATTTGCGTCTATCCTTTTGTACAAAAGTACTTTGTCAAAGGCGTACTGGTCGGTTCACTGAAGGAGTAGGTAAAGTGGATAAACGATATTTCAAGCGGGTTTAGAGCACAAGCTTTAACCATAGATCATATCATTTGTATTTCAGAAAGGGGAAAGCAACGCTATGATGAAGAGGAGAAATTGGCTGGTTACCGTTTTATCGGTCCTGACGATTATTGCACTGGTTGCCGGTTGCTCCGGCAAAAACAGCAATAGCGCTAAACCGGCTGAACAGAACGGCAACACTGCGGAGACGCCAACGACAGAGGCGAACTCAGAGGGGCCGAAACTCTACGAACTTGGGAAAGAGCCGCTCAACATTACATTGTTCGGAAATTATGACTGGTATACGATGCCTAAGTGGGGCGATGATCCAACCACGAAATGGGTTCAAGAGAACAAGAAAATTACGGTGACGGAAGTACCAAACGGCGGCAACGCAGCTCAGAAGCTGAATACGATGATTGCATCCGGCGAATTGCCTGACATCGTATGGGGCGAACGGGGAACTGACGTAGAACGGCTGCGTGAAGCAGGATTGCTTGTTCCGCTTGATGATTATATCGATAAATACCCGAATTTGAAAAAATGGCTCGACCCGAAAGCTCTGAACATGCTTCGTTCACCTGACGGTAAGCTGTATCAGTTCCCGAACTGGTATACGAACCGGCCGAACGGGAACGCCGGCTGGGTTGTAAACAAGGAGTACTATACGGCGCTTGGTTCGCCTAAGCTTGAAACTACGGATGACTTATACGCCTATTTGAAACAGGTTAAGGAAAAGTATCCGAACGTAATTCCGTTTGAAACGGACCTTGCCACTGAAGGACATGGTCTGGACCAAATTTACTCCGCGTTTAAGGAAGATAACATGGGCTTCGGCAGATTCTTTGCCGTACCTGACGGTGACGACAAGATGAAATCAATCTATAAGGATGAACCTTACCGTGAGTCCGTTGTATATGCTGCAAAATTGTTCCGGGAAGGCTTGATGACGCAGGATGCATTTACACAAACTCGTGACCAGGTCGATGAGAAGTTGATGAATGGCCGGGTAGCGGTATATGCGACAGCGAACCCGACGGTTTACGCGATGGCTGCGGATACCGAGCTTAGAAAAAAAGATCCGTCCAATCCTGATCTTGGCTACTTCATGATATGGCCGATTCACAAAGAAGGGCTGGATAAGAACAAAATCTATCCGGGTACCTACAACAAATTGGGTTGGAATGCGGCAGTAATTACTACAAGCGCTAAAGATCCGGAAGCCGTCTTTGCATTCCTGGATTGGTGGACCGGTCCGGAAGGAACGACGCTGCAATTCTGGGGCGTGGAAGGCGAGTACTGGCAAGGACTTGAAGCGGATGGCTACACACCGAAATTTACGGAGAAATACGGTACGGAGAAAGACAAACTGGCTGAGTATCAGAAGTTCATGGATCCGTTGATGTGGGTCGGCAACACCGTATTTGCCGATGATACAAAAGGTAAATACGAGTCAACATTGGCTGAAAACGAGCGTAACTGGGCGACTTACTGGCAGTATCAAATTACCTGGAAAACGCAAGGGGACGCTACGGAGTTCGTTAATATGCCGCCAAGCCCGGACAGCGAAGCAGGCATTGCGTTCCAACGCGCTAAGGACATTTGGGATCAAGTGAGAGCTCAAACGCTGTTCACGAAGAGCGACGCAGAAGTGTTGGCTCTGTTAGACAAGGCTTATGATGATACGATGGCTGCCGGATTCCAAGCAACATTGGACCACTTCGCTAAGAAGTGGGGCGAGAACAAAGCAATGATTAACGGTAATTAATTTTTTATGAAAGGGCCTGGTTTGTTCGGGCCCTTTTTTCTATCACTGCCGGATGAATATGTGCCTGTTCAAGGAACATATTGGAACGGTATACTGGATTAAAGAGCCTATCCTAGGAGGATTCTCATCATGTATAAAGTGTTGTTGGCCGATGACGAATTGCTTGATTTGGAAGGAATGAAGCGTTTTATTCCGTGGACAGAGCTGGGATTGGAAGTGGTCGATGCCGTAAACAACGGATTTATGGCATGTGAAGTCATGGACCGCCATCCGATCGACATTCTCGTTACGGATGTCAATATGCCGAATATGTCAGGACTGGAATTGGCCAAGATCGCCATCGAAAAGAAACCGAATGTCAGAATCATTTTTGTAAGTGGTTATCAAGACTTTCACTACGTGAAGGAGGCGCTATCGTTAAAGGCATGCAGTTATGTGCTTAAGCCGATGGATGATGAGGAATTGATATCTTCCCTTCTCGGGATTACCGAGGAGTTGAAGCTGGAGGAACAACAGCGGGAAAATGAGGAGAACTATCGGCATATGAAGCCGATGGCGCAAAATGATCTGCTCGTGAGATTGCTGGAAGGAGAACTGATCTGGGACCATTCCGATAGCTTGATGAAGCTTGCTGCTTCCTACGGCCTTGATCATTTGGAGGGACCGCTTCGCGCCGCGGTGCTTGAAATAGACGATTTGCATTGGCTGAAATCTAAAGAAGTGGAAGATGATGTCCAGGATAAGCTTGAAAATCATCTCAAGCAACTTTACGAGATTATTTACAGCAACGAGCTCTACACTTGCAAATTGACCCGAAACCGGATGGCTATCGTTCTCCACGGCAAGGGCTTGCGCCGAAGCTTGGAAGAGATTCGCGGATCGATCGATTCAACGATCTCCATGTCCATAACGGTTGGATTGGGAGAAGAAGTACAGCATATCTCCGAGCTAACGCAATCCTATAAGCAGGCGCTGGAAGCGCTGGACGGCAAAATGTTTTTCGGCCGCGGTCAAGTCATCAATTATGAGGATGTTCGAAGAGCGCCTGAGTTAAACGACGCCAAGACGCTGGATATCCGGTTGGACGCCTTGTTTAAAGCGATGTCGAATTATGACCTGGTCCGGGTTCATGACGAAATTGATAATTTGTTTAAATCGGTCTCCACGTTGAGGTCGAAATTCACGGTGTATAACCTGGCGATGTATATCGTGTTCAAGCTTGATCATTACTTGCAGGAGCTGGACGAGGATTTGTTCGAGATGCTGGGAATGGAGCTACACAGCCTGGACGTTATACTTAAATTTGAAATGATGGGTGATATCCGCTCCTGGCTGGTTCGTAAAGTATTTGAAATATCGGAGAAGATTCGAAAGAAGAGAGCTACCAAGAACAGCCGGCTCATTCGGGAAATTTTGAAGACGATGAAGGAACGTATGAACGAGAACATCACACTGAAGGACATCGCGGAGCAGTTCTCATTTTCTCCGAATTATCTGGGACATTTATTTAAAGAAGAAATGGGCAAGAACTTCAGCGAAATGTTGATCGGCATGCGAATGGAGCAGGCCCGTGAATTGCTCAAAAATCCTACGCTGAAAATCTATGAAGTTGCCGACCAGGTCGGTTATCGTTATATTCCTTACTTTAGCCGGCAGTTCAAGGAAACATACGGGATAACCCCGATGGAATTCCGTAAGGGAGACCAGTGACGGAGGAAATGAATATGCCTACTTTAGGGGAGAAGCAAAAGCATAAATATATCCCGTTCGGTTATAAACTGATGATTACGTATATGGTGTTTATTATTCTGCCGGTCATCGCGATCGGTTACTTTTCCCATTCGATGTACCAGGATTCTATCCGTCAACAAACGAAGAACAATATCCAGGGGACGCTGGTGCAAATGAAAGATAATATCGAGTACAAAATGGGGGAAGTGGACCGGATATCCACGATGCTGTATGGCGACTACTCGTTGATCACGCAGCTTAGAGTTTATGGAAAAGGGTGGGATAGCTTCGAGCGGACCACTAAAATTATTATGCCTAAGTTTTCCATCGCCCTGAATTCCACCGGACTGAACATCGCGATGTTTTTGTTTTTGGAGAACGACACGTTTCCCGAGATTTATTACGGCTCTATCGATAACGAACGGCCGGAGGATTTCGAAGGAAGCTATAATATATACCATTTGTCCCGGATTCAGGACAAGGCGTGGCATATGGATTTTCCTCCGGAACAATTCGGAAAGACGAAGCTGTGGCAGCGGGTGGAAAAGGATAGGGAATTCAAACGCATCTCCTTTTTGCGGCGGTTAGTGGATTATGAGAAACCGCTCGAATTGAAAGAGATCGGGTTTATGCGGATCAGCGCCAGGACGGAGGAACTGTTTCAGGCGGTGGATTATCAGAAAATTGGAGTCGGCAGCGCACTGCTGATCAAGGATGAACTAGGCAGGGTTCTATACCAGTCCGGAACCGTTCCTAAAGAAACCAGCGGCAAGCTGAGTCAGAATGCGGAGTATTTGACCATTCGGGAATCTGTCGGAGAGCAGTCGTGGCAGCTCGAGGCCTATGTCCCCCTGACGGTTATGGAGCAGGATTCGGCTAAAGTACGTATGTTCATCATCTTGATTTGTTTTTTGTGTTTGGTAGTCTTTACCTTTGCGGGGGTATTCATTTCGAGATACTTCTCGGTTCGGATGAATAAAATTGTCTTCGTACTGAACGCATTCCGGGAAGGGGACCTGAGGAAACGGATGGGCTACCGGGGTAAAGATGAGTTCTCGCAGATCGCTTCGGCTTTAAATGAAATGGGCCGCAATATCGATAATTTGATCGAGCAGGTGTACGTGACCCAAATCGAGAAAAAGGAAGCTGAGCTGGAATCGCTTCAAGCCCAAATCAACCCCCATTTTCTATATAATACGCTCTCCTCGATCAGCCGCTTGGCTCAGTTTGGGGAGGTGGACAAGCTGCAGCGGATGGTGCTGGACTTGGCGAAGTTTTACCGGCTTTCCTTGAATGAAGGACGGACGGTAATTCCGATCCGCAGCGAATTGGAGCAGGTTCAGGCCTATATGAATATCCAGACGACCAAATTCGGCGACTCGGTGTCGGTGTTCTACGATATTGATCCGGAGATTATTAAATACGTGACCGTGAAGCTGATTCTACAGCCATTTATTGAGAATGCCCTAGAGCACGGCTGGTTCGGAAGCCCGATTCATATCCGCGTCTCCGGCAAAATGGAAGACGACAACATTGTATTTAAAATTATCGATGACGGTATCGGTATGTCCGAGGATTTAATCCGGCAAATATTCGATCCGGTGGAGGGATTGAACACCGGGTTCGGCATCCGGAACGTCAACAGCCGCATCCAGCTCCATTTCGGAGCAAAGTACGGAGTTACGATCGGAAGCAGGCCGGGCATTGGCACAACGGTGCAGATCGTCATTCCCGCCGAGCGGGCCGAATGTCCTAATCACGGGACAAAAGGGAAGCAAGATCCCGGTTAAATCCATGCAATATGGAACTTAATCCCTGTTTTGATGCGAAGGTGTTTGCGGGGAGCGCAATGAGGGTAAGAGATCAAAGGTACAACGTGCCGGATACCTTTTTGCAAAGGAGTCTATGACATGAATCTCAGCGTACATAGCCCCGTGCCTTACCACTCCCAATACCCGAAGTCATCAGCGGCTAATAGGGAAAAAAGAAATGAAAGTCAAAATACGTCTCTCAGCTTCCATGATATTTTACTTGAGAAAATGAAATCGAGCCGGGACCGGCACAATTCGGGACCGAATCGGATGTCTGCGCCAAGACAAGTCTAGTGGCCATTAAAATTGTCCCCCCCTAGTCCAAACTCATCGACTGTTAGTATAACAGCGACGGGTTTTGGACTTTTTTTCTGTTCCTGCAATTTTCTTGACAGATTTCGGCATCTCGGTTTTAATAATCCAATAGTTTTTATATCCGGATCAGGAAAGGCAAATTTTATGAACTCACACTTGAGACAGATTCATCCGTTATCATGGACCATTATCATCGGGACGATCTTCGGCCGGATGGCCACTTCTATGAGTATTCCCTTTCTCTCGATCTACCTGATCAACCGGCTGGGCTCTTCACCGACGCAGGCTGGTACCGTGGTTGCCGTAAGCTCGCTGATCGGCGTGTTTGCAAGCTTTTATGGCGGGTACATATCCGATGTTATCGGACGCAAGAAGGTGCTCTTTATTTCGATTTTCGGTTGGGCGGTCGTGTTTGTCGGCTTCGCCCTGGCGAATCAAATTTGGATGTTCTTCGTTATTAACGCGCTGAACGGACTTTGCCGGGCGATGTTCGAACCGACGTCCCGCGCGCTGCTGGCGGATATCACTCCGCAAGAGAGCAAACTTCTCGTATTCAACCTCCGCTATGCGGCCATTAATCTGGGGGTCGTGGTCGGTCCGATTCTTGGATTGCAAATGGGCAATTCCAATTCGGGATTTGCTTTTTATATTGCGGGTCTTGTTTATTTTTGCTACGGGATAGTCTTAGTCTTCCAGTTTCTTTTGCATAAAGGGATGGGCGGAGCGACAGGGCAAAGCGCGGACAGGCTTTCGCTTAAGGGAGCGCTGCGGGTCACGGGAAGGGACCGGACGTTTGTATACGTTCTGATCGGAATGATCTTCTGCGTGCTGGGGTACGGACATTTCGGTTCGACGCTGGCCCAATATCTGGAGTTAAGTCCAAGCTTTACGGACGGGGCAAAATGGTTCGGCTACATGCTGTCGCTGAATGCGATTGTGGTGTTGGCGGTTCAATTCCCGCTGGTCCGGTTCTCCAGCCGCTTTTCTCCCATCGTTCCGCTGATCGCCGGCAATCTGTGCGTAGCCTGCAGTCTGCTTATATTCGGACTTTTTCCGTATATATGGACGATGGTGCTTGGTGTTGTTCTCTTCACGATCGGTGAGGTGCTGATGTTCACCATGACGGATGTGCTCGTGGACCGGATCGCTCCGAACGAATTGCGCGGGACCTATTTCGGCATGTTCGGATTCAACAACTTGGGGAATGTCATGGCCCCTTTGCTGGGGGGATTTCTACTTGATGCGCTTGGGGTGAACCGGCCCTTGCTGATTTTCGGGATCATCGCGTTGACGACGGCGTTCGGTCTGCCATTCTTGTTGTTGGCACGACGGCATTTGCCTGAGGAACAGGCTCGCGCAGAGTAACTGAAATATTGTGAACGATGTTATATCCTTTTTTTGGAATGTGGGAGATGCTATTGTAGAGATTCAGATGGAAAGGAGGATCCTAAAAATGGTTTGGGTTATCGATTTCGTACTCTCTGAGCTCCATGCAAAGTCTGCAGGATCGACTGGGGCGATAACTTGCATGGAGCGTTAAGGAATATCGCCTTCTAACGGAACGACAATTTCCGAAGTGGATTACCGCAGGCTTTGCTACCTTAAATTCAATTGAATTAAGGAGCGGGCAAAAATGAAATATATGAAAGCGGAAGTCATATTGCCGGAAGATCTATTGAGAGAACTTCAGAAATATGTTCAGGGAGCTACCCTATACATTCCAAAGTGTGAAGGAGTACGCAAAAAGTGGGGCGAAAACTCCGGAAGCCGGGATTTTTTGAGTCATCGAAATCAGGAAATCTGTAATAAATTCCGGGAAGGTCACTCCATAGACGATCTCGCCGAATCTTTCTGTCTCTCGTATGACAGCATTAAGCGCATCGTCTATTCGAAAAAAAGATAAATCTTAGCCCGTTCGCCGTTTCCTGGCGGCGGGCTTCTTTGTCTCTCCGTCTTTTGTGTCATAAACAAATAGAAACAGAACTTGATCTATCAGCCGCGTATTTGATCATTTATGGTTATTTATATACCTGATACACAAAAGGAAAGATGGATATGATTTCTCCGGAAATAACATTATTACTCGATAAGTATCTCCATAAAATCAAAGCGGTCGGTATACATCATGAGAAAATAGCGGAGCTAAGGCGTTTATTGAATCATGGGACTAATGGACAGCCCGGGTTGCGTTTTGCTGCCGAAGGGATGTGGTCGCAGCAAAAACTGCTGTCGGCGGGGCTGACAATCCACTCGTTCTTTTTCTGTCCGGATTGCGCCTATAGTCTAGAGGCGGTACAGTTGGCCGAGAAAATGATCCACGCAGCCGGTGAAGTATACCTGATTTCTAAAAAGGTGCTGGAAAAGTTGGGTGACCGGGATAAACCTGATGGCTTCCTCTCGATTTCCGAAATGCCAATAATTACGGCACAGGAGCTAATTTTGCCCGATAATGCGATGGTTATGGTACTGGACGGACTGGAATCGCCAGGGAATATCGGAACCATTCTGCGAAGCTGCGACGGCGCAGGGGTAGATGCCGTATTGATCTGCAACTCCAAAGTAAGACTGACCCACCCGAAACTGATCAAAGCTAGCATGGGGGCGGCATTTGTGGTCCCGTTGGTTTGTTTTGCAGCCGCAGAGCACTGTGTTGAATGGTTGGTGTCCCGGGGTTACGAAATCTATTTGGCGGATTCATCAGCGGAGGACAGCTATACAACAGTGGTCTATCGTCGCTGTAATAAAGCCCTCGTTGCTGGCAGTGAGCGGTATGGACTTTCCGAAGCATGGAACAGGACCCGAGCGGGAATCCGTAAAGTTTCGATACCAATGCATGGAATATGCGATTCCTTGAATGTCGGGATCGCGGCCTCGATCCTCATTTATGAGATAAGTACAAAATGCAGTAAAGGGTGACAGAGATATGAAACCAAGATTAAGGAAATATGAACCCGACGATATGATGAAGGTGCGGAATTTTATAATCAGAACGCACAGCTTGCTGGGACAACCGAATAGTTGGGGGATAGACAGGTGGGAATTCGTTCCTTACTGTCAGGAGAAGAAGAATGGAACCTTGGAGCAATGGCTGAGCAGAATCGGAATATGGGAGCGTGAGAACGGGGAGATCGCAGCGGTCGCTTGCGATGACGGGGATGCTTATTTTTTGCTGGATACCTGGGAACCCGGCGCCGCGCTGATGCATGAGATGTTTGAATATGCGGCAAATCATCTTTTATTTAGTGAACCGGGGCGGCGTATTACGCGAAATGCACTGGCAATCACGGCGGGGATGAAGGGGATGGAGCATATTGCGGCAAGCAGAGGGTATGTACGGGAGCCGCAGGCAGATATCATGTTGTCGATGGAGCTCGACCGTCACTATGATGTAATCTTGGCTCCAGGGTTTGTCATAAAAGACGGCAATGAAGTGAACGATCAAAAAAAAGCGTTGGGGCACATTCGAGCCTTTGACTATGAGGGAACGGATGAAGCGGTAGATACGATGATTCATTTTGGAAATATTCGGAATGCTCCTGATTACAGGGCCGAACTGGATTTGTTCGTTATGAATCCTTCAGGCGAAGTCGTTTCGTTCTGTGGTCTCTGGCACGATGAAATTAATCATATAGCGATTTTGGAACCGGTGGGGACCCACAAAGATTACAGACGCAAAGGTCTAGGGAAAGCTGTCATCTACGAAGGCTTGAATCGTTTAAGACGCCTTGGCGTCCGCGAGGTTTACGTGGGATCCGACCAACCATTTTACCGTAGTATAGGGATGCAAAAGGAACACCTGTTACACCGCTGGGTTAGGCACTTTTAGAGGATTGGAGTCCATAAGCAACTTTCCGGAACAAAATTAGTGTGACATCCCGATGAGCCGAGGCATCTGCCCAATCTTTCTCTGGCTTTGACACGTATACTGTGTCATGACCTAGAGGAGGTGGGGGATTTTGACGATGAAGGCACGGGGGAATCTGGCCGGGAAGTATCTGGGGAAGAAGGTTCGGATCAAGACCAAAACCGGTGCAATCTTCTACGGTAAAATCGTGAAAGTTGGAAACGGCAAGGTGTATCTCAAGACCGACGCGGTTCACAGCAAAGGCAGCAAGGCACATGCGACCTTTGCTCCGTTTATTTTACCTCTGGTATTGTTCGATTTGCTGGCGATTGTGCTGCTGGAAACAAGACCGAGACGGAGAAGAAAAAAAAGAAGATGGTAATCAAAAAAAACGGTTGGGGCAATGAAGATCATGCCCAACCGTTTTTTTTTTACGAATAACTGTATTATCTACAGTTAATTAGGGACTTGAAGCTCTTTATTGCGTATTAACTGGAAAACCTGCAGTTAAATAATAGATTTATTCAAGTGTCGGCCTGAAATGGAAGAAATAACTGTAGGTTATACAGTTATTATCTACCATGAGCCGTAATATGAAAAATTAGCTGTATAAAATCCAGTTAATCTTCTTCAGATGGTCTTCACATGGTCCGAAAATAGTCCAGTCCCATCGCTTCACGCACCTCGGACACCGTCTCGCGGGCAACCTCCCGGGCCCGTCTCGTCCCCTCTATGAGGATCTCGTCGATGGTCCGGGGGTTGCCTGCATATTGGAAACGCCGTTCGCGCATCGGCTCCAGCAGGCTGTTGAGCGAGGATTCGAGCCGGTGTTTGCATTCGCTGCAACCGATCGAGCCGCGTTCACAGGCTTCGTGAATTTCCGCGGCGCCGGAAGGCTCGAATACTTTGTGGTATGCATAAATCGGACATACCTCCGGATGACCGGGGTCATGTTTTCGGACGCGGGCCGGGTCGGTAACCGCCCGGCGGATTTTGTGGGCCAATTGTTCCGGAGAAATGTCCAGCTCGATGGCGTTGCCGAGGCTTTTACTCATCTTCGCGTTGCCGTCGGTACCGACCAGCCGCGGCGTTTCGCTGATCAGCGCTTGCGGCTCAGGAAATACGGGCCGGTACAGCTCATTGAACCGGCGTACGACCTTCCGGGCAAGCTCCAGATGAGGAAGCTGATCGTCGCCTACTGGTACAATAGAAGCTTTGCAGAAAGTAATATCGGCCGCCTGGCTTACGGGATAGCCCAGGAATCCGTAGTACAGATCGTCAAGGCTGCTGCCCTTCGATTCGGATTTGATCGTAGGATTGTGGCGCAATGCATTTACCGTGACGAACATGGAGAAGAAAACGGTGAGCTCGGCGATTTCCGGAACCATGGATTGAACGAAGATCGTAGCCCGGTTAGGATCGATTCCAACCGCCAAATAGTCGAGGGCCACCTCGCGCAAATGCTCCCGGATGGAGTCCGGTTTGTCAAAATGGGTTGTCAGCGCCTGAACATCGGCGAGCAGAATATAGGAGTCATACTTGTCTTGCAGCATTACGCGATTTTGGAGACTGCCGACGTAATGGCCGAGATGAAGCTTTCCGGTTACGCGGTCGCCCGTAAGCATCCGTTCTTTGTTTTTGGGGTTCATTTGATTTCCTCCTTAAATTGGGGACCTGGTTCCCCGATGAGAACAGGTCTGTGTAATCTAGAACTGCACAACATAGCAAAACGTGCCACCACCAGCCATCATCCACGGCCATCACCTCCTTAAAAAATAAAAAAACCTCGTCTGTATAAGGACGAGGTTATCGTGGTACCACCTTAATTAACCATCCGCCTCCGCAAAATGGGGGGAATGGCCATCTCGACCGGTACGGAGAATGCATCTGAATTATTGAAATTCAAATTCCGATACTCTCGATACCTGTCCCTTGATAACGGCGGGAAACCCGGCTTTTCCTACTATGCCCTGAGCGGACGGTTCGGCAAAGCAACTCCAAAGGCCATTCGATCAAACGCGGGATACCGGTTCACAGCGGCCACCGGCTCTCTGAGAATCCCTGCATGTCTGTCTACTTACCCTTCATCACAGTTGTTCACAAATATAGATACAATATTACAACCGCTGAGATGCACGGTCAACATGAAATGTACACGGTTGCCAGCCTCTTTCGGCCAAGCCGGAACTCGTCTGCATAATCGGCCAAGTTCCCTCATAAACATGTATCAGTTTAGGAAATCAAACTGCAGAGGGGATGATCTCATGCGTCGGATCGCAAAGATGCTGACTATTTTGATTGTGTTAAGCATCGTACTTGCCGCATGCGGGAAAAAGGATGCCGCTGGCGTCGTCAAGGATTTGGACAAAGTGGTTACCAAAATGGAAAGTTATCAGGGCACCGGCACCATGACGCTGTTTACCGGCGAGAAGCCCCAGGAGTACAAGGTAGAGGTGTGGTATCAAAATCCTTCCTTTTACCGGATTGCGCTTACCAATGCCGAGAAGGACGTGACTCAGATCGTTCTCCGCAATGAACAGGGCGTATATGTTTTAACGCCGAGCTTGAACAAGAGCTTCCGCTTCCAGAGCGACTGGCCTGAGAACCAGGGCCAAGTGTATCTTTACCAAACCCTGGTACGGAGCATTCTGAGCGACGGCTCCCGTCAATTCGTGAGCGATAAAGACAGCTATGTATTTGAAGTAGCGGCCAATTACAACACGCATGCGCTCGTACGCCAGAAAATTTGGCTGGCTAAGGACAATTATGCGCCAAAACAGGTACAAGTCTCTGACGCACAAGCAAAAGTGGTCGTAGAGGTCAAATTCGACAAATTCGATTTCGATGCCAAGTTTGAGAATAACTCCTTCGATATGCAGCATAATTTGGATGCCGCGGCCAAGGATGCCAAAGGCACGCTGCTGGAAGTCGATGAGAACGGCATGCTGGTCGAGAAGGCGCCGGAGGCGAGCCAGAATGATCCTGCAGCTGAGGATACTGCCTCGGCCGTAGATGAAGGAGATGCCGCACTTCCTGCGTTGTCCGATCCGTTCGGCGTAATTATTCCGACCTATCTGCCTGATGGGGTTGTTTATCAGGATGATAAAATCGTTGATGACAGCGACCGGAGCCTAGTGCTGCAGCGCTATGGAGGTACATATCAATTTACGCTTACGGAATCCAGGTCTCCGGACCGGACGGCCTCGCTGGTTCCCGGCGAATTGATCGACCTTGGCTTTACTTGGGGCTTATTAACAGGAGATGAGCTCCAGACTCTGACCTGGACTACGGATGGTTTGGAGTTCCGGATCACAAGCGATAATCTTCCGCTTAATGAAATGGTGAAAGTCGCCGCTTCTATGCAGGACCAAACGGGTAAATAATTTAGGACAATAGGCGGATTACGGTTATTCCGGAGTCATTTGCACTTCGGAACCCGTCTATTCGCCTCTTTCTTTATTTCTCAGCTCCCGGATTTGACAGCCGCTCCCCGGGACATTACCATTAGTGTATTGTTTGAGAAATGTATTATTTGAGCATGGACTTTCAATCATTAGAGAAGGTGACCTAGAAGTGCAAGTGAAGTATCGACCAACCCAGGCAGTCATTGATTTGGACGCGTTGTATTCCAATTATACGGAGCTGCGGCAGGGACTGCCGTCTGACATGAAACTGCTCGCATGTGTAAAGGCTAATGCCTATGGGCACGGCGCAGCGACTGTGGCAAAGGAGCTTGAACGGTATGGAGCGGATTATCTCAGCGTAGCTTTTTTGGATGAAGCGCTGGAACTGCGCCGTGCCGGAGTTAAGATCCCCGTATTGATTCTTGGATACACGCCGCCGCATGGCGTAAGAACTGCATGGGAGCACGACATCACGCTGACCGTGTTCAGCTGGGAAGTGCTGGAGACGATCAGAGATCTGGATCCTTCGGAATTTCCGCATAAACTTAAGGTCCATATCAAAATTGACTCAGGAATGGGTCGTCTTGGCCTACTTCCCGGAGAAGAGGCGGTTGCGTTCATTCGCAATGCGCTGCAAATTCCGCATGTGGAAGTGGAGGGGATGTATACCCACTATGCCACGGCGGACGAAGAAGACAAAAGCTATACATTGGAGCAGTACCGGCGTTTTCAGGAAGTGGTGGACGCGCTGCGGGAACATGAAATTCATATCCCGATTATACATACGGGTAACAGCGCCGTAGCTATTGATATACCGGAGCTTTCTTGCCGTATGGTGAGAATTGGCATCGCTTTATACGGTCTTTATCCTTCGGATGAAGTACGTAGGGATCGTATCAAGTTAAGACCGATATTATCGCTGACAACGGAGCTGGTAAGGGTTAAAACAATGCCACCGCACTCCGCCATTAGTTACGGGGCGAAATACGTAACCGACCGGGACGAAAGAATCGGAACGATTCCGATCGGCTATGCCGACGGTTATTCACGGTTGCTTGGCGGCAAGGCGCAAGTATTGATACGCGGACGCCGCGTTCCTGTAGTCGGAACCATTTGCATGGACCAATGTATGGTGTCGCTTCAACCTTTGGCTGAGGAAGCCGAAGAAATCCAAGCCGGCGAGGAGGTTGTACTCATCGGCCAGCAGTCCGGCGGCGAAATTACCGCAGACGAACTGGCCTCCATGCTTGGAACTATCCACTACGAAGTGATTTGCATGCTTGCGCATCGGATCCCCCGTTTATACGTTAGTACCGGGAAACCCGATATTCTGGTGAATCCCCTGTTGTCATAAAAGCAAGGGACGACAAAAACCTACAAAACTTTTTTCCTGTATGAAGGAATTTATGACCGGGCAGCGAATGAATAACACATGGAAATCTTCTGGTATGTACGGCATAGTCATTTTTGTTTATAATGATATGCAGCATACTTGATATACTCTCGGCATATATTTCTTTTGTATATATTTCCTTGAATAATGCTATACTGAATCACAAGGTCAGGGGAACAGGGTCGACAAGGTTTTGGGGGTGGAAGTTAGGGATGGCCAACATGCATAACACCAAAAGAATCATGATTAGTTTACCGGATCATCTTTTGCAGGAAGTGGATGGAATCGTCGCGATGGAGAACTCCAATCGCAGCGAGCTGATCAGGCAAGCCATGAAGCTGTATTTAAATGAGCGGAAGAAGAGATTCATCCGTGAGTCGATGCAGCGCGGCTATATGGAAATGGCTAAAATTAATTTATCCATGGCCTCTGAAGCATTCCATGCGGAGGAAGATGCAGACATCACTCTGGACCGCCTAGTAAGCGGGGTGTAACCATTGATCGTAAAGCGCGGCGACGTTTTTTTTGCAGACCTCTCCCCTGTAGTCGGTTCTGAGCAGGGCGGGGTAAGACCGGTGCTTATTATCCAGAACGATATCGGCAACCGATTCAGCCCGACGGCGATCGTTGCCGCTATCACGGCACAAATCCAGAAAGCGAAGCTGCCGACTCATGTGGAGATTGAGGCGGCTACGCATGGTTTTGACCGTGATTCCGTTATTTTGCTGGAACAAATCCGCACGATCGACAAACAGAGACTAACCGATAAGATTACGCATTTAGACGAAGAGACGATGAAAAAAGTGAATGACGCTTTGTTGATCAGTCTTGGTTTAATTGACTTTTAAGCATACAGCCAGACGGGATCTTCGATCCTTGTTGGCCGGGCGCTCCGAACAGGTTGTTCGGGGCGCTTTTCTTTTTTGAAGGATAAGAAAAACAGTGATTTGCCTCAAAATGCTGGAAGCGAATCACTGCCGATATTCAGAGCAAACCCGGGTACTAAGAGTCAATCTGTGCGTAAAGCGTAGATCGGCCGGAGTTTGGCTGCCTTATTGGCAGGAATCATTCCGAACACGATGCCGATGAATAAGGAAAAGCCGAAGGCGATCAGGACGATCGGGACGGAAACCGAGGTGGAGAGGGAAGAATAATGGCCGATCAACGCGCTGGCGCCGTATCCGAGTCCAACTCCGATTAAACCGCCAAACCCGCTTAAAGCGGTAGACTCGACCATGAATTGTAGCAGGATGTTCCTCTTTTTTGCTCCGATCGCTTTACGTATCCCGATTTCTCGTGTTCTTTCGCTGACGGAGACCAGCATAATATTCATGATTCCTATCCCGCCCACGAGCAGAGAGATGCCGGCAATGCCGCCAAGAGCTAGCGACAGCATTTGAGTGGTGGAATTCAAGGTATCCAGCATTTCCTGTGAATTAAACACGGTATAAGCATTGTCCGCGTTCATGAATTTTTTATCAAGAGCGGCTTCCAGCGATGACTTGACTTGTTCGATTTGTTTCGTGTCTTCCACCTGTACGGTGATGGAACGAACTCCCCGGCTTCGCAGAAAGCGTTCGGCCGTGCTGATCGGAATCAGGATTTTGTTATCGTTTGAACCGGTCAGACTGGACCCCTTTGACTCCAGCAGGCCGACAATTTTGAAGCTGGTGCCGTCCAACTGGATCGTTTTCCCAACGGGATCGGCCGTGCCCAGAAACGTGCTGGCCGTTTCGGTCCCGATTAACGCCACCTTCATTCTGAATTCATTGTCCAGATCCAGGATATAGCGGCCCGACTGGACGTGAAAGTCCTGCACCTCTTCATATGACGGAGCAATGCCCTCGATGGATACGGAATCATTGACGGTATCTTTTTTGGCTGTAGCTGACCCGCTTACGACAGGAGAGACCGCCTTGATCCCCTCAATGTCGGCAAGCTGCATTGCTTCTTCATAAGACAAAGAAGTCGTATTTCCCCGCCCCGTAATGTTTACGGTCAATAAGTCCGTGCCCAAGCCTTCGAGCTGCTCCGTAATCTGCGAAGTAGTCCCCTGGCCTACCGATACGAGCGTGATAACCGAGGATACCCCGATAATAATTCCGAGCATCGTGAGCAGGGAACGAATCTTCGCCCCGATGATGCTTTTCCAGGCCATTTTTACGCTTTGCAGCAGATTCATACCGCAAGCCTCCGATCCTCGACGATCATGCCGTCCTGAATGCTGATGACCCGTTTGGCCTGCTCCGCGATGGAGAGATCATGGGTGATGATAATAATGGTATGACCGAGACGGTTAAGCTCCTTCATCTTCTCCATAACCTCTATGCCAGTCTTGCTGTCCAGTGCGCCGGTGGGCTCGTCGGCCAGAAGCAGGGGAGGATTTCCCGCAATCGCTCTTGCTATGGCCACCCGCTGCTGTTGTCCGCCGGACAGCTCGGAAGGTTTATGATGCATCCGGTCCGCCAGACCGACTAGTCTCAAGGACTCTTCGATCGCCTTTTTTCGCTCCTTGTACGGGACATTCCGGTAAATGAGGGGAAGCTCTACATTTTCGAATGCCGTTAGCTTGGGCAAGAGATTGAACTGCTGAAATATGAACCCGATCTTTTCATTACGAATTACGGCCAGTTTATTATCCGACAATTTCTTCACATCCTGGCCATCAAGCAGGTAGATTCCTTCATTGGCTACGTCCAGGCAGCCTAGCATGTTCATCAAAGTGGATTTACCGGAGCCGGATGGGCCGATAATCGCCACAAATTCTCCCTGGTGGATCTGAAAGCTGACGTCTTTGAGGACTGGCATGAGTTCTCCAGCCATTTTGTATCCGTGCCCCAACCCGGAAACGTTGATCAGAGGCTGCTGTAAATCAGACACTATCTGCCACCTCCTGTCCGACTAGCTCCGCCGCCAGGTGTGCCACCGCCCGAGAAGCCTCCACCGGACATGCCTCCGCCAGGCATGGCGCCGTTCGGATTGACACCGCCTCCGCCGAAGCCTCCAAAGCCCCCAAAGCCCCCGGCTTGGCCCATTTGCTCCTGCTGCCGGGTTGAATTAGAGGAGGAGGAACCTATCACTGTAGGAATGACGACTTCGTCGCCTTCTTTTAAACCGCTGACGATTTCAATGGAAGTTTCGTTATGAACGCCGATTTCAACCTCTTGCATGTTCGTTCTGCCGGTAGTTTTAGTTCTTTGCCTGTCTTGTCCTGAATCGCTTGAGGGCTGCCTGTTATCTTCCGATATTTGGGAAGGTCTCGCCGGTGGTTCGCCGGAGGTTCCGATTGGCTGCTGCAGATCGCCTTCCGGAACGATTCTTCCGCCATTCCGGCTGCCGGCCGCGGAGGCGTCGGTAGTCGGAAGAATCACGAAGTAAGACTCGCCTCTTTTTTGCACGGCTTCAACGGGGAGGGTCAAAATATCTGTCTTGTCGGAGAGAACAATGGATGCTTCAGCCGACATGCCGACGCGGATCCCGTCCGATTGCTTCAATTTAATCGTGACATCGAATAGGGATACTCCCCCCGAAGCGGTGCCTTCATTCGCAATTTCGGATACTTCGCCGTCGATCGTTTGATCCGGCAGCGCATCCAGTTGAACGGAAGACTTCATCCCGGTTTTCACCTGCGGGATATCCAATTCATCCACTTGAATTTGTACGCTCAAATTCTGATAATCCTGGATGACGAACAATTCGCTTCCATTGTTGGCCTTTTCGCCGGCAGTGATATTTACCGAAGTAATCGTCCCGTCCATAGGTGATGTTAATGAGTCGGGTGGAATCATATCTTCTTTTATTGAGGCGATTTCATTCTCCGTGCTTTTAATATTCAGTTCTTGCTTGGTGATGGATTTCCGGGTGTTATTCAAATCTTCCTCGGAGGCGCCATCATAAACCTGACGCTTGTACTGGGCCTGAAGGTCAATCAAATCCATTTTCTGCGATTCCAGAGAAGTTTCCTTTGTCTCCAGACTGTCCGATAAGTCGTCGGCCTCGAAGGTAAGCAGGGTTTGCCCCTTTTTCACAATATCTCCGGCTTTGACCATTACCTCATTGACTTTGCCTTCATCCTTGGTACGTACGCTTTGGCTATCCGTCGATATTACCGATCCTGATCCCGACACACTGACGAGGATATTGCCTTTGACAACCTGGGTTGTCCGTTGGACAGGCGCGGCTTCTCCGGTTTTTTTATCCGGCAGGATCAACATCGTAGCCGCCAAGGCAATCAAAATGGCGCCGACAATTCCGACTCCGATCCATAACCATTTCTTTTTTTTCATTCGCTCACTCCCAACTTCCCACGGGTATTTTAAAGATAAAGGTATGTATCAGGTCATATACTAAGGGGCCAATATTAAAGGGGTCTGAAACGAAACTTAAAGTTGTCTGAAACGTAACTTAAAGTTAGCTGAACGTTTTCCGGTACGAAAGCAAGCCCAAAAGCCAAAAATGGTTGGCGCCCGACCCGGAGATGAAGTACAATAATCATAGTTTATGGAGGAGGTACTTTTTTAATGGATCAGAATCCGTCAGATCAGTATCAATATACGACATTCAATAATTATCCGCAGGGTTATCAGCCTGCGCCGCCAGGACCGCCGACACCGGCCAAGACGAACGGCAAATCGATCACATCGCTCGTACTGGGCGTTTTGTCCATCGTAGTCCCGTACATAGGTTTCCTTTTGGGAATTGTCGCAATCGTGTTTGCCAGCCTGTCCTTCAAAGAGTTGAAGCGCACCGGGGAGCAGGGCAAAGGCTTATCGATAGCCGGATTAGTTTGCGGAATCGTCGGGACGGCGATTTACGGAATAATTCTATTTATTCTTGTTTTGGCAATTATTATGTTTGCATCGGCAGGGGTGGAGAATTACTCCACATTTTAATGCACAAACAGAAAGCACCGCAGCCTGGAAGATAATTCGGGCCCGGTGTTTTTCTTCTTTAATCCGCGATGCCTGAAAACTACCATTCGTCCTGCGGTGGAAAAGACGCGGGAAGTTTGTGATAATAAAGGAATCATGGAATTTTTGAATGAAAGAGGGATTTCTTTGTCGCAATCGGAAGCTAACGCAACGCATGAGAAGAATGAGAGCGGAGACCGGGAACGGATTGTACAGCAGGTAGCAAAGGAACTGAGCCTGTCCCTGAAACAGGTGCGGACTACGATTTCGCTGCTGGATGAAGGCAATACGATTCCGTTTATCGCCCGTTACCGGAAAGAAATGACCGGAGAACTGGACGAGAACCAGCTTCGCGATATCGAAGAGCGCACGAATTATCTTCGTAATTTGGAGGAGCGTAAATCCGAGGTAATCCGGATCATCGCGGAGCAGGACAAATTGACAGGCGAACTGGAGGCGGCGATCCGAAAGGCGGTCAAGCTTCAGGAAGTGGAAGACTTGTACCGCCCTTACCGTCAGAAGCGCAAGACCCGGGCCAGCGTGGCGAAGGAAAAAGGACTCGCTCCATTGGCCGATTGGCTGCTCTCCCAGCCTAAACAGGGCGCTCCGTTGACGGAAGCCGCCAAGTACATTCAACCGGACAAGGGCGTGGAGACAGCGGAGGAAGCGTTGCAGGGCGCTATGGATATCGTGGCTGAAGGCATGGCCGACGAAGCGGCGACCCGGGCTTGGGTCCGCAAGTATACGATGGATCATGGCATGATGACGTCCGAAGCGAAGTCACCTGAGGCCGAGTCTGTATATGAGATGTATTATAACTACCGGGAAGCGGCCAAGAAAATGCCGTCCCACCGGATCCTCGCCATGAACCGCGGGGAGCGGGAAGAGATACTTAAAGTCTCGCTTGAAGTGGAGCCAGAGCCGATCCACCGTTTTATTGCCGGCCGATGGATCAAGGGCAGTTCCGTTGCGGATAGCGTGCTGCATGCCGTTGTGGAGGACGCCTACAAACGGTTGATCGCGCCTTCCATCGAGCGGGAAGTGCGCGGCGAGCTCACGGAAAGAGCCGAACAGCAGGCGATTTCCATCTTTGCCGGAAATCTGCGCAGCCTGCTGCTGCAGCCGCCGGTGCGGGGCAAGCGGGTGCTGGGCGTCGATCCTGCATTCCGGACCGGCTGCAAGCTCGCCGTTGTGGACGATACGGGCAAACTATTGGAAGTTGCGGTAACATATCCGACGCCGCCGAACAACAAGAAACGGGAAGCGGCCGCCAAGTTTAATGAGCTGATCGATCGCTACGATATAACCCTGATCGTTATCGGCAACGGTACGGCATCGCGCGAAACGGAACAGTTTGTGGCGGAAGTAATCGCGGAACGCAAGTCTCAGGAACTGGCCTACCTGATCGTCAACGAGGCTGGAGCAAGCGTGTACTCCGCATCCAAGCTGGCTGCGGAGGAGTTCCCCGATCTGGATGTCGCCGAGCGAAGCGCGGTATCCATTGCCCGCCGGCTGCAGGATCCGCTGGCGGAGCTGGTTAAGATCGAGCCGAAGGCGATCGGGGTTGGCCAATACCAGCACGACGTCTCGCAGAAGCACCTCGACGAGAGCCTGACCACCGTAGTGGAATCGGCGGTAAACCACGTCGGTGTCGATGTCAATACGGCTTCGCCTTCACTGTTATCGTACGTGTCCGGCGTGAATGCCACCACGGCGAAGAACATCGTCAAATTCCGCGAAGAGAATGGACGCTTCCGCAACCGGAAACAGCTGCAGAAGGTTCCGCGCCTCGGCGCGAAGACCTATGAGCAATGTATTGGTTTTATGCGGATCGCCGAAGGCGAGCATCCGCTGGATCGTACACCGATTCATCCCGAGTCGTATGAGGTGGTTAACCGGTTGTTCGCCGAGCTGGGCGTAGGCCTGGATCAGCTTGGCTCTAAAGAGTTGGCGGACAAGCTTGCAGCGTTAAACGCCGAGGCACTGGCGGAACGGCTGGAGGTCGGCGTACCGACCCTGCGCGATATTCTGGATAGTCTCCAACGGCCGGGGCGCGATCCCCGCGAAGAGCTGCCGCTTCCGATTTTCCGCACCGATGTGTTGAAGATCGAGGATCTGGTGCCGGGGATGGAGCTGCAGGGCACCGTCCGGAACGTGATCGATTTTGGCGCCTTCGTGGATATCGGGATCAAGAACGATGGCCTCGTCCATATTTCCCAGCTAAGCGAGGGCTATGTCAAACATCCGATGGACGTCGTATCGGTTGGAGATAATGTTACCGTTTGGGTGCTGAATGTAGATCTGAAAAAAGGACGCGTCGGATTAACGATGCGGAAGCCGTAACGAACATAAGGACATTAACTACAGATAAGCCCGCCGATTTCGGCGGGCTTTTACATTGTGATAGAATTCAGCTTGTTTGAGTTGGAGAAGCGCGTGAAGGGTTTGGACAACGCGATTGATTGTTAGCGCTTACAAATATGGTGAATTTGACCTATTCATCTGTGATAATAGTCTGATGTTAGATGACCGTGGAGTCATATATTATGAAAATAAATTCATTGACTAGAATATGTATTCAAAATATAATTCAAATTGAAGTTATTGGGTTGACTTACAATTAAAAGTTGAACCTTTCTCTAAATTGCAAACGTTTGCCCAACTTCATAGTATCTCCTAAAGGAAATGTGGCGGTATTGTTGTCGCTTTTACCCGACTCTATGTTTTTTATTATTTATTGTTAGGAGGTTCTTATGGAAAATATTTTGCAAATGGGCAAATCCGATTCAATGTCGCTTTTTGTCACGCTTTTGTCCTCTTTTCAAGGCATGCATCACAAATACAACGA
Source organism: Paenibacillus sp. FSL R5-0407 (assembly GCF_038009185.1). Lineage (NCBI taxonomy): Bacteria > Bacillati > Bacillota > Bacilli > Caryophanales > Paenibacillaceae > Paenibacillus > Paenibacillus sp. FSL R5-0407. Next base: position 234,518 of record NZ_JBBPAX010000002.1, on the reverse strand, counting down.
TCAAGAAGATATCGTTCTTTCCCTTCCTATCCTTCCATCCGTACCCGATTAATTCAACGATTCTATATTTTAGACCGAGTTTCGATTCAACAGGAATGACATTTCAAGATGAAGTAACCCCCGGCTATCTTGCATCAAGACCACTCTTAAGTCATTGTTCTGAATGATTTTCACCTCACACTAAGCATTTCATTCAATACTGATCCGATCCTAGTGATCATACCCGCAAACAAGACCCTACGAAATTTAACTGCTTATCATATTTATTTGAAGGATTATATACCTGTTCCATATGAAGACACCTCCAATAACGATTTTGTGCAAACGATTGAACAATCGGGAGAAGTCGAGCCATTCAAATGGACGATGTTAGTGAACATGATGTTTCAAGCATTACTGTATAAGGGGGCGTGTCCGTGAATTCAGAAGCTTTAGTTGCAGCCAAGCCGCAGGAGGCGGTTCCGGAAACCCAGTCAAAGCGCCTGCTGAATAACGCAACCTTTTTGTGGATTTATTTAGGAAGCACATTATCCATTGTGGGGGAAGGTTTTAATTCCATAGTAGTCGGCTTCTGGGTGCTATCGACGACAGGCAGCGCGAAAGCCATGATGACCATCATGGTGGTTCAGATGATAACAAGCTTTTTACTAGGAAGTGTTGCCGGGACTATAGCGGACCGCTATAACCGACGGATGATTATGCTGGGCATGGATATCGTTCGGGGGATTTTGATGGTAGGAGTTGCTGCTGTTTTTTCTTTTGGGGAGGGCCAGAGCTGGTGGATGCTGATTGTCTTGCTGGCATTGGTCGGTGCTGCTTCACAATTCCATAATCCTGCTTTCTCCTCCTCGCTCATTAACATTGTGGGCAAAGAACAGATCCAGAGAGCAACGAGTCTGATGCAAATTACGGATACACTGGCCCGTCTTGCCGGATTGTCTCTTGGTGGAGCTGCTGTCGCCATATTTGGCGGACCGGCATCAGTTATCGTCGTAAGTATTGCTTTTTTTATCTCAGCAGGCTGTGTGCTTCTGTCCGGCTCGTTTCCAAACCCTATACAGCAAGACAGGGAAAAGAAAGGATTTTGGGACGACTTTAAGCACGGATTGTCATATATTCGCGGTCATTCCATTGCCCGTTCCGTTTCCATTCTACTGCCGTCGATTATGGTTTTCTTCGTCGCTTCGATGATGGTTTTTCAAGTGCTTGCCGTAACGATTTGGAAGGCGACTCCGTGGCAATTCGGCATGCTGGAGGCCATTATTCCGATTGGGTACGCGACGGGTGCTGGACTTATCGCATTCATGGGGAGCAAAATCGCCAAACGAGGCATCTGGGTGAGTATTGCCATGCTTTTGGCCGGGCCCAATTTAATGCTTCTTTCATCCATAAACGATGTCTATTTTGCCATTCCCTTTGTATTTCTTGTTGGCTTTATCCTGTCTGTCGGAACGATCATCGTCATGGTAATGCTGCGAACCGAAGTGGATGGAGAATATCAGGGGCGCGTGTTTGGGACCATCGGATCCCTTTCCAGTCTTGCTACGCCTTTTGGGATTATTTTGTCCGGAGTGTTCTCTGACCTATATGGTGCTGACCTTGTCCTGATGATGAATGGGGCAGGATTAACACTGGTTGCGGCGGTTTGTATTTATTTCCTGAAAACTCTGCGCAAATACAATTAATAAAGGGGATGGGGAGTTTTGAAAAGACTCAACATGTTTTTCTTTCCGTATGCTGGAGCCTCCGTATCGGTTTATGAAAGGTGGAAAAACTTGCTGTCTCCTTCCATTCGACTTATCACCGTCGAGCTTCCGGGGCGGGGAAGACGTTTCGGTGAGCCGCTGCTGACTTCTGTAGATGAGATAGTGGAAAATGTTCGGCATACGCTGATTCCACATCTCGACGGCAGTCCATATGCGATGTTTGGACATAGTCTGGGCAGTGTTATCGCCTTTGAAATGAGCCGTAAATTGAGCAGTCTCGGATACCCGGAGCCAGTACACCTTTTCGTTTCGGGCCGTGCTGCACCGCATGTCATCGAGAATGAGAATATGCATCTGATGCCAGATGATCTGTTTTTGGCTAAGATTCAGGAATTAGGGGGAACACCGCGGGAATTTTTTGAAAATCAAGATTTGTTATCTTTGTTCTTGCCGATTTTGAAATGTGATTACCGAGCATCCGAAACCTACCGATTCCATAAAGATGATCGCAGCCCATTATCATGCGACTTTACCGTTTTCTCGGGTTTGCAAGACGGGGATTATGATCCCATGGAGTGGAGCGAACATACGAGTGGCCGATGCGAAGCTTTTGCCTATGAGGGAGGACACTTTTTTCTTCATGATCATGCGGAGCTATTGACGGAAAAAATTCAATCACGACTGTTACAACCGGGGAGGGTGTTGTGATGAATAGTTTAGTCGAGCTCATTCGGATGCGGAGTGATAGTACCAAAGGCATCACCTTTATCCGCAACGGCAAAGAGGAAGCGGCGATAACCTATGGGGATTTGTTGCAACGTTCATCTGCACTACTCAAACGTATGCAGGATAAAGGGCTGAAGCGGGGCAGGGAAATTGTGTTCCTTCTGGAGGATCAGGAATTGTTCCTGACTTGGTTTTGGGCCTGTCAGCTTGGAGGGATGATACCGGTCCCCTTATCCGCCGGAGCAAGCGAGGAGAACAAAAGAAAGCTCATCAAGGTGTTTCAAAAACTTCATGCTCCTTTTCTGGTAATTGAGGACAAGCGGGTACTCGAACGATGGGAAGGAGAAGCGGAATCGGATTCGGAAGATCAGATTGCGTTCTTTAGGAAGTTGAGGGATATAACCTGGGAGACAGAAAAAGAGGATTTGTTCGAAGGTCCGACGGGAGGAATATATCATCCAGACCCTAATGATCTTGCCTTCATTCAATTTTCTTCCGGATCTACCGGGGATCCAAAGGGCGTCATGCTGACGCACGCTAATCTGCTTGCGAATATGCAGGCGATTGTGGCTTGCTCCGAAGCAACGGATCAAGATTCCTCACTTAGCTGGATGCCGCTTACCCATGATATGGGACTGATCGGCTTTCACCTGACCCCGTTGCTGGCTGATATGCACCAATATATGATGCCGACTGCTCTATTTGTCCAACATCCGACGATGTGGTTTCAGAAGGCAAGCGATCACCGTATTACGACGCTGGCATCACCGAATTTCGGGTATAGCCACTTTTTGAATTTTTACAAGAAGGATCGGGCAACGGGTTGGGATCTGTCCTGCGTCCGTTTGATATTCAACGGTGCAGAACCGATATCGGCCAAACTGAGCAGACAATTTACAGAAGAGATGGGCGCATACGGGCTACGTTCTCATACTGCATTTCCCGTGTACGGTATGGCGGAAGCCAGTCTTGCGGTGACGTTCCCGCCGGTTGATGAGCCGCTCCTCGACATTCGGATTGAACGTGATACCGCCGTAGGAGAATCTGTCAGGGAAATTTCAGGGGAAGATGCGGGAGAACTTTCGGAGTTATCGTTTGTCGATCTCGGGATGCCCGTGAAGGATTGTCAGGTTCGTATTTGTGATGATGACGGGAATCCATTATCTGAACGAACGATAGGCGAAGTTCAAATCAAGGGACCGAATGTGACAAGCGGGTATTACAACGACCCGGTGGCTACAGGCAAAGCGATAGGGGAAGATGGGTGGCTGAGAACCGGGGATTTAGGTTTCATGCGTAATGGTCGCTTAGTCGTTACAGGCAGAAAGAAGGATATTCTGTTTGTGAACGGTCAGAATGTGTACCCGCATGATTTAGAGCGAATCATTGAAGAAATGGATGAAGGCAAATTACGAAGAGTCGCCGTATGCGGCGCATTTAACGAACAATTGCAAAGTGATGAAATCATCGTATTCGCCGTATATCGGGGCAGCATCGAGTCGTTTGCTCCCCTTGCGGATAATGTAGCCAAGTTTATTCGTGAAAGGGCGGGCTACGAAATTGGCTGGGTACTGCCTGTAAAGCAATTGCCGAAGACAACGAGCGGAAAACTGCAGCGATATATTCTCGCAGACCAGTACAAAAACGGTCACTTCGATCAAGATAAAGAAGCACTCCGGCAAATCAGGAAGAGTTCGGAGCAAGTGCGTGAGGCCAAGTGGTCCGAGGATGAGACGGAGCGAGCCTTACAGCGGTTATGTTCAGAAGTATTGCAAACGGGGCCATTGGATGTGGATGATTCTTTACTTGAGATCGGTATCAATTCCTTGAAGGTGATGATGCTGGTTTCCGCTGTGTCCGAGAGGTTTGGCGTAGACCTGTCCATTCGGGAGGTGTATTCGGTTCCTACAATCCGAGAGCTGGCCAAAGTGGTGAAGACGTCCAGAATTGAGGAACGAGGACCAATCGAAAAGGCAGCGCCACGCCCGTACTATCCATTAACAAGTGCGCAGAATCGGATCTATATGCAAGAGCAACTTGAAGGAATCGGTACCACATACAATATTCCGGCTGCGTTAAGTATGGATGGTTCCGTTGACTTGAACCGTGTAGAACAAGCGCTGCAAGAGCTGGTCGACAGGCATGAAGCGCTTCGGACCTCGTTTCATTTTGTGAACGGGGAAGCGGTGCAGCAAATTGAAGACAAATTAATATTCAGCCTGGGTAGGGTACAGGCGGAAGAACAGGAACTTTCCCGAATAATGGAACGTTTTGTTCAACCATTTGAGCTATCGCAGGCGCCATTGTTCCGAGCCCAAGCGGTTCGGTTGGGGGAATCCAGCTACGTCTTGCTTCTGGATACGCATCATTTAGTCTGTGACGGGATTTCTTTAAATGTGCTAATTGATGAATTCAGAATGCTCTACCAAGGGAACACGCTTGAAGCGGTCCCGATTCAATATAACGATTATGCATTATGGTCGCTCACTGAACGAAGCGAAAAGAGGATGGAGCGCCATCGGACTTACTGGATGCAGCGTCTTGAGGGACCTCTTCCGATACTGGAGATGATCACGGACCACGCTCGTCCAACGGAGCGGACTTTCGACGGAAATCAGATTAAGCTCCCTATCCCTGCTCGTACCGTGCAAAAGTTGAATAAGCTTACAGCTGCGCACGGCGCTACCGGTTATGCGATATTATTGTCCATTTATACTATCTTGCTGCATAGGTACACATCGCAGAACGACTTTGTCATCGGCACCTTAACGGGAGGACGGCTTCGGCCGGAAAGTAACCGGGTGATCGGAATGTTCAACAATTTCTTACCGATTCGCCAAGAGGTGCATGGTGAGCAGACATTCATCGATTTGCTGCACAAAATGAATGACACCTTGCTGGATGCATACGATCATCAGGAAATGCCGTTTGATGAGATCGTGGCGAATTGCGGAATCGTACAGGATCGATCCCGTAATCCTTTATTCGATACGATGTTGATTTACCATAACCAAATGAATGGGAATGTGGACTTTGAAGCAAACGGAGTCCGTTTCAGCCAAAGGGATATACCGGGGAGAACTTCAAAGCTCGACCTGAAGTGGGATATATTCCCCGGCGCTGACGGACAATTGGATTGCGTGCTGGAGTATAACTGTAACTTGTTCGATCGAGATACGATGAATCGGTTTGCCGAGCGGTTCATCCAACTGGCCGATGAGGCGGCCGAGCACCCGGAGCGGCCTGTGGGCGAGTTGGAAATGATGACGCCCGGGGAGAAGGGACGACTTGTTCAATGCAGTGCCGGAGAAACGGTGGACTACCGCCGCGAGGCGACGCTGCATGGACTGTTCGAGGAACAGGTGCGAAAGGATCCGGATCAAGTGGCTTGGAACCTGGATTCCTCAGCACTAACCTATGGGGAATTGAACGAACGATCGAACCGACTGGCCTGGCATCTCCGGGAATGCGGTCTCGGTCCGGATGTAATCGCCGCCGTGGTAATGGAGCGTTCGGCGGAGATGATGGTCGCCCTGCTCGCCGTATTCAAAGCTGGCGGCGCTTATCTGCCGATATCACCGGATTTCCCGGCGGAGCGGATGTCGTACATGCTGGAAGACAGCGAAGTGCGAGTGGTGTTGACGCAAGGGAAGCTGCTTGGTGAATTGCGCGGGAAGCTCACTGCATGGAGCGGCGAGTGGGTGGATGTGTCTGCGAAGGTTGGTCTTGAAGATAGTGGTCCTGAAGAGAGTGGTTCGGCAGACAGGCAGGCGGATAACGATAATTTGGAACCGCTCGGAAACTCACAGAATTTGGCCTATGTAATCTATACTTCCGGCTCAACCGGCCGCCCGAAAGGGGTCATGGTGGAGCATCGCTCCGTCGTGAACCGGTTGAACTGGATGCAAAGGGCTTATCCGCTGTCTGATCGGGACGTCATTTTGCAGAAGACGCCGTTCACGTTCGACGTCTCGGTATGGGAGCTATTCTGGTGGGGACAAGCCGGCGCTAAAGTATGCTTCCTGACCCCGGGGGGCGAGAAAGACCCGGCAGAGATTATCGAAGCGGTATCCCGGCATGGCGTAACTACGATGCATTTCGTGCCATCGATGCTGAATGCGTTTCTCGACGAATTGGAGACGAGACCGGAAGGCATTGGCAAACTGGGAAGTTTGCGATATGTGTTCGCCAGTGGCGAGGCCTTGACGGCACGACAGGTGAACCGGTTCCGGGCGCTGCTTGGAGGTAGCGAAGGCGAAGAAGCCGGCGGAGTACGGCTGATCAACCTGTACGGACCGACCGAGGCCACGGTGGATGTCAGTCACTATGATTGCTCGGGTATGATGGAGGTCGTTGACCCGGTGCCGATTGGGAAGTCGATTGACAATACGAGACTTTACATTGTGGATAGCGGTAACCGACTGCAACCGGTGGGCGTAGCAGGGGAGTTGTGTATTGCCGGCGACGGGCTGGCAAGAGGGTATTTGAACCGGAATGACTTGACGGTCGAGAAGTTCATTCCGTGTCCGTTTGAAGCGGAATCGGGCGGAGTGATGTACCGGACGGGTGATCTGGCCCGCTGGCTTCCCGACGACAACATTGAATATTTGGGACGGATCGACAACCAAGTGAAAATCCGGGGTTACCGCATTGAGCCGGGTGAGATCGAGGAAGCGATTTTGAGGTTTGAAGCGGTGAAGGAAGCGGTGGTCACAGCCCGGAAGGATACGCACGGCAACGCCTACTTATGTGCATATTACGTAACGGAGCGTGATGGGTTGCTTGAGCCGTCCGAACTGCGCAGCGAACTGAAGACTCACTTGCCGGGTTATATGGTTCCGGCGTTTGCGGTTCGGCTGGAGAATCTTCCTTTGACGGTTAGCGGCAAGATTGACCGGAAGGCGCTGCCGGAGCCGCAATCGCAGCTTACGGCAGAGGAAGGGGATTATACCGCTCCAACCGGGGAGACGGAAGAAAAGCTTGCGGAGATTTGGCAAGAGGTGCTCGGAGTGGAGAAGATTTCCGTGCACGATCATTTTTTCGATCTGGGAGGGAACTCCTTAACTGCGGCGCAATTGACGATGAGGATTCATCGATCCTTCGGTCGGAGCTTACCGCTTCGCGATTTGTTCCGTACGCCGACTATAGCGGGTCTGGCTAGCCAATTGGAGTTGCTGGAATCAACCGGGGACTACTCGGAAGTTGTACCGGCAGAGTTAAGGGATGCATATCCGCTAACCCCTGCCCAGAAGCGTCTATTCTTCCTAAGCAGAATGGAAGATCAAAGCCGGGCTTACAATTTGCCTGTTGTCATTGAGATCACAGGAAGCGTGGATGCGGGCCGGTTGGAGGAAGCATTCATGAAACTCATCGAGCGGCACAGTTCTCTTCGAACCGCATTCGTGCTAAAGGATGGAGTTCCGGTTCAAATGATACGTGAGAACGTCGGCTTCGAGCTTTTCACTGCCGATATCGGGAATAAATCACTCCAGGAGTGGTACCAGAGATTTGTAACTCCGTTCGATCTTGCAAACCCTCCGTTGTTAAGGGCAGCCCTGATCAATGAGACGGATGAAAAGCGATATTTGCTGTTTGATATGCACCACATTGCCGGAGACGGCTTGTCGATGGTTGTGCTGCAAAATGAATTGATTGCCTTATACGAAGGGAAGCCGCTTGCCGAGCAGACGGTGCAGTACAAAGATTTCGCATTGTGGCAGCTTGGGGAAGCAAATCAGCGCATGCTGGAGAAGCAGCGGCTTTACTGGCTGGATGCGATGGCGGGAGAACGGCCCGTGCTTGACCTGCCGATGGATTATGCCAGATCGTCGCTGAAGAGCAACGAAGGCGGCCAACATACATTCATTATTCCGGAAAGACTGGCTTCCAAGCTGAATGCCCTTGCTTCTCAAGCGGGCGCAACACCTTATATGGTACTGCTATCCGTCTTCCATATCCTTTTAGCCCGAAGTTCCGGTCAAACGGAGATTATGATCGGAACACCGGTTGCAGGAAGACCGCAAGCATCGCTTGAATCCATGATCGGTATGTTTGTGAACACGCTGGTCATTCGGAATAGTATGAACAACGGGCAAAGTTTTAAATCGTTTCTGGAAAGCGTCCGTATGACTGCGCTGGGTGCGTTCGACAATAGTGATTATCCATTCGAGGAATTGGTCGATGAGCTCGGAATAGCCCGGGATTTAAGCCGAAACCCGCTATTCGATGTCATGTTCGTTATGCAAAATATGCAGCGGGCGAAGCCGCAGATCGGTGAGGTCACCTTTCATACATTGGATATACAGACGGGCGTCTCAAAATTTGATTTATTACTGGAAATTATGACGGACGAAATGGATGCATATGCATACAAATGCAAATTCGAGTACAGTACGAAGCTGTTTAAAGCCGCAACGATCGCACGATTTGCAGAGCGGTTCATCCAGCTGGCCAATGAGGCGGCCGAGCACCCGGAGCGGCCTGTGGGCGAGTTGGAAATGATGTCGTCAGGGGAGAAGGAACAGCTTGTTCAATGCAGTGCCGGAGAAACGGTGGAATACCGCCGCGAGGCGACACTGCATGGACTGTTCGAGGAACAGGTGCGAAAGGATCCGGATCAAGTGGCTTGGAACATGGATTCTTCAGCACTGACCTACGGGGAATTGAACGAACGGTCGAACCGACTGGCCCGGCATCTCCGGGAATGCGGTCTCGGTCCGGATGTAATCGCCGCAGTTGTAATGGAGCGCTCAGCGGAGATGATGGTCGCTCTGCTCGCCGTACTCAAAGCAGGCGGCGCTTATCTACCGATTTCACCGGATTTCCCGGCGGAGCGGATGTCGTACATGCTGGAAGACAGCAAAGCTCGATTCGTGTTGACGCAAGAGAAGCTGCTTGGTGAATTGCGCGGGAAGCTTGCTTCATGGAACGGTGAGTGGGTGGACGTGTCTGCGAAGATTGGTCCTGAAGAGAGTGGTTCGGCAGACAGGCAGGCGAATAACGATAATTTGGAACCGCTCGGAAACTCACAGAATTTGGCCTATGTAATCTATACTTCCGGCTCAACCGGCCGCCCGAAAGGGGTCATGGTGGAGCATCGCTCCGTTGTGAACCGGTTGAACTGGATGCAAAGAGCTTATCCGCTGTCTGATCGAGACGTCATTTTACAGAAGACGCCGTTCACGTTCGACGTCTCGGTATGGGAGCTATTCTGGTGGGGACAAGCCGGCGCTAAAGTATGCTTCCTGACCCCGGGGGGCGAGAAAGACCCGGCAGAGATTATCGAAGCGGTATCCCGGCATGGCGTAACTACGATGCATTTCGTGCCATCGATGCTGAAGGCGTTCCTCGACGAATTGGAGACGAGACCGGAAGGCATTGGCAAACTGGGAAGTTTGCGATATGTGCTCGCCAGTGGCGATGCCTTGACGGCACGACAGGTAAACCGATTCCGGGCGCTGCTTGGAGGTAGCGAAGGCGAAGAAGCCGGCGGCGCACGGCTGATCAACCTGTACGGACCGACCGAGGCCACGGTGGATGTCAGTCATTACGACTGCTCAGGTCTGATGGAGGTCGTTGATCCGGTGCCGATTGGGAAGCCGATCGACAATACGAGGCTTTACATTGTGGATGTTGGAAATCGTCTGCAACCGGTGGGCGTAGCAGGGGAGTTGTGTATTGCTGGCGACGGGCTGGCAAGAGGGTATTTGAACCGGAATGACTTGACGGCCGAGAAGTTCATTCCGTGTCCGTTTGAAGTGGAATCGGGCGGAGTGATGTACCGGACGGGTGATCTGGCCCGCTGGCTTCCGGATGGAAATATTGAATACTTGGGACGGATCGACAACCAAGTGAAAATCCGGGGTTACCGCATTGAGCCGGGTGAGATCGAAGAGGCGATATTGAGACATGAAGCGGTGAAGGAAGCGGTGGTCACAGCCCGGAAGGATACGCACGGCAACGCCTACTTATGTGCGTATTACGTTACTGAGCGTGATGGAAAGCTTGAGCCGTCCGAACTGCGCAGCGAATTGAAAGCCCACTTGCCGGTTTACATGGTTCCGGCGTTTGCGGTTCGGCTGGAGGAGCTTCCTTTGACGGTCAGCGGCAAGATTGACCGCAAGGCGCTGCCGGAGCCGCAATTGCAGCATACGGCAGACGAAGGGGATTATACCGCTCCAACCGGACAAATGGAAGAGAAGCTGGCGGCAATCTGGCAAGAGGTGCTCGGAGTAGAGAAGGTTTCCATGCATAACAACTTCTTTGATGTTGGAGGCAACTCCTTGCTCCTGCTCCGCGTGCAGCATGAATTAGATCGTCTAGCACCGGGCGCTGTGAAAATAACCGATTTGTTCGCTCATCCGACTGTAACCAAACTGGCGGCTTTCATCGAGGAACGGCAACGGGAAGGGAATCGTCCATGGACGGTACAACCTGCAGTGTTACCTGTTTCTTTCTTCACAGTTTCTGAGCAGAATCAACAAGCGACTGTACTTGAAAGTCGGCTGGATTCGGAAACAACTCAACGCTTGAACAGCTTTGCCCAGTCGTCAAATACCGATCTTTATGCAGTGCTCGTGGCGTCTTACTTATTCGTCCTTGGCAAACATGCGCATGCGAAGGAGATGACAGTCCAGGCGGCATTACCAGGGCAAACACTGGTTAATGTTGGGCAGCAGCTTGAAGGAATTACCGACTTCTCTGAATTGCTAGACAGTGTATCCCAAGGAATGTCTAATTCCGGCAATTCTCTCATCTATACTGCTGACGAAATGAGGCAGCGGGGTGTGAAAAAAGATGACCATGAGGCGTATCCCTTGGTCCGATGGAAGAAAGACGGAGAATGGGGAAGCCGTGAACTTCAATGGTTTGACTTCGTATTGTCCGCCCAACAGGATGCCAGGGGCGTAGAATTTAGTCTCGATTACAACGGCAGAAGAATGAGAAGAGAGAAGATGAAGGCCCTCTTATCCGATCTTATGAAATTCCTTGTTTATTTATCCGAACAGAGCATGCAGAAGGAAGGGGCCGTGTGAGGATGAGGAAGGAGGAAGTGAATGGATGAAGCGATTAGCCGTTTTATTTCCCGGGCAAGGATCGCAGTACAACGGAATGATGAAGGAAGATTATGAGCGGTACAGTGTGGTCAGACAAACGTTTGAAGAGGCGTCAGATACGCTCGGGTATGACATGGCTGCCTTGTGTTTTCACGGCGGGGAAGAGAAGCTGGCCCAGTCGGATCTGACACAGCCTGCCCTCTTGACCGCAGGAGTAGCGTCCTATCGGCTTTTTGTCCAAGAGACGGGTATACGACCTGCAGCGGCGGCAGGGCATAGCTTGGGCGAATATACTGCGCTAACTTGTGCAGGCGTGTTGAAATATTGCGATGCCCTCCAGCTCGTTAGGGAAAGAGGACGTCTTATGATGGAAGCATCGGCGTCCGGCCTTGGCAGAATGCTTGCCGTTAGCGGCATTACTGAATATGAAGCGGCAAATATGTTAGAGAGGATGCGGGATGTAAAGATCCGTCCTGTGATTTCCTGCTATAACTCCTCCAAGCAAATTGTACTTTCGGGAACGACAGAAGCGGTAACGGCAGCCGAAGAGCTGCTGGCCGCAGAGGGAGTAAAGTTATCTTCCTTAAAAGTAAGCGGAGCTTTCCATTCCCCATTCATGGCGGAAGCAGCGAATGAATTGGAAGAGCGGCTTAGGCGATATGAATTTGGAGCATTCACTTTTCCCGTGATTTCCAACATCCAAGGGGAGATATATGGGGCGAATGCTGAAGAGATCATCGGCAGCTTAAAGCGTCAGATGACGGAGCCTGTCCGTTGGCGGCAAAGTATAGCCTGCTTACTGAAACGCAGCATGGATGCGGTTGTCGAGCTAGCTCCGCGCAAAACGTTAGCCAGGCTGTTGAAGGAGGACTATCCTGCATTTCCAGCATACTCGATGGATGACCAGACTGATCGTCAAGTTGTGTTCTCCCCGTCTTTTAAGGCGAACTACCAATATACGGAGCGTCGTGTGTTGGAGGAATATTTGGCGATAGCGGTATCTACCAGAAACCACTGTCATAATGAGCAAGTCTATCAAGAGCAAGTAGTTGCTCCGTATCGTCAATTGGAAGGTCTTTTGCTGAATCTTGAACATAACAACGCGGAACCATCTGCCGAGCAATTAAGGGAAGCATGGAATTGGTTGAAGTCTATCGTCAATGCGAAAGGAGCCGAGATTGAAGACTATGGTAACCCATTTGAAACAGAAGGGATGTTTACACGATGAAGAAGCAGGTTGGAAGCGTGATCCTGAAAGTGGTTGTGCTGCTAGGACTGTATCTCGTTGTATTTGAAGGCCAAGTATTCATCATGTCGCTGAATGAGTCCTACAAAAAGCTGCTGCAAAACAATGTGCCTGTATGGCTATTGATTAATTTCAGCGTGATGTATCTGTTGCTTATTGCGCTATTTGGTATTCGAAATCGGGTGAGTAAGAAGGAAAAGACAACATTTTTCGAAGAAGCGGGATTTCGGCCGATCAGCGGGAGAGATCTCTTGCTTTCTCTGACGATTGCGATTAGCTGTGCTTTTGTTTTCATCGGACTGATGAAGCTCCCGTTCCTTCCACAGCCGGCACTTCATCAAATGCAGGCGTACGTGGATATATTCGGGCAGGCGGAATTATTTATTTTTACTCTGATCGGGGTTGGACTTGCCGGGGCATTTATGGAGGAAATTTTCTTTAGAGGACTTGTGTTCAATCAGCTTCGCAAAGGGCTGCCATTTGCAGCAGCTTACTTGATTCAAGCTGTCATATATGCCATCTTCCAGCCGAATTTAACGATTACTGTCTATGCCTTCTTCCTGGCACTTATTTACGGATTTCTCTATACGAAAACAGGTTCCATTTGGTCAACGATTTCGATTGCGGTAATCGTGAATGTTCTAATTGTAAGTGCAAATGAAGCCGGTATGATTGACCGGATTGCACAGGGCAGTTTGCTTGGTTATGTCATGTTGCTGATCGGGTTAGGGGGGATCGTCACAGGATTGATCCTGTCGGCAAAACGTCCGGAGGGGCAGGTTCAGGCCGCAATGGAGTTTACAGCAAAGGCTAAACCTTACCTGGTGATGGTAGGAAGGCTCGTCGTATTTATAGCCATCTACTACGCCATTCTTCAGCCGCTGGTGTACTTATGGTACAACCAACTGACAAAGATAGATGCCATTCGTCCCTGGCTAACGGATGCCCGAAACGGGAACTGGGGGCTGGTATTGAACGATTTTATCGCCATTCCTGTCTATTACTTCATTATGCGCAGGTATCAGAAGAGAGACTTGATCCAAGTATGTCGCTTTGAAAAAATCCCTTTCCGCAGTGTATGGCAAATTGCTCTTCTCTCGATATGTATGGGGCTGTGGGTAACAAGCATGGTGAAAATCCCCGCGGTTTCGGAAACGTTCCCGCAGTTTGAGATTTTGTTCAGTTCATTAATTGGCGGCGCGCCAATCACTTTCCTTATCTTCTTGGTCGTACATTCGATCTACAAGGAAGTGTTGTTCAGAGGATTGGTTTTCAATGAATTAAAAAGTGTTTTGCCGCTCGGTTTTGCGCTGGCCGGTAATGCGTTGGTATACAGTTTGCTGTTCTTCAATCTCGATCCGGCGCTGACGCTTTACGGGGGGATGGGGACGGTCATTTTCGCTCTTATCTATTATTGGTACCGCTCGATATGGGCGTCGATCGTCGCGGAAATCGGATTGTTCGCCACCTATTATATTGCCCGAAACCTGTATAGCATGTTTGAGATCGGCTTTAACATGTACTTTGTTATCCTCATCGCCATCTGCTCGCTGGCTGTGCCTCCGCTAATGTATCGTTTGTGGAAGCAAAGTCCGTCCTATGAGGCGAAAAGTGCAGTTACAGTAAGCACAAGTCAACTTCAGGCAGAGGCAGGGGGGAGATAAATGATCGATTTAGTTGGATTCTCGTTTGACATGGAAGAAGATGACTCGGAAAAGGTAGAGATCAAAGAAAGCTCTCTTCAGGATATCGCCGTAATCGGGATGTCCGTATGTCTTCCCGGAGCCGACCACATCGATCAATTTTGGCGCAGTTTGGCCGAGGGAGAAGATTTAGTTGTTCCTTTTCCTGAAGAGAGAAAACGGGATCTCCGGGATTACGCCGAAAGGATTGGACTTGATCTTGATCATACCGATTTTTTCAAAGGGGCATACCTGCCGGAAATTGATAAGTTTGATTACCCGTTTTTCCGTTTGTCGCCCAGGGAGGCCGGTTTGATGAACCCGAACCAGCGTCTCTTTCTGGAAACGGCCTGGAAGACGATCGAGGATGCCGGATATGGAGGAGGTCAGTTGAAAGGGACCAAGGCGGGGATTTTCCTTGGATATTGTGCAGATGCATTTCATGACTATAAAAAACTGATCGAAAACCTTGACCCTACTGGAGTCTCGATGGCGGTTCCCGGCAATTTGTCCTCCGTCATCGCCGGGCGTATCTCTTATTTGCTGGATCTAAAAGGGCCTGCGATCACCGTGGACACCGCTTGCTCATCGTCACTGGTTGCGATTCATCTCGCTTGTCAGGCATTGCGGAGCGGAGATTGCGATACAGCGCTGGCCGGTAGCGTAAAGACACTAGTCTTCCCCGCAGATACCGGGATTCGAATCGGTATTGAGTCGTCCGATGGCCGGGCGAAGTCCTTTGATCACGGATCGGATGGAACCGGAATGGGCGAAGGGACCGCTGCGGTAATGCTAAAGCCTCTAGCCCGCGCCATCGCAGATGGAGACTCGATATATGCAGTTATCAAGGGTTCGGCCGTGAATCAGGACGGCAGCTCTATCGGGTTATCCGCTCCGAATGTGGCAGCACAGGAAGAAGTGATCGCTGATGCGTGGTTGAATGCCGGTATCGATCCGGAGACCATTTCCTATATTGAAGCGCATGGAACAGGAACGAAGCTCGGGGATCCGATTGAAATCGAAGGAATTCACCGGGCGTTTCGCAGATTTACTTACCGCAAACAATTTTGTGCCGTAGGCTCGGTCAAATCGAATCTGGGGCATTTGGACAATGCGGCGGGTGTGGTTGGATTCGTAAAAGCTTGTCTGGCATTGAAGCATAAGCAGCTTCCTCCGAGCCTGCATTTTAACAGGCCGAATGCATCCATCGATTTTATCGAGTCTGCGGTCTATGTCAATCGCCGGTTGAAGCATTGGGAGGACGAAGGGCATCCGAGAAGATGCGGAGTCAGTTCGTTCGGTCTCAGCGGAACGAATTGTCATGTCGTGTTGGAGGAAGCACCTGTACTGGAGGGAACACATGACACCACGATGTTCACAAATCGGCCGGGCCCGAATTCGAATGACAGTGAACAATATTTGTTTACGCTGTCCACGCAGAGTCTGTCCTCGCTGTCCAGATTAGTAAATGCTTATGCCGATATGTTGTCTGATGAGGACCGCCACTGGAATATCGGGGACCTTTGCTATACGGCGAGCTTGGGGAGAAGCCATTTTAGTTACCGGCTTGCGTTCGTCGTAAAGAATGTAAATGAAGTTATGGAGCATCTAAGAAGGCTTCAGCTTAACTCCGAATTACTGTCATCACTTACAGCATGCAATCCGGAAACAACATCAAGGAAAAACGAGTGTTGGGATGAGCTTTCGCTTCAAGAATGGCGGGATTTATATATCTCAGGTGCGGACATCCCGTGGAGTTTGCTGTATCGCAGCGGTACCTACCGCCGAGTGCATTTACCTTCGTACCCGTTTGATAAACATCGCTGCTGGGTGGAGAACAATTCTCCCCCTATTCGTCTTATTATGGCTCCCCTGGGCGAGGGGACGGAGCAGGCAGCAACATCAGCTAGAAAAGTCAATCTGACGGGACGGGCAGAAGGACACTATTCTCACACGGAACAGCTCATTGGCAACGTATGGGGACATGTTCTTGGATTTACAGAACTTAATATCCACGACCATTTCTATAGTCTGGGCGGGGACTCCATCTTGGCTTACCAAGTTGCTGTCAAGCTGGCAGAGCATATTGGAAAGCCGGTGGAAGCGGTTGACATCCTAAGGTGCGAAACCGTAGCACAATTAGCTGCTCATTTGGATCAGCAGGTCGAGCAAGGGCCATCAAACGGAACTGCAAGTATAACGAAAGACCGGTATCCGCTAACCTCCTCCCAGCTTCGGATTTTTATTCAAGAGCAAACCGGAGGAATCGGCACCAGCTATAATATGCCGCTTGCCTTTCGAGTAAGGGGAAAGGTTGACCATGCGGCAATGGAGCGTGCTTTGCAGCAATTGATTAATCGGCATGAGGCGTTACGTACGACATTTGCGATGGAAAAAGGCGTCCCGGTTCAAATCATTAGAGAGCGGGCGGAAATGGACCTGGAGCGTTATGAATCAGCGAATGGCGGAGTATCGGACATTATCACCCGGTTTATTCGTCCTTTTGATTTGAATGCCGCGCCATTGTTCAGAGCCGGACTCATTACGATCCACCCCGATGTCGAGGTGAATGAGCAAGAGCAACATGAACATGTGCTCATGATAGATTCACACCATCTTGTCTCGGACGGATTCTCCACGGCAATTCTGGTCAAACAGTTCTTCGAGCTCTATCAGGGCAAGAACCTGATTCCGCCAGTGTTCCAATACCGGGAATACGTAGAATGGCGTGAACAATTCGATAACTCAGATGTCATGGTGAAACAAGAGTCTTTTTGGATAAACCAGCTTGAACAAATGGGTAGTCCGCTGCGCCTGCCGCTGGATCATCACAGGCCGAAGGTGAACACGTTCGCAGGAAGACAGATCGGTTTTCGCATTGAAAAATCTACGAGTCAGCGTATCAGGCAAGCTGCGGCAGCGAATCACACGACTCCGAATGTGATGCTGACTTCCTTGTATGGTCTGACTATTCTTAAATACGCGGACCAACAGGAGGCTGTCGTCGGATCGATTGTATCCGGACGGGGACGTCCAGGGCAGGAAAATGGCGTCGGGATGTTCATTAATTTTGTCCCGCTGCGATTCCGTGCAGAGAGCAATTGGACGTTGCAGCAATACATTGAATCGGCAAAGTATCAAATGACGGTCTGTTATGAGAATCAGGACGTTCCGTTTGAACGGATGGTGGAGTTGTATAACCGGCCTGTGGATCGCTCACGGAATCCGATTTACGATACGATGGTGGTTTTTCATAATGAGTACCGAATGACGGGCTCGGATCAGATGCGTGTTGATGGGCTCCAGTTTGAGCAAATGGAGCTTCCGATCGACACGGCGACTCTAGATATCAAGCTCGATGTGTTCCTGACGCAAGAAGGCGAGCTGGATTGCAAACTGAATTATAACGTGGACATATTCCAAGAACGGACGATGTTGCGTTTTATCGATGATTTTCAGCGTGTGATCGCCGGTTTCCTGGAAGAGCCTCAGCAACCTGTCGGGAATATTAGATTGTTTGACGAACAGGAAGAGGCTGAACTGGCTGAACGCCGGAAGTTGAATGATGGTTTGAAAGATTCCTTGAGCAAAGAAATCGTCGTGAACGCTACGTTCACTTCAGAGCCGATCGAGGGGCATTTGCAATGGTGGATGCACCAGTTCAGTATTCCGGCTTCCGTTCGATTTGGCAGCTACAATCAAGTGTTTCAACAATTGCTGAATCCTTCGGATCCATTGGAGGGCGGGAACGGCTGTCGAGTCGTACTCATCCGTTTCGAAGATTTAATCGGCGGCGCCGAGGCTGCACGAAATTCAGTGTACACCGAATTGGAGCTTCACTTTACAGAATTGCTGGGCATGGTTCAGGCGGCAGATAAATCGGTTCCGTACCTGTTTGGCATTTTTCCTACATCAACCCATCTGGGCTACCCGGACTCGCTTCTTCGTTATCTTGACCAATTGTATGAACGGTGGAAGCAGGCGCTGGAAAGTATTGACCAAGTGTACACCGTCGACTTCCGTGCGGCGAGGCGGAATTATTCGGTTACTGAAGTGTTCGACCCAATCACAGATCGGGCGGGACATATGCCGTTCAGCGAGGAATTTTATGCGGTCATGGGTACTTTGCTGGCCCGGAAGGCCATTGCGATGGATGCCGCACCGTTCAAAGTGATCGCGCTGGATTGCGATAACACGTTGTGGCAAGGCGTTTGCGGCGAAGACGGTCCTCTTGGCGTCAAAATCGAGACTCCCCATTTGATTCTGCAAAAATGGATGCTGGACCGGGCGCAAGAGGGACAGTTACTGACGATTTGCAGTAAAAACAATGAAGCCGACGTATGGGAAGTATTTGAGCAAAACCCGAATATGCTGCTGAAGAAAGAACATTTTGCCCATTGGAAAATCAATTGGCTGCCCAAATCGGACAATTTGAAGCAAATGGCGAAGGAACTGAATTTAGGGATCGATAGTTTTGTCTTCATTGATGATAATCCTCTGGAATGCTCGGAGGTCATGCAGAACGCCCCGGATGTGCTGACACTGCGACTTCCGGCTGATATGCGTTATATGGAGAAATTCCTATCCCATATTTGGGCTTGGGACCGCATGACAATTACCGATGAAGACCGGATGCGCACGCAATTATACGCTGCGGAGTGTCATCGCAGAATGAACCGGGAGGCATCCGCCGCTACCCTGGATGACTATTTATATGGATTAGGCCTAAGGATGAGCATGCGCACGATGGATGATGCGGAGGTCGTTCGAGCGTCACAATTGATGATGCGCACGAATCAATTTAACTTGAACGGCATTCGATTGACGGAGGATGCGCTGAATGGAAGGAGATCGCAGAACGATTGTTGGTGCTGGGTAGTTGAGGCATCGGATCGTTTCGGTGATTACGGCATTGTCGGTGTGGTTCTGGCTTCATCCGATGAGGATCTGCTACAGGTTGATGGCTTCCTGCTTAGTTGTAGAGTGCTTGGCCGGGGGATTGAGGATGCGGTTATGTCTCAATTGAAGCAAATTGCCGAAGCAAACGGATTGCATGGAATCGTGCCGGATTATCGCAAGACGGATAAAAATGATCCGTTTCTTTCATTCTTGCAGCGGGTCGGTTGGGACAACGAGAAGAATGATGTAATCCGGTTGGATCAAATTTCGGATTGTCCGGGCTTTGTGGAACTCTATTTCGAATCTCTCTTTGAGAAGCAGCAGAACGAAGCGGTATCATTGCCTGAATATTTCGTACCTGCTTCAGATTCGGCAACACCGCCTAAACAAACTGTAGAAGATACAACAACAGTCGCGATAATGGATGATTGGAACCCTGAAATTCACTGGCTGCCGTCCGGCGAAATTCCGGATAATGTCCGTCACCAGGCATACATGAAAGTCATTTCTTGCAGTCGTGCTGATCTCTTGTTGAATATTGCAGTCAGCGAGTTTACTGGATTGCAATCTGTACCAGTGAACCGGAAGCCTTACGAAGCTCCTTCCACCCCGACGGAGCGGCGTCTCGCACAAATCTGGACGGAGATGTTGGGCGAATCCCCCGGAAGACATGATCACTTTTTTGAAATCGGCGGGAACTCTCTCAAAGCGGCTTCGCTCGTCTCAAAGGTTCATCAGGTGTTTGGTGTGGAACTGACGATAGGAGACATGTTCACAGAGCCGTCCTTATACGAGTTGGCCCAAATGATTGATAGCTCGGAAGCGTCGGGTTTTGAAACTATTGAATTATGCGAGGGGCGGGATTATTATCCCGTTTTGTCGGCTCAGAAGCGCTTGTTCCTGCTCCATGAAATTCAAGGTAATCAGGACGGATACAACATGCCTGGTGTCCTGCTGCTTGAGGGACAAGCAGATATCGAGCGAATGGAAACCGCTTTGCAATCCGTAATTTCGCGTCATGAATCATTAAGGACTTCATTCACCTGGGTGGACGGAGAAATCGTGCAGAAGATTCATTCGGATATGAAGTTCAATTTGGAGTTGCACAATCAAGTCCCCGATAACAACGTCGACTCGTTGATTCAAGCCTTTGTCCGTCCGTTCCGGCTGTCGGAACCGCCTCTGCTGCGGGCCGGATTTATTACAACCATATCGGGCAAGCAAATGGTGCTGATCGACATGCATCATATCATTTCAGATGGCGTTTCGCTTGGTAATCTGATTCAGGACTTTGCTCGGGCTTATCGTGGAGAGGTTCTTCCGCCACTTCAACTGCAAGTCAAAGACTATGCGGTTTGGCAAAAGAACAGGCTGGAGTCGGGAGGAATGGAAGAGACCCGGAGATTTTGGTTGAATTCTTACTCAACCCCAGTTCCCAAGCTAAGCATGCCGGCGGTGCAGGAGCGGCGTTCACCTGATCAGAACGAAGGAGCGTTACTTTCCTTCCAAGGAGATTCCGATTTGCGCCGGAAGCTGGCTGATTACGCCTCCGAGAAAGGCGCAACATTATTCATGGTACTTATATCCGCTTACTACGTGCTCTTGTCCAAATATTCGGGACAGGAAGATATCGTTATCGGTACACCGGCAGCGGGTAGAATTCGGCCTGAACTTGAACCGCTGATCGGCATGTTTGTTAATACGCTGGCACTTCGGAGCTATCCTGCAAGGGATAAAACATTCGACGAGTACGTAGTGGAGAATCGGGATTTGATATTGAAGGCGTTGCGGCATCAAGAGTATCCGTTCGAGCTGTTGGTTCGGGAACTGGATATTTCTCTGCAGAGAGGTCAGAATCCGTTATTCGATACGATGTTCGTTATGCAAAATATGGACCCTTTCCGCTATGAGTTCGAAGATGCGGTACTTTCTGAATATTTCTTCGACTTTGGAGTGTCCCGATTTGATCTGACGATGCAAGTGCGGGAGTTGAATAATGAACTGAATTTCACGCTCGAATACCGGACCCATTTGTTCCGTAAGGAAATGATGGAACAGCTTTGCTTGCATTACATTCGGATTCTGGAGCAGATTGCGAGTGATCCAGAGGTACGACTGCAGGATATACGTATTCTCGGAGATGAGGAAAGGGCAAGCGCAGTTGAGCGTATACGCACTAATCCAATGATGGAATTTGCCGAATTTGACTTCTAGACTACATGGGGAGTGAAGTGTAATGAATTTGGATCTGCTGAGCGGAGAAGTGGAGGAATACCGGGAGGCCAGACAATTTTGGCTGGACACGCTGGCCGGGAAAGAAGAAGTGGAAGTGCTTGTGCCTGATCGGCCATCGGAACTGCGAAAGCAGGGATTGTTTAGCGAGCGGCGACTGAGTCTTCCGATCACATTATCGCTAATTGAGGGTCTTTTAAACTGGTCCAGCCGAAAAGATTCACTTATCTATGTCATTTTATTGTCAGGGACGATGACTGCACTGGCTAAAATAAGATCCAGCCGATCCGTCATCGTTGGCTGTCCGGCGATCGCAGGCCCAAATGAGGAGTCTGCGGTTAATTCCTTTCTGCCCACTTCACTCAAGTTGGATGGCAGTCAAACGATGAAGCAATTGTGGAAGGATTTGAACCGGACAGTGACGACGGCATACGGCTATCAGTATTTTCCCGTGAATCAGTTGTTTCAGGGTGAGCAAGAGCAGAAATGGGATTTCTCTCAATTATGCAATGTGGCTTGTGAGCTTGTGCCGATGCATGATCCGTCGAACTTGCAAAATTGCAGGATGTCTGGAATCAACGGAGTCACCTTCTCTTTCAAGAGAATAGATGAAGAGATTACGGGCGAGTTGATCTATAATGGCGAGCTGTATAGTGAAGGAATGATGCAGGCGCTGGCGGACAGTGTTCTTCATATTCTTGAACAAATGGTCGGAAATCCGGAGATGCAAGTACAAGCACTTTCGCTTGTGAATGAGAAGGTACGGACGCAGCTTTTGACGGAGTTTCATTCAAATAAAGGCGAGTTTCCCAGTGATAAGACAATTTCGCAGTTGTTTGAAGAACAAGCTCTACTTAAGCCGGAACGCACTGCTCTGGTATGCGGTGCAAGAAGTTTGAGCTATAGGGGGTTGAATGAAAGAGCGGAAGTGTATGCCGAGCAATTGAAGAAGAACGGTATCCATAGGGGACATATCGTAGGTGTTGTTTGCGACCGGACCATGGATATGGTTATCTCCATGATTGCTGTGCTCAAGGCGGGAGCGGCTTACTTGCCGATTGACCCCGATTATCCGCAAAAGCGCATTCAATATATGCTGGAGGACAGCGGTGCGGCATGTTTGATTAGCCCCGCAAAGTATGTCAATTGGTTCCCATTCAGCGGCTACTCTTTGCTCATCCAGGGAGATCAATTGCTGCCTGTGCACGCCAGTGCAAATTCTGGAAATCAAGTTGAGAAAGGGGCTTCCGCAGGGGGAGAGGACATGGCCTATGTGATCTATACCTCCGGTTCGACCGGAAGTCCCAAAGGGGTCATGGTTGGACATCGAGGCATGGCCAACTTGCACAGCTTCTTCAGGAATGAACTGGGTATAAGGGAAACCGATAAAATCGTTCAGTTTGCGAGCGCCTCCTTCGATGCTTCGATTTGGGAGATGTTCATGGCGCTATTCACAGGGGCGGAGCTGCATCTGCTAACTAAAGAGACGATTGAAAGCTATGTCGATTTCACGGACTATGTTCAGCAATCGGCAATTACCGTCGCTACGCTGCCGCCGGCCTATGCCGCTCATTTGGAACCTTCGCAGATGCCGACGCTACGTATCCTTGTCACCGCCGGATCGGCTTCCAATCCGGAACTCGCAGCGCGCTGGGAGAAGCATCTCAACTATATAAACGCATACGGACCCACGGAATCGACGATTTGTGCGACCTACTGGCAAACGGGGGAGAAGTTAAATAGGGAAGAAGCCAGCGCCGTAACGCTTGCGGCGAAAGTGCCGATCGGAAAGCCCGTTTTGAACTCGGAGATCTATATTATCAACCATGAACACCATCTCATACCGATCGGATTCATGGGCGAGTTGTGCATCGGCGGCGTATCTCTGGCCCTGGGGTATTTGGGTCGTGAGGAAATGACGGCGGAACGATTCATAGAGAATCCGTTCGTTCCCGGCGAACTTATGTACAAGACAGGGGATTATGGGAGGTGGCTCCCGGACGGCAACATTGAGTTTTTAGGCAGGATGGATGATCAGGTGAAAATCCGGGGATTTCGTATTGAGACGGGTGAAATCGAAGTCCAGTTGATGCAGCATCCGGAGATCAGCGAGGTTTTCGTAAAGGTGCAAAATAATCAAAGCGATCAAAACGATGAAAAAACTTTGTGTGCGTACTTTGCAGCTTCGAAAACGTTAGGCGCAGAGCAGTTGCAGGAATGGCTCGGAAGCCGTTTGCCGGCTTATATGCTTCCCCAGCATTACGTCCAGATGAGTGAGCTTCCTTTGACAGCCAATGGGAAGATCGATACGAAATCGTTACCCGATCCTTCATTATCCAGTCATGCCGGAATTGACGTGGCGGACAATCCGAACGCAACGGTGACGGAACGCCGGCTTGCAGAGTTGTGGAAAAGCACGCTCGGTATAGATCATGTGAACCTGAACGATCATTATTTTATCCGTGGGGGACATTCGCTGAAAGCGGCTTTGCTGGTCACGGAAATCCACAAGCATTTTCATGTCCAGCTATCGCTGCGAAAAATTATGGAAGTTCCGGTATTTCAAGACATGGCAGTTGAGATTGACCGGAGTCTGAAGAGCGGGGCATTACCGGCGATCAGGCCTGCTGAGCATAGAGATTTCTATCCTCTGTCGCTGGCACAGAAACGGCTCTTTATTTTAAACCAATACGACCCGATGCAATTAACCTACAACATCCCTGTATTTTTGCAAATCAATGGCCCTGTACAAGTGGACAGGCTTCAATCAGCTATGAACCGACTGGTTCGCAGGCATGAGACGCTCCGGACCGCCTTTATGCTGCATGAAGGAAAACCGGTTCAGTATATCCATGAGGAAGAGGAACTGTCACTGCAACTGGGCTGCAGAACGATTCAGGAATCAAATTTAATAACGGAGGTTCGGACTTTTATCCAGCCGTTCGATTTGGCGCAGGCGCCGCTATTAAGATCACAGCTGCTCTGTATCGGTGAAACTCATCATGTCTTGTGCCTGGACATGCATCACATGATTTCTGATGGAGTCTCTATGTCCGTCCTCATCGACGATTTATTGGCTTTCTACCAGGATGAGACAGTGGAACCCCTGCGTCTGCAGTATAAGGATTATGCCTGCTGGCAAAATGAGATGCTGGAAACGGGACAGCTTGCTGAGCAAGAAGCATTCTGGTTAAACGAGTTTGCTGTATCTGCTCCGCTGCTGCAAATACCAACCGATTATCCTCGACAGGCTAACACGGAGGGGGAAGACGACGCTGTAAAAGCAGTCCTTCCCCCCGATGTTGTAGAAAGCCTTCATACTCTGGCTTCCAATACAGGATCTACATTGTACATGGTGTTACTGTCGGCTTATTCTATTCTTTTGTCCATTTACTCCGGTCAGAAGGATATTGTCGTAGGGACGCCGGTTGCCGGACGAAGCCGTGCGGATCTCCAGCCTCTGATCGGGATGTTCGTAAATATTATTCCTCTGCGCAGTCTACCGGAGAATCAGAAAACCTTTATTGATTATTTAGCTGAAGTAAAGGAAACGGCACTTTCGGCATTTGAAAATCAGGATTATCTGTTCGACGAATTGATTCGCAAGCTGAATGTATCGAGAGACGCCGGGCGGAATCCGCTGTTTGATGCTTCATTTGCCTTACAGAACATGGATACGGCAATACCGGAGATTGATGAGCTTAGCATCAAACCGTTGGATTTAGTTTTTTACAGAGCAAAGTTTGACCTTACGTTATGGGGTGAGGAAGCCGGAGAAGAAATTCTGTTGGCACTCGAATACCGAACTAGTCTTTTCACAAGAAGAACTGTAGAGAAAATGCTGCATGACTTCATCCGGGTTATCGACCTGATCATCGAACATCCGCATAGGCCGTTGGGACAATTTGATTTGCGAACGACTGAGGAGATAGAGGAGCAGAGGCGAAGACTTACAGAACTGGAAGCGCTGCTGGAAATGGACTTCGATCTGTAGAGACTGTAACGAACATTCCAATCAAAGGAAGGGGTTTAATCTACTTATGAGGATGACAGAGGAGCAGATGGAAATTGGGAGACGTTATTGGTTGAATCATTTAACCGGTGAAATTCCCCGTTCGGCTTTACCTGTTCAGTATCCCAAAACAACGGCCTTTGAACAGGCTTCTTACCCCATTGAACTATCGATTCCTCTAGCCGCTCAGTTGTCGGAGGTAAGTAAAAATAAGAAAATCTCCATTTTCGTGACTTTATTCTCTGCTTTTCAGGCGTGGCTCGGAAAGGTGAATGGGGGGCTGTCGGAGATCGCACTGACGATCCCTGTGCTTCCGCTTTCTTCAGACGAATCATCAGGGTCTCATCTCATTATTCGAAATCAGATCATGTCCGAAGCCAATTTCAAAGAAACGCTGGAACGGGTCAAACAAAGCGTTGCCGAAGGGTATAAACATCAATATGTCGACCTTCAAGAGATCGCCGGGCAATTGGGACTGCAAAAGGAAGAGGCGTTATCGACCCCACTGGCTTTTGCGATGTCAGGGTTGCATCGTGAAGCAGACATTCAGTCGTTGTGTAATGGAAAATATGAAGCTGTAATTGTAGTGGATCAGCAGTCCGATGGTATCACTATAAATTTTCATTACAATGGGCGATTGTTTGCATCTGAGGCTATAGAAATTTATGCCCGAAGTTTTATATTTGCTTTGGAACAGTATTTGGAATTTCCGGAAAATCGGATTTCCCATGCGTTACTCATTGAGCAAGGGGAAGGAAAAGCTCTCATTGAAGCCTTCAATGATACGGATGTTGCTTATGTCAGCGAAATGACGATCCCGCAAATGATTGAAAGACAGGTACTGCTTACTCCTGATGGGGTCGCCGTATGTTCGGAGGGCGGTTTGAAGGTTACGTACCGGGAGCTCAATGAAAGAGCGAACCAGCTTGCCGCATTGCTTGTGGAACAAGGAATTCAAGCAGGATCTTACGTTGCCGTCCTGCTGGACCGCTCTGTTGAGATGATCGTTGGCGTCTTGGGGATTTTGAAAGCAGGCGCGGCCTACGTACCGATCGAGCCGGGATTTCCAAAATCCAGAATTGAGACGATACTGGGAAGTTTACCGATCAAGATCATCGTCACGAAACAGGACGTCATGCGCCCTTTTCAGGAATTGATATGGACCATTGAATCATTGCAGGACGTCGTATACCTGGATGTGAAGGCGGCGATGCCTCTTGCGGAACAAGAGAACCTGCGAATGATGGGGGCGCTGTGGGATCAAGTCGCAGAGGAATCGAAGGACTACATTACGGCGGGAGGATTTATTAGCAGCTACAGCGGGCTTCCTTTCACTGAAGCCGAGGTGGACGAATATCGCAACCGGGTTGTCGGGCAGGCTCGTCCTTTTGTTACCCCCCAGTCCAGCGTACTCGAGGTAGGCTGCGGGTCCGGACTGATCGCCTTTAGCATCGCTCCCATGGTTCAACGCTTTGTCGGCCTTGATCCATCCAGGCGGATGCTGGAGATGAACTCCACCAAGTCGGCGGAGCTTGGGTTAAGTCATATGGAG
Source organism: Paenibacillus sp. FSL R5-0407 (assembly GCF_038009185.1). Lineage (NCBI taxonomy): Bacteria > Bacillati > Bacillota > Bacilli > Caryophanales > Paenibacillaceae > Paenibacillus > Paenibacillus sp. FSL R5-0407. Next base: position 207,407 of record NZ_JBBPAX010000002.1, on the reverse strand, counting down.
TGGATAGAAGGTTATGCGCTTCAGATTGAAGGAATGGAGTCAGGCAGCTTTGATCTTGTCCTGATGGCGAGTACGGCGCAGTTTTTCCCTGGTTACTTCTACTTTGAACAAGTGGTTCGTGAAGCGATGCGATGTCTTAAGCCTGGAGGAACCCTGATCGTCGCGGACATCATGGACTTGCGGCGGAAAGAGTCGTTCCTTGAAAGTGTACGTCAGTATAGAGTAGAGCATGGGATGTCGTCCAATGATAGAGGGGCAAATAATCACGAGTTATATTTTGATGAAGACTTTTTTACTGACTTGCAGCTCCGTATCCCTGAAATTGACCATACAGAAGTGTTGCATAGGCGGGAAGGCTTTGCGAACGAGTTGGGGTATCGGTTCGATCTCGTCTTTCGGAAGAAGATCGGTTCACCAAAGGAAAAGGAAGGGACAAGCTTTGCAGAAGATGTTTACCTAATGACACGCTGCCGGAAAAGAAGCTGGACCCGGTTCCACCTGGATCGTTATCCAACTTCGAATCCAGCTACGGGATTAACTTCGCAGCATGAGGCCTATGTCATATTCACATCCGGCACAACCGGAACGCCAAAGGGCGTAGTTGTCCGGCATCGCCCGGTAATCAATCTCATCGAGTGGGTGAATCGGACGTTCGGGGTCGGTTCCGAGGATCGGTTGTTGTTCGTTACTTCCCTCTGCTTCGATCTATCGGTTTATGATATTTTTGGCATGCTGGCTTCCGGGGGTTCCATTCGAATTGCCTCGGAGGGAGAACTATCAGATCGGGAACGATTGCTTGAAATTCTCCGTACGGAGCCGATTACGTTCTGGGATTCCGCACCGGCTGCCCTGCAGCAGCTTGCATTATTGATGGAAATCGATGCTGAAGCAGCTGCTTCGAATCCGAATCTGCGTTTAGCATTTTTAAGCGGAGACTGGATACCATTGACATTGCCGGATGTCATGAAGAAGCATTTTCCTAACGTGCAAGTAGTGGCTCTTGGAGGAGCGACGGAGGCGACCGTCTGGTCGAATTATTATCCCGTCACCGAGGTGGAGGAACATTGGGTGAGCATCCCTTACGGAACTCCGATTCAGAATGCGAAATACTATATTTTGGACTCGAAGCTCCAACCTTGTCCGCCGTATATTCCCGGAGATTTGTACATTGGAGGCGAATGTCTAGCATCGGGGTACACGGATCCTCGATTAACGGAGGAACGTTTCCTTCCGGATCCATTCCGGGAGCGCAAGATTGCCGGAGCCCAAATGTATAAAACGGGTGATTTGGCCAGATGGATGCCAAATGGCGTGATGGAATTCCTCGGGCGCAGCGACCATCAAGTCAAGATTCGCGGTTACCGGATTGAGCTTGGAGATATTCAGGCACAGCTTCTCAAGCATCCTTGCGTGCTTGAAGCGCTGGTCACGGATTGGACGGATGCGAGCGGCAGCAAATCGTTATGTGCTTACTATACTTTAAGCGGCGAGCAATCCTCTGGAGAATTAAAAGAGTATTTGTCCGGCCTGCTCCCGGACTATATGATCCCGTCCTATTTCGTTTCATTGCCCGTGATGCCCATAACGGCGAATGGGAAGATTGATCGGGGCGCACTGCCTGGTCCACGGGATCATCTATATACGAACGTTTCCTATGAAGAACCGGTTAATTCGCACGAGAAGATGCTTGCTCAAATTTGGGAAGAGGTACTCGGAGTGGAGCGGATCGGGGTTACGGATGATTTTTATACCTTGGGCGGGGATTCACTAAAGGCGGTACAAGTGGTAGCGAAGGCCAATGAGTATGCATTTGCGATTAGTTTGAGGGACATGCTCAGTTATCGTACGGTTCGTGAAATCGTGGAAGCTGGAGAATGGCGGACAGTTGATGAAGCGGCCGTTGGAATTTCGAACACCGAGGATTCCGATGCCAGAAAATATAATCTTGCTTTTGGCGCGAACATTCAAGAGATTCCTTATTACTATCCTTGCATGATGGGAGCTATGTACACCAAAATACAGTACGAAGCGGGCTATCCTATTCCTAGAGGCTTTCTGCCGGTCTGTATTGGCTTAGGGATATCCGTATTCAGCGTTCCTTTAAGCGGGGTAATGGAGGATCGGCTTCAAATCGATGATATCCGTGACATTCCGGGTCTGGACTTGCTTGGAAGACTTGGTATTGATGTTAAGCCGAAACAGTTCAATTCGATTGAGGAAGGTATGGCTTGGTGCGAGGAGAAGATGAGTTTAGGTCAGCTGGTAATCGGAGTTGGTACGACCTATTTTTTGAACTATTCCCATGATTATTTAATGGAAGAGGATCAATTCGCAACCAAAATACTCGAGATAGAGCAAGGGATTTCCAAGAACGATGTAGATGGAATTCACCATTCGCATATGTTTTTGCTTGTAGACCATACGCAGAACGGCTATACCGTCTACGACAGTACTTATAATTTCTATGGAATAATTCCTGAAGAAGAGTTAAAGCGATCCTTCGCCGGCGCCGGAAGCTTGGAATTTTTAAAACGCTATCCAGTCCGGTATGCGAATGCGCAGAGGATTGTCCTTGACGTCAGTTTCGAGAATTTTCAGGAGGTCCCATTCAAGCAGCTGGCCATAGAGATTTTGGAAAAACATATCGACTATTATTGTTCACCTGAACCGTTTGAGCTTGTGACGGAAAAAAGATTAATCTATACAGGTTTATCGTCATTTAAGCCATTTCTTAAACTGATTGAGGATGCTTCTTTGGATGAAGAATTCCACGAGGAATTATATTTGTTCGTGATGTTCTGGGTAAGGAAGTGGAAATATACGTTTATCTTCTTCAGAGACTTCTTACAGGACGCCCAACCTCTTCTGGAACTACAGTCATTGGAAGGATTAATAGAGGTTATGAAAGATTCAATAAATTGCTTGGGTAACCTGTTCGATCAGTTGCAGGACGGTGTAGACCGAAGGAATGAAATACAGCTTGCAGAGTTACAAAGGAATATTGAATTGGTGTGGGCAGAAATGAATGGTTTGGAGACGAAACAACGGAAGGCGTTTGCTGGTGTGCAGGATGAATTGGATCTGATAAGGGAGTGGTCAAAATGAGATCATGGTTAATCGGAGCTTTGTTGGTAGTGATGGGGTTAGTATTGCCGGTCTCTTATGTCCAAGCTGAGGGAAAAGATACGACCAAAGTAGTGATTCACTATGAACCGTTGGAAGGGGATACGACGGAATGGAGTTTGTGGGTATGGGGGGAAGGTGATGAAGGGGCACGTTATCCATTCACAAGTGTAGATGAGAAGGGTATGAAAACAGCGGAAATCGAGCTTTCCGGTCAATACAGCAAAGTCGGGTTTCTGGTGAGTACCGAGGATTGGATCAAAGACGGCTCGGATCAGTTTATCGATGTCGTGAATGGCGTGGCTGAAGCTCATGTCATGGGCGGTGGCTTGGATAGCGCTGAAGGGATGGGCAATGGCCCCATGCTTTGGCTGATTGTAGGCTTGCTGCTTGCTATTATTTACATTACAGTTATGGAGCAACTGCGGAGACGGCGTGTGGCGGCGGCTTAATATATGAATATGGAGGGAGACGGGAGATTTATTATCTTCCGTCTCTCTGTATTCAAGAGCAAACCACCCGATGGACGGGTGGTCATGATGGATTAAGGCTATTTGCCCGGTATGGGCTTAGTCTTATTGCAGGTTGCTGGATTCGTTATTCGCGCCCTGGCGATTGTAATAAAAGAACCAGCAATCATTGAGCAAAACAATCTGGCGGCGGTCGCGCTTATGGAAGGCGCGCATAATTTGGTTGCTGAGCCATTTGGGCAACAGGGTCTCCTCCTCCGGCATTCTTTGTAGGTAGCATATGGGTGAATGCCGGAAACCGTGCAGGTCCAAGAGGGTTCCGCAAAATGAAAGAATGAATTAGACGATGCCTTCCTCTTCGTACCACTGCTCCAATTGAGCTTGCAGGGCACGAATTTCCGTGAGCAGGGAGACGAGAGGGTAATTCTCTTCCCGGATGGCGGTGAATGCCGCCTCAAGCTCATTAATATACTCCAATCCGCTCGTGATTTGCAGCGATTCCTGGAGCAGATCGAGACGGTCGCATTCCGCGATCGCCCGCGGTAAAACCGGCACTTGCTCCGCCGTAAGCTTATCGATCTCTTTGTTAAGGCGCAGATTCAGCGCGCTCAGCTGATAGGCGTAATCGCCGGGCATTTCCACGAACAATAGTTTCTGATCCTGCTGTAAAATGACGTATCTCATAACGGCCATGTCAAGATATTCTCCTTTTCGTTCTTTACCTACTTGACAGTGTAGCGTAAGGAGAAGTTAAAATTCAAGTACATCCTCAGAAAAGGAGAACGATGAATACATGAACGACAAGCAGCTTCAGCAATGGGTCGAGGAGATCTCGCTGCGAAGTTTCGGGGTGCCGTTCCGCCATCAGGCGAGGTTTAACGGACGACTTAGAACGACCGGCGGAAGGTATTTTATGAAAACCCACCATATCGAAATCAACCCGGCCCAATTGGAAGCTTACGGAACGGATGAGGTTGAAAAAATAATTAAGCACGAGCTATGCCATTACCATTTGCATCTATCCGGAAGAGGGTACCAGCATCGTGATCCCGAATTTAAGGCGCTGTTGAATAAAGTCGACGGAAGCCGCTTCTGCCAATCCCTGCCGGGCCAGGCAAAGCGTAAAAGCCTTCCTTATCGATACAGGTTGGTTTGCTCGGACTGCGGAATGGAATATCTTCGCAAACGCCGGGTGGACCCGGACCGTTACCGTTGCGGCAGATGCCGGGGTGTCTTAAAACTGAATATGTTATAATGAAGTGGAATGTAAATTGTAAGGAGTGAGATCATTATGGCCAAATCGCAAGCCCAAAAAATGCGCCAAAAGCTGGTCCGGGAAGGGAAACGCAATCCGGAGCTGAGCCGCAGTTCATTCGCCTTCGCGGATATGAGAATGAGAAAGACGAAGAGCAAGCAGGAGCAACTGAATAGCAGCAAGTACAAGAACCGGATTTCCTCTTATGGAGATGATGGTTCTTTTTTATTTTCCCCGGAATGCTCCGGGCCCTGGTTTTTGGCTATGGTGAAAAAGACTTCATAGTTCTCGCGAGGCGCGGACGTGTCGTTGTGCTGATGCTTATCACAGAATTCAGTGATCAAAGCTGTTAGTTCTGCGGCTTCCTCTTTGGTCAAAAAAACATCGTGAGTCATCAGCGTCCCCTCGGGAGAAGGACCTTGGTTGGCCCGTAAAAAGCGCTTCTTGCTTTCTTCGAATAGATTGAACAGCAGTTTTTGAGTTTCGGATTGAAAAACTTGTTGCACTGCTTCGTCAAACTCGCTTTTCTTAATGGCAATCTGACCTTTGAACGGCGCATAATATTTGGCGGTGATCCCGTTCACCAGTTTGGTATCCACGATGGACACAAGTCCGATGCTCTCCAGTTTTTTTACGTGGTAATGGACCTTGGCCGGGACTTCGCCCAGTGAGTCGGCAATCTCTTTAACAGTTGCCGGACGGCCGAACTTTTGGAATTCATTCATAATTTGAATGCGGTACGGATCGGAATAAATGCGGATTTCTTCCAATGATTTGAGTTCCTTTTTCATGTTCCTGCCCCCGAATTTGATCCAAAGCTGACGATTTGGAGTTGTTGAGTTTAAGTATAACGCATGATCGGGACGGCATACAAAGAGAAACGGTTGTTTATAGCTTCATAAAGCTTCGGTGTCTCATCAGAAGGAAGCCCGGTATGATCAGGAACAGTCCGAAGCACAGATAGAGCGCATGGATTTGAATCTGTTCCCCCATCACTCCCGCCAGCAAGCTTCCAAGCGGTATTGCACAACTAGATATCATACTATACAATGCGCCAACTCTCCCCAACAGTTCTTTCGGGACCGTCTCCATAAAATACGTTGTTGAGGGCGTACTAGCCAAAGGGACTGCTATGCCCATCCCGAAGCTGAACAGTGGGGCCAGGTAAAGCGGGGGAATCGGTAAGTAAGCTGGCAGGTAAAAAAGGGCATAGCTTGCGCCAAGCAGCATATACCCGGCGATAATAAGCCGGCTTTTTTTGTAAGAATCGCCTTTGCGGCTGAGCCATATTCCACTGACAACCATGCCGCTTAGGAGCGTAATTCCAAGCAAGCTCAACCCGACGGGGCCCGATTTCAATATTTCATCGACATAAACAGGATTGAGTACGTTATAGGGGGATAGACAGAAATTTACATAGGCGGCTATAAGCACGATGGTGAGAATTAACTTATTAGCAAAAATGAATTTAAAACCGATCCGGATCTCCTGCAGCAGACTCGTCTTCTCGATGACCTTGGAAACAGGAGTTTCGGCAGTTTCGGCTGGAACTTTAATCATAAAGATGAAGGCTGCCGCTGCAAAAAAGGTCAATCCGTCAATTAAAATGGCGCCGGATATACCGGCAATAGCAATGATCCCCCCAGCTACAGCCAGGCCGGCGAGCTCCGAAACCCGTGAAACCGTTGTGCTGATGGAATTACCGCTAAGCAGCTTTTCTTTAGGAAGAAGACGCGGGACCAGCGCTATTTCAGCCGGTGCGGTGAAGCATTCCAGAGTCGAGATGAGGAAGGTAAGCACGTAAAGATGCCAAGGCTGTAGTAGAGACAATCCATATAAGACAGCGGTCAGAATAACCAGCAGGCCCCGGCCCAGGGATGTAAACAAAACGACATGGCGTTTGGACCAGCGGTCCACGAGAGCGCCCGTAAAAAAGCTGAACATAATGCTGGGTACAAAGTTCAGAGCAAACAGCGACCCCATCATCAATTTGGACCCGGTCAACGTATAAACCATCCAGCTATAGGCAATGGAATCGATGGAATCCCCAAACCGGGAAATGGTTCTTGAAATCAGTAAATACATAAACGACTTATGTTTGGTAAGTCCCGATAATCCATTCGTAATACTTTTTCGTTTAGTTAATGCTTCCGCACGCATCACAGCAGCTCCTTTGATTGGAATTCGTTAAAATAATTTTAACGTTTAATATATTTTAACGTTGAGATCGAATTTTTCAAGCCCTAAAATGAAATTTTTTTTAGAGTTTGTGACGGTTACTCAGAGAGCATTTTAGGGCTGCATTTGTTGACTTTGTTGCAGAAACGTGTTAAATTTAATCATGTTCTGATCTTAATTTTCTCAATGTTCCCTGATAGCTCAGTTGGTAGAGCACTCGACTGTTAATCGAGTTGTCACAGGTTCGAGTCCTGTTCGGGGAGCCATTTTCTTGGAGAGATACCCAAGTGGCTATAAGGGGACCCTCTGCTAAGGGGTTAGACTGCGTAAGCGGTGCGAGGGTTCGAATCCCTCTCTCTCCGTTCTGAAATACAACGACAAAACAGCCTGCTGATGAAATCGGCGGGCTGTTTTTTTGCATAGGGATGAGAACCCTCACAGGAGGGGGCGCCGGAGCATAGACATCGTGAGAAATGGCTTCGCAGTCTCGACCAACGGGAGAGTACCCCTCTCTCTCCGTTCTGAAATACAACGACAAAACAGCCTGCTGATGAAATCGGCGGGCTGTTTTTTTGCATAGGGATGAGAACTCTCATAGGAGGGGGCGCCGGAGCATAGACATCGTGAGAAATGGCTTCGCAGTCTCGACCAACGGGAGAGTATCCCTCTCTCTCCGTTCTGAAATACAACGACAAAACAGCCTGCTGATGAAATCGGCGGGCTGTTTTTTTGCATAGGGATGAGAACCCTCATAGGAGGGGGCGTCGGAGCTTAGACATCGTGAGGAATAGCTTCGCAGTCTCGACCAACGGGAGAGTATCCCTCTCTCTCCGTTCTGAAATACAACGACAAAACAGCCTGCTGATGAAATCGGCGGGCTGTTTTTTTGCATAGGGATGAGAACCCTCACAAGAGGGGGCGCCGGAATGGGAGCATTAACTGCTGCTGGATTAATAACATTAGGGACAAAATGGGTCTTATATCGGAGAAACTCGCTATTTTGAGAGCAATAGAGGACTAAAAGGACGCTATTTGGCCACAAAACAGGGCATTGTCCCCCTTTCTCCTGCAATCTAAAGAAATAAGACCCAAAAAGGCGCTATTTCTGCTTGAAACCGTGATTTGGCTTAAATAGAAGCCTGAAAGTCCCCTATTTGAAATACTTAGCGTACAAATAAGTTAAGAAGGCCGGGCAAGGGAAGTGAGAGAATCCCGGTTCGGCGACCTTATCCTAAAATTGAAAGAAAAACTGGCAGGTTTCGTTAATACTGCTCAAACAGTTTATTGCTAGACTAAAGACAGGACAAGACAAGAATCATAGGGCAGGTGGGAAAATGAGACATTATCCAATCATCGCTTCGGTAACGAAGGAAGAGCAATTTGTACAAGTGTTGCAAAGCGATGTGAAGCGCGTCAATCTGATGATCGGGCATATCGGGAATATTGAGGAGTATATCCGCCAGCTTCATGAGGCGGACAAACAGGTCTATGCCCATATCGAGATGATCTCGGGACTTGGGAGAGATGCTCATTCCATCGCATATTTGTGCGATAAATTCAAAGCAGATGGCATCGTTACGACCAAATCCAGCGCCATTACGGCAGCGAAGCAGGCTGGCATCAAGAGCATTCAGCGCATCTTCGCGATCGATACTGCGGCCATGACCACGGCTGTAAGGATGATCAACAGTACGAATCCGGATGAAGTAGAGCTTATGCCCGGCTTAATGCCCCGGGTGACTCGCGAATTAAAAGCCTTGATTAAACAACCCCTGATCGTTGGCGGGCTCATCCGTCATGAACATGAAATGGTCGAGGCTTTGGAAAGCGGCGCGGACTATATCTCCAGCGGAGACCCGTTGATATGGCAGCATGCGGAGGCATCATTAAAGGTAGGGCTGCATTAGTAAAAAGCAATAGTAGCGTTTTACATTACAATAACAATGGCTTGATACCCCCTTGATATTTCGGTTATATACTAATCTTGTACCATAGTTACTGCGATAATCGGGTTGAGACCAGGAGAAAACCCTTGTTCGGTAATGATGATACGGTAAGGCCGCCAGATGGTCTGCTTCCGTATCTCATTTTTCGGGCAAGGGTTATTTTGTTTGAAAGGAGCAGCTTGGGAAACAAATGCAGCAGATCCCTTTGAGTGATTTTTCCAGTTATCTGTTTGACCTCGACGGCACCATTTATGTAGGGAATCGGGTTTTGGAGGGCGCGGCCTCCACGATCGAAGGCTTGCGGGAGCGGATGAAAACGGTCCTGTTCGCCACGAACACAACGGTTTACACAAGAGAAGAAGTGAGGGACAAGCTCGGGCGCTTCGGCATTGCCTGCACCGCGGAGGAAGTGATCACCGCTCTGTCCGTTGCCGGGATGTACTTCCGGAATTATGCTTCAGGCGCAAAAGTACTCCTTCTCGGAGATGAAGCCATGCGCGAGGAGATGACCCGCAGCGGGATTGCCGTCACCGGCGAAGCGAGCCACGCAACTCATGTTCTGGTAGGGCTGGACCGCACCTTGGATTTCGATAAACTGACGGCCGCCGTAAACGCCGTAAGGAACGGGGCATTTCTTATCGCCGCAAATCCGGATCCGTATTGTCCGATGGAGGACGGGGTAATCCCCGATACCTGGGCGCTCGTCAAAGCGATCGAAACGGCAGGTAACCGGTTAGCCCACGACACCGTCGGAAAGCCTTCAGGGCACTACGCTGCTTACGCTTTACAGAAGCTGAAATCGCCCCCCGAGCAATGCCTGATGGTTGGAGACAAGCTGGAGACGGATATCATGCTCGGTAAAAGTATCGGCATGCGGACAGCGCTTGTCCTCTCCGGCGTAGACTCCCGGGAATCCGTTCGCTCGACGGGAATTCACCCGGATTACATTTGCTCTTCTATAAACGACATTTTGGAAGAAACCCGGTTGGAAACCATTTGATGTTTCACCCAGGCAATAACCTTCGTCCTTAGATGAAGGAGCAAATATAAGCTTCATAAAAATAGGAGGGAATAACGTGAAGAAGTTTAGTCTTCTCATCATTGCCGTGATGCTCTTGCTTTCGGCTTGCGGAAATGCCGGAAACAGTAAAGGTGCCAGCGGAAACAGCGTTGCCTCGGCAGCGGAACAAGATTCGAAAGGGAACAACAAATCAACTGGAGGCGGGGAGGAAAAACCGGTCGACCTTAGCTTCTATTTTCCAGTAGCGGTCGGTGGGCCGATTACAGGCTTTATCGATAAGCTGGCTGCCGATTTCCACGAGGAAAATCCATCGATTACCGTAAAGCCCATCTATGCGGGCAGCTACCAGGATACGATGACGAAAGTCGTGACGGCGGTCCAAGGCGGGAATTCGCCGGATTTGGCCGTGCTGCTCTCGACAGAGCTGTACAGCCTGCTGGAAATGAACGCACTCGAAGAATTGACTCCTCGTTTTTCACAGGACTATTTTAACGGATTCTATGAAGCTTTTATGAGCAACACCAAATCCGGCGACCAGGTCTGGAGCGTACCTTTCCAGCGCAGCACGATTGTCATGTACTACAACAAAGATATGTTTAAGGCGGCGAACCTGGATCCGGAGAAAGCGCCGGCCAATTGGAACGAATTAAAGGAATATGCTCAAAAGCTGACCGTCAAAGATGGCGCGGGCACGGTAAGTCAGTGGGGTCTGGAAATTCCGAGCACGGGCTATCAATATTGGATGCTTCAAGCGCTGTCCCTGCAGACCGGCACCAACATCGTATCCAATGACGGCAAAGAAGTTTATTTCAACAAACCGGAAGTAAAAGAAGCCTTGCAATTCTATGCTGATTTGGGCCGCAAAGACAAAGTTATGCCGGAAGGCATCTTGGAGTGGGCCACTGTCCCTTCCGACTTTATCAGCGGCAAAACAGCAATGATGTTCCATACGACGGGGAATTTGTCCAAGGTAAAATCCGATGCGAAATTCGACTTCGGGGTTGCCTACCTGCCTGCGAACAAAAATTACGGTTCGCCGACGGGCGGCGGAAACTTGTATGTGTTCAAAGACATTCCTGAAGAGCGCAAAGCAGCTGCCGTGAAGTTCATCGAATTCCTTACGCAGCCGGAACGCGTAGCGCAGTGGTCCATCGATACCGGATATGTAGGAACGACCAAAGCCGCTTATGAAACGGAGCTTCTGAAGGACTATGTTGCCGGCTTCCCGCAAGCTGCGGTAGCGCGAGATCAGATGGAATACGCTTCAAGCGAGCTGTCGACCTATCAAAACGGACAGGTAACGAAATTGTTCAACGATAATATTCAATCCGCGCTGCTTGGGGAAATGACGCCGGAAGAGGCGCTCGAGAAATCGCAGCAACAGGCGGACGAGATTTTGAAGAAATATCGCAAATAAGAAATCGGGGAACCGATGAACGTAAAACGTAAAGAGAGAAGTGAGACTTTGTGACACGGCACTTGCTGCAAGCATTCCGCAGGTACAGTTGGAAGGACAACATTCTGGCCTATGCCTTGCTATTTCCTTCGCTTATTTTTCTAGTGATTTTTACATTCTACCCCATGATAAAAGTGTTGGATTGGAGCTTTTATGAATCCGTCATGAACGTAAGACACTTTGTCGGTTTGGAGCTCTACGGGCAAGTTCTTCGGGATGAGGTGTTTTTAAAAGTACTTCGCAATAACGTGCTGCTTGCGCTTGTGACCGTGCCGGTAAGCATTCTGCTTGCGTTATACATGGCGGTTTGGGTCAACGGTAAACTGCGGGGAAGAAGCTTGATCCGGGCGGCGTTCTTTTATCCGACACTGATTCCCATGATTGCTATTGCGAACATCTGGCTGTTTATTTATACGCCGGATTACGGGTTGCTCGATAAATTTCTGGGCTTGTTCGGTGTGGACGGTCCAAGCTGGTTGGGCAATCCTTCATGGGTGCTCATTTCCATGATGGGGATGCTGATCTGGAAGGAAGCCGGGTATTTCATGATCTTTTTCCTGGCCGGTCTTCAAGCTCTGCCGAAAGAGGTCTATCAGGCCGCCGAATTGGACGGAGCCGGACCGATCCGGAAATTCAGAACGATTACGCTGCCGCTGGTCATGCCGACCACCTTGTTTGTCCTTATTATTGCGACGACGAATTCCTTCAAGCTGGTCGACCATTTGTACATCATGACCAAGGGCGGCCCGAACAATGCGAGCAATCTGCTGTTATATCATATTTATGAGACGGCATTCAGCTTCTGGGATATGGGCAAGGCGTCTGTATTGACTGTGATTCTGCTCGTCATTCTGCTGGTCATTTCGATCTTCTATTACGGATATTTGGACAAGCGGATCCATTATTAGAGAGGAGTCAAAGCGATGCATCGCCTGTTAAACCAAATCGCCATATCCATACTTGCGCTCATTTTCGCAGTTCCCTTGGTCTGGGCTGCAGTAACCTCGATTACGCCGGCCGGCGAAATGCTGACCCGGTCCAATCCGTTTGCCGTGACGCAGCCGACGTTTGCCAATTACACGGAGGCTTGGCAGACGATACCCTTTCCAGTGTACTACTGGAACACGTTGTTGATCGTCGCAGGCGTACTGATAGTACAGCTGCTGACGGCCACGCTGGCTGCGTATGCATTTGCCAGACTGCAATTTCTGGGCCAAGGCTTGCTATTCATCTTGTTTCTCGTGCAAATTATGATTCCGCCAGATATTTTGATCTTTCCCAATTATACGATTATGAAGGAGCTTCATCTTATCGATACGAAATGGGCGATTATGATTCCGTTCTGGGCTTCTTCCTTCGGTATCTTTCTGCTTCGGCAAACCTTCAAGCAGATTCCTTACGAGCTGGATGAAGCGTCCAGAGTTGACGGATGCAGGTGGTGGCAAAGCTTATGGCATGTTTACCTGCCCTCCGCGAGGCCGACCTATGTCGCTTTTGCGCTGATCTCGATCAGCACCCATTGGAGTAATTTCATGTGGCCGCTTATCGTCACGGATTCGGTTCATAACCGGCCGCTGACCGTCGGGATCGCCATCTTCGCCCAGTCTTTCGAGACCGGGGCGCAATGGGGGACGGTTACTGCAGCTACAATGATGGTCATTGCGCCGTTGCTGATCGCATTCTTCTTTTTTCAGAAACAGTTTGTCGAGAGCTTCATGCACGCCGGTATCAAGTAAACCAAACCGAATAAACCGGGGTAGGAGACGTGGAGAAAACCCTTTATGCAACGAAAGATCGCTTATTTGCGCATTCCTTTCTGTTGGATGAAGGGTTTTTCTCGTTTTTTGCCCGCGAAAAGAGAGGAAGAAAGCCAATGAGAACACGTACAAAGTATTTGAGTATCTGTTTGCTTACTGCACTTCTCGGGAATACCTTCATGTCCCTGGTCCAGCCTCCCTCAACAGCCGCAGCGGCGGAAGCAAGCCGAAAAGAGTTGAATGTGTCCAAAACGCTGACTGCGCCGGTGATTGACGGCAAGTTCGATGAATCGTTTTGGTCCCTGACGGAGACGCTCGAAGTTCCATTAGGAGAAGGACTGAATACTGCGGCCAAGCTGGGTCTGCTTTGGGATAATCAGTATTTATATATTGGAATGGAGATGCAGGATGATGCCTTGATGTCGGACGCGGCAGGCTCCTGGTTCGAGCAGGATAGCGTGAGTCTGTTCTTTGACCCGAGTCTTCATCAGTCGGCTCCGTTCCAGAACAGCGACATGCAGGCGGGCTTTGTTTACAAGCCGGGTTCGGCCACGCCTCAGTTTCATTTCGGGGCAGCGCTAGGGAACCATGGAGCCAAGGATGAGAAGAACGTCCTGAGAGCCATTCGGACGACCGATAACGGCTGGTCATTGGAAGCCGCAGTACCTTGGAGCATGCTGGAGATGAATCCAGTGATCCAGAAGCAGTTGGGCTTCGAAGCGACCGCAACCGACCGGTATGGGGCAGACACATCCCAGCAGCGGGTGAATGCCTGGAGCGCGTATCAATCCAGCTCCTTCTGGAACAATACGCAAGGCTACGGGGTGCTGACGCTAACCGATGATCAGCCGGTTTCAGGGATCGTGAATCCGGTGCTCCTTGAGGAGAACTTCGATGCCTATGGAAACGGAGAGATTCCATATGGCTGGATTTCGGACGTGAACGGAGGCAGCACACCGTTTTCTGTCGTTCAGGATACGTATGGAAACGGCAGAATGACGTTTGCCGGAACGGCGTCCAGTCAGCAGGGGCGCATCAGCGCTCCCGTTCAATGGGACAATTACACGATCGAGGCCGACGTCCGTTTTGATAGCGTACTGAATTCCGCGCGTTGGGCTGCCCTTATGTTCCGGGGAGCGTCGGATGGGAAGGCTCCATATAATCAAATGGCTGTCCGGCAGAACGGTACGTATGAGGTTGCTTACCGGAAGCCGGATAACAGCTGGTCGGTCATCGCCAGCGGCCCTTCGGAAGCATTGGAGGTAGGCAAGGACTATAGCTTTAAGGTACGAGTCTTTGACAATAACGTGAAGGAATATATCAAAGCCAAAGAGGATGAGGATTACAAGCTTCTGGTCGACAAGAGCTTTGCTACGGACCTGTTGGCCCGAGGGAAAGTGGGGTTCCAGGCCGACCAAAGCACGGTTTCCTTTGACAACCTGAAGGTTACCCGCATTACGGCGGATGAGCTGCGTCTACAAGTGCCTGCTTCCATTGAAGCATTGACAGGGCCTTTAACGGTAACAGGCAGCGTCTACTATTCCGATGGTTTGACAGAACCGCTGGAGGCCGGGAAGCTCCGGTTCTATTCCTCGGACGAAAGCATTGTAAAGGTAAGCGATGGCATGCTGTATCCGGTAAAAGAAGGAACGGTGACGCTAACGGCAGTTTACGCTAATGCGGATTGGTCCGGTTCAGTAACGGTTACGCCAAGCTCGAAAGGAGCAGCCGTAACCTCCCTTGCCCATGAAACCGGTTATACGCTGGCCGAAACGGGCAAAGAGCTTGATCTGGCGGAGTTGGAGTTTGAGGCCAAATTCAACGATTTTACGGAGAAATCCATAACCGGCGCTGAGTTAGAATGGACTTCATACGAGAGTAATGTGGAGATCCGTGACGGAAAGCTGGTTCCTCGTCAGAAAGGAATCTATTCTATTGTCGGCAAGAAGGATGAGGCCGCAGTGAAGCTGATGATTGTAGTGAAAGACGAAGGAGATGCCGAGTACGTACTCTATGAAAATAACTTTGATCAGGAAACGGAAGGCGAGCTGCCGTCCGGATGGTCGAGAGTCGAAGGGACCACGAAAGCCAATGCGGCCGTAAAAGCCGGCGCTTTCGAGATCCGGGCAAGCGCCTCCCCGGACAATCCTTCCAGAGTGCTGCTTCCGGATTACTTATCGCTGTTTGGAGATTACAAAATCGAGGCGGATGTGACGCATCTCGCAGCCAATGATCCGGCTAGATGGCACTCCATCATGTACCGGATTCAGAATCCGCAAGGCGGCGGGTACCCTTACTATCAGATGGCCGTCCGGCAAAATGCAACGGCGGTCAACGGAGTGGAATTTGCGGAAAGGACGCCGACCAATGAATGGAATGTCATGAATAAAGCCGCTTTTTCCGAAAAGATTAGCCCGGACAATATGTATCATTACTCCGTTATGGCCTATGGCGACAGAGTCATGCAATCGATCAACGATAAAGTGCTGATCAATACGGCGAATGCCGGGGCTTATCTGAAAGGCGGTATCGGATTGCAGGCGAACGGCAGCGTCATGAAGGTTGATAATCTCCGGGTCACGCTGCAGTTGGAAGAGTTGCCTCCGCTGCCCGAAGAACGTTTCGTTTCCGTAGCCGAGACCGACACCAGGATTGCGCTCGCTCCATCCATCATCACAGAACTGGAAAGTGTGGAGCAGCTGAACGGGTTACACGGCAATCAAATGCCTGCGACTCTCTTTATTCATGTGAACAAAGACCTCAATGTGACGACTCCAGGCAGCAGCAAAGTCATAATGAGCCTGCAGGAAGCCATTGAGAAGATTGGAACGGTAATGATTCCGGCTTTTTACGTCAAGGACGAACAAACCGTAACCGCCTTGACGGATTATTTAAAAGACATAGATTTAGAGGATGCCTTTATCGTATCCGATAACCCCGATCTAGTGAAAAAGGCCAGGGAAGCGTACTTGATGATCCGCGGGATCGTCGATTTTAGCGGGGTGAAGGCGGCTAACGAGAAAGAGCTGATGGATTTGCGGAAACAGGCCACCCTTAGCAAAGCAAAGATTGTGATTCTGTCTCAGGCCGCGGCAACTAAGGACAATGTCGCATATCTTCAGCAGCGGACCATGATGGTTTGGGCCAAAGAAGGGAAGGGGACAGGAACTCAGGAGGAATATGTAAACCTGCACCGCCTGATAACGGCAGGAGTCAATGGGATTGTAGCGAAGTCACCGGCGGAGATCAGACGGGCGCTTCAGGTGTATTCCCATGAGACTACGCTCATTCGCAAGCCATATATTATCGGACACCGGGGAATGCCTTCGGTTGCTCCCGAGAACACGATCATCAGCAATGAGCTTGCCCTGGATGTCGGCGCGGATTACATTGAAAATGATATTTACCTGTCCAAGGACGGACACCTGGTCATTATTCACGATAGCGTAGTAGATACGACGACCCATGGAACGGGTTTGGTGGAAAACATGACTTTGGAAGAGCTGCGGAAGCTAAAAGTGAAGCAGGTACCGGGCACCAATTATCCAGATGCAAGAATAGCGACGCTGGAGGAACAGATCGATCTGGCCAGGGAACGGGGCGCCATGGTTTACGCCGAAATCAAAACCGGTACGCCGGCGGCAGTGGATGCTTTTGTGAAATTGGTGAAAGAAAAAGATGCCGAGGATCTGATCAATGTCATGTCGTTCGATACGAACCAATTGACCCGGCTTGCCGAGCAGTTGCCTGACATGCCGCTTGGACTGTTGACCGGCGGATACGCGAACGAGAACCGGGTGAACGGCGCGCTTCGGGAGACGTTTAAAGTGATGCAGCAGTATGACAGCACGTTGAACACCAGCTATGGCGGCCTCGGGCCGAAGTTCATGGAGGCGGCTCATCATCGCGGTCTGATCGTTTCGCCATGGACTTACAACAACAATGCCGAATTTAAATCGATATTTATGTTGGGTGTGTTCGGCATCACGACGGATTACGCGTTTTGGGCGAAGGACTGGGACATTTTGCTGACGCCTCAGCAAACCGAGGTAACGCTTAAACAGGGAGAGAGTATTCAGTTATCGGCTATCGTAGAGAGTTACAGCCGCAACCAAAAAACGGTCAGCCCCGAGATCGTGCTTCTGGATAACAGCGGAGTCGTCAAGCAGGATGAAGATGATCGCAGCCGGATTACGGCGAACAAGCCGGGCCGGACGTATGCTTTGCTGCGGTACACAGCCTCGCTGGATGCCGAGAAGGTTTACGATATTTACACGGAGCCGGTGTTGATTCAGGTATCCGGTAATGGAGATGGCGGCGGAGCTCCGGGCGGGGGCGGAGACGGAGGCGGCAACAACGGGAACAACGAAAACAATGGAAACAATGGAAACAATGGAAACAATGGCAATAACAGCAATAACGGAAAAAATAGCAACAACAGCAACAACAGTAATGGTAGCAGTAATGGAGGTAGCGGTGTAAACAATGGTGGCGCCGGTTCCGGCAGCAACACTAACGGCGGAAATGGGGGCCCGGCAACTCCTTCGCCTGTGTTCGCGGATGTGGCCGGACACTGGGCTTCTGCTTCGATTCAACGTCTGGCGGAGCAAGGTCTCATGACCGGTTACGAGGACGGCACGTTCAAACCGGACCGCCTGGTAAGCAGGGCGGAGTTTGCGGCCATCATTTGCCGGATGCTCGGATTAGACGGATCTTCGGGCAAGACCGCTTATAAGGATGTTCAAGCAGGCGCTTGGTATGCCGAGTATGTAAACGGGCTGCAGCAGGCCGGACTCATCAGCGGATTCCCGGATGGAACCTTCAAGCCAAGTCAACAGATTACGAGAGAAGAAGCGATGGTGATTTTGTACAAAGCGATCAAATCAGACCTAATGGTGCCAAATGACAAGACGGGATCTGATTTCAAGGATAAGGCACAGGTATCGGCCTGGGCATCACAGGCTGTACAAGCTTTAACCGCAGCCGGAGTAATTTCCGGCTATCCTGACGGCACGATGAAGCCGAAAGCGAATATTAGCCGGGGGGAAGTAGCGGCTATTATTGCCCGGTATATTAAATAACCTGTTTAAATTTAATAAGCATTCCGTCACTCAATATGGAGAGGCGGAATGCTTATTATTACATTCGAAAAAAAATACAAAAAAAGTGTTGCAAGGTATATTGGTATTTGGTATACTCAATCTTGTCGCTGCTTCAGAGCGAAATTAAATAAGGCCCGTTGGTCAAGGGGTTAAGACACCTCCCTTTCACGGAGGTAACAGGGGTTCGAATCCCCTACGGGTCACCAATTTGCGGTCGTGGTGGAATGGCAGACACGCTATCTTGAGGGGGTAGTGGGTGTATACCCGTGGAGGTTCGAGTCCTCTCGACCGCATACAGAACTGGAAAGCTCCTGCATTAATGCAGGGGCTTTTTTGTTGCATTCAGCATACATAGAACCGGCATAAGAATGGCGGATATTTCCCGGACATATTTTCTGGACAGGGGAACCTCGTTATGGTATCTATATGATAATGATAACCATTATCAATAAGGTGGAATTAATTTGCTGACCAATTATAATACGCACCGCCCTGGAGCTCGGCAATCCTCCGGCGGAAATGCTTGGACCATCCGGTTATGGGAGATGGGAATCTATGGTGGACAAGAACTGCCTTTAGATCCATGCCTGACCTGGAATATGGTACTGATCATCCTGCTTGAAGGAGAGGCCAGTATGGAAAGGAACGAGCAGGTTACCCGAATGGCCAAAGGAACCGCCTGCTTTTGTCCTCCTAACAGCACTTTCGGAATCCGTGCCGTTTCCGGAGCAAATGTCAGCATCGCGGTGTTTCAATTCAGCGTGTTCCAGACGGGAGACTCATCCGACCATGCATTATGCGAAGGGGTGCCGGCAGGAATATTTCCGGAGGGGATGATAGGCTTGGCTTCGGCGGAAGACCGGGTACACCACTGGGCCTTTTCGATTTATCAAAACTCCCGTCACCACAAACTTTTAAAGCAGTGGAGAGCCCAGGTCGATTTTCAGGAAATGTTGTATGAAATTCTGGAGACGAGCGGGCAAAGCTTCAACAATCAGGATAAAACCCGGATTCTGGAGAAGACCAGAATTTATATGGAAGAGCATTACGGCGAAGATTTAACTACGGAACAGCTTGCCGGGATCGCCGAGCTGAGCCCGAAATATTTTGCCGAGGTGTTCAAGAAGACATACGGTTCCGGCGTCATGGAATTCTTGACTCAAATCCGCATGAATAAGGCGAAGCAGCTTATGCTGGGCACGGACCGTTTGCTTCGGGAGGTCGCCCATCAGGTGGGATACAGGGACGAATTTTATTTTAGCCGGAAGTTTAAAAAAGAGTTCGGTCTATCGCCGTCAGCCTATATGAAGACGCACAAAAATAAACTTGCCGTGTACGGCTCCTCATCGATTCTCGGTTATCTGATCCCGCTTGAGGTCACCCCTTATGCCGCGCCGCTTCATCCTAAATGGTCCCGTTATTATCATCAGTCTCTCGCGCCGATCGTTCCTGTTCACCTCAGTGCCTATCGGCAGAACCACAACAAGGAAGAAAACTTGCAAAAACTCGGCGCTTCGCAAACCGATTTGATCCTGTGCGCCACTGGTGTCGAGCCACGGGAGAAAGAACGTCTAAAAGAGATAGCACCTATATATGAAATGAAGGAAGATGTCATTGGCTGGGAAGCCCAGCTTCGTGAATTAGCAGAGCTGCTTGGGAGAATGGAGGAAGCCGATCGATGGCTCGAAGGATACAACCGGAAACGGGCGGACGTTTGCCGGAAGCTCCGGAATGAGCAGGATATGAGCTTGAACTCTCGAATGTTGCCGCTCCGTTTTCATAGAAACGAGTTATGCCTGAATCAAGGACCGGGGATCAACGAGGTGTTGTTCGGGATTTTAGGTTTTATGCCTTCATCTTTAATGGATAACAACGCTCATACGAATCCCTTTACAACTTCCCATCTGGTCGATTGTGATGCGGACCATTTATGGCTGCTGATCCGTCAAGACACGGAAACTCTGGAATACTGGAAGACGCTGCAGTCCTCTCCCGAATGGATAGGCCTCCCTGCGGTTCGGGCCGGAAGGGTGCATGTACTCTCGTCTTATCCTTGGCGGGAATATTCTCCTGTCGCTATATTGCAAATGTTGGAGGAGGTCGAGGATATCATTTCCGTAAATAATCCATGAAAGTTCCGGTAATATTCCATGGAGAAAAATGCTGATTCTCTTTACGATATAAATGATAATAATTATCATTATCAATTTATTGGCGATAGGAAGGGAGTAGCAGGTATAAATGAAACAGACGAAGTGGATCGTGGGGTTGTTATTAGTATTTATGCTAGCATTAACGGCTTGCGGAGAGAAGAAAGAGACATCCGGGACACCTTCCGGTAACGCAGCTGCAAATACTGAGACGAAAGTGGAAGCGTCGGAGAATTCCGAGGCACAGCAAGAAACCAGAACCGTGAAATACCTGGACAAAGAATATACGCTGCCGGCGAAGACAGAACGAATTGTCATTACCGGGGCCGTCGAAGCGATGGAAGACTCGATCGTGCTTGACGTAAAACCGGTTGGAGCCATCACGTTCTCCGGCGAGTTTCCGGAGCTGTTCCAATCGATTACAACGGATGCCGAATCCGTCGGCGAAAAGACCGAGCCGAATTTCGAGACGATTTTAGCTCTGAAGCCAGACGTAATCCTGGGGAGCACCAAGTTCAAGCCGGAAGTGATGGAACAGCTGAGTAAAATTGCCCTAACCATTCCTTACTCCCATGTCTCTACGGATTGGGAAAGCAACCTGCAATTGCTTGGAGAATTGAGTGGAAAGCAGGAGCAGGCCAAACAGACGATCGAGAAATACAAGGCGGATTTGGAGACAGCCAAGTCACAGCTTAGCGATACCGTAAAAGGTGGAAAAGTAATCGCGCTACGTATCCGTGCAGGTGAATTGTACATTTATCCGGAAAAAGTGTTCTTTAATCCTGTCCTGTACGAGGAACTCGGCTTTACTGTGCCGGCGGAAGTTAAGGCAGCAAAAGCCCAGGAACTGGTATCCAAAGAGAAGTTTGCGGAAATGAATCCGGACTACCTGTTCTTGCAATTCTCCCCGGACGAAAACAAAGACACGCCTAATGCGCTCGAAGAGTTCCAGAATGACCCGATCATCAAAAACATATCCGCCGTCAAAAACGGAAAACTGTTTGTCAATGTGGTTGATCCTTTGGCTCAAGGGGGCACGGCTTTCAGTAAGATCGAATTTCTGAAAGCAGCGGTTAGTCAGTTGACAAAATAGCTTAGAATAAGGCGTGTTGAAAATGAGACACAAAAAAATACTGCCGGCGTTCATCCTAGCGATGGCTCCGGCAGTCGCTCTTTTATTGATCATGGTATCCATCCGTTACGGCGCGAAAAATATGACCTTCGATACCGTCTGGAATGCGGTATTTTCATTTGACCAAAACAGTCTTGATCACCAAATTGTGATGACCTCCAGACTGCCGAGAGCCGTAGGCGCTATGCTCATCGGTGCCTTTCTCGCGATTTCAGGGGCGCTTATGCAGGGGATTACAAGGAACTATCTTGCCTCTCCTTCTATTATGGGCGTATCGGACGGTTCGGTGTTTGCCGTGACCTTGTTCATGGTCCTTATGCCGAATGCTCATCCGGATCTCTACATTTTAAGCTCGCTGCTCGGGTCTGCGGCAGGTGCGGCAATCGTATTCGGTCTGGCATGGGCGATTCCCCAGGGAATGAGCCCCGTGCGGCTGGCGATTTTGGGTACGGTGATCGGAAGTTTTCTGAGCGGGACCGCGAGCGCGGTTGCTGCGTATTTTCAGCTATCGCAAAAAGTCAGCTTTTGGTATAATGCCCGGCTGCATCAATTGGACCCGGAATTGATCAAGCTTAGCATTCCATTTGCGATCGCAGGCTTGCTGCTAAGCCTGACCTTGACAAAATCAGTCTCGGCGTTATCCCTGGGCGAAGAGACGGCAGCGGGGCTGGGTATGCGGATATGGCTGGTGAAAGGACTCGCCATGCTGGCGGTCGTCATTTTGACCGGGGTGTCCGTGGCGCTGGCCGGCAAGGTTGCGTTTGTCGGGTTGATCATCCCCCATATCGCGAGATTTGTGTCCGGTTCTGATTACAGGTGGGTCATCCCCGTATCCGGGGTACTGGGAGGTCTGTTCCTGACGGCCAGCGATATTATCGCCCGGTTCCTGAACTACCCGTTCGAAACTCCGGTGGGTGTCGTGACCGCCTTGTTCGGCGTGCCGCTCTTCCTTTATCTCATCAGGACGAAGGGAGGGGAACAGCGTGCCTAAATCTTCGAACGGCAGGTTCGTCACGGTGCTGGCATGCGGAATCCTGGTCGTATTCGTTGCGGTCTACTTCAGCTTGACTAACGGGACGTTCGACATTTCCGTAATGAACATTTTAAAAACGATTCTGCGCATCCATCATCAGGCGGATTATGATCTGGTCATCTTCGATTTCCGGCTTCCCCGGATCGTATTGGGGCTGCTTATCGGCTTCGCGCTGGGTATTGCCGGGACGGTTATTCAAGGGATTACGCGCAATGGACTGGCCGATCCCGGGATTCTGGGGATTAACGCGGGGGCCGGCATGGCGGTCGTCTTGTTTATGCTGCTGATCCAGGGCACCATGAGCCTGACCGGCTGGATGGGCGTGATGGCGATGCCGCTGTTTGGACTGGCCGGAGGGATTGCTGCCACGGCGGTCATCTTTTTATTTGCAAGACAGGGCGGCAAGCTGGATCCCCAGCGCTTGATTCTGGTCGGAATCGCGATGAGCTCCGGATTTGGCGCCGTGACGATGTACGTCTCGCTTAAGATGAATCCGCAGGACTATGAAACGGCCGCAGTTTGGCTGGCCGGCAGTCTTCATGGCGCCAATTGGAAATTTGTCGTCGCCACGCTGCCTTGGATGCTGAGTATTCCTGTGGTCATTTGGCTCCGTTCCCATGTGCTCGATCTGTTCCAGATGACCGAAGATAGCGTAAAAGGGCTTGGCGTAGCGGTGGAGCGGGAGAAGAACCTGTTATTGCTGTGCAGCATCGGCCTGGTTAGCGCAAGCGTCGCCGTTTCGGGTTCGATCAGCTTCGTCGGATTAATCGCTCCTCATTTGGCGCGGCAGCTGGTTGGATTACGGCATAAGCATATTCTCCCGGTCAGCGGTGTCGCAGGGGCGGCAATCGTCGTCATTAGCGATTTTATCGGCAAAACCTTATTTGCTCCTGCCGAATTGGCAGCAGGTATTGTGGTGTCCATTCTGGGAGTGCCTTATCTCGTCTACCTGCTGCTTCGGAGCAGAAAATAAAAAGCAGAGGCTCGACAGAGGGGGCATGATGTGTAAATGAAGCTTTTTAGACAGATGACGATTGGGACTAGAGAAGTGCTGTTGTGTTTGCCGCCATCCTATGAAGATTCCGACCGCCGTTATCCGGTGGCTTACGTCCAGGATGGAGGCTTTCTGTTTACGGGATGCATCCGGTATCTTGAACATCTGTTTGCTTCGGAACAGTTAGGCGAAGTGATTCTGGTCGGGTTGGAAACGGAGGACCGGAATGCTGAATATACGCCGTGGCCTGCCGGTTCGGTGGGCGGGAATGCTGATGGATTCGGCGGAAAAGGCAGAGATTACGTAGATGAGGTTGCGGATGTTCTCAAACCTTACATCGATGCCAACTACCGGACTTTGAAGGAGCCGGAGCATACGGCGATGATCGGCGGATCGCTCGGCGGCTTGATCTCCTGGTTTGCAGGATATTGGAGACCCGAGGTATTCGGTCGGCTCGGTCTTTTGTCGGCTTCTCTTTGGTACGAAGGGGTCATGGAATTTATCAGCAATTCCTCAGAGCTGCAATATGATCTCCAGCGTGATCTCCGGATTTATATGTCCATTGGAGGTTTAGAAGGGAAATACAAGACGAACTCACAACGAAATATGGTCAGGTATAATGAGGAATTGCACAAGCTTCTGCAGGAGCGGGGATTCCCGGAAGACCGCTTGACCTTTGAGTTTGAGCCTGAGGGAACGCATGACGATTTATTTATGATAAAAAGATTTCCCGAAGCGCTGAAGCGGCTATTTGGTCCTGTCCCTAAATCGCCGGTTTCCGTCAGGGGTGATACAAGCCGGTATTCCGTCCCGGGAACGGTGGTCTGGCGAATGACCGCCAAGGGAACCGGCCATGAATATAGAATCTTCATCGCCGTGCCCGACAGTCCTTCGCCGGAGGAAGGGTACCCGGTTATTTATTCGCTAGATGCCAATGCGTCCTTTGCAACTCTGGCGGAATCCATGCGGATGCAGGCGCGTGGACCTCATGGAATCCCTGCGGCTGTTATCGTTGGAATCGGGTATGATTCCAATGATCCGATCGTTAGCGGAGAGAGGTTCCGTGATTATACGGTATATGCGGACGCCAGTGAACTTCCCCTTCGTCCTGGAGGTCTTGCCTGGCCGAAAACGGGAGGAGCGGATGTGTTTCTTGATTTTATCGAGCAGCAGCTTAAGCCGGAAGTTGAGCGGTATGTAAGGATCAATACTTCCAGACAGACCTTGTTTGGGCATTCGCTTGGCGGATTTTTGACCTTGTACGGGTTGTTCGCGCGTCCGGGAACGTTCCAGCGTTATGCAGCGGCAAGTCCGTCCGTCTGGTGGAAGAATAAGATGCTTTATAGCAAGTGGGAGGAAGTCAAGCCGCAGTTTACCGCATCGGGAAGAACACCAGAACTGCTCGTTATCGTGGGCACGGAAGAAAAGGAATCTATGATCAGGGATGCGAGAGAGCTGGTGAGGAGGCTGCGGTTGACCGAAACCGGTCTCTCCGTAATGTTTAAAGAAATCGAGGAAGAAGGGCATGTGTCCGTGCTACCTTCTTTGATGAGTCCGCTGCTGCGATTCGCAACCCAATATGAATAAGAACGAACAATAACCGCCGAGAGACTGAGATGTCTTCCGGCGGTTATTTTTTGATACTTGACGTATTAGATCAGATGCTTCAACGCATAAGATACACCATGTTCGTCATTCTTTCGGGTTACGGCAGTACTGAGCTTTTTGATCTCATCCACGGCATTACCCATAGCGATGCGGGTACCCGCGATACGGAACATGGATATATCGTTATAGCTGTCCCCGATGACCACTGTGTCTTCCAGGGGCACCTCGTAGTGTTCCGCCAGAAACTGCAGAGCTCGTCCTTTGTCCGTTTCGGTCGAAATGACTTCCAACGTATGGTCGGCAGAGGAAGTGGTGTGTACGGAAGGTTGGTTATCAAAGTGGCTGCGGATCGCATTCAACTTGGTTTCATTATAGGTAAAGATAAGGAGCTTGTACGCTGAATTTCCTGAGCTGATGATGTCCAGAGGCTGTTCGGTAGGCTTGATGCCGAATTGGACAAACTGGACAAGCGCGCTCTCCCATAATTGATCGTAGTCTATATCGGGATTGGCGCTCTTGATTACATCCATCTCCGCACGCAGCTTATCTTCGCCCCGTGAAGGAGAGTAGATGGCATCCGGACAAAAGATTTCAAAATAAACATCCTGCTCTTCCAAATAGGCGATAGCCTCCATAGCGGTTTGACGCTTAATCGGCGTTTCTTTTAATAATTGGCCGTTCTCGTCATGAATAGCCGCTCCGTTAAATGAAATGATGGGCAGCTTTATATCGTCTCCCACCAGATGGCGCACATCATAGCCGGCTCTTCCTGTGCAAATTGCGACTCGATGATGGCGTTGTTCCAGCATGTCACGGATCGCAGCCAGCCCCTCCCCGCTCGGTTTGCTTTCCGAGGTCAACAGCGTTCCGTCCAAATCTATAGCAATTAATTTCATGATTATTCCTCCTTGTCTCAAGTTGTCTGCCTGTGCTGGAACGAGTATAAAACATGAAATGCATTTCAGGTCAACCCTTATTGTATGTGAAGTACGGAACGGTATGCAGTCGGGCTAAGTGTAATGTGAACGAAGTGGTGTCGTTAGTGTAGAGAGGATGGCAGGGGTCATGGCAGGAATGATTGGGCTGCTATAGATCGTTCGGCTGGTCCAAGATTGAGGAATATTGCGGATACAACAGCCTGATGCATTCGGGACAAATATCGTGGGTAAATTCGGCATGGGTATGCTTCATTAAGTATTCTTCGATGGAATTCCAGTTTTCTTGCTCGTCCTTGATTTGCTTACATACCGCACAGATTGGCAGTAAACCGCGCAAGGTACGAATTTGACAAGTGGCCTCTTTTAATTGTGATTCAAGCTCCTTATAGCCCGTAATGTCGGAATATACAAGCAGCATGCCGCGAAGCCGTATCATCCCTTCCAAATTAAGCGGAACCGCTTCCAAGAGATACCATCTTGATTCTAGGTGGTTAGAGTAAATCTCGGTGGAGTAGTAGAGGCTGTTACCTTCCAGAATACACTTTAAACTGGGCCACAATTCGCGGACGAGTGGTGCATTGTCACCAATGAAGTTCTCGAAATGTCGCTCGAGATTTAATCCCGGACGATCCCACAGCGGGGATAGCCCGTGCAATAACGCAAGCTTTACCCAAGTCCGGTTGACGAATTGAATCGTTCCATTGGGATCGACGAAGGCCACGCCTTTGGGAAGAAAATGTGCGGCTTCCTTCAGTAAAGAAAGGGGTTCGGTCACGGTTTACGCTCCTATAGTCCAAAATTAGATGAATAGAAACATACATAGGCTGCTCGGCCTATTATTTGTTGGAAATTTTATGTTATAATTGGCCGATGACAGGAGCACAAAAAAGTGTTCAGTTCATTATATGCGTAAAAACGTAATTTAACAATAATGAATACTTAAATGCGTAATCCGGCGTATTTTGAAGGAAGGTCGAAGAAGTTTGTCTATCTATGACAGGATTGAACTTTTGATTAAGACTAAAGGTCTCATGAAAAAGGAGTTTTGTCTCGAACTAGGAATCAGTACGGGAAATCTGGGAGATTGGAAACGGGGAAAGTCGACGCCGAGCACGAACAAATTGATCGAGATATCAGCTTATTTTGATGTCAGTTTGGATTGGCTTTTGACCGGTCGCGAAAGAACCGCTATACAGATTCAAGAAAGCAGCGCTGTATACGCAGCCAACCTCACGATGAACTGGGAGAAGCTGGCCGGCGATTTAACACCAAAAGAGGCGCTCTTTATTCAAGAGTATCTGGAGTTTGCAAGGTATCGGAAACACAAGAAAGAGGGAGGGAATTAATTCCACTTTACATTTAGTAAACACAATTATATAATAAAAAATGTTCGTTTCTGAAACTGCCGAGCGGTCGTGGTGGAATGGCAGACACGCTATCTTGAGGGGGTAGTGGGCGTATGCCCGTGGAGGTTCGAGTCCTCTCGACCGCATCATATTTAACAAAGGAAAGTCCCTGGACATGGTCCGGGGACTTTCTTTTTTTACGTATCCGGAACATTTCTCTGACATTCCCCTAATACTGGCCCTTTAAACTCTACATAGTGTCAATATAAATGGGAGGGGACAAAATGAATAAATTCTGGAGAGGGCTTGCAGCTTCCGGGTTAGCATTATCCGTCATCGCAGCCGGGCCGGCGGCCGTCGCTAAAGAAAACGGGAATGAAGCGGCAGGCGGGAAGTCGAAAAATCTGATCGTATTGATCGGGGACGGCATGGGGCCGGCGCAAGTATCGGCAGCACGGTATTATCAGCAGTATGTCAAAGGAATTGATAAATTGAACCTCGACCCCTATTACGTCGGGCAGGCTACTACATACGCCGACCGCGGTGAAGACGGCGGTACGATCGTCTCCGGCATCGTTACGGATTCGGCTTCGGCCGGAACCGCTTTTGCAACCGGACATAAAACCTATAATGCGGGCATCAGCGTTTCCAATGAGGATGTTTCCAAGCCTTTCGCTTCCATTATTGAAGCGGCCGAAATTAACGGAAAATCTACAGGCCTCGTGACGACTGCACGGATTACACACGCTACTCCGGCCGTATATGCTTCGCATGTCCGGAGCCGCGACAACGAAAGTGCGATCGCTTCCCAATATCTGGACAGCGGAGTGGATGTATTGTTCGGCGGAGGCAAATCTTTCTTCGTGACCAAAGAGGAGAAGGGCAAGCGGACTGATAAAAACCTGCTCCCTGATTTTGAGGCCAAGGGCTACAAAGTAGTAGAGAATGCACAAAGCCTGAAGTCGCTTACCGCGAAAGACGCCAAGGTGCTTGGGCTGTTCGGCGGCTCGCATGTTGCTTACGTACCGGATAGATCGTCGGAAACGCCAAGCCTTGCGGATATGACATCCAAAGCGCTGGAAATCCTGTCTGCGGATTCGGACGGCTTTGCGATCATGATTGAAGGCGGCCGGATCGACCATGCCGGACATGCCAACGATCTTCCGACCATGGTGCAGGAAGCCCTGGACTTCGATGCCGCTTTTAAAGTAGCGATTGATTTTGCAAAAAAGAACGGAAATACTTCAGTCGTAGTAACCGCGGACCATGAGACAGGCGGGCTGTCGCTGTCCAGGGATAACATTTACGAGGTAAATATCGATCTGTGGGATAAACAGAAGCATTCGTCGGAGTCCTTGATCGCCGCATTGGATGGAGCCAAAACGGTAGCCGATATCAAGAAAATCGTGTCCGAAAACACTTGGATTAACGATTTAACCAATGAGGAAGCACAGCAGATTTTGGATGGAGACGGTTCTTCCTATAAGCGGGAAGGCGGATATAACGCCGTCATCTCCAAGCGTTTGCTGATCGGCTGGTCCGGTCACGGCCATTCGGCGGTGGATGTAGGCGTTTGGGCTTACGGACCGATTGCCGATAAGCTGAAAGGGCAGGTCGACAATACGCAAATCGCGATCGCCGGGGCGGAAGTGCTTGGTGTTGACTTATCCAAAGCCACCTCCAATTTGCAATCCAAGCATTTGTATCCGAAGTTCAAAATTAACCGTGACAAAGAGGTGCTCTATCCGGCTAAAGCTTTAACCGAATCGCTTGGAGGAACTTACCAGGCAACCGGAAATAACGTGACATTAACCGGAAAAGGCGCAACCATAACCGTCGATCTTGGCGCGGGAACGGCCAAAACGGGCGGCAAGTCCGCTTCCTTTACCGTGGACGTGGACAACGGAACCTTATACCTGCCGCTGTCGGCATTCAATCAGCTTACCGGCAAAACGCTGAAATGGGATGCTTTGTCGGAACGGATCCAATTAAATTAACGGAACAGGTCAGGACAAAACAAGGCAGAAGAAAACAGGAGAAGCCGCTTCTCCTGTTTTCCTTTTCATGATGGTTAGGGGGAAGAGTCATGCTTCAGATCCGCGGTTTGAGGAAACAGTTTCATGTGGCGGGAAAAGAGATTCCGATTCTGGACATTCCGGAATGGCATGTCGGACAAGGCGAAAAAATCGCGATTACCGGACCGAGCGGCTCCGGCAAAAGCACGCTGCTTCACTTGATTAGCGGCATTATGCGGCCGGATGAAGGGGATATCCTGATCGGAGAGAACAAGCTATCCGGCATGAGCGAGGCACTCCGAGACCGTTTTCGGGGAGAGCATATCGGTTACATTCTTCAGGATTTTCATCTTATACCCTCTCTTACGGCGAGAGAAAATGTGGAGATCGCTTTACCCGGGAACCGGAATACCGGGCGGAGCGAACGCCTCGAACTCATCAACCACTGGTTTGAACGGGTTGGGATGCTGGAGCGGAGGGATCATAAGCCCTCCCAGCTCTCCAGAGGACAACAGCAGCGTGTGGCCATTATCCGGGCGCTGATCTCAGGACCATCGCTGGTCCTTGCCGATGAACCGACAGGCAGTCTGGACTGGGAGACCGCGGACGAAATCGCGGAGCTCCTGCTGGAGCTATGCGGGAGCGACCGTCATACCCTGCTTGTCGTTACCCATGATTTAAGAATGGCGGAGCGTTTCCCGGCATGCAGGCACATTCATGAAATTAACGAAATTCATCGCCGGGTTCGTAAGCAAGGGGGGCTTGCGATATGAGTCTCCTCCGTTATTTATTTAAAAATTTGCTGCACCGTAAATATTTATCGCTGTTGACGATTGTGTCCGTGTCCGCAACCGTCGCCTTTATCATTTTGCTTACCTTGTCAAAAGCGGGTGTAGAGCAAGGAGCGGAGAAAGGCTATGGTCCGTTCGATTTGGTGATCGGGGCGGCGGGCAGCGAAAGTCAGCTTGTGTTGAACACGTTTTATCATGTTGGTGCACCAACCGGGAATATACCTGGTGAAACACTGGAGAAGGTGCGTGAGAACAACTCCGTCGAAAAGGCGTACGCTTTGACGACAGGGGACCATTATAACGAATATCCGATCGTCGGTATCGATCCGCAATATTTTATGACCAGGTACGGCGATCAGCCGATGACAGAAGGGCATTTATATGGGCTGACCGGAGAAGTCGTGATCGGTGCTTATGCGGCGAAAATGCTTCATGTGCAGGTCGGAGATACGTTTTCAGGGGCGCATGGCCTGGTGGAAGAGGTTCATCTCGAAGAAGAGGAGAATCACGGAGAGCATGATGAACATGAGGGTTTTGTCTATACGGTCAAGGGAATTTTGCCGCGGCTGAATACCCCGGATGACCGGGCTATTTTTACGACGGTGGACTATGCTTGGGCTGTTCATGGGGAAGCCGCAGAAGACCGCGATATAACGGCTATCCTTGTGAAGCCGGCAACCCTGCAGGCCGGGCAGGATTTACGGTCCTTGCTTGAAGGAGAAGGCCGGGTTCAAGTTATTTATACAAGCAAAGCGGTTGCCGATGTGGTTAATCTCGTGGATAAAGGCTCCGAACTGCTTGGAATCGTGACGGCGCTATGCATTTTGCTGGCTGCGGTGTCGATCCTGCTTTCCTTGATCGCCGCTGCAGGAGAGCGGACGAAGGATGCGGGGCTGCTGCGTCTTTTGGGGAAAACGCGTGGTTATATCGTGATGGCCATGTTGGGCGAAGGTCTGGTGCTGACAGGGGCCGGGCTCGTCTTTGGGATTGCGGCGGGTCATGTCGGTGGTTACTTTTTGCGGGACGCTCTGTTTCAATACGCCGGAATTCAAATTTCACCGTTCCTTGTTTCAGGTGATCACGCTTTAATCGCAGCAGGCACTCTCGCGATCGGAATCGCAGCTGCATTGCTGCCCGCTGTCCGGATGTATCGGCTGGATCCGCTCGCCTTGTTCAAAGCTTAAGGAGGTAGATGAGGTGAAAAAAACATGGGTATGGGGGCTGCTGCCTTCTATCATCGTTTTTGCGATGCTTATGCAGGGCTGCGGTCAAAACAAGGCGCTTACTCCGTCTGCTGGTTCTTTTGGAGAGGCCGCCGGTTCTTTGCCGTCAAAGTCCGGTTCGAGCGAAGAAGTTCCTGCGAAGACGGGGTTTGCAGAAGCTGAATCGGCTTCAACAGGAGTACCGAGCCAAGTACAGGAAACAGGAATATCCGGAGATAAAGTAAAGGAAGACGATCCAACCGCTGAGGAGAAGAAGGCAGCTTCGCCTGAGGAAAAGAAGGCAGCTCTAGCTCCATTGCCAAAGTCCGCTTCAGAACAGCCGGAGGATTTGAAAAGCCAGGTGGAGAACAAGCCGGATGGACGGACGAACTCCACGGGCGGAGCGGTTTCGGCGAAGGAGCAAACGACGTCAAAGGAGCTGAAATCGACGGAAACGCAAACCAAGGTAAAGGCGGGAACGGGGAAAGATAGCAACGCGGTCTCCGGTAAAGCGACAGCAAACGTTGCTTCTACTAAGCCCGATACATCCCAAGGGAATAAAGCCGCATCAGGTGTTAAGGATAAAAAGGGGGCTCAGCCGATCGGATGGTCCCAATTTTTTGACGGTGACGATCAAACGACTCCATCCGAAGCATTCTGGGACCTTAGCGGATCAACCGTAACGATCAAGGGGTTTATGGGAGAAGTGTTGTCTTTTGAAAATAACTGGTTCCTGCTTATTCCCGAACCGGGAGCGGAGTGTCCTTTTGATAACGGGGACGAAACTTACTGGAACAAAATTATGATTGTGTTTGTGCCGGAGGATGTCAAATTGAGATATAAATCCGAGCCTCTCGAAATAACGGGCCGGCTCGATGTCGGGATCAAAATAGACGAATCCGGTTATAAAACCATGTTCCGTCTTTATGATGCCTCCTTTAAAGAGATCAAGGAGTAGCTTCGGATAGAATCAAAACCCCCGCAGCGCCTTGATTTCAAGACGCAGGCGGGGGTTCTTATCAGAACAGGATACTTTGAACCAGCAGGTATACGTTCAGCACGACGATAACGCCGGCGATAAGCCAGGCCAGAAGGTTCAGCCAAAGCTTGTTGGCGAATTCGCCCATCTTCGTTTTACTCGAAGTGAACCTGACCAGCGGAATTACGGCGAACGGAAGCTGTAATGAAAGAATGACCTGGCTAAAAATTAGCAGATCCTGAGTCCCTCTTTCCCCGTAAATGGCGGTAACGATAACGGCCGGGATGATAGCGATCAGGCGCGTAATCAAACGTCGCAGCCAAGGAGTCAGGCGGATGTTCACGAAGCCTTCCATGACGATCTGCCCGGCGAGCGTCCCGGTCAACGTAGAGTTCTGCCCGGATGCAAGCAGCGCGACCGCAAACATGACGCTTGCCAGAGTGGTGCCTACAATCGGAGTAAGCAGGTGGTAGGCTTCGCTGATATCGGCGACCTGGGTCATTCCCGCAGAGTGGAATGTCGCGGCGGAAACGATCAAGATCGCCGAGTTAATAAACAAAGCGAATGTTAGCGCGATGCTCGAATCCCAGGTCGCGAACTTGATCGCCTGCCGTTTACCGGCCGGAGTCCGGTCATACTGTCTGGTCTGCACGATGGAAGAATGCAGATACAGATTGTGCGGCATGACTGTCGCGCCCAATATACCGATCGCGATATAGAGCATTTCCGGCCGGCGGATGATGTCCGCGTTGGGAATATAACCGAGTGCGACCTGCCCCATATCCGGTTTGGAGAGAAACAGATCGATGCCGAAGCAAATCCCGATCGTAGCGATAAGGACGACGACGAAAATTTCCAGCGTTCGAAATCCTTTGTTCTGAAGCAATAGTATAAGCAAAACGTCCACGGCGGTGATCATCACCCCGTAAATGAT
The DNA here is from genome assembly GCF_038009185.1 of Paenibacillus sp. FSL R5-0407. NCBI lineage: Bacteria > Bacillati > Bacillota > Bacilli > Caryophanales > Paenibacillaceae > Paenibacillus > Paenibacillus sp. FSL R5-0407. Next base: position 173,977 of record NZ_JBBPAX010000002.1, on the reverse strand, counting down.
CGGCAATCCGAAAAGCAGATTAAGCGCAATTGCGGCCCCGATGACTTCAGCCAGGTCCGTCGCGGCGATCGCCAATTCGCAGAGCAGCCAGAGTGTGATGACGACAGGTTTGGAATAATTGTCACGGCAGGCCTGCGCCAAATCCTTGCCGGTTACAATGCCGAGCTTGCCGGAGAGGGACTGGAGCAGGACTGCCATCAGATTGGATAACAAAATAACGGATAAAAGCGTGTAGCCGAAGCGTGAACCGCCTTCGATGTCGGTCGCCCAGTTCCCTGGATCCATATAACCGACGGCAACCATGTAGCCGGGTCCGGCAAAGGCCAGAAATTTCCTGAACCAAGAGCCAGTCGCCGGAATGCGCATGGAGCGATGGGCTTCCGGCAGAGAAGGCTGATCGCCGTTCATTCTCCACCCGGGGATACCGGCCTCTGCTTTATCTTGAGTCTCATTCATGGTATCTCACCCTATCTATTGAAAAGATCTTTTTTATATTGTACACCTCCAAGAGTTTTTGTCTAGGGAAACTTTTTGGGGTTTGTCCGTTTCAAATCGGCCGTATTGCTTTAAATGGACTGTGACCCCCCATTCTATATTGGCTTTAAGGAGGTATTGCCATGAAGACTTTATATACGGCTACTGTGACAGTAAAAGGCGGACGCACAGGTTCGCTTGAATCCTCGGACGGCGTCTTGAAACTTGACCTTAGTATGCCCGAATCCATGGGAGGACAGGGAGGCAGCGGAAGTAATCCGGAGCAGCTCTTTGCTGCCGGATACGGAGCGTGCTTTGCAAGCGCGTTGGCCAATGTAGCGGAAAAGGCTGGAGTGAATGCGGAGAACGCGGAAGTAACCCATCATGTCGGCATCGGAAAAGACGAAAGCGACGGCGGTTTTAAACTTGCCGTGGAAATCGACGTCAAGCTGCCGGGTGTGGAACGTTCCCAAGCCCAAGATCTGCTGCATAAGGCTCATGATTTTTGCCCTTATTCCAAAGCGACCCGCGGGAATATCGAAGTGAAACTAAATCTTGTTGAATAGACCGGAACTTCTTCTCAATAAAATGACTTCCTTTGGGTATAATGTAAAGGAAGTCTCTTTTTTGACCGGAGGGTATGCATCTTGTTGCAATCGAGAGTCTTTGTCATCCCCTTCCAAGTTGACACGCCGCCCAAAATTATTTAATATGTCTAAGTACTAAAACAGGATTCTAATTTGATAATGCGGGTGATGACCATGTCTTACAGACCGAGTGTTGATAACGTGACCAAGGCCGGGAGCAACGACAAAGAGGGATTGTACGAATTTATCGTCAAGCTGGCCGACGGCACCGAATGCCGTGTGTTTTACCATCGTTTTCCTGAATGGCGGCTAACCAATATCAGCCGTTTGCAGAAAACGCCTTGTCCGGTCTGCCGCAAAGATTTCATATGCAAATGCATGGATAGTTTTGCGGGAGATATCGGACGTCAAGTCGAAGACGGACAATGGATTGACAAGGCTTTGGCCGAGTAACGGCGCAAGGTTCTGGATAGTAGGCGCGGGGCTGTTGGCTCCGTGCTTTTTTCTATAGTTTCTCGGGAGGCGAGGATACTGGGACAAAATAATCGTGAGGCCGATACAGTGATATTATTTGACGGGGTCTGTCATCTTTGTCAGGGGGCAGTGAAGTTTATTATCAAACGCGATCCGCGCGGCATTTTCCACTTTGCTTCTCTTCAATCGGCTGCGGCCGATCGCCTGCTCGAAGGAAAGACTCCGGAAGGCGATTTTTTGAACACGATCCTCCTTGTGGAGGACGGAGTTCATTATACCCGCTCCACGGCTGCGCTGCGAATCGCCAGACGGCTGCGCTTCCCTTGGCCGCTGATGTATCTCTTTATTATAATTCCCCGCCCGCTCCGCGATGCTGTGTACGGCTGGATAGCAGCGAACCGCTACCGCTGGTTCGGTAAGGATGACGCCTGCATGATGCCGACGCCGGACATCAGGAAGCGTTTCTTGGAGAAATAGGACTTGTCCGAACAGCTCTTCTATGTTATTCTAATTGTAAATTTTAGGAATACGGAACGGAAGCACCGTCCAATTGACCGAGAGATCGGTTATTGGGCGGTGCTTTTTTGCGTTCCCAAGAAGAGGTGGTGGACCGTGTTACCAGTCAGAGTCGTGCTTGCCGTTCAAGATGAGCAATATATCGAGCCGTTTCTTCATTACGTACGATGCAGCGAGTTTGCCCGGCGACTGATCATGACGGCATTTAGCCGGAAAGAGGCGTTCTTGAAGTTTTTGGCGGAGTCTTCGGAAATGGTGGATGCCGTGCTTGGCGAATCGTCTTTTCTTGAAGCCGCAGGGGAAGGGATTCATGGGAGAATCACATTTATTCGCCTGAGCGACGGGGAGCAAGAGACTTTTTCAGGCAAGCAGTTGGCCAAGTATCAACCGCTGCATCTATTGCTATCTTCCCTTCTTGAGATTGTCCGTGGGGGCAGCGAAGGGATCGCTCCGATGGACGGCAGGGCCAGGATTATCGGGGTTACGTCTACCGTAGGAGGCTGCGGCAAGACGACGGTGGCGCTGAACATGGCCAGACAGTTAGCTTCCGAGGGAGCCAAAGTCTTTTATTTGAATCTGGAGACGATCCAGAGCGGATTTATGAGGGAAGGGCATGAAGCCCGGGGCGACGGGCATCGTGCCGGATTGGCCCGGCTGCTGTACGACTTGAAAGCCGCGGAAGACAAGCGGGAGCCCTTGAAATTTCCGGTTTCCGCCTATGCTTACAGGCATCCGCTCCTTCAGGGAGATACCTTCGGGCCATTGGACAACTTGAATGAACTGTTGGAGATGGAGCGGAAGGATACTTTCGAACTGATGGACTACATTGCGGGGAGCGGGCTCTATGACACAATGATTGTCGATACCGATTCGTTTCCGAACGGACGGACCGAAATGGTGCTCGAGCGATCGGACAAGCTGGTCTGGCTTGTGACGGAAGACTGGAGCGTCATGAGAAAGACGGAAGTATGGCTGGCCCATCTCGAGCGTTCCCATCCTTCCTTATACAACTCCGTGATCGGCAAATCGCTGTTTGCGGCTAATCGGGTTACCGGGGAATATGCGCTTTCTCCGGCAAGAAAAGAAATGGCCGTGGCGGTAACATTATCGTTTATTCCGGCTTGGAGCCAAGGAAATGGGGAAAACGGCGCCTTGATGCATTCGCCGATCTACCAGCGCGATGTCATGAAGCTGTGCCGATTGTTGAATCCGGGTATGGCGGGAGTGGATGAGATAGGGAGTGCGGCAAGATGAAGGAAGATATATTCGCCTTGCTCCGCAGGGAAATCCGCTCCGGTTTGGATGTGACTTCTTCCATGCAGGACGATCAACTGATGGATTATATCGAGCGCCAGGTGCTTGAAGAACAGCGCCTCGCGGGTCTGACGGCAGCGGATAAACGCAGGTGGGTAAGGCGGTTGTATGATTCATTCCGCGGTTTGGATGTCCTTCAGCCGCTTGTCGATGACCTTACCGTAACCGAGATCATGATCAACGGACATGAGGAAATATTCGTGGAACAGGATGGGCAAGTGCGGCGCCTGCCGGTTCATTTCGAGTCCAGGGAAAGGCTTGAGGATATTATTCAGACCATAGTGTCAGGAGTCAATCGGGTCGTGAACGAATCCTCGCCCATAGTCGATGCAAGGCTTAAGAATGGATCACGGGTAAACATCGTTCTTCCGCCTATAGCGCTTAAAGGACCAACCATGACGATCCGAAAGTTCCCGGAGCGCCCGATGACCATGGAGGATCTGGTTGAGAAGGGATCCCTGGATAAGGAGACGGCGAACTGGCTGCAGACATTGGTAAGAAGCAAGTACAACATCTTTATCAGCGGGGGAACCGGATCCGGGAAAACGACTTTTCTGAATGCGTTGTCCCAGTATATCCCGGGGGATGAACGGGTTATCACGATTGAGGATTCGGCGGAGCTGCAGATCGTGACTGTTCCCAATCTAGTCTCCCTGGAGACGAGGAACGCCAATACGGAAGGCAGGGGAGAAATTACGGTCAGAGATTTGATCCGTTCTTCACTACGGATGCGGCCCAACCGGATCATCGTCGGCGAGGTACGGGGAAGGGAGGCTTTGGATATGCTTCAGGCGATGAATACTGGCCATGACGGGAGTCTTTCAACAGGCCATGCCAACAGTACGGCGGATATGATCAGTCGCCTGGAGACGATGGTACTGAGCGGAGCTGACCTTCCGCTCGGGGTGGTCAGGCAGCAAATCGCCTCGGCGATCGACATTTTCATTCATCTGTCCAGGCTCCGCGATCGTTCACGCAGAGTGACGGAAATATCGGAAGTAGTAGGAATGAAGGATGGGGAGGTGGTATTGAACCCGTTGTACCAGTTTCAGGAGAAGGAAGAGAGGTCGGGCAGAATTATCGGCGCATTGGAAAACACCGGGAGACAATTACTGCACACAGAGAAGCTGAGCATGGCCGGAATGAGCCGCTTTGCCCGGGAACAAGCAGGTGTCGGATTATGATGGCCGGGAAGCGAACAACCGGAAAGGCCGGAAAGGTAACGGAGCCTTCCAAAGCTAGCCGGGATGCATTGCCGGATTACCGGGTGTATGTTCTTTCCAAAGGGCAAAGAATGGGCTGCTTGCTGTTTGGCGGACTGGCATTGTACGGAGTAGGCTATGTATTTTTTCATTCGCTGCTGCTTTCGTTGGTCCTGACATGCGGTGCCTGCCTGATTCCGAAGTATTGGAGCCGGTATTTGCTGCGCCGAAGGAGAGAGAATCTCGGACTTCATTTCAAACAAGCGCTGTATTCACTCTCATCTTCTCTGGCCGCCGGGCGCTCGGTTGAGAATGGATTTCGCGAAGCAATTGCCGATCTGAGACTTCTGTACCCCGACGGTAGCAATGATTTGATTGTAGAGCTGGGCATCATTTGCACAAGAATGGAATACGGACAGCCGATTGAAGAAGCGCTTCAGGATTTCAGCCGCCGGGCTGAGCTGGAGGATATCAGCAACTTTGCGGACGTCTTCACGACCTGCAAACGGTCCGGAGGGGATTTGGTGGAGATTGTAAGGCGGACCTCGGCCATCATTAGCGAGAAGCTGGAGATCAGCCAGGAGATCGGGGTCATGATCGCCCAGAAACGTTTTGAAGCCAAAGCTATGCTCGCTGCTCCGGTGCTTTTCCTGGTGTTTATGGATATGTCCTCGCCCGATTACATGCAGCCGCTCCATAGCGGGATTGGCCTGGTTATTTCAGCGTTTGCGCTCTTGCTGTTTGCGGGATGTTCATGGCTGATCCTGAAAATTATGGACATTCGAATTTAATAGGGAGGGATCCTGTTGAATTGGATTTGGACAGGACTTCTGGTTTGCTTGTTTGGTAGCTGGGGAGTGCTGTTTTATTACGCTTCCGGCAAATACAAGGGTTGTTCCAATATGGAGATGGAAGGGATCCGTCTGCAAAGGCTGGCGCCCCCTATGCTTTATCTCCTTGAGAAACTGCAGGTGTCCCAAAGGTTTCCGTTTTTCTTCTTCAAAATCCAGCGCTCGGTTCAAAAAATTTGCGGAGATCACCGCGGAGGCGAATACACGTTGTTATTTCTGGCGGAAATGCTGTCTTATAGTTGGCTTCTGATGGTGTTGGGTAATTTTCTGGCGCTTTTCATGAACGGGGATTTCAGCGGTTTCTTAATGGGAGCGGTATTGGCCGTATTGCTTCCTGCGGCGCTTATCAATGATCTGCATCGCAAGGTTGTCCGGCGCGAACGCGAAGTGTTGCTGGAACTGCCGGAATTATTGAACCGGATCATCCTGCTGGTCGGAGCCGGGTCTACGGTACAGCAGGCGATAAGACATTGTCTGGAACGCGGTAAAGAGAAAGAAAATCATCCATTGTACCGTGAGCTTCTGCAAATGCAAAGGGAATGGGAGGGAGGATACTCTTTCCAGCAGGCAATAGAGGGGTTCAGCAAGCGTTGCGGAATACAGGAGGTTTCAGCATTTACCACCGCCGTGCTGCTCAATTTTCGTCGGGGAGGAAATGATTTTGTACTCGCGCTACGTGACCTGTCCCGCTCATTATGGGAACGGAGAAAGGCGGTGAGCAAAACGCTGGGGGAACAGGCTTCTTCCAAGCTGGTGTTTCCCATGGTTCTGCTCTTCCTGGTGGTTGTTATTTTAGTCGGTGCTCCGGCATTTATGATTATGGATTTGTAGGTCAGCAAACATTTCAAAGGAGTGAAAAGAATGCTTACACAGTTTTATGGGAAAGTGAAAAGCTTTTGGCGCAATGAGGATGGGCTTGGAATGCTCGAAATGATTCTGATCATCGCTGTGATCGTAATTATAGCCGTCATTTTCAGGACACAGCTTAAAGAAATCGTCACCAGCCTGCTCGGCAAGGCGAAATCCAAAACGGAAAATTTTATGGACGGTCAATGATCCGGGTACTGCGTGACCGGGAGGGGAGCTTCACGCTTGAAGCTTCGCTTGTTCTCCCAATTATTTTTTCCACCGTTATTATCCTGTTGTTTTTCTGCTTGTATTTATATCAAAGGGTGTTGCTAGGCCAAACGGCAATTGTGGCGGCGGAACGGAGTGCGTTCGTATGGGATAACAGTCGTAGGGATCCCTATACCGGGGCTTTCGAGGCGAACCATTATGATCCATTGTATTGGCGGCTGAGTGATGATGGGATGCTGCAATCGATATTCGGTTCCTCCCGGCAAACGCCACAAGTTGCGCTCCGGCTTCCTTCCACCGGCGTATCTGAGGATTCCCTGCCGTTGTATAAGCTCAATCGGACCGGTAAAGCCATCCCCGAAGTAATGAACGGAATGATGGAATACGATAACAAGGTGCTGCTTCGCAAGGTGAAGGTGTCTTTAAACCGTCTGGTGCCTCTTGCTCCTTTGGAACGAGTCATCGGTGACCTGGCGCAAGAAGGCCAGGCGGAATCTTATGTCGTGGATCCTGTGGAATGGATAAGGACAGTGGAATTGGCCCGTTATTATGGAGCCAAATTTAAAGGTAGCGATGGAGCGGAACCGGTCGACAAGCAAGAAGCGGGAAAAGCGCTGGAATTGTTCGGCAAGTAAAGCGGACGGGCATGGATCTTTGTCCGCCCGGAAGGGGGAAGAGGAATGTTTCACCCGCATCGGTCCGAACGGGGAGCGGTTTCGGTCTATTTGATTATGATTTTTGCTGTGGTATTCGCTTTTGTTTCTATATTCATAGATTTTGCGCGGATGTCCGCGTTGCAGGCAAAAACCGAGATGCTGGCGCACGCCGCATCCCGCTCGGTCATGTCCGCATATGACTCTCAGCTTGTCGAACAGTACGGTTTGTTTGCTTTCGGGGAAACGGACGAAGGATATATCATGTCGAAGGTGCTGCAGGATCAGTTGGAGTTTGTACAACGAAGTGATGATCTGCCGGTACTAGGGATACGGCTCGATTCATCCACCGCAGAGCTTCAACGTCCGCTCGGGACTTACGCCGTTTTTGAACAGCAGATCAGAGAACAGATGAAGTATAAGGCGCCCATCGATTTTACGATCGAGGTGATCAACAAGTTTAAACCAATGTCCCAGGTTATGAAGGAAGCGTCCAATACGGTCGATCTGCTGGGCAAATTGCAAAAGCTCTATGACCGTCGCGAAGCGAAGCTGGATGAGCTGCTTGAGAAGCAGAGCAAGGCGGCGCAGGCTGCCTCAGAAATAGCACCGCTTATTCCACGCTCCGGCAGTTCCGGGGTGTCTGGGACTTCCATTGATAACGGTATTTCTACCGCAGCGGATGTAGCGGCGCAGTACGCCGATTATGCCTGGAAAGTGGAGGAGGACCGGAACCGGGAGCCGTTGGAACGGATTTATACCTGGGAGATCAGCCGTTATCAAAATGGAGCCTCACGGTTGTTCGGCAAGCTTGGGGATAGAAATAGGGACGCTGACAAGCAACATAAGGAATTGCTCCCACAAGCAAGGGAACTGCTTATGGAGGCTAAAGATATCAATGAGCAGATGAGAATCGTCATTGAAGAGGCCGAACAGCGTCCGGCTCAGGATGGTTATAACGAAGTATCCGCCATGGCCAGTACCGGAGACGGGGAGCCGGCAACGGGCGGTGATGAAATTGCCAAGATCCGTCAGCGAAGCCGAGATTTGCTGTTGCCGGAGCAGTTATTCTCCGACTTTGAAGCGGATATTGCCGAGCAGGAGACAGGTTTTGAGAATCTCTTCGGTTCGGCAAATTCCTTTTTATCCTTGGAGGGTTCTGTCTTTGCTGCTTCAACCTCCACGGGGACTCTTGAATCAGCGGTGAGCGGCATGGGTGGGAAAGTAGACAAATATATGCGTGATTATGTGGATTCGGGCGCCGGGAATATCTTATTTCAAAACCAAAAAAGGCTCGAAGCCCATCGAGGATCCGACGAAGAGAGAAAGCGTACCGAGCGTGAAGCAAGCGGCAAACTGAAGGAAGCGAAAAACCTCGTCGGCCGAATTTCGGATTTGAAAGGCGAATTGAAGGAGCAGCAAGAGCAATTTGACCGGTTGGAATCTTTTTACAAGTCTAACCGTGAATTGAATCAGCAGTCCATGAACGGTGAAGATTCCGGTTCAACAGTCAAAGAAAGCCCTTATGATGCCGGAGGCGAGGCGATGGCCGGAATGGACTCGCTGTATGGGGGACTCTCAGGTCTTATGAAAGGAATGTCCGACAGCTGTTTTCAGACCGAGTACATCGTTAGCTATTTTGAGTATCTGGATATCAGTACACTGGACGAGCTTATGGAAGGTAGCGAAAGCGGCCGGGATAAGATCGATATTTTGGCGGATGCTTTTGCTGCGGACAAACAGGAAGTGGAATATATACTTTACGGCTTTCATAACCCGGCTGGTAATATTGCGGCCGCTTACGGGGAGATATTTACGATGCGGTTGGCGATACGAACGATGGAGGGGTTCATTAAGAACGGAGCCAAGGGGAATCCGCTGTTGGTTCTGGCGGCAGCTCTGTTGTACGGAGTTGAGCATGCAGTAAAGGATATGATTGAGCTTACGAAAAAGGGCTCCATACCGTTAAGCGATTATTTGAAAGTTAAGCTTACATACCGGGATCACTTACGAATATTTTTGCTGCTTCACGGACGAAATGAAAGGAGACTTTCGAGGATGCTTGCGGTTATCCGTATGAACACCGGGATCGCACCGGAGGAGCGGGCGACATATTTGAAAAGTACGGTGACGACAGCCATCCCTTTATGGTTTCTGCCCGGTGTTGCCAAAACGATGGGAGAGACCGGAGCCCTAACTGGCAGGGTGGAAGGAAGCAGATATTATGCAATCAAACAAGCGGACTTCTCCTACTAAAGGAGATCGTATGGACGGAAACCGGCGGCTTCAGGGAAGTATCGTTCTTGAGGCTTCCCTCGTAATGCCGGTTTTCGTCATCGTAATATTCCTGTTTATTTACATGGTCCAGATGACTTTGTTATCCACACAAATGCACGCCGTGGCTGCAAATGCGGTCAAACAGGTTTCTGCCCATATGTATCCCGTGGCGCTTGCCGTTTCTAAGCAGTCCGTCGATTCGGCGGAAACGGAGGGGGGAGAGCAATTGTCTGTTGGAGGGAAGCCATCGTCGTCCGCAAGGAGCATGCCGGGTCTCTCTTTGCCGGAATGGGCAGATCAGTATGCTTCATCGCTCCCCGCGCCGTTCTCCAATTGGATTTCTTCAGCGGCCGACAAAGGCGTCGAACCGCTGCAGGACATAAAAAACAGTGTCACCGAAAGCGTGCTGGACCCGGTTGTAAAGCCTCTTATCAGGCCCTTCTTAAAAGGCACGTGGTTGAATGAACATCGTCTGCATGTCAGCCGCGTCACCGTACCGGATATGAAGACGGGAAAAAATCCTTATTTCGGCCTTGAGATCAGTTATGAGCTACCGATTAAAGTTCCGTTTACCGGGCGGCCCATCGTGCTTCAGGCAAGAGCCGAAGAGCGGTTGTGGATAGGCGATACGGGAGAACTGGAGCATGGAAACGGGAACGGAGAAGAGAATGGAGAAGCAGGACAGCCTGCGGTGATTCTGTCCAAACCCGAGCCTGCCTACGCGGGTCATCGGGCCAGGATCACGGCTCGGATCGCACCGGGTTCGACGGCCAAATTGACGGTGTACTACAAAAGCGGGGCAAGCCAGGCCAAGTACCTGGGTGAAGCCTCCGCAAACGGAGACGGGCTCGTGGAATGGGAGTGGCTGGTCGGAGGAAATACGACGCCAGGCACATGGAGTTTTGTTATTGAAACGGAGGAAGGTCTGGAGACAGCCGGACAATTCGCGGTCGAAAGTCCAAGGTCTTCGAAATAGAACCCGCTTGTGGCTCGTAATCTCCAGACAAAATTTATAGAAACGGAGGGTGATTTTTTCTTGATAAATTGGGACTACTTAGGGTGCTTCATCATATTGGGAGCGGCATTCATTACGGATATTAAAACGATGAAAATTCCTAATATGATTACCGTATCCGGAATTGTCACGGGGTTGGCGTGGCATCTCCTGACCGAAGGATGGGCTGGGGGACTGTTTGCTCTGAAAGGAGCCGCTGCGGGTTTTGGTCTGATGCTGGTACTTTATTGGTTCGGTGCGGTAGGCGGAGGCGATGTGAAGCTGTTCGGCGGCATCGGGGCCTGGATGGGTACCTATCTGACACTGAGCATTCTGATGTATTCCATTTTTGCTGCGGGCCTAATCGGAGTATGTGTTTTAATCTGGCGGCGGGAGGTGTTTTCCCGGCTGCGCGGTGTGCTCCGGCAAGTGATGGGAGCCTTTATATTGCGAAGCTGGAATCCCGTCCGGGCAGGGACGAACAATCAACTGCAGATTCCGTTCATGCTTGCGGTTTTGCCTGGAGCAATTCTGGCTGTCTTTTATTTATCCTAGAAAGGGAGAGGGGGTAGCCTGATATGCGGGAACTGGTCACCGATTTTGTAAGGAACGGCGGTACATATATGGTAGTAACCGCGTTAGAAGGTATGCACTCCAGTCAAATAAGCCGTGTGCAGCAGGCGATGCTTTCCTCGGTGAACATACCGAATCTGCTGAGAGTCGATGTAAGGGAGATAGATTTTGAGGTAAGCATACACTATGAAATTACGGGCAAGCGAATGCTGTCCCAATGTCTGAAGCAAGAGAAAATCGGGATGCCTGAGCTTTACAGTCTTTTGCTCCAGGCGTTGACCGTGCTGGATGACAGCAAGCAGTACATGCTTTCACAGGATAATTTTTTAATGGATGAGAATCATATTTTCGTAGAGGAATCGTTGGCTGCGGGAACGTTGCATTTTGCTTATTTACCGGTAACCGACCGATTTACGGAGGAGCCTTTGGCAAAGAAACTCATTGCCTTGATTACGAAGATGATGACTTCTGTGACTGTGATTGAAGGGAACGGGATTCAGCAGCTTCTCCGCTTTTGTTCGGATGAACTGTTTTCCGTTGCGGAAATGAAGAAACTGTTGCTCCGTCTTCTGCTGGACGACAAACCCGCCAAATCCGAATCCAATATGGTAGCGGGGAAGCGCTTGGTTCAGCAGCCTTTGCCGGCTTCGGTTACTATCCGAGAATATATGCCGCCACATTCGCCTTCTTCGGCTGGTGTTAATATCAATCCACCCTCGTTTCTCGCTCGCGGGAAGGAACAATTTAAATTACCCACAGAGCTTGATGATAACGAACAACAAGTAGGTGAGACGGGAGAGAATGAAGAGACAGGCTCAACTTCCAAAACAACTTACATCATGCTCGGTGCGTTACTGGTGATTGCAATGATTTGGAAACTGCTTTATTTTGATCATCCAGGGAGTTTTTCATTGATGATTTGCCTTGCATTGACCTTGCTTATTGCTGTGTTTGCCATGCTTATATGGAAAGGAAAATGGAGCATTCCCGGGCGCTTCAAGCTCAGCGGCAAGCAACATGATTCCGAAGAGTTAGAGTTATCGGACAAAAGGGAGGATCTGCTTCTGGAGATGGGCTGGAGATGGAACGAGCCTTACGAGCCTTTGAACAATTTGACGGGGATTCCTCCGGTTCAGGAGGATCGCTATGCTCCTCCGGCTGTCGAGCCCGCTGTCAACTTTGTTCCTGTGCCGCAACCGAAGACGGTATTATTGAGCAGGCGGACTGCTCATGGTTCCGAACCGGACATGTCTTCGTCCTCCGAGCCGAGCTTTAGTCTCGATCGGATGGGTCCCGGGGAAGATCGGGCAGAGTCGATACCGCTTAGCCCGGGCAGTTTTGTCATCGGACGCTCTGAGGAAATGGTCCAATATGTGGATCGGACGGCAGGTGTCTCGCGGGCGCATGCGGAATTGATGATTCGTGCTGGTGAATGCAGCCTGAAAGATCTCGGCTCCAGAAACGGAACCCGTTTAGGGGGAGAAGTTATCGCTCCCTACAAGGAATATTCGCTGAATCCGGGGGACTCCTTCATGATTGCCGAGTGTACCTATACCTTGCGGAAGTCCGGCAGGCAGTCTCTCTAATTTGCCTGTAATCGTAGATTATCCTGACGAAAGAGAGTATAATAAGCGAGAATCATTCTCAATTGAAAGCTAGGGTTGAATTGATTAATTCGTGTATAATACTCAAGCTTACATAATCTATCATCGTTAAACGTCAAAGGATGGTTGTGACTCATGACAGCTTCGACTCAAGCTCCCAAATCCCGTTATCGTACCCGGCCGATAGCGGCTACGTTAATTTTGTTCGGCGGCGTCATTTTGCTGCTGTTCGCAATCGGGCTCTCCATCTCCGTAGGAGCGGCCAACATCAAGTTAGGAACGGTATGGAACTCGTTATTTCATTTTAACGGCGATTTGACGGAGCATCAAATTATTCTGGATATGCGGCTTCCGCGTGCGCTGGCTGCTGCATTAATCGGAGCGGCTTTGGCCGTCGCCGGTGCAATCATGCAGGGGATGACCCGCAACCCGATGGCCGATTCCGGATTGCTGGGACTGAATTCCGGGGCAGGCCTCGCACTTGCCGTTTGTTTTGCGTTTTTTCCGAGTACTTCATTTCTGATGATGATGTTTTATTCGTTTGCGGGCGCCGCGGTCGGCGCCGGTCTGGTGTTTGGAATAGGCTTTATGTCCAAGGGAGGCATGACCCCCGTCCGGCTGACTCTCGCCGGTGCGGCGGTAAGTATGCTTTTGGTCGCTCTGAGTGAAGGAATCGCTATTTATTTCAAGGTAGGTCAGGATCTCGCGTTTTGGTATGCGGGGGCGGTAACGGGAACGACCTGGACACAAATCGAAATCGTTGCTCCTTGGGTGGCTGTAGGGCTGGTCGGAGCATTTGCGCTGTCCAAGTCGATTACCCTGCTTAGCCTGGGCGATGAGGTGGCTACCGGCCTCGGACAAAGAACCGGCTTGATCAAAGCGGTCAGCATGATTTTTGTCCTGATCCTTGCCGGGAGCGCGGTGTCGCTGGTTGGCGCCATCGGATTTGTGGGCCTCATGATCCCCCATATTGCAAGATTTCTCGTCGGAGTGGATTATCGCTGGGTAATCCCGTCGTCGGCAGTATTGGGCAGCTTACTTATGGTGTTCGCGGATATATTGGCGCGGATGGTCAATCCGCCTCATGAAGTGCCGATCGGCGCGCTGATTGCGGTGATCGGGGTACCGTTCTTCCTCTACCTGGCGTTGAAGCAGAAAGGGGGATTGGAATGAGCGCACCTGATTACTCGGCCCATCTGCGCAAAAAGGCGATCCGGGCCTACACCGTTATCGCTCTGTTTGCTGTTTTGATCCTCGTTGTCTTTATGATCAGTATGAATACGGGGGTCATCCGATTATCTCCCGGCGATGTGTTCAGAACCTTCTTCGGAATGGGAACGGCCAAGCAGGAACTTATTTTATATGATTTCAGACTGCCCCGGATCGTGATTTCCGTCCTAATCGGAATGGGGATGGCGGTTTCCGGTTGTATTTTTCAAGGAATTTCCCGCAATCCGTTGGCCGACCCAGGAATACTGGGGATCAATGCCGGTGCGGGTCTTGCCGTTACGTTGTTTATTTCGTTCTACCCAACGGCGGCCGCGGCACCTGTCTTTATGATGCCGTTTCTGGCCCTGTTAGGCTCAACAGCAGCAGCGGCTTTGATCTATGTGCTTTCTTACAAGAAGCATTACGGGCTTCAGCCGATCCGTATGGTGCTGGTCGGTATTGCGCTTGCGGCGGGAATTAATGCTGCCATGATCATATTACAGCTGCGCCTGCGTCCGGAAGACTATCAAATGCTGCAAGTATGGCTGGTGGGAAGCATTTGGGGGACGTCCTGGAAATATGTATTGGCTTTGCTGCCATGGATAGTTATTTTAATGCCATATGTGTTTATCCGCGCCAGAGCATTAAATGTGCTGAGTCTCGGCGATCAGACGGCGACGGGGCTGGGAACTTCGATCGAACGTTCCAGGCTGGGCCTGCTGGCCGCCGCAGTCGGTCTGACCGGTGCGTCGGTCGCGGTCGGAGGCGGAATCGCTTTTGTCGGCCTGATCGCTCCGCATTTGGCCAGACGTCTGGTGGGACCGAAGCATGAACATCTGCTTCCGGCTTCCGCTCTTGCCGGCGGTCTCCTGGTGATCGTCGGCGATACGCTGGGGAGATGGATTTTGCAGCCTGAAGAGATTCCTACGGGTATCGTGGTTGCCATCATTGGGGCCCCGTATTTCCTGTATTTGCTCACAAAGTCGAAAATCTGACTGTGTACTTGTTCAGAATTGTTTGCTTGATTTCAATGCCACTAAAGCTTCCTCCAATCCGGGATAAGCGAACGTGAAGCCGGCCTGTAGTGCAGCTGTGGGTAGCACCTTCTGTCCTTCCAGCAGCAACATCGACATTTCTCCGAGCAGGAGCTTTAGAAGCGGACCCGGCAAAGGGAACCAGTTCGGGCGGTGATAGACGCGACCGATTGAGGAGCCGAATTGTTGATTCGTAACAGGGGACGGACTGACCGCATTTACCGGACCTGATATCGAAGGATGCTTGACGCAAAAGTCGATTAACCGGACCTGGTCATGCAGATGAATCCAGGGTACCCATTGCCGTCCGGTGCCGATCTTTCCGCCGACCCCCAGCAAGAACGGGAGCCGCATCAGCGGGAAGGCGCCTCCGTTGTTTCCGAGGACGACTCCGGTCCGAAGCTTCACGAGCCGACGGCCGGCAAACCCTTCCTCTGCGGCGGCTTCCCACTGCTCGGTCACTTCAGAGAGGAAGTCGCTACGCCCCTGTTCGCGCTGATCGTTTTCAGTGAATTCGCGATTGTAGGACGTCCCGTATATGCCTACGGCGGATGCTTGCACGATGACCTCAGGACCAGGCGTGTACAGCTTGCTGAGCCGTGCAACTTCGCGGGTTGTCGTTAAACGGGATTCCAGAATGCTTCGTTTAGCCTTGGCGGTCCACCGCTGGCTCAGCGTGGCTCCCGCGAGATTAACAAACACATGCGAGCCCTCCAGCGGGGAGGGGTCCTTCCTTAGTTCATCCCATGTCCAAAAGGTTGGTCCAGAGGTACGTCCCATGGCTTCCGGTGCATCTGTGGTTTTTGTTCTGGAGACGACCAATACTTCATGGCCTTCCTTCAACCAATAACTGCTCAACGCCCGCCCGATAAACCCGGTTCCCCCGAAAATAACGCATTTCATGTCGCAATCCTCCCTATTATGTAATCATGTTTACATAAAAACATCGTTCTTGTTTGTCTTTTACCTCTATTACACCGAACGGTTCATCCTGCTATAAAGCAAAAAACATCCGGTGCCTAGGTTCGTCAGGCCGGATGCATTTTTGTGCCGCACTTATTTGTTCATCAAATGCCGGTAAGGCTGGTAATCGATCTGGTTCTTCTCCAGAAAGGTAATCAGAAACTTGTTATCTCTTTTCGGGGTTGCAGAAATATATCCTTTGATGCAATGATCCCGAGTCACCTCGGAAGCCTTCTCCTCAAGCGCGATTCTGCCGATTTCGGCGGCAATCGAGTGCTTGGCGATATCGCGGAACGGTCCTGGTACAGGCTGTACCAGCATGGTCAAGAAAGCTTTGGCCTCGTCCGTCCATAAATGGCGGCTTGTTTCGACCCAGTGATTTTGCCAGTCCAGTTTAGACTTGCCATCCGCTTTGGGAAGCACCTTCAAAAATTTGCGGAACATAAAAAATCCGCCGATGACCATCAATCCTAGCAGCACGAATCCCCAGAAGACAATACTGTTTAAAAATAAGTTGCTCGGTCCCTCCGAAGACAGCGGGAGCAGCAAAGCGTTGTTCAGCATGGACTTCACACCTCGATATTCTTCATGTGATATTTGTAATTGATAAAAATTATACCGTATTTACACGATTATTTCGACACTTCTATAGATTCGGAGGAACATTTATTAGGACCCTTCCAAATGTTTCGGTATTGTCCGCCTCGGCTAGCTTTATTTCGATTTTCAAGATAAAATAGGGTTGTTTAGCGATTTACTGTCCAAAAGGGGGAAATGAAAATGCTTAAAATAGGCTCCCATGTCTCATTCTCGGACAAAGGGCTGTTAAGCGCAACTGCGGAGGCCGCTTCTTACGGCTCCAGCTCGTTTATGATATATACCGGTGCACCGCAAAATACGCGGCGCAAGCCGATCGAATCGATGAATATCGAAGCTGGGAAAGCGGCGATGGAGGCAGCCGGAATCGACGAAATCGTCGTCCATGCCCCTTACATTATTAATCTCGGGTCCTATAAATCGAATACGTATCAGCTTGCGGTCGATTTCTTGCAGGAGGAGATCCGCCGGACCCATGCCCTTGGCGTGCGCAACATCGTGCTGCATCCAGGAGCTTTTACCGATAAAGACGCCGAATACGGTGTGGAACGGATTGCCGAAGGCTTAAATGAAGTGCTGAACGGCACGAATGAAACGGATGTCAACATTGCGCTCGAGACGATGGCAGGCAAAGGTACCGAGGTCGGACGCACCTTCGAAGAAATTGCGGCGATCATTAATAAGGTGCAGCACAACGAACGGCTGACCATTTGCATGGACACCTGCCATATTCATGACGCTGGCTATGACATCGTGAATGATCTCGACGGCGTGCTTCGCCAGTTTGATGATCTTATCGGACTTAACCGGCTTGCGGTCGTTCATATCAATGACAGCAAGAATCCGATCGGCGCGCACAAAGACCGCCATACTCCAATCGGAACGGGTTGGATCGGTTTTGAAGCGATTAACCGGGTCGTTCACCATGAGGCGCTGCAAGGGCGGCCTTTCATTCTCGAGACACCTTGGGTAGGCAAAGACGCTAAAACCCAGCGTCCGATGTACGAAATGGAAATCGCATTGCTTCGGGGCGATGTCGCCGCTCGATTTGGCGAGAATGTGCTCACCGAAATAGAGCAGCTCGGGTCCTTTTTTGCCGGACAAGACATCCATCCGCGGGCTTTTGTGCTTGATACATGGAACTTGCTCAAGAGCGACGCCAAGGCGAAAAAGGCGGATCCGCGCGAGCCGATGGAACGACTGTACGATCTCATAGCCGCAGCGAATTTGTTCCCGGATTATAACGAGGAGCAGATTAATCAGCGCCTGCTGGCCTGGCTGTCTACAGGGCATTGATCGTATTCGTTGCCAACAGATACACATAAGACACAGGGGGATTTAGAAAACGATGGATACACACGTAAAAACGGGCGGACGCCCTGTTAAACCATATGAGAACAATCGGGCGCGGATGCTGATATCCTGTCCCGACGGCCCCGGCATCGTAGCCGCGGTGTCGCAATTTCTCCATGAACACGGCGCGAACATCGTTCAGTCGGACCAGTATACGATGGATCCGGAGGGCGGCATGTTTTTCATGCGGATCGAATTCGACCTGGAGCAATTGGAAGACCGGGTGGACGGGCTGAAAGAAGATTTCGGGTCTATCGCGGACAAGTTCGAGATGCAGTGGAATCTGTATCAGCTTAGCCATAAGAAAAAACTGGCCATCTTCGTTTCCAAGGAAGACCATTGCCTGGTCGAGCTGTTGTGGCAGTGGCAGGCCGGAGATCTGGATGCAGAGATTTCTATGGTCGTCAGTAACCATCCCGACATGAAGGAATACGTGGAATCCTTCGGAATTCCGTACCATCATATCCCGGTTACGCCGGATACGAAACCTGAAGCTGAGCAGAAGCAGCTTGACCTCGTCAACGGAAAGGTCGATTTGATCGTGCTGGCAAGATATATGCAGATCGTATCTCCAGCTCTGATTCAGCCCTACCGGAACCGGATCATCAACATCCATCATTCCTTCCTTCCGGCATTTGTCGGTGGCAAACCGTACGCCCAAGCCTATGAACGCGGTGTGAAAATCATCGGCGCCACCGCCCACTACGTAACGGAGGAACTGGATGGGGGACCGATTATCGAGCAGGACGTTCAGCGGGTTAGCCACCGCGATAATGTCAGCGAGCTGAAACGGATCGGCCGGACGATCGAACGTGTCGTGCTGGCTAGAGCCGTGAAGTGGCACATCGAGGACCGGATTCTCGTGCATCAGAACAAAACCGTCGTATTTAATTAAAAAGCTTGATACAGATCAACCAACCGCGCGGCAGACAGGAGTTCACATGCCGCGCGGTTTTTGTTTTCGGGGTAACTTTTTTATCCCGGTTTTCGTTAAGGATATGAAGGGATTTCAGGCAAATACATATCGGAGAGAGGGGAACGTCCTGTGTTTTTTTCAATAAAACGATGCTCGGCCCTTGTCCTGTTCGTGCTTGCGGTTATGACTGGGCTCGGAGCTTTTGTTCCGCAGCCGGCTTCCGCGGCGGGACCGGCGATCGGCATTCAAACCGAGGTCGGCTTTGAGGGCAATGTGAAAATGAATGAATGGAGCCCGTTGACCATTACGCTGAACAGTAACACGGACGTGTCCGGGGAGCTTGTGGTTCAGGTCGAAGATCCTTATAACGGGACGAGCGTATCCCATATAAAAAAGGTCGATTTGCCGGCAGGAACGACCAAGGCTGTCACGTTCGGCATCTTGGGCAGCAGCTTTGACAATAAGAACAATGAAATTCGTTTTTACGAAGGCTCGGCCGAGTCGGGCAAATATATTCCTTTTTCCACCGGCAAGCCCTATTTGCTTAGCTCAGTCAATCGAAATACGCTGATCGGCACATTGGCAGGCGATCCCGACACCATGAATTTTTTGGCGGCTTTGAATGGAACCGGGAATAATGCAGGCATCATCCCTTTGAAGGGCGAACAAATTCCCGAAGACGGGGTATTGCTTTCCAGCTTGGATGTGCTCGTGTTGAACAATTACCCGACAGACACCCTGAACGACAAGCAAATGGAAGCCGTTCGCTCATGGGTGAACCTGGGAGGAACGCTGGTGCTTGGCGGGGGCCAAGGCTACGCCAAAACGGCTCAAGGGTTCGAAGACTTGTCTCCCGTAGAATTCAAAGGAAGCGCGGATGTCCGCTCCTTCCCCGAGTTGGTGCAAATCGGAGGCAAGCCGCTGTCTTTAAGTGAACCCTTTCCCGTATCTTCCGCGGTCGTGAAAGAGGGGGCCCGGGCGGATATCTCGTCCGAATCGCTGCCTTTGTTTGCTTCCTGGGCTTCAGGTAAGGGCAGGGTTATATACGCCGCCTATGATATGGCGATGGAGCCCCTGCATAGCTGGGGCGGGCATGCAGCCGTATGGAATACGGTACTAAAAGAAGAATTGTCAGCGAATTCCGGCACAATGGGAGGCTGGGTCTCCGGGACGAACATGATGTCAGGCGTAAGCTACTTACTGGATCTGTTCCCGTCGTTGACGCTGCCTCCATTCTCCCTGCTGCTTTGGCTATTGCTGGGATATGCCGTTATCGTAGCTCCTGTGTTGTATTACGTGCTTAAGAGATTCGATAAGCGGGAATGGTCCTGGGGGCTTATTCCGCTGATTGCGGTCATTGCCAGCGTCGGTATTTACGTTGCCGGCACCTCCGGTAAATCAAGCGTACGCACGCATACGCTCAGCATTGTGGAACTCGACGGCAAGGGACAGGCTACGCGGTCTGCAGCCACCGCCTTGTTCGTACCGCGCGGCGGCACTTACAATTTGACCTTTGCGGCCGGTACTTACGTTTCCGTGACACGAGAGGACGGGCTATTGGGAGGCGGGCAATCGGGAGGAGCCAACCGGCAGTTGATTCGGGTAAAACCGGAGGCGACGGATGTAAAATTGAGAGATATGACGCACCGTTCGATTGCCAAGCTATGGATGAGTAAATCGGAACCGCTCCAATCCGGAGCGATGAAGATTGAGGTTTCCTATGATGACAAGGGCAATCTGCAGGGTACGGTTACGAACGGAACCAACGGTGATTTGAGCGATGGAGCCTTGCTGGCCGGAGGGAAAGTGTATGCATTGGGAGAGATTCCTAAAGGTAAATCGGTTCCGGTTCCCCCTTCCATTGCATCCGTAGTATACCAAGATTACGGTTCAGCTTTGTTTCCCCATACCTCGACCTCGGGTAGAAACGACGATTATTTGCTCGAACGTCAACGTGGAATGATCAATCAATATGTAGGTACCGGGTTAGTCTCCGGCAATCCCGTATTTCTCGCCTGGAACAAGGAAGAACTGGGTGATTATAAAGTCAACGGCAAAGTAGCGGCCTCTGAGCAGCTGAATATGATTGTGCAGTCTTTTACGCCAAGCTTCACCCATAACGGCAAAATGTCGATCCCATTTGGACTAATCGCTGCTAAGGTTACTGAAACGACATCCAAAGAATGGGCAAGCGAGGGGCCCGGCAGGGTGAATATGTCGCCCGGCGACATTACATTGGAGTACGAATTACCGAAAAGCAACGATATTCATTATTCGAATTTGGAGCTGCGCTGGACTTATTCGGGTGATCAGACGAGCGCGATGATTTGGAATTGGGATAGTGGGGCATGGGAAAAGCTGGACGGATTGAACAAATACCAGGCTGAATTCACCACAACCGCAAAATCCTATTTACAAAACGGGTACTTGAAAATCAAAATTACGGCCGGAGAATGGACTTCCTTCGACCTCCCGGAAATCGCCCTGAAAGGAGAGGCCGGAAAATGATTGAAATTCAAAATTTGACGAAAACCTATGGCGGGTTTGATGCCCTGAAGAATGTCAATCTGTCGATTTCCAAAGGAACCGTATTTGGCTTCGTGGGCCCGAATGGAGCCGGAAAGACAACTACGATGTCCATTTTGGCCACTTTGCTCGCGCCTACCTCGGGAAGCGCCAGGGTAGGCGGATTCGAGGTGACGGAACAACCGCATGAGGTACGTAAGAGAATCGGCTACATGCCTGACTTTTTTGGAGTTTATGATCAGTTTAAGACGACGGAATATCTGCATTTCTATGGCGCAAGCTACGGGATTCCGCGGTCAGAGCGGGAGCAATTAATCCCGCAATTGCTGGAGCTCGTCAATTTAAGCGACAAAAAGGATGCTTATGTGGATAGCTTGTCGCGCGGCATGAAGCAGCGCCTGTGCCTGGCCCGCTGTCTTGTACATGATCCCGAAGTGCTTATTCTGGATGAGCCGGCTTCGGGACTTGATCCCCGCGCCCGGATCGAAATGCGGGAAATTCTGAAGGAATTGAAGCTGATGGGCAAAACGATCATTATTTCGTCGCATATTTTACCGGAGCTTGCGGAAATGGTGGATGAGATCGGTGTGATCGAGCACGGGGTCATGGTCGCCCAAGGCAAAGTGAGTGAAATACAAAACCGGCTTAGAGTAAAAAGAGTGCTTCATATCCGTGTGCTCGATCGGGCGGAGGAATTGGCGGAGCGGCTTCGTGACGAGGCGCATGTCAGCCAGGTGTTTCATGACGAGACCGGCATCCACGTACACTTCGGCGGCGGCGATGCCGAGCAGTCCCGGTTGCTTGGCGGCATGATTTCAGCCGGGTATCAGGTGATATCTTTTCATGAGGCGCAAAGCAATCTGGAGGACGTATTCCTAGAGATTACGAAAGGGGGAGCCGATCATGAACAAATGGCGTAGAGTGCTCATTAATCCCGTGCTCGGCAAGGAATTTACTTTGCGGATGCGGACCCCCAAGTCAGCTTTTTCCGTATTTGCTTATGTGCTTGTGATGGGGCTTCTTGCGATGGGCATTATTTACGTGATGACGTCCGGCGGGGGAATTCAAAACGGCAGAGTCGACTCCGGGGTGAGCCGGATGATGTTTTACGCGTTAAGCATCGCGCAGCTCGTATTGATCGCGTTCATGACTCCTGCTCTGACGGCAGGGGTGATCAGTGGTGAGCGGGAAAAACAAACCCTGAATATGCTGCTCACCACACAGCAAAGCTCGGCCACTATTGTTTTGAGCAAGCTCTTTTCATCGCTCAGCTTCATGACGTTGATTATCCTGGCGACTTTGCCGGTATATAGCATCGTATTTTTGTACGGCGGGGTATCGCCGAGCCAACTGGTATCCGTGTTTCTGTTTTATTTGTTCGTGATGCTGCTGCTCGGGTCGATCGGCGTATTTTTCTCCACACTGTTAAAAAGAACGATCGTGTCGGTAATTATGACCTACGGCGTTGGCCTTGTAATCTTTCTGGTGACCGGGTTGGCTTATCTGTTTGCGATGAGTATAGATCGAGCCAGCTATTACAATTCAGGCGCACCGATGCGGGCTTATTCATGGGTAGGCTACCTGCTCGGACTTAATCCGGCCGGGGCGCTGATCAGCATTTTCGAACCGTCGTTTTCTGAATCGGCGTTTATGGTACAGCGGAGCAACCTCCAATCCTCGGCACCTATCGAATTGTGGCAGGAATTTATTGTTGTTTACAGTCTGGTGATCCTGTTATTCTTGTGGATCGCCATCCGCCGCATTCGGCCGGTTCGAGGTAAGAAGCAGCGTAAGAACAACATTCCGGACAATCCAGTAAAGCCGGTAAATCCGGATGAGGGAACCTAACCCTTTTTGCTATAACTCTATGACAATTCAGTATAATTGGGAGTATCAACAGCAGGAGAGGAGGCGGCAAAAGTGGAGCAGTTGAACAATCAATTAAACATGGTGCGCCGGCGTCTGCAATGGTTTCGGGAACTGGCCGGAATCAGGCAGGGTTGCCTGGCCGGGCTGCTTGCCGCCTCTCTTTTGCTTGCGGCAGGGAGGCTTTGTCCAATAGAAGGCGTTATATTTTATGCCTTGGGAAGCCTGGTCCTGCTGACTGCGGCGGGTTGGCTGTGGGGACGTCTGCGCCTGATCCCGCTCGCTGAAGCTGCTCGTGAAATGGATACCCCGGAAGCGGGGAAGGAAAGACAGGATTTTATGACAACAGCGCTGGCCTTTGCCGGAGACGATTCGCTTCCGGCCCGTTTGCAGCGTAAGCAGGCGGAGGAACATGGATCGGCCTATGTGCAGGAGCTTAAACGGCGCCTGCCGCCACCTCGCCGCCGCAAAGGATGGTGGGTTCCTTTGGCAGTTGGTGCGTTGGCGGTCGTCCTGCTATCCGTCCTGCCGAACCCGATGGATCAGGTGCTTGACCAGCACCGGAAGGAAAGGGAATGGATTCACGCCCAGCAAGAGGAGACCGATAAGCGGATCCAGGAACTCGAAACCAAAGAGCTGGAGCCTTTGGCCAAGGATGCTCTTTCCAAGGAGCTGGCGGATTTGCGGCAAGCTTTGGATCGGAGCCGGGAGCCTGCTGAAGCGCTGGATAACGTGGAAGAGGCGATGCAGCGGCTGAAGGAGATGCAGGAAAAACTGGATTTGAAACAGCAGCAGACAAGTGATTGGCTTCCGGATTTGAAGAATCATCATGCAACCGAAGGGCTTGCCTCCGCATTGGAGCAAAAAGATGCCGGTAACCTGGATCAAAAGATGGATGAGCTCCGGCAGAAGCTGCCCGGAATGACCCCGGAGGAACGGCAGGGCTTGGCGGACGCTCTCGATGAGATCGCGAAATCGGCTCCGGAAGGGAATGAGGATGCCAAGCGGCTGGCGGAAGCGTTGAAGCAGGCGGCTTCCGCAATCGACAGCGGAGACCAGGTGATGAGCGATCAAGCGCTGGAGAAACTGGCCGAAGCTTTGAAGAAGCAGCTTCAGACGTCGGATAGCGAGGCCGGGCAGGCTGAAGCTGCCGCCGCCCTCGCTACGGCTTTGGCGAAGCAGGGCATGGGATTGGCTGAGGAAATGGCGGCCTCGGGTCTTGCCGTGTCCGACACGTGGAGCATGGGAGGCAGCGCCGAGCAGCTTGCCGCCGGAGAAGGGGGCGCCGGCGGGGGAGAAGCCGGAGGCGAGGCAGGTAGCGATCCCGGGGCCGGTCAAGGCGCGGAAGGCGCTGGAGGAGCCAGTTCGAACCCTGGGACAGGAGCCGGCTCGGGAAAAGGCACTGGTAATGGTGCCGGAACCGGCAGCGGCAGCGGATCAGGCCAAGGTCAAGGCCAGGGTCAAGGTACGGGCCAAGGCCAAGGACAGGGAGCCGGCGCAGGATTGGGCAGCGGGAGAAGAACTCTGGTGACTACCCCGCGCGATCTGAAAGGGGCCGGCAATGTACAAACCGACGGAGGGCCGAGCACGGGAGGCACCGTGCAAAAAGGCGGGGAATCCCCCGTTTTTGACGGGGTAAGCCGACCTTATGAAGAGGTATACAGCGACTACGCCACAGAGGCGAAGCGTTCCCTGGAGCGAAGAGATCTTCCGCAAAGCATGCAGAGCCTGGTGGAAAATTATTTTACGGAGATAGATCCCGGTCCTTAAGCCGAGACAAGAGGAGGAGAATTGTGATGTTGGAACCGTCAGCCCAGGTGAAATCGTGGAGCGATACGATCGATCATGTACGCGAGCAGATTTCTCGCGTCATTGTCGGACAGCAGGAAGTCGTAGAACAGATGCTTTGGTGCATTTTTGCGGGAGGACATGCTTTGCTTGAGGGGATTCCGGGACTCGGAAAAACGGTGCTGGTGAAGACGATTGCCGATACGCTGGACCTGTCTTTTTCGCGGATTCAGTTTACGCCGGATTTAATGCCGAGCGATATCACCGGGACGAATGTCATCAGCTTCGGTCCGCAGGGCACGGCGGACATGGTCTTTCAGGCAGGCCCGGTGTTCAGCAGCATTGTGCTGGCCGATGAGATTAACCGGGCATCTCCGAAAACCCAGAGCGCGCTTTTGGAAGCGATGCAGGAGCAGACGGTGACCGTCGGCGGGGAAACCAGGAAGCTGCCCCAGCCTTTTTTTGTATTGGCGACGCAAAATCCTCTGGAGCAGGAGGGAACCTATCCGCTGCCGGAAGCGCAGCTGGACCGGTTCATGGTTAAAATCCACGTCGGTTACCCGTCTCCCGAGGAACTCAAGGAAATCGTCCGGCGAACGACCTCGGGCAATCCGCCGGTCCCTGAAAAGAAGACAACGGCTGCCGAGCTGCTGGCAATCCGCAAGGCCTCCAAAGAAGTACTGCTGGCTGATGAAGTGCTGGATTACGGGGTCCGCTTGCTGATGATGACCCACCCGGAGGAGAAGGAAGCACCGGCTGCCGTAAAGAGCTATGTCCGTTTTGGTTCCGGTCCGCGCGGGATTCAGTCCATCGTGTCGGCAGCCAAAGTGCGGGCGATTTCCAAGGGGAGGCTGCACGTTTCTACCGGAGACATCGCGGCGGTAGCCGTTCCGGCACTACGGCACAGGTTATTTCTTAACTTTGAAGGTCAGGCGATGGGCATTTCTCCGGACACGATTATCGAAGAAGTTCTCTCCGCTTTGGAGGGGGCCCGATGATGAGCCCGCTGCTTCCGCCCGGCCTGCTTCCCAAGCTGGAGCGGTTATCGGTGAATTCCAACCGGAGAGTACGAGGAACCGTGCAGGGTAAACGGCGGTCGGGGCAATTCGGCGCCTCTCTCGAATTCGCCGATTACCGCGAGTACACGCCGGGGGACGACATCCGCCGTTTTGACTGGAGCGTTTACCGCCGGACGGGCAGGCCTTTTGTAAGGCAGTACTGGGATGAGCAGGAAATGTACGTGAGTCTTTACTTGGACATTTCGGCGTCCATGGATTTTGGCGGTCAATCGACATCAGATCAAGGGGGAATCACCGGGCCGGAGAACAAGCTGCAATATGCCAAAATGCTGGCGGCTGCCATCGGTTATATGGCACTGGCTTCCGAAGACCGTGTTCAGGCTGCTTTATTTTCGGCTGGAATTGAAGACAGGCTCCCGGGTATTCGCGGAAAAGCCTCGGCTTCCAGACTATTTTCCTTTTTGCAGGAAGCGGCGGTTTCGGGTACCGGGGATATGTCCCGGGCGTTGCATACTCCGTCTTCCTTACCGGTTAGACCGGGAATGACCTGGATTTTCTCCGATTTGTGGTTTGAGGGCGGAACGGAGGAAATAAAGGCTACACTTTCTTATTTTTTGGCGGCGGGTCAGGAAATCGTGCTGGTTCATATCGTTTCGCAGGATGAGCTTCAGCCGGAGGTTAGCGGAGACTTGCGCCTCGTGGACAGTGAGCTCGGAACGGGTAAAGAGGTAGCGATTACCGGCAAGGTGCTTGATGCCTACCGGAACGAGCTGCTTAAATATACCGGAGAAATCTCAGGGTATTGCAGTGAACGGGGCATTCGTTATGTACAGACGCCGACCTTTTGGCCGCTGGAGAAGGGGATTTTTGAAGCGCTTCGCGGAGCGGGAGCCATCGTTTTTTAATGAGGCGGAACAAGAACGCAGGGATCAATAGGACAGCTGGGATGGAGGGATAGCGTAATGGGGATTGCTTCTTGGGCAGGTTTATGGTTCGGATTGGCTTTGCCGGCCATCGTCATCATGTATTTATTCAAGCGAAAATATCTCGATACGATCGTTCCGAGCCATTTGCTGTGGAACCGGGTTCTCCGCAATATAGAAGCCAACCGGCCATGGCAGAAGCTTCAAAACCGGCTGCTTCTCTGGCTTCAGCTGCTTGCCGCAGCCCTGCTGGTAGCCGCGCTGATGCTGCCTTTCGTATGGGTCCAGGGCGGACGCCAGGGACATACGGTAATCATTGCCGATACGTCGGCCAGCATGAGCGCGGTTTGGGGTGCGGCTGAACGGGATAAGGATAAGCAGGATACGAAGTTGGACCGGATGAAGAAGCAGCTGAGAGAGGACATCGACGGGATGTCTTCAGGCCAAGAGGTGACGCTGCTGAAGCTTGGAAGTCAACCTCAGGTCCTGCTATCCAGGGAAAAGGACAAGAACGCGCTTAAGAAAGCTGTCTCCGAGTTGTCTGCGGATTATGGAAAAGCGGCCTATCGTGAGACGCTGTCTCTGGCTTCTGCTCTGACCCGGAACGACCCGGAGGCAAGCGTCGCGATCTATACGGACGGCCAGTGGCCCGATGTTTCCGGCTCCGGGAATGTCGAGTTTGATGTTCCGGTTCAAGTGAACTCCGTTCAAGATGAGCAGGCGGGCAATACCGCCATCGTTCAATTCGGGGTCAGGCAAGACGGGGAGGAGAGCGGAGTTTCGGGCGTCGCCGTCGTGAAGAACTACCGGAAGGATAAAACGGAGGCCTCGCTGGACTTGTATGGAGACGGACATTTGTTGGCCACCCATCAAGTGGTTGTAGAAGGCGGGAAGAGCGCAACGGTTTCTTTCGAGCGGCTTGATTCGGCCGAAGTGTATAGGCTGTCGTTGAGCGGCGGGGATGCCTACGCACCGGATAACGAAGCGTACGCCTTTCGCGAGAAGGCGGATTCGGCCAATATACTGCTGCTTTCTTCCGGAAATCTATTTCTGGAAAAAGCGCTACAATTGACCGGGTCCCGAGTTACGCGCATGGATCCGGGTGCTTCTACCGGCAAGAATGGCGGTTCCGGAGCTCCGGCATTGCCTGACGCCAAGCCTGATATCATCGTCATCGATGGTGCGGAGCCCGATTTCGCACGGGAGGGTGCATGGAGAAATCTGTTGAAAGAAACCCCGCTATGGACTTGGGGAGGCGGAGGTGAGAAAGCGCAGCCGGAAAGCGCGGAAACGGAAACGTTAAGTCATCCCGTAACTCGTTACTTGTCATTATCTGAGGCGCCGACAGGGCAATTGTTGAAGAGGGAGGTTCCTGTATGGGGAGAACCTCTTCTGAAAATCGGCAGCCTGCCCGCGGCTTATGCGGGAAAAGATCAGGGAGTAGCCCGGCTGGTTTTCCTGTTTGCGCTTGAGGACAGCGATCTTCCGCTGCGTCCCGAGTTTCCGATTCTGGTGAACAATGCGGTGGAGTGGCTGCGAACCGGGAAAGCTACCGGTCTTGGGCGTGTCATGGCCGGAGCCAAGTTGGATCTTCCCGTCGCTGCTGATGATATCGAGGGGACCTGGATTCCTCAGGAGGGCTTTGCTTTGCAGGCCGGGGCGGAGCAGGTAACGGCAGAGCGGAAGCAAGGCGTGGTCTCCTCCCGTCAAACGTCTCCCGGCATTCCGGGATTGTGGCGTCTTGAAGTTCAGGGATCGGAAGGTGCGAAAGAACGGAATTTTTTGGTGCAAGTAACGGCCGACCCGGCGGAATCCGCATTTGAAGGCATACAGCCGCTCCAGGGAGCAGGAAACCTTTCGGATAGGCCTGTTGAAGGTGCTGTTCAGATGGAGAACGGAAGGCAATCCGGACAGTCCGACAGCCTGATCTCCAAAAGCAGGCAATCGCTGGTTTACCCTGCCGCGCTCTTGGCGCTGCTTGTTATTTTAGTGGAATGGGGGGTGTATCAGCGTGGGCGTTCAATTTGATCATCCCTGGGTATTGCTGCTGTTACTTCCCCTTGCCATCGGAGCGTTCTATGCTTATCGAACCGACTTCAGGCTGAAGGGGGGCCGCAGGAAGTGGGCCGTCGGTTTACGTACGACGATTATTGCTTTGCTGGTGCTTGTGTTGGCGGGATTTCATACATTTACTTTGGTGAAGGACAAAGAAATCATCTTCTTGGCGGATCGTTCCGCCAGTATGATGGACCAGGATCCCGTATGGGACTGGATCAATAGGGCCGGCGCCGAAAAAGGACCGGATGACCGCGTCGGAACGGTAGCCGTAGGGCTGGATGCGGCCGTCGAGAAAAATCTGGATACCGCACCCGTTTCCGGGGGGAGATCCGAAGCGGCGGTGAACTCCGGGTTCACCAATCTGGCAGGAGGACTACAGCTTGCAGGCAGCCAGTTCGGAGGCGGGGAAAACCGGCGCATCGTGCTCATATCGGATGGGGAGAACAATGTCGGAAACGTCCTTACGGAAGCGGCTATGCTTAAGGAACGAGGAATAGCGGTAGACGTGCTGAAGGCGGTGCCGCCGGAGTTGAATGATGCCGCGGTAGAGGCTTTTCATGTACCTGAGAAGCTGTACCGCGCGGAGGCGTTTGCTTTTGAAGTGCTGATCCGAAGTACGTTTGCCGGAGCCGGAGAGCTTCGTTTGTATGAGGACAACCGGGAGATCGGAAGGCAGAACGTCACACTGGAACGCGGGGAGAATCTTTTTTCGCTCCAGGGATTGGCCAAAGATCCGGGCTTGCACCGTTACCGTGCAGAAATCTATGTGGACGGCGACGAGCAATCGGCGAACAATGCCAGTTATGCAATCACCCGGGTTACGGGGAGCCCGAAGGTGTTAATTGTTGAGGGAAAGCAAGGAACCTCCTCCAACCTGGAAAATGCCCTGGCTTCCGGGTTGATCGATCATACGGTGATCGGCCCGGGCATGCTGCCGTCGGAGCTCGTTAAGTATGCGGGTTACGAAAGCATTTTGTTTAATAACGTCTCCGGTGAACAGGTCGGCGGCAAGCAGATGGATTTGATTGAACAAGCGGTCCGTTCTTACGGCATCGGATTCATGATGATCGGCGGGGAGGAAAGCTTCGGAATGGGCGGTTACTTCAAAACCCCGATCGAGAAGCTGCTTCCCGTATCCATGGAATTGGAAGGCAAGCGGGAAATCCCCTCGCTGGGCTTGATCCTCGTGATCGACCGTTCAGGCAGTATGGGAGGGGACAAGCTGAAGCTGGCTCAAGAGTCGGCGATCCGCACCGTGGAGCTGCTAAGGCCCAAGGATACCGTGGGCGTGGTGGCTTTTGACGATCAGCCCTGGTGGGTGGTCGAGCCGCAGAAGCTGGATGACAAAGACGGCGTAATCGCAAAAATAAACAGTATTCCAAGCGCGGGCGGAACGAATATTTTTCCGGCGGTATCGGCAGCTACGGAGGAAATACTGAACGTTCAGGCCCAGCGAAAGCATATTATTCTGCTGACGGACGGACAATCCGCTGTGAATTCGGGATATGATGACCTGCTGAAGACGATGACGGACGGGAAAATCACGATGTCGACCGTGGCCGTGGGGGACGATGCCGATGTCAATCTTCTGCAAAGTCTGGCCGCCGGGGCAAAGGGACGGTATTACCTTGTGAAGGACGCAACGACGCTTCCGGCTATTTTTAGCCGGGAGGCGGCCATGATCGCCAGAACCTATATTGAGGACAAGCCGTTTGTTCCCTCTATTGTTCAGCCCGGGGACTGGAGCGGCTGGTTCCATGACGGATTGCCTAGCATTTACGGCTACGTAGCTGCAACACCGAAAATGACGGCCCAAACGGTATTGTCCAGCCCGGAACCGGACCCGCTGCTGGCAAGATGGCAGTACGGATCGGGGCGGACCGTGGCCTGGACCAGCGATCTGACGGGCAAATGGTCACGCGATTTCGTGAAATGGAGCCGTTTTCCCGGATTTTTCGCCGATATGGTGAAGTGGACGTTTCCGCAGTTTGCGGCTTCGCCTTATGAAGTCAACACTACCGTCAACGGTAATGAGGTGACCTTCGAAGTGACGGCAGAGGGCGCCGAAGCTCCCGAGGAGCTTGAAGCGCTGGTCAGCGGGGAAGACGGAGGCGAGGAGCGCGTCCCGCTCACCCAGGTTTCCCCGGGCGTATACGAAGGGAGTATGGCGGTGAGGTCTTCGGGATCCTTCCTGCTTCAGCTGCGGAACCCGAGCGGAGCCGACGGGGATGAGGGCGAAACGGCCGGGATGCAGGGAACCGGCTTCGTCATCCCGTATTCGCCGGAATACCGGCTGCCCCCGGCCGAGCCGGAGGATACGCTGCAGGCCGTGGCCGAGCTGACTGGCGGCCGCGTCTTGGACTGGAACAAGCCGGAGGCGGCGTTCCAGTTCACCGCGCAGCCGACGCGGTCGCTGCGCGGATGGGAGCGCCCGCTGCTGGGTGCGGCGCTCCTGCTCTGGCTCGCCGACGTCGCCGTGCGGCGTCTGGCGCTGCCTTGGGGCCGCGTGGCGGAGGCCATCGCCGCGGCCATGCCTTGGCGCCGCCGCGCCCGCGCGCTTGCGGCGGCTGCGCAGCCCGGTGTATCCGCAGGCGCTGCCGCGGATGCCGGGCTCGCCCGGCTCGCCGCGCGTAAATCGCGCGCGGCCGCCTTTTACGGCGCGGGCGGCGACGGCACGGAACGCGGCGGCATGCCGCCTGCGTCCGGACCCGCGGCCCAGCCGGGAGCTGCACCGACGGCGTCGCCTACCATGTCACCGACGGCCAAATCGCCGTCGCGTAACGCTCCGCCACCGGCTGCACCGTCGCCACCGGCCGCACCGTCGCCATCGGCTGCATCGTCGCCACCGACCATGTCGCCGACAGCCAAACCATCGCCTGGCGCATCGCCGACAGCCAAGCCATCTCCGCCATCGGCCGGTCCTCAGGCTCCAGGCCCATCATCACCGCCTTCCCCTCCGCGGGAGACGGCCGAGCCTGACCAAAACGGCACATCGTCCCAGGGCGGGACGGGGAGCGATCGTCTTGGCCGCCTTTTGGATGCCAAACGGCGCGGCCGGCGCTAGTCTCGCAGGTTTTATTTCGATTTGACTGGGCGATTTACCGCGATATTATGCTAAATACATCCTTTGTCCGCCCTTCGTGGACAAAACCTCAAAATCTCTTTTCAAAAGAGGACAAAAGGAGAGTAGAGACCCTCAAAGTCATCTAATCCATATATAGATACCCTTCATCATAATTAATACTATATACGGACTTGCTAGACCCGAGGCGCTGATATCTCTTTCACGGAAAAGTGTCCACTCTTTGAAAGACAAATTAAAGGTTTTTTCCACGCTAGGCGGACATTTTCGTAATACAGGCTGTCCTTATTACATCCACTGAATATGCTTGTACCAACAGCTCCAATTGTTTGGGGCTGTTTTTGTTTTTCTTCTTTCGAATGATACCTGAAAAAAACAAACCTGAATCCCAAATTTCACGCCTTGTTGAAAGCGTTTTAGGGAGCAATAATTGACCTATCTTGAATCTAGGGGGCATGAATGAATGGTAAAAAGAGCAGCATTGAAGCCATTGGCGGTAATCTTGGCCGCAGTGATGGCGCTAAGTCTAGCGGCTTGCGGAAATAGCGGCAAGAGCGATACCGCCGCAACCGAGAAAAACAATGGCGCGGCTGTGCAAGGCAGCAGCAGTGACAAGAAGATCACAATTACTTTCCAAAACATTTATCCAGACCCGACGACCCCTTCGCACAAGACATTAAATGAACTGGTCAAACAGTATGAGGCGGATCACCCCAATATCCACATCGAACTGGATACGCTCAATACGGACCAGCAAAAAGTAAAACTGAAAACACAAGCCGCTTCCAAGGAAGTGCCGGACATCACGATCGTCAACCCGGCGGCGCAAATGAAGCCGTTCGTAGATGCGAAATTGTTCGCGCCGCTGAACGATATGCTGGATCAAAACGGGCTGAAGGATACGTACCAAAGCGGATTGCTGGATTACTACAGCTTCGATGGCAATGTGTACGCCCTGCCGGACGGCAACAATATTGAAGTCGTGTATTATAACAAGGAATTGTTCGAGCAAGCCGGAATCGCCAATACCCCTACGACTTATGAAGAATTCCTGAACACAGTTAAAACGCTGAAAGCAAAAGGAATTACCCCGCTTGCGATCGGGGAGAAGGACTCCTGGACCGGTTCGTTCCTGTTCATGAATATTTTGCTCCGCACGAATGGAGGTCCCGGATTCCTGCAGGATGTGATGGACGGCAAAAAAACATTTGAAGATCCTGCGTTCATCGAAGCGGTGGACAGCTTCCAGGAGCTGGTACAAGCCGGCGCGTTCCCGGACGGAGCGACTTCGATCGATGCCAATGCCGGGGGCAATATTTTTAAATCGGGCAAAGCGGCCATGTGGGTGATCGGTTCCTGGGAGACCGGAGCGATCGATGCTTCCTCCGTGGCGGGCAAAGTTGGAGCATTCCAATTCCCGACCGTAAACGGCAAGGGCGATCCTGATGAATTTATGCTGGCGCCGGGCAGTGCGTTCGCCATATCCGCAAACAGCGAGCATCTGCAAGAAACGAAAGACTTCCTTAACTACTTCGCTCTCAATTTTCCGAAGAAGCAATTTGAATTCAAAAATGCGGTCGGTCTTGGCCAAAAAGTGGACGGTGACCTGAAGGCGGCCGGTTATTCCGATCTGGCGATCGAGGTCGCAGAGCTGTTCAATAACGTTAAAGGCGGCGACCTGGCGTTTGACAATACGATGAATCCGGCTACGGCCCAAGTGCATCTCAGCAGCATCCAGAACCTCTTCGTACAAAAGGTTGACTCCGCTCAAGTGGCGAAAGAGCATCAAGCGGCTTTTGAGGCCAACAAGGAATAAGGAATCACGGATTCCGAGCGCGTTATACCGTCGATGCGGGGCAGCTTCGTGCTTCTCCGCATCGAATTTATATGAAGGGGCGAAATAAGATGAAAGTTCTCAAGGTACCCGCCGGAACAATAGCCGTCTTCGTATTGCCGTGTTTGCTGCTTTATGTGTGCCTTGTTTTTGTACCGATCCTGGTTTCCTTTTATAGCGGACTGCTAAAATGGGACGGCATCGCGAATGCGGAATTTATCGGCCTGGCCAACTTCCGGGATATGTTTGCGAATGATCCTGTTTTCTGGCCGTCGGTCAGACGGACGCTGCTCTACGCGCTGGCCTCCATGCTGGAAATTCCGCTCTGTTTATGGATGGCGATTTTGCTTCACCGTTATTTGAAAAATGGCAGCAGACTGGCGTCCATTTATTTTACACCCGTTATTTTATCGGTCGTTATTATCGGCCAGCTATGGAAAACCATCTATAACCCTATCTCCATGGGCGGCATGCTGAACGGCGTGCTGGTCTCCCTTGGTTTGGACAACTGGACGCATAATTGGCTGACGGAGCCGAGCATCGCCATGTACAGCATTTATCTCGTTTCGCTCTGGCAGTACTTCGGATACCATCTGCTGATTCAATATACCGGGGTAACCAATATACCGGAAGAGATTTATGAAGCCGCCAAAATCGACGGAGCCGAAGGCTTTAAAGCAGATCGTTTCATTACGATGCCGCTCATAGTTCCTATTTTTAAAATATCGATAGTTCTTGCTTTTATCGGCTCGTTGCAGGCCTTCGACATGGTCATGGTCATGACAGGCGGAGGACCGGCTCATGCGACCGACGTCATTTCAACGCATATGTACAACAGCTCGTTCCTGTCCTTGAAGTACGGGTACGGTAGTGCGATTGCGACCTTCCTGGTAGCGGTATGCCTGTTGTTCACGGTCGTTATCAATTTCTTTTTCAATAAGCTTGAAAATAGATACAGCTAGGAAGGAGTGCACGATATGTTGAAATTCAAAAAGGGAGTCGTGTATCTCCTGTTCGCAATCCCTGTTGTTACTCAGCTTTACCCGCTTCTATGGTTGCTGTTCTATTCTTTGAAAACGAATGAGGAGATCTTGGACGGGAGCTTCTTTTCACTACCGAATGCGCCTCAATGGCAGAACTACAAAGAAGCTTATGAGGCTGGAAATTACTTGAAATATTTGTCCAACAGCGTTTTGGTGACCGGGGTTACAATGATATGCGTGATACTTCTGAGCTCCATGGTGGCTTACGCGATCTCCCGGTTTCGCTGGAAGTACGGAACGGTGGTGATGACCGTCTTCTTGATGGGCATGATGATCCCCATGCAGGCAACCCTGCTCCCGCTGATGGTCATCTTCAAAAATGTTGATATCTTGAACACGCATTTATCGCTGATTCTGCCTTATATCGCCTTCTCCACTCCGATCGCCGTCTTTATCCTTAGCGGATTCATGAAAGGCATTCCTCCTGAGATCGAGGAGTCGGCCTATATTGACGGAGCGAGCATTTACCGGATTTTCCGCAGCATTATTGTGCCGGTATCTATTCCGCCGATGATGACCGTGTGCATTCTGACCTTTATCACGATCTGGAACGAGTATATTTTGGCGGCGACATTTATTTCTTCCGAGAGATTGAAAACTTTGCCGTTCGGGGTTTACACCTTCGTCAGCCAGTATTCCGTCAATTACGGCAACATCGGCGCGTTTCTGGTGATGGGGGCGCTGCCCGTCATTCTGATCTATTTCTTCCTGTCGGGACAAATTACGAAAGGGATGGTTGCAGGCGCGGTAAAAGGCTAATAAATGCATGGATCTATTCGTTACAATTTTAACCTATTTATTTATAATATAAGTGCGAGTTCAAAAAGTAAGCTTTTCAGCACCGAGAAGGTTGCGAGAACCCGAAGAAGGAGGAACGGAGTGTAGGCAAACCCTACATGAGTACCGGACTTCGAGGGTGAACGCAAGATTCGATGTCGAATCCATATCTCGAAACACTTCGTGATCAAAAGATGGCTTTTTGAACAACCTCTATAAGAGCAGCAAAACATCGATGGAAGGAGGTTATCCATGCCTACCGGTTTTCGTTCCATACACCATCGCCTGTTTTTGCTGTTTCTTTTTTGCATGTCCGGCTGTGTGCTCGTAGTAAGCCTGCTTTACTACAATCGGACTACGGATCAGTTTCACGAAAAAATAAGCGATTTATCGCAAAAAAACGTGGCTCAAACCGCGGGATTGTTCAGTTTGATGTATCAGGGCTACGACAGTCTATCCAAATCGCTCAGCAACAATTTCGAAATGATCCGGCTGTTGAATGAAACCAGCGATGAGCCGGCGGTAGAATTTATTAACGAGCAAAGAATTACGAATATTATCGGAGCTATATTTTATTCGCGGGATGATTTGGTTGGCATCCACGTGATCACCAATAAGGGCAAAGTATATAACTACGGAAATTATATGAACGTCGTCAAGCCGAATTATCGGGAAGAGGAATGGTATCGGCAGTTGAAGGATTCATCGGGAAAAATGGTCTGGCTCGGCGTGTACGAGCATTCCTTGATCGATCAAGTGGAGGATAGCCCCGTATTTTCGTTTGGGCGGCAAATCTATGATTTGGATGAGCATAAACCCATCGGCATCGTGCTCTATGAAATGAACCCGGAGCCGATTTTGAATGCCCTGGATAATTTGAAGCTGGGTGAACATAGCGAGGTGTTTCTGGTATCCCAGGATGGCCGCGCCGTGTCTTCGGGTAAGGAGCTGCCGCCGGAACTCGAAAGCCTGCCCTTTGATGCCCCTACGGGCAACGTTCTCGTGCAGCAGGATTCAAAGCATCTGATCGTCGCTTCAAGACTGCCGTTCTCAGGCTGGTCCGTTGCCAGCATGACGCCGAATCGCGACCTCAATGTGGAATTGGTGGAGATGAAGCGTTACCTGCTCATCGTTATATCGATCCTTATTCTAGTGTCTGCCTTAATCGCTTCCATTATCTCGCGGTCGTTCAGTTCCCCGCTCAAAAAACTGATCCGGGAGATGAAGATGGTAGAGATCGGGAATTTCCGGGGGATGTTGAAAGTATCTTCCTATCAGGAAATTAATATTCTTGTTGCTTCCTTCAACAGGATGGTCAATCGGATCGAGGAGCTCATTGAGCGGGTGAAAATTTCGTCGGTCAGCGAAAAAAACGCCGAAATCCACGCTTTGCAATCCCAGGTCAATCCGCATTTTTTGTACAATACGCTGGACATGATTTATTGGATGCTCGATGAAAAAGGGGAGGATCCGCTCGGGGAACTCGTACTGTCCCTATCCTCGATGTTCCGCTATAGCAGCCAGTGGGAGGAAGGCGCGGAAGTCACACTGCGCGAGGAACTGGAGCAGACCGGTCATTATTTGAAGATCATTACGATCCGGTTCGAGGGGCGGCTTCAGATTGAAACGGAGCTGGAAGAGCGCTGGCTTGATTATCGGCTGCCGAAAATGACGGTGCAGCCTGTCATTGAAAATGCGGTGAAGCATGGTCTGGAACCGATGGGCAGACGTGGAAAATTGAAGGTTTATACGCTGCAAGAGGATGATGCTTTAAAGATTATCGTAGAAGACAACGGAAACGGAATGGACCCGGAGCAATTGAACCGGTTGAAGCTGTCGTTAAATCAGGAGGGGCCGAAAGAGACGGGCAAGACGGGGATCGGCTTGCAGAATTTGCATCGCAGGCTGAAGTACATGTTCGGGGAAGCCGGCGGTCTGCAAATCGAAAGCGCTCCCGGAAAAGGGACGCAGGTTGCGATCGTCATGCCGCTGTCGCTGACAGGAAAGGAGCGATGAGCTTGGACATTTTAATTGCCGACGACGAAAGGGCGATCCGGGAAGGCGTCCGGCGGAGCATCCGGAGGAATTGGCCGGATTTTGGACTTTATGTGGCGGCATCGACGGAGGAAGCGGTCAAGCTGATGGGTGAACAGCGGATCGACATCGTGTTGACCGATATTTTGATGCCGGGAATCAACGGGCTGGAATTCATGAAGATTATGAAGCGCAAATATCCTCATGTGAAATGGGTCGTGATTTCGGCACATAGTGAGTTTTCCTATGCTCAGGAGGCGGTGCGGCTGGGAGCCCGGGATTATTTGCTGAAGCCGATCGGTAAGGATCGGCTCTATGAGGTCATTGCCGGCCTTGCACAGGAAATCGCACTTGAAAGCGAAGAATCAAAAGAGCGTGCGCGGCTGATAGCCAACCTGAAATATTTACGGGAAGGCGTGTTTCAACGGTTGGCATTCGGACTGGACGTCGGCAATCTGGATATGGGCTCTTTTATCCAGGAATATCATGATTATTATCTGCTGCTCGTCCAGATGAATGCCGGGGATCGTAGCGTCAGGCTGGAGCATTTTATCGTGGAGAATGTGTTATCGGAGTTGATCGACGGGCATGGGCGCGGCTTTGTCATCAGCTATGACCAAACAAGTCTGCTAGGCTTGTTCACACTTGAGAGACGGGGCGGAATCGAGGATTTTCAAGAGAAGGTCAAGGCGCATTTGTCCCATTACTTGAAAGTGCCGTTTCAGATCGTCGTGTCCGGACAAAACCGCGATATAAAGATGATACCTAAGCTGGTATTTCAGATGAGACAGGCTTGCATGTCCCAGGCTTCCGAATTGGAGCCGCTAAAAGGGAGCGGAGAGAAAGCGATCGATGTCGCCCTGGAGTATATTAAAAAGCATTATTGCGAGGATCTGTCCTTAGAAAAAACCGCTGCGGCGGTCTTTTTGAATCCGGCTTATTTCAGCCAGCTGTTCAAGCAAATCACAGGTCAGGGGTATAAGGAATACGTCACGACCTTGCGGCTTGAGCAGGCCAAGCTGCTGCTCATGAATCCGAAGTTCCGGCTGGCGGAGGTCGCCGAGCGCGTCGGCTATCAGGATATGCGCCACTTTACCCAAGTCTTCAGGAAACGGGTCCAGATGACGCCTACCGAATACCGTCAGCAGCAAAACATAAATATTCTTGTGCCAAGAGAGGGAAAGCTATAAGAGGTAGCAAGTGTCAAAGATGGGTATGGAAAACGGATGCATGAAGTGTTACAATAGATAAAGTCAAAATGATCATTTCAATTTGAATGTTTTACTTAGCAAGCTTAAGCCTTTCTTTGTGCACAAGAATTTTTCCATGACCAAGGAGGAAAAGAAATGCCATTGTCAGACAACAACACCATTGAAAATTTGTCGATCACCACGATCCGTACCCTTGCGATCGATGCGATCGAAAAAGCGAAATCCGGCCACCCCGGCATGCCGATGGGTTCGGCACCGATGGGGTACCAACTGTTCGCCAAAACGATGAACCATAACCCAGACCATCCGACATGGATTAACCGCGACCGTTTCGTATTGTCCGCAGGACACGGTTCCATGCTGCTATACAGCCTGCTTCATTTGTCCGGTTACGATCTCCCTATGGAGGAGCTCAAGCAGTTCCGTCAATGGGGCAGCTTAACGCCGGGCCATCCGGAATTCGGACATACGGCTGGCGTTGACGCTACTACTGGTCCACTCGGCCAAGGGATCGCCATGGCTGTCGGTATGGCAATGGCCGAAACCCAGCTTGCGGCAACTTACAACAAGGGCGATCTGAAAGTGATCGACCATTATACTTACGGCATTTGCGGTGACGGCGATTTGATGGAAGGCGTAGCAAGCGAAGCAGCTTCCCTTGCTGGTCATCTGAAACTTGGCAAACTCATCTTCCTGTATGACTCCAACGATATCTCGCTGGACGGCGAATTGAACCTCAGCTTC
Source organism: Paenibacillus sp. FSL R5-0407 (assembly GCF_038009185.1). Classification (NCBI taxonomy): domain Bacteria; kingdom Bacillati; phylum Bacillota; class Bacilli; order Caryophanales; family Paenibacillaceae; genus Paenibacillus; species Paenibacillus sp. FSL R5-0407. Next base: position 134,404 of record NZ_JBBPAX010000002.1, on the reverse strand, counting down.
TCCGAGAACGTAAGACAACGTTTTGAAGCTTATGGCTGGCAAACGCTGCGCGTTGAAGACGGCAACGATCTGGATGCTATCCAAGCCGCAATCGAAGAGGGCAAACGCGACACCGACCGTCCGACTCTGATCGAAGTGAAGACGGTTATCGGTTACGGAAGCCCGAACAAGCAAGGTAAAGGCGGCCATGGCGGTACGCACGGCTCCCCGCTCGGCGCTGACGAAGCGAAGCTGACGAAGGAATTCTACAAATGGGTCTATGAAGAAGATTTCTATGTGCCTGAAGAAGTGCGCGAACACTTTGCAAAAGTGAAGGAACGCGGCATCGCTGCAAACAAGGCTTGGGACGAAACATTCGCTAAATATAAAGCGGAATACCCTGAACTTGCCGCTCAATTCGAAAAAGCGGTAGCTGGCGAGCTTCCTGCCGGCTGGGACAAGGATCTTCCGAAATACAGCGCCGAAGACAAAGCGGTTTCGACTCGCGTGGCTTCCGGTAATGCACTGAACGGTTTGACTGGCGGCGTACCGCAGCTTCTCGGCGGATCCGCTGACTTGGAAAGCTCCACAATGACGCACCTGAAGGGTCTCCCTGTTTACACGGCGCAAAGCCGCGAAGGTCGCAACCTGTATTTCGGGGTTCGCGAATTCGGTATGGCTGCTGCGATGAACGGGATTGCCCTCCACAGCGGACTCAAAGTATTCGGCGGCACGTTCTTCGTATTTACGGACTACCTGCGTCCGGCCGTTCGTCTGGCTTCGATCATGAAGCTGCCGGTAACTTACGTGCTTACGCATGACAGTATCGCTGTAGGTGAAGACGGCCCGACTCACGAACCGATCGAGCAGCTTGCTTCCCTGCGCATCATTCCTGGTCTGACGGTCATCCGTCCTGCAGACGGCAACGAGACTTCGGCTGCCTGGGCTTATGCGGTTGAGAACCAATCCAACCCTGTAGCACTGGTGCTGACTCGTCAAAACCTGCCGATTCTGGAGAAAACAGCCGAGCTTGCTCGCGAAGGCATCAAACGCGGCGGCTATGTGGTATCCGATGCGAAGGACGGCAAACCGGTAGCGCAAATCATCGCTACAGGCTCTGAAGTACAACTTGCTGTGAAAGCTCAAGCGGCATTGGCTGAAGAAGGCATTCACGTGCGCGTTATCAGCTTGCCAAGCTGGGATCTGTTCGACAAACAGGATCAGGCTTACAAGGATTCCGTCATTCTGCCGGAAGTCAAAGCTCGCGTTGCCGTGGAAATGGCGCATCCGTTCGGTTGGGAGCGTTACGCAGGCGAGAAGGGTTCCGTCATCGGCATCGACATCTTCGGGGCTTCCGCGCCTGGGGACAAAGTGATCGAAGAATACGGATTCACTGTTGAAAATGTAGTGAAACATGTGAAGGATCAATTGAAGTAAGGGATTCGATTTACCGTTGAGGGGAGCGGGAAACGTGGAGCAGCAATTGAAAAATGTAACTGTAGACAAAGCCGCCAACATTTATTTTGACGGCAAAGTAACGAGCCGGAGCGTATGGCTTCCGGACGGCAGCAAAATTACACTCGGGATCATGCTTCCCGGAGAGTACGAATTCGGGACGGACTCGCTTGAAGTGATGGACATTTTGTCCGGCGACCTCAAGGTTCTGCTTCCGGGCGAAACGCTTTGGAGGGAAATCAGCGGCCGCGGCACGTTCACCGTGCCCGCCAATGCTTCCTTCAAGCTGGAAGTCCGCAGCGTAACGGATTACTGCTGCTCCTACGGATCAGGGGCTTAAATGCATCAGGCCGGTCTATCGGCTTGATGCCGGCTCATTGCCTGGCTTCGATTATCTCGATCAAGTTCTAATACATCAAAAGGCAGGTACAAGCTGAGCGCTGTACCTGCCTTTTCTAAAACGTGTTTCAAAATAACAGGAAAACTATTGCTGACGATCGCCGATCTTTTGGCCGATCCAGGCTTCGTAAATCTTGACAACGGCAGACAGGTCTTCGTCCCCGAAGCCTTCGGTCTGCCCTGCCTGAAACAAGCTTTTGGCCAGGTTCAGCATCGGAGAAGGAATGTTTGCTCCGTCCGTAAGCGAGGAGGCGAGCTTCAGATCCTTCAGCATCAGTGCAAGCGAGAACTGGTTGGTGAAGTCATGCTCGATGATTTTGCGCCCCTTCAGTTCGGCGGCTTTGCTGCCGGCCGAGCCAAGCTGGACGAGCTCGAGGAAGCGGTCTGCCGGCAATCCGGATTTCGCCGCGATGGAGAAGCCTTCGGCGAGCGCCAGGTTGTTGATGCCAACGATCGTATTGTGCGCAAGCTTGGCGACTGCTCCGGTGCCGTTCTCGCCCATATGGAGAACTTTTTTGCCGAGGCAGTCAAAAATGTCCATCTCGTTGGCGAGAACTTCGGCATCACCGCCGACCATGAAGACGAGGCTGCCGTCGATGGCGGCCGGAGAACTGCCGGTCACAGGGGCATCAAGGAAGACGCCTCCGAGGTCAACGACCAGACCGGCCAGCTTCTTCACAAGCGCGGGCGAGATCGTACTGCAGTCGATCACCGTCGTGCCGGGCTTAAGTCCGGCCAACACGCCGTCTGCGCCTTCATAAACAGCTGCGATGGAAGCATCGTTGCTGACCATCGTAATGACCGTCTCTGCGCCGGACGCTGCCTTCTTCGGGGTTGAGGCGACCGCTGCGCCGAGTTTAGCCAGCGGCTCGCATTTTGCCGCCGTCCGGTTATATACGGTAACCTCAAAGCCTTGCTTGAGTAAATTAGCGGCCATTGGAGCACCCATCGTTCCCAATCCGATAAAACCGATTTTTTTCAAAGTAGTCACCTTCTAAAAAGAATTGAACAGCATTTAATTATTTTACCATGCAGGCCGGAAACCTGCACATTGCGCCTTGTTTTCGCTGGAAATTTACAGTATCCTAGTTACAAGTTGTTACAATGGTTGTCCAAGGATAGGCAGTGAGTCTTAAATAAATAGATGGAGGTATTTTTCAACATGTCTAAAAAAGTGACGTTTGATTACAGCAAAGCTTTGCAATTTGTAGGGCAGCACGAAGTGGATAACTTGGAAGCCCAAGTCCGTGCGGCTCATGAACAATTACATAATGGGACAGGCGCCGGCTCCGATTTCCGGGGTTGGATCGATCTCCCTACGGCATATGATAAAGAAGAATTCGCCCGTATTCAGAAAGCGGCGGCCAAAATTCAAAGCGATTCCGAAGTGCTGATCGTGATCGGTATCGGCGGTTCTTACCTCGGCGCTCGCGCAGCGATCGAATCGCTCTCTCACTCGTTCTACAACATGCTTCCGAAGGATAAACGCAAAACTCCGGAAATTTACTTTGCGGGCAACAACATCAGCTCCACTTACGTGAATCATTTGCTCGACCTTATCGAAGGCAAGGATTTCTCGGTCAACGTCATCTCCAAATCGGGTACGACGACGGAGCCGGCAATCGCATTCCGTATTTTCCGCGCAGCGCTGGAGAAGAAATACGGTAAGGAAGAAGCTCGTAAACGGATCTATGCAACGACCGACCAGGAGAAGGGCGCGCTCAAAAAGCTTTCGAACGAAGAAGGCTACGAAACGTTCGTAATTCCGGACGACGTGGGCGGACGCTACTCCGTATTGACAGCAGTAGGCCTGTTGCCGATTGCCACTGCAGGCATCAGCATTGAAGATATGATGCAGGGCGCGGCTGACGCGGCCAAAGAATTCAGCAATCCGAATCTGGCGGAGAACGCAAGCTATCAATATGCTGCGGTCCGCAACGCATTGTACCGCAAAGGTAAAGTAACGGAAATTCTCGTCAATTACGAGCCTTCCCTGCATTATGTATCGGAATGGTGGAAACAACTTTTCGGCGAGAGCGAAGGCAAAGACTACAAGGGTATTTTCCCGGCAGCCGTCGACTTCTCGACCGACTTGCACTCCATGGGACAATTCATTCAGGAAGGTAATCGGAATATCTTCGAAACCGTCATCCAAGTGACCGAAGTTCCAAGCCATATTACGATCGAATCCGATCCGGCCGACCTCGACGGATTGAACTTCCTGGAAGGCAAAACATTGGATTTCGTCAACAAGAAGGCTTTCCAAGGCACTTTGTTGGCGCATACCGACGGACAGGTGCCGAATTTGGTAGTCAATGTTCCTGATTTGACTCCATATTCCTTCGGTTATCTGGTATACTTCTTTGAAAAGGCCTGCGGTATCAGCGGTTACATGATGGGCGTCAATCCGTTCGATCAACCGGGCGTAGAGGCTTACAAGAAAAACATGTTCGCTTTGCTGGGCAAACCGGGTTACGAGAAAGAAAAAGCGGAACTTGAAGCGAGACTTTCCGAATAATCGTATTATTTTCACCAAGGGCAGGAATAAAGCCGCCAGGAAGCAGTTCACCGGGGTCAACCGGTTGGGCTGCTTCTTGGCACATTCATAAGGATGGAGTCATATGTTGGAACGTTACAAAACGGTTCGCAGAGCCGGAGACAAGGAAATCGTCATTAAGAAGTCGAGATTTATCGGGCATGTAATGCCGGTGGAGAGAGAGGAAGAAGCCGTCAGCTTTATCGAAGAGATTAAGAAGCGGCATTGGAATGCTACCCACAATTGCTCGGCCTATATGATCGGCGAAAGAGACGAGATCCAGAAGCAGTCGGATGACGGTGAACCGAGCGGAACGGCCGGCAAGCCGATCCTGGAAGTGATCCGGAATCAGGGTCTAAAGAATGTTGCCATTGTCGTAACGAGATATTTCGGAGGCATTATGCTGGGAGCGGGGGGGTTGATCCGCGCCTATACGGACGGAGCCGTTGCCGCCATCGAAGCGGGGGAATCTATCACCCGCGTACTGCATCGCGAAGTATTTGTCGAGTTGGACTACACTTGGCTTGGAAAAGCCGAAAATGAGCTGAGAAACCGGGGGATTCGCACTGGTGAAACCGGGTTTGCCGACAAGGTTACATTGCTTTGTCTGCCGCTCAACGAAGAGACGGAGAGCTTTAAAGACTGGATGACCGATATGACGCAAGGGCAGGCTGTAATGACGGAAGGTGACAAGGTTTACTTTATTGAAGGGGAATAATGCCTATGGCTAGAAGAGCAGTAGAGCAGGAATTGTCGAGGGAAAGAATTATGGATGCCGCGAGACATCTGTTTATCACGAAAGGATATCGCGGGATTTCCATGAGGAGCATCGGGCAGCATTTAGGTTATAGCCACGGTTCTCTTTACTATCATTTCAAGGAAAAAGCGGAATTGTTCTATGCCATCGTCGTGCAGGATTTCAATCATCTGGCCCGGTTATGCGAACAGGTGACGAAACGCCCGCCAACCGAAGGTTTGACCAAAGCGGAACAACTGATGCTGGAATTCATCAAATTCGGTCTGGAGCATCCGCATCAGTACGAAATCATGTTTATGCTCAGGGACGAAGAAATATTGGCATATTGCAAGTCGGAGCAGGCCAAGTGCTTTGATATGTTTGACAAGATTATCCGCGGTTTTTTGAGAGAGGAAAGGCACCCGCTTGAGAGCAATCCGTCCCTTCCGCTTAGTATGTTTTTGGGAATACACGGATTTATCTCGTTTTACATTCAGGATCACCTGACCTTCGAAGAAATAATGCCCGCTGCCGTTGCCCACGTCAAAATGTTAAGTCAAAGCAGTTACCGATTAACGTCATAAGACGTTTTTGTTTTCCGCGCATACTTTACTCGTTCACACTATCATAGCTGTACTCCTTTATTACATTACTATAATAACGTAACGGACTTCCATTTCGTGATAATGAACTTTTGCAGGATTTGCCCATATTAACAAAGACGCGTTTCTCCAGGGAGATCCGCGTCTTTTGTTTTATTATCCTTCCATAATTTTGACAAGGTATTGGCGGTGCCGGGGACCGTCAAATTCACAAAAGTAAATTCCCTGCCAGCGGCCCAGCATCAATTCTCCTTCATGAATGATTACGGTTTGTGATGAACCGGTCGTGATCGCTTTCAGATGGGAGGCCGTGTTTCCTTCCGCATGCTTGTATTTCGGATGGTTCCAGGGATACACTTCGTCGAGCCTGAGAAGGACGTCATGTTTGACATCGGGATCGGCGTTTTCATTAATGGTGATGCCTGCTGTCGTATGCGGGCAATAGATAACGACAACTCCGTCTATAACTCCGCTTTTATGAACGAGCGAAATGACTTCGCGTGTAATGTCGCGCATTTCGTCCCGCTTGGACGTTGACAGTTCCACGGTATGCAGCATAAGCGATAAGCTCTCCTTTGTCTTCCGATTTACTTAGCTTTCTATATCTGTATTGTACCCATAGTCGCCTGAACCTCCAACATGAAGGGGGATATTTAAATTTATTGACGCATCCGAGCGGGTTTGGTAAAGTGTTTTTATAACATAAAACCAAGTAAGTATATAAGAATAAATAAATTTAAGTATATATGATAAGCAGGCGAAAGGAAGTGGCTCTCCCATGCATGTGGAAGTACGGAATTTGGATAAACATTTCGGCAGTTTTCACGCGGTAAAAGATGTCAGCTTCGGGATTGAAAAAGGGCAACTGATCGGGCTTCTCGGACCGAGCGGCGGAGGGAAAACATCCATTCTCCGGATGCTTGCCGGATTGGAACAGCCGGATTCAGGCGAGATCCTGTTTCACGGACAGCGGGTCAACGCGCTCGCACCGCAGGACCGCGGCATCGGCTTTGTGTTCCAAAGCTATGCGTTGTTTAAGCACATGACCGTATTCGATAACATCGCCTTCGGTTTACAAGTCAAGAAGGCTACGAAGAGCCGGATTCAGGAGCGCGTCATGGAGCTGGTGGAGCTGACCGGGCTGAAAGGCTTCGAGAAGCGCTATCCCCACCAGCTGTCAGGCGGACAGCGGCAACGCGTCGCTTTTGCTCGGGCGCTGGCTCCAGAGCCGCAATTGCTCCTGTTAGACGAGCCTTTTGCGGCGATTGACGCGAAGATCCGCCAGGAGCTTCGTTCCTGGCTGCGCGAATTAATTGAGCGCGTCGGCATTACTTCGATATTCGTGACGCATGACCAGGATGAAGCGATCGAAGTGGCGGATGAAATCATGATTATCAATGAAGGGCGTTTAGAGCAGAAAGGCTCGCCGTGGGATATTTACAAGGAACCGAACACTCCGTTCGTTGCTTCGTTCGTAGGGCAGTCCACGCTAGTCGAAAGAGCGGCCGACCTGAAAGGGTTTGAAGCGGAAGCTGGAGACGGCAAAACGCAGGCATTGATCCGTCCGGAATACCTTGAAGTAGGTTCAGAGCATGAATTTACTCTGCTATCTGCCACCGAACCGGCTGTGGTGAAGCATCTGCACTTTCGCGGAAGCGAATGGCTGGTAGAAGTGGAAGTCGGAGGTCACACCCTGACCACGTTCCGCTCGCTGGAGAAAGAAACGTTGAAGGCCGGTCAGCAGGTCCGTGTTCTGGTACACCGGGCATATCTGTTCAATGAAGAGAGAAGCTGGATCGTCGAAAACCCGCTGAAAGGCGGACCGATCAGCGTAATGATTTAAAATTGAACACTAATATTAGAATAAAAGGACCAAGGAGGCGTAAGAAATTGCCCGCTTGGTCCTTTCTTTGTATTTAAGCTCTTGCGCGAATTTCCTGGCGCATAAATAGTGCGTAGGAGATTCCGAAGCAGATGATCGTTGCTGCGATCAGCCCTGTCAATTGGGGCCAGACAAGAATAACGCTCTGCCCTAGTGGCAGCGGGCTGGCAATAGCACCAACCAGCTGATCCATCGTGAGCGGTCCCAGCGTCCGGATGCCGGGGGATAGCATCGTCGTAATGGTTTCCGAGAAGAGCTCGGTCGGGGACAGCCGGTTCAGTGTCAAAATGAGATTCATTTGACGCAACTGAGCGGCAGGGTCCGGCTGTGTACTGGAAACCGCGGTAGCGCTGTTAATCATACCGATGATCATGCCGTAAAAGATTGTAAAGAATAGCCAGACCGCAATGGACGACAAGGCTGAAGTCGCTGCTTGGCGGAAACGGATCGAGAACAGGATGGACAAGTTTAGCCAGAAGCCGATATAGATGACCGCGATCACAAGGAAGAGCACGATTCGGCAGAATTCTTCCGGCGAAGGAGGATAGCCGATCGTCAATAAGCTGAGTCCCATGACGAGAAAGCCGAGAGAGAACACGACGATGAAGATCAAGAATAAGGACGAAATGAACTTTGCGATAATGAAATCGTCACGGTATATCGGCTGCGACAGTAGGCGACCCAAGGTTCCTTTGTTCCGTTCCGAATTCACGGCGTCGAAGCCTAGTGCGATGCCGAGCAGCGGGCCCAGCCAGGACAAAAATGTGGCGAACGACGGTACGGCCAAACTGGAACTCGTCAGAGTGAACATCCTTAAAAACAGAAAGGATTCTCCATTTCCTGTTTTGTCCAGGGTGCCGTCCTGGATGGCCGTGACGGCGGAATAGATGGACCCGACGCAGGCAAGGATGATGATTCCGATGAGGATGCCGAACCGCCAACTGCGAATGTGATCGCCGATTTCTTTTTTTACCATGACCCAAAAAGAAGAGGAAGAGCCCGGTTCACGAGCTTGGGCGGGTCCGGTAGAAACGATATTAAACAAAACCTCGATTTTTTGCTTAATCTGCAGCCAATTTATCGTCATCGTTATCCCTCCCTTTCAAAGTAACGATGATAGATATCGTCCAGGCCGTATTCTTTACGACGAAGATAGGTAAGTTCCGCTTCTTCTCCGATTACGATCTCTGCAATTTTTGGCGTAAGATCACGATCGCAAACAACGGTCAGAATTTCATTGTTACGAGAGATGGATTGTACGCCTTCCAGTTCGGACAAACGATGAACCAGTTGGTCTGTCCAATGCGCCGTCCCTACCTCAATCTGGATCAGGCCGTCCTCGTTCAGAGCTTTCGACAGGGACGGGATATCTCCGGCCGCGATAAGTCTGCCTTTCACGAACAGGCCGACCCGGTCGCAAATTTGCTGAACCTGGTGAAGATGGTGCGAGGATAACAGCACGGTCAGTCCTTCGTCCCGGCTAAGGGAAGAGATGAGCTCCAACAGTTCGCGTACACCTTCCGGGTCGATCCCCAGGGTCGGTTCGTCAAGAATGATGACCTCCGGGTTTTTAATCAGGACATCGGCCAGACCAAGCCGCTGCCGCATACCCCGGGAAAAGGCGCCGACTTTTTTGCCCGCACTGGCGGCCAGACCGGTCCTTTCCAGCAGCGAAAACGCCCGCTCGGTCGATTCCGACTGAGGCAGCCCGTTCAGGCGGGCAGTATAGACCAAATTATCCAGTGCTGTCCTATCCTCGTAAAAACCGACATCATCGGGAAGATAACCGACTTTCCGCTTCACCTGGAGCGCCTCCCTGGCGGGATCATGGCCGCAGATCTTCGCCTGCCCGTCAGTAGGTTCGGTCAGACCGAGCATCATGAGAATCGTCGTCGTTTTCCCCGCTCCGTTAGGTCCAAGCAAGCCGAAAATCTCACCTTTTGCAATGTTCAGGTCCAAACGGTCCACTGCGATATGTTCACCGTATTTCTTGGTAAGCTTGGTAAGCTCGATGACCGGCATTCCCGAAGGTGTCCCTGAAATCATACCGTTTGAGCTAACGGAGTTTGTTTGTGTATGGATGGTTTTCATGCTTACCTTCTCCCGAATTTCCGGAATAGATAATAGATTCCCGCAATGACGGCTACAATGATCAGAATCCCTATCCATCCCCATAGTACGGATGATTTGACGGTGACTCTCAGATCCGCGCTCGAGCTTTTTCCCGAGGTGGAGGCGTTTAAATTAACGACATAGTCTCCAGCCAGCGATTTGCCGCTTGATTTGATAATGGCCTGCACCTGCTTGCTCTCTCCGGGTGCTACGGACGTGATATTGGACGGTTCAAATGATACCTCCCAACCCGTAGGGGCGTTCGAAGAGAAGGAGATATCCTGAAGTTCCGCCGAGCCGGTGTTTTGCACAATAAAATCCAGCTTTCGCTCCCCGCCCGCTTTAATGTCGGTACTGAGCAGATTGTTTTTTGTTGTAAACTGCATTTCATAGGTGCCGGTAATTACGGCTTCCAGTTCGGCATTTGCCGTAGTTTCCCCGCTGGATGCTGCAATGGGGATTTTGTAGGTTTCCGCTGAAACTTGCTCCGGCGGTTTTACCTCAACGGTAATTGATTTCTCCGTGTTAGGCTCTACCTCGACCGAGGTAACGCTGTTGCCATCCGCTTTGAATCTGACATCCCAGCCCATATCGGCCTGTGCGCTCAAGGCATAGGTTTGTTTCTTTGTCGTGCGGTTTTTTAGAACCGCGCTGTAAGTAAAGGTCGAGTCCGAATGCCCCTCCATGTTGGCTTGGTCCACCGTCAGTTCGGTTTTGAAGGTGCCTTGCTCGAAAACGTTCACGATGAGCGGAAGGGTAGCATCATCGGCTTTTATTTTAAAGGCGTAGCGCCCTTTATCGATTTGCAGCGGAACTTCCAGTTCCAGGTTGACACTTTGCGTATCTCCCGGTTTTACGGCAATGCGGGAAATATCCCGGCCTCCGGCAGATAAGCTGTATTTCCAGCCGGTGGATGCCGTATCGAGCGACAGAGCTGCGGAAGCCGTCGCCGCACCCCGGTTAATGACGTCGATCGAATAGGACACGGATTCGCCGGGAGCGGCGGACCATTCCAGATAAGGGGTGTACAGTTCAAGTGCGCCTGCCGCCGAAGCTTTGGAAGGTCCGAAATAAGCGCCGACAGAGAGCGTAGTGAGCAAAGTTAGCAGCAGGAACGCCGCTTTTCTGAAAGAAAGTACCATCTGGGTATTCTCCTCCTTGAATCGATAATCTGAAGGCAATCGACAAGCTCGTTACCCGGTATCTGCCTCGGCTTCTGACGGCGCAACAACGATGGGCCCCTCGTTTTAATCGCCTGCCGAAAAGTCAATTTCATACCGGAAACGTCTTGTTCTCATTGCCGGTTTCATAAGTGATACGAACGAGAGAAGGTTTTGGATTTACAGAAACGAAAAAAAAATTCGGGGTTTTCAAACGCCTTCGTTTTTGGTAAAACGAGGATAAAGAGGGAAGAGTCAAGTACGGGAGGGAAGGAGTCATGGACCCGCATGATGAAGAAATGGCGATTTCGCTGCGGGAGATGTGCGATGGATCGGTTGAAGCTTTCGATTTGTTTTACAGTGCCTATGCGCCATTTATCATGCAGGTAGCGCTTCGGCTGCTCGGGGAGAAGATGGAGGCGGAGGATATTTGTCATGAAGTATTCCTGGAGGTACTTCGGAGAGGCAAGGATTACGACCCGGCACGCGGTTCTATCCGAGCCTGGCTTGCGGTAAAAACGAGAAGCCGCTGCCTGGACAGGCTGCGGCGGAGGCAGCGAGTCGCGCCGATCGCGGAGGAGTTAGGAAAGGCCGATCCTTCCGGCGAGGATCACATCCTGTCCCGGCTGGAGCAGGAAGCGTTGCGGACGGCGATTCACGGGCTGCCGGATACCCAAAAGAAGGCGATTGTAGGATCGTATTATTCGCTGCAAACACAGAGGCAAATGGCCGAAGCCTGGAACGTTCCGATCGGCACGGTAAAATCATGGATTCGCTACGGGCTAGTGAATCTGCGCAGGCAGTTGGAACAGCAAGGCTGGAACGGTTCGTCGGAAGGAGGGAAGCGGCATGGACAGGATGGTTCAATATAACTTCATGACAACGGGAGAAAACCGAAGCGGTTCCTCTTGCTTGAAGTCCTTTTCCGAGGAAGAATGGATCGATTGGTTAATGGGACTTGGAGGAGAGGCCCGCCGAGCGGAGATGGAGGCTCATTTGTCAGCCTGTCCGTGCTGCAGAGAGATCTGCGAAGCTTGGGAGCCTCTTGTATCTCCGGACACCACAACAGATTTATCGAATGGCCCGGATTCCTGCACAAATGTCCTGCTTTCCGAATCGCTTCATCGCAGGCTGCGCCGGCGGGTTTATCTTACCAGGATTCGCTCTGCGGCCAAAAATCTGCTTGCCGTTCGTTTCAAAGGCGGAGCCCTGCTCACCGGAGCGTTCATACTGCTCATCTTTGTCGGATGGATTTTCCGGACCGGGCTGCATAACGATGAATCCTGGGGAAATTACGTGGAACGTTACGAGCCGTCAGCCATATCGGTGATGCAGAGACCCGACAGCATTTCATACCCGATGGATTGGGGGCGGCCCGAGCCGGAGGCCGGCGTCGTCTGGTATAATGAGAATTCCAGGGAGATGCTGATGCTGGTGGGGGGCCTTGTGCCGGCGGAGGACCAAGTGGTTCATGTCTGGGCCGTCAAGGCTGGAAGCCGCGATAGTCTGGGGCTGCTGCAGTATCATGCTTATCGTGCGCATTTGTACGTGAAAGACAGGGATGTTCTGGATGAGGCCGACAATATAATACTGACAATTGAGTCAAAAGAGGGCGGTCCATCGACAAGATTGCAGCAGGTTATGTTTTCTGTGGACCTGAACGGACGGGAATTAGAATAGAGTCCGGCTTCGGCAACTTTGCTATAGACAGAGAGGACGGATACGAATTGGAACAGCTTGTTTTTCTTGGAACGGGAGACGCCATGGGCGTGCCGAGAGTATATTGCGGTTGCGCCATATGTGAAGAGGCGAGAAAGGGCGGGGTAAACCGTCGATACCGTTCTCTGGTAGCGGTTGAAGGGGAGCGGGTTGACGAGAATCAAGGGAACCCGTTCCCGTTTGGCGAAGAGGAAGGGTTCCTGATTGATTGCGGCCCGGATTGGCGCAGTGCGATGGAAAGGCGGGAACAGCGCTTCGCGGGTCAAGTGTTGGTGACACATGCGCATTTCGACCATATCGGCGGTTTGCCGGAATGGGCTGACGCCTGCCGCTGGCTGGATCGGAAAGGACAGTTGTATGCGCCGCAAGAGGTGCTGGATACGATATTGCGGCAGTATCCGTGGCTGGACCGGAATCTCGATTTGCATACCGTGGATCAGGGAGTTACTTTGGCGGGTTGGAGCATCCGCGGATGGAAAGTAAACCACGGCAAGAATGGCTACTCCTATGCGTATCGACTGGAGAAGGACGGCTTCGTTTGGGCCTACTGTTCGGATTCGATTGCCCTTCCCCCCGAGCAGCGCGGGCTGTTGGCCGAATTGGATCTGCTGGTACTGGGTACAAGCTTTTACCATGAAACCGCAGAATTCTCCACCCGTTCGGTGTATGACGTAAAAGAAGCGCTTGAGCTTTTGCAGGAAATAAAACCGAAGCGGACGATTTTTACACATATGTCTCATGACATTGACCTGCGGCGGGATTACGGCTTGCCGGAAGGTGTGGAATACGCACGGACAGGGCAGACCGTTTTGCTCCGGTAAAAACGGCAATCACATTAAGAATTGAAAAAGACTTCGAGTATCACCGGTCGGGTGATATCCGAAGTCTTTTTGTTCGTTGCGTATGGTGTTTATGCTTCAGTACCAAGTACAAACTTGTCGATGACGTGCTTGACGCCATCCTCGTTGTTGCTTGCCGTGACATAGTCGGCGATTTCTTTCAGCGCCGGGATGGCATTGCCCATGGCGACGCCGAGACCGGCGGCCTCCAGCATCTCATGGTCGTTCCAGGAATCCCCGATCGCGATGCACTCCGAAAGATCGCAGCCGAAATGGTCGGCGAGGAATTTCAGCGCATGGCCTTTGGTTCCCTCATGATGCATAATTTCAAGGAATTGCGGCTTCGATTTGGTAATGTGTACGCCGTTGCCGAGCAGTTCGCGAAGCACAGGAGCGATTTCGTCCAGGTAGTCCGGATCGTCGATGATGAGCATTTTCGGCGTCGGCTGGGCGACGAGTTTGGAAAAGTCCGGTTCGATATAATATTTGGTTTTGTTCAGGTCCGTATAGTCGATAATTTTTTGGTTTTCTTCGCGGGCGTAAAGCTTGTCGTCGATATAGGTTTGCAGATGCAGATTATGCTCGATGCAATATTCAAACAGCTTCTGCGCAGCATCCTTCGGAACATAACGCTCGTACAGCACTTGCTCGTCCAGAAGATTTTTGACCAGCGCGCCTTGATAAGTAATGATAGGAACGTTCAGTCCGGTTTGGCGGGCGATCGCCTGGGCCGAGGCGTAAGCCCGTCCGGTTGCCAGAGTGACGACGGCCCCTTTCGCTACGGCCTGCTCCAGCGCCTGTTGTGTGGCAGGGGTTACTTCTTTGTCATCATTAATCAGTGTATCGTCGATGTCGATTGCAATGAGTTTATACAATGTGTTCTCTCCTTTTCGGGACGAAAGCGGCTTTCATCCTTCTGTCTCTAAAAAATTCAACTGCTTCTATTGTACCTCACAAGGCTCAGATTTCAATTCCGCGAATGGTCATTCCCGCAAAAATACATGCACATCATATCAACCGAGGCAAAATCAAGCCTGGCGCCCCTCAAAAACCGGGAAGAATGGCAAGAACAAGCTAAACCAATTCTTCCCTTTACGGGAATATATGTTCTCAGGTAGAATAAAGAAGGATTTCATATTCCAAAATGTACCAATCAATGATTCAGGGAGGGAACAAGTATGCCGAGAACGTTGCAGATCACCCCGGGAGTGATCCATTCGTCGCCGGAAAGTCTGGGGTTTGATCCAACACGTTTGAAGAAATTGGATCATCATTTTACGGGCCTGGTCGAAACGGGGAAAATCCAGGGAGCAAGCTACTTGGTGGCGCGGGATGGTCAAATCGTGGCCAATTGTGCGATAGGAAGTTTAACCTATCATGATGGAAGCCCCGGGCTGCAGCCGGATTCGATCCGGAAAGTGTATTCCATTACGAAAGCGTTTACCGCCGTTGCCATCGCCAAGCTTGCGGAAGAAGGCAAGTTATTCTATCAGCAGCCCGTCAATACTCTGATACCGGAGTTTGATACGGAGAAGCACCGGGACATAACGATTTGGCATCTGTTGACGCATACTTCGGGGTTAATGGCGGATCCGGGCTGCCAAACCGAGCCTTATCAGCTCCCTTGGTATGAATGGTGGATTCATGAGAAGAAGGAGCATAGCAAAGACGGGCGCCTGCCGGACGGAGAATGGATCCGTACGATTCTTAGCGGACGAATGTGGTGCAAGCCGGGTGAACAGTGGAATTATTGCACGGCCGGCTATGCCATTCTTGGAGAGATTATCGCCAGAGCCAGCGGAAAGTCATATGGACAATACATACAGGAAGAAATTACGGGACCGCTAGGCATGGAACGCACGTTTTTGAATACGGTTCCAGAGGAGTTTCACGCAGAGGTATGTTACGTCAACCGTTGGCAGGAGAATGAATTCCGGTCGCCACACGATATGACGGGCATCCCGGCCGCCGCAGGCAACGGTATATTTTCCACGCTGGAGGATTTGTGGAAGTTCGGGCAGTGCCTGCTTGACGAAGGCACCAGCAACGCCTACACCCTGCTCGGCAGAAGAATGGCCCGGAATTTGGTCTCCAATCAATTGAATAACGTGCCCTCGACCTGCTGGGGAGATAAGGTGAAGAATTATCCGATGTCTCTCGGCTTGAATCTGAATCATAACGATATCTGCACGCCGGGGACATTTTCTCACGAAGGTGCCGGGCATAGCGGATTGTACGTCGATCCGGTCGAGAGGCTGGTCTATGTATTCTTCGTGCCAAGCCTCACGGGATGGGTGCCTGAAGCGATTATCAATCCGAGGGCTATTGTCTGGTCGTCGCTGTTGTAGACGGGCGGAACTTGCGCTCCTATATAGAAAGGAATGGTATTCATGAATTTAACCATGAGCTTACATCATGGACGACTGGATGCGACGCCGGAAGAAGCCGGTTTCCGGCAAGAAGCATTGGACCGTCTCGACAAGCTGCTCGGAGAACTTATACAGGACCGTAAAATTCAAGGCGCTTCCTATCTCCTCGCGAGGGGAGGCAAGACATTTGCCCATACTTCAATGGGATCCCTCCGTCATACCGAGTTTAGCGGCGATCTCAAGCCGGGCTCCATTCGCGGAATCGCCTCCGTTACGAAGTGGTTTACGATGGTTGCAGTGCTGACTCTGATGGAAGAGGGCAAGCTTCATCTGACTCAGCCAATTAAAGACTGGATTCCGGAGTTCGACCACAGATTTTATGAAAAGATCAATATCACTCATCTGTTGACCCATACCTCGGGTTTGGCACCGGATATGGGATATTTTCTTGAGCCTTATCCGGTAGGCTGGTGGGATCTCGAGTTTGCCTATGCGGAGGATGAGACCGAAGACGATAAGGAAGAGAAACCGCGGCGGAGCCAGAAGGAGGAAATTGCGGAGCGCAAATCGCGATGGATCAAAGCGATGCTGGCCGGACCGCCGGTTTGTCCGCCAGGGGAGCAGTGGAACTATTGCACGGCAGGCTATATACTGCTCGGTGAAATCATTAGCCGGATCAGCGGGCAAAGTTATGAAGACTATGTTTACGAGTCGATATTACGACCGCTCGGGATGGAGAAGACCTTTTTTAACGTGCCTGAGCCTCTACATGATGAGGTTTGCGTCACTAATGACTGGGAGCTTCAAAAATTATCGCGGGATAAGGAACCCGCGTGGGCCGGGCCTCGTTCGGGCGGCGGATTATTGTCTACGCTGGAGGATTTAAATAAGTTCGGTCAAATGCTGCTAAACAAGGGCACCTATAATGGAGCCAGAATCCTGGGCCGCAAAACGGTGGAAATGCTGTCCAGGGTTCAGGTTCCGGGCGGACTTCCGGCTTTCGGTTGGGGCGAACGCCAGAAGGACAGCGAATTTGGGCTGGGCAGCTCATTGGGAAGAGTGTTTGATCCGTATAAGCCGAACACGATTTTTCATGAGGGCGCGGGGCGGTGCGCTTTGATGGTGGATCCGGATGAGGAGCTGGTAGTCGCCTTTTTTGTGCCTTCCATCGAGAGCTGGGTGCCGGAATCAATCATCAGCGTGAAAAATGTGATTTGGTCGGGCTTGCAATGAAACGCCCGTTTGGCATTATTAAGGCGGTAGGCTGGGCCACTTATAAAGAGTGGGCGGCCTTCCGCTCCCATATGGCGGTCTCCATCCTCATCGGGCCCATTTATTTTCTGGTGCAGTACTTTATCTGGAGCGCCGTCTTTTCTTCCAGGGAGACTTTGAACGGATTCACCCTGACACAAATGCTTGCTTATTACGGAATCATGTCTTGCATTAACTATCTTACCTTCGATTTCGCCGATTGGAATTTACAGATGCTGATTCGGACGGGCAAGTACGTAACCTTTGTACTGCGCCCGGTTTCTCATGTGTTTTTTGCACTATGTCAAAAAATAGGCCATCGTTCGCTAGGCTTCTGGATGGAATTTTTGCCTGTTTTTCTGATCTATCTATGGGTCTTCCGGATCGACTTGCTTCCTTCCCGGCCGATTTGGGCTGTAATCTCGGTAATTCTCGGCTTCCTGATGACATTTTTGGTGAATTACTGCATCGGTTTAACCGCCTTCTGGCTCACAAATGCCGACGGGGTGCGCAGCATGTTCCATTTGCTGCGCAATATTTCGGCAGGAGTGCTTGTCCCGCTGACCTTTTTTCCGGAGCTTATTCAGCGGGTGCTGTTCTTCCTGCCGTTTCAGTTTATGCAGTACGTGCCTGCAAGGGTATTTATCGGGGAATACGAGCTGGCCGGATTTACGATGTCCATTCCGCAAATTGTCGGACTCCAGGCATTAGCCGTGCTGTTAATGTGGGGAATCACGGCGCTGCTGATTCGTCTTGGCAACCGTAAGTTTACGGGGGTGGGCGTATGAAATCGGTTTTGAAGTGCTATGCGGCAATTATGAAGACCAAGCTGGCCGAACGGATGGCCTACCGGGCCGATTTCTTCATCAGCATCCTGATGATGCTGATCGGGGATCTCATGTTTCCGCTAGTTACGCTGCTGCTTTATAGCTCGGGGGCTTCCTTTCCGGGCTGGACGCTGCGGGAAGCGATATTGATTCAGGGGATATTCACCTTGGCGAAGGGCGTAGCGTTTCCTTTCTTCTTCGGAATCGTGTCGACGACTTTGTATCATGTACGGGAGGGCTCGTACGATATTTTTCTGTTGAAGCCAAGGTCCGTCCTGTTTATCACGATGGTTAGCTCCTTTGATATCGATGACTTCGGCAGGCTGATCAGCGGCGGGTTATTGACCGGCTGGGCGCTGTCGGGGATGATGATGCCGGGTGCGGGGGAATGGCTGCAATTCGGGGTCTTGTTCCTATGTTCGATGATTGTGCTGTTTGCGTTCTCGCTGTTCCTGTCGGGAATGCTGTTCAAATGGGTCGGGAGCAGCCGGGTTTATGAAATTTTCGACTCGGTATCCTTGTTCGGGATGTACCCGGGGAGTATTTTCTCCAAAATTTTTCAAAATGGGCTGACTTACGTCATTCCGATAACGATGATCGGATTTCTTCCGGCCGCAGCTTTGTTGGGAAGGCCGGTGGCCGGCTCCTGGGTTGCAGGCGGGGTGTGCTTCCTGTTTCTGGGGGCGGGGCTGGCCTTCTGGCATTACATGCTGCGAAACTATACTAGTGCGGGGGGTTAAGCCTTGATCATTCAAGTTCGGGAATTGCGAAAAAATTACATGACGTATCAGCGGGGCGCTTCTTTCCGGGAGACGCTAAAGAGCGTATTCAAACGCAAAGCTATTACGGTGGAAGCGGTCAAGGGGCTAACGTTCGAGGTAGCTGAAGGTGATATTGTAGGCTTCCTCGGTCCGAACGGAGCGGGAAAATCGACTACGCTGAAGATGCTTACCGGCGTGTTGCACCCCACCTCAGGCGAGGTGCAAATCCTTGGCTTTACCCCATGGAAACAGCGCAAAAAATATGTACGCAGCATAGGTGCCGTGTTCGGGCAAAAATCGCAGCTCCTATGGGATATTCCTCCGATTGATGCGTTCTATATGAACAAGGAAATATACGGTTTGGAGGAAGCGGCCTTTCGTGAAACGCTGGACCATCTGGTCGAACTGCTGGACGTATCGGAAATTATCCGGAAGCCGACTCGCCAACTGTCCCTGGGCGAACGGATGAAATGCGAATTCATCATGGCGATGCTGCATCGCCCGTCGGTCGTGTTTCTGGATGAACCGACGATCGGACTGGATGTCATCGCCAAGGAGAAGATTCGCGCGTTTATCCAGGAAATGAACTCGCAAGGGGTCACCTTTATTTTGACCACGCATGATCTTGAAGATGTTGAACAGTTGGCGCGGCGGGTAATCGTAGTCAATCACGGGGAGATTGTATTTGATGACTCGATTTCGGCCCTGCGCGGGTTCCTCGGCGCGAAGAAGACCGTTCGCATTACGACCGAAAGCGCGGCGTTATGGGACGACATCCATGGGGTCAGGGTGTTGAGCCGCGAATTGGAGACGGAGACCGAGCTGGAGCTGGATACGGATAAGCTACCGCTCAAGGAGTTCATAAGACTTGTGAATGAACGGCATACGATTATGGATATGGCCATCGATGCGCTTCCGATCGACGTCATCATCAAAGAACTGTACCAGGGAAGCTAAATACGTAAGGCCCCAGGATGCTTCATTCCTGGGGCCTTGTCCTATTTTACCAAGGGAGGGGGGATACCTTTAATCCAAGTCGATGTCTTCAATGTTGGTGAAATTTACTCTGACGCGAACCCATTCGCCTCTTCTCCTTACGCGGAGAACGATATAATTCTCAAAAACACTTAGCAGTACGCCTTCGATATCTGACCCTACAAACCGATCGACATCCACACGCCTTCCAATCCATCGCCTAGCTTGACGGCGCAGCCTCGCGATTCGGCGATTCATATTGATCTGCTCACCTCTCTTTCCTGGAATAATGCATTCTATGACTCGTGCTTCAGGTTTGATAGAGATAAAAGAGGAGATAGAATGAAAAGGGGCGTTCGGTGTCAAAAACGATGTCGGTATAATCACAATTTAAATGTTTAAATTATGCTATATTGATTTCTGAATTTGGAGGGAATTTATCGCTTTGGAGGCGGTGGGCGGATGTACAGCATATTGCAGGAGAAGATTGCGAAGCTTTTTCCGGGTTATTTCTCGATGGTAATGGCGACGGGAGCGTTGTCCATTGCGATGTATTTGTTGGGGATTCCGATCCTCCCGCGGCTTTTGCTGTATTTTAATGTGATGGTGTATGTCATGTTATGGATCCTGAATCTTATCCGCATTCTGAAATATGGCCCCCGGGTGAAAAGCGATCTGACGAGTCATTCCATGGGACCGGGATTTTTCACTTGCGTCGCCGGAACCTGCGTATTAGGAAGTCAATTTATCGTAGTGGCGCATTCTTATGCTGTTCCTGCTGTTTTGTGGATTTTGGGAATCGTGTTATGGCTGATCGTGATGTATACTTTTTTTACCGCTGTGACGGTCAGAGAGAAGAAACCCGATTTGGGAGAAGGCATTAACGGAGCCTGGTTGATCGCCGCGGTGGGAACGCAGTCGGTATCCGTCCTGGGAACCCTGTTGTCTCCGCAGATCGGCAGCGGCCGCGAAATGGTCCTGTTCTTTACGCTTTGCATGTTTCTATTGGGATGTATGCTGTATTTGAGTATCATAACGCTGATCTTTTACCGTTTTACGTTCATAGAGCTGAAATATGCCGCTTTAACCCCGCCTTACTGGATTAATATGGGGGCGGTTGCGATTGCTACCTTGGCCGGATCAACGCTGATTCTTCATGTTCAGAATATGCCGCTCCTGGTGGAAATCACGCCGTTCCTGAAAGGCTTTACGATATTCTTTTGGATTACGGGGACGTGGTGGATTCCGCTGCTCTTTATTTTGATGATTTGGCGGCATGTCGTGCACCGTTACCCGCTTACTTACGATCCGCAATTTTGGGGCATGGCGTTCCCGCTGGCTATGTATACAACGAGCACGTACCAGCTCTCGCAGGCGTTAAAGCTTCCGTTTCTAGTTGCGATCCCGCGTGTTATGGTCGTGATTGCTTTCGTTGCCTGGATAGCGGTGCTGGGCGGATTCATCCATCATCAAATCATCTCGTTCGGAAAAGCTCATTTAAAGGTGAAAGGTAATTAACCAGACCGGAAGCTGGACCGAAACTGATGGAAAAGCAAGCAAAAAACCCGGAGCGGAAAGGAATAGTGCTTCCAGCTTCGGGTTTTTGTTGTTTACATGTCTATTGATACGTTAATCTTCAAGGAAGACGAGTCCGATAAAATCGTCCATTTCCAGATTGCCGAAATAATGCTTAACATCGATTCCGGATAACGCTGCGCGGACATCGTTCTCTTCATAACGCACGCCTTTGAGCTTGTCTTCAATGTCGGTCACATCGCCGACGCCGAAGAAGTCGCCGTAGATCTTGATGCCCTGAATATGGCCGTCCTTGATATCCATCCGTAAATCGATGATACCGACCGGGAATTTCTTAGCGTGCTTCACATTGCTTTCCGGAGATAATCCGTAATTCCAATCCCAGTTCTTATAGCGCTGTTCCGAAATTTCGCGGATTTTGGCCCAGTCTGTTTCCGTCAGCTTATATTGCGGCACATCCTTCGGATCCATGCCGAAAATGTGGCGGAGCAGCTCGGAACGGAACTCCTCGATCGTCATTTTGCGGTCCAGGAAGTCGATAATGTTCGCGACGCGGCTGCGTACGGATTTCGTGCTCTTGGACTTGAATTTCTCGGGATTCGCATGCAGCGAGGCCTGTACATCTTCCAAGTTCAAGTTGAACATCAAGGTGCCGTGGCTGAACATCCGGCCGCGCGTCGCAAATTGGGCGTTGCCCGATATTTTTTGTTCCCCTACCTGAAGGTCGTTACGGCCGGTCATTTCGGCATTGACGCCGAAAGAGCGAAGAGCCTCGACTACCGGTTCGGTGAACTTGCGGAAATTATGAAACGATTGACCGTCATCCTTGGTAATAAAGCTGAAATTGAGATTGCCGAGGTCATGATATACCGCACCTCCGCCGGACAGGCGGCGAACGACTTGAATGCCGTTTTCTTTTACGTATTCGGCGTTGATTTCTTCGATCGTGTTCTGATGTTTCCCGATAATGATGGACGGAGCGTTAATATAGAACAGCAAGTAGCTGTCGTCCTCCAGTGGAAGATGTCTGAGCGCGTATTCTTCGATGGCCAGATTGAGTGACGCATCGGTAATTCCCTGATTGTCGATAAACAGCATGGATCTCTGGTCCCCCATTTGCTATGGATTGGTAACGATTTTCTATATCCTATTGTAAACCAAATAATCCGCGAAATGAAAGACGGTCCTGTGATCATCTGCTTATTCCGTCTTGATTTCACGTCAGGGTGTGATAGACTTCACCTAAAAGTGTGTGTTCAAAAAGTCGGCTTTTCAGCACCGAGAAGGTTGCGAGAACCCGAAGAAGGAGGAACGGAGTGTAGGCAAAACCTACATGAGTACCGGAGTTCGAGGGTGAACGGAAGATTCGATGTCGATTCAACGACTTGAAATGCTTCGTGATCAAAAGATGACTTTTTAAACTACCGCAAAAAGTGTGTGTTCAAAAAGTCGGCTTTTCAGCACCGAGAAGGTTGCGAGAACCCGAAGAAGGAGGAACGGAGTGTAGGCAAAACCTACATGAGTACCGGACTTCGAGGGTGAACGGAAGATTCGATGTTGATTTAACGACTTGAAATGCTTCGTGATCAAAAGATGACTTTTTAAACTACCGCTAAAAGTGTGTGTTCAAAAAGTCGGCTTTTCAGCACCGAGAAGGTTGCGAGAACCCGAAGAAGGAGGAACGGAGTGTAGGCAAAACCTACATGAGTACCGGACTTCAAGGGTGAACGCAAGATTCGATGTCGATTCAACGACTTGAAATGCTTCGTGATCAAAAGATGACTTTTTAAACTACCGCTAAAAGTTGTGTTCATTTGGGTAGGAAAGAGGAGAGTTTATGATACTGGAAGTTTACGGGCACGGCGGGGATTTACGGACGGCTTCCGCCAGATACGGGATACCTGCGGATCAATTTATCGACTTCAGCGCCAATATCAATCCGCTGGGACCTCCGCCGGGGTTGTTCGACCGGTTACGCGAAGCGCTGCCGACAATAACGAGTTACCCGGACCCGGGCCACAGGGCATTCGTTTCGCGCTTAGCGGACACGCTCGATACGGAGGAAGCCGGTCTGGTTACCGGGAACGGGGCGGCTGAAAACATGGCGCTCGCTCTGCTGGCTCTAAAGCCGGAGAAGGTTGGGGTTGTTGAACCGTGTTTCTCGGAATATAAGACATTATCGGAACAATTCGGAGCGCAGGTTCTGTCGGCATACGGAAGAGAAGAACTGGATTTTAAAGCATCGCCTGAAGAAGTGGAAGAGCTGATCAGTGAAAGTGACCTCGTATTTATCGGACAGCCAAACAATCCGAACGGCGTCCAGTACAGCCTGGATGAGCTGCGGCGATTCGCCGAGGCGGGGGAGCGTTGCCGTACATATATCGTGGTCGACGAAGCGTTTATTGATTTTATTCCGGGATCGGAAAGAAAGTCGCTGCTTAAGGAGATCGGACGCTATCCGCGCTTGATTCTGATCCGGTCGATGACGAAGTTTTATGCAATTCCGGGACTGCGTCTCGGTTATGCCGTTGCTCATCCGGAGACGGCGGCAGCGATGCGGGGAAAGCAGGTGACCTGGAGCGTTAATTCGCTGGCCCTGATTGCGGGAGAAGCTTGTCTTGCCGCTGGACAAGAGTATGAGGAGGAGACGATTTCGCAGATTGCCCGGCAGCGGGCGATGCTGCGGAAGGAACTGGACGGAATGGGGTGCCGGACTTGGCCCGGCGAGGCCAATTTCCTGCTTGTGCGTTTGCCCGGGGACTGGACGGCTGCGGGGATGCAGGCGGCATTAGGAGCTAAGGGGATATTGGTGCGTAGCTGCGCCATGTATCCAGGGCTCGGGGAGCGGGATATCCGGATTGCCGTGAAAGACCGGGATGCTTGCATTAAGCTGCTAGATGCTTTGAAGCAAGTGCTGAATGGAGAGGGAGGAAAATAGAGATGGCTACGCCTTTTTTGAAAACCGGCGAAAGCGGGAGCTATGAATCGGCCGTGTGGCCGGGCTTGAAGCTGACCCGGGGAGACCGCCATATTTTGCTGGAAGCTCCAGCGGTAATGGATGGATTGGGAAGCTCTGTCTATGGCGGCGGCATGACGCCGCTGAGACGGATCGTCAACATCTATGTGGATCGTTTTTACCGGTGCGATGATCCGGAAAGAGATATTGCCGATAGTCTAAGAGCTTGGGGGTATCCTTCAATGGATACGGCAGGCCTGCTTACCGCGGTCCAATTGCGACACGCCTCCGTTGCGGAGGAACGGTGCGACGATTACGCCGTGTTCTGCTGCGCCACGGCCGGGGTATCCAATGCGGCTCGTGCGGGCGTGAAGCGGACGACGTTCCCGGCTTCCTGGACGCCGGGAACGATCAATTTGATGCTGGCGGTCGACGGCCGAATGACGCCGGGAGCGATGGTGAACGCCATCATCACGGCAACCGAGGCGAAGGCCGCCGCGCTTAGCGATCTCGGCGTGCGCGACGCCGAGACGGGCCTTCCGGCCACCGGCACCACGACCGATGCGGTCGTGCTCGGCGTAAGCCAGCGGCCGGATTGGCCGCTGCTGCACAGCTACGCCGGCACCGCAACGGACCTTGGCGGCACGGTGGGCCGCCTGGTCTATGCCGCCGTGAGCGAGTCGCTGCGCGTAGCGGCGGAGGCGCGCGCTTGACGGCGGCGTGGTGGGTGCTGCCGGTCGCGTATGCGCTGGACCGGCTGCTTGGCGACCCGCGCTGGCTTCCTCATCCCGTTATCGGGATGGGGAAGGCGATCCGGCGGGTCGAGGCGGCGATTCGCCGCCTGTTTCCTCCCCGCGCCTACAAGGCGGCGGGGGGGCTGTTGCCGCTCGTTATAGCGGGCGGCAGCTTTGCATTGACCTGGGCCGTGCTGCGCCTGCTGGCCGGGATCAACCCGTGGCTCGCCGCTGCGGCCGAAGCCGCGCTCATCTGGACGACGATCGCGGCCAAGGGGCTGCGGGACGCCGGGATGGAGGTGTGCGGCCATCTGCGCAATGGCGACCTGCCTGCTGCCCGTCGATCGCTAGGCATGATCGTCGGCCGCGATACCGAGCAGCTTGATTCGCCCGAAGTGGCTCGCGGCGCGGTAGAAACCGTGGCCGAAAACATCGTCGACGCGGTCGTGTCGCCGCTGTTCTTCGCCCTGCTGGGCGGAGCTCCGCTGGCGATGGCTTACCGGGCGGTAAATACCCTTGATTCGATGGTCGGTTACAAGAATGACAAATACATACATCTCGGTTGGGCATCCGCCCGCCTGGACGATATCGCAAACCTCATTCCCGCCCGATTGACCGCGCTAATGCTCATCTTCGCTTCCTGGTGCTTGAGATTTGACGCCGCCGGCGCATGGCGGTCCGTGCGGCGGGACGCCCGCTCGCATCCAAGCCCGAACAGCGGCTATCCGGAAGCGGCGGTGGCCGGAGCGCTCGGCATCCGGCTTGGCGGGGAGAACTCCTATCATGGTGTCAAATCGTTCCGGAGTTACATGGGCGACAAAACGCGGGAACTGGAGCCCGATGATATTTCAAGAGCGTCCAGGCTGATGTTCTTCGTATCCGGATTGTTCATCCTGCTGGCAACCGGGGTATGGATTTGGGTGACCGGCGGTCCAGCCTGGATTTGAAGGAGGAAGCGTGATGGAGTTATGGCTGGTTCGTCACGGCAAGACAGAGTGGAACTTAGCGCATAAATATCAGGGAAATAGTGATCCGGACCTGCTGCCCGGGGACACTTCGGGACTGTCCTCTTTGCAGGCGTTGCTGGCGGGGATCTCCTTCTCCGCCGTATATTGCAGTGATCTCAGGCGCTGCAGGAGCACATTGGAATATTTGCGCCCGGATTTAAAAGCTGCTACCCATTATGACGCGCGGCTCAGAGAGATGAATTTCGGAGAATGGGAAGGCCGGACGTATGAGCAGCTTAAGCACAACCCGCATTACCGCAACTGGATTGACAGCCCCCAAACCGTCGTGCCACCGGGCGGTGAATCGTGGCCGGAATTTGAAGGTCGGATTCGGGAATTTGCCGGTGAGGTGGCAGTAGATTATCGCAAGCACCGAGCTAAAAGGCTGGCGGATGACCCCTGTCTGATCGTAACCCATGGGGGCGTTATTTCCATGCTGGGTACAATCCTGAAGCCGGGAACCGATTTCTGGGACGCCAAATACAAGATCTCGACGGGGGAAGTGCTGAAATTAAAGGTTTGAAATTAAGTGAAGTGTCCACTTTTAAGTGGGCATTTTTAATTTAAATATAATTCATACTTGACAGGTGTGAATAATGGGTTTAATATTCGTGATATAAAATCTTTTATCAATCATTTTCTTAGTGCTAAGAGAATACCGGGCAGCCGATTGGATCACCAAAGGCTCCTGAAAGAATCCCTCACGGGATTGCTTTCGGGGGCCTTTTGCGCATGCCGGGAATGCGGATGTACGAGTGAAAATGTTGGTTCCGAACCCGGAACTCAAACAGGGAATACTTTCGGGTTCGATTGGAGGAGCATGAATTTTACAAAAGGGGATGGGGCCGTCATTAGCAGATGCAACGCCGAGTTGGAGTTGATGGAGGAAGCGGATTGGCTGTTCCGGAGAATGGTCAGACGATTCGTGAAGGAACGGGACAAAGTTGAAGTCGAGGGGATCTCGCTGCCCGGTTTGCTGGTATTGCAAAAAATGATCCGGGAAGGCCCCCAGCGTCTTGGGGATTTGGCTGAAGAGCTGGACTTCACCTCGGGTGCCGTGACCGGACTTTGCGACAAGTTGGAGAGAAAAGGGTTCGCCCTGAGAATCCGGCGGGACAGCGACCGCAGGTCGGTATGGCTTGATATTACTACGCAGGGCAGGGAATTCGTGAGCCGCAATCGAAACATCGGCACCCGGTGCATTGCGATTTTGTTTGAGGAATTATCGGTGGAGGAGCTGGGGCAAGTCCATGATCTGTTCAAAGGATTGATCGACCGGCTGGAACATTTTTCAGATACGTTGAACTCCCTTGCGGAGAGCAATTTACGGCAACCATCGGTTCATTCCACCGGTGTTCGGCCTGAAGATATCGATGAACAAACGGCCGGAGAAGAGAAACGGCAGGGGAAATATCTATCTTACTAAAGGGGCGGTATAAATGGGACATCCGACAATATATCCTACGGGAGCAACGGTATACAAACCGGAGAAAGCATGGAGCGGTTACACGATCTATCAGGCGGCGGACACGGGAGCGCTGCTGATCGACATGAGCGGAAAGGAGGTTCATCTGTGGAAGGGCCTGCGCGGATTCCCCAACAAGGTGTTTCCGGGAGGCTACGTGCTCGGGAGCACGGCTGAACGGGACCCCAAGCACGGTTTTCAGGACGAGGCCGACCTGGTTCAGGTCGATTGGGACGGCAACATCGTATGGCGTTTCAATCGCCATGAATGGATCGAGGATCCCGGGCATGAACCGCAGTGGATGGCGAGAGCCCATCACGATTACCAGCGAAGTGGCAATCCCGTAGGGTATTATGTTCCCGGCGCCGACCCGGAAGTTGGTGGGGGAAACACGCTAATTCTGGTTCATAAAAATGTGCACAACCCGAAAATCTCAGATAAGTTGCTGTTGGACGATTCGATTATTGAAGTGGACTGGGAAGGAAACATTGTCTGGGAATGGAACTGCCATGAGCATTTCGACGAACTCGGCTTTGACGAGCAGGCTAAAAACGTGTTGTTCCGCGATCCGAACACCCGGTTCTTCGGCGATGAATCGGGAGACTGGATGCATATCAATTCCATCTCGGTGCTCGGACCGAACCGGTTCTATGATGCGGGAGACGAGCGGTTCCATCCCGACAATATTATCTGGGACGCCAGAGAGAGCAACATTATAGCTATCGTTGACAAAAAGACCGGAGCGATCGTCTGGCGGTTAGGCCCGGATTATTCGGCTCCCGAATTTAAGCATCTGGGCTGGATTATCGGGCAGCATCATGCTCACTTGATTCCCCGGGGATTGCCGGGCGAAGGCAATCTGCTCCTGTTTGACAACGGCGGCTGGGCCGGGTACGGCGCTCCGAATCCGGCTTCTCCAATCGGCCAAAAGAACGCGGTTCGGGACCATTCCCGCATTTTGGAGATCGATCCGGTCACTCTCGAAATCGTGTGGCAGTATACTCCGACCGAGGCCGGATTTATTGCCCCGCTGGACTCTTATCGTTTCTATAGTCCTTATATCAGTTCCGCCCAGCGGCTGCCAAACGGGAACACGCTGATTACGGAAGGGGCGGACGGACGGATTTTCGAAGTGACCCGGGAGCATGAGCTGGTTTGGGAATATATTTCACCTTACAAAAATAAACGGAACTCCAATATGGTGTATCGCGCTTATCGCGTGCCTTACGAGTGGGTGCCTCAGCTTTCGCGTCCGGTCGAACAGGCGATTGAACCGTTGGACGTGGCTAGCTTCCGGGTTCCGGGTGCCGCTGGGACGGGTGCCGAATCCGTTGCTGTTGTGGACGGCACGATCTCTTACGAGGATGGAGCTCTGTGTGTCGCCCGCATCGACGAGCGGCCTCAGAACAAAGAAGAATAATTAAAGGAGGGGAAAGGACCATGCTGAACCAGAACCATAAGAAAAATAGGACTCGATCGGTGACTATGCTTGTTTCGCTATCTTTATTATTTATCATTGCCTTGACCGGCTGCGGTTCGTCGCCGGATTCCACGTCATCCAAAGCCCGTGCGGCCGAAAATGGAGAGAGCGCGGGGACAACCGAAACCGCAAGTGAAAAAGCGGAGAAGGTGAAGCTGAATATCGCCGATATTTCCTCAAATCCCGTGCTGCGGGTTGCAGCGAATCAAGGGATTTTTGAGAAGCACGGAATCGAAGCGAAACTTGTTACGTTTGCCACGCCGGCGGAAGGAATTAATTCATTGTTTATCAAGCAGGCGGATATCGCTTGGGGAGCCGACTTCCCGATTTTGAACGCCGTCAGCAAAGGAGAGTACGCGATCATCGCGTCGACGGGAAACTCTACCGATCTGAGCGCGAAACAGTGGAAGCTGTACGTGCGGAACGAAATAGAACGTCCGGAGGATTTGGCCGGAAAGAACCTGAGCTTTTTGCGGGGGACCTTCATTTCTTATTTATGGGATGAATACTTGTCCGAATACGGGCTCGAACCCGAGAATGTCAAGTTCATCGGCCAAGGAGGATTTGATGAAGCATACATTGCACTGAAAAAGGGCGAAGTCGATGCCGTTTGGGTTACCGGTGCAGCCATGGTGGATAAGTTTGAAGCTTTGGAAGAAGCGCATCAACTGACCGATATGTCGCAAACGAAGGTGCGGATCGGCAGCCAGATTATCGCCCCGGAATCGCTGATTGCCGACAAGCCGGACGTCGTGGCGAATTTTCTGGATGCGCTGGATGAATCGTCCCGGTTTGTGAAGGAGAACCCGGAGAAGGTTGCGGATATTTTATACAAGGAAGTCAAACAACCGAAAGAAGCGACGCTGAAGGATTTATCCGTCATTAATTGGAACGTCGAATTCACGGATTCCGCGCTCGACAGCCTGTCCCGCCAAAAGCAATACATGGTGGAGAACGGGATCATACAGCAGGACTTCGAATTGAGAGATAAAATCAAGCTGGATCCGCTGCGGACTGTTTTTCCTGACCGCGTGACGGCGGCACCTTAAGGAGGGATCGGGATGTCCTTGGCGTCTGTTAAACCTGTGGCTTCAAAGAAACATACGAT
Source organism: Paenibacillus sp. FSL R5-0407 (assembly GCF_038009185.1). Classification (NCBI taxonomy): domain Bacteria; kingdom Bacillati; phylum Bacillota; class Bacilli; order Caryophanales; family Paenibacillaceae; genus Paenibacillus; species Paenibacillus sp. FSL R5-0407. The sequence continues at coordinate 104,516 of NZ_JBBPAX010000002.1, read as the reverse complement.
CACAATCGAAGGTTTGAACAAAAGCTATCATGATCATCCCGGGTCCGGTAGTGGAAACGGGGATATTCACTACATCATCAAAGATGTGGACCTGGTGATCAAGGGCGGCGAGTTTTTTGTTCTCCTTGGGCCGAGCGGCTGCGGAAAATCCACACTGTTGAACATGATCGCAGGCTTCATTTCAAAAACAAGCGGAAATCTGCGTGTTGGTGGGTCCGATATCGATAAGCCGGGTCGCGACCGGGCGGTCGTGTTCCAGCAGGCCGATTCCTCGCTGTTCCCCTGGCTTACCGTCAGGCAGAACGTCGAGTTCGGGCTAAAGATGAAGAAGGTTCCGAAGCGGGACAGAAGGGTCGTCTCCGAGCAGTATATCGACCTGGTAGGGCTGACAGGACATGGAGATAAACTGCCGAGGGAACTATCCGGCGGGATGAAGCAGCGGGTGCAGCTTGCCCGTGTCCTAGCCAACGATCCGGAAATCCTGCTTATGGATGAGCCGTTCGGCGCATTGGATGCGATGACCCGCAGAACGATGCAGAAAGAGCTGGTTCGCATTTGGCGGCAAACGGACAAAACCATCGTGTTCGTAACGCACGATATCCAAGAGGCTATCCTGCTCGGAGGACGGATTGGCATCATGTCCCCGGGCCCTTCATCCAAAATATCGCATATTTACGATATTCCGCTCACTTATCCAAGGGAAGTTTCGGCGGCGGAGTTTTACGAGTATCATTCACGGATTCAGGCGCACTTTGACGAATAGGGGGGGAAGAGTGATGACTTGGTTAAAAAAGAAATGGGCTGGCCTGCTCCTGCTTTGGATTTTTGTTTTGGCGGCCTGGCAAACCGGGGCGTTGCTTTACGGCCCTGAAGTAATTCCCGGCCCGGTAGAGACCGTTAAAGGCGGGGTTGAACTGTTCAAGGACGGCTCGCTCCCGAAATATATCGGTATTAGCTTTTACAGAGTGTTTAGCGGCTGGGCGCTCGGCAGCCTGATTGCGATTCCGCTGGGCGTCCTCATCGGCAAGGTGGATGTCATCCGTCATTTTGCCGAGCCGTTGCTCAATTTCATCCGGTTTATTCCTCCCATCGCATTCATTACGCTGTTTCTTGTCTGGTTCGGCATCGGGGAGCAGTCAAAAATCGCCCTGATCCTGTATGCCACACTATTTATCGTGATGATGAACACGCTGACAGGGGTGCTGTCCGTAGAAGAGGATAAAGTCCGGGCGGCCCGCAGCATGGGGGCATCGGAATGGCAGATCATCCTGCATGTCATCATCCCGGCGACGGCGCCCTATATGTTCACCGGAGTCCGGCTCGCCATGGGGACATCGTATATGGCCATCGTCGGGGCGGAAATGATCGCTTCCAATGAAGGCGTCGGCTATTTGATCTGGAACTCGCGGTTGTTTTTCCGCACGGACTGGATTTTTGTCGGCCTCATCAGCCTCGGATTAATGGGCTTTGTCACGGACCGGCTGTTTGGCTGGTTCGGACGCAAAGTATTGTGGAGGTATGGAGTCGTCGGCTCTACCCCGGTTCGGAGATAGGGTTCATATTTGAGCTTCCCGATTGCGATTTTGATACAATAAGAGCAAGGTCTTATATTTCGGGAGGAAACATGGAAAGTGCATCCGAGTCATCTCAACAACCAAAGGTTTTGACGAATTTACATTCTGATCGATATATTTATCCGTTTGCTTGTCATGAAAACGATCGCGAATTGTGTAATATGGAATTCCGTGCCCTATTCGGACAAACGCCGGGAGTATACCCCTATATAGACAGTAATGTGGCGATTGTGCCGGAACGGAGTCCATTTATTTCCATGCGGATAGACGTATTGTTCACAGGGGTGGAACTTGAGGATATTGTTGCCCAAGCGGGGGGAATTCAGCTTGATGGACATACGTTTAAAGTGCTGTATATCAAGCACGGGTTGAAACGGAGTTATAAGGAGCAACGGCAGTTGGAGCGGCAAGTAGGAGCTGGTATCCGGGGGACCGCAGAAATGCGCACTCCGGATTTTACGTTTGGTTTGCTTTCTTTTGAAGAGGGCTGGCTGCTTGGAGTTTGCCGCATGGCGGATCCGGCCTGGCAGGGGCATAAGCATAAGCCGCAAAATTATTCTACCGGGCTTTCCGCCGCGCTGGCCCGATCCCTTGTCAACATCGCAGTTCCTGACCCGGCAGGGATTAGGGCGATCGATCCCTGCTGCGGGATGGGCAATGTCCTTATCGAAGCACTATCTATGGGAATAGACATCCGGGGCCGGGATTTGAATCCGCTGGCCGTTAAGGGAGCCCGGGAGAATTTGGCGTATTTCGGATACGATGTCTCGAGTCTTGTTACCGTCGGAGACATGAGGGACGTGAGCGATCATTACGATGCGGCGATTCTGGACATGCCCTACAATCTGTGCTCTGTGCTGCCGCAAGAAGTCAAACAATCTATGCTGGTCGGCCTGCGGGGATTCAGCGACCGTGCTGTAATCATCTCAACGGAGGAGATAGAGGAGGATATTCTGGCATGCGGATTTAGAATTATGGACTACGGCCGTGCAGCCAAAGGTTCATTCATTCGAAAGATATGGGTATGTCAGGGATAACCGAATCCCAGTCAAAAACCCGGATAAATATCACATGAGGTGTCAAATATTTGATGTTTTCATAGGGAATTTATGATTATTTTTAATTTTTCTATAAAATTCTCTTTTTAAGTTCAGAATCCCGCTTTATAATGTTAGATAATCTGACATGAGGTGGCGAGGACAATGAGATATTTTGGTGTATTCGAAAAAAATGTACGTCTGCTTGGCTTTATAGCAGCTATCGTATTATTCGTGGCGGCTTTGCTGCAGGATTCTTCCTGGTACATTCCTTTGACGGCCCTGATTGCCGTTCTTTGTTTTGTAATGCTGTCCCTGAATCTTCCGATATCCTGGAGGAAAGGACAACCCCCTTCCGGTTCTATTCCTCCGGCAGCTCCGCAGGGATCGCACGAAGAAGCGCAGACGGCAAGCCAATGGGGGGCGATGGTGAACGAATCGCGAGTAGCGGCGGACCGGTTGCAAGCTGCCGTCGGTGAGGTGAGTGAGAGTATCGGGGAGCTCCAGCATTTATCCGATATATCTTCCGTTGAGGATATGAAGCTGAAAGCCAGCAGCGAACGGTCTTTGGAACAAGTGCAGGAGAGCCTGGCCGCGATGGAGGAGGTAGCTTCTTCCGCATTCCGGATTCAAGAGGCTGCGGAACAGCTGCGTTACCGCAGCGAAAGGACGCTGTCGGAAGCTTCAAGGATGTCGGAGGCGCTCGTAGCTGCAGACGGTACGATCCGCTCGCTGGCGGAATCCCAGCAATCCATTGCCGGCCCTATGAATGATCTTGAGAGCAATACACGAAAGCTCGGGGCCCTGTACCGGGAGCTTGAGGGAATATCCGGCGAGGTGTCGTTGCTGGCGCTGAACGCCTCTATTGAGGCGGCCAGGCTGGGGGAGCAGGGCAAAGGTTTCGATGTGGTGGCCATGCGGATGAGGCAACTCGCTGAGCAGAGCGGCAAGGCTATCGGCAGCTCCGCTCCCTTGTTCCGGCAAATCGTGGATGAGGTTGACAGGGTCAAGGAAACGCTGCATGAGGGAAAGAAGTCGGCTTTAGACGGCATTGAGTTATTGAAAATCATGGGGAGAGACATCCTGTTTATATCCGATGAAGTGGCTGCGATCAACGATCACGTAGCCGAGACAGGAAAGCGCAGCAAGGAACAGACTGAGATGACGCGGAATATGGACAGTATGATGAATGATGTCCATGCCGCGCTTAGCCGCAGCATTTCCCATGTGGAAGGTGCGTTGTCTCGCATGGAATCCCAAAGAATACATATCGGCAAGCTGCAAACCGTAGCCGGTGGTTTGCACCGGGCACAAGCCGAACTGATCACCTCGCTTGACGCGGTCCGGATCGGTTCATCCGGTGGTGAGGAGTCGGCAGAACAACGGGAGGCGGTCCGGGCTCTGGGTTTGACTTACGCCCGCAAACTTCAGGAGATTGCGCAAACCGAGCCGCTCACCGGGATGTTGGAGGCGGATCACCGGACCGCTCTGGAGCTGCTCTTGTCCCGGGAATCCGGGCTGGAGGCGGCATGGACAAACCGGGTGGACGGTTCATTTGTGATTTCGATTCCGGAGGCGGGATTGCTGAATGCCAAGGGGCGTGAATGGTTCCGCAGTGCAAAGAGCGGGGAGACGGTCATTTCGGAGAGCTATGTCTCGGCTATAACGAAACGGCGATGCATCACCTTATCTGTTCCTATTGTGAAGGACGATATCGTGATCGGCGTACTTGGAGCCGATTTGTCAATAGAATAAGAGTTCCTGGGTGAGTCTCGAGAAACAGGGGATTCGATCATGAAGCTTGCCCGGGAGTATTGTAAGTTTGAGTCTTTTCCCCTATAATCCTATAGAGAAAGAAAGCCTTGATTCAAGCGAATAGAAGTGCCCGTAGGTCCTGGAGCAAGCTTAACCGCAAGCTTCGGGTTAAAAGGGAAGCCGGTGTAAATCCGGCACGGTCCCGCCACTGTGTACAGGGACGAAGCTCATCGATGCCACTGCCATACGCCATAGTATGATGGGAAGGCGGACTTCGTCGCAACCTGATAGTCAGGAGACCTGCCAACGGGAGATTAGACGGTCCTTCGAGGAAAGGATAACGTTCTGCTTAGAACACGGAGCCTGCTTTTCCGCTAGGGCAGTCAAGCCATTAAGCCAAGGCCTCCGATATGACTTTGTAGACGTAACCCATCCGCTCAGGATGGGTTTTTTTCTTAAATAATAGGGCTTCGCTAGGGTTAAGGCGTTTCTTAATAAAGAAACCCGAAGGAGAGGGACAAAATGAAGAAATGGACTAAGATTTGGGGGATTTGGCTGCTGGCGCTGTTGTTGCTAGTTACGGCCGGCTGCGGTACAAACGGAAAGAATAACGCGGCGGATAATAGCGGCAATACGTCACAAACGGAACAGAGTCAAAATAACGAAACTTCCGCGCCGGAGCAGGAAGGGCAGCAGACTTCTTATCCGCTTACGGTAAAGGATGCTTTCGGAACGGAATTTACGTTTGAATCCGCACCGCAGCGGATCGTATCGTTGGCGCCATCGGAGACAGAAGGGCTGTTCGCGCTTGGTCTGGATGAGCAGGTGGTCGGAGTTTCCGATAATGACGATTATCCGGAAGCTGTAAAGGACAAGCCAAGAATGGGCGGGTTCCAGGTGAATGTGGAAGCTGTAGTTGCGGCTCAGCCTGACCTTGTGCTTGCCGGGAACCTGATCGGTGAAGATACGGTCAAGAGCCTTAGCGACCTGGGGATGAAAGTATACCGCTCCAATCCGAAGACGATTGACGGCGTGATGGAGAATATCCGGACGATCGGCGAGATCACCGATCATCAAAAAGAGGCAAACGAAGTAACCGCACAAATGCAGGCCGAATTGGATAAAGTGACCGAGGCCGTGAAATCTTTGCCGGCTGATCAAAAGAAAAAGGTATATATCGAATTTTCTCCAGGCTGGACGGTAGGCAAGGGAGAGTTTATGGATGAGATGATTCAGGTTGCAGGCGGGGAAAATGTGGCATCCGACATTACCGGCTGGAGCGAAATTAACGAAGAGAATATTATTAAGGCAAATCCGGACGTTATTTTATATGCGAAAAGCGTCGTAGATGAGAACAACCGGACGTTAGCCGAGATTATCAAAGGCCGCGGGGGATGGGATCAGATCACGGCCGTGAAGGAAGATCGCATTGTGGCAATGGACGACAATTTGCTCAGCCGGCCGGGACCACGGGTAACCCAAGGTTTGATTGAAGTGGCTAAAGCGATCTATCCGGACCTGATTCAGCCATGAGGACCAGGCTGGCAGGTTACGGATTTATCGGCCTAGGATTGCTTATATTCTCACTGCTGATCTGCATCGGGTTCGGTTCCGTTCACTTGCCTGCCGGGGAAATCGCTCGTATCCTGCTCCATCAGTTGCCCGGTCTCGGGCGGTGGATTCAGCCTGACTGGAGCGTGGCTTCGGAGCAAATCGTGATGCAGGTTCGCCTGCCGCGCGTACTGCTCGGCCTGTTGGTGGGAGCTTCGCTTGCCGTCGCGGGCTCCGCATTTCAAGGGGTGCTCCGCAACCCGCTTGCCGATCCGTTCACGTTGGGCGTATCCTCGGGTTCCGCGGTAGGCGCGGCCGTATTGATCTTTTTCGGTTGGCAGTTTTCTTTGCTGGGGATATTCACGCTGCCGGTAGTCGCTTTCCTGACGGGGGCGGCAACGCTGTGGATCGTGATGTGGCTGGCGAGAGAGAATGGAAAAATACCGATCGAAAGCCTGATTTTGTCGGGAGTAGTGATGCAATCCTTTCTCGGGGCGGTCGTTTCTTTTCTTACGGCCATGTCGAAAAGGACGGTCAACGAAATATTGTATTGGACAATGGGAAGCCTGAGTCTTCGAGGATGGTCGTATACGGCCATCCTGCTTCCATATTTAATACTTGGCGGACTTTATCTCTGGAGCCGCTCGCGTTCATTGAACCTGCTGGCTTTAGGTGAACGTCAAGCGGCACATTCCGGACTGAACGTGGAATCGACGAAACTGGCCGTTCTGCTCGTGGCCACGTTGATGACGGCAGCGGCTGTTTCCGTTTCCGGAGTTATCGGCTTTGTCGGGCTAGTCGTTCCTCATATGATCCGGCTGGTTACCGGACCCGATTATCGTCTCATCATCCCGTTGTCCGCGCTTGGAGGCGGGATCTTCATGATGTGGAGCGACCTCGCGGCCCGTTCGCTGCTTGCGCCAACGGAAATACCGCTCGGCGTAATTACGGCCTTTATCGGCGCGCCGTTTTTTGCTTATTTGTTATATAGGAAGAAAAAAGCGAGAGAGAGGGAAATGCGATGATCGAGGTCCAAAACGCCGCTAAATCGTATGGCCGTCTCCATGCGCTGAAAGAGATCAGCTGGAAGGTTGAGCCCGGCGAGTTCTGGGGGGTTATCGGTCCGAACGGAAGCGGCAAAAGCACGCTGCTGAGCCTGATTTCCGGCATCGAAGCCCCGGATCATGGAGGGATCTCATTATCCGGTCAACCCATAGCATCCTATAACAGAAAGGCGTTGTCCCGGAAGCTGGCCGTATTGCAGCAGGATGGGCTTCCTCCGGTTTCTTTTACCGTGCGCGAAGTGATCGAAATGGGGCGGTTTCCGTTTCTGGACTGGCGGGGCAGAGAGAAGGACGGACATGCGGAGAAGCTGATGCAGAGCATAATGGACAGGTTGGAGCTCGGGGACTTGGCGGATCGTCAGCTCAGCAGCCTGAGCGGCGGACAGAGGCAGCGGGCCGCGCTGGGAAAGGTAATGGCGCAGCAGCCGGAGGTAGTTCTGCTGGATGAACCGACGACGTATTTGGATATTCGCTATCAACAGCAATTTATGGAGCTTGTCGCGGGGTGGCAGCGTGAAGAAGGATTAACGGTCATCTCTGTCATGCATGATTTGAATCTCGCCTCCCTTTACTGCGATCGCCTGCTGGTCCTGAATGCGGGTTCATTAGTGGCCATAGGCGCTCCCTCGGAAATATTGAATTCCGATACGATGGAATCCGTATTTGATGTCAAATCCCATATTGTTGCCCATCCTGATACAGGGGTTCCGCAATTGCTGCTGCAAAAGGATGCCAAGAACGGCTGAGTCCGAAGCGGGCGATTAATTGTCAGGGCTTTTTTGTATTTCCTGCCGGGCAGGAATGGTAGAATGGTATAAAAGAATCATAGGCGAGAAGAAGAGAGGGGTTATTGGATGAGTCGCTCTATTAAGGATATAGCCGGATCGGTGCGAGCGTTGGATCCTGCGGCTTCGGCAGCCGCGGCAGCACATTTGGACAGTTTGACCAAACCGCCGGGAAGTCTTGGCAAGCTTGAGGCTTTGGCGGTCAAGCTGGCGGGGATTACAGGCGAGATGCAGCCGAAATTCCCGGGACGCGGCGTGGTTGTCATGGCTGCCGATCACGGCGTATGCGAGGAAGGGATCAGCGCATTTCCAGCTGAGGTGACACCGCAGATGGTGCTCAACTTTCTTTCCGGAGGCGCGGCAGTAAATGTTCTTGCCCGCCAAGCGGGGGCGGAAGTCATGTGCGTCGACGTGGGCGTCAATGCGGAGCTGGAACATCCGGATCTCATCTCGCGGAAGGTTCGCTTCGGCACGGCTAATATGGTATCCGGCCCGGCTATGACCCGCGAAGAAGCCGAGGCCGCTATAATGGCCGGGGTGGATATCGTGGAAGATGCCGTATCGAGAGGGATAAGATGCTTTGTAACGGGTGAGATGGGCATCGGAAATACGACGGCCAGCGCCGCGCTTATGAGCGCGTTTACCGGGGTCTCCTCCCTGGAAACGGTCGGCCGGGGAACCGGAATCAACGAAGAACGGATGCGCCATAAAGTTCTGGTCGTTGAACGTGCATTGGAATGCAATCGTCCCGACCCGTCGGATGCGATAGATACGCTTGCCAAAGTAGGCGGCCTGGAAATCGCAGGATTGACGGGTGTTATTTTGGGCGCTGCCGCAAATCGTTGCCCGGTCATTTTGGACGGGTTTATTTCCGGCGCAGCGGCGTTGGCTGCCGAGCGATTAGCTCCAGAATCGGTGAATTACATGGTCGCATCCCATGTATCGCAGGAGCAGGGACATGTTCATCTGCTGAAGGCGCTCGGCCTGGAGCCGATGCTTCATCTGGACATGCGGCTCGGCGAAGGGACGGGAGGCGTACTCGCTTTGCATCTGGTGGATGCGGCTTGCCGGATTATGACGGAGATGGCGACGTTTGAAAGCGCGGGAATTTCATCGGGAAATGATCAGGCGGGGTCTTCCGGGGAGTCGCAGATATGATCGTCACGGTTACCGGCGGAGCCCGCAGCGGAAAGAGTGCATTTGCTGAAAAATGGTGCATGAAGCATGGCGATTCCGGGTTATACGTCGCAACCGCCCAAGCCTTCGATTCGGAGATGAGACAGCGTATTGCACATCACCGGCTGCAGCGTGAGGAGAGCGGGTTCCAATGGTCCACGTTAGAGGAGCCGCTCCATGTAGCTGACTTGCTGGAAGGAACGTCTGGTCAAAGGGGGATTATCCCTGCCACGGCTCAAACCGGGGAAGCATTAGCCCCGGTGGTATTGATCGACTGTCTGACGTTGTGGCTGTCAAACGTGATGCTTATGCCGGAAGACGGTGATACGAACGGAGATGGAATGGCCAGCGATCATGCGGTGCAAAAGGAAATGGACCGTCTTGTTTCAGCCGTGGAGAGTTATAGCGGCCATTTAGTGATGGTAACGAATGAAGTTGGAAGCGGGATCGTGCCGGAATATCCGCTTGGACGTAAATACCGTGATTGGGCCGGAATTTTGAACCGGAAGATGGCCGAAATCTCCGATCAGGTGTTTCTGGTTACCGCAGGTATCGCCATAGAGCTCAAAAGCAGGGAGTATAAATTATGAGTCAAAAAGGACGGCCGATTTTGGCCGCTTTTCAATTTTTATCCCGGTTTCCGGTGAAGGCCGAGCTGGACTTCTCGCCGGAACTTTTAAGGCGCAGCGCCAAGTATTACCCGCTGGTCGGTGCAGCGATCGGCCTTGCCGTAGCATTGGCGGGAGGACTTGCCGGCTGGGCGATTCCGTCCCTGCCTGCAGCGGCAGCGGCGCTGATCATATGGGTGTGGCTGACTGGCGGCCTGCACCTCGACGGCTGGATGGATTCAGCGGATGCTCTCCTTAGCTACCGCTCTCGCGAGCGGATGCTGGAGATCATGAAGGACAGCCGGGTCGGCGCGATGGGGGTGTTGGCCTGCGTGCTACTGCTTCTGTTCAAAGTAACGCTGATTTCATCGCTCCTGGACTCCGGCCGATTTGCATTGGCCGCAGCGATGCTGACGGCACCCGTCTGGAGCCGGTGGTTTATGGCCTGGGCCATGCACCGCTTTCCGACCGCGCGGGCCGGGGAAGGATTGGCCGGACGGTTTCGCGGGCTCGGCACAAAGGACATGGCCATCGCTACCTTGTTGGCCCTGCTGCTGACCGGCGCCGGTCTCGGAATAGCCGGAACTGCAAACGGGCTAATTTCAGGAGTTATATCCGGCAGTGCTCCCGGCGGAATGGGTTTCTGGTTGCTGATCGGGGGGTATTTTGCCGCCGCCCCTTTAGTGACATTGGCTGCGGGCTCCTTGGCCGCGAGTAAAATCAGCGCAAGGCTGGGCGGACTTACAGGAGATATATACGGAGCTCTGAATGAAGGCCTGGAAGCTTTGCTGCTGCTTGTTGCGGTCATTTTTTTCTGCTAACGGACATAAGAGACCTTAACTCTTATAAAAACGCTGCTTTCAACAGCTAACGGACATCAGAGCTGTTATTTAGGGATGAACAGGTAGTTTAGGGTAGAAATTCGCAAAATAACGGCCGCTGTGTCCTTTAGATTATTAAAATGATAAATTTAGGGCGCTAAGCGTCCGTCATGTCCGTTAGAGTTAAACACATAACGGGCATGTTTTAGATGAGCGCGAGAGATATCTTTTTACTGGAAGGGAGGCGATGGGATGAGTGAGCGAGTGTGGGACGATGCGGGGACAAGGGCCGAAATCAAAATGACGGCGGAATCGGCCGAAGTAATTGCGGATGCCGAGGCAGGTGACGAATTGAGAGCGGAGAAGGCGGTAACCAGTCCGCAAGGCGCAGTTCTGATGGTGCAAGGTACAGCGTCGGATGTGGGCAAAAGCGTGATTGTCACGGCGCTATGCCGCATTTTTACGCGAGACGGGCATTCCACGGCCCCGTTCAAATCGCAGAATATGGCCTTGAACTCGTACGTAACCCCGGACGGCAAGGAGATCGGTAGGGCCCAAGGCATACAGGCGGACGCCTGCGGCATTCCGGCAACGACGGATATGAACCCGATCTTGCTAAAGCCAACGGGCGAGATGCATTCGCAGGTCGTCGTTCATGGTAAGCCTTATCGCGATCTCAGCGCGGCGGGGTACCGGGAGAATTTCTTGCCGCTTGCCAAGCCGTTGGTGATGGAGGCACTGGGACGCCTGCGCCGGCAATTCGATATCGTGGTGATGGAAGGCGCCGGCAGTCCGGCTGAAATCAATTTGAAGCACCGGGATATCGTCAATATGAATCTCGCCGGATGGGCGGATGCTCCCGTCATCCTCGTAGGGGATATCGACCGCGGCGGCGTGTTCGCGTTTCTTGTAGGGACCCTGGAGCTATTGGAGCCGGAAGAACGGGCCCGGGTGAAGGGATTCGTGATCAACAAATTCCGGGGCGATTTGTCCCTGCTGCAACCGGGGCTGGAATGGCTGGAACATCGGACAGGCATACCGGTGCTTGGCGTGTTGCCGTTTATGCCGGACCTGGATGTCGAAGCCGAGGATTCGGTGGTTCTGGATTCGTATCCGACCCGGCCTATACCGGGCAAGGACCTGGACATCGCTGTAATTCGCCATCCCCGGTTATCGAATTTCACCGATTTTGATATTTTGGCCGCCGAGCCCGATGTTTCCCTCCGGTATGTGCAGAAATTATCTCAATTGGGAGAGCCGGATGTCATCATTCTTCCCGGTTCCAAAGATACGATCGGGGATCTGGAATATTTGCGGGAGCAAGGACTCGACGAAGGGATTGCGGAAATGATGGCAACGCGGCCGCATACCAGGCTTGTCGGTATATGCGGGGGTTATCAAATGCTGGGCGCGGAGCTTCATGATCCGGCTGCTGTAGAATCGTCCGTACCTCGCCATGCGGAAGGGCTTGGCTGGCTGCCGGTCGCGACGACCTTTATCCCTGGTAAGACGACCGTTCGTGTAACCGGAACAGCCTTCATGAATGATGAAGACTTTGCGGGGCGTCCGACCGGAGACATTTCTATCAGCGGATATGAAATTCACTCCGGAAGGACAGTAACATGCGGCGTCCATGAGAAGGAGACCGTGCCCGTTTTCCGAATCCGGGAGGAAGACGGGACGGGGCGGAATGAAGGCTGCGCTACGCCGGACGGTCGGGTTTTCGGAACGTATTTACACGGCTTGTTCCAAAATGATTTATGGAGACGGACATGGCTGAATTCCGTCCGCAAGGATAAAAGGCTGTCCCCGCTGACCTCGGAGATTTCAGCGGAGTCGCGTAAAGTAGCCGCTTTTGACCGGCTGGCCGACCACGTTAGCCGGCATTTGGATATGGAGCGGATTTACGAATTGATTCGTAATTAGGCTAGAATCAAAAAAGACGTATCCCCTAAATAACAGGGATACGTCTTTTTGCACTTGTTACATTTTGAACTTTTCGACGGACGCCTTCAAAGTCAAAGCCTGATCAAACAGCGCCTGTACCGTCTTGGAATGGATTTCCGTTTCGGAGATTTGCTGTCCGGAATAATTAGCGATTTCTTCGATGCTTTGCAGCGATTTTGCCGTAATATTCGCGGCCTCTTCCACTGAAGCGGTGACCTCCTCGGTTCCGGCGGACACTTCCTGGGTGGAAGCGGAGACCGATTGGATGGTCATGTTGATGTTGTAAATCAAATCCGTCAACTGCCCGAAAGCTAAGCTGGCCTGGTTGACCCGCTCTCTGCCCGATTTGATCTCTTCGCTGACATGATCCATGGCATTTACCGAATTTACCGCCTCTTCCCGGATGCTGAGCAGGTATTCTCCGATTTGATCCGTGGCGTTTCGGGATTGTTCGGCTAATTTGCGGACCTCCTCGGCCACGACGGCGAAGCCCTTGCCGTGCTCGCCCGCGCGAGCCGCTTCAATCGCGGCATTCAAAGCCAAAATGTTGATTTGCTTGGTTATTTCCATAATGACGCTCACTACGCTGGCGATGGATTCCGACCGTTCGTTCAGTACGGCAATGGAATCCCGGGATTGAATGGCCGCTTGCTCCACCTGTTTCATCTGCTCGACGGCGGTCTTGGCAAGCTCATTGCCTGAGCCGGCTTCTTTCGAGGCCTGGCCGATCTTTTCCGAGACTTCCGCGGAAGAGGTGGCAATATGCTGTACGCCTTGCGAGATTTCTTCCATGGCCCGGGCGTTCTCGGCTGCGGTGGAAGCGATAGTGTAGCTGCCTTCTTTAATTTCAAGTGTAGCCGCTCCGGATTTTTCAGTAAGTTCTTTGTACGTCGCGGTCGAATGAAGCAGTTGATCCGATCCGTTGACGACGGATTGGGAGGTCTCCAGCACTTTCCCGATCATCTCTTTGAGCTGAGCGGTCATCGTCCGGAAACTGTCTGCCAGATGTCCCACTTCGTCTTTGGCGACGATGTCGATCTGTTCGCGAAAATCGCCTTGCGCCATCTTTTCCGTAACAGCGGCGAGCTTCTTGATCGGGTTGGTGATTCTCCGGCTGTTGAGGTAGGCGACGATCATACCGACGGCGATAACGAAGATTGAGATCCCGAAGCAAATCCAGTAGATTTCGGTTCTTTTTTCCTCGATAAATGTTGCATCCATACCGACGGCCAGAAGGGCCGTACTGCCGGGAAGAGCTATGTAGGCGGTTTTATGGGAGCCGAACTGGTCGGAATACAATTCGCTGATTCTGGCGTTCCCTTTGGATTCGGCGGCAAGCATGGCTTCCTGGATGGCCAGTGAATCGCCGATCTTCATCTTGGAGTTTTCGTTTACGCCGATGACCGTCGCTTTATCCTTCTGCAAATCAAGAATGTAAGCGGTATGTAACTGATATTCTTCCACTTTGTCCGAAAGGTAGGATTCCACGACAAAGCGGGAATTTTCTTTACCCTTCAGCAACTGGAGAGCCTGGGTTGTGTCCAGATTTTTGAATATGTCTTTTGAACTGGTCTGAAGCACCTTGTCGAACTGAGGTAGAACGTTCTTGTTGATGATTCCCATGGAAACAACTAAGAAGCTGGTACTGAACAATACCGATGACAAAATGATGACGACAGCAAACGTGAACATGAATTTGCGGTTAATGGAATGTTTCGTCTTAAACATGGAAATCCTCCCCGTATCCTAATTTTCTGTTTAGTTCTCTCTATACAGTATGGTGCGCCTCAGGTCTTATTTGACCGGTGTTCATTATTGTTATTCTATAGAAAAAGTCGGCTTTTGAAAATGATGTTTTTCATTATTTTTCATTTTCAAAATTGAGCGGAATGTTAGGGGTAGAATCTTGAGCGGAGATATGGTATCTTGGGACTTGCTGTGCTAATTCACGGCCGCGGTTCGTAACCATCCCGCGTAATCAAAACTAGGAGGAATTCTGTTTGTTCAACATCGGATGGGGCATATTTTATATGCTTGTCAACTTTTCTTTTTTTCTGCTTTGTTACAAGCTGTTCGGAAAAAAGGGTCTTTATGCCTGGATCGGCGTGGCTACGGTCGTAGCCAACATTCAAGTCGTTAAGACGGTGGAGATGTTCGGCATCGTCATGACGCTCGGCAACACGATGTATGTCAGCCTGTATCTGACCAGTGATCTGCTCAACGAGAAATTCGGGCGACAGGAAGCGAAAAAAGCGGTCTGGTTCGGATTTTTTACGCTGATCATGACCACGATTCTGATGCAGATGGTCCTTGCCTTCCAGCCTCAGGAGACCGATATCGCCCAAGGTTCGCTCGAGACGATCTTTGGCCTGATGCCGCGGCTTGCCCTAGGCAGCCTTACCGCTTATTTCGTCAGCCAGTTCCTTGACGTACGACTGTACGCCTGGATTCGGAAGTTTTATCCGAAAAGGAACCAGTTGTGGATCAGAAACAACGGCAGCACGATGGTAAGTTCGTTCGTGGATACCGTGATTTTCTGCTCGATCGCTTTCATTGGAGAGTACAGTCTCCAAGTCTGGTTTGAAATTCTGCTGACGACGTATGTGTTCAAATTCGTCCTGACGGCGGCGGGGACTCCATTCCTGTATATCGCCCGGAATTTCCGCCACGAAGAAGACGAGCCGTCAACAGCTCCGCAATAAAACAACAAACCTCCAGGCTATTCAATATAGCCGGAGGTTTGTTTTCTTTTATAGGCCTATAGATTACAGATACGTCAGCTGTTTGGGGAAGCTCGTCAATACTTCCACGCCGGTATCCGTTACGAGACAATCGTCCTCGATACGCACCCCGCCTACGCCAGGAACGTAAATTCCGGGCTCCACCGTAAATACATTGCCCTCGCTGAGCAGGTATTCGTTTTGCCCGTGAACCGAAGGGAATTCATGCACATCAATGCCAAGTCCGTGGCCCAGCCGATGAATGAAATATTGGCCATACCCGGCATTCTCGATGACATCTCTGGCAGCTTTATCGATGGACGCATAAGTGACGCCGGGACGGATAGCCGCAATCGCTGCTTCGTTCGCGGCAAGCACGGTCTCATAGATTCGGATCTGCTCCTCAGTCAGCTCGCCGAACGCGAAAGTTCGCGTTATATCGGACGCATATCCTGAGGCATATACGCCGATATCAAACATGAGCATATCGCCGCGGCGAAGTTTGCGTTCTCCTGGAACTCCGTGGGGCAGCGCCGTTTTTTCGCCGGACAGCACCATGGAATCAAAGGATGGACCGTCCGCACCCAGCTTGCGGATCTGGTATTCCACTTCGGCTACGAGTTCGTTCTCGGATACGCCTTCTTTTACCTGCTTGAGCGATTCCTGAAGCACTTCCTCGATGAGCCGGACCGCATGGCGTATTTTGCCGATCTCCCCGGCCGTTTTTCGGACGCGCATATCACGGAGCCAAGGCCCCACGTCGTGATATGTAGTGAAGCCCAGCGACTCTTGAAGCTGTTCGAAGCGGGCTACCGTGAGGTTTTCTTTTTCCAGTCCGACAGTTCCGACCGGAGCGTGAAGCTTATTTTTTAACAAAAGATAAGGGTTATCCGTATCCAGGTGGGTGATGATCTCCATATTTCCGGTCGCTGCGCGCGCCGCCTCTTCGTCAAGAGCGGGGGCCACCAAAATCGGTTCATTGCCGGGTTGGAAGAGAATCCCCAGAAACCGTTCATGCGGATTGCTCAAAAACCCCGTCAAATAATATACATGCTTGGGATCGGTAATGAGCAGCGTTTGAATCCCTTGCTGCCGCATGCTTTGTTCTAATCCTGACCAATGTTCATTCATGTCGAATACTTCCTTTCTTACTCTGTTCCTATATATTATAGGCTACACCTTCCCGGAAAGAAAAAAAAGTTGCCTCAAAGGGACAATGTTGAACGGCAGCTGATTGCAATTACAATAAATCGGAATTGATTTTTCAAAAAATGTTTACTTTTTATCAATATTCACTAAAATAAAATAGGTATTCAAATTTGAATAGGTACAAGGGGGGCCAAGAATGGCTGCTGAGAAAAAGGACTACACCAAATTTATTCTGATCGGCCTCATGTTAGGCATCCTGATGTCGGCCATGGATAATACGATTGTAACGACGGCCATGGGAACGATCGTTTCCGAGCTTGGAGGAATGGAGCAATTCGTTTGGGTTACCTCCGCCTATATGGTGGCTGTCATGGCAGGTACGCCGATCTTCGGCAAGCTGTCCGATATGTACGGACGAAAGCGGTTTTTCCTGTTCGGAATCATTATGTTTCTGATCGGATCAATCCTGTGCGGGATGGCGGGAAGCATTGTGCAGCTCAGCATTTACCGGGCGATCCAGGGGATCGGCGGCGGGGCGCTGATGCCGATTGCGTTCACGATTATTTATGATATTTTTCCCGTGGAGAAACGGGGGAAAATGACAGGGCTGATGGGGGCCGTCTTCGGCACCTCCAGCATATTCGGTCCGCTGCTCGGCGCTTATATTACCGAC
This sequence comes from Paenibacillus sp. FSL R5-0407, assembly GCF_038009185.1. NCBI lineage: Bacteria > Bacillati > Bacillota > Bacilli > Caryophanales > Paenibacillaceae > Paenibacillus > Paenibacillus sp. FSL R5-0407. The sequence continues at coordinate 87,656 of NZ_JBBPAX010000002.1, read as the reverse complement.
TCGCTCGGCTGGAATTGGGTATTTTACATTAATGTACCGATCGGTCTCGTATCGCTGGTGCTGATCATTATGTTCTATAAAGAATCGCTTACGCATGCCAAACAGCAGATCGACTGGAGCGGTGCGTTTACGCTGGTTGGTGCTGTCGTCTGCTTGATGTTCGCGCTGGAACTCGGCGGAGAGAAATACGCCTGGGATTCGGCGGTCATTCTGGGCCTGTTTGCCGGGTTTGCGCTGTTGTTCGTAGTTTTCCTGGTTGCGGAAACAAGAGCGAAGGAGCCGATCATTTCGTTTGATATGTTCCGGAACCGGCTTTATGCGACAAGCAGCCTGTTGGCGTTGTTCTATGGCAGTGTCTTTATCGTGGCTACGGTTTATATTCCGATTTATGTGCAAGGCGTATTCGGGGGAAGTGCTACTAACTCGGGCCTCATTCTGATGCCGATGATGATCGGCTCCGTCGTAGGCAGTATGATGGGCGGGATGTTGACTTCAAAACTGTCTTACAAGGGCGTTATGTCCATCTCCGTCGTCTTTTTCGTATCGGGCATTTTTGCGCTCAGTACGCTGAGCGGCGATTCGTCGCGGATGCTTCTGACGCTCTATAGCATTTTGACCGGATTTGGCGTCGGATTCTCCTTTTCCGTGCTTGGCATGGCTGCGGTACATCCGTTCGATATGCGCAAACGGGGTGCGGCAACCTCGACCAACTCTTTTCTCAGATCGCTTGGCATGACGCTGGGGATTACGATCTTCGGCATTGTACAGAGGAATCTGATGGCGAACAATATGGCGGAGGCCTTTCAGGAAATGGGCCAGGCAGGCCAAGCCTTTGGGGATACCCGGGAAGCGTTGTCTCCCGAGAAGCGGGCGCTGATTCCGCCGGATATTTTGGATAAATTGACGAATGCGATGGCTACTTCCATCGGTCATACCTTCATGTGGGCGTTGATTCCGGCCGTTCTGGCCGTACTCGTCGTAATCGCGATGCCAAACGACCGGATGGTAGCTAAGGCGAAGGCGTCCGAAGTGTCCAAACAGCGTGTTTGAGGACGGTTTGATATGCAAGCTTTATCGATCCGTCTAAGCATTCTCGGTTTGTTGATGGAAGAGGATATGCATCCTTATGAAATCCGGAGCCGGATGAAGGACCGCTTTCTGGATTTCCAGGGCAGATTCAAAATCGGTTCGCTCTATTATGCTGTTGATCAACTGGCGAAACAGTCGTATATCGAAGCGGTGGAAACCATACAAAGCGACACCCGTCCGGACAAAACGGTCTACCGGATTACGGACAAGGGGAGGGCTTATTTTCACAAGCTGCTGCTGGACCGGTTCAAGGAGGAGGATATTCCCTTTCATCCGATGTACATCGCCCTGGTGTTTGCCGGAAAAGGGGACCGCGAGAAGATCGCCGCTATTCTCCGGGACCGGGTACGGGAGGCCGAGCATCACGTGAATTACTGTTATCAGGTGTATTGCGAGCATAAGGGGACAGTGCCGCGGAGCGTTCTGCATTTAATGGCCGGGCGATATGAACATGCCAAAACCGAGCTCGCCTGGCTGGTCCGGCTGTTGGAAGATACCGAGGCGGGGCGCCTGAACGAGGTGGCTTTCTCTCCGTTATTGGAAGAGGATTAAGCGCTGCTATTCCAATGCTGTTGTAGATTGATTCTATTACTCTCGTCTTAACTCTCGAACACTTCCCGTGTTTATTCCGGAAGGTTTTGAGGTATAAAGGAAGTACAAAGCCGTAGACGAGGTGAAAATCATGGATAACGAACGGAACGATGCCGGTTTCCCGGATCGCTCGAAAGAAACCCCGAAGACCGGGGAGATTCCCACCCGGGATCATCCCGAGCAATATCCTACGGAACAGCCCAGCTTGTTCGATATGTTCGAAAGCGAGCAAAACGTCGATCCGATTCCGGTCGAGGATTTGAATCTTGAAGTCCGCGAGGAGAAGGACAAGGAAGCGACGAAGCACGCCTCTTCCAGCGAACGGAAGTATCATACGGGATTCGAAGATTAATTTACCGGAATGCCAAAAACTCCCCAAGCCCATGATTCATGGAGCTTGGGGAGTTTTTGAATTTAGGGATGCTCGTTTCTCTGTTTCTCTACCTCAGTTCCTTTACTACATTCGGAGGGGTATGCCCTTGCAGCGCCAACACCAGGTTTTTGGCGGCGGCCATGGCCATCTCGCGGCGCGTATGCTCCGTGGAAGAGCCGATATGCGGCAGGGTTACGACGTTCGGTAAGGTTAGCAGCGGATGGTCAGCCTCGATCGGCTCCCGCTCAAATACATCCAGCCCGGCTCCGTAAATTTGTTTGTTCTTCAAAGCCTGGATCAAAGCCGATTCATCCACAGTTGCACCGCGCGATGCATTGATGAACACCGCCGTACGTTTCATGAGATCAAACTCCGGCTGTCCGATGAGTCCGCGGGTTTCCGGCGTCAACGGCGTCATTATCACGACGAAATCGGATTCACTCAGCAGTTGGTGAAGAGTGCGGTATTCCGCTTGCAGTTCTGCTTCGGCCTCCGGCTTGCGGTGACGGTTATGATAAAGCACCTCCATGCCGAAGCCGAGTCTGCACCGGCGTGCGACCGCCTCTCCGATGCCGCCCATCCCGATAATGCCGAGCTTTTTATGATGGACGTCCAATCCGAAGAAGATCTCGTCATCGCCCCGCTTCCAGCGGCCATCCTTTACATACTTGTCCAATTCCGCGATCCGGCGGGCCGTGGACAACATGAGCGCCATAATCAAATCGGCTACCGTTTCATTCAGCACCCCGGGCGTATTCGTACCGAGTATCCGCCGCGCCTTCATCGCTTCAATGTCGAAATTGTTATAGCCGACACTGATCGTACTGACCGCGCGTAACAGAGGGGCACGTTCCAGCAGCTCTGCGTCGATTTTGCCGCCTGAGGTGAGGAGCCCCTCAGCATTTCCCAGGCTTTCAAGCAGGCGTTCGCGGGGAATGGGCTTAGGTTGATCCCACTTGCTGCAATCGCAATGTTCTTCAAGATAAGCTTCAACTTCAGGAGGAACTTTTCTGGCAATAAACACTTTAGGTTTCATGAGCGTTCTCCTCTCCAAGTCAGGGACGATAACGTGATCAAAACATGAATTAACGATTATCCACCTTTTCGGGATAAAGATCATGATTCAGCAGGCGATGTTCGGCCATAGCTTCATATTTTGATCCGGGACGGCCGTAGTTGCAGTACGGATCGATGGAAATTCCGCCGCGCGGCGTGAATTTTCCCCATACCTCAATATATTTGGGATCCATCAGCTTAATCAGATCGTTCATTATAATATTAACGCAATCCTCGTGAAAATCACCGTGATTACGGAAACTGAACAAATACAATTTGAGCGATTTGCTCTCCACCATTTTGATATCCGGAATATAACTGATGTAAATGGTGGCAAAATCGGGTTGACCGGTAATCGGACAAAGGCTGGTGAATTCCGGACAATTGAATTTTACAAAGTAATCCCGATAAGGATGCTTGTTATCAAAGCTTTCCAACATTTCGGGCGCATAAGTCATCGGGTATTGAACTCCCTGATTACCCAACAGACTAACATTTTGCATTTCTTCGGGTCGTCTTCCTGACATTCTTATATCCTCCTTTTTTAAACTCCCCGCTTGTTGCCCCATACCAGGGCATGAAGCTGGGGAAGAACACGTACATCGTTCAAATCGCTCATAGACATAACCCGGTCTATGAGTGCTTCGTAACGATGCAGCAAGTCAGCGGCGTGGTGGCCGATGTCCATACGCCGCACATCGGGGTTGCCGACCTGCAGGAACATCGCAACGCCCGGATAACGGGCGTGCACCTGCTTGGCGTAGGCAAGGTCGGCATCGTCGAACACGACGACCTTGAGGCTCACCGCCAAGGGAGCAGGTCGTCCATCGAGCTTGGCGACGATCTCGTCCAGCATGGCCCAATCGGTATTCATTCCCGAGCTGGGCGGCTTAGGGGAGATCGTCACCTGGTGAATGTCGCTCAGCCAGTCCTGCCACCGGGAGCCTTGCGTCTCTACGGCCACCGTGATGCCTTTGCTCCGGAGCAAAGAGACAAGTCCCTCCAACTGAGGCAGGAGGGCAGGATTCCCGCCGGACAAGGTCACGTGCGAGAACCGGTCGCCTCCGATCCGGTACAGTTCGTTCCAAATCTCCGCAGGGGTCATCCGGGAGATCAACTCTTTGGCGCTGCCGTCCCAGGTGAAAGCGGAGTCGCACCAGCTGCAGCGATAATCACAGCCTGCGGTGCGGACGAACATCGTCTTTTGTCCGATAACCATGCCTTCGCCCTGAACAGTCGGGCCGAATATTTCAAGCACGGGAATGTGCTGTTGTTTGATTTCTTCATTCATCCCTCATCCACTCCCGTCTAGCTTCCGCGTAACTTGTCGGTGTCTCGTACAGGCGTACGAATTCCGTACGGGCCTCCGGGAGAGAAGAGCGGTAGCACTCCAATGCCATGGAGGCTTCCATCTTCTCAAAGAGCCAAACGACCATATTCTCGGCCGTCGTATTCATCGGAGGCAGCGTTTCATTCAAATAGCGGTGATCCAAATAGCCTTCGATTTCTTCCTTCCAAATTTGCTTGATCGTGCCGAAGTCGACGGTGATCCCCACCTCGTCGGGCTTTCCGCTGATACCAAAGACTACTTTGTACGTATGGCCGTGCAGGTTTTTGCATTTCCCGTCATATGCGTGCAGATGGTGGGCCGCATCGAAGGTAAACTCCTTGCTGACGAGCACGCGCCGACGATGATAACGGAGCTGCTCTTTGGCGATGTCCTGACCAAGCACCTGCAACTGTTCTACGATTCGAAATTCTCCGGGTGTCCGTTCCATATTTAGAACTCCTCCTTGACGGAGCCGCCGGTACCGCGAGTCTGAAGATAGCTGTCCATTCCGGCTCTTCTGAGCTTGCAGGCGGGACAGTCGCCGCAGCCGTCCCCGATGATTCCGTTATAGCAGGTCAGCGTACGTTCGCGGACAAAATCGAAAGCGCCTAGCTCATCGGCCAGTTGCCAGGTTTGGGCTTTGTCAATCCACATCAGGGGCGTATGAATGACGAAATCAAAGTCCATCGCCAGATTCAAGGTCACGTTCAGCGATTTAACGAAAGCGTCCCGGCAGTCCGGGTATCCGCTGAAGTCGGTCTCGCATACACCGGTTACCAGGTGGCGTGCTCCGACGCCTTTGGCCAGTACCGCAGCAAAGCTGAGGAATAGATGGTTCCGGCCCTCCACAAAGGTGCTGGGAAGCTCCCCTTCCTCATGCGTGATCGGGATGTCGCTGCGGGTGAGCGCATTTTGCGTCAATTGACCGAGGAGGGACATGTCCAGGACGGTCAATTTAACCCCCAATTCATCCGCGATTCCTTTGGCGCATTCGATTTCCAGAGAATGGCGCTGACCGTAATCGAAGGTGACGGCTTCGACTTCACGGAACTGCTCAAGCGCCCAAAACAAGCAGGTGGTACTGTCCTGGCCGCCGCTGAAAACAACGACCGCTTTTTCATTTTTAAGCATAAAAAAACCTCTCATTCTTCTTGGATTGATCCGAAGGCGAGCAAACGCCTTCTGGGAAGAAAGAGAGTTCTTGAACTTACATCGCAAAAAAACAAGCCCATGCTACTCAGGCAGGGGCACCATTAGTTTTTTATAGAGGGAGTTCGCGAACCTCTTCCGTGCGATAGCCGCAAGGATCTTTTTTTCAATTGTCACAGGCTTGCGCCCGCAGCCATTATAACATACTTGCCGCCTCAGGCGGTATGGTAATGTAAGCAAATAAATCCGCCTAATTCTCTATTTACAAACCCGAAACCGTTGGATGATAATGGAATAATATGATGAAGAGGGGGACTCATGGGGATGAAGACAATAAAATTCAAATGGCTTGCGCTTCCGCTGACGCTTCTGATGATTGCGCTCGCGGGCTGCCAGGCAGTGGCGGGCTTTGATATCAACAAGGCGTTGGTTCAAAGCATCCAGCCGACATCAAGTGAATCCAAGCAGACTCTGTCGGTAGAGCTTGTTCCGGCGACAGGAACGCTCTCTGCGGAAGATAAGAAGACGATCGATCTGATCAATTCCTTCTCGCTGAATGTGGATAGCGCCAAGATGCAGGATGCTTCCAATATTTCGATCAAGGGATCGGTCGGGTACGACGGTAACAAGCTGCCTTTCCATTTGTCGATGGACGATAAAGGAATGGCGATTCAGGTTGAAGGAGCCAAGCAGCCGGTATACATATCGCTTGATCCCGCCGACACAGGCATGCCGGATATGACGGAGTATCAGGATCAAATCCAGCAATTAACGAAGAAGGCGAGCGAGTTTGTTCTGAAGCATTTGCCGAATCCGAGCAAGGTATCGGTAAAGCAGGGCAGTGAAACCGTAAACGGGGAATCCTTGAATTTGACCAACCTGCAGGTTGAATTGCGGGGGGATGAGCTGATCGGTTTGATCAAACCGTTTCTGACGAGTGTCGCCAAGGATGAACAGGGAGTCAAAGACCTGATCGGAACTTTTTACGATGTATTCTATCCGCTGATGAGTTCGGGAATGGGTACGGATATCATCGATTCCTATGCAACGGACATTCTTCCCGAATCCAAAGCGGTTACTGTAGCGGCAATGGCTGCAGCGCTTCAGGAAGAGCTGAACAATCTGTTAGCCGATTACGACCAGCAAATGGCGGATTTGATGGCGGAGACGCCGGAACTTGCGACGATCCTGGGCAAAGATACTGTATTGAAGATGAATCTCTATTTTGACAGCAAGCTGAATATCCGCAAGGAAAAGGTGGAACTGAATATCGCCCTTCCTGCGTCGGAAGATTTGCCGATTCAAGCGGTTAAAGTCCATGTGGACAGCGAGATATGGAACGTCGGCGGAACCGTGAAAACGGACGAAGTGAATACCGCGGCCGGAGTCATCGACGCCATGGACCCATACTTGACTCCTGGGCAAATTCTGCGCAATTTTGATACAAATTCGGTGATATACAAAATCTTGAAGGACGAAATGCAAATTTCGTATAAGTATATTTTGCTCGATCCTTACAACGACTATTATGAGGTCATCTCCAAAAAGAACACCTCCTTCGTACCGCTCCGCTACTTGTCGGAACAACTGGATGCCGATGTGAAGTGGACGCCGGGCTCCAGTCAAATCGTCATTACCGACGATATTACCGGTGCGAAGATCGCCGTGACTAAAGGCTCTAACAAGGCTACCGTGAATGGCCAGCCGGTTACGCTGCCGCAGGCCGTGTTTGTTCATGAAGATGGAACAATGTATGTGCCGCTGCGTTTTATTGCGGAATCGCTTGGAGCAACGGTCAACGTTGACGAAGAGGGCTGGATTACGGTGGAGCGCCCATAAGCGCAACTGATTTTATGAAATGCCGGATTTCGAATATTATCCTTTAAAGAAGATGGATTTGCTTCGACTATGCTCGAAGCATCCATCTTTTTTTTGTAGACAAGGGGGGCGCTCCTGATATAATATGAAACCATAAAGAAAATGATAATCATTATCAGTGACAATGGAGGGTCAAACTATGCGTTACATGAAGCACAGCTTTCTATCTTTGACGGCGATCTTGTTACTGTCCATCGTCCTATCCGCTTGCGGGGGACAGAATGGCGGGAATAAAGCCGGAAATACAGACAATGCACCAGCAAATCAAACCAATCAGAATTCAGGCAACCAGGCCTCGAATACAGATGCAGCGAAGACGAAAACGTTCAAAGATCTGAACGGGGACATTGAAGTTCCGACGAACCCGCAGCGGATCGTTTCGATTACTCACCTGGGCGATTTGGCGGCACTTGGCGTTAAGCCGGTCGGCGCAGGCTCGGTGGCATTGGAGAATTCCGTGCTCTTGGAAAAAGAACTGGAGGGTGTAGTCAATGTAGGCGATATCTCCGTCGAGAAGGTATTGGAACTGAATCCGGACCTGATCATTATCCCTTCCTATACACCTGCTGATATCGCAGAGCAATTGAAAAAAATCACGACGACAGTAACGCTGGCTACCACCGGATGGGAAGGCATCGATCCGATTGACGAAGTGAGAACGATGGGTGATTTGCTTGGCCGCGAAAAAGAAGCGGAAGAATTCATCGCACGTTATCAAAAGAAAGCGGAAGAAGCTAAGCAAAAGCTGCAAGAGGTCATCGGACCGGACGAAACAATCGGTACGTATTCGATCTGGGCCAAAAACTTCTGGGTATGGCCGGCTACAAGAGATGCCGGATTCAATTTGTATAAAATGTTCGGGCTGAAGCCGTTGCCGAAGATCGAATCCGAAGTGTTCCCTGGAACCGGCAGCGATATCTCGCTTGAGGTGCTTGGAGATTATGCGGCCGACCATATGTTTGTTACCGTATATGAACCGGACGGCGGGGCGGAACGGGCCAAGGAAGTCATGAACGGGGCAGTGTGGAAGAACCTCCCTTCGGTTAAGAATAATCACGTTTATATGCTGGATATGAAGCAATTCTGGATGGTTGACGGTCTGAACCTGGAGAAACAGATCGACATCCTGACGGATCTGATCATTAGCCAAAATCAAAAGTAAACCTTTATTAAACGGGCTGCCGTATTCTTAAGTTCCCTTAAGATTGCGGCAGCCCTTTAATTTTATGCTTTATTCATGGCAGTTGAAAAATCAACAATAGCTTCCTGCAGTATAGTTGAGGGGGGAGCGTTCTTTTTGGCGGCGGATCTCGCTACCATGGACGTAACGAACCGGTCCCACCAGTTCATATCGTCCGGTTTCAGTTCTCCTCCGAAGCACGAGATCTTCAGGGCGGAATCCCGCAATTCGGACGGCAGGGCACGGGCGATAAACTGGTCTGCTTGCTCGGGGGACCCGCAGCAAACGAACACCCCGACCTTTTTTTGCAAGAGAGTCTTCAGATGTTCCTGGCAGAGCCGGACGCAAGGCTTTTGCCATTGTCCGTAGTAGATGGATCCTCCGATAATTATCTTTTCAAAAGCAGCGAGGTCGGGAAGGGGGTCATGATGCAAATTAACGATACTTACCGGACCCGTCAACCGGCTTTCCAGCATGGACGCGCATTTTGCCGTACAGCCGTACTTTCCGGCATAAGCAATCAATACACTCATAGCGAACCTCCTGTTCAAATCGCATTTTCCAAATTATATATAATGGAGCTTCAAAGAGATAAGAGATTTATCATACTGCTAAGCTTGCGACCATATCTTTGCGCATTGACAAAAGAATAAGAAATTTTTTAATATTGTCCTATATTCGTAATTATTACAATTAAACGGGGTTGAGCCCTGATCCGTGAAGGGAAGATTGACATACATGCTGAAGTTGAAAAAGGGCGATCTCTGGCTCATCGCTGTGCTTGTCGCAGTAGGTATCCTCTGGCTGGGGCTCCGCTATTTTAACGAACAGAGTCATACATATAATCCGGCAGACCTGAATGCGGTCATCACGGTGGACGGTCAATTGTACAAAACCGTTCCCCTGAATGGAGCGACCGAACAAATCGAGATTAAAACCGAGTTCGGGCATAATATTCTTAAAAAGTTTGACGGGGGCATCCAGATGATTTTTGCGGATTGTCCCAAAAAAATTTCCATGGCCATGGGATTCATATCCCGGCCGAATGAGACCATTATCTGCGTCCCGAACCGGGTCTACGTGGAAATTGCCGGAAATAAAGGTAGCAAGGAGAATGAGGAAGATGAAGTGGATGCTTATGTCCGTTAAGCGGGAAAGCCCAAGCTTGGAGTTTGTCTTTACGAGTCATCCCCAGCCCCCGGCTTAATACCTCCAGAAGACTCTCTTGCCTCTTGGATCCATTGTTCCACCGCTTTACTGTTGAGATAAATATAAGGAGTATCCGGTCGTGGAATTTCGGTCACCAACTCGGCTTCAACCGCAATAACTTCCCTATCTTCGCGAATTACCGTAACCAAGTTCCCCTCGACTTCTAACCATGCATCGTTTCGGACGGCGGGATGGTTAGCCTGAAGAAGGACCGGAACGCCGAAGGGATAAGCATCCGCCGTGCAGCATTGCACGAGAAAACGTCCCAGGACAAATTCATCATCCGGTGAAACGCCCTCATCGCGGTAAACAAAACCGCTCAGCCTGATCCTCTTTCCCTTGAACTCCTCTTTGAACAATTGTATAGACCCTACGATTTCTGAATATATTTCCGGTTTAACTTCGATTGGATCCTGCACATATAGCAGCTTGGCCAGTTCGGCAAATTCCACATTGTACTTGTCCGGTGCTTTGAATTTGCCGTCCAGCTGTTCTCTGGTCAGTACGGGCGATCCGAGAATCATGCCTTTTTTTGCTGCGGCCGTAACCCCGAGAGCCTGGTCGGGAAGTAGGCTTCCTAATAGTATCGGAAGAATAAATAGGGCATAAATCGCCGCATGTTTGAGTTTGGAACCGGTGACGGGGTGTTGGCAATGGCAATCCACACCGTGCTTCGTCCCGAACATAGCCCGGTACGCAAGATTGACGGATAGCGCGACGAGCGGAATGACGCTCAGCCGTAGCCAAGGATACATTTCCGGTGCAACGTAATATTGAAGATAGCCTGTAGCGGACAGACGAGCGATATATATGGCGAAGCCGAGTAGGATGAGACTGCGGATCAGTTCATGGCTCCGGAAGACCGGTTCTTCATTCATCATAATTCCCTCCTATTGGCTTAAAAAGAAAGCATCTACAGCAACTGCCCCCGTAAAGACCACCGTACAAATCAGAAAAGCCAAGTAAATGACGAATTTCGTTTTGAAAACGGACAGCAGCATTAGTGTATTTTTGAAATCAAGCATCGGACCGAAGACGAGGAAAGCGAGCAGGGATCCGGAAGAAAACGAATGGAGAAACGTTTGGGCGACGAAAGCATCGGAAGTGGAGCAAAGAGACAGCAGAAATGCGAATCCCATCATGAACACATAGGCGCTGATAGGGCCGCTGCCGATGGATTCAAGGCTTTCTTTGGCCACAAAGGATTGTATTCCTGCGGTAAGCATGCAGCCTAGCAACAAATATTTGCCCATATCGAAAAATTCATCCGCCGTGTGGACAAAGATGGAGGTCCACTTCTTTTTACCTTGATTTGAATGGGAATGGTGAGCGTGATGGTCTTGAGCGGTTGCTCCGGATGCAGAAGCCGTTTTAAGCGGGTCTGTTTTCCAGGTGACGTAAATCATGACCCCGATGGAGGCGGCTACGAAAAAGGCCAGTCCCATCCGGGCGTAAACCATCTCGGGATACAGCCGGAAAGCCATGTAGGTCGCGCCGAAGACGACCGGATTGATAATCGGCCCCGATAGAATGAAAACTGTCGCAATATATACGGGCATACCTTTCTGGATGAGTCTGCGGATCAGCGGAATCATGCCGCACTCGCAAACGGGGAACAAGAGCCCGAGAATACAGGCGGTCAAAATTCCGGCGGCCGGATTTTTGGGGATCCACTTTTTCAGCAATTGTTCGGATACGTATAAATGCACCAGCGAGGACAATATCGAGCCTAGCAGGACAAACGGCAGTGCCTCCAGCAATATGCCGAGAAAGCTTGTCCGGAACGTATATAGGTAGGTTAAATCGACGGAGCCTGCGGCGAGAGGCAAGAGGACGGTCATACAAGCCAAAATGAACGCGGCAAGCGCCAAAATGGGAAGGATGCGGAGCGGAAAGAGTTTGTTCATCGACGGGATCTCCTTTACGGGATTCTTAATCATAATCATTACTATTTAGCTGAATAAGAGTTCAGAACAGAAAAGCAAAATTTTCGTGAACCGTTGACAACTTGGTTAGCGGGGGATATAGTAATTGTTATTAATCGTAATAATTACGAATAAGAAATGACACTTAAATTGGAAGGGGCAAGTGAGTTAGTGACATTGGATACGAAAATAATACCCGTCACCGTGCTTTGCGGCTATCTGGGGTCAGGCAAGACCACGCTGCTTAACCACGTTCTGAACCAGCGCGGCGGCATGAAAGTAGCCGTAATCGTAAACGACATGAGTGAAATTAATATCGACGCCGGCCTTGTGAGCAACGGGGCCCAGCTATCCAGAACGGAAGAGAAGCTGGTGGAGCTGTCCAACGGCTGCATCTGCTGTACGCTCCGGGACGATTTGCTGAGAGAGGTCCAAAAGCTGGCGGCGGAAGGCCGGTTTGATTACATTTTGATTGAATCTACCGGAATCAGCGAGCCGGTTCCCATAGCCCAAACCTTTACTTATGAAGATCCTGATACGGGAATCGACTTGACCGCCTTTGCCAGACTGGACACCATGGTGACCGTGGTGGATGCCTATCGGTTCTGGCATGATTTCAGCTCGGGCGAAACGCTACTCGACCGGGGACAGGCGACAGGGGAAGAGGATACCCGGGACGTGGTCGATTTACTGATCGACCAGATCGAAACCTGTGATGTGCTGATCCTGAATAAATGCGATCTGGTGAGCCAGGACGATCTCGAAGAGCTTAAGGGAGTGCTTCGCAGACTGCAGCCGACGGCCAAGCTGATTACTTCAAGCAACGGTGTGGTCGATCCGAAGGAGATATTGAACACGGGCCGATTTGATTTCGAAAAAGCCAGCCTGTCCGCCGGTTGGATCAAAGAGCTTCAGAGGGAAGAGCATACGCCCGAGACGGAGGAGTACGGCATAGGTTCCTTCGTGTACCGGAGATCGAAACCTTTTCATCCGGAAAGGCTCGCCAAGGTGCTGGAAAATTGGCCGGTTGAAGTCGTGAGAGCCAAAGGAACCGTATGGCTTGCAGTAAAGCATGATCTGGCGGCAAGCCTGAGCCAAGCCGGCCCCTCGATCCAATTCGGTCCGGCCGGCAGGTGGGTGGCTGCTCTCAATGAGGAAGAACGGAAAACGGTGTTCGAGACAGAACCGGAGGTACTGGCGAAATGGGATTCCGTCTGGGGTGACCGTTTGAACGAAGTCGTGTTAATCGGCATCGATATGGATCGAAGCGGGCTGGAGCGGGACCTCGACGATTGCCTGCTTACGGCGGAGGAGATGGAGCTGGATTGGTCCGGTTTCAACAACCCGCTCCCCTGGATCAGTGATGAGGATTATGAGGCCGCCATGGGCAAATGACCGGATTTTATAGAATTGTACCGAACCAGGAAGGAGGTGAAGGTTATGCGCGTAGTTGTCACTTTGGCTTGCACGGAATGCGGGGACAGAAACTATACGACCACCAAAAACAAAAAAACTCATCCGGAGCGTCTGGAATTGCGTAAATATTCGCCTCGGCTGAGAAAATATACGATTCACAGAGAAACAAGATAGCCTGGGGATATAGGACTGCCTCAAAATAAATAAGACCGGCCCCAGGCCGGTCAAATAATATTTTTCCCATAAAATATTTCGTCCATCTCGATCGTCAAACGCTCCGTAATTTCCAGTTGCTCCTGCGGACTAAGTGTGTCCTTGGTGTAGCCGAACAGGTAATTGTTCAGATCGAATTCCTTCAGTTTGCATTTGGTATGGAAAATATGCTCCTGGTACACATTGACGTCAATCATATGGTACTGGTCAAGCACCTCGTCGGGGATATAGTTCTGGATAGAACTGATATCATGGTCGATGAACAGCTTCTGACCGTTGATATCGCGCGTGAAGCCCCTGACTCTGTAATCGATCGTCATTATATCGGTATCGAAAGAGTGGATTAAATAATTCAGCGCCTTCAGCGGTGAAATTTCACCGCAAGTCGAGACATCGATATCCGCCCGGAATGTGCAAATTCCTTCATTCGGATCGTACTCCGGATACGTATGGACGGTAATATGGCTTTTGTCCAACTGGATGACTACATTATCCGGCAGAGGTCCGGGCGATTCCTCGAACGATTCGTTCGGCACCTCCACCACCGGCCCCTCCGAAACAAGCACGGTAACGCTGGCCCCTTGAGGGACATAATCCTGCTTTGCCACATTAAGAACATGGGCGCCGATAATTTCCGCAACGGTGGTCAAAATTTTCGTAAGCCGGTCGGAATTGTACTGTTCGTCAATGTACGCGATATAGGCTTCCCGTTCTTCTTTGGTTCGCGTATAGCAAATATCATACATATTAAAACTTAGCGATTTGGTCAAATTGTTAAACTCGTGCAACTGGATCCGCTGTTCCTGGGTCAGTTTCATGAGGGAATCCCCCTTTTCATGGCTGTTCTCAAGGTAAAGTTTGTTTGCATTACCTTACTTTTATACCCATTCTGTCCCGGAAAAAACGTCTCGGAGGGAGGTAGAGGCAAATAGTTAGCCGCGGGGGGAAGTAACTTCAGTTCAAATCATCCCATCTTTCCCATTGATCCCGGGGATTTACTTCATAAACCTCCTGATCTCGGGACATCAGCCGGTGAATGATGAATTCTCTGCGGATGGTGGCATAATCGCCGTGAAACTGCTTGATAAATTCGTTGATCTCTTTTTCCGCATATTTCCGCACCGGATCCAGCAAGGATACAAGATGATGTAATACGATCAGCTTCTTCTTGTATTGGGCGGGCAGGTGTTTCAATGTACCCTCCGCGGTAAAAAAGTTTCGGATAACGCTGTTTTGCAGTGCCTGCTGTTTGGACTCCAAGGTCAACCGCTCCGTTTCTTGTTTTTCGTTTGGCTGAAGTTGCATGAATAAGACCCTCCTTAAGTTGTTCGAATTGAACAGAAAATGAAGTCAATTAAATTCGATGAATGTTTAATTAGATAATAATCTAATAAGTTAAAGGAGTCAAATACGAACTTGCTCCATGCCCTTTAACAGTTAATCGTTTTGAACCTAACCAAGAACAAAAAAAGCCCGGCGGATGCATCCGCCGGGCTTTCCTTGTGTTGATCGCGATTAAGGCTCGAGTCCCCAAACGAGGCTGCCGTTCAGGTAAGCGGGAACGCGCTCCCAGTCGGCATATGCCGATTTGGTCGAGTCATAAGAGAAATCGTCCGCTTCCGCATAATTAGTCCAGTCGGTTTTATTGATGCGGACTTGGATTTCTCCGGAGTACGCACCGGGGGCCAGGCTTCCGGCTCCGGCACCGAAGGAGATCTCGATATAGTAATCTCCTCCCGGAAGAGCAGGGTCCACCTTGACGAAAGTGCCGCTGACATTACCGCTTCCGATCGCGGCATAGTCGCAATGGAACTGCTGGGCTTTGTCTCCATCGATGGTGTAATAATAACGCAGCTTTACATCGCTTAACGCAATAGCTTCGTCCCCGTTGTTGACGATTTTGAATTGGGCCCGGATTTGATTGTCGTTCGCGTTGTTGTCATTCGTCCGGTATTGGACGGTCAAATCGCCTTCCGCGGGAATCGGCGCCTCTGTCGGCGTCGCGCTGACTTCTGCGGAATCCGGGCTGGAACCTGCCGCATTGCCTGCGCTTACCACATAGTAGTAAGTCGTGTCGTTGACCACGTCGAAATCGGTGTAATCCGTTTCGGAAATCGTGGCGATGTCGGTGTATGGTCCGCCGCTGAGGGTGGCCCGTTTGACCGTATAAGACTCGGCGCCGGCCGGTTTGTTCCAGGTCAAACCGACTTGAGCGTCGCCGGCTGTCGCCTTAAGGCCTGTCGGCGCTTTAGGAGCCACAGGCTCTACCGGGCCTCCTCCGCCGCCGTTGATCAGCCGGTCATATTCGGCATAGGCTGTTGCCATGTCGACTTGGGACCAGAAGCGATGGTACGTGAATTCCGGAGTCCCGTTATCCCATTGTTTGGTTTGCGGGTTCCAGGACGTGTTGAATTTGTTTTCGAGATAGGACCAGGCCGGATCGTTTGTAATTTCCGGACGGACATCGATATAGCTGGCGTACACCCCGTCTCCGCCTTTGGCAGGATCGGAAGGAACGGTGCTGCTTCCCGGAATGGCGTTGCCCTGGCCGAAGGTTCCGTTCCATCCGTTCGGGAAGTAAATTTCCTTCATGAAATATCTGTAGTAATCGCTGCGAGGCTCTACCGTTGTGATGCCGACACCGTCATTGTATCCCCAAGCCGCATCCAGCAGCGATTTGGCCAATTGTTCGGCCTGGCTGCCGAGTGCGGAGTAGCTGCCGTTTTCCGCCTTCGTAGCGGCTGCAAAGAAGGTTAAAGCTTTGATGTAGCTGCCGAGCACTCCGGCGTCTTGTCCCGGGTTTTTCGTAACCACGTGAAGACCCGGATTGCCGGTGTGATTGCTGAATCCGTTCCAGCTATCCGGTTTGCCTTGCCATTCCAGATTGCTCGGAATCCAGAATTCCCCCGGAGCGGACACGGTATCGATTTGCGGATCGTTGCCGCCGAGTACCCGGTTCCCTTGCTGATCGAGGTAATAGCCTTCCGAATCGGTCACCGGACGGCTGTTGGCGAAGGCATAATCCATCGACCAGTCGACCCAGTTTTCAACGACCTGCTTGGCCATTTGGAAGTTTTCGGACGAGGTGTCTCCATTGGAAGCGAGAATATAGTATAACTCTGCGATCCGTTCCACCGGCCAGGCTTGCATGCCGAACCAGTTGTTGGAAGGAGGATCATGATAGACCGGCGCATCGTCATAGGCCATTCCGTAGAACGTACTGGTTCCTGCCGGATATGCTTTATAGGCACCGTCATAGCTGTTGGTCGCCCCGCCGGCTATGGCGCCTTCGCTGGACTGCAGCCAGGAGTAGAATTCAAGCTGACGTTTCAGCGAAGTGGCCCAGTCCGTCCCCGCCGTCGGCGAAGACGGGATCAAGCCGCCTTCCGGATCGGACAGGGCATAGGCTGCGACTACGTTCTGATAGCCTTGATGGGCATGGCTGGCACCGATGCGCCATGCCCAGTTGCCGGTGCTTCCAAGCCCGCCGCCCCAGGCGGTATACCAGGCCATCAGATAGTGCGCGGCATCTTTGCCGGTACCGGCCGAAGGTGAGCCGTCGGAGGCGCTGCCGATTTGCTGGAAGTACTTGTCGTACATGCCGTAGCGCAAATAGTCGCCCATTTTTTCGGCCTTTTGCAAATAAACTTCATTGTCATAGCCGAGCTCCTTAGCCCAGTACATGGCTTGAATGGCCCGGGCATCGGCATCCGTCGCGTTGGTATAACGCCATTGTGGTGCCGGCGTGTTGCTCTCTTTCGTGAAGAGGGTCATAAAACCTTCGCCGGGTTTACCGAACGATTTGTCGTCCTGGGAGGGGTGAGGGACCGCTTCCCAAACCGATTCCTGTTCGCCGCGCTGGAAGGTGTTTACGTATGCGGCGGTATGGCTGGGGTTCAGCAGGTTTCCGAATCCGTACCAGTTGTCCACATCGACGAGCCAATGCATAAGATAAGTCTGGTTATTGCCGTAGGTCGCCTTCAGCTCGGCATCGAGCGGGTCCTTACCTGCGGCATATTGTCCGCTTAGCTGGCTCGGATACTTGTCCGGCTGGTCATATTCTGCGGCATAGGTCGCCGGACTGTTAGGGTTGTAATAGCTCATGGTCGGCTGTTCTTCTTTACCGTCGCCTTCATTCACCGGGATAATATATTTCTCCATGTTATCCCAGGCTTCTTCCAGCTTGCTCCAGTCTCCCGTATAGTGGCCATACAGTACTTCTAGCCACATCCAGTAACTGTAGGCTTCGGAGGTCGTCATATGCCCGTAGTCCGGGGCTTCGCTCATCAAGGTTTCAACAGCGTGATAGGGGATGCCCTCGGGCGAAAAATATCCGCTGGCGGGATCTTTAAGCTGATCGTAAAGCTGCAGAAAGCGGGTTTCTTCCGGGGAGGCGGCCATCGCTTTTGGAGTCCCGGCACCGAACACACCGGTTATCAAAGAAAATAATAATGCGGCAGTCAAGGCAAGCGAGAGAGGTTTCCTGAACACGTTCGATCTTTTCATAAATCCATCATCCCTTCAATTTAATTTGGGTAAGGATTGAATGGCTTTGCTTATCGATCTTGGCAGTCAGTTTGATCAGATTCTGGCTAGGCTTGGCTCAGGGCTCTGCTCCCCACACGAGAGTTCCGTTCAGGTATAATGGCGTCTTGTCCCACTCGGCATAACTTTGCCTTGTTCCGTCATAAGAATAATCATCGCCTTCGCTAAAATTGGTCCAGTCGGTTTTATTGAAGCGGATTTGAATTTCCCCGGTGTCGGCACCCGGTGCCAGGGTGCCCGCACTTGGGCCAAAGCTAATTTCAAGATAATAATCGGCCCCCGGAAGAGGGGAGTCCAGTTTAACGAAAGAACCGCTCACGTTTCCGCTGCCGATTGCGGCGTAATCGCAGTGGAACTGCTGCGCTTTGTCCCCGTCGATCGTGTAATAATAACGCAGCTTCACATTGCTGAGCGAAATGTCTTCGTCTCCGGTGTTGACGATCTTGAACTGGGCCCGGATCTGATTATCTCCGGCATTGGTGTCGTTGGTGCGATATTGAACTCTTAAGTCCCCTTCCGCAGGAATGGGGATTTCTCGCGGCGTCGCGCTGACTTGAGCGGAAGGAAGGCTGCTGCCGACCTGATTTCTCGCCATAACGACGTAGAAATAGGTTGTACCGTTGCTCAGGCCGCTATCGCTGAACGAGGTGCCGGTCACGCTGCCTACGGTAGTATAAGGACCGCCGCTCGCTTCCGAACGTTGAATTACATAATCGGCCGCTCCCGATACCGCATTCCAGGACAAGTCTACCGTTCCGCTGCCCGGAGTCGCTTTTACTCCTTTAGGCGCTACAGGGACTTGGGGTTCACCCGGATTTCCGCCTCCCGGCGGAATTTTGCCGAATACCCGGACGCCGGCGTCGAACACCGGAATATTTGCGCTTTTTACCGGTCCGGCGCTGTTAGTTCCGATTCCCTGATACGAAAAGTCGTTGCTGTTATCCCAGAAATTCGTGTTCAGTGGCCCGGCGATACGGAATTGCACCTCTTTGCGGTACGCCGATTGGCCGCCCGGATAGATGCGCGTTCCGGTGAAATCCACGTTCGTATAATAAATGTTGTTCGCTTCATCGTGGGGCTGCAATTGGGATACGGTAGCCCCCTGGTTGTAGCCTCCCGCCGTTACCGTAATGTCTTCCGGTCCATACCCGGCGGCGACGGCTTCACTGAGATCAAGATAATATTTGAAGGACATGTTTTCGCTGGCGCGTGCAGGCCATCCGGAGCGATTGTTCAGCAAAGCCCGGATTTCGATGAAGTTGCTGCCGCTGGCGTTGACCGAGGCCTCAACGAACATTTCGTCCTCGCGGGTTTCCGGGGCAGGGAACGAGGAGAGAGGCTGTTGGCCGGCGCCGTGAAGCAGCATCATTTTGGCCAAAGCACCGGTGAAGCCGGCATTGTAATCCGTCGCAACTTCGTTGGACACATAATCCCCGATCGAGTCGGTGTAGGCGTCGGTTTTTGAAGGTCCGCCAACTAGCGCGCCATACAGCACATGCCGATGATTCGCCGGTACGGACTGACTGTCCGCCCAGGACCCGTGAGAGGTACGATGGTGCGGATGCTGCGGCGAATTATCGCCGAAGCCGATAACATAGCTGCTGTTCCGAGGATTGTCGCCAAGCATGTACAGGATCTGCTGTTCAGCGAATGAACGCGCGTTTATTTTCTTCGCGGCATCACTCACCCAATCGGAGTACACAAAGGCGAGAAATGCCTGGTTGGCGGAATACCGCAGAGCTCCCCATTGATCGAGATGGGCAAGGCCGCCGGGGGTGTACGATACCTTTTCGCCCGTACCGCTAACGCCGGTGGTCCAAAACTCCATATTTCGTTCCGTGGATTGAACGAAACGGGGGTCTCCGGTGATCCGGGCCAGCAGGAGCTGGGCTCCATAATGTTTGTCATCCCAGGCGTGGGTCCATTTGTAATCCCATTGCCCCTGCTGATTGGTGCCCCACAAGTCGCTGGCGGCGATCGCTTTGTCCAGATAATTCTGGTCCTGGGTAGCGAGGTATAGCCAAACCGCTCCCCAACTCAGCTCATCGGCGTACCCGCTCCAGGAGTTATAAAACTGTGTGGCGTCCGTGATACTATCGGAGTATTTGCCGCGGTATTGATCTGCGAAGCTATACAATTCCTTGGCATGACGGAGCAGCTCGGCTGAATAAGACGGATCGCTGTCTTTAAAAATGATCGAAGCGGCTGCCAGCGCGGCTGCCGTTTCACCGGCCAGATCGGAACCGGGATGGGCAGCGTCGATTTTATATGCCGGGCGCTGCATCGGCATCACCTCGGCCGGTCCCCACCAGTTATGGTCAGCTGTTCCGTTACCGACTTGCCCCCATAACTCATTCGGGGCCGTATGCGCTTTCATAAAATAGTCCGTTGCCCAGCGAATATTGTCCAGTATTTCATCCAGTTGACCGGATTGCTCATAGCCTTCGCGGTATTCATACACTGACCAGGCCAGCAGGGTTGCCGTGGAGGCCATCGGGAATCCGAACTTGACGTGGTCCCCGGCATCATACCACCCTCCGGTCAAATCATGCCCAACGTCCGCACCGTCCTGCATTCCCGAATCCCCGCGCCATTCCACACGGTTGTTATCGGGAAGCTCTCCGGACCGCTGCGTTTCATAGAAATAGATCGATTTTTGCAGCGCCTCGGCATAATTGTAATCGGAAGCGGCCGCGCTTGCCTTGCCGGGAAGGGATGACCATCCCGAATAACTTGTAAGCGCTAACAAAATACTGAATGACAGTGCACTACTTTTCCTGAACCATTTGCCCATAGCAGATTTCATCCTCTCTTAGAGTGATTCTACTAAACAAACGACTTTCGGCTGTACACAAAAAAATAGCCCGTTCACCTCACTTTCGGTAAAGTAGAGGACGCGCTGTCTTCAGCATGGGGTGGGATTTCTCTTGTCCCATCCATAATATACCATGTAAAACTAATATTTTCTAGTTTTTACAGTAAAAAATTTCTATAAATTCCATTTGAATGTGAAAAGTCCCTCATGCTTAACATGAGGGACTCTTGTCACTGCATACCAATTGTCAAATTGATAGGTGTACCACGCTGATAGACTTAAGCCTCCGGCTTGTTCAACTGGGCGTTTTGTTTTAACAGATCCCGAATTTCGGCCAGCAGCAATTCTTCATTTGAGGGAAGAGGGGCTTGCTCAGGTTTGACTTCCTCTTCTTTGCGTTTGAATCGGGATACTCCTTTGATGAAAAGAAAGATGGAGAACGAAATGATCAGGAAATCGACGACGGTTTGTAAAAAAACTCCGTAATTCAGCGTGGCATTTCCAAACGTGAATGTTAGACCGGAGAGGTTGACGCCCCCAAGTAGCAGGCCTACCAGAGGCATGAGGATATCGCTCACGAGAGAAGCGACGATTTTGCCGAAGGCCGCCCCGATAATGACCCCGATGGCGAGATCCAGTACATTTCCTTTCAACGCAAAAGCTTTAAACTCTTTCCACATACAAGTACACCGCTCCTGTTTCATATTTAGATTACATTCATTGTATCCAATAATAGAAAGCGAGCCAAGAGTCCATAAAAAGAAAACTGTCCCCCATGGAAGTAGGAGACAGTTTTCGACTAAAGATTGGATCGATTGATCCGGTAATTAATACTTCGGATTCGGACCGTATTGGTTGGTACCTTCTTCGCTGTCCAGGCACATGAATACGAGCAGGACAATCGCCCCCACAAACGGAACTAAGGCGATTAAAAGCCATAAGCCGCTCTTACCCGTGTCGTGCAGTCTGCGGACGCCTACCGCCAATGACGGTAGTAAAATAGCCAGAGAGTAAAGATAGTTTAAACCGTTGCCCAGGCCGATTACGGCTCCTAAGATGCCTAGGACAATACCGATAATGAAATTGAACAGAAAGAACATCCAGTATTCTGTCCGCCGGGCTCTTCCTTGAAAGCCCACATAATTTTGCAAAACCTTGAGATACCAATCCATGAAATAAATTCCCTCCTAAGTAACTGTTTTTTATGAACTATGTATATTCGGAGAATAACTTGTTCTATTTATATATAATTGAAATTCCAAAATTCGACAATATCTATTTTAAAATTTATGAGTCTATTATTTAAGATATTCATTTCAACCACTGATTTGTACATGATTTCCCTTTAAATTTATACGGTATCTTCTACTGGGTACCCATGGTAAATTATTGTATGGAAAACGCTTACATAAAATCGATGGCAAACGAGAGGGGAGTAATGAGTTCATGAGTAAAAAGCATCATCGTTCTTTTTTATCGCTGACGATGGCTGTGGCTATGTTGGTATCGATCTTTTCGTCGGTAGCTTCGGCCGATTCGAAACCGGTCGCGGCTTCCAAGGAAAATGCAGCAATCAACATTCAGGCTTATGTCGAGGACATGCAGCCAGGCTGGAACCTGGGAAATACGCTTGACGCTACGGGAGACGACGAGACGAGTTGGGGCAATCCCCGCGTTACGAAGGAATTGATTCAAGAAATTGCCGGCCAAGGTTATAAGAGCATCCGCATTCCGGTGACCTGGGGCCAGCACATGGGTGAAGCACCCGACTATAAGATCGATCCGGCGTATTTAAACCGGGTAGAGGAAGTTGTAAACTGGGCTCTGGAAGCCGATCTGTACGTCATGATTAATATGCATCATGATTCCTGGCAGTGGATCAGCCATATGGAGAAGAATCATGACGAAGTGCTCGCAAAGTATAAATCGGCATGGACTCAGATCGCCGACCGGTTTAAGAACCATTCCAACAAGCTTATGTTTGAAGCGATCAACGAGCCGCGGTTTACGGATGGCGGGACTACGGATCATGCCAAGCAATATGAAATGCTGGAAGAACTGATCACTTCTTTCCATCATATCGTTAGAAATTCCGGCGGACTCAACGCGGAGCGCCCCTTGGTGATTCCGACCCGCGAGACTTCGCCGCAGCAGGAAGATTTGACGGTTCTGTACAACACGATCAATAAGCTTAACGATAAGAATTTGATTGCAACCGTACATTTTTATGGTTTCTGGCCGTTCAGCGTGAACATTGCCGGGTACTATAAGCTGGAGAAGGATACGCTGAATGATTTGACAACCACTTTTGACAACGTTTACAACACGCTGGTCGCCAAAGGAATCCCGGTTATCCTTGGCGAATACGGGTTGCTCGGCTTCGACAAAAACACTGGTGTCATCGAGCAGGGCGAGAAACTGAAGTTCTTCGAGATTTTGACCAATTATCTTAAAGAAAAGAAAATTACGCATATGCTGTGGGATAACGGGCAGCATTTTGGCCGGACTACGTTTAAATGGTCTGACGAGCAATTATTCAACATTATGAAAGCCGGGTGGACAGGACGTTCGTCCACTGCCGAAACCGATCTGATTTACCTGAAGCAAGGGGCGGAAATTCAAGATGCGAAAATCCAGCTGAATCTGAACGGAAACCAGTTGACCGGATTGTTCGCGGGCAGCGAAAAACTGGTTCAGGGCGAAGATTACGAATTGAACGGGGAAGAGCTGATTCTTAAAGCCAGCCGGCTCACGAAATTGACGGCGGCCGGACATTTGGGCCAAAACGCTATTGTCAACGCACGTTTCAGCTACGGTCCGGAATGGAATTTTAAAATCGTTGTCAACAAAACGCCTGAGCTCTTCAATGCCTCCGGGTCCACTGAAGAATTTGCGATTCCTACAGTATTTAACGGGAACCAGCTTGCCACGATGGAGGCGGTATATCCTGGCGGCGGGAATGCCGGACCGCAGGATTGGACTTCTTTCAAAGAGTTCGGATACACCTTCGCACCTTCGTTCGCGACCGACCAAATCAAGCTTTTGCCTGAATTTTTCAAAGAGGTGAAAGACGGAGAGGTCATTCTGAAATTCCATTTCTGGAGCGGCGAGATTGTGAATTACAAGCTCACAAAGAAGGGAACCGTCGTGAAGGGGCAAGTTTCGGCAGAATAAAGGATTTGTAATCGAAGTCCTGTGCCTGTAAAGGCCTGGACTTCTTTTTTTCGTAACGGAGTGAATGTGCGAACTACTTATTTTATCTCAAGAAACCTCTTGTCCGGCTTGGAATATTAAGGTATGATAGTGTCCTTCTTGCAAAATCGCCTTGTCTGAAGTGGACGGATTTCAGCGTCTATTATGCTTATCGGAGGTGCTATACTTATGCTCTATTTCACGCTGGCTTCCAAAGCCTATGCCCGCAACCTTCAATACCGCGGCGCGCATATGGTGCACAATCTCGCTAGCGCCATGTTCGGGTTCATGTACGCGTGCATCTGGATCGGCCTGGGCCGGGATCACCCTTTGGGGGAATACGGAACGCAGGGAATGGTCGGCTACATCGCCTTTACCCAGGCGGCGCTCTGGATTACCAGCTTCATCTCGAACGGTCTCGGTATTCCGCAAGCCGTCAGGACCGGTCAAATCTCGCTTGATCTGATGCGTCCCGTTCATCTGTTCAGCCATATGGCGGCCAGGGAATGCGGGCAAATCGCCTACCAGCTTCTTTACAAATCCATTCCGATTTATCTCCTGTACTTTTTTGTGTTTTCGCTTCAGACTCCACAGCATGGAATTACTTATTTGCACACCGCTGCCGGATTGGCCGGAGCTGCTTACTTATCCATTTGCTTGAATTATCTCATAGGAGTCAGCGCATTATGGACAACCGAGTCGTCATGGCTTTATTGGGGCAATCACGCGCTTATCAATCTGCTTGCCGGATTTTTTATTCCGCTCGAATGGCTGCCGGGACCGCTGGAGAGTCTGGCCTGGATGTCTCCTTATCCTTATCTGTTATATGTGCCCACGACTGTGTATCTCGGCTATGGTAATGCCTTTTGGTTATGGGGAACCCTGTTTTGGTGCGCGCTTCTGACGGTTCTCTGTCTTCTGGCGACCAAAGTGGTGCGACGGAAAGTGGAGGTGCAGGGAGGATGAAGCTTAAATCCTGGTTGACCTTGTACCGGCTGTTGATCCGCACCAGTATCCGAAGCCGGATGCAATATAAGTTTAATTTCCTGCTTGCGGCGGTGTTGGCCGCCCTGATCCAGATCTCCGAGTTTCTGATGGTCGCGATTGTACTGCATAAATTCGGCGCTATCCAGGGTTGGTCCATCTATGAGGTGGGTTATTTATTCGCGGTAATGACCTTGTCCAAAACACTGTACCGGACCTTTGCCGATGAGGTGCATCATTTGGAAAAATACCTCGTCAGCGGCGATTTCGATCAGCTCTTGACCCGGCCAATGCCGGTGCTGCTTGCATTGATGCCGCAAAATTTCCGGATTATGCTCGGCGAAGTGTTGCAGGGCGGGTTCATCCTTTGCTGGTCCCTCGGAGGGATGATGAAGGGCGGGCAAGTCGGTTGGACCGCTGTGCCATCCACTTTGTTTATTATTGGCACGGGCGCGGTCATCTTGTTCTCGATCGGTCTCGCGACGGCTACGATCGGCTTTTGGACTACACGGATCGGCGAACTGCAGACATTCACGGAGGATGCGGCCCGTACAGCGGCACAGTACCCGCTCTCGATATATCCCAAGTGGATGTCCTCTCTGCTGCTGATCGTAATCCCGGTAGGCTTCGTGAATTACATTCCGTCCCTTTATATTTTACGGGGCGAGTTGGGGGCATGGGTGCTCGCGGCATCGGCAGGCGTGGCGATCGTCTGTCTTGCGGCAAGCCTGCGCTTCTGGCGGTTCGGCATCACTAGATACCAAAGTACGGGAAGCTAGGGGAGGGGTTAAGCAATGATCGAAGCCCGGAATTTATATAAAGAGTTTAAGACCCCGGTTGTTCGGGAAGGCCGATTTTCCGGCATACGCACGTTATTCTCCAGGGAATACCGGCATAAAGAGGCGGTGCGCGGCATCAGCTTTCAAGTGGAACGGGGAGAATTTGTCGGCTATATCGGTCCGAACGGAGCGGGAAAGTCGACCACGATAAAGATGTTGACCGGGATCCTGCACCCCACCTCCGGCGAGGTGTCCGTGGGCGGCTGGAACCCGCACAAGGACCGCCGGAAAGCGGTGCGGCAGCTCGGCGTCGTGTTCGGACAGCGGAGTCAGCTTTGGTGGGATCTTCCGGTTAAGGATTCCTATGATATTTTGGCTCAAATGTACGATGTCAGCCCGGCCGATAAAAATCAAAGATTGAATCAGTTTGCAGAGCTGCTGGATCTGAATGAATTTTGGGAGACGCCAGTGCGAAAGCTGTCCCTTGGTCAACGGATGCGGGCGGATATTGCAGCCGCCATGCTCCATAATCCCGAGCTGCTGTTTCTCGACGAGCCGACGATCGGGCTGGATGTGCACGCGAAAGTCAATATCAGGCAGTTTTTGCGCACACTGAATCAGGATTTCGGCAAAACGATTTTGCTGACCACGCATGACATGGACGATATCGAACAGCTGTGCAATCGGGTCATGGTCATTGATCACGGGCAACTCACGTATGATGGAACCATCCCGTCCTTGCGGGAGATGATCGGGCTGCCGACATCCATCCGGATCAAGTTCCGTGGGGCTTATCATGTACCGGAGGATTTGGACCGCCGCGCTCATTCTCATTTGTTCCGTGTGACGGGCATGGAGGACGATACCGTTATGATCGAGGCAAACCGTACCGAGGTCAGCACGATGGAGATCATCCGAATCGTGGGCACCTGGGGCGAGATCGACGATATTGCGATGGAGGAGCCGGAATTTGAGGAGGTTATCCGCAGCTTTTCCGCCTCCTGAGCCAGAACTTGACATTTCTACCTGCTCAAATTACATTTAATACAAACTATAATATACGCGAATGACGATTATGGGAGAGCCCGCCATCCTTGCAGGAATGAGCGGCACCGAAGGAGCAAAGGGCAGGCCTTGCGCGCCAGTCATGAATCTCTCAGGTAACAGGACCATAATCCGACGCGACTCTGGAGAGAGCGTTCAGCCACCCAAGGGGTACGTGTCCGAGTGATGAGGGACATTAAACTTTCTGGTAACCGGGACAGAGAAGAGGCAATTGGCCTTTTCCTGTCCTTTTTGCATGACTTGACTTTCTTGAGGAATAAGAGCAGCCGGGGGAGATATCGATGCGATTCAAGAATGTGTTCTCAATTATCGGGCCGGCGATGATCGGCCCGTCCAGCTCCCATACCGCCGGAGCGGTACGGATCGGACGCTTTGCAAGACAATTGCTCGGTGCCGAGCCGACGGAGGCCGATATTTGCTTCTATGGTTCGTTTGCCGAGACCTTTAAGGGGCATGGCACGGATCTTGCGGTAGTGGGCGGTATCCTGGATTACCGCACGGATGACGAGCGGATTCGCAATTCTCTGCAAAACGCGGAGGAGGCCGGAGTGAACCTGCACTTTTCAACCGGCACGGCGCCTGGAGCTCATCCGAATACAGTAAAAATAAATTTGACCTCCGGGGAAGAGCGATGCGAAGTGATTGGGGCTTCCATCGGCGGGGGGACCGTCGTGATCCGCAACATTAACGGATTCGAAGTGAAGAGCTCCGGCGAGCTGCCTACGCTGGTGGTGGCTCATGCCGACCGTCAGGGCGTGCTGGCAGGGATTACCGCTTTGTTTAGTAAAGCGGACGTCAATATAGGTTATATTATTACCGACCGGAAGGGCAGGACAGGAGAAGCGCTTACTGTGGTGGAAGCGGACTCGGCCATTCCTGAACCGCTGATTGGCGAGGTTACCTCATTGCCTTACGTCAGCCGGGTTTCATATATTCATCTGACTTAGGAGGGAGCGGGTACGATGCGGTTTCGCAATTTGCAGGAACTCATGGAACTGTGTGAGAGTGAATCCAAGACGATTTCGGAAATTATGATTCAGGATCAGTCTGAAGAGACCGGCCAATCCGCGGCCGAGATAATGACGGTCATGACGGAATATTACCAAATCATGAAAAGCGCGGTGCATAAAGGATTGACGGAGGAAACGAAATCGCCCAGCGGATTGACGGGCGGTGATGCCAAAAGGGTGGAGGCATACCGGAAGCGTGAAGAATCGTCAGCAGGAGACATCGCCTGCCAGGCGATGGCTTATGCCCTGGCCGTGTCGGAGGTCAACGCTTCCATGGGGCGGATCGTCGCGACGCCGACGGCAGGCTCATGCGGTATCATTCCCGGCGTATTCGTAAGCGCCCAGGAACGTTTCGGCTGGGACGACGAGCATCTGGTGCGGGGGCTGTTCTGCGCCGGGGCGATCGGTTACGTGATCGCCAACAATTCGTTCATCTCCGGCGCCGAAGGCGGGTGCCAGGCGGAAGTCGGCTCGGCGATCGGCATGGCGGCCGGGGCTATGGTGGAACTGCGCGGAGGCACGCCGGAGCAGGCGGTGCATGCGGTCGGGCTGGCTCTTAAAAATACGCTCGGCTTGATCTGTGATCCGGTCGGCGGCCTCGTCGAAATCCCCTGTATCGTCCGTAACGGATTCGGGGCAGTCAATGCGCTGGCGGCTGCAGATATGGCGCTGGCCGGTGTGCGAAGCGCCATTCCGTCCGACGAGGTGATCGACGTGATGCTGGAGGTCGGCTCCGCCATGCCGAGCCGGCACCGGGAGACCGCCCAAGGCGGTCTGGCTCAGACTCCGACCGGCCGCAAGATCATGAAGGAACTGCGAGCACGCAAAAAATAGCCGCCCTTTTGGGCGGCTGTTTTTTTATACTGAAATTATGTTATACCTCTTCGGCATTCCAGGCCATCTGTCAGGTTGTACAGTTATTTTGAGATTAAACCTGTTGCTTGGTTGTCATAAACGTTTTTACCGCAGGAGGTTCATAAGATAGAAATTGATCCAGCAGTCCTTTGGGAGTCGTGTCGCTAAGCGTCATGGAACGGAACTTTTCCTGAAGGAACTGCTCGTCGGCCATATGATTGATCATGGTGATCAGGGGATCGTAGTAACGGTTCGTGTTCAGCAGTCCGCAGGGCTTGCGATGCAGGCCCAACTGCGCCCATGTGAATATTTCGAAAAATTCGTCCATCGTGCCCGCTCCTCCTGGCAGAACCACGAAGCCATCCGCCAGTTCGGCCATCTTGGCCTTTCTTTCGTGCATGGAATCCACGATATATAGTTCGGACAGGTTCTTGTGAGCAATTTCCCGGTTTTCCAAAAAAGTCGGCAGCACGCCGATGGCTTCTCCGCCTTCCGCAAGCACCGTATCGGCAACAGTACCCATCAACCCCACGCTGGAGCCCCCGTAAACAAGAGTAAGCTTCCTTGCAGCCAGTTCTTTGCCCAGCTCGGCCGCCCCTTGGCCGTAAACTTCAGATGCTCCGGCACTTGATCCGCAAAATACGGCTATTCTTTTCATTCCATCGCCTCCTTAAGTTCATTAAAATTATAGCCTACTTCTTAAGCTTGTTGAATAACCGGACTAGGCTCTTTTGTAAATTGTAAAAGACGTTTATATACTTCGGAGAGCATGATATTTTGAATCTAATACTAGATATGCATGTAGGAGGTAATGTAATGAACCATTCTGCGATAAGCAGAACCATTCGAAATTTCAGACAGGATGATATGCAACTGCTGGGCGATTTATATACAGCCGTAAGTTCTAGAGCCAATGCCGTGTTTTGGTGGGTAGGGAATGAAGAGAATTGGAATAACGTGTACTGTGCATTTGAAAACGGCAGAATGGTAGCCAAAGGCCAGGTAGGCGTCATTAACTCGGTCCCGCCCGGACGTTCCCCGGACAGCAGGCACTCGATTTATCTCAATCTGAAGACACTCCCGGAACGGGAGACGGACGCGGAATTGCTGGAACAAATCTACGCTTGTCTCGTTGACCGGGCCTATGAATTGAAAAGTACTTTGTCGCCGGAATACGGTACGAATTTATGTCTCGGAAATGATGCATCGGAAAAAGAGAACAGCTCGTTTTTCATAGAGAAGGGCTTTATCCATCTGAACAGTTTGTTTCGCATGAATCGCAATCTGTCGGAACCGATTTCCGATTTCGAACTGGATAAGGAGTTTGATTTTTCTTGTTGGGACATGGCTGCTCCCAGTGAAGAGGATGAATATCTGAAAATCGAGAGTGAAGTATGGCCGGATACCCCGCTCGGCAAAGATAGGCTTGCTCAATATAAGGGGAATACGCTTTGGACTTCCATGGTGGTCCGGAAAGAAGGGGCGGTAGCCGGAGGGTTGATGGCCTGGAAAGAAGAAGATACCGGTGTTATTGAGGACGTATTCGTTCGTGAACCTTGGCGAAAGCGGGGGCTAGCGAAATATTTGCTTACTGAGGCTCTGAGGTATTTGAAATCCAACAATCTTAAAAACACATACTTGATGGTTTTAACATCTAACCAGTCGGCGTTGTCCCTCTATGAATCTGTCGGTTTTTACCCGGTAAGCGAGGAAATCAGGTATTTCATAGAAATGAATTAAATATTGAAATATGTAATAAGGGGCTACCTATGCAGGTAAGCCCCTGAAATGCGTAATTGGTTATATAGCTTCGGCAGTTTCCGGCTGAAGCTTAGGGGTGACAACCGAGACGAGAAGTTCATTTTCGGAAGATATAAGGAGGACACCTTCAGGTAGTTCCAGATCACGCACGTACAAAGAGTCTCCGATTTCGAGATGACTTATGTCGGCCAGAATCGACGCTGGAATTAGTTCAGGTAAGGATTCGATCTCAATGAACGTGCTTTGTGTTTGAACGATGCCGCCCAGCTTGGAGCCCTTAGCGATCCCTGCATATTCGATATTGATCTTGGTACGGACCCGTTGATCTTTATCCACGCGAAGAAAGTCCGCATGAATATATTCCTGGGTTACCGGATCCCGCTGTACGCCTTCCAGCAGAACGAGAACTTGGTCTTGTGCGCCAAGGTCCAATTCTACCATACCGCCGCTGCCGCTTCTTACCCACTTTCCAAATTGTTTAGCGGAAAGGTGGATCATGTCATTGTCTTCACCTAGCCCGAAAATGACAGCGGGAAGTCTTCCCGATTCCCTTAGACGCTTCAAGCCCGTCTTATTCGTTGGCGTGCGCCGTTCTACCTGAAAACTTGTTCTCATCATCATAAACACTCCTCTTAGAAATGGTATTTCATGCATTCAAAATCTATCGTCTTTGCGACTACGGATTCCGCCCCCCGTAGCAGGGGAAGCACGAGCACCATTACATCACCGCCTTTAGACATTTAATGTAAAAATCCCGCAAAATACGCGAGAAGGCACCTCGTTCCGAAGGAACGAAATGCCTTGTTTATAGCTACCATATCATAGAAAGCAGGTTCTGTCGAACATGCTGTGCAATAGTAAAGAGCACTTTGCGATGAGAAAATACATCCTTCCTCGGACTGATCGCTTCCCGACTTAAGACCGGCTGCAATTACCGTCCTAGGTCCATTTTGTCATTTCTGAATTCGCCTACAATAAAACATGAGGGCGGGGAAGGTATTTCCTGGAAAAAAGGCGATATACGAGGAGATGGATAAGTGAACAAGTTAATCGAATTCAGAAATGTAATGAAAGAGTCTTTAAAAAGTGTAGAATAAGACGTATTACTTACTACTAGCTGAAGCTGAAAAGCCCAGACACTAACTTTATCTGGGCTTTTTCGAAGTAGATCAGTAATCAAGCAGACGACCATAATCATTCCATTGACCGTACATTTTATTATCTCGGGTGTTATTTATGAATTTCTCCAGCCTTCTCCGATATAATTCCGGCTGATTTTTATTGCTCTGGATCGTATCGATCCGAACCCTTTTATAAAGATCCGGAAAGGCCAGGAAATTTTCGTAGACTTGTTTTTCCTCTTTCAGCCTTTGCTCAATAACCTCGTTAATCCTAAAAGAATCGTAAGCCATATCCGGGAGGACCGTTCTTCCTTCATCTCTCATGAGCCCCAGCTTTTCCAGGCGGCGGACCCGTTCCTTATTCAATTCAGTCCATGATGAATTCTTACTTCGGGGTGACATTCTCTGAGCCAGTTCAGTTTCTGATATTTTCTTTTTCACAGAATCGATCCAGCCAAAGCACAACGCTTCCTCAACGGCGTCCAAATATAACAACTTATCAGGGGCGGGGGACATGCTAACCAAAACCCAGCAAGACTTGGCGGTCTTACTATTGTCCTGCAGCCAGCATCTAAATTCTTCTCTTGATTTTGCTGGAATTAAGTTATCCATTCTCATCCTTTGTGTTGGAGATCACACTATCCAGAAATTGATCCGCATCACTATTGAATTTCCAGGAAACCCCGAATTTATCGACCAGCATCCCAAAGCAGGAAGACCAAGGCGTATGGGATAACGGCATGATGACATGGCCGCCAACCGACAGCTTACTGAAGTATTCGTCCAGTTTTTGTTGATTGTCATTGATCAGACTAATAAGCGCATGATTTCCTTTTACCAACTCACCGGTTACCGTCTTCATGGAAGGTAGCAGATCCGACATCATCATTTTCCCGCTTGGAAATGTTATGGAAGACTCCATGATCATATCCAGCTCATTTTCCGGCAATGGATAGTTTGGATCTTGCGGGAAATCCTTGAATTTCACCTTTTTAACTTCTGTTGCACTTAAAGCCTCGGAATAAAATTCAATCGCCTGTTCTGCATCTCCGTCAAAATTTAAATATGTAACAGCTGACATAGGGTAAAACCTCCTTCATGTGATGAGTGTAGTATAATTCATCATAGGTGACATACGATGGTCACCATTCGTGAAATTCTTCAAAAAAGAGGGGAAGTTTTATTTGGAAAAGATCGAGCGATTGATAGCTATAATCATGATCTTGCTGAAAAAGGATATCGTTTCAACCAAAGAATTCACCCAGCTGTTCAACGTTTCCAAAAGAACGATTCTTCGGGATATGGAAACTCTGAGCTTATCAAATATCCCCATCTATGCTGTCCATGGGGTTAATGGGGGCTACGGTCTTATGGATGAATACAAGGTGGACAAACGACTTTTAAGCAGCTCCGACTTAGAGAATATATTGACTGCACTCGGCGGATTGGAACAAATTCTAATTAGCGAGGAAGTGGAAGTAACCATCAAAAAAATAGAATCCATGGTAAGCCCGTTGTCTCTGAAAAGTTCAATTGAACTGTCATTTTACGATTGGGAGGGGAGGTCTGAGATTCTTCAAACCTTGAGGATCTGCCAGGAATCCATACTAAAAAGCAAGTTGATTTCATTTGATTATATAGATAAAAGTGGCATGAAAAGTAATCGGATTGTCGAGCCCTATCAGCTTCATTTTAGCGAGTCGAGTTGGTATTTGAAGGGATTCTGTTTGGATCGTCAGAAATATAGAACGTTCAAATTATCCCGGATCGATCATCTTCAGGTAGATGAGGAGACATTTAACCCTCGTGACTATTTATTGGAACAAGAACATACCTCGGGGTATCAACCGCAATTAGTCGAGGTCAAGGCGTTGATTTCGCCCAGCGTAAAAGATCAATTCATTGAAAGATACGGTCGAAAGAGTATTGAAAATTACAATTCTGAACTTCTTTTAGTAACCATCTATGTTCCGCAGGACAGTGCCGGGTTTCAGTTTTTGGCGAGCTTCGGTACCCATTTAGAAATCGTAGAGCCTAAAACGTATATTGAAGATTTTCGAAAATTTTTAAATCAAATGGTGGAGAAGTATGGCTGAATTGGAATGAGATCAGGAAATCAGAAAAAGACACGGAAGATCAATTCCGTGTCTTTCAGGAACAGGTGCTTAACCAGGTTTCGGCAGCCCCATCAAAATGGACTCTATTTCTGACGCAGGCATCGGTTTATAGAAATAGTATCCCTGAATCTCATCACACTGGTATTTGTTAAAAAACTTGAATTGCGACTCCGTTTCGACCCCTTCGGCTATCACATTAAGGTTCAGGTTTTTAGCCAGCTGAATAATCGTCTTTGCTATAGCCTCATCTTTATTCCCTTTTGCGATGCCGCGTACAAACTGCATGTCAATTTTGATCCGATCTACGGGCAATGTCTTTAATCGACTTAAAGAAGAATACCCGGATCCGAAATCATCCACAGAAATCGTTACTCCCAGCCCCTTCAATTTATGAAGTGCATGGATAAGATGATTATCTCCTTCCGCTGCAGCACTTTCAGTGATTTCCAATTCCAGATATTTCGAATCAAGGCCTGTTTCACTAAGTGTTCTGTCAACAATACTAAGCAGATTCCGATCCTGAAACTGTACAGTAGAGAGATTCACAGCCATGCGTACAGGCGGCAGCCCCATAGCCTGCCACTCCTTGTTCTGCCGGCATGCCGTCTCGAGAACCCACTGCCCAATCGGGATAATCAGTCCGGTATGTTCTGCCAAGGGTATAAATGTAGCCGGTGAAATCATTCCTAATTCCGGGTTGTTCCAACGGACCAAAGCTTCAAGACCTACGATTTCTCGGGTTTCAACACTCACCTGGGGCTGGTAGTAGAGGACAAACTCATTTCTTTCCAGCGCCCTGTACAGACTGTTTGTCAGTTGTGTTTGCTGCAGTACTTCCTCTTTCATAGCCGATGAGCATAAGGTCGTTTGATTCTTTCCTTTTTCTTTCGAAGCGTACATGGCGAGATCGGCATTCTTAATCAACTCTTCCGTACTTTCGCCATCTGCAGGATATACTGCGATACCCGCACTGGACGTAATGAAGAATTCCTGTCCTCTGATCATTACAGGCTGAGAAATCGACTTCATGATCGTATCTGCGATCTCCATAATGTTTTCCACTCGATCCATTTTGGCAAGCTGGATTAGAAATTCATCCCCTCCAAAACGCGATACTATATCATGCGGCCTCAAACACCTGGACAGCCTGCCTGCCACCTGTTTTAGCATCTCATCTCCGCCAAGATGGCCTAGGGTGTCATTAATGACTTTGAAAGAATCGAGATCAATGAAAAGAACACCAATGAGGTCTCCGGTTTCCTTAGCTGCTTGGATCGTCTGTTCGAGATGTTTTTTGAACAAGGTATGGTTAGGAAAACCTGTCAAAGCGTCGTAATACGCCATATAGCTTATTTCTTTTTCGGCTTCCAATTTGACCAGTGCATCTGACAATAAATTGGCCAGAATCCTTAGCAACTCCTGATGATTTTTTCCCCAGGTTTTTGCCGCCTTAACGGATACAAAGAACAAGATACCCAGAATTTTACCTTTATTTCTTACGGTAATGGACATTAGCGATTTCATATTACGAGCGTAAAATAATTCTTTTTCACCACGGGCCTCTGGGGGAAGCTGTTCCACGTCCGAAATATTTAACAGGTTCGTCTTCAAGATCTCATTCTTCCACCAGGGAAATGCTTCGCCGGTCAACTCGGGTATACTGTCGATCACGGATTCGACGCCTTCATTGCACCATTCATATTTAATTTGCTCTTTACCTAATCGGATGAAGACCGTCCGATCTACTTGGAAGTGTCTCCCGCTCAATTCCAACAGTTCATTGATTTTCTCATCCAGATCTGATTCCGTGACTTTAACAAAATCCCCCGAAATTTGAGAAACCATCTTCTGAAACTTGATCTGAGCTTCATTTTCTTCAAGACGCTGGATATATACCCGGTTGACGAAATAAGCCAGCCAAAGGGTGATACCCAGGATGCCGATTCTCGCAATATAATCCGATCCATCCACCTGAACGATGGCCTTCGGTACACTCACCCAAATGAAAATTTGCGTAGCCAGAATGGAAAGACCTATCCAAAGAATCATAAACCGCTTGTTGAACACAACGGACAGCATGATAACAATAAAAGGAGTGGCCCATACTGTAATACTTGCCGTATCAATAAAATGAAGCGCGATCAGAAGGAGGGACACTAACATGATAAGAACGAAGCTGTATTCTTTAATGCCCGCCTTAATAGGCAGAAATTTAATGATCGTCAATAAAGCGCCTATGGCAAAAAGGAAAAAACTGAATGATAAAATTATGTTGAGATGAGGAAATTGCTGATTGAAAAAATATTGTGAAGCGAAATTCAACATTCCGCCAATGATGCACACGAAGGACATTATTTTTATAAATCTGTCCATGTTTACTTCACTCAATATTTTACCCGGCTCAACTCTATCGCTCTTTCCCAGACCCAATAATCCATACCGCCTGATGGCGTAGAAAATAGCTGTGGTGGGCAAAAGTACAATAACCGGCGCCATTTGAGGAAGCGGATATGAAGTATATGTATTAAGAATCACATCTGTCATCGTCCCCAATACCATAGCTACGATATAAGAGATCATAAACAGGTATGCCTGCTTTTTCTTTAACGGGTCTCTTGTCCTTATGCCCCAATTTCCGAGCATTATCAATCCTGAAATGGTAAATAAAATATAGTATAGGTTGAAATACAAGTCGCCCCAGCCGCTCGCCGAAACATTAACCCAGCCCGCCGCAGTCTCAACCAGCTTGTAATGTTCCCTTGCCGTATCACTAAAACCAAAAGCAAAAACGTTCACCAACGCTGGCAGGTACAGCAATACATAAGGCCATTTTTTCTTCAGAATTCCAGTTCTCTCCGTCAGGATAAGATAAAAATTCAGCAGTATGCTATATACCGTTCCCCAACCGACTGAAGCCAGTCTGCGCCAAAATAGAGCCATCTCGTAATCCTGCGCTGAATTGGCAATAGAGAAACTGAACGCCCATACGGAAAGGGATACACATGCTGCAAAATATAGCCGGTTTAGCATGCTTTTCGTGTTGAGGGAGATGGTGTAGATCCCCAACATAAAATAGATGGCAAAAGCAATAAAAAACGCCAGGGAATAAACATAAGGTAGTGACATTTCGGCCCCTCACTTTTCCGTATACTGTGACTGTCTTAGAGAAACCTAAATAAATTAGACCATATCTACTATTTCGGTAAAAATATGAATCTTGATTAGTGCTAATTTCCTAAGTTTCCTTGGTATATTTACCTAATAATTGCGTTCAAGAAAATGGACTCCGTTAGCTCTATTTCGTCCAGGGTTGCCAAACAAACAAACGTATCCGCTAAAGCCGCAAGATATTTCGATTGACAA
Organism: Paenibacillus sp. FSL R5-0407; assembly: GCF_038009185.1. Lineage (NCBI taxonomy): Bacteria > Bacillati > Bacillota > Bacilli > Caryophanales > Paenibacillaceae > Paenibacillus > Paenibacillus sp. FSL R5-0407. The sequence continues at coordinate 50,640 of NZ_JBBPAX010000002.1, read as the reverse complement.
TAGCTTAATCCTTCAAGATAATACTCATTAGTAATATAATTATTGCCTTGGCAAGAACTATTTCTGCTTGATTATTGAATGATCAATAGCTTAAAGAAGGGCCAGGTATGTATCTGAAGGAGGATATTCACCTTATGAAATTGCGGGAAAGGCTAAGATTAAAGGAAGCATTCATGTTTGTTATCGCATTCATTTTCTTTCTATCTTTCAGTGGGATTGTTGCCAAGCAACCAGTTGAAGCAAGCGAGAGGGGGATCGACTATTCGGACGGGAATTACCGCCTATCAGAAAGATTGAGTCGTGGACAAGCCGCGGTCATTCTAGCCAGAGCTCTGCAGCTCAACTTGGAAGATCCAAATGCTCCCCATTTTCAAGATGTGAATGAAAGCTCCGAAAATTACAATTCGATTGCTGCTATCGTAAGTGCCGGAATATTCCAAGGATATTCAGATGGAACTTTTAAGCCGGACCAATCTCTTACCCGTGCGGAAATGGCGAAGATTCTCGTAGTTGCCTATCAGTTTTCGAAAGAGGAATTAGTAGTAAACCCCTTCGAGGATGTATCCTCAAAGAGTTGGTATGCTCCTTACTTGACTCCATTGATCCAAAATAAGATTACATTAGGTACTTCACTGACAACTTACTCGCCTAACGGTGTAGTAACCCGTGGAGAAATGGATTTATTTATTTCCCGTTGTCAACAAATCTCCCAACATTTATCAGAACGGGTCATTGAGTCGGAATTGATAACCATCACTTCGGATTCTGTTCAACTGGGGAACGAAAGCTTTGTATTAACGGATGCTCAAAAAGCCTGGATTACACCTGATAATCTTCCCTTATTTAACAAATCACGAATAAGAGCTCATATTATTGGAGGGAAAATAAGCCGTATTGAATCTGTGACTCTAAACACAAGTGGCCAATTAAAGGATGAAAAAAATAATCCGAAAGTAGTTTTATCAGCTAACGGGGCCGTTATTGATGCAACTGTGATTTTAAAGGGTGACGATTTATCCATTAAAGACGCTACTATAACAAGGGATTTAGTTATTGAAATTGATGCGCAAAACAACTTTTACCTTGAGAATGTGGTCGTAAAAGGTTCGACGATCGTATCAAAGCGGAAAGACAAAAATAATAAGAATATCAATATCAATCGTAGCCAAACTCCCAAATTGCATTTTCACAAATCAGTCCTGCAATTTGTTCAAGTTCCTTTAGATCGGATTACTCTTGAATTAACCGGTGGGACTCAAACTAACGAAATAAATCTTTTAGCTGAAGCTAGTATCAAGACAGACGCAAGTACAATCATCCCTATCGTCAGAATTGGAACGGGTTCCTTAAATACGGGATTAAATGCAAGAATAAATTCACTTTTCATCGAGAATATGAATAGCAGAATTACTCTTGGAACCGACGCGAAAATTGAAGATGTGCGCATTGAACTGAAAAATAATGTGAAATCCATTTTTTACGACTATGAGTTGGTAAAACATAAAATTGTTAGAATTAATGGGGTTCCAAATATAGAGGTGCAGCCTCCGGCCGGCGGTGGTGGAGCAAATAATGGGTCATCTGGCACGGGAGAACACTCTAAATTAATTGCGGCTCAAAATGCGGTCGCTTCTTTATTCACGGATAGTACAAAAACAGCGTTGAAAGCGGGTGTAGACCAGGCAGCTATTGAAGATGCTATTGCTAAAGTAGCTTTATTGGCCGATGGTGTCGAGAAGACTGCTCTTTTAGAAGCAATTAAAATAGCCCAAGGTTTACTAAATCCAATCTTGGCGGCGCCGGCTTTAACGGGGACAATTCCGAAACCTGACACTGTGCAATTTACATTTACGGACGATGCGGTCTGGAGAGACGGGATTACCGGAATATATATGAATGGTAACTCGCTCCCCATCCATAGTTCCAGGGTGAATAAGTCGACTGCCGGAAAGATCGACATAGATCTTACAGGCGGTTCGCTGAAACCGGGAACGAACAAGTTTCTAATCAAAGCCGAGGGGTATGGAGATGTTGAAGTAACGATCGAAGTGCCCGCACCGCAAGCGGCGCCGGTATTAACGGGGACAATTCCGAAACCTGACACCGTGCAATTTACATTTACGGACGATGCGGTCTGGAGAGACGGGATTACCGGAATATATATGAATGGTAACTCGCTCCCCATCCATAGTTCCAGGGTGAATAAGTCGACTGCCGGAAAGATCGACATAGATCTTACAGGCGGTTCGCTGAAACCGGGAACGAACAAGTTTCTAATCAAAGCCGAGGGGTATGGAGATGTTGAAGTAACGATCGAAGTGCCCGCACCGCAAGCGGCGCCGGTATTAACGGGCACAGTTCCGAAACCCGACACCGTGCAATTTACATTTACGGACGATGTGGTCTGGAGAGACGGGATTACCGGAATATATATGAATGGTAACTCGCTCCCCATCCATAGTTCCAGGGTGAATAAGTCGACTGCCGGAAAGATCGACATAGATCTTACAGGCGGTTCGCTGAAACCGGGAACGAACAAGTTTCTAATCAAAGCCGAGGGGTATGGAGATGTTGAAGTAACGATCGAAGTGCCCGCACCGCAAGCGGCGCCGGTATTAACGGGGACAATTCCGAAACCTGACACCGTGCAATTTACATTTACGGACGATGCGGTCTGGAGAGACGGGATTACCGGAATATATATGAATGGTAACTCGCTCCCCATCCATAGTTCCAGGGTGAATAAGTCGACTGCCGGAAAGATTGACATAGATCTTACAGGCGGTTCGCTGAAACCGGGAACGCACCAATTTCTATTCAAAGCCGATTGGTATGAAGATGTTGGAGTAGCAATCATTATAGAATCTTGATTATAATAAGCATAGTTGTAATGATAGAGATACTTATTTCACTGGAGTTGTTCCAACTTGAAAAAAAGAGGTCGGCAAATCGGTGCGGATGGAGAAAAAAGCAGAGAACTGCTTTTGAAGATCGCAGCAAAACAATTTTCTTTATTTGGATTCCATGATACGAAAATCAGCGCAATCGTAAAAGAAGCCAATGTCACGCAGCCTACATTTTATCTGTATTTCAAAAGCAAAGATGCAATTTTTCAAGAATTGATCGATTTGTTTAAAGTTGAATTGTTTACTAGAGTTGGACAAAGCAGACTCCCTTCCGGAATTGATAGGTCAGGCCTGCTGCAACGAATCACCCATAATATTGCTTTGGTGTTTCAGATATTTCAAGAAAATGAACATGTTGCCCGGATCGGTTTTTTTCTCTCGGCGGATGCTATTAAAATAAAGGAACAAATGGCGAAGCGGATTGAAGAAAATCTTGCCGTAGAGGTGGAAAATGGTTACTTTGATTCTACTATCGATATTAACCTTGTTGCCACGGCAATCGTGGGTGTTATTGAACACCTTACATTAACAAAATTATGGGCGGGCTTAAAGACGCCGGAAGAGCTCTCCAAAGAAGTAACCAGACTCTTCTTGTACGGATTAATAAGGGAGAACAAGATTAACGGAAATGAACCGGACCCTGTTCTTGAATAATCAGATGCAAAAGACGCAAAGGAGTAGGATTCCTTTGCGTCTTTATTATTGCTTTGGACTGTACAGGTACTTTTAAGCTTCTTATAAAAGTTACTTCTTTACCAGCGAGACACAGCACTCCACATGACTGGTCTGCGGAAACATATCGACCGGCTGCACCCATTCAACCTCGTAGCCGCCGTCCGTTAATACTTTGCAGTCCTTGGCCAGCGTGGAAGGGTTGCAAGACACGTAGACGAACCGCTTCGGCTTCGTGCGGAGCACCGCTTCAAGGAAGCGTGGGTCCAGACCGGTGCGCGGCGGATCGGCGACGATGACGTCCGGGGCGTAGCCGGCCTTTGCCCAGCGCGGAAGCAGGTCTTCCGCCTGGCCCTGGTAGAAGGTCGTATTCGTGCGCCCGTTGCGCGCAGCATTCTCCTTCGCATCCTCCACGGCCTCGGGGATGGACTCGATCCCGCGGATCTCGCGCGCGTAAGGGGCGAGCCACAGGCCGATCGTTCCTGTACCGCAGTAGGCGTCGACCACCGTCTCCCGGCCGGTCAGCTTGGCAGCGGCGCGCACCGATTCGTAAAGCTTCACCGTCTGGATCGGATTAAGCTGGAAGAAAGCGCGCGGGGACAAGGTGAAATCCAGGTCGCCGAGCGACTCCTGGATACTGTCCTCGCCCCACAGGATGAACGTCTTATTGCCGAACACGAGCGACGTGTTCTTCGGATTGACGTTCATCGCAATGCTTGTCAGCTCGGGCATCGCGAGCCTGAGCTCCTTGACAAGCTGCTCGCGCTGCGGCAGCTTGTCGCTTGATGTGACCAGCGTCACCTGCAGCTGGCCGGACTGGAATCCCCAGCGGACGACGATGGTCCGCACCAGTCCCTGGTTGCTCTTCTCCCGGTACACCGGGATTTGGAGCCGCTGCAGGACATTCCTTGTCCGGTCCACCGCTTCGTTGACCTTCGGATGCTGGATCGGGCAGCCCGTAATATCGATGAGCCGGTGCGAATCCATGGCGTACAATCCGGCGATCATGCCTTCCTGCTGCATGCCCAATTGGAGCTGGGCCTTGTTGCGGTAATCCCAAGGATGATCCATGACGAGAATCGGCTTCATCCGGAGATCCTGAAACCCGGCATACCGGGAGAAGGCTTCTCGGACAATATCCTCTTTGGCAGCCATTTGTCCTTCATAGGACAGATGCTGAATCTGGCATCCGCCGCAGATGCCGAATACCGGACAAGGGGCGTCAACCCGATGGGGGGAACGCTTCTCGATGTCCGTGATTTTGGCGGTGATATATTTTGGCTCCGCACGGATGACCTCGGCCTTGATGACTTCGTCCGGCAAAGCTCCCTGGATAAATACTGCTTTGCGGCGGTAGTAGCCGACCCCTTCGCCGTTAATGCCAAGCCGCTTGATCGTTACGACGATTATATCGCCGGCCCGAAGCTCCTCCGCCGTTTGCCGGTTGGAGATCCGGGAATTGGGCTTGGAATGATATGTCTTTTCGTTCTTGGATTTTTTCATACTATGTTAAATTCTCCATTTTGTTAGTTTTGTCCGACTTAACTATACCACGCAAACTGGACAAGCACCATGATTCCCGCGGCCGGACTACGATTAATTCTTGTCAAAGACAAAAGTCATCCAAGCCACAGAAATACAAGAAACAACGCAAGTGCGCCAGACAAATTAATCCATCCGAAGATTGAAGAATAAGTTATTTCCTTGTTTTTATGTTCGGTTTTGTAAATTTTACGGTCCACTGTCAGCAATAACAGTCCTGACACAAGAAACATGATGCTGTCAAAGCCGATGACCCGGATCATGGTGGATTCCCCCTAGTTTTTTAGTCCGATGCGGCGGATTTTCATATCGAGCCGAACCTCGACCGGAATGTTTGCGTAAATATATTCCCAATCCGGTTTATCGTGGACATGTTGTTTCCAGTAAGCCGGTTGATGTGCACGGACGAATTCCCCGATGCCGAGAATGTCCGAATGTTTGAGCTGGGTATCCCGGATCAGCTTATTTACGATTTTAATACCATCTTCGGCAAAGGTCTTCTCAACGAGATCCAGCTTGTCGGGCGAATCAATCTCCGAAGCCGACCCGAAATGTTCCGAGATCATACCTTCCAATTTGATATTCAGATAAGCTTTGGGAATTCCGTTTTGGATTTCAACCTTCATGTTCGTATGCCGCTCCTGGGTTTTCACCATTACGAAGCCCATCTCCGGGACTTTGACCAAAACGGAGTACCCGCCGGGGTCCATTCCTTTGGCCGCCATGAATCCGCCGATTTCGATAGGGCTGGTTGTTCCGACTAGCCGGCCTTCGCTGAAATAAGCCATTCCCTTGATCAATATATTTTCTTTTCCTCGGATTGAAATGTAGGGGAGATAGCCGTCTTGCCCCCATTTGGACTCCGCAGTCCAAAATACGCCCAAATAATCCAGAGGGAATTTACCGGTCTTCACGGCCTTCTCAACCATGGACAGCAGGTAAAGGGTGGGGACGCGCTCCAGCGGCGGGGCAACGTCCATAATTTTTGCGGCTTCCACATCGGATACGAGGAGCCAGGTCCGGCGTCGGACTTCGGGATTGCGCCGGAGATAATCGTTAAGATCATCAAGTCCCTGTTTTGCGATCGCTTCGCTGATGACGATAACGCGTAAATGGATCAAATATCTGGGGTCTGCGATTTGCTGCTGCAAATTGTTCAGTGCATCGTCCAGACTGTGTCCGACCACTTGAACGACCCAAACTGAATTTTGGGTGCCTTCCCCGCTGGTAGCGCTGCTCGGGCCGAGCGGAACCCGGCCGGGAACGGCAATTTGCGCAGTAATGCGGATCATCTTGTTCGGCAGCTCCCCCTTTTCATGGGTCACATTGGTTTCCTTTTCCATGGTTTCGGGTGGAGCCTCGTCGATCGCCAACCCGAGAACCAGCGCCCTGTCTTCGATCTCCAGACTGTCCCAGCATCCCGTCAAGAGGACTCCGCAGCAAACGAAAAGCAGGCTAAACAGTCCTGTTTTGACAATATTATTCATGGGTCACGCCTCCTTTTCGGCGAAGGAGTGAAATGATAAGCAGCAGAAGAGGATAACAGGTCAGAAATAGTAAACCGCTAAATTCCAAGCTCTGGACGATATTTCGCTCCCGGAATACGTCTTGCGGCAGCAGGGAAATTCCCAGCAAGACAGGTAGCAAAAACGAAGAGGTAAGGCGCTGATCGGCAAATCGAAACAATTTGCTGAACGCAAAAGAAGCCAGGTAGTAGCTGGAATATAGCGTGGTGTACACGGTAACGAACCAGATGATGATAAATATGGCGTCAAATCGTTCCAGCACCCCTCCTCCTAGGGAAATGGAACGGGACAGTTCAAGCGTGGGATAGAGCAACAGCTTAGTCTCTTCGGAACCATAGATGCCGAGGACCGAGAATACCATGAGAATATAGAGTCCGCCGCTGATGAATATCCCGTAAGTCCCCGATTTCAGGGCGGATTCGGGCTTTTTCATATAAGGAATTAGGATGGTGACGATAAAAGACCCAAGAAACAAGGAAGCCGCTTGAAAGAGGCCGGGGTTAAACTTCATCGGGGCATTACCGAGCAACGGCTGCAGACTCAGTAAATCGATTCTTTGCAAAGAAATCAGCATGAGCAGCAGGTACGGAAAAAAGATAAAAGGAAAGTAGAAGATATGGATAAAACTGAACTTGACGATGTCGCGCCGGCAGGATAATGCGGTCGTCAATAAAATCAGGATGATGCACACCTCAATTGGCGTTTTGCGAAAAACAACGGTGGACAGGACATCCCCGAATTGGCGGGAAGATAGGGCGGATGATACGGCAAAAAAGAGGAACAGGAGCAGGTTTGCCGCTTTGGCAGGCCATTTTCCGATAAGCAATTGCCCATATTCAAAAATGCTCTGTCTTTTGAAGCGCAGCCCTAATAAGATGATTAGCCACAGCGGAATCAGAGCGGCCGCGAGACCGCACAAGGCCATCAGAGGGGCGCCGCTTCCTGAGGCTTCGGCCATCGATCTGGGAAAGCTTAGCACGCCTACCCCGAATGTTGTACTAGCGACGACGATTGCGGTTTGGGTCGTTGAGATTTTCTGGTTCCTGTTCATTGGAATTCCCCTTTGACTGGAATATGCCATCGATGTAGGACTGTGTCTTCCTGTAAGGCGCCCGGGTGGCATCGATCGGGTGAAGATGGGAGGGCCGCCGGTTCATCCACCATAACGGCGCTCTGAATAGTGTGTCGGTTAGCCGCTCTCTCATGCCGGTAATCAGAGATAAGAGATACGGCCTTCCGAATGATTCCAGGTAGAGTAAATGATTTATGATAAAAACGGCACCGATCATGACGCCGTATAAGCCGAATAGCCCCGCCAAAAAGATCAGTGGAAAGCGGAGCATCCGGAGGGCGATAGCTACGTTATAAGCTGGCGTGGCGAACGAGCCGATCGTGGTCAGCGCAACGATTACGACAGTGATGGGGCTGGCGAGACCGGCAGATACGGCGGCTTGGCCGACGACGAGTACGCCGACGATAGACAAAGCCCCGCCGATCATCTGCGGAAGGCGAATCGTTGCTTCACGCAAAATCTCCATGGAAACTTCCATAATAAACACTTCAAGGACGGCCGGAAAAGGAACGCCGGCCCGGCCGCCCGATATCGCCACGGCAAAATCGGTGGGCAATAGCTCGGGGTTGTACGAAATTACGGAAACGTACAGTGAAGGAAAGAACAAGGAAAACAACAGGGCGATCAGCCTTATGAACCGGACGAGGCTTCCGATGATGAATCGTTCGGAGTAGTCGTCGATGGTCTGGAAGAATTGATCGAGCAGGGCCGGAATGATCAAAGCGAAGGAGGATCCGTCAACCATAATGACGACGCGGCCTTCCAGCAAGGCGGCGACGGTTTTATCGGGCCGCTCCGTATTCTGGATTTGCGGAAACGGCGAAATCGGCTGATCCTCGATAAACTGCTCGATGTAACCGGCATCGATGATCCCGTCGAAATTGATTTTGGAAATCCGAAGCATCACCTCCGACACGAGCTCCGGATCCGTGATGCCTTGAATATAACAGACGGCCACACGGGATTGGGTTCGCTGCCCGACCGGCCCGGTTTCGATCTTGAGGTCCGGAGTTTGCAGCCGGTACCGGATCAGCGCCAGGTTAGTGTCGAGCAGTTCGATGAATCCCTCGCGTGCGCCGCGGATTACTTGTTCGGTCTGGGGCTGTTCGATGCCCCGTTTTTCAATCTGGCGCATGGCAAAGGCTATCGACTGTTCGCATTGGTCCAGAAGCAGCACCACGTAGCCGGAAGAGACCAAATCGAAGAGCCGGGATATTTCGGAGCATTTTTGGCCATCGCTGATATAGATCGTTTCATTCCAGAGCCGGTCGAGCAGATGCTCCCTTAATGGCTCTTCATCATCTTTAACTTCGGGTTCCTGCCATTGCATAAGCGGCTTTAGTACGTTCTCCCGAATGCCCTTCTGGTCGGTCATCGAGGACAGGAAAACAAGAGCCGCCTTGAATCGGTTAGCAATGAGAAAATTACGCACGCTAAGGTCGCCATTGACGCCGATCGCTTGTTCAATCTTGGCCAGATTATCGTCAAGCGAGGGGCTCAAAGGAAGGGAGAAGCCCCGACTAGCGGCGGCTTCCCCGGAACCGGAAGAGCTCTTCTCTTGATCTTTATAAGCCCGATAGGTCTCGCTCCACTTTTTCACGGCGTATTCCTCCAATAAAATAAGGACCCTCTCTTAAGGGGTTAAAGTATATAATAGTAAGTGTGGATAAGAGGCGGGCACTTTATGTACCCGGTGTGCAATTTGGCTGTATTAAACCGCAAAAGTTGCCCATTGTTTCAGGGCCCGGTACAATAAATTGCAACACTTGAGAGTTTAGAATATCTATAAGATATAAGGAGTTTAGTTCAATGAATGCTCAAACCACCCGTCTGGAACAAGCGCAGCAGCTGCTGCAAAAATATTACGGGTATCCCGATTTCCGTGAAGGACAGCGAAAAATCGTCGCCAGCATGCTGGATGGAGCCGATACGCTTGGCATTATGCCCACAGGCGGAGGCAAGTCGATTTGTTACCAGATCCCGGCGCTGCTGCAGCCCGGGTTGACGCTGGTCGTCTCCCCGTTGATCTCGTTGATGAAAGACCAGGTGGATGCGCTCATCGCAATGGGGATTCCGGCCGCTTATATTAACAGCACGTTGTCCGGCAAAGAGGTGAACGACCGCATCCGCGCCGCTAAGCGAGGCGATTTGAAGCTGCTCTACGTCGCGCCGGAACGGCTGGAACTGGATTGGTTCCGTGAAGAGATGAGCGGGCTTGAAATTTCCTGTGTGGCCGTCGACGAGGCCCACTGCGTCTCGCAGTGGGGACATGATTTCCGGACGAGCTATCTCGCCGTCTCACCCTTTGTGAACGGACTGCCGCGCCGCCCGATTCTGGCGGCCTTTACGGCGACCGCGACGCCGGAAGTCAAAGAGGATATGATCCGCCTGCTCCGGCTGAACGATCCGTCCGTTTTTGTAACCGGCCTGGGCCGGGATAATCTGGCCATGTCGGTGCTGCGGGGCGAAAACAAGCGTGAATTCATTATGAATTACGCGGAAACGCACGGGCATCAACCCGGCATCATCTATGCCGCGACCCGAAAAGAGGTCGACGATCTGTACGGACGTTTACGGGAAAACGGCATACCGGCAGGGCGCTATCATGCCGGCATGTCCGACCGTGAACGGGAGGAGAGCCAGGAAGCGTTCCTCTATGACGATATCCGGGTGATGGTTGCGACCAACGCTTTCGGAATGGGGATCGATAAATCGAATGTGCGTTACGTGATCCATTTCAACATGCCCAAAAATATGGAGGCATATGTTCAGGAAGCGGGCCGGGCCGGGCGGGACGGCGAACCGAGCGAGTGCATTCTGCTGTTCAGCCCGCAGGACATCATGACGCAAAAATTCCTGATCGAGCAGAACCCTCAGGATGAAGACCGCAAGCGCAATGAGTACCGGAAGCTTCAGCAGATGATAGAGTACTGCTATTCCACGAGTTGCCTGCGCTGGGGAATGCTCGATTATTTTGGCGAAGCCCATAACCGGGAAGCCTGCGGCATTTGCAGCTCCTGCCGGGACGAGCGTGAACTTGTCGACATGACCGTGGATGCACAGATCGTATTCTCGTGCATTCACCGGATGAGGGAGCGCTTCGGCGTTTCCCTGGTGTCTTCGGTGCTTAAGGGCTCCCAGAACAAAAAGGTGCTCCAATACGGCTTTGACGGCCTGCCGACTTACGGCATGATGCGCCGCAGAACCGAGAAGGAAATCTCCGAGCTGATCAACGTGTTTATCGCGGAAGGATATCTTGCCCTGTCCGAAGGGCAATATCCGGTTGTCCGCCTGCAGCCGTTGGCGGGAGATGTTCTGCGAGGCCAGCATCAGGTCATGATGCGTGCGCCGGAGCCGGCCGCAGCCAATGCGGCATCCCGCACAAGAGGTTCCCGCCGGCGGGGCGCCGCTTACGACGATGGTCCTTCAGCGGTTAATGAAACGGTATTCGAGCAATTGCGGCTGATCCGGCGTGATTTGGCCGAGAAGGACCGGGTTCCCTCGTACATTATTTTCAACGATGCGACCTTGCGCGAAATGAGCATGATCTGCCCGACAAGCGAGGCCGAAATGCTGCGGATTAAAGGTGTCGGGGAAGTCAAATACCGCAAATACGGCTTGCCGTTCCTCGAGTTTTTTCAAAATATGGAATAGGGTTGTGAACGATGAAAGTTATTTTAGCTACATTAAACGCGAAATATATCCACACTTCACTGGCGATTCGACTGCTCAAAGCCTATAGCGGCGGTGAGTTCGATATCGATTTGGCAGAGTATACGATCAAGGATCCGGTGTTGAACATCGTATCCGATTTATATATGAAGCGGCCGGACGTGATCGGCTTTTCCTGTTATATCTGGAACATCGAAGAGACGATCAAGGTTATCGATATGCTGAAAAAGGTGCTGCCCGATACGGCGATCGTGTTGGGCGGGCCCGAGGTTTCCTATGACACGGCATATTGGATGGAGCGGGTGAAAAGTATTGATTATATCGTGATGGGCGACGGTGAAGAGACGTTCCATCACCTGTTGCAGGAGCTGTCAGGAGAACGCAAATTCCATTATGTATTCGGTGCGGCTTACCGGAAAGACGGAGAAGTTAGGGTTAATCCGGCCCGTCCGAAATCCGATCTAGACACATTGCCGTCGCCGCACCGGTTTCCGGAAGATATTCCGGATCTGGGCAAACGGATCGTCTACTTTGAGACAAGCCGGGGCTGTCCGTTCAATTGCCAGTTCTGCCTGTCCAGCATTGAGGTGGGCGTGCGTTATTACGATATTGAACGGGTAAAATCGGATATTCTGTATCTGATCGAACACGGTGCCAAAACGATCAAATTTCTGGATCGGACCTTCAACATCAACCGCAGCTACGCTATGGAAATGTTCGAGTTCCTGATCAACAATCACGGCGGCTGCGTATTCCAGTTTGAAATCACGGCCGATATCATGCGGCCCGAGGTATTGGATTACTTGGCGGAGAACGCTCCGCCGGGCATCTTCCGGTTCGAAATTGGGGTCCAGTCGACAAACGATAACACCAATGAACTCGTTAAGCGACGTCAAAACTTTACCAAGCTGACGAGGACCGTCATGAAAATCAAGAACAGCGGAAAAATTGATCAGCATCTCGACCTGATCGCCGGGCTGCCCGAGGAGGATTACGCTTCCTTCCGTAAAACATTCAACGACGTATTTGCCATGCGTCCTGAAGAATTGCAGCTCGGGTTCCTGAAAATGCTGCGCGGTACGGGGCTTAGGAATGACGCCGCCAAGTACAATTACACTTATATGGATCATGCCCCTTATGAAATTCTGGGCAACGATATTATGCCTTTCTCCGATATCGTCCGGCTGAAGCGTTTGGAGGATGTGCTGGAGAAATATTGGAACGACCACCGGATGGACAATACGATGGAGTATTTGATTACCCGGGAGTTCGAATCGCCGTTCGATTTCTTTCAGGAATTGGGAGATTTCTGGGAAGGACAGGGATGGCAGCGAATCGGCCATCAGCTGGAGGATTTGTTTACCCGGCTCTATGAGTTTCTGGAATGGCGCGGTATGAAGCAGCCGGAGATCGTGCTCGGTCTGATGAAGCTGGACTATTTCCTGGGTCACAAGTACAAGCCGCGCAAAATCTGGTGGGAAGACAGGATCGACAAACCGCGGCGGACCGCTTATTTCAAGGCTTTAACCGAGCGTCCGGCCGAAGTGTCTCCGGCGTTTGCCGCGCTTGATCTCGGCGAGCGGGAATTGCAAAAATGCGCTGTTCTGGACGAGCTTCCTTTTTCGCTTACGGATGTATTGGAAGGCAAAACGGACTTCGAAGAACGACAGGAAGGCACGCTGTTAGTTGTGTTGTACCAGCAGGATGATGCCGGTCATCAGAAGCCGGTCTACTATACGATGCCGGTTACTTCGGCTCTAGCGTAAGGAGAATAGTTTCTCTATTTTGCCGTCGTCTGATCCTGTTACATCATTCAGGTTAAAGCGGGGAATGGCTTAATATCAGGCGCAACCGGCGCAGGCATAAGCCTATGTATTGGAATGGCCCAGTCAATCGACTGGGTTTGGAATAGAATAGGGTGTACTCTAAACCAAAGGAGGAATCCCTGTGAGTGGTGTAGTTGGTGGAAACGTTGGATGCGGCGGTGGAGGTTACCCAGGCGGTATTTTTACTTCAACAGGTGCCATTCTGGTACTGTTCATTTTGCTCGTGATCATCTCCAGAGCATTCGTATTGTAAGATAAATTTCTGATTTCCCGCTTAGCCTTCGGGCTTGGCGGGACTTTCTATTTATGGAAACATAAAATTTCTCCTTGATGTGGGTAATTTTTCCTTAGATGTCCCCGGAATAATGACAGGGTACTGAATTCCATAGTAATATATTAGATGTAACGAAAATGTCATACGTTGTAAATAAATCAATATACAACAATGTCGGGAGAGGATTGAAGATGTCGGATCAGGAACAACAGCGGAACCAGTCGTCGAACGATCAAATCGATGTCGCGGAATTGCTGAACGCTTTAATGGCTATGAAAAAAGGGAATTTCTCTTTCCGCTTGCCCTACGACCGGACGGGCATCTCAGGCAAAGTGGCAGACACGTTTAATGAAATTATGGACATGCAGGAAAGCCTGGTGGGAGAAATCCGCACTGTGGCCGAAGTGGTGGGCAAGGAAGGCAAGCTTACCCGCAGATTTAATCATAAAAATACCGGCGGATCTTGGGAGCTTGTCGTTGAATCGCTCAATGGACTTGTCAGCGATTTGGTGCAGCCAACCGCCGAAGTTGCCCGTGTAATCAATGCGGTTGCACAGGGGGACTTGACGCAGAAGGTAGAGGTTGAATTCGAAGGAAGGCCTCTGACCGGGGAATACTTAAGAACCGCGAATAACATTAATATGATGGTCAACCAGCTTAGTACCTTTGCATCCGAAGTGACCAGGGTTGCCCGGGAAGTGGGTACCGAAGGCAAACTCGGCGGTCAAGCCGATGTAAAGGGCGTATCCGGGACTTGGAAGGACCTGACGGACAGCGTAAACAATATGGCTGCGAACTTGACCAACCAGGTGCGGAATATCGCCGCTGTGACGACGGCTGTCGCGACCGGCGATTTAACGAAACAAATTACCGTTAATGCGAAGGGCGAAATTCTGGAGTTGAAAGACACCATCAACACGATGGTCGACCAGTTATCGATGTTTGCCTCGGAAGTGACCCGGGTGGCCCGCGAGGTCGGCACCGAAGGCAAGCTGGGCGGTCAGGCTGATGTGAAAGGTGTATCGGGCACCTGGAAGGATTTGACGGACAGCGTTAATGATATGGCTTCCAATTTGACCGATCAGGTGCGGAATATCGCCGTCGTCACGACCGCGGTCGCGAACGGGGATCTATCGAAGAAGATCACTGCAAACGTGCAGGGCGAAATTCTCGAGCTTAAAAATACAATTAATACGATGGTGGATCAATTGTCGACCTTTGCGTCCGAGGTAACGCGGATGGCGAGAGAGGTCGGTACGGAAGGCATTCTCGGCGGACAGGCCGAGGTTACCGGTGTGGCCGGTACATGGCGCGATTTGACGGAGAGCGTAAACTACATGGCGTCCAACCTGACGAACCAGGTCCGAAATATTGCGGAGGTTACGACCGCGGTAGCCAAAGGGGATTTGTCCAAGCATATTACGGTAAATGCGAAGGGCGAAATTCTGGAGCTGAAGAATACGATCAACATCATGGTGGATCAATTGTCCATCTTTGCGTCCGAGGTTACGCGGGTGGCCCGTGAGGTAGGTACGCTGGGGATGCTCGGCGGACAAGCCCAGGTTCGCGGCGTGGCCGGTACATGGCGCGATTTGACGGAGAGCGTAAACTACATGGCGTCCAACTTGACGAACCAGGTCCGAAATATTGCCGTTGTTACAACCGCCGTTGCGAACGGGGATCTCTCCAAGAAAATTACTGCGGATGTGCAGGGCGAAATTCTGGAGCTCAAAAATACGATCAACACGATGGTCGATCAGCTGTCTACCTTTGCATCCGAGGTTACGCGGGTGGCGCTGGAAGTCGGTACCGAAGGTAAACTCGGCGGACAAGCCGAGGTGAAAGGCGTCGGAGGTACCTGGAAGGATTTGACCGAGGGCGTGAATAACATGGCCCGAAATCTGACCGATCAGGTCCGCGGTATTGCCGAAGTAACGACTGCGGTAGCCAAAGGGGATTTGTCCAAAAAAATCACCGTAGATGCCAAAGGCGAAATCCTGGAACTGAAAAATACGATGAATACGATGGTGGACCAGCTAAGCCTGTTCGCGTCCGAGGTGACGCGCGTTGCGCGCGAGGTCGGCACGGAAGGAAAGCTGGGCGCTCAGGCGGATGTGAAGGACGTATCCGGTACTTGGAAAGACCTTACCGATACGGTAAATACGATGACCAGCAATCTGACGATTCAGATGCGCAATATCGCCGGCGTTACAACGGCGGTAGCCAACGGGGATCTATCGAAGCAGATCACCGTCGATGTAAAGGGCGAACTGCTTGAACTCAAGAATACGATCAATACGATGGTGGACCAGCTTAACTCGTTCGCGTCCGAGGTTACGCGCGTTGCGCGCGAGGTCGGCACCGACGGCAAGCTGGGCGGACAGGCACAAGTTCGCGGCGTCGGCGGCATTTGGAAGGATCTGACCGACAACGTTAATATTATGGCGGCTAACCTGACAGACCAGGTACGGGGCATCGCGAAGGTAGTCACGGCTGTCGCAAACGGGAACCTGAAGCAGAAGCTCACGGTGGAAGCTAAGGGTGAGATTGCGGAACTGACCGATACGATTAACAATATGATCGACACGCTCGCTACTTTTGCGGATCAAGTAACAACGGTGGCTCGTGAAGTCGGCGCGGAAGGCAAGCTGGGCGGACAAGCCAATGTGCCGGGAGCGGCCGGTACGTGGCGCGATTTGACGTACAACGTAAACTACATGGCCAGTACGCTTACCTCTCAGGTTCGTGCGATCACGACTGTCGCTACCGCCGTAACCAAAGGGGATTTGTCGCGAAGCATTGATGTGGCGGCAGCGGGTGAAGTCGCCGAACTGAAGGATAACGTAAACGAGATGATCCGCAACCTGAAGGAAACGACCCGGATTAATACGGAGCAGGATTGGCTGAAGACGAATCTGGCCAAATTCTCAAGATTGCTGCAGGGTCAACGGGATTTGTATGCCGTATGCCGCATGATTCTATCCGAACTTGCTCCTCTGGTTTCGATGCAGCACGGAGTTATGTATATCAACGAGCCGGTGAACGGCGAAGCTACATTAGTGTTATTCGCCAGCTATGCTTATCAGCAGCGGAAGCATTTATCGAATCAGTTCCGGACCGGGGAAGGCCTCGTAGGCCAGTGTCTGATCGAGAAGCAGCGAATCCTGCTGACCAATGTTCCCGAAGATTATGTCATGATTTCCTCCGGCCTCGGCGAATCGGCACCGCTTAATATCGTGCTGCTGCCGATTATTTTTGAAGATCAGGTGCTCGCTGTACTGGAGCTTGCTTCGTTCCGTCGCTTCACCGATATCGATCTCGATTTCCTTGATCAGTTGACGGAATCGATCGGGATCGTAATCAATACGATGCAGGCCAACCGCCGGACGGAAGAGCTGCTGATGCAGTCCCAGTCCTTGACGGAAGAACTGCAAAACCAGCAGTTGGAGCTGCAGGAAACGAATGAAGAGCTGGAGGAAAAGGCGAAACTGCTCGTTCTTCAAAAAGCGGAAGTGGAGAGCAAAAACAACGAAGTCGAAATTGCCAGAAGGATCCTTGAGGAAAAAGCGGAACAGCTCGCTCTTACCTCGCGTTACAAATCCGAATTTTTGGCCAATATGTCCCATGAACTCCGGACTCCGCTGAACTCGCTGCTGCTACTTGCCGAGCAACTCTCCGAGAATCCCGACCAGAATCTGACGGACCATCAGGTGAAATTCGCGGAGACGATTCAGGATGCAGGGATAGAGCTGCTTGAACTGATCAATGACATTCTCGATTTGTCCAAAATCGAGTCTGGTACAGTAACCGCCGATTATAACGAATTCAAGATGAAGGATATCACCGAAGGGCTTGAACGAACCTTTGGCCTTATGGCCGATGACAAGAAGCTGGACTTCTTGATCAAGCTGGATCCAAGCCTTCCGGATAAAATGGTAACGGATCCGAAAAGGTTGCAGCAGGTTCTGAAAAACCTGTTGTCCAATGCCTTCAAGTTTACGGAAGAAGGACAGGTCGTCCTTCATATCCATAAGGCCGTTGATGGCTGGAGTGCCGGCAACGAGCGACTCAACCGGGCCAAAGAAGTGGTTTGCTTCTCGGTTAGCGATACGGGTATCGGAATTCCCATTGAAAAGCAGGGGATCATATTTGAAGCTTTCCAACAGGCCGACGGAAGCACGAGCCGGGAATACGGAGGCACGGGCCTGGGACTTGCTATCTCGCGCGAGATTGCGACTTTGTTAGGCGGAGAAATTACCTTGTACAGCGTGGTGAATAAAGGCAGCGTCTTTAATCTGTACCTGCCCTTGTATACCGATGTTCCCGGTCATGAGCCGGAGGAAGAATCGGGCCAGGAGACGCCGGTTCAGCCGCCGAAATACGTACCGGAAGTCATCGATGTAACTCCTCGCGAATCCAAACGGGGAAGCACGCCGAGGGAAGAGAAGGTCATCCAGGACGACCGGGATTCCATTGAGCCGGGGGACAGTGTATTTTTGATCGTGGAAGACGATGTTAAATTCAACGTGATTTTGCTTGATATTTTGCATAAAAAAGGAATCAAGGTGATCATTACAACCCGGGGCAACGGGGCATTGGAGCTTGCTCAGAAATACCGTCCGGATGCCATTACCCTTGATCTACGTCTAAAGGATATGGACGGCTGGCTGGTTATCGACCAATTGAAGAATGATCTGAGTGTCCGGCATATTCCGATTTGCGTTATCACGGTGGAAGAAGACGAAATTCCGCTGCGTCAGAAAGGCGTGTATGAGTATTTAGGGAAGCCTGTAACCAATGAAGAGCTGGAGTCGAAGCTGGATCAACTGAAACAGTTCTCGGCACGGGAGAAGCATCGTCTGCTTATCGTCATGAGCGACAACGACCGCCGCGATGAATCGGTGCAGCTTCTTGCCAACAACGATTTGGAGATCATTACTGCAGATACAGGCCGCAAAGCTTTGAATCAACTCAAAAATCACAGCTTTGACGTCATTCTGATCGACAATGATTTGAGCAATACGGACGTGCTTGGCCTGGTTCATGAAATTCATAAGAATATGCAAAATAAATCCGTTCCGATTATTCTGAACCGCAATCGGAAGTGGACTCAGGAGCAAGAGAGTCAGCTTGAGGATCTTATGAAATCGTCCGTGATCAAAGAAGTCAAAACGCCGATTCAAATGATGGACGAATCCAGCTTATTCTTGCACCGCAAGGCTGAGAACCTGCCGGCTGAGTCGCGGGAGAAGCTGGTGAAGCTGCATGAATCCGACGAGATGATCACGTCCAAGCAGGTGCTCGTCGTAGATGATGATATTCGGAATATTTTTGCACTGACAACGATTCTGGAACGTCATAACATGAAGGTAATCCCTGCGGAGAACGGGCAGGAGGCGATCCAGATTTTGGAGCAAACGCCATCCATTGAAATCGTACTGATGGATATTATGATGCCGATTATGGACGGGTACGAAACGACCCGGGCGATCCGTCAGAAGCCGGAGTTTCAAAATCTGCCGATTATCGCATTAACGGCTAAAGCGATGAGCGGGGACCGTGAGGCTTGTCTGGAGGCGGGAGCTTCCGATTATATTACGAAGCCTGTGAACAGCGCACAGCTGCTTTCCTTGATCCGGAGCTGGCTTGACCATCCGATCGAAGGGGAACCTGAAGCGGATAATAAGTAGAAGTTAAAAGGGACCGCCCAAGCCAGATGGCTTTGGAGCGGTCCCTTTGTCGTTAAAATATTTTTGAAGAAGGCAGTTTAACCCGTATGCCGGATCAGCCAATCCGCGGTATCGCGGCTCACCTCATCCCGGTTGCTTTCGTTGAGCATTTCATGCCTTCCTCCCGGGTACAGCCGGACATCAACATTCTGAAGCCCCAACTGTTCATAGAGAGCAACAAGTCTGCGGACGCCTTTTCCTTGAAGGCCTACGGGGTCCTGTTCGCCCCCGAAAATATAAACCGGCTTATCCTTTGGAATCTTGGCCATCCGGTCAGGACGGTGGATTTCACGCAGCAGGCCGAATAGCCCGTCGAAAAATCCGGCGCTGCAAACAAAACCGCAGAGCGGATTTTCTATGTATTTATCCACTTCCCGTTCATCCCTGGACAGCCAGTCGAATGGCGTGCGCATCGGCATGAAATTTTTGTTGAAGCTGCCGAAGGACAAAGCGTTCATGAGCAGGCTGGGATGATCAGGACCCTGAAGCTTAGACTGCAAAATCGCCAGGTTTTGGCCGAAGGAAAGGAGACCTCTCGGACCGTTGGTTCCGGTCAGAATAAACCCCTTGTATCTATCCGGTCCGGTATACATCGTTTTCTGCGTCAAAAAAGATCCCATGCTGTGTCCCATCAGAAAAAGAGGAAGGCCGGCATGCCTTTCTTGAATAATTTCGCCCAGGGCAATCATATCGCGGACCATGCCGTTCAGGCCGTCTTTGCCGGGCCAGCCAAGCTCTTCCGGCCCGGCGGCGGTTCGACCATGACCCCTGTGGTCATTGGCGTAAACCACGAAGCCGTCGCTCGTCAGAACCTCCGCAAACCGTTTATATCGCTCGGCCGTCTCGCTCATGCCGTGGGCGATTTGCAGCACTCCCCGCAGAGGGAGCGACGGGTCGGAGGGAGACCATTCATAGACAAACACCTCTTGCCCGGCATCATTTTCAAATTTGAAAGTTTGTTCCCGCATGCTCCAGCACTTCCTTCTTGGATATTTGGAAATCTCTTTCGCGTTAAGCCAAATGCGCCGGCTCGAAAAACTCGATCACTTCTCCGTCCGGTCCGTTAAAAAAGAAGAACCGGTTCCCGTTCGGTAAGGAACGGATTTCGGGATCAAGGCCCGATAGACCGAGCTTCGCGATCCGCTCATATTCATATTGTATGCCGCTGGCCGTAAATGCTATATGGTGTACTTTACCCTCACGCGGCAGATCTTCACCATCGCGGATATAAACCAGTTCAAGTTCTACGGATTCCTGACCCGGGAAGGTCAAGAAGGCCAGGCGGAGCGGCTCGTCAACCTCCCCTACGGTGTATAAGTGCTTAAGTCCGATCACCCGGACATAAAATTCAATGGAATCTTCAAGCGCTGTTACGCGGATGCCCACATGCTCCATCTTTTTAACTGGCATCGTTATCCCCTTCTTTACTTTGTTTTTTTTCGACTGCAATGAGATATGGCGACGCCGGCTTCTGCGGCTGCCGGTATAACATGGCTTGTCCTGCCGATTGCGGAAGTGCTGCCGCCCAGGCTTCCACAGCCGCCGCTTCCTCGTCGCCTCCGGGGTGGCCCGGATACAGAACAACGGTGAGCAGGCCGCGCGGCTTCAGAAGCCTTACAGCTGCGTTAAGCGCCTTTAAGGTGCTTTCCGTATGCGTAATTACTGCAGGGTCTGCCCCCTGTGCGGGTAAATACCCTAGGTTGAACATGACTGCGCCTAGCTTGCCCCGGACTTCCGGTGGCAGTGCCGTTTCCATGTCCGCATGGCTGCTCTCCAGCAGCGTCACGGGTGAGAGCGGGGCGCTTGCTTCCTTATCCAGTCTGGCTTGCGTCAATGCAAGAGCCTCGGCCTGGATGTCAAAAGAGAATACGCTCCCGCGCGGACCGCAAGCTTTGGCAAGGAAGAGGGTATCGGCACCCGTGCCTGCCGTAGCGTCTACTGCACTATCGCCAGGCTGCAATCGCTCGCCCGCCAGTTTGTGGGCAAAGCTTAGTACAGAGAGAAAGCCCATTTGTTATCCCCTCCAATATTTACCTTGCCAGGTGTCTCGTTGTTTAAGCTCATCATCGATCGCGTTCAGCACTTCCCATTTCTTGAGACTCCACATGGGACCGATTAACAGGTCGCGGGGAGCATCGCCGGTTAGGCGGTGGACGATCATTTCGGGCGGCAGAAATTCCAGCGTGTCTACGATGAGCTTCACATATTCGTCCTTTTCCAGGAAGCGCAGGAGGCCGGCATCATACTGCTTGACCATCGGCGTTTTGCGCATCAGGTGAAGTAGATGAATCTTGATGCCTTGCACATCCATTTTAGCGACGGCCCGGCCGGTTTCCAGCATCATTTCGTGGCTTTCCTGGGGCAGTCCGTAAATAATATGGGTGCAGACGCGGATGTTCCGCTTGCGCAGCTTCTCTACGGCTTCCAGATAACATTGGGTGTCGTGAGCGCGATTTATTAATGTGGAGGTGGATTCATGGATGGTTTGAAGTCCCATTTCCACCCACAGATATGTGCGTTCATTAAGCTCGGCCAAATAGTCGACGACATCGTCGGGGAGACAGTCAGGCCGCGTTGCGATCGAGAGACCGACTACGCCTGGTTGCTCCAGAATGGCTTCATAATATTCACGCAGCTCTTCCACAGGCGCGTACGTATTCGTATAAGCCTGAAAATAACCGATATATTTGGCGTTGGGCCATTTCAGATGCTGTCTGTCCCGGATCGTGTTAAACTGCGTGACGAGATCGTCCCTGCGGCTTCCGGCAAAATCGCCGGAGCCTCGCGCACTGCAAAATGTGCATCCTCCTTTAGCGATCGAACCGTCCCGGTTCGGGCAGGTGAAGCCTGCGTCGAGCATCACTTTAAATACTTTTTCCCCGAACTGTTGCCGCATCTCTGTGTTCCAGGTATGAAATCGTTTGTCACCCCAAATAGCGGGTGTTTCTGATAGTGTTGTAGTCATCTTTACTCCCTTATCCTCGCTCTGCATGAGATTGTTATTAATTGTCACAAAATAAGTTTTTGTGTCGTATAAAGTGGTCCAAACCCTATGGTTAAGCGGGTTCACATGATTCATTGTATCAAAAATCAAGTAAAAAGGGGAATTTGCCTAGGGGTGTTTTCTTGCGATGAATTACAGATTATGTTATTTTAAGTGTAACTGACATACGTTTGGACCCCAATTCCAAAATATATCGAAAAAGGAATCTCGCGTACCGTCTCCCCGGCGGTGCGAAGTGATTCCTTTTTCATTTGTACATGAAAGAGTACTTTATCTCTTTACTTTTAGTTCGAACTTCGGCAAAATGTTTCAGTAATGGAGTAATGAGTTTGCATATACATGAAAGCGGAGGAATGACATGCGTTTACGCGGTAGAAAAGGAATCCGGGAGAATTTGGAGCAACAGCAAGACCTGGTCGTGCTGGATCCCCGGGAATATAAAGGAAAATGGTCGCAGATCTTCGGAAACGACCGTCCACTTCATATCGAGCTTGGCATGGGTAAGGGGCAATTCATTAGCGGAATGAGCTTTAAACATCCGGATTGCAATTTTGTGGGGATGGATATGTATGATGAATTAATCCGCCGGGCAAGCGAAAAGGTACGAAATATCTGGTCCGGACACGACGGAGAGAATCCGGCAAACGTCCGGCTTGCCTTAGGCAACATCGAATCCATCGAGGAGTTCTTTGCTCCGGGCGAAGTCGAACGGATTTATTTGAATTTTAGCGATCCTTGGCCGAAAAAGAAGCATGGGCGCAGAAGACTGACACACCCGCGCTTTTTGGATAAGTATCGGACGCTGCTGAATGAAGAAGGAGAGATTCATTTCAAAACTGATTCGCGGGAGCTGTTTGAATTCTCCCTGAATTCTTTTGCCGCGACCGGATTGCAGATGGATCAAATTTCGCTAAATTTGCACGGTGAAGGTATTAACGAGAACCATGTCATGACGGAATACGAGAGCAAATTCGTGGGACAAGGGATGCCCATTTATCGTTGCGAAGTCAAGGTTGGCGAGTCGGCCCTGCGCCGTTACCACGAACATAAAATGGATCAATTTTAACAATGGACAAACAGGCCTCCGGATTATTCCGGAGGCCTGTTTGTCTTTATAAACGGGGAAGGTTGCAATTTTAAGACGTCACCTTATTGCGTTCTATAAGATCCATAATGGCTTGCGCACTTTGCAGCGGATAATAACTGGCGATATGTTCGAGCACTTCTTCACGGTTTCGCACGACTTCGTCATAATTGTTAGTCAGCCGTTTAATCCACTTGGTAATGTCATCCAGCGAGCTGATCGGGGTACCCCATCCTTGCGAGGTGAAATACTGCGAATTTTCTTCCTCTTGCCCCGGAAGCGGCTTGTGGAACAGCATCGGAATTCCCTTGGCCAACCCTTCGGTGCAGGTCATGCCCCCGGGTTTGGTAATGAGGAGATCGGAAGCCTCCATCAGCTTGTCGATTTCCCTGGTAAATCCGAGCAGGTGGATATGCTCATGGATATAACGCGGATCCTTCTTCATCTTCTCCAGCGACTTGGTGTTGCTGCCGAAGCAAAAGATGATTTGGATTTGGTCCCGGTATGAGGCTAGGTGCGAATTGACCGCCTCATCTTTCATAAAGCCCCAGCCGCCCCCCATAACAAGCACCGTCGGCATGTTCTTCAGGTTAAATTGGGCCCGGATATCATCTTTCCCGTGGCGTTCCCAGAAATTCGGATGCACCGGAATGCCGGTAATCCGGATCTTCTCTTCTTCGACTCCCCGCTCAAGCAGCTTCTGCTTAACTTGTTCGGTGGATACGAGATAGCTGTTTACTTCCCGGCTGACCCACGTCCCATGCGCATCATAATCGGTAATCACGGTGCAGAGCGGAACGTCCAGGAGCTCGAGCCTCTTGATCCGCGATATAATGGCGCTCGGAATCGGGTGAGTACAGACGATAACGTCGGGATGGAGCTGCCGGATTACTTGAATCGTACGGGTATAAAATATCCGATGGAGAGCTAGCGTCGTCAATCGGTTTAATGATTTCTTATAATTGCTTCGATACATCATTCGAACAAGCCGTGGCTGGGTGGATACCGTCTTCTTATAGGCGGTAATAATGATCGGCGCCACTCTAGGATTTAAGAAACTGCCCAGTTCTAGGACTTTAGTCTGCACATGTGGTGCCACTTTGCGTAAACTGCTGGAGAGCGCATACGCCGCCTGTGTATGTCCGGCTCCAAACCCCTCAGATAAAAGCAAGACTCTTTGTTTTTGCACTTTAGTTTCACCTTTTCCTGCAAGGTTTTTCTACCATTTACAATATCCCCTTTACGCCCATAATGCAACCGTTCCAAGGGCGACGGAAGATCCGATTACGGCCCCTGCAAGCACGTCGGAAGGATAGTGTAAACCCAAATAAATGCGGGATACCGCGACGATCAGAGCCAGCGGGCCGAGAATGAACGCAAGGGCCGGCTGCACTGCCATAAAGGTCATAGTAACCGAAAAAATGGCAGTCGTGTGTCCGGAAGGAAAAGAGTGGTCCGTGAGCGGATTCCGAAACGTATTGGTTCCGGGAAGGGTCAAATACGGACGGACCCTCGGATATGTTTTTTTAGCCAAAGCGACCGGAATATGGCTGATCGCCAGGGCGACACAGGCTTGAAGGCCAACTTTGTTCCATGGCGCCGGGGCGACGATCCAAATAAAAAGGGTAGATAAAATAGTAAACCAGGCGCCCCCCAAATGAGTGAGATGGTACAGCCAGAAATTAAGAAAGCTTCGGTGCAAGCGTCCGTTGATTCCTACAAAAAGTCGTTGATCCAGTTGTATTAATTTTTGAAGCAATCGGTTCATAAAGATCCCTCCGCGCTTGGTCTGCCGCAAGATACGGCCTAAATTTGCCGTTAAGAGGTTGTTCAAAAAGTCATCTTTCCACGACGAAGCAGATCGTGAAGCGGATTCGACGTCGAATCTTGAATTCAGCCGGGCCTTCCGTTGCTCACGTACCCTTGTACGCTCCGCTACTCAGTCCCTAACTTCATCCAACCTTCTTGGTCCTGAAAACCTGACTTTTTGAACTCGCACGTTAAAGTAAAAAGTGCAATGCAGTAATGGCATTTTCAGGTAAGTCTCATCATATTTTGATTCCGTGGCCTTTTTCAAGATCAGGGGACTTTGTGAGTTAATATACCCTTTTTTTGAATTCTTGTGAATCTCGCTTCTGGATATTGATTCAAATGATAGCAAAAAAGTTTAAAGGAAAATGAGTTATTGAGTAAACTTTTTTTGTTTTTTTTCGTTTGTGTATTAACGACTGATTTTATATAGAGTTAACAATTTGAAAAAAAGGGGGACTAAAGAAATAAAAAGCGTCAAAATTGATGAAAATAAGAACTAACCGCAATGATTGCTGGTTGCGGCGGTGCTTTGCGCAAATATAGGGTTACTTCCGTCGGATTTTGCTCTACGCAGGGTTTACAGCGGTTTGACAAATGATACAAAGTCATGGAAAATCGAAAAAGCGTTGAAAATGAAAAGAGATTTTCAGAATTCACACAGCATGTCACAAAGGGTCATAAAAACAAAACTCCGTAAGATCTAAAAAAACTAAAAAAATCAAAGGGAGTTAAAAGGGGGTACTAGAGATCATGATGGACGCCATTTTAATATCGCTGCAGGTCGTGCTTGCGGTGATCGGGGTGTACCAGTTCGGTTTATCGCTGTTTGGCATGTACAAGAAAAAGAAAAAAGAAAGCCATGCTCCATCCAAGTCCTTTGCAGTATTGGTAGCAGCACATAACGAGGAAAAAGTCGTCGGTGCCCTGATGGAAAATCTGAAGCATCTGAATTATCCGAAAGAGCTTTACGACGTATTCGTCATTTGCGACAACTGTACCGACAGTACGGCGGATATTGTCCGGAGTCACGGAATGAACGCTTGCGTCCGTACCAATACGAATTTGCGCGGCAAAGGCTACGCGATCGAATGGATGCTCAAGCAATTGTGGAAAATGCCACGGCAATATGATGCCGTCGTAATGTTTGACGCCGACAACTTGGCGCATCCCGATTTTCTGAGCGAAATGAACAATGACCTCTGCTCCGGCGCCCGGGTCATTCAGGGATACATTGACACCAAGAACCCGGAAGACTCCTGGATTACAGCTTCTTACGGGATCTCCTATTGGTATTGTAACCGTCTGTGGCAGTTGTCCCGCCACAATTTGAATATGGCTAACTTCCTCGGCGGTACGGGGATGTGTTTTGAAACCGAGCTGCTGAAAGAAATCGGCTGGGGAGCAACGAGCCTCGTGGAAGACTTGGAGTTCACGATGCGCTGCGTGGAACGCGGGGTTTACCCGGTATTCAATTACGATGCCAAGCTGTTTGACGAAAAGCCGCTCACCTTCAAAGCGTCCGCGCGTCAGCGTTTACGCTGGATGCAGGGACACTTTACGGTAGCCCGCAGATATTTCTTCCCGCTTTTGTGGAAGAGCATCAAGGAACGTAACCTGGTTAAGCTCGATATGGCTATTTACGGAGCTAACGTATATATCGTGTTGCTGACTTTTCTGTTGACCGCTTTTATTTGGGCGGACCAGTCCTTGTTCGGCGGACCGAACTTTGAAACGCTGTACGCCAAGTTCCCGCTGTGGATCTCGTTTGTGGCGATTGCAGCTAACGTATTCATTTTCTTGGCAGCCATGATTCTCGAAAAGGTCAAGTTCAAGAAGGTGTACGCTTATCTGGTGCTGTTCCCGATTTACCTGATTTCCTGGTGGCCGATTACTTTCTACGCGTTCTTTACCCAGAACAACAAACAATGGAGTCATACGCAGCATACACGGGTAGTACGTCTAGAAGAAGTCCAAAAAGGATAAGGTTACTCAAAAACCGGACTTTGAAGATTATAGAATTATTAGTTTTCAGCGGAGCTGAACAATTCTATATTCGCAAGAAAAACTTCCGCTAAACGCGGTCTGGCTTCCGAGAATTTCATCGATAAAGTTTTTCTTATCACGAAGCATAGCTGTTGAGAAGCGGATTCGGCATCGAATCTTGAATCAAAGTCTTGACACGGCCTGACGGCATGTGTTAAAGTGTTTGAGTGTTGCAATGAATAGTATTTGGATTGCAAGCAGAGGCCATGGCTTCTCACCTGTCCGACGATTACGTTGGCTGGTTTTGATCCGATGATTTGTGAATGGTATGTTCATGAAGAATTGATCAATTTGGGATGCGGGCGGTAACCTGCATCCCTTTTTATTTTGCAATATCCGTCTTAAGACAAGAAAATCCTTGGAGGTGGAGAGTTATCAGTAAAGAACATTTGATCAATGATGAGATACGGGCCAAAGAAGTGCGTTTGGTAGGTGCGGAAGGCGAACAAATTGGTATCACGCCGATTCGCGAAGCGCTGCAAATGGCAATCGACTTGAATCTGGATCTGGTTAACGTGGCACCGACGGCCAAACCTCCGGTATGCCGGATTATGGACTACGGCAAGTTCCGTTATGAGCAACAGAAGAAAGAGAAGGAAGCCCGTAAGAATCAAAAGATAGTGGACATCAAGGAAGTATGGTTCCGCTCCAACATTGAGGAACACGACTTTCAGACGAAGCTTCGCAATGTGATCAAATTTTTGAAAGACGGCGACAAGGTGAAATGCTCGGTTCGTTTCCGCGGCCGTGAAATTGCCCATGCCGACATCGGTAAGAAAATTCTCGATCGCGTCAAAGAAGAGGTCGTTGAACTTTCGACGGTGGAACGTCTTCCAAAATTGGAAGGCCGCAGCATGATCATGATTTTGGCACCTAAAAACTAAACGCGGCTTCGTGATTTCGCCAAAGGCGAACTTCGCAAGCAAGCAACTCACAAATTTTGAGGGGGAAGTACAATGCCTAAAATGAAAACACACAGCAGTCTTAAAGACCGCTTCAAAATTACCGGTACCGGTAAAGTAAGACGTTACAAAGCGAATCGCAATCACTTGCTGTCCCATAGATCCAAACGCGCTAAACGTGTATTGGCGAACAGCCCTGTGGCATACTCCGGCGACGTTAGCCGTTTGAAACAACAACTTGCAAACCTGAAGTAATTATTAACACAACTTATTGGGAGGTTTATTGATATGGCAAGAGTAAAAGGCGGATTCGTGGTTCGTCGTCGTCATAAAAAAGTATTGAAATTGGCAAAGGGTTATTTTGGTTCGAAACACCGCATCTTCAAAACAGCTAACGAGCAGGTTATGAAATCCCTGCTGTACGCATACCGTGACCGTCGCACGAAAAAACGCGACTTCCGCAGACTGTGGATCGTTCGTATCAATGCGGCTGCTCGCATGAACGGTTTGTCTTACAGCAAATTGATGCACGGTTTGAAGTTGGCTGAAGTAAACATCAACCGTAAAATGTTGGCCGACTTGGCCGTAAACGACATTAACGCGTTCAACTCTTTGGCTACTGTAGCTAAAGAAAAAATCAACGCTTAATAAATACGGTACAAACAGCCGTCGTCCTGGTTGGAATTTAACCGGGAACGACGGCTGTTTTCATTTTATAGAGTCAACCGTCTTTTTACTGGGTTATTCTGTGTGTGTGTGGAGAACCCTGATATTGGGAAAGATGAAGGGTAAAGAAAAGGAAAGCAAATCTTCGACACTCCCAAATTGACACATAGCGAACGTTGTATGTGAATTGTGTCGAAGGTAAGCGTTTCATTTCACAAAAAGGCGAAACTTATTTAACCTATGGTCATTAAAGGTATGGATTTTAGGCGGTTTTAAATGTATAATCGTCCTGTACAGAGGTCAAAAATGGTCACAATATTTTAAGGGGGATTAATCGTCAATGAAGTCAATGAACAAAACCTTCAAATTTTCTTTAGTCATGGTACTTGCTGTGATGATGATTTTGGCGGGATGCGGCAACAACAAGAACAATGCAGCAAACAACGGTGGCTCGTCCAACAAAGGAACAGAAGCCAGCAATGGTGGTAACAACGGCGGAAGTAAAGCATCCGACATCAAGGTCGGTCTTGTTACGGACATTGGCGGCGTAAACGACAAATCCTTTAACGAATCCGCATGGGAAGCTCTTGAAGCCCTGAACAAGGAACAAGGCATCCAACACAAGTATTTGCAAAGCAGCAGCAGCTCGGACTACATCCCTAACCTGAACCAGTTTGTGCAAGGCGGTTATGACCTGACTTGGGCAATCGGTTTTGATTTGGGCGATGCGTTGAAGCAAGTGGCTGACGCTAACAAGGACGTTAAACTGGCGATCATCGACAGCGTTGTCGACGCGCCTAACGTTGAATCCGTTACTTTTGCCGAGAACGAAGGTTCGTTCCTGGTTGGGGTAGTTGCAGGCCTGACTACAAAAACGAATAAAATCGGATTTATCGGCGGTGCTGAAAGCCCGGTTATCAAACGTTTTGAAGTTGGTTTCAAAGCCGGCGTAGAAGCAGTTAATCCGGATGCTGAAGTGAAAATCACTTACGCAGGCGCTTATGATAAGCCGGACATCGGTAAATCGCTTGCCAGCCAGTTGTATGACAACGGCGCGGATATTATTTTCCCTGCTGCAGGACAAACTGGTAACGGCGTATTTAACGAAGCCACTGCACGTAACAATGCAGGCGGTGCTACAAAATTGTGGGTTATTGGCGTGGATAAGGACCAATCGCTTGAGTTTGGTGATGAAGTAACTTTGACATCGATGATCAAACGGGTTGATGTAGCGGTGAAGAACGTAACTCAACAAGTTATTGACGGAACTTTCAAAGGCGGCGAAATTACGAACCTGACTCTGAAAGACGACGGCGTAGGCATTGCCGACACTTCCTCGAAGAATGTCAGCAAAGAAGTTCTTGATAAAGTGGAAGAGTACAAACAAAAAATTATCAATGGTGAAATCACAGTTCCGGCAGAATAATAAATCTATTCTTTACGGCGGTTTCGGCCGGATAGTAAAATAAAGCATAAGCAGGCAAGGCCAGTGTTGTATGAACTGGCCTTGTTGTTTGCGTAAATCCCAGAATGGTGAGGGTGATTTCATGAGCACCGCGGCTCCCGTAGTCGAGTTGAAGCAAATCACGAAGCGTTTTCCCGGTATAGTAGCCAACGATTCAATCAGCCTGACCTTGCGCAAAGGGGAAATTCATGCGCTTCTAGGGGAAAATGGGGCAGGCAAGTCTACTTTGATGAATATTTTGTTCGGGCTTTATCAGCCGGACGAGGGTTCCATTGAGATCGACGGGAAGCCGGTAACGATCGATAATCCGAACAAGGCGATAAAATTAGGAATAGGCATGGTTCATCAGCATTTCAAGCTGGTTCAGCCTTTCACGGTCACTGAGAATATTATTCTTGGTATGGAACCGACGAAAGGGCTTAATATCGACTATAAATCGGCGTCCGCCGAAGTGGCGAAATTGTCGGAGCAGTATGGTCTTCACGTTAATCCAAACTCCAAAATCCAAGATATTTCGGTCGGAATGCAGCAACGCGTGGAAATTATGAAGACCTTGTTCCGCGGCGCGGATATTCTTATATTTGACGAGCCGACGGCCGTGTTGACCCCGCAGGAAATCGTGGAATTAATGGCGATTATGCGGCGGTTGGTTGCGGAAGGAAAGTCAATCATCCTGATTACTCACAAATTAAAAGAAATTATGGAAATTTCCGACCGTGTAACGATTATTCGGCGCGGCAAAGTGATCGATACCGTGGATACCGACAATACCAATCCGAACGAACTGGCTGAGAAAATGGTCGGCCGCGGCGTTACGTTCAAAATTGAGAAAGACGCTCCGGTTATCGGACAACCTGTCTTGCAGTTAAATCAGGTGAAGATGAACGATAAACAAGGGGTCTCCGTTTTGAATGGATTGGACCTGGAAGTCAAAGCGGGAGAAATCGTCGGGATCGCAGGCGTGGACGGCAATGGACAATCCGAGCTGATCGAGGCCATTACAGGGCTTCGTAAAATTGACTCGGGCTCGATTAAACTGTCAGGCAAAGAGATCGCGAACTTGCCGGCGCGCAAAATTATCGAGGGCGGCCTGTCTCATATCCCGGAAGACCGTCACAAGCATGGGCTTGTGCTGGATTTTTCCATCAGTGAGAATATGGTTTTGGAGACGTATTATAAATCTCCTTTCAGCAAAAACGGGTTTCTAGATCGCCGGGTTGTTGATAAAAATGCCGAGAAACTGGTACAGGATTTCGACGTTCGTACACCGAGCATAGAGACCAAAGCCCGCTCCCTGTCGGGCGGCAACCAGCAAAAGGCAATTATTGCGCGGGAAATAGATAAAAATCCGGATCTGTTGATCGCCGCCCAACCGACACGCGGACTGGACGTAGGAGCTATCGAATTCGTCCATAAACAACTGATCGGTCAACGGGATCAAGGGAAAGCCGTATTGCTTATTTCGTTTGAGCTGGATGAAATTATGAATGTATCCGACCGGATTGCCGTCATTTATGAAGGCAGAATTGTCGGCGAGGTGCTTCCTCAGAATACGAATGACCAAGAGCTGGGTCTGATGATGGCGGGCTTCATGGAAAAGGGAGGACAATCGGATGAGTAGATTGCGCAGAATCTTTACCCTGGACAGCCTGATCGTACCGCTCGTGGCTATTCTCCTCGGCTTGATCGTCGGGGCGGTCGTCATGTTATTGGGCGGATACAATCCGTTCGAAGCATATAGTGCCCTAATCAAACGGGTTGTGGGTAATCCGTATGACTTTGGGGAGACGATCCGACAGATCACGCCTTTGATCTTTACCGGGCTTGCCGTGGCTTTTGCCTTCCGTTCCGGGATGTTTAACATCGGTGCCGACGGACAGGTTCTCATCGGGATGACAAGCGCTACGGCCGTATCACTGTCCATGTCGGGCGTGTCGTCGTCGATTGTCGTGCCCGTGTCCGTAATTGCCGGGGGAGTTGCCGGAGGCTTGTGGGCAGCGATCGCCGGATACTTGAAAGCAAAACGAGGCATCAACGAAGTTATAACGACGATCATGTTAAACTGGACAGCCCTTTATTTATCCAACTATGTAATCCGTCATTTCTTTCTTCTCAAAGGGCAGAACCGTTCGGAGGACATCGGAGCTTCGGCTGCTCTGACATTCCTATCCGGCATATTCAACAATGCCCGGGTGCATTGGGGGATCGTGATCGCCCTGTTGGCTGCTTTGTTCTTCTACGTATATCTCTGGAAAACAAAACAAGGCTATGAAATGCGTGCGGTTGGCTTTAACCAGAATGCGGCTGAGTATGCCGGAATGAACGTGGGGCGCAACGTCGTGAAAGCCATGTTCATCAGCGGGGTGTTCGCCGGCTTGGCGGGAGCCTTCGAAGTGCTTGGCGTATTTCATTATCAGTCGGTTTTTGCGGCTTCTCCCGGATACGGCTTCGATGGAATCGCGGTGGCGCTTCTCGGTATGAACCATCCGTTCGGGGTCGTCCTGGCTGCTATCCTGTACGGCGTATTGACTTACGGATCGGCAGGAATGAGCTTTGCAGCGGGCGTTCCGCCAGAGCTGATCAAGATCATTATCGGTTCCATTATTTTCTTCATTGCCGCGCAAGGCATCGTCCGCTTTGTGCTGAAGCCATTCTACCTCAAGCGCAAGAAAGAGAAGGTGTTGTAATATGGACGTTCTTACGCTGCTAGGTCAACTGCTCAATTCAACCCTTGTATTTTCGACCGCGCTGATTTTTACGGCTCTGGGCGGGATTTTCTCGGAGCGTTCCGGCGTGGTGAACATCGGCCTGGAAGGTTTGATGATCTTCGGTGCGTTCGCGGCCGGGGTAGGGACTTACTACGCCCAGGAAGCAGGTCTAGGAGGCATGGCCCCATGGATCGGTGTTTTCGCCGCTATTCTGGTCGGTATTCTGGGCTCGCTTATTCATGCCGTCGCTTCGATTACGTTTAAGGCAGACCAGACGATCAGCGGTATCGTAATCAACTTTTTGGCGGCGGGCTTAACCGTCTATATCGTCAAAATGCTGTTTAACGGTTCTGCGGAAACGCCGTTGATTAAGGTTTTCCACAAAATCGAGATTCCGTTCTTACGTGATATTCCGGTCATCGGTGAAGGATTTTTCAATTCGTATCCAACGACGTATCTGGCGCTGATTCTTGTTGGTGTCGCTTATTATGTGCTGTTTAAAACGCCATTTGGTCTTCGCTTGCGCTCTGTCGGCGAATATCCGGGCGCTGCAGATACGCTGGGTGTCAACGTATCGAGAATGCGTTATATCGGCGTAATGATCAGCGGCGCGCTTGCCGGCATCGGCGGTGCAACGATTACGCTGACTACGACAAGTACCTTTGCCCACAATACGATTTCCGGGCAAGGCTTTATCGCGATCGCTGCTATGATCTTCGGGAAATGGAATCCGGTGGGAGCTTTTGGGGCGGCTATGTTCTTCGGCTTCTCCCAAGCGATCCGGAACTACGTTCAATTGTTCGAGTGGTCGAGAAGCATTCCACAGGAATTCATTTTTATGATTCCTTATGTATTGACGATCATTGTGCTGGTCAGCGCGGTCGGCCGTTCTTCGGCTCCATCCGCATTGGGAGCACCTTATGATCCATCAAAAAGATAATATTTCAAAAAGCCCTGCAGGCAAACACCCTGCAGGGCTTTTTTTCATATTTGCCGTGGTTTCAAGAGGGGGGGCCGGCCTATTTTGGATAGTTGAAGGGCGATGGCGCAAGCCGAGACAGCCGAAAATGAATATGGTGACTTGAACGCGAAATAGCCGAATCGTAAGATCCCCACTGGATCGTAAACAAACCCGGCTATTTGATTACATTTTGAGGAGGGTTACCATGGGAAGAACGGTGACGAAGAAGGAAGCCGAAAAATGGCTGGGTAAAAGTATTGTCGCCTACAAAAAAGATGGCAGCATGGTTACCGGTAAATTGGTTAAAATAAGCGGCAACCGTCTGATTGTGGCTCAGAATTCACGCAAAAAGGTAAAAACCAAAGCGATTATTCCGCTCGTGTTGTTTGACCTGCTTGCGATCGGCTCGGCTCCTTACGGCTACGGCGGTTATGGTTATGGCGGCTATGGCGGATACGGAGGCTATGGTCCTTACGGTCCTTACGGATACCCTTACGGGGGATTCTGGTAATACATCAATAGCGAATCTGCAGTTTCTTTTCCAGTTCAAAACATTGGGACAATGGGACATAGCGGACCGTATGGTAACCGAGATTGCGATAGAACACGTGGGCACGGGTATTGTCCCGATCCACCATGACTTTGGCTCGTTTGCAACCCCGCGATCCGGCGAAATTTTCCGCCTGGGCCATCAAGGTCTTGCCATGGCGGTTACGCCGGTGCGCGGGTGCAACAGCCATCATGTCGATATATAATAGCTCGCCGTGCACCATAAAGTGGATGAACGCCACCGGGTCGGCTTCATAGTTGGGCGAAACCACCAGCGTTACCCCGCGGGTAAGCCGCTTTGGAATATCATTAATGACCGTCTTTAATTCATTGGGGGGCAGGTGGGAATAGGGGACAAGCTCCTTATGAATCAGGTCGTTGATCACGGGGTCATCTTGTTTGGGCCTTCTGTAGCGTATCATTTCACTCGTAATCCTCCTCACTGTGAGTACCGGATTCGGACTCACCACATGCATAAAAGTGGGCGTTATCTTTTATCATATGACAGGAGGGGGCCGAAGCGTTCCGATGGAAATAAGAAGCCGATGAAACCGGGGGCGGACGGGATCGGAGGCAGGATTGCAGGGTCTATTCCCGGGCCAGCAAAATCCGGATTCGAGGGAGAGTTTCTAAACTGTCTTTCAAAAGGGTATTGACTCTGGATGTAAACTAATCATATAATGTGTCTAAACATTTTAACGATTATATCAATCGGCGATGAAGAGGACGAAGGTTTAAGGGCTCTTTGCTCAGAGAGTGGATGGATTTGCTGAGACCATCCGCCATTACCCCTTAAATGCGAGCTCACCTCGGAGCTATTTTCCTGAAAAACTGCAAGCGTTCCTAGGCACCGTTTGCGATGAGTCTATTAGGGAGAATCGTCAGGTCTGCGTTAGAGACCACGGGTAGAAGCGTCACTGCTTGTACTCGTCAAGGCTCGGTGCTGTGAAGAACCGGGTGAAAATGGGTGGTACCACGGAAGCTAAACCTTTCGTCCCTCGGAATAGGAGACTATTCCGGCGGACGGAAGGTTTTTTTGTTATAACAAGGCAAATAAATTTTAGAAATACCTAAGTTTTGGAAGGAGGATGACTGATGAGCGCGCAAATTCCTGCAGTGCGGTCTACAGAACAATTACGTGAGAAATGGATGAAACCGGAAGTCATAACCGGTTCGGAAATCTTGCTTCGCAGTTTGCTTTTGGAAGGTGTCGAATGCGTCTTCGGGTACCCGGGGGGCGCTGTGCTATATATTTACGATGCGCTGTACGGATTCACTGATTTCCATCACCTGCTGACAAGACATGAGCAGGGAGCGATTCATGCAGCAGACGGTTATGCTCGTGCAAGCGGCAAAGTCGGTGTCTGCATCGCAACTTCCGGTCCGGGAGCTACCAATACCGTGACGGGAATCGCGACAGCCTATATGGATTCGGTTCCGCTCGTCGTCATTACCGGGAACGTAGTCTCCAGCCTGATCGGAACGGACGCTTTCCAAGAAGCCGACATCACCGGCATCACGATGCCGATCACAAAACATAGTTATCTGGTCAGAGACGTAGAGGACCTGCCGCGCGTGATCCATGAGGCATTCCACATTGCCAATACCGGACGCAAAGGGCCGGTACTGATCGACATTCCTAAGGATGTCTCGGCCAATAAAACATTGTTTGAGCCTTCGCAAACCATCAATCTTCGGGGGTATCATCCAACTGTCGTTCCGAATCGGTTGCAGCTCGACAAGCTGGCTTCGGCGATCAAGGAAGCGGAACGTCCGGTCATCCTGGCTGGCGGCGGGGTTGTATATTCCGGCGGACACGAGGCATTGCTGGAATTCGTCAATCGGACCGGAATCCCGATCACGACGACTCTGCTGGGACTTGGAGCATTTCCAAGCGGACATGAGCTTTGGATGGGAATGCCTGGGATGCACGGAACTTATACCGCGAACCAGTCCATACAGCAATCCGATCTCTTGATCAACATCGGAGCGAGATTCGATGACCGGGTAACCGGACGCCTCGACGGCTTCGCTCCAAAGGCGAAGATCGTGCACATCGATATCGATCCTGCGGAAATCGGCAAGAACGTTAAGACGGACATCCCGATTGTCGGGGATGTGAAGACGGTTCTCGAATTGCTGAACCCATTGGTCGGCCGCGCGGACAAGGCGGACGAATGGAGAGCGCAAATCAATCAGTCGAAACAGGATAAACCGTTCAAGTATAAAGATTCCGATACTGTACTTAAACCACAGTGGGTTATCGAACTTCTGAACGACACGACTAATGGAGAAGCGATCGTAACTACGGACGTTGGACAGCATCAAATGTGGGCGGCCCAGTATTACAAGTTCAACCAGCCGCGTTCCTGGATCACTTCCGGGGGACTCGGAACGATGGGCTTCGGATTCCCTTCCGCTATCGGTGCTCAAATGGCGCATCCCGAACGGCTTGTTATTTCCATCAACGGTGACGGCGGCATGCAAATGTGCGCTCAGGAGCTGGCGATTTGCGCAATTAACAAGATTCCTGTTAAAGTCGTTGTAATCAACAATCAGGTGCTTGGGATGGTTCGCCAGTGGCAGGAACTGATCTACGAGAACCGCTACAGCCATATTGACTTGGCAGGCAGCCCGGACTTCGTGAAGCTGGCCGAAGCTTACGGCGTCAAAGGCTTGCGTGCGACGAACAAAGAGGAAGCCAAGAAGGTATGGCAGGAAGCTATGGAGACGCCGGGACCGGTATTGGTGGAATTCGTGGTCGACAAAGGCGAGAACGTATATCCGATGGTTACACAAGGTTCCACCATTGATCAAATGTTGATGGGGGACGATGAACAATGATGACAAGCCATACAATTGCCGTTTTAGTGAATGACCAGCCTGGTGTTTTGCAGCGCGTGTCCGGCCTTTTCGGCCGGCGCGGCTTCAACATCGAGAGCATTACGGTTGGCCAGTCGGAGGAAGAAGGATTGTCCCGGATGGTCATTGTGACCCAAGGCGACGACAAAACATTGGAACAAATCGAGAAGCAATTGTACAAACTGATCGATGTTATCAAAGTCGTGAACCTCAGTTCCAAGCCGATGGTTGGCCGGGAACTGGCATTGATCAAAGTGAAATCCGAACCGGCGGAACGTCCGGAAATTATGGGCGTAGTTGAAACCTTCCGCGCGGCGGTCGTCGACATCGGAACGAACAGCATGATCGTTCAGGTGGTCGGAGATACGGAAAAGATCGATGCCATGATCGAACTGCTGCATCCATATGGAATCCGGGAATTGTCCCGGACCGGGGTTACCGCGATGATTCGAGGCAACGCTTAATTTTCAGCACATAAGAAATTGCAGTTTTACTAATATTTCCGCCGGGTTTGGCGGGGGATTGAAAGGATCGCGAGGAAGCGGCGACAAAGACCGGTCCTTTGAATCACCCGTCAAACAGGCGGAGGTTCAAAATCATTGGGACATGCGTTATGCATACCCGCATACTATGGGAGGGCTTTAGAAATGGCAGTTACTTTGTACTATGAACAAGATGCAGAACTCAGCGTATTAAAAGGAAAAACAATCGCAATCATCGGTTACGGCAGCCAAGGCCACGCCCATGCGCAAAACTTGCGCGAGAGCGGACTTCAAGTCATCATCGGTCTTCGTGAAGGTAAATCCTTCAATAAAGCAAAGGAAGACGGATTCGAAGTTCTGCCTGTAGCGGAAGCTACAAAACGTGCGGATGTTGTCCAAATCCTGATGCCGGATGAAACTCAAGCGGCTGTTTACAACAGCGAAATCGCTCCAAACCTGAAAAAGGGAGCAGCTCTGTTGTTTGCTCACGGTTTTAACGTTCACTTCGGCCAAATCGTACCGTCCCCGGACACCGACGTTTTGCTCGTCGCTCCGAAATCGCCGGGCCACATGGTTCGCCGTACTTATGTCGAAGGCTTTGGCGTTCCAGGTCTGATCGCGATTCATCAAGATGCTACAGGCAAAGCTAAAGAAATCGGCCTTGCTTACGCGAAAGGTATCGGTTGTACTCGTGCAGGGGTTATCGAAACTTCGTTCCGGGAAGAAACCGAAACCGATTTGTTCGGTGAGCAAGCGGTATTGTGCGGTGGCGTTAGCGCCCTGATCAAAGCCGGATTCGAAACGCTGACAGAAGCGGGATACGCTCCTGAAATGGCTTACTTCGAGTGCTTGCATGAACTGAAGCTGATCGTTGACCTGATCTATGAAGGCGGTTTGGCAACGATGCGCGATTCCATCTCCAACACAGCGGAATACGGCGACTATGTTACAGGTCCTCGCGTAGTTACAGAAGAAACGAAGAAAGCGATGAAAGAAGTGCTGTCCGATATCCAACAAGGCAAATTCGCACGCGACTTCATCCTGGAAAACCAATCGAACCGTGCCTTCCTGACGGCTACTCGCCGCAACGAAGCTAACCATCCGATCGAAGTGGTCGGCAAAGAGCTTCGCGGATTGATGCACTGGATCAAAAAGTAATAAATTAAGCACAAGAACATAGTAAAGGCTGCGGAGTCATAGGACCCGCAGCCTTTTTTCGTTTTTTTGCGTGAAAGATAGTCCGGTTTTATGTTTAGTTTGGAGCGGAATCGTCCAACTTAACTTGGAGGCTCAGAATTTCTGAGGAATTCAGATAAGTAAAAAGGAGAAGACAACATGACCAAAACCGTAAAATCCGTAACCTCTCCCAAAAAGTTTATTATCGGGCAAGACTTGCTGGAGACGATCTATGACTATATGAAGCATTTCGGCGACAGCGCCTATGTGATTTGCGACGAATTTATTTTGGAACGCGCCTCCAAGGAAGCGGGGCAATCCATTGCCGCAGGCGGGGGCAAATCCGTATTCGAGAAATTCAATTACGAATGCACCAAGGAAGAAATTCAGCGCCATCGCGATCTTCTCCATAAGGCGGGGGCCAATATCGTCGTTGGCATCGGCGGAGGGAAAACGCTGGATACGGCCAAAGCCACTGCTTATTACGAAAAGCTTCCGGTCGTCATTTTTCCGACCATTGCTTCTACGGATGCACCTTGCACGGCGCTGGCGGTCATTTACAAGCCTGACGGTTCTTTTGACGAATATTTGTTTCTGCCCAGCAATCCCGATGTGGTGTTGGCCGATACCGGCATCCTGGCTGCCGCGCCGGCCCGTTTCTTTGCGGCGGGTATCGGAGACGCTCTGGCTACGTATTTTGAAGCGAGAGCCTGCTACCGTTCGGTGGGAGATAATTTGGTTCTGATGAAGCCTTCGCTGACCGGTCTTGGAATCGCCAAACTTTGCTATGACACCCTGTTGGAGAATGCAGTCCAAGCAAAAATTGCCGTGGATAACGGGGTTGTAACCAAAGCGGTAGAAAACACGATTGAAGCGACGATTTATTTAAGCGGAGTGGGAGCTGAATCCGGCGGGTTGGCAGCTGCGCATGCCATTCATAACGGAATGACCGCCGTCAAATCGCTGCATCATGCCCAGCACGGGGAGAAGGTAACGTTCGGTCTGCTGGCTCAGCTCGTCTTGGAAAATGCGCCCCATGAAGAAATCGAAATGGTGATCTCCCTGGTAAAACAGGTGGGACTTCCGTTGACATTGCAAGATCTCGGAGTTAAGAAGTTCGTTGAGGAAGAATGGCGTCAAGTGGCTGCGGACGCCTGTGCGGAAGGCGACACGATGGGAAATATGCCTTTTCCCGTAACGCCGGATGACGTTTACAATGCGATTGTTGCCGCCAATGCGCTTGCCGAAGCTTATGATGAGGAAATGTAAATGTAACTGCCAATAAAAACTCCAGATCTTCAGTGGGTTGAAGCCGCTAACGATTAGCGGCTTTTTTTTATTTTCTAAAGCTGCAGATCGCTTATAGTTAAAACCTATTAATCTAATAGATTCTATATCTTTGTTTTCTGGTCAAAGGTTATGATACAACTAGGTTAGGATCTTTACGAGTGAGCTACTGAGAGAAAGGGAGTTGTATTGATATGGCAGAAGTGAAAAAAATCGCGGTCATCGCCGGCGACGGAATCGGACCGGAAGTTGTTGCGGAAGCGGAAAAGGTATTGAAACGTACGGAGGAATTGTTCGGATACCGGTTTGAAACGGAGCATGCCTTGTTCGGGGGCATCGCCATCGATGAGAAAGGAACGCCGCTGCCGCAAGAAACGCTGGAAGTCTGTCAGAAGGCGGATGCAGTTCTGCTCGGAGCCGTCGGCGGTCCGAAATGGGACAACAATCCTAAGGAACTGCGCCCTGAAACCGGATTGCTCGGAATTCGCAAAGCGCTCGGCCTGTTCTCCAATCTTCGCCCGGCCGTTGTATTTGATTGCTTGAAGGATGCTTCGACATTGAAACCGGAAGTGTTGGAAGGGACCGACCTCATGGTCGTTCGCGAACTTACCGGCGGCATCTACTTCGGCGAGAAATTCCGCCGCGAAACAGAGAATGGACAGGAAGCGGTCGATACTTGCGCCTACAATGTCAACGAAGTGGAACGCATCGTTCGCCAAGCGTTTGAAATTGCCCAGAAACGCCGCAAGAAGCTTGCTTCGGTTGACAAGGCCAATGTATTGGAAACCTCCCGTTTATGGCGCGAGGTCGTAATCAAAGTCGCTCCTGAATATCCGGATGTCGAGCTGGAGCATGTATTGGTCGACAACTGCGCAATGCAGCTGCTTCGCCGTCCTTCGAGCTTCGACGTAATCGTTACGGAAAATATGTTCGGCGACATTTTGAGCGACGAAGCAGCGATGCTTACCGGATCGATCGGCATGCTGTCCTCGGCATCGCTTGGCGAAGGAAGCTTCGGCTTGTACGAGCCGGTACACGGCTCTGCGCCTGATATCGCGGGTCAAAACCTGGCCAATCCGATCGCAACAATCCTCTCGGTAGCCCTGATGTTCCGCATGACGTTCGGGTATGCCGATGCGGCTGATGCGATTGAGCGCGCTGTTTCGGACGTACTGAATGCCGGTCACCGTACGGGCGATATCGCGGTTGACAAGAGTAAAGCGATTGGCACGAAAGCCATGGGTGACCTGATCGTAGCAACAATGAAGAAATAATATATCGTTTATAATGATGAATTGTTCAAGATAAAACCTTAATTATAATAATTATAATTAAGAAGTGGTTATAATATTGACTTTGATTTTATCGAATGATACCATTTGAAATGTAGTCTCGAACTGAAAATGAATGATGTGTATACAGAAACTTATCAGTTTCTTACATATTTCAAAAGGAGGCCTTTTCAAATGGCAGAACGTTTGGTTGGAAGACCCGCACCGGATTTTGATATGGCGATCGTAACCGGTGACGGTAAGGAATTCGGACGCAAGAAATTGTCCGATTATCAAGGTAAATGGTTGGTATTCTTCTTCTATCCATTGGATTTCACATTTGTTTGTCCTACAGAAATCACGGCGCTTAGCGAAGCTTACTCCCAATTCCAGGACCTGGATACTGAAATCTTGGGTGTCAGCGTTGACTCCGAGCACAGCCACAAGGCATGGATCAATACTCCGAAAGACAGCAATGGCTTGGGTCAATTGAACTTCCCATTGGCTTCGGATATTACCAAGAGCGTTGCCCGCGATTACGGCGTTTTGATCGAAGAGGAAGGCGTAGCTCTCCGCGGACTGTTCATTATCGATCCGGATGGCGAGCTTAAATATCAAGTGGTAAACCACAATGATGTAGGCCGCAGCGTAGAAGAAACTCTGCGTGTGCTTCAAGCCCTTCAAT
Source organism: Paenibacillus sp. FSL R5-0407 (assembly GCF_038009185.1). NCBI lineage: Bacteria > Bacillati > Bacillota > Bacilli > Caryophanales > Paenibacillaceae > Paenibacillus > Paenibacillus sp. FSL R5-0407. The sequence goes on along the minus strand of NZ_JBBPAX010000002.1, from coordinate 8,464 downwards.
CCGGTGGTTTATGCCCGATGAACTGGAAACCAGGGGACAAGAATCTCTTTGCGTAATATCAAGTAAATAGCTGTTCAGGCCCCCTGTAGACGCAAGCCGTTTGCAGGGGGCTTTTTGCCCGCATCTCCGGAGCATACAGACTGGACGCATTTTAGTACAAGTTTGAGCTTATCCTATTTAATGAACGAGCAGCAATTTGTTGGAGGAATTTACAAGCTGGATCTCGAATAATTATATGCAATCGACTTTTCAAGGAATCCAGGTCTTACAAAACCTGTATGGGAAAGGGTGATGGGGAATGAGTTTTTGCTGCGGTGCAAGCATGATAGGAACGAAAGGGACTTTAAAGCATTACCGGACCCAGGTTCATAACGTTCCCCTGCTATTTTGCCCGGTGTGCCATCGGGTGGAAGTTCACTATAAAGTGGAAAACGAGTATGAGGTATTGGCCGAATATGCGCATGGCGACGGGCTGTCGGAGATCGATTTCCAGGATTTCGTGATGGAAGACGAGGACTCCATCTTCGGCAATTGCGTGAACCGTGAGGATGAGGATCCGCTGGATGTTGTTCAGAGTCAGATCGACATGTCGCTGGACTTACTGACGGTAGCAAAGCAGATCGGCGATTCGAAATGGGAAAATGAACTCAAAAAGCGGCTGGCCGTCATGAGCCGGCGTAGAGCGAGATTGCTGCAAAAGAATAGCAGAGAGATGAAATAGCTCCCCACCGGGGGGCTATTACTTTTTTATAGAGTTGTGCTTTTGCGAGAGTATCCCCTTTTTTTCGACAGTATCTCTGATTGACGATATTTGGAAGTCTTTACTATGATTGAAATAGGCCGTTTTCGTGCCCGTCAATCGTCATCGATTTATTATATAAATAGGACAAGCTCATGGAATAGGAAACAAGATGGAGAGGTGAAGTCTCATATCAGATCTGGGCGATATGGGCTTTCCGCATAGTGATCGTTAGTTGTCGTCAGAGGCTGAAAGATCATTCGGAGAAAAAGGGGGAACCGACTTGTTGAGCGAATTCCAGGAGACATTGCTCCAGTCCGTTAAAGCGTATCAATCAACCGAGTCTGTTAAGAATAAGTACGAAAACGTACTGCAACATCTTGACAGTGGTATTATGCTGTTTGACAGCGATGGTGTTTTGACTTTTATTAATGTGCAAATGGCCAGGCTGCTGGAAATTCCGCGTCATTCTCTGATCGGTTGTAATTTGCTCCAGTTGCTTCGACACCCGCATTTAAGCAAGTTCAAGAAAAGAAAAATTTTACGGCTTTATAGGGAGACGATCTTTTACCGCAAAAAGAATCATGAACTGATCGATGAATACGGCAGGTACTGGTTGACCACAGTTACATACGGAGACCAAATGGAAGGCGATTATCTGTTCAGCATCAAGGATGTGTCCGAATTCAAGCAGATCGAACAAACGGCATACCAGAATGACAAACTGGCGATGCTGGGGAAGATTTCGGCCGCGATCGCACATGAAATCCGTAATCCGCTCACGGCGATCCGGGGGTTCATACAATTACTCAGGCCTCATCTGGTCCAGTTAGGAAGGGATGAATACGCCCGCATAATTTTAAATGAGATTGATCGGGCTAACGATATTATTTATGAATTTTTAAATTCCTCGAAGCCCTCGGCCCCGCAAAAAGTAGCGATAAGCATCGCATCCCTTTTAAAAGAGGTCATTCTTCTGACCGAGAGCGAGGCGCTCATGATGGGTTGCGAAATTAAATTAAAAGAGGCTGAGGCGGGTCTAAAGGTATCGATTGATGTAAAACAGATCAAGCAGGTGCTTCTCAACATGATCAAAAATGCGATGGATGCGATCGAAGAAGTCGGCGGGGAGCATGCCGGCATGATTGAGATAGAGGCCGTGCCGGACGGGAAATATGTCAATATTTCAATCCGGGATAACGGGAACGGAATGGAGAAGGCGATGCTGAGCCGCTTGTTTGCCCCGTTCTTTACGACTAAGGAAAAAGGGACTGGCCTGGGGTTATCGGTCAGTTACCGAATTATTAGAAATCACAGGGGGAATATTTACGTCGATAGTATGAAGGGCATGGGAACCGTATTCGTGATCTCCCTTCCGCTAGTTCAATAGTTATATAAAGAAAGGGGCTGTCTTGGCGTGAAATCACGTCAGGGCAGCCCCTTTATTCATTATGCAAACGAGTAAGCAGGATGCTTATTTCGATTTAGGAGTCGATGGCGGTGCCGGAGAATCACTGCAGACCGCGGAACAAGATTTCCGCTGGGAGCAAGATGAGCAGGCCCCTTTTTTGCTTTTGCGGATTCCGCGGTATAGAGCAAACGCCGCATAAGAGAAAACAATCGTGATAATAACAATATCAGCCATTGAACAGACTCCTTTCATTACTTTCTTTATCAATAAATGCAGCAATTATGTTAGTCCGATCCATTTTCCGCCTTGATAAATGATTACAGCCACCGTATACGCGAGGACCAAGGAATAACCGACAGAGAACAACGTCCATTTCCATGACGCCGTCTCTTTGCGCAACACGCCTACCGTAGCCAGACAAGGTGTGTAAAGAAGGACGAAAGCCATGAAACTGTAAGCTTGCAGCGGTGTAAAAGCCAGTGAAATCTGTTCCTGAAGGCCAGCCATATCAGGCACATGATAGATGATATTCATCGTGGAAACGACGACCTCTTTCGCCATAAACCCGGTAACCAATGCGGCGCCCGACTGCCAGGTTCCAAAGCCCAATGGCTCCAGCAAGGCTGCGAACAGACCGCCGATGGAAGCCAGGAAGCTGTCATCCATTTCTGCCGCGATTCCTCCCGGGCCGAGATAGGTCAATAGCCAGATAAGGACAGAGCCTCCTAGAATAAAGGTTCCGGCTTTACGCAGGAAGCCTTTTCCCTTTTCCCAGGTGCTCCGGAATAACGTTACCGTCTGTGGCATTCGGTATGGAGGTAGCTCGACCATAAAGAAGGATTTGCTGTCCTTGAACAGGAACAGGGAAAACAGCTTGGCAAGAACCAGTGTAAGCACAATGCCCATCACATAAAGCGATAAAACGATCAAAGCCTGGGAATTTGCGAAAAAGATGCCGGCAAACAACGCATAAACGGGAAGGCGTGCGGAGCAGGACATCAACGGGACCAAAAGCATGGTCAGCGTTCGTTCCTTCGGCTGTTCAATGCTTCTTGAAGCCATGACCGCCGGAACATTGCAGCCAAATCCGATAATAAAAGGAATTAGCGCTTTACCGTTTAAACCGACCATTTCCATTAATTTATCCATCATTACAGTAATCCGGGCCATGTATCCTGAATCCTCGATAAACGAGATAATCAGAAACATAATGAATATTTGCGGCATAAATACGAGAACCCCGCCCACCCCGCCGATGATGCCGTCAATAATAAGGGCGTGTGTAAAACCGGAGGCACCCACCGCTGTTAGCCCCTGCTCAACAAGAGTGCTTAACGGTCCGGAAATGAAGGCGTCGAGCAGATCGGAGAGCGGGTTGCCAAGCCAATCGAAGGTCAGCTCGAAGGTGAGTAGCATGAAGGCCAGAAAGATCGGAATTCCCCATACCGGATGGGCTGCGAAGGTATCAATCTTTTCCGTTAAAGTATGCGGTTTCCGGTTCGACTGATCGACTGCGGATTCGCAGATGTCCTGAATTATCTCCGTACGCACGGAACGGATGTAATCCTGTAGGGATGACGTATCTTCTTTCATGCGGAGCTGTTTCAGCGCATCTTCCTTAATTGCCCGAATGCGGGACAGAGTCGCTTCTGTAAGAGCTAAAGAGTTCATCACTGCGGGGTTATCTTCAAGTATTTGCAGTGCAATCCAACGAGGGGATAAGCCTGAGAAAGTCAGCTCCGAATTTACTTCCCGGGAAATACCGAGAATGCTTTCTTCGATAACGGTTCCGTAATGTATCGTAAAACCGGGCGATAAATCCTTTACTTCTGTTTTGTTCATGCATGACAGCAACTCTTTGCTTCCGGCTCCGGTTCGGGCTATCAATGGCACAATCTCAGTATGAAGAAGTTCCGATAGATAGGCCGTGTCGATAGCTAGCCCGCGGGCTATCGCTACATCGATCATGTTCAAGCCGATAATGACGGGTTTACCGTATTCAAGCAGTTGAATCGTAAGATATAGATTCCGCTCAAGTTGGGAGGCATCGACGATATTGATGAGCAGGGAAGGGGAGTCCGTGACCAGATATTCAGCGGCCACGCCTTCATCCCGGGATAGAGGATGGAGTGAGTATATGCCAGGGAGATCGGTAAGAGGGCCGCTCTTGTCTTTGAGCTGTCCGATTTTCTTCTCTACGGTCACGCCGGACCAGTTGCCCACATACTCGTATGAACTTGTAAGCGTATTGAACAGAGATGTTTTACCCGTGTTGGGGTTTCCGATTAATGCAGCTCCGCTCATGATACCGACACCTCAATCTTCGCCGCTTCCTTCTGACGAATGCCCAATAGCTGTCCGTCGCATTCGAGCAGGATAGGTCCACCCCATAAGCAGCAACGCTTGACGGTGATATTCGAACCTTCGGCTACGCCCAGGTCGGCAAGGCGCCGCTTAAGAATGGGGTCTATGTTGCCGAATCTGCAGATGGACCCCGAATTGCCGGGTTGTAAGCTTGTTAAACAGCTTTGGCATGGTATCATCGGTCATTTTTCGCTCCTTTTTTAGGATGTTAAAAAAATCATTTATGTTTACGTATATATGTCTTCATTCAATCATTGAGAATCACTCTCAATTGGATTCAATTCAATATATCATGGCAGGAAAAGTCGAACTGTGATAAATATCATACCTAAAAATGATTCTTCATCTTTACTTTTTGATTTCGATTCAAGTAAGATGGAAAGTAAAACAGACAGGGAAAGGGATCGGTAGGGATGAAGGAAAATCAAAGCAAGATTGTCGACTGTACGATACGCGACGGAGGTTTAGTCAATAACTGGGATTTCAGTGTGGAGTTCGTGCAGAAATTGTACGCCGGCCTGAATGAGGCGGGTGTGGATTATATGGAAATCGGCTACAAGAACTCGCCCAAGCTTTTAAAGGGAGCCGATCAAGCGGGTCCTTGGCGGTTTTTGAACGATGATTTTCTCAAGAAGGTCATTCCTCAAAAAGGAAATACCAAGCTGTCCGCTTTGGTGGATATCGGCCGTGTGGATGAGAATGATATTTTGCCGCGGAGCGAAAGCCTGCTGGATCTGATCCGGGTCGCTTGCTATGTCAAGGATGTGGACAAGGCCCTGAAACTGGTTCAGGTTTTCCATGATCGGGGTTATGAAACTACTCTTAATATCATGGCGTTGTCCAACGTGATGGAAAACGAGCTGCTTGAAGCCTTTGAAATGATTAAAGAAAGCGTTGTTGACGTTGTATATATTGTAGATTCGTATGGAAGTCTCGATTATAAAGATATGGATTACCTTGTTAATAAATTCAAAACTCATTTGCCGAATAAGCGCCTGGGCGTGCACACGCACAACAACATGCAGCTTGCATTCTCCAATACGCTCGTTGCCGCCGATCTGGGAGTTGAATTCCTGGATGCGTCGGTATACGGCATGGGAAGAGCAGCAGGAAATTGCCCGACAGAGCTTTTGGTAACCCATCTGAAGAATACCAATTACAAGCTGCGGCCGATGCTCGAAGTGTTGGAGCAATTGCTTATTCCGCTTCGCGAGAAAGAGGAATGGGGCTATCTCATTCCGTACATGATTACCGGATCATTGGACGAGCATCCTCGTTCTGCCATGGCTCTCCGGGCTTCGGAGGATAAAGACAAGGCGGTTGACTTCTACGATAAATTAACGACGCCAGAAGTCAGCTTCGATAACAAAAAATAATAGATTCAGGGTAAAAGTTCGGCCCATTTTGTGCCGGACTTTTACCTGTTATGGCATTCTTTCAAAACACCGTTTCGTGAATTTTGAACAAAATTTATGAATATTCATGCGCTTTTTACAAGGTTTTAATTTCGCCGGCAGGAAAAGGTCGGTTTTTGTTGAATTGTACTACAAGGAAGCTTTACAGATAATTACCTCCGGGGGTTGAACACGAATGGGAATCAGGACAGAGGAGAGGGCAACGATCATCCAGGGAGGACTCGGTTTGGCGGTGATGCTCGGTGTCGTTATGTTTGCCGCCGGGAGTGGAAACCGTTCAAATGCCGCGGAATCGCTGCAAACTTTGCAGCTTGTAGCAGGTTTGGTCTGCGGTGCCGTTTCTTTCGCGATTTTTACCCAAGGGTGGATTTTGTTCACGGATAAGTTGTCAAAACAGCGGCTTTACTCTGCGGTGTTATTCTCCATCCTGGGAATACTGAGCTTTCTCAATGCCGCAGGAACGAGCGGGATCAAGCTGTTCGGTCTGGAGACCGGACTGCGCTTGTCAAATGCATTTTTAATCATTTCGCATCTATTGTGTGCGGCGGGAATGTTGATCATATTTTCAACGTCAGACCGGCAGGTTTCAGGCCAACATAAAATATTCGTGTTTTCGGGTACCGCTCTTGTTGCAGCGGCCGGAATTGTCTCATTATATACATATCAGAACCATCTGCCTGCGGGTTTGCTTGAGTTTCAGAATATCACAGTCAAAATGGTTTTAATGTCTGCGATATTGGCGTTATATGCCACAGGCATTTTCTCCATTCTTTATCGTCACCGTAAAGAGCGCCCTAGAGCGGCTCTGACAGTGATTCGCGCCTTGATGTTCATGATGATGGGCTTCACCCTGCTGATGACAGGCATTCCGGGGGATTCCAGACTGGCCCATGTCCTGGGCAGCTGGTATATCGTAATTTCTTATTATTTCGTGCTTAAGGGCGTTTATCATTTGACGATTGATGAACCGTTTCGGGGCCAGCGGGCGATCGAAGCGAAGATGAAGTATATGGCTTATCACGATGATCTTACAGGTCTTCCTAATCTCAGACGTATGAAGGAATTTCTTGGATCGCTGTTGACGTCCCACGGGAAGGATGAGCCGGTGAGAACGGGCGTGGCGGTTATTAATATCGATCGGTTCAAGGCAATAAACGATTCTTTGGGCTACAGCGCGGGAGACAAGCTCCTGATGGAAGTGGGAGAGCGCTTGAGCGGACTATGCCTTCAAGGAGAAAAGGTGTTCCGGATGGGGGAAGATGAGTTTGCCGTTATTTTTCCCGGTCCCAAAGAGGTAACCGAACTGGAGTCGCGTGCTGAGCAGCTGCTTGTGTCGGTGGATCCATCTATTTTGATCGATGAGACCGAGTACCACATCTCGTTAAGTATGGGGCTTTCGATTTATCCCGAAGACGGTGATTCCGTAGATCAGCTGATCCAATACGCGGATATGGCGGTTCACCATGCGAAAGAGCATGATCAGATATTCATCCGGTATACGGAAGCTATGAAGAAGCGTACCCAATCCAGAGTGGAATTGGAGAACGATATGCGAAAAGCGCTGGAACGGGACGAATTCTTTCTGGAGTATCAGCCTCAATTCAGTCTGCTCACCGGAAAGATGGTCGGCATGGAAGCGCTGGTCCGCTGGAATCATCCCAAACGGGGATTGCTTCCGCCCAATGACTTCATTCCGTTGGCCGAAGATTCCGGTCTGATCGTACCTCTAGGCGAATGGGTGCTTAAAACGGCTTGCGAGCATAACAGGAAATGGCAGTTGGATGGATATGAGCCGGTTTGCGTTTCGGTGAATTTATCCATGCGCCAGTTCCGTCAGTATAATTTGGCAGACAAGGTGGATGCGATCTTGAGAGAGGTTGGCCTGGATGCCAAATATTTGGAACTGGAGGTCACGGAGAGCATGACCTTCGATATCGATACGGCCTTGAACCAGCTCCAAAGTCTGAAGCGTTTGGGAGTACATATTAGCATCGACGACTTCGGAACAGGCTACAGCTCGCTTAATTATTTGAAAAGCCTGCCGATTGACCGTTTGAAAATCGACCGCTCTTTTGTAAAAGAGGTTATGCTGGATGGAAATGATGCCGCGATCGTTTCCACCATTACGACGATGGCGCATCATTTGAAACTGAAGGTCACCGCGGAAGGTGTGGAAAGCGAAGAACAGCTTGAATTTCTTAAAGGTCAAAACTGCCACGAAGGCCAAGGGTACTTGTTCAGCAAACCCGTCCCGGCCCGAGTGCTTGAAAGTCAGTTCCTTAGCCGGCTTGCCGGCTAAGGATTTTTCTTTCTATTTTCATGCCTTAGGAAGGACATCAAAAAAGGTGTTGCAACGTAAAGGGAAAAGTGATATATTATATTTTGTCTTCACGAACGATATTTTTCAAAAGTGAAGCTTCGGGACGTAGCTCAGCTTGGTAGAGCACCTGGTTTGGGACCAGGGGGTCGCATGTTCAAATCGTGTCGTCCCGACCATGATTATTTAGACTCAGCGGGTCTGATTTTCATACATAC
>NZ_JBBPAX010000001.1:4000000-4104361 GCF_038009185.1 Paenibacillus sp. FSL R5-0407 | reverse complement strand
ATTCATTTCGTCGTTACCGTTGTTTCAGCGGCAACTCTTATAATATATCATCTTTCAACTAATTTAGCAAGAACTTTTTTTAAACCGTTTCGCTTATTAGTTGACCGGCAGAACATCTTGTTTAAGTGGCCGGACTAATAATATAACCCTTATGTAAAATCGAATCAAGTCATAAAATTTCCCATTTTTAAAACGCGCCAATTATTTTATCTATCCTATAGGATAATATTCAACAATTTGTTTAGTGCAGTTTCCTAATTCATTATAGACGCTTACCTACAATACAACTTATAAATGACGAAAACCCGCTCAGTGAGCGGGTTTCGGTATGGAAGCGAACTGTAGCTGAGCAAAGCTACAATTATTTCTTATCCAATTTGATTTTCCACTGGTAACCCCGCTCCAAGTCATTAGACAGGCCAGCTTGGAAAAATTATTTATCTTAATGTTTTCAGAGCGCCGCTCCAAGCATTCACTTGATCGAGCATGGCATTGACGTTAGTAAGGTGCAGCTCATTCGGTTTGAAAACCGTGCCGTTCTCGAAGTCCGTAAACAAGGATAGCGTCGGATGTACGCGTACGTCAGCTATCAATAACTCGCCCATGATCCCCCGCAGGTGTTCGGCTGCGCGAGCACCACCGGTCGATCCATAACTCACGATTCCCGCAGCTTTATTGTTCCATGCTTCCCGAGCAAAATCAAGCGCGTTCTTCAATGCGCCTGTAATGCTGTGGTTGTACTCTTGCACGATGAATACGAAGCCATCCAAGCTGGCAAGCTTTTGATTCCAAGCTGCGATCCCCGGTTCTGTGCCGTCGGTGGTTCCCAAGAACGGCAATTTGTAATCGGCAATATCCACAATCTCATAATTTGCGTCTCCGCGTTTGTCTGCAATTTCCTTAACCCAATCTCCCACCTGCGGACTTACGCGACCTTCACGCGTGCTTCCCAAAATAATCCCGATATTCAGCTTTGTCATTGCGTTAGCCTCCCTGGTATTTTTTCCAAACCATTTTTCAAACAATCCCATTATCTCGCACCTCTTTGATGTCACGATACATAACTAACCATAATACAATTTATAACTTATATACACCTAATTACTTTACGTAAGTAATCATATTATATTAGTCTCCAATAGTCAATACAGTATCAGTTACAATTGCAAATTTAATGTATGAAAAAAACACCATCGATATGATGGTGTTTTTTACTTTATGGAGGCGAACCATAGCTGCGTAAAACCACAATTCGCCGGAGTGTACTGATTTGGTTAAGATACGCTAAATAATGAATCATAAAAAAAGAGAGCTTCTAAAGCTCTCTATGGGCTGGCTGAATCATTCCTTGAGTGGGATTATCCGGCTTACCTCCATACTTCGGAGTTCTTCTCAATCCAACCATCCCTTGCTGCGCGCGATATCAATCGCCTCGATCCGTGTATTCGCCCCAAGCTTCCCAATCGCCTCTGACATATAGTTCCGTACCGTTCCATAGGACAGAAACAGCTGTGCTCCAATATCTTGAAGAACTAAGCCTTGGGCAGCCAACTTCATGACTTCACGCTCCCTGGGTGATAATGGACATGGATCATCCCATACAGCGAGCGATAATTCTGAATTGATGACACGTTTCCCATCATAGACCCGACGAATCGCATCTGCCAGCTCCTCGCTGCCCGTATCTTTAAGAAGATATCCATAAACTCCTGCCTGCATCGCCCGCTGGAAATATCCCGGACGGGCGAATGTCGTCAAGATGATTACACGAACAGCTAACTTATTTTTTTGAACCCATTCCGCAATATCTAACCCTGTCTTCAGTGGCATCTCAATATCCAGAACAGCTACGTCTGGTTCATATTGCTGAATCATAGACATTACTTCTTCCCCATTTTCGGCTTGACCGACTACTTCAATATCATCTTCTAACGAGAGTAAAGTTGCCAGCGCTCCCCTTAATAACTTTTGATCTTCTGCCAAAACAATACGAATCATCTAAGCTCTACCTACCTTTTCATTTCGTATTACCCTAGGTATATGTAAGGTGACTTCAGTTCCCTTTCCTGGAGACGAAGACAACGACATACGTCCGTCGATCATAATCAACCGTTGCCGCAATCCGGCGAGACCATTACTGCTAGTATAGAATTGATCCTTATCTGCCCCAATACCATCATCACTTACAGATACACGGACTTCCCCTTCCTGAATGTCTAGATGAACGTTGCACTTTGTTGCTCGGCTATGTCGAACCACATTTGTAATCGTCTCGCGAAAACACATCGCCAAAATCGTCTCCTGCAAAGGTGTTAACGGAAGCGGATTGTTCACTAAAGCATCTTCCGTCCCTACATTAGAAGGTCTCGGATCTGAAATCGATTGATATTGAAAAAAAAGCGGTATGCCCGCAGCTGAACATAACGATACAGCATGCTTATATTCGTCAGCGAAATATGTAACTTTCATCTCCGTAACCAATTCACGCATTTGTTTCAAAGCTGCGCGTGCCGTTTCTCGTATTTCACGAGCCTCTTCTATCGCTCTCTCAGGATTACGATTGACCAATTTCTCAACGACTTCCCCTTTTAGTGCGATTAATGACAGCGTATGGCCCAATGTATCATGTAATTCACGTGCGATCCGCTGGCGCTCCTCCTGCTGTGCCATTCGTTCAGCCGTTTCTGCCCGCAACCGTGCAGACTTCTGTTGAAAGCGAGTCGAAGTTCGAATAATATACGGCAGAATACAAATGCCAAACATAGGCACCAGCCCTATCCATACTAGGCTACCCATCTCATCCAAGTAAGGAACAGCGATAAATCCCATAGCTACAGTGAAAACAATCGTTATAGAGAGCAATATCGGCAGCTTTTGTTTGCTCAGCGGAGCAGCTATCATAAAACCTATAAACGTATACATAGGGTGAAAAACAGCTGCTAAAATTAATAGTATAACCACCTGAACAATCAATATTGGCGTGGCCCATTTTGCATAAAAGTAGGATTGTCGAAACGATAGAACGAATATGCCTATCAGAACAAAGCCAAGCCACTGTATACTTGACGGCTCATAGAGTAAAAAGTACATGGGGATCAATAAATTTGATAACAAAAAATAAGGGGCGACTCCCTCCGATTTTGGAAAGAGGCGCCATTTCTCTCTATTCAATTAGACCGCATCCCGTCGATTATATATATAGATTGATAGTAGCATAAAGAAGAGACCGCATCCTGTCAAAATTAAGAAATCAATACTTGCTGGATTTTTACCGGCGACCATATTCCATGCCCCATTTGCGTAACGGTGAGATGGGAGCCATTCCCCGACCGAGCCCATCCAACTTGGCAAAGTACTAAGCGGCATCCAAAGCCCACCCACAATGGCAAGTCCCATCTGTAACACATTTCCGATGGCAACGGAGGTATTCGCATTTTTAAGCGTTCCTAACAATGCACCAAGCGCCAGAAAAGATATACTCCCAATCCATAACCATAATCCGCATAAAATCCATTGCCCGGCTGTCAATTGTATATCATGAACAAGGCCAGCAGATAAAAATATAACAACAATTACAATCAAGTGAACAGCCATTTGCGATACAATTTTGCTGCCAATCCAGGCTGCAGGAGATAGTGGAGTTAGCTTCAACAAGCGTACCCACCCGTCTTGATGCTCGAACGATAGACGGATACCAAATTGAGATACTGCTGTACCAATCAAACTGAATGCAGTCATCGACATTAATGAAAAGACACCCCAAGTTGTTGATTGAATCGATTTATCTACCCCATTCATACTTGCAAATAAAAAGTAGAAAGCAAGCGGCATCGCAATCGAGAAGAGTAAGAAAAATGGACTGCGGATAATTCGTATACTTTCTGCTTTGGTCTGGGCAACAAACATATGTATCATAGTTATTTTCCTCCTAAAAGTGTTTTTATCGTAAAATCGTTGGTTTATGTGTAGCTGTAAGACTTAGGAATGTATCTTCTAAGCTGGCGGATTGGATATCAATATCTGAAATTCCCCATTCAGACTGCATCAGTGTAAATAACAATACATCGGTCTCTTGAGCATACAGACGAATTCGCTCACCATTGCATTCTGCCTTTGCTACACCAGGTAATGTGAGCCATTCCTGCTCAGCTGGCGCGTTCGCCGCTCGAAATGAAACGGTTCTAAGTGCTGTTTGAGCCTTTAAACGTGCTGGAGTCCCTTCCGCAACAACCTGTCCACTGGCGATTACAGCGATATGATCTGCGACAGCATCAGCTTCCTCTAAATGATGTGTAGTTAAGAGCACAGTACGTCCGTCACTTGCCAGCGCTTGGATCGTGTCCCAAAAGCGACCACGAGCCTCAATATCCATTCCGACGGTTGGTTCATCAAGCAGGAGAAGCTCTGGATTTCCCGCCAAACTCTGGGCGAAAGCTAATCTGCGGCGTTGTCCTCCAGACAGGGAGGATGCGCGCCGTTTCTGATCCGCATGGAGACCCGAAATGTCTAACAATCGTTCTAACGACATCGGATTACGATAATAACTGCGGAACAGTTGAAGCACTTCTTTGACCGTAAGTCCATCTGCTGCTTTAACATCCTGCAAAAGCGCTCCAACCCGTTGTCGTAATTCCTTTGTTCCAGACGGCACCCCCAAGACCCTGACTTCTCCTGATGTTGGCTTGATCATTCCGAGTATCATAGAAATGGTTGTTGTTTTGCCAGCCCCATTCGGTCCGAGCAATGCTGATATTTGACCTTTCTCAAACGATAGATTCATATGATCAACGGCACAGTAGTCGCCGAATTTCTTTACTAGGTTTATACATTCAATTGCCTTTGTCATTTGTACTAACCTCCGCTAATTTCTACTTTCGTTACTTGATGTCCTTATTATATTGAGAAAGCGCGAGAACCAATTAGTGTAGGTTGTCACAAGCCGGTTATGACAAATGTCAGAAAAATAGAAAGCAAAAAAAGAAGGACCTCTAGGCTCTTCTTCAGCATAGTTTGCATTTAACACTCTTTAATTGAGGTGTTTCGCTTTGCAACTTATAGCTAACGATTTTACATTTTTAATCGAACACAGCAAAAACCACAACTTCATGTGGTTGTGGTTTTACCTGTTTAGAACGTGAGATGTTCGTTATAATGGCCTGCACCTTAGAATGGATACGAAAAAGCCGAAGATTTTACTGTAGATTTGGTTAATCATCAATTCGATCGTCAAAAACGACTGCAATCATTGAAGCTCATTAGATCATGATTCCCGAATTATAAATCTACGCTTTACTTACGTGTCCCTTTTTCATTAGACGATGTCTGTATTTAGCTATAAAGATACGCCAGTAGAGCTTCATAAGATTTGGAACAAAGTTCGTGTTTTCTTTGAGATAGGATAATGCAGAACGGTTTCCTCGTTTTGTATTGCATTCGCTGCATGAAGCGATCAGGTTATACGGAAGATCCGAGCCACCTTTGCTTGCAGGGATAATATGGTCCACTGTCGTGGCATATCGTCCGCACCACAAACAAGTGTGATGATCTCTTTTCAGTGCGGCTTTTCGATAGTCCCGAAATAAGAACGGATTATAAAGTAGTTGGATCGTCTGCTCATCAATCCAGACAGCTCGTGATCGCTCAACTTCCCGCCAAGCCCGATGGGGCAAACATGGTGTTAGTTGTTGACCATCCATATTGAGTACCGTTATCAGTGGTACCTCTCCATCATGACTAGGATTCATCGATTTCACTCCATCTGTAAGACATGTTTTAGCCTTTAGTATTAATATAAAACAAAAACACCATCCTCATACGGATGGTGGAGCATCCTTACCTAAATACGAACTCTCGAACTCCCTGTTGCGGACAATCACATATACCACGTCCAAAATTTCATTAAAACATAATTTTTTCCCGATTCAGGCTTCCTGCACAAATACACCGATAAATATCGTAATCTAATTTCGTCTAAATAATGAGAAACAAAATTACGATTATCAAAGATAGAAAGGATGTTAGCTCATGCGTAAAATCATCCTCTTCATTCACAGTTCGATTAATGGAGTTGTCACTGGCGATCCAAGCGAGGACAAAACCAATTGGGCGGTCTGGAGAAATAGCGCCGGGATTGAGGAAGGTTCTCAGTATCTATTAAAAGTTTTCGAGGCAGCGGATACCATTTTGCTTGGCCGTGGAACCTACGAAGACCTCTCTAGAAAGTGGCCGAATACTCGAGGTTCAAGCTTGGGTGATAAGATAAACAACGCCCACAAATTCGTTGTAACAAGCACCCGCCCACACGAAAATCTAAAATGGGGAGAGTTTGAAGCTCCAAAACAATTGACTGGCAGTAATATAGAAGATCAAATTAAGGACCTAAAAAATGGTGACGGTGGCGACATTGTAATTTTCGGTAGTCCAACGCTCGTGCGATCACTTGCAAACGCAAATCTCATTGACGAATATCAGATAATCATGCACCCGGTTGTGGTCAACGTAGGTGAGCATTTGTTTGACAATCTTAATGAGCAGAAGGAATTCCATCTCGTGGACGTCAAAACACTTAAGGTTGGTTCCCTCTTGGTAACCTACAGACCCGCTATAGCTTAGCTCAACCCGGCAGATCATTACTGTCAACACAAATAGTTACCCAGTTAATAATGTGCAATGGACCGTCAACCTATACAATAATTGATTCAACACAGTAGTTCCATATACGTCCCAAAAATGAAAAGACAGTTAAGCTTGAACGCCTAACTGTCTTTTCATTCGGTTCACAAGTTTTAAATTAGGATTTCCGTCCATTCATTGTCCAACTTTTATTCTTATCGGTGTAAAATAATCCATTTGGTTGTATCCCATTGCATCACGTGCTGATGGAGGTGTAATTATGTTTCCAAGCTCGGGTCGGGATCGGTCAATCTCAAAACCGTGAGATTCAATAAAAGCATGCACCGCCTTCATCTCTTCGGAATTTGACTGTTGATCAATTCCGGTTACAACAGCATAAAGACCGCCTTTAAAGTCTATGATATCGAACTCTTCAGGAACGTTCATGCCTTCCTCATAAACATAAAGCCAGTGAAAGCCGCCCGATACTTGCCAATCTCCATCCCAGAACAGATAGTCTCGCGGGAAAGTAGTTCTTTGTTGGGAACTGAACCACTTGTCAAAGCGGTCGAACTTTTCTTCTCCAAACATTCCTATGCCAGAGGACACCATTTTACAGTTTTGAATCTCATAAACACGAACCGATTCCACCTTATCACCCCTTCATGAATATATAAAACACCACCCCTTATACAATTATAATCTGTCTCAAAGCCTCTTTTTCCACAATGAAATAGTTCTCATTCTTTCAAACTATCATGTCCTATCAACATGCTTTTGCTTACGAGAGACGTTCTCTGATTTATGCATGGGATTAGTAAAAGCGACAAGCTGACCAGGTGGTAATGTGTTAATTAAAACTTAAGTGTACTCTACGCTAGAAAAGTCATGAATATTCAAAAATATGAGGACCATTCTAGCATCACCTCAAATTAAATTAACTTTATAAAAAAAGCCACCAACCAAAATTTCTGGTTGGTGGCTTTTGTCTAACTCAGTATGGAGGCGAGGGGAGTCGAACCCCTGTCCGAAGGCAACGCCACATAGGCTTCTACGGGTGTAGTGACAGTTTTGATGTCACCCTAGAGACTCCCTGTCACCGGATTCCCTTCGGGTCAGCCTGATTATCTTCTTCCGAAAGGCCCCAGGCGGAGACCGATCGGCGTATCCCACTAAAGTTGGGCCCTAGTCTCGGCACATGGGCGATGCAGAGGTAGAGCTAGCTCACAGGTTATTAAGCTGCGAAAGCTAAGTTGTTGTTTTGTTTGCCGTTTAATAGGCTTTAGCGTTGATAAAGCGGACGCGTCCCCACTACCCGCTACCCATGCTCGATCTACCCCCGTCGAATCCATAAACGCCCCCGCATAAAAAGTTCCTGCGGTCAGCCGTCCCGGACAATCGGTCGGTCAGCATCAAGCAAAGGAGCTAAAACAATCTTGCTTGCCTCAATCTTGTGTAGTCCTAGACCGAAGCTTCTGCATTGCTGCATCTACTTACTACTTCTATATAAACAGCTATACGCTGCTTACATCACTTAGTATACCATATTGTATAGAAAGTTGCTTCGTAACTTACTGGTAAGCTTGGCAAAAGAACACTTTGTCTTCTGCTGTATCTTGCCATTTTGATTATGCCCTGCCTTACCTACTGTCTGCTCTCTTACCGCGCAACCTTTTGCTTCTCCCGCAGCACGCGCTGGATGTCACGCTGAGCATCACGTTTGGCGGCAGTTTCGCGTTTGTCGTACTGCTTCTTCCCTTTACCGAGGCCAAGGAGCAGCTTCGCATAGCCGTTCTTGATGTAGATCTTCAGCGGCACGATCGAGTAGCCTTCCTGCTTGGACAAGCCGAGCAGCTTGTTGATCTGAGCTTTGTGCATCAGCAGCTTGCGTGTCCGGGTCGGGTCCAGCGGATTGAACCGGTTGCCCTGCTCGAACGGACTGACATGCATGTTGTGGATGTGGATTTCTCCATTTCGGATCGTCGCAAAAGCGTCCCCGATATTCACCCGTGCGTTCCGGATCGATTTGATCTCGGTGCCGGTGAGCACCATGCCCGCTTCGAAAGTATCCTCGATGAAATAGTCATGGGAAGCTTTTTTATTCTGGGCTAGTACCTTGCCGTCATTCTTCTTCGCCATGTTCATCCTCCTCATCCTTAGCATGAATCGCTCGCATTATTACTTACCCGCTACTGGCACTGGCATACCAGACCTTAATTGTATCAACTCACCGGCCTAAAATCAAGAAACCCCCTGAATCACAGGGGCAGATCCCGCTTTCGAAATAACAATACCGCAAGCCCGAACGACACCAGTCCGATCACGACTAGAATCGTAAAGCTAAGGCCTAGATTGACGTTGCCGTTAATAATTTCCCCCGGTTGATATAACGAAAAAATCGATAAGCTTCGCATCCACTCGGTTTTGTCGCTAAATTTCCCCACCAGGTCCAAGCTAAAAAAACCAAAAGTGATGAATCCGGAAATGCCGAGCGCCTTTTTTTCATCATTAGAAAGAGAAGAGACCAGGAATGCAATCCCGCCAACCGCAAAAAACAACAGGAACGCCCCCACATTCATCTCAATAAACCGGGAAGTATTAAACTCGTAATCTCCGGCCAAAAACCAGGCGTTGCCTGCAAAACCCGCCAGCGTCGTCACTCCCATGATCAGCAACAGTCCGGTCACCAAAACTAGTGCCTGCGTCAAAGCGACCTTTGCCCGCGTCGTCGGGGTCGACAACAGATAAGCCATGGAGCCTTGATCAACAAGTTTAGCCACGAGCTGCGTGGACAACTGTACGCATACGATCGCAAGCAGCAGGATAAGAATCAGTCCGTAATACTCCCCGGAGATAAAAGCCTCCGCCGTTCCGAACCCGCTCAGTCCAAAAGCGCGCCCCACCCCTTCCGGCATGGCATCCACGAGTACGTCGATGGCGTCGACATTTTTGCCGATGCTGGGATAAAGCCAGAATATTAGCAAAATATAAAAAGCGGACCCGAACGCGTAATTCATAAAAGTCTTCATATGAACCTTCATCATTTGTCTAAACAAAATCGCATTCATTGAACGATCCCCTTCCGGTCATAATAATTCATGAAGATATCCTCCAGGTTTTGCGTGAAAATATCGATATTTCGCACCCGGTATTTTGCCGTCTCCGCCACAAACCTATCGTAATTGCCCTGCACCGCTACTCGAACCCGGTACCCTCCGCCATCGGGGGAAGCCGGCGAAGTTTCCGTCTGCAAACCGGACGTGTTCACGAACGCCTGCATTTCCGCCTCCTGCTCGAACGTCACCTCAAACAGCTTGCGCTGCATCGATTGCAGCTCGTGGATATTTTTTACCGCGATAATGACCCCGTCTTTGATGATCGCCGCCCGGTCGCAGGTCCGCTCGATTTCCGGAAAACTGTGTGAGGACATCAGGAACGTGGTGCCGCGTTCTTTTTCCGCCAAAACGATTTCTATAAACACCTTCTGCATTAACGGATCGAGGCCGGACGTCGGTTCATCCAAAATAATCACCTGGGGCTCGTGCATGAATGCCGCGACAATCCCGACCTTTTGTTTCATACCCTTGGACATTTTGCGGATCGGCGTGTTCACGTCGAATTGCAGCAAATCGATCAGATGGTTCCGCTTCGAAAGGTCTTTAACCCCTTGCATACGGCCCATGAAATCGAGGAACGATTTTCCCGTCATCCCGTCAAAAAAGGCAATCTCCCCAGGCAAATACCCGACTAAGGCCTGCACCTTACCCTGATCCCGCCACGTGTCCAGTCCATTGATCGTCACCGTACCTTTGTCCGGCTTCATGAAGCCCATAATATGGCGGATCGTCGTCGACTTCCCCGCGCCGTTAGGACCGAGAAAGCCAAACACCTCGCCCTGCTTCACCGAAAAAGACACATCGAATATCCCTTTTCCGCCCTGAAATGTCTTCGATAAATGCTCTACATTTAACATGCCGATCTCCCTCCAAGGAATAAAGAAATGAAATATTATGAACGATATATTTCATATGTTATACTATACCTGCGGCTACCCCGCGTCAATGACTTTATGAAATATATTTATTCGAACATTTCATAAATTATCTCTATTGCAGGAGGCAAAAGTGAACGAAAGCATGAACGGTTTTGAAAAAAGAGCTCAGCGCATCAAAGAAAAAATCCTTCGCGCCACCTTAAACCTGCTGCGGACCACGGACCCGAAGCGCATTCGGATCGCCGACATCTCCAAAGCGGCCAAAGTGTCACAGGTGACCATTTATAACTACTTCGGGAGCAAAGAGGCCCTGCTTCGGGACGTATTTATCGGCTACATCGACAAAGCGATCGCGGAATTCATTGAATTCATGGATGGTAAACATACGTTGAAAGAGAAGATCGAGTACATTATTTTTCTCGAAAAAGAAGCCTATAGCGACCTTCCCCCTGGCGCCATCAAGGACCTTGTCGAAGACGATCCCGAACTCGGAGCCTATATCGAAAAGGTGTACCAGGAATTCACCACCCCACTCGTGACGCGCATAATTGAGGAAGGCAAAGCCAGCGGCGAAATCGCCCCTGACATGCCCTTGGAAAACGTGATGGCCTTCATCCAGCTCTACATGAACCAGTACCAAGCCATCCTCAACATGGCCGCCCAAAGCCCCGACCGGGACAAGTTCCTGGAGGGCATGGTGCAAATGTTCTTTTATGGCGTGTGCGGGAAACCTGAATAACCTTATTCCTTATGAAAAAGTGGCAGCCCCGGGAACCAGACATCACATTCCGCAGGACTGCTACTTTTAATTATCTATTTATCGCCTCGGCTAACTCGCCAGTCAAAGCCATGCAACACATTCATCCGCCATCCGCAGCAGCTCCTCAAACAACTCCCCGGCATGGTAACCGTCGCACACCGCATGATGCAGTTGTACCGATAATGGGGATCAATGTGCCTCCTTCCTTTACTAAGCTTAACCGTCCTCCCCATATAGACAAATAACAGAAATGTCCACCTAAAAGTGGACACAAGGTACTTTTCCCTCTCGATGAACGATAATCCGTATTAAGTACCCTGATACAACAATATCTACTATATTTAGATATTAAGCAGGAAGAGGTCTGATATCTCCTCAACAGAAAAGTGTCCACCTTTTGAAAGACATTTAGCCGCAAAAAATCCACCCTGTGAGGACAAACAAGTCCTCACCTATGAGCTAATCGCAGTTCCCTCCACAATCCCTACAGAACAGCAAAAAAGCCGGGACCGCGCAAAGCGGTACCTGGCTCAATTGAATTGCATTCCGCACCGCGCGCGATCCCGGAGCGCGGTGCTCGGTCACACGGTGACGGTCAACCTCTACTTGGCTATTTTTTCTTCTTGCGCACGAACGCAGCCGTGCCGTTGCCGCCCTTGCCTTTGCCGCCCCGTTTCTTGCGCGGGGATGGCGCGGTGCCCTCGTCGGCAGTACCGGCTCCGCCGCCGACAAAAACTCCGCTCGCGGACGTCTTTTTCCGCCGCGAGCCCGAGCCCTTTCCGCCCTCTCCGGAGCGATAGCTTCCGGAGTCGCGGCTAAGTGCGGCCGGCCCGGGGGCGTAGCCGCCCTTGCCGGAGCCGAAGCCGAAGCTCACGGCCGGTGCGGATCCGCCGCCCCCCGAGGCCGTGTCGCTTCGGCGCCCGCCGGGCGCGTCGCTTCCGCCGCGGCCCGCACCGCGTTTGCCGCGCTTGCCGGAGCCCGGCCCCGCATCGGCTGCGCCACCACCGGCGCCGCCTCTTCCGGCTTTGCCGCCTCCGCGGCCCGGCTTACCGGATGCGGCGAAGCCGCCCTTCCCGCCGCCGCTGCGTTTGCCACCGCCGCGCCCGGCGCCTCCAGCGGCGCCAAATCCGCCGCCGCTGCCGTCTCTGCCGCCGTTCCCGTTCTCACGGCGGCGCGGCTTCATGTCGACCATCTCGAAATCGATCGTATGGTCGTCCATGTTTACGCGGGCTACGCGGATTTTCACCTCATCGCCGATGCGGTAAATTTTCGACGTGCGCTCGCCGATCAGCGCCATATGCTGCTCATGGAAGTGGTAATAATCATCCGTCATCGCACTGAGACGGATGAGCCCCTCCACCGTGTTCTCCAGCTCGATGAACATTCCGAAACTCGTCACGCTGCTGATAATCCCGGGGAATTCTTCCCCGACCTTATCCAGCATGAACTCGGCTTTCTTCAACTGTTCCGTATCTCGCTCCGCGTCCACGGCGACCCGCTCCCGCTCGGACGATTGCTGCGCAATCTCCTGCATGCGGCTGGCCAGGTACTCCTGCCGGGCTTCCGGCAGGGCCCCGCCATGCTCAATGACCTCGCGGATGACCCGGTGGATCACCAAATCCGGATAGCGGCGGATCGGAGAAGTAAAATGCGTGTAGAATTCCGCCGCCAGCCCGAAGTGACCCGTGCTTTCGGCATCATACTTCGCCTGCTTCATGGACCGCAGCATCATCGTGCTAATGACCGTCTGCTCCTTCGTGCCCTGAATATCCTCCAGCAGCGTCTGCAGCGCACGCGGATGCACCTTGTTGCCTTTTCCGCCCTTAACGGCATAACCAAAATTGGCTACAAAAGCCATGAAGTTCATTAATTTTTCCTGATCGGGGTCTTCATGAATCCGGTAAATGAACGGCACTTTGAGCCAATGGAAATGCTCCGCTACCGTTTCGTTCGCCGCAAGCATAAATTCCTCGATGATCTGCTCCGCAATCGAGCGCTCCCGTTTAACGATGTCGATCGCCTTGCCGTTCTCGTCGACGATCACCTTCGATTCCTCAAAGTCGAAATCGACGGCCCCGCGACGCATCCGGTTGCTACGCAGCTTCAGCGCGAGCTCGCGCATCAGCTCGAACGTATCGCCCAGATGGCTGTAGCGTTCCGTCACCTCCGGGTCTTCCTTCTGCAGAATCTTGCGCACGTTTGTGTACGTCATCCGTTCTGTCGTCTTGATCACGCTCGTGAATATATCGTGCTTCACGACCTTCATCTGCTCGTCGAATTCCATCTCGCAGGAAAGCGTAAACCGGTCGACCTTTGGATTGAGCGAGCAGATGCCGTTCGACAAGCGATGCGGCAGCATCGGAATGACCCGGTCGACCAAATACACGCTGCATCCGCGGTTATAGGCCTCCTGATCCAGCTTCGAGCTCTCGCGCACGTAATAGCCTACGTCCGCGATATGTACGCCGAGCTGGATGTTGCCGTTCGGCAGCCGCTCCACATGGACCGCATCGTCGAGGTCCTTGGCGTCCTCGCCGTCGATCGTCACGATCACCTTGTTCCGAAGATCCCGCCGCCCCTGCTTGGCGATCTCTTCCTCGGCGATCACGTCCGGCGCCGCCTGGGCTTCCGCCATCACATCGTCGGGGAACGCCTCCGGCAGCTGGTGCTTGCGGATGATCGACAGAATATCGACTCCCGGGTCATCCTTATGCCCCAGAATCTCGATCACTTCGCCTTCCGCCGCCGAGCGCCCTTCCGGGTAATTGATGATACGGGCTACAACCTTTTCCCCGTTCACGGCCCCGCCGAAGTTCTCCTGCGCAATAAAAATATCCCGGTTAATCCGTTTATCGTCCGGAATCACGAACCCGTAAGTCTCATTGTGTTGGAATACGCCGACCACCTGGGTCACCGCCCGGTTGACGATCCGCACAACCTCGCCCTCCAGCTTGCCGCCTCCTGCGCTCTTGGAGCTGACACGTACCAGTACCGTATCGCCGTTCATCGCGCTTTTCAGATCGTTCGCATGGACATAAACGTCCGGATGCTCCCGATCCTCAGGGATCAGGAAGGCGAACCCTTTGGCATGGGCCTGTAAGCGGCCCCGCACCAAATCCATCCGCTCCGGCACGCCGTAACGGTTGGTCCGCGTCAAAATAATCTGTCCCGACTGCTCCAGCCGGTTCAGCAGCTTCAGGAACTCCTTAAACTCGGCGGCATCCGCTATCTGAAAATGCTCTTCCAACTCCTGATATGTCATTGGTTTATACGCCGTCTCCCGCATAAATGCGAGCAGCTCTGTTTCTGTTATCATGCTCTCACCTCGGCCGGCCTGTCCGCCGGCAAATATTATTTGTGTACGATAATTTCCATGAATTACCCTTCATGTATATACCCTAGTATACACGAAATCAACCTCCGGCATCCGTTTCCCGCTTCTTTCGGAATTGACACCTTTTCACAAGGGAAATAAACTTCAAACCGCGCATGAAAAAGTTTTTCAATCGGAATACTTGAACCCCCTAAATTTTCCACCACAAAATGCCGAAAAAATGATAGGATAAAATATCCAATCATAAGCAAAGGAGTATATATGGACAATCTAAGCATTTTACAACGACGCAACAAACTGTTTGTCAAAATCATCTGGATCATGGTCGCAATGGGCGTAGTGACCGACCTGATGATCGGTGTCGAAACCTCCATGCTCATTACGCTGATTGCGGTCGGCGGAATTTGCTGCTCTATCGCCACCTATATGACGTATTTCAACAAGGGCACACGTTACGTCATGTTCGTTATTCCCACCATTGCTTCCCTGCTCACCTTCCTGCTGATCTACCAAGATCCCGAACCGCTGATCAGCACCTACTTACTTGTTTATGTGAACATCGGATTAATGACGCTGTATTCCAACTATAAGCCGATTGTCTTTGCGGGAGTTCTCGGCCTAATCCTTACTACATACTTTTATTACACCCCATTTTTCCATGATAAAATGTTCTCCCGGGAGCCGTTAAGCTATCTGTTGCTCTTCCTCATTTTCGCTACCGTGGCGCTTGCCTTCGCGGCCCGTTTCAGCGAACGGCTGCAGAAGACCGTAATGGACAAGCAAAGGGATACCGAGCTCGCCAAACAACGCGGGGACGAAATTCTGGCCCGTTTGCAAACCTCTCTCGAAGTACTCAACCGGCTTAGCGGTCAGTTGCGTGACAATGTGAATGTTACCGGCTCCATCTCCAAGGAGATTACGGTTACCTTCGGCAGTGTCTCCGCCACGATGGAACGTCAGACCCATGGGCTGCAGGATACGGCTAAATCCGTGCATGAGGTCGAAGACATCGTCGAGAACGCCGCAGACAGTTCTACCACCTTACAACAACTTTCCCGGGAAATGCTTCAGAATACCGAAGCCGCAGGAAGCCGGATGTCCTCCTTATCGGACAAAATACATAATTTGCAGTCTGTAATTTCCGCAACTGTAACCCAGATGAACCATTTAAGTGACCAGAACCAGCAAATCAGCCAAATCGTCGATACGATCCAAGGGATCTCCAAGCAGACGAATTTGTTAGCCATGAACGCAGCCATCGAGGCGGCCCATGCCGGAGAGCACGGTAAAGGCTTCGCTGTAGTTTCGGCGGAAATCCGTAAGCTGGCTGAAAATTCCCGTCAGGCCACCGATTTGATCAACAACATCCTGGCTGACGTCATTAACAAAATCAACAACGTAGCCGAGCAAATCTCTGTCGGCCATGAAGCGATCGATATCGGCAAGGAAGAAGCGAAGGAAGTTCAAGCCTATGTCGGAAAAGTCGGCGACAACGCCCTGTCCGTCAGCCAGCAGTCCGATAATGTGGACGGCTCTGTCAAACAAATGCAAGAGAACTACGCTCGTATCATGTCGGAAGTGCTCTCCGTGGCCGAAGGCACCGAGCATAATATGAGCGCAACCGAAGAAATACTGGCAGGCATCGAAGCCCAGGATGCCAAGATCCGCGAAATCGTTCAGCATTACGAAGATTTGGACAATCTGATTTTATCGCTGTCCAAACTGGCTTCCCAGGATAACAAGGAACAGGCCGCCGGAAGTAAGGCGTAAGTAGACGTTCTGAACTCCGCCGAGATTACTTAAGTCAGGAACGGGGTGTCCTCCATATCCATGTTCAATGGTGTGGTAGACGCCCCGTTTTTTTGCTCAAAATATATGTATGTAAGTGAATCCCTACTCCGGCGATTATACTACCGGCATATGTTGTCTGTTGACCGTTTCCATGAACCAGTCATAGCGTTCTTTATTCTCATAGAACTCTGAAGCGTGAATGATGGCCGGAATCACATCGGCTCCCTTATAAAATATTCGCTGCCCCACCTTTGACATGGGTACATGAAAAGATATTCTCAACGCCCGGAACAAGAGGGGCTCAAGCAAAGTGACATAATTACGGATCTTATGACTTTCGGCAAACAGGACGATCGTGGCCAGCAGGCGATCCAGGTTTTTTCCCCTATGTTCTTTATGGAGCGCAACTTTATCCACCTCCACGACATGTTCCGGATCGGCGAGAATGGCCGGATGCGCTTGAAACGGAGCCAGCCGGTTTAGGCCATCAGCCTCTATAGAATAGGGTTTCATCTCCACCGTTGCCACCGGTAAATCCTTCTCATTATAGACCAGGTACCGTCCGAGAACCTTTTCGGCGAATTCCAATTCAAACCCTTGCTCTAACCACGCCTCCGTCCAAATTCCGTTAAAGATCATCTCTTCTTCCAATGTCTCCACTAGCTTGTACATATTTGGGTCTCCTCTTCTCTCTCTTTCAGGAAATTCCAGTAAGGAATTCTCTGGGGGTCTTTGTTTATACCAAAATTGTAATATTTTAACGCTAGGGAGACAATAGAATGAATCTCTTTTTTATGAAATTTTCAACTTTTTTCCTTATCCTCTTCATTTCCCGCTTCTGTCGCAAAATACAAAAAAGCCTCCGTTTCTCAAGGAAACGAAGGCTTCTTCCATTTAAATTTAACCTTGCACAACAGCGACTACGATCGACAGGATAAAGAAACCAGCTGCCACTCCAATCGTTACCCGTTCCAGAACGAGTTCCATACCGCGTGCTTTCGACTTGCCGAAAAGATGTTCCGCACCCCCGGAGATGGCACCGGAAAGACCCGCGCTCTTCCCTTTTTGCAGCAGAACGACTGCGATCAGAGCAATAGAGAAAATAATGAGCAGTACTTCCAAAAAGATATTCATCCAATCCACCTCCTAAGTGAGAACACTTCGAAATCTATTTTCGTTAAACCTAATCATAAACAAATACAAAAACAGCATTATCATTATACCATTGCCCGTCGGGAATAACAACCGGTATCCTTATTTTACGCCTTGAAGTTTATAAACCCGTGCTTCATAAGGCCGCAGGGATAACTGGTGGAAATCCTCGTCTACCGAAACCTCATAATTTCCGATAAGGAGTTCTTTGCTTTGGAAGCGGATCTCTTGATCCAGCTTGAACTCCGCCGGCTTTTCATAGAAATTCAGAACTACCAGCAGTTGTTCCTCGCCCAAGGTCCGGGTAAAAGCATAAATCTGCTCGTTTTCTTCATTAAGGATCGCGTATTTGCCATAGACAATAATATCATGTTGTTTACGCAACTCGATCAATTTCTTGTAGTAATGAAACACCGAATTCGGATCGTTCAGCGCAAGCTCCACATTGATCTCTTTATAGTTCGGGTTGACGGCTAGCCAAGGGGTACCGGTTGTGAACCCGGCTTGGGCTTCCCCGTTCCATTGCATCGGCGTTCTTGCATTGTCGCGGCCCTTCGCATAGATCGATTCCATAATCTCGGCAGCGTCATGCCCTTTGCTCAGGTAGTCTTTATACATATTAAGCGTTTCGATGTCCTGGTACTCTTCGATCGTTTCGAACCGGACATTGGTCATGCCGATTTCCTCACCTTGATAAATATACGGCGTGCCTTGAAGAGTATGCAGCAGCGTGGCCAGCATTTTGGCCGACACGTTGTGATGCTCCCCGTCATGGCCGAAACGGGACAGCAGGCGCGGCTGATCATGATTGTTCAGGTAAATACTGTTCCAGGCTTTCCCCTCCAGCTTGGTCTGCCATTTGCTTACGATCTCTTTAAAGCGGGTCAGCTTCCACGGCGCAACCTCCCACTTGCCGGTCGGCCCCGAATCGATGCCCATCAGCTCGAATTGGAACACCATATTCAGCTCTTTTCCGTCGCTTCCGGCGAACAGCACTGCTTCCTCCGGTGTCACGTCGACCGTCTCCCCGACCGTCATGATATCGTATTTGGACAGCACTTCCCGGTTCATCTCCTGCAAAAACTCATGCACGCGCGGGCCGTTGATGTAATGCTCCCCGCTTCCCGATCCGTCCGAGCTGTCCGGTAACCCCGGCTCCTTGGAGATCACGTTGATGACGTCCATCCGGAATCCGTCGATGCCTTTGTCCAGCCACCAGGTCATCATATCGTATACCTCTCGGCGAAGCTTCGGATTCTCCCAATTCAAATCCGGCTGTTTGGTGGAGAACAGATGCAAGTAATACTCGTCCGTTTGGGCATCATATTGCCAAGCCGGGCCGCTGAAGAAGGAACCCCAATCGTTAGGCTCCTTGCCGTCTTTACCCGGGCGCCAAATATAGTAGTCGCGGTACTCATT
Source organism: Paenibacillus sp. FSL R5-0407 (assembly GCF_038009185.1). Taxonomy (NCBI): domain Bacteria; kingdom Bacillati; phylum Bacillota; class Bacilli; order Caryophanales; family Paenibacillaceae; genus Paenibacillus; species Paenibacillus sp. FSL R5-0407. The sequence continues at coordinate 4,085,299 of NZ_JBBPAX010000001.1, read as the reverse complement.
ATCCTTGGACTTGCGGGACTCGACGAACCAGGCGTGCTCATCCGAGCTGTGGTTGACGACCAGGTCCATAATCAGCTTCATCCCCCGCTCATGCAGGCCGGCAAGCAGTTCTTCCCAGTCCGCCATCGTTCCGAACTCATGCATGATCCCTTGGTAGTTACTGATATCGTATCCGTTATCATCATTCGGTGACTCGTACACCGGGCACAGCCATACTACGTCGATTCCGAGCGTCTTCAAGTAATCCAGCTTGGAGATGATCCCTTGCAGATCCCCGATCCCGTCTCCATTGCTATCCATAAAGCTGCGAGGATAAATTTGATATACAACGCTTTCCTTCCACCATTTCTTCTCCATAATGGTGCCTCCTTCATTTTCTGTACTTTATTATTACCCTTTGACTTGGTTTCTAGATGGCTCGTTTTCTTTTCAATGTTTTCAGGTACGTAAACGTTTACCCTTTGAGCATACCTAGCCTTCCCAGTCCTCTGTAAAAGTAACCAGTCCAACAAGAAAGTGCCGGTAGATGATGGGCACAGCCGGGAACACCCCGTTGCACGGGAGTCGGATAGTCAACATCTACCGTTACTTCAACGCTTCTTGACCGTCTGCCGCTCGATTACCCGGTGCGGCACGACTTCGCTGGCCGCCGGCTGCCCGGTGGCGAGCATCTCGATCAGCTTCTCCGAGGCCATCCGGCCCATCTCATGAAGCGGCTGAGCCACCGTCGTAAGCGGCGGATTGCTCATCTCGGCCAGCTTCAGGTTGTCGTAGCCGATGACGGCCAGCTGATCCGGGACGGCGATGCCTAGCCTCGCCGCTACAGAGATGACGGCAATCGCCATCTCGTCCCCGGCGGCGAATACCGCCGTCACCTCGGGCGAGGCCGTAAGCAGCCGCTCTGCGGCCCCGCAGCCGCCTTCGAACGTGAAGCCGCCGTCTTGCACATGGTCCTCCCGAAGCGGGAGACCATGATCCCGCAGCGCTTGGCGGAAGCCCTCGTATCGCGGCTGCCCCGCGATGCTGTCGCTCTCGCCGCCGCCGATCATCGCGATCTCCCGGTGCCCCTGGGAGATCAAATAGGCGGCCGCATCATAGGCCGCCTGCCGGTCATCGACTTTGATGAACGGTACGTCATCCCAGTCCGACTTTGTCGCCACCAGGACCAGTGGCACCCCCATAGCCTGGACGGCTTCATAATATTCCGGCTCAAGTACGCCGCTGGAATAAATGATTCCGTCCACCCGCTTCTCCCGCAGCACCTGCAAATATTTCATCGTCCGCTTCCCGTCTTCCGCGGTATTGCAAACGATGACGCTATAGTTGTGCTTATGGGCCACTTCCTCGATGCCGTGCAGAATCTCGGACGAGAATGAACTGGACACGCTGGGGAACAAAACGCCAATGGTCTCCGTCCGCCTATTCACAAGCCCCCGGGCAATGGCATTGGGCTGATACCCTAACTCCTCCACAGCTTGCTCCACTCTGCGTTTCGTTTCCTCCGAATACCCTGGCAAGTTATTCAGAACACGGGATACCGTCGCCACCGATACGCCTGCCCGTTTAGCCACGTCCTTGATTGTTGAGCTCATCGACATACCTTCTCCAATTCACGCTTGATCTTATCCACTTTGAATCGCAATGCTTACGTAAACGTTTACCTTTATGAATTTACTATAAATAACACGTTCCCTATTGTCAATTTAGTTTTCGCCTAACCAAAAAGGCCCACCCGAATCAAATTCGGATGGGCCTTTGACGTTTATATTAGTGTTTCAGGTTGTAGAAAGATTTCAAGCCGTTGTATTGAGCCAGTTCGCCCAGTTGGTCCTCGATGCGGAGCAATTGGTTGTACTTCGCAATACGGTCGGTACGGGAAGGCGCACCGGTTTTGATTTGGCCTGCATTCGTAGCAACCGCGATGTCAGCGATCGTGCTGTCTTCGGATTCGCCGGAACGGTGGGAGATAACTGCTGTGTAGCCTGCGCGTTTCGCCATTTCGATCGCGTCGAATGTTTCAGTCAGCGTACCGATTTGGTTTACTTTGATCAGGATCGAGTTACCGATGCCGTCTTTGATACCTTTTTCAAGACGCTCAGTGTTAGTTACGAACAAGTCGTCGCCAACGAGTTGGATTTTGTTGCCCAATTTTTCAGTGAGCAATTTCCAACCTTCCCAGTCGTCTTCGGAGCAGCCGTCTTCGATCGTGATGATCGGATATTTGTCAACCCAAGAAGACAAGAGGTCAACGAATTCAGCAGGCGTGAAGGATTTGCCTTCGCCTTCGAGATGGTATTTGCCATCTTTGAAGAACTCAGTGGAAGCTACGTCCATACCCAGGAATACGTCAACGCCTGGTTTGTAGCCGGCTTTTTCAATGGCTTCCATGATCGAGGACAAAGCGTCTTCGTTGGAAGAGAAGTTAGGAGCAAAACCGCCTTCGTCGCCTACAGCTGTGTTCAAGCCTTTAGCTTTCAGAACGGATTTCAGGTTGTGGAAAATTTCTGCGCCTGTGCGAAGAGCTTCTTTGAATGTAGGAGCGCCTACAGGCAATACCATGAACTCTTGTACGTCAACGTTGTTGTCGGCATGTGCGCCGCCGTTTACGATGTTCATCATTGGAACTGGCAGTTGTTTAGCATTGAATCCGCCGAGGTATACATACAAAGGCAGGTCCAAAGCGTCAGCAGCAGCGCGGGCTACGGCCATCGAAACAGCCAGGATTGCGTTTGCGCCGAGTTTGCCTTTGTTGTGCGTGCCGTCCAAAGCGATCATCAATTTGTCGATGCCGAGTTGATCAAGCGCGTCCATACCGATTACTTCAGGAGCGATGATTTCGTTCACGTTCTCAACGGCTTTCAATACGCCTTTACCGAGGTAACGGGATTTGTCTTCGTCGCGAAGCTCAACAGCTTCGTGAGCGCCGGTGGAAGCACCGGATGGAACGATTGCGCGTCCGATTGCGCCGGACTCCAGATATACTTCAACTTCTACAGTCGGGTTGCCGCGGGAGTCGAGGACTTCGCGTGCGTATACGTCAGAAATAATAGTCATTGTATATTCTCCTTTGTGGGTTATAGTAATAGATTGCTATTCGTAAGTTTAACCAAAAATACTGTAACGGACACCAGAGCCGCTATTTAAGCCAAACCGGGCTATTTCAAAACCTAACGGACACCAGAGCTCTTAATGGTCTACTTTGATCGGAAAGCACCACTTCAACCAACAGATAAGGGCTGCCATGTCCGTTAAAAAATATAACTTGGCGTTTCGGGCGTTTTAACGTCCGTGGTGTCCGTTAGCCTGCCGCAAAAGCAAAGCAGGTCAGGGGATCAAGACAATCCTTAAGGGACCGGACCACTGCCTAGGTTGTGCACGACCTCTGCAAGCCAGTCCCTTCGGCTTGCTCCTCCTGGCGCAACATGACTACCTTAAGCCTTGCGGCTCGCGATCATCGATTGGCCGGTCATTTCCGCCGGTTTCGGCAGACCCATCAAATCGAGGAGTGTTGGAGCCACGTCGGCCAAAATGCCGCTTTCGCGCAGGATTACGTTCTCGTCAGTTACGATGAACGGAACCGGGTTGGTTGTATGCGCCGTGAACGGACGACCATTCTCGTCGAATACCATATCCGCGTTACCGTGGTCAGCGATGATAATAACAACGCCGCCTTTGGCTTTAACCGCGTCTACGACTTTACCAACGCATTCGTCGGTCACTTCTACCGCTTTCTTCGTCGGCTCCAGCATGCCGGAGTGTCCGACCATGTCCGGATTGGCGAAGTTCAAAATGATCGCATCATGCTTGTCGGCTTCAATTTCCTTCACGCAGGCTTCAGCCACTTCATAAGCGCTCATTTCAGGCTTCAGGTCATAGGTAGCTACCTTCGGCGAATTGATCAGGATGCGTGTTTCGCCCGGAAGCTCAACATCGCGTCCACCGCTGAAGAAGAACGTGACGTGCGGGTATTTCTCGGTTTCCGCGATTCGAAGCTGCTTCTTGCCTTGCTGTACGAGCACTTCACCGAACGTATTATCCAGGTTCTTAGGCGAGTAAGCCACATAACCTTCCACGGTTTCGGCAAACAGAGTCAAGCAGACAAAGTGCAGATCTTTCGGGAATTTCGGTCCGCGGTCGAAGCCATGGAAATCCTGGTTCGTGAACACGTTGGACAGCTGAATCGCACGGTCCGGACGGAAGTTCAGGAACACGACGGAGTCGCCGGATTCCACCAAAGCAATCGGTTGGTCATGTCCGTCGACAATGACCGTAGGCATCACGAATTCGTCGAATACCGATTTCTCGTACGATTCCGTTACGGCCGTAATCGGATCGGTATATTTCGGGCCTTCGCCGTATACCATCGCACGGTACGATTTTTCAACGCGTTCCCAACGCTTGTCGCGGTCCATCGCATAGTAGCGGCCTTGTACCGTGGCAATTTTGCCCACGCCCACTTCTTCGATTTTGGCGATCAAGCGCTCGATGAAGCCTTTCGCACTGTCCGGAGCGACGTCCCGGCCGTCAAGGAAAGCATGGATATACACGTCGTGCATATCTTCCTTCTTCGCCAGGTCGAGCATCGCGAACATATGATCAATGTGGCTGTGCACGCCGCCGTCGGACAGAAGGCCGTACAAGTGCAGCTTCTTACCCTTCGACTTCGCGCTGCGAACCGCATTTACCAGCGTTTCGTTTTGGAAAAACTCACCTTCGCGGATCGACTTGGAAATGCGGGTCAAGTCTTGATAAACGATCCGGCCGGCGCCGATGTTCAAATGGCCTACTTCGGAGTTCCCCATTTGGCCTTCCGGCAAGCCTACGGCTTCACCGCAAGCGGTAAGGGTTGTGTTCGGATACTCCTTCAGGTAACGATCGTAGTTAGGCTTGTTTGCCTGAGCTACCGCGTTGCCTTCCACTGTATTCCGAAGTCCGAAGCCGTCCATGATGATCAGTGCTACTGGTTTTGGAGTGGCCATCTTACTTTGCCCCCTCGACCAATTGGATATAGGATGCCGGTTGCAGACTTGCGCCGCCCACGAGAGCGCCGTCGATGTCGCTTTGGCCCATATATTCCTTCACGTTTTCAGGTTTTACGCTGCCGCCGTATTGGATACGGATCTTATCGGCCACTTCAGAGCTGTACAGATCTTTCACCAGACTGCGGATATAAGCGATTACTTCGTTGGCATCCTGAGAAGTGGAGGATTTGCCGGTGCCGATCGCCCAAATTGGTTCGTAGGCGATAACGACTTGTTCGGCTTGCTCCGCGGACAGTCCTTTCAGAGCCGCTTCGGTTTGAACCTTCACGACATCCTTCGTTTGGCCTGCTTCGCGTTCTTCCAGCTTCTCGCCGACGCAAGGAATCGGAGTCAATCCATGCTTGAATGCGGCATGAACCTTTTTATTCACGATCTCGTCGGTTTCTGCAAAATAAGCGCGGCGCTCGGAGTGTCCGATAATGACATAGTCTACGCCCAACTCTTTCAGCATTCCGCCGCTAATTTCACCGGTGAATGCACCTTCGTCTTCGAAATGCAGGTTTTGAGCGCCGATTTTGATCGACGTTCCTTTGGCCGCTTCCACCAAAGCCGGAAGATTGGTGAACGGAGCGCAAATCACGCTCTCTACGCCTTCTACTTCCGCTTTCCCTTTAATGTCTTCGAAGAAAGCTTTTGCTTCGGAAACGGTTTTGAACATCTTCCAGTTCCCGGCGATAATAGGTGTTCTCATTGAGCACACTCCTTCAAACTTATAGGTAACTCAAATAGTCATCTTTTGATCACGAGGTTGATTCATGTTGTCTATTCGACTTCCAATCTTGAATTCAGTCGGTCCTTCCGGTGCTCACGTAGGTTTTGCCTACGCTCCGCTCCTCACTCCCGCCTTCATCCAACCTTGTCGGTGCTGAAAACCTGACTTTTTGAGCTTCAGGAATCTTACTTATCGTTCAGAGCCACAACGCCCGGAAGCGCCTTGCCTTCCATGAACTCCAGGGAAGCGCCGCCGCCTGTGGAGATGTGGTCCATCTTGTCGGCCAATTTGAATTTCTCTGCAGCTGCCGCGGAATCGCCGCCGCCGATAATCGTATAGCCTTCAGTTGTTGCGCAAGCTTCAGCCACTTCTTTTGTACCGTTTGCGAAAATATCGATTTCGAATACGCCCATCGGTCCGTTCCAAACGACCAATTTGGAGTTCTTGATGACATCAGCGTAAAGAGCGCGAGTTTTCGGTCCGATGTCCACGCCTTCCCAATCTGCAGGAATGCTGTCGATGTCCACTTCTCTGTGGTTAGCATCGGCGCTGAAGTCATCAGCAATGACAACGTCAACCGGCAGCATGAAGTTCTTGCCGAGTTTCTTGGCCTTCTCGATAAAGCCGAGCGCTACGTCAAGCTTGCTGTCATCCAGCAACGATTGACCGATCTCGTAACCTTGAGCTTTAAAGAAGGTATAAGTAAGACCGCCGCCGATCAGCACGTTATCCGCAATGTTAAGCAGGTTGTCGATAACATCGATTTTGTCCTTAACTTTGGAACCGCCGATGATCGCTGTGAAAGGACGATCCGGATTCGACAACGCTTTGCCGAGAACGGACAATTCTTTTTCCATCAACAAGCCGGATACAGCCGGAATTTGGTGAGCGATGCCTTCTGTCGATGCATGCGCACGGTGAGCGGCGCCGAACGCGTCGTTCACGAACAGATCAGCCAGCTCGGCAAATTGTTTTGCAAGCTCCGGATCGTTCTTTTCTTCGCCCGGATAGAAACGGACGTTTTCAAGCACGAGCACGTCGCCGTTGTTCATAGCGTCAACTTTCGCTTTTACCGCTTCGCCGATTGCTTCGTCAGCTTTGGCTACTTCTTTCCCGAGCAATTCGCCAAGGCGTTTAGCAGGCAGCGTCAAACGCATATCTTCGTTCACTTGGCCTTTTGGACGTCCCAAGTGGCTAGCCAGGATCACTTTCGCGCCATTTTCGATCAAATACTTAATCGTCGGCAGCGTCTCGCGAATCCGGGTATCATCCGTAATTTTGCCATCTTGCATAGGTACATTGAAATCTACGCGGACAAACACGCGTTTGCCGGTTACTTCCACATCACGTACACTTTTCTTATTCATCTCCACGTTCCTCCTATAGGTATGCGCGGCGCCCACCAGGGCTTGAGCACAGACAGGCTGCGCATTTCCGTTGCGACTTCGACTCTTGATTTCTCTCCTAAGCGGTACTACTTCTCTTTTTATATAAAAAAACGGTGTGTGTGTGAATGTCGGATTACATATAAAACCATGAACCAAAGAGGAGTCCTCCATAAAGGTTGCTCCTCTTCGGTAATGTTATCAAGGAAAAACGATATTACTTAACTTTTTTTGCGAAGTATTCCAAAGTACGAACCAATTGAGCAGTGTAGGACATTTCGTTGTCATACCAAGCAACCGTTTTAACCAGTTGTTTGTCGCCAACAGTCAATACTTTAGTTTGTGTAGCGTCGAACAGGGAACCGAAAGTCATACCTTTGATGTCCGAAGATACGATTTCGTCTTCTGTGTAGCCATAAGTTTCTGGGTCGGAAGCAGCTTTCATAGCTTCGTTGATTTCAGCTGCAGTTACTTTCTTCTCAAGAACAGTAACGAGCTCAGTCAGGGAACCAGTTGCAACTGGAACGCGTTGAGCCGCGCCATCCAATTTGCCTTGCAGTTCAGGGATAACCAGGCCGATAGCTTTTGCGGCGCCAGTTGTGTTAGGGATGATGTTCTCAGCAGCAGCACGAGCACGACGGAAGTCGCCTTTCGCATGCGGAGCATCCAAAGTGTTTTGGTCGCCAGTGTAAGCGTGGATCGTAGTCATCAAGCCTTCAACGATACCGAATTTGTCTTGAAGCGTCTTAGCCATAGGAGCCAAGCAGTTCGTTGTGCAAGATGCACCGGAAATAACGGTTTCCGAACCGTCAAGGATTTCATGGTTTACGTTGTAAACGACAGTTTTCATATCGCCTGTAGCAGGTGCGGAGATAACGACTTTCTTAGCTCCGCCTTTCAGGTGAAGCTCAGCTTTTTCTTTAGTAGTGAAGAAGCCTGTGCACTCAAGCACGATGTCTACGCCAAGCTCGCCCCAAGGCAATTCTTCAGGGTTGCGGTTAGCAAGAACTTTAACTTCTTTGCCGTTTACTTTGAAGAAGCCGTCATGTACTTCAACTTCGCCGTCGAACTTGCCTTGCGTCGTATCATATTTCAACAAATGAGCCAACATTTTTGCGTCTGTCAGGTCATTGATTGCTACTACTTCGATGCCTTCCACATTTTGAATACGGCGGAAAGCCAGGCGTCCGATACGTCCAAACCCGTTAATACCAACTTTTACACTCATGAATAGATCCTCCCAGTGTTTTTTTTATTATTCAAGACAGGCTGAATAACCCGCCATGAGTAAACCATTTAATAAACTTTCTTGTTTTGAGTGCGGAAAAGAGTTATTCCGCTTTGCGGCTCTCGCTTCGCTCGATCTCTTCCACGATTTGTTCCGCCGCGGCTTCATCGATCACAAGAATATCTTCGTGTCCGAATTTCAGCACGGCAAGAATAGCCTTCGCCTTGCTCTTACCGCCCGCGATGCCAATGACGGTTTCGGTACTCTTGATGTCTTCCAGCCGAAGACCCAGAGTCAGCATTTTGTGAACGACAACGCCATTTTCATCAAAATAGTATCCGAATGATTCCGCTAACGCGCCTTCCTTCTGCAGCTCTTGGACCACGGAAGATTCCAATTTGCGGCGGCGCGCCATCTCCATAGCATCACCGATTCCATGAATGATAATCCGCGCCTCGCGGATCATCTCTACGATATCGTGGATGTTAGGATCGCCTACGAGTGACTCGTACGCTTCTTTTCCGAGCAAATCAGGCACATGCAGCAGACGATAGCCCGCTCCAAGCCGTTTTGCCATCCCAGAGGCAATCGTGTTGGCCTGTATCTCCAGACTTTCACCCAATCCGCCTCTCGCCGGCACAAACCAACATTGCTTCAGCGAAAGATTTGCCGGCGGGCTAAGTTGCTCCGCTACCTCGGCAATAGTAGAACCGCCGGTAACCGCAACTACGTCCTGGCTGCTCATGGCACCAAGCAGAGCTTTGGCTCCTGCCCGGCCCAGTTCCTTCTTCGTCAGCGGGGAAGCCTCGCTGTCGCCGGGAACGATCACAACCTTACGAAGTCCGAAAGCCTTCTGAATTCTTTCTTCCAGATTGGATAATCCGAAGATTTCCTTAACGATCGGCTCCAAAGCCTCCAGCAGTTTCCTGCCCGAATCACTGATTCTCATGCCTATATTCTCGATTTCAATCAGGCCCTGAGCCTTCAGGAGATCCGTCTCGGCCCGCAACACTCGTTCTGTCATGTTCAGCGATACCGCAAGCGTTCTGCGGCCAATCACGTCCGACAACAAGATCTGGTGAAGAATGGTATACCTTTTCTTGAGAATTTCCATGAGATCAGGAAGAAGCTGCTTTTGCATTTCCAAAATAGTTCGCATGCTTTCCACTCCTGCAAGCTTCGTCTTCTCTCTCCTTCTCCTTGGTCCTAAAATGTCCCGGGTAAACTTTTTAAGTCCCACTGATATTCTAACCAATTTTTTGCTCTGATGCAAGCCTGACGTCCGTATAATTTACATTCTCGCCAAAGCCTATGCATGGCCTGATTTCGAACCTTTGGGGAGGGGCCCAGACAATAAAAAGGCTCCTTAGTGTTGTAATAGACGTCTTACCATCTATCCGACCATAAGGAGCGTTGCTCTTAAACTACATATATCCGTAAGCTTTAAAAGGCCGCTTTAATTGATATCGCGCTTTTAGGGGCCATCGAGAAGGAGAGTTCCGCTTCTCCTCGCAGCCGGAGTGATACATTCTCTACACCCTCCCCATCATTAAACAAAACGACGGCAATTGAATCATCCGTATTTTTGAAGGCGACGGAGCGAATGTGGTCTCCGGAGCTGTCGGAGTGTATTCGCACCGCTTTGGGGCGGATGATCTTACTGAAATGCGCCAGCGCGTAATAATCCAGCGTATAGGTCAGCTCGCGGGTTTGTTGATTGACCGTCACGATGCCGCGGCAAGTACTGCGCCCGAATCCCGGCACCACCGGGCCGTTGTTTTCATCGAGGGCCATGTTCCATAACACGAACGATTTGCTATGATTCCGTAGGATCTCGATCCCCGTCCGGAACACATTGGAGAAGGCCGGCTCGAAGGCAGGAATCCATTCTCCGCCCGATCCTTCAGTGAAATGAACTTCCTTGGCCGGAAAAGCCCGGCTGACCTCGCTCTGTGCCGACGCCTGACCTCCGTACCAGTGCCAGGCCACGCCGTCCACCTCTTCCTCCGCTTGGTTCAGCACCGTCAGCGGGTACTCCGGTTTATCCCAGTTGTGATCATAGCAGAGAATCTTGGTGGAAATTCCATTCCGCCGGAAGGCAGGCTTTAGAAAATCTTTGATGAACTCACTCTGTACTTCAGGCAGCATCAGCATGCCGGGGTAATGTCCCGGAACAAATAACGGTTCATTCTGCGGAGTTACGGCATAGATCTGAAGCCCGTTCTCTGCGTAGGCCTGAATATACCGTACAAAATACTCCGCATACGCTTCATAATATTCTCTCTTCAGCTCCCCGCCGATCATGGAGCCGCTTGTCTTCATCCAGCCCGGCGCACTCCATGGCGAAGCCATGAGCTTGAGTTCCGGATTCCACTTTACCGCCTGCCGCAGTAATGGAATGATGTCCTGCTCGTCATGGGCGATCGAAAACCGGTTTAACGCCGGATCCGTTTCTCCCTGGGGAAGATCATCGTAGCTGTACATTTCCCTAGCATAGTCCGAAGCTCCCATGGGATTACGAACCACCGAAAGCCCGATCCCCTCATTTGGATCAAACAGTCTCTGCATCACTTCCGCTTGCTGCTCCTCATTCAAAATCTGGTTCATCAAAAAGGCGGCTGAATCGGTAAAAGAGGCTCCAAAGCCGTCCATTTCTTGAAAAGTCCGGGTTTCATCCAAAACCACCCGGACGGCTTCCACACCGATGTCAGCCGGCGTCAATTCCTGAGGGGATTTCTTGATGAACAGCTCGCGTTCTCCCAAAGATTCATATATCGTAAGCTCCTGCATGCTGTGTCCCTCCGTTTAATGGGTTAATCCGTTTTTACTTCATGCCCAGTTTTTCTTTGTTTTGCTTCATCTTCTCGCTGCGAATTTCAACGATCTTACTCCAGTTGTTGTCTTCCAGGAACTTTTTGTAGATCGACAAATTGTTGTTGAATTCATCGTCGCTCTTGGAGCGGATCATGCTGACGAGCGACGTGCTCCACTGGGTGTTGATAGCGGTCAGGGCGCGCGCTTCCTGCGTTCCTTGATCCGGATTTGTATTTTCCAGGATGAAATGCGGCTTCATTTTGCCTTTGCCCCACTCCTGCATTTGCTTGATCGCCTCAGGGAAAGCGTCGGCGCTCAGCGCTTTATGACGGTCATGTCCGAAGAACATGAATTCGCCCATCCGGTAATCCTTTTTGAATTTATCGGCATTGTTCAATTGAAGGTCTTTCACTTCCGGCGTGAATTGCACGCTTCCGTCGGCGGCTTTCGTGTATGTTTCGCCTTCGATACCGTAGTTCATCAGCATTTGGCCTTCTTCGCTCAGCAGGTACGTGAACACCTGGATCGCTTTAGCAGGGTCTTTACACTTCTTCGTGATGAAGCTGACCATCCAACCGGAAATGCCGGACTGGTTCAAGGTCGGCTGATTGCCGACAGTGCTTTGTGGACCGTCGATCGCGATGTATTCTTTGCCCGGATTCGCGCTCAAGAAAATTTGCAGATTGCCGCCTTGCTGCGGCGTGCCGTCAAGCAGCATCGTAGCGTATTTGCCGGACTTCACTTTCTCTTCAAAGGCCGGGCCGTCATCGGCAAAGCTGTCGTCGCTGATCGCGCCGTCGCGGTACGACTGATTCAGCGTTTTCAGCCAGGTCAGATAGTCTTCGTCCAGGTTACGGTCGTAGAACCCGCCGTTCGCGTCTTCCAGGGGCACTCCGATGAAGTCCTGCAACACATCGCCCAAAGAACCGGTGCCGGTGCCGATCGAGTTAAAGCCGAATGGGAACAGTTCAGGGAATTTCGCCTTGATTTGCTGCATCGAATTTTTGAAGTCGTCCGGCGTAGCAAAGCTCGGCTGGCCCAAAGCTTCATAAACATCCTTCCGAATCACGAACGCTGTCTTCGCCGGAATGTTACCGCTGTCATAATCCTCTTGCGTATTGGAGTAGTTCGGATAGCCGTAAGTTTTGCCGTCTTTAAGCTGGAACCAGTTCAGCGTGTCTTGAGCCGCTACTTTATTGAAGTAAGGATCGTATTTCTCGGCCAGCTCCGTCAATGGAAGCGCCCAGGTTGCCGCCTTCTGTGCGGCCGGTGAATTGTTGTCGAACGTCGTGAGGATGTCCGGCATGTCGCCGCCCGCGAAGAAGGTGTTCAGCTTCGTGTCGTCGCCTTTGATGAATTTGATGTTGATATTCAAATCTTCCTTAATCTTTTTGGTGACCACATCATTGCCAAAGTCGGTGTTCCACCAGTCGGCATTCACATACCAGGTCAAGTCCGTAGTCTCTTCTTTCGTATCCAGCTGCCAGGCCGGCTTCTCCGGATCCGGCGTATATCGTCCTTCTAGGGAAACCTCTTTGCCGGAGCTTTTCGAGCCGCCGCCGGATCCCCCGCCGCAGCCCGTTACGACCAGCGCAGCTGCCAAAAGTGCCGTGCCCACCTTAAGCCCTGTTTTGCCAAAAGCCTTGTTCATCTTCAACATCCAAACCCCTCCTCTTTTGTGTTAAAGCGCTTTCTAATCCGCCCGGAGCCTACCCCGTATCGGTCGTTTTCCCCGGTTTCACAACATATACCTTATCTCTACTCCTTCACCGCCCCCAGCATCATGCCCGAGATAAAGTACCTTTGCAAAATTGGATACATCACAACAATCGGCAAGGTTGTAATGACGATCGTTGCTAGTTGAACCCCTTTCGTCGTCGTTTCGATGACGACCGATCCCCCGATATTCTGCATCGACTGCGTCTGGGACTGAACGATAATCTCATACAGCTTCATCTGCAGCGGATAGAGGGCCTGATCGGTAATGTACAGCTTGGTCGTCATGAAATCGTTCCATTGTCCGACCCCGTTAAACAAGGCGATCGTCGCCATGGCCGGCATCGACAGCGGAATAAATATTTTCAGGAAAATGCGCCAGTCTCCGGCCCCGTCGATCTTGGCCGACTCTTCCAGCGAATCCGGGACATTTCGGAAGAAATTCATCAGGATGACCACATCGTAGTAACTGAACAGCGCAGGGATGATATACACCCAGAAGCTGTTGAGCAGCCCCAGCGATTTAATCAGCAAGTAGGTCGGAATCATACCGCCCGAGAAAAACATGGTGATCACGCCCATCGCCACATAGAGCTTGCGGCCGCGGACATATTTTTTGCTCAGACCGTAACCGATCATGGCGCAGAAGAAAACGTGCGTAATGACGCCGAGAAATGTTTTTGAGATCGAAATAAAGAAGGATTGCCAGATGCTCGTATCCCGAAAAACAGCCTGGTAGTTCTCCAATGAAAACTCCTTCGGCCAGAAGACGAAGCCCCCCTCAGCCAGCGATTTGCCGGAACTGAAGGATGAAACGATGACGTTCCAAAGCGGTACCACGATGATGATCGTAAAAATACTTAGTAAAATCAGATTTATCGCATCAAAGACCCGGCTATCGAGATCTTGTTTAGCCACCGTTCTGCTCACTCGGATGCCCCCTTACTAAAGCACGGATTGATTATCGTTCAATTTGCTGGTGACCTTGTTTGCCGTGACTAACAGAATGACGGACACAATCGAGACACCCAGGCCGACCGCCGTAGCGTAGGAAAAGTCGCCTTGCGTCATCCCCATGCGGTAGACGTAGGAGTTAATGACTTCCGCTCGGGCCCGGTTCTGCGAGTTCATCAGCACCAGCGTTTGATCCAGGTTGGAGCCGAGCAAGCCGCTGATCGTCAGAATCAGGTTCAAGCTGATGATCATTTTCATGTTCGGAATGGTGATGTTCCAGATTTGCCGCAGCCGGCTGGCTCCGTCAATCTTGGCCGCCTCGTAGTAGGTCGGGTCGATCTTCGACATAATCGCCAGATACAGAATGGTTCCCCAGCCCGCTTCCTTCCAGATGTCGGACAACGTGGCGATCCACCAGTACTTGCCGGCATCCAGCATAATATTGTGAGGTTGAGAGATCACGCCGAGATCCAGGAGCAGCTGATTGAACATCCCTGTCGTTGAGAACCAGGTAATCAGCATCCCGCCGAGCACGATCCAAGACAGAAAGTGCGGCAGATAGGAAACCGTCTGAACGATCTTTTTGAATCGGGTATGACCGACTTCAAAGATCATGATCGCCAGCACAATCGGAATGACGAAACCGATCAACAGCTTCAGAAAGCTGATCCCCAGTGTATTGACGACCGAATCCCAGAAATATTTGTCGGACAGAATGATTTTGAAATTTTCCAGTCCCACCCACGGGGCCGTGTCCAACGTATCGATGACCGTGTAGTTTTTAAAAGCGATCGTCAGTCCATAAATCGGAATGTAACAAAAAATAATCATAAAAATGACGCCAGGCAAAATCATTGACTGCAGTTCCCATTGTCTCCCGTAGTCGACCATAAAGTCTCTAATCCTTTGCCCCATGGGCTTTCTCTGCTCCAAATGCGCGTCTGATTTGGCCATCCCTTGGTCCCCCTTTTGGCTTCCATGCAATAAAAACGTTTTTATTTTCACATATAAAAATCTATCCCTGGCCCCGCCAAATTTTCGCGGATTCTTCAGAATACAGCCTTCTTACTCTTGGCCAAGGTCGTTTCTTTGGATTTTCACTTGGCTTGATCCTCTGACAACCAGTTCTCCCGCCAACTTCTGCTTCTTGCCCTGCTCCTTCTTCTGAATCATGCGTACCAAATGGTCGATGGCGAGCACGCCCTGCCTGGCGATCTGGTTCCTTACCGTTGTTAATGGAGGCGTGAAGTATTGGGCGATATCGATATCGTCAAACCCGACCACGCTGATGTCTGCAGGAACGTCGAATCCATGGGATTTCAGCGCGCGAATACAACCGATCGCACTCAAGTCGTTCCCCGCCAGGAACGCATCCGGCAATTTGTCCGGGTGCATATGAAGAAATGATTTTACCGCGTTGTAGGTGCCTTCTTCCTCAAAATAACCTTGGAGCACATAATCTTCATCCACGAGTAACTGATGCTCCCGCAAGGCCTCCAAGTAACCGTCCCTCCGCTGCACGCTGTCGAACATCGTGTCCACGCCGGAGATATAAGCGATTTTCTTGTGTCCGAGACTGATCAAGTATTTGGTTGCTTCGTAACCGGCCACGAAGGAATCGAAAATCACGCTGCCCATCGTTTCATTCTCCAGAAACCGATCCAGAAACACGGCCTTGATCTTTTCCTTCATCATCATGCTGACGTCTTCATCATCGATACGCAATTCCTCATAAATAATGACGCCGTCGACCCGCCGGCCCAAAATATTGCTCATTATGACCTGTTTGTCGCGGGTTACAAATACGTTCAGCCCATAGCCGAGCCGGTCGCATTCGCGGGCCATCGATTCAACCAGCGTATAGAAGTAGGGACCCGATACGCTGGTTGTAAAGAAGCCCAGCATTTTCGTTTTGCCTGTTTTAAGCTGCTTGCCGTTCAAATTCGGAACATAATTCATTCGTTTCGCCACGTTTAGCACATGCGATTTGGTCTCGGGGTTCAAAACATCGACATTGTTTAACGCATTGGAAACTGTCGAGATCGATACACCCGCCTCTCGAGCCACATCCTTGATGGTAACCTTACCCATATCCAATCTTCCTTTTTATAAAAACGTTTTTATAATTCTAAATTAGCATAGAAGCGCTTTCATGACAATGCCTATTTTACAAAAATAGTTCTCGTCTACCACTCTCGCCCGTTCTCCATATGTTCCCTTGAAACTATTTTAGAGAACTTGCTTGCTTTTTAAACTCGTATGTCATATAATCATTTTTGCTACGCTAAATGGATGTAACTAATTCATACAACTTGCGCCCGTGGTCCAATGGATATGACGTAGGCCTCCGGAGCCTGAGATCGAGGTTCGATTCCTCGCGGGCGCGCCATTATACTTATCAGCAGATTGCTGGATATCATATGTTTTACCCACTAACCCTTATGCACGGGTTTTTTTATTACACAGAGTTTGACTTTCTTTGACTTTCTGTTTTAAATTGTTTATTATGAGGTTAATATTCATCGATTCCGTCAATTCTGAAATTGATTGAACCGATTTCGTTCACATGGTTGATCCAACTAATAAGGAGGTTTTATCGGTGAGTTATATTCCTATGGTCGTTGAACAAAGTAACCGCGGTGAGCGCGCTTATGACATTTACTCCAGACTGCTGAAGGACCGCATCATTTTCCTGGGTTCTCAGGTGAATGACGTCGTCGCAAATGCGATTATTGCGCAAATGCTGTTTCTGGACGCGGAAGAACCGGGCAAAGACATCCATCTCTACATTAACAGCCCTGGCGGTTCCATTACAGCCGGGATGGCCATTTTCGATACGATGCAGTTCATTAAGTCCGACGTCTCCACCATTTGCGTGGGTCTCGCGGCTTCCATGGGCGCTTTCCTGCTGAATGCCGGCGCCGAAGGCAAACGCTACGCGCTGCCGAACAGCGAGATCATGATTCACCAGCCGCTCGGTGGAGCCGAAGGCCAGGCTACCGATATCGAAATCCGGGCACGCCGCATTCTGAAGATGCGCGACAAGCTGAACAAGATCTTGGCCGAACGCACTGGCCAGCCGCTGGACCGGATCGAGAAGGATACGGACCGTGACTACTTCATGAGCGCGGCCGAAGCTAAAGAATACGGCCTGATCGATCGCGTCATCGAAAAAGTTACGCCACAAGGCGTATAACTGTATTTAACTTCATACGTTAATAAAGCCAAGGACCGTCCCAGAAGTGTATATCACGCTCGCGGGGCGGTCCTTTGTATAATTTCAATGGCTCGGCACGATAACTGGAAAACCTACAGTTAATTCCCATCAGTTCAAGCTTTTTTGGATATTAAATGTAAAACCTGTAGTTAATCCTTCTTTACGGACTTCCAAAGTGGTTAGATAGTGAAAATAGCTGGAGGTTTTCCAGATATTTTCGAAAATCGGGGGCAGACTGGCAAATTAGCTGGAGAAATTACAGTTAATCTACTTTCCTTGAGGGACCCGGCAGGCAGTGCCGGGCTTCTTTTTATTTTCGGTAAACGATATTATGGCGTGATTACCCTTTTCATGCGCATCGTCACTTTGCCGGGTTGCCTTGCATTTTCGCCGATTCGGTGAAAAAATATGAGCAGAGAAGTTAGCCACCCACCAACTAAGGAGTGAACAAGATGAGCCATACCCACGATGAACAATGGACCGAGGTTCGCCGGACGCTTGCCCAAGTGGCCACCGGAACAAAGAAGGCCGATCTGGTCGTTAAAAACGGTACCCTCGTCAACGTATACACCGGACAGCTTCAGGCTCATACCGACGTGGCTGTCGCCGCAGGGCGGATCGCTTATGTCGGCGATGCCAGCCATACGATCGGCCAAGATACGGTCGTACTGGACGCGAAGGGACGGTTTATCGCCCCGGGTCTACTGGACGGGCATATGCATGTCGAGAGCACGATGCTCTCGGTCACCGAGTTCGCCAAAGCCGCATTGGCGAAGGGCACCACCGGCATTTTCATGGACCCTCATGAAATCGCCAATGTGTTTGGAGCCGACGGCGTACGCTGGATGCACGAAGAGGGGCGTGCTTTGCCGCTGAAGGTATACACAACCTTCCCTTCGTGCGTGCCCGCCACGGACAATCTCGAGGACGCCGGAGCCGAGCTGAACGTCGCCGATATCGAGGACGGAATGACCTGGGAAGGCGTCGAGGGTCTCGGCGAAGTGATGAACTTCCCGGGCGTCGTGTACGGCGACCCCAAAATGACCGGCGAGATCGCCGCGACATGCCGGGCAGGCAAGGCGGTCACCGGGCATTTCCCGAGCGAGGACGAGCCGATGCTGCAAGCGTACATCGCCTCAGGGGTTACGTCCTGCCATGAGACGGTCACACGGGAGCAAGGACTGCTGAAGCTTCAGCTAGGCATGCATCTCATGATCCGCGAGGGCTCCGCCTGGCATGATGTGAAGGAAGTGATCAAGGTCGTGACGGAAGATCACGTGCATCCGGGCAACATCATGCTGGTTACGGACGACGTTTACCCGCAGACCCTGATCGAGAAGGGTCATATGAACCACGTCGTCCGCCGGGCCATCGAGGAAGGCGTCGAGCCGGTCACCGCCATCCAGATGGGCTCGATCAACACGGCCCGCTATTTCCGGGTCGACGGTGAAGTCGGCGGCATCGCGCCGGGCAAATGCGCCGATCTGCTGCTGATCGACAGCCTGAAGGACATGGAGCCGTCCACCGTCATCACGGACGGCAACGTGGTGTTTGACGGCGGCGCGCTGCAAATGGCCTTCCCGGCCTATGCTTATCCGGAAGCCGCACGGCAGTCGGTGCATTTGGCACGGCCGCTGGAGACACGCGACTTCGCGCTGGCGAGCAGCCGTAAGGACGGGGCCGCCGAAACGGAAGTGAACGTCATCCGCGCGATCGAGAACAGCGCACGGACCGCACGCGGCACTGCACGCCTCCCCGTGAAGGACGGCTTTATTCAGTCAAGCCTGGAGCAGGACGTCATTACGCTGGCCTGTATCGACCGCCATCACGGTACCGGGCAGATTTCGCTCGCCTTCGCGCAGGGCTTCGGACTGGAGCGGGGCGCGGTGGCATCGACCGTAGCGCACGACAGCCATAACCTCCTGGTCATGGGCACCAATCCGGAGGATATGGCCTTCGCCGCCAATGAATTGGCTAAACTCGGCGGCGGCATGATCGCCGTTCTGGACGGACAGATCCTAGCCTCCGTGTCGATGGTTATCGCCGGATTGATGTCCGATCAGCCGCTGGAGATCGTTGTAAAGGAAGTCCAGGCGCTGGAGCAAGCGTGGAAGACGCTGGGCTGCGAGCTGAACGCGCCATTTATGACGTTCTCGCTGATCGCCCTGCCGGTGATCCCCGAGCTGCGCATCACCAACCGCGGCTTGGCGGACGTCGACAAGTTCGAGCTGATCCCTGTAGAGATCGGATAATTAAGCTTCATTAATATAGGGGCGTCCCTTGGTCAGCTATGATGACCAGGTGACGCCCCTTCATTTTTAATAAATCTTGATGGAAGATGTAATGTCGCTCCAGCCTTCCGGCGTCAGGGACGAGTCGTCCACCGTGCGAACCTGCTTGTTCCCGAGGAAATGATCATGCTCATAGAGCTCTACCGTAGCTCCTCCAAATACCCGAAGCGAAGTGATATCGTCGTTCTGAATTCCCGCTTGGCGCAGTTGGTCCAGCGTGTAAGAGCCCGGAGCCAGCGTGACCGCATACCCGCCATAGCTTCCGTCCTTGTAGAAGACAGCTCCCTTCTTCAAGCCGTAAGCCTCCAGCTCATAAATGCGTGCAGCGGTATCCGTCGAAAGGTTCCCCGCATCCGTAATGTAGACCCTGATATACCGCCCGAAGGTATTGACCTCATGGAGCGTAATATCCTTGGTGTTCCCGGATACGGCAGAAACATCGGTCCAGCTTGTGCCGTTGTCGCTGACCTGAATCACAAAGTTCCTCGTATTGATCTTCCGGTTCTCCCCTCCTGCACCCGCATGCTTCACGACGAACCGATACAGGTTATGGCGCTCGCCCAGATCAATCCGTAGCCAGTGCGGTTCAGCGCCGGTAGCGCACCACTTGCTGTTACTCAGAACGGTCCCGTCAATCGCCTTGCCAGGTGGCTCTGCCTGCACATACCCGTCGGCCGTTGCCGTTCCTTGCCTCGCAACGTTCACGTATCCCCCTGCCAAGGCTTTGCCCGTCACAGGAATGTCGACCACGGCTTGAACAGGGTAATGATCCGACGGATACAGGCCATTCTCATTGTAGCGGTTGATCTCAATCGATTGAATGGCCGACGCTCCGCGATGGAAAATCCAATCGATATGGTGCCCTGATATGTTGCCGTTATAATTGCTGACCGTCGATGCATTGACCAGCGACTGTCCCTTTTGAAGCCACATATCATTGAAAGCCGATTGTTCCAAAGTGGTGAAGGCAGCCTCTGTCTCCGGCGCATTGAAATCCCCTCCGATGAAGACCGGCGTATCTGCGGAAGGAACGATCTCCGCTACCCGGTCCAGAATCAATTGGGAGGATAACGTCCGACTGGCGGCATCCAAGGAATAGTGAGTGTTGAAATAGTAGAACACGGTGCGGGAATTGTCCTTGGCCTGGAATTTGGCCCAGGTGCAGATCCGAGGCCACTTATCAGCTTCGGAGTATCGGCTTCCCTCGACCTCCGGCGTTTGGCTAAGCCAGAATTGCCCTGCTTCAATGACATTGAATTTGTCTGTCCGGTATACGATATTAGAATATTCGTCAGACTTGTTGCCTTGCCGCGAAGTACCCACGGACTCATAAGTGCCGTTCAAATGGCTGATAAAATAATCAATCTGGACGGCGTATGCTTCCTGCATACCGATAATATCAGGGCTGAACGTATCGATGGCCCGGACGGCCCGTTCCTTCCGGTTATCCCAGGAATTGATCGTACCGTTGTCTCCGTTAAGGTTCCGTACATTAAACGTCATCAACTTCAGCCTTGCGGTCTCTGCATCGGCCGCAACCTTCGGGGCCTGATCCGTCCATCCGCCAAGCCCTCCGATCCCAATAGCGAAAATAAGCATAACCATCCAAACCGTTCTTTTCATCATCTTCCTCCTCGTAATCGTGATTACAAAAAAGGGATTGCTATTTAAAATAAGCTCTTATGAAAAGTTTTGATTTCATAGGGTGCCAATGATATTTCAATTTCCAGCCACATCGCACCGGTCGGTTCCCAGTTGCCAGACTTGACGCGATCTTTGATTGTTCCATAAAGTTCCCGGAAATCGTCCTTTAAATATGCGTACAATTGAAGGTGGGACTGCAAAAAATACATATTCGGGAAAACGCTCAATCAACGAGAGGGCCGTTGCGAAGGAACGGCCGCTAATTTCCGTTCCAAAAATTTTACGTTTGTACACCTCTTCCTCCGCCCAACCGTCGGAAGCTACTCTCCTAAAATCATGCGGATCGCTTGAGCAACTCCATCCTCATTGTTCGTCCCGGTCACGGTGTCCGCAGCCAGCTTTACCGCTTCCTGTGCATTGCCCATGGCGATTCCGAGTCCTGCGGCAGTAATCATCTCCAGATCATTCAAGCTGTCTCCGCAAGCGGCGACCTCCTCCATCCGGATATCCAGGAGTCTGCAGACCTCCCGGAGCCCGCTGGCCTTGTTGATGCCACGAGGATTAATCTCCAGATTGCGGGGGCTTGAATTGGTAACTTCAAAATGACCCAACTCCTCTACGCGCGCGCGGAGTGCTTGCAGCAGCACCGGCTCATCGCAATGAATGCCGAATTTGAGCCAAGGATCGCTATTCGGACGCTCCAGCTCATCTGGCCAATTCTCCGAGGTGAACACATGATCCACGGTATAGGCCCAGTAACGGCAGCCTTGATCCTTGGCGATGGCATGCAGTTCTTTCATCCACTCATCGGTCAGGATGTGCCGCACCAGCAGCGAACCCGGAGAGGTCCAGACCTCACTCCCGTTTACCGAGACGAGCGGCGACTCCAATCCGAGCTGTTTCACATAACGCTCGATGCTTTGAACTTCCCGACCTGTGGCGAACATTACAACAATACCGCTGTCTATAGCCCGGTGTATCCACTCGCAGGTATTCTTGGATATTTCAAGCTCCCGGTTAAGCAGCGTTCCATCCATATCCAGCGCGAGCAGCTTGTATTTTGACACTACATTCGCTCCCTACATTTTGATCTCCATATGTGTAATTTGAGAATCGCTCTTGGCGGCAAGCGCCGACAATTGCTTCCTCAAATCAGGGGCCTTGTTGGATAATACGAAATGAATACGCACTGCGCCTTCATCAAGCATATCCATCTTGAACGACTTCACCCGTATTCCTTCATCCCGAAAATAGTTCAGAAACATCCCGGGATCACCGTCGCGGTCAACCGTGACGGTGTAGGATGTCGTTTTACTTGACGGGAGGAGCCACTGCTCCACCCGCTGCAATACGAATAAGCTGATGAGTACACATATAAAGGTAAGTATGGCTCCGAAATAAAAGCCGGCACCGATACTGATCCCCATGGCGGCGACAACCCATAAAGAAGCCGCCGTCGTAAGCCCTGATATTTTATTGCCATTTCGAAGAATCGTACCTGCCCCAAGGAATCCGATACCGCTGATAATTTGAGCCGTTAATCGCGCAGGGTCCATACGCACATTCGGTTCATTGGCGAACTGACCGAAACCGTATGTCGAAATTAATGTAATCAGGGTCGAGCCGAGGCAGACCAGAATGTGCGTGCGGAATCCCGCATGATGCTGACCGCGCTCCCGCTCCAGACCGACTACACCGCCAACGAACAGAGAGATGCCGATTCGGATGGCAATCTCCAAGTTGTCAATGTGCCATATTGCGGGATTCGCAGTCATTTCCATCTTCCTCCTTTAGACAAGACGTCCATGTCCTTCAAACGGATAGTCGATTGCAATACGTCCTGCCTGGGTATCGCCAATGCCGCTGTACAGATCGGCCTTACCGTCCGGACGCATCACGATGCCCGAAGTAAAGGCGCAATCCACCAAATGAGGCGTCTTGGCAGGACCAGCCGGGTAACAAGGCCGGCTGCCGATCAGATGAAGATCTGTCGACTCACGCGTCGCAGGATCAAAGACGAAGGACATGTTCAGGTATACCTTCACCTCGCCCCCGTTCTCATCCTTATCCCGGTAGCAGATATGTCCGATGACGCCGATTTTACCGCTGTCGAGCAGATAAGCCTGGTTGACGCCGCCCCATTCGCCTTCGCCAAAAATGCCGTGGATGTATGGAGCGTTCTCAATAACATCCGCAGTCAGCTCCTCCAGACGATTGATGACTGTGAAGCCGATCATCGATTCACTGCCATACTTACCTCTCGTCTCCGCCCCACGAGGACGCGAGAAAACACCAATCTTGCCGTCCGCGAGCTGAACGAGACGGATATCCTTCATCTTGTTGGGGCCGCTTGTGAAGTAGTACAGATTGTGAAGATCGGTTCCGCGGAAAAAATATCCAAAGTACGTACTCACTCTTCCACCTTGATAGTGAACATGCGTACCGCCCATCACAAGCTCATCGCCGATCTCGCTGATATACGGATCTTCCAGGGTATAGATCATGCCGTTCTCTACCAGCGTCCACTCATCCTGTCCCGTCTCTTCGAACAGGCGGACCCAGGAGCGTGCCCATTCTTCGCGGCGTTCTACCCGTCCGAACAGATACCGCCTTCCGTCCCGCTCAAAAGGGATTGAAATGTTATAAACATCGAAGCCGTCTACGCCATTAAATTTCAAAGTTGCGCTCTCATAAATCTTCTTCTTCGCTTCAAATTCGATTCGTTGCTGCAATAAGTTCAATTCGTCCACTCCTATTCATTTTTTAAACTCTTTTATTTCTGGGAAGCCTGATATTCCTGGAACTGATGTTGATATTCTGTAACGACCTTATCCAGACCCGCCTTCTTCATCTTTTCAAGCGCTGTAGGGAAGACCTTGTCATAATCCTGAACGCCCATGTAGATCGGGGTAATGCTTGCCGCTGCTTCCGACATGATATTGGTGTATTCGGCTCTTACATCGGTAGGGTCGAATACAAAGTTCGCCGCAACACTGTTCACCGCATTCAAGTTAGGCTCGAACAAAACCTTGTTGTTATCCGGGATGCTGTTCTCCAGGTCAAACCGCATGAGATTTACATTACCGTTTTGCGAGTCAGAGCCTTTATATCCCGGCTTGTTATTGTTATTCGGATCGTTGATCGCTTTAAAGCCCTTGTCCCCGTCCTTGGTATAATGCTTGCCCTCAATGCCGTATTGAACCAGGTCATAGTTCTCTTGGCTGGCCAGCATCCAGTCCATGAATTTCACAGCTGCCTCAGGGTGCTTGCTGTTAACCGGAACCGCATTGCCGTTCTTAAAGGTAAGGGGACGCAAGTATTCCTTCTCGGGATTGAACCATACGACACCGATATCATCGACTTTAGCTTCCGGATTGTTCTTCTGCAGTGAGCCCAGATTGCCGCCGGTTCCAAAGTTTACGAACCATTCACCGCTATCTAACTGTGCTTTCACCTGCTCCTGCTTCATGACCAGGATATCCGGGTTAGTAATACCTTTGGTATACATTTCGCGCATGAAAGCCGCATCTTTCTTGAACTCTTCGGTCTCGATCCAGGACTTGACTTCACCATTCTGATTCACGTAGAAGAACTTATCCTTCACTGTGAACGGGAACGTGTCATAGGTCCGGTGCAGAATGGAAGTATGCAGCGAAACCGGATCGAAGTCGGCACGGGTGCTATAATACGGCTTGTTGCTGCCCTTCCAGTTCTTCATGACGACTTCCCAAGCGCTGATCAGCTCTGCTGGAGTCTTCGGCTCCTCCAGATTATTCTGGCGGAGTACGTCACGGCGGATGTTAAACTCGCCTTCACTCGCCATTTCTACCCAGTAAGATGGGACCGCATAGTACTTGCCGTCAATTTTGGCCCCGTCGAAAATATCGTCCGGAATGTACTTCTTCAAATTCGCTCCGTACTTGTCAATCGCATCGGTGATATCGGCCAATGCGCCGCGATTATAGTAACTGGAGAATGGCGTGCGGTCCTGCATGATGTGGAACAGGTCGAAGTCTTCACCGGTAGATAACATCAGGTTCAGTTTCTGATCCCACGCATCGCTCGGAATGAAGATTTTTTCTACCTCAACACCCACCCCGTCTGCAGCCAGCTTCTCGTTCACTTTCTGGAACACTTCTTTGTAGTCTTTTTGTTCGGTACCAGGAACGACGTATTTGATTTTGACCGTTTCGACAGGCTTATCGGTATTCTCCGATTTTGCGTCAGGCGTGTTGCCCCCTTTATTGCCGACCTTGGCCGATTCCTTGCCACCGCTACATCCAATTAATGTAGAAAGGACGAGAACCGTAGCTAATAGTAATGCATAATGCTTTTTCATAAAAAATAGCGACCTCCTCATATAGAGCTTTATTTATATAAACCCCGAAGGGATTATATCAACCTTTAACCGATCCGATAACCAGTCCTTTGACAAAGTACTTCTGCAAGTAGGGATACAGGAAGATAATTGGCCCGATCGTCACGATTGCCGTCGCCATCTTGACGGATTCAGTCGGCAGCGTCATATCGCTGGCTCCGGCGAGCATCGTCATCTCGTTCAGCATGCTGATTTCCGACTTCAACTGCAGGAGCATAAATTGCAACGGGTATAAATCCTTGGTATCAATCAGCATGATCGCATTCCACCAGTTATTCCAGTAATCCAATCCGTAGAAGAGCGCAATCGTCGCCAGGACGGGCTTGCAGAGCGGCAGATAGATACGGAAGGCAATCGTAATATCGTTGGCCCCGTCAATGGTCGCCGATTCACGCAGCGAGTCGGGCACCCCTTCCATGAAGTTCCTCACCAGAAAGAGGTTGAACGGACTGAACAGTAATGATGGAATAATGAGTGCGAGAATATTATTGGTCAATCCGAGCGACCGGTTCATCAAATACCAGGGTACAACCCCAGCGGTGAAAATCATGGTAATGAAGAAATAGAGCGCCAGCAGATTACGGTTTTTCACATTTTTATTCGCCAACGTATAACCCGCCATCGAGGTTACCAGAATCGCCAGAATTGTGCCGACGAGCGTGACTAAGATCGAAATCCCATAACTCTGTATCACCTGAGAGCCGCCTGTGAAGATTAACTTATAGGCATGCAGGGAAAACTTCTCCGGGAAAAGACTATATCCGTTCTTTAAAATGGCATCCTCATCCGTGATTGAGATCATCAGCACCAGTAGCATCGGAATCAGACAAAGTGCCGAATATATTGTAACCAGGGTGTACATGACCGTCTTGCTAAGGGAAAACCTCTTCATTTCTATTCCTCCTAAAACCTTCCTTTGGCTGGCTGTTGCCGGAACCGTATTCTAATACAAAGCCCCGTCCTTGAAATATTTGCGGGTAATGGCATTTGTTCCGAAGACGAGAATGAACCCGACGACGGACTGGAACATCCCGACGGCCATCGCTTCGGAAGGGTCGCCGATCTGCCTTAAGGAACGGAATACATACGTATCGATGATATCCGTTGTTGAATACAGGGTCCCGTTGTCGCCAATCAGGGCATAGATCATGCCGAAATCCCCATACATGATCTTACCGATGGAGAGCAGCGTCAGGATGATCACCGTTGGCATCATCAGCGGAATCGTGATGCGCAGGCACATCTGCCACCGGTTTGCCCCGTCAATCTCGGCCGCTTCATACAAAGTCTCGTCGATCCCTGTAATCGTAGCCAGATAAATAACGGCGCTCATCCCCGCTCCCTTCCATACATGCATCATGGTGAGAATAGCCGGCCATACCTTCGCTTCGGTATACCAATTAATCGAGGAGATTCCGAACTGATTTAATATTTTGTTCACGATCCCCATATCCATGGAGAAAAAGGCATACAGCACATAGCTGATGACGATCCAGGAAATAAAGTTCGGAAACAACATGACCGATTGGCTGATCTTGACGAACAGCTTCTTGCGCAACTCGTTCAGCACGAGTGAAATGACAAGCGCCATCAGTGTACCGAAAGCAATAAAGAGCAAATTCAGGAATATCGTATTGAAGGTGATCGTAAAGGCTTTATTCGAGCGAAAGAAAAACTCGAAATTCTTCAACCCCACCCATTCGCTGTGAAATATCCCTTTTGTATAGTTGAACCGTTGAAAAGCAATGATCATATACGGATACGTCATATACCCGAAGATAAAGGTGTAGACCATCGCAGGCAGAACCAGCAGATAAGACGTCCCGTTTCTTCGAATATCGGAGAACCCCCCGAATCCCCGTCGCTGTTTCTTTTCCAATTTCTTATCCTCCCATGCATTTAACATTTCTTGTCTTGGGCGTCGCCTGATTTAAACTCTATCCCACTACCTGAACGATGCCTATTTTAAATACCGGTTTTGGCTTCTACGATCCGGCTAAAGGGCTTTTAAAATTGCAATCCCGGTTTCAATAACCGGCTTAGTCCGGGATTTCCACGGTTAACTGGACCGGGAAGTGATCGGAGGGATAACGTCCGTTCTCGTGATAATCGTTGATTTCAATCGCCTGCAAGGCCGTACAATTCCGCTGAAAGATCCAATCGATATGTTCCAGATTCCGGGTGCTTTCAAAATTGTTATAAGTGCCGTCATGGATATAGCTGTGTCCCAAGGCTGCCCAAGTATCTTGAAGGTTCGCTTCCTCGATTCGTTTAAAAAGGCTGCTGGTCTCTTCCATATTGAAGTCCCCTCCAAGAAAAAGAGGAATCTCTGGGTCATCTACATATCTTTGAATCCGATCCAACACGATATTAATGCCTTGAGACCGGGCCTCCTCTGTCAATCCCAAATGCGTATTGAAATAATAGAATGCGGCCTCCCCTTCATTAAGCATTCGGAATTTCGCCCAAGTACAAATTCTTGGATATTTTGTCTCGTGCTTGCTGAGGCTGCCCGGCAAATCCGGGGCGTCACTAAGCCAGAATTGACCCCAATCCACTATCCGTAACTTATCTGAGCGATACAGGATATTGTTGTACTCATCTTCTGTATTGCCATAGCGGGAGATACCGACCGATCCATATGGAACTGGAAGCCCCTCCAGGATATCTTGAATCTGGTCTCTGTACCCTTCCTGCATTCCCAGAAGATCGGGGCCGAACGATTCAATGGCTCGAATCACGAGGGACCGTCGGTTCACCCAGGCAATATCACCCGTTCCTGACCGGTTCCTAATATTGAAGGTCATTATTTTTAATTGCTGTGAAGCTGCTTCTGATTTTTCTGTATCCATCTACTCCACGCTCCTTCTACACAACATCTCTCCGCCGCTTCACTTCGGCAGACGATGCTTACTTTTAGCGTAGCCAGCGTGACTTGCTGTTGTCTATTTTGAAATCCGGAGAACCCTTCCACAATGTGGCGCCCGGCTTCCAAATATCCGAACTGACTTTCATTTTTGCGAAATGGAGTACCTTTTTAGCCGGATATGTCCTATAGTGAAGAAGTTATATTGCTGCAATGGGGGGGATTCTTCATGCGGACCACCATGAATCGGCTTGTTCGATATAGGGCGTTCCAGAAGCTTACAATTTCATACTTTCTGCTCATTCTCTTCACAGTCAGCCTGCTGTCGAGTGTTCTCTTCTATCTCTTCTCCAAGAGCGCCGTGAAGGAAATCGACCGCAATTCCAGAGCAATGTTATCCCAAGTCACTTATGCCTCCGACGTGGTCTATAATCAAGTCATGGCGATCAGCAACGCGTTGCTCACTCAGCCGGAGATCACCTCGTTCCTGAATGATACGAAAGAAGACAAGACGAGCAATTATCATGTCTTTCAACAGCTATCCCAGATTAAAAGTGGCTATCCTTACATTTACAGCATCGGAATCTATCGCCCGTCGACGAAGACAACGGTTGATACAGCCGGGCTTCCGTTCGACTCCTCACTTTATGCCATCAGTGCGGAACAGTATATGGAGTTCTATCCGCGGGGTTTGATTGCCCCTGACCGCAATCAGACGCCTCTACAGTTCCTAACCTTTCTGCTATACCCGGATTTTTCATTTCGGACCTCCGACAACCCGCTCATCTACATCAACGTAGAAGAGCAGTCGATCCTGACGACAATCCGCAAGATCAGCAAGGCGGATTCCGCCAACAACGTGTTCGTCATGAATAATGAAGGAAGCGTCCTATCCCATACAGACTCCAATCTGTTTCTGGAGGACTTGTCCGGCGAACAATACGTACAGCGGATTCTAAACCAACACGAGACGGAGAACAGCTTCACAATCGATATCCATAATAAGAAGCACCTGATCACTTATGTAAAATCAGAAGAGATGAACTGGTATTTTGTAAGCGCTACCCCTTACTCCGGTCTAATCTCCAATATTGACAAGTTACGCAATGTCACATTGCTAATTACGGTAGGCATCGTGCTGGCCGGTTTGCTAGCTTCCATTTTCCTGACGAAAAATATATATAAGCCGCTTTCGACACTGTTTGAGAAGATCATGCCGGATTCCCCCGCTCCCGCTTCACCGTTCATCGACGAGTATCAGATAATGGCCGAAGTGTTTACTTCGCTGGAGGAGAGAGAGAAATCCATGCAGTTCGTGATCAACCGGTCATCCCGGACGATCCGGGAGCATTACATGCATTCGTTACTCCGCGGTCACCAGCTTGACAACTCGGTGCCGGGAGAGCTGATTCGAGACATTGAAGGTAAGATTTCAGGACCCTATTTCTGTGTCATGGTATTCAAAATCGACGAAATGGAGCCTGCCCGGGAGCGGACGGAAACCGAGCAGCAACCCCTCCTAGGGTTTGCCCTTGGCAATATTGCGAAGGAAATGCTGGAGCCTTTTGGGGCGTGCGATTATCTGATTACGGGAGGAAATGAAGCGGTTGCCATCATCCAGTATGCGAAGAATGAACTGCCTGAGGAATTTAAGCCTGCCCTGTACAATATACAGAGCTTTCTGAAACGTTATTTTAAAGTGACGGTCTCTATCGGGGTTGGTGACATGAGCTACGGCAGAAAAAACATTCCGTTCTCCTATACCTCGGCTCAGCAATACGTCAAGTATCGGTTGATCTATGGAAAGGAATCGATCCTGGACGCGCAAACTACCCGGTCGCATATTATGACTACCGTAAGCTACCCTACCGGCTGTGAGAAGAAGCTGATCGAGGCTGTCCAATCCGGCAAAACGCCTGTCATACAAGAAGCTGCCGAACAGTTTATCGAGCAAATCTCATCCGGCTCCGTTAACCAGGTAGTCACGTACAGCATTCAACTGATGCTCTCCCTGCGCAAACACTTTGAATATTTGCAGCATGTGCCTGAATCCAACTTCAATGAATACCTGGACACAATTACCGATATTGAGACAGCTGAGAACATGGCGGAAATCATGGAGGTCTTCAACCGCTACTGTGCCAATATTTGCGCACTGATTGAAGAGAAGAATCATTGGATGAATGCGCAGAAGCATAATATTGTCATAGAAAAAGTGCAAAACTACATTCAAGAGCATTATCCCGAGCCCAGCCTTTCGCTGGAGATGGTCTCCAGTATTGCTGATCTTTCACCCAGTTATCTTGGCAAGCTGTTCAAGAGCGTTACCCAGCAATCATTTAGCGAGTATCTGAACCATGTCCGCTTGGAGAAAGCGAAGGTGCTGCTGGCATCCTCTCAAGAAACCGCAGCAAAAATCAGTGAATCCGTGGGCATATATAACATTTCGTATTTCTCCACGTTGTTTAAGAAAAAGTATGGTCTGTCTCCTTCCGCTTACCGGGAGCAGATCGCAATGAGGGCAACGGGCATTCCTGATAAATAGTAAGGAAGATATCATTCAATATAAAAGCAGTCGGCCTGGTCGGGTCGACTGCTTTTTATAATCGCCCCATATCGAAAGCGCTTACCTGAATTCGAAAGTTCTTAATTAATATATGAAAGGGAAAGCCAGTTTTTAAAATAGACGCTTAATAGAAGCCCTATCTATGATGAAGGAGTAATGCGATAACAAAAGGGGGGACCTACTCACGGAAAGCAATCGCTCAAATAGGAATAAGGAACGAGGAGGGTTTAATGTGAAACGGAAGGCAGTAAAGGCGGTATCTTATATCCTTTTGATTGGCATGATGGTTCCTATATTTTCCGGAATGGGTATAAGGGGGGCTAGCGCACAAACGAACGATGACAAACTGAAGATCATCAGCTTTAATGTGATGACGAGTTCGACCGAAACGATTGAACGGGAACAAGACGGGAAGACCCGGGGGGAAATGCTCACGGCTCTGATTGATGGGAAACAGCCTGATTCCATGGGTCTGAATGAGGTTACCCCGGAATGGCTGAACTATCTTCAGAGTAGTGTGCTCACTTACGGGTATCAAAACGGAGCAACATATGCCATGACAGGCAATAAGGCAGAAGACGGCGCAACAGATTTAACAAGCGGCTACAATGAGTACTCACCTATTCTCTACAGAAGTGATCTATATGAAGTTGAAAAAACCGGAGGATACTGGTTCTCGGAAACGCCCAACGATAAGACCTCCAAATATACGGACATTCTGGGCGCCCAAGGCACAGTTCTGTACAAAGGAATGTCCAGGCCCCGTGTCATGTCATACGCGGTTTTTAAATTCATAGGAACAAATGAAATCGCATACATTCACGTAAATTCCCATTATGACCACCAAACCTCGGACTATATCCAACGGCTTTGCTCCATTCAGGTCAAAGAAACAGCGGATGAACTGGTCTCCCAATATCATGCGCCTGTTATCTTGACGGGAGATATCAACGCGACGGAACAATCGGAGGGCTATAACTATCTTGCAAACGGGGAAAATGGTTATTTGAATGCCAAATATGTGACCAATGACTATTCAACTCTTCCCAGTTCAGCAGGCTTTGGCAATAACTACAATGAAGGAGCCAAAGACGCTATTGACCATATCTTTATCTCGGCAGGCAATATCGGCGTCTATAAGCATGACATTATCAGAAATGAGTATCTTTCCGATCACTCTGCCGTATACGCGGAATTGTCGCTGAACCAAATGCCGAAATTAGACGCTATTGAAGTAAATAATAAAGCTGTGACGGAGCTTTCGGGAAATCGCTTTTCCTATGAACTGTTTTTGTCTGAAAATATTCTGTCCCTGAATGTGAAGCACAACGTTGAATATACGGTTACCGCGCGTATCAACGATGGGCCGGATCAGGATTTTACCGGACCCGGTGGACAAAGTACATTAAGCTTCGATATCACAAAGGCGGATAATTCCGTACTTCTTTACTTAGCGGATGCCGCCGGGCGCGTGACAACCTACACATTAAGAATCTATCAAGAATCCGGGGAAGCAAATCCGGTAATTTCGGAGATTTATCCTAATGCAAGTCCAGGATATAAATACTTTGAAGTCACAAATCTTGGCACAAAGTCCATGTCCACGGATGAATACGCGTTCCTCTGGGGAAATATCGGAGAGGATACTGCCCAGGGAGATGCTGCCGTTAATTGGGAGGGTCGGCTGGAATTATCCGAAAACAGAGTCGTCAAGCCTGGCGCATCCGTAATTTTTTGGTTCACGTATAATACGGATGGGGTGTTCTCCCAGGAGCCGACCGTTGCAGACTTTAATGCGCACTATTATACGGGCCTCACAGCAGATGACATCATTATTTTCGGCACATCGCAAGCCTTTAAGGGGTATTCCGTCTCCGATACAGATCCGGATAAGACAGTAACCTTCACCATGGGAGCGAATAAGGACCGCGGAATGCGTATTGCTTATGCCAAGGATAACCAGGGACAATCTTATGGCTGGACGAAAAAATCTACAAATTCTTCGTTTAATGGTCCGACTGCTTCGGTCTCCTCCTACAAATCCATCTCTACAAAAGATTTGACACCAAACCAGTTGTTCAAATTCAAATATGTAGAAGGCCAAGCGATTGCTGCCGCATCTGACCTCATAGACGCCCTTTATGCATCGCCCGGCGTATACGATAAGAAAATTGGCAACGAACCCAAGGATGCATACGCAAGAATTGAAGCAGGTGAATATGACACCTATCATCTTGTGCATGCGGAAGGCGATCATAAGGATAATTTGGGCGGCTCCCTCGCCGGGTCATGGGCATTTTATTCCAATGTCCAGTTCGGAGACAACGGGGCTGAATCGGCCACTTTCTCAGCAGCAGTAAAAGAAAGCAACGCAGCGGGTACCATCGAGATTTACATTGACGGCGATTCCGACGGCAGTTTGTCAGGCGCCAAAAAAATCGGTTCCCTGACCACAACACCGACCGCTGCCGATTGGAGTGTTTTTAGGGAGTTTAATGTAGACTTCAGCGAACGGATCACAGGCACGCATCATGTCACCTTGGTGTTTAAGCCGAACGCCGGGAAGACGTATGTGGGGAATTTGGATTATTTCATATTCATTCCTTACGTGGCCAAAGCTGATCTGACAGAACTGATCGAGCTCACCTTCCTTCTGGAGGGCGAACCGTTAACGTCAGATACCCCGTTGAATGCCGCCCAGGGGAAAACGGTCTACACCATGAGCGCGGAAGCAACCTACTTGCCGTCAAATGCCGATTTTTCAATCAAGTGGTCATCGTCTCGTCCTGATATTGCGACCATAAATGAAACAACCGGCCAGATCAACGTGCTAAGATACGGGGACTTTTCTGTACAGGCTTCCGTATATTCAAACTATAAGCTGTTCAATACCTACACCGCACCGACCCTGTCCACCAACTATAAAGTATCCGCTTTTAGCTATATAGAAGGAGAATGGGCTTCTGAGTTTACCCCCGGGAAAGACAAAACGCCCAATGCGAAGAAGGCTGCTGCAGCCGCTACGGGCATGTCCGGAAACTTGACCAATGGCTTCAATTATATAGGAGATGTGGTGGACAGCGGCAGCATGACCATTAACTCCGTGGATTTCGGGAATAACGGCATTCAAAGTTTCATAATGAACATGGCGCTCAAATTTTCAAACTGCGGGGGAACTGTCACCATCTATGTTGACAGCGTTGACGATGCCCATAAAATCGGCTATCTGACGGCTGCTGTTACTCCGGATGCACCCGACAACTATAATACTTATCTTAAGTATACGGGAACAATAGAAAAGTCTGTTACGGGCGTACATGATATCATTCTTACGTTTTCAACGGATAGAACGTATGTCGGTAATATCGACTACTTGATTTTTGAGGAAATGGAAGCACCTTCCCAAGGCGAGGATATAGTGAAACCCGTGATTACCTTGCGGGGGAACGCTCTGGTGACCCTGAATGTAGGCTCCGAATATTTAGATGCCGGCGCCACTGCCATGGATGACCAAGATGGAGATATTACAGACCGGATCATCACCGGTTACAGCTGGAATGGGCTTCCTGCGGACGGAATCAGCACCGTGACGCAATCTACCTACAAGGTCCATTACAATGTCAGAGATCTGGCCGGAAATGTGGCAAACGAGGTCGTCCGGACGGTAGTCATCGGAACAGATGGCGAATCGGATACGGTGCAACCGGTAATCACGCTGTTGGGTGACGCAACGGTGTATGTGGCAAACGGTGCGGTATACACGGATGCCGGAGCCGTTGCCGCAGATGACCGGGACGGGGATATTACGCATCGTCTGGTAACCACCGTTACTTTTGCCGACAAGTTGGTAGATGCCGTGAATACTGGGTTGGCAGGAGCCTACAAGGTTCACTATAATGTGCAGGATGCGGCGGGCAACGCGGCAGTGGAAGTCATCCGCACAGTCCATGTGGCCGCACCCGTGAATCAACCGGGGGTTGAGGAAAATCCGGGTTCCTGGACCCCTTCCCTACCCTCCACACCGGTTCCTGTGCCCCAGCAGCCCGATGGGATCCAGCGGCTGAGCCAAGGAGATTTGAAGCCGGAAGGAACGGGTAGCTTCACTGTACAGTGGAGCAAAGACAAGGAAACGCTGCTGCTGCCGGCGGATGTGGCTGGCGCTGTAGGAGAAAGCAGCACTCTGAAGCTGGTGAAAGAGCCATTAACTCTTGAACTCCGCGGGCAAACCCTGCGCAAGCTGCTGGAAGATGCCGGTAAGGGCGTACAGGAAACACAAATCAGGATTACGACCGTAGCCGCTGATTCCGGACTGATAAAGCAGGCAGTGGGAAGTGTGGCCATTCCGGGAGCCGTTCAATGGACAGCGGCCAGTGAGCCGTATAGCATCAAAGTGGAAGCTGTAGACCAAAACGGCGATCCGTTTGCCCAGGTCTCGGCATTGGAAAATGAGAAGATTGTGCTTACCATCAAGACCGGATACGATGCCGATCCCGAGTTGTTGGGCGTATATGCCATCGGAACCGATGGGCAGCTCGTTTATGTGGGCGGCCAATGGACCGACGGCAAGATTACCGCTGAAGTCCCGCTGGGAGGACAATATGCGGTACTGGCATATGCCCGCAGTTTCGAGGATGTAAGTGACAGTCACTGGGCCAAAACCGTCATTGTACGGATGGCGGCGAAGCACGTCTTTGATGGAATTGATGATACCAGATTTGAGCCTCAGAGGGCGCTCACCCGGGCCGAGTTCGCCGCCATGCTGATACGGTTGCTCGGGACAACCCCGGTTTCAGGCGGCACATCGGCAACCCGGTTTGCCGATGTGCCGCAGGAATCCTGGTATGCGGCAGCAGTGGAGACCGCTGCACAGGCAGGCCTGCTAACCGGTCGGAGCGGTAACGAATATGAGCCGGAAAGCACTTTAACCCGGCAGGAAATGGCCGTCATGCTGGTTCGGGCCTATGAAATGGAAGCAGGCCGTCAGCTCGCGGTCCCTGCGGGAAGCAAGTTTTCCGATGCTGATCAAATCAATGCATGGGCCAAGGATGCTGTAGCTGCTGCCAGCGCGGCAGGATTGCTCCAAGGTCGGGACGGCGGGCAATTTGCTCCGCAGGAACAGCTGACCCGCGCCGAAAGTGTCCAGGTGCTCTACAATTTGCTGAAAAGCTTAAAGTAGAAACCGGAGGGTTGTTAGAAGCTACATCTCCCCGCCGAATTTGTTATGTATTTTTCATTGTAATCTCTTCTAAAAAAAGACGGTGCAAGGATCTTTCCTTGGCACCGTCTTTTTCTTTATTTTCTCGATTTAATTCCGAGCTCAGGGAATGAGAAATAGAACTCGGGGAATCCGAACACGTACGGAAGATAGTCGTACAGCTGGAAGAAGATCACAACGCCGTTATCTTTTAAATAGAAATCCGGGTTGTTTCCGATGGTCTTAAATCCACCGAAATACCCTTCGGTTTGCTGAAGCTGCTTGGCAATGGAAGGATCGACGATGCTGCGGAAATTCGGATTGGCTCGCAATACTTCGTCGAGCGTCAGCAGCTTTCCGTCACTCAGACGGAACGTCAGCCCTTCTCTGACGCTTATGCCATGCGCCCCGCCTGTATAGGCATAGGTTTGCACAAGAATGCTCAGCAGCCCGCCACGGTTGTATGTGACGGTGTAATTGCCGAGGAACTCGTAGGGACTGCCGTTGGGTGAGGGCTGGTTGTTCTTCGCTTCTTTGAGTGATTCTTGCATAAACTTATCGGCTCTGGATTGGAGCAAGGTGTTGATCTTCTCCTCGGCTTGTTTGCTTCGCAAACCGCTGACCTGAGGATATTGTATCTTGATGGAGGCCTCGGGAATCACCTTCTCCAAGTTACGGGTGCTGATCTTGATATCATTTAACCGGTGAGGCGTCAGATTCAGCGCACTTCCCGCCTCATTCCACTGCGTGGTGTAACCCAAATTGTCCGAAAGCACCTTCACTGACACATAGGGGTTGCCGTCAACCACTTTCCATTCGTAGGGAAGGATCTGCGTGCTTCCGTCTACAATCGCTTTGGCCCCCGTTTCTCCGGGTTGAAGCTGTACGACTACATTCTGCCGTTTTAATGTATACGTATTGGATGATTTGTCGTACTTGACCGGAATCTTTAAGTCCTTTCGGATCATCTCCAGAGGAACCAGGACGCCTTCTTTACCCTGCAGGCCTTGCTGTTTGAGCGGTTTTCCCTTCAGCGTAATCTTGACCGGCTGGCCGGCCTCAGGCTTTTGGGTTTGCTTCGCCAAAGACTGGCCATATGCATGGGCTTGCGCATGAACCGGGGCTCCCGGCCCAACGATGCCGCCCCATCCCGAAACCAGCAAACCGATGGCGAGCATCGCGCTCCCTATTTGAAAAACGAACTTTTTCATTTCTCAACCTCATCTCTTCACGGAATTACACCCATTATTTCCGCGAGCGAGGAAAATCATGTAGACCTTCTGGAGTTTACTTGCCGATTGTACCCGCTACGGCGTCGCTCCGGATTTCTCCTTCGATGGGAACCGCCAAAGCCGATGCCATGCCCCCGTTCCCCTCGGAGCTGATTCTGCCGAGCTCCGTGGCTTTCCCGTCAGCGGTTACGGTGCCGTAAACCAGTAATTCCGACATGAAGTTATCGGAGAAAAACACCGCTTCGCCGAAAGACTTCGGAGGTGTCCCGCTCTCGCTTTTTTCACCAAGACT
This sequence comes from Paenibacillus sp. FSL R5-0407, assembly GCF_038009185.1. Lineage (NCBI taxonomy): Bacteria > Bacillati > Bacillota > Bacilli > Caryophanales > Paenibacillaceae > Paenibacillus > Paenibacillus sp. FSL R5-0407. The sequence continues at coordinate 4,047,768 of NZ_JBBPAX010000001.1, read as the reverse complement.
ATCCTTCTGCCACTTTACGACCAGCAGACCCTCCTTGTTGACTTCCGCATACCAGGTCATCCCTTTATAATCGCGCTTCAAACGCAGCGCCTCTCCTTTAGGATAGGTGTTAGTGATTGTAAACCCCTCTCCCGTTTCCGGAAGGGGCTTGAAGCTATCCTCATAGACCAGCTCCAGGCGGGAGGCCACTTCCCGGGCTTCCGTCAAATCCCCGCTCATGAGAGTCGTATAATCGGCCTGTCCGGAAGGCGTCCGGATCACCGCCCGGTTCTCTTCCTTGTTAAAGGATACGGCCCCGCCGAGCTGCTCGGAAATGAATCTTAGCGGCACATAAGTCCGCCCCTCCTTCACGGTAACCGGCACATCGATGGCCACCTTTTTACCGTTGATTTCTGCGGTCTTCTCTCCCGCTTTCAATGTAATCGTCTTCTGATTGGACGGGCTGGACACAATTACAGTTTTCTTTTTTGATTCATAGGAAATGTTCCAAGCAGGATCCTTCAAAGCAACGAGTTGAATAAAGGTACGATTATTCACGGTCAATACTTCCACTTGCAATCTTCCGTTGACGAATACACTCGCTTCCTCTTTTACGGCGGGTGCTGCGGAGGCCGAACCCTGGGCCGCAAGCAGCGAGCCTACAAGGCCTGCCATAACTGCTGTTCTCTTTAAGTTGATCATCGCTCAGAACCTCTCTTTACTCGAATTTAAATTATAGACGCAAAAACATGGGACAAAGTTTCCGGTACCCTACATCCCTACCCCCGATTAAAACTTCACAAACAAAAAAGAGCGTGTTTTCCACGCTCTTCTTCAAGGCATTATTCCCGGCCGCTCTTAAGCTCGGTCCAGAAACGATCATAAAGCTGCAGCTTGTCGCCGACATCCTGCAACCATTCGGTCCGGGACAATTCGTCTTCCGACAAGTTGATCATTTTATCATTGTTGTATTCTTCGCTATGAAACTCGTGAGCTTTCGTGTTCGGATCGCTGTAGCCGATCGATTCATAGTTTGTGGCGCTATTTTCGGGATCAAGCATGAAGTTAATAAACTTCTCTGCAAGCTCCTGATGCTTTGCGCCTTTTGGAATCGCATAGTTATCGGACCAGATCGTGCCGCCTTCCTTAGGCACCACGTAGGCCACGTCCGGGTTATCCTTGGCGATGACCGAAGCGTCGCCGGACCAAACCGTCGCGATCCAGCCTTCCTCTTGAATCATCTTTTGCTTGATATTGTCGGTATCAAAAGCGAGCACGCTTGGCAGCAAGTTCTTCAAATCTTCCACCGCCGCGGTAATTTCTCCTTCGTCCGTCGAGCTGTTGGATTTTCCGGCTTTTTTCAACGCCATGCCAATAACCTCGCGGTTATCGTCAAGGAGGATGACTTTTCCTTTGTATTCAGGATTCCAGAGATCTTCCCAGCTGTCGATTTCCTCTTTTACATATTTCGTATTGTATGCGATGCCTGTGACGCCGGAGGTATAAACCACGGAATACTTGTTGTCCGGGTCAAAGGACGGGTTCTTGTAGGTATCGGCAATATTCGCGAAATTCGGGATATTGTCCTTGTTCAACGGGGCCAGCAAATCCTGCTTGATCATGGTCGCAACCATGTAATCGGAAGGCTGGATCAGGTCATAGCCCGAGCCGCCCGCCTTGATTTTGGCAAGCAAGTCTTCATTGTTGGCAAATACGTCATAGTTGATCTTCACGTCGTACTCTTTTTCGAATGCCGCGAGGACATCCGCATCAAAGTTGTCAGCCCAGCTGTAAATGTTCAGCGTTTCCTTGGAAGATCCGCAACCGGACAATACTGTAAGCACCATAGCGGCCGCCAGCGCCAGGCCGGCCCATTTCATTTTTTTCAATTCTTTATCTCCTCTCTTTCTTCCATCTATGATAAGTTGAAGTATGGAATGGATGCGGGGCAAGTACGTAAAATGTTCCTACAATCGCTGTTGGTTCCAGATTTCATGATCTTATAGAATCAAATGCAGTAGAAATCCGGATCCAAAGGCGAGCGTTCCACTTTTTCGGAATCATTTTACTCCCTTGCTTTACATCATATTCTTTAATTCATCTAATTTATAGATGATCTTTTTGGTAATAATTTCATTACCTAACTCCGTTAAAACGGCAGGACAGAGCGTTTCTTTTGGCCCTTGCCTCTATTTAACACGAACTGGGCCAAGAAAATCAATGTCACACTCACCAGGATCAATAGGGTACAAAGTGCGTTAATTTCCGGGGAAATACCCCGTTTGACCTGTCCATAGATGTAAATCGGCAGCGTCGTCGAGCTTGGTCCGCTGACGAAGAAGCTGACCATGAAATCGTCCAGAGACATGGTGAATGCAATGATCGCTCCCGAGATAATCCCCGGCATGATTTGCGGCAGGGTGACATGACGGAAGGTTTGCCAGGCATCGGCCCCAAGGTCCTGAGCGGCTTCCTCCAGTTGGCCTCCCATGCCGGTCAGTCTCGTCGTCACAATCACATAAACATAAGAAATGCTAAACGTGATATGCGCGATAATAATCGTCAACTTTCCGAGCGGGATATGGAATTGGGTAAATAACACCAGTAAGGACAAGCCCATAATAATATCCGGAATAATAATCGGCAGGTAAAGCAGCCCGCCTATGCCGGCTTTACTTTTTTTTCCGACCTTGCGGATCGCGATCGCCGCCATCGTTCCCAACAGCGTCGAGAACACGGTCGATACCAGTGCCACGATCAGCGTGTTGCTGAGCGCCTCCATGACACGGCGGTTGCTGAACAAGGAGACGTACCATTCAAACGTAAACCCGCTCCAATCCGCGGCAAGCCGAGAACTGTTGAACGAATACGCAATGATAAAGGCGATGGGCAAATAAATAAAGATCATGACCAGCAGGGAATGGATCCCGAGCAGCGGGTGATTCTTGCTCTTCATCAGCGCCCCTCCTTTGCAGTCATGTGTCTGGATGTCATGGCTTTATTGAAGAGGGCGATCAAGATCAGCGACGTGATCACGAAAATAACCGACAGCGCAGAGCCGAAGGGCCAATTTCGCGCCCCAAGAAACTGGCTTTGGATAATGTTGCTGATCATCGCCGATTTGGCTCCGCCGAGAATATCGGTCACCACGAACATTCCGGTTGTCGATACATAAACCAGCACCGAACCGGTCATGATTCCGGATTTGGTTTGCGGCAGCGTAATATGCCAGAACGATTTCCAACCGGTCGCTCCCAGATCGCTGGCAGCCTCAAGCAGTTTCTTGTCCATTTGCTCCAGCGCCACATAAATCGGCAGCACCATGAACGGAATGAAGGTGTATACCATGCCAAGCAGCACAGCCCCCTTCGTATAAAGCATTTGAAGCGGCTCTTGGATGAAGCCTAAGTCGAGCAACAGATTGTTGACCACGCCCTGCGTCCGCAGCAAAAGCACCCAAGCATAGGTACGGATCAGGAAATTGATCCAGAACGGAACCGTGATTAACGCGAGTCCCCAAGTCTGCATTTTCGGCCCGGCATTCGCAATATAATAGGCCAGCGGATAACTGAGCAGCAGGCATAAGGCCGTTGTCACTATGGACAGGACTATCGTGTCCCAATAAATGCCTAAATATAGCGGGTCGAAAAACGTGGCGTACGCGTCGAGATTAAGATGAAATACCACGTTGCCGAGATCGTCCCGGCTCATAAAAGAAATCCCTACCACGATCAGCATTGGCACGACCAGGAACAGGCTCAGCCACAGGAGGACCGGCAGAAGGCCCATGCTAGATTTCTTCATGGCCCGATTACCACCTCATCCTCCGTATTCCAATTTACGCCGACTTTCTCTCCAACCTGCCAAGTGCGTTCATCGGTAAAATCAAGTACGATGGATACCGTCATCGGCTCATCCTCAAGCTGAACGACCAGTTTATGGATGCTCCCCAAATAAAGGACGTCCAACACTTCGCCGATGCGCTTGGCTCCGTCCTGCGAACGGACGGCCCTCAATTTTTCCGGACGCACGGCAAACAACCGCCCATCCTGTGAGAAAATATTGTTCTCTCCCACAAATGTAGCGGAAAACAGCGTAGTCGGCGTAGCGTAGATTTCCCGCGGCGTGCCGATTTGCTCAACCTTACCGCTGTTCATGATCACGATCCGGTCGGACAGCATCATGGCTTCCTCCTGATCATGCGTAACGTACACAAACGTAATACCAAGACTGCGCTGCAGATGCTTCAGCTCCGATTGAAGGTTCTTCCGAAGCTGCAAATCCAGTGCGCCTAGCGGTTCATCCAGCAACAGCACCTTAGGCTTGTTTGCAATCGCGCGGGCGATCGCCACGCGCTGCTGTTGTCCGCCGGAAAGCTGGTGCGGATAACGCTTGACCAGCGGCGTCAGCTGAGTCATTTCTACCGCTTCCTGTATGCGTTCCTGCTGCTCTTTGGCCGGCAGCTTTTTCATTTTCAGCCCGAAGGCGATATTGTCCTCTACCGTCATATGCGGAAACAACGCATAATGCTGAAAGACCAGGTTCAAATCCCGGCGATTCGGTGGCAGACTCGTCAGATCGGCACCATCAAGCAGGATTTTCCCCTTGGTCGGATACTCGAATCCGGCGATCATGCGCAGAATCGTTGTCTTGCCGCAGCCGCTCGGGCCCAGCAAGGTCAGGAATTCCCCTTCCTTAATGGTGAGCGAAAGCGGGTGCACAACGACTTGTCCAGCAAAGTGTTTTTCAACCCCGGACAATTCAATCATTTATGCAGCAACTCCTTCATAGGTTGTGATTGTGGTTAAAGTCAGCTTTAAGAAAAAAAAAGCCATATCCATTGGTATGGCTTTATCAGGTCCAACGATTCATTTTTTGCATATTCACTATACCTTGTTTTAGTCCCGGTTACAACACTTTTCTAGGGAGGTTGCCGGATCTCGGGCGCAATGCCGATGCTGTTTTACAAAGAAACAAGCTCCCGCCGGAGGGCGGAAGCCTGTTTTCAGAAACATGTTGCAAACTTGTTACAGCTCGCTCCAATTTATTGTAACTTCAATATATCCTTCCGCATCCCTTTCGGAGCCGCTGCTAATCATAGAGCTTTCCTTCGTGCTCTCTCCCATCAAGGATACGCTGGATTCTGTAGAAGCATTTAGCACATCGGCATAACTGCGCTTCTTCAGATAATCGGAATACAGCTCATTCAGTTTTTTCGCGTCTTCTTTTGTTTTATAAATCATCAGTACGGACTTTTTGCCGCCGGAACTAGTATCATTGAGATGAGTTGTCTTGAAGTCTGCCGGAAGCGGAAAATCGGAAGGAAGATGCTGCGGTCTCTTTGAAGAGCTCCCCGATGTGGCCGGAGGCTCAGTCTGAGTCGGCGGAGGTGTGACCACCGGCGAGGCGGAAGATCCGTCGCTGCTGCCGATGCGTACTTTGTTGTTAGCAGCGTCAAATTCAACGGGAACTTGAAGCGCCTCCGATACGGCTCTTACAGGCAGATAGGTCGTGTTGTTATAAGTAATAGGAGTCAGTACCTTACCCTTACTGTCCACCGGTTTAAAATCCTTGTCATTTACAACGATGCCAAGACTGGTATTAAGATAAGCCTTGATTTCCTGCAGGTTGCTTCCCGCATATACTCCAGCGGCACCTGTTGTCAGCATTCCGATGATGGTAGCGCCTGCCACCCATTTCTTTTTGACCATAACTCGTCTCATCTCCCGTCACTACCATTTAATGGACTACCTACGAATTTTAGAATAAATCCCTTAAAGATAGTAACAGGCCCATGAGTCTCACTCAAGGTGCTTTATCCCCATTCGATTAGTTCTAACACCCTAAATTCACCCAAATAAACCTAATACCACCACAAGCAAGTCGGCAGGGGCTCGGTTTCTGGGAGTGAGTAGATCCTTATCGCCGTGCCGGAGGGCGGTGCTCAATTCTTAACTAACCCCAACAATCCCCCATCGCTTGACGCTGTAAAAAGAACAGGTTGATTCTTCCGGTTAAATAGCAAGACGAGGGGCTGCTGCCCAGGCTCAAATATGACGATTGCCTCACGAATCATATCGTCAAACCATTCGTTGCGCACGCGTGTATGCAGCGGAACCTTCATTAATATGCCTTTGGGAAAGTCCAAGTTGCTGCGTCCGTTCAGTCGCATGTCAGCTAAAACGACCTTCATCTTATCGCTGAGCTCATTATCGAACTTTACTCTTTTGATCAGCACGTTTTTATCCAGATCCACAATTTCAATAAACCCCTGCGGCGGCTCCTCCTTAGCAGCGACGATATCCGCTTGGCTATAGCATCCAATCATTAGGGCAACGCACAATATCCCGGTGATCCACTTGCTCCGTAATCGCATCCTCATATCCCTCCATCAGTGAACAAAATTGTGAAATAGTGAGACCATACGGCTCGGATATAATATGTGCATACATATCCCTAAAAAACAGTACAAAAAAGAAGCCAAGTCTCATGACAGTTACAACTGCCTTGAGCCCGGCTTCGATTCGTTTCTTATTTCATTTCAAAAATGACGCTGAGCGTTGTCTTCAAAGTCACTTCGCCCGGCTCAATAGCTGTGCTCGCGGCTGAATCCATGGTCTTCATCTGAAGAGCTTCATTTTGCATATAGACCGGAGTTTCTCCTCCGCCCGATTGCGTTACGCTTACTACTACCCCAAGACTGCGGCCGGCGGATTTGGCAATCGCTCCCGCTTTCATCTTGGCATTGTTCATCGCCTTCTCGATTACTTGCTCCTGGTATTGATCCGGATTCTCGGTGCTAAACCGGATATTGTCGATGCGGTTGGCTCCGGCTTGCGAAACGCCGTCCAGCAGTTGACCGACTTTTGCCAAATCGCGATAAGTCACGTTCAACGTATGCTGCGCGGTGTATCCTTTTACCTTTTGTCCTTCTTTTTCGGTGTAGGTATAGTTAGGCTGTACATAAAATTGACCGGTTTGAATGTCCTTCGCGTCAATCTTCCAGGTATCCTTCAGCAATGTATTGATTTTAGCGATCTTTGCCGCATTTGCAGCTTGCGCTTCTTTTGCCGTATCGGCCTGTGTTTCCACGCCCAGCGACAGATAAGCGACATCCGGCTTGGCTGAAATTTCCCCGCTCCCTACGACGCTAATAATATTCTTCTGCAACTCATTGTCGGCATAGACCGGATGGTTGGAATTGATCGATCCACTCAAAAAAGTCCCTCCTACCAGCAAAGTTCCTGCTATTAACACTGCGCCTACCGGCTTTATCCAAGTTTTCATGTCATGACCCTCCATTTATTGGTGAATTTAACTACTAAACGCAATACAGAATCAAATGTTGCAGGACATACCATAATCAAAAAAATTATCTTACTCCTGTTATGACCGATCGCTTGATCCTGAAAAACCAAAAGGGGATGAAACCGCTCGCATGAACGGAGTCATCCCCTTCTTTTGTTGGATAAGAAAAGTGAATTGGAGTAATCTTACTGGTTCTCCAATTCCTCTTTGCTAACCAGATTGATCAAAGCGTTTGCAGCCTGCTCGGCGTCTGCACCTTCCGCGCTGATGTAGATTTCGGTGCCGGTGCTGATGGCAAGGCTCATTATACCCATGATACTCTTGGCATTCACTTTTTTATCGTCTTTCTCAACGAAAATTTCGGACGAGTATTTATTCGCTTCCTGAACGAAAAGCGCCGCCGGCCGGGCGTGAAGACCCGTTTTCAGACGAACGGTTACCGGGTTTTTGATCATCAAACCTTACCCCCTATTACAATTTCGATCACGTGTTCAACAATGTGAACATTTATAATTTATATCATTATATCATACACAGCCTGCGTCACACTAGCAAAACAACTTTAGCTCCCCCGAATTTTTTCCGCCAGCTCGTCGATTTTGCGCAGCCGGTGGTTGACACCGGATTTGCTCACCGTCCCTTTTAACAACTCGCCGACTTCCTTCAGGTTCATATCCGGATGCGCCAGACGCACCTCGGCAACCTCCCGCAATTTATCGGGCAGGTTTTCCAGGCCCATTTCCTTCTGCAGCAGCTTGATGTTGTCGATTTGCCGTACCGCCGCGCCGATCGTCTTGTTCAAGTTCGCCGTCTCGCAATTGACGATCCGGTTGACGGAGTTACGCATATCGCGCATGATCCGCACGTCCTCGAATTTAAACAAAGCCTGATGCGCACCGATGATATTCAACAGCTCGATGATTTTTTCGCCTTCCTTGATATAAAAAATAAAGCCTTTTTTCCGTTCAATGCAGCGCGCATTCAGATGAAACTCATTGGCCAGATCGACCAGCGATTGGCAGTGCTCTTCGTACATGGAGGAAATCTCCAGGTGGTACGAAGACCCTTCGGGATTGTTGACCGAGCCTCCAGCAAGAAAAGCTCCCCGCAGGTACGCCCGCTTACAACAGTTTTTCCGGGTAAGCTCCGGATTAATCCCGGGCGTGAAAATAAATCCTTCCGAAACAATGTGAAGTTCTTTCAGGACTTCCTGAACCCGGCCAGGGATCCGTACGATGTAAACATTGTTCTTCTTGAGACGCATTTTCTTACGTACAAGAAGTTCCGTATGGATCTGGAAATGCTTCTTCAACAAAGAATAAATCCGCCTTGCTATCGCGGCGTTTTCCGTTGAGATATCCAAAATGACCTTTTTGTTCGAAACCTGAACCGAACCGTTCATTCGAATCAGCGCGGACAACTCCGCCTGTTCACAGCAGGCATCGGCTTCGACCATGGTCAATTCTTTTTTGGTTTGCGCCGCAAACGACAAGGGACTCACCTCTTTCGTAAAATCCAGTTTTGCACCAGCTGATAAATATGGTGGCTCAATTTGTCCGCATCATGCCGCAAATAGCGGCGGAACAGGACAAGCGTATCCGCGATGACTTTATAGCCCCGGCCTGTCACAACATCCCAATCGACCTGAACGGGCTTGGCGCCTTTCTCGGCGTAGAAATCCTGGACCTGGGTCGGGATTTCGCCATCGTTGACAATGACGTAATCAAACAAGTGGTTACCCACATGCTCATACACGGCTTGCAAATGGTCGCTCACCGTGTAATCGTCGGTTTCGCCCGGCTGGGTCATCACATTGCAGACGAATATTTTAATCGCGCTCTCATTTTCCAGAACCGCCTCGGCCAGCTTGGGCACCAGCAAATTCGGAATGATGCTCGTGTACAGGCTTCCCGGTCCGATCAGAATCGCATCGGCTTCCCGGATCGCCTCGACAGCTTCCGGTAAAGGTTCGACCTCTTCCGGCTCGAGAAAAATCCGCTTAATTTTGCCGCCGGCTTCCGGAATCTTGGATTCGCCCGTAATAATCGATCCGTCTTCCATCTCCGCATGCAGCACGACGGCCTGGCCTGCGGCCGGCAATACGCGCCCGCGTACGGCAAACACGCGGCTGAGCTCACGGACGGCGGTGACGAAGTCACCGGAAATGTCAGTAATCGCAGCTAGAATCAGGTTGCCCAAGCTATGGCCGGCCAAACCTGATCCGGAAGCAAAGCGATAGCTTAACATATCCGACAACAGCGGCTCCACGTCCGCCAGCGCGGTCAATACGTTGCGGATATCCCCTGGAGGCGGCATTTGCAGCTCGCTCCGAAGAATTCCGGAGCTGCCTCCATCGTCGGCTACCGTAACAATGGCCGTGATATCGAGCGGCTTTTCCTTCAACCCGCGAAGCATGACGGATAGGCCGGTTCCCCCGCCCATCACCACGATTCGCGGCACTCTTCCTTCCTTGGCCCGATCTATCACTTCTGACTCACCTCTTGACTTTCTGAGCGGCCTCTAATGCCGGTCCCGGCCCTCGTCCCGGTGACTCACGCGAATACTCTCCGTTTCGCTGGTCCCGAGCATCCGGCCCAAATATTCCGCGATCGCAACCGAACGGTGTTTGCCGCCGGTACAGCCGATCCCGATAATGACCTGGCTTTTTCCCTCTTTATGATACTGAGGCAGCAGGAAGTGCAGCATGTCTAGCAATTTGGTCAGGAATACCTGGGTTTCCGGCCACTTCATAACATAATCATATACTTCACTGTCTTGTCCCGTGTGTGGACGAAGCTGCTCTATATAATGCGGGTTCGGCAGGAAACGGACGTCAAACACCAGGTCGGCGTCGATCGGTATGCCGTACTTGAACCCGAAAGAAGTAATATTAACAGATAAATTGCTGCTCTCCAAGTGGGAGAACCGGGAAATGATCTTTTCTTTAAGCTGCCCCGGCTTCATGTTGCTGGTATCGATCACTTGAGTTGCCGACAACTTCAGTTCCTCGAGCATCTTGCGTTCCAGCCGGATTCCGTCGAGCGGCATTCCTTCCGGCGCCAGCGGATGGCGACGGCGGCTTTCCTTATACCGCTGTACAAGCACGGCATCGGTTGCGTCCAGGAACAGGATTTCGCTTTTGATCGTAAAATGGTCCTTGATATACCCGAGCGATTCCGACAGCGCCGTAAAGAACTCCCGGCCGCGCAGGTCAATGACTAGCGCCACTTTGGCGATCTTACCCTTCGATTGCTCGATGAGTTCGGCAAACTTAGGGATAAGTACCGGGGGCAAATTGTCAACGCAGAAAAATCCGAGATCCTCCAAGCTTCTTACGGCCAACGACTTTCCGGCTCCAGACATGCCTGTGATAATGATCAGATTGGCAACAGAAGAAATATCTTTTTCCGGCATCCTTTTCCCTCCTCGCAAAGTCTCCTATTCCTCTATATCTCTTGCATGGATTCCTGATTACTGCTAATTAAGAACGAAGGAACAAACCTGCGGCCCCAACCATTCCGGCATCGTTGCCCAAAGAAGCGGGAACGATTTGCAATCCTTTTTGAACCGGTTCAGGAGTATGCTTCGCAAACACACTGCGTACTTCATCAAACAGAATATCACCGGCTTTGGAAACGCCGCCGCCGATAATGAACAGTTCAGGGTTCAGCACGACAGCTACTGCCGCCAGCGATTTCCCAAGATAGAATGCGGCACGGTTTACGATGCGTACAGCCGTTTCGTCGCCGGCTTTAGCCGCGTCGAATACGTCCTTCGCCATGATGTTGTCCACAAGGGCAAGAGACGTACGTTCGCCGCGGGCAACGGCATCCTTAGCCATCCGAATGATTCCGGTAGCCGAAGAAACCGTCTCCAGGCAACCCATTTGGCCGCAGCCGCATTGAATCGCTTCCAGATCGGGAACGACAGCCATATGTCCAAGTTCCCCAGCCAGGCCGGAGAAGCCTTGATAAATTTTGCCGTCAATGATAATACCGCCGCCGACCCCGGTGCCCAGGGTATAGCATACGCAATTTTCGACGCCTTTGCCTGCGCCGCCCCAAGCCTCGCCGAGTGCTGCCACGTTGGCGTCGTTGTCTATTTTGATCGGCTTGCCCAAACGTTCTTCCAAGATTTCACGGATGTGAAGATCCTTCAAACCTACATTCGGCGCAAAAATAATAATGCCTTCGCGAACGTTAGTAAAGCCGGCCACCCCGGCACCTACACCTGCCACTTGCTCCCACTCAAAAGGGGATTGTTCCACAATCAGGCGAACGTAACGCTCAATGTTATTAATGATCGTCTCCGCGCCTTTCTCCGTTTCGGTGGGCCCTTCGTAAGTATGAAGAAGCTGACCTTCCTCATTACAGATGCCGACTTTAATCGCCGTCCCGCCCAGGTCAACACCAATGTAGATTTTTTCAGACATTGTACAAGCCACCTTTTTCTCTTAAATAGTAAATGATAAAAGTTCGAGTTCAAAAAGTCAGGTTTTCAGGACCGAAGCTTATCCTTCCGAAGTGCGTTTTTACAAAACGCTTTAGGTTGGATGAAGATAGGGACTGAGTAGCAGAGCTAAACGTTTTCGTAGAAAACGACTTCGTAAGCATTTGCTCATTAGGTACGTGAGCAACGGAAGGCCCGGCTGAATTCAGGATTCGACGTCGAATCCTCATCCTGATCTACTTCGTCGTGGAAAGATGACTTTTTGGACAACCTTAAAAAAGAATATTCCTACGTACCAACTATAAGCGAACCCTCCCGTTCGGTCAAGAGACGCAGGGAGACCGAGAATCCAGTAAAGACAAGGCTTCCGGGCAATATGACAACGATCACAGCCCCATAAGTTCAGTGTCTGGCCAGGTCCTTCCGGCAAGGGTATAGGCGGCCTGTCCTTACTGTGGAATGCAAACGATATACGAGAGCAGTACGCCCATGCCGATATAAAAACAACCCCGACTCCTACCCAAGGAAATCGGGGCTATCCATTATGTTAAGACAATATCCGCTTTTGCCCTTCCAAGGCGCGGATCGGTGCGATATTTTGCGTGAATTCCAGAGTTCCGAGATAACGCCCGTCCTCACTGCGGACCGCGAAGTAACGGATGTACACAAATTTATCCTTGACCGGAATCCAGAAATCCTCGGCATCCTTTTTGCCCGATTTAAAATCCGCCAACAGCTCCTCGACGACGTGTACGCTTTGGGGCGGGTGACAGTTCTGAACCGTACGGCCGATTACCGCATTAGTCCGCGCGAAAATCCGCTCCTTGCCGTGCGAGAAATACCGGACCACATCATTCTCATCGATAAAGGTCAAATCGACGGGCAGGTGATTCATAACCGCTTCAAGCTGCTCCACCGACAAAATGCCGGTTTGGAATTTCACGAAGCCCTGCGGTGTTTCGCCTTTCCCCTCCTCTTCTACGGCCACCAGGCCGGGAAGCGGTATGCGTTCAGGAACCCATTCCTGCTCGGGAGCCGTCAGGCAAAAGCCGATCTGGTCGGATTCCCGGGCGATTCGCACCCACTCGTCCTCCGTTAATTTCTCAAGCGCCATCGGAAGCAGGATGTTCTCCTCTTTAAAGATCATGGCATTCACTTCCTGGATAATCCGCTCAAGATCAATGGACAGTGTCTCCTTGTCCCCATCATAAGCGGCCAGCTTGCCCTTGACCTCCTTAATCATCATGCGGATGCCGTCATCGACCCCCCACATGACTTTAGTCGGCCCGTAGATCCCGTACTTCTCCAGATAAGGGAAGAGCAAATTTTCCTTGCGGCTGTAATGCTTGTCGAGATCCATCAGCAGGTTCAAATCCTCCAGCAGCTTTAATATGATGTCCTCGGAGTCTTCTTTCCGGAATTTATCCAGATGCAGTTCCAGCTTAAAATTAACCAAACGCTCAATTTCGCGATTCTCCAGTTTGAAGGTATGCACGGGATGTCCGGGCTGCTCCTCCGGCTTGGAAGAACGGTGAATATCCTCAATCGATCCTTTAAAAATCGCCGTATGCACGGAACACAACCGTTGCACTTCCTCAACCGGAATGCCTTCCTCTTCCATCAGCGCATGCTCCATAGCGGAAATCTCAGATACCGTGACATCGCCTACCGCTTCTTCAAAACGCGCTTTGACTTCCTCCACGCTCTTCCCCTGGTGCAGCTCCTTGATGATTTCCTTCAGCAGAGCCTGACGGCGCGACTGTTCCGGCACCCCATGCTCCCGGTTATTGATGAGTTCGCTCATTGCACGGATCTCCCTTCGTTCTTCCATCTCAATCTATTTGCACACCAATAAGTAAAATTCAATTGATAACCATTCTCATATAAAAAAAGTAACATGGCGGGCAATTTGAACTTGTGATCAGAATCACAAATTTATTATGTTGTTCTTGGCAGTTTATTTTTCCTCACCAATTTGCAACAATAGAGTCGAAAAGCCAGAAAGGAAGGATCCCAGTTATGATACCAGGCAAAAACATTCTATATATTGAAGATGATCCCGAAATCGGGGAATGGGTCAGCAGAGATTTAAAAGAGCGCGGCTATAGCGTCACCTGGCTCACCAGTGGAGAGCGGGCGATCGAGGAGGCAGCCTCGTGCAACTTGGCCATTCTCGATGTCATGCTGCCCGGACTGGACGGATTCACCGTCGGACAGCGGCTCAAAAAGCAATATCCGGGACTCCCGATCTTGATGCTGTCCGCCCGAACCTCTATCGACGACAAGCTGCAAGGATTGCAATTTGCCGACGATTACCTGACCAAGCCGTTTCATCCCGATGAATTAGCTGCCCGGGCGGAAGTTCTCCTCCGTCGCAGCGGCCCTCCTTCAGCCGAACCTCTGGAGCTTCGCCACCTGCTCGTCTACGAGAAGGAGAATATCATCAAAAACCGTGAGACCGGGGAAGAAATTACGCTGACCGGAAAGCAATTTCATATTTTTCAATACCTGCTGCGGCATTTGGGTCAAATCATGACGAAGGAACAGATCTATGAGGCGGTTTGGGGAGAGCCCTATCTGGACGGGGATAAAACCTTAATGGTGCATATCCGCCATATGCGCGAAAAGCTGGAGCGTGACCCCGCCGCGCCCGAAGTCATCGAGACGATCCGCGGGATCGGTTACCGGGTACGGGCATGAGAAGACACAGCGGCCAGCCTTTCAAGAAGTTCCGCAACTCGCTGTTGTCCCGCTATTTGGGCATCATCGGCTTCGCGCTTGTATTTATACCCATTCTGATCCCGGTGAGCTTTTTGGCGTCATGGGGCGTCAACCGGGCTTTCTTTCCCGCGTCTGTTCCAGACAAAACGGAGGTCGTCCGTTCCTACGGATCGGGACTACAATTGGAGAATGCTTGGCATAATGCAGCCTCATCTCTAAGCGGCAAAACCCCCGAGGAAATTAACGAAAGACTTCGGGCTTTAAAGCAGGATTATCCTGATGCCTCTATGTTTTGGGTGGATGCGGAGGGACTGACCCGCCTGCAATTGCCGGAACAAAGCGGTTTGCCGTCCAAATGGACGCCGGAAGATGCAGTTGCCTATATGAAGCATGCCGTGGATTCCGATCCTTTTACCGTCGTCGCTTTTATTGGCGGCAAAAGTCAGGCCGCTGGCCAAGGCTTTATGGTGTTTGAGCTCCCGCGCAAAAATATGAAACCGTTGACCGGAGGCCGGGAAGGGGATTATCGGTTTTACGGATTCTTTATCTTCTTGATGTTCTCCTTCTTTATTCTGATCTCGTATTTATTCTTTCGCGACATCCGCAAACGCCTGCTTCGGTTGGAATCCGGCATGACCCGTACCGGACCGAACGGATTGCCCGTCCGCGTCCCGTTGGGCCGGCCCGATGAAATCGGACGCCTGGAGCAGGCCTTTAACCATATGGTTGATGAGCTCGATGACAGCCGACGCCGGGAACATGAAGAGGAGGAGCTCCGCAAAAGCCTGATCAGTAATTTGTCTCATGACTTGCGGACGCCGCTGACCGTGCTTGGGGGCCAGCTCTATTCCTTCCGTAAAGAGCCATTGTCGGATCAGGGTCAACAAGCCTTGGCGCTGATGGAGACCAAGATTAATGACCTGAGCGGTCTCATCGATCATCTCCTATCCTACAATCTGCTCGCCAGCGGACGCTATGCTATGAATCTGGAGGATCGGGACATGCTTCGCGTCGTGCGGGTGAGCGCCGCCGCTTGGTACCCGCTGTGGGAAAAAGCGGGAATCGAGGCCGATATCGATCTGCCGGAGGATCCCTTGATTTGGCACATAGATGAGCAGGGTTTCCGCCGCGTACTGGATAACCTGTTCCAGAATCTGGTCCGTCATGCGGGATCCGGCGGTTATGTCGGCATCTCGATCGAACAGCGCCACCGGAAAACGGCGCTGGTCATCGCCGATCGCGGCCCAGGACTTGGCTCCCTTTCCCCTGCCAAGGGTGCCGGGCTCGGCCTGCAAATCGTCGATCTGCTGCTGCGGGAAATGGAGCTGGTGCGGGAGACGGAGTCTTCCGTTGAGGGCGGGACGAGGGTGTACATTTATCCCGTTCAAAAGAATTGAGTTATCACCCATTTAGGTTATACTGTAGATATTCATTGGTCCGGTCGTGAAGCACACGCCGCTTTGGCATATTTCCCTCCCTGATGGGAGGCGAAGTTGTCAGGGCGGCTTTTTGCTTTTCTACCCCAATACTCAATGAATGAGAGGATGGTGTTATTAACGATGTTGAGGTTCGAACAAGCTTATAAGGAATGGATTCAAGCAGCTATTGAGGAGGAACAAAACATTAGAAGACGCGAAATATTGGAAAAAGGTCTCGGCCATGGCACAATTGAATTCTTGCGTTCGGTTTGGTTCCCTGCCGTAAAAAACTTCGATCACCTATATCCGGAATGGGAAGTACGAGATGCAAACAACGGCTACCGTTACGTGGATCTAGCCTACCTGCCGGGTGGCGCAGCAAAGGGAGGCATCGAGATTCAAGGTTACGGACCTCATGCAAGAGATCTCGATGTACGACGCTTTAAAGACTTATGTTGGCGGCACTGTTTAATGGCATTGGACGATTGGATTTTTCTCCCGATAGCTTTTCTTTCCATCACCGACGAACCGAAACGCTGCCAGCAGTTGGTCCTCGCCTTTATCGGAAAGTTTATCAGCACGGACATACCTTCTCCCTTAACCTGGCTCGAGGCGGAGACTCTTCGTTACGCTAGACGGCAATTCCGCCCGTTTACACCAGCAGAGCTGGCGAACCACCTCAGAATAACCCCTCAAAACGCTAGAAGGATTCTTCACAAACTAGTCGAGCTCCGTCTTCTGTTCGTCGCCGGAGGCCAGCAACGATACCGTACATATGGGTTATTGGGTTGAACATTCGCTGAACATACTCAAAACCGCTGGAGTTTCTTTAGACAAACATTTTGCCACTCGCCTGGGAGCTCCCTGGTTCTGGTCCCTCTGCGCCTAACGAACTCATCAAACCTTATTTGGCCCAAATACCGCAGTTTGAGATTCTAACGAACCCCAGTAACCTTATTCCGAGAAAACTACTGCTTTCTATGCCTAAATTTACTCAATAGCGCCGCTGGAGTTCGTTAGATCTGGTTTGGGGCCATTTTTTCTCAAATAAGTACTGTACGGTTCGTTAGAAAATGAGATTCGTGGGGTTGGTGGGGTTTGATGGCACTTTGGGAGTTTGTTTTAACTTTCCACCGTATATCCAATTTGCCATTTGCCTCGAAAACTCTCGTCTCTCTGCACCTAACGAACTCAGTAAACCTTATTTGGCCTAAATACCGCAGTTTAAGATTCTTACGAACCCCAGTAACCTTATTCCGAGCAAACTGCTACTATTTATGCCTAAATTTACTCAATAGCGTCGCTGGAGTTCGTTAGATCTGATTTGAGGCCATTTTTTAGCAAATAAGTACGGTACGGTTCGTTAGCAGCGCTGGGCGGGGATCGGAGGGGGGTGGCGAGGGTTGGAAGGGATTGACCCGAGTTCTCGGGATCGGCCGAGGTTGAAGTATACTCAGCAGTTTCTAAGATAACTTCTCAATTACCTGAAGTACTCCGAGTAACCTGCTGTACTCAACTTAGACTTGTTAAAGACTTGATATCGGCCTGCTAAACCCATCAAACCAACCTCTATCAAACCAAAGATTTAAACAAAATTTAAACTTGGGCCCCCTTCACCTTTAAACTTCGGACGATATGATCATTACCGAGGTGATATTACGTGAATCATGAAATGATTATTCAAACGAAGGATTTAACTAAAAAATACCGTGGACGGCCAGCGGTGGACCATTTGAATCTGGAAATAGCCAAAGGGGATATCTACGGATTCCTCGGCCCGAACGGAGCCGGCAAAACGACAACAATCCGCATGCTGCTCGGTCTGATCCAGCCCACTGAAGGCTCTATCCGCATCTTCGGCCGCGAGCTGCGCAAGGATAAACTCGCAATACTCCGCCGGATCGGGTCGCTCGTTGAGTACCCGTCCTATTACGGCCATCTGAACGCCGTAGACAACCTGGAAGCGATCCGCCGCATTCTGGGCGCGCCGAAGTCGCGCATCGACGAGGTGCTGGAGATCGTGTCGCTCACGAGCGAGTCGCGCCGGGCGGTTAAAGGCTACTCCCTCGGGATGAAGCAGCGGCTTGGCATTGCCGCCTCCCTGCTTGGAAGCCCGGATCTGCTCATTCTCGACGAGCCTACCAACGGTCTTGATCCCGCCGGGATTCATGAGATTCGCGAGCTGATCAAGAGCATGCCGGCCCAATATGGTATTACTGTGCTTGTCTCCAGCCATCTGCTGGGCGAAGTTGAGCAAATGGCCAACCGGGTAGGTATCATCCGGGAAGGGCAAATGGTATTCCAGGATACGATCCAGAATCTGCGGCTTCAAGCCTCGCATGACATGGAACTGGTCGTCTCCGAGCCTGATTCCGCGCTTTGGCTGGCCCGCGACCTGGGTGCTGCCGGTATCTTGAAGGAGGGCACACTGGTATTCCCGGGCATGAAAGATCCGCAGGTGGCCCAACTCGTCAAGCGTCTGGTCGAGAACGGCCATGACATTTACCGGGTGGAACAGAATAAAAAGTCGCTTGAAGATATTTTTATGGAAGTTATCGGGGAGGGAGTCCGGCCATGATGCTACGTTCTTTGTCGGCCGACTTCCTCAAAATCCGCGGGAAAGGAATCTGGTTCCTTATTTTTCTGGCCCCAATCGGTCTTGTCGCCATGCAGGCGCTCAATTTCGGGCTGCGGCTTGATTACCTGAAAAAGCAGTACGCGGAGGACCTCTGGGGCGGCCTGATCGACAATGTCGTCATTTTCGTTCCCATTGCGCTTTACCTGGGCGTAACCTTGGTCAGCTCTTTGGTCGCTAATGTGGAACATCAAATGAGTTCCTGGAAACAACTTCTGGCGTTGCCTATTTCCAGAACCGCCGTGTTCAGCGGCAAGTTTACGCTTTGTTTTCTGCTGCTTACGGCGTCCTGTATATTGCTGCCGATCTTTACGATCGTGCTGGGCCTGGCGCTTGGTTTCGGTACTGATATTCCGCTGAGCGACATCCTGCGGATGGGCTTCTTCCCTTATCTGGGCGCGCTGCCTTTGCTCGCGCTTCAGTTGTGGCTGTCGCTAACCTTCCGAAACCAGGCTCTGCCGGTGACATTTGGGGTAGCGGCAGCCATCATATCTCCGTTTGCCCTGCAGCTTCCGGAATGGTTCCCGCTCAATTGGCCGACCTTCAGTTACAGCGGCCCTCATGCCAGTTGGTTCGTCGGCGCAGGCATCATCTGCGGCGCCGTTATCATGGTGATGGGTATGATCCACTTCAACCGAAAGGATGTGGAATAAATGGGCTCCTTTTTCCGTGTTTTGTCTTCGGAAAGATTGAAAATGTCGAAGTCGCGCATCTGGCTGCTTCTGCTGGCCAGTCCCCTGTTGTCTACGTTGATCGGCGCGCTGACCGAAACGTCGTATAGCGATGCGAACCCTTGGACCGTCATGCTCGGCGCCATGGTCACGCTTCATGCCTTGTTCTTCCTGCCGATTATGTCCGGCCTGTTCCCGGCCTTCCTATGCCGGTACGAGCATACCGGCGGCGGCTGGAAGCAACTGCTTGTCCTGCCGGTCTCGCGAACATCCGTTTATCTGGCCAAGTTCACCGTCGTGGCTGGCCTGCTGGCCATTTGCCAGCTGCTGTTCCTGGCCGGCATCCTTGCCGCCGGCTGGATCCAGGGCTTCACGGCCCCGATCCCTTGGGCCGCAATCGCCTCCAGCCTGCTGGGCGGCTGGGTTTCCTGCCTGCCGCTGGTTGCGCTGCAGCTCGGCGTGTCCCTGAGCTGGGCGAGCTTTGCCGCTCCGCTCGCCCTGAATGTCTCGCTGACGATCCCCAACATACTGATCGTCAATTCGGCAAAAGTCGGCCCATTCTATCCGTGGGCCCAGCCCGTTCTTGCCATGATGCCAACCAGGGAGGAGAACTTCGGCGCGTTTAACCTTCCGCTCGAAAGCTTGATGATTACCGTCGTCGGCAGCTTCCTCCTGTTCTTCGCAGTCGGACTGATCCATTTCCGACGCAAGGAAATTTAACGCCTGCAAAACAAACAAACCGTCCGGAAGGAGCATCCCAAAGCATCTATAAAGCTAAGGGGGCGCTCGCTACCCGGGCGGTTTTTCTATGGATTGGAACTTTTCTTACTCCATTTGGTATAATTATGGAAATCAAGGAATACGAAAGGGGAGCTGATTCATGTTTAGCGATAACCATAAACCTTTCCGCGAACCTGACGACCCGTACGCCTTTAAAGCCAACTACGATACTAACCAAAAAAAGCTTCAATCCGAAGGAACACCCGGGCTTTGGAGGCAAGTTTCAAATTTACTGATCCTTGTCGGCATTATTGGCGTAATCGTTCTTTTGATAAAAATATTCTAGCTCACATCGGGCCTGACGCTCGCTTAATGCGCCCCGCCGCTGCCTATGCAGCGGCTTTTTTCGTTCCTCCCGCTTCATTTCATGACAGTTGTCACCCTCATTTCATGACACTCCTTACTAACGACGGTTCCATCCCTCCGGTATTCTATGGATAAGATCAGTAATAACGGAGGCGAACTTATGGAAGCCATTATAGAAATGAAGCATGTCAGCAAAATGTTTAAGGATAAAAAAGCGGTCAACGACCTTTCTTTTCGAATTGAAAAAGGCTCGGTTACGGCAATTCTGGGACCCAACGGGGCGGGCAAAACTACCGCGTTATCGATGATCCTCGGGTTACTTGAGCCAACGGAAGGTGAGATCAAAGTGTTCGGCAAAGCCCCCAAGGACCAATCCGTCCGTGACAAGACCGGGGCGATGCTTCAGGAAGTCAGCATTATGGACCGGCTGAAGGTCAGAGAGGTACTGGACCTCATCCGCAGTTACTATCCGAACCCGATGGATATGGAATCTCTGATAACCCTGACCGGGCTTCAGGACAGCGACCTCAAGCGATACGCGGAAAAGCTGTCCGGCGGACAAAAGCGCAGTCTCGGCTTCGCTCTCGCCATGGCGGGCAATCCCGACCTGCTCTTCTTCGATGAGCCGACGGTCGGACTGGATATTACCGCCCGCCGCCGATTCTGGGACAGTGTCCGGAAGCTGGCCGGACAGGGTAAAACAATTATTTTCACGACCCATTATTTGCAGGAAGCTGACGATACCGCCGATCGGATTCTTCTTTTTCATAAAGGTGCCCTGGTAGCAGACGGAACGCCGGATGAGATCAAGTCCCGGATCGTGAAACGCTCGGTCTCCTTCATGCCCCGCCAAGATGGACCGGGATTCCGCGAACGGCTTAAAGCCTTGCCGCTGCTAACCGATCACTATGACAGGGATGGACGGATCTACGTGAATACGGACGATACCGACCTGGCGCTGGAGTCCATTTTTGCGGAAAAGCTCGAGGTTCGGGATATCCGGATCGACCAAGGGCGATTGGATGAGGCTTTTGAACAACTGACCGTAAATCAAGAGGAGGCCGTATAACTATGAAAACGTCCATGCTGTTAAAACAATGCAAAGCCGAGCTGTTGCGGGTAATCCGAAATCCCTACTATGTATTCTGGTCTCTATTGATGCCGATCGTGTTCTACTTCATCTTTACCCGGGTCGTCAATACCGGGGCGGACAATCAGGCGGAATGGGCCGCACATTATCTCATGTCGATGACCACCTTCAGTGTAATGGGCTCTGCCATAATGACCCTCGGCATTCGTCTGGTACAGGAACGGACACAGGGCTGGACGACTTTCATGCGGGTGACGCCGCTGCCTGGCCCCATCTATTTCTTTGGAAAAATGTTCAGCCAAACGGTAATGCATCTTCTCTCAATCATCTTCATTTTTGTGGCGGGTGTTCTGATCAACAACGTATCGCTGCCTATCTCTATTTGGATCTACAGTGCATTGTGGATTCTGATCGGCTCCTTGCCATTTCTGGCCATCGGTACGCTGGTCGGCACCATGAAACGGGTCGACACAGCCAGTGGAGTCAGCAACGCCATTTACATGGCTCTCGCTGTTATCGGCGGCATGTGGATGCCGATGGAAGTCCTCCCGAAGCTCATGCAAAACATCGGAAAATGGCTACCTTCCTACAATTTTGGCAATGGAGCATGGGAAATTATTCGCGGGAATGCACCGCATTGGAGTAATGTTGTGATTTTGCTGGGCTATCTCATTCTGTTTATGATACTATCCACGTATATCAGAAAAAAACAGGAAGTGGTGTAGCTCAAAATGTCAACCGGGAAAAAGTTCACGCTGTTTCCAAAAAAGTACGGATTATTTCCTTTCATGTGGCTGATCTATATCGCTCTGCCCATATTCAACATCCGTAACGAGACCGGCCTGAAGCTGATCCTCGGCTACGCAATGATCGCCTTATTCGTTGTAACCTATCGTCAGCTCTACATGGTATCGGGAAAAGCCTTTTCCCTGTGGCTCGCTCTGCAAATGGCGATCATCGTCGTGCTATGCATGTTCTACAATCCGTTTAACCTGTACATGGGCTTTTTCACGGCCAATTTTATCGGGTGGTATACCGATCACCGCAAATTCAATATCGCCATGATCGCCTTTGCTTTGGTCGAGCTTGTGCCCCTATCGCTAGCAGTAGCAAGTATATCTCTAAATGATTTCGTCTTTACACTGCCCTTCTTTGCCATTATGCTTGCGTCCCCTTTCGGGATCCGCTCTATGGTCCGCAGACAGAACCTCGAAAAGGAGCTGGATCTGGCGAATCAGCAGATCAAAGAGTTGGTCAAACGGGAAGAGCGCATGCGCATCGCGAGGGATTTGCATGACACCTTGGGGCATACCCTTTCGTTGATCACTTTAAAAAGCCAGCTCGTAGAAAAGCTGGTACTTAAAGATCCGGAGCGTGCCCAAACGGAAGCCGGGGAGATCCAGCGGACCTCCCGGGCCGCGCTTCGCCAAGTGCGGGAGCTCGTCTCCGATATGCGGGCCGTAAGTGTGGCGGAAGGTCTGGCGGAGGCCGGGGAAATCCTCCGGGCCGCCGACATTTCTCTGGACATTGAAGGGGATGCTGCTTTGGAAAGTGTATCCGACCTGACGCAAAACATCCTCAGCCTTTGCATCAAAGAGGCTGTCACCAATATCGTAAAGCACAGCGAGGCAAGCCGCTGCTTCATCACGATCAGCACAACCGATGCGGTCGTTAAAGTGTCGGTGGAGGACAACGGAAACGTACTCGAAACGGGAGATACGATTGCCGCTGCCGCCAAGGTTGATCCCGGTAACGGGCTCAAAGGAATGGCCGAACGTCTTTCCCTAATTGATGGTTCCTTGTCTTTATCTTCCGGGGAGAAAAACGGTTTGCGGCTTCTGGTAACCGTCCCCTTAATCGTTAAAGAACAGAAAGAAGGTGTATCGGCGTGATTCGCATTGTCATCGCGGAAGACCAACGCCTCCTGCGAGGCGCGCTCGCCTCTCTGCTGGATCTCGAAGATGATCTCGAAGTCATCGGACAAGCGGCGGACGGGGTTGAAGCGCTCGACCTGATTGAGCGGCTCCAGCCCGATGTCTGCCTGATGGATATCGAAATGCCCCGGCTGAGCGGGCTCGATGTCGCAGATAAACTGAAGGTGCAAGGGTCTCCGTGCAAAGTGATTATTTTGACTACCTTCGCCAGACCGGGTTACTTTGAAAGAGCCGCCAAGGCAGGCATTCAAGGCTACCTGCTCAAGGACGAGTCCAGCGATGAGCTGGCCGAAGCGATTCGCCGCGTCATGGCCGGACATCTGGAAGTATCGCCCGAGTTGGTTTTCGGCAGCATGCGGGAGGAAAACCCCCTTACCGCGAGAGAACAGGATATCCTAAGGCTTGCAGCAGATGGAAATAGCGCCGGCGAAATCGCCTCAAGCCTGCATTTGTCCTACGGGACGGTTCGCAATTATATTTCCGAGATTTTGAATAAGCTTGAGGTGAAGAGCCGGATCGAAGCCGTTCGTCTTGCTGAAGAGAAGGGTTGGATTTGAGATATTGTCAAAATAAATAAGCGCCGTTTAACCCTGCTTCCAAGGTTAAACGGCGCTTTGCTCTATGCCAAAATAGATCGCGCATTGCGAAGGACGGCTCTCATAAATTCTGACTCCGGACTAATATGTCCTGCGATATGGATTCGCCGCTTTCTCACGTCCAAACTTTTGAATTGATCCGTAAGAGCTACCCCGGAAAACGGTAGTCCCTCCGGCAAAACAACCTCGAATGGATAGTCTTTTATCTGACTCGTAATCGGACACACGACTGCAAAACCGGTCAATTCATTAAAGTCGGCCTCGGACAACACAATTGCCGGTCTCCGACCAGCGTGTTCATGACCCGCTTGCGGATCAAAATCGAGCCACACCAAATCTCCGCGCCGCGGATGGGTCAAATTAACTCATCCCCTTCAACACCGAGATCGATCTCCTCATGACGAGCACCCGGCTTAATCTTTGAAAGCAGACTCTGCAAATGAGCTCGCAGCTCCTCATTCGATTCTTGCGGTTTATCGACAGGACGAAGTAACAAGTCATTTTCTGGTGTCACAATAATCTCAACTTCAGTGCCCTCTTCCAGATTGAGCCGTTTCAGTAATTGATTCGGAATACGAATAGCTGTACTATTTCCCCACTTGCTGAGCGTTGCCGTAGTCATCACTGTCGCATCCTTTCCTTTCTAATGAGCCAATTATAACTCATTCCTCCCAAAGTGTATATACATAGGATATACGACTGATCAGCCGTTGATACCAAAATTTACACTTCTAGCTTACAGATAGTCTACTCCGGCATCTCAAAAAGCCTTTCCCATAGTCCGGCCCGGTCAGGCCGGGCGGATTAGGGAAAGGCTTCTCATTTATGCTGTCTTACGGGTTCAGGGTCTCGCTCCAGTCATGTACCATGCTGCCTTCGAGGTATTTCTCGCAGTCCATCGCGGCCATGCAGCCCGACCCGGCAGCGGTGATTGCCTGACGGTAGCGCGTATCCTGTACATCTCCGCAGGCGAATACGCCCGGGATATTCGTCTCCGTCGTACCCGGCTTCACGACAATGTAGCCGTGATCGTCGGTAGTAATCGCGTCACCCAGAAACTTCGTGTTCGGCGTGTGCCCGATCGCCACAAAGACGCCGTCAGCCTCCACGAGTTCCTCCTGATTGGTTTCATTATTCCGTACTTTCAAGCCTTTCACTATGCCGGTCTCATCCGTTTCAACCGATAACGGAGTCCGGTTCAGCGCCCATTTCACTTTCTCGTTGTTCTTGGCCCGGTCCTGCATAATCTTGGAGGCCCGCAGCTCATCACGCCGGTGTACCACCGTCACACTGGAACCGAATCGCGTCAGGAAGCTAGCTTCCTCCATAGCGGAGTCGCCGCCTCCGACCACGACAATCTTTTTGCCGCGGAAAAAGAATCCGTCGCAAGTTGCACAAGTGCTGACCCCGCGACCTACGTTTTCCTGCTCGCCCGGAATCCCGAGATATCTCGCCGAAGCTCCGGTCGACAAAATGATGCTCTCCGCTTCCAGTTCTTCTCCGCCTTCTACCTTCACTTTAAACGGACGATCGGTAAAATTCACTTGCTCCACCCAACCGCTGCGAAACTCGGCACCAAAACGTTCGGCTTGTTTACGCATATTGTCCATTAGCTCAGGTCCTTGGATGCCCTCGGGGAATCCAGGGAAATTCTCCACTTCGGTCGTCGTCGTCAACTGCCCGCCCGGCTGAACTCCTTCAATGACAAGCGGGTTCAAATTCGCACGGGCCAGATAAATGGCCGCCGTCAAACCTGCGGGACCGGTTCCGATTACAATTGATTTATACATGGCGCCTCCTCCTTGAAATATGTAATTCTCAACATAAAAGATATTCAAAAGCCAGGCCTCTAAAGCCTGACTTATTGAAACTCATTCTTATAGAGGTTGTTCAATAAGTCACCTTTTGATCACGAAGTAGCCCAGGTTGCATACCCGGCGTCGAGTCTTGAATTCAGAAGGGCCTTCCGGTACTCACGTAGGTTTTGCCTACGCTCCGCTCCTCAGTCCCTCCTTCATCCAACCTTCTCGGTGCTGAAAAGTCGACTTTTTGAATATCTACTTATACTAAGTTTTACCCAAGTTGGACTTGCTTTACCCGTTTTTGTACAGCTATTGGACGGAAGGAAAGATGGTTTCCATCTTCTCCTTCACTCCGCATACTTCATCGATCCGTCGGGTATACCGGCGGGCCGTGGATGCCGAAATCCCATAGCGCTCCGCCACAGCTTCGTAAGTGACAGGACGACGGTGGATTTTGGCCGTCAAATATTCCAGCGCGGCGGCCCATCCTTCGATATGCGTAATTTCGGGAGTCTCCGGATATAATAGGGTGAGAAATTCCGCCCATAAGGTTTCAAGATCATGCTGCTGCTGAAGGTCAAAGCTCCGCTTCATCTGCTTCAACGCCAAATCGACGACCGCCTGCCACTCGGTCTTCCAGACCGGTAAACCAGATGCGACCCGGCTGGGATCTACCAGCGTGGTTTTTTCGCCGAAGCAGACGGGCAACGGGTGATTAACGCCCAGGTTACGAAGGACGAACAAGGCGATATCTTTTAAATACTGATCTTCTTCAGGTTCCAGCAGAAAAGCCTTCAGCGCTTCCTCCACTTCCAGGTCGGCAATCAGGCCGAATGCCTGGATGACCTGCAGCTTCGTCTTTGCGTCCCCGTGGCGCAGCGCCCAGAAAAAGGACGAGCGTACCAACGGATTCCCGCTAATTTCGGAAGCCAGATTGTCTTGGGACGTTTCCCAATGCTTGAACTGCTCTTCAAATGGAAGATGATAATGATAGCTAACCGTCATAGAGCGGGAAATTTGAGCCCCGGTCGTCTCCCGTTCTTCCAGGCCCTGCAAATAAAAGTCCGCTACTCCGCTGCCAGGATCCAGCCTCTTAACCTTGCGCCACAATGTCTTGGCAGCGCTCATACGCTGCGTATGATAGGCCGCTACCGCGGCATAATGATACAACGAAGGGTCCTGGTCCATCTCTCCATTTCGAAGCAGCCGGCTAAAATGTCCGAAGGCCGCTTCATGCTCGCCCAGAATCCCCATCGTTGTTGCTAACTTAAACACATGCTCCTGGTGGAAAGGAATGATTTTGCGCAACCGGCCCGAAAGCTCCAGCAGTGCAGCGCTATTGCCCGCATGCTGATAAAATATAGCCAAATTGCACAGCCCATGCAGATTGCCCGGCTCTTTCTTCAGTACCTCTCCGATCGTATCCATGGCTTTGTCGAACAGGCCAAGATAGTAATAGCCAAGCGCCAAATTGTTGTGGGCCGCATGGAAATCCGGGCGCTTCTCCACGATTTCTTCCAGGATCGCCACGGCTTGCGTAAACTTGCCTTCTTCCAGCAATTCACGGGCCCGGTCGTGCTCGACTACGCCTTCCATTGATTTGATGCTCTTCAGCTTCGTCGGACGATCCAGCTCGTATTGGAGCAGGTCCATCATTTCCTCCGCCTCCGTCAGGAACTGGCCGTTAGCATCCTCTTCCAAATACGTTACAAGCGCCTCTTCGGCAGCCTCGAAATTATCCATGTTCGCATAGTTATTTGCCATATAGAAATAACATTCCGTCATATTCGGGTCGATCTCCTTCAGAACGACGGATAACGCGGCGTTGGACGCCTCGTAGTCCCCCATTTCCGACAAAATCCCCGCCATATTGCAATGGTTTACCGGATTGTTCGGTTCATACTCCACCGCTTTGCGAAAATATTTTAATGCCTTGTCGTAGTGGTAACGGTCCAATGAAGAGACAGCCCGCTCAAAGAAAAAGCCCGCATCCATAGAGATCGGCAGTACGTTTCCCCGTTTCTCTTCGGGTTCCCTTTTCTCTTTCAAACAAGGCACCTCCCTTTTCTTACTCTCAAGTCTTATTCTCCATCTCACAGTATACCATAGTGAAAGCTGTCCTCCCACGGGAAATACTTACGGAAAATCGCACATTCCGGAGGAATTTCCACCAGCAAAAGGAAAGGGAGAGAATTGTCGAATCGGATGGATATTGAATGTGAGACGACCAAAACAAAAAAGACGGTCCCAAGACCGTCTTAAGATTTACTCAGTAACCGTTATTCCGTTAAAAGAAGCGGAATCATCGTTCTACGCCGTCCCTCGAACGTGGCCAATTCGCGCACGCCGAGCTCATACAACAAAGTCCGCGCCTTGTCCAGGTGCTCGCTCAGCTTGAGCGGATCATGCGCGTCTGAACCGACCGTAAGCGGAATGCCCATTTGTACGGCAGTCTCCAGAATCCGGCGGCTCGGGAACATTTCCGCCACAGGCTTGGACAGCCCGGAGGCATTCAGCTCCATCGCTATGCCGGCCGCTTTGACCGCGCTAAGCGCTCGCCGCTCCAACTCGATGGTTTCCTCTTCTCTTCCCGGGTCCGGCCGGTTTCCGAAGCGCTTAATTACATCGAGGTGGCCCATGATGTCGTACAACCCGGTCCGTGCCGCCTTGGCAACCGCATCATAATACCGTTCATACACGGCAAACACGTCCTGGCCCTCCCAGTTATGCACCTGCCGGAAGTCCGAAATATCCCACTCGCCGAGAAAATGAACCGATCCAATCACATAATCCCAAGGATACTCCCGGATAATGGAACTGATCTGCTCTTCCCAGCCTTCGATGTAATCTCCCTCTAAGCCTACCCGGACGTCGATCTGACCGCGGTACTTTTCCTTGAGGGCAAACGCCTCTTCCACATAACGCGGCAATTCTTCCATCGGCATGGCCATTTCCGGATAATATGTTGCCGGATCTACATGCAGCAGCGGCATATGATCGGACAGCCCGATTTGAGTCAAACCGATCTCAATACCGCGCTGTACGTACTGTTCCAACGAACCAACGGCATGCCCGCAACGGGCGTGATGGGTATGATAATCGATCAGCATCCTGGATCACCCCGCCTTAGTCGCGGCGCGGCCGTTCATGACGCCGCTCCAGTTCGCGCATGATGTCATCGAGCGGTAAGTTGCGCTCGCGTAGCAGCACCAACAGATGATAGATCAAGTCGCTAACCTCGTATCGCAGCTCGTCGTTATCCCCGTTCTTGGCGGCGATGATGGATTCGGCGGTCTCTTCGCCTACTTTTTTCAAAATTTTATCGATGCCTTTCTCGAACAAATACGTGGTATACGCGCCTTCCGGTCGTTCCGCGTAACGTTCGGCGATCAGACGCTCCAATTCGTCCAGGACCGCAAATCGGCTGCCAAGATCCGTGCTTTGCACAACCTGATTTTCGGGAACGAATTCAGTCCAACCGGTAGATGCTCCGGGTACTGCGTCGCCTGCCCCAACGGCCGCCGTACGGAAGAAACACGTATCCTCTCCGGTATGGCAGGCCGGTCCTTGACGGTCCACTTCCACAAGCAGCGTATCCCCATCGCAATCATAGCGGAGCGCACGAATTTGCTGGGTGTTGCCCGATGTCGCGCCCTTATTCCACAATTCGGAACGGGAACGGCTCCAGAACCAGGTTTGGCCGGTTTCCACCGATTTGCCTAAAGATTCCCGGTTCATGTAGGCGAGCATTAGCACTTCTTTGCTGGACGCATCCTGAACGATGGCCGGAACCAGTCCGTGCGCATCCCATTTGATCTCCTGCACAAGCGCCTCCAGCGGCAGGGAAAGCTGCAGCGATTGGTTTTGTGTCATCGTATTTCCACCCCTCTGGACTTCAGGTCCTTCTTTAAATCCGGTACTGCTATTTCTTTATAATGAAAAATCGTCGCCGCCAGCGCAGCGTCCGCCTGTCCTTCCGTGAATACTTCATAAAAATCATCCGCCTTGCCAGCGCCTCCGGAAGCGATGACCGGAATCCCTATCGAGCGGCTTACCGCACTCGTAAGCGGCAGATCGAATCCGTCCTTGGTGCCATCGGCATCCATGCTCGTCAGCAAAATCTCGCCCGCACCCCGCGACTCGGCTTCTTTGACCCAATCCAGGGCTTTAATTCCGGATGCCTTGCGACCGCCATGCGTATAGACTTCCCATTCCCCCCACGCCGGATTGAACTTGGCATCCACCGCCACAACGATGCATTGGGAGCCAAAACGGCGCGCTCCGTCGGAGATCAGCTGAGGGTTCAGGACGGCCGCCGTGTTGATGCCGATTTTGTCGGCCCCGGCCCGCAAAATGCGTTTCATATCGTCGACTTGCGAGATCCCGCCCCCGACCGTGAAGGGAATCGCAATTTCTCCGGCAGTCTGCCGGACGACTTCGATCATCGTAGCCCGGCCTTCATTCGAAGCCGAAATATCGAGGAATACAATCTCGTCCGCCCCTTCGCGATCATACAGCGCGGCCAATTCGACCGGGTCTCCGGCATCGCGGAGATTAACGAAATTGACGCCTTTCACAACCCTGCCGTCCTTCACGTCCAGGCATGGAATGATTCGTTTTGCCAGCATCGTCCTCTCAACTCCCCTTCTCTATTTCACTGCCGATGAAATGGCTTCGAGCGCCGCCGCTAGGTCAATATTGCCGGTGTAAAGCGCCTTGCCGACAATGGCCCCGCCGATACCTTGATCGGCGTAAGCGGCCAGTTTCAGAAGATCGTCCTGCACGGTTACTCCGCCGGAAGCAATCACCTTGCGTCCCGAAGCCTGAGCGAGCGAACGAATGGCTTCCACGTTCGGTCCTTGCATCATCCCGTCCCGGGAGATATCGGTGAAAATAAAAGTCTCCGCCCCTTTGGAGGCAAGCTCTTTGGCCAACACTTCAGCTTGGACCTCGGAGGTCTCCAGCCAGCCGCGCGTCGCCACGTATCCGTTACGCGCGTCAATGCCGATGGCGACCTTGTCGCCGTAGGTACCGAGCACAGCCTCTGTAAAGGCGCGGTCTTCAATCGCCGCGGTGCCGATAATGACCCGGCTGACGCCGAGGCCAAGCAGCCGTTCTACATCGGCCAGCGTCCGCAGGCCGCCGCCGACCTGAACCGGCACCTGCACGCTGCGGGCGATCTCGCCGATGAGCGCATCATTCACCGGATGCCCGGCTTTGGCTCCGTCCAAATCGACCAGATGGATGAAGCTTCCCCCTTGCGCTTCCCAAGAGCGGGCGACTTCCACCGGATTCTCATTGTATACCGTCTCACGGGCATAGTCCCCCTGGACAAGCCGTACACATTTCCCTCCCCGGATGTCGATCGCCGGGTATATCACGAATGAAGACATGTTTCTTCCTCCCGTTCTTTTATATATAAAGTTTGTCGCGGAGTTCCCTTCATTGGAAAAATTCCAACGAAATTGCGTTGTAACACTCAACGCTGGTGGCCTGGTTGGATATTCTCCAATCATTTTGGCCTTGTCGAGCCCGATTCGGGTACATTTCGGTCATCTCATTGGATAATCTCCAATGAATCAGCCCACTCTGCCTACTTGGACCCTTTTCGTTGGATATTCTCCAACAAGGGGATCCACCCTCCGCCACTTGCCATTTACTCAAATAGTAGTCTAGTTACCTATTTCCGCTCAGCCAGCGACAGGAAGTTGCGAAGCAGCGCCATGCCGAGCTCGCCGCTCTTTTCCGGATGGAACTGCATGCCATATACGTTCCCGCGGCCCACGATGGCCGTAACCGGATGGCCGTAGTCCGTAACGGCCAGCAGATCTTCCCGGCGCTCCGGCAGCACGTGATAGGAATGGACGAAGTATACATGTCCTTCCTCAAGGCCCGCCAGGAGCGGGCTATCCGGCTGCAGGAACGCCAGCCGGTTCCAGCCCATATGCGGCACCTTCAGGCCGCCCATGGGGCCACCGGCACTCGCTGCGGCGCCATGATCGCCGCTAGCGCTGGTGCCCGCATCGGCACTGCCGCTTACCGCGCTGCCTCCTGCAAAGCGCACCGCCTTGCCCGGCAAAATGCCGAGCCCCTCGTTCCGCCCATGCTCTTCGCTCTCGCTGAAGAGCAACTGCATGCCGAGGCAAATGCCGAGCAGCGGCACTCCCGCCGCGGCCGCCTGGCGCACCACGGCGTCCAGCCCCGACGCGCGGAGATGCTCCATCGCGTCGCCGAAGGCGCCTACGCCGGGCAGCAGCACGCCGTCGGCGCCCAAGATCGCATCAGCGTCACCGGTGACGAGCCCCTCGTAGCCGAGCCGCTCGACAGCCTTGCTGACGCTGTGCAAATTTCCCATGCCGTAGTCGACAATTGCGATCGTCACCTACAGCACTCCCTTCGTCGACGGCACGCCCGTCACGCGAGGATCCAGGCTCGTCGCCTCATCGATAGCACGGCCGAGCGCCTTGAACACGGCCTCGATCATGTGGTGCGTGTTCTGACCGTAATGCACGATCACGTGCAGTGTGATCCGTGCCTCGAGCGCCAGCTTCCAAAGGAACTCGTGTACGAGTTGAACGTCGAAGCTGCCGACCCGGTCGGACGGATACTCCGCGCGATATTCAAAGTGCGGCCGGTTGCTGACGTCGATGACGACCTGCGCAAGCGCCTCATCCATCGGGATGAATACGCTGGCGTAACGCTTGATGCCCCGCTTGTCGCCGAGCGCCTCACGGAGACATTGCCCCAAACAGATGCCGATATCCTCAACCGTGTGATGATCATCGATATCGATATCCCCGTGCGCCTGCACCGAGAGATCAAAATGCCCGTGCTTCGTAAATAAATCCAGCATATGGTTCAAAAACGGCACATCCGTCTCCAGCTCCGATTGACCGGTGCCATCGACCGCAAATTGCAGGTTGATGTCCGTTTCGTTCGTTTTACGGCTGATCTCCGCGCGGCGTTCCCGCGCTTCCGAATTATTGGTTGTCATTGTTCGCCCCCGCCTTTCCTTCTTTAAGCAGCCGGATCTCGATCGCCCGGGCATGGCCTTCCAGGCCTTCCCGACGAGCCAGCTCCATGATCGTCGCGCCGTTTTGCAGCAGCGCTTCCTTGCTGTAATAAATCAGACTCGATTTTTTAATAAAATCGTCCACATCGACCGGCGACGAGAACCGCGCCGTGCCGTTGGTCGGAATAATATGGTTCGGTCCGGCAAAATAATCGCCCACCGGCTCCGAGCTATATGGTCCAAGGAATATAGCTCCGGCGTTCTCGATCAAGCCGAGATAAGCCATCGGCTCCTCTACGATGAGCTCAAAATGCTCCGGCGCCAGCTTATTGATAACGTCGATTCCCTCTTCCACGGAATCGACGAGAATGACTGCGCCGTAATCCCGAACCGACGCTCCGGCGATGTCCCGGCGCGGCAACTCCGCCAGTTGGCGCTCCACCTCCGCCTGACATGCCTTGGCAAAAGCCTCGGACGGCGTCACAAGGATCGCTGAGGCCATCTCGTCATGCTCGGCCTGCGACAGCAGGTCCGCCGCCACGTAGGCCGGATCGGCGCTGTCGTCCGCCAGCACGGCGATCTCGCTCGGCCCGGCGATGCTGTCGATGTCGACCACGCCGTACACTTCGCGCTTCGCCAGCGCGACGTAAATGTTGCCCGGTCCGCAGATCTTATCGACCGGCGCAATCGTATCTGTGCCATAGGCCAGCGCAGCTATGGCCTGCGCTCCCCCGACCCGGTAAATTTCGTGCACGCCGGCTTCGGCCGCCGCGACGAGGATATACGGGTCGATACCCGCTTTCCCGCCGGTGGCCGGCGGCGTGACCATCACGATCTCCCGCACGCCGGCAACTTGTGCCGGAATGACGTTCATCAGCACCGAGGAAGGGTACGATGCTTTGCCGCCCGGCACATACACGCCCACCCGCTTGAGCGGGCGGATGATTTGACCGAGAAGAGTGCCGTCCGGCTGCAAATCCATCCAGGAGTTGCGCTTCTGTCTCGTATGAAAAGATCGTATATTCGCCGCAGCCGCCGAAATAGCCTCGACAAACGATGGCTCCACCTGGCTGTACGCCGCCTGCAGCTCCTCCTGCGTCACCCGCAGTCCGGCCGTTTCCAGCTTCACGCCGTCGAACTTCTCCGTATACCGCAGCAGAGCGGCATCTCCTTCATTTTTCACATCCAAGACGATGGTCCGGACCGCTTCATTTTGCTCCGCCGATCCGTATTCGACCTCCCGCCGCAGATCAAATTCCTGTGCCTTTACGATTTTCATCCCGCAGCCCTCCCCGGCTTCCGTCATTCCTTATCTTTGAACTTCCTTATATCTTCTTTACTTGTATCTTGTTTATGTTTCCTGCTTGCTCCTTAGCGGCAAACTCCCCTACTTACACTTCGCTTTTCGCTGCAATGGCCTTTTCGAGTGCATCGCATACCGCTTGAATCTCCGCATTTTTCATCCGATAGCTGACGCGGTTGGCCACCAGCCGGCTTGTAATTTCAAAGATACTTTCGAGCTCCACCAATCCATTCTCGCGAAGCGTCTGACCCGTTTCGACCATATCGACGATCCGGTCCGCCAGACCGATCAGCGGCGCCAGCTCGATGGAGCCGTTCAGCTTAATGACCTCCACCTGCTGCCCATGCTCGCGAAAATACTGAGATGCGACATTCGGATACTTCGTCGCCACACGCTGGTGAATCCCCGGCTTCCAATCCGGCAGCGCAATAACGGACATCCGGCAACGGGCAATCCCGAGGTCCAGCAGTTCGTATACGTCCCGATTCTCTTCCATCAGCACGTCTTTACCAACGATCCCGATGTCAGCTACTCCGTATTCCACATATGTAGGCACGTCGACCGGCTTAGCCAGAATGAACTCCATACCGATCTCCGGCAGCGGAATGACCAGTTTTCGGGATTCATCCACATCATCCGGAATTTGAATCCCCGCCTCGCGGAACAAGGCCGACGCTTTTTTATAAATACGCCCTTTAGGCATAGCAACCTTTATAATTTCGCCCAAGACAGATCAGCCTCCTTTCGACCACAGTATTACAATTAATGTCCATTCGCCTCATTTGCCTCACTAGCATCAGCTATTCCAACCAACACTCCATTGTAGGCGGGCTACTACTCTCAACTATTGGTCCCCATCACAATTAACTGGAAAATCTGCAGCTAAATTCTCTCTAAGCAGCCAATTTTAACGATTAGATGGAAAATCTACAGTTAATACCCCAAATAACCGATCAAACTCTCGAGAATCCATGAAATAACTGTATTTTTTCCAGTTATTTATCCTTAACTGCTCGTGTCCAGCAAATTAACTGTAGTTTTTCCGGTTAATTTGCTGCGGAGAAGACAGCTTCATCGCAAAGATGATCAACATCTTTCCGTCCTCCCTAAAAGCTCGTATAAGTCCGGATCTCGCCGTATGCCGGGCCCAGCGGCCCCGTCCGGACTTCCCTGGCAATCGTATCGCTTAGCACATTCTCCGGCCCTTCGAC
Source organism: Paenibacillus sp. FSL R5-0407 (assembly GCF_038009185.1). NCBI lineage: Bacteria > Bacillati > Bacillota > Bacilli > Caryophanales > Paenibacillaceae > Paenibacillus > Paenibacillus sp. FSL R5-0407. Next base: position 4,012,553 of record NZ_JBBPAX010000001.1, on the reverse strand, counting down.
ATGGCGCATCACTACGCTGCGTCCTTCACCGCGCAGCTGCGCAGCTTCGTCAAACGCCAGCTTGCGGTTCGCCGCATCATACTGCATCAGCACCGGCAGCTCCCGCTCCGGCTTGATACCATCCACTCCGTCAAGAATCCGGTTGGTCTTAAGCGAGAAGCCCGTTGCCGGTGCCGGACGCCCAAACTGCTGCAGCAGGTTGTCGTAGCGTCCGCCGCTGCATACCGGGAAGCCCAGCTCGGCGGCATATCCTTCGAACGTCATGCCCGTATAGTACGAGAAATCGCCGATCATCGTCAGATCGATCATCACGTGCTGTGCCACGCCGTAATCCTCCAATGTGTCCCAGACCTCGCTCAGATGCTGAACCGCATGCTGCGCCAGTGGATTCCCGCTGAGCTCGAGCGCCTGGCGGCAAATCTCTTTCCCGCCGCGCAGCCGAAGGATGCCTTCCAGCTCTTCGCGCTGTTCCTCCGACAAGGACAGGCCCGCCAAAGTCTCGCGGTAACCAACATAGTCCCGGTGAAGCAGCCCTTCCTTCAGCGTTTCCCGGATCTCCTCCTGCCCGGGTACCGCGTCTTCCAGCAGCCCGTTCAGGAATCCGACATGACCCAGCGCAATCTTGAAGGACGTAACTCCGGCCGCTTTCAGGGAAGCTACCGCAAGGGCCACCACTTCCGCATCCGCCTCCGGGGAGTCGTCACCAACAAGCTCTACGCCGGTTTGAAAAAACTCGGCCTCTTTGCCCGCTTCCTCTTCAATCGCGCGAAACACGTTAGCGTGATAAGACAACCGCAGCGGAAGAGGCTCCTCCTTCAGCATCGATGCAACGACCCGAGCGATCGGGGCCGTCATATCCGAACGGAGAACCATCGTAGTTCCCCGATTGTTGAGCAGTTTAAACAGCTTACGGTCCGACGTCGAGCTGGCCATGCCTACCGTATCGTAATATTCCATCGTCGGCGTCAGGATTTGACGATAGCCCCAGCCGGACATGCAATCCAGCACACTGCGCTCGATCGCCCGCAGCTTCTCGGCCGCATACGGCAGATAATCGCGAACGCCGGCTGGTTTTTCAAAGCCCTTCGGTTTCGACAAAACGCTCACCTCACCACATAGAGTTACTTTTTCATATCGAAGTTTTCTTTATCATATTAAAGTGCTACCATACTACCAAATTAAAGAATATGGCATATCTTATCATACTTGCTCCAGAACCGTCAACGCCTGCTTAGGCTTGTCCCGGCGGTGCCGGAACGAACTGTACTCCTAGTATATTAGGAAAATTATAGAATGTCATGGCCGCCCCCATTCTTTTTCCCGCACACAAAAACCGGCTTGTTTCCAAGCCGGCTTCGCTCCTTACATATTTACATTTACAGTAGGGGTGGAACTGTGGTCTTCTTGCCCCGGCAACATCTTCTTTTTCTTCTTCTTTAATGAATCCGGCACATTTCCAAGGAACCAGGAAGCGAAGGGAAGCCGTTTGAAACAGAACTGCACAAACACCCATGACAGAACCAAGGCGCAAACCGAACCGCCGATGATAAAGAAAAAATAAGCCAGCGAAAAATCCTCTCCCGCCAAACGATTGCGGAATTTCCGGTAGATCAGCAGGACAAACGGATGGAACAGATAGATGGCGAAGGATAGCTGGCCCAAGCGGGTCATCGCCTTCACCCAGAAAGCCGAGCCCTTACGGTAAAGCAGAAAGGCTCCTTTTAACAGTACGACCGCAGAGAGCAGCAAATGGATGTTCCATACAAGCTCAAACGTAGTCGTATCCGGCAAATATAGTTTTTTTCGGAATCCATAGTACAGCTGCACGTCGACAAACGCCATGATCAGCCAGCTCCCCCAAAGCGATAAGGTGAATACCTTTTGAAGCCTGGTAGCTTGTTTCCCCCCCGTGGTCAGCCAACCTTTGATTTTATCGAAGTAAATCGCCAGCACGGCACCCAGCATGTAAAAGGACATATACGAAGGAGCATAACTCCCTTTGTTGGGAAGCTCCAACTGATATTTATTCCAGAAGAAAAAGGCCCATTGAATCGCCAGTCCTGCGGGAAGAACCCATGCGACAGCTACCCTGCTCTTGCCCAGAGACTGAATTAACCAAAGCAGCAGCGGAAACAGAATGTAAAATTGAATGTTAATAAAAATAAAATATAAATGTGTATATGCACTGCCCGTCAATAGCTTGATCCCCAGCAGTTGAAGCAGTTCCGTGACCGAATGATCGAGGAAATCCCTTTGGATCCAGACTGCCACAAGAAAATAACAGAAGGATACGAGCAAATAAGGCAGGATAATGTAGGTTAGTCTTTTTTTATAGAACCGACCGATCAGGCTCTTACTTACCGGCTTATCATAATAGTTGTAGAACAAAACGAAACTGCTCAGAAAGATGAACGAACTTGTCCCAATTCTAAAAAAGATGTTCATCCAATTGTAAAAGTAAAAAGCGGACGAATCCAAGGCTTGCCACCCGGCCGCAAATGAAGAGGCATGCACTTGAATCACGCAAAATATGGCGAATGCCCGAAACAGATCCAGCTGGGGCAATCTTTCCTTGACCTTCGACTTCACGTCATCAACTCCCAGTATTCATAGGCTCTCTGATGCTAACTACCTCTGCGATGTAACAAGACGTAAGTTAATACCATTTAGTTACCCTATATCCTGCTGAAATGAAGCTGTGAAAATATTGAAATGTCCTAAAACCGCAATCCCAATTCTAATCCCATCATACCTAATTCAGGAAAATTAGGGAACTACATTATCTATTCCAGTCATCGCAGTAACCAATATCCACGATTCATAGGTTACTCCCATAAACTGAATTTGCGCTGAATCGATGCTGAAAGTAAGTTGCTACATTTTTTACCTGACGTTCAAAAAGGCCTATGCGCAATGCGCATAGGCCTCTCTTATTTCTAATAGTCAAAACATCTTTGCCCGTTACTCCCCGTCAAACGTCTTCGCCGTCTCAACGGGTCCGTTAATGGCTCCCTCCGGGTTTTTCCGTTCCAGCACCCGCAGCGGGTTTCCCCCGACGAAGGTTCCTGCGGCTACATCCTTATGCACTACCGAGCCGGCGGCCACTACAGCCCCATCACCTATAGTGACTCCAGGCAGAATGGTCGAATTGGCGCCGATCAATACCTCATCGCCAATCCGCACTTCGCCGAGCCGATACTCTTTAATCAAATACTCATGCGCCAGAATGGTCGTGTTATATCCGATGACCGAGTTCCGGCCGATCGTGATGAGCTCAGGATAAAATACATCGACCATGACCATCAGGCCAAAGGCCGTATGCTCCCCTACTCTCATGCCAAGGATTCTTCGATAAATCCAATTTTTCACGGACAATACCGGACAATACCTGCTGATCTGGATAAAAATAAAGTTTTTGACGCCCTTCCACGGACTTACCGTCCGATAGAGCTGCCATAACGCGTTTGGGCCCTCGACCGGATAGCGTTTGACCTTTCTCACTTTTCCACTGACTCCCATCCCAGCACACCGTATAAATCGGTCATGTCCTGCAGGATATAATCCGGATCATATTGACTTAACACTTCTGCGCCTTTCAGCGACCAAGCAACTCCAGCTGCCTTCACCCCAGCCGCCTTCGCGGACTGAATGTCAGCCGCACTGTCCCCTACCATGAGCGTTCGGGACGGATCCGCCCCCAGCTGTTTCACCGCCGTTAATACGGGCTCGGGATGCGGCTTCGGATGCTCCACATCCTGTACCGTCACAATCGTGTCCATATATTGCTTGAGTCCGAACAGTTCCAGTGCCCGAAGGGTCGTTGGTCTGATTTTTGTCGTTACGACGCCCATCTTGATACCACGTTGATGCAGCGTGCTGATGACTTCATTCACGCGGGGAAACTCTCGAACCATCGCGTCATGATGCAGCCCATTGTAGGAACGATAGTCTGCAACCAGCTCGGCGACTTCCTGTCTCCCCGAAAAAGTTTGCATCTGTTGCTCCAGCGTCATTCCCATATGCGGAATGATTTGTTCCCTTGTATACGGCTGTTGGGGAAAATGACTGCCCAGTACATGCATGAACGTAGAGATGATCAGTTCATTCGTATCGATAATAGTTCCATCAAGGTCAAATAATACGGTGTTAATCATGCAGCGGTTGCTCCTTTATTTCTCCGTTGATTCCTTTGTCTCCTCGGTGATAACTTCGTTCCCTTTTACAGCGGATGCCTCACTAGAATGTGCAGTCTGGGACTCCTGTACAGGGGCGGAAGTCAGGCTCTCCACCTCTTTTACCCGCGTTGAAACGATCGGGTCGCAGTACCGCGGCAGATCCCTTACGGTTCTGCGGCGGATGATGATCATGGCTACAGCTACAACTACGAAAAGAATAGCCAACAATTGCGATATTCGGACATTCCCGTAAGACGGAGCCAGATAGCCCTGTTCGAAGCCCATCCAAGTCATAGGCGTCCACAATCCATTCACGAAGGAAGCAAGCCAGTCTGCGCCTTGGAAAGCCAGGCTGTCCGTTCTAAGCGCTTCGATAAAGAAGCGGCCGATCGAATACCAGATGAAATAGGAGAAGAATAATTCCCCTGCCCGCAAAAACTTCTGTCTCCGCAAAATGATCAGGATAACCAGCCCTACGAGATTCCATAGAGATTCATACAAGAAGGTAGGGTGATGGAAGGTACCTTGAACATTCATTTGATTCACAATAAATGAAGGTAAATGCAAATAGTCGCTCAAGAAGCCCTCGGTTGTCGGACCGCCATACGCCTCCTGATTGACAAAGTTGCCCCATCGGCCGATCAATTGGCCAATAAGGAGCGATGGCGCACATATATCGGCGATTCGCCAGAAGTTGTAACCCCGTCGACGCGTAAAGATGACCGCACAAATAATCGCACCGATGAGGGCGCCATATATAGCGATACCGCCATTCCATATTTTAAAAATATCGAGCAGGTTGTTCTTATAGTCATCCCACATAAAGGCTACAAAGTAGATCCGTGCCGCGATGATGGCCGAAGGAACTCCCAATAGCAGCAAGTCCATGAAGAACTCCTGTGGAATTTTGAATCGTTTCCCTTCCCATATGGCAAACACCAGCCCCATCAAAGCTCCGAAGCCTAAGATTAATCCATACCAATGTACTTCAAGACTACCGATCGAAAAAGCGATCGGGTTCAATAACAAGGTACCCATCATTCACGCTCCTAATCCAAATCGTCGATATCTTCAGCAATCGTCTCTGTCAGCTTCGTCGTAAATTGCAGGGCGGCATTGTATCCCATCCGTTTCAGACGGAAGTTCATGGCGGCCACTTCAATAATTACCGCCAGGTTTCGTCCCGGGCGAACTGGAATCGTAACCAAAGGCACATCGGTGTCGATAATCCGCGTGGTCTCTTCGTCCAGACCCAAGCGGTCGTACTGCTTCTCCTGCTGCCATGCTTCCAGTCGGACTACCAGCGTAATCCGCTTGTTGTTCCGGATCGCACCGGCTCCGAACAAGGTCATTACGTTGATGATACCTACTCCCCGGATCTCGAGCAAATGGCGGATCAACTCAGGTGCCGAGCCGTGCAGCTGATTATCCGACGTCTGACGGATTTCCACTGCATCATCGGCAATCAGGCGATGGCCGCGTTTAACCAATTCGAGCGCCGTTTCGCTTTTCCCGATACCGCTGGTACCGGTAATCAGCATGCCGACACCGTAAACATCCACGAGTACCCCATGGATCGTCGCTGTTGGAGCCAGTTTCCGTTCCAGGAAGCTGGTGATCCGGCTGGAAAGGATCGTTGTGGCCATACTGCTGCGCAATACGGGGATGTTCTTCTCGGAGCTGATATCGATTAATTCTTGCGGAACTTCCCAAGATCTCGTGACGATGATACAAGGCAATTCCTCGCTGCTGCATAGGCGTTCCATCCGGTCTTTCCGTTCGTCCAAAGGAAGCGTCTCATAGAAGGCCAGCTCGGTTTTGCCGAGAATTTGCACGCGCTCAGGCGGGTGATACTCGAAATAACCAGCCATCTCAAGACCCGGACGATACAAGTCATCCACGGTAATAACCCGTTTCAGCCCCTGTTCCCCGGAAACAACCTCCAGCCCGAATTGGTGAACCAATTCAGATACTTTTACTTTTTTAGCCATGGTGTTCTTCCTTTCCGAAATGGCCTTCCGTTAAGTTTACTGGGTAATCCTACCCACTTGCGGACCCGGCCTGCGATAATATGTAAAAATCCGCTTCATCCTTCATTCCTGTCAATGTATTCATCGTAAAGGAAATTACGCTGTAAATCAATCACAGCCCCAAAAAGTAAAATTAAAAAACCGCCCCGAAGGGCGGTTCTTATGTCGATTCTTATCGATTAGGAGAAGAATACGTTCAATTCGGTTTCTTTGTCGAAGATATGAATTTTGTTCATATCGATGGCCAATTTCACGTTGTCGCCTTCGCGAGTATTGGAACGTCCGTCTACGCGAGCGATCAGGGAAGAACTGCTTGCCAAGTAGAGCAACATTTCATGACCCAGGTTCTCGGTTACGTCTACGTTTGCAGTAAAGATCGTGTTAGGGGATCCTTCCAAGAAGATTGGCTCTTCATGGATATCTTCTGGACGCACGCCCATGATAACTTCTTTACCGTTTACATATCCTTTTTCCTTCAGAACTACAGCTTTACCTTGTGGTACTTCTACTTTTGCGAAGTCGGATTGGAAGTAAACCGCACCGTTTTGTTCAACCAGCGTACCGTTGATGAAGTTCATCGTTGGGGATCCGATAAATCCGGCAACGAAGATGTTTTGCGGTTGGTTGTACAGTTCTTCAGGAGAAGCAGCTTGTTGAATGATACCGTCTTGCATAACTACGATCCGGTCACCCATCGTCATAGCTTCTGTTTGGTCATGTGTTACGTAAATGCAAGTAGTTTCAAGACGTTTAACCAGCTTAGTGATTTCCGCGCGCATTTGACCACGCAGTTTAGCATCCAAGTTTGAAAGTGGTTCGTCCATGAGGAAGACTTGTGGATCGCGGACAATAGCGCGGCCCAAGGCTACCCGTTGACGCTGACCACCGGAAAGAGCTTTTGGTTTACGATCAAGCAAATGCTCGATATCGAGAATTTTAGCTGCTTCGCGAACGCGTTGATCGATTTCTTCTTTCTTCACTTTACGCAGTTTCAAACCGAACGCCATGTTTTGATAAACGTTCATATGCGGATACAAAGCGTAGGATTGGAATACCATCGCGATATCGCGGTCTTTAGGAGCTACGTCGTTCACGACGCGGTCGCCGATGTACAATTTACCTTCGGAGATTTCTTCCAGACCTGCAATCATACGCAAGGTAGTCGACTTACCGCAACCGGAAGGTCCTACCAATACGAGGAATTCTTTATCAGCAATATCAAGATTTACGTCAATTACAGTTGCTTTGTCTGCGCCTGCATATTTCTTATAAATGTGTTCTAAGCGTACGCCTGCCATGGGTTTGGCCTCCTAATAAGTTAATTTTAGAGTATTAATCTAAAAATGAAATCGGATACAATTCATATTTATATATTACCTATTCGGGCGGAAAACCGCTATGCACAAACTGCACAAAAAACATTAGGCTCTTTTTGTCACTTTGTACAATAGTAATTCCAGGTTGATTAATACCGCGTCACGAAAGGTCCGGACATCCAGTCCTGTTTCCTGTTTGATCTTATCGATCCGGTACATCAACGTATTCCGATGAATATAAAGCCGCTTTGCCGTCTCGCTTACATTGCAGTCCATTTGAAAGAAGGTTTCCAGTGTTGTCCTCATTTCTTCATCCGCAAAGATACCTTGATGTCCGCTCGTCTCATTAATGAAACGTTCGCGATCTTCTGCCGGAATACTGGATACTAACCGTTCCAATTGTAGCTCCCAAGGTAAATGAATATGCTCGGTCACGTCGAACAGATGTCCGATCCTTAACGTTTCCCGCAATGCCAAAGCCGCCCGGGCAATATGATGATCGCCTGAAATCAGTTCGTGGACGGCTAAATGACAGCCTCCCCCAACCCATTCATTTGAAATCAACTCATAAAGTCCTTGGCACAAGGCACCGAGCAAATCCCTTTCGTTGTCGGCTCCTTCTTCGCTCTCTTCCCGCAGATCTGTCAGTAAGGCTTCGCTTACTAGAATCATCCAATCTTCTTTTATAGGTATCAGCAGCAAGTCACCGCCGAAATAACTCCTCAGCAATTTGTACAGCTTGGAAAATGCTACGCCTTGACCGGCACGATTCTCCCAACTTACGAGAAAAGGCAGCATTGGCGTCTGCAACCGGGATTTCAAGGCCATATTCTCCGGTACCGCGGCATGCAGATCCTCGCGATCCAGACATTCCTCAATCCAAACACCAAGCTCGATGCTCCGGGACTCCTCATCTTTTTTGGCTGGCGCGGCCTTCCCGGTGTCGTGCGTTCCAGCAATCAATAGCCCGATAAGCTTCGCCTCGACTTCCGTTAAGCTTGCCGCATCCGCTTCAAGGATTTGTACCGACGACGTACTTTTTCTTTTCCATAACCAAATATACCGGTTATCCAACCGTATCAAGCCATTATGCGAGCCATTGGCAACTTCACCAGCCTTCGCCGCTAATGACTCCCATTCCGTCATCCCCAACTCCATCACGGTTAAAGGAATGCCCGAGATTTCCTCCACCTGTTGTTTCAGCGAATTCATTTCCATACCCGTTGCCCTTCCACTCCATGAATTATGATTATTAATGCTATTTTAGCATAACCTGTCCGGGTTACGATAATGCCGCCGATCTGTCAGCCGGTATTTATATTAGTAAAACACAAAAAGCCGCCAACCGAAGTTGACGACTTTTGACATGAGCCATGAAGGACTCGAACCTTCGACACCCTGATTAAAAGTCAGGTGCTCTACCAACTGAGCTAATGGCTCAAAAGAAATGGTGGAGGCTGATGGATTCGAACCACCGAACTCGTAGAGAGCAGATTTACAGTCTGCCGTGTTTAGCCACTTCACTAAGCCTCCAGGGTTATGCTGCATTAAGACCGTAGTCTTAAGTAACATAAAGTGGCTCGGGACGGAATCGAACCGCCGACACGAGGATTTTCAGTCCTCTGCTCTACCGACTGAGCTACCGAGCCATATGAAATTGGTCAAAAAAATAAAGCGGTTAAGTTGGTAACTTTCCCACTTCATTGTGGAAATATACATTCTGTAAAAAATGGCGGAGCCGACGGGATTCGAACCCGCGGTCTCCTGCGTGACAGGCAGGCATGTTAGGCCTCTACACCACGGCTCCGCATTTGGTAAAGATGGTGCCGTCGAGAGGACTTGAACCCCCAACCTACTGATTACAAGTCAGTTGCTCTACCAATTGAGCTACAACGGCATGTTGTGAAATATGAAATGGTGGAGGCTGAGGGGATCGAACCCCCGACCCTCTGCTTGTAAGGCAGATGCTCTCCCAGCTGAGCTAAGCCTCCTGGGTAATATGGTAGCGGCGGAGGGGATCGAACCCCCGACCTCACGGGTATGAACCGTACGCTCTAGCCAGCTGAGCTACACCGCCATATTAATAATATTAAGCTTGTACAAATGGCGGAGAGAGAGGGATTCGAACCCTCGCACCGCTTACGCAGTCTAACCCCTTAGCAGAGGGTCCCCTTATAGCCACTTGGGTATCTCTCCAAGCCATAAATTCAAGGTGTTAATCCTTGAAAACTGGATACGAAACTTAAATTTGCATTAGAAATTTGGATAAGCCCTCGACCGATTAGTACCTGTCAGCTCCATACATTGCTGCACTTCCACCTCAGGCCTATCAACCTCGTGGTCTTCAAGGGGTCTTACTAGTTGGGAAATCTCATCTTGAGGGGGGCTTCACGCTTAGATGCTTTCAGCGCTTATCCCGTCCGCACGTAGCTACCCAGCTATGCTCCTGGCGGAACAACTGGTGCACCAGCGGTGCGTCCATCCCGGTCCTCTCGTACTAAGGACAGCTCCTCTCAAATTTCCTACGCCCACGACAGATAGGGACCGAACTGTCTCACGACGTTCTGAACCCAGCTCGCGTACCGCTTTAATGGGCGAACAGCCCAACCCTTGGGACCTACTTCAGCCCCAGGATGCGATGAGCCGACATCGAGGTGCCAAACCTCCCCGTCGATGTGGACTCTTGGGGGAGATAAGCCTGTTATCCCCAGGGTAGCTTTTATCCGTTGAGCGATGGCCCTTCCATGCGGTACCACCGGATCACTAAGCCCGACTTTCGTCCCTGCTCGACTTGTCAGTCTCGCAGTCAAGCTCCCTTATGCCTTTGCACTCTTCGAATGATTTCCAACCATTCTGAGGGAACCTTGGGGCGCCTCCGTTACTCTTTAGGAGGCGACCGCCCCAGTCAAACTGCCCGCCTGACACTGTCCCCGCACCGGATCACGGTACCAGGTTAGAACTCCAATACGATCAGGGTGGTATCCCAACGGCGCCTCCACCGAAGCTGGCGCTCCGGCTTCTTAGGCTCCCACCTATCCTGTACAAATCGTATCAAAGTCCAATATCAAGCTGCAGTAAAGCTCCATGGGGTCTTTCCGTCTTGTCGCGGGTAACCTGCATCTTCACAGGTATTAAAATTTCACCGGATCTCTCGTTGAGACAGCGCCCAAGTCGTTACGCCATTCGTGCGGGTCAGAATTTACCTGACAAGGAATTTCGCTACCTTAGGACCGTTATAGTTACGGCCGCCGTTTACTGGGGCTTCAGTTCATAGCTTCGGGTTACCCCTAACCACTCCCCTTAACCTTCCAGCACCGGGCAGGCGTCAGCCCGTATACTTCGCCTTGCGGCTTCGCACAGACCTGTGTTTTTGCTAAACAGTCGCTTGGGCCTTTTCACTGCGGCCCCCTCGTGCTATTCACACTACCGGGGCACCCCTTCTCCCGAAGTTACGGGGTCATTTTGCCGAGTTCCTTAACGAGAGTTCTTCCGCGCGCCTTAGAATTCTCTTCTCGCCTACCTGTGTCGGTTTGCGGTACGGGCACCTTCACCTGGCTAGAGGCTTTTCTTGGCAGTGTGAGATCATGACCTTCGGTACTGTAAATTTTCCCTCCCCATCACAGCCCAGCCTTATCGATGTGCGGATTTGCCTACACATCAGCCTCACTGCTTGGACGAGCATCCATCAGCTCGCGTCACTACCCTACTGCGTCACCCCATTGCTCATAACGGTTTACGGTGGTACAGGAATTTCAACCTGTTGTCCTTCGACTACGCCTTTCGGCCTCGCCTTAGGTCCCGACTTACCCTGAGCGGACGAACCTTCCTCAGGAACCCTTAGGCTTTCGGCGGATCAGATTCTCACTGATCTTTTCGTTACTCATACCGGCATTCTCACTTGTATGCTGTCCAGCGCTCCTTACGGTACACCTTCAACCTACATACAACGCTCCCCTACCCCTGAATCGACTTCACTCCAGCTTCGAAGTGTGTTTATCCCCTGGAAGCATTTAGCCGAAACCTCTAACAGGTTTGCTTTCGGCAAAAATGTCACTTGGGTCTTCACTCCCTCAAAGAAGCAGTGAAGTCGATTCAAGCCATAGCTTCGGTGGTGTGTTTAGCCCCGTTACATTTTCGGCGCAGAGTCACTCGACCAGTGAGCTATTACGCACTCTTTAAATGGTGGCTGCTTCTAAGCCAACATCCTGGTTGTCTGTGCAACTCCACATCCTTTCCCACTTAACACACACTTGGGGACCTTAGCTGATGGTCTGGGCTGTTTCCCTTTTGACAATGGATCTTAGCACTCACTGTCTGACTCCCGGATAAAAGTATATGGCATTCGGAGTTTGACTGAGCTTGGTAACCCTTGGCGGGCCCCGCACCCAATCAGTGCTCTACCTCCACTACTCTTCTTTCCGAGGCTAGCCCTAAAGCTATTTCGGGGAGAACCAGCTATCTCCGAGTTCGATTGGAATTTCTCCGCTACCCCCACCTCATCCCCGCATTTTTCAACATACGTGGGTTCGGGCCTCCAGTGCGTGTTACCGCACCTTCACCCTGGACAGGGGTAGATCACACGGTTTCGGGTCTACGCCTACAAACTTAATCGCCCTATTCAGACTCGCTTTCGCTGCGGCTCCACCTTCTCGGCTTAACCTTGCTTGCAAACGTAACTCGCCGGTTCATTCTACAAAAGGCACGCCATCACCCATAGATCGGGCTCTGACTTCTTGTAAGCACACGGTTTCAGGTTCTTTTTCACTCCCCTTCCGGGGTGCTTTTCACCTTTCCCTCACGGTACTGCTTCACTATCGGTCACTAGGGAGTATTTAGCCTTACCAGATGGTCCTGGCAGATTCATACGGGGTTTCACGTGCCCCGCACTACTCGGGATCCGTCTCGGAGGGAACAGAATTTCGATTACAGGGCTTTTACCTTCTTTGGCGGGCCTTTCCAGACCTCTTCGTCTACCCTGTTCCTTTGTAACTCCATGTGAGACGTCCCACAACCCCAGAGAGCAAGCTCCCTG
>NZ_JBBPAX010000001.1:3917500-3995000 GCF_038009185.1 Paenibacillus sp. FSL R5-0407 | reverse complement strand
TGTGCAACGTACCGGTCCAATCCCGAAGGAAGCTTGGCTGCGGAAGAGATCCTAGGTGCCTGACTTCGAGTCGCGGGACGTCCGCCGGAATTACCCGACCGGTCCGCTCCCGCTGAGCTCAATCCACCCTGGAGCGCCTGTTCCAGCTTACGTTCCAACTCGGCGAGTTGTCCTCTAAGCTGCTGTACTTCAGAAGCGGAGGCTCCTGCAGCATGGGCCGGGCTTTCCTCACTCTGTGTGACAGATTCGCGTACCGAACCGTCCTCCTTCGGCAGGCTGCACAACTTGAGCAGAGCTACTTCGAACAAGGTTTGGGGTTGAGCCGCATACTTCATTTCGGTTTGGTAATGATTCAGCGTGTCGATAATCCGAAACAATTGGGACCGGGAAAATAGTCTCGCCGTATCCTTGAAGTCCTGCGCATCCAGCACCCGTTCGGTCAGCTTGTCCGCCTCAGGCACCATTTTGATCATCAGCAGGTCCCGGAAATAATAGAGCAGGTTCTCCATGCACTTGTCCGCGCTCTTACCTTCCTGCATGAATCCTTCAATCATCTGCAGCATGCCGCCGATATCGTCTTCAAGAATAGTCGTGGCTAGCGCCGCAAATTGTTTGGAAGGAATCCCCCCCGTCATATCCAACACTTGCTGATAGGATACCCGGCCGTCCGAGAAGGAAGAGATTTGATCCAGTATGCTGAGCGCGTCGCGCATGCCTCCATCGGACAGTCTCGCAATGTACTCGATAGCCTCTTCTTCGGCAGCGATTCCCTCCTGCTCACAAATGACCCGGAGTCGCTGAGTTTGCTCGTCCAAAGATACACGACGGAAATCGAAACGCTGACACCGGGAAATGACCGTGGCCGGGAGACGATGAGGCTCGGTCGTCGCCAGAATAAACATAACATGCGGCGGCGGTTCCTCCAACGTTTTAAGCAGCGCATTGAACGCTTCCGTAGTCAGCATATGAACTTCGTCGATAATATACACTTTCTGCCGCACTTCCGTTGGGGCATACTTCACTTTCTCGCGGAGATCGCGGATTTCGTCGACCCCCCGGTTGGAAGCGGCGTCAATTTCAAGCACGTCCATGACGGCACCCGCGGTAATCCGGCGGCATGCATCGCATTCGTTGCACGGCTCGGGAGCCGGCCCTTTCTCACAGTTGACCGCTTTGGCCAACAGCTTCGCCGCCGTAGTCTTCCCGGTTCCCCGCGGCCCGCTAAAAAGATAAGCATGCGATAGCCTGTTTTCGCGGATCGCGTTCTGCAGCGTGCGGATGATATGCTGTTGTCCTACCATGTCTTGAAACGACTGCGGCCGCCAAGCACGGTACAGTGCGATATGCTCCATCTGCGGCACCTTCTTTCTATCCATAAGCGGTTTGCACCGTTTCCTTATTATACTATACTCCCCGGGCCAGAAAAACTCATATCTCAAAAACAACTCGCCAGAAATGGCTTACGGAGATTTCATTCCCAAACTGTAAGGAAATTCCAATCATCATCAACTTGCCGACAAATAAAAAAGCACCTTTGCCTGACAGCAAAGATGCGTTCTTATTCATTGTAATACCGTGCACCTGTTATTGATCATTGCGATCCAAGCGGCACCTCTACGGCGCAACTCGGGACAGGCTCCCCTCCGGCACAAGAGTGGGACTGCTTATGGCTGCTTCCTTCCGGACCTGACCAGGTTCACAATTACTCATTGCGGAGGACCCGTCCGTCAACGTCTGCCGTAAAGACCGGACCTCACATCGGCAAGACCTCTAACAGGACTTCAACCTCGCTACAGCGGATTGCGAGTTACAGGGCACCGCTACCTCCCCATCTAGCACGGTGAAATTAGTATAGCCCAAGCCCGGCCAAAATGCAACCCGCGGAAGAAGTTGCCTGAGGAGCCAAACGGTTCTGCATTATTTACTTGCAGCGTTCTCTTGGGACTTCGCCGCCTGGCTATCAGATTCTTTTACTACCGGCGTTTTCTCGAACGGCTTTGAACTCACCGCCCACACATTGTTTCCTGTTAGCAGAAAGCCGAAGGAAGTCGGATAAATGGCATCAAAGTCAGTACCGCCCCCCGGAAAATAAATCTTCTCCCACGTCTTCCCGTCCTTGGAGTAAATAAGCACGGTGTCTTCGTTGGCCCGGCCCGTGCTCATCCAGTCAAAATGGCTTCCGCCGGCGAGATATTCCTTCCCGTTGTAGCCGATCACTTCTAAACGCAGAGGAAGGCCTCCAGAATACTGCTTTGTTTTCGGACTCCATTGAGCTTCTTTAAAGGTAAAGACATTCGTCGTTTTGCTCCCGTCCTGGGTGGAGAAGATCATATTCATATATGCGAACAAGAACTGTTTGCCGTCCCAAACCCCGTTATAACCGCCCAAAAAGTTAGCCTTATCTCCGGTCCACACTTTACCGTCTTTCGAGACAGCCGACGTGTTTCCGGTAGCCAGGAAGACTTTCCCGTTGGTGACCAGTGAATCCAGCGGGCGTTCACCCGCAATGCTGTTCTCGATCTTTTTGAATTGGGCTGGTTTAAAGGATTGCAAATCTCCGGAAATCAGAATATGATTCGGTCCCGGAAAATAAAACCCGTCCACGTTCTTATCCCGGTCCTGTGCCAGGAAATAATAGTTTCCTCCGCTGTAGATGACATCCTCAAAAGTGTACTCCTTCTTATTGTTGTTGGGAAAAGGAATTTCACTCCGTTCCCAATGAAGGCCGTCCTGGGAAACTGCAAAATATGTATCGTACAGAACAATAAAACGGGCTCCGTCAAAAATCAATTTCCGCACATTACCGCCGGTTCCGTCATACTGGACCCCTTTTATAATCGTGTACGCTTCCTGAAAGTCCCATTTCAAACCGTCTACGGATTTATAAAGCTCGCCGTAAGGGTCGAAATACAGATAAAAGCTTCCATTAAAAGCAAGCCCGCCCCGCTTATGATTGTAGACGCGGTCATCCACCTCCAACACTTTCTCCTTGTAAAGTTTAGTTTGAGCTTGGGCCGCCTGAACAGGCATAACCAATAATAACGCAGCCGCTATCAGCCCAATTGTCCATTTCTTAAGAATCACAACTTCTCCTCCATTCGCTCTAATCTGTTATAGCGTATATCGGTTCATTGGTCCCAAACATGCAGTCTCTATCATTTTTTGATATATTTATAGAATATATTGGAATTTGCTAGATGAAGGGAGATCTTATGAAACGACTACGCCTTATGAAAACTATCCTGGCCGCCTCCATCGCAACTGGAGGAATTGCCTTTTTACAGCCGTCTCCGACTCAGGCCGCTTCCCCGGTCCAAATTCTGCTCGACGGATACCCCCTATCTTCTAATGGAGATTCTATGGTGGTGAGCGGGACCACGCTGGTTCCATTTCGCTCTATCTCGGAAGCTCTGGGAATTCAAGTGACCTGGAATCAGGCGGCTAAAACGATCAAAGCGGTCAAAGGAGAGGGCTCCGATGCCGTCCACGTCCAATTAACCTTGGGCAGCAAGCAGGCAACAGTGAATGGCACACCTGTACCGCTTGCCGTTGCTCCCCGTTCCGTAGGCGGAAACACGTTAATTCCTTTAAGCTTCTTCAGCCAACAATTCGGCGCCACAGTGGGATGGGACCAGACTACCCGGACTGTATCCATTACTTCACCTCAGGAGAGAATGTATGTGCTGGGCTTTTATGCACTCGGGTCATATTCGGAAGTAAGCCGGGTCCAGAATCTTGATGCCGTTGCGTTTGGCTGGAGCCGGATCGACGAGAACGGAGTATTCTCCACCACTACCCGGCCTTTTCGCTGGCCTGAAAATGCAGGGGAGGTAACACCGGAAAGCCTCGTCTCCGATGCGTCTACAACTGGAACCACACCTTACTTAATGGTCTATTCCAGCGATGTTAAAGGCGAACTCACCAAAATCGTTGAGAATTCGGAATTCCGTAAGAAGGCGATTGCCGATATTTTGGCGGCTGCCACAGAAACCAAGTTTGAGGGCATTATGCTCGATTTGGAAGGGCTCGGCCTAACCACGGACAAAACATATACTCAAGCCGCCTTCAATGTTTTCGTCAAAGAACTGGCTAGTCAGGCTAAAGCCGCCGGCTTGAAACTCGGCCTTGCGCTGCACCCGTTGAATTCATCCTATAAAGGCTATGATTACAAGACCCTGGGTAAACTTGCTGACGAAATCGTCATCATGGCCTACGATTACCGGACCGGAACTGGATATAGCTCAGAAAGCGGAAAACAACCGGAACCCGTCTCCAAGGTAGATGAAGCCATTCGTCTGGCCCTTAAAGAAACAGACAAAGACAAACTAATTCTGGGTTTGAACATGGATAACGAAAATGCGAACTCGGTCAGCATATTGACAGGCCTCGCAAAACGCTATGACTTGAAAGGCATCGCTCTCTGGCGTCTAGGCATTATTAAGGACGACGAATGGAAGAGCTTGGAGCAAAGCATAGAATTTAAACAGTAACAAAAAAATCCCCCGCTCTGAGAGCGGGGGATTTCGCATTTATTGCAGCGGTTAGGCTGCCTACGGTTTTATTAGATGCCGTATTTTTTCTTGAATTTATCCACACGTCCACCAGCATCCAGGAATTTCTGTTTCCCTGTGAAGAAAGGATGGCAGTTGGAGCAAATTTCAACGCGCAGGTCTTGTTTAACGGAACCTGTTTCAAAGGTATTTCCGCAAGCGCAAGTAACTGTAGTCACGTGATATTTGGGTTGAATGGCTTCTTTCATGACTTTCACCTCTTTCCGCCCTGAGCCTCATGCGTGCGCAGAGTTATAATGACACATAAATTTATTATAGCACGGGTGTTGTTGCTGCGCAATTGTCTATTTCAGGGTGTTGGCGTGTAGAAGGCTTACTATCCACGCACCTTGACCCGCGCCAATTCCGCAGGCGGGACATGGGTATAAGAGCCGATGATCACATCCGGCAGTTCTTCCTGGAAAATCTCTATCGCCTGCTTCATGCCCAGAATATCTCCCTTGGCTTTGGGAATCAGATCTAGATAGCTCTCAGGGTCGATATTGAGATTACGGAGCTGGATCAGCCGAAGTTTGGTCCGTCGGGCAAACTCCACCATCGCCTCAATCTCTTCCTCCCGGTCGGTTACCCCGGGGAAGATCAGATAGTTGATCGAGGTGTAAACGCCTTGTTCGGAGGCATACTTCAAGGATTTTTCCACGTTGGCCAATGTATAACCGCGCGGCTTGTAATAAGCATTGTAATGATCGTCCAGCGCGCTGATCGTGCTGACCCGCATCAGATCAAGGCCCGCATCGACGATACCGCGGATGTGGTCGCTAAGTCCGGCATTCGTATTGATATTGATATATCCCATATCCGTCTGCCGGCGTACCTCGCGGATCGATTCAATGATCAGCTTGGCTTGAGTGGAAGGCTCGCCTTCGCAGCCCTGCCCGAAGCTGATGATGGATTCCGGCGTCTTCAGATGCTCAAGCATGATCTCTACCAACTCTTCTACGCGCGGGCGGAAATTCATCCGCGTCTGCGGCGATACAAAACCGCTGTCATCCGGCTGTTCCGAGATGCAACCAAAGCACCCCGCATTACAGGAATAAGAAACCGGAACGGCACCTTCCCAACGATTCAAGAACGTATTCGAGGCGGTCAGACACTCATAACCGAGCGCGCAATTGGATAAATGATCATACAGCCGGTTGTCCGGATACCGTGCCTTCAAGGTTTTTACCTGGTTCTTCAGTTCGAGCTGATCGCAATTGAGCGGATTCCACTTCTCGGGATCATCCGACAGACGAGCGGTTACGTAGAACTGTCCGTCCTTCCAGACGACCGCCGAATATCCGAATAGCGGGAGTTTGTAATCCTTGTCCGTCTTAACGTATCCGGGCAGGCAAAGACGCGTAAATCCCTGAGGCAGTAATGCGCCTACCGCCTGTACGTTGCCGGGCAGCGGCTTCATTTCCCCGGTATCGGGATCCATTCCGATCGGACGGGTGGATGGCAAACCGACGAGCGTAGCTCCCTCAGGAAGAGGTATAAGCTCGTCTTCCATTATTTCAACGATCATGTCCGCACTACGGGCAAGCCCATAGAGTGAAGGATGATCATATACTTGTCCTTGTTCATCTGCATATACTAAATACATGGTGTGCTCCTTTTCATGTGTCCAGGCCCTTAAGCGTTGGAACCGTGTCCAGATCCGGAGGTCGATGATACGGTCCGCGCCGGGCGGCGTGTGCCGGTTCCGGTGCCCGTGCTGGTGCTTCCGTTACCCGATGCGGCGTTCCCTGCGGCATCAAAAGAAGCCAGGAATTCAGCGTTCGTCTTGCTCCCCCGCAGCTTTTTCAGGAATCCTTCCACGAAATCGTAGGAATCGTTCATATTTTTGCGGATCGACCAAATCGTATCCAGTTCTTCCTTCGTCAACAAGACCTCTTCGCGACGCGTCCCCGAACGGCGAATATCGATCGCCGGGAAAATACGGCGTTCCGCCAATTTCCGGTCCAAATGAAGCTCCATGTTGCCGGTCCCTTTGAATTCTTCATATATAATATCGTCCATCCGCGAGCCCGTATCCACGAGCGCCGTTGCCAAAATTGTCAAACTGCCGCCTTCCTCCACATTCCGGGCGGAGCCAAAAAACCGCTTAGGCCGATGGAATGCAGCCGGGTCAATCCCCCCGCTGAGCGTACGACCGGATGGCGGAACAACCAGGTTATAGGCACGTGCAAGCCGGGTAATGCTGTCCATCAGAATGACGACATCCTTCTTATGCTCAACTAAACGCAGCGCACGTTGCAGCACGAGTTCCGCTACCTTGATATGGTTCTCCGGCAGCTCGTCAAACGTAGAAGCGATCACTTCCCCTTTGACGGAGCGCTGCATATCGGTAACTTCCTCTGGGCGTTCGTCTATTAACAATACGAATAACTCGATATCGGGACGATTGGTGGAAATGCTATTGGCAATCTCTTTAAGCAGCAGCGTTTTCCCTGCCTTTGGCGGCGCTACGATCAAACCGCGCTGTCCTAGGCCGACGGGGGCGAGTACATCCATAATGCGGGTGGATAAATGAGTTGGGGATGTTTCAAGCACGAGCTTTTCCTGCGGATATAGAGGAGTCAATGCCGGGAAATGCAAGCGTTCGGCAGCAATCGTAGGGTTCTCACCATTCACCGCATTGACCTGCAGCAAGCCGAAATATCGTTCATTTTCCTTAGGGGTCCGGCATTTGCCGGAGACCAAGTCACCGGTTCTTAGATCAAACTTGCGGATTTGCGAGGCGGAGATGTAAATATCCTCCGTACTTGGCAAATAGTTAATCGGTCTCAGGAAGCCGTAACCTTCCGGCAATATCTCCAGAACGCCCTCCATGAACATTAATCCGCTTTGTTCGGCTTGAGCTCTTAAAATGGCAAAAATTAATTCTTTTTTCTTTAACTGGCCGTAATAAGGAATCTGATGCTGCTTCGCGAGCTTGTACAGCTCGGTTAGCTTCATTTCCTCCAAATCGGCAATTTGCAGATCCATGTAAAAACCACCTATTCAATTTTATCGTTTCAAATTAAAATACCCTATCAATTTCGGGGATGAATCTATGAGGAAGTAGTTGCTAGAATTCATTAAGATAGTATTACCCTTTCTCAGGCAACTTATGCCGAAAAAGAAAGAGTTATTCCACCTGACGCCATACGTCTGCTCCGAGTGCACGAAGATTGGTGACCAGGTTATCGTATCCGCGGTCGATCAATTCTACGCCGGATACTTCAGTAACGCCGTCATCCACCGTCAGGCCGGCAATCATCAGCGCCGCGCCCGCACGCAGGTCCGCTGCCTTTACCTTAGCGGCATTAAGCCGTCCGCCTTCGATAATGGCCGAACGCCCCTCGACACGGATTTTGGCGCCCATTCTTACCAGCTCGGGTACATGCTTAAACCGGTTGCTGTATACAAAGTCGCTGAGAACGCTCACGCCCTCGGCCTGGGTCAACAAACTGGTCATTGGTGATTGCATGTCCGTTGGAAACCCGGGATACACTAGAGCTTTCACATCTACATGTTCATATTTCGCCGCGCCTATCACACGGATCGATTCGTCGAGTTCTTCCACGCCAACGCCCATTTCCAGCAGCTTCGCAGTCAAGGCTTCCAAATGCTTTGGAATAACGCCGTCAATAATAACGTCTCCACGCGTTGCCGCGGCGGCAATCATGTAAGTCCCGGCTTGAATGCGGTCCGGGATAATCGAATGCCGACAGCCCTTCAACTCGTTGACGCCTTCAATCCGAATCGTTTCGGTTCCGGCGCCTTTTATGCTTGCGCCCATGGAATTCAATAATGTTGCTACATCTATAATCTCAGGCTCTTTGGCCGCATTTTCGATAATTGTAAGGCCTTTGGCTCTAGTGGCCGCCAGCATAATGTTAATAGTTGCGCCTACGCTGCTTACATCCAGATAAATCTTGGCTCCGCGCAGTTCCTTGGCATGCAAATGAATAGCCCCGTGTTCATTCGTTACGGTAGCTCCTAAAGCTTCAAAACCTTTAATATGCTGATCGATCGGACGAGGTTCGAAATTGCATCCTCCCGGCAATCCAATCGTTGCTTCTTTAAAACGGCCAAGCAGCGCACCCATCATATAATAAGAAGCCCGCAGCTTCTTGACGGGGCCGTTCGGCATAGGAATCGATTTTACATCGGAAGGATCAATTCTCATTTGACTGTCTTCCCATGATACGCGGGCACCCAACTCTTCCAAAATCTCAGAATAAACCGCGACATCACTCAGATGCGGCAAATTATCCAGCACTACTTCGGATTCAGCCAAAATTGCGGCAGGAATAAGCGCTATCGCACTGTTCTTTGCACCGCTGATCGATACTGTGCCGCGCAGCGGCCGTCCGCCGCTGATCATTAATTTCTCCATAAGCTCAAGGGTCCCCCTACGTATAATGCAGCCGTAAAACGGCAAATGACTCTTCCATGACTATAGACTTCGTTATTAGACTTATACAAACTTTTAGGTATGAAAATGGAAAGACACCGTCTAAGCGGTGTGCTCTCCATAATCACCCTATTCAACTGGATTATCCAGCAATACAATTACGCTTTGTTATTGGAACCAAATTCACGGATTTTGCCGATAACTGTTGCTTTGATAGCGTCACGGCCCGGAACGATATATTTACGCGGATCATAAGCATCCGGTTTTGCAGCCAATACTTCGCGAACTGCTTTGGTGAATTCGATTTGGTTCTCGGTATTCACGTTAATTTTGGAAGTACCCAGCGAAATGGATTTTTGAATATCGTGCAACGGAATACCTGTACCGCCATGAAGCACGAGCGGAATATTAACGGCATTGCAAATTTCTTCCATTTCTTTGAACCCAAGGTTTGGTTCGCCATGGTAAGGTCCATGAACGGAGCCAAGTGCAGGGGCCAGAGTATCAATACCAGTTTCTTTCACGATGCGAACGCACTCTTGCAGGTCGGCATACTGGATACCGCCGATTACGTCGTCTTCTTGTCCGCCAACCGTACCAACTTCGGCTTCAACAGAAACGCCTTTAGCGTGAGCATATTCAACAACTTTCTTCGTCATTTCGATGTTCTCATCAATCGGATGATGGGAACCGTCGATCATAACGGAAGTAAAGCCAGCGTCAATCGCTTCTTTACATTTGTCGAAGCTGGAGCCATGGTCAAGGTGAATAGCTACAGGAACGGTAATTTTCATATCATGCAACAAGCCTTCCACCATTTTAACAACGGTGTAGAAACCGCTCATATGGCGTGCAGCGCCTTCGGATACGCCGAGGATTACTGGCGATTTTTCTTCTTCTGCTGCAGCAAGGATCGCTTGCGTCCACTCGAGGTTGTTGATGTTAAATTGACCTACTGCGTATTTCCCCTCAAGCGCTTTGTTCAACATGTCTGTCATAGATACTAATGGCATGGGTTTCAATCCTCCTAAGGATGTTGGATTATCTTTCTTAGCCGACATTCACACAGTTTTTATTATACCACACCTTGACAAAATTACTAATAGAGGTTGTCCAAAAGATCATCTTTCCATGACGAAGCAGATCATGAAGTGAAATCCCTGACTTTTGAACTTGAAATAATAGAGGTTGTCCAAAAAAAAGAACCCCGAAACGGGGTCCTTTAAAGGCGCTAAAGAACGGGACTGCTTTTCAGTTGCATGTTCACCGCTACGCGCATTTCATCGATGTCAAAAGGTTTGGTGAAGTGCATCAATGCTCCGAGTTCGGTCGCTTCCTTGATCATATCCAACTCGCCGTACGCCGTCATCATAATGACCTTGATGTCCGGGTTGACCTCCTTGATATGCTTGAGGATTTCAAGCCCGTCCATGCCCGGAATCTTCATATCGAGCAGCACCAGATCAGGCGAATCGCTGCGGACAATTTCCAAGGCCAGTTTGCCGTTGGCAGCCTGGTAAGTTTTATACCCCTCGCTACTGAACACTTCCATCAATAAAATACGTATCCCATTTTGATCATCGACAATCAACACCTTCTTCTCTTCCACAGAAAACCCTCCTACGAGTCCACCCTTGAAATTCATGTATTGTAATAATTCGCCTTCATTTTGGAAATCCCTTCTAAATTGGAAAAAAGAGACTCAAAAAACATGTGCGAATTTATACAATAAAAAATATCGGCGGCTATGGAAGAAATCACAAGGCTAGTTTAGGACAAATGAGCGATCGATGCTTTTACGAATTCCCGGAACAGTGGCTGCGGACGGTTCGGACGGGAAGTGAATTCCGGATGGAACTGAACGGCCAGGAACCAAGGGTGGTCCGGAAGTTCGACGATTTCTACGAGGCGTCCGTCCGGCGAAGTACCGGAAATGCGCAGGCCTGCCGCTTCAATCGTTTCACGATAAGCATTATTGAATTCATACCGGTGACGGTGTCTTTCATATACCAATTCATCATCATAGCACTGCATAGCGAGGGAGCCCGGCTGAAGTTTGCATGGATACAATCCAAGACGCATCGTGCCGCCCAAATCCTCGATATCTTTTTGCTCCGGAAGCAAATCAATTACCGGATATTCGGTGGAAGGATTGATCTCCGAGCTGTTGGCGCCTTCCAGACTTGCCATGGAACGTGCATATTCAATTACCGCTACCTGCATACCAAGGCAAATACCGAAGAACGGAATGTTCTGCTCGCGCGCATAACGGATCGTCGAAATTTTGCCCTCGATACCGCGGTCTCCGAAACCGCCCGGAACGAGAATCCCGCCGATGCCTTGCAGTTTTTCGTGTACGTTTTCGTCCGTAACTTCCTCCGCGTTGACCCAACGGATTTTCACATCCGCATTCGCATCAAACCCGGCATGGGAAAGAGATTCAACAACACTCAAATAAGCATCGTGCAAAGCGACGTATTTACCGACGATAGCGATTTCCACGGTTTTGTCCAGCTTGCTGATCCGTTCGACAAGACCTTCCCACTCGCTCATATTCGGCGCCGGTGTGGTCAGCTTCAAATGGTTTACGACGATCTCATCGAGACCTTCGTCACGCAGATTCAAAGGCACTTCGTACAACGTATCGGCATCGCGGCATTCCACGACCGCATTAGGATCGATGTCGCAGAAGAGCGCGATTTTCGCTTTCATATCGTCCGAGAGCTCATGCTCGGTCCGGCATACGATCACGTTCGGCTGAATACCGATGCTGCGAAGCTCTTTAACGCTGTGTTGGGTTGGTTTAGTTTTCACTTCACCGGCTGCCTTAATATAAGGAATCAAGGTAACGTGAATGTACATCACATTCTCGCGGCCGATATCGCTCTTGATCTGACGAATCGCTTCAAGAAAAGGAAGACTCTCGATATCGCCGACGGTACCCCCGATTTCCGTAATGACTACATCGGAACCCGCTTCACGTCCGGCACGGAATACCCGCTCTTTAATTTCATTGGTAATGTGAGGGATGACTTGAACTGTTCCACCCAAATATTCCCCGCGGCGTTCTTTGCCGATGACGGAGGAATAAATTTTACCGGTCGTTACATTGCTGTTCTTGGACAGGTTAATGTCGATAAACCGCTCATAGTGGCCCAAATCCAGGTCCGTCTCCGCTCCATCGTCGGTAACGAAAACTTCCCCGTGCTGGTAAGGGCTCATTGTCCCCGGATCCACGTTGAGGTATGGGTCGAATTTCTGGATCGTTACCTTTAGACCTCTGTTCTTAAGCAGTCTGCCGAGCGATGCTGCCGTGATCCCTTTTCCCAATGAGGATACGACCCCGCCTGTCACGAAAATATATTTTGCCACAGTTCAAAAACCTCCTAAATTAGTACGGGTTCCATGATCAATATAGCGTAACCCATTCCGAGGAAAAACATAGCGAAATGGGCATAAAAAAACAAAAAAGTGACACCCGAACAGGTCGGGGCACTTTTTGAATGAATAACGTATTTATAGGTTTGAATCATAAGCCCATGCAATAGTTTACCCGTTACCCACCCCTCTGTCAAGTAAAGGGCTAAAGGCAAAACGGTGAATATCCATCCCGGGCCGGTTTATTTAGTCGTTGTCTTCGTCGTCGCCAAAATCTTCTTCTTCGGCTTCTTCCGAATCCTCGTCTTCCTCATCCAGTTCTTCATCATCCAGGATAGAGTCGTCCTCTACATCTTCAACGTCCTCTTCCTCATCCTCGGAGAACAGGTCGTCTTCAGAATCTTCGTCAACGGCATCGTAATCATCATCGTCATCCGCCGTAAACGTATCTTCTTCTTCCACGAAATCATCGTCATCCAAATCGTCATCGTCATCATTAATAATACGAGGACGTTTGGAGTTGCCCACCGGATCTTCGGCGCGTTCAATCGGATACCAGCGTTTAAGGCCCCATAGATTGGTGCCTACGCAAGCAAAACGACCATCGATATTGATTTCCGTATACAGCTGCGCAATCGCGTTGTTAATCTCTTCCTCGGACATGCCGCGGACTTTTGCCACCTCAGTCATCAGGTCGCGGTAATAATACGGCGTATTCGCCGCTTTCAGGATCATAAAGGCCAAGTCGACCATCGGAATCTCATTCACTTTTTCCGGGTCAATTTTCAAATTGAGCGGGGTACTCACGTAACGGACACTTCCTCTCACGCAATGTTCACATAAAGACTGATTTCCTAACTAACATATCCATATCACAAAATAGTAAACCTTATTTGCCATTAAAAAGCAAGTTTTAAGTTGTGCCTAAAGCGTGTCGCCATTGCCCCGATCCCCCCGAAAAAATAAAAAGAGACGGGGACTCTCGTCCGCCGCCTCCCGACTGTATCCACTTCAAACGGGAGCTCCCGGCTCCCTTTCGAAGGATATTGAAAGCCTGAAAGGCCTTCCTCTTATCCTATGTCCAGATTCCAGCTTTGACACGGTCTGTGAAGGCCCAACTTAATAAAATCCTCCGTACGCAAATGCTGCCCATTTTATAGGAGCAGGGCCCCTTTCCCATTCCTGTCGCAGGGTGTTGTCATACTATACTTCAACACGCTTCGTCAGGAGGGATACCCTTAATGGACTACTCCAGCTTCCTGCGGTATTTAAATGATCACATCGACACCTCCGGAAAAAGCGGCCGCCATATCATCCGCTTTACGCATCCGGCGCTATTTGCCGAATTTGTAGCACAGCTGCGAGGGCGGCGACGCCAAAACCCGGCTTTACGGCGGGTTCGCACCTCTTCCTTGCTTCAGGCGCTGTTCTGCCCCCTGTCCTTTCGAGACGCGGGAGCCTGGGGACGGTTTGGCCTGCTCATCGAGGAGGACGTCAGGGTAGCTGTCCACTCCGCCGTGATGCCGAGCAAGGAGCCTTCCACAGGAACCCCTTGGGGGGTCCGGAAAATCGGAGCTCCGGACGCCTGGTCCGTCTCAACCGGCAATCAGGTCCGGATCGGAGTCATTGATACGGGCGTCGATTTCAATCACCCCGATCTCCGGAGTTCGCTCGCCAGAGGCGTCAATCTCTTGAACAAGATGAGTCTACCCTTCGATGATAACGGCCATGGCACGCACATCGCCGGGACCATCGCCGCCTCGGGCGGTTCCAAAAGCATGATGGGCGTAGCTCCCCGTTCCCTGATCTATCCCGTAAAGGCGTTTGATCACAACGGCTCCGCCTATGTATCGGATATTATCCTGGGCATTGACTGGTGCGTCCAGAACCGCATGAACATTATTAATATGAGCTTTGGCATGAAGAGCAAAAGCCAGTCCTTGCAGAACACCGTTCGCCGGGCCTACAATGCCGGAATTGTTGTCGTCGCCTCCTCGGGCAATGACAAAAAAAGCAAGAGCGCCGATTACCCGGCCAGATATGCCCATACCATTTCGGTCGGAGCTACCGGCAGGGACGGACGAATTGCGTCCTTCAGCAATCATGGCCCCCGCATCGATATTTACGCGCCGGGGGAGAAGATCAAATCTTGCTGGCTAGGCGGAGGCTACCGGGAAATGAACGGCACCTCTATGGCGACTTCACACGTCAGCGGCTCGATTGCCCTGCTCTTGGCCTACCGCCCGGGCTTGTCTCCGGGGGAGATCAAAAAGTGGCTGCGCCGTACGGCCCGCCCCGTATACGCTCCGACGTCCAAGATGAAACTCGGCGCAGGAGAGGTCAACGCCGCCCGCTTATTGCGCGGCAAACCGGTAGTAGCCAGCAAAAAACCGTCAGGGAAGTCCTAATTCCCTGACGGTTTTTTAATAAATTCGCGGTCCTGCATACGCGTGATGTTAATGACTACATCCGTTCCGGCGCGGACACGCCGATCAGCTTCAGCACGTTCGCGATGACTGTGCGAACGGCACCCAGCAGTACGAGACGCGCTGCGGTTTGCTCCGCGTCTTCCGTAATAACGCGTTCCGCTCTGTAATAGCTGTGGAGCATAGCGGAGATTTCATACACATAGCGCACGAGCCGATGCGGAGCATAGTTCTCGGCTGCAACGCCGATCTCTTCCGGCAGTTCGCCCATTTTCCGCAGCAAATCGTATTCGTGTTCCGCCGTCAATTTTTGCAGGTTCACACTCTCCGGCGAAGGAATCGCCACGCCTTGTTCTTCCGCCTGACGGAAAATGCTGCAAATCCGGGCGTGAGCATATTGCACGTAATACACCGGATTTTCATTGGATGTCGAAATCGCCAGATCCATATCGAAATCAAGATGCGAGTCCATGCTGCGCATCGTAAAGAAATAACGAATGGCGTCGACGCCGACTTCGTCCATCAAATCAACCATCGTTACCGCTTTACCGGTCCGTTTCGACATTTTCACCTTCTCGCCGTCCTGGAACAGGCTGACCATCTGGGCGATCAATACCGTCAATTTCTCCGGATCCTTACCGAGAGCCTGCATGGCCGCCTTCACGCGGGGAATATAACCATGATGGTCGGCGCCCCAAATGTTGATCATCCGGTCATAGCCGCGTTCGTATTTATTCCGGTGGTAGGCAATATCCGGCGTCAAATACGTATAGGTTCCATCGTTCTTAACGAGAACGCGGTCCTTATCGTCTCCGTATTCGGTCGTCCGCAGCCAGGTCGCACCTTCCTGCTCATAAGTCTGGCCCTTATCGCCCAACTCCTTCAGCGAGGCCTCGACTTGGCCGTCCTCATACAGCGAAGTTTCGCTGAACCAGATGTCAAAACCGACGCGGAAACGGCCGAGATCGCGCTGGATCTTCGCCAATTCCTTCTCCAATCCGTATTTCCGCAGGAATGCCTCGCGCTCTTCCGGAGACTGCGACAGCAACGTGTCGCCTTTCTCTGCAACGAGCTCCTTGGCAAAGCCTTTAATATCCTCGCCGTGGTAGCCGTCCTCCGGCATCTCCGCATCCTGGCCCAGCTCTTGCAAGTAACGGGCCTCGATCGATTTGCTCAGGTTGGCCACCTGATTGCCCGCATCATTAATATAGTACTCCCGGGTAACTTCATAACCGGCAAAATCAAGCACGTTGCAAAGCGCATCACCGACAGCGGCGCCGCGGGCATGTCCTAAGTGCAGGCTGCCCGTCGGGTTGGCGCTGACGAATTCGACTTCAACCTTCTGCCCGTTACCTACACCAATGCGGCCGTAATTCTCTCCCTGCGCGTACACCTGCTCCACTACCGGGTAGAGATAGCTTTTGCCGAGCGTAAAGTTGATAAAGCCCGGTCCCGCGATTTCGGCTTTCTCGATGCCAGCTTTGGCGTTATCCAGATGACTGAGGATTTCCTCCGCGATTTGGCGCGGGTTTTTCTTCGCGATTCGGGACAACTGCATCGCCGCGTTCGTAGCGAAGTCGCCGTGCGCCTTGTCTTTCGGCACTTCCAGCACGATAGCCGGTATTTCTTCGCGCTGCGCCAGCCCGGCGCCGACAATCGCTTCAATGACGGCATCCTTCAGGGCCTGGTTGATTTGTTCCAATGGATTTTGACTCATGATTTAAACTTCCTCCCGTATATGTAAACTAATGGCGAAATGTCCCGACAATTCTTCATGCACAAATAAATCGTATTCCCAAGCGATATGGCCAAAGGCTCCGTTAAGCCGCGTCTCCAGCGTTCGCGTGTGCGTGGACAGGTTGAACTTCGTAAACGGAGAACGGTAAAATCCGGGCAGCTTGCGCCCGACCTGAAACGTCTGCTCCGACTCCACTTCGCCGTGACGCATGATTTTCAGCTCGCCACCGGAGATTTTGACCATCGTTCGCGTCGTTCCCCCGGTCGGTCCTTGCTCGGGTTCTTCATATTTAATGTAGGCCGTATCCCCCCGGACAAAAACCTCTCCCGTCACTTCCTGAAAAGTTTCTTCTCCGTTCTGGCGGCTAGTGATCACTATTTTGGCTCTGCTCTGATCCGGCATGTCCCAAATCCCCAATCTATATATTACATTGTTTCCTATTGTACTACTATATCCAGTTCAATGTTTCAATTCAATACAGGTAAGGTTTCGCTCCAGTTAAGAGAAAAAAGAAACCCGGTCAGAAACCGGGCTCTCTCCATGTGCTTTGCGTTGATACTTATATATGAATGTTTCACGTTACTTGCCGTTTAAATACGTGTTCAAAAAGTCGACTTTTTAGCACCGAGAAGGTTGGATGAAGGCGGGACTGAGGAGCGGAGCGTAGGCAAAACCTACGTGAGCACCGGAAGGCCCGCCTGAATTCAAGATTCGATGTCGGTTAAGGATCCTGAAATGCTTCGTGATCAAAAGGTGACTTTTTGAACAACCTCTATAAATCAAACTTGATATTCCAGCTAACCCCGCCGTCTTTGGTAAAATAGATCGCCGCATCATCCGGATTGGTGACGACGAGCCAGCCGGTCTTCTTTGCCGGAAAAGCAATTTTCGCTTCAAATCCGGCAAGCGTTGCCGGGACGTTGCTCCAGGTTTTGCCTCCGTTAAAAGAGCGTCCCAATCCGACCTTGCCCGCTGCCGGGGAACCCCCGGCCAGGTAGACAGCGCCGTCCGCGATGACCAGATTCCCGGGATGTCCGCCGGGATTCGCCGGTCCCCGCTCCGCTACGGCTTTCCCCGAACCGGGTGCCGGTCCGCCACCGGCGGTGCTTTGCGCGATGACGCGCACCCAGTTCTTCCCGTTATCCGCGCTGGCATAAAGGGAATAGGAAACCTGGGACATGCCGGATTCCCCGCGCACAAGCACCCATACCTGTTCTCCGCTGCTATAAATTTCACCGCCGATGCCTCCCGAGACGGCTAGCGACTCACGCCAATGGCGTCCGCCGTCCACGGTCTTCATCAGTTGGATTCCTCCGCCGGGCTTCACCGTCATGGCCCATCCCCGCTTAAGGCCTCCATCCGCAGGAAACAGCGCAGCCCGTGTATTAGCGGGCGTCGGAATCCGGGCCCAAGCGTTTCCGCCATTTTTGGTCACATAGACCGCGTTTCTTGTATACCCGACTACAGTCTCGGCATTATGAACATCGATTCGTTGCAAGGATTGCCCTGCAGTATAAACGTTAGCCCACTTCGAGCCCCCGTCTTTGGTACGTATCAAGTTGAGATTCTGTGATTTCCCCGCCCGGGCCAAAGCCCAGCCCTTCACATTGTCCGGAAAATCGATCTGCTCAAACTGCCACTGCCCCGTATAAATCTCCTGCCAATGGCAGCCGCTGTCCGACGTCCCGATCAAAAAACCGTTCCCGGCTGCACGCCCTGTCGATGTACTCAAAAAATCAATGTCGCTGAACTTCAGTGGATCCTGATCGGCACCCGCTCTTTGCCGCTTCAGGTTTTGCAG
The DNA here is from genome assembly GCF_038009185.1 of Paenibacillus sp. FSL R5-0407. Lineage (NCBI taxonomy): Bacteria > Bacillati > Bacillota > Bacilli > Caryophanales > Paenibacillaceae > Paenibacillus > Paenibacillus sp. FSL R5-0407. The sequence goes on along the minus strand of NZ_JBBPAX010000001.1, from coordinate 3,976,702 downwards.
TAATCCGTGATCACCCTGCCCGCACTTCCCTTCCCCTGCTGCAGTCGCTTTTGTCGGCGATAAACCTGGGATATTCCCTATGCCCAGGATCAAGCCAATACATAGCACCGGAAGAAGCCAAAACCGGACTTGTTGTTTGTTCATACTTCGACACCTCCGTTACCTTACTATTACCCGTTTCGGCGAAAAATGGGACAACCCGTGTTCCGGAGAAAATGAAAAAGCACCGCCCCCCGCTAATTAGGCTTACGGGAGGTGGTGCTCAAGTTTATATTTCGAAATCGTTCCGAAGCTTCGATTACTTCACAAATCCAAGCAGCATTTCGCGGATCAGCTTCGCCGCCACGATTTGCGTTTGCTCGGTCGGATCATAGATCGGAGCGACCTCCACGAGATCGCAGCCGACAACGTTCACATCGGAGCCCGCGATCAGATGCACGGCCTCAAGCAATTCCTTCGAGGTAATGCCGCCGGCTTCCGCCGTTCCTGTGCCGGGAGCGCAGGACGGGTCGAGCACGTCGATGTCGATCGTCACGTAGACCGGACGGTGTCCGAGCTTCGGCAGCGCGCTCTTCAGCGGAGCAGCCACATCGAACGGATAGAAGTTGATATTTTCGCGTCCGTATAGGAACTCTTCTTTGGAGCCCGAACGGATGCCGAATTGGTAGATGTTCTTGCCTCCCATCAATTCGGCCGCTTTACGTACCGGCGTCGAGTGGGACAGCGGCTCGCCCTCGTAATGTTCGCGCAAGTCGGCGTGCGCGTCGATATGGATCAGAGCCAGATCCGGGTACTTCTCATACATCGCCTGAATAACCGGCCAAGTAACAAGATGCTCGCCGCCGAGACCGATCGGGAATTTATCGTCGGCCAGCAAACCGCGGACATACTCGCCGATCACTTCCAGGCTGCGCCCGGCGTTGCCGAACGGCAGCAGGAGATCGCCTGCATCAAAATAAGTGGCATCCAGAATGCTCTTGTCCAGATAAGGGCTGTATTCTTCCAGTCCTACCGAGGCTTGACGAATACGGGCCGGACCGAACCGGGAACCCGGACGGTAGCTGACCGTGAAATCCATCGGCATCCCGTAGATTACCGCTTTGGAGGACGCATAGTCCTCGGAACTACAAATAAATACGTTGCCTGAATAAGCTTGATCCAGTTTCATTCTTTTTCTCTCCCTCTATTTCACAAGATCTTCCACGAATTTCGGCAGCACGAAGGCTGCTTTATGCAAACGTGGCGTATAGTATTTCGTATCGAGATCTGGGATCTTCGTCTCGTCGACCTCGAGCGGATCATACTTTTTGCTGCCCATGGTGAACGTCCACAAACCGCTAGGGTAAGTAGGGATGTTGGCACCATATACGCGGACGATCGGGAAGATTTCTTTGACATCCTTGTTGACCTTTTGAATCAGGTCGGCCTTGAACCAAGGATTGTCCGTTTGCGCAACGAAAATGCCGTCTTCCTTCAACGCTTCGTGGATGCCCTGGTAAAATCCGCGTTCAAACAGCGGAGCCGCCGGGCCCACCGGTTCGGTCGAGTCGACCATGATCACGTCGTATTTGTTCTTGCTTTCGATAATATGCATATATCCGTCGTTCACCTGAACCTCAACCCGGGGGTTATCCAGTTCGCCGGCGATTTCCGGTAAGTATTTTTTCGAATATTCGATTACTTTTCCGTCAATTTCAACGAGAACGGCCTTTTCCACCTGGGGATGCTTGATCACTTCGCGGATCACCCCGCCATCGCCGCCGCCTACGACAAGCACGTGCTTAGGATTCGGATGGGTAAACAGCGCCGGATGGGCCACCATCTCATGATAAACAAACTCGTCCTTAACCGTCGTCATCACCATACCGTCGAGCACGAGCATCCGCCCGAATTCTTCGGTATCGATCATCGCCAGGTCTTGAAAATCCGTCTTCTCCGTCACTAATGTCTCACGAATCTTTGCTGTGATGCCGAAGACGGGTGTTTGCTTCTCCGTATACCACAATTCCATCGTACAACCCTTCTTTCCGCCAGAATAGTGTTTGAATCATCGTTCACCCATACCAAACAAAATTGATAATAACACAGTTGGTGTTCGCTGTGCGAGTGATTTGCCGCCAAATGTTCCCGCTAATTTACGCAATAAAAAACGGCTGGCTCCCTATTATCGGAAGCTTCACCGTTTCTATACCCAATTATGCATCCTCCACCACGCCCAAAGCGCGATTCTTCTCTTTAAATCGGCTGTTGTGGGAGGAAACGTAGGCTACCTTATCGGCATCCGGCTCCATGTACAGCTTGGCGCTGTTCACGGCTAAGGCCGCATCCGTAAAGGACCCGGCAATCAGCCGGACCTTGGTCTCATAGTCGACGAAATCGCCGGCCGCAAACACTCCCGGAATGTTGGTCGCCATTGTCCCCGAGACCTCCGCCGTCCACTCGCCCATGTTCAGCCCCCATTCCCGAATCGGGCCGAAGTCGCTGCGCATTCCGTGATTGACGATAACGGCATCCACATCGATCGTGTCCTCGAAGTTCCCGTCGACGTGAGAGATCGTGACTTGCCCGATCGTTTCGCCGTCCTGACTGTGCAGTTTATCGACGAGGCAAGAAGTCCGCACATCCACGGAAGAAGCCCGCATCCGGGCTACGTTCCGATCATGTCCGCCGAACTCCTCGCGGCGGTGAACGATCGTGACCCGGGCCGCGATGCTCTCCAGCTCGTTGGCCCAATCCACCGCTGAATCTCCTCCGCCGGAAATGAGCACCTTCTTCCCGCGGAATACCTCCAGTTCCTGCACCGTATAATGAAGATTCGTCACTTCATATCGGTCGGCTCCTTCAATTTCGAGCTTGGCCATTTTCCGGATCCCGTATCCGATCGCCATGATCACCGTGCGCGTCCAATGCCGCTGGCCCGATTCCGTAGTCAGGATAAACGTGCCGTCCTCCTGCTTCTGAAGCCGGCTCACCTGCTCGCCCAGCACGATCGTCGGATCGAAGGTTTTTGCTTGCTGTACCAATTGCTTGATCAGCGTCCCGCAAAGTGTCGGCGTTACGCCGCCTACGTCCCAGATCATTTTCTCGGGATAGATCAGCATGCGTCCGCCCAGCTCCGGGTTCGCATCGATCAGCTTCGTCTTGAGGTCCCGCATCCCGCTGTAAAAAGCGGAATACATTCCCGCGGGTCCTCCCCCAATGATAGTCACGTCATATAGATCCAAAGGTCTCGACATCTTATATTCCTCCAGTGCAAATTTGCTCCTAGTTACGTCCATCGCTGCTTCTCCTGTCATCAGGAGACTAGCTCGGCCATCCCGAATTGGGCACGGTGCAGGCGGCTGTTGGCTCCTCCGGCTTCCATAAGCTCATAATGAGTCCCTTCCTCGGCGATTCCCTGCTCGGCGACCTACCCCTCCTAAAAAACGCCATATAGTAATTAATTAACATTCTAATTGATAATGATTATCATCGTCAACTAAATATCGCCCTATCGTCCTGCTACCCTTCATGAATAACCTTAATAATCTGTCCCATACTAGAATTATCCAGCGTTAAGCATGCTGCGAGTTTTTACGACATATCCGGCATTTTCCTTTATTCATCCAAGCCAGGATTAAAACGAGGAGGACCCTTATGCATAAACTTGTCCGCAGCCAGCGCAAACCGCGGCGCAGCCGTCTTCTGAGGCTGTTGAAATATACGTTGTACACAAGCCTGTTTGGTGCGGCGCTTTTTGGTTTTACCCTGTTGTATTTATCGCAATCTGGTCTTCCTCCGGCGGATTCGGCTAAAAATTCGCAGCTTATTGATCTTAAAGGGCAGGCCGTTACTGTATTTTCCAGCAGCGAGCGCAACCGGCAGCCTGTGGGGTTAAATGAAATATCCCCTTGGCTGATCAAAGCGACTTTGGCGGTGGAGGACCGGAAATTTTACGATCACTTCGGCTTCGATATCAAAGGAATGTTAAGAGCGATGTTCGTCAATTTGAAGGAGATGGATAAGGTACAAGGGGCCAGCACCCTGAGTCAACAGTTGGCGCGGAATCTCTATCTTTCGCACGAACGCACGTGGTCGCGCAAGCTTAAAGAGGCCAAACTCACGACACAGTTGGAAATGAAATATAGCAAAGATGAAATTTTGAATATGTATCTTAATGAAATTTACTACGGACGGGGAGCGTATGGTATTGAGGCAGCCTCGCAAATGTATTTCGGCAAACCGGCAAAGGAGCTGGGCTTAGCTGAGAGTGCCATCCTGGCCGGCATTCCGAAAGGTCCCACCTATTATTCTCCCTACAACCATATGAAGAACGCCAAGGACCGTCAAAAAATCGTCCTGTCGGCCATGGTCCAGACGGGGTCGATTACTCAGAAGCAGGCCGATGAAGCTTATAATCGTTTGCTGTCCTTCAACTCTCCGCAACAGCGGACCCGTACCGACGCGGCTCCTTATTTCCGGGACTATATCCGGAATATTGTGGTGCATGATCTGGGTTTTGAAGAGAGTCTGCTGGAGCATGGCGGACTTCGCATCTACACGACGCTGGATATGGATGCCCAGCGGGCGGCGGAGGCGGCTGTTGCCTCGGAGCTACAAAACAGTCCGGATCTGGAGGCGGCTCTCGTCTCCATTGATCCAAGGAACGGGTATGTCAAAGCTCTTGTGGGCGGAGTGAATTACGGAACGAGCCAGTATAACCACGTATTCGCAACAACCCGGCAGCCTGGCTCCAGCTTCAAGCCGATCATGTATCTTACAGCCCTGGCCTCGAAAAAAATGACGCCCGTCAGCACATTCAACAGCCAGCCTACGCTGTTCCACTATGACGATAACCGCAAAACCTACAGTCCCAAAAACTATGGGGACAAATACCTTGGCGAAATCGATATGCGCAAGGCGATTGCGGCGTCGGACAATATTTATGCGGTGAACACGATTCTGACAGTGGGAGCGGACCAGGTCATCGAGCTGGGCAAAAAAATGGGAATCACGAGCCCCATGGAGGCCGTCCCTTCTTTGGCGCTGGGAACTTCTCCGGTCAGTCCTTTCGAAATGGCTACCGTATTTTCCGTGATCAGCAATCAAGGGCAAAAGGTCACGCCCATCGCCGTGCTTAAAATTACGGACGAGGAAGGGCATACGCTCTATAAAGCTCCGCAAGCGAAGGAGCAGGAGCAAGTGATCGAGCCGGCCGCCGCCTATGTGCTGACACAGCTCATGGAGAGCGTGTTCGAAATCGGCGGCACCGGCAACCGGGTATCGGCCGAGATCAAACGGCCGGTGGCCGGCAAGACCGGAACGACCAGCACGGATGCGTGGCTGGTCGGGTTTACGCCGGAGCTGTCGACGGCCGTTTGGGTCGGTTACGACAAGGGCAAGACGCTTGGCACGGCCGAGTCGCGTAAAGCGGCACCGATTTTCGCCAATTTTATGGAGAAAGCACTGGAAAAGGTGCCGCCGAAAATTTTTCCGATGCCAAGCGGCGTGGTGAGCGTGTACATCGACTCCGCCACCGGCAAGCTGGCCACGGCCGATTGCCCGGACAAGAAGCTGGAGGTGTTCGTGCAGGGCACGGAACCGACCGAGTTCTGTACGGCACACGGCGAACAGCCGGCCGAGCCGCTGCCGGTAGAAGAGAAGCCGGAGAGCCATTCCTGGTGGAGCGATCTGAAGCGTTGGTGGATGGAGTGATAAAGTAAGGGGCTTATCATGAAACGGGGTTGACCGTTACCGTATGAATGACCGAGCACCGCACGCCGGGATCGCGTGCGGTGCAGTTTCTAACGAACTCAGCGAACCTTATTTGGCCAAATTACAGCGGCTTGAGATTCTAACGAACCCCAGTAGCCTTAATTCGCGGATTTAGCAGAATTCTTTTGCTAAATCCACCTAATAGCGCCGCTGGAGTTCGTTAGATCTGTTTTGCGGCCATTTCTTCGTCAATAAGCGCTGTACGGTTCGTTAGTAGACGGAATTACGCGGCGAGCTGTCAGGGCCTCATTTGCCTTGCGTTCCCAAAAGCGGTTTATATATTATTAGGGTAAAACTGACGAGGGTTGAACGCCAATTCTGGAGTCTCTTTAGCCAATACTCCGGAACCGGAATGGCAAAAATCCGAGGAGGTCTAAGTTCATGCAATCCATTCCTAATAACTTCAGCGCGGGGGAACTGCTCCCGCTGTCCTTCTATGCCCGCTCGGCGTTGGAGACGGCTCCCCTGTTGTTGGGGCAGACGCTCGTCCATGAGACCGATGAGGGTGAAATCCGCTGCCGGATCGTCGAGACGGAGAGCTATGGCGGCATCGAGGACAAGGGAAGTCATGCCTACGGCGGCCGGAGGACGGGCCGGACGGAGATCATGTTTGCCGAGGGCGGAGCCGCCTATATTTATTTGATTTACGGCATGTACCACTGCCTAAATGTGGTCACGGGGTCCCGGGACGATCCGCAGGCCGTCCTGATCCGGGCCGTGGAGCCGCTGACGCAGCAGGACGAAGCGCTCATGCGCCTCCACCGCGGCTCCCGCGCGCGCCGGCCAGCCGACTTGTCGGGGGGTCCCGGCAAACTGTGCCGGGCCCTCCTGATAGACAAGTCGCTAAACGGCGTGCTGCTGCACAGCAGCGCCAGCCCGCTGCGCCTGGAAGCGGGCGCTCCTCCCCCGGCGCCGGCGTCATCGCCGGGGGACCCGCAGCCCGCCATCATCGCCGCGCCGCGCATCAACATCGCCTATGCGGCGGAGTACGCCGACATGCCATGGCGGTTTTATTACCGAGACAATCCTTATGTCTCGGTAATCGACAAAGAAAGGGGCATTCCCTATTAACCAGGGAATGCCCCTATTCTCCATAAGCCAGCTGCTCAAGTCTTTGTCAGCTGCCGGATCTTGGCGGCGATGACCGTTACCGGCACGACATGGTCGACGCAGTTTAGGCTGATCGCCGCCCGCGGCATGCCGAATACGACACAACTGTCCTGAGCCTCCGCGATCGTGGATTCGGCCCCCTGCCGCTTGGCCTGCGCCATCGCTTTCGCACCGTCGCTGCCCATGCCGGTCATCAGCACATAGTGCTTTTTCAAGTCCGGCAAAGCGGAAACGGAATCAAACATGACATCGACCGAAGGACGGTGTCCGTTTTGAGGAGGTTCCTGATGCAAGGCGATCCGAACCCCATCCCTCTTTTTGGTCAAAGTCATATGGAATCCGCCGGGTGCAATATACGCAGTCCCTCCCTGTACGAGTTGGCCATCCTCCGCCTCCACGACACGTATCCGGCACAAGTTGTTTAAGCGCTGCGCCAGTGACAAAGTGAACTTGGGCGGCATGTGCTGAACAACGAGCACAGGATACGGAAAATCAGCCGGCAATCCGGTCAGCACGGTCTCCAAAGCCTTCGGCCCTCCCGTCGAAGTACCGATCGCCACAATTTGGCGGAATTCCTTGGCCGCTTCGGGCACAGCACGCTTCGGCTCCCATACGGTCTGCGGAACCCCGCCTCGACGAGCGGCGATCAGCACCGAAAGCGGGGTGCGGGCCGCCGCCTTGATTTTGCCGATGATCTCTTCCCTGGCTCCGGTCAGACCGGTGCCCACCGATCCCGACGGCTTCGCTATAAAGTCAACCGCACCGCTCTGCAGAGCGGTGATGGTTTCCTCCGCTCCCTCCTTCGTCAGGGAACTGAGCATGACCACCCGCGTAGGCAGCTCCTCCATGATTTTGCCCAACGCTTCGATTCCGTTCATTTCCGGCATTTCGATATCCATCGTCACTACGTCCGGCCGCAGCTCCTTGACCAGCTTGACACCTTCAACGCCGTTGCGGGCGGTACCGACGACCTGGATATTCTCATCCTCTTCCACCAGTCGAACGATCATTCTGCGCATAAACAGCGAATCGTCAACGACCAGTACTTTGATTTTCTCCATGACCGGTATCTTCCTTCTATATGTTTTGTAAATTTACTGTTTCTTTCTGTAAAAAAAGGTCTCCGTCGCTTCAAGCCCATACTGCTGAGGTTGAAAAATCTGCTCCGTTCCCCCGATGAACAAGTAGCCGCCGGGTCTCAGAGCTTGGCTGAACTTCGTGAAGATCGCTTCCTTGGCTTCATCGGTGAAATAGATCAGCACATTCCGGCAAACGATCAGATCGAAGCCCGTCTCATAACGGTCGGCAAGCAGATTATGCCGCTTGAACTGCACACATCGCTTGATTTGGTCCGAGATCTGATATCGCTCGCCCTGCTTAGTAAAATAGTTATTCAGATGCGCCTTCGGCACATCTTTTACCGCAGCCGCCGCATAATTTCCGATTTGAGCCCGTTCAATCACATGTTGGTCCAAATCCGTGGCTAGCAGCCGGATATCTCTCAGTTCCAGAAATTCGGACAGCAGCATAGCCATAGAGTACGGTTCTTCTCCCGTCGAACAGGCGGCGCTCCAGCATTTCGGCTTGGGACTGAGTTTCATAAGCTCGGGAAACACCTTATCCCTCAGCACATCCCATCGCTGCGGATTCCGGAAAAACTCCGACACATTGATGGTCATCTGGTCCAGAAACTCAGCATATAAGTCAGGTTGGCTTGAAAATGCATTATAAAAATCAACAAAGCTGGCAAAGCCTCTTCTTTCGCGCAAACTGTTCAATCTGCGCTTCATTTGCGGTTCTTTATATAAAGCCAAATCAATGCCGGATTTTGTCTTCACTAGTTGGACAAACCGCGCAAAATCCTGATTAGGCTGCAGAGAGGTCAACATGCCTCATTTCGCCTCCTTTTAACTAAGACACGGTTTTACCGCCCATTTTTGCGATGATGCCCGCGATCTCCATAATCAGGGCCACGCTTCCGTCGCCAAGAATCGTTCCGCCGGCAATTCCGGTCACTTTGCCGATGTAGGAACCTAGCGACTTGATTACGATTTCCTGGTTGCCGATCAGTTCGTCTACCACCAAAGCCAGCCGCTTCTCGGCCGAACCGACGATGACCAGAGAAATATTTTGCTTGGCCGCCGACGATTTCGGCAGCTGAAAATACTCATGAATCCAGGCTACCGGAATCACCTGGTTGCGGAGCAGGATTACCGATTGCCCCCGCACCGTAACGATGTCTTCCCGGGTCACTCTCACGATTTCCGATATATTGCTCATAGGTATAATGAAAGTTTGAGCCGCAAGCTTTACAAGCAATCCTTCTATGATCGCCAGGGTCAGCGGCAATTTGATTTTGAAGGTTGTCCCTTTACCGACCGTCGTATGAATTTCGATCAGGCCGTTCAATTTCTCGATATGACTCTTAACGATGTCCATTCCGACGCCCCGCCCGGAGACTTCGCTGACGACCGCTGCGGTGGAGAAACCCGGACTGAAGATCAAATCGACCGACTCCATCTCCGACAAATAGGAAGCCTCCTCGGGAGAAATGACCCCTTTGGCAATGGCGGAAGCCCGGATCTTCTCCGCATGAATCCCGGCCCCGTCGTCTTCCACGTAGATGACGACCTGGTTATCTTCATGAGCCGCCCGGATGGTCAAGGTACCCTTGGCCGCCTTGCCGTTTGCCGTTCGTACTCCAGGGTCTTCAATCCCATGGTCCACAGCATTTCGGATTAAGTGAATCAACGGATCGGCAATTTCCTCGATCAGCGTCCGGTCCAACTCGGTGTCTTTTCCCTCTATCACCAATTCGATCTCCTTGCCAAGATCACGTGACAAGTCCCGGATCATCCGTGGAAACCGATTAAAAAGCTGTTCGATCGGAAGCATCCGCGTTTTCATCACACTCTCCTGCAAATCTCCGATAATACGCGACAAATGATCGGAAATATGACCGAGCTCTTCCACCGAATCATCCGTAAAACGTCTTCTCTGGGTGCGTTCGACCTGATGAATCCGGGTTTGGTCAATCACCAGCTCACCGACCAGATTCATCAGATGCTCCAGGCGTTCGACGCTCACCCGAATCGTCTGCGATTTGGCTTTGCCGGACGTCTGGCCCGAACCCTCCTCCGGACCTGCCGTTTTCACGGCCGTCTGCACAGTTGAAGGCTGGACAAGCTCGATTTCCTCGGAGGAAACGGCCTCAACCAATACGGCTTCCACATCCATTAGCGCCAAAGTAAAGGCCTCCAGTTCCTCCTGCCCCCGGTCGCCCGCATGGAGATAAAGGATCTCTGTCGCTCCCTCGGCCTGCTCCTCCAGCTCTTCCAAATCAGGTTGGGTATACAATACTTCCCCTAACTCAGCAAGGCTGGACTGGATGACAAATGCCCTCGCCCCCTTGATCGGACAGGAGCTTGAAATCCGTACGGAAATCCAATTGACCTGGCGGCCCTGATCCAGACATTCGCTTGCCTTAAGCCGGTAATTGAGTGCCAATACCGGTTTTGCTTTTGCTGCATCGGTCTCCGCGTAACCGGTGATCTCCTCGGTCTCCGGAAGTTCTACCGTTTCCGCCGCCTCGGCATCTTCGGTTCCGTTAGCAAAGCTCTGAAGCTGCCGGACACAGGCCGAAATATCGATTCCCGTTCCGCCTCCGCCATCCACAATATCAAGCTTCAATAGCTTCAAGTGATCCAGAGCTTGAAACAATCGATCGATTAAAACTCCGGTTACCGTTCTTTTCCCGCTTCGCACCAGGTCCAGCAGTTGCTCCATCTCATGCGTCAATTGCTTCATGATATCAAAGCCCATGGCCGCCGAGGAACCTTTCAACGTATGGGCTGCGCGAAACAGGGCCTGCACGATTCGGGAGGAGTCCTCCTCCCGTTCCAGCTTCAGAATCTCCTCATCCATCAGTTGAAGCTGTTCTTCCAGCTCCTCCAGAAATACTTCTCTATATTCAGACAGCACGCCGGTAAGCCTCCTTATTCATGCAAAAGAACTTCGTCCAGTCTCAAGATGCCGACCAACCCGCTCTCCGCAAGCCCGATTCCCGTAAAAAAGCTTCCCTGTACGCCCCCGACCCGCTCGGGAGGAGGCTGAATATCCGTAAATGTCGTCACCTTGTTCACCCGGTCCACGATGATGCCGACCGCCTCTTCCTGGTGATGAATGACGACGATCCGGCTGCTCTTGGTGTACTCCGCCTCTTCACTGCCGAACAGACACCGCAGGCTGATTACAGGAACAATCCGGCCGCGCAAATTGATAACGCCTTTGACGTATTCCGTTACGTTAGGAATGGCCGTGATCTCCTGAATTTTGATGATTTCATGTATATCCTGAATGCGAATGGCGTACTGCTCTTGTTCAATTCCAAACTCAATATACTGTTCCTGGCTGCTTGCCTGCATGTCCACTCCCGCCTCCCGCATGATTAAATTTTGAATGCCGCAACCATGCGGTTTAACTCTTCGGCAAGCTCGGCCAATGCCCCGGCCGTCGATGCCGTTTCCTCACTGCTCGCCGCCGTTTCTTGCGTCGCAGCCGAGATGCTTTCAATCGCGGCCACCACATCGCTGGCTTGAGCAGCCTGCTCCTCGCTCGCTGCGGCAATCTCCATGACCCGGCTAGCCGACTCGCTTACCATCGTTGAGATATTGCCGAAAGCCTCTCCGGATTTCTCGGTAGAGAGCACGCCCGCTTCCACGGCTTTAACCGTTTCCGTTGTATTATTCTGCATGCCCTTAATAATGCTTGTAATCTGTTTCGTGGCTTCTCCGCTTCGCTCCGCCAATTTCCGCACCTCATCCGCCACGACGGCAAATCCCCGGCCCTGATCCCCGGCTCTCGCCGCTTCAATAGCCGCATTCAAAGCCAACAGGTTCGTCTGCTCCGCGATGTCGTCTATAACCTCGATGATCTCACCTATACGCGTGGAATCTTGCTCCAAGCGGAGAACCTGACGACTTACCGTACTCATTTCTTCTACGGAGCGTCCAACAACCGCCCCTCCTTCATCGGCGACGCTAGCGGTTTTATTCGCCAATTCCGAAGCCGACGACGCGCTGGCAGCTACCGAGTTGATCGCGCTGGACAGTTCCTTGAACAATTCATTGATCGTTTGCACGGCATAAGCCTGATCTCCGCTGCCCGAAGCCAGTTCTTCGGAGCCTGCGGAAATTTGCTGGGAAGCCGCAGCAACCTGGGAAGCATTCAAGCTGACTTTTCCAAGCATAGTTCTCATGCTTTGCGAAATTTCATGGAATCCCCGGCCCAACACGCCAATTTCGTCATGTCTGCGCAAGATCGGTTCCGGTAACTCCTTGGTGAAATCCCCGCGAGCCATGTGCTCTCCGACCTCTACGGCTTGTTTAAGCGGTTTTACGATACTTCCGGTCAGCAACACGATGATGACCCCTAATATAAGCAGGGTTACGACACCCGCGGCAATAATTGATGTTAACAGCTTGTCAGCATCAGCCGTAACTTCCTTCATCGGCACTACCGTAGCTACCGACCACGGGGTTTCCGTATTGCCTATTGAGATCGGGGTATAAAGAAGGTAGTTCCCCTCCCAATTCCCCGTGTAAGTGCTCCCTTGGGAAATTGATTTCATAATATCCTCGGAATTGGCAGTTTGAAATGCCTCGTCCATTTTCTTGCCAATTACGCTTCTGTCCGGATTGGTGACGATCGTCCCCTGGTTCGAGTAAATATGAGCGAAACCGGTAGTGTAAAGTTTGAACTGTTCCATCATGCTCTGAAGATATTCCAGTTCGATATCCATACCGATCACCCCAACTACTGAACCGTTCTCCCTGATCGGGACAACCATCGACGTCATCATGACATCCTTCCCGTTAATTTGGTAATTGTACGGATCCAGGATCGTTTCCTTGCCCTGGCTCTTAACAGTTGCATAAAATCCGTCTTCGCCTTCAATATCATCCGCTGTAAGCGTGCTTAGCTCTAATCCATGATCCGTGCGCTTCCAATAAGGAAGCCATCTTCCATCCTCGTTGGAGCCCGGAGCGTTCCGGTATAATCCGTCTTTGCCATCAAAGGCGTTCGGTTCCCAGATCGCCCATACCCCTATATAGGAAGGATTATTATCTATCACATTTTTAAGGATGGTATTGACCGTGTTCCGATTCGTCGTACCGCTCTGCTTCAAACTCTCCGTGGTTTCGGCCAAACTGCGGGCCACCCCGATGGCTTTGTCAAATTCCAGCTGAACGTTGGCTCCGATTTTTTCGCCTGAGATTTGCGAAAGCGAGATAGCCGTATCCATGGCTTCATTTTTGGTAGTGATTCCAATTACGGTCAGCATGCTTCCGAGGAGAATAACGATCGACCCGAGAATCGTGACCAGCATACGCGTCCGTAACTTCATAGAAAACCCGGTTTTTTTTAACTTCACATTTGCCCCCACCTAGTTATGAATTCACTTTAAACACTGAAACAGAATGATTCAATTCTTCCGCCAGTCCGGCAAGAGACTGAGCCGCCGAGGCCGTTTCTTCGCAGCTTGCCGCCGACTCCTCGGTTACTGCAGATATATTTTCCACCGCCGACATCACCTCGGCCGACTGGGCTGCCTGCTGCTGGCTGGCCGCTGCAATTTCGGTTACTTTGCTTGCGGACTCGCCGACCTTGTTGATAATGTTCTCAAAGGCTTCGCCCGTCTGCTTGGAAAGTGCAACCCCGTCGCGGGTAGCCTTCACGCTTTGACGCGTATTTTCCTGCATGCCCTTAATAATATCGGTGATCTGTTTCGTAGCCTCGCCGCTGCGTTCCGCCAGCTTCCGGACTTCATCGGCTACAACGGCAAACCCTCTGCCTTGATCCCCCGCCCGCGCAGCCTCAATCGCCGCATTCAGGGCAAGCAGGTTCGTCTGCTCCGCAATATCGTCAATCACTTCGATAATTTCGCCGATCCGGTTTGAATCCTCTTCCAGTTTCGTCACATGCACATTGACCAGGTTCATGCCTTCCACGGACGAGCGAACGACTTTTCCGCCTTGCTCGGCAATGTCCATCGTATCCTCGGAAATGTCCGATGCCTGTTCGGCAATCCGGGCTACCGCGTGTGTTGCGGCCGTTAATTCCTTGAATAACTCGTTAATCGTTTGCGCCGCATGAGCCTGACCCGAGCTTCCTCCAGCGATCTCTTCCGTACTGGCCGAAATTTGCTGGGCTGCAGCCGAGACCCCCTCTGCGGTGGTAACTACTCCACCGACGATGCCCCGCAGGCTCAAAATCATCTCGTTCATGGAAACTGCGAGTTGTCCGACCTCGTCCTTGGAAGTAATCTCCGCCGTTTCCGTCAGGTCGCCCTTCGATACTTGGTCAACCAGGTCCACTACTCTACGGAGCGGATTGGAGATACTTCGCGATAAAAACACGGCGAAGACTACACTAAGCAGTACCGATATTACGAGCACTATGAAAGTGGTATTCCGCGAATCCAGATATACTTGATTCCCCTGTGCGCTGCGTTCGTCCGCCAGCTTTACGTTCAAGGTAACCAATTCTTGAAGGAGATCCATGACCGTATCCCCATGCTTATCCATATCACCCTTCAGCAGTGCATGAAGTTCCTCTGTCTTGCCTTCGTAGATCAGATTTCTAGCCTCGTTCAAGTCTTGTTTGAAAACCTCCCAATCCGGACTTAAAGACTCCAGGAGGTCTTCTTCCGCACTGGTCAACTCCGTGCTTTGGTACTGACCGATATTTGTTTCGACTTCACTAATAAAGCTGTCGATTTTCTGATTATACTCATCTCTGTCTTCCTTGCTGTCGGCCAAGGATTGCATGTCGCGGATATTCACCCGAATTCTCTGATATAATCCCAGAGCACCGGACATATCCCGAACCGGTACCAGATTGTTGTCATACATGTCGGACATACTGTCGTTCAATTTATCTATACTGCTTAGTCCAAAGTAGCCTATGAACACCAATAAAACGGCCATAATCAGAAATCCAAAGTATAATTTTACCGAAATTTTCATATTGCGAAACCAGCTCATGATTACCCCTCGCTATCCCTGTCTTTAATTTGTTCCAGCTCTGCCTCAAGATGCTCCAAAATCAGTTCCAGTTCTTCTCCCGATAAGCTATCCTCATGATGGAAATTAATGAACTTCACTTGTTTAACCGCCCTCATTTTCGATCTTAAGCTCCTAATGTCTTTCTTATGGATTCCAGAACCCGTTCCTCTTGAAACGGTTTGACTATAAAATCTCTGGCACCGGCTTGTAGAGACTGCACTACCATCGATTGCTGCCCCATCGCCGAGCACATGATGATCTTTGCGTTAGGATCGAGCTGCTTAATCAGTCTTACAGCTTCTACCCCCTCCATGACCGGCATCGTAATGTCCATGGTCACGAGGTCCGGCGATAAGGCTTTGTACTTTTCCACCGCCTCAAGCCCGTTCTCGGCTTCACCCACGATCTCATATCCTTGTTTGCTCAAAATGTTTTTTAGCATCAATCGCATAAAAGCCGCGTCATCAACAACCAAAATTTTATGCATGTCCTTCCTCCTTAACCTTGCAGCAGCAAAATCGCGTTGACCGGGCCGACGGCCTCCAAATGTACGGTCACCCGGATCCCGCGTTTAAATCCGTATAATTGAAGCTGCCCCACCATCACCGTCGGAGGGGTGATGTCAATGTGTTTGCCCCGGTTTGACAGAAGCGTCGATGTATTTCCGGCGATCATATTCGCCATTTCACCGACGAAGCTGTGAAGCATCTCTCCCTCCAGAGGCATGCCGCACATATTCTCGCTAAGCTTGGTGAAGATTCGGCTTTCTCCTTCTATAACCAGGCGTCCCTCCATATCTCCTACGATCCCTATCAATACGCCGACATCGCTTTGTATCAAAGTTTGATCGAACAAATTAGGCGCATCAACCCGCGTGGGACAGCTAAATATATGCTTTATCGATTCAATGGCGCTGTTCAGCAAGTCCGTTGCTCCTTCATACTTTTGCACTAAGCACAACCCTTTCTTCTGTGATGAATGTCCTATTTTTATGGTACCCTCATGATACACGCGCGTGAGGCAATGGTAACCGAAAAAGTCTTGCGTGAGCCCGCAAAAAAATTGCGGAGTTTTGTAGAATGTTGTTAATTTCTGTCGAAAAACAAAAAAAGACCACCTGTTGACGTCAAGAATGACGATAAGGCGGCCTTCTTTCTATTGATTTTGTCCCTGAAATCTGTATCGCACAAAACCAGGACGATTTACCTAGATGTATAAGTCCAACTTTTCCTCCATCAGAGTTTGGATATATTAACCTTTTACTGCCCCAGCTACTACACCATCGATAATGCTCTTCTGCATAATTAAGAAGAAGATAACCAGAGGCAGTGTAGATAGCACAAGCATCGGGAAGAATGACGTCCAATCCGTGGAAAACGGACCGACGTTTTTATAAACCTCCTGAAGCAAGACTGCCTTTGTGGGATCCTGCAGAAACAGAAGGGGCGTTAAGAAGTCGTTCCAGATTGCCAGTGCGTCCAGAATGGCTACCGTAGAAACGATCGGTTTAAGGAGCGGGAATATGATGCTCAAAAAGGTTCTGAACGTGCCATAACCATCGATCGCCGCCGCTTCTTCCAGTTCTATGGGCACTGTATTGATAAAGCCCCGGAATAAAAATATCGACAGCGGCAGGTTAATACAAAATACATCAATCAATATGACACCGGGAAGCGTGTTCATCAAATGCAGGCCCGCGATAATTTTATACAGCGGAATGATTGCGATTTGAAAAGGGATGATGAGTCCGACCATAAATATAGAGAACATCCATTTAAATATTAATCTGTTGCTCCTTGCAATAACGTAAGCAGCCATGGAAGAAATCAGAATTAGAATTATTACGGCAATTCCGGTGATTAATAAATTGTTTGTGAACGCTCTCGGGTAGTTCATAGCCGTAAATGCTTCGATATAATTACCGAAATTCCACGTTGTCGGCAGACCAAGCGGTCTTGCGGTGGCTTCTGCCGGTGTTTTGAAGGTGGTTACCAACAGATAGTATATTGGGAGCAGCATCACCGCTCCAATGATGGCATAAAGGCAATTAAAAGTAACATTCTTGAATTTTTGTGTCCGGATCATGCGATTCTCTCCTCCCATTTGTTCAAGAAGAAGGTGATGATTTGAGTTAGTGCAAATACGATGACGAAGAAAACGACGGCAAAGGCCGATGCATACGCGGTCCGTCCGGAATTAAACCCTTCTCGGATCAGCGTTGTCATGATGGTCTCTGTTGCATAGCCTGGACCGCCTTTTGTCATTGCAAAGACGACGTCAAACACCTTCAATCCGCCGATGAGACTCATTAAAATATTGAACGAAGCGGCGGGATACAAAAGAGGGAGCGTAACTTTACGGAACGTTTGAAGTTTGCCTGCACCATCTATTTCGGCGGCTTCATAAAGCGAACCATCGATACTCTTCAGATTGGCGATATAGATGACCATACTCCAACCCGTCCACTGCCACACCTGCGTGGCCAGCACGGAAAATAGCGCAATTTTGCCGTTTCCAAGCCAGTTGACCGGAGTGCCTCCAAAAAACTGAATAATATTGTTTAACAATCCATAATCGGCCGATGTCATAATGTATTGAAACAAAAATCCCACAACTAAAATACTGAGCACCGCCGGCAAGAAAAAGATCGATTTGACCATATTGGCCATAATCCCTTTTCGATTCAGCAGGACAGCAAACAAGATGGCGAATCCATTCTGAAGCACCGTGATCACTAATGCATAAGTAATTGAATGTTTAATAGCCGCTATATTCTTGGTATCTGCAAATAGACTTGCATAGTTATCCAATCCGACAAAATTAAAATTCGGTTTATATACGGACCAGTTTGTCAGGCTGTAACCGAAGCTCATAAGCGACGGTACGATAAACAGTAGAAGAAAACCGATAAAGGCCGGGAGTATCATCAAAAGAAAAACCCTGTCTCTTCGCTTCGTATTCACTGGTGTCTCTCCTCCCCAATTCGGACTAGAGAGAAATAAAAACCGGGGAGCTCATAATCAAGCAGCCGGTTTTTATCTCCCGCAGGGTCCCTTTTCTATTTCAACGAATCACGCATGACCTGATTAACTTGATCTGCGTCTTCAAGCGCTTGTTTGATCGTCTTAACTCCGGCAACTACTTCCTGCAGGGACTTTCCGTACCCTTCCACGACAGGATTGCCCGACACCCAAGCTGCTGTCCATGGAGCATACACATTGCCGGCTTTAAAGGCTTCTTCGCAGTCCGCATAAATTTCTCCCAAATCCACTTCTACGCCCTTCAAGAAAGAACTTCCTGCGTTATCTTTAATCAAAGCTTGCTGCGCTTCAGGAGTGGCCGTTAAATCAAGAATCTGGAGCACCTCAGCCTTGTGCTGGGTCTTGGCGTTGACGGCAAATGCGGATCCTGGCCCGCCTACAAGCCAACCCGGTCCTTCTTCCGATCCGGGAATCGGGAACATTCCAAGCTCAAAATCCGGGCTTTTCTCCATAATCGTTCCCACAGCCCAAGGGCCGCTTTCCCACATAGCTGCTTTACCCGTAGCAAACTCATCCAATGCCTGATCATAGCTCAATCCGAGCATATCTGGAGTAAGAATACCTTCCGTAATCATCCGCGACCAATTTTCAACGTACGGCAACCATGCCTCCGAAAGCTTGGCTTCTCCGTTGTTGAATTTCTCGTCAAAATCTTTGTTGTCAGGATTAGAGTAGAAGTCATTATTCACAAGTCCGATGCTTTGTTTCATCATAGGTTCCCAAGACTGGGCACCCATGATCTGAGGCTTGATTCCTTTAGCCGCTAAATCTTTATGGATCTGAATGAACTGGTCGAACGACTTCGGCACCTCGATCCCTTGTTCCTTGAAGATTTTCTTATTGTAGAAAATACCTTCATACCAGCTTTGAAGCGGCGTAGCATAAACCTTGCCGTTTACGGAGTAGGGTGCGAGACCGGCATCCGCATATTTGGAAGTAAAGCTCTCATTGGTCAGATCCATGAGAAAGCCCGCGTTTGCCAAAAGACGGGTTTCGCCGCCCACTTCGATAATGTCCGGTCCTTGCCCAGCCTGGAGCTGGGAGTTCAGTACGTTGTTGAAGTTGTCGAGAGCAACAAATTCAAAAACGATCTTAATGTTAGGAAGCTTCTCATCCAGCATTTTCAAATACGTTGCCCGTGAGGATTCGGCATTGTATGCCATAATTCTAATCTCCACCGGTTTGTCCGCGTCCTTGCTCTTTTCGGCAGAATTGGAGACGTCATTTCCTCCGTTTGTATATGACAAAGTTATTGAATTTCACCCGGATAGAGGGGGGAATTTCCAGTCGTTTGAAAGCGATTGCACAATATTACGCTGTGCGCAAAACTTCTATAACTTTATTACTTTTGAGGATCTTTCTGAAGTTCAAGTACAATCGGCATTCCTGCTTGCGGTGTAAGTACCCGGACTTCCCCTTCGCTTACAATCGTGTTTCCTTCAAATAGCCAGCGCCCCCGGGGAATGCTCACCTCCCGGCTAGCTTTACCCTTCTCGTAAATCGGTGCGACAAGCGTATGACTGCCGAGCATAAACTGATTCGTTACTCTCTCGAATCCTTCCCCCGGGAATTGATACTCCATGAAGCGCAGCATAGGTTCCCCGCTGCTCACCGCCGCTTTAAAGCTGTCTTCTCTCTGGGACTCATATTGACTTCGGAGTTCCAAGTGGCGGTGAATGATCTGAAGATGATCCGGTGACAACACCCGCCATGGGGCTGCAGAAAATTGTATTGCAGGCATCAGACAAGCAATTTCGCTGTGACGACAGAATAGTTCTTCATCAAGACCGCTGTCTTCAAGTTGTTGGAAGTTCAAATACTCCCCGCCCCCTACCATATCGGGACACGAGAATGGATGGCCCGTTATGCCTTGAAGCAGGCTGTCAGGGATCAATGCAGCAATCCCTTTATTACCCCAGCCATGCTCTTTATCGCATAACCGCTGGAATAAGGAATATCCTCCGGCCCGAAAGGTGACCCGGTACTCGTTCAAGGCATATTTTTGCCCGTATTCCGCCCACAATCTCGATTGTTCGTTTGGAGTCACATTTCCGAAGGTCAGGTGACCTTCCCGATAATAGATGCTGTCCCCGGCATCGAACTTGAATCCGTCCACTCCAATTTCTTGCAACGCCTGCAGCTGGCGGTCGAACCAGGCTACCGCTTCCGGATTGGAGAAATCAAGTACAGCCGAGTATCCATTCCACCATTCGCATATATACGGCTTTCCTTCTGCAGTTTTGATCAGCAAACCTTTGTCACGCGCTTCCCGGTAGGCAACCGTATCCGGCGTAATAAACGGACAAACCCAGAGCATGACCGAGAATCCCATATCGTGCACCTTGTTTATAAACTTGGCCGGATCGGGGAATTTACCGGAATGGAAACTCCAATCGCCGTAATATTCGCTCCATCCGTCATCAATCATAAGTACACCGGGTTCAAACCCGTTTTGAACGATGCTGTTCGCATAATGCAGTAAATCCTTCTCATTCTGGTGAAACGTAAGCTCTATCCAACTGTTAAAGATCGGCTTATCCAGAAGAGCCCGGGAAAGATTCACCGGTTTAAACGGGAAATGTCTCTCCATAGCGGCAAGATAAGCCCCTCGCAGCGTGCCAAATCCGCCTTCGCACCGAACATCATCCGGAACAACGATATTTCCCCGATCAAAATGAATGGGAAATCCCGCGTCCTTCCATATATATCTTCCCTTGGACGACACGAACAACGGCATCGCCTGGTTTGGAGTCGGGTTTGGATCAAGCTGAATCTCCAAATTATCCTCCGGACCCACGGGCATCCGTGTTCCGTCGCTTACACAACCGCCATACCAATACTCGTTCTCAAGCATTTGAATAATCATAAAAAAAGCCTCCCCCCATTTCTGACCTTAGATTACAGGAGGGGAAGCCTTAAAACAATGAAGCGTCTTCTGCTTTTCTAGCACTTTATTACTGATTTTCCGCCCGGTATTCATTCGGGGTCATACCCGTATTTTTCTTAAATAACTTGGAAAAATAGCTTGGATTGTCATACCCCACCATATAGGCGATTTCATAGCTTTTACAATCTGTCGTTCGCAGAAGTTCCTTGGATTTGTTCAGCCGGATCTCGGTCAGATAGGCCCACAAATTCCATCCGGTTTCCCGCTTAAACAAATAGCTGAAATAATTTTTACTTACCGATAATTCCGTGCATATTTCCTCTAAAGAGAGGTTCCGGTCGTAATTCTCACCCAAATAGCGAATCCCCACCTCAACAAGCGCGCTGTATCGAGGCTTTGCAGTCTGAGAACGATTTGATGAAAGAAGCTGAAGAATTCTGTTCATAAAACGGCTCATTTCATCCGCTGTAGAGATATCCGATATGTCCCTATAACTTAAAAGGCGAATTTCATGATACTCGTCAGTAAGCCGATTCTCTTTGATCAACTTCTCCCGGATCGCACAGAATGCGTTGTAGTTGAAGTCAATAAACAGGTGAAGCGAGGCCGGATCCGATTTACAAGACAGCAATAGTACTTCTTCTATAATGCGTGCAGCTTCCTCAGCATCATTCAGGTTCAGCGCTTCGGCCAACCGTTTAGTATATGCCAATAAATCTACCTGCTGGAACGTCGTTTCAATCATATTATATCCGTAGCCCAGAACCTCTTCATCTCCGATATAAGAACTGAAACGGCTTAGCTGAGCCAATCGGCGGTACAGATGCGGCAGCTCGTCCAACCGAGATCCCCGGGGGCTAAAGCACACATGAATCTTCATATGAATTTCCTCGGCAAACAAGTCTATCATCTTCGAGGCACAAGCAGACAACGACTCCTTCGAGCAATCGCCGCTCAGAATGGCTGTCCAGGCGTAATCTTTATAGTCGAATAGTACGCAGTGACCAAACTCCTCCATCACGGCGGACATCCGCTCCATAATAAAGGCCATCTGTGCATCCAGCTGCAACCCGTTTTCGATATAATCGTTCATGGATTGTTCCGTGAGATTAAAGCTGAATAACGTATAAGATGATAAATTTAAATTGAGACTGCTCGTACTTTTTCCGGCAGCCAGCGGATTTACCCCTGTGCTCATATATCGATAAATGACCTGTTTGTCATGCGCCACCCGATTTTTTACCGCGTTTTTCTCCGCAATCATCTTATCGCTGATTTTGGCAATGATTTTTTTGAGCGTTTGCTCCAGTTCAAACTCATCAACCGGCTTTAAGATATAATTGGAGCATCCCAGCTCAATCGCCCTTTTAACGTAATCAAAATCCGCGTAGGCGCTGATCAGAATAAATTCCGCCCCCGGATTCGTAACCCGGGCTTTTTTTATAAATTCCAATCCGTTTAAATTAGGCATTTTGATATCGGTAATGATGATATTGGGATCCTCCTGATGGCACAGGTTCAGGGCTTCCAATCCGTTCTGAGCCGTACCGACAATACGGATGCCGAGACTATCCCAATCCAGAATATTTTCCATCATCTTAATAGACAACACTTCATCATCTACAATGATCGCTGATAGCACTTTAACCCTCTTTTCGCTTCGGTATCGTAATTACGATACTCGTATTCATACCTTCTCTGGACAGCATTTTAACCCCCGCTTGCATTCCATAACAGCTCTTTAGTCTTTGATTCAGATTCAGCAAGCCGATGCTTTGATTCTGTTTGTAAGTATCCTGGTTAGACAGCATACTATTGATACGTTTCACTTCAGCGGAATCGACAGCAGCACCGTCATTCGTTATCGCTATATAAATTTCTCTCCCGGCATCTTCCACCACAATCGATAGATGTCCTTCCTTCCGATCCTCAAAGCCATGCTCAATCGCATTTTCGACTAACGGCTGAATCATCAGTTTCGGGACAAGGAAATGATCCAGTTGTTCATCGCAACTCATACTGTATTTAATCAGGCCGTTAAACCGTATGTTTTGCAAAATGATGTAATTCTCCGTATAGCTTAGTTCCTGCTTCAACTCCACCAGTTCATACGGATTATAAACGGAATAGGACAGTATTTTCCCCAGAAGCGTAGTCGCTTTAGAGATGGATTCGGTATCGCCGCATACCGCCATTGCCTTTATGGATTGCAGGACATTATTTAAAAAGTGCGGATTGATTTGATGCTGTAGCACCTTTAGCTGTTCCGTAGCGAGACGTCTTTGTTCCTCAACGACTTCGTCCGTCAATTGGTTAATGTTCTTTAGCATATGGTCGGCCGTCTCAGCTATCAAGTTGATTTCCTTACTCTTGGATTCCTTGAAAGATACGTCCCTGCGTCCCGAGGCGATCTGGTTGAATCGTTGCAGTAAGCTTTGCATGGGATTCAGAATGGATTTAGATATCAATCCCGACAACAAAACCACCAGCATGCAAGCGATTACAACCATCGCTATAACAACGGTCTTATTGGTTGAACGAAGCTCCTCCACTTCGGTGAGCGGCATAATGCCCAGAATAGCCCAACCGGAAACTAGCGAGGTTTCATTAACGACTAAATAGGATACCGGATGATCACCGCTCTTGGCAACTATAAAAGACTTCTTCCCCTTCCTCAACCCCTCGCTGATATCTTCCTTCTGCAGGGTTGAGAGATGGCTGTTGTTAGCAAAATGGACCGGGTTCACCCCGTCGTAAATGGCGATTTGCATATTTCCTTGTCCGTTTTTATCCGATAAAATCGGGTCCAGATTAAAGTCCGTCATTAAAAAGGTGCGCCCGGCTGAATAATATTGATTAGCGTTAATAATGGGCGTAATTACGGACACGGTCTTGCGGTTCCGATAATTAAGCAGGTAGTCCGTCGGATGGAAGTTAGTAAAACGTATATACTTATCCTCCATATATGCCGCCTTATTGAACCAATCTTGCTGATCAAAACGATACCCGCGGACCGGCGAACTCCCGTAGTAATACAAATACTCATGATTATTTCCAATAATCAAGGCGTTGGTGATGTTGCCCAACACATCAAGCTGCTTGATCTTGGATGCCACCTCCCGCTGGTTGTAGAGCTCGACAGAGTAATCTATTTCCTGGACACTGTTCCGGTAGGTAACCGCATTAATAATGTCCTGATCATTCGCCACGATTTTGGACACCGTGATCAGCTGATCCAAATGATTATCGATCAAAGATAGGTTCGCCTTCACCACTTTGTTGATAGAATCATAGCTTTGCTTCTGATAGCTGGAAATATTGTAATTAAGAATCAAACTGCCGAAGGCAACGATCAAAGTTATAAATACGATGGAAAAGCTGAAGATCATCTGCTGGCGCAAAGAAAATTTCACGCGTTGCCCTCCCCCTGCTACACTTTAAAACCAATGGAATCCCATTATTCTAGCATATTTATTAACCGTCTTCTGTAACCTTCCAATAGAAAAAGGACCCCAAGCTGGGGCCTGACATCAAAAATATATTAGACCGGTGGATTCGAAAAGTCCGAATCGGATAGCAATCCCATCGTTTTTGCCTTCATGGCGGCTTCAATTCGCGATTTAACGCCCAGCTTGTGGAACAAGCTCGTTAAGCTGTATTCCAGGGATCGCTGACTTACCAGAAGATTCTCGGCGATGGCCTTATTGCTTTTGCCTCTGGCTATTTGCATCAAAATATCATATTCCTTGCCCGTCACCACACCCGTCTCCAGGCCGCTCGTCTTCTCGGTCTCCTGCGCGGAGACTCTCCTCATTTGCCTGACCAGGGACAACGGCAGCACCGCCTCACCCCTTAAGGCGCAGCGCACCGCGGTCACAAGCTGCTCTTTGCTCGCCGTTTTCAGGACGAATCCCGAAATTCCCGCTTCCATCATGAGATTAAAATGGTTGGTAAACTCAAATCCCGTATAAATCAAAATTACGGCCTCCGGCCTGATCGCAATGATTTGCTTGGCCAGATCGATTCCGTTCATTTTCGGCATATGAAGATCGAGCAGCATCAAGTCATAATGGTCTTGACGGACGAGCTCCAGCGCCTTCTCTACCGTCTCGGCGTTTGCCACAACCATATCTCCTTCCTGTTCCAGCAGTACCTTGGTGCCTGCCATGACCGAAGGATGATCATCCACCAGCAAAATATGGACCATCACTGAACACCCCTTCTTCCAGTCTTCTTTAGCTACCGGGCAGGAATAGAAATCCTTATGGACAGTCCTTCTTCCGGTGTTGAGAGAAACTCAATCTGTCCATCCATTCCGCGAACCCGCTCTTTCATTCCATAGATCCCCATACTGTTAAATGTATTGATCGTTGTTCCCACATCCATCCCGACGCCGTTATCTTCATATTCCAAATAAATTTCATCGTTGCCGGAATACATTTTAATGGTTACCCGGGACGCATTGGAGTGCTTCGTCGCGTTAGCCAACATTTCCTGAACGATCCGGTATAAGCCGATAATGATATCATCGTGGATGGCATAGCCGAGATCGGAGTAGTCAAAATGGATCGCGTAGTTCGTACGTAACTGCGCAAACTCGAACAGCGTTTCCAGGGACCGCTCCAGACCTTCTTCCTTAAGCAGCGGAGGTCTCAATTCATTGCAAGTAATCCTGATCTGGTAAATGACGTCAAGCAACCCCTGCTCGATTTCTGCCAACTGCCTCCGATATTGGACGGGCAGCCCGGTATCCAAGGTGAGCTGATTCAACCTGTGATACCAGACAATCTGCTCTTGCAGCGCCGCATCATGAAGATCCTGAGACAACCGCTTTCGTTCATTTTCGGAAAGGTGAAATATGAATCTTAGCAACCACTGCGGCATCACCCGCCCCGAGGCTAACAGGTCCACATTCCTTTTTAAATCCTCAATAACGCGGAAATTATCATACAAAACGCTAACATAACGCGATAGTGTCTCAAGCCAAACCCTTGGGGCCTGTTCGATTAACCGGGCTGTGCTCTCTCCTACGCAAAGAATTCTGCTCTCCCCGTTGACTTCCCCGATTTTGACATAGTGCCCCTCGAGCGTATCGAACAGCCTGCATAAAGGAAGCCTGTCGGGGCCATGCTCCCGGATGCTCTGCAGCACTTCATCGGGAACTTCCGGACAGCCATGCGTCACGACCACCTGTCCTTCGGAATCCGCCCTTAACAGGGTGACCTTACTGGTGCCGAGCACCTGCCGGACTTCCCTCACCAGCCTGCTGTTTAACTCATCTACCTTGACCACGCCGAAAAGATCGGATGAAAATTGGTCCAGACTGGTTTGCAGCCGGAAATAACGGTCTTCGCTCTGCCGGATCAACTGCTCGGCATTCCATCTCTCCACCTCGGCTTTTTTTCGCGAAGTGATGTCCCAAGCCAAGGTCATTGCTGTTTTCCCTAGATGCGGGAGCGCCGTGGTCACCGCCTCTACCTCAATCACATCGCCGTTCAGACAAACTAATTTATATTGAGTCATCGGGGTGCCCCCCAACTCAAAGATGTCCTTGGGTCCTTGGGCTTCCATGATCTCTTCGTAATTTCCCCTCCCCAATATATCCCAAGCGGTGAGTCCGATAACCTCGCTCTCATCCTTCGCACCGTAAAGCGCGGCGCTTGCAGGGTTGGCATAGGTAATAATGCTGTCCTGATGAAGAAGAATCGAAATCGGGGATAGTTCCACGAGCTGACGGTTTAATTCCTCGCTTGCCAGCAGGGCTCGTTCCGCCTGCTTCCGCGAGGTAATATCCTCGAAAACAATCTCCACAGTCGAGTTCGACGCATCGAATATTCCGACCACCCGCGCCTCGACCTTTTCCCCGTCCGTCCGAACCAGTGTAATTTCCTCCGGGGGTAGAGTGCCTTTATCCATCAAAATTCTAAACAGATCTCTGCAACGCTCCATATCCTCCTCGATGACCCAATCCCATGGAGTCGTCCCGACTACACGGGCAAGCTCGGCACCAAGAATTTGCATTCCGGCAGGGTTTACAAAGACAATAATGCCATTGTGGCATAATGCGATTGCTACAGGAGCTAGCTCTACAAGCCTGCGATACCGCTCCATGCTTTCTTTCAGCGCAACCTCGATCTTCTTGCGTTCGGTAATATCGTAAAAGACGTGTACGGTTGAATCCGTATGCGCATCATAAATACCTGATACCTCGGCATGAATTAATTGACCGTTTGGTCCGATCACCTGATATTCCACCGGTTCTCCAGATTCCTCCTGCACGATGGCGCGGATTCTGTTTCTGGCTTTACTCCATTCGTGCGGGGGAAGGATCCGGAAGATTTCCTGACCGATCATCTCTTCCAGCGTATCGAAGCCCATTAATTGCAGACCGGCAGGGTTAGCATAAAGGAACCGCTCATTTCTCTGCACAATCGTCGGGTGGGGAACGAGCTCGATTAGCCTGGAAAATCTGTCCTCGCTCTTCTTAAGCTCCCGCGCTGCCTTTCTCTTGTCGGTGACATCCAGCACCATGCCATCCAAACGGATTAATTGGCCGTACTCATTGATGCTCGGAATGACCCGGACCTCTACCCAACGAATCGCGCCGTCGGCGTGAATGATCCTATACTCACTGGAGTCGGATATGCCTTTGCGCAAACTGGCAGCCAATTCACTGAAGTAACTCGCGTC
This sequence comes from Paenibacillus sp. FSL R5-0407, assembly GCF_038009185.1. Taxonomy (NCBI): domain Bacteria; kingdom Bacillati; phylum Bacillota; class Bacilli; order Caryophanales; family Paenibacillaceae; genus Paenibacillus; species Paenibacillus sp. FSL R5-0407. The sequence goes on along the minus strand of NZ_JBBPAX010000001.1, from coordinate 3,949,154 downwards.
TTCCGGATGAACGATGTTCTCCCAAGCCATTTTGCTCCGGAAATTGTCCGGCGTATATCCTGTAATCGTCATAAATGCCCTGGACGTAAAAATGACCTTTTTTTGCCGGCCGTCATAAGACCAGGTACCTACATCTATATTGTGCAGCATATTTTCAAGCAGACTGATCCGTTGGCCCGCGTCCTCCAGCTCTTTGCGAACCCGACCGATGCACTTTTGAAAGATTCCGATTACCGCAAACAAAGCAATAAAAAAAATAAGGGTAATGATTACGTAGATTAGGCTGTTCAAGTCGGCCTCCCCTTTACCACCAAGATGACTTACACTCCGACGGGACAACTAACTTTTCGTTACTTATAAATTGTTTATCGGCCTGAACCCCTGAATTGCTAAGATTGCCGAAGAATAAAAACAATAACAAATTTTGGACTGTTCAAGGACATTCAAGTGAACATTTGAATATGATGAGGGAAAGTCTTATAATGGCCTTAAACAATCAAACACTCATTTGAATATTAATAAAATAGAGAGGAGGAGACTTATGGGATCAGATCTGGAAACGATTGAAGAAATATGCGAGCATGGTTGCGGCGATTCGGCCCGTACGGACCAACTTCGTGAATCTCTGCAAGAAGACGATATCATGGGCATGGTACAAATCTTCAAAGCATTATCCGACCCCAATCGGATGAAGATCGCCTATTTGCTGCTCCGGGGACAGGAATGCTGCGTGTGTGATATCGCCGCCGTATTGGGCAGTTCGGTTGCCACCGCCTCCCACCATCTCCGCCAACTAAAACTCATGGAAATCGCAAAATCCCGCAAGGATGGGAAGAATGTATTCTATTCGCTGAAAGACCATCATATCGAGACGCTCATTACGATGACGCTGGAGCATCAAAAGGAGAGGAACGAGCATGAATAACCAGGACTCCGCCCCTAAGACAGCCGGGCTGCCGAATGGGGATTCCCGCAGGGAATATAAGGTTCAGGGCTTGTCCTGCGCCAATTGCGCACGCGAGATGCAGGAGGAGATTCAGAAGCTGGATCACGGGAAAGATGCCGCTTTGTTATTTAACAGCAGCCGCCTGTTAGTCCGGCCGGAAGTGGATTTGCAACGGGTACAACGAATATTGAGCGGAGACGGCGCCTCATTGGTAACTCCATCTACAGCCGGCGGCACCGATAAGGGAAGTGGGACCGGAAAGGCCGGTCACAAACACTCAGGACATGACCACGAACACGGACATGAGCATGGGGACGAACATGGGCATAAGCATGAAAATGCGGATAGTCATGGGCACAGCCATGGACATACTCATGGCGAAGGTGAAGGCCGAATCGGCCAGTGGCTGCTGACCATCTCGGCTGTGCTCTACGCTGCTACGTTTATTGTCGATACCCGGATTCCCGGGAACGCCCTTATCCTGATGTACATTGTTTCTATTGTACTAAGCGGCTACTCCACCTTTTTACGGGGGCTCCGCAATCTGTTCCGTCTTAAATTCAACATGGATACCCTGATGACCGTCGCGCTGGTCGGTGCCTCGCTGATCGGCGAATGGAAGGAAGCGACGCTTGTCGCGATTCTGTTCGGTTTGAATGAACTTCTGGAAGGGTACGGGATGAGCCGGGCCCGCAAATCGATGGAAGCGCTGCTGGATGCGGCCCCGAAACAGGCTGTCCTTGTACAGGACGGACGCGAGGTGACGGTTCCGATCACACAGCTTCGGATCGGAGACCTTGTGCTGGTCCGTCCCGGCGAGAAGATCCCTTCGGATGGCTCCGTTGTGGAGGGACATAGCGCAGTGAATGAGGCGGCAATTACGGGCGAATCGATCCCGGTGCCGAAGAAGCCGGGGGCATCCGTCTTCGGCGGGAGCGTCAATGCCGAGGGATTGCTGAAGATAAGAGTCGAGGCAGCTTACGAGGACTCCTCGCTGGCTAAAATTATGCACCTGGTGCAGGAAGCCCAGGATACCAAGACACCGACCGAACTGTTCATCGATAAGTTCGCCAAATATTATACGCCGGCCATTATGGCCATTGCCGCGCTTGTCATCCTTGTGCCTCCGCTGTTTTTCGGCCAGCCTTGGATGAAATGGCTCTACGAAGGACTTGCGATCCTGATCGTCGGCTGCCCTTGCTCGCTGGTGCTCTCGTCGCCGATTGCGCTGGTCAGCGGCATGACCCGCAGCGCCCGGAACGGCGTGCTCGTCAAGGGCGGGATTCATCTGGAGCAGCTCGGGAAGATCAATGCCATCGCTTTTGACAAAACCGGCACTCTGACCATGGGCCGTCCCGCCGTCATCCGCGAGGTCGTGTACGATTCGGAACGGTTCTACCGCATCGCGGGAGCCATGGAGACCGGCTCGCTGCATCCCCTCGCCGAGGCGATCGTGCGGCAGGTTGAAGCCGGCGGTCTTGCCAGAGCTGCGCTGCCGAAGCCTTCCGGGCTGACGACGCTCCCCGGCGTCGGTCTGTCCGGAGACATCGACGGCACGCAGTACTGGGTCGGCAGCGAGGAAGTACTCGAGCTGCTCGCCCTGCCGGCGGCCGACCGGAGCCAGGTCGCGGGAGACCTGGCCCGCCTGAAGGAGGACGGCCTCACCGTCGTGCTGGCGGCCGATAGCCGCCGCGTGCTCGGCCTGTTCGGCCTCGCCGACGAGCTCCGTCCGGAGAGTCCGGACGTCATCGCGCGGCTGCACCGCAGCGGCATCGCCCACACCGTCATGCTGACGGGGGACCATGCCGGTTCCGCCCGGGCGGTCGCCGCCAAAGCCGGCGTCACCGACTGGTACGCGGGCCTGCTCCCGGAGCAAAAGGTCGAGCGGATTCGCGAGCTTTCCGCCAAGTGGAATGTCGCGATGGTCGGCGACGGCATCAACGACGCGCCCGCGCTTGCCGCTTCAAGCCTCGGCATCGCCATGGGTAAAGGAACGGACAGCGCGGTGGAAACCGCCGATATTGTCCTGATGCAGGATCACCTCGGCAAGCTGCCGGGCGCCATTTCCGTCGCGAGACAGGCCAGCCGAGTCATCCGCTGGAATATCGGCATCTCCCTGACGCTGAAGCTGATCGCCTTGCTCTTAACCATCCCCGGCTGGCTGACGCTATGGATTGCCGTCATGTCGGACATGGGCGCGACGATCCTCGTAACCTTGCTGGGACTGACCGTCCTGCTGGGCAAAGATAAGTAGGGGAGTTTAGTTCTGATCCAACAACGACTAAGACTTCTACCTCAACTAAAATTCCCATTAAGCATTCTCAGCACCAAGCAGATTAATTAACTGGAAAACCTACAGTTAATTTTCATCAACTCCACTAATTTTCTTATTTAGCTGGAAATCCTGCAGTTAATTCAGGCCCAAAGTGCAAATTTGCAGCTTTGGGGCCCAAATAACTGTAGGTTTTCCAGTTATTTATTTCTTTTTCGGTTTTTCCAGCAAATTAGCTGTAGGAAATCCATCTATTGGGCATGCAAATGAAGTGCCTTTATGAGACTTCCAGGATCTTAACGTCATAGGGACGCCAGGCAATAGATCATGGACCTTAGATGTTGGAACCGTTCCGTTATTTTCCAATTTCATCTATATAACCACAACTTTTCCTAGGCCTGAGGCGTTCATATAGTTGTAAAGGAGGCTTTTCAAATGAAAAACTCAAAATCGACCGTCGCAAAGGCTGCAGCTGTCGCTCTAATCCTAACAGTCACGATGGCTTCGGGAAGCATTCCCCGCCTGGCGCCACAGTCCGCGGCAGCCGCAACCGACTCCGTCAATCAAAAAACTACCCGAGCGCTGGAGCATAAGCCCTTCAAACAATCCGGGCAACTTTATATTCCTTTGAGAGATGCGGCATATCTCTTCGATCTTCAGCTCACCTACAACCATGCAACTAAGGCTTTAGAACTCACCGGGGTCACCCAGTATGCCAAATTGAAGGCGGGCAGTGCAAGCGCCACGGGCAAAAATAACGTCACCGTATCCCTTGGAGCTCCCGTACTAATTAAGCAAGGCGTCACCTATGTACCGGCTTCTCTTTTTGCGAAACTGTTCGGAATTTCAATTACGCCGTCCGGCAAACAGGAAATCACTTATGTTTATTCCTCTAAGTACGTCATGGCCCAAGCCGGAGACAAGCTGTTCTGGCTAAACCGTGAAAAAGGCGTATTATACGCAGGCTCCAGTGGCCAACTCCCCGTCCGAACCGGCACCATTCAGGTCGAACACCCCGATTGGCTGGCTATGGATGCCCATAAAATCAACGATTCCACCTATGTGGTGAACATTTATAATAGTTACGGAGAGCCGCACATCTTTGATGGACGGTATCGTGGTATATTGCATAACGGCTCCATCGTCCGTCAGACGAGCATGTCTTATGGCGGGCCTTCAAGTATTAACCTGGAAAAAGACGTACTAACGTATGACGGCAAAATCATCCTCAATGACGGCCAGGTCGCCGAACTCGTCACACCCGACGGAAAGCTCGCCGAGAGCATTGATCTCGAGAAGTTCGGTGGCCCGGATGACGTCTACAGTCTGGAAGCCATAGAAGCCGACTTTTTGCTGATCCGTCCTTACTCTACGGGGACTCTGCTGCTGGTTGACCGAAGCTCGGGCAAGACAAAGTCCATCTATCTCGACCTGCTGGACAAGGACGTCATCGACCGGATCCAAAACGATGAATTCGGTATTGGCGACGGGTTGAAGTATATCAGCCGAACCGGGGACCAATTGAAATTTAAATGGCATCTGTCTTATTTCGGTTCCGAAGCGGTTACGATGACCTACGATCTTTCCAAGTAAAAATCATTCTTACAAAAAAACAGCGGTACAACGCGCAACTGCGCGTGTACCGCTGTTTGATCGTACCCGGCCATCCCCGGGTGGAACTATTAACTCTTAAGATTCCAATGACGTTTTCAGTTCATCCGAAGAACGATCCCACCATTCCTGGTTTGTCTCGATCAGCAGCTTCTTAAGAGCGCCTCTTTGCTCAGCGGACAAACCGTCCAAAATGAACCGGCGTTTCAACGCGTAGTCCATTTTGTTGACGTGATCGGCAAGAATTTTCCATCCGCGGCGTGCTTCGGTATCGATCCACATTTCGCAGGCGGTCATCCCGCCGTAAAATTGGCCCTCGGGAGAACGGTCAACCGCGACCCAAACGACCCAAACTTGGCGACCGGCCGGTACATCTTCACGGTTCATCGAGAATTTGATACCTTTCTCCACCTTGCTCTTGGCGTGCATCGCACCGATATCGATATAAGCCTCATCCCCGTCGATAATGACCGGAGACATGCTGTTCAGGTCGATGGAGCCGGCGCCAAAGCCCTTATGCTTACTCTTCTCCTCATTGCTGATAATGTTCAGGGCGAATATCTTCTTGCCCGTCTTCTGCGAATTCGAATTGTTGTTGTCCATGAGTCCCTCCCATTGTTACCTATCTGAATTTAATTAAATTTCTATTCCAAGCGGAGTTAAACCGCCGATTTCGCTTCAGCCGAAAGGGCTGTTTTAACCCTTGGCAGTTTAATTTAATTTTAGCTAATAATCTCCCAAATGCAAACATATACATGCTGTAGATGCTTGTCAACGGGAGGTATCCATTGTATGACCCGACGAACTTTATTCTTCGGCATTTCCATTCTTGCCCTGTGCCTCATCGCCGGCACGATCCGGTATACCCTGAGTATGGGCCCTTCAACACAGACTTCCTTCGCACCCAAAAAGGTCAAGCCCCAGGCAATCGCTCAAAAAAGCGGGCCCGTGCTTCCCCAGTCCGAAAGCATTCAACAGCCGACTGCGGAGATTCTGAGCGACCGAATTTCAGAGTACCATATTCAGGTCCAGCTTAATGAACAGGACAACACACTGACAGGCACGGAAACGCTGACCTGGACGCATCCCGGCAAAAAGGCCGTCAATGAACTTTATTTTCATCTATATCCCAATGCTTTTGCTTCCGCAAATTCTACCTTTATGAAGGAATCCGGCGGTAAGCTGCGCAGCGACGTCATGCCCAAGGACGGATGGGGAGCCATGGAGTTGACCGAGATCCGGACAACGGACGGCATATCCTTGCTTCACCGGGTTCAATTCGTTCAGCCGGATGACGGGAATACGCATGACCGGACACTTGCCAAGGTCCGCCTGCCGGTAACGGTCCGCGGCGGCGAGAGCATTACGTTGAAGATCAACTTCACCGTGAAGCTGCCTAAAATCTTCGCCCGGATGGGCGCATCCGGCGATTTCGTCATGGCAGGTCAATGGTTTCCGAAGCTAAGTGTGTACGAACCCGCCGGAACGCGCGGCCGAACGGCTGAGGGCTGGAATCTGCATCAGTATCACGGTAATTCGGAATTTTACTCGGATTTTGGTATCTACAGTGTAAACATTAATGTTCCCGAGACGTACACCGTGGCTGCGACCGGCTTCCAGACGAAGCCTGCAGTCCTGAAAGACGGCCGCAAAACGGTTCAATATTACGCCGATGATGTTCATGATTTCGCCTGGTCCGCCTCCCCCGATTTCATTTATGCCGAAGAGCCATTTTCCTCGGCGGAGGTTCCCGGCGTCCGAATCAAGCTCTATCTGGATCCCGCGCACAAGGATTTAAAGGAGCGTTATTTTTATGCGGCCAAGGTGGCCCTCATGAATTTCAGTAAATGGTACGGACCGTATCCTTACTCTACCTTGTCCGTAGTTGTTCCTCCTATTGAAGGGAATGGTGCGGGAGGTATGGAGTATCCTACCCTCGTCACCGCCTTCGGAGCGGGCAGCGACTCGCCGGGATACGATGAATTGGAGCGGACGGTCATCCACGAAATCGGACACCAGTTCTTCTATGGCATGGTCGCGAACAATGAATTCGAAGAGGCTTGGCTGGACGAAGCTTTTACCTCCTACGCTGAAGATAAACTGATGGAGCAAGAGTTCGGAATCGCGCCAAATCTGCCGATTCAGGCTGCGCTGATATCCTCTCCGGCTACTCTGACACAACCCGCCTGGAAATACGGATCGGGAGATACCTATGCCAAGAACGCTTATTATCGCGGCAAACTGGTCTTGTTGGATATCGAACGCCAAGTCGGGGCGAAGACCATGAAGCGCATTCTCTACAACTATGCCCAGAAGTACAAATTCAAGCATCCGACTACGGCCGATTTTCAACGTGTTGTCGAGCAGACGACCGGACGGAGCTGGAAGTCATATTTTAATCAATATATATATGATGGTAAAATGGCCGATTTCTCTGTAGACCGCATTACCGTAACTCCTGTAACCAAGGATGGGAGCACGATTTACGAGTCTGAGGTGGAAATCAGCCGCAAGGGAGGAACGGCCTCCAAAATACCGCTGCTCTTCAGCTTCAAGGATGGCCATACGATCCACAAGGTGTGGAATGGCGATGGCGATCGCGTTCAGATGAAGCTGCAATATAAAGAACCCCTGGAATGGGTCCGTTTGGATCCCGAGTATTCCTTGGTGCTTGAGAACAAGCATATCAACAACTTTATTAAGGCCGAGGTCAAGGAACCTGTCAGCACACGTGCTTCTTTAAGCATCACCAAGCTGCTGGAATCCCTGCTTGGCACTCTGTTCTGGTAGGCTGGACGAACAAGAATAAGGCTTATTCATAGCAGTAATGCTCACAAAACTTTTAGGAGGGAAAGTTATGACCTATGTACGAAATGGATGGGGGCTTGTCAGGAGCCAGTTTCCCTCTGTGATCATCCTGTTCCTGTACCAGCTGCTCTGGGGGCTGTTTCTGTACCGTCTGATCCATTCGGCGGTTGTGGCCGTACTGTCCAGGTACCCGGATACGCCCCCGAATGAACTGAACCGGATTCTATACTTGATCGAAGGGCAATTCGAATTGAAGCACAATCCGGAGATTCACCAGTATTTCTGGCTGCTAATCGGGATGATTGTTCTCCGTCTATTGCTGACGCCGCTGTTCCAGGCGGGTATTCTCTACGGTCTGGTTCCCGCCGAGACCCGGGCGTCCGGACTTCCCTTCTTCCGGGGAATGAAGGAATTCTGGAAGCCCGTCACTCTCTTCTTTCTGTTGGAGCTCGCGCTGCTCTCCCTGCCGGGAATTTGGATCGTCCCGGACCTATACGCCCTCTTGCCCCGTCTCCTTACGTCAGGCGACAGGCTCGCTCCCCTTTTGACCCTTTGTGGATATTTGCTGGGGTGGGTGGTTTACGGTTGGCTTGTCCGGCAAATCCTGCTGTTCGCCCAGTTCGGGTATCTGTTTAAGGCCGGCGTCTGGGGCTCCCTGATGCTGAGCATGAGGTATCTATTGCCGGGGATCGCCATTTCCCTTATTCTCGGAGCTGCCGGCGCCGCCTTGTTCCTTTTGTTCGGAACGGCCTCCTGGATTTGGACAGGACTGATTGCTTTAATTCTGCAACAAACCTATCCTTTCATTCGCAGTCTATTTCAAATTTGGACTCTAACCTCTCAATATCAGCTTTGGCATACCAAATCACAAAAAAGTTAATTTTTTTTCATCTTTATCCTTCCTTGTGCCACAAGGCCTCCGAGCTTATTCGGGGGTCTTGTCCTGCGTTTTCCCCTCTCAAACTCGCTAAATAACCATTGCCAAAATATACTGGCCTTTGTTACAATAACAACAGCACAATTTCAGTAACAGTTTTGTAATTATTTTTGTCACTATTAGCAGGAGTCTTCTGCTGGGTGTCGAATAAGTAAGTAGTCAGGTGTAAATTACAGCCGAATTCCCTTCACGGGGAACGGGGGAACCACTTTGGGTGAATTGATCTCGCAAGAGAGGGATCATAGGGGACCTTCAACCGAATCCTTAAGCTAACCTCGTAGGCATTGGAAGGAGCATTTCCTTGAAAAAACAGTTAACCGCAGCAGCCGTAAGTCTTGCAATACTTTTCTCCATCGGAACTGGTAGCGCTTTCGCAGATTCCAAATTGGACACCACGATTGAAAAAGCTCTGGGAAGCGATTATGTTTCCGGCGGAACTACCACCTCTGGCTTTGACTGTTCCGGATTCACTATGTATGTCTTTTCGAAAATCGGAATTAAATTGCCGCACCAATCAGGCTCCCAGTACAAGATGGGAACCGCTGTAGAGAAGAAAGAACTGATCGCTGGCGATCTGGTGTTCTTCAACACTTCAGGCAAAGGTGTGTCTCATGTTGGTGTTTACGTCGGTGACGGCAAGTTTGCTCATGCTTCCTCCTCCAAAGGAGTTATCATCAGCAAATTGAGCGATAAATATTATGTCGAGCGCTATGTTGGCGCCAAGCGCATTATGAGCACTGATAAGTTCGAAGAAGTTACAAGCGATACTCAAGATCATGATGATGTAGAATAGTAACGATGAAGCCCGCAGAGATTCTTTATGGATCGCAATCTGCGGGTTTTTTCTTTTATTTAAACCGTCGTCCTAGGAAACATTACCCGGAGAGGACGGGATATACAGGACAAATCAACTTATTTATTCAAAAATAACAAAACAAACTTGCAAACCCGCGTTGATGTTTGGTAAAATGACCAGAGTAAATGGTAACAACTTTGTAATCACTGTTGTAACGTCGTAATTTTTCGGGTGCATTCAACAAAGACTAGCCGAATTCCCGGCACCCGGGAAACGGGGGAACCACATTGGGTGAATTGATTTCGTTACATAGGGATCATAGGGAACCTTCAACCGAATCCTCAAGCTAACCTCGCAGGCCTTGGAAGGAGTTTAACATCTTGAGAAAGACATTCGCAGCAGCAGCAACGAGTTTAGCTATTTTGTTCACCATGGGGACAGGAAGTGCCTTTGCGGACACCACATTGACCAGCGTCGTTAAATCCGTGTACGGAACACCTTACAAATACGGAGGCGTCACGACCAACGGTTTTGACTGTTCCGGATTTACAAGATACGTGTTCAAGAAAATGGGCGTCGATCTTGCCCGCGTCTCTACCGCCCAGTACAAGCAAGGTACCCCAGTGGCCAAGAGCCAGTTGAAAGCGGGAGACCTCGTATTCTTCAACACCCTGGGCAAAGGTAAAGTGTCCCATGTGGGCGTCTACCTGGGAGACGGAAAATTCGCTCATGCCTCTTCTTCCAAAGGAATCAGAACAGACAAATTAAGCAACACTTACTATAAAACACGTTATGTCGGGGCAAAAAGAATTTTGAGCGCAGACAGCTATTCCAGCTTTGCCAAAGAATCCTGATCACCCCTGATAGGCTGAGGCCCTCACCTCAATAGCTCGCTTGACCGCACTTGATTCTTGCCGGAATCAACGCGGTCTTTTTTCTTTCCTTCATCTTATTCATATAACGAAGGAATCGATCAAAAGGTTTCTTGGATAAAACCCATTCCAAAAATATTTTTTCCGTTCTCGTTCTCTAACACTCCATATCCTATCTTCCCTATATCCAAAATTTACCCGTTATGCGGATGCCTAAACAGGAAATTTTTAATTTACGCATTTTTTTTGCCTGCCTTCGATTTCTGGCCCCTCTTCCTCCACAAAGCCTTTACAACCAATAAAAATCCCGTTAGAGTGAGGTTAAAAAGAACTACAGCCATATGGGTAGCCGCATAGGCATTCCTATCGTTTAAGGAGGCGCAAAAATGGAAAAACCAATCGCACCATTTCGAATCGTACCCATGGAAGAAAGCCATGGCGCAGATATCAGTACTTGGCGTTACGATTCTCCCTACGATATTTATAGCTGGCTTCCCTGGGAACAGATGAAGGCGCTCGATGTGGAATTTGGGAATCCCGTTTTAAGGGCCCAGCAGTACGTCTCTTTGCTGGATCAGCAGGAGGAGCTTGCCGGATTCGCCCAGTACTTTCCTATGGAGGGCGTTACACGGCTTGGCATCGGTATGAGACCTGATTTATGCGGCCACGGGCTGGGTAAGACCTTTGTGCTGACAATCGTCGAGGAGGCCCAGCGGAGAAAGCCTAAGGATGTAATTGACCTGGAAGTGCTCACATGGAACACACGGGCGATCCGGGCTTACCAGAAGTCCGGCTTCGTGATTACCGATCTGTACGAGAAAATGACTCCTGGCGGCATTTCCAAGCCATATTACTGCATGGTGTTTCGCGGAAAACCCTCCGAGGCGTAAAAAAACATCCCCTTAATGAGACGTCTATGATTAATCACACATGATTTTAACGTATTTTTCGTATACTACAAATAATTCGTTACTTTTTTTGACACAAATGCTATGATCACGGGGCATGTTCAGCTATAATGGAAGGTAGCTTACATAGGAGGGACGATTGAAATGCAGAAGTGGATCATGAGCGGAATACTCATCGTGGCGTGCGCCTTCGCAGCCGTGTTAATGTTTACATTACCCGGTAAAGATCAGGTGGCCCAGGAAGAAAAGCCGCAAATGCCTGCGGTTACTGTAAGCGCAGAGCAAGCCGAAGCTACGGTTAAAGCCAACTGTATTTCCTGTCACGGGACTGATTTGCAAGGCGGAGCCGGTCCGAATCTGCAAAAAATTGGATCCGAGCTGTCGGCGGAACAGTTGTACGGCATAATTACTAAAGGAAAAGGCGGAGGCATGATGCCTTCCTTCAAAGATAAATTGAAGGACGAGGAAATCGCCAACGTCGCTATGTGGCTTGCGGAAAAGAAATAACAAACAAAAACAAAGACGCGCCCGCCGGGACTTATAAGTCCCGGCGGGCGCTTTTCTAATCATTCACATTCCTGAGCTTGGATTCCTGCTATCCCTATAGGGCTAGCCAGCCGCTCGGGCTTTCTCGAAGGCTTCGTTATATTGTTGCGCTTCTTTAATATCTACGGCCGTTATCCCGCCCTCTTCCCAAGATGTCAAACGAAGCGTCACCGTTTTGTGGTCGATGGTAATAAAAGGGTGATGATTAAAGGCTTCCGAAATAGCGGCTACCTCATCGACAAACGCAATCCCCTTCATAAAATTGGAGAACGTGTATTTGCGAGTAATCCAGCGACCTTCCTCCAGTTCCCAGCCTTCCAGCTTTTCCAAATGCGCTTCTACTTCTTGCGGTGTAAACGGCATTCTTCTTCCTCCCCGTTCTAAAAACTTCCACTCCTATGTAATCCTGCAGTTTAGGATTCAATACTCGGCAGCATTAGCTCTGTCCCCGCATCTGTTTATTGTATTCTTCTCTACTGCAGATCATGCGAAGGAGAGCTCTCGATTCTGCCGCCATGACAGCGGCATTCCTCATTACTTCCAAGATTATATTTTACCACGGCTCTATCCGATAATCCAAAAACTTGTGGAAACTTCGGTCAGACCAGCTTGACGGAGGTTAGCTCTTCCTCTCCGATCAGGAAGTTAATCCGGTGCCCTTCGGGGTCATGGATGACTACAGCGCTTCCTACGGGAATTACCGGCTCGGTGCCAAGAGCAAAGAACAGATCCTCAGCCAACGCCTCCTGAACCTCCTGTCTCTCTTCATCGGAGAGCCCGTGCCACTCCAAAGCCTCCATTTCAAAAAATTTATAGCTATCTGGAATACGGCCTACCGCCGCTGTCAAATCCTTCAAAATAAATTCATAATCTCTTCCGTGCTTTACGCCCACAGCCAAACGGCTCCCTTCATCTTTGTCATTTCGGTCTTCTTTCTTATTATAACGGAAAAAACACCTTAAAAAAAAAGGGATTTCTGTCGATAAAAAAGATAAACCGTTTTTCGGATTGACTGGTAACGTCCGATGTCCCCAGCAAGGATGCGGGAGACAGAAAAATGGAATCAATTATCTCAAGGACGAGGTGTGCAATGGAAATATCAACAATTATTGGACTTATTCTCGGTTTTGTTGCCCTTATCTTAGGTATGTTCTTGAAGGGTGCGCCTATTGAAAGTCTGGTCTCCAACCCTGCGGCTTTTGTTATTATCCTTGTGGGGACGGCCGCCACGCTGTTTGTGGCATTTCCGCTTTCCGAGGTTAAAAAATTCCCTGTGCTGATTAAACTGACGATGGTTAAACCCAAAATGATCAGTAAAGCTGAATTGATCACTTTGTTTATGGAATGGGCCACGATCACACGCCGGGAAGGTCTCCTTGCCTTGGAGGCCAAGGTGGAAGAAATCGATGATGACTTCCTTCGCGGTGGCATGCGCATGATTATTGACGGCAACGACCAGGACTTCGTCCAGGACGTGCTTACGGAGGATATCGCCGCTACCGAGGAGCGACATAGAGCGGGCGCGCAAATTTTCTCCCAGGCCGGGATGTACGCGCCTACCCTCGGGGTACTCGGTGCCGTCGTCGGTCTGATCGCTGCGTTATCCGATATGAGTGATATCGCGAAATTATCCCATGCGATTTCTGGCGCTTTTATCGCTACCGTGTTCGGTATCTTTACCGGTTATGTGATGTGGCATCCGATTGCCAATAAGTTAAAACGTCTCTCCAAGAAAGAGATGGAAATACGCCTGATGATGGTCGAAGGTCTGCTATCCATCCAATCCGGCGTATCGACGATCGCGATCCAACAAAAACTGGCCGTATTCTTGACCCCTGCGGAGCGTGCGCAAATTTTAGAAAAGGGGGCGGGTGAAGGTGAGCAAAAAGAATAAGAAGCATCAGGAACACGAAGAACATGCTGACGAGAGCTGGCTGTTGCCTTATTCCGACTTGATGACTCTTCTTCTTGCATTGTTTATCGTTTTGTTCGGAATGAGTACGGTTGATGCTCAGAAATTCCAAGAGATGAGCGAAGCGTTTCAAAGCGTGCTTACCGGCGGTTCCGGGATTCTGGAACAGAACTCGATGAGCAGCAATACGAAGAATTCCATTAGCGAAAATCAGATTCCTAAGCCTTCTTCCGATGGTCTGATGAAAAAGAAGAGCGAGCTCATGCGTAAAGAGCAGGAGAACCTCGAATCCCTTAAGAAGCAGCTTGATACGTACATCAAAAATAACGGGTTGACCGACCAGCTGGATACTAAACTCAATCAATCGCAGTTGATGGTTACGATCAGCGACAACGCGCTCTTCCCTTCCGGCGAAGCGGAGGTCAAGCCCAATGCGCGGATCCTGGCCAAGGCCATCTCGGCCATGCTTCAGGAATTCCCGGACTATGAGGTGATCGTTTCCGGTCATACCGATAATGTCCCGATCTCAAATCATGAGTTCCCTTCCAACTGGGACCTAAGCTCGGTCCGGGCCCTGAATTTTATGAAAATCTTGCTGCTGAACGAGCAGCTTGATCCTAAGAAATTCAGCGCTATCGGTTATGGCGAATATCATCCGGTCTCCAGTAATGAAAACAACGTCGGACGTGCCAAGAACCGCCGTGTCGAAGTATCGATTATCCGGAAATATCAGGACGGCGATCAGCAAATCGGCATGCCGGCAACGCACTAAAGGTTACTAGGCAGGATGAACAACAAAAGGGCAGCCCTACAGGGCTGCCCTTCGTGTTTTAACGCTCTATTGTTATGTCAGTGTATATCCCAGGGTCTCGCCCAGTTCCTGCTTCTCTTGCTCGGTCAGATCGCGCCAGGTTCCGATCTTCTGATGGCCCAATTGAATATTCATGATCCGGATCCGCTGCAGCTTCCGTACTTCATAGCCGAGGGCGCTGCACATCCGGCGAATCTGCCGGTTTTTGCCTTCCGTCAGAATAAGCCGGAACACCCGATCCGTCATCCGGGTAATTTTACAAGGCAAGGTCATCTCGCCCAGAATCTTAACCCCTTCTCCCATGGCTTTCAGAAATGATGGCGTAATAGGCTTGTCCACAGTGACGATATATTCCTTCTCATGCTTTCCTTCAGCACGTAGAATTTTGTTGACGATATCACCGTCGCTGGTAAGCAGGATCAACCCTTCGGAATCCTTATCCAGACGACCGATCGGAAAAATACGCTTATCGTGGCCGACAAAATCAACGATATTTCCGCGGATATGCCGCTCGGTCGTACTTGTAATGCCCACTGGCTTGTTCAGGGCAATGTATACATGCTGATCCAGCTTCTCCTTAAGGGGCTTTCCGTTAATGCGGACATCGTCCCCATCTTCCGCCTGGCTGCCAAGCAGGGCCGTCTCCCCGTTGATGGTTACCTTTCCGGACTCCACCAGCCTGTCCGCCTCACGTCTGGAGCAATATCCTGTCTCACTGATAAATTTATTGATTCTCACTTCATTGGTCACCCTTCGCGCTAAACTCTTCCTGCCGTACTATCTTCCGACCTGCTTACCTCAACCACCCTCGGCAAGGTAATCGTTACTACCGTACCTTTCCCCACCTCGCTGTCGATCGACATGTTCCCCTTATGCCCTTCGATAATTCGTTGAGTTACCATCAGACCGAGGCCGGTTCCTTTTTCTTTGTTGGTATAAAACGGTTCCCCGAGTTTATCCAGCCTTTCCTTCGATATCCCTTCGCCCTCGTCAATGACTTGAATAACAGCTTCCCGTTCGTTCTCGCCATCAAGGCAAAGCGTAATGGTTCCCCCGTTAGGCATGGCTTCCATGGCGTTCTTCAATACATTGATGAACACCTGCTTTAATTGGTTCTCTTCACAGTGTACCAGAATGGGGGCCGACGAGAAATGGGCCTTAAATTCAATATTATGTAGGTGAGCTTCACTGTCCAACAGAGAGATAACATCCCCCAAGGTGAAACGGACATCCTTGGTCTCGTACTGTACCGCCTGCGGCTTGGCGAGAATCAAAAATTCGCTCACGATCAGATTGATTCGATCCAATTCGGATAACATAATATCCGTATGCATTTGATTGATCATTTTAGTCCGTTGCTGCATTTGCAGAAACCCGCGTAGCGTCGTAAGCGGATTACGGATTTCATGGGCCACCCCCGCAGCCAATTGTCCGACAGTCGTTAATTTTTCCGAGCGGCGAAGCAGCTCCTCCATTTTATTATGCTCCGTCATATCCCGGGAGATGCTGATAAAAGCTACAATAAGTCCGTCTTCATCATACACCGGAGACTCGCTAATGCTGACATGCACTTCGGCACCGTCTTTGCGAAGCCTTACCGTCTCCGTCAGGACAAAGGGCCGGCCTTGTCCGACTTCCTTAGACCACCCCGGCTGTTCATCCGCCTTCGAAGGGGGAATAAACTCCAGCCTGGAGCCCACGATCTCTTCGCTGGTCCAACCGAACAGCTCCTCAAAGGCCGAATTCACCCGCAGGATGCTTCCATCCAAATCCGTTACATGGATGGCATCCGCAGTTTGGTTAATAATCGACTCCAAATGCTCCTTCATCTGCCGATTTTCTTCGTTCTTCTGCTTCAATACCGTCATGTAATGACCCATGCTATCCGCCATCGTATCAATTTGCCGGACTAATTGGCTCAGCTCATCTTTTCTGTTGGTCTGTATGCGGGTATCAAAATCTCCCGTAGTAAGACGACCGACCTTAATGAGAATTTCCTGTAAAGGCCGGATAAGTTCCCCTGCCAAAATATAACTTGAAAAGATAACGATTTGCAGTAAGACGAGGGAAATGGACAGCTGGCTCCACATATGTTTGGAGATTGCCGACGAAATCGGCTCATAACTGGAAATAATCCGGATCACGTAGGGCTTTTGGTATAGTGGCTGTATGGGAATAAAACTATCCACAACCCTCTGACCTTCAATCTTGGTCTCAAATAACAAGGGGGTATTCTGCTGTAAAGCCTTGTGGGCCCTTTCGGCAACGAGAGTATCGTTCTTATATCGATAGGTCCCGAACATTAAAGTTTGACCACTCTCAAAAATAATCGGATTAATTCCCGTTATTTCAAGCAGGTCGCTGTTGGCCTGCATCGATTCTTGTGTGATTAACTCCGGACTCGTCATACTTAGCGTATCTTCAATGAATTTCCGGTCTATTCCCGGACCTGTACCGTTCTTGATATGTTCGTACACGGAACGGCTTTGCTCGACAGCTACAGCAATCTGTTTGGCGATCAGGATCATATTGGCTTCGCTGTCTTTGCGCAGATTATCCCGGGTCGTAAAGAAGCTGAGAACGATATTTATCGTAAGCAGCGTTACCGCGAAAACGGTCATAATCAGGGAAAGCTTGATCTTAATCGACAAAATGCCTCCTCCCCCTTCGTCAATATTTGGGGATATTTGGAATGGTTCGACACTATTCTCATCATACCTGTAACGATAAGTTTTGCAAAGACGTTGAATTTCCCAGATCTATTCCCTACAATAAGTAAAAATACCTATTTATCGCCGGTATAACTTTAAGGAAAATAAGTTATGCACATATTATAAACATATCAACAATCCAAAAGTCGGATATGTGAATAAGCTTGGGGATAAAACCGGGGTTGTCCACAGTGTTGTCCACAACATGTTAACAACGAATATTTGTTCGTCGAACAACCTGTGTCTAAACTACCAAAGGAGCTGATCTATTTATGCCGCTTCCCTTTATTCCGGAACCGCCCCCTTCAACTCAATCTCACGAGTACTGGATGCAAGAGGCCATTAATGAAGCCCGGAAGGCGGAAGCCATCGGAGAAGTACCTATCGGTGCGGTAATCGTCTTCGGCGACCAAGTTGTCGGACGAGGCCATAATTTAAGGGAGAGTACCAAAGACGGCACCGCGCATGCCGAAATGATCGCTATCCGCGAAGCCAGCGAAACGCTGGATGCCTGGCGTCTGCTCCATTGTCGGTTATATGTTACTCTGGAGCCGTGTCCCATGTGTTCCGGTGCAATCGTGCAGTGCCGCATTCCTCAAGTTATCTATGGCGCACCCGACCCCAAAGCGGGTTGTGCGGGCACCCTCATGAATTTACTGCAGGAGCCGCGTTTTAATCACCGGACAGAGGTCATTCGGGATGTACTGCAAGAGGAATGCTCTTCGCTGCTTACTCAATTTTTCCGGAAGCTCCGGAAAAAGCCGTAGTATTATCCACAGCCTCACATCTGTCCACAGCCTCATACCCTCGTATGGTGTCTATTTATGATTACAAGCAAAAAACGTGCGAATCCAAGGATTCGCACGTTTTTGTCATTGAGGGCGCAATATTAATAGCCGAGGCCGCCCATTTCCTCTTCGAATTGCTCCATTGTGATCGTATCCGTCGGAATACCGATCGTGAATGCCGGCTTCTCGTTGATTTTGCTGAACGTGCTCTTCGCTTGCAGCGCCAGCTTCATCTTTTGATTCGTTTCCGGATCATTGATTTCAACGTCCATATTCATATCCGTATAAGAAGGATAGTTATCTTTATCGATCGCCGTGTTTACGGTGAACGTGTTGATCTTCAAATAATCCTTCATCTCATCCAATGCTTTGCCAAGCTCATCCTGGTTGCCTTCTTGCAGCTCTTTTTTCAACTCTTCAATATCGCTAGGCTCCAGGTTCATCAAGGTACGATATTCCTCTTTGCCGATAATATCGAGTACTTTCGGCAACGCTTTGTTGATCAGAATCGTCAATGCTTCCTTAACATTGTCATTAGTCACGCTGAACTGAACGATTTGCTTCGCTTTGTAGCCGTCCGGAAGCTCTACATCCTTCGACTCTACATTTTTGAAGTAGGTTGCCGAGTCATATTCGGCCAGAACCGCGCTGGATACTTCCCCTGCGAGCTTTTGCGATTTCTCCGGATTGAACATCTCCGGATTGAATTCCTCGCCGCTTTGCTCAGCCAATTCCTTTAGGTCCATGACCAGGAACTTCCCAACTACGCTCTCCGGCATAGGGAGGAACGGAATGTTCGGGATCTTGATGAACATTTTCTCTTTCGTCATTACGAATGGAATCGTAATCGTCGTGGACATATCGCCGGTCAATTTGACCTCCAGCGTAGCCTCTGTTTGCATTGGATCCTTTTGATAAATCTGATTTACATTGATTTCCGCATTCTTCAACATAGAGAACACAGCGCCGATTTCCGCATTTGCGGAAGATCCTGCATCAAATGTCAGATCGACAATTTTAATCTGATTTGTAGATACATAAGAATCCATTTTCAGTGCCTGAATTGCAGCGCTCCCCAGCGCCTCTTTAGGCTCCTTTTTGGCATTACAGCCGGACAGCACCAGAACCGCCGACATCATCAATACCAAAACCGACATAAAAAACTTTCTTGACATTACAAACTCCTCTCCGTCATAAAAAGACATGCAAAAATACAAACCCTTCCATATCATAAACCATTTTCATGTAAGCGGAAACCCATTTCTGAAAAATTTAGTGAATTGCATTTTTCTTGAAACGTCCGCCTTTCACATCATGGATATTTCCTACAGCCAGAAATGCATTTTCATCAAAATGGTTTACAATTTCCTTAAGCTTGGCTTCCTCCAAACGAGTAACCACGCAAAATATCACTTTTTTCGGATCGCCGGAAAAACCGCCTTCACCGGATAAATAAGTAACGCTACGACCTAAACGATTTACAATAGCATCGCCGATTTCATCGATCTGGTCGCTGATGATCCATGCCGACTTCGATTCGTTCAAACCGTCTACGACGATATCTATCGTCTTATAAGCGATATAATAGGCCAACAGGGAGAATAAAGCACGTTCCCAACCGAATACGAATCCTGCGCTGAGCAAAATGAAAAAGTTAAAGAACATAATAATTTCTCCGACGGAGAACGGGGATTTGCGCGAAATCAGGATGGCTACAATCTCGGTACCGTCCAGCGAACCGCCGAACCGGATCACGATACCTGTGCCCAGACCCAATAAAATGCCACCAAACACGAAAGCCAACAAGGTGTCCGTGACAAAGGGTTCTACCGGATGCAGCAAGGCTGTGCCGATCGACATGACAGTAATACCAACCAAAGTAGAAATCGCAAAAGTTTTGCCGATTTGTTTGTATCCGACAATCAGGAAAGGGAGGTTAAAGAGGAATAGAAAAATACCCAGTGGTAATTTGGACAAATAGGAGGACATCACAGAAATACCGGTAACACCGCCATCCGTAATCTTATTCGGAACAAGGAATAGCTCCAGGGCAACCGAAACCAATATTGCGCCGATAATAATGAAGATGAACCTGAGCACAATGCTGCCCACGCTCCGTTGTTTATGTTGGCGCGGCTCCGATTTAGTAAAGGACTCTGGGGAAGGGATGTTAGACTCTACAAGGTTCAATCGCATCACGATCCTTTCAAAATAAGTATAGCTTTTCTCTCCATCTCTCCGTTTCATAAACCATCGGTTAAACAAAATTATCCCTATCTTTATTATGACATTTTATGAGCTTTATGTCTTGCTTAATTCAAAATTGGTATAAAATTGCCCACCCGGTACACAAATAACCCGGCACGTTATGCCGGGTTACCTCTTTTCAACGAATTAGCTTCCTTCCGGGTTGTTATGGCTGACATGATTGGCCGTCTTGACCTTTTTCGAACCGGACAACGGTTCCGGCCCTCCATGTCCCCGCTCCCGGTTTCGGTTCGTATCCGGTTGTGTTCCGGGTGTAGTATAAGTCTTTGGCTTGCTCACCAGAAACTCCCCCTTCATATAGAATGCATTACGGTATTTAACCTGCAACATTGAAGCCCGGTTTATACTGTTAAATTCATCTATAGTAAGAACCCTAAGGGTAGCCGCAAAAAATAAAAAGAGGGCGACTCATCGCCCTCTTAACTGTATTCATTATTAAAGGATATAACTGGCGGAGAGGATGGGATTCGAACCCATGTGGAGTTGCCCCCTAACGGTTTTCAAGACCGCCCCGTTATGACCGCTTCGGTACCTCTCCAAAAAGTGAATCTGATTCGAGTAACAAATCAGATTCTATCACAGACCATAAACGATATCAAGCTATTTCCGCTTGGAAATAACCTGTAAATTACCCATGTAAGGACGAAGCACTTCAGGAATTTCTACACTGCCGTCTTCGAGCTGGTAATTTTCCAAAATGGCGGCTACCGTACGTCCGACCGCTAATCCGGATCCATTCAGCGTATGCACGAATTCCGGTTTGGCCTTCGGCTCCGGACGGAAACGAATGTTAGCCCGGCGTGCCTGGAAGTCCTCCACATTGGAACACGACGAGATCTCGCGGTATACGCCGCTTTCCGGCAGCCATACCTCGAGGTCATAGGTCTTCGCGGCCGTAAAGCCAAGATCGCCTGTGCACAGCGCAAGAACGCGATAAGGCAGGTTCAACAGCTGAAGGACCCGCTCCGCATTGGCCGTCATTTGCTCCAGTTCATCATAAGAGGTCTCGGGATGAACGATTTTGATCATCTCGACCTTATTGAACTGGTGCTGGCGGATAAGGCCTCGCGTATCCCGGCCTGCCGCACCGGCTTCGGAACGAAAGCAAGAGCTGTAGGCTACATACTTGCGAGGCAAGTCTTCCGTGCTCAGAATCTCGTCACGATGATAGTTCGTGACCGGCACCTCAGCCGTCGGAATAAGATAATAGTCGCTTTCAGTCAGCTTAAAGAGATCCTCTTCAAACTTCGGCAGCTGTCCGGTACCGTAAAGGCTGTCCCGGTTCACAATATATGGTGGCAGCATTTCCTCATAACCGTGGTCATTACTGTGCAAATCCATCATAAAGCTGATCAGCGCACGCTCGAGACGCGCACCCAAGCCTTTGTAAAAAGTAAACCGGGATCCGGTCACCTTCGCTCCGGCTTCAAAATCAAGAATGCCGAGTTCTCCAGCAACGTCCCAATGCGCTTTAGGCGCGAAGTCAAATTTCCTTGGCTCGCTCCAACGACGGATCTCCACATTCTCTTCCTCTGAAGCACCAACCGGTACGCTGCTGCTAGGGATGTTCGGAATATTCATCGTCAGCTCATCGATTTTGACTTCAAGCTCCCGGACTTCATCGTCCAACTGCTTGATCCGGTCGCCTACCTCTCTCATTTCCAAAATGAGCTCATCTGCGTTTTCTTTATTTTTCTTCCGCTGTGCCACTTCTGCAGACACGGTATTACGGCGGTTTTTAAGCGCTTCGCTCTCTTGAAGCAACTCCCGGCGCTTCTCGTCAAGCTCCGGGAAGCCTGAGATCAAATCCAAGGATTTGCCCCGGTTCTTCAACGCCTCTTCGACACGCGCATAATCATTTCGCAATATTTTAACATCCAACATGGGTAGTCCCTCCTAGAATCATCCCACCTGCAGCCATGCCGGCGTTCTACGCTAGAACATGACCGCCGGGATCGCAGGAAAACATACATTAATTTAAGAAAGAAAACAACCTTAACCCTTGGAAAAGAGTCAAGGTTTTCCTATAGCTTTAATTCACGACTGCTTTGTTCGTCTTAATCATCTCTAAAAAGTAGCCGTGTAGGGAGTAGTCGTCCGTCAATTCCGGATGAAAGGAAGAAACCAGTAAATGTCCCTGACGGGCCGTTACGATCTCATCCTTATACGTGGACAACACCTCTACATCCTTCCCGACCTCCGTTATGAGCGGAGCACGGATAAACACCGCACGAAGAGGCTTCTCCAGCCCCTTTACGTCCAGATCGGTCTCAAAGCTCTCCCGTTGACGCCCAAAGGCGTTACGGGAGACTCTGATATTCATCAGTTCGAGATGCGCTTCTTCCCCGCCTTCGATTTCCTTGGCCATGACGATCAGCCCTGCGCAAGTTCCGAATACCGGCTTACCTTTCTCCGCAAAGTAACGGATCGCTTCAATAAAACCGTATTTGCGCATCAGCTTCCCGATGGTTGTGCTTTCCCCGCCAGGAATAATCAGCCCTTCAAGCTCGTCCAGCTGTTCGGGATGCTTCACGACAACGCCCTCGGCGCCTGCACTCTCAATACTTCGTATATGCTCTGCAACAGCGCCCTGAAGCGCCAATACGCCTACCTTCATCCTTTTACCCTTCTTCCCTTGCCCAGGCTGTCTGACCCTATCTCTGCGCGTTAAACACTAAGCGCTATGATTACCAGCCGCGATCCGACATCCGTTCAGCCGCGGTCAATTTCGAAATCTCGATGCCTTTCATCGGTGTGCCCAAGTTTTTGGACACTTCGGCAATCAATTTATAATCGGTGAAATGCGTCGTAGCTTCCACAATAGCGCGGGCGAATTTCTCCGGGCTGTCGGATTTAAAAATCCCCGACCCGACAAATACGCCGTCCGCACCTAAATGCATCATCAGAGCAGCATCCGCCGGAGTGGCCACACCGCCCGCGGCGAAATTAACAACCGGCAATTTGCCGTTCTCATGAACCTCGAGCAGCAGGTCATAAGCTACGCCCAGGTTTTTTGCTTCGGCATACAGCTCGTCCTTAGACATATTCTTCACTTTGCGGATTTGGCTGTTGATCAAACGCATATGGCGAACAGCCTCCACGATATTACCTGTTCCCGGTTCTCCTTTGGTACGGATCATGGATGCTCCCTCGCTGATCCGGCGCAAGGCTTCGCCCAGATCCTTAGCTCCACAAACAAATGGAACAGTAAAATCACGTTTATCGATATGGAACACTTCATCTGCCGGAGTCAATACTTCACTTTCATCCAAATAGTCTACCCCGAGAGATTCCAGAACTTTCGCTTCGACATAATGTCCGATCCGCGCTTTAGCCATAACAGGAATGGACACTACCTTCATAACCTCTTCTACAATAGTAGGGTCCGCCATGCGGGCTACCCCGCCTGCTGCACGAATATCTGAAGGAACCCGCTCCAATGCCATAACGGCAGTTGCCCCAGCGGCTTCAGCGATCTTAGCTTGTTCGGCATTCATGACGTCCATGATGACGCCGCCCTTTTGCATCTCAGCCATGCCTCTTTTTACTCGCGATGTTCCAGTTTCCATATCCATGCCCCCCGATAATAATCTAACTTGATATTTTACAATATTCCCCTCAAATATACAACCCGTATAGTCGGAATACTAATTTGCTAGAACAGGTTTTTGATACCGTTGAACAAATCGCGGAAGAAGTCGCCGATAGCGCGCATAAACAGCTTGAACCAGCCTGCTTTCTCAGCGTCTTCAGCTGTAATCAGGTTCACTGTTTTCTCCAGCGTCTGATCCATGCCCGCAGGTTTAAACGAATACTTAACCGTTCCCACGCTAGTGCCCTGCTTCAACGGTGCCGTCAAGGTCTCGTTACCCAATGTAACTGTAGCTTGAACTCCGCTAATGTCCGCGCCCTTAGGAATAACAAAGCTAACGCCTTGGTCGCTGACGACTGGCACAGAGGTATTCTTCGCCTTTTTCACGGTAACGGTTTCCGTACCTGCTACCGTCGATTTGGGCGGAATGATTTGCTTGGTTTCAAAGTTGTTAAAACCGAAATCGAGAACTTTGCGGGTTTCTACGAAACGGGCCTTCTCTGTTTTTGTTCCCATAACTACGCTGATCAAACGCATACCGTTCCGTTCGGCCGTCCCGGTAAAGCAATTGCCGGCATTAGCCGTATGTCCCGTTTTCAGACCGTCAAGGCCCTCATAGGCAAACTGCTTAAAATTAGTTACATCTTTATTGGCTTCCAGCATCCAATTCAAGTTCGACATAGGCGCTTTATCGCGCTCCCGAAACTTTTTGCTTTGAATCGTGGTAAAACGGGTAAAATCAGGGTGATCGGTTACGATATATTTGGCAAGAATCGCTGCATCCATGGCCGACATTACGGTCTCTTTGCCGTCTTGCGTTCTGAATTCTGCAGGCATATCGGCAATGTCCAATCCGGTCGAATTGGCGAAATGCGCAGTTTTCATTCCCATTCTCTTGGCTTCATCATTCATCATTTTAACAAAAGCTTGTTCTGAACCGGCAACATGCTCCGCTAGCGCTACCGTTGCGTCATTCGCGGATGCCATAGCCATCGCCGTATACAATTCTTCTATAGTATGTTGATCTCCTTCAGCAAGAAAGATCCGGGAACCGACGGTGTTAGCGGCATTCTTTTGAACCGTTACTACATCGTCCCAGTTAAATTTGCCTTGCTTGACGAGATCCGCAACGATATATTCCGTCATCATTTTCGTCATACTTGCCGGAGGAAGAGGCTGGTTTCCATTAATATTGAGAAGGACCTGTCCCGAGACCGGCTCCAGCAAAACCGCGGAGCTTACTTGCAGATCCAGGGATTCGGCGGATGGAATTTGAGTAGCCCCAGCTTGTACTGAAGCAGGTTTGGTAGAAGTGGTAGATTCGGTCTGCTCACCCTCAGCCAGCGCCATCGCCGGGACCAGAGAGAAGCACAGCATATTCAGCAACAGAACGGACGCTACCCCTTTACGGAGTAATTTCCGTTTTGATTTCGAAGTTGTGCGGTTGTTTTCTTTCAGTTTCAATGTTCTTAAAGCTCCTCTCATATTCTCGTTCATTTGCTTTATCTATTCTATCACAGGGCCTACCGCAAAAAAAGACAGGCAGGGCCTATTTCGCCCTGCCTGTCTTGGTATATATTGGCGCCTGCCTTCTCCCATGTCCGCAAACCGGAGCTTGGAATCTTAGAGAGAGTAGTTTGGCGCTTCTTTTGTGATTTGTACGTCGTGCGGATGGCTTTCCCGGAGACCAGCACCGGTAATCCGTACAAACTGCGTATCATTGCGCAGTTCGTCCAATGTTTTGGTGCCGCAATATCCCATACCGGAGCGCAAACCGCCGATCAGTTGGGTAATTGTGTCGGAAAGCGGGCCTTTATAAGCCACGCGGCCTTCGATTCCTTCCGGAACCAGCTTCTTATCGTCGTCCTGGAAGTAACGGTCCTTACTGCCTTGTTTCATGGCAGCGAGGGAGCCCATTCCTCTATACACTTTGTAGCGACGTCCTTGGTAGATCTCAGAGTCGCCAGGGCTTTCTTCGGTGCCGGCAAACAAGCTGCCGAGCATAACCGCGTGAGCACCTGCGGCAATCGCTTTTGTAATCTCGCCGGAATATTTAATTCCGCCGTCCGCGATGATCGGCACGCCGTATTCGCGGGCTACCGTTGCGCAGTCATATACAGCCGTAACTTGCGGTACGCCAATACCTGCGATAACGCGAGTCGTACAAATGGAGCCTGGGCCGATCCCGACTTTGACTACAGAAGCGCCGGCTTCAATCAAAGCCCGGGTCGCTTCGCCAGTTGCGACATTGCCCGCGATAATGGTGAGATCCGGGTAACGTTTACGCAGTTCGGCTACGGCTTCCAGAATATTAATATGATGGCCATGCGCGGAGTCGACCGTAATTACGTCTACTCCGGCTTTTACAAGAGCTTCAGTCCGGTCAAAGGTATCCTTGGAAATCCCGACAGCCGCACCTACAAGCAGTCTGCCTTGGGCATCTTTGGCTGCGTTCGGGAATTGAATTGCTTTTTCAATATCCTTAATGGTGATAAGGCCCTTCAACACATTATTCTCATCCACCAAAGGCAGCTTCTCGATTTTGTGTTGTTGAAGGATTACTTCGGCCTCCTGCAAGGTCGTGCCGACCGGAGCGGTTACCAGGTTCTCGTGAGTCATGACTTCGCTGATTTTAATGCTGTAGTCATGAACAAAACGCAGGTCACGGTTGGTCAAAATCCCGATCAGTTTATGCTCGTCATCCACGATCGGCACGCCGGAAATCCGGAATTTGCCCATGACGGCCTCTGCATCAGAAACAAGGTGATCCGCCGACAACGAGAACGGATTCGTGATAACGCCGCTCTCCGAGCGTTTAACCCGGTCCACTTCCTCCGCTTGTTGCTCGATCGGCATATTCTTGTGAATAATCCCGATACCGCCCTCACGCGCCATAGCGATCGCCAGCGCCGCCTCAGTTACCGTATCCATTCCTGCGCTGATCAGTGGCAGATTGAGCTTCACCTTGTCGCTCAGTTTTGTGGACACGTCCACCTCTTTTGGCAATACTTCCGACTTGCGAGGAACGAGCAATACATCGTCAAATGTAAGGCCTTCCTTATCAAATTTACTTTCCCACACCTTTGGTTTTCCTCCTTGTTTATGATCGGTTTCCGGTCTAATTTCCTTATAAATCAAGGCCGAATGGTTACTTACGAAAATATATTATTGCCATCTTAGCAAAGGGCCTATAGGCTGTCAAGGATAAGCCTGTGGAAATACGAATCGCCTTTTCAGCGCACACTACTGTCTCTTGGGAATGCACATTCTATCTTGAGCGTATATATTCGATTTGAAAATAAACTGCCCTAAACCACCGAATCCCATTCCCGACGAGGTATTACGCATATGAAAAAACCGTTATCCCCTGGATAACGGTTCAGTTTGGCCGGGCTTATGACCGGATATGTTATTTTAGCGCTTTTGGATTTTGAATGACTTGATCGAGGATACCGTAAGCTTTTGCTTCCTCCGCCGTCATAAAATAATCCCGGTCCATATCCTGAGCAATCCGTTCGATCGGTTGACCTGTTCGCTCGGCGGCGATTTGATTCAAACGTTCTCTGGTGCGGATAATCCGTCTGGCACTTATTTCGATGTCGCTGGCTTGGCCTTGCGCCCCTCCATGCGGCTGATGAATCATCACTTCACTGTTAGGAAGCGCAAATCGTTTGCCATGGGCACCGGACATGAGCAGAATGGCGGCAAAGGAAGCAGCCATACCCGAACATATCGTTTGAACATCGGGCTTCACATATTGCATCGTATCGTAGATCGCAAAGCCTGCAGAAGTAGAGCCGCCGGGGCTGTTTATATAAAAATGGATGTCTTTTTCAGGATCTTCCGCCGCGAGAAACAACATTTGCGCCGTAATGCTGTTGGCCACCTGATCATCAATCGCGGAGCCCAAGAACACAATCCGGTCCTTCAACAAACGAGAGTAAATGTCATAGGACCTTTCTCCATGTCCCGTTTGCTCAATAACATAAGGAATTACCGTGCTCATACCTACACCTCCTATTTTTAGGCGGCCAATTGCATATAGAGGTTGTGAATGCTCGACGAATGGGTGCGGATCTGTGGACGCTCGGCTTTTTGCCGGGCATGCAACAAGGAAACAACGGCTTCTTTAGGCGCGGAATCATTCATCAGCATAACCATGGCCGTGGTGTTCTGCTGGCGAAAAGCTTCCAGATAGGCATAAGTCATCAACTCATCGGTCTCCGATTTGTCTCCTTCGGTAGCTCTATCCTTGGTTCTCTCGTTGGCTCCATCCTTAGCTCGATACCCTTTGTCGTCGTTATTCACTGCTACGGCCATCTTTAGCTTCGTTCGCGCCCGGTGTAGAGCTGCCTTTACCGCACCTTCCGTAGAGCCTGTAAGCTTGGCTGCTTCCGCTGCGCTATATTTCAAAATATCGATCAGCAGCAAAGCCGTACGCTGTGCAGGGACCAGCGTCTGCACCAGAGTTTCCATAGCCGTATAAATCTCTAGAGGACTTACCTGGGGCACATGTAACTCGTCTTCCAGCGGTTCACGCACGGTCGATACCGTTCTCTTACGGCTACGGTCAATCCAAGCGTTACGGGCTATGCGGTATAAATAGGCGCGTGTAATTTGTTCGTCATCCTTCCCACCTAACAAAGCTGACCATACTTTGAGCCAGGTATCCTGAGCCAGATCGTCGCCCTCCCAAGGTGAACCCGCTAAGGAACGACAGTATAGCCGAAGTGCCTGCTGGTGCGCTCCTATCCACTCCGATATATCCGACAGACCCTTTCGATCCGCAGTCGCCGACAGACCTTCCTCTATTTCGTTATGCATCTTGGCTCACCTCCTGAAGATCTTCCTCGATCTCATTGTTATAAACGAAAAAACGCATCTTGTAGATACGGTACGATATGCAAAAATTAATTTAAAGCGCACTAATGAGCCCAGCGTATGGTTTGGCTGCATGAAGGCCGAAGTCGCTCGTTTTACAACCCGTTACTCAGTCGCATTATCAATAAACATGCTGATAATCGGGCACATTGCTAATCTGTACTTTGTTGATTTACACATGTGATCTACACATTGTTATCTATACATTACTAATCTACACATTGTTAATTTATACATTGCTAAACCGCAAATTGCAAAACTGCACATTTTGCAAACTTTGCTTAAACTAACCTCACTTAAAATAACCTTACTTAAACTAACCTTACTTAAACCTCACTTAACTAATCATACTTAAACCTCACTTAAACTAATCATACTCAAATCTCACTTAAAACCTTATTTAAATTAACTGTATTTCCTACATCTAATTTTACTCCAGCAGGTTCCCGGGTTAAATTAATTACAAAAACTACAGCTATTTCGGAGGATTTAGGCCATTCCGAGTGGAAACCGCAGAATTAACTGTAGGTTTTACAGTTATTTGTCTCAAAAGAATTGTTCTAGCGAAAATAACTGTAGGTTTTACAGTTAAAGCACCATCCTTCTTAGATGTATCGGTTCGAGCACCTCGCGCCACCTGACCTCCTATCATAAATTTGTTAGGGGGCCCGCACGATACCGGTTCTACATTGGATACCTGGCAAATTAAATGCATTTCCTACAGCTAATTTTGTCTTGTGAGGCTGATGATGTGAATTAGATGTATAACCTACAGCTAATTTCACTCTTTTCCTCTATAAGAGCTCAAATCCTCCAAATTAACTGTAGATTTTACAGTTATTTGTCTCAAACAAGCTCATCTTGCGAAAATAACTGCAGGTTTTACAGCTAAGTTGCTGTTGAGATAGTCCTAAATAGCAAAAAAGCACCGCCGAGGTTATCGGCAGTGCTCTTCTTCATTGCTTGGCGGCGTCCTACTCTCCCAGGACCCTTCGGTCCAAGTACCATCGGCGCTGGAGGGCTTAACGGTCGTGTTCGGGATGGGTACGTGTGGAACCCCTCCGCCATCGCCACCAAACGGTTCAAGCATCTTAATCGCTTGAAAACTGGATACGAAACGTGAATTTGCGGTTAGTCTCCTCAAGTGCTCATATCGGCTTGTTCAGCCTGACGCCACTTTTTGGAGTTGTTTTGGATAAGCCCTCGACCGATTAGTACCTGTCAGCTCCATACATTGCTGCACTTCCACCTCAGGCCTATCAACCTCGTGGTCTTCAAGGGGTCTTACTAGTTGGGAAATCTCATCTTGAGGGGGGCTTCACGCTTAGATGCTTTCAGCGCTTATCCCGTCCGCACGTAGCTACCCAGCTATGCTCCTGGCGGAACAACTGGTGCACCAGCGGTGCGTCCATCCCGGTCCTCTCGTACTAAGGACAGCTCCTCTCAAATTTCCTACGCCCACGACAGATAGGGACCGAACTGTCTCACGACGTTCTGAACCCAGCTCGCGTACCGCTTTAATGGGCGAACAGCCCAACCCTTGGGACCTACTTCAGCCCCAGGATGCGATGAGCCGACATCGAGGTGCCAAACCTCCCCGTCGATGTGGACTCTTGGGGGAGATAAGCCTGTTATCCCCAGGGTAGCTTTTATCCGTTGAGCGATGGCCCTTCCATGCGGTACCACCGGATCACTAAGCCCGACTTTCGTCCCTGCTCGACTTGTCAGTCTCGCAGTCAAGCTCCCTTATGCCTTTGCACTCTTCGAATGATTTCCAACCATTCTGAGGGAACCTTGGGGCGCCTCCGTTACTCTTTAGGAGGCGACCGCCCCAGTCAAACTGCCCGCCTGACACTGTCCCCGTACCGGATCACGGTACCAGGTTAGAACTCCAATACGATCAGGGTGGTATCCCAACGGCGCCTCCACCGAAGCTGGCGCTCCGGCTTCCTAGGCTCCCACCTATCCTGTACAAATCGTATCAAAGTCCAATATCAAGCTGCAGTAAAGCTCCATGGGGTCTTTCCGTCTTGTCGCGGGTAACCTGCATCTTCACAGGTATTAAAATTTCACCGGATCTCTCGTTGAGACAGCGCCCAAGTCGTTACGCCATTCGTGCGGGTCAGAATTTACCTGACAAGGAATTTCGCTACCTTAGGACCGTTATAGTTACGGCCGCCGTTTACTGGGGCTTCAGTTCATAGCTTCGGGTTACCCCTAACCACTCCCCTTAACCTTCCAGCACCGGGCAGGCGTCAGCCCGTATACTTCGCCTTGCGGCTTCGCACAGACCTGTGTTTTTGCTAAACAGTCGCTTGGGCCTTTTCACTGCGGCCCCCTCGTGCTATTCACACTACCGGGGCACCCCTTCTCCCGAAGTTACGGGGTCATTTTGCCGAGTTCCTTAACGAGAGTTCTTCCGCGCGCCTTAGAATTCTCTTCTCGCCTACCTGTGTCGGTTTGCGGTACGGGCACCTTCACCTGGCTAGAGGCTTTTCTTGGCAGTGTGAGATCATGACCTTCGGTACTGTAAATTTTCCCTCCCCATCACAGCCCAGCCTTATCGATGTGCGGATTTGCCTACACATCAGCCTCACTGCTTGGACGAGCATCCATCAGCTCGCGTCACTACCCTACTGCGTCACCCCATTGCTCATAACGGTTTACGGTGGTACAGGAATTTCAACCTGTTGTCCTTCGACTACGCCTTTCGGCCTCGCCTTAGGTCCCGACTTACCCTGAGCGGACGAACCTTCCTCAGGAACCCTTAGGCTTTCGGCGGATCAGATTCTCACTGATCTTTTCGTTACTCATACCGGCATTCTCACTTGTATGCTGTCCAGCGCTCCTTACGGTACACCTTCAACCTACATACAACGCTCCCCTACCCCTGAATCGACTTCACTCCAGCTTCGAAGTGTGTTTATCCCCTGGAAGCATTTAGCCGAAACCTCTTAAAGGTTTGCTTTCGGCAAAAATGTCACTTGGGTCTTCA
>NZ_JBBPAX010000001.1:3845000-3912500 GCF_038009185.1 Paenibacillus sp. FSL R5-0407 | reverse complement strand
TTGTTCCTCGCTCACTTCGTTCCACTCCTTACAACTTGTATTTAAAACAGTGAAAGAAGCTTCCGCCTGGGAAGCTTCTTGGGACGCTAGTTCAGCCTTATTTCTTGATATCGACTATTTTATATTGAATGACGCCCGCCGGTACCGTCACATCGACGACCGCACCCTTTTTCTTGCCCAAAATGGCTTTGCCGACAGGACTTTCGTTCGATATTTTATTCTGCAGCGGATCGGACTCGGCCGTCCCGACAATCGCATACTCCATCGTATCGCCATACTCCAAATCTTGAACCGTTACCGTAGAACCGATGCTTACCGTATCGGTATCAATCTCGTCATTGTTGATGATCCGGGCATTGCGCAGCATTTTCTCCAGGGTGATGATACGCCCTTCGATAAAAGCCTGCTCGTTCTTAGCGTCCTCGTATTCCGAGTTCTCGCTGATATCCCCGTATCCAATGGCGGTTTTAATCCGCTCAGCAACCTCGCGGCGTCTCACAGATTTCAGATTTTCCAGTTCTTCTTCCAGTCTTTTCAGACCGTCCTGTGTAAGAATGACTTCTTTATCGCTCATCTCAACCGATTCTCCTGTCATGGAAATAATATTCGCACTGTGCGGCGGACTGCAGGGAAGCTTCACTAACGCCCCTCCGAAAAAAGGAGATACAACCGGCGTCCATTCAAAGAAGATCCGTAATTCCCGCCTAACAACGGCCGTGAAAACTCACGCATCATTGAGAATATCATATGCAATCGCATGGAGGTCAGACCATCCATGTTGTGGAAGTTATCTCCTGAGGCGAATTTATACTGTGAAATTATAGGTTAACCATTCTGAAATGTCAATGACGCCCGATTTTTCAAATGAAAACGCTTCACAAACGTCGAGCCCATCCAAAAAGAGAATCCCCCATGCCAATGGGGGACAGCGGATTTACGCAGATTCCACAGCCGTTTGATTTTCCGTGTCCAACTCGGCGACAAAGTTCTCCAGAATGCGCACCATTTCATCCCGCTTCGTTTCTTCCATAATGTCGTCTTTAATCCGGGCGGAGCCCTTCAGCCCCTTGAGGTACCACGCCATATGCTTGCGCATTTCGCGAACGGCTACTCTCTCTCCCCGTAAGGCTGCCAAGCGATCCATATGCAGGATTGCGATCCGGATCTTCTCTGCGGCTTCAGGTTCAGGCAAGAGAATCCCTGTCTTGAGATACTCCACCGTACGGTAAAGCATCCAAGGATTGCCCAAGGCACCGCGCCCGATCATAACTCCGTCGCAACCGGTTTGCTCCAGCATACGTTTGGCATCTTCCGGCGTAGCTACATCACCGTTTCCGATGACAGGGATCGACACAGCCTCTTTAACCTGCTTTATGAATCCCCAATCCGCTGTACCCGTATACAATTGCTCGCGCGTACGGCCATGAACGCTGACCGCTTTGCCGCCGGCCTGTTCTACAGCCTTAGCATTATCGACGACATAAATGTGCTCGGCGTCCCAGCCGATCCGCATTTTTACCGTGACCGGCTTGCTTACGGCATCCACGACAGCAGACACCATCTCAAAAATTTTGTTCGGATCCAGCAGCCAACGAGCGCCGGCGTCGCATTTAGTTACCTTAGGCACCGGGCAGCCCATATTGATATCGATAATATCCGCATTCGTATCCTGATCGACCACTTTAGCGGCCTCAACAAGAGTTTCGCGGTCTCCTCCAAAAATTTGCAGGCTGAGCGGCTTCTCCCGCTCGTCTACGAACAGCATTTCCTTGGTCCGCTTGTTACCGTGAAGGATCGCTTTATCGCTAACCATCTCTGCGCAGACAAGCCCGGTGCCGAACTCTTTGGCAATTAACCGGAAAGCCGGATTACACACCCCCGCCATCGGGGCTAGCACGACCTGATTTTTCATTTCAATATCGCCGATCTTCAGCATGATGGTCCCCCCTATAAATCTTGTTTATCGTTGGCTTAGTTTTGTAAACTATACTTCCCGATGATCTACCTTAAGCAATTTTAACAATCAGCTCAATTTCACGAGCTTTTATTCATCTCTCTGTGTCAACTCCGCAAGCGTGATTCCAAGAACATCTGCAATTTTATTTAAAATTTGATCTTCTGCACGGCGGTTTCCCCGTTCTATAGCCCCTAAGACAGCCAGCGAAATGCCGGACTCGTCGGCAAGCTGTTGCTGCGTGAACCCCTTCAGTTTTCGGAATGCACGGATGCGTGGGGCCAGATGCCTGTTTTCCAAAACCGTATTCCTTCCTTTCCGTTCATAAGATCCAAGGCGGCATGCGCCTTCTCGTAAAGCCCGGTAGGATCTTCTTCCGGAACGATATCGCACAACGGAACCAGCACGAAAGAACGTTCCAGCATGCGCGGATGAGGCAGCGTCAAAAGCGGTGTATCCAGCACTTGGCCCTCCATCCATAGCAAGTCTAGATCCACGGTGCGCGGGCCCCAGCGTATGTTTCGTTCCCGTCCGAGAGCAAGCTCGGTTTCCAGCATAACCTTGAGCAAAGCCTCAGGAGTCAGCGAAGTCCGGAGCGCCATTGCCATATTGAGAAAGTTCGGCTGATCTTCGTAGCCTACCGGATCAGTCTCGTATAAATTGGAGCTGCGCAGCACCTGGATATCCGGATGCCCGTCCAGCAACTCAGCGGCTTTGAATAAAGTGGACTCGCGGTCCCCTAAATTAGCCCCTAAAGCAATATAAGCCTCTGAAGCCTCAGAGGTGGAATGTTTAGTCATGAATCCTTCTCACTTTCTGGATCGGTGCAATTCGACCGTCACGCCTTCGAAATGAATGTCAAAAGGCGGATGCGGCTTCGTTACACAGACCGTCAATGCATCTACCATAGTATAAGTGTCCAATACCGAGGATGCAATATGCTCGGCAAGCGCCTCGATTAATTTAAAACTTTTTTGCTCAACGATGCCTTTGACCAGCTCGTGAACTTCGGCATAATTTACCGTCTCGGTAAGATCGTCGTTCTGTCCGGCCTTCCGCAAGTCAAGTTCCAGCGTAAGATCTACGTAGAACCGCTGTCCCAATTTCCGCTCCTCTTCAAAAACACCATGATATCCGTAATATTCCATCCGCCGGATGATCATTTTATCCATAATTTGAATCCCTCCACACTTCGATTTAGGAATATAAAATAGCATCGCACATTTGAGCCGTACGCTTAATCTCCTTAACATCGTGAACCCGTACAATCTGACAGCCCTGCGCAATTCCGAAAGCTACCGTGGCCGCAGTTCCAAGAATAACCTCATTCGTCGGCAAATCCAGCGCAGTTCGGATGAATTTTTTGCGAGAAGTCCCCAATAACAGCGGAAAACCAAGCTCCATCAGCCGGTCCAGCGACTTCATGACCTGTAAATTCTCGTTATAATCCTTGGCAAACCCGATTCCCGGATCCAAAATAATCTGCTCATCCTTAACCCCGGCTTCTCTGGCGATCCGTACACAGTCCATCAAATCGTCGGCCACATCCTGAAGCAAATCCTTGTAGTCCCGGTCATGCCGGTTATGCATCAGGATCGCCGGACAACCAAATTCGGCCGCAACACCGGCCATAAGCGGATCCCCTTTAAATCCCCAAATATCATTGATGATATGAGCTCCAGCTTTAAGTGATTCCCGCGCTACCTTCGACTTATAGGTATCTACCGAAATCGGAATATGAGGCGCTTCACGGTGAAGGGCTTCTACCACAGGAACGACGCGTTCCAATTCTTCCTGTTCACTTACCGGTTTGTGGCCGGGACGCGTCGATTCTCCCCCGAGATCGATCATATCCGCACCGTCGGCGACCATCTGCATCGCATGGTGAACCGCCCGTTCCACATCATTGTACCGTCCTCCATCCGAGAACGAATCGGGAGTCACGTTCAAAATCCCCATAATCAGCGTTTTCCCGCCCAACGACAATGTTGTCTCGCCGCAGCGGTATTCCCTTTTATATAACCTGTTTCGCATTTAACTCCCCACACTCTCTCTATAAAAATAAAGCAACTGCTTAGTCAACGGCCCAATTTCGCCTTCTCCGACAACGGCGCTCTTTCCGTCCGGTTCGGCAAGCTGAGTCACAGGCACCAGCTCCTGAACCGAATTGGTTACGAATATCTCGTCGGCAGTCCATAGCCTATCCCACGGATAACGGCCTTCTTCCAAAGAGAGTCCGCATCGTGCCGCCAATTCCATAACGATAGCTCTAGTTATTCCCGGTAAGATCCCGGTGCCGATTTCCGGTGTATATAGTCTGCCTTGTTCGGCAAAAAATAAATTACTGGCAATCCCTTCAGCCAAATGTCCTTCCGCCGTCAATAACATTCCTTCCGACGGAAGATGGGCTGACGAGTCTTGTTCATAGACAGCCAACTCACGGCGTGCCAGCAGATTGTTCATGTAATGGAGCGATTTGAGCCTGACCTCGCTCTCCGGCGTATTGCGCGGAGTGCGGAGCCGCCATAACCGCTTGCCTTGAGTATATAACGAGAAATCCATAGGAGGGAGCGGCTTCACGTAAAGGATGACCGTGGGCTTGATATAATCCTCCGTCGTTAACCCGAGCGGGCCTTCTCCTGCCGAGACGGTCAAGCGGACGTATCCTTCGCTTAGGCCGTTCAGGATCAACAGTTCCGTAACTTCCTTTCTAATCCGCTCCGCATCCGCTTCATAAGGGATACCGAGGGTACGGCACCCCTCGTTCAGCCGCTTCAGGTGACGGTCCAGCAGACTGGGCTCCCCGCCATAAGTCCGGAACGTTTCAAACAAGCCCATCCCGTACATAAAGCCGTGATCCATTACGGATATCACGGCTTCGGCAGATGGGGTGGGCACTCCGTTCACCCCAATGTATTTCATACTGTTGCTTCAGCCTTCCGGCTGAGGAAATTGCGGAGGATCTGGTGCCCATGATCGGTAATGATCGACTCCGGATGAAACTGGACTCCCTCTACCGCATATTCCTTGTGGCGCAGCCCCATGATCTCGCCTTCTTCCGTCTCGGCCGTAATCTCCAAGCAATCGGGTAGGCTCTCCCGCTCCACGATCAGGGAATGATAGCGCGTTGCCGTAAACGGAGACGGCAGCCCGGCGAATACCGAATCGCCAT
Organism: Paenibacillus sp. FSL R5-0407; assembly: GCF_038009185.1. Taxonomy (NCBI): domain Bacteria; kingdom Bacillati; phylum Bacillota; class Bacilli; order Caryophanales; family Paenibacillaceae; genus Paenibacillus; species Paenibacillus sp. FSL R5-0407. The sequence continues at coordinate 3,907,374 of NZ_JBBPAX010000001.1, read as the reverse complement.
GGTGGTGGATCGGTGAGGTTTTGCCGTGCATCAGCCGTTCGGCACGGATGACGTTCCCGCCAAAGGCCTGACCGATCGCCTGGTGTCCGAGACAGACGCCAAAGATCGGAATCGAGCCTTTAAACCGCTCTATCACGGCCAGCGTAATCCCCGCCTCATTCGGTGTGCAAGGCCCCGGGGACAACAGAATGTGATCCGGCTTCAGGTCTTCAATCCCGGCCAAATCGATTTCGTCATTGCGCCGAACCGTTACCTCTTCCCCGAGCTCTCCCAAATACTGAACCAGGTTGTACGTAAATGAATCGTAATTATCGATGACCAATATCATGGCTTCATCCCCTGTCCTTCGCCAAAGAGGCGGTTAATTGACTTTGCCGCAGCGCCATGGCTACGGCTTTGGCTTTATTCCGGCTTTCTCTATATTCCCGGTACGGAACCGAATCGATCACAATGCCTGCTCCCGCCTGAATATATCCAAATCCGTCCTTCACGACCAGTGTACGTATAATAATATTTAATTCCATATTTCCGTTATAGTCAATCCACCCCATAGAGCCGGTATAAGGGCCGCGGGTGACAGGCTCCAATTCCTCTATGATCTCCATTGTCCGGACTTTAGGCGCTCCGGTAATCGTCCCTCCGGGAAACACGGCAGCAATGGCGTCATAAGCGGTTTTCTCTTGCAGCAGGTCCGCTTCCACCTCGGACACCAGGTGCATCACATGCGAATAACGCTCGATGGTGAGCAGCTCGCTGACGCGGACCGATCCGTATTCGGCAACGCGGCCCAAATCGTTCCGCAGAAGGTCGACGAGCATAATATGCTCAGCCCGCTCTTTTTCACTATTCAGCAGTTCCGCTTCCATACCTGCATCTTCTTCCGCCGTCAGGCCGCGCCGCCGGGTCCCCGCAATCGGGCGGGTACTCATCCGTCCCTGCTCCAACTTAACCAGCAGTTCGGGCGAAGCGGAAACGAGTTGAAGATCGGGAAAACGCAACAGTCCCATATAAGGAGAAGGATTGATCCGGCGAAGCCATTCATAAACGGATTCCGGCGAAGAAACCATCTTGAAGCCTTGTCTTAGCGACAGATTGACTTGAAACACATCTCCGGCGCCAATGTATTCCTGCACACGGGACACAGCGGCCTCAAAATTCTCCTGGGACATCGAGTAAATCGCCTCTTCAAATGCATCCTCGGCCCCATCCAAGGGGACCAGGTTCTCTGCAACAGGCAAGTCTGGCGCCGGCTCAAAGGTCCCCGTTTCTCCATTCGTCCCGGCAACACAAATGTGTTCCCATAGTTCGATCATTCGGACGGCTCGCTTTTCAGCCTGTTGAAAGTCATCCGTCAAAGTAGCCGGACCCTTCGCACGCTGATGAACAACGGCATATAACGCAGCTTCGGCCTCATCCCATACCCAAATCTCTTCAAACCGCATCCAAATATAATCATCAATCCCCAAATCGTCATGCGCCACCTGTGGCAGACGCTCCAACGACCGGGCAATATCGTAGCCAAGGAAGCCTACGGCACCTCCGGAAAACTTGGGCAGCGATGCTACGGCCGGGGACCTGTAAGGCTCCATCCATTGCTGCAGGAGGGTCAAAGGCTTGCCTGTCAGCTCTTCTTTGCCGCCGGTCTTCATATCTCGAACCACTGCCGCGTCGCCTTTACCATGAATCACGGACACCGGATTCAAGCCCAGGAAAGTATATCTTCCTCCCTTACCGCTCTCCAAAACAAAGGAGTAAGGTCCCGCTTGCTCCCACGCCTTCCGCCAATCGGCGGGCAAACCGCAGGCTGGTTGATGCTTTATGGCATATGGCAGCAGTGTCCAGGCACCTTCCGCCTCCCATGCTTGCCATTGCTCTTGCGATATTATCGTCTCCATCCGCCGACCTATCCTCCAGCTTCACTCTTTTTGTTCAAGACGTGTTGATCTCTATAACTTATTGCTAGCTAGTATACTAGAACCCCGGTGCTTTGAAAATACAATAACCCCCACGGGCGTTCCCGAAAGAACAGCCGTGAGGGTAGAGCTTTCATTCCATCCGTATTGATGAAACTAGATAATATCGTTTAAGCCTCGAAGTTGTAAAGCGGCGTGCTGAGGTAGCGTTCGCCATTACTTGGAATGACAGCGACAACGCGCTTGCCTTTGCCCAGTTCTTTAGCCACTTTAAGAGCAGCAAATATAGCCGCGCCGGAAGAAATACCGGACAGAATTCCCTCTTCTTTAGCCAATTTGCGCGCTTGTTCAAAAGCGTCGTCATTCTCAACATGAATGATTTCGTCGTAAATTTCACGGTTAAGAATTTCAGGAATAAAGTTCGCGCCCAAGCCTTGGATTTTATGAGGACCTGGTTTGCCGCCCGCCAAAATCGGGGATGCCGCTGGCTCTACCGCGTAAATCTTCACATCCGAAAAACGTTTCTTAAGCACTTCACCCGCACCCGAGATCGTTCCGCCTGTGCCGATCCCGGCAACAAATGCGTCCAGTTGGCCGTCCAGCGACTCGATCGCTTCAACGATTTCCGGGCCGGTCGTTTCACGGTGGATCTTAACGTTCGCCTGGTTTCTGAATTGATCAGCCAGGAAATAGTCCGGGTTAGCTGCCAAAATCTCTTCGGCTTTCTTAACCGCTCCGTTCATGCCTTCCGATCCCGGAGTCAATACAAGTTCCGCTCCATAAGCGCGCAACAGGTTGCGACGTTCCAAGCTCATCGTTTCCGGCATGATGATAACCGCTTTATATCCTTTAGCCGCAGCTACAAGTGCCAAGCCGATTCCCGTATTACCGCTTGTCGCTTCAACGATCGTTCCGCCCGGTTTAAGCTTGCCCGCTTTTTCGGCTTCTTCAACAATGCTGATTGCGATCCGGTCCTTTACGCTGGATCCTGGGTTTTGATACTCCAGTTTTACATAAATCTCCGCGCTGTCTTCCGGAACAATGCGGTTCAGGCGAACCAGCGGCGTACCGCCAATCAGATCCGTTACGTTATTTACGACTTTTGCCATGTCAAAGCCCTCCTCTAATATAAAAAGCATATGAAAAATAGCATGATTCTAGCTGAATTAAGTAAGCAATTTCATTTCCGAGTAAACAAGTTGGTTTTACTATCTATATCTTAACAACCCCGATCGGAGTTGTCAATAAAGGCCAAAAAAAAATACTTCGCTCCCAAGTGATAACTCAGGAAGCGAAGTATTCATTCGTATTTTCAGCATACTCTATTTGGTTTGGTCGATTAGAGCATTCAGCTCGTCTTGGCCAAAAGTATATACCTCGTTGCAGAAATCGCAAACGACCTCGGTCTCCTTGCCCTCGTCGCGCAATTGGACCAGTTCGTCTCTGCCCAGGCTGATCAACGTCCGTTCGACCCGTTCCCAGGAGCAGTGGCAGGAGAAGGTAATGTCCATTTCGTCCAGCACCTTGATGTCCGGCAAGATCCAGCGAAGCATCTCTTCCAGCTCCAATCCCTGATCAAGCAGCGAAGTCACCGGCGGAAGCTGTCCCACCGCCTTCTCGATGGCATCGATTTCGGGGTCGCTGAGTCCTGGCAGCAATTGAATGATGAATCCGCCCGCCACGATGACGGAGGAATCCGTATCCACCAATACGCCCAATCCTACCGCCGAAGGGGTCTGCTCAGAGAGAGCGAAATAGTACGTAAAATCCTCTCCGAGCTCGCCGGAAACCAAAGGCACACTGCCGCGGTAAGGATCTTTAAGCCCTAAATCCTTGGTCACGTGAATAAACCCGGTCGTTCCGACCGCACCGGCTACGTCAAGTTTCCCCTTACTGTTGCTCGGTAACTGAACATGCGGATTGGTCACGGTACCCCGGACCTCGCCTTTCGCATTGGCATCGGCCACGATCTGTCCGATCGGCCCATCGCCTTTAACCTGGATCGATAGCCGCTCTTCCCCTTTCAGCATCGCGCCCATCATGGCCGCTGCGGTTACCGTCCGTCCCATCGCCGCCGTCGCCGTTGGATAGGTGTCATGCCGGCGGCGGAGTTCTTCTACCAATTCCGTCGTCCGGACCGCGAAAGCGCGGACTTTTCCGTCCATGGCAGTTCCGCGGATGAGGCGGTCTTTTTTCTCTGTCGTATTTTCCACCCTGATGAAGCCTCCCTTACTAGAGGTTGTTAGACTATTCTTGTCCTCATTGTATATAAACCATTCTATTGATTTCGTTCGTAAATCAGACGAAGCCCTTCAAGTGTAAGCCAAGGATTAACTTCCTGGATGGAAGACGCCTCGCTCGCGATCAGTTCGGCCAGCCCACCGGTCGCAATGACCTTAGGCTCCGCCTCCATCTCGCGCCGAATCCGTTCCACAATCCCGTCTACCTGGCCGGCATATCCAAAAATAATCCCCGCCTGCATCGCATGCACCGTATTGCGGCCGATGACTTTCTTCGGCTTCTCCAGCTCGATTCTAGGCAGCTTGGACGCGCGCTGATACAGAGCTTCCGTTGAAATGCCGATGCCCGGTACAATCGCTCCGCCTAAGTAATTACCCTTCGCATCGACACAATCAAACGTCGTTGCCGTCCCGAAGTCGACGACCACCAGCGGGCCGCCGTACTGCTCGATTGCCGCAACTGCGTTGACGATCCGGTCCGCGCCGACCTCCCGCGGATTTTCATAGCGCAGGTTAAGCCCCGTTTTAATCCCGGGGCCGACGATCAGCGGCTTGCGATGCAGGTATTTTTCGCATAACTCTTCAAGCACATGCATTAATGGCGGGACGACCGAAGAAATGATAACTCCTTCAATCTCTCGCACATCGATCTTGGACATTTGAAACAGATCATAAATCAGTACTCCGTACTCGTCGACCGTGGACTGCCGGTTCGTGCCGATCCGGAAATGGTGAAGCAGTTCACGCCCTCTATAAATACCAAGTACGATGTTCGTGTTGCCGACATCAACCACAAGAAACATGGCGTTACCCCTCTTTCTTTTCGCCCAGGTCCAGACTGATATCCAGACTCTCGAAAGAATAAGTTAACCGCCCTACCGAAATGACGTCCACACCGCTTTCCGCAATTCCACGCACGGTCTGGAGCGAGACATTTCCGGAGGCCTCCGTCTTGACATGGGGTGCCTTGGCCTTAATGCGTCGCACCGCTTCTTTCATTAATTCCGGCGACATATTGTCCAGCATGATAATATCCGCACCCGCAGCCAATGCCTCCTCGACTTGCTCCAGACTCTCCGTCTCCACCTCAATGGTCATCGTATGCGGGATGTTCGCCCGCGCCCGGCCGACCGCCTGAGCGATTCCGCCGGCTCCTATAATATGGTTGTCCTTGATCATCACAGCATCATAGAGGCCGAAACGGTGATTTGCACCACCGCCGGTACGCACGGCGTACTTCTCGAGCATGCGGTGGCCCGGCGTTGTTTTGCGCGTATCCACCAGACGAGTCGGTAGTCCTTCAAGCACTTCGACGAAAGACCGCGTCCGCGTAGCAATGCCGGACAACCGCTGCAGCAAATTCAAGGCAAGCCGCTCCCCCGTCAAAATACTGTGCGTGCTGCCTTCCACTTCCGCCAGTACGGTTCCCTTGGTGACAGTATCTCCGTCCTTCACCAGCGGGGTGAACGTGAGCATCGGATCAACCACCTCGAACACAAGCTGGGCGACCGGTATCCCGGCAATTACGCCGGAATCTTTGGCATGGATAATCCCTTTCGACTCATGTCCGGCCGGAATCGTCACTCCGGTGGATACATCGCCGGAGCCCACATCTTCCTTGAGCCAGTAGCGGATCGATTCCACCAGGCCCTCGTTATATCCATTAAACATCATCGCTGATTTCCTCCAACATTCCTTTGTCCCGGTGACGTAAAATATGTCTGCGCCACCGCGCGTCGTCCCGTTCCGGGAAATCCTCCCGGTAATGTCCTCCGCGGCTCTCCTCGCGGGCCAGCGCGGATTCGGCCAACAGCAGAGCGCATGTCAGCATATTCGCAAACTCCAATTGCTCCCGGGTATGCAGGGCGGCTCCGAAAATCGGCAGTTGCCGCTTAAGCTCCTCCAGACCTTTCATCAGGCCTTCCTTACTTCGGCGCAGCCCGACCTGCCGGACCATCACTTTTTGCAGCTTGAGCCGACGTTCGACAATCGGCTGCATTACCGGGTCCTGGCGGTTCTCCCGGCAGGCGATATCCGCTCCCGATTTTGTCAGCGGCTCCAATCCCCGAATTCGCTCGACGATGCGCCGCCCGAACACAATCGCTTCGGACAACGAATTGCTCGCCAGCCGGTTCGCGCCGTGTACCCCGGTGGAGGACACCTCACCGCAGGCAAATAGACGCGTTACACTCGTCTCGCCATGATGGTCCGTTTGCACGCCCCCCATCATATAGTGTGCAGCCGGGGCGACCGGAATCCAATCGGAAGTCATATCGAGTCCGTAGCTGATGCAGGTTTCATAAATCGTCGGGAAACGCTGCTTAATCGTATCCGAATCTTCATGGGTTATATCAAGGTACACAACGCTCGACTTGGTCGCTTCCATCTCGCTGACGATAGCGCGAGCCACGATATCCCGGGGAGCTAATTCTAGCAGTTCATGGTACCTCTCCATGAACCGTTCTCCGTGAATATTGCGCAAGATGGCACCTTCCCCGCGCACCGCCTCCGAGATCAGAAAACGCGGAGCGCCCGGATAACAGAGCGAAGTGGGGTGAAACTGTATGAATTCGATATCCCTGATCAGGGCGCCGGCCCGGTAAGCTATAGCCACCCCGTCACCCGTGGCCACCTCCGGATTCGTGGTGTAACGGTACAATTGACCGCTTCCCCCGCTGCACAGTATCGTTGCATTTCCCCTCAGGAACACACGCTGACCGTCCGGGCGCTGAACTAAAGCCCCCAGACATTCATTATCCTCCGTAATCAGGTCAATTACAAAATGATCGTTCCAAATATCGATATTAGCATGCCCCGCAACCTGTTCCGACAACGCACGAACAATTTCATAGCCGGTTGCATCGCCGTTCGCATGCAGAATTCTCCGGTGGCTGTGCGCTCCCTCTTTCGTCAACGCCAACTCGCCGTTCTCCAAATCAAATGCCGTTCCCAGCGTAATAAGCTCTTCAACCCCGCGGGGTCCCTCATTCACCAAGATATTTACGGAATCCGAAGAGCAAAGTCCTGCCCCGGCCATCAGCGTATCCTCCCGGTGAGAAGCGGGAGAATCCTCATCGGAAATAACCGCAGCGATCCCGCCCTGAGCATATCTGGTGTTGCTCTCCATCAACGATTTCTTCGTAATTACGGTAACGCGGCGGTCTTCGCTTGCTTTGATGGCCGTGAACAGGCCCGCAATCCCCGATCCGATGACAATGACGTCCGTATCGATCACCGGTATTTCATTCAAATCGAAGTCAATCAAATATTGTGGAATCAAAGGTATCGCCTGCCCTTGAACAGAGAGTAGCGCATGCTACTTAACTTGTAGCATGCGCTCTAGTGAGGTTCTGGCCTTATCGGCAATGGCAGGCGGCACATAAATTTGCGGCTGCATCGTTTCCAGACATTTGACCAGTTTCTTTAGATTATTGACTTTCATGTTGGGACATACCAGAAATTTCGTAGCGAAATGGAATTCCTTGTCGGGGCTGTCTTTCCGCAGCTGGTAACCCGTTCCGTCTTCCGTACCGATAATAAATTGGCGGTTGGACGAATTTTTGCAGTAATCCAGAATTGCGGTCGTGCTGCCTACAAAATCACCCATGGCTACCACCTCAGGCCGGCATTCCGGGTGGACGACAAACTCAGCGTTCGGATACTTCGCCTTCATTTCGACCACGTCTTTCACAGTCAACATATCATGCGTATTGCAATACCCTTCCCAAATAATGAGCTTTTTGTCCGTATGCTGCTGAACGTAATGGCCCAGATTTTTATCGGGAACCCAGATGATCTCTTCGGCATCCACCGAATTAATAACCTTCACTGCATTGGAAGAGGTACAGCATATATCCGTCTCCGCTTTGATTTCGGCCGATGAGTTAATATAAGTGACCACCTTGGCGTTAGGGTGCTGTGCCTTCAGCTTGCGCAAACCGTCCACATTAACCATGTCGGCCATCGGGCAGCCTGCCCGTTCGTCCGGAATTAAGACCGTCTTGTTCGGAGCCAAAATTTTCGCGCTCTCGCCCATAAAGTGAACCCCGCAGAACACGATGGTCTCAGCATCGGTTGAGGCTGCCTTTTGGGCAAGCAGAAAGGAGTCGCCGCGAAAGTCGGCCACCTCTTGGATTTCATCGCGCTGATAATAGTGCGCTAAAATAATGGCATTGCGTTCCTTTTTTAGCTGAACCAACCTCTCCCGAAGTTCACGGTTCATTTCCGCCTTCCGCTCCAGTGCTAGAGCTTCCACCTGACTTCCTCCCCTAGAATGCGCCCGCGGTTCAAGCCGCGATCCTCTCTCTTGTCCGCATCTCCTTTATGATTGTGCAAAAATACGCATACTTCCCGTCAACGTAACCAATTTCACACGGTGTGTTTAACAACTAATTTACACAAGGGAATTAGGGCTGTCAATCAATCTGTACCGGATAGATCAAATTTTAGACAAAATCATGTGCACCTGCGTATTGGCCAATCCCTCCCGAGAAAATACGATCCGGGATTGAGCCATTGAATCGGACAATAAAAAAAGGGAGACTCAATGAGTCTCCCTTTCGTGTTTGGTTGTATACGGCTACGCCTTATACCGTTGGCGTATTTCCGCCTCCTTGGCCGTTGCCGTCTTTATTGTCTTGGTCCGGCGTTTGCGGAGCATCACTTACCGTACCTTCGGGTGCATCCACCGTAGGGTCGTTAGAGATGTCGTTCGTGGAACTTCCAGGAATCTCGTTCGGGATATCCCCGGTAGGACCTGCAGGTGCCGGATCCTCGGTTTTACCCTGGATACGGACGCGTACGTCCCCAATGTTATCCACGATCGGCTCGCCCGGTTCGGAAGAACCGTTGCCGCTGTCATTGCCGGCTTCGCCGGTTTCAGGCAGCTTGCCATTTTCGATCAATTCCTTGATCTGCTCCAGTTCCAGCGTTTCGACTTCGAGCAAAGTTTCCGCGATGAGGCGAACCTCGGCGGCATGCTCGGTCAACAGCTGTTTACAACGCTCATACGATTCAGTAATGAAACGCTGCATTTCCTGGTCGATCTCGTAAGCGATCTGATCGCTGTAGTTCTGTTCGTGTCCGATATCGCGGCCCAGGAACACTTGGCCTTGCGACGTGCCGAACTGCATCGGTCCAAGCTTCTCGCTCATACCGTATTCGACGATCATGCTGCGCACAATGCTTGTCGCTTGCTGGAAGTCGCTGTACGCCCCGGTGCCGATTTCGCCGATGAACAGCTCCTCCGCCACGCGGCCGCCCAGCAGGCCGGTTACCTTATCAAGCAGCTCTTGCTTCGTAACGAGCATGCGGTCTTCCTTCGGCAACATGATTACGTATCCGCCGGCACGGCCGCGAGGAATGATCGTAACCTTGTGCACCATATCCGCGTGCTCCAGGAAGTAGCCTACAATCGTATGGCCCGCTTCATGGAACGCCACAATCCGTTTCTCACGGTCGCTGATTACGCGGCTGCGCTTCTCAGTACCGACGATAACGCGGTCAATCGCTTCATCCACTTCACGCATAGAGATATCTTTGCGGTTGCGGCGAGCCGCCAGCAAAGCCGCTTCGTTCAGCAAATTCTCCAGATCGGCGCCGGTAAAGCCGGTCGTCCGTTTGGCGATGACGTCCAGGCGAACGTCCTTGGTCAGCGGCTTGTTGCGCGCATGAACTTTCAGTACCGCTTCGCGGCCCTTCACGTCAGGACGGTCAACCGTGATTTGACGGTCAAAACGTCCAGGACGCAGCAAGGCAGGGTCCAGAATATCCGCGCGGTTGGTTGCCGCCACGATGATAATACCTTCATTGCCGCCGAAACCGTCCATCTCAACGAGCAACTGGTTGAGGGTCTGTTCGCGTTCGTCATGCCCGCCGCCGAGTCCGGCGCCGCGCTGACGGCCTACGGCATCGATTTCGTCGATGAAAATGATACAAGGCGCGTTCTTCTTCGCATTCTCGAACAAATCCCGTACGCGGGAAGCACCGACACCAACGAACATTTCCACGAAGTCGGAACCAGAGATGCTGAAGAATGGTACGCCCGCTTCCCCGGCTACTGCACGGGCAAGTAACGTTTTACCGGTCCCCGGAGGACCCACGAGCAGAACCCCTTTAGGGATACGTGCTCCAACCGCGGAGAATTTCCGCGGGTCTTTCAAGAATTCAACGACTTCGACAAGCTCTTGCTTCTCTTCGTCGGCTCCAGCTACGTCCTCAAACGTAACCTTCTTCTTCTCCTCATTATAAAGACGGGCCCGGCTCTTGCCGAAGTTCATCACTTTGCCGCCGCCGCCCTGTGCTTGATTAAACAGGAAGAAGAACAGAATGAACATGATCGCAAGCGGAACGATGGATGTCAGGAAAGTCAGCCAGATGCTTTCCCCCTGCATCTTTTTCCAATTCAAATCGAATTTGTTCGTTTCGCTGAGATCGGTAATTTCCTTGAGCACATTCTGGTCATAAGGGATATAGGCGGAGAAGTTCTTTGTTTTCGTCTTGCCGTCTCCAACTTCAACTCTATACTTACCGGTTACCAGATAGGCGTAACCGTCGAATTTCCCGGTTAATTCCTCGACGTTGTTTTCCTTCAATTGCTGCCGCAGTTCGGCATAACTTGGGTTGACGGTTGCCTCATTTCCGCTGTTGAGGAATTGGACGATGCCCACCACGACTAAGAAAAGTATCAAATAAAAACCAGAATTCCGGATGAACCGATTCATCCCCTACCTCCTCTCAAAACCTTAAGTTATTTTAACATAGCCGCCCACGCCTTTCAAAAAAACGGCGGAGCCTGCTCCGGCCTGACTTCAGCCGGTAGATTTAGCTTGTGTATACTTCCGGCTTCAGCACTCCGACGAAGGGGAGGTTCCGGTATTTCTCGGCGTAATCCAGGCCGTAACCGACAACGAAAGCATCCGGGATTACGAATCCCGATAAATCCGCCTCCAGCTTCACGGTCCGGCGCGCCGGCTTGTCAAACAAGGTAACGATCTTGACGGAATTAACTTTTCTCCGCTCAAGCACATCAACGAGATAGCTAAGTGTGAGACCGCTGTCGATGATATCTTCCACGATCAGGATGTCTCTTCCCTCTACAGAGGAATCCAAGTCTTTGATAATCTTTACTTCCCCCGATGAACGGGTGGAGGCTCCGTAACTGGATACCGCCATGAAATCAAGTTCCAGCGGAACGGTGATTTCCTTAACCAAATCAGCCATAAATATAAAAGCGCCCTTCAGGATGCAGATGACCAAAGGATTCCGGCCCTCATACTCGGCACTTAGCTGGCGTCCGAGCTCCGCAACTTTTTCCTGAATCTGTTCCCGGGTGATCAAAATTTCTTGAATGTCGTTTAACAAGACAAATAACCTCCTACGTTATACTATGAATGCCTTCACTTGGTTAACCCCAAGGTCGGCTCTTTGCTTCCCGTATCCAGAGCCATACGAACAATGGATGACGTAAGCCGGCTAACCGCTGCAACCGATGAACGCCGAACTCCGGGAATCCATATGATCCGGCCCTTGGCGTCGGTCACCACTGGGATTTGGGAGCGAAGAGAGGGAGGTATTTTCTCGTCGATGAAAATATCTTTCACCTTTTTGCTTCCATTTAGTCCCATAACTTTCATTCTGTCTCCCGGAAGCCGGGAACGCACAGTAAGCGGATAAACGAGCTCATCCGCATCAAACGCAGCCTCGTCGTTGCCTTCCGGCTTCGTTCCTTGAACGCCCGTGGCACTCTCGCGGGTAAACCGCAGGACGTGCCTTATGTCCGTAAGAGCCACCTCCGCCGGAAAATGTTCCACAACATATGTATAATGAGGAATCTGAATTTCCGCTCGGGCAGGCACAAATCGGACTGTATCGTATTCACGCAAGCAGCGGATTCCTCTGCCAAGATCCAGAGACCAAGTCGTAGGGAGGTCCTGGACCACGCCTTTCCGAATGGTTTCTATCTTGACAAAATCGCTGTCATCCGTGCCCAAAGGCAGATAATTTAATATTAGTTTAATCAACCTCCGTTGTAAAGCGGCATGTAAGGAGGTAAAACTCCGAACCCCGAAAGCGGCCCCGCCGTCTTGCCAAGTAACGATTTCGGCATGGATGCGCTCTGTTTCCAACTGCATATAATCGTCTTCTTCGCCCGCCACATCGGCTAAACGGTTCAAGGAATCCGCCAACTGTTCATTATATTGCCCCAAAAAAGGCAGCACATCCAGCCGGATCGCATTTCTTGAATACTTCGTACTGAGGTTGGAGCTGTCGGTTACATAAGGGATGCCGGAGCTCTCGCAAGCCGCCACCAGCTGATTCTTGTATATACGGAGAAAAGGACGGATTAGTTCCACATTTTTTTCGCGACGCTTCAGCTTCATGCCTCCCAAGCCCGACGGTCCGCTGCCACGCAAAATCCGCATCAGCACGGTTTCAGCCTGATCATCGGCATGATGGGCCAGGGCAATGGCGGATGCCCCATATTTATCGGCAACGGAATGCAAGAATTCATATCTTTTTTCCCGGGCGGCCACCTGGCCTCCTTTACCCGATTCCTTCATATAAGCAGGAATGTCAAAAACGCCGAGTTCAAACGGAATTTGGAGCTTGCCCGCCAACTTCCGTACAAACTCGGCTTCCGCATCGGATTCACTGCCCCGGAACCCGTGATTGACATGAGCGCAGATCAGCTTCAAGCCAGGCTCAGAATCCCGGGCAATCTCATTTAAAATATGCAGCAGCAGGACGGAGTCGGGTCCTCCGGAAACCGCCGCCACAATACAATCCCCGGGTGCCCACAAACCGTGTTCTTGCCCGGTACGGCGCACTTGCCCCACCAAACGGTGTATTTCGGGATTCATCATGCGCCTCTTCCTTTCTTTAATAGATGGGATTCATATTAAAAGTGTGTGTTCAAAAGCCGAGGGTTAAGTAGATAGCGCATCCCAACAAGGTCAGCGCCAGCGCGAACGCCCCCAACATCCAGCGGGGTGTTTGCTGCCTCGGTTTGCGGCGGCTAAGAGGCGATGTAACGAGTTCCTTCCATAGTTGGCACGCTTCAGCTGTGTCGCCGAACTTTCCGGCAATGGCCCGCTCCATCCAGGCCCGGTAAGGGGCCAAAGCCGGCTCGCTTCGGATGATCGCAAGCAGGTCGCTAGAGCTCCTCATCTGGGGCAACTGGGTAGCGGCCCGTTTGAGGGGTTCCTCGGCCAACAGGTGAATGCATACCACCGTAAAGGAGAACCAGTCATAAGAGGGATCGGCCGTCCTTCCTCCTGCACCCCAAAATCCGCGGTCATACCATTCGGTGAACTGCTTTACGCTGCGCCCGATAGCGCTCACCCCGCCGTAATCGATCAGTTCCACCTCGCCGTAGGGCGATACCAGCACGTTCTCCGGCTTTAAATCACCAAATACCCATCCGTTCTCATGAAGCTGCCGGAGTTGCCGCAACAGGTGAAGGCCGGCGATGCTTAGCCAGGGTCCTCCCCTTTTGGCAAGGAAAGATCGGAGCGGATCCCCTTTAACATATCGCATAACATAGAAAGGAATCTCCCTTCCTTGGAGGGAGTAGTCATCTACCTCCACCAGATAAGAAAGATCCCGTCCCGCGCTGCCGCGCCGGCGGCCCTGACGCTGCAGCGCCTTTAACACATTGATTTCCGATTGTATATCCACCGTGTCGAGGCCCATTTTGAGCGCATACAGCTTGGCATTATCCAGCTGCTTCACCAAATATACGACTCCGTTCGCTCCCCGTCCGAGCAGACGCTGAATCATATAGCGCCCGCCATTCCAGCGACCGGTCACCACCGTTCCTTGCGTCAGAGCCGATTTAGACGACGTAGTCACCGAGTATCCCTTCTCCTCTGCCTGTTTCCTCCGGCCAGTTCTTGGATTCATGTCCCTTCAGTGTACCATATTGGAAGAATTCAATCACCTTCAGGATCGCCGGACCGGTTGGCGTGGCACCCCGCATGGAAAGCCGCTGAAAAATCGAGCGTACCGTTCCGAGATCGGTTGTCCAATCCAGATCCAATACGGCATCCTCGCCGCTGTGCGGCCCCGGGAAATGAAATACGGCCAAGCGGCTGTCTCCTTTTCGGGCACCCAAACTAAGCATCATATCGCGGATAGCCTCTTCCACAGCAGCCAGTTTCGGCTTCATGCTGGCACTTGCGTCTATCAATAACGCAATCTCAAGGGTACTGGTCTCGCTAAGCTCGTCAATCACCTCGACGACCTGGGAACGTTGATCAGGAGGCAGGTCTTCGACGGAAGAATTACCCAAAATTTGTCTCAACTCTTTATTAACCGCGTGCTGAATTGTCTGAACCACGGTTTTCCGGGTCATCATCTGCATCGTCTGAGCCAGCTTTTGCGTGCCCGACAATCTGCTCATCCCGCCGCCGGCTTTAGCAATTTCGGCAATCTCCAAACTGCCGAGCTCTCCGATGGTGCCGTAATCGACGATTCCCACTACATTGACGATAATTCCCTCTTGCTTGGCCAGCGCCGCTGCCATAATCGGGCTCTCTCCAACATTGGAACATCCATCCGTGATCAGCATGATTTGCTTCATTATGAATCCCGCCTTTTTTTAATATGAATGATTCGAAAGACTCTCATCTCTATCATTTCCAGTTAAGAGAGAATTCAAACTTAAAAAGGGCGGGTCCAACTATATATTCATGATCTGATATGGCAAAAAGACGGCCTACCAAGCCCAAACAAACGGGTAAGGGTAAGCCGTCTTCTCGTTATTACTGCTCGATCAATACTTTCGGTTTTGGAAAATATCCTACGGAAACGGCGTGATCGGCCAAACGGGTCATATATTCCCGATCGGGTTCCTTACACACTACAGGGGTACCCTGGAGATACTCCACGGTGTGCGGGCACGCAAAGCGATAAGGAGAGTTCTTCGCTCCATCACCCTCGAGCTGGGCCATCGCCAGCTCCATTCCCGTACTATCCTTCGGCACATTGGAATCCAGCAGCCAGGACTCATATTCCGGCCAGTCGAGAAGATCGATCTGATAACCGTATTGCCGGAAGTAGTCTATCATCTGCGTGTAAGAAAGCTGAACCGGATTACAAATATGAAACAGGCGGCCGGCCGTTTCCTTTTGCAAGGCCAGGGCAGTTATCGCCTCGGCTGCATAGTTTACCGGCGTTATGTCGACCTGCCAGCTGACACTTGGTGCTTTGCCCAGCAGGATCATGGCCTTCAGCATTCTATAGAAGGCATTATTATCGATATTCCGCTGAAATACGCCGGTCTCTGAATGGCAGGACAAGTTACCGACGCGATATACCGTAACCGGGACGCCCTCTTCCTGACAGGTTTTAACGACAAGCCGCTCCGCAGCAAGTTTGCTGTTCGTATAGACGTTATCGGTCGATACCGTATCGTCATAGCCGTCAAAGCCGGTAAATCGCTCCCATTGCCCGCCAAATGCCAGATCTTCCGGAATCCCGAGCGTGGACACATAATGGAACCGGATTTTCTTGTCACGGGCCAGCCCCATCAGTCGGTCGGTACTTTCCACATTCACCTTGGCAAAATACTCGGGATCGCCGAAATGCTTCACCTCAGCCCCGCAGTGTACGATGGAATCGATTTTGTCTTCGAGCAGGCTCAAGACGCGTTCATTCAGTCCCAGATTCGGCTGTTCCAGATCTCCTTGTACCGCAAATACGCGGCCTTCCATCAAGGAGTCGATCTCCGGACCGAAATATCCCCTCATTACCTTACTTAGTCTCTGATAAGGATCCTCGCCCTGTACCGGACGAATCAGGCAGTAAACCAAGGAATCCGTGGTGCGGAGCCATTCCCGCAGCAGCGACGACCCTAAATAACCCGTCGCTCCCGTAAGGAGAATATGACTCTGCCGACCTTCGTTATATTCGGTCAGTGACTCATTACCGAAGCTGCGGGGGTACTCAGCCAGATCCACAATTTCTCCCAAACGGCCGGGGGCTGCATGTTCTCCCGACGCCGTATGTTTCAGTTCGGTCACGCGATCCGCCAGCTTCGATATGGTTGGATAGCTGAAGAAGTCGCTGATTTTCAGCATCGGAAAGCTGGGCTTCAGCAGCACGAGCGTCTCCAGGATTTTCAGAGAATGCCCGCCAATCTCAAAAAAGTCATCATGGATTCCAATAGATTTACGGCGAAGCACCTTTTCCCATGCCGTTGCTATTTCCTTCTGCAGTTCATTCTCGGGTGCCGCAAAATCCGCATTCTCCTCTTCTTCGAAATCCGGGATTTCCATCACGCCGAGACGCTTCCGGTCAATTTTGCCCGTTGGGGAGAGCGGCATTACATCCAGGCATACAAAATAACTTGGAACCATGTACGCCGGAACCTTTGTCTTCAAAAAGGAGGCAAGCTCCGTCTTCCCGGCGGATACGCCACCTTTTAATGTATAAAAAGCGGCAAGCAGCTTCTCGCCCGATTCATCCTCTTTGACGATGATCGCCGTATCCCTGATCGCATCGTGTTTAGCCAAATTTTCTTCAATTTCACCGATCTCGATCCGGTAGCCGCGAATTTTGACCTGAAGATCTTTCCTTCCGACATACTCGATTCCGTTTTCCTGCAGTCGAACAAGATCTCCGGAACGGTAATATTTTTTGCCCGAGTCCGGATTCACGGGATCCGTAACGAAGGCTTCTTCGGTTTTCCCGGGCTGATTGAGATATCCTTTAGCCAAACCGACGGAATGAATCAGCAATTCGCCCACCACGTTCAAGGGGCACAGCTGGTCTTTTTCGTTCACGATCAGAACCTCGTAATTCGCAAGGGGCTTGCCGATGCTAACCGTGGTCCATTCATCCGGTACCGGACCTTCAATGATATGAGTTGTCGTTGCGACCGTTACTTCCGTAGGCCCATAGGCGTTCACGATAATCGGCTGATGCGTGAGCTTCTTTTGCAGCGTACGTACCGATTCTCCCGGCAGAGCCTCCCCGCCGATGACAAAGCTTTGAATCTTTACATAGTGGGCCGCTTCTTCCACGCTTAAATAGGAAGATAGCTGGTTGAAGAATACGGTTGGTAAAATTCCGATTCGCGTAGCCCCCGTCTCTTCAATTGCCGACGTAAAGGAGTCGACCGAATACCGCTGCTCGTTGGACAACAGATGTAATCTTGCTCCGCAGCAAAGCGCACTAAAAATATCGTATACCGATGCGTCAAAGCTAAACGTGGAATACTGAAGGATCACGTCCTGCTCTGTCATGCGAAGTTGCTCTATGGTAGCCAGCGCCAGATTGACAACGCCGGCATGCGGAATGAGGACTCCTTTCGGTCTTCCCGTCGTCCCTGACGTATAAATCACATAGGCCGTATCTTCGGAAGAAATCTCAACGATGTCCGGTTCGCCCGTGTCTGCGTCTGCGTCTCCGTCAAGTTGAGTATCCAGACATAAGAGAGAAACATCGCCGCTGCCTTCATCCAATAAAGCGGACAACTGCGGCGTGTATGATTCCTTCGTAATTACAATGCGGGAGGAGGTATCGGCAATGATATAGGCATTCCGGTCCTCCGGATGCTCCGGATCGAGCGGCACATAAGCGCCGCCGGCTTTGACGACACCAAGCATCCCGATAATGGCTTCCATACTCCGTTCCATAAAGATGGATACGAAATCACCCTTCTTAAGACCTCTGTTCAACAAGATCCGGGCTACCTGATCCGACAAGCGGTTCAATTCCGCATAGGTCAGCCGCCGGTCCCCGGACGATAATGCCACCCGGTCCCCGCAGCGCTCCACGGCGAGGCGCAGCATGTCCGGAATATGCTGCGGCATGGACGGCCATGCTTTCTTCGTATTGTTCAGCTCCGTATAGGCTTCGACATCTTCTTCCGTCAAAATGCGAATATTGCCTATAGCAGCATTCTCATCGGCCATAGCCGCAGTTACGATACATTCAAAGTGGGAGGCAAACTTCCTGACCGTACTCTCTTTAAACAGGTTTTTATCGTAGGCAATATGGAGCAGGCCTTCGCCTTCAACCAGCTTCACATGCCAATTCAGGCAGCTTGCCCCATAGGAGGCGTCCTCGCCGAATATCGTCTGAATCAGAGGAGATTGCCCGGTCAACCGCTCAATTTCTTGCAACGGCAAAGCGGCAAAGTCCAAGGCCTCCCATTTATCCAACAGTGTCCGATACAGATCCTTGAATGAAGTCCCCGCCTCGCAACGCACCCGCAGCGGCAACAGCCTGTGCTGAGCATCCTTTACTCCGACAATCTGATCCTGCTCTCCGCTCATCCGATATAAAAAGGCAAAATAGCAGGCCAGCATCCATGTGTTGTAGTCATATCCCTCGGAAATACGGGTTAATTCCCTTGCGTTGACGTTCAGTCTGAAGACGGTTTCCCTTCTATCCCGTCCGGAATTCATTCGGGGATAATCCGTGTAAATATCAAGTCCGGACAAAGGCGGCTGCAGCTCATTTACCCAAAAATCCCGGACAATGCGGTCCATTAGTAAGGTACCCACTCCAATTCAACTCCTTGTATCTCTCTCTATAATTTGAGGCCTTCCACAACTTTCTCCAATTTTCCGGAAATTTGGTTCAAACTCTCCGCCGAATCCACGATTTTACCTGCAGAGGAACGCTGCTCCAGGGCACTGGATTTGATATGTTCCGAAATGTCGGCATTTCTCTCCGCAAAAACGGAAATTTGCTTGATCGTAGCCGTGATCTGCTCTGTCTCCGCCGCCATTTCTTCAGTCGATGCCGAGACCTCCTGAATCTGGCTTGTAATCGCATCGGTTGCATGCAAGATGCTATAGAACAGTTCTCCCGTTTCCTTCACTACATCGATTCCTGCCTCGACATTGCGTTGTCCTTCACTGATGGCCATCACGGCCGTCATGGTCTCGGATTGGATATACCGAACCAGGTCGGCGATTTTCTCCGCCGATTTCCCGGATTCTTCAGCCAGCTTCTTCACCTGATTCGCTACGACTGCAAATCCGCGCCCTTCGTCACCGGCTCTGGCTGCCTCAATACTCGCATTAAGCGATAAAAGATGCGTTTGCGAAGAAATCTGAGTAATGACTTGTACAATTTCCTCGATTTCCCCGGAGCGTTTCTGAAGTTGTTCTATTGAAGTCACCGAATTTTGAACCGATTGTTGGAGCGAATCCATCTGTCTCATCACTTTGCTGATGTTATCGCCGCCCAGTTCGGACTGCTCCTTCATTTGAAGGGAGGCTTCCGACAAGGAAGAAGTACTTCCGGCAATCGTCGATACCCCGGAATTGATTTCTTCAAGGGAAGTTACGCTTTCTCCAATCGATTTGCTCTGCAGGGATACCTTTTCCGAAATTTCCTCGATATGATTGGTAATGTTCATGGAGCTTTGGTGATTTTCTTCGGAAGTCGTAAATAAGACACGTGCCTGTTCTGCCGATTGGGTCGAAACCGCCTTCAGGGTCATGATCATTTCCTTCATATTCGCAACCGTAGCGTTAAACTTCGCGTTGACCTGACCGAGTTCGCTCTCGCCTGCTTTTAACTGCACGCCAAAATCACCCTGGCTGAGCTTATCCAGTGCTTTCATCAAGTCTTTGACCGGCGCGAAGGTTCTGCGCATCGTAATATATTGAAACGATAGAATCACAAGCAAGATAGCAACCAATGCAAGAGAAGTATATTTCAACAGATCCTGCTGCCCGTTAAGGATAATGCTCGCATCAAAGTCCATACCCATATAAGCAAATACTTGTCCGCTTGCATCCTGGAACGGGTACAATACCGTCAGCCACGTCCCATAATCGTCCTTATAAGGCTTCGTAAAGGTAATCTGTTTTGTTTTCAACATTTCCTGGACACCCTTCACATGAAATGCAGGTTGTCCCAGTTGATCCCCCAAGTGAAGACCTTCTCCCTCAAACATGTCCAGGATGGCCGTTGGGAAAGCAATCATAAGCGTGCTGTCATCCACTACTTCAGATCCGAAAATATAACCTTGCGCTACATTAGGATGCGTGGCGGATAATTCATCGAATATACCCGACAATTTCTTCTGGATCGGTGCATTGCGGTCTGTTGTCTTCATAGCCTCCGCGGCTTCAGCCGGAGTAACCTTGTTCATCCAGGCCTCCATGACCTCCTTCGAATCCGACTCCAGCTGATTGGTCAATACTCCGCCTTGGATATAAAAGCTGGATGCAATCAGAATTACGCCAGTCATCAGGATGGAGGCGCTTGTCAAAATCATGTTCTTCGTTACGATACTCCAGCGGCGGATTCCGCCCAGTTCTTGCGGCAACTTCATTACTATGTCTCCTCTTTCTGTCTATAAATGTGTAAAGGCTGCATACCCTCCATCGTCAAAATGCCCCGGCGCTCCCCTCCCTTCCTTCTAATGGCGCAAGAATCTCTGAATTTAGGCAAAAAAAAAGATAACCTCTAGTAGTAAATACTATAGGTTACCATTTTTTAGGCAACTGGCTGACATTTCCCCCTAATGGGGGGATTTAGTCCCTATAGTTTTGCGTCACTGCCTTTCGGCAGTTTTGCCAAATTATATCTAAAATTTTTGAGAAATAGTGCTATATTTGGTTCTTTATTAGAACGATAGAGTCAATTTTACTACAAACTTGAAATCATTCCCATGTAAAATAAACCAATTGTTTGTCTATTTTATGACTTTATGACTAAACAGACCTATTCCTTGCTACACAACCCTCCTACCCAATACCTAGCTAACTGTCCTCGGCCGTTCCAACCGGGTAATTCCGGGAATATGAAGCGTGGACCATTGAGGCATGAAATGATCGATCTTCGCGACCGCCACGGTCATGTCATCCAGAATTACATTCTTTTGATAACGGATCACGGACTCCAGCAAACAATCGGCAATTTCCTGAGGATCCTCCGATTGAATCTCCTGGATCAGCCGCTTGATCCATAACTCTTTGTTTACGGCATACCCGGGTGCATCATAAATCCCGTCGGTCATCATAATTAACGTATCGCCCGGATGCAGCTGAACCGTCACCAAATCCACCTCGATATCCTGAATGATTCCAATCGGCAAATTGCTGGCCGAAACCGGAATCACTTCCTGTCCCCTTTTTATAAAGCTAGGGGAAGAGCCGATTTTCAAAAATGTGGTCCGGGCGGAGTATTCATCAATCAGCGCCATATCGACTGTCGCGTAAATTTCGTCCGGAGAGCGGAGCATCAATATGGAATTCACCGACTTGATGGCCAGGGTTTCATCCATACCGGATTGCAGCAGCTGTTCCAAAATGCTCAGTGCCGTGCTGCTCTCCAATCTGGCGCGCTCTCCATTGCCCATCCCGTCGCTGATAGCCACCGCATAGGTTCCGTTTCCCAGCTCCGCAGCGCTGAAGCTGTCTCCGGATAAGAGATCTCCCCCTTTTGCAGTGCCGGCTACTCCGGTCGTGATCTCATAGGTTTTGGCCGAACCGAAGGTTACGGTAGCCAGGCCATCGCGCCCGCCCGCCGTAGATTCGTCGATAACGGCGATATGCTCGCCCAGGATATCGGACAGGAGCGGGGCAATGATTTTGCGGCATTCGTCATATCCCCGGGTATAGGCATGGACAATTTCAATTTCGACGTTGCCGTGATCCAGATTCACGATGTCAATGTTATGAATGGACAAGCCCATTTTTTCCAAAGCCTCGCGGATTTGCTCTTCCTGCTTGTACATAGCCTGTCCCTCGCGTTGAATCTCTCTGGCCAGATCCTCCATAACCTGGGATACGCCCGACAATTGTTCCGCTACCAGCAGACGGCTGTCGTATATTTGCCGTTTCCAGTGCATATCATGTTGATAGAGATTGTACTCCCGCTTCATGACCTCCAGCACCTGATCGGTTTTCGTACATATTTTATTCCACTTGGGAGGAAGTTCGCCCTTGGACAGGTCCGGATTCTCCTCCACCGCCGTCATCATTTCGGTCATATACTTATAAGTTTGATAAAACTTTCCGTCCCAGCAGGCATTTCGGCGGAAGCAGGTGGCACAGGCGTTCTCGGTGACCGCATTCATAAAATGGTCCACTTCCTCGCTCCGTTTGGCAACTTCTCCCGAGCTGGCAATCTGACCGAAGCTGCGGGACAGCTGACGGAAAACTTGAGAAAATTGCGAGACCCGGCCCGCAGTGATTTCACGCATCCGCTTGGCGTATTCATGCTGGGTTTTCGTATGATCCTGAGTGCCGGGAACGTATTTCGCAATAGCGCTAACGACTCCCTTCGGCGTCAATAAAAAGAATGCGACCGCAACGCAGCTCTCCCAGGTAGAAGCCAGCACATCCGCCGGGCCCGTTAAATAAATGGATAGAATCGACGAGCCGAGCAACATTCCAAAGCCTACGGCCCATTTGCGTCCATCGCGCAGCATCCCGGCCAGCATGCCCGAAAATGCCAGCAAACTCATCTGGTAGAGTGCCGAGGTATCGGCCAGGCTAAGAATCAGCCCGGTTACCACACCGACCGAAGCGCCGAGCGTGGCGCCGCCAACTAAAGCAAACAACAGGATTAAATATCTCGTCAAAATATGCTCGATGGACAGTCCGGAAATCTCCCAGCCTACCGAGCCTGTCATTACGGATGCCAGCAAAATAACGAGACAGACGATTTCCTCCGTTCTCAGCTGATAGTTTCTTTTCCTGTAAGTAAAGACGGGAACCGCCTGAATAAACACCAGGGTCAGAACAAAACTGAGTACCGAATCCATTACGATCATCACAAATGCATACCAGGATAAGGACGGGCCGATAACCGCCGTAAACAGAAGGGCTAAAAAGGTGCTTGTAAATACCATCAGCGGCGCATAAGATACATCGGCGCGCTCGAACGATTCCATTCCTTTATGGATCAGAAAGAAAATGAGCAGCTCCGCCGCAATCACGGCAGCGTGTTGGCCCGATACAAACATCGCCCCGGCAACCATGACCGCTCCCGTCACCGCAGCGATATCGCGCCGCATAAACATCATTACCGCAAAAAAAGCGGCGGCAAAAGGCGAAAGCTCATCCAGGATCGTCGCCTTGCCGAGCAAGAAGCTCATCAACAGGAACAAGCCTGTCCACTTGCTTGCCGCAAACATTCTGCTGAACGTAATAATGATAGGAATCCCCCTCCATCCATCCCACCGAAATCCTCTCATCTGCCCTTTAGCCTTTTTCATCCCTGGGAATGGGATCACATTCCATTTCTCCATTACCTGGCACCGCCTTTTCCATTTTTGTAAGGTATGTCCCATTATAGGAGGGGGTGCGCGGAAAGTTTGTCATATACCGGAACCTGAACCAAAGAAATTTCCGACAAATTGAGAGTGAAATACGAAACATCACGAACCCATGCCCCCCATGAGGATGACCCGTGGTAGGCGTTCCTATGTTCGTACAAAATGCATCCGATGGGGTAAACAATTTTTGTCAATTCATCCAAGGATGGACGAAGATTCCGTAATAACCTGTCGGCTCGGACGCCCAGACGACAAAAAAAGAATTTTCGTCGTATTTTTGACGGCAACAAAAAACCGCAAGCAACAAATTGCCTGCGGTGGGTTTCAATATAAAATTGTTAAATTACATGCGTTTGGCTCCGCGTCCTCCGCGTTTGCCTTCCGTGTTCTTCTTCAGCGAAGAAATACGCTCTTCACTGTCCTTAAGGAAACGGGAAACTTTATCTTCAAATGAAGCTTTGTTCGGTTGCGGCTTAAAAGGACGTCCTCCCCGATCCCGGTTAAATCCGCCGCCAGGACGATCTCCGTCTCTACCTCCAGGACGATCGCTGCGTGGTGCACGAGGCGGTCTAGTATTAGTAGCCTCTACCGGTTTATCAACGGCTTGCTTAATGGAAAGTCCGATCTTGCCGTCCTTGTCGACGTTGATTACCTTAACGGTAACAACATCGCCGATCTTCAGATGATCATTGACGTCTTTAACATAATTGTCTGCGATCTCCGAGATGTGAACGAGACCCGTGACACCTCCTGACAGATCCACAAATGCTCCGAAATGCGTGATGCCTGTCACTTTTCCTTCTAACTTGGTGCCCACTTCAATTGACATAAAATAAAATGATCCTCCCTTAAAAATATACAGCCAGGCCTCGAAAACATGACTGCGGTGATTTGATTATACATAATGAGCCAAACAAGGTCAACAGCCGTATATCCCTATGGGCTCAGTCTTTTTAGGAGTCCGACTCGGATATGCGCACCGGAATTTCACCCGGTTTGTAAAGTCCGTATTTCTTCATCGCGATTTGACCGATATATTCAGGGTCTTTAAGACGATTTAATTCATATTTCAATTGGTTTAATGTTTGCTCATTAGCTTCCTTGGAAGCTTGCCGCTCCGAAAGCTGGAGGGATTTATTACCGATTTCTCCGGATTGGGCGATATAGGTATAGCCTGCCCACCCGACGAACAACACCATAAAGCACGTCCATAACCGAATACGTCTGCGCGCCCCGACCGATTTCACGGCGGTCTGTTTCATGTTATTCGTTTTGGCCGCTACATCGCGCATTCAGGGCACCTCCGTTTTCGTTATTCTTTGCCGAACCAGCGCTTCCATAATCCTGCCAGACTATCCCATACAGAACGAAGCCTGTCCGGCAGCTTCAGCCTCTTCCATATAGGTCTTGTGACCCAGGTCAAGAGTTTCCAAATCGGGGACAGTGTCACCCTCCCCATAAAAAACAAAACGATCCATAGAAATCCCAGCAGCACCCGTAGGGTCTTTAGCAGCCATTTCAACGGTGTAAGCACTGCCAGTTCCAATATTCTAATGGTTATTCTGTAAATCTTTTGAACTACCTTTATTAAATTTACCACAAAACGTTCCGTTATAAAACTGAGAAACAAAAAATGAATCCAAACGCCTATAAACAAACCGAGGAATACATAAAATCGGAGTTCTCCCTGGTTAACGTGGTAAAGCGTGCGAAAAACAAAAAGGGAGGCGGCGATCCAGTAACATAGATCCAGGATATGTACACTCCAGCGGGGGAAGCGAAGCTGTCCCGATACGACACGATAGCTGTCAAAGGCGATCCCCATGATTCCCCCGCATGCGAACATCCATAGGAGAGTCGCCCACTGCGTATGCAAATTCATCGGAACAGCTTCCCGAGCAGGCCTTTGCCGGGCGCATGAGCTCCCGGATCCAAATAGGATAAGGAGTTTACCAGGCCTTCAATGCTGACTAACCCCTGCTCCAGATTGAGATTTTTGATATGTAAATTTTGACCCCGGATCGTCAAATGCCCCAGTTCCGTCTGAAGCAGAAATTCCTCGCTGTCAAAACTCTCCACGTTCTGAACTCCTGAAATCTCCAGCAGCTTCCTCTGCATCAGATGCAGTTCTTGACGCTTCCCTTTTCCTTGTTCGACCATGGCATGTACCCCTCCTTCTTACCAATAGCTTATGGAAGGGGATTTATCTTTAGAACCGATTTAAAAAACTGTACGGACCTCGCAACTTTATGTAATGGTAAACAACAAAATAAAAAAGCATGCCCCGTTAGTTAAAACGGAACATGCTTGATCTCACGCCTTAATTCCAGTCAAGACCGGAGTCTTTAGCGATCGGTTCTTCCTTGACTAAGGTATACAGGGTGGCAGCCTCTTCCTTGCGAGTCGTCTCCGCGAGGCGTTCGACGCGAACCGTCACCAGCTTCTGGCCGAATTGAACGGTGATCTCGTCGCCTACCTTCACGGTACTGCTCGGTTTGGATTCGCGCCCGTTGATCAGGACTCTGCCTTGTTCGGAGACATCCTTTGCCACCGTGCGCCGCTTAATCAACCGGGACACCTTCAGGAATTTATCGAGACGCATTATTTTACGGCTTCTTTAAGTTTGTTGCCCGCTTTGAAAGCTGGAACGTTGGATGCAGGAATTTCAATCGTTTTGCCAGTTTGCGGGTTGCGGCCTGTACGACCGGAACGTTTGCGGGTTTCGAACGTGCCGAAGCCGATCAGTTGTACTTTGTCGCCGCCGGCAAGGGCATCGGTAATTTCGCCGAGAACACCATTCAATACGGTTTCAACGTCTTTTTTAGTCAAACCGCTTTTGCTGGAAATGTTGTTGATCAGATCTGTTTTGTTCATTAATAATGCCTCCCAATAATAAAAGAAATAGATGGATACTAACGGCTTCAGCCCTTATGGCAGTAAGCCGCGGAGATATCTTTGTATGAGTATTCTGCCTTAAAACTCAAATTCCTGCCCGCTATTCAACTTTTTTTTGCTTTTTCGCAAAAAAAACCGATTATTAGGGAAATTTCGAGTTATTTGGATAGCCTTTTTGGACTATTCGAGACTTTTGGCTTCGTCCCAAAGCTTGTCCATTTCGGCCAAGTTGCTGTCTGACGGCGTCTTTCCGGCTTCGCGAAGCTTGTCTTCCACATAAGTAAACCGTCTGACAAATTTCGCGATTGTCATGGACAGGGCCTCCTCCGGATCGGCTCCGATATACCGGGCCGCGTTTACGATGGAGAACAGAACATCTCCCAGCTCCAGCGTTTGGTCCTCGGCCTTATGCCCGCCGGTTACGGCCTCTTTGAATTCGGCAAGCTCCTCCTCGATTTTCGCCCAGACGCCATCGATGGAATCCCAGTCAAAGCCTACTTTAGCCGCCTTCTTCTGCAGCTTATACGCCTTCATTAACGCCGGCAAGTCCCGGGGCACTCCGCTCAGCGCCGATAATTTTTCAGGCTCGATACCCTTTCGCCGCTTCTCTTCGGCCTTCATGGCGTCCCAATTTTTGAGCGCCGCCTCGGCATCCTCGGCACTCAGGTTGCCGAATACATGCGGATGGCGGTAAAGCAGCTTTTCATTGAGCTCCTGAATGACGTCGTAAGCGGTAAACATTCCGGTCTCTTCTTCCATTTGCGAGTGCAGCATAATTTGCAGCAGCAAATCACCGAGTTCTTCCCGCATATGATCCGGATCGTCATCATCAATCGTTTCCAGCACTTCATAGGTTTCTTCTATGAGGTTTTTGCGAATCGATTGGTGGGTCTGCTCCCGGTCCCATGGACAGCCTTCCGGGCTGCGGAGAATGGTTACGATCTCATGAAGACGCTCAAAGCTCCGGATGCGCAATTGTTCGTCATGGCTGGCCGGAACGTACACCAGCGACAAGTTCCCGTATCCTTGGATGCGATCCAGTTCATAAAGCGGGATGCGAAGCACCTGCTCCGCTCCGGTTACGCCGAGCGCATGTCCGACAACGACCGGATAATCATCCGGGTAAATGTCCATCAGGCCCAGCTTAACGTCCGAGGCGGTGAATTCGTCGTAAACCTGGCCGATCAACGTATGGCGCCGGGGATCAAGCCGTCCTCCCGACAACTCGGAAGCATCCAGCAATTGAAAGCCTTCGATCGGATCGAATCCGAGAGAGATAAATGCCGCATCGAGGAAGCTTTCTCCCCCCGTGATCTTCAGTTCGATTCCCTCAACCGGGCAGCGTTCCTGCAGCCGCTTTACGGTAGCTTCCGCCACCATCGGATGCCCGGGCACGGCGTACAGAACCTCTTTCCCTTCCGGGGCCGTCTTGGCTGCGGCGATCAGCCGCTCCACGATCTCTTCGTATACGGAGGGAAAGTCGTCCTTGGCTTCGTACACTTCATCGAATGAGGTGAATGAAACTCCCGTTTCCTCCAGCCAAGCCACCACCGGATGGTCCTTGGTACGTACATATCTCTCCTGCGCCTCCTGAAGCAATTTCAGGCTTCCCAGCGTCAGTCGGTCGGGATCGCCCGAGCCTAGGCCGACTACAGTTATCACTGCTCCCATTTGAGCCACACTCCTGTCTAGTTACCGGCTTAATTTGAACATTCTATCCCTTACTATACCACTTGCCGAACCGATGGCAAAAATGTCCGGCAGGTCCGCGATCAAGTGCCGTGGACGGTTATTGGCTGCGGCAAGGGCGGCGGATCTGCGTATAAGAGAGTGCAACAAAGATCTGCACTCGGCCGCTGGGCGCGGTACTCCGTTTGGCGTTACCGCAGCAGGCGCAGTTTCCGAAGCAGGCGGAGCAGCTTCGGTCCGACCCGCGGCAGGGCGCCCAGCTCTGCCGCACCGATCAGGCGCGCCCGCACCGCGGCGGCCGCAAACACGGCTGCGCCGAGCAGCACGCCGAGCAGGCTCTCCGCCAAGGCCGCCAAGCGGCCCGGCGGCAGCACGGCGTCTGCAGCGAGGCGCAGCAGCAGCACGGCGGCCGCCATCGCCAGGGCGGCCGCGGCAGGGCGCAGCAGCGCGTCCCGCAGGCGCGGGCGCAGCCCTGCGCGGCGGAGCAGCAGCGCGAGGTTCAGCGCTGCGGCGACGGCGTAGGCGGCGATGCCGGCGATCGCCGCGCCGGTGATGCCGAGCTGCGGCACGAGCAGCACGTTCAGCGCTGCCTTAAGCGCGGCTGCCGCCAGCAGATGCACCGCCGGCGCGCGCACGAAGCCCAGCCCCTGCAGCAGGGCCGCCGTGATCGTCACCAGCGCACCAGGCGCGGCGGTCCAAGCCACCCAGGCGAACGTGCCGGTTCCCGTGCCGTCCTCGTACAGCATGACGTTGATCGGCCCGGCGAGCAGCGCCAGCCCGGCGGAGGCGGCCAGGCCAATCAGCCAGAACCAGCGCAGCGCCAAGCCAATTTGGCGGCGGATCCCCTCCCTGTCGCCGCGCAGATTCATTTCCGCCATGAGCGGAATGAACAGCACCGACAAGGACGAAGCAAGCATCGTCACCAGTTGGACGAGCGGAATGCCCCGATTATAGACCCCTACCTCGGCCATCGCCCGCAGCTCGTCCCCGCCACGGGATAAAAGCCGTGGCAAGGTAAACGTATCGACCAAACTAAGCAGCGGAATCGCCAGGGAAGCAAGGCAGATGGGAATCGCATAACGAAACATTTCCCCTAACAATCCCCGGCCGCTCTCCGAATTTTTCCTTAACCCGGCAGCGGGTATTCCCTGATCCGTCAGTTCCTCTGCTGGCCCGAAATTTGGAGTATTCGACTTTATTATAACCTGTGGCTGCGGCAGAGCTTCAGAGCGGTCCTGGCCTGCCGGGGATGCCCCCCTGCCGCTGGGCCACGCCGAATCCTGCCTCATCTGTTTATGATGCCCTCTCCAGTACAGGAGCATGACGAGCAATCCTACAGCTCCACCCACAGCCGAGCCCGCCAGCGCCCCGCCTGCGATCACGGCTTCCGTTCCTCCGAGGCCCGTAAAATAAAACAGCAGAATAATCATCACCGCTACGCGCACGGCTTGCTCGGAAACCTGAGAAACTGCGGTCGGCACCATATTCTGCAGCCCTTGGAAATACCCCCTTAGGGATGCGGTAAGCGGAACAAACAGCAGCGCAGGCGCTGCGCTTCTCAAAGCCGGGATCAGATGGCTGTTGCCGATCCATGCCGCCAGAAGCGGAGCTCCGAAGTACATCAGAATACAACCGGCAACTCCGAGTATAGCCATCACAGCCGTTGCCATACGAAGAACGGCCCGTTTGCCGCTCTCTTCGCCCATAGCATGCCGTTCGGCCACAAACTTGGAAACAACCGTCGGGAACCCCGCCGTCGCCAGTGTGATTAGAATGGTATAGAACGGATAAACGGTGTTATAAATTCCAAAAACACCGTCTCCCCCGATATTTTGCAGCGGAATTTTCTGCAGAGTTCCTAACAGCTTGCTCAAGATGGCCGCCAAGCTGAGAACGGCCGCTCCCTTCAGCAGGCCTGACGCCGTGCTTTTGTCTTCCCTCATAATCTACCTACCTTGCGGAATATAAAATGGCCACAATCTTACTATGTAGGTTCCATTATAAGACGAAAACCTCCTCTCCCGCCATGATAGCCCGTTGGAGGAGCCTAAACGCACAAATTTGCCAAGCCTCAATAACGCCAAAAAAAGACACTCCCGGTCCCGGGCGGCTCTGCCGCCCCGTTACTTCGGGAGTGTACTTGTCATTTCCAGACACGCTTACTGTTCCATTTGTTTTCCTAAAAATCCGGCGGCCGTTTCCGCCATTTTAGATTCCAGTTCCGACATTTTTACCGATTCGTCCTTATTCAACAGAACCACTGTACCGATCGGGTCCCCACCCGAGATGATCGGAGCGATTACAAAGGAAGAGATTGTCTCGGGATGGTCCCGAATAATCTCGTACGTTCCCGTATTCGACTCCAGTGCAATTTTGCGGTTGTCCATACTGTTTTCCAGGATAGTACCGATCTGCTTGTCCAGGTATTCCTTCTTCGAGGCACCTGCGATTGCAATCACTGTGTCCCGGTCAGAGATCAAAGTAATATGGCCTGTGCTTTCATACAGCGATTCCGCATATTCCTTTGCAAAGTCGCCCAATTCCCCGATAGGGGAATATTTTTTCAGAATAACCTCGCCGTCGCGGTCCACAAAAATCTCGAGCGGGTCCCCTTCCCGGATCCGCAGTGTGCGGCGGATCTCCTTTGGAATGACCACTCGGCCCAAATCATCAATACGGCGTACAATTCCAGTAGCTTTCATATCACATGTTGCCCCGCTTTCTAAAGAAGTATTGAACTACTGTCTGTTGGATATTCATTTACCCTTAGGTATGTTAATACACCGCTGCCGGTAAAAAAGTTGCGCGGCTTTCAGCATTTGCTGGACCGACCCGCAGCTGAATTTGTATACAATGGAGGGATTCGGCTCTTGTGATTCTGAGCATAGTATTCATCCCTTCCCAGCAGCTTATGCATTCGAATTTAACAGTCCTTTATTGTTCCTGCAACAGGCCAAGGGGACTAAAAAAATGCTGCAAAGGTGCGGCCCTTCACTGCTTGATGTGGCAGCTTCTCATGGAATAGGGATTTTGCGGCAACAAAACAGCGCGAATCGCTCCGCGCTGCTCCGGCAAAACCAGATAAAACAAGTTACCTCGTTTATTTGTCGTTGCTGCTTGTACTGTTGTTCGTGGCTGCGCCGTTGTCCTTGGTTGCGCCGTCATTTCCCGAAGTTCCGGCATCGGTTCCGCTCTTATCGGCATTCCCGTTTGTTCCGGAATTGGTTGCCCCGTCTTCCTCTTTCTTCTGCTCAACCTTCGGCAATTCGATCTTCTTGATGATCTTCTTCTCCAGGTCGCCCTCCATAAACTTGTCCAAGTTTTGGGAAGCGACGGACATTTTGATCAGATCTTTCTCTTCCTGCGTCAAATCCTCGAACTTCTTCTCGGTCCGTTTCTCCACACGAATGATATGGTAGCCATACGTGGTTTCCACCGGTTCGCTGATCGTATTAATCGGCAGAGTGATCGCCTTTTCCTTGAATTCAGTTACCCAGTTGCTGACAGGAGTATCCGCATAGAGTCCTCCATTGTCGATATTGGGTTGACCGTCCGTGGAATATTCCTTCACTAGTTTTGCGAAGTCTTCCCCTTTATCCAATTTGGCTTTAACTTCATTAGCCACCTTCAATGCATCTTCTTTGCTGCGTTCTTTGCCTTCCTTGTCAGTGAACCCGATCAGGATATGGCGAACCGAAGCGGTAATATAATTTTCTTTGGTCGCTTCGAATTCTTTTTTCACGTCATCGTCGGTTACTTTCGCTTTTTCGCTTTCCATGACGGTATAAATACGAACCATGTAGTTTTTAAATTCCGATTCGGAAATTTTTTGTCCGTCCAGCAACTGCTTGAAGGCATCATCGCCCATCGACTTTTTCATTGCAGTGAACTGTTCTTCGGCCTTCTTCTTGCCTTCTTCCTTCATCTTGGCGTCGGCCTTGGTATCCAAATATTCGTAGGCGATTTCCTGTTTGATCAAATAATCGCGAAAATCGTCCATTTGCATGAATTGTTCCATTTGCGGTTGAAGTGCCAGCACAATCCGTTGTTCCCGGTCGAACTCGTCCTCCGTAATTTCGCCGCCTTCGTAAGTTGCGATCACCTTACTCTTGTCTTCACTGCCACCGGCAGCACCCTTGTCCTCTTTCTTGCCGCAACCCGCCATAACGGTAAAAGCCATTACTGCAACGAGGGCAATGAGCAGCGTCTTCCAAGAACGCCCTTTACTTCGAAACATCTTGTAGTTCCCCTTTCGCTTTGAACGAGTCCTTCAGGGCTCCCAGGAACTGCTCCAATAAGCCCATCATTTCTTTGTCGTCCATTCCCTTGGTTTTGATGCGGATCAGCATAACCGACCCTTGATTAAATTGTACACGTCTTCCGAACAGATTTCCAACTTCCGCGATTTTGGCCGGAATGATCTCCTTTTCCCGCCCATCGTAAAACTTCAAGGTTACTTCATCCCCGCGCAAAGCGATGGACTCAATGCCGTATTGCTTGCCGTACAGCTTGACCCGGGCTACCGAAAGCAGGTTTTGCACCGCTTCAGGAAGCTCGCCAAAACGGTCCAGCAGTTCATCCTCCAGCTCGGCCACATCTTCAAAGGTCGCTGCGGAGGCTGTTTTCTTGTAGATCTCAATCTTCTGAATACTATCATAAATATAATCCGACGGTAAATAGGCGTCGATGCCAAGATCGATCGTGGTGTTCCAGTTCGACTCTTCCGGCACCGTTTCGCCAAGCATGGTCACTTTTCTCTTCTGAATTTCTTCCGCCAGCATTTGCGAATAGAGGTCAAAACCGACGGAAGCGATGAATCCGTGCTGTTCGGCGCCCAGCAGATTGCCTGCCCCTCGAATGGAAAGGTCGCGCATCGCAATTTTGAAGCCCGAACCGAGTTCAGTAAACTCCTTAATTGACTGAAGGCGTTTCTCGGCAACCTCGGTAAGCGACTTGTCGCGCTGGTACGTAAAGTAAGCATAAGCGATCCGATTGGACCGGCCTACGCGGCCGCGCAGCTGATACAACTGGGATAGGCCCATTTTATCCGCGTCATGCACAATCAGCGTATTTACGTTCGGAATGTCCACCCCGGTTTCAATGATACTGGTGCTGACCAGCACATCGTATTCCCCGTCAAGGAAATCAAGGATCGTCTTCTCCAGCTCCTGCTCCGACATTTGTCCGTGTCCAATACCGACCCGGGCGTCAGGAACAAGCATCGAAATCTGTGCGGCCATCTCTTGAATTCCCTGTACGCGATTGTAAAGGTAATAGATTTGCCCGCCACGCGCCATTTCCCGTTCCACAGCTTCACGTACAAGCGCCTGGCTATGCTCTACCACATAGGTTTGCACAGGGAACCGGTTCTCCGGCGGCGTCTCGATAACGGACAAGTCCCGCACACCCAACATGGACATATGGAGCGTCCGCGGAATCGGCGTTGCCGTCAGAGTCAGCACGTCGACATTCGTTTTCAGTTTTTTGAGCTTTTCTTTATGAGTTACGCCGAAACGCTGCTCCTCGTCCACAATGAGCAGGCCCAGATCTTTAAATACGAGGTCCTGCGACAACAGGCGATGCGTTCCGATGACGATATCCACCGTACCTTGGCGCACGCCCTTGATCGTTTCATTCTGTTCTTTCCGGCTGCGGAATCGGCTCAGCGTCTGGATATTGATCGGATATCCGGAGAATCGCTCCCGGAACGTTTCATAGTGCTGCTGTGCCAATATCGTCGTCGGAACAAGGACGGCCACCTGTTTGCCTTCGATCGCCGACTTGAACGCGGCCCGGATGGCGACTTCGGTTTTCCCGTAGCCTACATCGCCGCATAGAAGCCGGTCCATCGGCTGGGACCGCTGCATATCTTTTTTGATTTCTTCAATAGCCCGCAGTTGGTCCCGCGTTTCTTCATAAGGGAACATCGCTTCGAACTCCTGCTGTTCCGGCGTGTCCTTCTCGAACGCATAGCCGGGTGAAGACTGGCGGTCCGCATACAGCTTAATGAGATCGTCGGCAATATCCTGTACCGAAGTACGTACTTTATTTTTGACCCGGGTCCATTCGTTGCCCCCGAGTTTATAAATCTTAGGCTCTTTCTCCTCAGAACCGACATATTTCTGGATCATGTCGATCTGTTCGATCGGAACGGACAGCTTGTCGCCGCCGGCATATAAAATATGCATGTAATCCTTATGGATTCCTCCGACCTCTAAAGTCCCGATACCCAAATATTTCCCGATACCGTGGTTTTGGTGAACGACATAATCGCCCACTTTCAGCTCGGTATAGCTCTTGATCCGTTCTGCATTGTCCATGCTCTTCGCGACTTTACGGGCTTTCCGCTGTTTCTGCGAGAACATTTCTCCCTCGGTAATCACGACCAAATGCACGGAAGGCAGCTCAAAGCCCGACTGCAGGTTACCCTGCAACAGTGTCGGCTCATCGATTCCGTAGTCCTGAAGCACGCGGCGCATCCGGTCCATCCGCTCTTCGCCGCTGGCCAGCATGATTACGTTGGCGCCGCTCTTTTTCCAGCGTTCCATTTCCGCCTTCAGCACGTTCATCTGACCGTGGAAATCCTGCATTGCCCTGCTGACAAAGTTAATGATATTTTGCGGCTGAGTATGAGGCACTTGACGCAAAAATAGCGACAAAAACAGCGTCTGGAACGGACGATGATACAATACGCGTTCCCCTTCCAGCGCAAGCGGGAGCTCAGGCAAGCTCTTGCCGTTCTGGAACAAATGCAGATTCCATTCCGACTCATCCCGCTCCAACTGACGGGAAGTTTCCAATAGACGGGCCGGCTCATCGAGGATGAGCAGCGTATCCTTAGGCATATAATCGTATAGCGTTTTATCTTCCGGATAAATCAAAGAAATATACTTATAGATTTCCGGAAAATAAACATGCTCACGCAGCAGCTCAATTTCTCTGGATACCTCTTCGCGAAGTTTGTTTTTCGCCTGGCGGTCGGTCATTTTCTCCAACTGTTGTTCCAGTTTTTCCGTCGCTTTCTGTGCAGCCTGCTCCAACCGTTCCCGGGTCGCGATCATCTCCTTGCAAGGAGTCACCAGCACCTGTTTGACTTGATCGACGGAACGCTGGTCAGCCGGATCGAAGGTGCGAATGGAATCGACTTCATCGTCAAAAAGCTCCACCCGGTACGCCAAAGCGGAGGTTAACGGATAGAAATCGATAATTCCGCCGCGGATGCTCATTTCTCCCCGCGATTCCACGCGCTCCACTCTTTCATAACCCAGCTCGATCATGCGGGTCAGGAAGCTGTCCATCTGGAGCGTTCCTCCCAACTCAATCGTCAGCCCGGCACTGGACATCGCTTCGGGGGTCGGTATAAACCGGCGGACGCCCGAATAAGGCACAACCACAACTCCCCGGAATGAATGGGAGCATTGCAGCAGTACCTCGATCCGCTGTGCGAGCGTCTCCGGACTGGAGACGGCCGCTTCCGCGGCAACCAGCTCATTCGCAGGATATAACAGCACCTGATCCGCTGACAGCGCTTCCTGCAAATCTTCATATATTTTTTGTGCGGAAAACATATTATGGGTTACGACCAGCAATGGCCGCTTAGTCTCTTGATGCAGCGCGGCAAGCGCAACCTGACGCGAGGATCCCGACAAACCGGAAATCAGTTGCTCCTTCATTCCGGCGCTTACTCCCGATATCATCGAGGTGAAGTCCGAATCCCGGGAGAATGCTTGTATGAGTGCTTGTAACAAGTGAGGCACCTCTCTTATTTCTTATTGCGATATTCCTGCAAGATATTAGTAACATCTTATTATCTACCCGCGGGAGCGGTTACTAAGTCATGTCATAAGAGGCATATTACTCCCCCGGCGGCCAAGATTGCAGTTCCTTGCGAAGTCAACCAAAAAGGAGCCTCAGCAACCGTGCCAAGGCTCTGTATTCCGTTATCCGGTATAGGTGCAGTCATTGCAAAGGATTCGAAATCAGGGACAACTCCGGATTATTCTCCAGAGCTTCCTTACAGTAATCGCAGGTCACCCGGACCGTCATGTCACCATTCGAATCATACGCTATTATATCCTGCCGCTCTTCGGGGGTCAAGAAATGGAAACCCAGTTGGGATTCGGATACATAAGGCGTTTCTATTCTACCAATGGACGTTCGGCAGTGCCGGCAAACATAGTTTATTGCCATCTATATGCCTCCTGAAGAATCAATATAACCTTCAGTATGCCCTGTATCTCCCTCTTTTAGCCGGATGCGGCTCTCCGAATTTCCAATTACCCGTTGAATTTGGCCATCGTTTGCTCAAAAGTATGATCCAGACTGTACTCCAATGCGTCGCAAGCCGCCTCTATCGACTGGTGCAACAGCGGGGCCTCCTTCTTGGCAAACGTCGAAAGCACATAGTCCACAACCGCGAATCCCGGCTCCGGCCGCGAGATGCCCATCCGAATCCGATTGAAGGACTGCGTTCCCGTATGCTGTATGATCGATTTAATGCCGTTGTGACCGCCCGCGCTGCCTTGATACCGCAGCCGATTGCGCCCGATTTCCGTATCCAGGTCATCATAAACGACGATCATGTCTTCAAGGGGAACCTTATAATAATCCATAAAGGCGCGGACCGCCTCTCCGGATAAATTCATATATGTCATCGGCTTAATGAGCGCCACCTTGCCGCCCGGCAGCATGCCTTCCCCAATCAACGCCTTGCATTTGCTTTGTTTGATTGCGATGCCGTGTCTGCGAGCCAACTCGTCCAACGCCATGAATCCGATGTTATGCCTTGTCTTCTCATACTTGGCCCCCGGATTGCCGAGGCCTACGATCCATTTCATTTTGAATCCTCCGTCTACAAAATATAAGTTTGGTCTGCCCCAAATTTCCTCTCCGTTCCACATACACCAGACAAATAAGTTCTTCCCTGATGATCCCAGCGCATCCCGAAGGGACAGCGGCCATAGCACACCCGCATGCATATCCCTCACTCTTTGCACGAACCTAGCGCATCCCGAAGGGACAGCGGACTAGGCCCGCCCCTCTGTACTCCCCGCATTCTTCGCACAAACCCAAGCGCATCCCAAAGGGACAGCGCCTCCTTGCACAAAGTGGCTCTCTCCCTCCAGAAGTCGCTCCCCAGCCACGCAGGTGCGCCAACGTAGAGCGTACCCCGAAGGGGCGACAAGCGGCTCATTCCGCCAAAGCCCCCCGGGTGCGTCCGAAAGCAGCAGTGCCTCCAACAACCAGGTAGCCCGGGTGCGCCAAAAGTAAGACGTACCCGAAGGGGGAAAAGCGTGCCTCGCACCCAACCCCAGCGCATCCCCGAAGGGGACAGCGGCAAAGGAGCGCCTCATTATCTCCCACGTTCCTCCAGTTTGCGGGTGATCCCCTAGGGCAGCAGGCCCTCGGGGGGCCCTCCCTTACGGTAAGGGAGGGTTTGGGAGGGTTGAGCCATGATACGAACTTAGGGGTTGCCCTCCTTTATAGAAGGTGCAACCCCTGTTATGCAGTAGGACTGAAACTCTTATTCGATCTCAAACAGCTTGCTGATCGACAATTCTTCGTGAACCCGGATGATGGCTTCACCCATCAGCGGAGCAACGGACAACACTTTCAGCTTGCTGGTCGGATTCGGATGCGTAATCGGAATAGTATCCGTAACAATAACTTCCTTCAGCGGAGAGTTTTCCAGACGTTCCATCGCCGGACCTGAAAGCACGGGATGCGTACAGCATGCATATACTTCCTCGACGCCGCCTTCCTTGAGGGCGTTGGCGCCAAGTACGATCGTGCCGGCCGTATCGATGATATCATCGACGAGAATCGCGGTTTTTCCTTCGATATTCCCGATGATGTTCATGACCTCGCTCACGTTCGGCTCCGGACGGCGCTTGTCGATAATCGCCAGCGGGGCATTCAAAAAGTCAGCGAGTTTACGGGCACGGACAACTCCGCCATGGTCCGGGGATACGACAACCGGATTCGGAATATGCTTCGAACGGAAGTATTGGGCCAAAATCGGTACGCCGAGCATATGGTCCACCGGAATATCGAAAAAGCCTTGAATTTGCATGGCATGCAAATCCATCGTGATGACGCGGTGAGCGCCGGCTTTTTCGATCAGGTTGGCAACCAGTTTGGCAGTAATCGGGTCACGCGAACGTGCCTTACGATCTTGGCGAGCATAGCCGTAATAAGGAATTACGACGTTAATGCTCTTGGCCGAAGCCCGTTTCAAAGCATCCACCATAACGAGGAGCTCCATCAGATTGTCGTTTACCGGCGCACACGTGGACTGAACAATGTACACATGGCAGCCGCGAACGCTCTCGGACAGCTTGACTTGAATTTCGCCGTCACTGAAGCTCATCGTTTCCGAGTCTCCCATCGGAATTCCGATATAATCGGCTATTTGGTTAGCCAACTTGGGATTAGAGTTACAAGTGAATATCTTCAGTTTAGAATCACAATAAGTCATAAATTTTAATACCCTCCGTGCTGTGTAGATAGATTAACTATCCCGTCATTGAAATGTCACTGCATCCTGATCCGCTAAAAGCTGTTCCTACTGTCTATCTCTTTAAGAAGTTGTTCAAAAAGTCATCTTTTTGAACATGCACTTTACCATAAACTTAAGTTCAACCCTTTGTTTCCTGTTCCCTTTGTTTCTTCGCCTTAGCACGAGCGCGAAGCTTGTCCGCGTATCCCGGCTTGTTCTCCTGGCGGTTTCGGGCAATTGCCAAATCATTATCCGGTACGGAATGCGTGATCGTCGATCCCGCGACGACATAAGCGCCATCGCCGATCTTCACCGGAGCAATTAAATTGACATTGCTTCCGATAAACGCGTCATCGCCGATTTCGGTAATAGACTTATTATAACCATCGTAGTTGACGGTTATCGCACCGCAGCCGATATTGACGTTTTTACCCACCTTGGCGTCACCGATATAACTTAAATGTGAAACTTTGGAGCCATCGTCAAGCGTAGCGTTCTTGATCTCCACGAAATCGCCTACCTTGACATGCTCCCCCAGCTTAGTGCCTGGACGCAAATAAGCGAAAGGTCCAACCGTCGTTTCTTTGCCTACTTCCGCTTGGCACAATACCGACTGCTTTACCTTTGCGCCATCATGAATCCGGCTGTCTTCAATTTCCACGGCAGGTCCGATTACGCAATCTTCACCGATTACGGTGTGGCCGGAAAGGGTGGAACCCGGATAAATCACGGTATCCGCTCCGATCGTTACGTCGGCCCCGATATAGGTGGAGCTTGGATCGATGATCGTAACCCCGCCGAGCATATGCCGCCGGTTAATACGCTGACGCATGAAGCCTTCCGCTTCGGATAATGCCAAACGGTCGTTGACTCCGATGGATTCGGCATAATCCCCGGTCATATAGCCCTCGACGACTTCTCCTTCGGAAACTAGAATTCCGATGACATCCGTCAAATAGTATTCTTGCTGCGCATTGCTGTTTGTGACCTTCTCCAGCGCCGCGAATAATTTCGCATTATCAAAACAATAAGTTCCGGTGTTGATCTCCTTCACGGCATCTTCTTCCGGCGAGCAATCCTTCTGCTCGACGATCCTTACGACGGAACCGTTTTCGGTGTCCCGAATGACCCGTCCGTAACCTTGAGGACGATCCATAGAAGCCGTTAATACGGTAGCTGCCGCTCCTTTTTGGCTATGAAGGTCAAGCATGGCTTGCAGTGTCTCCTCCGTCACAAGCGGAGTATCCCCGCAGATGACGATCGTCGTTCCTTCCTCCTGCCCCAGCAGATCCCCGGCTTGCTTAACCGCATGACCGGTTCCCAACTGCTGCTCTTGCAACACATATTCCGCATTATTTCCCAGATAAGACTTGACCGCTTCTGCGCCGTGACCTACAACCACGATGCTGCGCTCACATTGGACTTTCTTAACCGTGTCCAGGACATGCCCGACCATCGGTTTGCCGCACACAGGATGGAGCACTTTATAGAGCTTGGACTTCATGCGCTTCCCCTGACCTGCGGCAAGAACAATCGCAAATCTTTTCAAGGCCCCGGCCTCCTTCTCTTGAACTCATTACTGAATATATCTCATTTAAGACAAAAAGAAAAGAGAGCCATGTTACATGGCTCCCTTTTCTCGAACCCCAATTGGTTGAGACAAAACTGAGACTTAAGCCCCTTCTTCAATCACTTCTTCTTGCTCGGCAGCACGTTCGTACTCCGCCAGGACTGCGGCTTGGATCTTCTCGCGTGTACCCGAAGAGATCGGATGCGCAATGTCCCGGAATTCCCCGTCAGGAGTACGCTTGCTCGGCATAGCCACGAACATTCCATTATTTCCGTCGATTACGCGAATGTCATGAACAACAAATTCGTTATCGATGGTAATGGATGCGATCGCTTTCATTCTGCCTTCAGAGCTGACTCGGCGGAGTCTTACATCCGTAATTTGCATATGTGTTCACCACCTTTTTCCATCAGAGACTTGGTGTAATATTCCACATAGCTAACGGAAATCCTTTTTTTTTAATGAACAAAATGACCTAAATTCAGGAATTTTTTTGAACAGATGGGCTTTTCGACACGTTTCGTCGTAAATTCCAATGGTTTTACAGAGAATCGACAAGGTCTACGGTTCTATTTTCTGGTAAAATAATTGCCCGGTTCCACCGAAATTTCTTTTCCTTTGGGATCCACAGCTCTCAGCGTCGCCAAAGACACGTAATCCTGGAGAAGCCGCTGTTCCGATTCTACCTCGCCAGATTCCACGAGTACGCCGACTCCGGCGACCTCGGCATCGAACTCCGCCAGCAGATCAACCATCCCTTGAATCGTTCCGCCTGCCTTCATGAAGTCATCCACGATCAATACCTTTGACTTCTCCTTCATTGCCCGGCGCGACAAGGTCATTGTATGCAAGCTCTTATGCGAACCCGACACATAGTTGATACTGACCGCCGACCCTTCAGTAACCTGATGGTCTCTACGTACAAGGACGACCGGCAAATTCAACTCCGCCCCGGTGGCATAGGCCAGCGGGATCCCTTTGGTCTCCACCGTCATGACGCAATCGATATCGCGTCCCGCAAAAGCCGTTGCAAACAGCTTGCCCGCTTCGTTCATCAGCCCCGGCAATCCCAAGAGATCGGACATGTACAAATAACCGCCGGGTAAGATCCGGTTCGGTTCCGACAGCTTCTCGCACAACTGCTCCACAAAATGCAGAGCTTGTTCCCGGCCCATCATCGGAATGTATTTCACCCCGCCGGCCGCACCGGCCAAGGTATGCAGCTCCCCGGTGCCCTCGTCTTCGAATACTTCTTTTATAATCGCTAAATCCTCGCTGATCGAGGACTTGGCAGCTCCATATCGCTGCGCAAAAGTGGTGAGCGGTATCAGCTGATGCGGACGGTCCAATAGATATTGCGTCATTTCCACTAATCGAGCGCTTCTTTTCAATTTTTTCACGAAGTACCCCTCGCTAAATCCGAATATTTTATAGAAAATATACCATTTTTGTACGTCTCTGTTCAAGCTTATTCCCCATTACCCGCAAAACAGGCCAACCTCACCCGGGGTGATCCGGTCAGGTCAATAGCCGTACGGCATAAACTTCTTTGCAGAATCCGCGCAGCCCATTATAAATCCTTGGAACCTTCGATTCCTTGGATACCAGTCCAAATACGGTTGGGCCGCTGCCGGACATAAGCACACCATCGGCTCCGAGCCGGATCATCGTTTCCTTCAGATGGGCAACTTCCGGATGAATTTGAAGCGTAACATCCTCCAGCACATTTCCAAGCTCCCCGCAGACTTCCGCAAAAGATCCGTTCTCCAAAGCCTGCTGCATCTTTACAGCGGAGGGATGTACTTGGATTTCTTCGCTTCTCAGCCGTCCATAAATCTCGGAGGTTGACACATTAATCGGCAGCTTGGCGAGAATGACCCAGCATTGGGGCGGACATTTCAGCGGAGTCAGCTTCTCTCCACGCCCTGTTGCCAGCGCCGTCCCCCCGGTAACACAAAACGGCACGTCGGAGCCGAGTTCAGCTCCAAGCTCCATCAATTCGGCATCCGAGATGCCCAGTCTCCATAGCCGGTTCAGGCCCCGCAGCGTGGCTGCCGCATCGCTGCTGCCTCCGGCCAGGCCGGCCGCTACCGGGATCTTCTTGTCCAAATGTATATATACGCCGCTGCGAACGTCATAACGTTCCTTAATCAGCTTGGCGGCCTGGAAAGCCAGGTTCTTCTCATCCAGCGGGATATACCCCGCCTGGCTTGAGATGATAATCGTATCCCGCGGGAGAGCGCTCATTTCCAGCCGGTCGGCCAGATCCACCATCGTCATGATCATTTCCACTTCATGATAGCCATCCGGCCTCTTATGTAGAACATCGAGCATCAAATTAATTTTAGCCGGCGCTTTTTCATAAATTTTCAAGACGCTCACCCACCTTCAGTTCCGTAAAATTCTACCTGTCTTAACTTTTAACTTACATATTATAAAAAAAACTCCGGTCTTCGTCTATGCACGGAAGACATTCTATGCTGTTACTTTCCTCTATCTTACTTGATCTCGGAACAAAAACAAACAGGCTCCTCCGCTTAACGGAGAAGCCTGTTTATGTGCTTTCAAGCGCTATGGTTCCCTTGATGCGGCCCGCTCGGCGAGTTCAATGGCTCTTTTCACCATGTTTCCTGCATCCTTGGCTTTAATCCCGCCCCAGCCTTCTTGCTGAACGGTATCATAAAACCCGAGATCCTTCGCCAACTCGACCTTTAAGTTCTCAGACATGACGCTGCGCCTTCTGCGTGACATGTGCCATTCCCCCTTTAAGAAGTCATGGATATAGAACATCCCTAGTATGCGTCGTTCTTCAACGTTCATACGCCGGTAAAATATGTCCACCCTGCGCGCACGCCGCATCTGAAAATTCCCCCAAAAATAAAAACCGGCCCTGCGTATGAACGCAAAGGCCGTTTACTGCATCGTTATGATGTTCACGGTTTAATATACGACAGCCGCATTTCGTTGTTATCGTCACAAACCATGACTTCAACGGATTCGGTAAGTATATCGGCATAACTGTAAGACACACGCTTAAAGGTCTGCTGTTCTTCATCCAGCTTCACGATAAAGACCGAAGGATAGGTCTCCTCCAATACACCGGTGCGTTCGACGGTCTTTCGGCGACCTCCGTTTGCACGCAGCATAATCTTCTGTCCAACGTGAGCGTCGAGACTGTGTTTAATTTCTGACAGCGCATTTTTAGCCATTGCCTGTGACCACCTTCCTTCTTTGTCCATTATACAAGAAAGGGAGTCACCTGTCAAGTCGAAACAGATTATTATATCAGCAGAAAAAAACGGTTGTCAACGATTTTTTTTCGACACTTTTCTCGAGCCCACTAAAATGTGAAATTACATCGAAGGAATGACCTTTAAAGCGGATAAATCCATGAGTTTCGGCAAGCCGATCCGGTAGCTTCCCCGGGTTTCGATTCCCCCTACGCCCTGAGTTCCGCTGACCGTATGACTAAGGACATCCGTTATGTGGATCGTTTCGCGTATGGACGTCAAAGACGCCTTGGCGGCGATATAGACCGGGTCCAGGGCGTGAATCAGCACGCGGGCCGGGGAGCTTGCGAAATTGGCCCCCGCCTGCAGCAAGGCTTCAAAATGCGATTGGCAAGCACCTGCGACGATGGTAAGGGCATCAAAATTCCGCTCATACTTCCGAGCGGTCTGAATCGCCTCCACAAAGTGCTTCGAGTTTTTATAGCTGGATAAGTTGTATAAGTCGGTTGTGGGGCGATTCTTCAGAACCCCGTCATGACCTGTCAGCACGACGATGTCGGGCTGAATGCTTGGAAGCAGGCGGTAAAGGGCATTAGCCATAGAGGATTCCGTGACAAAGTAACCATGCGCGGGTACGCGCAATTTCTCGTAGAGGTCAAGGCTCTTCTTTAAATAACGCTCATCCCCGTCCAAGTGAAGCACCTTGCCCGGTACCTCGAAAAATGAAGGTTCTCCCGGAGGGAACCATTCCCGTCCCAAAGTGGACTGGTTTCGCTCTGTCAGTTCCAGGCGGTCTTTAGTCAGCTGCTGCAGCGATTCGGTAGCCTTGATCCGGGCTCGCTGCGTTTTTTCGCCCGGCGTGTTCGGGCTAACCCCGACCAGATCGGTCAAGGGAGCATCGGCCAGCAGCCGGAACTCCGTTCCTTTGATGATGGCCTGCTCCCGCA
Organism: Paenibacillus sp. FSL R5-0407; assembly: GCF_038009185.1. NCBI lineage: Bacteria > Bacillati > Bacillota > Bacilli > Caryophanales > Paenibacillaceae > Paenibacillus > Paenibacillus sp. FSL R5-0407. Next base: position 3,863,140 of record NZ_JBBPAX010000001.1, on the reverse strand, counting down.
CTATTTTTTCAATACGAAAGGTAACGTCCCCTCCGTACGATTTACGGACGACCAAGTCTCCCAATTTCGTCAAATCAATCACCTCTAACTCCATCCTATGGGCGAATGAGGGGATTGGTTACAGCTCTACTATTTTAATCCTGCAGCCAACAGCGTATTGCTAAGGTTCGCAAACTCCTGCAAATCCAGCGTTTCAGCGCGTCGGGAAGGCTCAATGCCAGCTTCGCCGAGCAGGGACTCCAGCCTCTCCCGTCCTTCCCCAGGGAAAAAACGGCTCTTAAGATTGTTGGAAATCGTCTTACGTCTTTGAGCAAAGGACGCCTGAACTACCTCAAAGAAAAAGGCCTCATCCTCCACGGATACAGGCGGCGTGCTGCGTACCTTCAAACGAATGACGGCCGATTCCACATTCGGCTGCGGGATAAAGACGGTATGAGGTACCGTGCAGACAAGCTCAGGCTCACTGTAATATTGGACAGCGATGCTGAGGCTTCCGAATGCCTTGCTTCCCGGAGAGGCAGCCATCCGCTCCGCCACTTCCTTCTGGATCATGACCACAATGTTCTCCAACGGAAGGCCCGCCTCCAGCAGGTTCATCAAAATCGGGGTCGTCACGTAGTATGGCAAATTGGCCACCACACTGACGCCGTTACAGCCGCTAAATTCGTTTGCGAACAGCTCTTGCAGATCCAGCTTCAGCACGTCTCCTTGGATCACATGGACGTGCGGATACGGCTCCAGCACCTCTTTCAGGATCGGCAGGAGTCTTTGGTCGATTTCCACGGCGGCTACGCGCCCGGCCGTCTGAGCCAGCTTCTCGGTCAAGGCGCCGATGCCCGGACCGATTTCCAACGCTCCTTTGGACTCGTCCAGGCCGGCCGCGCCGACGATCTTGCCCAGTATATTCTGATCGATCAGAAAGTTCTGACCGAGACTTTTCTTAAATGAAAAACCGTGCCGTTGAATAATTTCCTTCGTCCGGCGCGGTGTAGATACATCTTCTCTCATGGTCATCGGTTATTCGCCTCTTTCATTCTCTTTCTCCAACTCCGCCAGTGCAGCCGCAAACTCCTCCCGGCTAATCCGAAAGATAGCCAGCCGCTTATAAAACTGTTTGCCGTTGCAATACCCTATTCCCAGCCGTTCCCCCATAAAGCGCCGCCGGGCGGCAGCCTCGGGATGTACGATCAGTCCGGCGCCGATCAAATCCTCCCAATCGATTTGGTCCTGCGCGTCTTCCGCCGCTCCTACGACCTCACTGCGGACGCGGGAGAGCGCCTCACGGATCGCTTCCGGCGAAGCATTCTCTACACCGATGTCATCGCCCTTCGTCGCATCCGCCTCCCGCAAGAAAGCGTGCTTGCAGCCCGGCACCCGGTTCGCTACGATTTTGCGGATTCGCTCCCCCGCGTGGTCCGGATCCGTGAAGATGATAATCCCGCGGCGTTCCATCGCGAGCGCGATTTTGCGTAACGTCGCCTCATTGATCGCGGATCCCCCGGTCTCGATGGTGTCGGCTTCAACGGCCCGTTTCACCGCCACGGTATCGTCGCGGCCTTCCACCACAATGACCTCCTTAATCATGTTGCCCCATACCTTTCCGCAATAAAATGGTTGTATTACAACAAAAAGAAGAGGAATTCATCCTCTTCTTATCCGTGTCTTATTCATCATCCTAATAGTATATCATTCCCTGAGCAAAGTAAACGCGCCCGGTTAGTTCAACTCCGGCTTGGTCGGACCGATTACATACACCGTCCGGCCCTTTTTCCGTCCGAAGTTTTTCGCGGATTTCAGGGAGTCGTAATAAACGTCCATCTTGTTGCCTTTGATGGCACCGCCGGTATCTTCGGCCTTACGGAAGCCGATGCCTTCGATATAAACCCACCAGCCCAAAGGTACGACGCTCTTATCGACCGCGATCGTTCTTCCTTCCGTGACTCGGGTACCGGAAGCCGTCTTCGTACCGATCCCGTCTTCTTCGGCGGAATAAGCGGTCAAAGTTACGTTCTTAAGTACTTTTTTATATTTAAACGAGACGCCGCCTTTCGTCGTAAGCCCGCTGATATTCACCGCGTTCGAAGTGCGGGAAATGCTGGCGGACGCAACGGCTGTCGGTTTCTTCGTGCCTACGGCGACTACCTTCGGCGAAGCTGCTTTTTCAACTTCTTTGCCGAGCCATTGCTTTGACACGAATTTTCCGTCCTCATATACCTTTTCGATGTTGTGGACGACTACACCTTCGCTTCCCGGGGCCACTACTTTAGTTTTCCCTTTAAGCAAAGTATTGTCCGATGTTTTCACGACGGTAAAAGGTACGCTTTCTTTGGTCTGTACCTTATGTTTGGTGACACGGACGATTTTAATATCTAAATTCGCCGACACCTTACTGGTCAAAGCCGGAGTGATTTTATCCTCCTGCCCCATAGTAACGCCGAGCTCTTCAATCGTTTCCTGCACACTGTCCTTGGTTGTAAAATGCACTTTGCTCGTGCCGTCCACACTCACGTTTACCGGAACCGCGCGTACAATGACAATCCGGTTGCCATCTTGGATGGAGCTAGCGAGCGGCCGCGATACCGCGTCCTCGGGACCCAACACAATAGACTGTTCTTCCAGTACTTGATTGACCAGCGAATGACGGGTTTCGATTTTTTGACTTTGCCCGTCAACAACCAAGTAAATCTTTTTATTGTTCTGGCTGTAAGACCAAATCAGGATGATGAGTACTACCGCGATGGCCAACAATCCGATAACCGAAATTTGACGTAAATGTTCTTGTTTCCACCGCATTGCGTAAGACATGCTGGATGAGCGCGATTCATGGGATTCCTTTTTGCGGAAAAAGCCCATTTCTTCCGTCCTCCTTACATAGTCCCGCCGTCTAGGTCGATTCATGATACATATGACGTGACTACAATTCATTTTTACGAAATGCATTTTGAATGAGCTGCACTTCGCATCCTGCCCCAGTCTGCCCGGCACCGTCACCTCCTGTTTAACACAGTATGATGACCCTATTACTTTTATTCAAAAACAAAAGAAGCCCAAAGAAAGAGTAAGAGGCTCTCTTTCGTGGCTTCCGAATGTCTTGGTGTAATAGGATGCACGAGTTTGCCCTCTCAATGTACGCTTACGAGGTTAGCTGTCGGGTTAGGACGCGAGAGTGCCGCCCTTCCTCAGTTCATTCGCTCATGGCGCAATGACCTTGAATTCACCCCAATGACCCAAAAAGAAATCAATTACGATCTGGCCGGGCCTTCCCGGCGTGTCGTACTTGGTTCCCCCGTTCCCCACAAGTGGAGATTAAGCGAGACTGGTTCATGGAACCATGTAACCGGAATCGCCAACAGCAAATGAGCGACCCCAAATCGATTACTGAAAAGATTCTATCCTGTTTCGATGCATGTTGTAAAGGACGAATCAACAACGTTTATTTTAATAAATGGTTAAAAAAATGTAATAATCTCTCGCTAATTAGTTAAAGAGCATTAATCTTTCGCGATTGCTTCTTTTTTCACCGCTTTTGCTCCCGATTTCATCGAATTCCAAATCGTTCCAGCGCATTTCGGGTGGTAATTTCAGCGATTTCTTCGAGAGATACCCCTTTTAACTCGGCAGCAGCCTCGGCGACCAAACGGACGTGTCCGGACTCATTTCTTTTCCCACGAAAAGGGTGTGGTGTTAAATAAGGGGAATCCGTTTCGATCAATAATCGGTCCATTGGAGTCTTCGCCAACACCTCTTTGGGCTGCTTTGCATTTTTAAACGTGATCGGTCCGCCAAACGACAAATGGAATCCCAAATCCAGACACATTTTGGCAATTTCCCAGCTTCCCGAATAGGAATGCATGACGCCGCCGATCTCGTTCGCCTTCTCTTCCCGCAGAATGCGGACGACATCTTCATGGGCTTCCCGGTTATGGATACAAATCGGCATTTTCAACTCGCGGGCGAGGCGAATTTGCTTCCGAAAAACCTCATGCTGCACGTCTTTTGGCGAAGTATCCCAGTAATAATCGAGTCCGATTTCGCCGATCGCTACAACCTTCTCATGTTTGCAGAGTTCTGCAATCCAGTCCAAATCCTCTTCCTTCATCGTAATCGCATCCTGCGGGTGCCAGCCGACCGCCGCATAAATGAATTCATACGACTCCGCCAGCTTCATCGTAGTCGGAATGGTCTCGCGGTTAAAACCGATATTGATCATCCGCGTTACCCCTTGTTCCAATGCGCGATGAATCGCTTCCTCACGGTCGCCGTCGAATTGCGGCGCATCCATATGCGTGTGCGTATCAAATAACTCCATGCTGTTACCTCCTTAGGTGTATTCTTATGTGGTTTGCTTAAATATTTCGTGAATATGCTCCGGAAGCCGTTCGATAACCGGCGCAATTTTATTATCGGGATAGTACAAATGATATTTCCCCCGGTGCAGTCCGCTGATGGAACGCACAATGTCCGATACCTCGGAGATTTCCCGGATCTGCTCCTGCCGGTCCAATAGAAGGATGTGCTTGTCCCTAAATTCCCCGTCCGGACGAAACACATCATAAGGCAGATCAGTCGGAAAATCAATTTCCAGATCGTAATCCGGATTGAGTCCGACGTCCTTGAATGCGACGCGGATGTCGTCGATCATTTCCAGATCTAACGATTCCACTTCTACATATTTATACAACTTTCTATCTAAAAATCGAGAACACAGCTCGCTCAGCAGTCCATCGGATTCTCTCTTCCACTGCATAAAGGCAGTCTGCACCAAAGCTTCGTCAAGCAGGAGGTACTCCTGCACGGTCAGATCCCGTTTGAACAATCCCGGTAATGGATCCGGCAAGAACGCAAATTGATGCCCACTCTCGTGAAGTTCCTTAGCCCTGCGGAAAATCTGCCGCAGAATAATTTCCGAACTCCGGGTAACCGGGTGAAAATAAACTTGCCAGTACATTTGATACCTGGACATCAGGTAATCCTCAACCGCATGCATGCCCGACTCCTTGACCACGATCCGCCCCTGAAACGGCCTGAGCATTCTGAGGATCCGGTCCATATCGATCGTTCCGTAATTGACTCCTGTAAAATAGGCATCCCGCAGCAGATAATCCATACGGTCTGCATCAAGCGGGCTGGATACCAAATTTACCACGATCGGGTGCTCATAATCCTTGCGGATGACGGCCGCCACTTTATCCGGAAAATCCTCTCCCAGCCGCCGCAGTACCTCCCCGACTTCCGTATCGCCGAGCACGATTTTACAGGTCCAGTCTTCATGATGCATTTGAAACGCCTGCTCAATCGAATGGGAGAACGGGCCGTGCCCCAAATCGTGAAGTAATGCCGCACAAAGGGTGACGAGTCTTTCTTCCTTCGGCCAATCGGCATAGTCCGCACGTTCGAATTGAGAAATAATCCGCCGCGTAATTTCATAAACGCCTAATGAATGAGAAAACCGGCTGTGTTCTGCCCCATGAAAAGTCAAATACGAGGTGCCGAGCTGCCGAATCCGCCGCAGCCTCTGAAATTCGGACGTATTGATGAGCGCCCAAATGATTTCATCCTGTACATGCACGTAATTATGAACCGGATCCTTAAATACCTTTTCTTCCCGAAGCTGATTATTCATACCAAGGTCCCCTTTCCCTTATCTCAAAAAAAGATTTTGAAAAATAAAGAGAGTTTGTGACTGATATCGTAGGTTTATGTCGAATATTGTCGAATGATGTCTTAATAGGAACTTCCAAAATGTCGAAAGCCAAAAAACCTCGTTTATTCCGGGAAATCGCGATTTTTATGCCCCGTTTAATAATTAAAATTAGAAATAAAAATGAACTCTACCATAAATAGGTTGACTGTTTTGGCAATGGTTGGTATTATAAATATCATAAAAGATAGAAGTTTGTCGAATAATGACACTTTTAAACTATAGCGAGAGGGGCTATCATCGGTTATGATGAAATCAACAGGTATTGTAAGAAAAGTAGACGAATTGGGACGGGTAGTTATTCCTATTGAATTACGCCGTACGCTCGGTATTGGCGAAAAGGATGCCCTCGAAATTTATGTCGATGGTGAACGCATCATGTTGAAAAAATATGAGCCTGCCTGCATCTTCTGCGGCAACGCAGAGAACGTTACTTACTTCAAAGGCAAAATTGTTTGCCATGAATGTCTCACAGAGCTTCCTACCCCTGTGACAAATTAAGATTTATAGTATATAATAGTTTTATTGAAAACTGTTAATTCTAACCTTTTTCATATCTCCTTGGCGCCTTCCAGGCTTGAACCCAGCCTGTGAAGGCCCCTTTTTTTTATTTTCCCACCAAAAAATTCTATTTCCTTCTATTATAATACGAATATTTTCGTACTTATCCTAACATCCATTTCAAGTTCATCTAATAGAGTTACAAAAGCTCTTTGTAAATATCCCGTTTGGAAACGCCCCGATCTCCTGCGGCTTTCTTCATGGCCTCCTTCCGTGAAAGCCCCTCTTGCTCCTCATAATGACGAACATGCTCTTCTACCGATAAAGGCTGCCACCAGGCATCTTTTCGTTCCTTAACCTCTTCCGGGTGTGCCCCTGCAACAACGATACAATACTCTCCAAGCGGCGGATGTTCCTCCAGCCACGATATGGACTCGCTCAGAAGGCCCCTGGCCATTTCTTCATAACGCTTAGTTAATTCTCGTGCCAACACGACTTTGCGGTCTCCCCATGCCTTGAACATGGACTCCAGCGTTTTAATGACCCGGTGAGGTGATTCATAGAACAGCATCGTGCTTTCCTCATCCTGCAGCGAATTAAGCAGGTTATCCCTATCCTTATGATCCCGCGGCAAAAATCCGATAAATTGAAATCGCTCGGTTGGCAGCCCGGACACGATCAGAGCTGACAAAGCGGCGTTAGCTCCCGGTATTGGAATGACCGAAATCCCCTTCTCCACCGCCAGTTTCACGAGGTCACTGCCGGGGTCGGAGATGGCCGGCAAACCGGCATCACTGACCAGGGCCAAATTTTTTCCTTCTATTATAAAGCGTATCAATTCCGGCCCGCTCGCCGCCTTGTTATGCTCGTGATAACTGAGCAATTTGCCCGGTGAAATTTCGAAGTGAGTCAGAAGCTTACGGGTCTGACGTGTGTCCTCCGCCGCAATAATATCCGCCTCCTGCAGCGTACGTACTGCCCGGTATGTCATATCCTCCAAATTTCCGATCGGAGTGGCGACCAGGTACAATTTCCCGAACCCTTCGCTTGAACGTTCATCGAAACTTTTTTGAATGCTTATGCTCATGCTCTTCCCTCTTTTGATCCATAGTAGATATTCATAATCTCCGGACAATATTCGCCTTGCTCGTCATAAACAATTAGCGGCGGCAGTACCCGCATATCCGGCTTGCCGTCACGGAGCGCTTCAATCAGCACCATATTAGCTTCTGCTTCTTGCCGTGGATGGACAAAACGAATCAACTTCGGCTCCAGCCGGTATTGGCGGAATACGGTCAGGATTTCTCCCAGCCGCTGCGGTTTATGCACCATCGTTACTTTGCCTCCCGGGCGCACTAGCCGCATCGAAGCGGAGATAACCTCCTCCAAAGTACAATGGACCTCATGCCGGGCTATCGCCTGATGGGCATTGATCTTTACATCCCCGCCGGTGAGCGGCATATAGGGAGGATTTACCGTAATCGCGTCATAAACGCCATGTCCTGTCTCTTTGACCAGCTCCCGTAAATCGCCTTCACGAATTGTGATTTGATCCCCGAGCCCGTTCATTTCCACACTGCGCCGCGCCATATCCGCAAGCCGGGGCTGAATTTCGATTCCTTCGATCTTTGCCTTCGTGCGGGTAGATAACAGGAGCGGAATCACTCCGTTGCCGGTACACAGATCCAGGATCTTTCCGTGAATAGGAACCCGAGCGAAACGGGCCAACAAAACAGCATCCATCGAGAAGCTGAATACTTCCTCGCTCTGGATAATGCCCAGCTCATGGGTCAGCAAATCATCGACCCGCTCTTGTTCATGAATTGCGACTTGATTCTTCAACTTTAATCTTCCGTTCTTTTAAAAGTTATATAAGTTACTCGAACTAACTTAGCCAATTTGCAAATTTCTAAAAAAAACCGTAGGAAACATCCCTACGGTTCGTTATTTATTCAAAAAAGATAAGCAGAACAGGCAATCGCCTTCCGTTCGCAAATGTCCATAATATACATTGCAAATGTGGAAACCTTCATGATACAGACGCGCCAGATTGTCATATCCTTCACCGACGATATCGATGGCTTCGTTCCCCTCCAACAGCAAAGGAGCGGGCTGAACTGGGGATAACGCAGGCATTGTGCCTTCTCCGCCTTCCCCCTTCAATATTTTGCGCATCTTCTCGTTCTCCAGGCGAAGCTGCTGATTTTCCTCGAGCAGCCTCTTGACCTCCAGCATTAGCGTGCTAAATTGGCCGTGAACCTTTCCCATTTGTGTTTCCAGCGCTTGCATGTGATTGAAAACATCTTTGTTCTCCAAGTTCCCACCCCAGAGTCATTCATTCTCTAAAGTCTTTCTTGAAATTCTATTTTACAACGACATCGTCAAGCGGAAGCTCCTTGACTTTGCCAATCTCAAACAATTGAACATGAACGGTACGCGACCCGGCGTTAAGACCAACGACTTTCCCGTCTCCCAATGAGGTGACGACCATCTTGCCTACCGATGGAAGTTCTTCCTTCACGCTTTCGTAATTATCATGCTCAAATTTCAAGCAGCACATTAAGCGGCCGCAAAGTCCGGAAATTTTGGTCGGATTAAGCGATAAGCTCTGATCCTTCGCCATCTTGATGGACACCGGCTCAAAGTCCCCGAGCCACGAAGAGCAGCAGAGCACCCGTCCGCAAGGACCGATTCCTCCGAGCATCTTGGCCTCATCTCTGACGCCGATTTGCCGAAGTTCAATCCGTGTCCGGAAAATACTCGCCAAATCCTTAACCAGTTCGCGGAAATCGACCCGGCCTTCCGCCGTAAAGTAAAAAATAATTTTGTTGCGGTCAAACGTAAACTCCACGTCGACCAACTTCATTTTTAAATCATGGTCTTTAATTTTATTTAAACATGTGGCAAATGCGTTTTTTGCCGCAAACTTGTTCTCTTCCACAACACGGGCGTCGGACTCGTCGGCGATACGGATCACCTTTTTCAGCGGGAGTACTACATCGTTCTCCCCGACCTGCTTCTTGCCAACGACCACTTTACCGTATTCGATCCCGCGCGCCGTTTCGACAATAACGCTGTTGTCCTTCTCGACAGGAAGCTCCAACGGATCGAAGTAATATATTTTGCCCGCCTTTTTAAAACGGACGCCTACTACAGTGTACAAAAACTTACCCCCTTGTATACCTATAAAAACCTGTAACTCTTAAAAAAACCCATGTTCTTGCACGGGAGAAAGTTTATCTGTCCGGAGCCGGGGCACCGGCCTGAAGCATCTGCGTTTATCCGCCGATACCGATCAGGAACTGTTCGAGACAGAGTTGGCCATTCATGTTCTGACGAAGCTTCTTCTTGCTCTCCGCCGCAAGCGCCATCGCGTCAATCCACTGTGCCGCACTGCGGGAGAAAGCATGTTTAACGATAAAATCCAGTGCATCTATGAAAACGATTTGATCATGTCTATGATATAGCGCATGGATCATGTCTTTGAACCACAAATGGAAAAGGTCAAACAGCATGTCCAAGTGCTCGCCCAGCCCAGCTTTGATTACGCTTTGCTGCGCTGTAACTAAAGGAGACCCGCCACGGCCAGCGGTTTCCTTCCCTAATTGTAACACTACGTTTCTAATTTCTGCAAACCAATTCTGACGCAATAATTCGCGGCAGGCCTCAAGTCCGGCAGCCACATGTACGGCAGGCCGGGATAAGGCCACCGGGAACCCTTCGCCCGATAACATCTGCAGCATCCGTTCCGGGTCCAGGGGCAAAAACGGCACCAGCTGTGCCCTGGATTGAATAGTAGGCAGCAGGGCCCGTCCATTATCCGAAAGCAGAAGCGCCACCGCCGGGGATGGCGGTTCCTCTAAAAACTTCAGCAAACTGTTCGCCGCTTGCACGGTCATTTTGTCCGCATGGTCAATAATGTATGCTTTCGGATTCCCGCTCTCCGAACGGTAAGAAAAAATTCGCTGCAGGTCGCGAATCTGATCAATTTTGATCGTAGCCCCGTCGGGCGCAATTTGATGCAGATCGGGATGGTTGCCGTGCAGCACTTTCCGGCATTCCAGGCATTCGCCGCAGGCATCGTCTCCCCCCTTTGTACAAAAGAGGGCTTGGACAAAAGCCATCGCCATTTCTTTCTGGCCGCTTCCCGGCGGACCGCTAAATATATAGGCATGAGATATGCGATTCTGGCGGAGGCCGCTCTGCAGTAACTGCTTCGCCGCCTCCTGACCTATAATTTCTTTAAAAGACATAATTCTTTTCTACCTTTCTTCCAAGACATATCTGCATATCCGGAAGAATGCCGCTCTTTCAAAAGCATTTCGGCTTTAGAAACATATATTGATCAGCATACCCCGGATTTCGCCGATTTTTTGCAGAAGATCGATCTTCCCCTGCTCCGTTTCCAACAGTTCATCAGCCATCGCAAGCAGGGCGGCATCGACCTCATCCAGCAATTTATAACGTTTGCCGCGCCCCCGGCGGTCCCAGCCCCGGGATTCCTTGATGCTGACTCCCTGACGGACGGTATCCTCCAGAAATCTTTTGACCAACAGGCGGTACGCCTTCAGTTCCCGGACAGTCATCGAACGGGCCAGCCGGTCCCCCTGAAGCTGAATCTCCTTAAATCTCCGATTCAATTCTTCTTTGGAGGCCTGTTCGCCATGCTGCTGCATGACATCGGAAAAGCTTTTTGCCTGAATCGGCTTGGCCGCATTTTCGTTTACCCCCAAACCGCTTTTCAGCGGTCTGTAACCCGGATCTATTTTCACAGCTATCACCGCCGCTCTTTCATAATCTTAGTATATTGCATACAACACGTCTTAGAAATGTTCGAAGCGTTCAACCGGCAGAACGAATACGGTAGCTCCACCAACTTGAACCTCTACCGGAAGCGGCAAATACGAATCGGTAGTTCCGCTCATCGGCGTCACCGGGGTCACCAGCTGTTCGCGAACCTTACAACTGTTACGGATCACATTCATCACGGATTCAACCTGGTTGTCGTCAACCCCGATCATAAACGTTGTGTTCCCTGCCCGCAGAAACCCTCCGGTACTGGCCAATTTCGTCGCCCGGAAGTTTTCCTTTACCAGTGCGCTGGACAAACGGTTGCTGTCTTTATCCTGTACGATCGCCACGATTAGTTTCATTTGCAGCCCCTCCTCGTTTCGTTATATTTGATCTACCTATAAAAATTTTAACCACTTTTATATAATTTGACGTTCACACCCCGAAATCCTTTAAATCCGCGGCCAATCGGTCTCTTATTAAGGCTGCTACCTCTTCTCGCGTCCCCGAGGCATCCACCGACCGGATTCGCTCCGGGTACATGGATTTAACGACTTCATATCCTTCCTTTACTTTATAGTGAAAAGAAAGATCCTCCAAATCAAGGCGGTTGATTTCCCGCCCTTCTCCGGCGGCAATTCGCGAAAGCCCGACTTCCGGTTCGATATCCAAATAGTAGGTCAGGTCAGGGAAGCGTCCGGCTGTGGCAAACAGATTGATCGAGAGCACTTCATTAATGCCCAATCCTCTGGCATATCCCTGGTAAGCTAAACTGCTGTCGATAAAGCGGTCGCATAACACGGTAATTCCATTGGCCAAGGCGGGCTCCACCTTTTCCGCCAAATGCTGCGCCCTTGCCGCCGCATATAACAGCGCCTCGGTACGCCCGTCCATTTCCGTATGGGCCGGATTCAAAATAGTCTCGCGGATTTTCTCCGAAATCTTGATCCCTCCCGGCTCCCGGGTAGTAATGTATGGAATTCCGCATACTTCTAATTCTTTCCCCAGTTCGTGAATGACCGATGTTTTTCCTGATCCTTCGCCACCTTCTAAGGTAATAAACAACCCTTTTCTCTTCACGTTCAATTCGTTCCCTGCTTTCTTTCCTTTGCTTTTGGTGCAATCTCTTTTATCACTTGTAGGGTCGACAATGTTGAATCCGCAGCTCCCTGGCATTTGGCTTTGGCTTGTCGAAGTGCAATTAATTGCTTCAAGGTTTGCTCTCCGATCTCTTCGCCGGGATATAGCAGCGGTATTCCCGGGGGATAAGGAATAACCATCTCTCCCGCCAATCGTCCAGCGCATTGCTCCAAAGGTAAAGTTTCCCTATCATTCGGTGAAAGAGGACGAAGTCCGAATGCCACGGGTGTCGAAACGGCTGCATTGTTCCACGTGGAAAACTCAAATGATGGCGGATTTTGAGGTTTCCTCTGCTCAGAAGTGGTATCTCGGGCTCGGGTTGCTTCTATCCGCTCCAGCGCTTGCAGCAGCCGGGTAATATCTTCTTCGGTAGTTGCCAGACTAAGCGCGAGAACTGTATAACGGTCATCGCTCATCTCAGGGACGCAGCCTTCCTCTTCCAGCTTCTCCTGAAGCTCATAACCGCTCCAGCGTCCGGTCCGGTCATACAGGATGGCTTTAAAGGGATCTTGTATAGCATATGCAGCACCTTCTCCGCGTGCGCCCGGTTCGAGGATCCCGAAGTTAGGATGAGCCTGCACGCCGAGCCGCAGCTTCTCAGCAGCCGCCAGGCCGCCTTCAAAATAGGCCTGTCCTCCGGACTGTATCTGGCTTCGGCTCAAATCGAGCGAAGCCATGATCGGGTAGGACGGGCTGGAGCTCTGCACCATCGCCAACCGTTGCCGGAGCAGGCCCCGGTCAAGCAGGCCGCCCTGCACGTGCAGCATCGCGCCCATGGTGAGCGCGGTCAGCATCTTGTGCGTGGACTGCACGACGCCGTCGGCGCCGGCCTGCAGGGCGCTCTCCGGCAGCGCCGGGTGCAGCCCATAGTGGGCGCCGTGCGCCTCGTCCACGAGCAGCGGCACGCCGCTCGCGCGACAGAGCGCGGCCAGCGGCCGCAGCGATGACCCCATCCCGTAGTAATTCGGGTGCGTCACTAGCAGCCCTTTGGCGCCGGGGTATCGGCGCAGGGCTTCACGCACCGTCGCCTCGGACGGGATGGTCGCCAGGCCGCTGCCGGCATCGTGCTGCGGCGCCAGGAACACCGCGTGCGCGTTCGCCAGCATTAATCCGTGAATGACGGATTTATGCACATTCCGCTGCACCAGCAGAACATCGCCTGGAGCGGTGCACACGCTCAGGATCAATGCCAAGTTGCCGGCCGTACTTCCGCCAACCAGAAAAAACGACTCCTCCGCGCCAAATGTTTCCGCCGCTAGCAGCTGCGCCTCGCGGATGACGCCCTCCGGATGGTGCAAATCGTCCGTGCCGGTAATCTCCGTCACGTCAATCTCCATGACCTGGCTCAATTCCTTCCCCAGGTCCCCTTCCCCATAGGACATGCCGTTCTTATGCCCCGGCACATGAAAAGAGGCGTCCCGCCGCTCCTTATATCGCAGCAAAGCCTCGTACAACGGAGCTTTGACGTTTATTTCATCATCCTTCTTGTCCTCACCAATACTCAATCTATATCCTGATCCTTCCGGGCTTGTTCTATTACGGGTCTTTCGCTTCATTGTAACGCTTTCCTGTCAAAGAGGGCAATATAAAAGGACCCGCCATTTCTTAGAACAGGTCCCTCACAATATGCTTTTATGCATTTTTCTCTACCCAAATTTGTCTCATACGATGAATAAAAAAATGATATTTTGCTTCCTGGACATCCGTGTGCACCATTTCCGCCTCACAAGCGTCACATATAAATTCGGATACAATATGAATACCTTCTGACTTCGGCTCTCCACAGATTATGCATGTATTTTCGGCAAGTTCATCCATTTACGATCCCACCTTGTTTGTTTTACTACCAGTATGGCGCATATTCTATTATTTTAAACCTTTTCATAGTGGTTTTCCTACTTTATATATATGCGCTTTCCTTACCTTCCGTGTTTGTACGGCGGCATCTTAAAAATTCTTTATTTTAACCGATATATAATTCAAGGTGTGCGCCGCTGCATGGAGCCACGCCTAAGTTAAGCCAAGGAGGAGTTCGTTCCCACATGCCTGCCGAGCCCGCGAATAATGCAACGTTTTATCATTATAAACTGCTCAAAAAAATCATTCTTCCCAAGCCTCTTATCCGCAGCTTTCTAACGCTTCCTTTTATCTGGCTTGCCGCGGAGATGGTGTTTATCTCTTGGACTAGCATTTTCTTTTTCCTGCTGGCCATTCCGATCGTGCTTTGGATCCACTTTGTCATTTCCCGTTCCGTGCTCATTATTGCCAGCCACTCCTATCGCAAGCGTTGGAGCTTTACGAGACGGCTGCCTTGGATCGGATACTTACCGGATCAATTCGTTAGTTATTCCATATTCCGCCGGGTTCATCTGCATGCGGCTTGGATCGGATGCTGCATCATAGCGGTTCTCATCCCCTGGTCGCCCGTGTCCTTCACTATCTCTTTGATATTGTGGCATTTTTGGTTCCTTACCCCAAGGTTCTATATTCTAGCCGGATTAAGAAAGCAGCCTAAGACCGGAATGATCAAGTTTAATGAGCAGGATACCTCCTATTACATGCCTTAAGAGATTTCTACATATTAGCACCGATACCAGTTCACTTCTTCATATGCCATACTACTAAAAAAAGCCTGTCTCCCGCTCAAATGCAGGGAACAGGCTACTTGATCCTCATTTCAGAGGATTTCATTCGCTTGTGCTTGTCTTGCTGAAGCTAATCGTGAAACTACGGGCTCTCTAAGCCCTGGATGATTGCCTTCTCTTCCATTTTGGGAACCAGTACGGTAAAAGAGTTATCATGTATAGTCAACTGCACGACCAGCTTATCTTTTTTGTAAACCAGGGTCGTTCCTGTACTCTCCTCCGGATTCTCCGTCCAACCCCATTCCGTGATCGCCTTTTGGAAGGCATCAGGAACTCCATCGCTTTCCTTTAAACCGGGCAACGAATAATGCACATAATCCATCTTGGAGTTATTCATTGCTGTTTCCGTCCGTTTAGCTTCTTTAGGAATAGGGAAGCTCTTCTCTACCGCCGATCCGACAAACGTCGTCCAGGAAGGCTCGGAAGCAGCACAGCCTGCAATGACGAACATCATCATCAAGACCACCCCCATGAAGCACAAGGAATGTCGAATTCCCCTTAGCCGCATGATTATTCCTCCTTACCCAACCTATATTCTGACCGTATATCACTCATCGATGTCCATTCCCGATATAGAACGCGGATAGGTCAAATCACCTAAAAAGTATGCCACACTTCATTATAACGGTAGTCTATCTCCTGTCGGTAACAAAAAGGTTACATTCCTTTTGATAGGTTCTTAACTTTTTATTCATCCATCCTACTGTTCTATTCCATTACATTAACTTGCCTTTATTTGAACCGATCGAACGGACTGCTCCCCTTCGGAATAAGCTCGTTAAATGCGATTGAAAACTCCGGGAACCCTGCGGCATAAGGCGTATACTCATACAATTGGAAAAATACCTTTAGATTATCCGGCTCCAAATAAAAATCCGGTTGATCGCTCAGTCCTTTAAATCCGCCAAAATACCCAGGAAAATAGTCCAGCTTTGCGCTTAATTTGCTATTCAACTGCTTGGAGTAATTCTTATTTGCACCGAATAAATCATCCAAGCTCAGTAACTTCCCGTCCTTCAACGAAAAAGTATAACCCTTTCTCATGACCATGCCGTGTGCCCCGCCCAAATTTTCGTATTGCTCGGTCAAAAGGCTAAGTACTCCATTTTGGTTATACGTTACAATATAGGAGGATTCAAACGCGTACGGGTTGCTTTCGACCTCCTGACTCTCCCTCTCTTTCAACTGCTTCTCCATATTCTCACGGAATACATTGACGTCTTCTTTAATTCGGTTATTAATTGCAGTCTCCGCTTCCTTATTTTCATTTCCCTTTAATTGCGGATATTTGAGATGAATCGATGCTTGTTCAGAATCCTTATCATAGCCTGAAGTAACAATAGTCACCTTGTTCTCCTGAGCCTTCTCTATCTTCAGAAGCTTCGCACTCGCATCCCATTTCCCCTGATAGCCTAAATAATTTTTCACCCATTGAAAAGGAATGTAGATTCTGCCGTTGATGTTTTTGGCTGCCGGTTCGCCAATATAATAGCTGTTTACGTAAGAAGTAATGCCGCCCTCGTACTGAATTATATTCAATTGGCGGTATCCTTCTCCGACCGTGTATGTTTTGCTGACCGGATTATAATTGATTGGCAACTTGAGATCATCTCTTAAAAAAGCTACAGGAATCCAGGACCTCCCCTCAACTAGCATCCCGCGCAGCGAGGAAGTCTTCCCCTCGTATTGAAGCGTAACCGAGTTTTTAGCCGCTGCTGGCTTATTTACAATAGCAGTTAGACTTGGTGATGCACTTGCAGCTGCATTTACACTCGAGCTTGCACTTGCCGCATATCCCAAACCTGGCGCCCATGTTCCTCCACACAACAGTCCTATAGCTAAAAATGCAGCACCTAAATGTCTCTTATGATGCATATTTTTCCCTCCTGATCATGTCCAAACTGAGAACCATTCATCCATCAATGTGCATCCACGCCCATGAAGTTATTTCATAACAAATCCTATTATAGTCAATTGTCGGCAGTAATAGTTTACATTCACCCTTACGATTTCTTCTTAATTTACCTTTTAAGTCTGACGTTTCCTTAACCTTTTTTAACCAATTATTCTAAGAAGGACCCTAGTGCCTATATACGTGTAGTTACAAAACAACTAGTTCCATTGATCGGCCACGGCCTAAACTATCTCGTGTTGTGTGGTTTGTGTGGTTTGTGTGGTTTGTGTGGTTTGTGTGGTTTGTGTGGTTTGTGTGGTTTGTGTGGTCTGGTTTGCCTTGCTTGTCTTGCTTGTCTTGGCTTGTTGCCCTATTTAGATCTACTAGCCCTGTCCCTATGGGCGTGTTATAGGCCCGACTAACTGACTGGCGCTTATGGGTGCTCCTTCACTCTAAGCTACCTATAATCCTCCTAACGACCTGTTACAGCGCCTCTAAATGCATTCCTAATGCAGACTAGTTACAAACCAAGCCATATATAAAAGCCCTACCTCAACGGTACCCTGTTTGTTTGCTCGGTGGCTTCCTACTCTCCTAAGATCCTACAGCCCAAATAGTCCCTACAATAAGAGTATTTGCGCTGCCCATGTAATCAGAGTATATGAATAACCCATGCAATCAGAGTTTTTGAGTAACCCATGCAATCAGAGCCCTTGAGTTGAGCTTGGCACCTTCCCCCTGCTTAATTAACTGTAATTACTACATCTAATTTTACTCCCTCAGCTCCCCGGTCTAAATTAACTGCAAAAACTACAGCTATTTCGGCGGATTTGGCCCATTTCGAGTGGAAACTGCAGAATTAACTGTAGATTTTACAGCTATTTGTCTTAAACAAGCTCATCTAGCGAAAATAACTGCAGGTTTTACAGCTAAGTTGTTGTTCAGATAGTCTTAAATAGCAAAAAAGCACCGCCGAGGTTATCGGCAGTGCTCTTCTTCGTTGCTTGGCGGCGTCCTACTCTCCCAGGACCCTTCGGTCCAAGTACCATCGGCGCTGGAGGGCTTAACGGTCGTGTTCGGGATGGGTACGTGTGGAACCCCTCCGCCATCGCCACCAAACGGTTCAAGCGTCTTAATCGCTTGAAAACTGGATACGAAACTTGAGTTTGCGTTTTAGCCCCTAATTGGTTCACCGGGGTCCCCGAAAAGTAATCGGAATTACCTTCGAAGCCTCGCTTCACTTTTTGGGGTATCTTTTGGATAAGCCCTCGACCGATTAGTACCTGTCAGCTCCATACATTGCTGCACTTCCACCTCAGGCCTATCAACCTCGTGGTCTTCAAGGGGTCTTACTAGTTGGGAAATCTCATCTTGAGGGGGGCTTCACGCTTAGATGCTTTCAGCGCTTATCCCGTCCGCACGTAGCTACCCAGCTATGCTCCTGGCGGAACAACTGGTGCACCAGCGG
>NZ_JBBPAX010000001.1:2992500-3840000 GCF_038009185.1 Paenibacillus sp. FSL R5-0407 | reverse complement strand
TGCCGATCGGAGAAGACAATTTCCCCCACGCTATCGTTGCTGAGACGTACCCGCATTCCATTATGAAATTGAGTAACTTTCTCCACGAAGGTCTGAACAATGCCCGGATCCAGTTTGCCGAAAGCTTCTGACTTAATCTGTTCCAATACCAAATAAGGAGATTGCGCCTTGCGATATCGGCGGTTTAAGGTCATGGCATGAAAAATATCAGCAACGGCCACTATTTTGGCATAGATATGGATTTTGTCCCCCGTAAGGCGGAATGGATAGCCGGTTCCGTCCATTTTTTCGTGATGCTGCAGTGCCGTGAGTCTTACTCCCTCATTTATGGCAGACGTTTTGCGGAGTTGCTGGTAGCCGTAGGTGGTGTGCATCCGCATTTCTTCCGACTCATCATCCGTAAGTAATCCCGGCTTATATAGAATGCCCGGATCAATCTTGGTATTACCTATATCATGCAATAAGCCTGCGAAAGCAACCTGCATCCAGTCTTTTTGCGGCAACCCGCACCACTTGGCGATCAGATAGGAAGTTAATGCAGATAAAATGGCATTATGGAATAAATAATCATATTCGTTCATGTTGCGAGGAGCAAAAGTCAGTACGTTAAAGTACTTCAATTGCTTGATCAAAGCTTCCAACTGATGACGCAGTTCATAGATTGGGAGCTCGGACGCCAGAACGGATTGGAATGCACTTTTCGTCAAATGCAGCATCCGGTCATATTCTTTATGAAGAAGACCTGTCGGCGATAGCTCATTATCATAAGGCACCGCACCTACTGCCGCAAACGAACCTCGTCCTGTTTTGACTGAATCCGCCGCGTCAGTTGAGTCTTCCCGCCCTCTCCCCTGCGCTTCTTCGATTTCGACCTGCTGTACCATAAATGCGCGTAATATATCCAAGTCTCTGGGCAGCAGTACTTTTCCTTTTTGCATCAGAAGCCCGCCCAAAGGAGTATGTACATGGTTCACAATTTTTAATCCGGGTTTAAGATCTAATACAGGGACACTTGCCATGTTCGCTCGCTCCTCAATCTCCACATGTTTAGGGCAGGCCCTATCTAGTGAATTAGCACTATTGTACTGCCATTATATTACGAGACTTCTTGCCCAACAATCCTTTTTACAACCTACAAATGAATTAAAACAAAAAAACCGGACTTCCCTAAGGAAATCCGGTTCTTGGTTCAATGTGTTTATGTTATTCTTCCGTACCTTCGGACTCTTGTTCCGGGGCGTCTTGAGCGGCCGTATCAGCGCCCTCAAGGGATTCTGATCCTTCTTGGCCCTCTTGTTCCAAGGATTCCTCTTCCGGCTCCTCCTCGGTCTTATCCGAGCGGCAGACGGTAGCTACAGAATCATCTTCACGAATATTAATCAGCTTCACGCCTTGCGTGTTCCGGCCCATGGTCGAAATTCCTTCCATGCTCGTCCGGATCAGCGTACCGCTTGCCGTAATAATCATCAGGTCTTCTTCATCCTTAACGACCTTCAAGCCGACGACAGGACCGTTCTTATCCGTTACATTGATCGTCTTGATCCCTTTACCGCCACGGCTCTGAATTCGGTATTCCGAGGCCGGCGTCCGTTTGCCGTAACCTTTGGTCGTAACTATGAGAATATCCTGTTCCGGAACAATGACGTCCATCCCGATCAATTGATCATCCGGGTCCAGCGTGATCCCCTTAACCCCGGTAGCAGCTCTACCCATGGAACGAACATCGCTCTCTGGGAAACGGATGGACATGCCCTGAGCCGTACCCATAATGACCTCTTGGTTACCGTCGGTAAGCTTAACATCGATCAAGATGTCATCCTCACGGAGATTGACAGCAATCAGCCCGCCCTTACGGATATTGATGTAATCTTCGATCGGCGTCTTCTTCACAACCCCTGAGCGGGTAGCAAAGAACAGATACTTGTCCTCATCGAAGCGCTCTACAGGAATTACCGCATTGACCGTCTCTCCCTGTTCGATTTGAATCAGGTTGATGATCGGGGTTCCCCGCGCCGTGCGTCCAAGCTCCGGAATTTCATAAGCTTTGAGACGGTAGGCTTTGCCTCGGTCCGTAAAGAACATCAAGTAGTGGTGCGAGTTCGTCACGAACAAATGCTCCACGAAATCGTTGTCCTTAGTATCCATACCGACGACGCCCCGTCCTCCGCGTTTTTGGCTGCGGTAAGTGGTCAAAGGCAATCTCTTGATATATCCGGTATGAGTGATCGTAATGACGACCTCTTCCTGCGGAATCAAGTCTTCGTCCAGAATGCTCTCTTCCCCGACCAAAATCTCGGTCCGGCGCTCATCCGCAAACCGTTCGCGGATTTCCTGGAGTTCATCGCTGATGATTTGCAGAACAAGGGCTTCATTCGCCAAAATCTCCCGGTACTCCGCAATCTTTTGCAGAAGCTCCTGGTACTCGTTCTCAATCTTATCGCGTTCCAACCCGGTCAGGCGTTGCAGACGCATATCGAGAATCGCTTGGGCCTGCTCCTGGCTAAGTCCGAAGCGCTCCATCAATCCGTTGCGGGCAATCTCCGTAGTTTGTGAACCGCGGATCAATGCGATGACTTCGTCAAGATGATCCAGCGCCGTACGTAAACCTTCGAGAATATGTGCACGGGCTTCCGCTTTTTTCAGTTCGAATTCCGTCCGGCGACGAATAACCTCGACCTGATGCTGCAAATAATGATGAAGAACTTCCTTCAGCGTCAGAATCTTCGGCTCATTGTTCACAATCGCCAGCATATTGATGCCGAAAGTGCTTTGTAACGCTGTATGCTTGTACAGATTGTTCAGCACGATGTTCGGATTGACATCCCGGCGCAGCTCGATCACGACTCTCATCCCTGTACGGTCCGATTCGTCGCGCAAATCCGTAATTCCGTCGATCCGCTTCTCTCTGACCAACTCGGCGATTTTCTCAACCAACCGCGCTTTGTTGACCTGGTAAGGAAGCTCATCCACGATAATCCGGGCTTTGTTGTTATTCTCTTCGATTCTGGTCTTGGCCCGCATGGTAATCGAACCGCGTCCAGTTGTATAAGCCTGACGGATTCCCGTCCGTCCGATAATATAACCGGCTGTAGGGAAATCCGGGCCTTTGATATAATCCATCAAATCCAGGGAATCGAGATCAGGATTCGCAATCAACGCCTGAACCCCGTCAATGACTTCCCCTAAATTATGAGGCGGTATATTTGTCGCCATCCCGACGGCAATCCCCGAGACCCCGTTAACCAGCAAATTCGGATATCGTGCCGGCAGCACGACCGGTTCATGTTCCTCTCCGTCGTAGTTCGGCATGAAATCAACAGTCTCTTTATTGATATCGCGTAGCATTTCCATTGCGATCTTGGAAAGACGTGCTTCCGTATAACGCATTGCCGCCGCAAAGTCTCCGTCAATCGAACCGAAGTTGCCATGGCCGTCGACAAGCATATAACGCATGGAAAAATCCTGGGCCATCCGCACCATCGTCTCATAAACCGCCGAATCACCGTGAGGGTGATATTTACCGATAACTTCGCCGACGATTCTGGCCGATTTCTTAAACGGCTTATCAGGATGCATACCAAGCTCGTTCATGGCGTACAGAATACGCCGATGCACCGGCTTCAGACCATCCCTTACATCCGGCAAAGCACGGCTGACGATAATGCTCATAGCATAATCCATAAAGGATTCGCGCATTTCCACATTAATGTCCCGGTCTATAATTTGCGAAAATTTTTCTTCCGCCATGCTGGACCTCCTTCAATAATCTATCCATGTGCCCATAGAAATGGAATATAGACTTCAAATTAGTCATTCTCCTGAAGAAACCGCCACGAATAATTGAAACCCAATTAGAAATGATTGTGATTTTGACGTAATTCTTTATATTACTTTCACAAATCAAGAATAATTAAACGTCTCGTCCCTTCAACCCATTCCAGGGAGGCACAAATAAAATGGGGATGTGTCCATTCCCAATGCTTCCACTCTTCATACACTATGAATATAGGCATTTTGAGAGGTTGTTTAAAAAAACGTTCAAAAAACTTATAAAATCCCCATATCTTATAATTATACCATTGTTTATCTCTTCTGTCCTATGTTTTTCGTCTCTGAAGTAAATGCCAGCGGGGGTTTTCGGAAAGGAAGGATTGGAAGTTGGCCATTCAACGCATTGCGAGCAAATGGGAAAAAACAATCATTCTAAAACAAAGGGAATTGATCCGTCCTTACATTCCAGATACGCGAAAATATGACTTTGAGCATCTAAAAGAGATGGTCGGTATCTACGGACTCGTGTACGTTAAGCCGGATCATGGAACCTACGGCAACGGAGTCATGAGCATAGAGCCTTGGAAGGATGACTTCGACCCGGAAAGTCCGATCCAATATAAACTTCGTTTTGGGATTCAAAGCGAGCTATATCCAACGCTGGAGGAACTTCATGCTACTTTGTCATCAAGAATCGGCAAAAAGATATTCCTGATCCAAAAGGGGATTCACCTTCTAACCTATCGCCGGCGTAAATTCGATATCCGGGCATTGGTTCAAAAGACACCTAAAAAGACATGGGAGACAACGGGCTTTATTGGGAGGATCGCTGCCCAGCAAAAAATCATTACAAATTATCATGGCGGCGGCTCCATTGCACCCATTGAAGAATTGCTCGGCCCCCATCTCGAACCTAAAGAATTCGCCAAGATATATAAAGAAATGAAGAGCTTAGGCATCCACGTGGCCGCCCAGCTAGCCCGAAGATTCCCCAACTTGAAAGAAATAGGGCTTGATATTGCCATAGACGAACAGCATCAGATCTGGATTTTGGAGGTAAATACCCTCCCGGCGCTATTCCCCTTTAAGAGTCTGGAAAACAAAGATATTTATAAAAAGATCCACCGTTATGCCGTTTCCTACGGCCGGTTTAAGAAATAAGCAGGGACGACGTTAATCATTCCGATCTGTAATCATCCCGCAAAAAAAGCCCCGCCAACGGCGAGGCTTTAGCTAAAATAGGTTTAGAAATCTAGGTTTTTAACGGTTCTGGCATGCTCGTGAATGAAGTCACGGCGCGGCTCTACGTTATCGCCCATCAGCGTATCAAAAATCGCATCCGCTTGAATCGCGTCCGCGATCGAAACCTGCTGCATGGTCCGGCTCTCCGGATCCATCGTCGTTTCCCACAACTGCTCAGGGTTCATCTCGCCGAGACCTTTATAACGCTGCACATTGAATTTGGCATTCTCTCCGAAAGAGGCAATGATTTCATCCCGCTCTTTCTCGGATCCGGCATACCGAATGACCTTGTTACGCTCAACTTTAAAGAGCGGCGGCTGCGCGATGTACACATAACCTGCTTCAATGATCTTCCGCATGTAACGGAAGAAGAACGTAAGCAGCAGGGTACGAATATGCGCGCCGTCAACGTCGGCATCGGTCATAATAATGACCTTATGGTAACGGGCCTTCGAAATGTCGAATTCTTCCCCGATCCCCGTACCGAGCGCCGTAATGATCGCGCGAATTTCCGCATTGCCCAGGATACGGTCCAGACGGGCCTTCTCCACGTTCAGAATTTTACCGCGCAGCGGCAAAATCGCCTGGAAGTGCCGGTCCCGGCCTTGCTTCGCCGAGCCGCCTGCAGAGTCACCTTCGACGATGTATATTTCACTGATCGTCGCATCCTTGGAGGAGCAGTCCGCCAGCTTACCCGGCAGGGCGCTGACTTCAAGCGCACTCTTGCGCCGCGTCAACTCGCGGGCTTTACGCGCCGCTTCCCGCGCCCGGGAGGCTTGCAGTGCTTTTTCCAATACCCGGCGGGCTACCGCAGGATTCTCTTCCAGGAATTCCTGGAGTTTCTCCGCGAACAGGGATTCCACGATGCCGCGTACTTCGCTGTTGCCGAGCTTCGTCTTCGTTTGGCCTTCGAACTGCGGTTCCGGAATTTTTACCGAAATAATCGCGGTCAATCCTTCACGAACATCATCGCCGGTCAAGTTGTTATCATTATCTTTGATCATGCTGTTCTTACGCGCATAATCGTTAATGATCCGGGTTAAGGCGCTTTTGAAGCCCGACTCGTGCGTTCCGCCTTCATGCGTATTGATGTTATTCGCGAAGGAGAAAATATTCTCCGTATAGCTGTCGTTGTATTGCAATGCAACTTCAACCTGAATCATGTCACGTGCGCCTTCGACGTATATCGGCGTCTCATGCAAAACTTCCTTGTTCTGATTCAGATATTTGACGTATTCCATAATGCCGCCCTCGTAATGGAACGAGTCGGAGGCACCTGTACGTTCATCGGTGAGAGATATATTAATCCCCTTGTTCAGAAACGCCAATTCGCGAATCCGGGTCAGCAGGATATTGTAATCAAAAACAGTCGTCTCCGTAAAAATTTCCGGATCCGGGAGAAACGTCGTCTTGGTTCCGGTAAAGTCGGAATCGCCTACTAACTTAACATCATATTGCGGGGCTCCGCGACGATACTCCTGCTGATAAGTATGACCGTCCCGATTAACCTGTACCACGACTTTTTCGGAGAGGGCGTTAACAACCGATACGCCTACCCCGTGCAAACCGCCGGACACTTTATATCCGCCGCCGCCGAATTTCCCGCCGGCATGAAGCACGGTCATAACTACTTCCAGGGTCGATTTCTTCAGTTTCGTATTTTCACCAACCGGAATCCCCCGCCCGTTATCGATAACGGTAATGCTGTTATCCTCATGGACGAAAACGTCGATCTTGTTCGCATAGCCGGCCAGAGCTTCGTCAATACTGTTGTCGACGACTTCCCAGACCAAATGGTGCAGACCCCGGGCACTCGTTGAACCGATGTACATCCCCGGACGCTTGCGAACTGCCTCTAAACCTTCCAGTACCTGTATCTGACTCTCATCATACGATTGCTCGTTCATAGACAATGCCTTCACCTACTTCTATAGATTCTATGTCAACGGATTAGACCATAGATTGAATGTTCGACTTCTTCTTGAGCGTAGCAGAGGAAATCGGCGAATAGTACACAGTATTTTTGGTTACGACAATGGATTTAGGTTCTTCTTCTCCGATCCGCATCACATGTTTTTCCTTGATGGCGTGACTGACGAATTGTTTGGAGATTTTGGACGATTTCTCAATCGATATATCGAAGATCGCTACCAGTTCCGAAGAGAGAATGACCTTCTCCCCGCCCAAATGAATGTACATCGCTTCCCCCTTCTATTTCCGGACTTGTCCCTCTTGAACATGAAAAATGCTGGCGTCCTGAAGACGGCTGGCATTAAGACTCTCGATCCCAGTAGCCGTGATGAACGTCTGCACTTTACTTTGAAAAGTTTCGATCAATTGTGTCTGGCGGTAAGGATCCAACTCGGACAATACGTCATCCAGAAGAAGGATCGGGTATTCACCGATTTCCTCGTGGATAAGCTCAATCTCCGCCAGTTTAAGGGATAGCGCCGTCGTCCGCTGCTGGCCCTGGGAACCGAAACTTTGCGCTTCATTCCCGTTGATATGAAAGGCCAAATCATCACGGTGAGGACCCGAAAGGGTCATCCCGCGGCGGATTTCCTGATCCTTCGTTTGTGATAACTTTATCATAAATTGCTCCAATAAGACAGCTTCATCTTCTTCCTCAGCTTCTCCGAAGGACGGAAGATAGGATAATTTCAGGTTTTCGCCGCCCCCGGTAATGCCCTCGTGAATCTGCTGTGCCCATTTTTGCAGTTTTCTTATGAATTGTTTCCTTTTCTTGATGATTTTAACACCGTGCTCCGCCAGCTGCTCATTCCAGACCTCCAGCATCGTTCCCTTGTCCGAGCCTGAGCCCCACGCCTGTTTCAACAAGTTGTTGCGCTGGATGAGCACCTTTTGATACTGCTGAAGGTGAAACAGATAGCTAGGCTGAACCTGTCCGATCTCCATATCGAGAAACCGGCGGCGCACCCCCGGCGTTCCCTTGACGATCTCCAGATCCTCGGGTGCGAACATAACGGCATTCAACACTCCGACAAAATCGCTCAGCTTCCGCTGCTCCAGCCCGTTCAGCTTCGCCCGTTTACCTTGATGGGAGAAGCGCAGCTCCAGGCCGACCGCTCCGTATTTTCGCTCGATCTCGGCCGATACCGTGGCATGGTCCTTGCCAAAGGAGATCAATTCCTTATCCTTCGACGTGCGGTGCGACTTTGTTAGAGCAAGAACGAGCAGAGCCTCCAGCAAGTTTGTCTTGCCTTGGGCATTGCGCCCGATCATCAGATTGACGCTGCCGAAGGAGTCCAGCGACAGCGTCTCGTAATTGCGGTAATTCATGAGTGATAGTGATTTGACAAACACGTTATCCCAGGCCCTCCTCGTTTCCCCCTGTCATCCAGGTTCAGGGAGCCTCTATTCCTCGCCGCGAACCACTTGAAAAGAACCGCAATCCGCTACCTCAATCTCGTCACCGGGATACAATTTGCGTCCCCGACGATCTTCAGGCTCCCGGTTGACTTTTACGGCCCCTTCCTGCAGTAAAGCTTTGGCCATGCCTCCTGTTGAAACGCAATCGGCCAGCTTCAAAAACTGATCCAGCTTAATATACTCGCTGGAAATCTGAATGGTTTTCATGAATGTTTGAACTTCCTCTCTTCAGGTAGTCCCTCCGCTTAATTTGTTGTGCGGTAAGGGAGGATGAGATAAAGGCTTTGCGTATCATCGACCGGTTTAACAATAATCGGGCTCATCGCTCCCGTAAAACCGATATGCAGCTGCTCGCTTTCCACCACTTTCAGTACATCGAGCATATATTTGGAGTTGAACGAGATTCGCAGCGGATCGCCCGTAAAGGAAGCCAGTTCCAGTTGTTCGGTAACCTTACCGAGCTCAGAGGAACTGGACGAAATTTCAATAGTGCCGTTCTCCATGGTCTGAAGGCGGACGATATTCGTCTTTTCCTCACGCGACAGCAAATAAGCGCGATCGATCGATTCGCTCAATTTTTTTGTGTCCAACACCAGTTCTGTTTTGTAGGTTGTCGGAATAATCTTGGAAGTATCCGGATAAGTCCCGTCCAATATTCGGGAGTAGAACAGCACGCGGTCGATCTTAAACAAGACCTGGTTGTCCGCTACGACAATATCCACCCGTGTATTTTGGTCGGGAATGATTTTGCTCAGCTCATTCAGCGTTTTGCCGGAAATGACAATATTGCTGAAACGAACGCCTTCGGCATCATCGAGCTCTGCCATGCGGCTGGCCAGACGGTGGCGGTCGGTTGCGACGAATTTGAATTGGTTGTCGCTAAGGTTCCACAATACCCCGGTCAAAATCGGCGAGCTTTCATTGGACGAAATGGAGAATGCGGTTTGCTTAACCATATTTTTGAGCAAATCGCCGGGAATGGAAATAACCTGATTCTCCTCAATGCTCGGTAGCACGGGGAATTCCTCAGGATCAAGCCCGACCATCTGAATATCGGTCGATCCGGAGCGGATTTGCGTCTTGAATCCTTCAAGCACCTCCATCTCAATTTCGCTCGAAGGAAGCTTTTTGATGATCTCCACGAAGAACTTGGCCGGCAAAACGACGCTGCCTGGACGTTCTACCTGCACGATTTGTTTATCCTGATCTTCCGCTGGAATAAAGGCCTGAATGGAAATATCGGTATCGCTTGCGGTCAACGTCATTCCCTGAAAATTAACCTCCAGCTTAATCCCCGTCAAAATAGGGATCGTAGTCCGGCTTGAGATGGCCTTAGCCACATGTTGGATGGATTCGTTCAAATCGTGCTTCAAAACGCGGATTTTCATAAATTCAACTCCTAAAAAATTTATTATAGCATCGCAATATAAACACACTTAAAACAATCATAATTCACTTCGTTATGCATAAACTTGATTTTAGCAAGCAAATGCATTTGGGCTTAAATGGCTCTTTTCTATTTTAGCTCAATTTGAGCAGTTAAGCAGGACCCGAATTTGAATTTCTTCCCTGGCGGCATGGCCGCTTTATAGGATGATGTATATCTTTTAAATATATAGAAGAAGTAGTAGGGGCCCTGAATATGTGGATAACGGGACGGAATATATGAAATGAAGCCTATCCACATGTGAATATCATGTGCATAGGCTTATAGCTTATTCAGGATGAGTTTTTGATTTTTTCCGTAATGTTGTTGATAACTTTATAGAGATCCTGGTCGACTTTGAGCTGCTGGGTTATTTTTTCGTGGGCGTGAATGACTGTCGTATGGTCACGGCCTCCGAAGGCATCCCCGATCTTAGGCAGCGAGAAATCCGTCAGCTCCCTCGATAAATACATGGCGATTTGGCGAGGGAAGGCGATCGCTTTTGTCCGTTTGCGGGCTTTGAAATCCTCAAGCCGCAAATTATAGTACTCTCCGACCTTTTGCTGAATGTCCTGAATGGTGATCATCTTCGGACGGCTGGAAGGTATGATATCCTTCAGCGCTTCGGCAGCCAGGTGGGTCGTAATATCCTGGTTAATGAGGGAGGAGTAGGCGACGACACGGATAAGGGCGCCCTCAAGCTCCCGGATGTTGGTATCGATTTGATTGGCGATATACATCATCGCTTCGTTCGGAATATCCAGGTTTTCCGCTTTGGCCTTCTTGCGGAGAATCGCGATCCGAGTCTCCAGGTCCGGCGGTTGAATATCCGTGATCAGGCCCCATTCAAACCGGGATCTGAGCCGCTCTTCCAGCGTCGGTATTTCTTTTGGCGGACGGTCACTGGAAATAATGATCTGCTTGCGTTCCTCGTGAAGCGCATTAAACGTATGGAAAAACTCTTCCTGGGTCGATTCCTTGCCGGCGATAAATTGAATATCGTCGATCAGCAGGATATCGATGTTCCGGTATTTGTTGCGGAAGCTTTCCGCCCGGTTGTCCCGAATGGAGTTGATGAATTCGTTCGTGAATTTCTCGGAAGAAATGTAAACGACCTTACTGCTGGGGCTATGTTCCAGGATGTAATGTCCGATCGCGTGCATCAAGTGCGTTTTGCCAAGTCCGACGCCGCCGTATAGAAATAACGGGTTATAAGCTCGTGCGGGAGCTTCGGCTACGGCGAGGGATGCCGCATGGGCAAACCGGTTGCCCGAACCGATGACGAACGTATCGAACGTATATTTCGGGTTAAGCATATTGGAAACGCTTTCCTCCGCTTGGACGGGTGCAGGGGGCTCCTTATATACCTGGGTTTGCTCGGGCACCGCAGATTCCTCAATGACGAAGGAAACGTCGACTTGTTTGCCAAGGTATTCATAAACGGTGGTTGCAACCAGTTTGGTATACCGGCTTTCCAGCCATTCCACGGCAAACGTGGTCGGAGCGGATATTACGATCTGGCGGTCGTTCAACGAGACAATTTTGGTCGCTTTAAACCAGGTATCGAAGCTGGGTTTGCTGAGTTTGGTATTGATGATGGATAAAATATGCTGCCATATATCGGAGGTATGGCTATCCACAGCGGTCACTCCTTTTAAATCTTCCAATTGTGGCATGAGCCATGCAGAAAGGGGTCGAATAAACATAAATAAAGGGGAATATTATCCCCATGAGTCAGAAAAGTGGAATCATTACAAACAAGGATAAATTCGAATTGTTCACAATTTTATCCACAGCCTGTTAATAATTATTGACTTAAACTTAGATATTCACAACAAAAGCAATATAATCATAGCAAAAGAAGCCTTATATTTCAATGCAATGCTGTATTTTATCCACAAATTCAATAACTTGTGTATAATTTTAACTCACACCACTACATATTGTTTATAATTTGTTTAAAATTCGACAGGATCCGATTTTCTCCGAAAAAAATTATACACAGGATGTTCAATATCGAAAATTACTTATCGACAGTTCTTTAGGGCTGGGTTCATCGATCGTTCTTAAAATCGGGAACCTAATAACAAGATTAGGAAGGGCGGATGGCAATTTGAGGAGGGAGGAGTAGGTTTAGATTATAGGCATAGCAAAGAGCAGGTTCTGCAACCTGCTCTTTTTATTTATTTAAAATTAGGCTGAGAAGCTTAATCTGCCGCCGGCAAATTCCGTTGGAATTTGGCGATCGCTTCATAATCTTCCTCCAACTTGCGGGAAATTCGGATGAAAATCGGGAGGAGCTCCTTGTAAATAGCGGCATGCTCCTTGATCGGGGCATGTTCAAAGGTACCGCCGACCATCTCTGACACTACATCAAACGAGTCGATCTTGCCCAGCGCATATAATCCGAGCACTACAGCACCGAGACAGGAGCTTTCGAAGCTTTCGGGAATAACAACCTCTTGGTCGAAAATATCCGCCAGCATTTGCCGCCAAAGCGGAGAACGCGCAAATCCGCCTGTCGCCTGAATTTTTTCGGGCCGCCCGATCTGTTCTTCCATAGCGAGCAGCACGGTATATAAGTTATAAATGACGCCTTCCAGTACGGAACGAATCATATGTTCCTTTTGATGGTGCAATGTCAGGCCGAAAAAGGAGCCGCGAGCGTTAGGATTCCATAAGGGAGCTCGCTCTCCGGCCAAATAAGGGTGAAAGAGCAGTCCATCCGAACCGGGACGTACCTTTTCGCCGATTTTGGTCAGCACATCGTAGGGGCTAATTCCGAGACGCTTTGCCGTTTCAACCTCCGAAGCGGCGAATTCATCCCGCACCCAGCGAAAAATAACCCCGCCGTTATTGACCGGCCCGCCGATAACCCAATGCTTCTCAGTCAGCGCATAGCAGAAAATTCGGCCTTTCGGGTCGGTTTTAGGACGGTCGACAACAGTGCGGATAGCGCCGCTTGTACCGATCGTCACGGCTACGACCCCCGGTTTGATGGCATTGACGCCTAGATTGGATAATACGCCGTCGCTAGCCCCGATGACGAACGGAGTGGAGGCGAGAAGCCCCATTTCGGCCGCATAGGTTCCCGAAAGTCCCTTCATAACATGAGTGGTCGGCAGGAGGGTCGATAATTGGTCCGGCGTGATGCCTGCAATCTTCAACGCTTCCTCGTCCCAGTCCAGGTTTTCCAGATTCATTAGACCGGTACTGGAGGCGATGGAGTGGTCCACGACGTATTCACCGAACAGTTTGGCAAAGACATATTCTTTAATAGAAATAAACTTATTCGCTTTATTAAAAATATCGGGCATGTCATGGCGCAGCCATAGAAGCTTGGATAAGGGGGACATCGGATGGATTGGGGTACCGGTACGCAGATAGATCTCATGTCCGCCGAGCTCATTTTTTAATTTTTCCGACCATTCCACGCTCCGATTGTCCGCCCACGTTAGACACCGCATCAACGGCTGACCTTCTTGGTCAACCGGGATTACGCTGTGCATGGCCGTGCTGAAGGAGACCAACATAATCTGTTCAGGGGCGGCTCCGCTTTGATCCATCACGTGACGGACGGCGGCCAGCATCGCAGCAAAAATCTCCTCCGGATCCTGTTCCGCCACATCGGCCGTCGGCGTATATAGCGGATAGCCTTCATTTGCCGTCGACACGATTTTTCCGTTTTCTTCGAATAATACAGCCTTGGTGCTTGTCGTTCCTATATCGATACCTATCATATAAGAAAGTTGATTCATCCGAGTTACCTTCTCTCCCATAAATTTATATTTATTTCTTTAGAAAACACTGGCGAGAAGAATCAGCGCCAAGCCAACGACGGAAAGGATCGTCTCCATCACCGTCCAGGATTTCAGGGTTTGCGGGACCGTCATGTTGAAGAATTCTTTGACCATCCAGAACCCTGCATCATTTACATGCGACAGGACGATGGAGCCCGCACCGGTTGCCAGAACCACTAGCTCCACGTTAGCGCCGGGCGTAAGGGCCAGTACCGGAGCGACAATGCCAGCGGCGGTCGTCATGGCGACAGTGGCCGAACCGGTGGCTACCCGGATCAGTGCAGCGACGAACCAGGCAAACAGGATCACGTTGACATGAGCTCCCGTGGCAATTTCCGCAATCGCAGTGCCTACGCCGCTGTTAATGAGCACCTGCTTGAAGGCTCCGCCGGCTCCAATGATTAGAACAATCGTAGCGATCGGGGCAAGACATTCGCTTGTAAACTTGGAAATATCATGCTTCGTAAAGCCTCTGGAGAAGCCGAGCGAGAAGAAGGAGAAGACGACGGCAATCAGCAATGCCATAATTTCATGGCCGATAAATTCGCAGAACAGCGTGAAGCCGCTGGTAGCTTGCGGGTCGATAATGTCGGCGATGGAGCCGATCAGCATCAGAATTACCGGCAGAAGGATGGTAAACAGGGTGATTCCGAAACCCGGAAGTCTTCTGTTACCTTTCACGGCAAATTGCTCCGCCAGTTCAGCGGGCGGTTCCAGCACGATATGCTTACCGATGAATTTACCAAAAAGCGGACCGGCAATAATAGCGACGATAATGCCGATCACAAGGGAATAAAGAATGGTCCGGCCAAGATTGGCGCCGTAAGCATCAATGGCGATCATAGGTGCCGGATGCGGCGGCACAAGCCCGTGCACGGTCGAAAGGCCCGCCAAAATCGGAATTCCGATTTGCAGCAACGACATTTTTGTTTTTCTGGCTACAGTGAAGACAATGGGGATAAGCAGGATAACTCCTACCTCAAAAAAGACAGGAATCCCGACGATAAAGCCGACGATCATCATCGCCCAATGTACTCTTTTTTCTCCAAACCGGTCGACCAGCGTAGTGGCAATTTGCTCCGCACCGCCGGATTCGGCCATCATTTTGCCCAGCATGGTGCCAAGGCCGATGACAATCGCTATGGTGCCCAGTGTGCCTCCAAGTCCGCTTGTGATCGAATTGACCACATCGAGCGGCTTCATCCCGGCCAGCAGACCGAGCAGCAAAGCGGAAATTAATAAGGTCACGAACGGATTCCACTTATATTTGGAAATCAGGACGATAAGAAACACGATCGTCACCAGGGTCCATAATAGCAAGGTGGCGTTGTGGCTCATGTTGAATAACGTGCTCATGGTGTTCCTCCTTTTATTTACCCTGAAAAATACATACATCTGTATGTTCTTAATATAAAGCGAACGTTTTGGGATAGGGGATCCTTTGGAAGTGCGCACCTAATGACGAAAGTCAGCGGTGGAGCGACGAACAACAGATCACATGGCCCAAAATGTGAGCGATATATATGTTATTTTTGTCGATTATTTCATGGACGTATGCAAGGTATTTCTGGAATCTTCAAAATACTCCTCAATCCGTGCCGAAATGATGGCCGGGTCTCTGGACTCCAGTCCTTTAAGCAGCTTACGGTGCTTATCCACCACATAGGCGATTTTGTCTTCCCCTTGGGACAATACATCTTCCGTCGTTATAAGCATTACGGTCATTACGATCTGCCGGATGCTGGTCCATAAATGCAAAATTCGCGTATGATTGGCGGAAGAGATGATGAGTTCATGAAAGGACAGGTCCTGATAAGCAAATTCCACAATATCGCGGTATTTGGCAGCGAGCTCCATTTTATCGATGATTTGGTGAAGCCGGGCGATTAACGGGGCGGGATCTTCCTCCGCAAGGCGCTGCCAGGCAAAGCTCTCAATGAGATACCGGACATCGTACAGTTCATCGATGTCTTTTAATAGAAGACCGTTTACTACGGCCCCCATCCGCTGCAAGGTGATGAGGCCTTCGCCGGATAGCGTTTTCATGGCTTCGCGGACCGGTGAACGGCTTGTTCCGAAGTCCGCGGCTATGCGGTTTTCGGACAGCACCTCGCCTGGCTTGATGGTGTTGTTAATGATTTGAAGGCGCAGCTCGCAGGCGATGGATTCGCCCAGCGAGCTGCCCTTCAACCAAGAAGCGGGAAACTTCATAATATGGTTGGCTCCTATCTTATTCTGCAGATTCGACTGCATGGCCGCCGAATTCGTTGCGCAGGGCAGCGACGACCTTGCCGTGGAACGTGTCGGATTCAAGAGAGCGATACCGCATGAACAGGGACAACGCGATTACCGGAGCGCTCGCTTGAAGATCCAGTGCGGTTTCAACGGTCCATTTTCCTTCGCCGGAAGATTTCATGACACCTTTGATTCCCTCGAGTTTAGGGTCTTTGGAGAAAGCATTTTCCGTCAATTCCATCAGCCAGCTGCGGATGACGGAGCCGTTGGACCAAACGCGGGCCACATCTTCGAAATTGTAATTAAACGGACTTTTCTCAAGCACCTCAAACCCTTCGGCAATCGCCTGCATCATGCCGTATTCGATACCGTTATGAACCATTTTAAGAAAATGTCCGCTGCCGTTCTGGCCTGCATACAGGTAACCGCGATCGACGGCGATATCCTTGAAAATCGGTTCGATCGTGCGGAATACCGATTCATCTCCGCCGATCATGAAGCAGCCGCCGTTGTTGGCGCCTTCGACACCGCCGGAAGTTCCTACATCAAAGAAATTAATACCATGGGCGGATAGCTTCTCAGCTAGAGCCTGAGAATCTTTGTAATGCGAATTGCCGCCATCGATTACGATATCGCCTGGTGTGAGCAGGGGAATCAATGTATCCACTACGGACTGAACCGCCGGACCGGCCGGAACCATGACCCAAACGATACGCGGTGTCTCCAGGGAGTGGACAAGCTGTTCAAGACTGGAGGCGGGAATCGCTCCTTCTTTTTCCGCATTCTGAACGGCTTCTTTGTTCATATCGAATGCAACGACTTCATGTTGATGCTCAAGCAGATTGTGTACGAGGTTGTATCCCATTTTGCCGAGCCCGATCATGCCTAATTTCATAAAATAAACATCCTTTCGCATACCAGTATACTTGTATACAACTTACTCATAATCCATATTACTCCGATCAACGTTCGCTGTAAACCTTGTGAAAGCGATTGCCGATCAATTCCATTCCAAGTAAATAAGAAGAACAATTTCGATTCTTCATCTATATATAGGATCAGATTTAAATACTTTTCCACATGTGTATAACTTTTATTCTGAGAGGTAATAAAGGGCGGGTTGTGGAAAACTTTTTGACAGTTCGGAAGCCAGCCTATAAATCGTAAAAAGAAATGCCGGGCTCGGTTGACTTTTCAGAGGGGTTATGGTTAAATGTAAAAAGGCATTTTCTGTGGATATGAAAATGGTAAATATACAGTGATCGATTCCTGTTAAGGGGGTGCAATAAATGAAACCGACTTTCAAACCAAATGTGAGCAAACGTAGTAAGGTTCATGGTTTCCGTAAAAGAATGAGCACGAAAAACGGCCGCAAGGTTCTCGCAGCTCGCCGTCAAAAAGGCAGAAAAGTATTGAGTGCGTAATGCGTGTATAAAGACCACTACGGTGGTCTTTTTTTACATTAGATCGTATAGATGTTTTTTGGGTTCCCCGCAAAGATGAAGATGGTAATGGGTTGAAAAACCCCGCTTTGCGGGGTTCTTTTGTATCGTTTATGGTTTTTGGGATTGGTCCATAATTACAGTAGCACTTTACCCGTTTACGGGGTTAAGTCAGGAGAAAAGCTCGTGCATAGAAAGCTTAGATTAAGAAACCGGGCGGACTTCAGCCGGGTGTATCGGTACGGAAAGTCTTTCGCCAACCGTCAACTCGTTGTTTATTATTCGGCCAAGCCCGATATCGAGCGTTTTCGGCTCGGCGTTTCGGCTAGTAAAAAGATCGGCAACGCCGTCGTCCGTAACCGGATGCGCCGGATGCTGAAGGAAATTGTACGCCTGCATGAACCCGAGATCCGGGATCATATGGATTTGATCCTCATCGTCCGCAATGGGGCGGTCGGAATGGAGTATAAGGAATTGGAGAAAAGTGTGCTTCACGTGTTGCGCAAAGCCTCGCTGCTCAAGCCTTCCGGACGGTAAGCATGCTTGTTTCTTTGTCCATATAAATATGGTATGATTTACAATGATGGATAGGTTTAAGAGAGGGGTTTTGAAGTGTCGCGTATTACGAATAACAAAAGGAAATGGCTTCTCCTCATCCTCGCAATCGGCCTGATGACTTTGCTGGCTGGCTGCGGTACGCAAAGCAGCAATTTCGCAAGCACTACTGAGGATATGGCGAAGAGCGGTTCCTGGTGGACAGCAAACGTCGTCTATTATTTCTCGCTTGCTTTGGATACGTTTGCGGATTGGTTCGGCGGAGCATACGGTTTGGCCATTCTCGTCATGGTGCTGATCGTTCGGACGTTGATTTTACCGCTTACCTTGAAACAGGTCAAGAGCTCGAAAGCGATGCAGGCGATTCAGCCTGAGATTCAGAAGATCAAAGAGATGTACAAGGATAACCCGGAGAAACAGCAGCAAGAAACGATGAAGCTGTTCCAGGAAAATAAGGTAAATCCGATGGCCGGTTGCTTCCCGTTAATCATTCAAATGCCGGTGTTCATCGCTTTATATAACTCAATTTATCACAACTCGGCGATCCGTGATCATTCCTTCTTATGGTTGCAGCTCGGTGAACCCGATAAATGGTACATTTTACCGATCATTGCTGCATTGACGACATTCATTCAAACCAAGATGATGTCGAACATGAACCCGGGCGGTATGCAGGGTCCGATGCAGTTTATGATGTTCGTTTACCCGATTTTGATTTTTGTCATGGCGATGAATTTTGCCGCCGCACTTCCGTTGTACTGGATTTTCAGTAACCTGTACACGATTGGTCAGAACTACTTTATTTACCGTAAGAAAGAACCCGTTCTTGCAACTACTGTCGCCAGCACTGGCTCAAGCACCTCTGGTAAATCGAAAAAGGGCGGTTCGAATCTAAAAGCCGGTCATCCCGGCAAAGGTGCCAAGGAGGCCAAAAAATCGAAATGAGAAGCATAGTGACGTCGGGAAAAACCGTTGAAGCAGCTGTAAAACAAGGATTGGCCAAGCTCGGCACTACCGAGGATCAAGTTGCCGTGAATGTGTTGGAGCAGCCATCAAAAGGATTCCTGGGCCTGATTGGCGTCAAGGAAGCCAGAGTCGAATTGACTTTGCTGACCGATGACAAGCCATCGGCTGCGCCGCAAGGGACCGCTTCGGAGGAACGTGTGTCCGTGACCCATAAGGATCATGGAGCTGCGGATACCAATGCCGGACAGGACCCTTATGAAGTGGCGGCGTCATTTATCAGGGACGTCGGTGAGAACATGGGCCTTCATGTGGATGTGGAAATTGTCCATAAAAAGGACAACACCGTACTGAACATTTCAGGCAGTGATCTTGGCGTATTGATCGGCCGGAGAGGACAAACCCTCGACTCGTTGCAATACTTGGCCAATATTATCGCCAATCGTTATTCGGATAGCTTCATCCGCATTGTATTGGATGCGGAGAACTTCCGTGAACGGCGGAGAAAGACTTTAGAGGATCTGGCGGTTAGACTGGCGGGACGGGTCATTCGGACTCGCAAGGAAGTAGCCCTTGAGCCTATGTCGCCGCAAGAACGTAAAGTGATCCATTCCAAACTTCAGGATCATCCGGAGGTTAAGACCTACAGCAAAGGCGAGGAGCCTAACCGTCGGGTCATTATTACACTGAAGCAGAGTAAATGATGAATGAAGACGCAATGGCGTTTTGCCCCGGCAAATGTCATTGCGTTTCTTTTATATCTCAACCCTCCCAAACCCTCCCTTACCGTAAGGGAGGGCCCCCCGAGGGCACGCTGCCCTAGGGGATCACCCGCAAACTGGAGGAACGTGGGAGATGGAGAGATGCTCCCTTGTCCGCTGTCCCCTTCGGGGATGCGCTTGGGTTTGGTGCGAGGCACGCTTTTCCCCCTTCGGGTACGTCTTATTTTTGGCGACCCCGAATTACCTGGTTTTTGGAGGCACTGCTGCTTTCGAAGCACCCGGGAGGACTTTGGCGGAATGAGCCGCTTGTCGCCCCTTCGGGGTACGCTATACTTTAAGAACTCCTGCATGGGAGTAAGGCGCTGGTGATTGCGGTTTTAACTGCTGCTTGGATTAATGAGGCGCTGTTCCCTTTGGGAATACGCTAGAGTGGAGTGAGACTTTTGCAGGTGAATCCTAAGTTGCGGAGCGGCCGAAGATCACCTATAGCATTCAACCCGGGTGAATCGTTAGAGGAGCAAGGCCGTTTGAATTCGGAGAAGCGTCAGCGTTCGCCTTTGCAGCCGGATTAAGACCCTTAGGGATGTTATATAATCGAAATAATCTGGCTGCAACAGCGATCGGAGGATCAAACGGATTGCGGAGCGGCCAGGATTCACTATTAATTTTAATATTCGAGGTGACAATATATGCTTAGCGATACGATCGCCGCGATTTCAACCGCGGTAGGCGAGAGCGGAATTGCCGTGATCCGGGTCAGCGGACCCGAGGCGATTGCCGAAGTGGGACGGTTGTTCCGTTCCAAAATTGCATTACCGGAGGCTGAAAGCCATACGGTGCATTACGGATTCATCATTGATCCGGAAACGGGCGAGAAGCTGGAGGAGGTTCTCGTATCGCTGTTTCGGGCTCCCCGTTCTTTTACCACGGAGGATGTAGTGGAAATCAGTACGCACGGGGGCATTATTTCCGTGAAACGCGTGATGGATTTACTGCTGCAGCAGCGGGATATCCGTTTGGCGGAGCCGGGTGAATTCACGAAACGCGCCTTCTTGAACGGACGGATCGACTTGTCTCAGGCGGAGGCTGTCATTGACTTGATCCGGTCGAAATCGGACCGGGCTTTCTCGGTGGCGCTAAAGCAAGTGGAAGGGGACTTGTCGCGTAAAATAAACACCCTGCGGCATTCCCTGGTAGAGACGCTTGCCCATATCGAGGTGAACATCGATTATCCGGAGCATGACGTGGAGTCGATGACCACCGAATTCATTAAGAACAAATGCACGGAGGTAACCGAGGGAATCGAGACCCTTTTGAAAACGGCGAATCAGGGAAAAATATTACGGGAAGGCATCACGACAGCTATAGTAGGGCGGCCGAATGTGGGCAAATCCTCGCTGTTGAACGCCTTGGCCCGGGAAAATAAAGCGATCGTTACCGATATTCCCGGTACGACGCGCGACGTGATCGAAGAATACGTGACGATTAACAATATTCCATTGAAGCTGCTCGATACGGCAGGAATCCGTGAAACGATGGATGTCGTTGAACGGATCGGAGTAGAGCGCTCGAAAGCGGCGGTCCTGGAGGCGGATCTCATCCTCCTGGTGCTGAACAGCTCCGAGCCGCTTCATGAAGATGAAATAAAGCTGATGGAGCAACTAAGCGGTCGTCCAACGCTGGTGCTTTTGAACAAAATCGACCTACCACAGCAGCTGGACAGAGGGAAAGTAGCACTTTATTTCCCGGAAAATGCAATCGTCGAATTGTCCGCAAAAACGCAGGAGGGATTGGACCATCTGGAAGATGCTATATCCCAACTCTTCTTTGGCGGTAAGCTGGAGTCCGGGGATTTAACGTATGTGAGCAATGTGCGTCATATCGCCCTGCTCAAAAAGGCGAAACAGTCACTGGCTGAAGCTTATGATGCTGCAGATAGCGGCATACCGATTGATATCATGCAAATCGATGTAAGGCTGGCCTGGGAGCAGTTAGGCGAAGTTATTGGCGACTCGGCACCCGATGCGCTGATCGACCAAATATTTTCACAATTCTGCTTAGGAAAATAAAGGTTTGGAGCTATTCCAATCCGGAGATCGTGGTATGATGATGGGGATCCAATTAATGCATTAAATTTTAATTAAATGGAGAGGACTGTGCAGAGGCGAGTCCATCTTCTTATCTATTGGTAAAGTAAAAAAACTTAGGAGGTTGATTCGATGGGATATGATGCCGGAAGCTATGACGTTATCGTAGTCGGAGCAGGGCATGCGGGCTGTGAGTCCGCGCTGGCGGCGGCTCGGATGGGTTGCCGTACGCTGATGATTACGATTAATTTAGACATGGTCGCCTTTATGCCGTGCAATCCTTCGATTGGCGGCCCGGCAAAGGGCCATGTGGTGCGCGAAGTTGATGCGCTTGGTGGAGAGATGGGCCGCAATATAGACAAAACTTTTATCCAAATGCGGATGTTGAATACCGGTAAAGGCCCGGCGGTACACGCTTTACGGGCTCAAGCGGATAAATTTTCATACCAGCATACAATGAAGGAAGCGATGGAGAAGGAACCGAACCTGACTATGCGTCAGGGAATGGTTGAAGAACTGATCGTGGAGGACGGAAAATGCATCGGTGTTGTTGCCCAAACGGGTGCGGAATACCGGGCAAAAGCCGTAGTGTTGACGACCGGAACCTATTTGCGCGGTAAAATTATTATGGGCGAGCTCATGTATGAGAGTGGTCCTAACAATCAACAGCCTTCCGTGAAGCTGTCTCAAAACTTGAAGGAACTGGGCTTTGATTTGGTTCGGTTCAAGACAGGTACCCCACCGCGGGTGCATAAGGACAGCATTGATTTTTCGCAAACGGAAATTCAGCCCGGCGATGATAAACCGAAATTCTTCTCTTATGAGACAAAGAGCTCGGACAATGAGCAATTGCCTTGCTGGCTGACCTATACATCTACGGAGACGCATGACATTATTAATGCAAATCTCCATCGGGCACCGATGTTCTCCGGGGTAATTGAAGGGACGGGACCTCGCTATTGTCCTTCCATAGAGGACAAAATTGTCCGTTTTGCCGATAAGCCGAAGCACCAGATTTTCCTCGAGCCGGAGGGCAAGAATACTTCGGAGTACTATGTACAGGGCTTTTCAACCAGTATGCCTGAGGATGTTCAGTTGAAAATGCTGCGCTCCGTTCCCGGCCTGCAAAATGCGGAAATTATGCGGAACGGCTATGCCATCGAATATGATGCGGTCGTACCGACTCAGCTATGGCCATCGCTGGAGACCAAGCGTCTTCCCGGCCTTTTTACGGCGGGACAAATTAACGGAACATCCGGTTACGAGGAAGCGGCGGGACAAGGAATCATGGCCGGAATCAATGCTGCGCGCAAGGTACAGGGTAAAGAACCGGTCATTCTGGACCGTTCGCAGGGGTATATCGGTGTTCTCATCGATGATTTGGTAACCAAAGGGACCAATGAACCGTACCGCTTGCTCACTTCCCGCGCCGAATATCGGCTCTTGCTTCGCCATGATAATGCCGATTTGCGTCTGACGGCGATCGGGTATGAAATTGGCCTGATTACGCAGGAACGTTACAACCAATTTCTTGATAAAAAGGAAAAGGTGGAACGCGAAATTGAGCGGTTGCGGGAAACGAAAGTACGTCCATCGGAGATTAATCCTCTGTTGGAGTCGATCGGCTCAGCGCCGATTCAAGACGGCAGCAACCTGTTGACGATTTTGCGCCGCCCCGAAGTAAGTTATGCACATGTGGGTAACTCGTATCCTTCCGACTTGGAATTGGATGAGGAAATGAAGGAGCAAGTCGAAATTCAGATCAAATATGCAGGCTACATTGAGAAGCAATTGCTTCATGTTGATAAATTACAAAAAATGGAAAAGAAAAAAATCCCTACAAATATTAAATATGAAGAGATTCAGGGACTGGCGATGGAAGCTCGTCAAAAACTCGCCAAGATTCGTCCGATCTCAATCGGGCAGGCTTCGCGTATAGGCGGGGTTACTCCTGCGGATATTTCCATTTTATTGGTATACTTGGAACACTATAATCGGGTTACTGCGGCAGGAGGATAAGATCTTGGATTCAATTCAAACTCAATTTCATGATTTGTTGAGCAAACAGAACATCGTCTTGTCTCCCGAGCAGATGCAGCAATTCGAGACTTATTATGAGGAACTGGTATCCTGGAACGAAAAAATGAACTTAACCGGCATTACGGAACGGGATCAGGTTTATATCAAACATTTCTATGATTCCGTAACGCTTTCCTTCTATTTAAAGATGGATCAGATTCATAGCTTGGCGGATATAGGATCGGGAGCAGGCTTTCCGGGAATACCTTTAAAAATATGCTTTCCGCATCTGAAATTAACTATAGTCGACTCCTTAAATAAACGAATCCTCTTCTTGCAAAATGTTGCTGATAAGCTGGGTTTGAAAGATGTGGAACCTCTTCACGGCAGGGCGGAGGATATGGCACGTAACGAAGGGTTGCGTGATTCATTCGATCTGGTAACGGCACGAGCGGTAGCTCGCATGGCTGTACTAAACGAATTTTGTCTTCCTTTTGCCAAACCGGGCGGCACTTTCGCTGCGATGAAGGGCAGTGATCCTGCAGAAGAGGTACGGGAATCGGCGAAGAGTTTATCGGAGCTAAGAGGAAAACTGAAGGATAGTCATCATTTTTCTCTTCCGATGGAAAATTCGGAGCGCCATATTATTTTGGTTAGCAAAACCGGTCCGACGCCTAAGAAGTATCCCCGCAAAGCGGGCACTCCTTTAAAATCGCCAATTTTATAATATTTAATGAACCAACCTCCTAGCAAATTGTTCCACGTGAAACAACTTTGCCAGGGGGCTTTTTTTGTCATAAAGGCAAGCTTGTTTATCTTAAAATTCATTTATAAGAGAATAGGATTATAGAGGAAAAAGTGGTAGAATAGATATATCGCTAATTATTGTCGGGGCATTTGCTTCAACATTGGCTAATCCTAACTCATGCAATAGCCAAAAGGTGAGAATTTACCTTTTTGCACAATCGTTGTCCTGGGGTTGTATTTGCTTCAAGATATCGTTTATACATAGGGAGTCTTGCCTTAGGATGGGTGTATTTGCCCGGTTTCAATCGCATTTTCATTTGGAAGAAAATGTGCTTATAAGGTATGCCTTATGTCACTATGAAATTAGGTGGTAATCTGCGGAATGAAAGAACAATTTTCTAAATTGTTTGGTTTAACCGAACGATCGAACGGTGATGAAGTTAAGCAAATCCCGGTTGGGGATATAGTAGGGAGTCCTTATCAACCCCGCACTATTTTTGATGATGAGAAAATTGATGAGCTCTGCCAAACGATCCGTACTCACGGTGTTATTCAACCGATCGTTGTCCGCTTCAGAAACGACAAGTATGAGATCATCGCCGGGGAGCGCCGCTGGCGTGCGGTTAAGAAGCTGGGCATGGATACGATCCCGGCTATTGTGCGGGATTTTAATGATTCCCAAGCCGCTTCCATTGCACTGATTGAAAACTTGCAACGCGAAGGACTTACTGCGATTGAAGAAGCGCTGGCCTATCAGAATTTGATCGATTTGCATCAGCTGACCCAGGAGAGCCTGGCTCAAAGACTCGGGAAAAGCCAGTCTACGATTGCCAACAAAATCAGACTTCTTCAGCTTCCTGAAACCGTAAAGACGGCATTAATGGAACGGAAGATTACGGAGCGCCACGCACGGGCATTACTTTCGCTGGATTCCGAAGAATTGCAGCTTAAAGTGCTGGAAGAAGTCATAACCAAGGAATTAAATGTAAAACAGACGGAAGCGCGGATTGCATTCTATAAAGAGGTTGCGAAGAACAAAAAGGCCTCGAAGCGTATTTCCTTCACTAAAGACGTGAGACTAGCCTTAAACACGATTCGCCAATCCATTGATATGGTCTCCGGTTCCGGACTCGCTATTAAAACGGCGGAAAAGGATCATGAGGATCATTACGAAATCGTTATTCAAATTCCAAAAAGATAATGTCCTTATCCGCTGGCCATAACCGAAAGGTCCGAGGTCAGTTTCTTTTTTGAAATCGAGCCGTAAGACGTAAGTCGCCAGGAGCACTGTGGTCTTTTTGTAGCAACAACTTGGTGAATACTTGCATATTTTTATAATCTACAAGAAGATTCTTCTATTATATTGAGGTGAAATGGATTGTCTAAAATAATTGCCATTGCTAACCAAAAAGGGGGCGTCGGAAAAACGACGACTTCCGTCAATTTGGGAGCTGGACTTGCATCAATAGGTAAGAAAGTTCTCCTTATTGATATCGACCCGCAAGGAAACACAACAAGTGGCGTAGGCATTAATAAAGCAGATGTAGCCAACTGTATTTATGATGTGTTGATCAATGAGGTGGATCCGAAAGAAGCGATCGCTCCGACCGATATTGATGGATTGAACATCATTCCTGCAACGATTCAACTGGCAGGGGCCGAGATTGAACTGGTTCCTACGATCTCACGTGAAGTGAGATTAAAGAAATCGCTGCAGCAGGTTAAACATATGTATGATTATATTTTGATTGACTGCCCGCCGTCGCTCGGTATTTTGACGATAAATTCTTTGACGGCTGCGGATTCGGTGCTTATTCCAATTCAGTGCGAATATTATGCATTGGAAGGATTGAGCCAGTTGCTGAATACGGTACGTCTGGTTCAAAAACACTTGAACACTTCTTTGCAGATTGAAGGGGTATTGTTGACGATGTTTGATGCCCGTACAAATCTTGGTATTCAAGTCATTGAAGAAGTGAAGAAGTATTTCCAGCAAAAAGTTTATAGAACGGTTATACCACGGAATGTTAGACTTAGCGAAGCGCCTTCTCACGGTCAGTCCATCATAACGTATGATCCCAAATCGAAGGGCGCCGAAGTGTATCTAGAGTTGGCAAAGGAAGTGGTTTCCTATGAATAAACGTTTGGGAAAGGGCTTGGATGCATTGATCCCGTCGCTTTCGGTTCAGGAAGACGATAAGGTGATTGAGATTCCATTGAAGCAGCTTCGTGCTAATCCTTACCAGCCAAGAAAAACCTTTGACGAAGAAGCGATCCGGGAATTAGCGGAATCGATTCGTCAGCACGGCGTAATTCAACCAATTATTGTACGCAGTGTATTGAAGGGATATGAAATCATTGCCGGGGAGCGACGTTTTCGTGCCTCGCAATTCTGCGGAAATACGACGATCCCTG
This sequence comes from Paenibacillus sp. FSL R5-0407, assembly GCF_038009185.1. Taxonomy (NCBI): domain Bacteria; kingdom Bacillati; phylum Bacillota; class Bacilli; order Caryophanales; family Paenibacillaceae; genus Paenibacillus; species Paenibacillus sp. FSL R5-0407. The sequence goes on along the minus strand of NZ_JBBPAX010000001.1, from coordinate 3,813,186 downwards.
CGGTAGTTAGAGCCTTCTCTGACCAGCAGGTCATGGAAATTGCACTCATTGAAAACCTGCAGCGTGAAAACTTGAACGCCATGGAAATCGCAGTAGCCTATCAAGGTTTGATGGATCAATTCCAATTAACGCAGGAAGAACTTTCCTTAAAGGTAGGAAAGTCCCGTTCCCATATTGCAAACTTTTTGAGATTGCTTTCGCTTCCAGAGGAAGTGAAGGATTATGTTTCACGTGGAACATTATCTATGGGGCATGCAAGAGCCTTAGTCGGATTGAAGGACGCTGGAAAGATTAAACAGCTGGCTAAGCAATGCATCGATCATGAGTGGAGTGTACGCGACCTAGAGGATGCGGTTAAGCAATTGGACCGCAGCAAACAGGACAAAGCTAAACTCGTAAACAAGAAGCGCGACCCCTATATGGACGAAGTGGAAGAAAACCTGCGGGAGCGTTACAAGACAACAGTTAAGATTAAGGCAACTAAGGAAAAAGGAAAAATTGAAATCAACTTTTACAGCAAACAGGATTTGCAGCGCTTGCTCGATTTGTTGAATTGACAATGAACTGACATGACATACCCGGCTATCCTGTGGGGTAAGAGAGGCCTGTCCTTTCCTCGGGAAGTTGGGTATGTCATTGTATTCTAGGGAGAAAAAAAGGTTGCCGGATGGAGAAAGAGGGTAATCAGTATGAAGCAGCAATCGGTAATTTATCTGGACCATGCCGCTACCTCCTGGCCGAAACCGGCGGGTGTAGGAGAGGCGATGATGGAAATCCTTAACGGGCCATCTGCGAACTCCGGACGAGGAAGCTATGGCATGGCGTTAAAGGCAGCTCGCACTATATTTCAAACCCGAGTACGGCTTGCCAACCTGTTTCATATTGATAACCCGAATGATATTGTGTTCACCTCCAATACGACGGAAGCTCTGAACTTGGCGATTAAAGGCTGCCTGAAGCCGGGAGATCACGTGATTGCGACGATGGTGGAGCATAATTCGGTCAGAAGGCCACTGGAATATTTGAAGAGAACTCAAGGGATTCAGGTGGAATATCTCGCTCTGAATTCGGAGGGGGAGCTGGATCTAACGGAACTGGAGCGAGCTTTTAGACCAGAGACGAAATTACTAGTATGTGCTCATAGCTCGAATTTACTTGGGAGTATTCTTCCGGTCGGAGAAATGAGCCGAATTGCACATGAACATGGAGCCCTCATTCTCGTTGATGCAGCTCAAACAGCCGGGAGGTACCACGTAGATGTAAGTTCAATGGGAATTGATCTTTTAGCGTTTCCTGGTCACAAAAGCTTATTAGGACCGCAAGGAACAGGCGGTCTGTATATCCATCCGAATGTGGATCTGGAGCCCCTGTTGCATGGAGGAACTGGAAGTCAGTCGGAAGCCTTGGAAATGCCGCTGGTCCGGCCGGACCGATATGAAGCCGGGACGCTGAATGCCGTAGGAATTGCCGGGTTGGGCGCCGGGGTAAATCAGGTGTTGGAAATTGGAGTCGAGCAGATCTATAGTCACGAGTGGAAATTGACGCAAAATATAATGACCGAATTAGGGAAAATTAAAAAGGTAACGCTGCTTGGACCGGAACCCGGCAAACCAAGAACCGGCATTGTTGCTTTTACAGTTGAGGATCAGGATGCATCCAGCGTAGCTTTTCAATTGGACCGTAAATTCGGTATTGCCGTAAGAGCCGGGTATCATTGTACTCCTCTGGGGCATATGACGGCAGGAACGTCGGCTGGCGGAGCCGTTAGGGCAAGTGTAGGTTACGCTACAACGGAGGGGGATATTGACGCCCTTATTGCAGCTATACAATACATCGCAAAGTGATATTTACACATAGGGGAGAGCATGCATGCGGGAGTGGAATGAACTCATTATTGATCAGTTGGCTTGGATTGTCGGTGGATTGGCGGTTTTGACGTTATGGCTGCTAATCTGGAATTTCATACAAGGCGGGAAGCTTAGAAAGGTCCGTCGCAGATATGAACAAATGATGCAAGGTACCGGTATTGAGGATCTGGAAGGTTTACTGATCGACTTGAAGAATCAGCAAGGAAAAATTGAAGACATTCAGTCAGAGCAGCAACAAGAGCTTGATAGAGTGAAGACATTGCTCCCCAAACAAAAGGCAAAGGTTGGAATCAAACGCTACAATGCCTTTGGCGAACGCGGCAATGACTTGAGTTTTTCCGTGGCTTTCGTGGACGATATGAAGAATGGTGTAGTCATTACCGGGCTATATAGCCGGGATGGATCGTATGTGTACGCCAAGCCCCTGACCGGAGGAGAGTCGCCGCATGCACTTTCATCGGAAGAGGTCGAAGCTATTGCTCTCGCCGGACTAGGGGAATAAAGCCGCGATTCCATTCTTTAATAGCCGTATAAACGCTGCTGGAAATGATTTCCGATAACCGCATGACGAGACTAAGACGAGTGTTTTGCAGCACAAAATATTCCATAAAGCCGCCGACATTGACGATCCCCGTTACATGGATATCGCCGACCGGCGGCAATTCTTTATTTACGCCTGCACCGGGGCGGAGAGGTCCTTGCACGACCTGGATCGAACCGACACTGGTAGTTTGTCCCAAGCAGGCATCGATCCCGACGATGAAGGGATTGATAAAAGACTGATTGATTTTATTAAGCGTTTCTTTTAAATTCATGGCATGAACAGGTTCTTCCAATGTTCCATAGAGGTGAAAATGGCCGCGATGATTCAGCTTGGAAAGTGCCGTACCTACAAGCGGTCCCAAGCAATCCCCGGTAGAACGGTCGGTACCGATGCATACGATGACCAGCTCTTGACCGGGAGATACTTTGGCGAAATGCAGAAGCAGACGATGAATGATAGCGGAGTGAATGCCGGGCTCGGTGTGAGGTATTTTTAAATAAGGAATATCTTGTCCCGGAACCGTAGGTTGAATTTGCGACATATAATCTTCCTTTCCTAAATGGTGCATTGAAATGGCCTGCTAAGGCACTGCTTTCGGATATTAGTAGATAGTATATGGAAATTTCTGAAGTTATATACTCGGACTATAGTCGCAGAAAGGGGAGAGATAGGAGTTGGAGGATTGGCTGGTAATGGCATTCGACTCGACGCAGCAAGCGCTGCGGGCCGAAATGCTGCTGGAATACGCAGAAGTGGAGATTGATTTATGCCCGACTCCTAAGGAAATCACGGCAGGCTGTGCATTATCCATTCAGTTTCCGCAGGAGTCTCTTGCGATAGTAAGAGAGATCGTCCTTCGGGAGTCGGTGGAAATACGAGGGATCTTTACCCGTCAGGCAGCAGGCTATGAGCAGATCGGACTTGAGGAGGGGACAGAATGAAACGATGGTTGAGCGCAGAAACACCGGAGGGTGCCCTTGAACAGGCGATAACCTGGAAGGATAAATTGTGGAATTGGTTTACAGATATGGATATGTGGCAGACCTTTATGTTCTCGGCGCTTCGAATCATTATCATCTTTTTGTTGACCCGTTTATTTGTAAAGATTATATATAAGGTGATTGATAGATCTCTCGAACGGCGGGAAAAGGGCCGTCTTCAGGTAAACCCCCGCAGATTCATTACGGTCGGGGAACTGCTTAAGAATGTAACTTCCATTACAAGCAATTTTATTATGCTGATGCTGATTATGGGCGAGATTGGAGTGAAACTGGGTCCGCTGCTGGCGGGAGCCGGCGTGCTGGGTCTGGCCATCGGGTTTGGCGCACAAAGTTTGGTGAAAGATGTGATTACCGGCTTTTTTATTATTTTGGAGGATCAGTTTGCAGTGGGCGATGTCATCCAAACGGGAACGTTAAAAGGAACGGTGGAGATTATCGGCCTGCGCTCAACCCGGCTGGTTAGCTGGACCGGCGAAGTTCATATCATTCCCAACGGGATGATTACGAACGTAACCAACTATTCGTTGGGGAATGCCTTAGCGGTCGTAGATCTTCCGTTCAGCAATACGAGAAAACTGGAAGACACTCTGAACCTGCTGAAAAAGGCGATGCTGGACTTATCGGAAAGCAGCGGGGATATCACTCAGGTTCCGAGTATCATGGGCGTACAATCGCTTACGGCCAGCGAGTATGTCGTCAGGATTGCCGTAGAGTGTCTGCCGGGCGTAAGGGCTAATGTGGAGCGTGAGATTCAAATGTACGCCAAAGAGGCGCTGGAGGAAGAAGAGGCGCTCAGATTGGCTGCTGAAGCCCAGAAACAGCAGGATGGCCAGCCAGGTTGATCTGGAGGCTTATATCGCAAAGGAATCGGGTTAAAGTGCAGGAGGGGGACAAATGGAACGGAAATCTTTTCAATTGGGCGATGTAGTATTAATGAAGAAGAACCATCCTTGCGGCAGCAATGAGATGGAGATTATCCGGATGGGCATGGATATCCGAATCAAATGCGTAGGCTGCAAGCACAGTGTGCTCGTCCCGCGGGCAAAATTTGAAAAAAACATGCGCAAAGTGCTGCGATCAGCTTCCGAGGATCCAGGCCAAAACGACGGGGCGGGGGGGGCTCTCAATTAGCCCTGTAAAGCGCGAAGCTGGAAGAGGAGAGGGCTTCGATTTCAGGTGAATAAACGCTTGAACATGAGGCCCTCCGGCAGCTTTTCGCCGATCAATTCTCATCATAAAGAGAAAGTATTGCAATTTAAAAAAAAGCATGGTACAATCATTCTTGCTTGTTAAATGGAGAGGTACCCAAGAGGCCCAAGGGGGTTGACTCGAAATCAATTAGGCGTCGCAAGGCGTGCGTGGGTTCGAATCCCACCCTCTCCGCCATTAACTTGAAATGATCAAACCCTTCGTGTGAATACACGGAAGGTTTTTTTGTTTTATTGGCACATCATCCAAACTTAGTTTCTAATCAAACCGAAAAGGACCCTTGCGGGTCCTTTTTCTGGTCGACGGCGAGCTTATTTGGAATTCTTGTCTCACAACCTAAGAAACGGTCGATGTTTGCTTTGGCAACCCGGACTAAAGAAGAGGGGTCTTCACTAACCCGAGATCTTGGCTTCTAAATCGTAGTGAATAAGACTCCTGAGTAATGTTGCTCGCTGATACCTCCAACGGAACCACACCTCTCTTGGCAACGCCGTCTGATTGTATTATGTGCAGGATGCAGGGTTCTATACACGAAAATTTTAAAATTCAGCTATCCGGCAAAAACCTTAGTGTACGCGCGCTTTTTCGGCCTTTTTCCACTTTCTGTCCTTATTCGTGGTCTCAGGAAATGTCTCTCCACGCTCCAAGGTAACCCGTTTGGGATTCTGAATTTGGGTATGGAAGCTGCGCGCCTCGCTGACTTCAACATAAATGCCCGGGTTCGGCGCTTTGTCGCCCGGTTCGAATTCGGTTTGCTCGCCCATTTTATTGTTCCTCCTTTCTGCCCCGAAGAGGGGGAATCAAACATAGTGTTTGTAATGCGGACTTAATCATGTACAAGTCAGAGCCGATAATTATTTACATACATAAACATGGCAGAGAGGATGATTGAAGATGGCAAGGCGTATGAGAGGATTGATCATAATGGTCATCATGGCGCTCGTTATTCCACTAATGCCTATATCGGTTAGCCCGGTGCAGGCCCTTGGAGAATGGATTGAAATATTCACCCAGCGAAATGAAGATAACTCCATCCTGGTTGAAGGATTGGCTAAAGCTTCATCTTTGAGTATCGAGTTGAGGGACGAAGATGAGAAGGCCTTTTTCTCCGCTACTGTAACGGTAAATAAAGACGGTTATTATCACTTGGTCACGCCTGCTTTTAAAGAAGAGGTGTTCAAGGAATCCAGGTTCTCCAAATACAATTACGGCATAGGAGTTTATGTGACCGTACCGGGAGGCGCGCAGGCTGCGACATCTTTGCCGGATTACCGGGATCGTTACGAGACGCCAAGCCGATATGAAAAGTATCGCGAGGGCTACCAGGAACCCGTGCCCATTAAATTTGAACAATACGGAGTCGGATCGCAAGCTACTGTCGTCAAAGAACCAACCCAGTTGAAAGCTGTAGCCTCACCCGTGTCCGTAGCCGCCAGTGAAGCCCATACCTTGGCGCTCGGAAAGGAAGGCCAACTTTATGGATGGGGGAAGAACACGAACCACGAAATCAACGAGAGCGAAATGCCGGTGCTTCCGCCAACGCTCATTACCACCAACCCCAAAATCCGGAAGATTGAAGCAGGGGATAAATTCTCCTTATATATTACAACGGACGGAGAATTATACGGTTGGGGAGACCTGAAGGATCTCGGCATAAAGACCGTTACCGGGGTACCGATCAAGATCACATTGATTGATGAGCCGATTGCCGATATGAACGCATTTAATCGGGGGGTTGCTCTTCTGACAAAGGCCGGGAACGTTTATCAAATGGGCGGAGTTGGTTGGGCTAATGAGGATGCGCGAGAATTCGTACATAATCATTACAGAAAAATATTAATCCAGGACGCAGTGGCGGTATCCATGAGCAATCATAAAGGCTACGCTTTAAAGAAGGACGGCACCCTATGGGGTTGGAATAATGCCATTGTAGAAGGGCAGACGACCAAAGCCGAGCAAATCGCCGGGTTCAAGGATATCCAAAAGTTCGATGCCGCCAATACGAATGATGAATATATCATTGCCATAGACAAAAAAGGCGAGTTGTGGGGATATGGGGACAATTCGGCAAGACAGCTTGGACAGAAGGTTCCCGCCAAACTGGTTAAACCTACGAATCTTACGAATATGGCGCTTAGATACAATAAAGAAACAGGCTGGAGTGCGGCCGGCAAGAAGCTGAATTACACCTCGGTGTCATTAACGGTAAACGGCGTCCTGCTGCTGACCCAAAACAAGGAATTGCTGACCTTCAATACTTATCCGCGCCTCGGAGACTTGAATAAAAACGTAAGCTTTATTGAAAATACGAGCCGGAATATCTTTTGGATCAGCGGCGGAAAGCTATGGGTTAGCGGATATGACAATGCTTTTGGACAACAAGGTATGGGAGTCAAAGTAAAGTAACTTAAGAAACTACGAGCAACATATTTTGGGTTCTTGCGCCGCGGTTCCCGATTTGATATACTACTATGGTGCGAGTTTAGACTCGTTCCTTGCTCCCAAGAGGAACAAGTTGGGGGCCATAGTCCACAAGGAGGTGAACCAGATGCGCAAATACGAAGTGATGTACATTATTCGTCCTGACCTTGAACAAGAAGCTGTTCAAGCTGTAGTCGAAAAATTCCAAGGCATCATCCAGAACGGCGGAGAAATTACGAAGCATGATGTAATGGGCAAACGCCGGCTTGCGTATGAGATTAACAAGATCCGTGACGGAGTATACGTACTCGTCAACTTTACAGCTACTCCTGATGTAGTTGCTGAGCTTGAGCGGATTCTGAAGATTTCCGACGAGGTTATCCGTTATCTCATTACAAAAGACGTAGCCTAATTCTTCAAGTTTTGTAAAACAAGAAGCCCGAAGGAGGGGATTTGATTGTTGAACCGTGTCATTCTGATCGGACGTCTTACCAAGGATCCGGAGCTGCGTTATACGCCATCCGGTGTAGCGGTCACTCAGTTCACGATTGCCGTGGACAGACCCTTTACCTCGCAAGGCGGAGAACGCGAAGCGGATTTTATTCCGGTCGTAACCTGGAGACAGCTCGCTGAGACGTGCGCAAACTATTTGCGCAAAGGTCGTCTGACGGCTGTGGAAGGACGTATTCAAGTACGGAATTACGAAAATAACGAAGGTAAACGTGTTTACGTCACCGAAGTCATTGCCGATAATGTCCGTTTCTTGGAGTCGAACCGCGAAGGCGGAGCAGGTGGCGGAGGACAACGTGAGGAGACTCCATTTGGAGGTAGTGGCAGTGGCGGTGGCAACACCGGTCGCAGCAACAATTTCTCGCGCGGCAATCAAAATGATCCTTTCTCCGATGACGGGAAGCCGATCGATATTTCGGATGATGATTTGCCATTTTAATTACGGAAAGGACTGAATAGCATGAGCTTCAAACAAAGAGAAGGCGGAGACGACAAGAGACCGGCTCGCCGCGGCGGCCGTAACAAACGTCGTAAAGTGTGCTTCTTCACTGTGAACAAGATTACTCACATTGACTATAAAGATACTGAACTGTTGAAGAAATTCATCAGTGAGCGCGGCAAAATTTTGCCACGTCGTGTAACAGGTACGAGCGCTAAATACCAACGTCTTTTGACTGTTGCAATCAAACGCTCCCGTCAAATCGCTTTGCTTCCGTACACTACGGAGTAATTGGCGGTATGAAAGAGACAGCCGAATCCTCATGGATCCGGCTGTTTTTTTGTTCTAAATGAGAGTGAAATCCCTAGATTTGACGAATTCTGTCATGCTAAAAGCAGGTAAAAAATAGCCTAAAAAGATATTGACGTAAGGTTAATTAACATGTATTATTTACAATAATCAAGTTGGGGATTTTCCCCAGTCTTTACGGGGTTTCTCAACACCTTATTAACCAGTGGTTTATATTGACGCTTTGACGCTTTATCTCATTAACATAAGTTTTATACTATGTTTAATCTTCTTTTGTATACTTCCTCATAGATATAGTTGAATGCTGGTCCTTAACAAGATACCAAATCAAACTATTTTGAATTCACCGCATGTTCTCAAGCTATACTTCCAAGACCTGACATCGATTGCCTATTAAATTCATGAAACCAAGAAACCAACAATCGTAATGATCTCATTTATTCCTGCTGTAGCAATACTTCTTTCATTGGCAACTACGCTTAAGGTAAGGTTCGATTTTGTGTAGAAAATCGAGGTACCAACCCGTGGCGAAAGTTATATAAAGAACACAGATTCGTAAGGAACAAGGGGGGATTATAGAAAGAAAGCGCTTCACGGATTTCCTGAATGACGGCTTTATAAAATGTCAGCTACATATTCTGAAGGAGGAGTCTTGGTATGAAGTTAAAAAGGATGAATTGGTGGTCTGTTCTGCTTATAGTATCTCTGGTTGGTATTTTATTTACCGGGTGCAGTACCAATAACAATGCTTCTACATCTACCCCGCCCGCTACAGAGAATAACACCAATAAAGAAAATGACACACAGACAGAGGCGCCTCCTGCGGCCGACCAGCCGGTTGACGGCGGAACGATTACGCTTAGTACATTCTCCGATATTGTAAGTCTTAATCCTGTATTTATTAATGATACTTCCTCAGGCGATGTGGCTCAATTTCTGTTCGCCAAACTGTATGATTTGAACCGTGAAGGAAATGTAACTGCAGAACCGTGGTCGCTTGCAGCTGAAGCCCCTAAGGTATCTGAAGACGGAAAGACATACACTGTTAAATTGAAAGATTCGGCTAAATGGAGCGACGGCCAACCGGTAACGGCGGACGATATTATCTTTACGATCGATACGATCCGGAATCCGGAAGCAGGTGCTCCTGGCATAAGCCTTATGGATAAAGTAGATAAAATTGAGAAAGTGGATGACAAAACCGTAAGTATCACACTGAAGCAAATATACGCACCATTCCAGTACTCGTTAGTAGTAGAATTGATACCGGCTCATGTATTGAAAGATATCCCTGTCACAGAACTCCAAAAAAATGCCTATGGTACCGATCCGGCGAAAACGGTAACGAACGGGCCATGGAAATGGACAGCATGGAAACAAGGCGAGAGCCATACGATGGATGCGGATCCGAACTACTGGGGTGAAGTCAAACCGCATATCGCACAAGTAATTTATAAAATTTATGCCGATCAAAATACAGAAGTTCAAGCGTTGCTGAAAGGCGACACCGACCATATCAGCGCAATTCCGGTTACCCAGGTAGAAGCGGTTAAAGGAAACGACAAAATCGCTATTATTGAAAAACCGGGTGCACAGTATGAATATCTCAACTTCAACTTTGATCCGAAGAACTTCCCTGACAATTACGGATTGTTCGAAGGTCAAAAAACAAGACAGGCGATTGCTCACGCTTTGAACCGTCAAGGAATGGTCGATAACATCCTTAAAGGTGTCGGTGCGCTGATGAATGCTCCGTTCCTGCCGGATACATGGGCTGACCCGAAAGACGCGGCTGTAAACTATGATTACAATGCGGAAACAGCTAAGAAGCTCTTGGCTGAAGACGGATGGGTTGCCGGTAAAGACGGTATTCTTGAGAAGGACGGACATCGCTTCTCGTTCGAGCTTCAATATAATGCGGGGAACAGCCGCCGGGAACAAGTTGCGGCCGTTATTCAACAGAACCTTAAAGATGTAGGCATTGAAGCAACACCGAAGGCTATCGATTTCGCAGCTTGGATCGATCAAAACGTAACACCGGGCAAATACCAGGCGTTGCTGCTGGCTTGGTCGTTGAATACGCCGGATCCGGACTCGGAGAGCATCTTCTCCTCCAAATACTTCCCGCCGGCTGGACAAAACAGCGGCTGGTATAAGAATGAGAAGCTGGACCAGTTGTGGATTGACGGATATTCCACCGTTGATCAAAATGAACGGAAAGAAATCTACAAGGAAGTGGCTAAGGAAATCTCGACCGATCTGCCATACGTGTTCCTCTATCAATATGGTCAGGCTATCGGTACGGGTCCAAGAGTTCATTGGGCTGAAGAAGATCGTCCTGAACCATCGCTTGGATATGGTCAATACTTCCACGCTATCAAATGGTGGGTAACCGACTAAGGAACGGATACAGGAAATAGAATCACCGGAGGGGAAAGAGAATGTCTCTTTCTCCTTCTCCTTTAGGGGAAGAGGATTATTCGGAGATTCTATACCTTGCAATTTATAGGAGGATAGAACAATGACAGAATATCTGGTCCGTCGCCTGTTGCAATCGGTATTGGTCATTTTTTTAATTACTGTCGCTACTTTTCTTCTGATTCATGCGGCTCCTGGGGGTCCCACACAGGTCATGCTGGCGCCCGGTTTGTCGCCGGAAGCGATGGCACAGCAAAAAGCAAATATGGGGCTTGATAAGCCGATCCCGATTCAATACATAAAATGGGTGGGCGGTCTGCTTCAAGGTGATTTGGGCTACACTTTCAAAAATCACATTCCGGTCGGTGATCTGCTCTGGCCGCGGATGGCTAACACGCTCATATTAATGGGAGTTGCCTGGTTCGTTTCCTTGATCATCGCAATTCCATGGGGAATTTATAATAGTACGAGAGAATATGGTTTATCCGACCAGACCTCATCCTTTATTTCTTATTTAGGTTTTGCGATGCCGAGTTTTTGGTTCGGGATTCTGCTTCAGCAGTGGCTGTCGTTGGAACTCGATTGGTTCCCGCTTTCGGACATGCATTCCCGAGGCAAAGAGGGGGATATCGGCGACTTGTTCATGCATCTCGTGTTACCGGTCTCCGTGCTTGCTCTAGGATTCCTTGCTTCCTATATGAAATACGCACGTGCCAGTATGCTGGAAGTGCTTGACCAGGATTATATCCGTACGGCACGCGCCAAAGGGGTCAAGGAACGTAAGGTGGTCTTCCGCCATGCGCTCCGTAATGCGCTGATTCCGATCATTACAGTAATCGGGCTGGATTTACCGATTCTGGTGGCGGGTGCTGCGCTGACGGAAAATGTGTTCAACTGGCCGGGTATGGGTAGGTTCTATGTTGAGAATGCCTTGGCTCGCGAATACTCCGTACTAATGGCGATTACAATCGTAACAGCGGTTATCGTGATTATCGGGAACCTGCTGGCCGACATTCTTTATGCCGTGGTTGACCCGCGCGTCAAAATCAGCGGCAAAGGGGGGAAATCAGCATGAGTGATATGAAAGCCGAAACATCTGCTGGAGCGGGTACGGATCCGTTGGTTGCCGCTCCATTCGGACTTCCCCCGGAATCCTACGATCCTTCGCCGGCAATCCTCTCCCAAAGGCCTCCGGGTCCATGGAGAATGCTATGGAGTAAATTTTCCCGAAATCCTTATGCGATGACCGGGCTTGTAGTATTGATCTTTTTTGTGGTAATGGCATTATTGGCTCCTTTTATATCGAAGTACGATCCTGCCCGGATTGATTTGATGTTCCCGAATCTGAAACCTGGTGCGGATGGACATTTGCTCGGCACGGATGAGCTGGGACGCGATATTTTTACTAGACTGCTCTATAGTGCGCGCATATCACTTATGATCGGGTTCTCCGTGGCGATCGCATCGGTAATTATCGGTTCTATTGTAGGTGCGATATCCGGTTATTTCGGCGGATGGGTCGATACGATATTTATGAGATTGGTTGACGTCATGAACTCGGTACCAACCCTGTTCCTGAATATTCTTGTACTTGCGATTTTTAGCTCAGAAATCAAATATATGATTATGATTTTGGCCTTTACGAGTTGGATGAGTATTGCGCGCCTTGTACGCGGGAACTTCCTGCAGCTCAGAGAAATGCAGTATGTGGAGGCGGCCCGGGCAATCGGGGTTTCCAGCTGGGGGATCATCTTCAGACACTTGCTGCGCAATGCGAGCTTTCCGATTATCGTAAATGCTACCTTGATGGTAGGCAGCGCCATTTTGAGTGAATCGGCATTATCTTATCTTGGGCTCGGCATTCAGTCTCCGGCAACCAGCTGGGGAGTCATGCTCAGCAATGCGCAGGAATTTATGCTGGTTGATAAATTGCAGGCCTTATATCCAGGTCTATGTATATTGTTAGTTGTGCTCGCGGTCAACTTTATCGGCGACGGGATCAGGGATGCACTTGACCCTCGGCAAAGCATGAGCAAAACCCGGAGGAGGCTGAAGTTATGGCGGAAAAACTACTCGAAATCCGGAAACTGACGGTTGGATTCGTAACCGATAAAGGGCTGGTCAAAGCAACCGATGAGATTTCGTTGTCCATTCGTCAAGGGCAGACCGTCTGTCTGGTCGGCGAATCCGGCAGCGGAAAGAGTGTCACTTCGCTCGCCGTGATGCGGCTGATTGATTATGCCGGCGGAGTGATCGCGGATGGAAGCATTGAGTACCACGGACAGGATCTGGCGTTAAAGAGCCAGGAAGAAATGCGTCATATCCGGGGGAACCGGATCGCCATGATCTTTCAGGATCCGATGTCCTCGCTGAACCCGGTGTTTACGGTCGGGGAACAGATTGCGGAAAGCTTGCGTCTGCATCAGAACATGAGCGGTGACAAGGCCTGGGAAGCTGCGGTCGAAATGCTGCGTACGGTAGGCATTCCAGCTCCGGAAATCCGGGCAAAGCAGTACCCGCATGAACTTTCCGGCGGGATGTGCCAGCGCGTGGTCATTGCGATTGCGCTCGCATGCAAACCGGAATTGCTGATTGCCGACGAGCCGACTACGGCGCTTGACGTGACGGTTCAAGCCCAGATTCTGGACCTGCTCCGCAAACTACAGGCCGAGCTGGGCATGTCTATCCTGCTCATCACCCATGATATGGGGGTTGCGGCGGAGATGGCAGATCGCGTAGCAGTCATGTATGCAGGTGCAATTGTAGAAGAAGGGCCTGTGGAGGATATTTTCAACAATCCGAGCCATCCGTATACCATAGGTCTGCTGCAGTCTATTCCCGGTTTTGAAGGGGAGCGCGGCAGAGAGCTGTACACGATCCGGGGAACGATTCCGCCTATAGGTCAACTTCCTGCCGGGTGCCGCTTTAACCCGCGGTGTCCGCACGCCATGGATATTTGCCGCCAAAAGGAACCCTTCGACTTTTTAGTCGGGGATGGGGACGATCATCGGGCCGCCTGCTGGCTGTTTGAAGATCGGCCTGTGGCACTCGTTGACGGCAGAGGCGGCAGAGATGAGGTGAAGCGCGCATGAGTACGAAAGTCACGCTCAATAAACAAACTACAGGTGAAGCGGCAACGGAGGATGTAATCATTGATGTCCGTAACCTGAAGAAGTATTTCCCCATTCATAAAGGATTGCTGAGCCGGGTAGTCGGTCAGGTCAAAGCGGTGGACGACGTGTCCCTGACGATCCGGAAAGGCGAGACGTTCGGACTCGTTGGTGAATCAGGGTGCGGCAAATCTACGCTTGGACGGGTAATTCTTCGGCTTCAGGGAGCGACGGAAGGTGAAGTGATCTTTAACGGACGGAATATTCATGAAATGGGCGGAAAAGAATTGCGAGAGCTTCGCGAGGAAATGCAGATTATTTTTCAGGATCCGTTCGGGTCGTTGAATCCGCGCTTTTTGGTGAAGGACATTATCGGGGAACCGCTGCGCGTTCATCGGAAAATGTCCGGGAAAGAAATCGATGAACAGGTTGTCGAATTGATGGAGATGGTAGGTCTGGATGCCTCGCGCCGTAACCGGTATCCCCATGAATTTTCCGGCGGCCAACGGCAGCGGATCGGCATTGCACGCGCGATTGCACTGCATCCTCAATTCATTGTGGCGGATGAAGCGGTATCCGCGTTGGACGTTTCTGTTCAATCGCAGGTCATCAACCTGCTGATGAAGCTGCAAAAGGAGCTCGGCCTCACCTTTTTGTTCATCGCACACGGTCTTAACGTGGTCCGGCATATTTCCGACCGGGTCGGCGTCATGTATCTGGGCAAGCTGGTAGAAGTGGGGGAAACGGAAACGCTGTTTGCCGCACCGTTGCATCCTTACACGGCAGCCCTGTTATCGGCGATTCCAAAGCCGACCCCGGGGCGCCGGCAGGAGCGGATCGTCCTTCAGGGGGATGTACCGTCACCGGCCAATCCGCCTTCCGGTTGCCGTTTCCATACGCGATGTCCTTTAGCGCAAGCAAAATGCTCCCAAGTGGAGCCGTTGCTGGAGGAGATTATGCCAGGCCGGCAGGTTGCTTGTCATTTTCCGTTAGTGAAGGGCGATTCTGGAGGCGTAAATTAATTAAATCAAGAAAGTTTAGCAAAGCTCGTCCTCTATTCTTGGGGGCGAGCCTTTTTTTATGGTTATATAAGGAATAGATTAGAAAATAATGTTGTGCACAAAACAGTCAAAAAAGGGTGAATTTATCGTCCTATACCCATATTTGGGGAGGTAACTTTGTTGTGCCCAAATTCGTCTATATGGTATAGTACGAAACGGTAGGGTATTTAGTTATTAAAGTCGTCGTCTGAATGCTTATATAAGAAATAATCAACACTGATGGAGGCATATGATGAAACAAAGAGATAAAAGGGTAAAGAAAAAAGGGAGCCGGGGCAAAAAGGCGCTAATTGTGCTGCTGGCACTTGTCGTTCTTGGAGCGGGGGGATATTTGTTCCGCAAGCCGCTGGCCGTCATGGCGTTCGATTTATTCCTTTCCGGCCAGGTCGAGAAGAAGCTGGAGAAGTCCTATGCTCCGCTTGAAGGAGAGCAAGCGAAGCCGAAGCCGGTCGTCAAAGAGCAGAAGATGGAGCCGTTCAGCGCTCTCCTGCTCGGGGTGGACCAGCGGGCGAATGAACCGGCCCGTTCGGATACGATGATTTACGCGGTGGTCCGGCCGGAAGAATCCAAGGTATTGTTGGTTTCCATTCCCCGGGACACGTACACGGAAATTGTCGGCAGGGACAAGGAAGACAAAATTAATCATGCATATGCGTTTGGCGGCGAAAAGATGGCCAAGGATACGGTTGAGAACTTTCTCGGCAGCCCGGTCGATTATTATGCGGCCATCAACTTCGAGGGACTGCGTGAAGTAGTCGATGCGCTCGGCGGAATCGAATTGCCGATTACGAAAGATATCGTCAACAAACAGAAGGATCACGAGAAGTTTACGATCAAAGCTGGAAAGCCGCTGTATGACGGACAGGAAGCATTAAACTACACCCGCTATCGCGAGGATAGCGACTTTAACCGGACGAAGCGGCATCAGGTGTTCCTGAGCGCCATCGTGGACCGGATGCTGAAACTGGACCAGGTTTCGAAGATCCCCGATCTCATGGATATGCTGGGGGAAAACTTTAAAACCGACATGATGCCAAGTTACATTATTGACCTCTCGAAGAAAGTTCTGCTGGGAGATGCCCCGTCGATCAACGGATTTACCATTATGGGGGAAGGCTTCCGCAAGAACGGGGTATATTATGACGCGGCCAATGAAGAGGATCTTGAATTTGCTAAGCAATTGATCACCAACTGGACGGATCCGGATACTAAAACGGAACAACTGCTGATGCCGGATGCCCGGGAAAAAGCCGCCGATGAGGCGGAGAACGGGACGAAGGATACGAACGAGAAGGAATCTGCGGGAACATCTGCTCAAGCGAAGTAGTCAGCACTTATATCATTTTCAACATTGCGAATCAGCATTCATACATTCCGCGAATCCTTCGGCAGTCCGGTTTACCGGCTGCCGATTTCGCGCCATTTGAAGAACGAAAGCATTGCTTATAAGCAAGGTAGAGGAGGATATTTTTCTCATGAATATTGCGTTTTTTTTACTGCCGAAAAATGATGTCGTGGCTGTTACTTTGGATTCGACCTTACGGCAGACGCTCGAACGAATGGAATTTCACCGGTACACAGCGGTACCGATTCTTGGCAGGGATGGAGTTTACGTCGGAACGGTTACCGAAGGCGATTTGCTGTGGTATATGAAAAATTCGGCCGGCAAGGTCACTTTTGAGACCGCTTCAAAATTTCTCCTGCGGGACGTTCCTCTTAAAATGGATATCAAGCCGGTATCGATCGACGCCGATATGGAAGACCTGATTAACTTGGCGAAAGTGCAAAACTTTGTGCCGGTCGTGGATGATATGGGCCGGTTTATCGGCATCGTCCGCCGGAGCCAAATCATTGAATACTGCGAGAAATTCGTGGCTCGCGATGCTTCGGTTCGAAGCAATAACTAGGTCCTATTGTTAAAACTTGCTGCGACCGTTTGCGTCCCTTGCCGGGATTGCTTTATGCTATAATGAAGAATAATGCCTTTCGGGGAGGGTGGAAGCTGTCGGCCATGCAAAGGGAAATGGATGTAGCCAAACGAGCTAAAGTGATCGAGTGGTTAAAAACCGAAGTAGTCGATCACGTATCCCGTTTATTCAAAGCATTGTGGGAAGGCAGCACGACAAGGATAACGGATAGTATTGCCAGCCTTATCGTCAGCAGTTATATATTGGGGCGAAGACTGGGCGTTTCCTATCGGGATTTGGATGAAGCAATCCTGGAAAAGTTGAAAAAGCACAAACAGGAAGGCCACCAACTCGAAGATTGGTATCAGGATATATCTACATTGGAAGAACATATGCGTAAGAGGTGAACCCATTTGAAGCTTCGCTGGACATCGGTGGCCTGGAGCGTTGTTTATTTGCTGCTCCTGTTGTCACTCGCTACCCCGCTTACGGTCGTCACGGCTTTTTTCCTGATTGTGCCGGGCGTTCTGCTGTACACTACTTTATCGCCTAAAGCGTTCGTGCTTCATATAGCGCCGGTCTGGATCATCAGTGCTTTGATTTTCGGACCGATGATATGGCTGCAGGCTGCTTATTTTTTAATTCCCGGAATCGTAATGGGACATCTGTATAAAAAAAGAGCGTCCGCCATCCGGACCATCCTGACGGGAGCAGGTACAGTAATGGCCCTGTTCCTGATGGTGCTGCTGGTCAGCACGGTGTTCTTTCAATTTAATCTGGCTGTGGCCATTGAGGAAATGCTCAATACGGCGATGGCACCGCTGCAAAATGTTGCGGACAGTCCGCTATCCAGCGGAGTGGTCTGGTCTCCGGAGTTGAGCCAACAGGTATCCAGCCTGACGGTACGCCTGATTCCGTTCACCATGATCGTCTGCGCTCTGGTCATTACGGCTATCGCTCATGCGATTGCCCGTCCTACGCTGGGCAGTATGGGTCATATTGTGCCGAAGCTTCCTCCAGTCCGCGACTGGCGGCTGCCAAGATCGCTGATCTGGTACTATCTGATCGGCCTGCTGATTCAAATGTTCGGCGGTGAGGCGGTTCATCAAGGCTTCATGGGAACGATATTGCTAAATATGATGCCGCTCCTGCAGTTTTTATTCATGATTCAGTCGGCAAGTCTGTTCTTCTTCGCAGCTTACCACCGGAAATGGAATCCGGCGATCCCGGTACTTCTTGTGGTGGCAATGTTATTTATTCCGCCGCTGCGCATTGTCGGAATTTTGGACATCGCGTTTCCACTGCGTGAGATGCTTACAAGACCAAGACGATAGGGTGAGAAGGCATGCCTAGTTTACTGCAAAAGCGCTGGCACGGTTATCAGACCGTTTGGATGTTCATGCTCCAGCTGATGCTCATTATATTCGTCTCCTACTATAATTGGATCCTTGGATTGGTCAGTTTGTGTCTGGTCTGCGTGCTGGCTTACGTCATGCTGCAGGCGGAACGGCGCTTCCGCAGGGATCTGGTTAAGTACGTGACGGATTTGACGTACCGGATCAAACGCGTCGAAGGAGAAGCTATCGGGCGTTTGCCGTTCGGGATTATGCTTTATAGCGAAGACCGGGTGGTAGAATGGCACAACCGTTTTGTCGGCGGGATGTTCGGCCGGGAAACGGTAGTAGGCTCGTCATTGGCCGAGCTTTTGCCTCCGCTGCCGCAGCCGGCTCGGGACAAGAAGGACAACAAAATCGGCAAATCCACGGTAGAAGTCGTGGCGAACGAACGCTACTACGAGTTGACCATCGATCACGATGAGCGGCTGATTTATATGCATGACATGACAGAGCTGGCGATGCTGCGCGAACGCTATGAGAATGAACGCGCCGCGCTCGGCATCGTGATGCTGGACAATCTGGACGAAGCCGCGCAAGGCATGGACGACCAGCAGCGGACCGCTCTGATCGCCCGCGTGGCATCGGTTATCACGGAATGGGCCAAGCAGCATCGCATTTATTTGCGGCGCTTGTCCTCCGAGCGATATCTGATGATGCTGAATCAGAGATCGCTGAACGAACTGGAGCAAAGCCGGTTCGTGATCCTGGACGAGGTCCGCGAGATGACCGCGGACCTCAAGGTGCCGATGACGCTGAGCATCGGCCTCGCCTTCGGCACCGAGCGCTTCAGCGAGCTGGGCGAACTGGCCCAGTCGAGTCTGGACATGGCGCTCGGGCGCGGGGGCGACCAGGCCGCGGTGAAGGCCGGTCAGCGGTTGTCCTTCTACGGCGGCAAAACGGGCGCCGTAGAGAAGCGGACGCGGGTCCGCGCCAGGGTCATCGCGCATGCGCTGCGCGATTTGATGCAGGAGAGCGACCGCGTCATCATCATGGGCCATCACATGCCTGACCTTGACGTGATCGGCGCCTCCATCGGTGTGATGAAGGCCGCCGATATGTACAAGGTCGAGGCGCACATCGTGCTGGATGGCCCCAACCCGGGTATCGAGCGCCTGATGGAGCGCGTCGACAAAGAAGAGGCGCTGGCGCGCCGCTTCATCTCGCCGGAGCAGGCGCTCGGTATGATGACCCCGCACACGCTGCTCGTGGTTGTCGACACCCATAAGGCGTCGATTACGATGGAGCCTCGGCTGGTGGAGGTCGCCCGGCGGGTCGTGGTGGTGGATCATCACCGCCGCGGCGAGGAGTTTATCAACGACGCGGTGCTGGTTTATCTGGAGCCTTATGCCTCTTCGGCCTGCGAGCTCGTCACCGAGCTGCTGCAGTATATTCACGAGAAGGTGGAGCTCAGCCCGCTGGAAGCGACGACGCTGCTGGCAGGGATTACAATCGATACAAAGCATTTTGCGCTGCATACCGGGTCGCGGACGTTTGAAGCGGCCGCCTTCCTCCGCCGGATGGGGGCGGATACGGCCATGGTGCAGCGGCTCCTGAAGGAAGACCTTCAGGAGTACATCGCCAAGGCCGACATCATCAAGCATGCCCGGATGATTTATGGGCATATCGCGCTGGCGGTGACGGAGGAAGACCATAAAATTCCGCAGCTGCTGATCGCTCAAGTGGCGGACACGCTGCTGAATATGACGAACGTGCTGGCTTCGTTCGTCATCAGCGAGCGGCCTGACGGACTGATCGGCATCAGCGCCCGGTCCTTAGGCAGCATGAACGTACAGGTAGTCATGGAACGGCTTGGCGGCGGGGGGCATTTGACGAACGCCGCGGTACAACTGGAAGGCACCCAGGCGGAGGCGGAGCAACGTTTGCTGGCCGTGCTGGAGGAAATAGATAAGGAAGAGGGGTTATTCGAATGAAGGTAATCTTTTTGAAGGACGTTAAGGGTCAAGGGAAAAAAGGGGAAATCAAAGAGGTATCCGAAGGCTACGCTCAAAATTTTCTGATGCCTCGCGGACTGGTTCGTCCGGCTACTGACGGCAATGTGAAGACGCTGGAGAATCAAACGGCGGCTGAAGTGAAGCGTAAGGAGAAGGAAAAGGAAGAAGCGCAAGCGCTGGGCAAGAAGCTCGAAGAAATGACGGTTACGCTGAAGGCGAAAGCCGGGGAAGGCGGCCGTTTGTTCGGAGCGATTACGAGCAAGCAGGTGGCTGAAGCGCTGGAGAAAGCCGGCGTGAAGATCGACAAGCGCAAAATTGAAATGCACGATCCAATCCGTACGCTGGGCGTGACCCAGGTACCGGTTAAGCTTCATCCTGAAGTAAAGGCGACGTTCAAGGTTCAGGTTACGGAGGAGTAACATGAGCGGCGATATATTTTACGATCGGATTCCCCCGCAGAATCTAGAGGCCGAGCAGGCGGTACTCGGAGCGATTCTGCTGCAATCCGAAGCGCTTATTACGGCGATGGAGCGGGTCCGTACCGATGATTTCTACGACAAGCCCCATCAGTTGATCTATGAAGCGATGGTTCAGCTCGGCGAGGAAGGGCAGCCGATTGACCTGGTTACACTGACCTCTCGTTTGCAGGACCGGGGCGAACTGGAGGAGACCGGCGGGGTCAGCTATTTGGCCAAGCTGGCGCATGCGGTGCCTACGGCGGCGAACGTGGATTATTACGCGCGCATTATCGAAGAGAAGTCGATGCTGCGTCGTTTGATCCGGACCGCGACCCAGATCGTCAGCGATGGATATACCGGCGGAGAGGATGTCTCCGGCATGCTAAGCGATGCCGAGCGGCGCATTCTTGAAATTTCGAACCGCCGTTCCGGCAGCGGATTTATTGCCATTCGCGACGTGGTTATGGAAGTGTTCGAACGCGTTGAGCAGCTGCATCAGAATCGCGGGAATACGACCGGAATCCCTTCCGGCTTCGTCGATCTTGATAAGATGACGGCCGGTTTTCAACGGAACGATCTCATCATCGTGGCGGCCCGTCCATCCGTAGGTAAAACCGCCTTCGCACTGAATATCGCGCAAAATGTGGCGGTCCGCGCCAAAGAAACCGTCGCGATCTTCAGCCTGGAGATGTCCGCCGCCCAGTTGGTGCAGCGGATGATCTGCGCCGAAGCGAATCTCGACGCGGGAATTATGCGGACGGGTGACTTTAAGAACGATGACGATTGGGCGAAGCTGACGATGGGGATTGCGGCTTTGTCCGAGGCGGAAATCTACATTGACGATACGCCGGGCGTGACCGTGGCCGATATCCGGGCAAAATGCCGGCGGCTGAAGAAGGAGAGAGGGCTAGGCATGATCCTCATCGATTACCTTCAGCTGATTCACGGACGCGGGAAGCCGGGCGAGAACCGGCAGCAGGAAGTATCGGAAATTTCCCGTACGCTTAAACAGATTGCCCGTGAATTGGAAGTGCCGGTAATTGCTCTGTCCCAGCTCAGCCGGGGCGTTGAGCAGCGGCAGGATAAACGTCCGATGATGTCCGACCTTCGGGAATCCGGTTCGATCGAGCAGGATGCCGATATCGTAGCGTTCCTTTACCGGGACGACTACTACAACCAGGAAACCGAGAAGAAGAATATCATCGAGATTATTATCGCCAAACAGCGGAATGGACCGGTCGGGACCGTCGAGCTGGTCTTCCTGAAGAACTTTAACAAGTTCGCGAATTACGAGCGTGCGCATATGGACGCTTTTGCCGGGTAAGCTAATTTGACGGAAGCGATGCATATTCTGCTTGTTTTAAGTTCAGGTTTATAGCCATTATTCATCCATTTCCGAACAATCATGCAGGTGACTGTGTGATTGTTCGTTTTTAATTTGACTTTAAAAATGGGGACTGGTAAACTGATATTGCTGCTTTAGAGCAGTAAATGGCTTTGTCGCGTATGTCTATGAATTGTTCAAATACAGGTGCGAGGGCACCAGGCGGGGGAATGTACATGTCAACGGTAGTCGTTGTAGGTACCCAATGGGGAGACGAAGGTAAAGGTAAAATCACGGATTATCTGGCGGAGAGCGCCGAAGTGGTGGCCCGTTATCAAGGCGGCAACAACGCCGGTCACACCATTCTTATCGACGGCAAGAAGTACAAACTCAGCCTGATCCCATCGGGCGTGTTTTATTCGGATAAGAAGTGTGTTATCGGTAACGGCATGGTTGTAAATCCGGCCGCGCTGATTCAAGAAATCAACTATATTCACGAAAATGGCTTCAGTACGAAGAATCTGGTCATCAGCGACCGTGCGCATGTCATCATGCCTTATCACATGGTGCTGGATGCGCTGGAGGAAGATCGTAAGGGACCGAACAAAATTGGAACAACCCGTAAAGGGATCGGCCCGGCTTATATGGATAAAGCGGCTCGCAGCGGCATCCGGATCGCGGATCTGATGGATGCGGAAGAGTTCGAGCTGAAGCTGCGCCATTTGATGAACGAGAAGAACCATGTCATTCAGCAAGTTTACGGTTCGGAGCCGCTGGATGTGGAAGAGATTCTGAAGCAATACCTGGAGTATGCGGAAGTTCTTCGTCCGTACGTCACGGATACTTCAGTCGTGCTTAACGATGCGATCGATGCGAAGCAAAAGGTTCTGTTCGAAGGCGCGCAAGGCGTCATGCTGGACATCGACCAAGGGACTTATCCGTTTGTAACGTCCTCCAACCCGTCGGCTGGCGGCGTGTGCATCGGGTCCGGTGTGGGACCTTCGAAGATCGATCAGGTCATCGGGGTAGCGAAGTCGTATACGACACGTGTCGGCGACGGACCGTTCCCGACGGAACTGCACGATGAAATCGGTGATTTCATTCGGGAAACCGGCCATGAGTACGGCACGGTTACAGGGCGTCCGCGCCGCGTTGGCTGGTTCGACAGCGTCGTGGTCCGTCATGCTCGCCGCGTCAGCGGGTTGACCGGCCTCTCGCTGAACTCGCTGGACGTATTGACCGGTTTGAAGACGGTCAAGATCTGCACCGGCTATAAATACCGGGGCGAAGTGATCACGCATTATCCGGCCAGCCTGAAAATGCTCGCCGAGTGCGAAGCGATCTACGAGGAGCTTCCGGGCTGGTCCGAAGATATCAGCGGCGCGAAGACGCTGGAAGATCTGCCTGAAACGACCCGCAATTACGTGAAGCGCGTATCCGAGTTGACAGGCATTCCAATCGCCATCTTCTCGGTTGGCCGCAACCGCAGCCAGACTAACCAAGTACTGCCGATCTACGAGTAAGGTAGTTAGAACCGCCTCAGGGATTAAATTCCCTGGGGCGGTTTTTGTATTTTTGGATAAGCTTGGTGGTGTCGGCATGATGGATATTGGCATGATGGATGGTTTAGCTTGATGGATGGTAGCTTGATGGGTGGTGCGAGTCTGGCAGAGTTACTAGGAGGGGAAAATTAGCTGTAGAACCTGCATCTAATTTTGGAGAATCGGGCTAATTGGGGCATTTAGATGTAAAACCTGCAGTTAATTTCGCTCCTTTTGCTTCTACTAGCCGAAAAGGAGGAAATTAGATGTATGTTTTCCATTTATTTGTTGTGAATTCGAAGAAAGAAGAGAAATAGATGTAGGTTTTACAGTTACTTTATATTTAGGGATTACATTCGCAACCGTAGCCGTAGCCGTACCCAAACCCAAACCCAAACCCAAACCCAAACCCAAACCCAAACCCAAACCCAAACCCAAACCCAAACCCAAACCCAAACCCAAACCCAAATCTCCATTCACACCCATCCCCATTCACATCCGCACCCGCACTCACATCCGCACCCGCACTCACATTCGCATCTACCACATCCACATCCATACCAACACCCACATCCGCACTCGAACTCGCACTCGCATCGACCATATCCACCCCCACCTCGCACCCGCACTCACATTCGGGCATCCACCACATTCGCCCCCACCACTTTCACACCCACACCCGATCCACACCCGATCCACTACTTGTATGGCGATTCTATTTCATGAGGTTGAAACTTCCTTTCTGCGTCCATACTGGAAATTAGGAGAATAGATTGCCGGCCTGGCCGGCAGGCAGAAGGAGGAAGCCGCATGAAATGGATCGGATGGCTGGCGAAGCTGGTTATAACGGTAGTTACGGTAAGTATGCTGACGGTGATGACCACGGGTTACGTGGTGAATACGTATATACAGTCGCTGCTTGGAAGCTATAATTTGCCTATTGCGGGTAAGGCGCCTACCCTGGGCGGAATGATGAAGGGGATGTTTGGGTTTGGAGGAGATGATAAGGACAAAAAAGAGGCGGAAGGCGGAGGGACCGACGTAACTAGTGGAATTGGTGACACCGACGGAACTAGTGCAACCGGAGGGACTGGCGGATCCAGAGGGATGGACGACTCGGAGGGGGGCTCCGGGAGAGCCGGAACTGGAGCTAATGGAGCCAATAATGGAACTTCCGGATTTGAAGCTGGCAAAGGGAGTGAAGGCACCGATGGATCAACCGGTGTTGCCGGTATTCCCGACGGCGGCCAGAAGGATGCAGACGCTCAGACCGGCGGCTCCGGCGGGGAGGAAGCCCCTGAGGACGCCTTATCCGTGATGGGAGGCATCTCCTCGAACTCTGGATCATCCGGTAGCCAGGAAGCCCTTGGCCAGGACCAGCAGGTAGTGGTGACCCCGGACGAAATGGTGGCCAAGAAAGACGAACTTTCGGATAAGGATAAGGAAGAAGTATTCGCTATTTTGATGTCGAAGCTGCCGCAGGCTGAAATGCAGAAGATGACGGAGGCCATGGAGGAAGGGCTGACGGAATCGGAGATGATTGAAATTGAGCAAATTTTATCCAAATACCTGGACAAGACGGAATACAGTAAGATGATGAAGATTCTAAACAGCTAAATAACTTCTATTTTTATTACAGTAAAGCGATGACATTCACAGGATTGTTAAAATATACCTTAACCCGGAAAAGTCGATAAAACGCCTTGAACCTTTGCCACAAGGGGGTTCTGGGCGTTTTTGGCATTGGTTGAAATCATTAACCTGGCTATGTTAAAGTAAACAATAGCGGTAAAAGGTTAAAATTTTGAAACCATTTTATGTCGTATTTAGTCGAATGGGAAAAGGAGATCAGCATGAGAGGTTTCAGGGGGATACGTTGGCAGCTGTGGCGCAAGGGTCAGAACCCGGCGCAGACGATGAATCACGGCCGTCCGGAAAACGATCAAGAGATGTCCGAACTACACACGGAAAACGAAGGTAAGGGTGGAAGCCGCCGGTCTAAACCACGTATGATCGCCATAAGCGCGATTGCAGCCCTGGTAGCTGCAGGCGGGATCTATCTGGCGGGGCAGCAGTATGTGGAGGCCAATATGGTGTCCTACTATCGGGTTTACGTCGCAGGCAAAGAAGTTGGAACGATCGCTAATGAGGAACAATTGCAGGCTCTTTTCAAACAAAAGGAGCAAGAATATAACGAAAAATACCCGCAGGTAGAGATGGCGGTACATACCGAAGGTATCACTACGGTTGAGGAAAAAGCGTATAAGGCAAAGGTAAGTGACGATGAGACGTTGAACACGCTCAGCGGCATGCTTACGGGATACGCCAAAGGCATAGAGCTGAAGGTTGACGGCAAAACGATCGGTATCGTCAAGGATCAGGCTACGGCCGATGCCGTACTGGAGCAAATTAAAGGCAAGTACGCCCCGCAAGCGAAGGCCGTGGCGGCCTCGGCCTCGACGACTTTTGCATCCAAGGTGAAGAAGACCGGCGGACTCCAACAGCAGCAGACTTCCGCAAATACGGCAAAGGAATCGGATCCTATGCTGGAATCGGTAGACATTAAAGAAGATGTCGCCACTGAGACCATCGATACGGACCCGAACAAGGTTCTGGACGTGAATGAAGCGGTGGCCCGTATTTTGGAGGGTGACGAAGCTGCTATTACGTATGCGGTCCGGGAAGGGGACACGATCTCTTCCATTGCGGCCCGTTTCGGTATTACCCAAAAGGAACTGTTCAGCAACAATCCGGGCGTGAAGGAATTGACGCTGCAAATCGGCACGGAGCTGAAGATCAATGCCGTACAGCCGGCGTTGACGGTAAAAACGGTGGAACGCGTATCCGAGCAAATCGTGACGGAACCTCAAGTCATCGTTCGCAAGAGCGCGGACATGAGGTCCGGTCAGTCCAAGGTAATCTCCTTGGGCGAGAGCGGACTTAAGACGATGAAGTACCGCTTGACGAAGGAGAACGGCGAGGTTGTGGCAGAAGAGTGGCTCGGACAAGAGGTCGTCAAAGAGTCGCAGCCGAAAATTGTGGTCAAAGGCACCAAAGTTGTGCTGGGCGAAGGCTCGGGTGATTTTGCCTGGCCTGTATCCGGAGCGACCTTGACCAGCAGTTACGGCAAACGTTGGGGCAAAACGCATAAAGGCCTCGATATGGTCTCCTCCAGCCGTAACATTCTTGCCTCCGATGATGGTGTAGTCACCTTTGCTGGAACCAAGTCCGGTTACGGCAATTGCATCATCATCAATCACAAGAACGGATACGAAACATTGTACGGACACTTGAGCAAAATCAGTGTGAAGAAGGGCGATGTCGTCGAGAAAGGTACCAAAATTGGCGTCATGGGTAACACCGGCCGTTCGACAGGAACGCATCTTCACTTCGAAATTCACAAGAACGGAAGTGTCCAAAACCCGTCGAAGTATCTGTAAACCATAATTAGGTTGCATTACATGAACGAACCCGGCCTTAGGCCGGGTTTTTGATTTGGACAGAATTCAATAATGGATACTAAATCTCTCTGAAATTCCCTATAGCCAAATCTATTGAGGTTATGTAGGGCGGGGCCAGGTA
Organism: Paenibacillus sp. FSL R5-0407; assembly: GCF_038009185.1. Taxonomy (NCBI): domain Bacteria; kingdom Bacillati; phylum Bacillota; class Bacilli; order Caryophanales; family Paenibacillaceae; genus Paenibacillus; species Paenibacillus sp. FSL R5-0407. The sequence continues at coordinate 3,786,135 of NZ_JBBPAX010000001.1, read as the reverse complement.
TGGTAAGATAGAGTAAGATTCGGCCAAGGCCTGAAAGTTTGGGGTGAACATAAAGCATGCAAGGTAAAATTCTGGTCGTTGACGATGAACGGCCCATCGCGGATATTTTGAAATTTAATCTGGAAAAAGAGGGCTATGAAGTCATTCTCGCTTTTGACGGGATCGAAGCGGTGGAGCTGGCGTATTCGGAGCAGCCGGACTTGATCCTGCTTGACCTGATGCTGCCCGGCAAGGACGGCATGGACGTCTGCAGGGATGTTAGGGCCAAGCTGCAAACCCCGATCATTATGCTGACAGCCAAGGACGGAGAGATCGACAAGGTGCTGGGTCTCGAGTTCGGCGCGGATGACTATGTTACCAAACCGTTCAGCACGCGCGAGCTGCTGGCCCGGGTGAAGGCGCAAATGCGCAGGCAGCAGAAGCCTGTCGCGCAGGAAGGGCCTGAGGAACGGCAGGGCATCAGTTTGTTTGAACTTTTTATTGATACCGATACGTATACGGCTTCGAAAAATGGGGACCCGCTTGATCTGACCCACCGGGAATTTGAGCTGGTTCATTATCTGGTGAAGAATGCCGGGAAGGTCATGACCCGGGAGCACCTGCTGCAAGCGGTGTGGGGGTTCGAATATTTTGGGGACGTGCGGACGGTCGACGTGACCATTCGCCGGTTACGCGAGAAAATCGAGAAGGACCCGAGCAAGCCGGAATACATTTTGACCCGGCGCGGCCTCGGCTATATGATGCGAAGCTCCAAGGCGGGTGGGTTCTAGCATGAAGCTGCCCTCCTTTTTCCGCACCATCCAGGCAAAGCTGATCATCATCTATGTGCTGCTGATCCTGATCGCGATGCAGCTGATCGGGGTCTATTTCGTGAGCGCGATGAAAACGTCGCTGACGAGCAATTTCACGAAGGAATTGCAGGAACGTGCGGAGCTGCTCTCCGTGCTGGCGGCACAGAACCTAGGGGTGACCGGGGATTCGGCGGAAGAATCGCTGGAGAACCTGCGCGTGCTGGTGAACAATCTGTTCAACATCAACGGTGCGGAAATACAGGTGCTGGACGCCAGCGGCAAGGTGCTTACGACGTCCAAACCGTCGCATGCCGATTATGTCGGCACGAAGAATACGCAGACCGTAGTCAACCGGGCCTTGCAAGGGATCCGGGACAACGAGGAATACATTATTGACGAAGATAATATCCGCAAGAAAGTCGTGGCCAAGCCGGTCGTCAACGATGGCAAAATCGTAGGTGCGATCTACATCGCCGCCTCGATGAACGAGCTGTACGATACGATGGAGCGGATTAATAATATTTTTATTTCGGGAATATTGCTGGCGCTCGGTTTGACGGCGGTGCTGGGCGTCATTCTGGCGCACACGATCACTTCGCCGATCAAGGAGTTGACCCGGCGGGCGACGGCGGTGGCGGAAGGCGAGTTCCACCAGAAGATGCCGGTGCTCGGCAATGACGAGATCGGGCAGCTTAGCAAAGCTTTTAACTATATGACAAGCCGTCTTCGCGACGCGCTGGCGCAGAATGAAGAGGAGAAGGAGAAGCTGGCTTCGATTCTCACCAATATGAGCGACGGCGTTATCGCTACCGATGATACCGGGACGGTCATTCTGATGAATCGCCGGGCGAGCGAAATGCTCCGGATCAATGGGGAATTGGATGGAGGTACCGACATCATCTCGCTGCTGCATCTGACCCCGGAAGAACGCGAGATCTTGAAGCAGGGGACGATGCATTCCACGATCCTGGAGAACGAAACGCCGGAGGGGGACACCTTCCTGATCCGCGTCACATTTACCCCGATCCACCGGCGGGAAATCGGGATTGTCGGGACGATCGCGGTGCTCCAGGACGTTACGGAACAGGAGCAGCTGGAAGCGTCCCGGCGGGAGTTTGTGGCGAATGTATCGCATGAGCTTCGCACGCCGTTGACTACGATCAAGAGCTATACTGAAGCGCTGGAGGACGGTGCTATGGAGGACCCGGAATTGGGTCCGAAATTTGCCTCCGTCATCCAGAACCAGACCGAGCGAATGATCCGCCTCGTCACCGATCTGCTGCATCTGTCGCGGTTAGACTCCAAGGAAGCGCAGCTGCGTAAGCAGCCGGTCTCCGTGATGGAGATGCTGGAAGAGGTGACGGACCGGTTTTCTTTTCAGATGCAGGAAAAAGGCATCAAGCCAACGTTTTTCGTCGGCAACGGCGTAGGCTCCGCCTGGGTGGACCGAGATCAAATCGACCAGGTACTGGACAATCTGATCTCCAATGCGATGAAATATACGCCGGAGGGCGGCACGATCGCTATCGAGGCCAGGTTGACCGATGACGGCGCGCTGGCGATTTCGGTACAGGATGACGGGATCGGAATCCCGAAGAAGGACCTGGACCGGATTTTCGAACGTTTTTACCGGGTCGACAAGGCTCGTTCGCGGAATATGGGCGGGACAGGCCTTGGCCTATCCATTGCCCGGGAAATTGTTAAAGCGCATGGCGGGACGATCTCTTTACAGTCGGATTTGGGCAAAGGCACCAAGGTGACCTTTATGCTGCCGCGGCATGAACAAGGAGGCGACGGTCAGTGAAGGAACGGGTAAAATCGCTGATGCTCGCACTTCTGGTTCTATGCAGCCTGGTGCAGAGCTACTTTCTCATCTATCGGCTGCCGGGCAGCGACCCGGTCGTCAAAACCGAAAGCGACTATATCAAGACAGAGAATATGGGGCAGAGTGCGGAGGCCGAAGACATGCTGTTTCCGTCCCAGATTGCCGTGCATTTGGGCGAGGACCGGCACACGGTATTTTATCCGGACTCGGCTTTCTATAACTTGATCTATTCCCGGCTGAAAGGACGGCAGTTCGATGGATTCCAGCGCTATGGAGTGGAAAACATCAATTGGACCGAGATCCGCAGCCGCCATACGGGGATAGAGCTGCAGTTCGGCGACGGGATGCCGGTGGCGTTGCTGCAAAAGGTGATGCAGATCGCTCCTGATCCGCTGTTCGAAGGGGAAAGCATCAGCCGGGTGCTGATATACAATTCCGAAAATGAGGATCAGGTGCGGGTGTTCTTTTTCAGCTCGCAGGGCGATGTCGTGTATGAAGCGACCAAAGCCGATTTGACGGTGCAGGATGTCCGGCAACAGGTCGATTTCGGCAAGGATTGGGTGCCTTACACCCTGGTCAACGGGTATTACATTCCCGAGAAGCCGGTCCGCATGGTGGAGACGGGGTTGGAGATAGGCCTTTTTTCCACGGATCAGATGCAGAGCAGCTTATTCTCTGATCCGAGTATCACCCGGTATATCCGCGAAAAAGACGGCTCCGAGATTTATACGGACAGTAAGCGGAGCTTGCAGGTACGGCAGGACCGGAACTGGATCAATTATACCGACCCGGCCGCACCGGCGGCGGGCGAGAACAATCCGGGGCGGAACGTACTGTCCGGCGTTGACTTTGTCAATCAGCACGGCGGATGGAACGGCCAATACCGGCTGAAGAAGACTGCGGACACGGGCGGAGAAGAACATACCGTAGTGTTTCAGCAATATTACGGGGAAGGACAGTTCGGCGCTTTTCCGATTATCGATATCTCGTCGTTCCACTATGGAGAGATTACGCTGGAGATGCGGATGGGCACCATTACGGGCTACGAGCGCTCGCTGATCTACTCCACCGGCGAGTTCTGGGAGAAAACGATGGTTGAGCTGTCCAGCGGGGACGAATTACGCGAGCAGCTTGCCAGACTGGAGAAAGAGTCAGAAATCGTCAGCTTGTATCCGGCGTACCTTCCTTCGCTCTCCAAAGAAGGATTGCAATTGAAGCCGATCTGGGCAGTCGAGCTCAAAAACGGAGCTACACGCATGCTGTTTTGAACCAATAGAACCATTCGGAGGTGAGAACATGGATTGGGGCCGGGCAAAAAACGTGCTGATTTACGCATTTTTGCTGCTAAATCTGGTGCTGGGTTATCAGCTGTGGAATGACTTGCAGGAGCAGGCGGATTCCAATCCGGATTTCACCTCCCTGGAGAGCAGTATTCAGAAATCAATGGACGATAAACGGATCCGGGTGTTGGCTAAAATTCCGACCGAGACGCCGGAGCTGTCAAAAATATCTTACCGCTTCGTAAATGGCGGCGAACAGGGCGGGGAGCTGGTTGACCTGCCGGTTCCGGTGGACAGTAAGCTGATTTATACGCCGAAGGAATTGGCGAATGCGCTGAAGACAAGCCTGCCGAATATCGGGGATTACCGTTATGACGAGGCGGCAAGCCGGGCGGGGGAATTCATGATGCTTCATCCGCTGGTCGACGGAAAATGGCCGCTGTTCAAGATTGAGCTGAAGCTATACTACAGCAATCAGAAGATCATTTCCTACCGGGAGCAAGTCATCGAAATCGGCGGCTCGGAAGGCGAGAAGAAACAGCGGGTGCTGTCCGCATCCAAGGCACTTGGGAATTTAATCGAGAACTTCCTGCCGGAAGGCTCGGTCGTGACGGAAATCGAGCTGGGTTATTACGGGGAAGTGTTCAACTCGGACGCGCATCTGCCGGCGGCCCCGGCGTGGAGGTTTATTTTGGAAAGCGGCAAGGAGTATTATGTACAAGGCATCAGTGGGGACGTAATTAGTCCGAACACAGAGAAAACAAAGGAGTAGTGCGAATCATGGGATTGAGATTTACGGTGTTGTCGAGCGGGTCGACGGGGAATGCGACGGTAGTGGCCAATGGGGAAACGACGCTGATGATCGACGCCGGCTTCAGCTGCCGCCGGATTGACGAGCTGCTGTCGGAGCGTGAAGTATCGGGTCAGGAATTGAGCGGCATTCTGGTGACGCATGAGCATTCGGATCATATTAAAGGTCTCGGAGCGGTGGCGAGAAAATATAATCTGCCCGTGTATGCCAACGAGAAGACATGGAGCGCGATGGAAAAAGCGGTCGGCCAGATCCCGGACGAGAACCGCCGCGTACTGGGCACAGGCGAGGCACGGGATTTCGGATCGCTTCGAGTGGAATCGTTCGCGATCTCGCACGATGCGGCGGAGCCGGTGGGCTACTGCTTCTATGACGGCAAGGAAAAGCTGAGCGTCTGCACCGACCTAGGCTATGCCAGCGACAAGGTCAAAGCGGCGATCGCGGACTCCGACGTGCTGGTGTTGGAAGCAAACCACGACATCGAGATGCTGCGCATGGGGCGCTATCCTTGGAATATCAAGCGGCGCATACTCGGCGATATGGGCCACTTGTCCAATGAAGCCACGGGCGAATTGCTCAGTGAGCTGATGAACGGGCGGATCAAGCGGACGTATCTGGCTCACCTCAGCCGTGAGCATAACATGATGGATTTGGCCCGCATGGCCGTACGGGGTTCTATGGAGGACCGCGGCTGCTTCTATAAGGACAGCGAGTTCAAGCTGCGGGATACGTACTATGACCGACCTACACCGTGGGATAAGGTGGCGGAGTTATAAACCGGTCCAACTCGGCGGCCTTTTGTTCGATTTCTTGACGGGTAAGAATCCCTTTCTCAATCAATAGTTCCATGATCGCGCTGAGCGTTACCAACTGGTGGTAATGCTCTTCTTTCATATCCGCAAGTTTTGCAAGCATATTAACCTCATTCATCGGCGTGGAAAATTGTGAATTCATGCTGGATTGGGCCTCCTTTGTATTCAACAAAAATTAGGGGAATTGCGCCTCGATTTCCCGAAAATTCCCTAAAAGGAAAATGCACCTGAAACCTCCGGGTATGGTAGAATAAATCTATCAATCTAGCGCTTTATTATTAGTGTAGTCCGGCATGGGCATAAACATTCCTGCAGAATGAAAACAGCAAGAAAAAATCTTTCATGGTAGGCAACATCCAGCCGTTTCATTACGTTAAGATAGTAAAGAGTTGAACGGGAATATGGCTTTGCCGTCGCGGCATAGAGTGAATTGTGCAGCGGCTTCCGGGTAATAAAGGATACAGACCAATGGAGCATCAGGACCGGGGCAGTCCATGGAGGGAGAGAAACGGGATGGGATTGTTTGATGATGATTTTTACTCTACAAAGGTGTCGAGACGGCAGCTTCGCAGAAGTTCGGACAGCGCTCAGCGCTGGCAGGGCAACAACAGGAGGAACGGTTGGTCCACGTTGCAGATCTCGCTGGTTTCTTCCATCCTTAGTGCGGTAGTCGCCGTACTGCTGTTTAGTTTGATTACCGGGCTCCCCTCAGCCTCCAATCGCGCCGGCGCGAACGGCAATGCCGCGGCGCTTGGGGAAGGCGATCCTTTTGACCGGATCAGCACAGCGGCGGCCAAGGTGGCTCCAGCTGTGGTGAGCATCCTGAATCACAGCGAGCTATCCGATGACCCCAAGCAGGCTGCATTAGGTTCAGGCGTAATCTATAAAAAGGATAAAGGGAAGGCGTACATCATCACCAATACGCATGTCATCTCGGGTGCGGACAATTTGGAAGTGGTGACGAGTGACGGAGACTCACGGAAGGCCACGGTAATTGGCCAAGATTCCATCAACGACATTGCGGTGCTGGAAGTGGATGACAAGGGTATTAACTCCGTTATCGATCTGGGCGATTCCAAGAAGCTGCGTCCCGGCGAGACGGTGATCGCGGTCGGCAATCCGCTGGGTCTGGGCGGCACGCTTACTTCAGGCATCGTCAGTTACACGAGCCGGCTGATTCCGATTTCGCTGAGTCAGGACGGTGTGTATGACTGGGAGCAGGAAGTGATTCAGACCGACGCGGCCATTAACGAAGGCAACAGCGGCGGAGCGCTTGTCGATCTGAACGGCCGGTTGATCGGTATTAATACGATGAAGATCGCCGATACGGGTGTTGAAGGGCTCGGATTTGCGATTCCGGTCAACGAGGTCATGAAGACGGTAGACGATCTGATGTTGTACGGCAAGGTCGTTCGTCCTTATCTTGGCGTTTATTCGCTGGATCTGAACAATCCGTATGCGGAAATGACCGAGGAGCAGCGGACGGACCTGAAATTACCGAGCCATGTGACCGAGGGTATCATCGTGCTGGAAGCTCATGGCCCTGCGAAGGACGCGGGCTTGAAGCTGAACGATGTCATCACTCAGCTCGACAAGCAGCCGATCAGCTCCACGCTGGAGCTGCGGAGATATATGTACGAGGACAAGAAGATCGGCGAGGATATGGAGATTACCTTCTACCGGGACGGTAAGCCACAAACCGTGACCGTTAAGCTTGCGGATAAACCGTCCGAAGCGGAATTAGATGCTGAGGTTGAAGAGAAATAGAAACAGAAACAGAAACAGAAACAGAATAGATGAACCAACAAGGGTCCTTTTACATGAGCAGTCGTTGCATAAGCGCGTCGTCTGAAATGTAAGGGGATTTTTTTTGTATGGAGGCGGGCGAGGTATATGTGTTTTGTCCTCCTTTTGGGTGGACACTTTTGGATTTTGTCCTCGGAGCACGGACAAATGAAGTTCGGGATGTGTTCGGGATGCCTTTGGGGCGTCATTACCGGGGGAATTAAGACTCTTGTTAGGCGTGTAAGCAGGGGCTAGTGCGTGTAAGAGTTAGGCGTTAGGGTAAAGAGTTAAGTATAGATGTAAAGCAAAATAGCAAAGAGCAAAGAGCAAAGAGCAAAGTGCAAAGGGCAAAGAGTGAAAAGCAAAAAGCAAAAAGCAAAAAGCAAAGAATAAAGAGCAAAGAGCAAAGAACAAAGAACAAAGGGCATAAGGGCATAAGGGCAAAGAGTAAGGGCAAGGGCAAAGAGTAAGGAGTAAAGAGTAAAGAGCGATGCAAGGGAAGTCGAGTCATGGTGTTTATAAAATACATAAGATATGGTACAGGGGCTTCTTGGGAAGGGAGAGGATTAGTGATGAATTCTCTGTTTGCGGGAAAGAGTAGAGCGGGTATGCTGCAGGCGATGACGCAGGCGCCGCTGGATTTGCTGGTGATCGGCGGGGGGATTACAGGCGCCGGGATTGTGCTGGACGCGGCGGCGCGGGGGATGCGGGCCGGGCTGGTGGAGATGCAGGATTTTGCGGCCGGGACGTCGAGCCGGTCGACGAAGCTGGTGCATGGCGGGCTGCGATACTTGAAGCAGCTCGAGATCGGGGTGGTGGCGGAGGTCGGACGTGAGCGTGCGATCGTGTACGAGAACGGTCCGCATGTGACGACACCGGAATGGATGCTGCTGCCGATCTACAAGGGCGGCACGTTTGGCAGGCTCAGCACGTCGGTGGGCCTGCGGGTGTACGACCTGCTCGCCGGGGTGAAACGGGGCGAGCGGCGGTCGATGTTGTCGGCGGAAGACGCGTTAGCGAAGGAGCCGTTGCTGCGCCGCGAAGGGCTGCTCGGCGGCGGCTACTATGTCGAGTACCGCACTGACGACGCGCGGCTGACGATTGAGGTGTTGAAGGCCGCCGTGGCGCAAGGGGCGATGGCGGTCAATTATGCGAAGGCGACCGAGTTCCGTTATGAGGACGGCCGGGTGGTCGGTGCAGCGGTGCGGGATCGGATCGGCGGTGAGACTTACGAGCTGCGGGCTCGGAAGGTCGTGAATGCCGCCGGACCGTGGGTCGACACGCTGCGCGAATGGGATGGGTCCAAGCAGGGCAAAATGCTGCAGTTGACCAAGGGCGTGCACCTGGTGATCGACCAGGGGCGGTTTCCTTTGCGGCAGGCGGTGTATTTTGATACGCCGGATGGGCGGATGATTTTTGCGATTCCACGGGAGGGCAAGACCTACGTCGGTACGACGGACACGGTGTATCAAGGCGATATCGCCCATCCGCGCATGAACGCGGAAGATCGCCAATATGTGATCGATGCGATCAACGGAATGTTTCCTTCGCTTGGGATCACGGCGGTGGACGTGGAATCGAGCTGGGCGGGCGTTCGGCCTTTGATCTATGAGGAAGGGAAATCGCCATCGGAGATTTCGCGCCGGGATGAGATCTGGCAGTCGGACTCCGGCCTGATTACGATGGCGGGCGGTAAGCTGACGGGCTACCGTAAAATGGCCGAGACGGTCGTTGACCGGGTAGCCGCCCAGTTAGGGCGTGAACATGGTCTCCGCTTCCATGCCTGTACGACAAAGCATTTGCCCATATCGGGAGGGCATGTGGGGGGCGGGGAGGATTTTTATGGATATGTGCAGACCAAGAGCACAGAAGCCGAGGAGCTTGGCCTTCCGCGGGAGCTGGGCGCGGCATGGGCGATGAAGTATGGCTCAAACGCGGGCCAGTTGATGGCGATCGCCAGCGAGATGCAGCGGACGGCTAATAAGGGATTGGGAAAAAGCGCGGTGAAGCCGGAGCCGGAGGTAGAGGGGCGAAGCGGTTCCGTTAAGTCGGAGGTGGAAGAAACGGGCCGGAGTGGTTCGGTGGCAGAAGAGGCGGAAGTGAAGGCTGAAGCCGGGGGAGAGTCTTTTGTTAAAGGGGAGGCACGGCCTGTGGCCGGGTCTGACGCGCTGCCGCTGGAGGTGGCGGTTCCACTGAAGTACGCTCTGGATGAGGAGATGGTGGTGACGCCGGGGGACTTTTTTATCCGAAGAACGGGTTCGTTGCTGTTTGATATCGCTTGGGCGCGCAGGTGGAAGGAGCCGGTGATCGCTTATATGGCGGGCTATTTCGGGTGGTCGGCGGAGGAGAAGGCGCGTCATGCCGATGAACTGGAGCGGGCGCTGACGGAGGCGGTGGAGCCGGAGCAGGCGGGGCAATTGGGTGAAGGATAGGCGAATGGTTAGCTTGGAAGGTTGATTGAGGCGGCAAGCGATAGCGGGTACAATGGTAAGGAATGGCGACGAGGGGCAGATTGTTTGGTTATAAGTGATCTGTGCGGTTCCTTTTTGGGGCGGAGTATGGTAGAACAGATAAAGGACAACCTGTTAATACGGAGCGCGCCGCGGGAGCGGTAGGGAAAGGATGCTTGGTGTATGTATGTAGTTTGCAAAGATCATGTGGAGCTGGCGATCGATATGTTTGTGGATGAGTTTGAGGAGGCCCCGGATGTCGTCGATTTGGAGCACACGAAGTTCATCGATTGGGAACCGCCGGTGAAATGCGAGCATTGCGATCATGAGGCGAAATTTTTGATCGTGTAAGGAAGGTTGTTTGGTTTGGCGTTATGGGATTCGGGGACGGCTGATTTCATGCTGCTGAATTTCAAACGAAGGCCGGGTTTGGTCGTGTGCCGGCTGGCAGGAATGGTCGGTGGCCGTGAATCGGGAGTGATTCTGAAGATGCGCGTCTGCGATAAATGGGATGGGTACGTGTGTTTTTGTTTGGGATTGCTTGTGCTAGTTATAGGAGTGAGTGGATCATCGGCTAGGGCTTAGCCCGGGGTCCGGGGCTGGCAGCGAGGCGCTGAAGTGAGGTTTGGGTGCTTGGTGCGTGGAGTTTTATGCTGACCTTGAAGAAAGAAAATGCTGATGCTTTGCTGCGAATGAGGAAGTGCTGAGGGCTTTGGCCAGGGTGCGATGCTTTCGGAGAATAGAAAAGTTCGGTGAGGCGGTTTTCTCGACCAGAGCGGGGGAAAGCGGCCTTTTTGCATAGATGGCGGAAATTCGATAGATAGATGGAGGATACGGAGATGTTTATTCAAATTATTGCGGTCGGCAAGTTGAAGGAGAAGTTTTTGGTGCAGGGCATTGCAGAGTACGCAAAGCGGCTGGGCCCGTATGTGAAGTTCCAAGTTATCGAGGTACCCGACGAGAAGGCGCCGGAGACGATGAGTGAGGCGGAGGTATTGCAGGTGAAGGCGCGAGAGGGCGAGCGCATTTTGGGTTTGGTGAAGAGCGATGCTCATGTCATCGCTCTGGAAGTTGGCGGCGAGCTGTGGAGCTCGGAAGAGCTCGCCGCTGCGATTGACAGGCTCGGCACGTATGGGACGAGCCATGTCGTGTTTGTGATCGGCGGGAGCCATGGGCTCGCCGATGCCGTGATTAGCCGCGCGCAGCAGCGGCTGTCTTTTGGGCGCATGACGCTGCCCCATCAGCTCATGCGGCTGGTGCTGGTAGAGCAAATTTATCGGGCAGTGAAGATAAATCGGGGGGAACCGTATCACAAATAGTGGTAAAGCAGAAGCAAGAGATTATGATTGATAAATTCTTTATAGATAAGATTGCAGTTTCCTAAACTGCAGGTCGTACGTTCGAATCGTATCGGGCGCGCCAACCCTTATAAATCAAGGCTTTTCGGGTTTTTAGAACATGAAAGCCACCCAACAGTCTAGTGTGATTTTGGGATAGACTGTTGGACTATTTTGAGGCAAAATGTGCGATAACCCTCCGTTGGCGACAAACCAATTGGAGGGTTATTTTTATGTCCAGAATATCGTTTCGTGGCAAGAAGCAGATTATGTCCCGTGAGGGAAGCTCCAAGTCAAATCAAAACATTACCTTGAAAGAACTCCACGCTATCTTTATAACCGCCAAACGAGCCGAAGGATTGCGTGATAGCACGCTCAAAGAACATACCAGTCATTTTCAATACTTCACCACATGGCTTGAAAATAACGAACATACTTCTTTTCTGAACGAGCGAACCTAATATCACTACAATCAGAGCTTATATTGAATTTATGAAAACCGAACTTAAGATTTCCCCAGTTACAATCAATACAAGAGTACGTACATTGCGTTGCTTCCTTAAATTCTTGGCTGATGAAGACTATTTCCAAGAAAATCTCGCTTTGAAAATCAAGCTAATGAAAACCGATAAAGACACCTTGAAGCTATTAAATACAGAGCAAATACAAGCACTATTGAAAGTTATAGATACGAAGTGTTATACGGGTTATCGTGATTACTGCTTACTTATGCTGCTGTTAGATACAGGCATTCGCATTCAGGAAGCCACTGCACTTACAAGCGACGATTTGGACTTTCAAGCGTCAACTATTTATCTACAAGCTAGTAACGTCAAAACCCGCACTGGAAGGCTTATACCTCTCTCCCCTAAGGTCAGTAAGCTTCTGTTTAATCTGGTGCAGGAAAACAAAAAGGCGTTCAACGCCAAAGAACTGTTCCTAAGTGTCTACGGCACGCCATTCCTAAAAACAAGTTTCAGAAAAAGGCTGGTTGCTTATCGGGATAAGGCGGGGATTGAAGGGTGTCGTGTATCCCCGCACTCATTCCGCCATTACTTTGCAAAGAACTATATTTTAAACGGTGGCGACCCCTTCACTCTCCAACGGATACTAGGTCACGCTGACCTTCAAATGGTCCGCAAGTATATTAATATGGGTGAGGGTGAAACAAGAATTCAGCACAATCAATTCAGCCCAGTCCAACGGTTTAAATTCTAAACTGTTGGCGTTTTACTGCCCGAAACTGTTGGAACGTGAAAGTAACTGACTTATTAATGCAAGAAAAGTCGCCTCCTCCATAATTGAATAGGCGACTTAACTGTTTTAGTATGTTCTTTCTTCTAGTCGTTTTAATGCTCTTCCATACGCTTCATTTCGTTCAGTTTCTTCCCAATCAAGCCTTTGTAAGATGCGCTGCCAATAAACATTTCCAGTTGTTGCATAGGATTTTGCTGTTTCTCTCCAAAGATATGCCTCAGCCTCTTCTAATACAACATAAAATCTACTTTGTATTTTTAAGTGGGGCATTCCCTCATCTTTGACCAAACTATATATTGTCGATGGGCTTGTCCTAAAATGTTCTGCTGCTTCTTTTATGGTCAGAACGGTTCTTCCGTAATATCGCTCTTTATCCTTTTTCGTGAGACTTGCAATCTCCTTTGAAAAACTCTCCAGTTCCTCTTTAATTAGCTTTCTAATAATATCTTCAATCAAGGGAGTCTCCTCCTTCTTTTTATGCAAACTAGCAATCTGAAGCTGAATTTTCGGTACATCCCACTCATTTTCGGGGTCGTTCCAACCTAATTTTTTATACTTTTCAATTGTCTCTGTAATTTCGGTTTGATCAAAAATAATACGTGCTTTAAGCTTCCGATGTGGCATTGCCCTTGCAAATGTTAATTGACGTAAGGTATACGTCCCGACACCTGTTAATTCAGATACTTCACTAATAGTCAGGTATTTCTTGCGTGTGGTCAATGCAGGTTGTCGGAGTTTGTTGATTAATTGTGATAGTTCACTTTGCAACAACTTCCCTAACAGGTGTTCAAATGTGATGCAATGTTCACCGTCCATTTGTATCCCTCCTTTAACATCTACATCAAAAAGTTATTAGTAAAATTATAGACAATAAACCTTCAATTACTCCGAATCTAATGTATCAATTTCCTATCATTGTACTGATAGAAGATGAATACCTTAGAGTAAGGAGGGGTTCAAATGAGGGAATATAAGCTTAAAGCTATTGATGATTTTGATAAGAAATTATACGAAGTCACATCTATTGATTTCAGAAGAAAGAAACTTTCAATTCATTTTAGAGGGAATTTAGAAAATAGCTATGACCTTGATGAAATTCATGTTATTCAATCAACTGAATTGCTGGATATAGATGATAATGAAATTTATGAATCTGATCTCTTATCGGACGGGATAAATACATACTGTATCAGTTATGATAAGAAAAAAGGAAGCTATATTGGAATAAACATTAAGAATAGCGCTCGACGGTCTCTGCATTTTCTCGTTAAGAAAAAGTACAAAGTAATTGGGAATTATTACATGTAAAAAGCGAGGCTAACTCACCTCGCCTTTGCTTTTTAAAATAATGAATATTTCGATTGCCTATTTGAAAAGGCTGGCTTCGTACCCTCTAGAATATCGACGATAGATTTATTTATTTCAATATTTTCAATTGCACCAGATTTATAGCTAATACTGTTGTTGTTTGTTTTGTCAATCTGCGCATGAATTATTTGTTCTGCATCGCAAACAACAGCTAAATTAGGGTTGTGAGTTACCATTATTATTTGTCTTCTTTTTTTAGCCTCCTTTATACAAGGAACAAGCATCTTAAATACAGATTGGTTGTCCAAATTTTCCTCAGGCTGATCAATTATCAGTGGAATATCATCATTATCCACTAGCAGGTAAAAAATCAAAAGCAAAGCGCCCTTTTCCCCTGGAGATAACTTAGTAATTTCCTTATCACCTAGTTTTAGACTGTAAAAAGGTTTCAAATATTCAAGTGAGAACAGATATTGATAGAAATCTAAAACTGTTGCATTCTTCTTAAGCTGCATCTCAATATTCGTTAAGTCAGGCTGTGATGGGTCGTTTATTAGATTTTTCAGGATGTTCTCGGTAAACGCTATAGTTGAATCGGCATCATTAAAATCTGTTTCCTCAATAATTGATTTTAAATATCTTCTACCTTCCTCTGATCCGTAGAACTTGCCTCTAACAGCTTGACTTATTTTGTCTAAAATTCCATCTAAAACTGAGTTCCCATCAATAGAAACTTCAAACTTCAATTCAAAATCAGAGTCAGTTAATGAGTGGGTATCGATAAATTCTTGAACTGGTTTGTATAGACTGGAGTATATCTCAGAGATTTTCAATATTTCCAAATATATTTCCTTTGTCTTTGCCAATCGAAATTTCTTGTATTCAATAATTTGATTTTTCAGCTCATTTTGAAGAGTTGAAATATAATTTTTCAGCTTTGTAATTTCAGCAACTGTCTCAACCTGCTTAAGCTCCCATTCTGATAGCAATTTCTTATACTGATGATACTTCTGGGTAGGCTCGTCTAATTTGTTCTGATTTTCTTTTATCTTTAATTCTAACTCTTCCTTTTGTTTGAGTAAGCTATTTTTGCTGTCAGATCTATCAAGGTCTATTGTAAGTTGGGTGTCCTGTTTGTTTAATTCAGTTTGAATTGTTTTTAAAGTAGAGTAATCCACTTTAAAAGAAACAATATTTTCGATGTTCAAATTGAATGTAGTTAATTCCTCAGTACAATTGCTATGAAAGTAAGTATACTGCATCTCGAAATTTTTAATCTTCTCTTCAAGTCGTTGAACCAAAGAGATCTTATCTTTCACACCGATATGTTCTAACTTCTTTGCTTCAATTTTTTCATTCAAGGTTTGGAGAGAGTTTTTATAATTATCAACACTGATAGATAACCCGACTAACTCCTCACTAAGGCTTGAACTGGCGTCAGGAGGCAAAACTTCTTCTGGCTTTTGTTTTAAATGCGCTTCAAATTCCTGCTCTTTGTTTTTTAAGAGTTCCTGAACACCCGAAAGATGATTTGGCGTTGCTTTCTTTTCAAGATTAATTAATTGCTCGTTAATATGACTTAATTGTTCAGAGAAGATTCGGATAGAATCTTTAATCGTTTCGCTCTTATATTGTATTAGCTCGTTTAAGGAAGACTTATTGTGTTTATCTTTTTCATCTACATGAGAATAAATTACTTTTTTTAACTCGTTTTCAAACTTATCATCCTCCACATTGCATAACGTTTCCAAGTAACGTTGAGGAAGATATTTTACCTTTTCTAGTATATGATCTTGCGGATTCTCATCCAGTGAAATACTTTCAGTCACCCCGTTTTCCCATTCCAGTACTGCCTCATAATTTTTTGCTAAGGAGCCTTGCCTAAAGCGACCCTTTGTTAAAAAAGAAAATTCATTTGTATTCTTTGTTCCTCCAACCAGACCAATGATGTCTGCTAATGCACTTTTGCCGTTTCCCTTATTACCAATAACCGCAACTAAATCGTGGTTCAATTGAATGGTCTCATTGTCAAACCAACCCACACTATTGTTCTTTTTATTAACTGAAATTGATTTTATAAATTTACCTTTCTTATTTTGAACCGATGCAACCTTCTCAGGAAGATCACCTACATAAACACGCTCTTCCCATTCATTAAGAACTTGTTTTAAACCTTGGAAAGTAGTATCCGCCTTGAGCCAAGTGAAACACTTTCCTAATCTATCCTTCTCCGTCGATGAAGAATTGTAATGTGAATCGCTACAATCAAGTAATCGATCATTAACCCCAGCCTCTGTAAGTGAAGCGACTGCTTTCTTGTAGTCTTCTGCGGAATATGAAGATACAAAGACTAAATCGACACCATTAATAATATTTTTCTTGTCAGCAATGGACCCCTCATTCCACTTAATATCAGCCCACTCTGTTTTTCCGACAGCTGTAATATACTTCCCCTGAAAATGATGTTGCTGCAGAGTTTCAAAGATCTTATCCTTGTCTAAATTCAGATTATTAAAGCCTTCTTCTAAGTCACTTTTATAGTGGATTAGCTGATCCTCTGGAACTGTCGATTTAATCATTTGACCTAATTGAGTAAGTGAACTTCGATTAACAACAGAGTTCCATTGTATTTGTTTGTCTCTTGCCTGAGGAGAGAGTTCATATTTACTTGTAAGTGCATTCAGAAAGCATTGTTCAATAATATCTGGATCTACCTTATCGGAAAAAATAACATGGAAATTGACACGACTGAGTTTATTTTTGGTTCCCCCAAACCTGTTTAGTCTAAGCTCGACGACAGGTAACAATAAATCAATATTGGATAAACGACCATTATCCTTATATTGTTTGACCTTTCGGTAACCATCTATAAAGATATAGTCGTTGATTCCAAGAACTTTTATCTCAGATGGCAAGTTTTCTATGTCCCTTATGTAGTTTTCCCATATTTCATCTTCATTTGATCCGCTAAAGTGTTCTATTATTGAATGCGGAGTATGAACGTGTAAGTCCCATTTTGCCCACATAGAACCGTTCTCGTAGTTCACGTACAACTGCCCCCTTCTTAGTGAATGCTTTATTTCAAGGTTCGACAATAGACCACAAATCCCCTGCAAATTGGAAATGCTTTCTCCAATCTTTATTCCAAAACAAGGATTCAAGACCTATCCTGTCGAATAAGTTTCTATTCTTGTATAATTTAGAATAGAAACCATACAGGGTGGCGTTTTTATATGAGTACGGCATATCATAGCCAATACTTTGCTTATGAGTTAACCAAGCAGAATGCTTCCAATACAGTAGGTCGATTGAACCAGTCTTTGATTAATGCAACGGTTGACCTTAACCCACATCAGGTGGAGGCAGCTTTGTTCGCATTTCGCGCTCCGCTTGAACGAGGGGCTATTCTCGCCGATGAGGTCGGTCTTGGTAAAACAATTGAAGCTGGATTGATTATTAGTCAACTATGGGCAGAACGGAAACGGAAAATTCTCGTCATTGTCCCCCCGCCGCTGCGCAAGCAATGGAATCGGGAACTGATTGAGAAGTTCTATATCCCATCCGTTATCATCGAGAGTAAGAACTACAATGAATTCGCGAAAGCAGGACAAACTTTCCCGTTCGAGCAGAGGGATAACGTCGTCATAACTTCATACCAGTTCGCACGCAATAAATCAGCTGACCTTAAGCGAACCCAATGGGATCTAATCATCATCGATGAAGCCCACCGTCTTCGCAATGTCTACAAGAAAACAAATAAAATATCAAGAATACTACGGGATGCAACAGACGGCGCTCCCAAGGTGCTTTTAACCGCTACGCCGTTGCAGAACTCGCTTATGGAGTTATACGGTCTGGTTAGCTTCATTGACCCAAGGTTATTCGGTGATGAATCAACGTTCCGCAAGCAGTTCGGAAGCGGAACCAAAGAGATGACCAAGTTCGATTTCCTTGACTTGAAGGATAGGCTTCGTCCAGTATGCCATCGGACGCTCCGTCGCCAGGTGACTGAATACGTTCCCTATACGAAGAGGATTCCACTTGTTCAGGAATTTACTTCGAGCGAATTGGAATGGGAGTTGTATGAGAAAGTATCTTCGTATCTCCAAAGGGACGATATTCAAGCTTTGCCTCGAAGTCAGCGAAATCTGATGACCTTGGTGGTTCGCAAGATATTGGCTTCATCATCTTTTGCCATTTCCGATACATTGCTTTCTCTAGTAAGAAGGCTTGAGACCTCGTTGGAGGAAGAAGGAAGCGAACAAGGGATTGAAAACATTTATAATGATATTGATGAGTTGGATGCCACGGTGGAAGAGTGGTCGGACGAGGACGAACAATCCGAAGAAGGCGACATTTCAAAGCAGGAACGAGCGTTGCTTATGCGCGAACGAGAAGAACTGTTGGCTTACTATGAACTAGCAACCTCTATTACCGAGAATGAAAAAGGAAAAGCGCTGCTTGTAGCCCTTGCGAATGGTTTTGCCAAACTTCGTGAGCTTGGAGCAAACGACAAGGCGGTTATCTTTACAGAGTCCAGAAGAACACAACAATATTTGAAAGAAATGCTCGAAGAAAACGGTTATGCTGGCAAAATTGTCATGTTCAACGGTACGAATAACTCGCCAGAGATTAAGGAGATTTATCAGGACTGGCTTGAACAACATCAAAATGATGATCAGGTCACGGGTTCCAAGTCAGCAGATACGAGAGCGGCGTTAGTTGAGTATTTTCGCAATAATGCTGCGATAATGATTGCAACAGAATCAGCGGCGGAGGGTATTAACCTTCAATTCTGTAGCCTTGTCGTCAATTATGATTTGCCTTGGAACCCTCAACGGATTGAACAACGAATAGGCAGATGCCATCGTTACGGTCAGAAGTACGATGTCGTCGTCATCAATTTCTTGAATCGTAAGAATGCGGCGGATAAAAGGGTTTTCGAATTACTATCGCAGAAGTTCAGCCTGTTTGATGGTGTATTCGGTTCGTCTGATGAAGTATTGGGGTCGCTGGAGTCAGGTGTGGATTTCGAAAAAAGAATTCAGCAGATTTACCAAACTTGCCGCTCTGCAGAAGAAATTCAAGATGCCTTCAATCAGTTGCAGTTGGAACTTGACGAACAGATACAGTGTAAGATGCAGGAAACAAGAAAGAACTTGCTCGAAAACTTCGATGATGAAGTACGTGAGAAACTAAGAACCCACTATGAGCAGACCACCCTTCAATTGAACAAGTTGGAGCGCTATCTATGGGCGCTATCGGTCTATGAAGGAAGTTCGCAGGCTTTATTTAATTCGCAGCAGCTAAGCTTTGAATTAACTAGTGGTAAGGACAAGTATCAGCTCATATCACACGCGAAGAAAAATTCGTTGAATGAGCATGTCCATCACTATCGCTTAGGGCATCCACTAGCTGAACAGTGGATTGAACAAGCAAAAGGTCGCCCTTTGCCAATGAAGATACTCACCTTCCGATACAGTGATTATGAGGGTAAAGTGAGCCTGCTTGAAAATAAGATCGGTAGCAGTGGTTTCTTGTCACTGGACTTATTACAAGTAAGTGCTGCTGAGGATGAGGAGCATTTGATATTCTCTGCAATTGATTCTAGTGGTAATCAACTGGAACAAGAGCTATGTGAGAAGTTGTTTGATCTCCCAGCGAGTGAGACCGAAATGCATGGTATTGAACCATTTATAAGCCCTCCTATAGCGGAAAAGATCACCAACATTAATCGCCAGCAGGAATCGGCGATTCTGTGGGACATACAAGAGCGCACGAATGAGTTCCTTGACCGTGAGCTGGAGAGATTAGATAAGTGGTCTAAGGACTTGAAAGACAAACTTGAGATTGAGTTGAGAGAACTGGATGCCGAAATCACTCAGCTTCAAAAGGATGCAAGGCTAGTGCGGCAGATTACCGAGAAGCTCGAAATTAACAAGACGATTCGTGAACGCGAGAGGCAACGCAGCGAATTACGCCGCAATTTATTTGAAGCACAGGACGAAATTGATCGTCAGAAGGAAATACTGTTTCAAGACGTTGAAAAGAAGCTTGAACAGAAGGTCAGCAAGAAGCACTTATTTTTAATCAAGTGGCAATTAGTATAACAATTGAGGTGTAAAGATGAGTAAGAAAGTGAAAATGGAATTGACCTGGATAGGTAAGGAAGTTGAGACTCGGTTAGAACCAAGGATTTTATTAGAGGATGCTAGCTGTTCCTTTCACAACCCTGTTAAAAAAGAGGGAAGTGACCTTTTCGATAATGTACTTATTTATGGAGATAACTTGCTAGCGTTAAAAGCACTTGAACAGGATTACGCTGGTAAAATTAAATGTGTTTATATTGATCCCCCATATAATACGGGTGCTGCATTTGAACATTACGATGATGGGATTGAAAATAGCCTTTGGTTATCGTTAATGAAACAGCGACTTATTTTTATTAAGAAACTTCTTAAAGAAGATGGGTTATTATTTGTACAGATTGACTACAGGCAAAGTGCAAGACTGAAATTATTATTAGACGAGGTATTTGGTGCAAATTGTTTTAAAAATGAAATTATTGTCCGTAGAGGTACCAAAAATGTTCAATCTCAGTTTGAGACAATTGATTCATTAACATCAGGTCATGATACGATTTATTTGTATTCTAAGTTGGCAACAACACGAATGCCCAAGCTCATGAAAATTGAAGATACAGCAACTCCAGGAAAATGGGATACCTTTTGGAGGGGTACAGATAGACCGACAATGAGGTATGAACTCTTTGGGGTAAAGCCTGAGCGAGGTCAGTGGAGATGGGCAAGTGAGAGGGCATTTCAAGCTATAAAAAACTATGAAGAGTACTTGAACGATTATTCCGATCAAATGACTTTGGATGAGTATTACGGATATGTTTTTCAGCAACAAGGTGTTGAGTTAGACTTTCTTAAAAAAGATGATGAGGGAACAGTTCAATATTATGTTGCCCCTAGAAATTATAAAATAATGTCTGACGTATGGATGGATGTTAAAACATCAGGAAAAATTACAGATTTTGAACATGAAAAGCATGAAGAATTATTAGAAAGAATTATTCGTTGGTCCACAGATGAGGGGGATTTGGTACTAGATTCCTTTGCTGGGTCTGGTACGACTGGTGCAGTCGCTCATAAGATAAAAAGAAAATGGATAATGATTGAGCAGGGCGAGCATTGTCATACTCACATTATACCTAGGCTTAAAAATATTATTACTGGTGAGGATGACAGTGGAGTATCGAAACAAGTGAAATGGCAGGGAGGCGGTGGCTATAGGTATTATAAATTAGCCCCAAGCCTCTTGGAAAAGGATAAATTCGGAAACTGGGTTATCAACAAAGAATTCAATGCTCCTATGCTTGCTGAGGCGATGTGTAAGCATCATGGGTTTATCTACGCACCTGATGATTCAATTTATTGGAAGCAAGGGAAATCAACTGAAACGGACTACATCTATACAACAACTCAGTTGGTAACACGGGAGTTAGCAGATCAGATTAATGATCAACTAGGTGAAAATGAGTCCCTTTTGATTTGTTGCAAAGCATTCAACATAAATGCTTCCGATTATGCTAATATTACATTCCAAAAAATACCAACATCTATTCTTAATAAATGTGAATTTGGAAAAGACGATTATAGCCTAAGTGTGGCACAGCTCCCTCAACAAGAGAAGTCGGAGCAATTGGAGCTGTTCAGTGAAGGGGAAGAGTAATGAACAAACACCTAAATTCAATTTCTGCTAGACTCAGCCTTAGAAAACCGCAGAAAGAGTCATTAGAGATCTTGTCGAACGTTATAGACGTAATTGAACTTGGACGATATGACAACGATACGATAGTTACTGAAATGGAAAAGATAAAGTCACTGTACCCTTCAGTAACGGATTTTGAACGTGAGTTTCCATCGCTTTGTTTTGCTTTGGCAACTGGCGTAGGAAAAACAAGGCTGATGGGTGCTTTTATTTCCTATCTTTATCTGAGTAAAGGGATTAGGAACTTCTTTGTCCTTGCTCCGAACTTGACGATTTATAACAAGCTGATTCAAGACTTTACTCCAAATACACCTAAGTATGTATTTAAGGGTATTGCAGAATTTACTAATCTGCCCCCTGTTATTATTACAGGTGACAATTATGAGAATGGAATCGGCAATCGCAATCAATTTAGTATTTTCAATGATGAAGCACATATCAACATCTTCAATATCTCGAAAATCAACTCTGAGGTGCGCGGCGGTAAAGCGCCGCGCATCAAGAGATTGAGCGAGTACATTGGCGAGAGCTATTTTGAATATCTTGCCTCTCTACCCGACTTGGTGCTGCTGATGGATGAATCTCATCGTTATCGTGCATCCGCTGGTGTTAAAGTACTGAACGAGTTGAAACCGATACTTGGTTTGGAATTAACGGCTACCCCACAAGTAGAATCGGGTACACGCACCATCCCGTTCAACAATGTTATCTATAGCTACCCATTACATAAAGCCATGGAAGATGGGTTTGTAAAAGAACCAGCTGTTGCGACTCGTGAGAACTTTAATGCAAGCCAGTATTCTGAGGATCAGCTAGAACGACTCAAGCTCGAAGATGGTATTCTTGTGCATGAAGAAACGAAAGTTGAGTTGGAAGTATACGCGCGGCAGAATCATCAACCGATAGTTAAGCCATTCATCCTTATAGTAGCGCAAGACACAGTTCATGCAGGCAATTTGATGCAGGTCATTCAATCGGACGACTTCTTTGAAGGGCGGTACAAAAACAAGGTCATTACGGTTCATTCCAATCAAAGTGGTCAGGAGAAGGATGAAACAATTCAGGAGTTAATGAAGCTTGAAAATCCTGCTTCAGAAACGGAAATTGTTATTCACGTCAATATGCTTAAAGAAGGTTGGGATGTCACCAACCTCTACACCATTATCCCTCTACGAGCAGCGAACTCAAAAACTCTTGTTGAACAATCAATTGGCAGAGGTTTACGGTTGCCTTATGGCAGAAGAACTGGTGTTAAAGCAGTTGATCGGCTCACGATTATTGCGCATGACAAGTTTCAAGATATTGTTGATGAAGCGAACAACCCAAATTCCATCATTCGGAATGGTGTCTACATTGGGAAAGATGTCGCCAAAGAGAAGAAAAAACCTGTAACCTCTGTTCCGAAAATCGAACAGGTGGTCGTTGAACAAGTTCAAGCTCAGGTCTCTACTATAAAGACGACGAATAATGAATCCAAGCCTGTTCAAACGGAAGACGTTAAAAGTGTATTTGAACTCGCACAAAGGAAGATCCAAAGTTACGAGCATCTGCCGAGTTCTAAACATTTAGCAACAGGAGAAATTAAGCGCCAATTGATTGAGGAAGTTCGGTCGGAATATCTCGTAAACCAACTGGATTTGTTCCCTGAGCAGACGAATGCACTGGTGGAACAGGTCATTGAAGCACTAGTCGAACAAACGATACAGCATAGTATAGATATCCCAAGAATCGTTGTTCAACCAGTTGGTGAGTTAACTTGGGGCTACCATGATTTCAATTTGGAAGCTTCGAGTGTCAGACTGCAGCCTGTTGACGAACATATACTAATTCAGCACCTGAGAACTCATGATCGTGAGATTCTTCAACGTAACGGCAGCCAAGCTGTCGAAGATAGATTAGAAGATTATTTGATTTCGGCGTTGATGGATTACTCAGATATTTCTTATGACGACCACGCAGAACTGTTGTATAAGTTGAGCAATCAAATGGTTGCACACTTGCAGAGCTACTTACCTGATGATCAAGCAGTTCGCAATGTTTTACAGTATAACCGTGGTAAGCTAGCCGAACTTATTCATATACAGATGAAGAACCATTTTTACGAAACGGCGACTTCCTATGAAGTCATTGTTAGCAAGGGCTTCACGACATTCAAGCCTGTTAGTTACACGACTTTATTGGCTGAAGGCGTGAGACCTTTCCGTCAGCCTGTAGAAGACAAAACTCGCATTCGCAGTATGGTGTTTGGTGGATTTATTAGATGCCTCTATCCCGAACAAAAGTTCGATTCGGACAGTGAACGAAAGTTTGCGGTTATATGCGAGAATGACCCTAACGTCGAGAAGTGGTTTAAGCCTTTAGCTGAACACTTCAAGATTTATTACAATCATAGCAGTATCTATGAGCCTGACTTTGTTGTGGAAACCAAGACGGGCAAGTTCATCTGCGAAATCAAAAAAGAAAAAGAAATTGAAGAAGCAACCGTTCAAGCCAAAGCGAGGGCAGTCCTGGAGTGGTGTTCTCATGCTTCAAAGCACGAACGGGAACATGGCGGTAAAGAGTGGAATTATTTGCTTATCCCACATACAGACGTTCAGGAGAACATGACAATTGAAGGTTTGAAGTCACGATACTTGTTCAAGTAAATGGCTTTGTGGAATGGAGGGATCAAGCACATGGCATTTGAAAAGCCAATAACAATTAAAGAAGCCGTTGAGAATATAGCGGCGCATCAATTCCTGCTCCCTTCCATCCAAAGGGAGTTTGTATGGAAGCCAGAGCAAATGGAGAAGTTGTTCGACTCCCTGATGAAAGAATACCCTGTTGGCTCCTTTCTCTTCTGGTCTGTTCAGGGGGGGAATGTGCAGAACTATCAGTTTTACGAATTTATTCGTGACTTTCATGAGAAAGATAATAAACGGAATCCAAAGGCAAATACATCGGGGATGCATGCTTTAACAGCTATTCTGGATGGTCAGCAGCGGCTAACTTCTCTTTACATTGGACTTAAGGGTTCATATACGGAGAAACTTCCTTATAAAAGAGTGAATGACCCAAATGCATATGAGAGAAAAAGGCTTTATTTAAACTTGTTAGCACCGTCGGATCGAATCGATTTCAGGTATGATTTCAGATTTCTATCCGATAAGGAAGTTGCAGCATTTCCACAGGGAGAGTACTTCTGGTATAGAGTCGGGGATATTCTAAACTGTAGCGGAATGCCCGATATCTTCAAGTTTATTACCGCCAATAACATCACAGAAAATTTCGCGTCGGAATGTCTGATGATGTTGTTTCAACAAGTTATCATGTCTCCAGTCATTCATTTCTTTATGGAAAAAGGAAATGAATTGGACAAAGTATTAAATATCTTTATTCGGGTAAACAGCGGTGGGACACAATTG
This sequence comes from Paenibacillus sp. FSL R5-0407, assembly GCF_038009185.1. NCBI lineage: Bacteria > Bacillati > Bacillota > Bacilli > Caryophanales > Paenibacillaceae > Paenibacillus > Paenibacillus sp. FSL R5-0407. The sequence goes on along the minus strand of NZ_JBBPAX010000001.1, from coordinate 3,761,299 downwards.
ACCTATTCCGATCTGTTGCTTTCTATCGCAACAGCGCAATGGGAGAACGAGGATGCTCGGGACAAAATCACCGAACTTGTGGACGAAATTAACGATTACGGGGATGGATTCAACTTTGACAAGGATATTGTTTTGAAATCTTGCCTTGTCTTATGCGATTTTACGGATATCTCGTTTAAAGTAGATAACTTCAATGCTGCCAACATGAAGAAGATTGAAGACGAATGGGATACGATTGCTCAATCTATTCGTATTGCAGTTAAACTGCTCGTTTCATTCGGGTATAATGGAAAAACTTTAACTGCGAATTCAGTCATTATTCCTGTTGCTTATTACATCTATAAAATTGGTAATCCTATTAATTTTGATGTTGCATCAAAGCATCTGGATGATCGCAATCAAATTAAGAAGTTTGTTATTGTGTCGCTTCTCAAAAGGGTTTTTGGTGGTCAACCTGATAATGTACTCCGTCCCATGCGTGAAATCATTAAAGGAATGGCAGATAAGTTTAGTTTTGATGCCATTAAGTCAAACCTAAAGATCACCAATAAATCGTTAAAGATTGACGATGATGACATTAACGAGCTGCTGTATACGAAATACGGAAGTAATTACGCATTCTCACTTCTGGCATTGCTCTATCCAACTTTGGATTATCGAAATATTTTTCACCAAGATCACATCATTCCTCGAAGCTTGCTGAAATCCCAAGCGAAATTGAGGAAATTGGGTCTAACCACTGATCAGATTAACTTCTGTCTGGAAAACGTTGACTACATCGGGAATCTGCAACTTCTCGAAGGCATACCTAACATTGAAAAGTCGGATATGCCTACTCAGCAATGGTTAGATCAAACCTATCCGACGGCACAAGAACAGACGGATTACAAGCAGAAGCATTATATTCCGTATGTCGAATTGTCGGCTAACAAGTTTGAGGAGTTTATGAAGCAAAGGGAGACGCTTATTATCAATAAACTGAAGCAAATTTTGATTTGAGTATTATGACTTCCCTACCGAAACAGGTGGGGATTTTTTCTGCCTAGGCGAGGACGTTTACTAGGAGCTTTGACAGCAAATCTTTGAAAATGTGTCTGATAGTTCAAGCTGTCACAATTTGTCGTTCTACTTCTTCTAAATGCAGAGCTTTATATAAGGCTCTGTTATCGTTGAATGTTGATTTTCGAGCAAAAGATTAACCGCCCCGTTAATAAGGGGCAGTCAAATTGAACTAACGTTCTTTGTTAATCACTACGTTTTTCTTCATTATACTTCTTATTCCGTACCCATTCAGTTCTACATGCTAGACACCAATCCTGTTTCCACTGCTGACCTGTAGCTTGTATTCCAAAATTCTTACGGTTGTCCAACAAATAACTGCCACATCTTTCGCACATCTTATACTTTGGTCTTTTGTACGCCATTGTTAATTCTCCTTCACCCAATTATTGAGGTTGGTTTGTCCTCTATAATAGGCTGTGTTTTTTTTGCGATATGACTAGGTAACTGCGTACTCCAAAAAATCAACAATTAGGTTTAACACAGCCTTATATAAAAATCAAAAGAAGCCCGCGAAGGGCTTCTTAATTTTCTTACTTAATTCCAAGGCTTATTAATATCGATTTCTCAATATTCTTGAATTCTTCAGAGTCGGAATTAATTTTTCCAATGTATTTTGTTAGGCATGACTTGTCAATCGTTCGTATCTGCTCACATAGTACATGAGAATCATACAGCAATCCAGCAACTCCCTCGCTTAGATGAACATGAGTAGGCAGTGGCTTGTTTTGTCTGGATAATGGTGCTATTAAGGTGGTTGGAGAAAAACGGTTGCCCGTATTATTTTGTAAGATAATTACTGGACGATAGTTGGATTGAACAGATCCCCTTTCTGCTGGTAAATCACATAAATATAACTCCCCACGTTTGATCGTTCTCTCTATTTGCAACAAATCCATAATTTGCGCCATTATAGTACCCTCACTTTAAAATCTATGGTAATGCTGAATGGTATCATCGAAAGAGATTTTTTCAAAATCGCAAAAAAGTTTTCAAAATCCTATTGACAAGGAAATATTCTTCATAATATGATAGCAATAATTAAATAACGGAATAAAGTTGAGTCATTCAACAGGGCGCGAAAGCGTCGGACAGCCTCGTATGAGGAGTGTCGCGGAGCCAGGTGTAAACCATATTCTTACACCTCTGCTTCCCTATTGAATGGCTCAATTTCTTTGTAAGAGGGTCCCTTCAATCGGAGGGACTCTTTTTTTTGTCCCAAGTACATTGAAAACAGGAATAGCAAACAAAAACAAAAACCCATGGAGGATGATTTACAATGAAAAACCAACTTTTAAACAAACTTAACAAGAAAGCAACAAACTACACTGTCAGCAGAAAAACCATTGGTCAATGTGCAAGTAAAGGATACATATTTACATCAGGCAAGGTTGAACTTGATCCTGCTTTTGCTGCACTTTGTGCCAGAACACTGGTTGAACAACAAATTGTACAATCTGTAGAAGTATACAGCGCCAGCTTATCAAAATGCTTAGAAATGAAGAAAGTCAAATTAGGGGTTATAGGAATAGAGTTAGAAACTTCACATTACGATTTTAAATGTACTGATTACTTTACGACACTAGATCGACAAAGTGATCTCGCGGTAGTTAAAATAACAACATTTGATATGCCTGAAAAGCATCTAAAAAGAATTGCTCAACATTGCAATTGTTTTGAAGCACTCTGTCAGTATCTTCGAAACATCCAAATTGCGGCATTGACTTATCTCTATCCAGATTATAAATCAGATGAGGATTCAACAATTTCAAGTCGCCTACAATTCATTAACAATGATCAGCACGAATACCGAGTGATGGAAATTGCAATAAATGATAAATTAAGTGGCTATTATAATTTTGAAGCTTCAATTGGCAAGAACAATATAAGTAAGTTGGTTAAAACAGTAGATTGCGATATATCCAATAAAATTGAGGCAATTTTCAGTATGGACACAAAAACGAGTAAAGGGACGATTCACTACTCGGATCATCTGATTGAAGTTTGTCCAGCTTGTATACTGTGGTTACAACAAGATTTCACCGTGAAAGACAGTAATTCTGTTTTCGAAATTAATGACAATTATGTACAAATGGTTGTTCGTCTAAGTGATCAAGACCTATTAATTTTGCAAAAACTAAAGACTGCTGAATTGGCAATTCAATATTTATGTAAAAATGAAACTAGTTTAAAGCATTCTGGAGAAATTTAGCATAATGTGTTTTTGAGCCGAAAGGACATAGAATTTGGATTCTGTGTCCTTTCATGCTATATAAGGGTATAGAATTTTTAACAAGAGTGGCATTCGCAACGAAATATTAGGATATAGAATGTTAAATGGAGATGAACCGATTGGACTTTACCCTATATCTCAAACAACAGGAAGTACGTCCCAAAACAATCGCCTCTTACAATGCAACCGTCATGGAATATCAAACATGGCGCTCGGCATTGCCAGATGACCAAGAGGCGAATATTACGCAGCTGCTTGCATTGGAGTTCAAATCTCACTTGAAGACCGTCAAGCAGAACCATCCCAAAACAATCAATCGAAAGCTGGCAGGACTTCGCAAATGGATTCAGTATCTGACGACAATCGGTCAACAATCTGAACCGATTCATATTAAAGATGAAGCATTGTCTGATCTTGAACGGCAAAAGGAACCCAAGTACCTCGACCGAGATCAAATACGGGAAATTCGCAAAGCCATCGAAAAAGAGCCAAATGAGTTCTTACGTTCTCGCGACCGCTGTATGATCTATTTAATGTTGTACATTGGTCTGCGCCAAGAAGAAATGCTGAATATTCAATTAAGCGACCTCGTGCGAACGCCAGGCAAACAGAAAGTTATTATTCGGCAAGGCAAAGGCGGATTCTACGGGGAGCTAGCTTTGGAAAGTACGGAGCTTCGCAAAGCAATTGACGAATGGCTTAGAGTAAGAGCTATTTGCCGATTTGCAGACAGCCCCTACCTATTTGTAAGCCGTAAAGCCCCACATGCAGGGAAACGGTCTGCCGTTAAGATGGTAGAACGAGTGCGCAAAACCTCTGGTGTAGGAGACTTTACATGCCACCAGCTTCGGCACACATTCGGCAAAAGAATCATTGACCAGACGGGCAATATCAAGAAGACCCAAGAACTTCTTCGACATCGGCATACTTCCAGCACAGAAGTCTACACGTTACATCGCAAAGAGGAATTGGATAGCGTATTACGACAACTCGATCACGTTATGTAAGATCAATAAACCAAGCCGACGTCTCGTTTAAGCGAGATCATCTGCTTGGTTTTCTTAATATACGGTATGGGTGGGAAATAACAAACCTATTCTATAACTCCGATGTATCAGCTATATCAAACTCAATATCTCTATCAGATCTGATACAGCTGATAGATCGGATAAAACAAATGGAACCGATAAATCCAATAAATAAATGGGTGCGGGTTTTGTTGAGAGATGGATTAGATACTTGATCAAACACAGGATTGGATCAGCCCATCTTGTGAAATATATTATTTTGAAAATACGCATGAACCCCGTCGTTATTACAGAAATAATCTAAAAAATAGTGCTTTTACTCAGAAAAAACTGCCCCATTTCGATAAAAAACAATGGTTGCATGTGTCGCCTCATCAAGGGTATCGCTCGAAAATGTCGCGGCGCCAGTGGATTCAATTTCATCGATACATTCCTGTATGATGTGCGCATGTGTAAATCGATAGACACGATTGATGGCAAGCAATCCAAATAGATAAGCACGATTATAGTGAAATTCGGTTGATGATATTGACGCACTGGATTTCCTTTCCGAAAAATGCAGTTCCATAAACAACAATGACGTGAGAGCCACCAATCCGATAAGCAAGGACCAAGAGAAATTTCCAAGGAAAAACATGATGCTGATGGCGGTGAGGAAGATATTCGCTGCAATCAAGAGGTACAATTTCTGCTTACTGAGACTTACAGTTCCATAATAGGTCAAACCGATTGCTCCTTATTGGAATTTACGTACAGTACAGCGATGCCTATATTTCTTAACAATTCGGCAAGCTTCTCTGACTCATTATGAAATAAATGAAGGATATGAGGCGACCTCATCGCCAGTATGTCAATTTTCCTCTCTCCTCGCAAGAGCTGATCCAACTGAGGACGCAATCCATCTGAGCGAGCTACATCTCGAATAACGAGGACATCCTCGATTGGAAAGTTATAGTCCTTACAAAATCGTTGGAGATCATATTGTTGCGCTGATAAAGTGCGTGGTGTTTCGCCGCGAATATAAAATCCGATTTTTTGTGATTTAATGTTGATGGTCAGCTTCTCCTTTGCCTTTTGTGAAATGAAGATGTTTGTTATTTTCATCCGTGTCATATTCTTGCTGAAATCTTAGGCGGTACTGTGAAGCTGAAAATGCTGGCGCATTCATTTTCCTAGCTGTCTTTTTCAGCCATATGTCCAACCTGCTTAGTATAACCAGGGCTAATGCAATCCATATAATTAATTGTGGTGTAATCATGTTCATCATAACGACCTCCATATTTATCCAGTAAATCTATAGCGCCTAGTATAGCTGCTTCTTTCTCTCTTGCCAAGGATGTTTTTAGTTCTGTTCAGTTCAAGAAGAAAAAAGATAGTGATGTGTCCAGAATGAGATAAATTACAAAATTTTACAGTTTGAAATTTGACTTCTCTCAGATACAAAATATAATCTCCATAATTCAAATGTTATGGAGGAAAGAACATGAAACAAGATTTAATCGAAAGCCAAATTCAATTACGCAAGCAAGAGCTTACTCTTAAAATAAACGAACTTATTCTCGGTGAACGTAAACGATTTATTCAGCAATACGGTAAATATGAAAGTGTCGATTATCGTACCGTTGCCAACCAAACATTAACTGATGTGCAAATAGAACAGCATTTGGCGGGGAGCATGACACTTGGCTGCTTTTATAAAGGCAGTCATAGCAAATTTCTCGTCTTTGACATCGATGTTAAAGACCCAGCTGTTCCATTAGGGCTAATCCAGTTGATTAAGAATTACGGTTTCCAAGCCGAGGATATTCATCTTGAAGAAAGCGGAACGAAAGGTTGGCATCTCTGGCTCTTCTTCCAAACCCCGATACGAATTGAACTGCTGGTTTCATTTGGGGATTTCATCCGTACACAGCTTGGTGTCTCTAAAACAAATATTGAGCTTCGACCAGAGAAACCGTCGAACAGTCGGCGGCATCAAGCTCCCTTTCGGGATTCATCGTAAAGTTATGCGTCGAACCTTATTTGTGGGGCATAATTTGCAAGCTCTTAATGACTCAATAGAATATTTCCTGCAAATCCGCCCAATGGATATTAACCGTTTTTATCAGATATGGCGAACAATCGAACCTGAAATGAATGAGGATATAAGTGAATCCTGTCAAGGCAATTCTATTGTTGCGAAATCAAAACTTACTGCCGAAATTCCGCAGGGAAGCCTGCTTGCAGGATATACATTAGCACAGAAGTTAATTCAATTCGGAATGGACCCCCAAGAGATGACAGCAACTCGTCGCCGTCATTATTATCAGCTTTTTGTAATCTTGTATTATAAGCATGAAGGATACAGTCGTGAGAAAACTGCGAAGAAGGTCATTGAGTGGGCAATGAACGAAAGGCAACACGGAAGATCCAATAGTACAGAACAGGAAATCATCTCGGACGTACAATCTGACGTAAAGGGAATCTATGATGATAACAAGCATTTCCCAGCCATGATTTGCGATGAGGTCCGTGTCAGTCAGCTGGACATAGCCTATGTCCGTAATATCAAGAATGAAACGACAAGAAAAATCGTATGGTGCATTATCATACTTGGTCGAATGTTCAATAATCAGGGGCAGTTCTTCTTTTCCATCAGACAAATCGGGGCTATTACAGGCTGTAAAAAGAGTACGGTACATGCGCGAGTGAAAGAGTTGATGAAGAACGAGCAATTAATGCTAATGCAACGAGGTAGCTACTATAAGCAACAGGCGAGCAGCTACTATATGCGAATACTGGAAGAGTATCACCCCGATACCACATTGCCTTCTGGGTCAACAACATTCCAAGGGGTTTTCGAGGATACATACAAACTGGTCGATAGGGAGAATGAGCGCTATGAACGTTCTCTTCTGTGATCAGTCCCTGCTCAAATTCGGGTACAGCGTCTATCATGTCTCGGCTTCATCATGTACATTAGTCACGGCTGGATTACTGCAATTGAACGGTAAAACAGAAATCATGAATCGATTGTTTGAAATTGAAGGCTGGCTAAATGAAATGATTTCCACCTATGACATACAGCACGTTGTAATCGAGGAAATTCAGATGCAACGCAATGTGAGGACTTACCGCAAGCTATGCATGCTCTATTACACCATAGAAAGTTTATGCTGGCGCAAATGCATTCCATTCGAAAGTATACATGTCACTACATGGCGTACACATGGCATTAAGACCATGCTAAACCTGCCCGATGGCAAGAAAATGACGTTATACAATTATTTTTATAATCAGTTCAAACATATCCCATCATACGATCATAATGTTAGCGATGCACTTTCTATGGGCTTTTTTTGGAGTCGTTTCACTTATCCGAACGCTAGTGTCATTTTGGATAGTCTAGGCGATGAAGTGCAGTCGATGAAAAATAGTAAAAGAAATGATTGACAATTGCAGCCTTGCTTTGCTAGAATTCATATCAAGCTCATTCGAGCGATTTAGACAAATTAAACTTTATATGTAACACCCAAGGTTACCGACATCCGAAAGGATGTGCGGAATCGGTCTTACTGAATGGCAGTAGCCACACAGTAAGCGCTCATCTTAATGTTTTACTTCTAAACGAGCCTATCTAACAGGGAGTAGTCTGCCCTAAGAGATAGGAATCGAATAGAAGATGAGATGAGAAACGATTCTCATACGGTAAAACCTTGGGTGTTTTTGGTTTATAGCCAGCCCCAGGGAGTCCATTAGGACTCCCTTTGCTCTTTTGAAAACTGAATATCGCTCGTCATCGTAATACGGCAAGGCATGAAAACAAGCAATCAAGCAACGGAGGAGTTCCCATGATACAGACGAAATTGACGCAAGCATCTTTAACCTTACAGTATGACAAGGAAAATGACAGATGGGGATATCAGTCTGGCAAAAAAGCATGGTTGATAGACTATCTCCACTGTGGAGATGTTTTTCACTTAAAGATTGGCGAACAGAAGCTGAGATGTCGCATCGAGATGGACAACGACTGGTACGTAATCAGCAGTAACAAACGCTTTAAGCTTCACCCAAATGAAAAATACGAGATCCAAATTTCGTCATGAAAACAAAGAATCCAAGAAGCTACACGAACTTATCAATAAAAAACAAGTCAGCCAGCTAAAAAACTTACGAAAGGAATTATCAAATATGGAAAAACAACTGAATGGACTACAACTTAATCGAATTTATCAAAGAGACTGCATAGAGGGCATGAAAATGATTCCTGATGGCAGTGTGGATCTCATAATTGCAGATCCACCGTATAACACAGGGGAAAAAGGCACGAAGGTCAACTTAAAAGCCGAGTACGGCTACAACTTTTTCAACCAAGCTTGGGACAAAATTACGGACTTCGACACCTTCAATAGAGAGTGGATTGAGCAATGCTACCGTGTTTTGAAACCAAATGGCTCAATCTTAGTATACGGCACTTTTCACAACTTATTTTCAGTCGGTTATTTTATAGAGCGAACAGGACTAACCGTTCGAGCCAAGTATGAATGGAGAAAGAAAAATCCTCCACCAAACTTTTCAGGGAATGCACCGCACTTTGCAACCGAGTCCATTATATGGGCGACTAAAGGCAAAAGCAGGACTTACAACTTACACTTCGCTAAGAAAATCAATGGCGGAAAAAACATTCAGAACATTATTGAAACGGCGCTCACACCGCAAAGAGAGAAGAAGTTCGGTAAGTTCCCGTGTCAAAAGCCGCTGGAACTAACCATAAAACTCATACAGTTACATTCCCATAAAGACGACATTATTCTCGTTCCGTTCTGTGGGAGTGGGTCAGAGGCAGTTGCTGCTGAAATAGTAGGTCGCAATTTTATTACCTTTGAAAGAGAACCAGCATACATAGAGTTAGCCAATATGCGGTTGGACAATACGAATGAATTCAAAATGCAGTTTGCCCATCTTCTCGAAGATTAAGTAAGCATCTTATAACAAAGAAAACATTCTGTTTGTCCAAAAACAGTTCATCATATAGGCTTCGATGAACCAGCAATAGGGAGAAGCCACTAAATCAAAATTCCAGGAGGAAATACACATGAAAAATACACTATCAAAAGGTTTACATATTATTAACAGCTACCGATACAACAAAGCAGCATCCCCTTACAGCGGTGAAAATAATCACTGTTCCAAGCTTAAGGAATACCAAGTTAGACAAATCCGATATTGGCACAATCAGGGCTACTGTACTAAAAGAGAATTAGCTTGCCTATTTAACGTATCAAAATCAACGATAAACGATATTATCTGCCACCGAACTTGGAGCCACATAAGCCCTGATAAGACGATTACAGCCACTAAATTCTTCGTGGTAGACGGGGTAGCGAGGACACCGAAAGCAATTACCTTAATACATGCAATTACTGCTCATAACGAAGCGAAATTGATTGATATTGTTAATGATGAAGCATCTCTTGTCATGAAGTACCCAAGTGCCGTTATCCTAGGCGAGTAACTATCTGCAGTGTGGTTTACTAAAATACATAGTATTTCGGAAAGATCACCCATAAATCAGTAGTACAAAAAATCACAAGTCACACGGACGTGGCTTTTAATATATAGCAAGGGGAAAACAAAATGGACAACAACATTAATCGTGATCTTATAACACCTACGGCGGAAGAAGTTAAAAAGCAGCAACTTATAGAAGTACTTGTAGGCATGATAAAGAAATATGCGGAAACAAAAATTCAAAAATAGAACCTGATTGACGCGGCGGGTTATCGATGATAACCTGCCTGTTTATAAATCGAAGTCTTACAAGAACAAATACAGAAGGGAATTTAAATCATGAAAAAACAAAAAATAGCAATATATTGCCGTGTATCAACAGAAGAGCAAACAAGCGGTTTTTCATTGGAGAGTCAGGAAGCTATATTGGTTGAGTATGCAAAGAAGAAAGGGTACGATGTTTACGACATCTATATTGATGACGGATATTCGGGTAAGGATTTTAACCGTCCAGAAATTCAAAGACTATTAAGAGATATCCGACAGAATAAGTTTGATGCAGTTCTAGCGTGGAAGGTCGATAGGATATCACGAAGTAATAGAGATGTCCTTACATTAATTGATTTGGAGTTACACCCACGCGATATGAAATTAATGATAAGCACTTGTGACATAGATAGTTCTACAACAAATGGATATATGTTTATTAGCTTACTTGGGACATTTGCAGAGTATGAGCGAACGGTAATTATTGAGCGAGTGGAAATGGGCATGTCTAAAAGAGCATCAGAAGGAAATTGGAATGGTGGAAAAATTCTTGGATATGATTCAATAGACGGAGAATTGATAATAAATGAGGAAGAAAAGGGCATTGTAAACAAGATTTTTGAGTTGAGAGTAACTGGATTAGGCTATAAATCAATTGCCAGCCGATTAAACGAAATGGGCTACAAAACCAAGCATGATAAACAGTTTCAAATCAATACCGTCAAAACCATTCTTAGCAATCCAACCTATATCGGAAAAATCAGATGGGGTAATCATCGTCAATGGGAGAAAAGAAGACGCAAAGGTAAATCTACTAATCCCATTATAGTTAAAGGGAATCATGAAGCTATTATTAGTGAGGAAATCTGGAATAGGGCAGAGGAAATAGGAAAACAGCAACTTAGTAAAGCATCGACTACTAGCAGTTACAAGGGACAATTCTTGCTTTCGGGTATACTAAGATGCCCCGAATGTGGGGCTGGAACGGTCATGACCAAAAGAAAGAAGAGAAATGGTGAAGGGTATCATTTATATTACATGTGCCAAGCATACCACTCAAAAGGAATAACAGCTTGCAAAACGAACCTAATCGATAAGGAATTTGCAGAAGAGCAAGTGCTTAATGTTATACATGGCATAATGAAAAAGCAAGACGTAGTTGAACAAATAATTGAAAAAATCGAACATGAACGCTCACATGATACAGCGGAGTTGTCGTTACAACATTCAGTTCAATTAAAAGAGCTGAATAGACTTCAAAAGAGAAAAGAAGATTTTAACCAAGGTTTGTTGAGTGGCACAATGCAAGCAGAAGCCTACAACGAAGCCATTATTGCAGTAAACAAGAAAATAGAAGAAGCAGAACGTACTATTCATGTTATTCAAGTGGGTTTAGAGAAGAAGTCGGCAAATTACGCAATTAATAAGGAACTCATCATTGAGGCGATGCAAAATTTTGAGGTAATGTTTGAGATAGCTGATAACGAAGAAAAGAAACAATTGATTAGGGCGTTGGTCAAAAGGATAGAAGTGGAGCCTGACAGGAAATCTCTAAAAAGCATTGTCTTCTGGTTTTCAGAAGACAATGCTTTACCACTAAATGATACGCGGAGAACCATACCACAAGTAAAAACTCAAAGCCTTGAGGTTTTCGCAAATTCAGCTCTAATAGTTAGCGAAGAAAATTCCAAAAAGAGTATAACCTACAAATCAATTGTACTCCCCACCAAACAGTGTTAATCTGAAAATCGGCAACCTTAAGTTTAAACGCTGCCGCGCACCCCACAATACCCGCCGTTATGGCGATTCAGAAAGGTAACTCCATGATTAAAATAGATAACCTATCCTTCTCTTTCCCGCAAAAAGAACTATATCAAAACATTTCCTTCACGCTCGAAGAAGGACAACACTGCGCCTTTATCGGCACGAGCGGCAGCGGGAAAAGTACACTGATCGAGATGCTGATGGACCCGGAAAGGCATTTGTTCGAGGGCAAGCTGGAGATTGACCCAGATTGTAGAATCGGGTACGTCAGTCAGTTCTCGCAGGTGGACAAAACGAAAGAAATGACCGTTTTTGAATATATCGGGGAAGACTTTATCAAGATCCAGGATGAGCTCACCGCGATTTATGCTGAGATGGAAACCACGTCGGATATGGATTCGCTGATGGAAAAGTATCAATCTGCGTTGGACGCACTCGATGCCATAGGCGGGGATGATTTCGAGAGCACGATTAATAAGCAGCTGAATCTCGCCAATCTGATGAAGCTGAAAGACGCCAGAGTATCTTCCTTGAGCGGCGGGGAATTCAAGCTGATTCAAGTCATGAAGGAAATGCTCGGCAGCCCGGACTTGATGATTATGGACGAACCGGACGTGTTTTTGGATTTTGAAAACCTCAATGCGCTCAAAAAATTGATCAATTCCCACAAAGGCATGCTGCTGGTCGTTACGCACAACCGCTATCTGTTAAATCATTGCTTCAACAAAATCATTCACCTCGAAAACATGGAGATCCAGGAGTTTGACGGGCGGTATATCGATTATAACTTCTCGCTGCTTCAGACCAAGATCGAACTGCAAGAAATCGCTGTCGCCGAAGCCGAAGAAATCGAGCGATACGATCACATCATCGATAATCTTAGAGAGATCGCAACGAATGTTGCAGACGCGTCCAGAGGCCGAGCATTAAAAGCCAGAGTTAAGTTTCAGGAAAGATTGGAAGCACGCCGAATCAAAGCGCCGTTTGTCGAGATCAAGCAGCCGAATATTCGTTTTGATCTGGATCGTGAAGTGGAAGACGCCACTGTTGTAAAGGTTGCCAATTACAGCGTCGCCTTCGACGAGCTGCTTCTGCACAACGTTAATTTTGAAATCCAATCTACAGATAAAGTCGCGATCATCGGCCCGAACGGCACAGGGAAAACGACTTTGCTCCGCGAAATCTTCAAAAACAACCATGACTCCATCGAAATCAATGCAGATGTGAAAGTGGCCTATTTATCGCAGCTTCAAGACGAAACGCTAAAAGACTCGAATACGATCCTTAATGAATTCATCGACGCTGGGTTCAAAACGTATGACGAGATTAGAGCGCATCTTGCGAACTACGGCTTTGAAGGCGAAATTCTGGATCAGAAGATCGAATCATTATCAGGTGGAGAAAAAAACATGCTTCAACTGGCTAAAGTCGCTGGTAGCCAAGCCGACCTGCTGCTGCTTGACGAACCGACCAGCCATTTGGACCTCTATACGCAGATTGCGCTGGAGAAAGCCATCGAAGACTACAAAGGCGCGATTTTGATGATATCCCACGATTTCTATTCCGTCGTAAACGGCATGGATTATGTGCTGATCATTGACGACAAGACGATTAGAAAAATGAGTATGCGCAAATTCAGACAGATGATCTACGCCAGCCATTTTGATAAAGACTATTTGGAAAACGAACAGAAGAAAAAGGCCGTTGAAATGCAGATCGAATTAGCTTTGAAAAATACGGATTTTGAAACGGCAAAAGGCTTGGTCGACGAGTTGGAAGACATCATTAAGCAGCTTTAGACGGCAACGCTTAGAGTAACGGTAGAAAAAGGCCAAAAAAGACACTGTTGAATAATATCTCAGTGTCTTTATACTGCATACTTATTGAATTCACTATGGGCTGGTAAAATTAATTAAGGATTAGCCCCGTATATTGCAAAAATTCGCTGATAGAGTCATACGGTGAACCGTATCCTAAATGACGAAAAGTTTTAGTAAGGCGGGTTCGGATCATCTGTCTATTGCATACAACGAATAAAACTAGACGCCGGGGTAGGCTCCCGGCGTCTTTCCTGTTAATCCCAATATAAGTGCTCTCCGTTATCCTTAACCCTGAGCTGCATCCGTGTTCATGCAGTTGATTGCCCACAAATGGCCGTCCAAGTCCACGAAGCCCCAATGATACATGGAACCATGATATTCAGGCTCAGCATGTAATTTCCCGCCCAAGGAGACCGCGGTATTCACGATTTCATCGACCTTTTCCCGGCTCTCGAAGGCCAATGCAATCGTCATTTGCGCATACTTGCTCGTATCGACCGATTCCTTTTCCGTGAGCGTTTTAAAGAATGCTTCATCGATCAGCATGACTTGCAGGTTATCGCCGATCACGATGGCCACCGACACCTCATTATCGGGGAATTGAGGGTTGAGCTCGAATCCGAGTCCGGTGAAGAACGCCTTCGACTTTTCTACGTTGTTTACAGGCAGATTGATGCTCGTGAATGTGGATGTTAATGCCATTTATATACACCTCATCTTCAAATTGGTTTGTTGTCATTGATGCTTTTGTTTATTTAGACGAAACCCGAGCCGGAAATTCATCGGACTACTTGATTCGGAAGTGGTTCATTAGCGCTATCTGTCATAAATAGTTGACTCTGGAGTTTACTCCAATGTTATGATTTTCCTGGAAGGGGGGCTAAAATGAAAATCGGGGATTTTGCGAGCAAATACCAAATTCAAACGGACACCATTCGCTATTATGAAAAAGAGAACTTATTGACTCCAATTAGACGAGAAAATGGTTATCGGGAATTTGATGAAGAATGTGAAAAACAAATACAAATTACCATCGTATTAAAGCAATTAGGTTTTACAATAAAGGAAATTCAACAATTACTTCTATTACGATACAACAAATCTATATCAACCGAATGTAAGGATACAACAGTATTGTTATTCGATCAAAAAATCATGAAACTTGAGGAAAAAATCTCGTTTTATCAACAGGCATTGAAAGTCGTGCAGACCATTAAAGAACTTGCAAGTGATGTGAAGTATTTAGAGAATATAGACGATATTGAAAAACTAGTGCTTGGTTTATTTCAAAAGGATTTATAAGGAGAGAGATGATGACGAATAAACAAATCGTTCATGTTGAATATGCAGTTGCCTTTGCGCTTTCCCTTTTTATTTACATGCAGCTACACTTTCCCATATGGTTGTTCGTAGTTCTTTTATTCGTTCCTGATCTTACAATGCTTGGGTACACAATGAATAAGAAAATAGGTGCGATGGTTTATAATTTGGGACACACCTTTATTTTCCCCCTGCTTTTTGTATTAGGTTATTTATATTTTTCAAACGATTATCTATTATTGGGATCAATCATCTGGATCGCTCATATATGCATGGATAGAGCAATAGGTGCCGGATTGAAATATCAGGATTCCTCATTTACTAATACACATATACAAAGGCTTTAAGGTTCCGCTAGCAAGATATCTTCTGTCGTACGAATCCGGCCCATCCTAGGGAAAATGATATTTCTTACATGCTCATGTTCGCCTTTGGTAAACCCGGTCATGGCGTCGATTGCAAAAATAAGATGATAGCCATGCTGAAATGCCTCTCTGGCGGTTGTATCCACTCCAATCCCTGAGGCTATGCCGCATAGAACGATCGTATCAATGTTTCGGCGGCGTAATTGCAGATCAAGGTCGGTTCCATGAAAAGCTCCCCATTGCTTTTTGGAGATGATATGGTCTGTTTCCGTCACTCCGAGCTCGGGAACAAATTCATCCCAGCCCTCTATCAGATTTAGTTTAGGTGGTGTGATATCGAGCTTGGGAGAAGGCATATCTTTGAAATCTTTACTGGATACGTGCACGAGCGTCACAAAAGCCCCCTTATTCCGGAAATGACGGGCCAGCTTAGCTGAATTGGCAATGACCGTCTCGGCAGAATAAGGAGCATATTGATTGCCGATCCATTTTTGCAGGTCGATGACGACCAGAGAGGTTTTGCTCCAATCCAATAACTTTTCTCTTTCCTCACCCTTTAACTGATTTCCCTGTGGTAGATTCATATAGATTCTCCTCCTCCGATCATGAGCTTCATACCCTCATCCTGTATTAAAATGAAGACTACATTAGTATATAGTCGATGGTATAGAATAACGAGAGAGGGAATGATCCTAGGAGTGTTACTCCCAGAATACAGGAGTGGAGGGAAGGAATAAAATGCAGGGGGAACGCGAAAAGACCGGGCAATTAGCGGAATTTCTCCGTATCCGACGAGCCTCTCTGACTCCGGAGCAGGTAGACTTGCCTCCCGGTGAAAGACGGCGGACACCTGGTCTTCGAAGGGCGGAGGTTGCCGCACTCGCAGGTATCAGTGTGGATTGGTACACATGGCTGGAGCAGGGAAGAGATATTCAAGTTTCCATTCAGGTGCTTGATAGCTTGTCCCGTGCACTGAGATTAAACGACTTTGAGCGGAAGCATCTCTTCTTGCTGGCTGTAGGACATTTACCCCCGAATCAATATGCACCCCAGAACAACGTAAGCCGGCTACTGCAGGATTTCTTGGACAGACAGGGGGAAAGCCCCGCCTTTGTGGTCAATTCAAGGTGGGATATTGTAGCCTGGAACCAGGCCGCGATTCTTGTTTATGGAGATTATGAATCCATGTCGGCAAGAGAAAGAAATTCCATATGGCGCTTATTCACTACGGATTATGCCAGGCAAATGCTTGGTGATAGTTGGGAAGCTAACGCCAAACTTAGGCTGGCGCAGCTCCGGGCGAATTATGCAAATAAAGTCGGGGATCCTTGGTGGGAAGAGTTTATTGAGGATCTGAATCAGCAAAGCAAGGAGTTCCGGGAGTGGTGGCCGTTGCATCATGTTATAAATGTACCGGAAGGTGAAAAGCTACTTCATCATCCTGTTGCGGGTACCCTTCGTCTTGGCCATCTTTCTCTACAGGCTATAGACTCTGTTGATCTCCAAGTTACAGTTAATATTCCTTTGGATCCCCCAACAACTGAAAAAATAAAAAAACTACTTTCTGGATTATGATAATTTAAAATGAACAGGAAAGTCTCATCATGGGAGGAAAGACCATGCATTTAAAGAAACACCGCAAAGTTATGTTCACCCTCACTATACTCTATACCGTATTTATTCTTTACTTTTTATTCTTCGCCTTCGGCAGAGCGGGTAAGGCCGATCAAATCTCCGAGTACACGTTTATGTTTCTACCGGACGGTTTTTTTAGGCTGCCGGATTTATCCGATCTTCTGAACCCTACGGTGATGGATTTGGTGGGTTTTGGGAATGTCGCAGCCTTCATTCCTTTCGGTATACTCATTCCGTTGCTATATCGGATGAGCTTTGTTCGTTTTATGACGTTGTTTATCCTATCCATTCTCGTGCTGGAGACCATACAGGCATTCACCTTGCTCGGGAGCTTCGACATCAATGATGTCATCCAGAACTCAACGGGCGCGGCCGTCGGATTCGGTGCGTACAAACTGGGTTTTCGTACGAAGAATGACTTGAGAAATATGGCTGTTACGGTCCTATCCGGCATTGTCTTGATGATTGGGGTATGGGGAGTCTTTGGAGTCCTTGATCAAGTGTTCACGAAGGAAATGGGCCCTTTTGTGGCGATCCACGAATTGGAGGACGGTACCGGGGTTCCAGTGACGGGAACCGAGCTGGCCCCGCTGAAGATTGGGGGCGAAGAGGTACAACCTCAATATAATGTGTACCGCAGTGAAGGTAAAAATAAAGAAACACTCACGTATAAGCTAGACAATAAGAAGGAGTTTTATCTTTACTTTAATTATGGCATTCCGGATCATCTGGATTCCCAGGGCAGCATTAAGGTTACCGTCGATGGGCGGGAGGTGTTGTCCGCGTCTGCCGAAGCCGGGCGCCATGAGCTAGGTATGGGCTCCATTTTAATCGAGCAGGGAAACGAGCTTACAATAACTATTGAGGGGGATGAAGCCCTATGGGATGTGGGATATAGAGAGATGGTATATTCTTGGGAGTAAGATTAAGGAGAGGATGGGTTGGGATGAGAGTAAAATTAGAAGGAATTACGATTTTGGCGCTGGACGTTCCTGGATTAACTAGCTTTTATCGTGATGTGCTGGGGTTCAAGGTGATCGTAACCGAAGAGAATTACACGGAATTTGAAAATGATGGCGTTCGTCTGGCTATTTTTTCGGCACCCTTAATGGCGGATAACACAAACGATCATCCTTCTTATGCAGAAGAGCGGAAAGGGCAGTCTTTTGAGCTTAATTTTGAATGTGATACTCCTGAGGATGTCTACGTGATGTATGATGAGTTGATTTCAAAAGGAGCGATAGGGATCACTGCGCCGAAAGTCATGTCCTGGGGGCATACTACGGGCTTCTTTGCAGACCCTGAAGGCAACATTCATTCCCTCTTCGCGGTTAACCCTGTTTCGTCGGGGGATGCCTAGGGAAAAGACTTTAACCGGAGAGGAGCGGTGGCCGAGATGCTGAAGATTGGGGAGTTCGGGTAAATCCGGTTCTTCCGGGGATTGTGGATACGGATGTTAACGCTCCTTGGCTCCATACTCCAGAAGGGCAGAAGCAAGCGAATGACATGTCTGCCCTTGGCCGAGTTGGACAACCGTCTGACATCGCGGATGTGACGGCGTTTCTCGCCTCTTCGGGTAGCCGCTGGATAACGGGACAATTCATTGACGCAACCAGCGGTTCACATTTGTAAGTTCTACGGGGCGCTCAATCGGGTAAATCCGCCAACGTACCGAACGGCAACAAAAAGGATGTCTTGGTTTAAGACCCCCTTTTTGTTACTGATCTTATTTTGTATAGTTATCGAAGTAACCTTGGATATAGACCATAGGTGTTCCTTTGTCCCCACTACCAGAAGTCAAATCAGACAATGATCCGATCAAGTCCGTTAATCTACGAGGTGTAGTACCTTGAGCTTCCATCGCACCAACTAAGTCTTCATTTTTATTCTGGATGTATTCAGAAATAGCTTGTTTTAACTCTTCTCCACGAAGGTGCGAAAAGTTGTTATCTGCCAAATATTTTAATTTCACTTCGTTTGGCGTGCCATTAAGTCCTTGAGTGTAAGCAGGTGATACTACCGGGTCTGCAAGCTCCCAAATCTTCCCGACAGGATCTTTGAATGCCCCATCGCCATAAACCATGACTTCAACGGTCTTACCTGTTAGTTCTTTGATTTTCGCCTGAATCCCATCAACGACGGGTTGGCAGTTGTTTGGAAATAACTTCACACTGTCTTCAGTTGCTTTATTTGATCCAAGTAGACCATAAGCTTCATTAAAGCCGCTGCCATTGATGGATTCTGAAAGAATATCATCGAGTCCATATACTTTTTCAGCACCGTTATTTGTTAAAATTCGTTTGGTTCTGAAACGTGAGTGAATATCACAAGTTAATACAGACTTTGTATAGTCTAAAATGGTTTTTGGATGGTTTGAAAAAATAACCTCGCAAGTTACTCCCTCAGCTTCAATCAGAGACTTATAGTATTCGATGTAATCAACACCTGTAAATGTATGCTCTTTATAACCGAAATGTTCACGGAACTGGGCTTCAGATAATACATCCGTCCATGGATTTATGCCTTTAGCATCTAGTTCGTCGATGTCTACCAGGTGGTTCCCCACTTCATCCGATGGATAGCTCAACATTAAGACTATACGTTTTGCCCCTTTTGCAATTCCCCGCAGGCAGTTTGCAAATCGATTCCGGCTAAGAATTGGGAAAATAACACCAACGGTGTCATCACCGAATTTTTCTTGTATATCTGTTGCGATATCGTCAATGGACGCATAGTTTCCTTGTGCACGAGCGACAATGGATTCCGTTATGGTTACAATGTCACGATCCTCAATCGAGAATCCTTCACTTTTTGCCGCATTTAATACCGTATCAACTACGATTTGTTCGATATGATCTCCTTGGTTGATGATTGGACCGCGAAGCCCACGTACTATTGTACCAACTGCTCTTGTCAATATAATCGCTCCTCTAATCGAGTACATTTATATAAAATTAATAACTAATATTCAAACAATATAAGTTTACTATATCTTTATAAAATAATATAAGTGAAATTAATATTTGTTATATCCTGGTTTCCTCGGATGACGTTGTTGGTAAGTACGTGCAAGATGCTGAAAACGATTACTTGAGTAAGATTAACTTGAAAAACCTTGCTACTCATACCTCAGGACTAATTATCTTCTTCTGCGTACGAAAACAGGCGAACGTCCCCAGGTAGAATACCGGAATACGATCGCCTCATAAATGAATCTTCTTTTTTTACTGTCTACTTCAATATTTCCTTCAGGGAGGCATCCAGCGCCAGTAACCGGATCAGAATCGTCGCCGTCTCAGCGCGGGTTGTCAGACCTTTAGGCTTAAAGGTTTGGTCCGTATAGCCGGTTACGATTCTTGCCCTCAGTGCGGCTTCAATCGATTCTGTCGCATAGTTCCCCGCACTCGTCAAATCGGTAAAATCAACGCTGCCTGATTGTGGAAGAGCTTCTACATTCAACAACCTGACAATCAGGACAACAAGGTCTTCCCTTGTAATCGCCTCATTCGGTTTGAAGCTGCCATGCTCATCGCCTGTCACAATTCCATAATACGCTAACGCTTCTATCGCATCCTTGGCCCAGTGCTGCTGTACATCAGGAAACTTGGCCTCGCCAGCATGTTTAACATCAATGACCAGCAATCTTGCCAGCATGGATGCAAACTCCGCTCTTGTAATCACTTGATTCGGTTTAAAGCTTCTATCGGGGAACCCTTGTATCGCATCAAGCTTGACTAGCTTATTAATTGAAGTAATTGCCCAGTTGTTCGAAATATCCGTAAACGATGGAACAGAAGCTGCTGATTGAACCTTCTCTTTTATCGCGGAAGTCAACTTCTCCAAATCGATTATATCTGATTTAAAAATACCTGGCTTGGTTGTCTCCGACGTTGGTGCTGGCGTCGGCGTTGGTGTCGGTGTTGGTGCCGGTGCCGGTGCCGGTGTTGGAGTCGGCGTTGGTGTTGGAGTCGGCGTCGGCGTTGGTGTTGGTGTTGGCGCCGGTGTTGGCGTTACGGCATTCGAAGGTGCCGATTCTGTGCCGGTGCCTCCAGCATTGATCGCTTTTACAGTGAATGTGTAAGCTATCCCGTTGGTTAAGCCAGGGAATGTGAACGGGCTTGTCGTTGCAACAGCGGTCAATCCGCCAGGATTGGCGATCACCTCGTACCCGGTAATGGGACTGCCTCCGTCAAACGCCGGGGCATTGAAGGTAATCGTCGCTTGGCTATCACCCGCCACCGCCACGACATTAGCAGGCGCATCCGGCAACGTGAATGGCGTCGCGCTTATGATATTGGAGAAAGGACTTGTTCCTTGATGATTTTCTCCTTGAATCGTGAAGTAATAGGTTGTCCCATTTGTCAGCCCTGTTGCTGTATAGTCATATACAGAACTGACCACCGTTGCAACCTTGGTTCCACTTACAGAAGGCGTCGAGCTTTGATAGATATGATAGTTTGCAGCATCCGCTACAGGTCTCCATGCCAGACTCACTTGGCTATCGCCAGGAACCGCTGGTTGTAGCTGCGGCGCCCCGGGCACTGGTGTTGAATCGCTGATTTGAATGGTTAACGACAGAGAAGATAAGGAACTAAAATCGAATGTAAGCACTGTTTCCCCGAGAGGCAATGTCGTCAAATAGTTCGAATACACAATTACCGTGTTGCCTGTAAGCTCGTAATCCAATCCTTTGATTAAGGACTCTGCGTTATTCCGAATACCCGACAACAAATAACCGTTCGAATTCAGCATGAATTCTAAATTTTGATTTTGCGCACTATCCACATTTTTATCATAAAATCCAATTGGAGGTGTAATCGCTGGCGCAGCTAATGTGTAAGTCGCGCTCAACAGCGAACTATCCATCATATCCGCCTTCACGGCAAAAGCTCGCACATGCACCGATTCGCCTGGCATCCCGTTGATCGTAACTTCTGTTCCGCGTGCACTGTTGCGCGTTGGCACGGTACCGTCAGTCGTATAATAAATCGTTGTGCCTGCAGTAGCTGTATGGAGCGTCACTACGCTATTATTCGCAATGCTAGTCCCACTGACCGGATAAGAAGTCGGCGTATCCACTTTTGCGACTTTCCATTGAATCCGTTGGTTGCCCGTATCTACAGCATAAACTTTGCCGCTTGGATCAATGGCTATATCTGTCGGATTGTTAAACTGGCCTTCTCTATTACCTGTGCTGCCCCACTGGTCAACATAAGCTCCATCAACGGTGAAGCTCAGAATTCGGTCATTATTGCTATCAGCTACGTAGACCTGACCCTGGCTGTCGATTGCAATGCCTTGAGGTTGATTCAATTGACCCTTATCATGACCAAAGTTCCCCCATTGACCAAGAAAACTACCATCTCGATCAAATTTCTGAATACGATGATTGCCGCTATCTGTCACATAGATATGATCGTTGCTATCGATCGCTATACCGGATGGAGACTCGAACTGGCCATTACCTCCGCCTTGAATTCCCCATTGACTTACATAATTTCCATTGGCATCAAATCTTTGAATACGGTGGTTGCCGCTATCCACCACATAGACATCTCCATTCGTATTAACCGCTATGCCTTTAGGGGTAACGAACTGGCCATCTCCGGAACCTTGTCCTCCCCATTGACCCGTATAGGTTCCATCCGCATTAAATTTCTGAATGCGATGGTTTCTGGTATCCGTTACGTAGACCTGACCTGCGCTATTAATCGCTATATGGGTTGGGAGATCAAACTGACCATTCCCACTTCCTCTTTTGCCCCAACCAGAGAGATAGGCTCCACTAGAATCGAATTTTTGGATCCGATGGCTTCCTCCCTCTATTACATAGACACTACCGTTGCTATCGAACGCAATTCCACTCGGATCGTTAAACCGGACAATAGCGCGAACACTGTTCAGGACGGCGAGAGACTCTCCGTTCGAATCAAATATTTGCAATCGGTTGTTCCCAGCTTCTGTTACATAGATGTTGCCACTGGGAGCTATTGTTACACTATTGGGAAAATTTAATTGTCCGCTGCCGGTGCCCAAGCTCCCCCATTGGTCCATATAGACGCCATTGTAATCAAACTTCTTAATTCGATTATTTTGGGCATCCGTTACATAAACATGGCCGTTATTGTCCACATCAATTGAAAAGGGATATTTGAACTGACCGTTTCCGGTGCCAAAGCTTCCCCATTGCGTAATATAGGTACCGTCCGAAGTGAATTTTTGTACTCGATGGTTCTCACTCTCTGTTGTATATACATTACCGGTCTGGTCGACCGCAATGCCGTAGATCAAATTGAACTGCCCATTTCCAGTGCCCATGCTTCCCCATTTGGTGAGAAAGTTCCCACCAGAATCCAATATTTGGATTCGATAGTTATCCCTATCCGCTACATAAATATTGCCGTTGTAGTCAATCGCTAAATTAACCGGAGAGCGGAACTGTCCATTACCGGTGCCATACGCTCCCCACTCGGTAAGATAAATTCCATTCGAATCAAATTTTTGAATCCGATGATTACCGCGATCCGCTACATAAACATTTCCATTGCTATCACTTGCGATCCCACTAGGAAAGTCAAACATGCCTTGTCCACTGCCGTAGCCCCCCCAATCGTTAAGGTACATTCCATTACGATCCACTTTAACAATCCGATTGTTTGTTGAATCTGCAATATATACATTCCCTTCGTTATCTACCGCTGAATCGACTGGACGATCAAAAGTGTAGTTTTTATTAGGGAGCCAAGGGGTAAATTCGCTCCCTCCACTTGCGGCAACAACCGGGACTGCGTTCAGCAGCAGCACCATGACTAGTATGATATGAAATAAAGTTCTCCTGTGATGGCTCCTGTTTCTCATCATCGTTCTTATACCAACCTTTCTATTCTAATGTTGAACGAAGTAGCATTCTCTGATCAGTCAAAAGCCTTACCCTGGACGCAGAAAGTGTGAAGAACTATTTGGCCGCTTATAGAATATTCGTTCAACCGCTACATCCCGTCATTTCACCTGTGGACGGAACTTCGCTTCCATCTGAACATCTTAAGGGAATTTCAGCAAATAATAGTCATACTAAAGTAGTACGCAGCACAAAATGGGCAGAAATAAATGAATGCCAATGATGCGGGCGTAATGCTTTGTGAAACGGCAAGTTTTTTGTTGAAGCATTTCAGAGCTACTAAGCAGGATAATACGTTCGCAAATGGAAATAGATTGGAGGCAATTGGAAGGGGGGGAATAAGATTATCGAAAAGTACGGAAATGACAGAGAGCGTTTTCTAAAAGACATAATGAATTTGATGGTACCTATAGAGGGTGGATCCATTGAACTACGCGATTTTATTAATATTAATAAATGGCTTAGTTCGGATTACACGTTATCAGACCCTGGAAGTGGAAGTAATAGAAAGGTTATTACATGGATGGAAACGATCGAACCTTTCTATGTAATGAAGTATCCGGTAACTCAGCATTTGTATCATTTTGTAATGACCGAAGACGAAGTAGGACCAAATGCGCGTAACCTCCCAATTACGGAAGTTTCATGGATAGATTCGCTTGTCTTTTGTAACGAATTGTCCAGAATGCTTGGCAGGACTGAATGCTACACAATCACCAGTGAAAGTGAGAACACGATATATAACAACGAGGCGAATGGCTTTCGATTACTATCAGACGCTGAATGGCAGTATGCATGTAAAGCGGGAACCAAGGGATATCGGTATGCTACAATTGATCAAATCGCCTGGTATCAGGAAAACTCCAATGGATCAGCTCAACAAGTCGGAAAGCTGCTTCCTAATCCCTGGGGGCTTTACGATATGATCGGGAATGTGTGGGAATGGTGCTGGGATTTATATGATGCCAATCGATATGGGAACTATAGGGTCTTCCGTGGAGGTAGCTGGGCTGAGGTCGAGAATAATTGTGGTTCAACGATTAGAAGGAAAAGCATGCCTGATTTCAAGATAGATGACCTTGGTTTTAGAATAGCACTTACAAAACCTTGAGAACACGACATCGACGGATCGTACCTTCCTTAGCTTTTCTAAACATTCTGACCGCGTTCCAGTTTTGGGAAAGCGGTTTTGTTATGTCTACACATTATTCATAGCACTCATGAAGCCAATCACAAACGAGATAACAAAGGCAAGCACATTCACAGACGTCGAGACAATTCCGCATACCAATCCTGCAATTGCCATACCGCGTCCTCGCGCCTGTACTCGCTTGATTTCTTTAAACGATAAAGACGAGAACACAATCGCAAGGATACCGCTGAACAAGCCAACAATTCCAAGAACTATGATTCCTCCTATTGGTAAAGTAATTAAGGATATAATACCTAGTATTAAGGAGGTAATTGCTTTGCCACTCGTCTTCGCCTGTGGCGGAACGTAAGATTGGGGTTGCGGAGAAAACCCGTATTGCGGCTCTTTGTAATTGTTATCCAAGGAATATCCCCCTATTAGTGAGTCATTATTCCTATTATACTTTCCATAGTAAATTATTGTAAATCTATCTCGTAAATTAATAATTTTTGCCGAATCGAGTCTCCCTATACTGTTGATTACAAAAGTGTTGGACTCGGAAGATATGAGAGATTAAAATTTAAATAATAAATGGATATTTATATTACCTGCCAAGGGAGAGTTAGTAGCCTTCAAACCATCTATAACTTGAGCTGAGAATACAATTAGACAGGTGTGTATAATCATTAGCAGTGATAGAAAAGTAAAAGACTTTATAACTAGCCATCCCCTAGAGCTGAAAAGTTTCATTGAACTCTCCATTATGTTGTCGGAAATGGTGCTCCACGAACATCAACAAAGTGCGTTGATTGGATGCTTAAGCCCCTTCAACGTCATTATTCAATGTGAAGAAAAGAAAGCATACATAACGGAGATCGGAGAAGGGCATCCGGCTTACAAGTCTCCCGAACAATCGGGTCGGATCCATGGTGTACCGGATGAACGAAGTGATCTCTACGTATTAGGTGTCATTCTTTATGAACTGCTGTCCGGCCAATTGCCTTTTCTTCCTGAAGACGGTGAAGATTGGAGCTCTGCGCATATTCGCAGAACGCCTCGGCCGCTGTCCGACACTCGGCAGGAAGAAGACGGACCGCTCCAGGCCATATTGATGAAGCTGCTGTCCAAATCTCCGGAGGACCGTTACCAAACCGCATACGGGTTACTAGATGACCTGAAAACGTGTCGGGAAATGCTGAAAAGCAGCGGATGGCTCGTGTCATTTGAATTGGGTCGCTTAGACAAAATCCGTTCGCTGGGTGTATCCGATGCCTGGTACGGGCGAAGCGCTGCAGTAGAACGGATGGAAGCCGGGCTTGAGCAGGTTGCTCAAGGTAATAGTGTATTTTTATGGGTGACGGGGCAGGAGGGAGTCGGCAAAACGGCGCTCGTTCGTAGACTTCAATTAAGCGTCGTCCGGCGTGGCGGCAGTTTTGTAGAGGGAAAGGCAGAAGCCCTCCAGCAAGATACACCATATGAGCCGATTCTTCAAGCCATGCGGCAATGGGTGCATCAGTTGTGGAGCGAGCCGGCCAATATCATTTCACAACTAAGGATGACGTTGCAGGCCAAGTTTGGACGAGCAGCGCAGGAGATTGTATCCTTTTTGCCCGAGGCAAAGCCGCTGTTCGAGGATGAGATGGAGCCGTCGACAGCCCTCAACGACAAGAGGAGCTGGGAGCATTGGGGAGAGCGCCTGCCGGAATTGATTCGTTGTATGGCCGAATGCAGCCCCCCACTTGTCTTGTATATTGATAACTTGGAATGGGCCGATCCCGGAACGCACAATGTGATTCGATCGCTAGTGCTGGAGCGCGCGGTACCCGGATTGTTCCTGATTGGAGCTTGCCGGACGGAAGAGGGAGGCGCTTCCGGTTTCGGTGAACCAGACCCGGACCAAGCTCCGGCGGCTTCCTGGCTATCCGAGAGATGGACTAAGAATCCCGAGGAACAAGTAGCCCTTCTGCCGCTGACTTATGAAGACGTGAGCCAATATGTCTCTGATGCCTTGCATGAAAAGTCCGCCCGTATTCGTCTTCTGGCAAGGTCGGTTTACGATCAAACCGGAGGTAATCCCAGGGCCGTACGTCTCTTGCTGGAAAGCTGGCTGCAAGAGAAAAGACTCGGCTTTGACGAGAAACGGCGTAAGTGGTCCTGGGATCCGGAAGTAACCCGGCAAATAGGCGACCTGAAAGCTAATCTTCGCCTGATGGAGACAAGCCTCAACAGGCTCCCGGACGACATGAAGGAGCTTCTGGTCATGGCTGCCGCGATGGGGCCGGTTTTTCGCTTATCGATTCTTGCAGAAGCGTGCGACATGTCGCCGGATGCCGCATTCCATAAGCTTCAAGAGGCGGAGGTGGAAGGACTCATCTGTCGCGAGGATGAAGCGGAGCATGGGGACGAACAGGATAGATTCTACTTGTTCGTAAATGAGTCCGTTCACCAAATGGTTTATGGTATCGACTCGGAACGTAACGCGCATCGGCACCGAAAGATAGGTCAATTGCTACAACGCCGTCCTCCGGAATGGGGAGATGATCTGATCGTAACGGCGATCGATCATTTGAATCTGGCCTCGTCGATTCTGCCGACGCATGAGGTGCGTCAACTGGCTGAGCATAATCTTGAAGCGGGGAAGAAGGCATTGGCAGAAGGGCGGTATGCAAAAGGGAAAGAGTATGCCGAAAACGGGCTTCGTCTGTCGGCGGAGTTCGAGGCGGGAGAACTCCATGTTGAACTGCGGTTGGTTTTGGCATGGACGGAGTACATGGACGGACATTCTGAACAAGCGAGAGGGATCTTGTCGGATTTGAACAAGAACAGCGGGTGGATGAGCCGAACGGAGCGTTCGCGCATATGGTCACCTTTAATTCAATTTCATGCGTTTGTGGACAACGAAAAGGCAATCCAATTCGGAAAAGAGGCTCTGGCGGCTTACGGATGGAAGCTCCGGGAGAAGAGTTCCCTGTTGTCTATCGCCAAGGAAGTCTTGCGGACAGGGATCCTGTTGTATCGAAAACGTAACAAGCCTTATCGGTTGTCCGATCCTCCCGATCAGGAGTATGCGGAGTTAAGTCTACTGTTGGTGCAGCTTTTCTTTCCGCTGCTCATGCATGACTCGGGAGCGTTGCTTGAACTGTATGCGCGGTTTATTCGTTACGGGCTCCGTAAAGGGATAAACGAGTCACTGGCCGTCATGATCAGCGAATACGAACTGATCATGCAGAGGGTGCTTCCGAGCTATGTTCAAGCACCTCCGATTGCCGAACGGGTGTTTAAGCAAATGGCCGATACCTCCAAGTTCAGAAATCAGCATTTGTCTACTTTCGTGGGTGGCATGTCCAAGCAACTGGACAAGCCCTCGGAAGCTTCAGTCATGCTGTACAAGTCGATGCGCCAAGGATTGGAAGCCGGGGAGAAGGACTTTGCCAACCTGGCCCTGATTACCTGTCTCGTGACGCATAACGGAGACCTGTATGCTTTGAAGGAGTTGCTACATTACTTCGAGGAGAATATGCGTCAGAACGCCAACGACACGACGATGGAGATGGTGCGGATCGCAGGAAGCTATCTAAAGGCGCTGCAAGACGGTTCCCGGATAAAGAGCTTCATCGCTATTGCGCAGGCTCCGTCCAGTATCGATTTGGAACCAAGGGAAGGAGACAATTATAGCTGTGGTTGCAGGCTAGAAGTCGCCTACTTGTCAGGCAATTATCGGGAAGCGTTGTACTGGGCGAAGCAGGGAAGGACTAACGAACTGCCACTGGACCGGACGAGAATCCGAAAGCAACGCTTCTATGAGAGTTTGACTTTAGCTGCTGTATTCTTTGAGAAGGATGAGGAGGAGCGCAAGCAGATAAGGCGGACTCTTCGCCTTCAATTGCGGAGAATGAGAAGTTGGCAAGGATTTCTTGGCAATACGTCCTCGGCGTATCTCCTGATGAAGGCGGAAGTGGAACGCATTGCCGGGAATCCGATGCTTGCGGTACCCGGGTATATGGCTGCGATCGGGCAGGCGAAGGCTGAAAAGTATGCATTAATGGAAGGGATCGCTTGCGAACGGCTTGCAGTCTGCTATAGAGACGATCTATTCAGCCGGACCGGAGCCGCGATCGCCTTGGTGGATGCCAGCGCTGCTTACGCCGAATGGGGCATAACCTCCAAGGTAACCGGAAACAGAATCCAACATAACGAGATGGTGGATCGGGTTTCTACGCAGCAGGAAAGGCCAGCCTTGGGAAAGGAAATTAAAAGCGATCGTACGCGCATGGATTTGCTCCGGCAAAACGCTCAAGCGGAAAATATAGAAGCAGTGAGCGAAAGCGAATACGAGCTTTTGCGGCAACTCGTCGACGGACCCGGCAAGCCCAAGCAGGCTAGCTGGACGACAAGTCTTATAGAAGCGACGCTTCAACAAACAGGAGCCGATCGAGTCCTCTTGTTGAGTCACCGAGAAGATGGGTTCGCTATTGAAGCGAATGGGTTGGAAATACAAGGGAAGGAAGCGGCATTGGAAATGTATGCAGAGAGCGTCCTGTGCCATACGGCAATGACGGGTGAGCCGCTTGTTCTCGATGATGCAATCCGGGGTTTCTGGATCAAGGATCCCTATATTGAAGCACAACAGCTCCGATCGATCTTGTGTATGCCGGTAGCAGTTCCGGGTGAGCGGACTTCCTATTTGCTCTACTTGGAAAACCGGCATTTGCCGGGTGTGTTTACGGAGCGGGATGTAAAGGTGTTGGAGCTTGCAGCGACGCGCATCATTTATGTCAAACTGCTGGAAAATGAGGCTGGGGGCGCCAAAATGGCAGGTACCGAGGAAGCGGCCCCTACTTCTGTCTCAACAGCCGACCAAAGGGAGTTGACCGATCCGCTGACCGAACGAGAGTATGAGATTTTAATGGCGATCACGGAAGGATTATCGAACCGGGAAATTGCTGATCTACTCGGCATAGCTGAAACAACGGTCAAGACGCATGTATCCAGAATCATCAGCAAGTTGGGCGTAAAGCGGAGAGGGCAAGCCGTCGTACTAGCGAGAGAGCTAGGATTGATAGAGTGACAAACAAGGGAGTGAGCCTTATAGGGGCCGCTTCCTTGTTTTAGGGTGAATCTCCCATGCTGGGTCTATCTTTTTTTCCTGAATACTACTTTAGTAGGACTTAAATCACTTAGGATTCGATTATTATGTCTAGATAGTGTCGAATGATAGGGGGATCTAGTAAGGAGATAAGCCTAACTGATGAGGTGAAAGGGGAACTATATGAGGAACATGTTTAGTCGTTTGTTAATCGTTGTTATGATTATGACTTTAATTGGAGGCACTGCTGCAGGGGCTGCTGGAATTCAAGACGAACCGTCCCGGGGTCGCCGCCAGAAAGCTCTTTCAAGGGTATCGAATTTTGCGGGAAGCGGTAATTTTGACGATTGGGATGGAGCGGCATCAAAGGCTTCTTTCCGTACACCTCAAGGAATCGCTGTCTTAAAAGATGGTTCCGTGCTTGTGGCGGACACTCAAAATCATCTCATTCGTCAAGTAAAGAATGGAGAAGTCACTACTTATGCAGGTTTAGTGCTTGATGAAGACAACGTCACTCCTGAGGGAGCTTGGCAGGACGGGTCTAAGCAGGATGCCGTATTTAACGGTCCTTCGGGCATAGATATAGACACGAATGGCAACATCTACATAGCGGATTCGGACAATCACCGGATACGGAAAATATCTAAAGACGGAATGGTTACCACGGTTGCCGGTGATGGCATCATCGGCGATGAGAACGGCTTAGGTGCAGGAGCGAGATTCCACCATCCTCAGGATGTGGCTGTTGCTGCAGATGGAACGCTGTATGTTGCGGATACGCTAAATCATTTGATCCGTCAAATCACGCCAGATGGGCAAGTGACCACGCTTAACGCTCCGTCTGACCGCGTGATAGAGGTTGAAGCCGGCTATGTGGTTCCTGCAGGGGACTATGCGGATGGTGAATTGTCGGCATCCCGGTTTAATGAGCCTACCAGCATTGCAATTGACCATAAAGGCAATCTATATGTAAGCGATACAGGGAATCACGTGATTCGCTATATTGACCTGGCCAAAGGTATGGTTACAACCGCAGCGGGCTTGGCCCCGGGGGAGAGACCTGTATATGCGAATGGAAGCCTGTATGCCGAAGGCGGGTATGCGGATGGATCAAGTTCAGAATCGCGTTTTCTGTTTCCTAAGGGAATTGCTGTAACGGAAGAGAATGGACTGGTGATCGCCGATAGCTTGAACCAAACGATCCGTTATCTTGTGGATGGATATGTGAGTACAATTGCCGGTGTGCCTGCGCAGTTTGGTCAAGTAGATGGCATCAACGGTCACAACCTGCTTCACAATCCTGCCGATGTAGCGGTGCTGCCAAGCGGTAGTCTGCTCATTGCGGACAGTTACAACAATAAAATCCGCGAGCTTGAATATTACCGGCTTCCATCCAATCTGCCCCGCAACGAGCAGGTGAAGGTGGCGGTGGATGACTCGGTAATCAGCTTTGACGTACAGCCCGAGGTGGTAAAGGGTCATACGATGGTACCTTTGAGAGCCTTAAGCGAAAAATTGGGCTACAAGGTTGGATTGTCGGATAACCAGCGTACCATTGAATTGACGAAGGGCGAGGTAAGCATCCAACTGCAACTGGAAAGTGAACTGGTATCGATCCGGAATGCCGCAGAGGATACGGAAGAGCAACAGGTGATTGAGGCAGCGCCTTATACAAAAGATGGCCGTATCTACGTTCCGGTCAGATTGTTCAGCGAAGTATTCGGAGCGGATGTGCAATGGGACCTCTCTACGAAAACCGTTATTCTGCGTGAAATTGAGGAAGCTGTCGATAAGTTGCCTGCCGTAAATCGCAATTCGCGCGTGGCGGTGCTGGATCAGATTAAAGGAACGGTCTGGATCAATCAGGCGGGAGGTTCATTGACTTATCGGGCCTACAATGGGATGAAGCTTCACCAAGGGGATCATATTGTCACGGAAAAGAATACGTCTGCGATCATCAAAACAGCCGACCGTGAGGATGAAATTACGCTTAGTGAAAACTCGAAGCTGTATATTTCAAATTTGAGTTCCAGTAATACCTCTCATATCAAGCACACGAGCTTTATGTTATGGAGCGGGCTGGCTTCGGCCAATGTGTCCTCGCTGGTAAATGCCAAGGATACCTTCAACATTCTGACGCCGACGGCTGTGACTAATGTTCGCGGCACAAATTTTATGGTGAGCATCGATCCGGTTACGGGGTTGCCGACGCTTTCGGTGAACAGCGGCCTGGTCCAGGCAAGCGGTAACGGATCCAGTCAGAATCCGGCACTTGTATATCCTGCGCAGCAGGTGAACCTTTTCCCGGGACCAGATTCGACAATGCCAAATCTGCCAGCTATAGTTGACCCGGCTGATTTCGTTAATCAAGCCTCACCGGCTGTCATCGAAGCCTTATTAAAGGCTAAGCAGAAAATAGATCAGGAAAATGCGGAAATGTTGGAGAAAATGCGCAACGAAATTACCGGCACTATGTCTGGCGAAAATTCGGGTGGCTTGACTCAAGATGATCTGGAACGATACCAGAATAACTTAGATAATCTGATTGCGAATATTTTAAGCCAGGCTCTTGATCAGAAAAAGATCGAATCAGGCCCATTGCAGGCACTTATCGATGAGTACAATAAACAATCCGGTAAAAAGATTGATTTAAATAATATCCAGCCGCTTCAATTGTCGGATGAGGAGAAGCTGGAGCAGGAAATGCAGAAAAAATTAGCAGAAGAACAAAAAAGGCGAGTGGAAGAGCAAAACAAGGAGCGTCAATTAGCCGAGCAAAAACAATCCCTGATCGCCAAGCTGGAAGCGGAAAGAAAACGGATCGAGCAGGAAAATAAAAAGAGACAGGAAGAAGCTGCTAAGAAGGCAGAAGAAGCGTATAAACAAAGTCTATCGGATGCTGAAAAGCAAAATTTCGAGGAGCAGCAAAAGGCTCTAGAGCAGAGAAGGCTTCAGCAGGAGCAAGCACGACAATCGCCGGCACCGAGTCCGGCGCCAGCACCAGCTCCTTCACCGTCAACACCATCAACACCATCAACACCGACAACACCGACAACACCGACAACACCAACAACACCAACAACACCAACAACACCAACAACACCAACAACACCAACAACACCGACAACACCGACAACACCGACAACACCGACCAATACTGCCCCAGCGGTGGTTGAGCGTATATCCGATATCATGGTGAACGTTGATCTTCCTTACGAATTCAATTTAAGTAAGGTGTTCCATGATGCGGATGGAGACGAGTTAACCTTTACCGTCCGTTCGAGTGATGAGGCAGTTGCGGAGGCAGTTGTGGAGGAAGCTATGCTGATCATTAGGCCGACCGGGAAGGGTTCTTCGGACATTCATATTACGGCTGATGATGGAACAGGCGGAGTAACTGAAACTTCCTTCCGTGTCGCGTACTATGGAGAAATCCAAGAGTTGAGGGCTGAAGTCACGTCCGATTTCATTGGACTCTACTGGGATGAGTATGGGGAAGAAGAGGTAACATATCAAGTTTATATGAATGGCGAACTGATCGATTCCGTCGATAACTATTCTATTGTACTTGAGAATCTTGAGCCGGATACGGTTTATAACTTCCGGGTAATCGCACTGAACGGTGACGAAGAGATCCAGGCGTTCGGCGACTATTCGGTAAGGACAAACCCACTGCCCATTGACTCTGATCCTACGTCCTAACATTCACTAGCGGCTATTAAAGGGCACCCCTTCGGGTGCCCTCTTGCCATATACGCTCATGGAGCACCTATATCCGTGAAGCGAGAATCGTAAAAAGTTGGGTATAATGATACCATGTAGTAAGCTCGGTGTACGAGCACCGTACACAATCTAATAAGGCAAAGGAAGTAACTATTATGATCAATATCATCATTCCCACCCCTAATGTCACTATTACCAAAAAGGTTGATCCTCAAGAAAGCAACATTTACGGCTTCACCGAATTTCACCTGATCACTAGAGAGTTAGGTGGGATTTTCATGTTTTACAACGATAAAGATGAATTGTTGTTCGTCGGAAAAGCCAGAAAGCTAAGACCGAGAATAAAGAAACACTTTGAGGATTCCGTATCCCCGATCAGAATGCATAGAGACGAAGTGACGAAAATCGAAGTTTGTATCGTGGAAGATCCTGTCCACAGAGAAATTTATGAAACGTATATCATTAATGAAGGCAAGGCCAAATATAACGAAGACAAAGTATTTTTTAGGCAGGTCTAAATGACAAGCAATCCTAAACAACGTTACCGTTTCAGTGAAGCACCGATCTGGAAAGTCCAGCGTGAATATTATGAAGAGAAGGGCACGAAGGCCTGGAATAATGACCAAGTTCCCCAATATATAACGAGTAATCCCATGATCGCTGCTGCCTATGCAGAAATGATCTTTGGGCTTCTACAGGATCGAGCGAATAGGGGACATGGCTCTGAGCCAGTGTATATTGTGGAGCTTGGGGCAGGAGCGGGACGGTTTGCTTTCCATTTGTTACACGAATTGTGTCAGTTAATAGACTACGCCGGGATCCCACTGCCTTCGTTCCGCTATATCATGACGGATTTGGCCATGGACAATGTTATGGCATGGAAGGAGCATCCTGCGTTTCAAAAGTTTATTGCCGAAGAGTTACTGGACTTTGCGCGATTTGATGCGGTGCATGATTCCGTGCTGAACCTCATTGTATCAGGCACAACGATTCGTGAAGGAGATTTAAAACAACCGTTAATTCTTGTGGCCAACTACTTCTTCGATAGCATACCGCAAGAATTGATTTACATTGGCGATGGGAAAGTTTATGAAACGGATGTTTACGTTGAACAATCCGAACGTCATGATTCACTTAAACCAGCAGATTGGTTAGATCAAATCACTTTACGCTATGAGCATCGACGAGCGCCCGAGTACGAACAAGAAACCTATCCTTACCGCAATGTAATTTCCCTTTATCAGGAACAACTAGAAGACTCGCATATTTTATTTCCTGCTGCGGGTATCGCTTGTCTAGAGCATTTGAATCGGTTATCCCAGTGTGGATTTGTATTGATAACCGCAGACAAAGGAGATCACTTGCTGGATAGCTGGAAATTTGCAGAACCCCCCGAGTTGATCTTACATGGAAGCTTTTCACTAACGGCAAACTACCATGCGATGAATTATGTCTATGAACAAAAAGGAGCTGCGGCGTTATTCCCTCCGCATCATTATAAAAATATTAATGTGGGTTGTATTCTCCATTTGGATAAACCAATGGATTATCACAATCTGCGATTAGCTTACCGTCGTTGTATTGAACGCTTTGGTCCTGATGATTTTTTTAGTATGAAATGGTGGGTGGACCGCAATCTGGATAGTATGGGGTTGCAGCAAATCTTAAGCTTTTGGCGTTTGGGCGGCTATGATGCGGAATTTTTCATTCAGAGTACGAAGCGGATTTCCAACCTGTTGCCTGAATCAAATGAAGACGAAAAGCAGGATTTGCTTAGAGGCATTCAACTGATGTGGTCATCGTACTACGTCATGGAGCAGCGATATGATCTGGCACTTGATGCCGGATTGATCCTATTTGAGATGGACATGTACGAACACTCCAAATATTATTTGGAGATTTCGGTACACGAAGAGCAAGACGAGGTCGTATCTACTGTATTTTATTGTCTAGCCATTTGCTGTTTCGAGTTAGACTTAGTTGAAGACGCCAAGAGGTACTTACAAAAGTTGTTGGAACTTGAGCCTGAAAACGAAGA
The DNA here is from genome assembly GCF_038009185.1 of Paenibacillus sp. FSL R5-0407. NCBI lineage: Bacteria > Bacillati > Bacillota > Bacilli > Caryophanales > Paenibacillaceae > Paenibacillus > Paenibacillus sp. FSL R5-0407. The sequence goes on along the minus strand of NZ_JBBPAX010000001.1, from coordinate 3,725,441 downwards.
GGCATTAGCGCTATTGAGCTACTGATACGGGTAACTTACAGCCTAAAATCACGACAGAAAAACTTTAAAGCGCTACTGACATAACGTTGTCAGTAGCGCTTTTTTATAATTGGACATGTAAATATGACACGCCAAACCTGTTATTACTAGGAAGGATGATATCTTGTGAATTTCGCTTCTGTACGCATTATTACTGACGACGTGGACCGTCTCGTCGAGTTCTATGAGAAAGTCATGGGGGTTACGGCGGAGCGGCCCGCGCCCGTATTTGCCGAATTCATTGTGCCCTCATGCACACTTGCCATCGGCCACTCCCAGACAGCGCAGCTATTCGGTGCCGGTTCCGTAGTTGGGGGTAACAATCACACTGTCATCATGGAGTTCCGCGTCGACGATGTCGAGGCCGAATATGTGCGCTTGAAGTCGTTTGTCGATGATTGGGTCATGGAACCGACCACGATGCCGTGGGGGAACCGTTCTATGCTGTTCCGTGATCCTGACGGTAATCTTCTTAACCTCTTCGAGCCGGTGACCGAGGATGCGATTAAACGTTTTAAAGATAGAAATTGACGGGCAAGAAGCACGCTAGAACGTGCTTCTTTTTTTTGCCGATAGACCCGTTGCGCACTGATCGATTTGAATTGTAATTAGTTTCCTAAACAGTATCATAATTTGACATGATTAATGTTTATTATAAACACATCAAATAGGAAAAAGCATTTGACCAAATCAAATAATAGGAGGAATGAAAATGAGTACGACTATAGCACATGAAAAAAACGCGAAAGTAGATTCCCGCCCTGTTGGAAGGTTGGCTGCCTATTGGACGGTCACCATTATACTCGCATTCTCAATTACATTAAGCGGTATCGGGCAACTGATGCGATATGGGGGTAATGTCGATCTAGTGACCGATATTGGTTTCCCGTTATATATCACAAACATTCTTGGAGCTTGGAAGTTGCTTGGAGTCATTGCGATCGTAATGCCAGGCTTACCACGGCTTAAGGAATGGGCGTATAGCGGTATCTTTTTTCTAATGACGGGGGCGGCTTTATCTCATGCATTCGCTAACGATTACGGCGACTACGGATTCAATATCATTCTTCCGCTTTTCTATGCCGCGCTTGGCATGGCCTCCTGGGCGTTGCGTCCGAAAAGCCGCAGGCTCTAATAGGATTGAGAATTTATACAAAGAAGGCACCCGGCCGGGTGCCTTAAGACTCGTAAGAGTTGATTGGTTCACGCTTCAGCACTATGATCGTTTTAACGGAAAGTAGGTATCGTTCATTACATAATCCAGTAAGTTTAGGCAGGTGAATTTCATGAGCTTCAAAAAAATTTTTATAGGTCTTGCCGTTGTAGTATTGGTTGTGGCGGCAGGATACGTGTTTAGCGATATGTATTACAGGGCGAAATATGATATTTTCAAGTAGCATCACGAGTTGTTTGAAGCTGTGAAAGACGAGACAGAGCTTCTGATGAACAAGCAGGAGGAAGCAGGTGATACAGGGGTTACAATACTCTACAACACCGGTGGCAATGCTTCAATAGATTCTTTCGACGAGGTTGTGAACCCAAGCCTGCAAAACAAAATCCGGGAGCTTGATGTATTGTCTGAAGGCAAACTGAGTATTCTGCGGTACAGTAAACAAGGTGGAGAGAGCCTGATTCAATTTTTGTTCGACTGGGAAAGCGCTTATGGGGACCCTTACCACATTGTGTATTGCGAGAGTCGCGATATACTCGTAAATGATTATGACAGTGAGCATATGGAGTACGTGTTGGATAAGCTGAAGGATAACTGGTACGGGATTGCACTAAAATAGACAATGACTTTCGCTTGGTAAGTATTATTTGTACGTATTTTCCAGATCAAGAACAAATGTTTGTGTTTTTTCTTTTCTTTTGAGTAAATAATTTGTATGATAAAAGAAAAGTGAACGAAAGAGGAGCCTTGCAAACATGATCCAATTAACAAACCGCCAGGCACGGCAATTTCTGTTGTTGAAGCATGGACTATTGGGTGAGTATAAATTTAGTGGGAAGCAAGGCGTATTGGATTTTGCCCGGCAGGTCGGCTGTATTCAATACGATCCCATCGATGTTTGCGGAAAAAATGCCGAATTGGTGCTGCAGTCGCGAATCAAGGGATTTACCAAGGGATTGCTCGCCGAATTGCTGTATGAGGATAGAAAACTTGTCGATTATCCCGATAAAAATCTGGCCATTATCCCCGTCGAGGACTGGCCGTATTTTGAGCGTTACAGACAGGCTGCGAGGCAACATGCCGAACGCTATCCGGAAATGGAAGCGCTGACAGCGCAAGTGCGGGCTCATATCCAAAATCAAGGTGTACTAAGTTCGGATGATTTGAAATTGGATGGAGATTTCTCTTGGCAATCTGCCATCCATTGGAGCGCTGGAAACAATTCATCGCGATCCGTGCTGGAACAGATGTATTCGACGGGTGAGTTGATTGTCCATCATAAAAAAGGAACACGTAAATACTACGATTTGGCCAAGAATTACATACATGCAGATCTGCTGAATGCATCAGAGCCGCTGGAGGATGAGCTGGAGCATCATAAATGGCGGGTATTGCGCCGGATCGGCGCTGTCGGCCTTTTATGGAATCGTGCGTCAGATGCATTGCTGAATATTTGGGGGTTGAAAGCAGCACAGCGCAACGAGGTTTTTCGCCAGCTATTAGACGAAGCCCGCATTGTTGCTGTTGCCGTGGAACATATGAAGGATATGCTGTACTGCCGCGTCGAGGACTTGCCGCTTATTGAAGCCGTCCTGCAAAACCCGGAGCCGAAATTTCGCTGCGAGCTGATTGCTCCGCTGGACAATTTGATGTGGGACAGAAAGCTGATCAACGATTTGTTTGGCTTCGATTACACCTGGGAGATTTACACGCCTGCAATCAAACGGAAATTCGGCTATTATGTGCTGCCTCTTTTATATGGAGAGAGCTTCATTGGACGAGCCGAGATCATCGCGGAGCGAAAGTCCGGAACGCTCGTGGTTAAAAACATCTGGTACGAGAACGGTGTAAAGCAAACAACGCAATTGCGAACAGCCTTGAACCGTTGTCTCCAAAAGTTTGCTTCATTTAACGGGTGTGAGACGATTTTGACGGAGTCTATGAACTGATATATCCTGCATTTGTATAGAGAGTGGTTAAGATCAGACTTTGGAATCAATTTCCTTTCCAGACTTGCGTGAATCGTGCGGCTATCTCTATAGTAGAGGGAACGACATACGAACGGAGTGGTAGGGAGAAATGGAGAGCGAACGCGTACTTCAGCAAAATTTAGATGAAAAAAGTGAGTTTCAGCGGTTGTTTCAAATGTATCTGCTATTTGAGGATAAGGTGGAGCGTCCAAATGCGGAAGTTGTCCGGAACGCGTTAGAATCCCGATGCGGGAAAACGGATACCGTGTCGCCAGACGACGTATTGTCGTCGTTTGCCGTAGAGGCTTATAAAGTAGCCTACCAGGAGGGGGAACTGCCGGCTCAGGTCATGATGGCAGACGTTACTCCGTTTAAACAGGAGACAATTACCGACTTGGAGCGCACTCAATTTTGGACGATGCCGGATGCGGAGGACGTTCTGCAGGAATGTCACTATAAGCTGCTGATCAGCGATTTCATGGCGGCGGGGCTGGACTATAAATCGCGCAGTTCTTTATTGGCGGATTGGCTGGAGGCTGCCGTAAGCCTGTTCCCGACCTGCAAAGCGATCTGGATTCCATCCAGCGGGAAATTGCTGTACCCAGACGAAATTACGGATAACCCATTCGAAGGTGCCGCGAGGTTCTTACAGTTCGGCATGAATATCCGGTATTTTACGATTCATGGGACCGAAGACAGCTTGATCGATTCGCTTGGCCTCTTTGCGCTTGGCCTTCCGGATGTCCAGTACCATTTTCATACCTTGGATCCGAACGAAGTGTCGCAGCATGCCTTCAATGTCGCAGCCTACTTGTTTGAAGCGGAGGTGCCGGTGAGCGACGGCGAGACGATCGCCGGCTTGCTGGACGGGGAAATGGCGCCGGACGTGCAATGGCCTTGCAGATTTGAAATGGCGCTGATCCAGCCTTCGAGAGAAGTGATGGACGTCTGTCCGGTCGAATATGCGGCAGGAGGACGAGAATAAAAATTGGGAGCACGCGGTAGGTTTACCGTACTTTAATGACTTCGTATTTTGGATGATAAAACTCTGCAAAGGAGTCATAATGTTATGCCTTTACAGCTTCACAAGGAATCGATGAAGTACTTAACGACGGCCTCCCTTCGGGAAAATGATCCTAAGTTTATCTCCGCAATAAGTAATGTAGACTATGAGTCACTAACAACGGATGAATCAAAATGGATAGAGCAACTGTATTTTAAATTGAAAAATATCGCGCTGCGAAATAAAATTCTGTATGGTCTCATCCACTGCAAGGAATTGGAGCTGGAATCGTTTTTTCGAAACGCCTATAAAAAGGAACGATACTTGGACATGAGACTCCTCGCGATTCGTGGGCTGGCACATTATGCCTCAGAGGAAGAGATCAACAAGGTCATTGATCATTTCCTTAAGATCTTGATCAAAAGGCCGGAGAATACCCCTTATAACTACCAAGAATATGAGTTTTTAAGATCTGCTTTCGGACTGCCTTTCTTAATTAAAACCTACGGATATCCCTGTTTTGAAAAAGCACTTCAACAAGTTGAGAAACAGTATGAGGATATGCCGGAAGCATTCAAGGGGCATTTTACTTTTGATGATGACGGAAAGGCAGTACAGTTGAGAAGTCCACACGAGACGAAAGTAATGATGGAGCGTTTTTTTGCGTCACAGTCCAATCACTAATCTTGTCGTACAAACCGAAGAGAGCAGCACGGGAGCGGCAGACACTCGTGCTGCTCTCTTTTTCTGAACCGGGCGGCGGTTCGGTGAGAACGGCTTTGATAATAAGGATGGAGGAACCTAATTTGATAAAATATGAGATTCCTGAAGTGTTGAAAAAGCATGAAGATATAATTAAAAGAACGCTTAGGTATAGCAATGAGATAAGTTTTAAACGGGAAGATACAAAACCATGGGAGGATGAAAAATAGGGAGTGTACGGACACTCCCTTTGGGCTAACATGGTCTGTTATCAGATGTCCACTTAACTTGCCGTCTTATTGACAAAATCAATCTCATTTCTGATCCCTTTGTGGGCGTCATTCCACAGGCCCTTTGTCAGGCGAATGCGTAGCAGACATGTGTTTGGGTCTTCGTCGTTATTGGCTTCGTAATACCACTCGGCAAATATTTTGCGCAGCTTTGTCATCATCTCCGCGTTTTTCTCGTCACACACCCAGCCCAGGTTTTCACCGATTCCATCGGCCGTAAAGTTTTCGACGATAATACAAACGGCGACTTCTGGGTTTTGGGCGATCTGCTGCATCTTGTTGGAAGTCGCGTAGGTGACAGTGTAGAACGCGCCGTCTTCATAATAGGCATCCACAATGCGGGCGGCGGGACGGCTTTTGCCATCGGCCCCCGGTTCAAGCGCGATGGTTGACAGAGTGATCAGGCCGTCCTTGTTGCCCACTTGATCGTCCAGCAGCTTCATGGCTTCGTCGTACTTGCTCACTTTATTACCTCCCAAAGTGTAATAAGGTATACATGATTAAACATATCATTGTAAAATCTTATAGCATGTGAAAAATAATACGATAAACTGCAAGAAGGCTATGGTGGGTTAATGAAGAATCCCGATAATGGGATAATAAGTGAGTAGAAAGGAGCATCATCCTATGGAAGTAACCGCACAGGAAGTGGCTGAATGGATGGTTAAGGAAATCAGGTCTACGGGAACGCTATACCAGACCGATGCGATTGAATATGTGAAGACCCATTTCGGTGAACAATTCGTATTCGTGAATGAGAATGGAAATACATCGTTGTCTAAAGAGGTGAAGAAGGCCTTCCGCAAACTCCACGGCGGCAGAATTGCTTGGGATCGCGACGGATTCTTTTGGGCTTGGACTTGAGGGGTATTGTGCCGATTAATTAGCGCCGATGAGCTACTGATACGGGTATCACAAAGTCTAAAATCACGACAGAGAGACAAAACAGAGGAGGCGAAAGGTCGGCCACGTGAGTGGTCCGTTCGCCCTTTTGTGGTCTTATTAAAGTCTATACTTCAACGGTTGTATCATACTTTAGCAACTTTTGTTTACTATATATTTTTTCGAAAAGAATTCCTGTTAAATAATAAAATACGAGGCCAAAACAAATATGAATAAATGTAAATTTAAGACCAAATGATGTGAATTCATACACTAAAACTGGTAATTTCACTGTTGACCAAGCCCCTAAGAAAAATACTATATAGCGGACGCTAGCCCCCTTTTTCAATAACAGAACTGCAATTGGAAAAGCTATATAAAGGGGACCTGCTGCTACTGTTGCTAATATTAAGGTGAATATGACACCATATATACCTGATTTTTCGCCCATATATCGAATAAGTGTTTCTTTCTTTACCCATTGATCCAATAACCCGACTAATATGAAGATAGGAGGAAGAAGAAGCAACATGTCTAAGATACTTTCACCAGTTAGCTGAACTGTTTTTATAGCGATAGCTTGATTCATAAATGCAATAAAAAGTAATCCTAATAATAAAATGAAAAAAAGACGATATCTTTTTAGCTTTATCATGTCAACACCACCCAAATTATCAATGCAAATAGAAGAGACATTAATATGGAAGAAATATTTCGAGCATAAGCAAAGCTTTTTCCAAAAGTTTTTTGCTCCATAGCTAACGTCACAAGTCCTACAGACATCATAGTCGACATTAATACGGCTACTTGTGGAAGGGCGGCTCCATTTTGAACTAAAGTATGCCCGAGAGGAAAGACTATAAAGCTTGGAACTAAAGCAATTGAGCCAATAATTGTAGAATAGATGATACCTAGAAAACCAGAATTTTCACCAATAATTGAAGAAATGAATGACGGTGTCAATAAAGATAATGCCAGCCCGATAAATAACATGATTGCTAATAAATCTGGTATAACATTGAGAAACATTTTCCATGATTTTAATAATGCCGTTTTTGTTTTGTGTTTGTCTTTTATGAAGGAAATTCCCAAATATATAATGGCTATACTATAGAGAACGATGCCACTAATCATTGTTTTGAACCTTCCACTTCGTATATTTCTCTTGAAAAAATGCTAAATTTCTCATTTTTTCTTCAATATCTACTTGAAAATCCTCCAGTCTGTCCTTTCCAACTGTAGTGATTTTATACATCCTTATCGGTTTGTCTTGAGTAGTTGTATTCAAATAGGATTCAACAGCGCCTTCTTCCTCTAATTTTTTTAGTGTCCGATATAATATGGCACTATCAATAGGGTTGACGGGAAGCTCTTCCTCACATTTCTGTAGAAGTTTCCCCCCATAGTTATCTCCCTCTGTTAAAAACAGCAAAAGAAATGCACCTGTATGTCTCCCTGTATGTTTCATAAAAAATACCCCCCCCTAAATTTAACGAAAGTGATTTGTGGAAACTGTCATTAACAGTTTAGTGTCAATAACACTATACTGTCGATAACAGTTTAGTGTCAATATTTTATATTGCAGCTGGATATAGAGGATCATGAAGATGGGGAATAGGAACTATTAATTGCTCATTTGATGGCAGATAGAAGGAGTCGTTATCAAAAAAGTAAATGAAGATCTACCCGTTTGTGCTAAGTGCCAACAAGTGTTTTAGGTTATCATCAATAAATTGATTATCGGCACGATTGATGCCGCGACCTGCAAAGTGACCCCAGATCGACGGGATGGGCTTAAGGATAGCATTAGGTATTAGGTTAGCTTCGTATTGATTATCATCCGCTGTGCAGAAGAGATCCGTGCTCCCGGGCATGATACAGGCAAGAGCGCTGATGCTTTTAAGCGCCTCATGGAAATCACCGTTATAGGAGGGGTTAGCGCTAATATCTGCATGTTGGCCTGTCCATAACATGGCCAGGACATTGTGCGGATCCATCTTCATAAAGCTAGCTTCCCACACGCCAGTAACAAAATCCTCCAAGGAGTCAAATCCCATCTCACGATAAAGCTCCTCTCGGTAAAACGCATGCGACAATCCCCATCCCGCATATACGCGGCCAACGGCCCGCATGTTTTCAGAAGTCAGCTGGTCTAGCCTGCTTAGATCGAAGCCAACTGCAGACATCAGCGAAGCTTTCAAACTGTCCAGAACCACGAATGTATGAGGCCAAGGCTTGGCTATTCCCGCGAAAGGTGCAATGCGTTCCACCATTTCCGGATAGCTTGCTCCCCATTGATATGCCTGAATACCTCCCATAGACCATCCAACGACCAGAGCAATTTTTTGGATGCCGAATTTTTCGGTCACCAGCTGATGCTGGAATCTTACGTTGTCATAAATGGTAACCTGCGGAAAATGGGCCCGGTCGAATGGCGGTGGTGTATTGCTGGGAGACGAAGATAATCCGTTACCCAACAGATTGGGAACAATGATGAAATACTTTTCAGGATCCAGTGCCATCCCGCTGCCAATCAACCATTCATTTTGAAAGTGCTGATCGCCAAAAGCAGTTGGATAGACGATGACATTGTCTTTTTTATCATTTAAACTTCCATACGTCTTATAAGCAAGAAAAGCGCCGGGCAACGTCACTCCTGATTGTAAGGCTACGTCCCCCAGATCAAAAATTTCATAATCCATCGCAGGATCACTCCCTTCCAAATGAAACCACACGTTCATCGGATGATTTCTTGTACTTAGTATAGATCCGTGGTACTTTCAATAAAAGTGAATGAAATTAAAGATAGCATTCAATAATATTGAATTAAAAGGGAGGGAGTAAGATGGAGTTGCGCCAACTGAATACATTTCGCACGGTTGCAGCAACATTAAATTTCACTCGGGCTGCGGAAGTGCTGAATTACGTCCCTTCCAACGTCACGATGCAAATTAAAGCATTGGAGGCTGAGCTCGGTGTTCGTCTCTTTGATCGCCTGGGAAAGCAGCTCGTTCTTACAACCGCGGGTAAGCGCTATTTAACTCATATCCAAGGCGTTCTTGATAAATTGGACGAAGCTCGCAGCGACGTTCATAACAATGAAAATCTAAGCGGCACCCTAACGATAAGTGCCAATGAGGTGATTTGCGCCTATCGGCTTCCGGCTGTCTTTCAGCGGTTTCGTTTGCAGCATCCGGGCGTTCGTCTGATCTTCCGCTCCGTTCCCAATCAAGAACTCAAGCAAACACTTTTTGAGGGAACTTCGGATATCGTTTATATGTTGGATGAACCCATTCGCTCAAACGGTCTGACCGTGGAACCGTTGTTGGAAGAAACTTTCCGCTTGTTCGCTGCTCCAGACCACCCGCTCGCAAAACGAACTGTGCTGCAGTTGGAAGATTTTCACGGAGAAGTGTTCCTGACGAATGAAAAGGGGTGTCCCTATCGGACCATGTTTGACCGGTCATTTGAAAAAGAGGGCATTGACAGCATTACGTATTTAGAATTTCAAAGTGCCGAAGCCATTAAACAATGCGCAATTTCGGGGATCGGTATTGCCTTTCTTCCTGACATTGTAACAGCAACCGAAGTTGAACGAGGAGAACTTGTTGCCCTTCCTTGGCAAATTCCAGACCTGCACGTGTATACACAGATGTTGTGGCATAAAGACAAGTGGCTTTCACCGATCATGTTATCTTTCATAGAAGCAGCTAGGGATGTGCTAAAGCAATAGCCCGCCTGACATAAGTAGAATTGTTGTGATTAGCCGCTACAGAGGATTTGAAAGGAGGAGCCTGTGGAACTTACTTACTTAAAGACGTTTCGCGAAGTGGCGAAACTGGGGAGCTATACTCGCGCCGCGGAGGCCCTAGGATATGCTCAATCCAGTGTCACGACGCAGATTCAGAGACTTGAAGAGTCTTATGGCGTGGTTCTCATGGAGCGCTTTGGACGGAACATGAAGCTGACGCTGGCTGGAGAGACACTTTTGCAATACGCTAATGAGATTCATAGAATACACGAAGAGTCGAAAGAAGCCGTATCCCGGCAATCTAAAGGAACGCTTTCCATCGGAACAGTCGAGACTTTGGCGGCTTTTTACCTTCCACCCTATCTTGGTGCGTATCGGAGGGATTTTCCGGACGTCAATGTCATGATTCAGCCGGGGAACGAATCTGAGATCATTCAAGCGGTCAAAGAAGGGGAACTGGACTTCGGCATTATTCTAGATCTGCCGTTCGCGGACGAGGAATTCGATATCCACGTTCTGAGGGAAGAACCTTTGGACATTATCGTCTCTCCGGACCATAAGCTGGCGGGGCAAACTGAAATTCGCATTGGGGAGCTCGAGAGTGAGTCCTTGATCCTGACGGAAGACGGCTGCACGTATAGAGCGATGCTTCTTCGGATGTTAAAGGGAAACCGGATTAGTTATCGTCTCGCCTACGAATTCGGGAATTTGGAGGCTATTAAGCAGTGCGTAATTAATGGTTTGGGAATCGCTCTGTTACCACGGATCGCGGTAGCGGCAGAGATAAGGAATGGTCAAGTGATCGGTATTCCTTTCGTCGATCCGGCATGCCAATTTTATACGCAACTGATCTATCCGAAGAAAAAATGGAAGTCGAATGCGTTCGTCGGATTTATTGAGCTCCTCGGCGGCATAAATCATCAAAATTATTGATAGTATCCATTGAATTGTATCGATAACTCCAATAGAAGAAGCCGTGCTATAGTGATGTCAAGACAATGACATCACTATTGGAGGTAATTCAAATGACAAACATTCACTCTCTAGTTCTCGAAACGCCAGCCGCTTCTCCCGAGCATACACATCGCTATTTTGTAAACAAGCTGTCCTTGGAAACGGATGTTTCGGACGTATGCCACGACATGAAGAACGGTACCGCCGACTTCCTGCTCATCGATGTTCGCAGTGCCCATGCCTACGGAGAATGCCATGTACCAGGCGCGATTAATCTCCCTTCTAACCAGATCAGCGCGGAGACGACCGCTGCTTTCTCCAAAGAGAAACTCATTGTTGTCTATTGCTGGGGACCGGCTTGCAATGGAGGTACCAAAGGCGCGGCACGCCTATCCGCTCTGGGCTTCCAAGTGAAGGAGATGCTCGGAGGCATGGAGTACTGGCGAAAGGAAGGCAACGATGTAGAAGGCACATTGGGAAATTCGGCATGCATGATTGGGTAAAGAGATGAGAAAGTACAAAAAAATCGCAGTAGCCGAGAACTATCTACTCAGATAGGGATCGGCTATTTTTTTGTATAATACAATTGACACTGTGTAAAGTTTAGTATACATTATGTTTAGTTTATTTAACTTTGTTAAAGGTGGTGTCGTGCATGACTTATCAAGAAAAGAAGAGCATCGTAACGCTAATCAGTACCATACTCATTTTTATCGTGTATTGTCTGTACAAGTACCCGGCATATCCTCAGGAAGCGCTGGATTCGAAGGTAACCTTCCATTACTGGGGATCCTTCGTTCTTGTGCTGACCTTGGTTTCCATCGCACCGCATATCGTGATCAGCATTATTTTTAACATCGTCTTCCGAATAACGACGGGGGAGAAGGAACCCGCATTCGCGGATGAACTGGATCAGCGCATCGACTTGTTGGCGTTCCGAAATGCATTTGCAATGTTTATCATTGGCTTCCTTCTGGCTATGGGCTCTTTGGTTATTGACCAGCCCTTGAAGGTAATGTTCATCATTTTAATCGTCTCCGGATTTCTTTCAGACATAACAGGTTCAATATCGAGACTGTATCACTACAGGAGAGGAGTCTAACATGGGTAAAGTTCTTGTTGGCAATCACATCAGAAAATTACGGTTCAATCATAATGAAATGACCCAGCAGCAGCTGGCCGACAAGGCAGGTGTAACCAGACAAACGATCGTGGCGCTTGAAAAAGGAAACTATTCCCCGTCACTGGAGTTGGCTTTTCGAATTGCTCACGCCTTTGAATTACCGCTTGAAGAGGTATTCTTTTATGGAGAAAACACAGAGGAGAAGTGAGGAAAATGGATTTCTCAACGAAGACAGCGTCAAGAATCACAGGTGTTCTGTTTATTGTTGCTGCCATAACAGCTATATTAGGTGTTATTTTATATGAACCGATTCTGAACGATCCAGACTACCTGGTTCAAGGCTCCGCACATGCCGATCAGGTCGCCCTGGGGGCGATTATGGAGTTGATTCTCGTCGTTTCAGCGGTCGGCACGGCAACCCTGATGTTCCCGTTCTTGAAAAAATATAATGGAACGATTGCGATGTGGCATGTTTGCTTCCGGTTTATGGAGGCTGTTGTTATTACGATTGGGGTCATCAGTGTATTGTCCCTGCTTACCTTAGGCCAGGCCTATGTAGCAGCGGGGGCCCCGGATATCGCTTCTTATCAGGTTTCGGGTACATTGCTAAAAGCAGTGCATGATTGGACATTTTTGCTCGGGCCTAATTTCTTTCTGGGAATGAATACGATGATGTATAGTTATATCTTTTATAAGTCAAAGCTTGTACCCAAGTTCATCCCCATATTGGGTTTGACAGGGTCAGTATTGATCCTTCTTGCTTCCTTGCTAGAAATGTTCGGGGTCATTGATCAAGTCTCTGTATGGGGAGGGATCTTGGCGCTTCCGATATTCGCCAATGAAATGATCCTTGCGGTGTGGCTCATCCTGAAAGGATTTAATGAATCTGCAGTTCATTCAAGCAAACACTTAAGTGGAATATAGCGAACAAGGAGGGGAATATGAAAGCAATTGTATATGCCAAATACGGGTCGTTACCCGTTGGAACAAATTCCCGATGCCCATCGTTATGTCGAACAGAAACATAAGAAGGGGAATGTCGTCGTAACTGTAAGAGAAGCCTGCCGTTAGTGCCGTTAGTGACAGCATGCTGAACCAGACCACAAATAACGGCAAGCTTCTAAACAAGAGGGTAACGGTGGCTTTAAAAGTCAATGATCACGTTACCCTTTTTACGTTCGGTCTCTACATATTTGTGGGCGTCTGGCAGATGCTCCAATGGATATCGACGATCGATCACGGCATTCAATGTTCCATTGTTGGTGAGTTCCATGAGATACGTTAAGTTTGCTTTATTTTGCATAAGCCCGGCTGTGGCCAGGATAGCCCGTTTACCCTTAAACAGAGATGTCCACATCATTTGCATTAGGGTAGACAATTTGGGTGCTGTGGTCAGATACAGTCCCTTGGACGTAAGCACACGCCTGCATTCCGGGAAAGGGCGTTTGCCTACGGCATCAAACACGACATCATAAGCTTTGTCTGATCTCGTAAAATCCTTCTGGGTATAATCAATAACGAAGTCCGCCCCTGCATTTCTTACCAGACTCTCATTAGCACCAGAGCAAACACCGGTTACTTCAGCGCCATAGGATTTTGCCAATTGTACAGCGTAAATACCGACGGCCCCGGAGGCTCCATTAATCAGCACTTTCTGGCCCTCCCGCAGTTTTGCCTTATCTCTAAGAAACGTTAATGCCGTGGCGCCACCGTCACAGACGCCGACGGCTTCTTCAAAGGTAATATTGTCCGGTATAACCGTAAGGGGGCTCTCTTCGGAAAGACACTTATATTCGGCGAAAGCACCGAAGCTTTTGACGCTCATTCCCAAGATGCGATCCCCTGGCTTAAAATGCTGTACTTCCTCGCCGACCGCTTCGATTACACCAGCTAATTCAGTTCCTCCGATTGCAAACTTTGGTCTGGATAGCCCATATAGCAGTTTAATCATAAACGGATTGCCCTTGCGAAAGGCACAGTCCGACGGCCCTACTTTGGCAGCATGAACACGTATGAGCAACTCTTTGCTTCCTGGGGACGGTTTCGGGATTTCTTGCAGAACAATCACTTCCGGTGGACCATACGAAATTTGAACCATGGCTCTCATGGGTTTCCCCCTCCTAACGGTAATTTGACTGCAATGGACATTTACAAGAGGCTTCTTAACGTAAGAAAATAGATAGAGCAGGTAGAAGCTGAGAAGGAGTTGAAGGCAAGAGACAATGAAAGATATTCTGTACAAATACATGTCGAGATGGACTTCTCTTAGCAAGGAAGATCAGCAAGCCATAGTGAATGAAATCCGTGTAGAAGAGTTCACAAAGGGAACCGTTCTCTTTAACCAAGGAGATAGTCCGACAGCATGCTATTTCATTTTGAAAGGCTGTGTAAGGCAGTATTCGATCGATGAGGATGGCAGAGAGGTTACGTCTAATTTTTATACCGAAGAGCAAGCTATCGCGATTTTCAATCAACATAAATCAGATAAATCTTCCGATTACACTTTCGTGTGCGTAGAAGATTCGGTTATGGTCGTTGGCGCTCTGGATAAAGAGAAGGACATGTACACCAAACACCCTCAATTGGAAACAATGACCCGCAGGATGATAGAGGAGAATTTTAGCCAAGTCCAAGAGGAATTCGCTGCATTTATCGCTTCCTCTCCAGAAGAACGCGTCAAGACACTATTAATGAAACGCCACTCTCTTATTGACCGGGTACCCCAACATCAACTGGCCAGTTATCTCGGCATTACTCCAGAGTCGTTAAGCCGAATTAAGAAGAGAATCCAGTAAGATCTTAACTAGTTCTAACACCATAATTGTAAGCAGGGGGAGGGTTCCTTGCATTGACTTAAGTCAATAGCCGAGTGTTGATGGGAGCTGAGGGAGTAAGAAAGCTTTGCTTGACGAGATGAAGGACTTTATGCAAAGTTACTAGTGTCGCAAAGATACTAAAGACATAAGCGAGAGAGGGTGATACACCCATGAAGGCGAATCGGATGGAGGCATTCAGCGACGGGGTACTGGCGATTATCATTACGATCATGGTACTGGAATTTAAAGTGCCGGAAGGCTACGACTGGTCTGCGCTGATCGAGCTCGGCCCAAAGATCCTTAGCTACATTTTTAGTTTCGTATATATCGGCATCTACTGGAACAATCATCATCATCTGCTGCACATGGTTCGAACGATGAACGGACCGTTGATGTGGCTCAATTTGCTGCTTCTATTCTGGTTATCCCTTATCCCGTTTACGACAGCGTGGATGGGAGAAAGCCATTTTGCAGCCACTCCTACTGCGTTGTACGGTTTTATACTGCTACTCGCAGCATTGTCGTACTGGCTGCTTCAGCGGGCGATTGTTAATCAGCATTCCAGCGATTCCTCCTTCTTTTTGGCAATGGGGAAAGACTGGAAGGGGAAGTTATCCCCTATACTCTATTTAGCTGCAGCTTTGACCGCATATGTGACTCCTTGGATATCCGGCTTCTTTTTTGTACTCGTTGCCCTAATCTGGTTCATGCCTGATAAACGGATCGAGCATATTCTGAAAGGCCGCTAAAGCGAAGAGAACAGCCTGCAGGCTGTTCTCTTTATTTATGGGCTTTAGCCCGTTGAGTGCGCAATTCCTTCAAATGCGCTTCTAACTAAACTCTCCACGTAGGGGTCGTCCAAGGATTCACCTGTTACAAGCAAACGATAGAAGATCGGCCCGTAAATGAGATCAATGCATGTGCCAATGTCGAGATTGTTTTTCAGTTCCCCGCGTTGAACCCCTTTTTCCAATAGACCTCTTGCCTCAAGACGGCGCGGACGGAAAAACCGATCGCGATAGGCCTCCGCCAATCCCGAATCGAACTGTCCCTCACCTAATAACTCCTTAATGATAGCCCCCTCCCGGCTTGTTAAAAACCCGGTTAAATTCGTGGCGTGAATTACAATATCATTAAATGTTGTGCCTGTATCAGGCACGGGTAATCTGTCCGTGGCGGCATTCAGGAAACCATCCATCACCACGGAAGCCTTGTTAGGCCACCATTTATATATTGTGGCTTTACTAACTTGGGCACGATCGGCAATTTTATCCACTGTGACGGCTTGAAAGCCATTTTCCAGCAATAACTCGTAAGAAGCGGAAAGAATAGACTTTTGAGCTTCTAGATTACGCGGCCGGCCTCTTTTTCCATTCATCGTCATCATCAACCTCTTTCGTCATACCTATCTGATCACGAAAAACAAACTATACGTTCAGTATATCAATTGGACATCAAAAAATAAATTGTGGCCGCCTATTTACAAAACTATACGTTCAGTATATTATTCAATTATAAAATTACTAAACTGTACGTACAGTATTTAAAATGGAAAAGGAGCTGCTTAAATGCCTACTTTAAAAAAGCAAACGGTCGAAAACAACATTTCAAAATGGTTAACTCTGCTTCTGGCTGCCGCATGCGGCATCATTGTAGCAAATCTTTACTATGCGCAGCCCTTGGTTGGGATCATCAGCTCTTCCATCGGGTTGTCCGCAAACAGTTCCGGCTTGATCGTTACATTAACACAGATCGGTTATGTAGTCGGCTTGTTATTTATCGTACCTTTGGGAGATATCGTTGATAATCGGAGGTTGGTTGTGACATCTTTACTTCTGACAGGTGTGGCTCTTGCAATCACGGCAATGTCAAAACAAGCTGCGCCATTCCTGGCGGCTTCGTTTGTTATCGGGATAGGGTCAGTCGCCGCGCAAGTACTTGTGCCTTTTGCGTCATATCTTGCATCCGATGCTTCACGCGGTCGCGTTGTCGGCAATGTCATGAGTGGTTTGTTGCTTGGCATTATGCTCTCGCGTCCGTTGTCGAGTCTGGTGGCCGACTTCCTGGGCTGGCATGCCGTATTCGCGTTGTCTGCCGCAGCGATAATCATTTTGGCAATCGTACTGTCAAAGGTGCTGCCTGCAAGAAAGCCCATGACGGACACACGCTATACCGCTCTGCTTGGTTCGATGTGGCACTTGCTGTGCACAACCCCGATTTTACGCCGCCGGGCTGCTTATCATGCATTTGTGTTTGCGACTTTCAGCTTATTTTGGACAACAGTTCCGTTACTGTTATCTGGCCCGGTCTTTCACTTTTCGCAAATAAACATCGCGTTGTTTGCGCTTGTTGGAGTCGCCGGTGCAATAGCCGCGCCTATAGCCGGGCGGCTGGCCGACCGCGGCTGGACTAAACCGGCAACGTGGATCGCACTCGCCACGGTCGCCGGTTCGATGTTGCTGCCTCTTATGTTCCGTACGGGTTCAATTACCGGAATTGTGATTCTCGTCGTTTCAGCTATTTTATTGGACGCCGGCGTATCCGCCAATCTTGTGCTTGGACAACGTGCGCTCTTCTCGCTGAGTCCGGAAATTCGCAGTCGGTTGAATGGGCTATTTATGGCTATCTTCTTTTTTGGCGGTGCTATCGGATCTGCAATTGGGGGATGGACCTATGCTACAGGAGGATGGAGTGCCGTGTTATGGATTGGAATGGCTTTCCCGATCGCAGCTCTCCTTTATTTTGCGACTGAGAAGAAGTAAATCTATTTCACTTAGCACTGGTAAGACCTAAACTGGTTCGAACACCATAATTGTAAGCGGGGGATGTTTCCTTTATTAGTGTTATAAGATCCTAGAAACGGCGCAATCCAAGAATAAATGCAGCCAGAGAAGCCAGGGAAGCGATCGTCCGCACATGATTCCAAGCTACCCAGCGAGATAGATAGTGCTGCCAGACTTCCGCACCTTTTGCGCTGTCGGGATTGACGGCGGCGAGCGCATTGTTAAGGGGCACGTTAAAGACGATCGTGGCGAGAAACGCGCCGACGAAATAGAGCAGGCTGCCGATCAGCAGGTATATTGCGCCAGGCGTATCGAACCGATAAAGCGATACGCCGGCCAGGACGAGAGAGGTAAGCGCCGTCCCCATGAAAACGAAACTGAAAAACGTCTGCAGGATGGTCGTGTTGATGGACTGCATTGCGGCAATTCCTTGCGCCGCCGGGAGCCGGGCAAGCGCGACCATCACGAAGGTTGAGAAAGCAAAGAAAATGCCAGCGATCAACCCCGAGCCGAGCGCTGTGACATAGGTGAGGATGATAATCCAATTATCCATGAACATTCATCTCCTTTTCAGCCCTTCGATTTCTTGCAGTCCCAATTAGCATAGGAATGGAGATCAGAAGACTGATTACAATCGGAATAATAGATCCCTCGAGTCCAAAGTCGCCCCCTGTGAGAAGTGCGGGACCGTGAACCTTAACCGTAAATAGACCGGCAGAAGGGTGTCCGGAAACAGGGATACCAAGTAAGCCTTCGACGGCATTCCAAGCAAAATGCAGTCCCATGGCAAACCACAAGTTCCTCCGCCACAAGAAAGCGGCTCCGAGCAGAACACCTGCTTCCAGGACAATGGCGAACGCGCTCCATAATGTTGCCCCTGTATTTCCGAGATGGGCAACTCCAAAGAATAGGGAGGTCACAGCAAGGGCGAGCGTTTTTCCTCCTATTTTATCAATGGCTTGAAGCATAAGTCCACGAAAGATAAGCTCCTCGACAATAGCTGCTGATAAAGCTGGTGTAATGGAGAATATTAGAATAGAGCTCGTATCCGCAGAACTTGCCCACTGAAAGGAGTACCCTCCCAGAGCCATAATAATTAAAGCGGACCCTATGATAAATACGGACCCTGTCAGTACGCCCAGAACAGTTTCCATCCCTGCGCGGTGTATTGATATTTCCGGAGTGGACCGCCGGGCCAGGTATGTCAGCCCGGAGATGAGGTTTACGGCAGACCCCGCAAGAACAGAATCGGAACATTAGCGGAGTTTATTGCTGTTCATGAGGAAGATATTTGTCTAAAACCGCAGAATCTAACCTTTGAAGAGGCGGCATCGATTCCGCTAATTGGACTTACGACTTACCAAGCTTTTGTTGATATACTGCATCTTCAAAAAGATCAAAAAATATTGATTCACGCAGGGTCGGGAGGCGTTGGAACCTTCGCCATTCAATTGGCCAAGCAGATGGGTGCTTTTGTTGCCACAACCGCAAGCGAGAAAGGCTTTGATTTGGTCAAATCGTTGGGGGCCGATCAAATTATAAATTATAAAAAAGAGAATTTTGAAGAAGTCCTTACCGGATATGATGCTGTTTTTGATACTTTGGGGGGAGAAGCCTTGGAAAAATCATTCCGCGTCCTGAAACCTGGCGGACAAGTTGTGTCCATCTCCGGCATGCCAAACGCAAGATTTGGAAAGGAAGCGAAACTGGGATGGCTGAAGACAACCCTTTTGTCCATCGTGAGCCGGAAGATCACAGCCATAGAGAAGAAGAGCCAGACCAGATATCACTTCCTTTTTATGAAACCAAGCGGAGAGCAATTGAAGGTTATCAAGGAATTTATTGAAGGAGGACTCATTAAGCCTATTATTGATAAGGTGTATCCTTTGAAAGATGCCGGGCAGGCCTTTAATTACCTGGAAAGCGGAAGAGCCAAGGGAAAAGTAGTCATTAAAATAAAATAGATGGAAGAGACCGTCCATAACCGGCTTCCCTATCAATCATATTGGCCTCTAGCTTTCTCATGATTTAGCAGCCATTCTTTGCGTGCGACTCCGCCGCCATACCCACCGAGTCCGCCGTCGGAGTTGATCACGCGGTGGCAGGGAATGACGATCGCGAGCTGATTGGCCCCGTTCGCTTGCGCTACAGCGCGATAGGCAGTAGGCTTACCAAGCGCCAGTGCGATGTCGGCGTAAGAACGAGTTTCCCCCGGTGGTATTTGTCGCAGCTGTTCCCACACGCTCTTCTGAAAAGGCGATCCCATAAGATGGAGAGGTGTCTTGAATTCGGTTAAAGATCCATCGAAGAATTGAGTCAGTTCTCGCTCAATAGACTGAATTGGCGCTGTCTGTCCGGGGATAATAGCCGCTTTTAATCGTATCCGCAGCCTTTCAACTTCGCGTTCTAACCCTCGACGATCTACGAACTCCAAGAGATAGAGCTCCTTTTCATCCGCAATAGCAACCATAGGGCCGAGTTGCGTGTCCAACCATGTTGCCTTAAGAATACAACTATCATCCAATAACGTAGGGGGTGCGCCCATAATGCGGGAGAATGCATCCCGAAATCCGCTGCTGGAATCGTAACCTGACGCTAATTGGGTATCGATAATTTTCTCCCCCGATCGGATGCTCTTCAATGCCAGGCCCATTCGACGGGCTCGAGCGTATTCCACAAAGGTCATGCCAAAACGCTTTTTAAACTGACGGCGGGCCGTTGATTCATCGAGGATAGAGCCCGGAAATCCTTTGACTTCCATCGTTTTTCAGGGTTTGCCTCAACCGCCTCGACGAGCAAGCGAATGATATCCGAGACTTGATTCGGATGGGACAAGGGCCGGCAGCGCTGACAGGGACGGAAGGAAGCCAGAAGTGCCTGCTGGGCTGTCTCGTAAAACTCGCAGTTATCGTACTTTGGCTTCCTGGCCGGACAAGTAGGTCGGCAAAACACGCCCGTGGACGTGACGCCTACGTAGAAGACACCTTCGTAGTCCGATCTTTTTTCGATAAGTGCTTTATAGTATTCGGCCTTGCGTTCCTCGTTAAGGATCATAATTCCACCTACATATTAAGATTAGAATGAGTTTATTATATATCGCCCGGACGATGGCCGTAGCCGAAAATCAGGCATCTATTTTTGGGATCACGACAACTATCAAACAAATGTAAGCCCTCCAGTCTATAATGTAAGCAGGAGTGAAGCAAATGAATGATTAGGAAAGGGGATGGAAGTAATTTGAATTTTAGAGAAGAAGTAATACAATTGCAGAATCGAAAAGCAGAGTTATTTGATGCGGATGTTCTAAACATTTTTAATGGGCAAAGAATGTATGATGAATTCCATTTCAATAAAATAATGGGTGAGTCAGACTATGTTCCATTTAATGAGGCAATGTGTGTGCATCCAACTTCAAAGCCCATTTTTGATGATCCATTTATTGAGCTTCGTGCGGAAGGACATCAAAGCTCAGTAGAAGGCTATAAAAAAATAGTCATAGAGCCTTTAAAACCCTTATTTCAAAATAGCTATAATTACATTGTTTTATGGTTTGGAGAAGATGTATTTTGCCAAATGAATTTATTAACCGTACTAGCTTATCTTGAGCAGTCTAATTATAAGGGTAAAGTTTTTTTAAATAGCTTTCGGGATGATGAATTTAAAGTACATCAAACGGAACTAACTTTAGGTAGTTATTTAAATGTTTATGAAGATGTATTACTGTATCAACAGAAGCCTTCGCTAGAATTATTGCCAGTCATGTATCAAGCTATCGAGCTGCATTTAAGTATGTTAGCCGAAGATAACAGTGTAAAGAAATATATTAAAAACCACGCCCATCTATCCGAGGTTGAATTGGTGAAACAACTGATTTCTGTATTTCCAACGCTTGGATACGGCGACCTGCAATATATTGAGATCATTAAGCAAGTACGTCATGTTTAAGCCGTACTCCGACTTTTGGGATCGGCCGGTTAGAACGTTTTCGTATTTTGAAACGATTCACTTTTAATATAAATAGAACAGCAGGAGAAGAGGGAGAAGAGTGAGTCAAGAAGGGGTTCGAGTAAAATCATTTACAGCCACAGAAGATAAAGGCAGCTTTCTGCAGGGAGTGAAGGATTGTATTCCAACCTTGCTGGGTTATTTGAGCATCGGATTTGCGGCGGGTGTTCTGGAGAAGACCGCGGGTATGAGCATCATGGAAATCATTCTGCTGAGTGTATTGCTGTATGCAGGCTCCGCACAGTTTATTGCGGCCGGAATGATTGCTGTGGGGAGCTCGGCAACAGCCATTATAATCACGATATTTTTTGTGAATTTACGGCATATTCTGCTCAGTGCGGCGCTGTCACCCTATTTTCGGCAGCTTACCATGTTTAAAAATATGCTGATCGGCTCACTTTTAACGGATGAAACCTTTGGTGTTGCGATTAATGAGGCTGCAAAAAGAAAGCAGATCCATGAAAAATGGATGCACGGTCTAAATCTGACTGCGTACCTCAACTGGATCGTCGCCAATATTGCAGGCGCCTATTTGGGACAATGGATTTCCGACCCGGAAAAATTCGGGCTGGATTTTGCTCTGCCCGCTATGTTTATCGGTTTGTTGATCCTCGCGATGGTTAGCCGTAAAAAGGTGAAGCTTGATGTTATCGTGGCGATTTGTGCGGTGTTCATTACGGTAGGCGTTGCGATGATATTCCCCGGAAATGTGGGGGTTATTGTAGCTACGGTAGTCGCTTCTACGATTGGAATGGTGATAGACAAATGGAAGTAAGATGGGATGTCTTTTTGATTATTATCGGGTCTGCGCTGGTGACGTTCTTGCCTCGGGTATTGCCGCTGATGGTATTGAGCCGAATGGAGCTCCCGGAATGGGGAATTCGCTGGCTGAACTATGTTCCCATATCCGTCATGGCGGCATTGGTTGGACAGGAGTTATTGCTGCAGGATGGACAATTTTCTCTATTAAACAATATTGAGCTACTGGCAGCAATCCCTACGGTTCTCGTCGCTATGAAGACGAAAAGCTTGCTCGGAACGGTATTGGCGGGAATGGTTTCGATTATGGTTTTACGCTACTTCTTATAGCAGCATAGTCGCAGGTAGATAGAAATTTAACGAGGGGGACAAGAACCGGCCCCTTCGTTTTTTGTTGGATGGGGCCGGATGCCGCACAAACCTCAATCGTCGTCACCTTCCTCCTCCTCCTCAATAAAGTCTTTGGCCGCTCAAGATACCTCTCACGCTTTCCGAACAAGGGGCGAGTAAAATACGTCACTATGCATATGCTGAATTCTACCCCAGTTACCGGGATTGGTCGTGTCCGGAGAGCGGCGCTCAAGAATAGCCTGATATAGATCGGTTTTTTTCTTCCAAGTGGGCAACGTGCCGTTTGGCTTCTTCGAGCTTGGCGAGAGCCGCTTCTTTATGCTCCATCATGAGTTTGTAGCGTTGCGGAATGGTTGAATCTCCTTCGAGGCATAAATCGACGTACATTTTAATGACTTCAATCGGCATACCGGATTGCTTGAGGCATTTGACGCCATGCAGCCAGTTGATGGATTCTTCATCGAACATCCGGATATTATTCTCATTGCGCTGTACGCTTGGCACCAGGCCTTTATCCGTGTAAAAGCGCACGGCGTGCTCGGTAAGTCCCGTGATCTGGGCAGCTTCTTTGACCGTATGCATGTAAAATCCTCCTTGGAAAATAAATTTCTAAAGACGCTTGACTTCGTGTAACACGAAGGTTCTAAGCTGATTGTATTGTAAATCGGCTGCAAGCGGAACCCCAATTTGCAGTATCTTGCAGTTATACATTTAAACAATAGGAGGAATTACCATGCAAACTGTAACATTGAACAACGGAGTGAAAATGCCGATCATCGGCTTCGGTGTCTACCAAGTTCCGAACGCTGAAGAATGCGAGAACGCCGTATATGAAGCATTGATGGCTGGTTACCGCCTGATCGACACCGCCGCTGGTTATTTAAACGAGGAAGCGGTCGGACGCGCGATCAAGCGCAGCGGCGTACCGCGTGAGGAGCTGTTCATCACGACCAAGCTCTGGGTTCAGGATGCCGACTACGAGAGTGCCAAGCTGGCGTTTGCCAAGTCTCTGAAGAAGCTGCAGCTCGACTACCTCGATCTGTACCTGATTCATCAACCGTTCGGCGATTACTACGGCGCTTGGCGCGCGATGGAAGAACTGTACCGGGAAGGTAAGATCAAGGCGATCGGTGTCAGCAACTTTCTACCCGATCGTCTAATGGACCTCATTGTGCATAACGAAATCGTACCTGCCGTCAACCAGATCGAAACGCATCCGTTCTACCACCAGGTCGAGAGCGCCGCTTTTATGAAAGAGCAAGGAGTGCAGCACCAGTCATGGGCACCGTTTGCTGAAGGACGGGGCAACATGTTCGGCAATGAAGTACTGGTTTCAATCGCCGAAAGACACAACAAGTCCGTCGCCCAGGTCGTGTTGCGCTGGCTGGTTCAGCGTGGAGTCGTGGTCATTCCAAAGTCGGTGCGCAAAGAACGGATCGTTGAAAACTTCGACATATTCGATTTTGAGCTCAGCGCGGACGATATCGAACAAATTTCCACCCTCGATACGCAGGAAAGCCTATTCTTATCGTACCGTGATCCGGAAGTCGCCAAGATGATGGGCAACTGGAGAGTCGAACTGTAAGCCTTGAACGACTGAAAGGACAGGTTGCGTACCTGTCCTTTTTTTATCCCTATTTACAAGGGTGCGATATTGCAACTATTTGTCTCTTTTGATGGATATGGGATCACAGATTTTATGGGATAGAATCCTGGTATTTGTCGATATACAGCGTGCCGTCCAATTGGAGCTCTGCATAAAATACTTGATCCAAAGAATCAATTTTGGCTTTCTTTAGTTGTCTATCGAGCCAGACCTCGGAGACATCCAATTTTCTAAGATTTTTTTCTACGATTTTACCATCAACGACAAGCTCAGTCGGGATTCTTTGAATAGGCGTAATGTTTGCTTTTATATCTTTTTTTGTTGAGGGCAGTAGTTCTTCTTTCTTCAACACGCTGAGTTGACCATCAGGTTCCAGAATTGCAAATTCAACTTCTTCGGGTGAAAAGACGTCCTTGTTCCGAAGCAACATGCTTAAATCGTCGATGTTGAGATGCTGCTTTGCCAATGCCTTTTCCAGAATCATTCCTTGTTTGATGAGAATTGTAGGCTGGCCGTCCAGAATTTCACGAGCTTTGACGGACTGCAATCCGATCCATGCGATGAGGAACGCCAAGAGTGACCATAAGACCAGGCTGGATATTCCCTGCAGGAGCGTGATGTGTCTGTTGACGATAATCTCGGCCGTGGTGGAGCCAAAGGTAATCCCTGTTACATAGTTGAAAAAAGTTAAATGTCCGACCTGTTTCTTACCGAGCAGGCGCGTCAAAACGAGTAAAGCAACGAAGGATATTGCCGTACGAAACAGAATTTCTCCATACGTCATGTGCTGAGCTCCTTGCATAACAGATAGTTTAGATTGGCCTTCATTTCCACTTCTTATACTTGCAAGTGAAGGGGAACCTACTATTTGGAGACAGCGCAGTGAACTCATAATCTCATTGATGGTGGATAATGGGAGTTGCTATAATAGTTCTATGTCAACCTCAATAAACACCACCAAATTATATATCCCTGCGCTTCGGTCGAGGACGGTACTACGCCAGCGTTTAACTGAAAGATTGAACAAGGGTTTGCACCGCAAATTGACCCTAATCTCTGCACCGGCGGGCTATGGCAAAACGACGTTAGTCTGCGAATGGCTAGCCGGTTGCAAGCGGCCGGCCGCATGGCTTTCGCTTGAACAGGGAGACACCGAACTTACACGCTTTTTGACGTATATGATTTCCGCTCTTCAGACTTTAGAGGAGAATATAGGAGAAGGCGTGCTTTCCGTACTTCATTCCCCCCAACCGACACCGACGGAGTCGATCCTAACAGCTCTTCTTAATGAACTTGCAGCCATTCCATCTCCTCTTATCCTTGTCCTTGATGATTATCATGCGGCGAGCTCAAGAGAGATCGATGAGGCGGTAAGCTTCCTGCTGGACCATCTTCCCACACAGCTGCATCTTGTCATCACGTCCCGCGAGAACCCTGCCATTTCTCTGCCACGGTTGCGAGCTCGGGATCAGCTAACCGAGCTGCGCGCTGCAGATCTGAGATTTACGCCCACTGAAGCGGAAGCCTTCTTTAACCATGTCATGGATCTTCAACTCTCCACGGATCATATAACCGAGTTACAATTACGCACCGAGGGATGGGCTGCGGGCCTGCGTTTGGCCGCGCTATCTATTCAGGAGGACTCCGATGCCGATCGGCTCCTTCAGTCATTCACCGGCAATCACCATTTCGTGCTGGATTATCTGGCAGAAGAGGTTCTGCAACGCCAGCCTTCAGCCGTCCAGGATTTTTTGCTGCGAACCTCTGTCCTTGAGCGATTATGCGGATCTTTATGCGATGGCCTAATGGCTAATGCTGAGGCTTCCGGCAAAGACATGCTAATCGAACTCGAACGAAGAAATTTGTTTATTGTTCCTTTGGATCAGGAACGACGCTGGTATCGCTATCATCACTTGTTCGCGGATATCCTCCGTAGACGGCTGATGGAAAGTATGAGTGAGAGTGATATCTCCGAATTGCACCAGCGAGCGAGCATGTGGTACGAAGACCAAGGCTTTGAGATCGAGGCGTTTCACCATGCCGTCAAGACTCAGGACATCGCGCGAAGCGCACGTCTGCTTCAAGGCGGCGGGATGCCGTTGCATCTGCGAGGAGCTGCAAGAATGGCACTCGACTGGCTGAAGTCGTTGCCCGCCAAGGAACTGGACATAAGACCGGAATTATGGGTGTATTATGGCTCCGCCCTATTGATTGCCGGTAAGCCGACGGAAGTTGAACCCAAGCTCCGTGCAGCGGAGGCCGCATTGGAAGGCATTGAACAAGACGTCGGAGACAAGGAGCTGATCGGATGGATCGCGGCCACTCGCGCGACATTGGCCTCCTTGATGTCAGCCGATAATTACAATGGTGCTGAACCGAATCTACAAGCGGCTGAAGCGGCTATGCAAGTCTCGGAACCCGAAGATAAGACGGCTGATCTTGTTGGATTGATTACACCTGCCCGAAATGCGGTGAAGAGTGAAACAGACGGAGTAGACCAAGTCATCGCCCAATCACGACGAGCGCTTGCCTATTTGCGACAGGACAATCTGCCTGCCCGGACGGCATCCGCTTGGATGCTAGGCGTCGCTTGTCAGCGGCGGGGGAATTATACCGAAGCATGTACGGCTTATAACGAAGTTATAGCGAATTGCCGAATCATCGATCATCAACTCATGGCGGTGATGGCCATGGTCGGAATCGCCCAGATCAGGGAAGCCGAGGGGCGGCCCGATCTGGCATCAGAGCGTTACCGGGAGGTTCTGAGAGTGGCAGGTAATCTGCCTCACCCGGCTATAGAAGAAGCTAAGATGAGTCTGGAGCGTATAAACCGCGTCCTTGAGGGCGGACTGAACGGTACCCTGATTGAGCCGCTTAGCCAGCGCGAAATGGAAGTGCTGCAGCTCATCGACCAGGGACTCTCCAACCGGGAGATCGCCGACAAGCTATTTCTGGCACTGGATACGGTCAAAGGCCATAATCGAAGGATTTTTGAAAAGCTTAATGTGCAACGACGCACAGAAGCGCTCGCCCGCGCCCGCGAACTGAATTTAATAACGAGGACTCCAAAACCACACTAAAGTGTCTATAGGTCCCATCCTCTTTGAGCTATACTGCAATCAATTAGCTGGGAGAGGGGATCAGGCATGAAAAGGACGGAGAGAGTGGTAGGGGCATTGTTTTTGTTATCGACATGCTCATTTCTGATAGGCAGCGGGATGTTGGAACCTATTTTGCATCGAACGGACTTGCTTGTCAGTGTGGATTCGGATCGAATGAGAGTTTTTGCAGCGCTGTTCTTAGAGCTCATCAATGCCATAGCGGTTGTGGGGATTGCCATGTTGCTGCAGCCGACGTTAAAGAAATATCATGAGGTGTTTGCGTTCGGTTACTTCGCTTCTCGTGTCATGGAGTCGTCATTGTTGATGATAAGTTTAATCGGTCCGCTGATCCTTCTCGCGTTAAGCAAGCAGTCTGTATCCGCAGGAACCTCCGGGGATGCATACCTGCAAGCGTTAGGAAATTTAGCGGTGGAGGCCCACTATTTGCTGTTCGATATAGCCATGCTCGTGCTGAGTTTAGGAAGCTTGTTATTTTGCTGTATTCTCTATCGATCGAGACTAGTTCCACGATTGTTGTCCATTATCGGCTTGATTGGATATACCGGTTTGTTAGCAAGCAGTTCTCTGTCCGTAGCCGGACTGGATGTTGGGGAGGTTCTTTATATCCCTGGAGCGATATTCGAAATCGCCTTACCGGTTTGGCTCATAGTGAAGGGGTTTAATCGGCATACGCAAGCTCCCGCCAAATAAGGCAATACAAAAAGGCTCCTCACTCGGATTTTGGCCGGATGCGGAGCTTCATATTTTTATGGGTGCGTGAGTGTTCTATCGCATTGGCGGCCTTCCTAAAGGGTTGTTATATTACTTATATAATATGACTCAGGGAGGAATAGCCGTGAAACTGGGAGCTACGTTATACATTAAGAATACGGTTGAAGCTGTAGAGTTTTACAAGGAAGCCTTCGGAATGACGCTGGGATATAACGAGAAATTTCCGGATGGAACATACATGCACGCGGAGCTGCTAAGAGACGGACAACAAGTATTCGCTGTCAGCGAATCTCAAAATGACGCCTTTGTTCAAGTTATGTTAGCATCCTCATTACAAGAGTCGCGTCCGACCATGAGTTATGGAATTAATTTTGATAACGAAGATGAAGTAAGCAAAGCATTCTCCATGCTGGCAGAAGGCGGAAACGTTCTTTTTGAGTTAGGTTCTCTCCCTTGGAGTTCTTGTTGTGCTGAAGTAATAGATAAGTATGGCGTTTATTGGTACATAAGTGTGTGATCCCGGAACCCGGGTTATTAATCGGTTACTGTATGGGACAGCTGCAAGAAATAACGTTTGTTTGGCTACTCAAGTTTTTTTCGGGCTCGATATTGCTGCGGCGTTACTCCGACAACTCGTTTGAATAAGTTTGAAAAGCTTCCTAAACTGATATAACCTACACTTTCTGCAATGTCAGTGATCTTGTATTCGGTTGCTTCCAGCAAACGCTTGGCTTCTTCTATTCGTTCCTGAATAATGACGTCCGATAAGGATAAACCCGTTTCCTTCTTGAACATTCGTGATAAATAGGCCGGGTTCAGGTAGACATGTGCAGCCAGCTCTTCCCGAGTGATCTCTTGATTCAGACGTGAACGAATATATTGTCTGATCTTGGCGACAACAGCGGAGGATACGCTGTTACTTGTCCTAAGCACACGTACAGTGGCCGCGAGACACTCCATCGTCCAGTTCTGCAGGGCGGCGGGGTGTTTCGGGTAATTTTCCTTGTCCGTCAAGGTTTTTAACTCCTCCGATTTGTGCAGGGATAAACCTTTTTTGGCCAAAATTGTATGAATAATGAAGAGAACGCCATGGAAGAGCTGGCGATGCGATTCATTACTCCATTGATCTCCCCTGATGTTCGAGAACCATTGCTTAACACGCCGGTCCAACTCCTCCAGTTCGCCGAGTTCTAACACGGTTGCCCACTCTGCAAACAAGTTCATTGGAGCCGCCGTTGGGATTTGATCAAGGACTTTTTCCGAAGGCGGACAGACCGGAGTGAATACTTGGCGAGAACTGTTTAAATTGCGCTGCTCTCTCTCCGTAACATATGTGTAGGCGCCAACGATATCTTGCAGGTGAACCGCCGGGCTGATATAGATAGACAGGGAGCATTGAAGCAGCCGTTCACACGCACTCAAGAATGCCCTGCCATTTTGTTCAAGTCGGTTGCTTACAGGGCTTCCTTCACATCTCTCATATACGACCGCCAGATTGTGGCCTACATGATCCTGCAATATGGCGCCTTCCAACCCATTTAGGAGTAGTTCCTCGGCCAAATTGCGAAGCGCATATTCCATAATGGTCTCATCACGCGCGCTTAGGTTTTCTTTCCATTGTTCCAAGCCTAACAGGGCGATATAATAACGGTCCCCCGGCTTTAAATCCAAATTGTACGTTTGCGCAACTATTTGCAACGAATCCGGACGGATCGAAACTCGTTGGCTAAGAATGTCCTGCCAGAATCGTTCCACTAAAATAGGCAGCTGATGCTCCCACTTTCTCCGATACTCCCGCATAAGCGCCTCAAATTGCTGTTGTTCTTTCTGCCTGTCGATTCCCGCTATCGCTTCACACACGACTTTCTTTAGTTCCTCATAATCAACGGGCTTCAGCAAATAATGGAATGCCCCGTGCTGGAGAGCCCGCTGTGCGTACTCGAAATCTGCATGGCAGGTGAGCATAATCGTAAGCGTCACTGGCGAGTGCTGCTTCACCCAGGCCAGCAAGTCCAATCCGTTCCTCCCCGGCATCTCGATATCGCAAATCAGCAGATCCACCGGATGCTGCTTCAGACACTCTATTGCTTGCTCCACGTTCTCCGCCAGGAAGACGTCCGTCACGCCTAGCTCGCTCCAGTCGATGCCTTGCTGCAAACCGAGTAAGGCGAAGTACTGGTCATCGACGATCAAAGCTCGGTACATATTTTCACTCAGCCTCCTCTAATAGGCAGTTTTATATTCACAACTCCGCCCCCCTGAGGATCGTTATGAAAGGAGAGCTCCGCTCGTTGGTCATAGAACATAATCAATCGTCTGCGAACATTCCAAATTCCAATTTGGCGATCCGTCGGATCCTTTTCATATAATCCAAGATTAAGGATTTCAAGTTGCTGCCCGGAGAATCCCGGCCCGGAATCTTTGATTTGGATAGATACGCAGGATTCTTCGTCGTTCAAAGTCTCCTCTTTTACGCTGACGCTGACTCTAAATGGATGTGAGTTGTTTATAAATCCATGCTTAATGGCATTCTCTACAAATGGTTGGATGAGTAATGGCGGAACGAGTACGTTCTCAAGCTCCTTTGGAATCTGTTCGTGAAAGTCCAGCCTGTCCGGGTACATGACCATCTGAATTTCCATATAATTGCGAATGTGATTTAACTCGCTTCCCAGCGTTATCCACGTATCGTTGGTGCTCATGATGAACCGGAAATAAGATACTAAATGGCTGATCACTTTCTTGATTAGTGAATACTTTTTAAGCTCTACGAGATGATAGACGATATTTAAGGAATTCATAAAAAAATGAGGATTAATCTGGGCTTGAAGATGCTTCAGCTCGGCTTGCTGCACTTTCATTTGCTCTTCGTATACGTCAATTTTAAGATCGCCGATTTGTTCGGCCATCCGGTTGAACTGTTGCGTAATTAGCTGGAACTCCTTGCTTTTCCCGTCCTTCAGACGGTGTTCCAGATGTCCTTTGCCGAGTATGCGCATCCCGCTTGCTAACTGCTGAATCGGTTTAAACACAAGCCGGCTCAATAGAATAAGCAGAATGACCATGATGATAACAATGGCAATGGGGATACTCTTAATGATTCGCTGGAAAATAGGCAGCTCTTCCAATATCGATTTTTCGTCCAGTAGAATAAAAACGTTAAGATTTGAAAATAGAGATGGTTTGTCCACAAATAGGTAGTTGCTTCCATTACTGAGGCGAATGGAGGTACCGGTACCGTGGGATTGATCATTCAAATGGCTGCGGATCCGATGGAGGTCCTCGTTGGAGAATTCCCCCCACAGCAATTTGCCGTCTTTGGAAATGATGCCAACCCTCCCGTCGTCACCCTCTGCGGATTCCAATTGGATTAAAGGCTGGGCTAATGAGTCAATGCTGACAAGCACGCCGATAAGAAGCCTTCCGCTTTTATCCGGCAACACCTTATACAACACAGGCTCACCACCGATGTTCACGATTTCCCAATTCAGGGAGGCGGGAAGTTGGGAACCTTTCAATTGGGAGGATAACCCGGAACTAATGGCGTCCTTCTCTTGGTAATACTCTTTTTGGCTGCTGAGAAACAATTCTTTCCGGTCAAGATGGTAGACGAATACACTTCGAATAATGGTGTAGTAGCTGACATCGCTATACCACTGATCCATCAGCTTACGGATCGATAAGTAATAACTGACACTGTCCGGAGGGCTCTCCGAGTATAGCTCCAGCAGCATGTTTTCGTTTGCCGAGCGCAGCAAATAAATGCTGGTCTGCTCCAGCAATTCGTCGAGAGAGCCTAAGTGCAGGGTCAGCGTATCCGATGCGGATTTCGCGACTTTCTCACGGACGATGTTTGTTGAGTAAATATTGGTATAGTAAAGAAAAAGAAAAAGAGGCGTCACTAGAAGCAGGACGAGAGCGCTCACTTTAAATCGTAATGATAATTTCACGGTCCCTCTCCTTTTCGGGTTAATAGACGCCTGGGCCGCACGAAAGGGAAAGACCTCATCAGTCTTTCCCCTTGGCTTTTTATGGCTGCTTCGTTTTCCATTCATCGTACTGTTTTTGAACCTGCTCGCGGATATCTTCAATGCCGTTGGCTTTTAACTTTTGGTTATATTCCGCCAACACCTTGTCTATATCAAGGCTTCCCGTTTCAAGCAGCGGGCGGTATTCTTTAATGATGTTGCTGACCACGGAGACCTGCGTTTTGACGGGGTCGGTGTTGAAGTTAAAGCCGAATGATTTCACCTTGTGGGCTTTCTCGTTATAAGCTTTGAACTTCTCCCATTTGTCTGCGCTTTCACCTTCCCATAAATAAGTCAGCGTCTGGTTACCGAACATCCATTCAATACCCGGTGCCCATCCCGTATCCGCCCGGGTAGCGACGCCGTCGGGGAGTTTGATGAAATTATCTTTGCCTTCCACTTTGACATACTGCTTGCCTTCCACACCGAAATCGATCAGGTTGATCAGGTGTGGGTCGGTATGGAGGAGGTTTAAGAGCATCATCGTCCGTTCCGGATCGACAGATGTACGACCGATGGCCATCATGGAGTTGCTCACACTGGCCGTGCTGATCTCCGGATCGTTCCCTTTAAGTTTAACGAGCTCAATCCCTGTAGCGATAGAATCTTCCTTATCGGAATCGGGTTTGTCGGAGCCGAACTTCATCCAGGTCTTACCTGCCTTGAATGCATCCTCCGTGCTTGTCTTGGTCGTTGCGGCATCCTTATTGATGAAGCCCTTATTGAACCAATCGTTGTAGAGCTTCAACCGGTAAATAGCAATATCGGATTCCATGGAACTGATGATCATTTTATCCGTCTTCGTATCCAGCACGATGCCGGCAGGTGCGCCTGCCACCAATTCATATCGGAAGTTTTCTTCCAGACTCGGTTTGGTTTTGTCGAAGTAGCCAAGCGTGTCGGAACCGCTGCCTGAGAGCCAGATTGGGGCGATGCCGGGCTCATTGTCCTTGATGGTTTGCAGCCATGGTTCCAGATCTTCCAGTGTATTGATGGAGTTGACATCGAATCCATATTTATCGATAAGATCTTTTCTAAACATAATCGTGTGGCTTTCGCCGATTTCCTTATTGGTTGGAATTGCGTAGATTTTCCCGTCTACTGTGCCGCCGTCAAGAAAACGGGGGTCCAACGTCTCCATAATTCCTTGACCATGTTTAGCCAACAAGTCATCGAGCGGGAGAAAAGCGCCCTTCGCTACGTTATTGGCGAAATCGGCCCAGTTTGGAGCAAAGGTCAAATCTACTTGTTCCCCGGACTGGTAGACCAGAGCCATCTTTTCGGCCCAGGAGGACCAAGGAAGTCCTTGGAAGTCAATTTCGGCATTGATTTTCTCTTTCAGGTATTTATTAATTTCGGCTACAACTTCCTTCGTGTTGTTCTGAGGAAAATTCCCTACCGTATATACGGTAAGCTTGCGGAACGTGGAAATATCGGGATTCCCGGCAGCGGGATCCTCGGAACCCTTGTTGTTCGTTGTGGACTCCACGTTCGTTGAACCGGTTGAATTCGAGCTTTTACTGCTGCCGCCACAACCGGAAATGACCAGCATGATCGCTGTAAGACAAGCAAGCGCCATACTCCATCTTTTCGATGATTTCATTTTGTTGACCCTCCTCATTAGTCATATCATATATTCTAACCGGCCTTTGTGCCAGAGTTAGACAGTTCAACCCTTGATGGCTCCTACAGTTAGCCCCTTGGTAAAATACTTCTGGAAGAACGGATAGACGAATAGAATAGGGCCTATTGAGACGACTACCATCGCCATACGAAGACTTTCCGTCGGAACGGATTCCTGTACCATCAGAGCTACGCCGCTTCCCGCTAATTGATTTTTAAAAAATTCGGCTTGCCGGATCATTTGAATCATGACGTACTGCAGGGAATACTTGTCGGTATTATTAATGAACAACATGGAATTGAACCAATCGTTCCAATACATCAGCGTGGTGAACAAACCGATAGTGGCGAGAACCGGCAGGGAAATGGGAAGAACGAGCTGGAAGAAGATCCTCCATTCCGACGCTCCATCCAATTTGCCGGATTCAATCATCTCTTCAGGTACCGTCTGTTGAAAAAATGTCCGAGTAATGAAGATATAAAACGCATTCGACAGTCCCGGAAGGATTAGGGCGATCAGGGAGTCCTTCAGGTTCAAAAAGTTCACGTACAGCAAATAGAACGGAACAAGCCCTCCAGAGAACAGCATGGTAATCAGAAGGTAAATATTAAAGGTTCTCTTGAACGGAAAATCCTTGCGGAAGAGGGGATACGCATACAATGCAATTAATAAAACTGCCAGAGAGGCCCCGATACACGTCACCATGATGCTAACTCCATAGGCTTTAACGAGAGTTGCCGAGTTGGTGAACAGATGGTGATAAGCGGACGTATCGATCTCATCCGGCCAAAACTTGTAGCCATTTAACGTAAGCATTTTTTCACTGGAAAACGAGATGGCGACGATCAGTAATATAGGAAGAATACAAGCGAGACTGAGAGCGATGAAAAAAGTATGAATCAGAATATCGGCCCACTTGGAGACCTTCTGATACGATTTAACGTTCGATGCCTTGTTCATATAGATTCTCCATTCTAGAAAAGTGCCGTATCGCGATTTAGTTTACGAGCCAAGCTGTTGGCTCCCACGACGAGGAAAAACCCGATGACAGATTGATAGAAATTCGCTGCCGAAGACATTCCCAAATCGTTGAGCTGGATCAAGCCTCTATACACATAAGTATCGATAACATCCGTCGTTGAGCGGAGTGCGCCGGAGTCGAGCGTAACGTGATAGAACAAGCCGAAATCGGAGCGGAAAATGCCGCCTAAATTCAGAATGGTTAAAATGACCATGATAGGGGTCAGAAGGGGCAGTGTAATTCGGAAAATTTGCTGCCACTTGCTTGCGCCATCCATCACGGCAGCCTCGTAAAGCTCCTCGCTGATCCCGGTGATCGCCGCCAGATAGATAACACTGCCTATGCCGACGGAATGCCACATTTTCGTGATCCATAGAATATAAGGCCATGCCTGAGGGTGCATATAAGCATTGACGGATTCGTGACCGAATAAAGGGAGAACATATTTGACCAAAAAGCCGTATTCCGGATGCAAGAAGGCGTAAACGATATAGCTGATGACGACCATGGACAAGAAATTCGGCATAATCATCACCGTTTGATAGAACCGGGAAGCGAACCTGGCGTGGACTTCATTCACTAAAATGGCGACCGCAACCGAGAGAATCAATCCGGAAATAATAAAAACAACGTTGTAGGCCACCGTATTGATGGTCACTCGCCAAGCGTCCGACGTGGCAAAGAGGAATCGGAAATTGTCCAGCCCGGCCCAAGGGCTGCCCATTACTCCATCGACGTAATTAATATTTTTGAAAGCGATGAAGAGACCGAACATGGGAATGTAACAATTGATAAAAAAGACAATGGCGGTCGGCAAGAGCATGAACAGCAGGACGCGGTATTTCACAATATTTCGCAGTAACCGGACATGTCTCCGCGGTTGCGTTACCTGCGTTTGCCGGGTCGAAGATTTTACAGGGGATGGGATAGCCATAGTATTTAACCTCACTCTTGTTAATCAGGATGGCTTCATTATAAGTGAGAGAAACGGGGGAATTCTCTATCGCAGGTGACCTCGTTTATTCAAAAGTTACCTCTTCCTGTGCAAGGAAATTCAAAGGGCCCCAGGCGAACGGGACCAGCCGCTAGAGCACATTATGAGTCGTTTTGGATAATACATTCGTATAACAGATAGTGACCCAAGCTTATAAATGGAGGACGGCATGAAATTTGAACCGATGTATCAAGATGGGAAGTTAATTCTACCGAAAATCGAATTAGATATGACATCGAACCATTCGATTGGCATTATAACGGACTTAAAGCGAAAGCAGCTTTTAATGAATCAATTGCAGGATCATTCCCAATATTATTTATTTCGAGCCGGGCAAAACGAGTATATGCGTTTAACGGTGGAAGAGCTGATCACTTTCCTGATCAAGGTAACGGAGAGGAATGACCATGTCGCTCAGTTAATGGATTATTTTGCTTTAAAAGAAGAAAAGAAGGTAAGAGTCCGGAATCTGCCTTCATCGAAAAGGATGTATGTAACCTTGCTGCGTGCCTTTTTTGCGCATCAGCCTACACTTGTCCTGGAGGAACCCTATTTTTACTTGGAGGAAGAGGATCGTCGCCATTTCAAACGGATTTTGGATGATCTTTCGAAAGAGAAGAGAATCATAATTTTAACTTCTAATTTAGAGGATGCTCTCGTTTCCTGTGATGCCATTTACCGATTGAACGAATTGGGATTCCACCCCTTGGATATTCGGGACTCCGAAGAGGAGAAGCAGGAAGTGCAGGAACAAGACCAGGCCAATATAACCTTGCAGAAGATTTCTACAAAAAGAAACGACAAAGTGATCCTGTTTGATCCGCCTGAAATCGATTATATAGAAAGCATGGACGGCTCGATCCTTGTTCATGTGGGTGGAGAAAACTATGTTTGTGCTTTGACGTTATCCGAGCTTGAACAGAGGTTGTTAAACTTCGGATTTTTCAGGTGCCACCGATCCTACATCGTGAACCTGCAAAAGGTAAGAGAAATTATTACATGGACGAAAAATAGTTACAGCTTGCGCCTACATACCGGTAAAGATGCCGTGGTTCCATTATCCCGTTCAAAATTGCATGAATTAAAAGCCCTTCTCAACATTTAAAATCCCATTTCCGGGGAAATACCGAACTAATCCGCATCGAACCAGTCAAGCATTCCATGGTACCGTTCAGGCGGACATAGGTACATTTCGGCGGGTTTTGATAGCTGGTAGCATGCAATCTTTATATGCTTAAGGCATCAATCCTAAGGAAGTGATGTCATGGATGTTATCCAAGTAGAACGTATCCGCAAGCGATTTGGACATAAGGATGCGTTGTCGGACGTGTCCTTTTCCATTCCGAAAGGGGAAATCTTTGGTTTCCTGGGTCCGAGCGGTTCGGGCAAAACGACATTAATTAAGATTTTAACGGCGCAGTTAAATCCGACAAGCGGGCAGGCGAGGGTATTTAACGAGCCATCGGAGATGATGCATCGATCTGCACAGAAGATGCGCTTTGGCATTTTGACGGATAACAGCGGTTTATACGAGAGATTAACGATTGAGGAAAATCTGGAGCTGTATCGTCAGCTATATGATCTTCCTAAATCCTCGATCGATAAGGTGCTGCATTTTGTAAATTTAAGCGGAGAACGCAAGAAGAAAGTCAACCGCTTATCGAAAGGGATGCGCCAGCGTGTCATGTTGGCATGTGCAGTGATCCACGAGCCGGAATTATTATTTCTGGATGAGCCTACTTCGGCTTTGGATCCAGTAAACTCGGCACATATTTATAAAGGCTTACGCTACTTAAATGAGAACGGGACAACGATTTTTTTAACGACACATGATATGGCTGAGGCGGAATTGATGTGTAATCGTGTAGCCATTTTGTATCAAGGAGAAATCCAAGCCATCGGATCACCCAAGGAGCTTAAAAAACAGCATAGAGAAAACGTCATGTGCGTTGAATTAATCAATGGGGAAGCCTACGAGCTTCCGATCGATGAGAGAACGGCGGATCAAATCGCCGATTGGATGAAACGAGGGGTCATTGATCGATTGGAGACGAAAGAGCCAAGTCTAGGTGATATTTTTATTAAAATGACAGGAAGTGAGTTACTATGAGTATCTCATTAAAACGAGCCCGTGCGATATTTATGAAGGATTATAAAGAGTTCTCACGTAATTACGCGGTTTCTATTATGTTGCTTTTCCCAATTATTTTCGCGTTTATTCTTCGAAGTGCACCCACGCCTTTGACAGAAGCCTTTGCCCTGGTTCTAAATACTTCGTTTGTGATATTACCGTGCTTTACGCAGGCATGCTTGATTGCGGAGGAAAAGGAGCATAACACTTTACGATCCTTAATGATGACTCCGGCCTCGACCATGGATGTTTTAATCGGTAAAAGTGCCTTAACCTTTGTAATGTCTGCTGTTGTTCTAGGTATTACTACGTTTATATTTGGCTATGAGCCAGCAAGTATTTGGGCGTTTACGGCAGCGATTATTTTTTCGATTATTCTATACACCGCAGCCGGGACGATATGTGGTCTATTCTCCAAAACGTTGCTTGAAGCTACATTATCTATAATGCCCGTGCTGATTATATTCACTGTTGCGCCATCCGGAGTATTACTAGCGGATGATTTTCCAATCTTCAAAGTACTGGATTACTTGCCAAGCAGCCAGCTTGTGCATTTGCTGGGCATACAGGGCACGGGCTTTACGACAGGAGAATTATTGAAACCCCTGCTTATTATTTTGGCGTGGACCGTTGCATTAACGATCTGGTCTGTTGTTCTATATCAGCGACGGTTAAAGGACGAGTAGAAAACGGAGGGGGGATTCCATGAATTTAGCCGTTAAATGGATGCAAGAATTCAAGGACCGCGATAACCGGCTCAGGTTGAAGGGCTATCGGGAAAAGGCGGAGCTCATCAGGAAGCGGAACCTGGAAGCATGGGACGATCAGCGGCTGCAAGCGGAATCTCTCCGGCTGAAAAAGGAAGCAAGATCGGGCACGCCTTTGGATGACCTACTTGTAGATGCCTATTCGCTAGTCTGCGAGGCTGCCAAGAGAACGCTCGGATTACAGCCCTATGATGTCCAGATCATGGCCGCTATCGCACTGCACGAGAGATTTCTGATCGAGCAGCAAACCGGTGAAGGAAAGACGCTCTCAGCGGTGATGCCCGCTTATCTCAATGCGCTTACCGGCGAAGGCGTTCATGTGCTGACGTTTAACGATTATTTGGCATATCGGGACGCGGAGTGGATGGGCCCGGTCTATCGCTTTCTCGGGTTATCGGTAAAGTCGGTTCAAGCGGGCATGAGTTTGCCCGAGAAACGGGAGGCCTATTCCGCGGATATCACCTATGTTACGGCCAAAGAGGCCGGGTTCGATTACTTGCGCGACACGATCGCACTGAGCGTAACCGATACCGTGCATCGTCCTTTCCATTACGTCATCGTCGACGAAGCGGATTCGCTGCTTCTCGACGAAGCACGGGTGCCGCTGGTCATCGCCGGTGAGCCGGGCTTTTCCAAAAGTGACGGCACTCGCTTCGCAGAAGTGGCTCGGCAGCTTGAGCAAGATGTGCATTACGACTTCGACGAGTTCCAGCGGAATGTTTATTTGAACGAAGCGGGCGCTGCTAAAGCGGAATCCTTGCTGGGATGCGGCAATTTGTACGAAAGCTATAATAGTCATTTATTATCGACGTTAAATTGCGCGCTGCATGCGGAATATTTATTGAAAAGGGACGTCGATTACATCGTCCGGGACGGTAAAATCGAGCTGATCGACGAATATACCGGCCGCGTGGCGGAGAACCGGCATCTGCCGGACGGGCTGCAAGCCGCGCTTGAAGCTAAAGAAGGGCTGGAGCACTCGTCCGGCGGGAGAATTCTCGGTACGATCACCCTTCAACATTTTCTTAGCCTATATCCGAAGATTTGCGGAATGACGGCTACCGCGCACGTTTCCGCCGTTGAATTCGAAGATATATATATGCTGCAGGTCGTGCAAATTCCGCCGAACCGGCCGAACATACGGATCGACCATCCGCACCGGATTTATACCCATAAAGAAGCTAAGCTTAAGGCGCTTGTACAGGAAATCTCATCGATCCATAAGACGGGGCGTCCGATTCTGATTGGTACATCAAGCGTCGAGGAGTCTGACATGCTTGCGGAGAAGCTTGCGGCTCTTGGAGTCCCTTGCCATGTGCTGAATGCGAAGAACGACGCAAAAGAAGCCGAAGTCATCGCTAAGGCGGGAGAGATCGGCGCCGTGACGGTGTCTACAAATATGGCGGGACGCGGGGTCGACATTCGGCTCGGCGGCGGGGACCCCGCGCAAGCAGAAGCTGTAGCCAAGCTGGGCGGGTTGTATGTAATCGGTACGCATGTGCATGAAAGCTTGCGGATCGACGACCAACTGCGGGGGCGTGCCGGCCGCCAAGGCGACCCGGGGGCGTCCGTATTTTTCGTAAGCCTGGAGGACGAGTTGATGCTAAGGTTCGGCGTGGATAGAGTAATCCCGTCCGCCTATCGCGATCTCAGGCAGGATGATCCTCTGGAGGAGTTGGGGCTTCACAGCAAAATCACACAAATTCAGCGCATAGTGATGGGCCAAAACTTCGATATTCGCCTGGAGCTGAACCGTTATTA
Organism: Paenibacillus sp. FSL R5-0407; assembly: GCF_038009185.1. NCBI lineage: Bacteria > Bacillati > Bacillota > Bacilli > Caryophanales > Paenibacillaceae > Paenibacillus > Paenibacillus sp. FSL R5-0407. Next base: position 3,685,077 of record NZ_JBBPAX010000001.1, on the reverse strand, counting down.
GGATACGGTGGAGAAACAGAGACGTATTCTATATGAGGAGCGGCTCGGAATTTTGAAAGGCGAGAAGAAGATGAGCCCATCGGAACAACGGGTACGCCTCTATTATATCGACAAGTTCTGGGCGGAACATCTGGCATACGTTTCTTACATCCGCGAAAGCATCCATTTGACGAGCCTGGCTAACCGCTATCCGCTCAACGATTTTCATGATCAAATTATTCATGCTTTTGAGCAAATTCCGGCTGAAATCGACAGGGAGACGGCAAATATGCTCGCAAAGCTTGAAGGTTCGAATGATCCGGCGCAGTGGGAACAGTTTGGTCTGGAGAGCCCTTCCTCCACGCGGACTTATATGATCAACGATCAATACATGGATTACTTGCAAAATCGCAGCTCCTGGGCTCCAGGGACGGTACTCGCCTTATGGCTCCGTCAAATGTTGAAACCGGTATTTCGGTGGCAAAAGTTTTGATGGTGGCGAATTACAAGCAAACTCGGACTCGTTATTCACAGAAATTTTCAATTAACCCCCTCAAAAGAGGGGGTTTTTATGATATATCTCATATTTTTTTATTGGTTAATGTAGGGATTTGAAGCTGTGTGTCGAATGAAAGAACTTGTGTTGACTGAAAGATTAGATAATTGAAGTGTAACCGGGGGAGGTTCATATGAATTTTGCGAAAAAGATAGGATCGTTTTTTCTTGTGTTATCTATCCTTATAGGGCTAGTGTATTTAAGACCATTGGATAAAGTGTACGCTGTGCCTCCAATCGCTAACATTAATGTCGCCGACACGTCGCTGATCATCGGCGAGACTGCCATGGTGACAATCACGTTCTCGGAACCGGTGAGTGGTTTTACAACTCATGACCTGACTGTTCCGAACGGCACATTGAGCGGCCTCAGTTCGTCCGATGGCGGCCTCACATGGACAGCGACTTTAACGCCGAACTCGAATGTCGAAAAGCAGAACAATGTCATCACGCTAAACAACTCGGGAGTGATCAATGCCGGAGACGAGGCGGGCATTGGCACAACCACCTCCAACCCTTATGATGTCGATACGATTCGGCCATCGGTGGTCATTACGACCAACAGCTCGCAAATAAAGATCGGTGAAACCACCACGGTGACATTTACATTTTCGGAAGCGGTGAGCGGCTTCACACTAGCAGACCTGATTGTCCCTAACGGCACATTGAGCGGGCTTGTTTTGCCCTCCGGGGGCCGCCTCGGGACGGCGACATTCACGCCGGACATGAATACCAATGATCCAAGCAATGTAATTACACTCGACAACACGCGTCTAACGGATCTCGCAGGTAATACGGGGGTAGGTACTACCGATTCCAACAATTTCAAGATCGATACGGATCGGCCAACCTCGTCCATCGAGGTCGACGACACGACGCTAAAGGTCGGAGAGCATGCTACAGTTACGATCAAGTTCTCGGAAGCTGTGACAGGCTTTACGAATGCGGACCTGTCGGTGATGAGCGGAACAGTTGGCCCTTTGAGTACCTCCGACAACATCACATGGACGACGACATTAACGCCGAATATAAATGTCACGGAGGCGACTAATGTTATCACGCTCGACAACGCGAGTGTGGCTGATTCCGCAGGTAATTTAGGAGGAGGCATCTCGACCTCCAACAATTATGCAGTCGATACGGTTCGCCCTACGGCGACCATTACAGTCACCAACCCCTCCCTAACTGCTGGAATGACTTCCACAGTGACATTTGTTTTTTCTGAGGCGGTTGTTGGATTCACGCCGGCTGATCTGAATGTGGCAAACGGTACAGTGAGCGGCCTCAGTTCATCCGATGGCGGCATCACATGGACGGCAACATTAACACCTCATATGAATGTCACGGAGGCGACCAATGTTATCACGCTCGACTACACGGGTGTAATGGATCTCGCAGGCAATGCCGGATTAGGTACGACCGATTCCAACAATTATGCGGTCAATACGGCCGGGCCAACGGCTACCATTGCAGTTGCCGACACGTCGCTGGCGATCGGCGAAACTACCACGGTGACGTTCGACTTCTCGGAAGCGGTGAGTGGCTTTACGGTTGCTGATCTGACAATCGATAACGGCACACTGAGTGACCTCAGTACTTCCGACGGCGGCGTTACGTGGACGGGAACGTTGACCCCGAACATGAATGTTACCGATGCAACGAATGTCATCACGCTCGATAACTCGGGAGTGGTTAATTCCGCAGGCAATGCGGGGACAGGCACGACCGAATCCAACAATTATGCAATCGATACGGTCCGGCCCGCGGCGACCATTGTAGTCACTGACACGATTCTGAAGATCGGCGAGACTTCCGCAGTGACGTTTACATTCTCGGAAGCAGTGAGTGGCTTCACACTAGAGGACCTGACTGCCGAGAACGGTACATTGAGTGACCTCAGCTCTTCCGATGGCGGTATCACATGGACGGCGACGTTCACACCGGATATGAATGTTATTGAGGCGACTAATGCCATTACGCTCGACAACACGGGTGTAATGGATCTTGCAGGCAATACGGGGGCGGGCACGACCGGGTCCAGCAATTATACGATCAATACAGTTCGGCCCACGGCTACCATTGTGATCGCCGACACGTCGCTGACTATCGGTGAGACATCCCTCGTGACAATCACGTTCTCGGAAGCGGTTAGTGACTTTACATTAGCAGACCTGACTGTCCCTAACGGTACATTAAGCGGCCTCAGTTCGTCGGATGGAGATATTACGTGGACGGCGACGTTGACACCTCAAGCTAATGTAAGTGCTGCCGCCAATGTCATCACGCTTCAGAATAGCGGTGTGTACAATAGCGCAGGTAATGCGGGGCAGGGAACCACGGAATCCAATTCCTATTCGGTACGGACTGTGCCGGCAACTAACGGCGGTGGTTCTTCAAGCGGCGGTTCCACTGCTCCTGTAATCACACCACCCGCTCCGAATAACAGTACTGTTACTGAAACGAATGGGAAAATAACGCTTCCTTCGGGCAAATCGGGAGTAGTCAGTTTGGGGAACGATATCAAGATTGCGATTCCCGCAGGCGCTTCACTCCAAGAACTGAAATTATCGATCGAGAAAGTATCCGACCCTGAAGCCTTATTAAGGAATAAAGAGGTGTTAGCAAGTCCAGTCTTCGAAATTCTGAAGAACTTTCCGGAGAACTTTAGCAAACCCGTAAAATTGTCCTTAACCTTCGATCCCGCGAGCTTGAAGAGCAATCAAACGGTGGCTGTATTTTATTATGATGAAGTGAAGAAGTTATGGGTGGAAGTTAAAGGCGGCATCGTAAAAGAGAATCAAATCACAGTAGATGTAGATCATTTTACGAAGTTTGCGGTCCTCGTGGTAGATAACGATACAGGAGTGCCAGTCAATGACAAGCCCATAAAAGTCGACATCAACATTAGCGATATTTCCGGTCACTGGGCTGAGGCAAGCATCAAGCAAGCCATTAGCGACGGAATCGTAACGGGGTATCCGGATGGAACGTTCAAGCCGGGTAATACCGTAACACGTGCGGAATTCTCAGTTATGTTAATGAATGCACTAAACTGGCAAGAACCTGGAACCGATCTGACTTTTACGGATAAAGCGGAAATCGGGACCTGGGCCAAGCAGGCAGTCTCGCAGGCCGTTCAAGCGGGTATCATTAGTGGCTATGAAAATGGCTCTTTCCGTCCGAATGCAAATATAACCCGCGCTGAGATGGCTACGATGATTGCGAAGGCACTTAAGTTAGCTGATAAGGAGAATGCCTCAACCTCTTTTGCAGATGATAAGGAGATTCCTGCTTGGGCCAAAGGTTCAGTGGCCGCCCTGAAGGAGCTGGGGATTGTAAATGGTACGGGTGCCAACGAGTTTCATCCAAGCTCCCAAACTACAAGAGCAGAGGCAGTAATCGTTTTGATAAATATGATAGATCGGTGAAAATGATGAAATAAGTTTAATACCGGGAATTATCTTGAGGGGTTCAATCTCGCTGTGAAGCGGGTTGAACCCTTTTTGCATTCAAATCGAGGGTAGGAGAGGCTGCTAGTCCGCTGAAGAATATGAAATAGTCAAAAGATTGGAGTGGAGTACATATTATTGGAGCTCTCTGGGGGGAATTGCAAACTATAATAAAAAATGTTTATGAAAGCGATTTCAATCAGGAGGCAATACCAATCATGTGGAGGAGGGGTAAATTGAGCAAGAACTTAAGACAGTTATTTGCATTCATTCTCATCGTAGCGCTGGTGGGCAGCGCTATCCCGGTTGGCAAAACTCATGCTTTGGAAAAAAGTGAGGAGCCTGGATTGACGGCCTGGTACAAAATGGACAGTCCTGACCAACCTAACGGCAAAGTCGTAGTTGAGGACTCTTCCGGCAATGGACATCATTCCATCAATGCCTCGGGTACATGGGCCCAAGATGGCGGTGTCTACGACGGGGCTCTATCGTTTAACGGCGTTTCCGATCTGGTTCAGCTGAATTTGGGGTCGGATCCGCAAGGATCGTTCCTGAAAGATGCCTTCACTCAGCATTCCGCTTCATTATGGTTTAAGGCAAACGATTCGCAAAAGCTGCAGGTGTTGTACGAACGCGGAGGCAATGCGGCGGGTATGGCGATTCAATTGAACGCAAACAAGCTGGAGGCCGCTGTAGTGAGCGGAGGGGTGTTGAAAACCTTGTCTGTTGACTTTAAAGACACCACTTCCTGGCACCAGGTCATGGTTACCTTCGACAACGGAACGTTCACGCTGTACCTGGATGGTCAGGTCGCAGCCACAACTACTACGTCGTTTAATAAAGTGAATAGCGCGCTTAACGAAGCTGCCATCGGCGCCAAATTCTCCGTCTATGCATTCGGTGGAGATGACAAGACCGGAGCTTGGTTCAACGGGATGATCGATAATGTGCGTTTGTACGACAGAGCGGTCACCCCTTCGGTCGAAGTGGGCGGGATAAAATTGAACAAGCCGCAGGTGACCACGTCGGTCAGCGAATCGGTGTATCTTTTCGCATCTCTTGAGCCGACATTTGCGATGAATCCCAATATCACCTGGGCTTCCAGCAATGAATCCGTCGTGACAGTCGCTGTTTATGGTCCCGATAAGGCTGCTATCGAAGGCAAAAGGGCCGGCAGTGCGACCGTTACCGCGACTTCGGAGGATGGAAACTATATAGCTTCCAGCGAAGTAACCGTCCTTCCGGCGCTGATCTCTATGCCTTTTGAGGGATTGGATGCCTGGTACAAGCTGGACGAGCCCTTCAGTTTTAATAACAGGCAGGTTGCAGAGGATTCAACAGGTAACGAGCATCATTCTATAAGTGCTGTTGGAAACTGGCTGCCGAATGGTGGGGTTGATGGAGGCGCCTTCTCCTTCGACGGATCGACAAGCATCATTCAACTCAATACGAATTTAATGCCTTTCTTGAGAGATGAATTCTCTGCATTCACCGCTGCGATGTGGTTCAAGCCGAAGGACTTGAACACCAGACAGGTATTGTTTGAGCGCGGAGGCAACGGGGCAGGATTGGCGATTCAAATTAATGAAGGGAAGATTGAGGCTGCTGTTGTGAATAACAAGCCTCAGATTGATCGTGTCATTATTTCCTCAGAGCTGAGCGGTGCCGACGAATGGCATCATGTAGCGGTTGCCTTTGGCAACAAATCCTTCAAGTTATTCCTTGACGGACATTTGGTCAAAGAAACGGCAACGTCTTTTGATACGGTTCCCGCAGCGGCTAACGAAGGGGCGCTCGGTGCGAGATTCGCCGTTGATGCCTTCGAGGGATCAGCGACAGGGGCCAACTTCAACGGGATCATCGATGAGGTTCGGTTATACAATGCGGTAGTCGAACCCGTCGTAGGACCGGTCCATACGGAAAGCATCAGCCTGGATCGGGAGGCGTTTACACTTGGAACGGGCCTTTCCGAGGAGCTTGCTGTAATGTTTTCCCCTAAGCATGCAACGAACCAGGATGTGATTTGGTCCTCCAGCGATGAATCCGTCGCGAAGGTTGTAACCGATGGCGGCCCGAAGGCTACCGTACAAGGAATATTGGAAGGGACGGCCATCATTACTGCGACCGCGGTCGATGGAGGATACACGGCGACTAGCAACGTGACCGTTGAGAATATCCCGGTTGAGGGCGTAAGTCTTGAACCCGGGAACCTGGAAATCATGGTGGGTACGACGGGGGCGTTGACACCGGTATTCAAGCCGGCGAATGCGACAAATCAGCGGGTAAGCTGGTCCTCCGACAATTCGTCTATAGCTGCCGTTGACGATAAGGGTATCGTTAAAGCGATTCAGCCAGGTGAAGCAACGATAACTGCAACGACAGCGGAGGGTGGATATACGGCTTCTGCGACTGTTACAGTCAGCGGCATACCGGTAACGGGGCTCTCTCTGAACCACCCGAAGGTGGAGTTAGCGTTGGGCCGGACACATCTGTTGTCAGCCGCAATCTTACCCAAGAATGCATCGAATCTTAATGTAACCTGGTCGACTTCCGATTCATCCGTGGCTGCTGTGGATGCGAGCGGCAGGGTAACGGCCGTAGGACTGGGCAGCGCGCTCATTACGGCAACAACCGAGGACGGAGGATTCACGGCGGACAGTGAAGTCACGGTAAGTCCGTCAGCTATAGAAATAGTAGATAACATGTTCCGTGTGGATTCGGGGCCCGAATTGGGCAAGAAGGCAACCCTCTATGACGGAACGATCGAGAAGTATAACGGCTACTATTATGCGATGGGAACCGGAACCTTGGGCAATGTGTATCGATCGAAGGATATGATTCATTGGGAAAGCCCTTATCGATTAATTTCGAACGATCCGAGTCAGGCTCCCCCAGTGGTGAACCCGGCGGATTACAACGAATTAGGGGCATCCGACTTGCTCTTTCATAACGGGGTAATGTTCTATACCTTTAATGGCACGACGTTACTCTACGGGGATCCGAGCAAGATGAACACGGTACCCGATTTCCGCAATGCTTTCTGGGAAAAGAAGTTTGACGACGGAATTGACCCGCAGATGTTCGTTGCGCACAACGGGGATTTGATCTTCTTGCGCAAGGTAAATCCGGACGAAGTGAACCCCAACACCGGGGCGGCCAAGCCGGCGGATGCGGGGGCTTGGCTCTGGAACGTGCAATCGTTCTTTAACGAAAAGGGCAATCCGGGCCGAAGCCAGGCGATCGAGACGGTGCATACGCAGAAGGGCCATTGGGCTAATGTGAACTTCGTCAATTTCGAGGGACCGGAGCTGTTTTACCATAATGGCCAGTATTACATGCTGTATGTCGGAAATCAGATGTTCCCGGAAACAGGTCTTTATGAGACCGGGGTAGCACAGGCCGACAGCTACGATAAAATTACGAACGATTCCAAGTACCCGGGCAAGCTGCTGGCGCGCAATATTGAGGGCTTGCTTCTGAAGTACAATGTCATTCTGCCGACTGCGGAGCATGGCGGTCAACCGTATCAATATACCTTCAAGGAGCCTGAGGCGGGCTGGAATGATATTGGCTCCGAACTGAACGGGTGGGTGTCCGGGGAGGGCGGCTTTGGCTGGCCGGATACAAGAACAGGCAAAATTCCGACCATTTTAAATGACGGCAAAACCGCGCCATCCGAGATTTGGGCGCATCCGAACGGTCAGGCTTCCATGTGGGCGAAACGCGCCTTCAATCTGGATGCCGTTCCGGAGACTACGGTTCTGCGTTACCGTCTGGAGGGGTATGGCAAGCTGTATGTGAACGGCAAGGAGTTCTTTGCGTTCAATGGTCAGCAACGAGCTTACAAGATGGTTGAAGTTCCCGCCAATCTGCTGCAAACGGGGGAGAATGTGATCTCCGTAGACATTAGCAAAGACGGCGGCGCTAAATTGAATTACTACCATCTGGATTTCGGTCTGTACGATACGAACGGTCATCCGGTTGAACCGGACATCATCGGACCGTCGCAGCCGAATATCATTATGGGACCGAACGGGTTTGAGACTTGGACTACCTACAAAGCATTCTGGAATAGTAACGAAGGGCAAGGAAAGGATCGTGTCTATTTCTGGGATCAGGAGATGGTTGTTGACGGACCGACTTCCTATGATTCCGAAGGGATTCATCCGGAGGCCTGGACACCGACGTTCCAAGACCGGTTCGATTCTGGAGCCAGCTTGCAGCATTACGAAATCCCGGTGGCAGGCGTAACGATAGACAACGAGGAGTTGTACTTCAACGCATCGGGCGATTCGAAACAGGTGATGCTGAACGGATACAAAGCGGAAAACGTCTTTGTTGAAGCTAATCTTCGATTCGACGACAACGATTTCGGAGATGAGGGGCAGGCCGGTATTGTTGCATGGCATAAAGATGAGAACAACTATGTGAATGTGTTGATCGACCGCGATGACCGGAAGCTTATCGTGCAATCCAGCATCAACGGCGTTTCGGATAGCTTAACCACAGAATTGCCGACGACATTCGCGTTCCTTAGCGATGATCCTCGCGCTAAAGACTTTGCGGAGCAATACCATACGCTCCGGGTATACAAGAACGGGTCCAAATTGTTTGCGGAACTGGATCATTACACTCTTAACGATGATCGGCCGGTGTTCGAGCATGAGGCGATGGATGCTCCAGGGCAAATCGGCTTGATCAGCAACAAGGCGAAGGTCCGGATGGACAACGTGACCGTGACGACCGGTTGGAGCGAATACGGTACGTATATCAACGGTTGGGATGATGCATGGTCGGTTTCCGATAAAGGCTTGCAGTCCCCAGCGGGCGGAGAAGCGCTCACGGTCAAGGGCGATCCGATGCTTGAACATGAATTCTCGGTGAATGTGAATACGGGAGACTTGCCGGGCAACGGTAAAGCGGGCGTCATTCTCGAGTACATCGACGACCGGAATTACGTGACGGTAAGCACGAATTATGCCACAAAGGAATTTGAGCTGCGCAAGGTCGTGGATGGCCAGGAGCAGATCATGGCTGTCGCCTCCACAGCGAGAGATACGATCTACGGGCACAGCAACTACGCAGAGAACGGCCAGAGCGAATATGTGTACGATTTACGTGCGGAGACTGAAATTTCGTCGGCCAAGATCCTGTGGTTCCACGGTTCGTTCCCGTATATGAACAAGAACTTTGAACTGCCTCAATCGAACTCGGCGGAATTCAAATTCGACAGCTGGGCGAATGGTTGGAACGCGGTACCGTTCGGATATCAAGATAAGGGAGTAGGCGCTTATCATGTCGCCGATTTTACAAACCCTGTAACAACCAGTCAGCTTCGACTGAGCGTGCCTTCGGATTTGAATCGCCCATTCTCCTTCGCGCTTCGCGAAGAGATTAGCGCGCAAAACTTCTACAAGGTGGTTCGTTCGAACGGCAGAATCTATGTATGGGTGAATAACAATTTAATTTTTGACGCGGTGGATCCGTTCGACAACAAACCCGCACAGACAGGCCTGTATACGGATGGAATCCAGGCGACCTACAATGCCTTTACCGGCTTTGACGTATCGGGACAGCTTTCCGGTCGCGACGACACTGAGGTGCCGGGCGGCAATGAGAATCCAACCCCAGGAACCCCGGGCGGCAATAATAACGGTCAAACGGGGGGAACCCCTTCTACCGGGGGGCAGCGAGGGCAGGGAACTTCATCCGGCGGGAACAGCGAATCGGCATCAGGGGACAAAAAGCAACAAGCGGATGTGAGTCCCGATGCAAGTCAGCAACTGGAACTGGAAGGCGGAGTAAAGATTAATATTCCTCAGGGCGCCGTGTCGTCGAAGGGTACGATTGAGGTCTCTGTCGTCGAACCTGATCAGGCTCCTGCGGGCAGTGATCTCCAAGCAGTCAGTCCGGTTTTCGAACTGACCAGTACAACAGGCAATCGGTTTGCCAAACCGCTTGAGCTTTTCTTTACCTATGACACTAAGAGTTTGAAGCCGGGCAGTGAACCTGCCGTTTACTATTACCACGAGGGACAGAAGCGGTGGATATTCATTGGCGGAGCCATCGTTAGTGACGGAACGATCAAAGTGAATGTCGATCATATCGGAAAGTTCGCGGTCTTCTCTTACAAACCGGCAGACATGAAGGACATGGCAAGTCATTGGGCATCTACCTTCGTTCAACGCCTCACGGGAATGAAAGTTATAGCCGGATATCCGGATGGAAACTTCCATCCGGATGTAACCGTAACGAGGGCCGAGTTTGCGAAGATGCTGTCTTCGGCTTTGGGTCTTGAAGCAGCTTCCCGTGAAACCAACTTCTCGGATGAGGCCGATATCCCATCTTGGGCGAAGCCACATATCGCGGCCGCTGTGGAAGCGGGCTTGATCGAGGGCTACGAGGAAGCAGGCACAACCAGCTTCAAGGGTCAGCTCACCGTGACTCGGGCGGAAGCAGCCGTGATGGTGGCGAGGGCCTTGCAGATCTACGAAGAGGGCGCTGCAGGCTCGACAATTAAAGCACCGAGCCTGAAAGACGCTGCGGACATTCCGTCCTGGGCGAAGCCAGCGATCGATAAGGCTCTATCGGCAGGCATCCTGAATGGTTACGAGGATGGCGCTTTCCGCGCGGGCCAAACAACAACAAGAGGCGAAGCAGCCGCAATGATTTACAAATTACTGACCTCGTTGGGAATATAGTCAGTGAATGAATCAACCAACCCGTTCGGCTTCGGCCGGGCGGGGATTTTTTTATTGGCATCCGCCCAAACGCCTTATCCGCGAATGCATATGATGATTATGCCTACTCATTGAAAAGGAGTGATCACATATGGGATTTTTTCCATCGCCGGGACCCGGCGGAGGATATCCGGGATTCCCGGGCGGACCAGGCGTGCCGGGAGGACCGGGGGGAGCAGGTGGATTTCCCGGGACTCCGGGTGCTCCGGGAGGCATTCAACCGCCTACGTCTCCTCCACCGCAATTCGTACCGCAAATGTCGGCCACCGCGTATGCCGTTGACCCCGGAGGGATCAGACGGTGCCTGTTCCGCAACACATACATTTGGCTGAACAACGGCGAACAATTCTGGTTCTTCCCGGTATTCGTCGGACGTAATTCTATTGCAGGATTCAGATGGTTCGGTTTCTTCTGGGGATACTTCGGTATTGACCTGAAACGGATCAGCTCGTTCACCTGCTTCTAAGGCAGACAACAAAGAGAACAGCCTGCAGGCTGTTCTCTTTGTTGTGCGGCTGTTCAAGTTTTCCGCTGTCATCCAAGGTCAACGGGTTTAAGCTTGCAATGGATCGTAGGGATTCGTATAAAAACATGTGAAATTTACAAGAATCCATCTTGCATAGATACATATCTTTTAATATCGGATCTTTGTATACTTGCTGTAATAAAAATTCTAGAAGCATACGCTGCATGAATAACAGCAGAAAGGAAGTCTTATGGAATTTACTATTACTTGGCGGATGCCAAAAAATGAAAGCGCTACAAATCAGAGCCCATCCGTATCGGATGCTTTATTTTACCGGGAAGAGGAAGCGTTTAGCGGTGTGAATAAGATAGCCCAGAAGGTTATGCAGGATATGGAGCAGGTCTTTGGATATGCCCCGCAAGCAACTACAGACAGAAATCAACTGGGAACCAATGTGGTTCTGTACGGAACAGTGGGCCACAGTCCTATGCTGCTTGAGCTCGAAGAGAACAGGTTGATTGATTTGTCCGAAATCAAAGGGAAGCGGGAGGTTTTTTTATTCCAAGTCATTGATCGTCCCTTTGACGGCGTTGAGAAGGCGTTGGTGATCGCGGGAAGCGATAAACGCGGCACAATTTACGGCCTTTTTCATCTGTCCGAGCGGCTTGGGGTTTCCCCATTGGTAAATTGGGCGAACGTGAAGCCGGAGCGGAAGGAATCCTTCTCTCTAAGTGAGGATTTGAAATATATCTCAAAGGAACCGTCCGTTCGATACCGCGGCTTTTTTATCAATGATGAATGGCCGGCCTTTGGCAATTGGACTACGACCAATTTCGGCGGTTTTAATGCAAAAATGTATGAGCAAGTGTTTGAACTGCTGCTGAGGTTGAAAGGAAACTATCTCTGGCCTGCGATGTGGTCTGCCCGTTTTTATGATGACGGACCGGGCTTGGCCAATGCGGAATTAGCGGATGAGTATGGAGTCGTCATGGGAGCGTCCCATCATGAGCCCTGTTTGCGTTATGGGGAGGAGTATAAATATCTCCGCGGGAAGGATTCGATCTATGGCGATGCCTGGAATTTCATCAAGAACAGAGAAGGGATTACGAGATTCTGGGAAGACGGCCTGAAACGGAGCGGCAAATTTGAGAGTGTGATTACGGTCGGCATGCGCGGCGAGGCGGATACGGCTATCATGGGAAAAGGAGCTACACTTGCGGACAATATCCAGCTGCTGCGAGAGGTGCTGCAGACGCAAAACCGGCTGATCCGGGAAAATGTGTATTCAAACCTTTCGGAAGTTCCAAGAATGCTGGCTTTATATAAAGAGGTGGAGCCTTTCTTCTATGGTGATAAGGACACGCCGGGGCTGATCAACTCCGAGGAGCTGGAGGACGTCATTTTAATGCTCTGCGATGATAATCATGGGAATCTCCGGACCTTGCCGACGGAAGAGATGCGCAGCCATAAAGGCGGTTACGGCATGTATTATCATTTTGATTACCATGGCGGTCCGATCTCTTACGAATGGATTAACAGTTCCTACCTCCCGAAAATTTGGGAGCAGATGACGATGGCTTACGATTTTGGAATCCGCGATCTTTGGATCGTCAATGTGGGCGATATTGGCACGCAGGAGTTTCCGCTATCTTATTTCCTTGATTTGGCCTATGACTTTGAAAAATGGGGAACCCAGGCCATTAACAAGACAGATTTATATACGAAGCAATGGATTCAAAGACAATTTTCCTACGGGTGGAGCGAGCGGGATCGGAGCAAGATCTTTGATCTCTTGACCGGTTATACCAAGATTGCGCATATTCGCAGGCCGGAACATATGAATTCAAATGTATACCATCCCGTGAATTACAAAGAAAGTGATGAATTGTTACAGCGAATCGATGATCTGTTGGGACTGGCGGATGAACTATACAAGAGGGTAGATGAAGCGCATTTATCTGCTTATTATGCGTTAGTGTATTATCCGGTTGTAGGCAATCTCAATTTACAGAAGATGTGGCTGCTCACCGGCAAAAACCATTACAAAGCAAAGCTTGGAGAGATGGAAGCCAATAAGCTTACCGAACAAATAAGAGCGTGCTTGAAAAGAGACAGAGAGCTTGTGGCGGAGTTTCATGCAATAGAGGGCGGCAAGTGGTATGGCATGGGGCTTTCCGAGCATATCGGCTTCACGCAATGGAATGAGGACGAAGCTCAGAATCCGATTCTCATGAATGTACTGCCTGCCAATAAACCCAGATTGCTGGTGACGGTGGATGGAACGACCCAGCGCAGTGAAGGAAGCTCCTGGCATATTAACAAATTAGGGATGGACGACTTTTTGCAGCCGGATGTGGAGGAAGCCTCTTTCACTATATCGAGCATCAGTGACCTTCCTGCGGAGTATAAGATTACATGTGATGATCCGTGGCTAACCTGCTCGAAGACAGGCGGCACCCTGGATGGAAACGAGAATACGACGGAAGTTATACAAGTACGTATTGACCGTAGTGCGATGAAGGGCGAGACAGAAGGGTATATTTCCATACAAATGCCGCTGGGTTCCTGCACGATCGTCGTCAATGCAGCCCAACATGATTACAGTGAGCTGCCTGATATGACCTTTGTGGACACGAAGGGGTACATTTCCATCGAGGCTGAGCATTATGCTCTGAACCAGGAAGCACCCCGTCAAAATGGGGACGTCAGCAGATTTGAAGTGATTGAGGGTTATGGCAAAACCTTATCCGCCGTGAAGGCTTATCCAACCACGCAATACTTTACCGCAGGGAAGGACGCACCATATCTGGAGTATCGTTTTGCCGTTGAGGAAGGCGGATTGTATGATGTGGAGCTCTACATGCAGCCATCGAATCCGGTTACCAATGACGGAACGCTGCGCTACGGGATTCAAGTGAACGAGGAAGCGATTAACGTCGTCAATGCACTTCCTGAGGGGTATCGGGTGGATGACTGGAATTGGGCGCAAGGCGTACTGAATCACATTCGCAGACGCAGCACGACAGCAAGCTGTTCGGCAGGATTGAATACCTTGAGGATTTTTGCTGTAAGTCCAGGGTTTGTCTTGGAAAAGCTGGTCATCTATCCGGCAGGAAAGAAGCCTGCGGACAGTTACCTGGGGCCAACAGAAACCTACTACACAGGTAAAAAGGGTTAGACGAAAGGGATGCCGAGGCATCCCTTTTCTAATTCCGAAGTAAATATTCCTGTGGGTAAATGGGATGTTTTAATTGTAAACCTAAAAATTTAATATGGTTGACAATAGAGAATTTAAGAGACTATAATTCATTTGCGCAACGTTGCTGTAATTAGATTCCAGCCGATTCTGATAGCCAATTAACAAAACGGAGGTAGCCCAAATTGAAGACTAAGGAAATTGTTTATGCTGCATTGTTTACCGCATTCATGGCTGTACTTGGAATGATTCCGCCGATTCCATTAGGCTTTATTCCGGTCCCTGTGACCGCACAGACGCTTGGTGTTATGCTTGCGGGCTGCTTTTTAGGGAAAAAACCGGCCGCGATGAGCTTAATCTTGTTTATCGTCCTGGTGGCTATAGGTTTGCCGATCTTGTCGGGCGGCCGCGGGGGGGTGGCTCCACTCGTGGGACCGTCTGCAGGGTACATATTCAGCTGGCCGATCGCTGCCTTTCTGATTGGTTACGCTTCGGAGAAGATTTGGCCCAAGCTAAGAATGTGGAAGCTGCTGACCATTAATATTCTGTTTGGCGTTCTCTTGGTCAGCTTGATTGGAGCTCCTGTTATGGCACTGATCACGCATACCTCCATCTGGGCAGGACTAATCGGTTCGGCAGTCTATCTGCCGGGCGATATTATTAAAGCGGTTATAGCGGCGGTGGTGGCATTCCAGTTGAGAGCGATCAGTCCTATTGAAGAGAAGGCGCACTAGCTCGTAAGGATTATTCTTTAAGCAGGTGATCACCTAAATGAATTTATTAACCTTTCTTATACGTCATTCTTCACGAATTCCGGATCGGATCGCCATCGCCCATAACCGGGGCAGCCTTACTTATTCGGCATTGGCACAGCGGGTCCGGAGAGTTGCTAACGGTCTGAAGCAAGGCGGCCATACCCGCCGAAATGTTGCGATACTGACCGGCAATCGGGTGGAGTTTGTGGAGATTTTTCTAGGGGCTGTCTACGCAGGTTATGTCCCTGTGCCTATGGACCCCAAATGGAGCCCGATTGAAATAAACGCCGTGTTACGGCAGTGTGAACCGGGGATTATTTTTGCGGAAGAGGCTTATTCCCAGCATATTGGTTCGTCTTACGGACCGGCCGGGCGAGTTGAAATCATCACGTTATCTGAGGGAAACTCGGGTGACTATGACTCGTGGGTAGCCTCCTTCGCGCCGGAAGCCGAACCGGAGGCCGGTAATGAGTTGTTGTTCATCGGTTTTACTTCGGGAACTACTGGTGTTCCAAAGGGATTTATGCGCACTCCGCTGTCCTGGCTAACAAGCTTTGAAGCCACGAGGGAAGCATTCCGGCTCGATATGCAGCATTGTATGGCCCCCGGTCCGCTTGTTCACTCCTTATCGTTATTTGCCTTGATGCAAAGTCTGTACTTTGGCGCCACCTTCCATCTCGTCGAGCAATTTCATGCGGATGAGGTGCTGGAGCGATGCACAGCGGTTCCTGATATGATCTTGTTTGTCGTACCTACGATGATTGAGTCATTACTGCAACAGGCTAATCCCGGAAGAGCATCCATTCAAGCTCTGATCAGCTCAGGCGGCAAGTGGTCGGAGCAGTCGAAGCAGAAGTGCCGGGAAGTTTTCGAACAATCAAGGCTGTATGAATACTATGGCTCTTCCGAGGCTAGTTATATCAGTTATATGGACGTTTATGAGACAAGTAGACCCGGGTCGGTCGGACGCCCGTTTCCCGGGGTAGAACTATCGATTCGTAATGAGCAGGATCAGGAGGTTCCCGCTGGAGAGACGGGGCAGCTCTATGTTCGAAGCGGTATGGTGTTCCGGGGCTATTATCGGTTAGACGAGGAGACGGCTGCGGTATTCCAGGATGGGTGGCTTACTACGGGAGATTATATGTCCGTCGATCAGGATGGATATTTATACTTGGCCGGGCGCTCCAAAAACAGGATGATCACCGGCGGCTTGAATGTTTTCCCCGAAGAAGTGGAGACGGTATTGCAGCAGCTTCCCGCTATTCAGGAAGTTATGATATTGGGAGTGCCGGATGAACGCTGGGGGGAGAGAATAACTGCAGTTATTCAGTGGCAAGGAGATCAACGTTTGAGTCTGGATGAAGTGAAGGGCCACTGCCGCAACTATTTGGCAAGTTATAAGGCTCCCAAGCAGCTGATCAGCGTAGATCGGTTCATTTATACAAGCAGCGGGAAGATCGCACGTCGGCAGATGAGAGAATATGTCTTGAAAGAAGTGGCGAAATGACAGAGGTTGTAATGGTCATGGCAAAACGGACGCCCATCGGCAAAATTGGCGGTCAATTCAGTACACTTGAGCCGGAGCAACTGCTTGCGCCGGTAATTCGCCACATCGTCTCGGAGTCGCAGGTGCCCCCGGAATGGATTGATGATGTAATTATCGGCAATGTGGTAGGACCCGGGGGGAATATTGCAAGGGTTGCCGCCCTGGAAGCCGGACTTCCCGTCACCGTACCGGGTCTGACGATTGATCGCCAGTGCGGGTCGGGACTGGAAGCTATTCATTTGGCTGCCCGTCTCATTCAGAGTGGAGCGGGAGAGGTGTACCTGGCGGGCGGGGTCGAGAGCACTAGCCGTGCACCCTGGAAAATGTTTAAGCCCGAGACACTTACAGGCACACCCCGGCTGTATACACGCGCTCCCTTTACACCAAGCGTTTATGGTGACCCGGATATGGGTCTGGCCGCGGAAAATGTAGCCCGGAAGTATGGGATTTCCAGAGAAGAGCAAGATCTGTACGCCTTGAACAGCCATCGGAAGGCTGTTCGCGCCAAGCAGACAGGCCGGTTTCGGCAGGAGATTGTGCCTCTTCAAGTGAACGGACATTGGGTCGCCGAGGATGAATGTCCAAGGGCGGATACCAGCCTGGATAAATTGCAAAGGCTGAAGCCGGTCTTTTTGGACCAAGGCACCGTCACCGCCGGCAATGCCTGTCCCGTAAATGACGGGGCGGCTCTGGTGCTGCTCATGTCGCGCGATAAATGCGAGCAGCTAAATCTGCGGCCAGTGTTACGCTTCGTGGATGCGCAGGCGGCAGGAGTGGACCCCGAATATTTGGGGCTCGGTCCTGTTCCGGCCGTAAACAGACTGCTAAGCCGCCGGCAACTCGGTATAACCGATTTGGACGTGATCGAGTTCAATGAAGCTTTTGCTTCCCAGGTTCTGGCGTCGCTGGGAGAGCTGCAAATTCCACAGGACAAGGTGAATCCCGGAGGCGGTGCGTTGGCCTTAGGTCATCCTTATGGAGCATCGGGCGCCATCCTGATTACCCGTTTATTCGCTGAGATGCTGCAGAACCCTTTTAAACGGGGGATAGCCACATTGGGGATTGGCGGAGGAATGGGACTTGCCGTTTTGGTGGAGGCGTTTGAATGAACAACCTTCGATTTCGGGTGCATCTGTCCGAGGAGGCAATCGTCAAATATGCAGCTTCTATTGAAGCGCCGTTGCAGCGAATAGGCGCAGCATTAGTCGCACCTTCAACCATGCCGATTACGTTCTGGAAAATAGCCGACGCCCCTTGGCTCCATATGCCGGAGCCGCTGATTCACGGAACCCAACAATTCCACTATGAGGCGCCGCTGACGGCAGGTATGGAGCTGGATTGCGATCTATCTTTAACCCGGGTCGAGAACAAGACCGGTCGTCAGGGCGCTTTGACTCTATATACGCATTCCCTGATCTGCACCTGCGCCGGTAAACGCATTGTGACCGTGGAAACGGTGTTGATCTCGGTAGGTGACAAATGATGAGAAAGCTGATTACTGCAGCGGCAATTACGGAATATGCCGATATTACCGGGGATCAAGCCCCGATTCATATTCAGGCCGAAGCTGCAAGACAAGCCGGGTACCAAGCTCCGATTGCCCATGGGATGTATGTTATGGGATTGGCACAGTCGATTTACTTGGCAGAGCATCCTACCCACTGGATTCAGTCTTATAGCATGAAGTTTCACAGGCCGCTCGTGCAGGGAACATGGGCGTGCTTTTCCTATGAAGCTTGTAACGGTGAAATTCAAGTTAAGGTTACCGCAGAAGACGAAGCTGGGGAGGTTATCGCTACGGGTGTTTTTTCCGTGAAAGAGGGGGGATTGTCCCTATGAGGACAGCGTTGATTACCGGAGCAAGCAGAGGGATTGGCCGCAGCATCGCATTGGAACTCGGGCGTAACGGCTATCAGGTTGCGGTGAATGGCTTGCATGAAGAACGGATCGACGCCGTTGTCGAGGGAATTCGCCAAAGGGGAGGCGTAGCCGAGGGCTTTTGTGCTAATGTAGCGGACCCTTCTGCAGTTTCGACAATGGTAGAGATGGTTGCGGCGCGATATGGCGCCATTGATGTCTTGATTCACAATGCCGGTAATTTACAGGATCGCAAATGCGGACAGATGACGGATCCAGAGTGGAATTCGGTGCTGGATGTTCACTTGAATGGGGCTTTTTACTGTATTCAGCGCGTTCTTCCTCTTATGGCCCCTCAAGGGGGAAACATTCTGCTGATGACTTCAACGGCGGGACTAAAGGGCTCTGTAGGTCAGGTCAATTATAGCGCCGCCAAAGCCGGCATACTCGGGATGGTATGGACGCTCGCAGCCGAATTGCGGCGGGATCGGATCAGGATTAATGCGATTGCTCCTGCCGCTCTGACCGATATGACTCGCCCTGTTATTGAATATTTAAAGGACAAGCACGCAAAACGGAATGAGCCCTTACCGGCATTCTGGCAGGTTGGCGAAGCGGATGATGTAGCCCGGTTTGTGGGTCTGCTTCTGGAGCAGGAGGACCTGGATCTGACCGGAGAAGTCTTTGGCGTTAATGGCTCCCAAATCACCCGCTGGCAGAAGCCGCTGCCCGTCTTGACCGTGAATGGTGGAGCCGAGAATTTCTTTACAGCATGGAAGCATCGGGAGGAGAAGCAATAGATGCTTATTTTCGACCAGGTTCATTATTATTATCGTAAAGGGCAGCCCCTCCTCGCTTCTGTGAGCTTCGAGATTCAGGAGGGCGAATTCGTAGCTATTGTGGGGGGAAACGGGAGCGGCAAATCCACGCTGGCCCGGTTAATGAATGGATTGCTGCAGCCGAGGGAAGGAGAAGTGCGCCTTGGGCCTCTGAGCACGCGGAATACCGATAATTTGATCAAGATTCGGGAGCAGGTGGGGCTTGTCTTTCAAAGTCCGGACGATCAATTTATTACCACTTCCGTTTTGGACGAGGTGGTATTCGGGTTAGAGAATCTCCGTGTCCCCAGAGAAGAAATGAGCGTCCGTGCAAAACAGGCATTGCGGGCTGTCCAAATGAAGGATTATGCGGAAGCGATGCCGCATGAGCTGTCCGGCGGGCAGAAGCAGCGTACCGCTATCGCGTCGATTCTGGCCATGCGTCCCCGTATCCTTGTCTTTGATGAAGCTACTTCTATGCTTGATCCGCAGGGAAGAAGTCAGGTCCTGTCGGTGATGCATGAACTCCATCGGCAAGGCATGACGATCATCCATATCACTCACCATATGGACGAGGTGCTGGAGGCGGAACGGGTCCTGCTTCTGAATGGCGGGGCCATTGCATTTGACGGAACTCCGCCCGAGCTGTTTCGAACGGGAACGCTTGCGGATCATCCATTGGATCAGCCCTTTGCCGTAAGGCTGCAACGTGCTCTTGGTTTAAACACCGGGCTGAAAGCCGACTGGAAGGAGATGATCCGCACCCAATGGCCTACGAGTTAAAACAGGTAAGCGTGAGTCTCGCAGGGCGGGAGGTTCTCCGGGACATAAGCTGCTCACTGCAGGAAGGAAAATGGATTTCGATCATTGGGCCGACTGGAGCGGGCAAGTCGACCTTTGCCAAAGTGATCAAAGGGCTGATCCCTGCCTATAAAGGTGAATATACCCTTCACCGGCAGCCGCTGCCCGGAGACAGCAAAGGACGCATGAAGGCCGTCCGGGAGATCGGTTATGTGTTTCAGTATCCGGAGCAGCAAATATTTGAAACCACGGTTTATAAGGAGTTGACCTTTGGACCGAAAATGCTGGGACATTCCCGGGGCAGAATCGAGGAGGCTTTGGAACCTGTATTAAGACAGGTAGGCTTACCCGCCGAAATTCTTTCGGCCTCTCCCCTGGTTTTAAGCGGGGGACAGAAAAGGCGCGTTGCTATTGCCTCGGTGTTGATCACGGATCCAAAGCTTCTAATATTGGATGAACCGACAGCCGGACTTGACCCCTTGAGCAGACATGCTCTGCTGCAGATGTTACGAGAATGGCAGCAAGCGAACCATCGTACCGTTCTGTTTATTTCTCATCAAATGGAGGATGTTGCCGAGTACTCGGACGAGGTGATGGTGTTTCACGAGGGACAGCTCTTGGGGCACTCGGACCCGGGCACTTTGTTTATGAAGAACACGGAAATCTTGAGGCGGGCGGGATTACCTCTGCCCGAGCCTGTTCAGTTGCTCAGGCTGGTAGAGGAATTATCGGGCCGCACGATTGAAGTGGATAGCTGCAGGGAGCGGGATATTTTCGATAAAGTACGTTTGGTCTGGGAAGCAAGGGGTCTTCATCATGACGAATAAAATCATAATGGGTCAATTCACGGAAACGGATTCGGTGCTTCACCGCTTGGACCAGAGGACTAAATTGCTGAGTCTGCTCGTTATCATGCTGAGCTTCCTTCTGCTCAAATCCTTCGCCAGTTATTTGGCAGCAACCGTCTTGGTTGGGATGTTGCTGCGGATGTCCGGAATCCGGCTTGGCTGGTTTGCCAGAGGATTGAAGCCGCTACTGTTGGTACTGATCTTTACTTTTCTGTACCATGTTCTGCTTACAGGAGATACGGTGATATGGTCCTGGTCCTTCATCAAGCTGACGGAAGAGGGGCTTACGAAGGGGACGATTACCGTCTGGCGGATTATTCTACTGGTTCTGATCGCGTCTGTCCTTACGGCAACTACCAAACCGTTAGTTTTGGCGCAAGGCCTTGAAAAACTGCTAAAGCCGCTGTCTAGAGCAGGCTTCCCGACGGAAACCTATTCTTTAATGATAGGAATCGCGATCCGCTTTATACCTACTATTATTCAGGAGATGGACCGCATCATTCTGGCCCAGCAGGCCAGAGGATATGATATCAGGTCTATTCCCGGATTTAAACGTGTGTTTGCCTATATTCCGATTCTTGTTCCGCTGTTTGCCACGACCATCCAACGTGCGGAGCAGCTGTCCTATGCGATCGATGCGAGGGCTTTCGGAACCGGAAAGGGAAGAACTTCTTACAGGCAGCTGGAATTTAAGCGGAGCGACTTGGTTGCAGCCTTGTTTACGGTTATATTTGTGTTGATGATGCTCCTCATTCGGATATACGGCTGATGTCGCGGATGCAGGATACGGAGGGATTCTAATGGATTGGAATACGCGTTTGACCGAACTTCTTAAGATCAAGTACCCGATCATTCAAGGAGGGCTTGCTTATTTGGCCTACTCCGATCTGGCGGCGGCGGTCTCCAATGCCGGCGGATTCGGCCAGATTACAGCGATGAGTCTGCCGGATGCCAAAGCCCTGCGGAGTGAAATCAAACGTACTCGTACTCTGACCGACAAGCCTTTTGGCGTCAACTTTGCCATCGGTATGCACCGGGGCGACCTCGAGGAGAGACTGCGGATAGCTATAGAGGAACAGGTTGCAGCAGTTACCCTTACAGGAGGCAATCCTGCGCCTCTTTTGCCTGTATTGCAGTCAGCAAATCTAAAGACCCTGGTACTTGTCTCATCCCGGATGCAGGCTCAAAAAGCAGAGCAGCTCGGCGCCTCCGCAGTCATCGTTGTCGGACACGAAGGAGGAGGGCACCTGGGCCGTGATGAAGTAGGAACGATGGTTCTCGTTCCCCAGGTCGTGGATGCGGTCCGTATTCCCGTGATCGCTTCAGGAGGAATTGGAGACGGCCGCGGCTGGATGGCTGCTCTTGCTCTGGGAGCGGAGGGAATCGTGATGGGAACGAGGTTTATTGGCACCCGGGAATGCCTGCACGCCTCCTCTTCTTACAAGAATGCCTTGGTCGAGGCGTCCTCGGCGGATACCGTGGTTATCAAACGTTCCATCGGGTTTCCTGCCCGGGCGCTGCGAAGCCCTGTGACCGATAAGATTCTTGAGCTTGAACGTAAGAATACAGATTATGAAGCGCTGAAACCTTATATCAGCGGGGAGGTCAACAGGCGCTGGATTTATGATGGCATTCAGGAAGAAGGCTTCGGTTGGGCCGGGCAAGCCGTCGGCCTGATCCATGATATTCCGGAAGTGTCTGAACTGATTCAGAGAATGGTTATAGAGGCGGAAGAAATACGCCGCAAATGGACAGCAGGAGACTCCCCCGATGAATAAAAAGGCTTCTTGGTACATTTAATACCATGGAAGCCATCCCCGAGAATGTACTCTTTTACCCATCCCTCCAAATTGAACTTCTTACATTTTGTAGTACAATAAAATAATAATTTCAGAGTGAGGAACAAAACTAGAAAAGGCTCCCGGCATTGTTTCACTGATGGCCGGCCTTGTTCTAAATACCCCGCGTCGGATTATAGAGATACAGAATTAGAATTCAGCACCTCACTTCTTGCTCCATTAACCTGGATACACCCGAACCGAGTGCGCAGCGGCTCATGCTAGGCCATTTCTGAATCCGGGGGAAACAACTAATCAATGCGCTCAATTCGTTTCCTAACTTTAAATTGAAAACGCTGCCAATGTTGATTGGGGTATGAGTGAGGTGAATAAGTATGAATAAAAAGTGGCTATCTTGTGTGGCTGTAATACTAATAATATTACTATCGTATGAATTTATTGGATTTGCACGCCAATCCGGAAAGATGGGTAGCATTGTTCAGGAATTACATGGTCATCCCGGAGATTCGGGACACCGTTATCACATCGTACTAATTGAGCAGGAAAGGTATCATCCTTATTGGGAAATGGTTGAGAAGGGTGCAGAGAAGGCCGCAGAAAGGTATGGAATAGATATTGAATTTACCGGTCCGGTTCGCAACAATATGGATGAGCAGATTAACTTGCTTGAAAAAGCGATTGCTGCCCGAGTGGATGCAATCATTGTCCAAGGTCTGAACGAGGAGAGGTTTACTCCAGTCATCGATAAAGCTGTACAGCGTGGAATTCCTGTTATAACTATCGATACGGATGCACCAGCTAGCAAGAGACTGGCTTATGTAGGTACGGATAACGAGGCGGCAGGCGAAAGCATGGGGCGTCTTGTTGTAGAAACTTCAGGCGGAACTGGAAAAATAGGCGTCATTATTGGGAGTGAGCTTGCCGAGAACCAATTGCAGCGGCTGCAAGGGCTAGAAAACATTGTTAGACAATACGAGGATCTGGAGATTGTGGATGTCCGCAGCTCCAACATTTCACATATGGAGGCGATTCAGCAAGCGGCGGGCATGCTGGAGATGCACCCGGACATTACGATCATGGTGGGTACCAGTGCAACAGATGCCCTGGGTGTCCTACAGGCTGCGAAGAGCTTGAAACGGGATGCTCTTACGATCATTGGCTTTGATAATCAGGAAGAGACGCTAGACGGCATTCTCAGGGGTGAAATTAAGGCGACTATAGCACAGCAGCCATTTTTAATGGGGGATACAGCAGTCAAGCTGCTTAACGATCATTTCCAAGGAAAAGCCTTGCTGTCTGAATATTACACAGAGGTAATGGTGTTAGATAAGCAGAATGCCCAGAAGGGAGAAGGCCTGTGAGTATCCGCCAAAAGCTGTTGGTTTGTATTCCGTTCCTGGTAGTCTTGATGAGCACGGTTTCCTTTTTCTTGTTCCAAAGCGGAAAAAGTGTGCAGGAGAGCTATCATTTAATGATGAATCGTATTTTATTGTATAAGGAAGTGTCCTATGAGGTCGGGGAGATTATGCGATCGATGAACCGTTTTATTATGCAAGTCGATGCGGATAGCCTTCCTGAAGTGGAACAGCACCTGAGCAGTGTTCAGCAGTTAAGACAAGAGCTCGATGGACTAGAAACGATTGGCGGCAGCGATCTGCCGCTTGTAAATTATCGAAATATTATTGATACGTTTTTGGAGCAAGTTGAGACTATGATTGGCAAGATCGACGATCAAGATTCGAATACTATGGCAGGAGCTTACATCGAAGCGGAGAAGACCGAACGCTTTATACGCGAGGAGGCTCAGGGATTAGTCGATATCGAGCTCGATCAGTACAAGCCGATTTATCAGGAGATTATGTCTACCACGGACAAATTGAATACGCTAGGGACCCAACTGGTTGTTACGGTCGCTGTCCTTAGTATCATTCTGGCCATATGGCTGTCGAATAGCATAACGGGGCCGATTCGGCGGCTGGTGGCAACGGCCAAGTTAATATCGAAGGGGCGAATGGACACCAAGGCGCCGGAAAGCATTAACAATGATGAGATTAGCATCTTGTGCCGAACCTTTAATAGCATGATCGATAATATTCAAAGCTTAATGGCTGATAACATGAAAAGTCTGGAGAAGGACCGTCTCGTTAAGGAGCTGGAGCTAAAGATGCTTCAGAGCCAAATTAATCCGCATTTTCTGTTTAATACTCTTAATGCGATTACCAAGTTGGCATATATCGAGGGGGCTACCGAGACAAGCTATCTTACGGTATCGGTATCCCGGCTATTGAGATATAACCTGCAAAAGCTGGACCAAGCGGTACCGTTACGTGAAGAAGTCGAACATGTGACCGAATATATCAACATTCAGAGGGCGCGGTTTCGTGACCGGATTTCTTTTGTCATGGAAATTGATGAGAGAGCACTGGATGGAATGGTTCCATGTCTGACTCTGCAGCCTATTCTGGAGAATGCATTCTTACATGGGATAGAGCAGATGGAAGAGGGCGGCGAGCTCAGGCTTACCATTCAATATGAGGATGAAGGTGTAGGAATTGAGATTCGAGATAACGGCGTGGGTATGAGCAAGGAAACGGTAGAACTGCTTCTCAGATCTTTCCGGGAGGAATCCTCCAGCTTTGGCAGGAGAGGCCAATCTACTGGACTAGGGACACACAATGTATTCAAAAGACTGCATTTATTCTTCAACGGAGAGCAGCGCATCGAAATAGATAGCACCCAGGGAAAAGGAACCGCTATATTCTTCAGGATTCCCTTTCGTACGGTAACCACATGACAAGAAAGGATGATAGCTCATGTTCAGCTTACTTATTGCAGATGACGAAGCGCTGGAGCGGGAGGGTCTTGAGCTGATGATCAGGCATCTTATGCCGGACACCTTTCATTTCCTTCATGCGGAAAACGGACGAAAGGCCATTCAGATTACGGAAGAGGAACGGCCTGATTTTATCTTTATGGATATTAAGATGCCGGGAATTCAAGGGCTTGAAGCTGTACGTCATATTGCTGCCCTAGTTCCCTCAACCAAAATTGTGATGATCACGGCTCACGATTACTTCTCTTACGCGAAAGAGGGCCTGGCTCTAGGAGTCAGAGATTATCTGCTTAAGCCGGCAAGGCCGGAGGAAATACTCCACGTATTACAGCTGTTAGTTGCGGAAAAGGAAGAAGAGAAGCGTGTGCGTAATGAGCAATTAGAGCTTCAGGAGAAACTGTCGCAGCTGATTCCGCTAGCCGAGAACGAGCTCTCTCTTATGCTCATGCTGGAGTCGGTGCAAGAGGTGGAGCTTGAACAGCTTGCAAGTCTGTTAGATATACAGTGGTATAAGGGCTATGCGATGGTATTATCTTTTTTCAGGAAATCCAAAAAGGAGTGGGACGAATTTCAACTGCTCAAGCGGGACATCTATGAAGCGGTTAAGCATTTCACGAAGCCCAATTTGTCCCCGATTGTCGGGCCTATCGTTGGACATCAGATGGCTTTATTCATTCCTCTTCCACCCGGCAGGCACGGTTATTCCCAGCGTATTATTTCCCTGGAATGGGGTGAGCGTATTAGGGGGATTATCGAGGAGAGATTCCAGTTGTCTCTTTCCATTGGGATTGGATCGGTTCAGGAGGGCTGGGACGGAATCAGCCGATCCTACCGGGAAGCCGTTCGGGTTTGCGCGGAGGATAGCGTACTCCTGAATGTACGGCATTACGATGATATGCTCCTCAGCTCAGGGCAGACGAAGATCTCACTGGATGACGAGAAGAAGCTCTTGGATGCTTTGCTGCGGCATAATAAACAGGAAAGCGCAGAGAGACTTAGCTCTTTATATTCCATCTTGGAAGAGAAGAGTTTCGGTTCATTGGCTACCTTGCGCGCAGAGGTCATAGGGCTTCTGATGTTTCTGTGCCGCGCGGTTCAATCTGGTGAAAGTGCTAATCTGATTAGAACCCTGAGTGTAGTAGAGGATCGCGAAGTTCTTCGTAAAACGGCCCTATATTGGCTCGATTCTTTCATCGATGGTTTGATGGAAGAGCGGGAGCAGAGTCGTTCACATGTATTCCGGAGGGCGCTTCTCTATATTGAGCAAAAGTATAAGAAAGACATCTCGATGGAGCACATTGCGGAATACGTGAATCTTAGCCCTCATTATTTCAGTAAATTATTCAAGCAGCATGCAGGAGAGACTTTTATCGATCATGTCACCGGGCTTCGCATTAAGGAGGCTAAGAAATTGATTGTGGAACAAAGTCTCAGTTTAAAAGAGATATGCTACGAGGTAGGTTATAAGGACCCTAATTATTTTAGCAGGGTCTTCAAGAAAGCGACAGGAATTACGCCAAGCGAATATCGGCAGCAAATCGAGAAGAAAAGTCCTTGTTAAACCAACAAGGACTTTTTTGTGCTTTATAACCAAATTGTCCTGTAAATAAAAACGCAAGTGGCCTTCTTTCCAGGAGGAAGCAAAGAAATGAAGATGGAGAGGAAAGAAGTGCTGGAAATGAACACGCCGCCGAAATCACTCCCGTGCTAAGCTTTTTTTGTAAGCGCAACCAATTATTTCAGCTGATGAAAAGGGGAGATGAAAGAGTGAGAAAGTACGGTCAAGTTTTTCGTCTAGGGGCAGCTCTATTATTGGCATTATCACTTGCAGGCTGTGGATTGGTCTCCAATGGGGATACCGGAAATAAGGAAAAGACGGCCGCGAAAGACGGAGACAAAATTGTTATCGGAATGTCGATGGACACTTTGAAAGAGGAACGTTGGCAAAAGGACCGCGATATTTTCACCGCTAAAGTAGAAGAGCTCGGAGGCGAGGTTAAGGTGCTCGCGGCCAACGGGGACGATGCTACGCAAATGAGCCAGGCGGAGCAATTAATATCTCAGGGAGTAAACGTTCTTGTCGTTATTGCCCACAATGCTGAAGCCACAGCGCCGATTGTGGAAAAAGCGCACAAAGAAGGAATCAAGGTTATCGCTTACGACCGTCTGATTAATAACGCGGATGTGGACTACTAT
This sequence comes from Paenibacillus sp. FSL R5-0407, assembly GCF_038009185.1. NCBI lineage: Bacteria > Bacillati > Bacillota > Bacilli > Caryophanales > Paenibacillaceae > Paenibacillus > Paenibacillus sp. FSL R5-0407. Next base: position 3,657,239 of record NZ_JBBPAX010000001.1, on the reverse strand, counting down.
ATTTCTTTTGACAATGTACGGGTAGGGGAATTCCAGGCGAAAGCGGTGATCGAAAAGGCACCGAAAGGCAACATCGTTTATATCGGCGGAGCCGATACGGACAACAATGCCCATATGTTCAAGGAAGGGGCCATGAATATTCTGAAGCCTCTTGAAGAGAAAGGGGATATCAAGATTGTCTATGACCAGTTCTCCAAGGACTGGAAACCGGAAGAGGCCCTTAAAAATATGGAAAATGCGCTAACTGCGAACAACAATGATGTTCAAGGCGTGGTTGCAGCCAACGATGGAACTGCAGGGGGTTCGATTCAAGCCTTAACCGCTCAGGGGATGGCCGGCAAAATTCCGGTATCCGGCCAGGATGCGGATTTAGCCGCCGTACAACGGATTGCGGAAGGCACCCAGCTGATGACCGTGTATAAGCCGATTAATGCGATCGCAACAGAAGCTGCGGAGATGGCAATGGCTGCGGCCAAGGGCGAAAAGATCACTACTGAAAAGACTGTAAACAATGGGAAGATTGATGTTCCTTCCGTGCTGCTCGACCCGATTGCGGTGAACAAGGACAATTTAAACGTCCTTATCGAAGATGGATTCCACAAGCTGGAGGATGTATACAAGAACGTTCCTAAGGACCAATGGCCCAAACAATAACTAGGTGCAAGGGTGCGGAACCTTAGGGTTCCGCTCTCTGCTGATTCCTGGTCAGAAAGGGTGCGGAAATGATGCATGTATTAGAAATGTCGGATATCACCAAGGAATTCCCTGGAGTTAAGGCCCTGGACCGTGTGAATTTTAAGGTCAGGAAGGGAGAGATCCATGCTCTTTGCGGGGAGAATGGGGCCGGGAAGTCAACGCTTATGAAAGTGTTAAGCGGCCTCTATCCGGCAGGAACCTATAGTGGGGAGATTATTATTGAGGGACAAAGCAGGCAGTTCCAGCAAATATCGGATGCTGAGAAAGCCGGGATCGCCATCATTCATCAGGAGCTTGCCCTCGTCAAGGAGATGACGGTAGGCGAGAATATCTTTCTGGGAGCCGAGCCGTGCAGGCACGGGGTGATTCAGTGGGATGAATTGTACCATAACGCCTCTGTGTGGTTGAAAAAGGTAGGGTTGAATATTTCCCCAAACGTCAAAATCGGCCATCTGGGGATCGGACAGCAGCAACTCGTTGAAATCGCAAAGGCACTTTCCAAGCATACGAAAATTCTGATTCTGGACGAACCGACAGCGGCTTTGACTGAAAGTGAAGTCTCCATCCTGATGGGGATATTGAATCAGCTGCGCAGTGAGGGCGTTTCCTGTGTATATATCTCGCACAAAATGCCCGAGGTCTTTGCTCTTGCAGATTCCATCACGGTACTCCGTGATGGGCGCACGATAGCGACTCTGGATCGTGAGGAGACGGATGATGATAAGGTTGTATCCCTCATGGTGGGCCGGGAACTGACGGAGAGATATCCGCGAGTTGATCATATACCGGGAAATACCGTGCTTGAGGTAAGCCATTATAACGTATGGCATCCTGAAAAGCGTAATCAAAGAGTGCTTAGGGATATCCACTTCACATTGCGTAAAGGGGAGATTCTTGGAATCGCCGGACTGATGGGTGCGGGACGAACCGAGTTGGCGAGCAGCCTTTTTGGGGCTTATGAAGGCAGGGCTGAGGGAGATGTACGAATCGAAGGGAAAGCGGTAAGGATCAGATCCGTTGCTGAAGCCATCAAAGCAGGGATTGCTCTAGTGACGGAAGACCGCAAACGCCAAGGACTAGTGATGGGCATGGATGTGAAACGAAATACTACGATGGCTGCGATGGGCAAGGTATCGAAGCTTGGTGTTATTAACGAGAATGAAGAGATCAAGTGGGGACGCCAGTATGTGCAGGAGTTAAAGACGAAAACATCTTCGTTGGAAACGTTGGTAGGCACCCTTTCGGGAGGAAATCAGCAGAAGGTTGTACTTGGAAAATGGCTGATGTCCGATCCGAAAATCCTGATTATGGACGAACCTACCCGGGGGATTGACGTTGGAGCGAAATACGAAATCTACAATTTAATGAATCGGCTGGTAGATCAGGGTGTAGCCATTATTATGATTTCCTCGGAGTTGCCGGAGGTGCTTGGCATGAGCGACCGGATTATGGTGATGTGCGAAGGGGAACTTGTGAAGGAATTTCATTGGCGTGAGGCTACCCAAGAGAATATCATGATAGCCGCCGCGGGAGGTAAATAATATGCAGCTTCAAAAGGAACTTCAAGATCGAAGAGATGTCCCTGCGACCCGAAAGTCACTCTGGAGCAGCTTGTTTGGTGAAATGGACGTACGTGCATATACCATGGTAGGGGCGTTGGTATTGCTGTGGGTCCTGTTCGGTATTCTGAATCCTACCTTTTTGACCTCGCGAAACTTATCTAATCTATTCACCCAAATGTCCGTGACTTCCATATTGGCTATTGGGATGGTACTGGTCATTGTAGCGGCTCATATCGATCTTTCAGTAGGTTCGATCGTAGGTTTGACCGGAGGCATAGCCGCTATACTGAGTAATTGGCTGGGACTGCCGGCGATTATCGTCATTCTTGCAACCATGGCTGCCGGAGCGGTACTGGGTCTGCTTCAAGGATGGCTCGTGGCTTACAAAGCAATTCCTGCTTTCATCGTCACTTTGGGTGGCATGATGGTGTTCCGTGGCGTGTTAATGGGTGTCACCGAGTCGAAGACAATTCCCATATCCGATCCGGTGCTTGGATTGCTGGGAAATGCTTATTTTGCTAAAGGGTTCGGTATCGTGATCGGTTTGCTGGCCGTGGGATTCCTTCTGTGGAGTGCCTATAGGAAGCGAAGCTCCCGGCAAAAATACGGCTTCGAGGTTGCGCCGCTCGGCGTGGATATCATCAAGGTCTTCTTCCTGTCACTCCTGGTAGGATCGTTTGTATTCGTCATGAACAATTACAAGGGGATTCCTTTTCCTATTATCTTCGTTATTGTATTGGCGATCATTTTCTACTTTATTTCAACTAAGACCACCTTTGGACGTCATATTTATGCCATTGGAGGGAATATGGAGGCTGCCCGCTTGTCGGGTATTCCTATTAAGCGGAAGACGATGCTGATCTTTGTACTAAACGGACTGCTCGCTTCGATTGCGGCCATCGTCCTGACTTCCCGCCTAGCTTCTGCGACCATCACTGCCGGCAATATGGCGGAGATGGACGCTATTGCCGCTTGCGTCATCGGTGGAACCTCACTGATGGGCGGGGTCGGTACCGTCATAGGTGCCATTATAGGCGCATTGGTGATGACCACCCTCGATAACGGGATGTCACTCATGGGGTTGGAATCCTTCTGGCAGTACGTAGTTAAGGGCTCCATCCTGGTTATCGCCGTTTGGCTTGATATCTCTAACCGCCGAAAGGGAGTAAAGTAGGACTCACTCATATGGCTTATAGGAAGAGGCTGCCCCTTAGATCACCGAAGCAAGGGGGCTAGCCTCTTATACTTATTTTAGAGAGGAGAACGTCACCGTGGACCAAAATATAAAAGAAGCGATAGTCAGGGGAGAGACCTCGCTTGGCATCGAATTTGGATCTACCCGTATCAAGGCTGTGCTGATGGATCACCATTTTAAAACAATCGGATCCAGCAGTTATGAGTGGGAAAATCAATTGATCGGCGGTTATTGGACCTACGATCTTAATGAAGTGATTATCGGGTTGCAAGAAACCTATGATCAACTAAGGCAAAAGGTCGCTAATAATTATGGTGTAACATTGCAAAAAATCGGATCCATCGGATGTTCCGCCATGATGCAGGGCTATATCGCACTTGATCATGCGGGGGAGCTACTGGTTCCGTTCCGTACGTGGCGCAATGCCACAACGAGTATTGCTGCAACGGAGTTAACTGAGAAATTCAATTTTAAAATTCCCCAACGCTGGAGCATCGCACATTTGTATCAAGCGATTTTAAACGATGAAGAGCATGTCCCTAACATAGATTATATTACGACTTTGTCGGGTTACATTCATTGGCTGTTGACCGGTTCCAAGGCTCTTGGCATGGGGGATGCCTCAGGGATGTTCCCGATCGATATATCTGCACAGCAATACAATGAAGATATGGTCAAGCTGTTTGACGATTTAATCGCCGATAAAGGCTACCCGTGGAATCTAAAGGATATTTTACCTAAAGTATATACTGCAGGTGAAGCCGCTGGCTTTCTCAGTGAAGCTGGTGCCCGACTATTAGATCCATCAGGCAACCTTCAAGCAGGTATTCCATTATGTCCTCCAGAGGGCGATGCCGGAACCGGCATGGTCGCTACGAACAGTATCAAAAAATGTACAGGCAACATTTCCGTAGGCACGTCGATATTTGCCATGTTTGTCCTAGAGAAAGACTTATCCGCGGTGTATCCTGAGATTGATATCGTGACTACACCGGATGGCAGCCCTGTCGGTATGGTTCTAGCTAATAACTGTTCGAGCGATATTAATGCATGGGTCGGCTTGTTCCGTGAATTTAGTGAAGCAATGGGACTGAAAACGGATATGAATCAGCTATTCAGCGTCCTGTTCAACAAAGCGCTGGAAGCAGACGCTGACGGGGGCGGGTTGCTGAGCTTCGGCTACTATTCTGGCGAGAACATTACCGGGCTTGCCAAGGGTCGTCCGCTGTTCGTTCGTTCTCCGGAAAGCTGCTTCAATCTGGCAAACTTTATAAGAGTACATCTGTTCACCGCGTTTGCTGCACTAAAGCTTGGGATGGATATTTTGACACAGAAGGAGAATGTAACGATTGACCGGATTCTGGCGCATGGCGGGTTGTTTAAAACGCCGCTGGTTGGCCAAAAAATGTGTGCTGCGGCACTGAATGTCCCTGTTTCTGTCATGTCTACCGCTGGTGAGGGCGGCGCATGGGGGATGGCCATTTTGGCTTCATATATGGTTAATAAGGAGCAGCACGAGAATTTAGCTGATTACCTTACCACTAAAGTATTCATTGATGCGGATACAGAAGGGCAAGAGGTATACCCTAACAGCACGGACGTGAATGGTTTTGCTTTGTTTATGGAGCGTTATACAAAAGGTCTAGCAATTGAGCAGGCTGCGGTAGATTACTTTGTGGAGAATTGGAAGAAGTAACAAACCACCATGGAATCTGCCTACGGTAAACCGATAATCATGATCTCCGAACCCTCCTGTGGTAAACTATGACAAAAAGCACAAATCTATTTCCTCGTCAAAAGGAGGCTGCTATGAGCGATGCGGCACTGGATCTGCAGTTACTGGATCATTTAAAGCCGGAATTAACCTCATTTTGTTACCGAATGTTGGGGTCCATCGAAGACGCAGACGATGCGGTTCAGGAAACCTACATCCGTGTTTGGCAAAGCTGGAATTCATTCAGGCAGGAATCGTCACACAAAACGTGGATTTATCGGATTGCCTCCAACTTGTGTTTGGACAAACTAAGACAAGCCAAACGCCGTACCCTGCCCGTCGATCTGTCGGATCCGGCGGTCTCCATCATCCCACCCAGTGAAACATTGCCGGACTCTTCCTGGATCTGGCTTACCCCCGATTTGGGGGAGAATCCCGAAGAAGCGCTTATTCGCAAAGACACCCTGCAGCTCGCCTTCATCGCGCTCTTGCAAGCCTTGCCTCCGCGCCAACGTGCCGTGCTTATTTTGAAGGATGTGTTCGACTGGTCCTCCAAAGAGATCGCGGAAACTTTGGGGATGTCGCCGGCCGCCGTAAACAGTGCCCTGCAAAGAGCCAGGGAGACGATGAACCGAACCCGGCTCCGTTCTGAAGAGCTCAGCCGGACGGTGGATGCCGAACCTGATCATGAGCTGCTGTCACGGTATGTGGATGCCTTTGAACAATTCGATATCGATGCCCTGGTTGCGTTATTCCATGAGGAAGGCTGCATGTCCATGCCGCCGTTTGCCATGTGGGTGCAGGGCAAGGACGATTTGTTCAAGTTTTTCTCGCTTACCCGATGGCATTGCGAGGGCTCCCGCTTTTTGCCGGTCACGGTAAACGGCGGCTATCCGGCTTTTGCCCAGTACATGCCGGGTCCTGAAGCATCCGTCCTGGTCCCTTGGGGAATTCACGTCATTGAAGTCAAAGACGGGAAGATCGTCCACCTCCAAAATTTCATTAACGCCAAATTATTTTCACGATTTGGACTTCCGGAGCAAATCGACCGATGAAATTCGAATATGAAGTACGTCTATATTATTGAAAACTAAAAAAACGAGAAAATTAGCGAGGTGTTTTTGAAATGGGAACAAGTAATCCGACGAAGGTAACTGTCGAGGCAGTCGTTCAGGCGCCTATTGAAAAGGTATGGAACTGTTGGACGGAGCCGGAGCACATTACGAAATGGAACCAGGCTTCCGAAGACTGGCATGCCCCGAGGGCAGAGAATGATTTGCGGGCCGGCGGCAAGTTTTTGACCCGGATGGAAGCCAAGGATGGCAGCATGGGGTTTGATATGGGCGGTGTATATGACGAAGTGAAAACGCATGAATTGATTTCATATACGATGGGAGACGGGAGAAGGGTGGACATTACCTTTACGGCTCAGGGCAGTGAAACCAAGGTCGTCGAAACTTTTGACGCCGAAAGCACACATCCGGTTGAGGTCCAGCAAGCGGGCTGGCAAGCGATTATGAACAATTTCAAAAAGTACACGGAAGAATCCTAAGTATAAAGGAGGTACAGTCGATGGCAGTAAAACTCACCCCATATATCACATTAGAGGGAAGAGCCAGGGAAGCTATTCAGTTTTATGAACAGGCGATCGGCGCTAAGGTTGTTTCCATCATTACTTACGGAGATATGCCGGACATGTCCAATACTTTTAATGAAGAACTGAAGAGCCTGGTGGCCAACGCAAAGGTGCAAGTAGGCGAAGCGGAACTTATGTTTTCCGATGATCCGTTTGGTTCGCCTATTGCCAGCGGTAAAAAGGTTACCATTTGTATTACAACGAACGACGTGGAAACGTCAAAGCGCTTCTTCGAGGCCCTGCGGCAAGACGGCCAAGTCAATATGCCGTTTAAGGAAGAGCCGTTTAGCCCTGGATTTGGGGATGTCACGGACAAATTCGGAGTTACCTTTCAAATATATACGGAAGTTTAGGGTTAATATAGAAGAAGGCCGCCCTCTTAGCGGGGAGGCCTTTTTCAATACTTGTTTGATGATTGGAGAGAGACCTATGCGAGAATTCGAAATATTAACGAGTGTCGAATCGGCATATGAATTTATAGGACGCCATCGGTTATCGTTTCTCTATATCACGATGACGGGCTGTAGTGTTTGTCATGCATTGCAGCCGCAGGTGCAGAAATTACTAACGAAATACCCGGATATTCAACTCGGGACGATCAATGCGCAAGAAGTTCCGGCGGTCGCGGGGAGCTTTTCTGTTTTCACTGCGCCCGTATTATTGCTTTATGTGGAGGAGAAAGAGTATATCCGTGAAGCGAGAATCGTGCATCTGGATCTGCTGGACGAGAAAATCCGCAAAATTTATGATTTAGCGACGGGATGAATTAGGCGGTAAAGAAAATAGACAGCCCGCATCTGGAGCTGGATCGTTTTGTGCAGGTAAGCACGGATATTTTCAGAAATCCTCATCGCATGCTCGATGTTTTCCAGTTCCATGATTGCAATAGATCTTTTCAAGTTCACGGTTTCCTCGGAATAAACGGAGCTCTGGAGTACCTGAATCATTCTGATTTTAAAAAGGTGCGCCTCATGATATAGACGATATTCGTTATCAGGATCTCGCCCCGCAGTGAACAGACCGGTTTTCTCCCAGTAACGGATTGCGGATTTAGGAGCCCCCGTCCTTCTGGAAACCTCGTCGATGCTGAACTGTTGCTTAAAGTCGTATGCTTGATTGTCTTCGGAATACGATTTCAGCTCCCTTACGAGTTGATCCAGGCTTGCTTTTTCCCGATGGAGCATGACCTCCTTATCTCTGACGATCCACAATGCCTCGTCCAATTCACTTCGCCCAAGGCAATGCATCACCTCGCTCGTTACCTCCATACCGAATGCGGAAGCCATGGCTTGAATACATGCCAGATAAGCCTCATGCCGTTCCGTATATATACGGTATCCATTTGCGGATCGATCCGCAGGAGGAATTAACCCCTTCGCTTCATAGTTCCGCAAGGTGTTGGCGCTTAATCCGTATTTTTCAGCCAGTTTTTTTGGTCGAAAGTCCATGCTATCCCGCCTTCGTAATAAAATACATAAACATTAAAACCCTTGTAATGTTATTCTGGTTATCCTATTGAAATCCTTCACTTGTATATCCTAAACCTTCCAATTGGCTTGCATGTCGTATGATGGAGATAATCCATTTCAAGGAGGAATAAGTATGACAAAACCAGTATTCCGTCACGACATGACCATCGAGGAGATTTGCGAGATAGGAAATCAGTATATCGATCTGGTATGGAAGGCATTATACGATTCGATGCTCGATGAGTTAACGATCGCTTTTCAAGAAATTGAGGACGCCGCCTATGGCCGCTATTTGGACCGGTTGATGCCCGCATTGTTTGAAGGTCTTGAAGACGCCGGGTTCGAAGTCACGGAGCCCCTCAAAGAGGATGATTTCGTGATCGGGAACTGTCTGCTATTTCGCAACTCGCTTGAAAAATGGGGAACCGAAGATCATAGATCCCGAATTTTCTGGAATGTGATCCGCAGTAAGAATAGTCAACAACCGATTGGCACTTTACTGATGGAAATTCCTCATTCGCATCTGAAGTTCGACATTCCTGCGGCGCCTGTACTATATTCGCTAAGAGAGTACGAGAGGGAACCTATCGCCCAAGGAATTCGACGGATCAAGGAATAAGAATAAATTTACCGAAAAACCAATGCTAAATTTAAAGAGTTGCCCCAATCTGGGTGCGACTCTTTTTTTGCACTCTCTTATTCCATGAGGTAGTGACTCGCATTAATTTCCAGAATCCAGGTAATAAGTAGGTAGGATTTGGGACAAACGATCTCTATAATGGAAATTAGATACATATCAAATACATCAATATTTAAGTAATGAGCATAAAATATCCTTGGTTCTAGGAGGTTATCCTGTGGGAAGATCATTTGCAAATTTGCATATGAAGTCGAACAATCCGGAGAAGACGGTCGAAGCCCTAAGAGAGTTGATCGAAAGGCACCCCAAAGTCCTAGGTGAAGAGGAGGTGCGGGAGACCAAGGTTGTCATGTACATAAGCGAAAGCAATGAGAATTGGATCAGCGTGCTCCATGAATATTTTGTATGGGGGACGGTGAAGAAAATCGGTCTAACGTTGTCCCGGTTGATCGATGATCCCATCATGACCATCGGATATATGAATGAGGAAATACTCGAATTGTCGATGTTCGCGCACGGAGAGATACAAGCCGAAAGAATCTTTTGCGAGCCATGGACGAGAGAAGAATATGAAGAACTCCGGGAAGAACGTCTTCAAGATGACTACTTGGGGGAAGTCTTGGGTCTCCGTAAGGAGGAGCTTGATGAGCTTATAGAGATTACTAGCCCGGAACAGGCGGTAAATAAGCTGTCGGAGCTTGCGGGGATGTCTTTATGGAGCGATGCGGAGTGGATCCCGTATGAAGAAGATCTAAGAGAGCGATTTGTGAAGTATGAATTTTGAATGGGCGATTAAGGACTCCTACTTTATTTGAAAATGGTCCTAGGAGGCAGAAATGAGGCTGGATTTCTCATTAGATACCCATGGAACATGCGTCGGTCAATTGAGAGACGAACTGCTGCCGTTAGTGGAATTGGCAGGAACATGGGAGTTTCCGTATGATATTTATCTTATACTGCGTGTTTTACCTGAAAGTTACGACCGAAAAACATTCCGACGCTTTGACAGCAAGGATCATGTTCTATATCTGGACATCAGCATCATCTATGAGCAGTATCAACGGATGTCCAAAAATGAACAACGCGAAGCATTAGGTATGTATCTCTATGATTACATGTCAGAGTCCGTTGCGAAATATAAACAGCACGCAGATAAGCAAACACAAAATCAATTATTGACCCGCTTAAAGAATTGGATGCACGAAAACAATTGGCTGGATGGAAAGATTAATAGGGCAAGGAAGCTGCTTGCGCAGGATACGGGGCTTTATGAGGTCAGCCAACAATTGCAAATGCCGTTAGAAGAAATTGAGTATATCCTTCTCCGCATGCATGATTATGAGCTAACCGAACCTCATCCGGACAACATCGCCGCGGAAAAAGCCCCGCCATATCCATTGTAAAAGAGGGGGATGGTCATGAAACCGACGCAAGAGAAGCCTGGCTTGAGGAGGCGGCGGAGTAAATGAATAAATTAAAACATAGCGGATTCTATAAGCTTAAATTTTTAATAACACCAGAGGAATTTAAGGATGTCTTAAAACGGTTCGAGCAGAAACAAGCGCAATTTAATTGTACCAATCATGCCCGGACCATACATGACCACACCCAAGTGTATGAGGCTTATGAAAAGTTCTACCGGTATATCACAGCTCAAGAAAAGCCCGATTACCACCCGTTCTTTGTATATTCTATTTCTTTTATCATAGGTAATGAAAGCTCTGGGATTTTTGCCAGAAATGAAAGTTTCGGATTTCCCTATGGCGAACAATGGGCAGAGGATGAAATGCCGTGCCTCTTGTTCTCCTTACCGAAAGGGGTCCGAGTTGATTTGGAGGACGAAAAGGGGAAGTATTACGTTTACGAGGATCTTCGGGAACATCAGCCCTTTACGTATGCGTTTTTTAACGAAGTAGCAGACTCTATTAAAAAAATGACAACACCGTTTCGTTTCTTTGCACCTGCTGGGGATGCTTTGCAAGAGCAAAAGCCGGCGGTTCGCATAAGCAAAAATACGGTGAATGACATTATGAACTCCTGGATTTTCAAGAAATATAGTCTTGTTATGGCTGGCAAGTAAGGGGAGGCTCGCGAATGCGGAAGAAATGGAAAAGAAGGATCTTGATCAATGATCCTGCCACGCTGGACCGGGCTCAGATCAAGCAGGACTTACTCGAAGGGAACCAGGTGATCGTCCAGTTCTCACACCCGGATTTTTATAGTGGCTCTATTTTGGAGGAAGTGGATGAGCTGTGCGCAAGTTTGGATGAAAACTTCGGCGTACGGTTCTACGGGCATTATTCCCTCTCTTTCGACGGCCGTACGCTCCTGAGGATCCCCCATGTCAAAATGCTGAATCTCGATAGTCTCGTCCAGGCACATCACACCGAAACATTGGCCACACTTGAACACCTAACCATCCTGCATGTGGGCATATATGAATTGGAGAACTCGGATATTCTCGGATATGACTCGTTGCGTTCTTTAAGAGATTTAGTCATTATGTCGGATAAAAAGATGCTCAACCTGCAATATCTTAGCGGGTTTTCCCGCCTCGAAAATTTGCATGTCGGGGGCAAGGTGAAGAACCTGGATGCGATCGGCGATCTGGAAAATTTGAATTATCTTGCGCTGCATTCGATCAGCAAATTGCCGCTTCATTTTGTAAACCGGTTGAAGAAGTTGAAGTATCTTCGCCTTTTGCTTGGAGGCCGGGAGAATATACAGGAAATCGAAGAGAATGAAATCGGCGATCTGGAGATTTGCAGAATCCGGGGTTTTCATGACCTGAGCAATATTACGAATTTCCGGGCGCTGACAAGACTTAGAATCGAGGATCAAGTCCGGCTACAGGAAATTGATTTTGAGCGGGAGATGGAGGAGCTGGAGGAGATCACCATTTCAAATTGTAAAGGACTGACTACTTTATCGGGAATGGAGCGGTTGCCATCGCTGCGTAAGCTGCGCATTTCCGGAACGGCTGTCGATTTTGATTCCTTTATCCGGCAAAAGCTTCCGGGTTCGCTGTCCGAAGTGGAATTCATGACCTTCAAAAGTAAAGCGGATCAGGAAATACAAGATTCTTTATTGAAGCTGGGTTTTCAAAAATGGAGTATCTAATACGTGGTAGAAGAAAGGATGACGGAAGTGCCAAATGATAACCATGCTAGCCCTCCTTCTTCTATTAGAGAAGATGGCCGTTATACCATTGACCTGACGGGTCCCCGTAGCCACACGCTTGTCCGTCGGCCCGGTGTGGGCAGTCTGTCCATGGGACCGTCGGATTTGGGGAAAAAGGCGGACCTTCACGTCCCGCCCGATGCCGACATCGACTGGAGCGTATTCGATCCCTTTGCCACGCCGGCGGGCTCGCCTTGGCCGCGGTTTCTGCACTATACAGGCAGCGATGCAGGCTTCTTGGATTGGGCGCAGAACCGACCCATTGAAGAGATAACGTGGACACCGATCCTGTCTGCGGATATGATCGCGGATGCCAGCGAGTCCATTATACATAGCTTGCATATCGGGTTGGGTCAATCCGGGGCTCATCTGAGTTTGAAGCTCCCGAAGAGTTCCTTACGCCTGAGCGTCTCCGGCGATCTATCCCGATTCTCGGCCACTGGCGATTTGCCATCTTCTCTGACACTAGCGCCGCGTACTAGCCGACGCAAGAATGACCCTCCTTTTGTGCTGCCCGACCTGGGTGATTTGTATCAGGTGACGAGTCTGACGCTGCAAAGCACACCCTTGGGACAGCCCATCTCGCTAAGGTGTCTGGATCGGTTCCCCAACCTGGATTCACTGAGTTTGTGGGGGAACTTCTCCGACCTGGAATTATTGGCTCGTCAGGCCCGCTTAACGAATCTTGAGCTTCGCTTCATGCCGGATCTAGAGGACTTGCCGGCCCTGGACGTGTGGCCGTTACTGGATGGATTTATCGCCTACAATGTGGAGGATGCCGGCGGCAAGCGCCTCAAGCAGCAAATGAAGGCACGCGCCAAGACCCGCCCGTGGGCCGGCTATGTTTCAGTAAGCCAATTGCGAAAGCTGGAGTGGTGGATGACCGAGTATGGACGTCCATTTTCGTCCTGGCCTAAACGTTTGGCTAAGATAGCTAACGAGGCTTACGACGCTGCACAGGCAGCTTTGGCTCAGGCCCGAAGCTTGGCCGACGCCGAGGCGGCCATTACGGCTTTCACCGTGCGTTTTAATACCCTCAAAGGCATTGAAACGACCGAAAGGGAAGACCTTGGCGAAGCGGTATGGCAACTCAGCCAGTCCGAACATAGGATTGATCAGCCTATAACCGAGGAAATGGCTCAAGGCTGGTTTGATTCCGCGCGCGAATACTGATTTGCACGAGCCTATGAATGGGGGGTATTCATGTACATCGTATCTCAGCCAAAGCCGCTGTCTGAGGGCCAAAATCAAATGCTTGCAAAGGAAGATGCTTCTGTTTTTCCGCCAGGCTATCTTCGGTTTTTACGGCGATTCGGCGAAGGGACCTACAGAGGATGGATGAATGTCCAATTGCCTGATCCGGAAGTGCTGAAGCCTTTTACCGAGTACGAGTTATGGGAGTTTGACGAAGACAGCCCCATTACGGAGCAACAGATCGGCGAGTGTATCGCGTTAGGCACAACGGTTGACGGTGATTTTCTGGCGGTACATCCCCGGACGGGAGGACTGCTCTGGCTGCCCCGGCATGCGGAGCAGGTAATGGCGATCTCGCTGCAGACGCTAGATCAGAAGCAGGAAGACGACGAGATGTACGCCTTAGTGTTGGACGAAATATACCGGCAGGTATATGGAAGAAGCCAAGAGGAAGCCGTCTACTATGAACCTTGGACGGGGACTCGAAGCCATCTCTTTTTGCGTTTGCAGCCTGGCCAAGGCCAGCCTTCGTTGTCCGAGCTGGCTGAAGCGTGCAGAGCCGACTTTCCACCGGATATGACCATGGAGACCCCGTTTGTTTGCTTTCAGTTCTATCGTAAACTTGGCGGTTATATCCGATTGAATTATGCCTATGGGCAAGAGGTGGCCGTTTTCTATGAACAGGACGCACAACAGACGTTTTCCTTTTTAAAGCATTGGCTCTTGTCTAAAGGGTGTGAAACAACATAAGATTTGAACTAGGAGTGGTAACGGATGATCGTTCTAAAAGATATCGGGAAGTTCAAGGAGCTGCCGGAAATCGCAATGCATATTTACCAAGGAGATATCCCGGCTTTACAAGCTGCTCTTGCGGCAGGCTGGGATATCGAGGAGGGCATCGTACTCAGCAAGTACAGTACGTTAAGTCCGTTGGATCTGGCGCTTGTATCGCAGAGAGCCGATGTTGTAAAGCTGCTGGTAGAGCACGGCGCTAACCTGAATGTGAAACAGAATCCGGCCTTTTTGCGGGCTGTCCGCTATTGCAAGGAGAACCTCGTTCGCTACATAGCAGCGCAAGGGGCCAAGCTGGATATGGTCAATCAAGTGGGATCAGGCGCTTATTCACAGGCCTACTACGGCAACAAGAAGAATATCCCGCTTATCCATGAGCTGGGTTTGGATATCAAGGAGCATGGCGGTGACGTATTGCGCCAAGCCGTGTCGGACCATGACCTTAAGACACTCACGTATCTGCTCGATCAAGGGGTGGACATCAACTATAATCAACCGGATATGGTGTATCCTTATCGGGCAACCCCATTGACCGTTGCCGCCCGTATGGGCAATATGGCAATGGTCAAATTTTTGATTGAACACGGCGCTGACGTGACTTTGGCTGAAAAGGACGGCGATCGGCCGTACACGATTGCGGTGAGCAATAAGGACACCGTCATGGCGGACTATTTGAAATCGCTGGAGCCGGCTGAATTTCATAATTTGGAGAACAAAAAGTATGAGCTGAAAAAGTACAAATTAACCGATGAACTGGTCCGTTTTCTTACTGGAGACAAGCTGCGTCTTGAATTGGCGCAAAATGAGCATGAAATCGGATTTATCGACTTTTTCGCATTGACCGATACGATCGAGATGAAAGTCGGCAGGCAAAAGCTCCTGCGTCTATCCGCCGATATCGACAATTACTCCGATTTGCTGCTTCTTTGGAATCCGAAGAACAAAGGCCGGATCGGCTGTTATGATGTGGAGCATCAGACTTATGCGGATTTATGCAGCTTTACCGAGTTCCTCGCACAGCCTGAAATGCATCTTATTCGTTTTCTTGAGGGTGCATAAAAGAAACTAACAACGAAGGGTATCCTTAAGATCTGGAGGAATGATTTATGAACGGAATAGTGCGGACACCCGAACCCCCTTATTACGCTGTTATTTTTACATCGGAAAGAACGGATGGGGATCAAGGATATGCAGAAATGGCGGAAGAGATGGAGAGGCTCGCGTATTCCCAGCCTGGATTCCTAGGTGTAGAAAGCGCCCGGGAAGGCTTAGGCATTACGGTTTCCTATTGGGAGTCGCTCGAGGATATTAGGAATTGGAAGCAGAACGAACGACATTTGATTGCCCAGCGGCGGGGGATGTCGGATTGGTATCTCACATATAGAACGAGAGTTTGCAAGGTCGAACGGGATTATGGGTTTGAGAAAAATGCTGAACCGCTATATTGACAACTCTGATCGTTATTCCTATAATACATAGTATAATACTAGGGATTAATTAGTTGAGGTTATGGCTCTTTTGTTTAACTATAACTTAAGGAGTGTTTAACATGGCTGATGTACATACTTTCAAAGCAACGGCACATTTACAAAATGGAGTTCAAGTCAAAACTACGTCCAGAAATTTCGAAATCACCATTGACGAGCCGAAGAGCTTAGGCGGAACGGACACGGGAATGAATCCGGTCGAAGTGCTTCTTGCCTCATTAGGGGCATGCCAGTCTATTGTGGCAAGGGTTTATGCTCCTAAGTTTGGCGTAAAGCTGGATGACTTCCGTGTGGAGGTTGAAGGCGACATTGATCTCGACGGTTTTTTTGACAGATCTTCCGTTCGTCCCGGTTACTCCGATATCCGTTATACGTTCCGGATTCAAACCGACTCGCCCAAAGAGAAGGTGGAAGAATTCGTACAGTTTTTGGAGACTAAATGCCCTGTTGGCGATACCATTGCAAATCCGGTAAATCTTAAACTGGAGAACATTATAATTGAAAAGTCAGTAGAGGTATAAGCTCCGAATCTGATGAAGATGAAGAGAGAGCAGCATGCAGCGGTAAACGGGCGTGCTGCTCTTTTTGCTGATCAAGTCACAGAAGATTTACGTTCATCGTCTTGTATGTATCAGACCCGAAAGGAATGGTACACATGACAGAAAATAATTACGGGTCCCCATGGGACGTTATCATCATCGGAGCCGGCGCCGCAGGATTAACAGCCTCTATTTATTTGGCAAAGGCAGGAAAGAATGTGCTGCTTCTCGAAAAAGGATCCTATCCGGGAGGTCGGGCCATTTCTACGGAGATGGCAGGCGCGCGTGTGAATTTGGGCGGTCATGCCCTCTTTAGAAACGCCTTCCGAATTCTGCACGAGGTAGGCGTCCCTGTGGAAGGGACGGCTCCGAAGCCGCCAGGCCTGCTTATGTTCAAAGAAGCGGACGGTAAGGAAAGAGCTGTGCCGCTTACGCAATTATTACTAGGGTCCTTCTTGTCGTTTCAGGAGAAAATTCAGCTGGTTCGCTTTTACAGCAGCCTTCGTAAGACAGACACTTCCGCGCTGCAGCATGTGCCGCTTCGGGCGTATCTGGAATCTCAACTTTCCAGTCCGCGGGTGCGCAGTGTCCTGGAAGCGCTGGTTCGTTTATCCACTTACTGCGAAGCTCCTGATTTACTGAGCGCCGGGGCTGCTATTCATCAACTCCAGCATGGCCAGGTTTTGTATATTGATGGAGGCTGGCAGACGCTTGTGAACAAGCTGGTGGAGCAAGCGAAGAAAGCGGGCGTGTCGATTCGCCCAAGCTCACCCGTCCGGGAAATTAAAGGGAGCTACCCGAAGATGAGCCTCATCTTGAAGGATGGGACACAGCTGACGTCCAGTTCCATTGTCTCCACGGCCGGACCGGCGGATACGATGTCTCTTCTTAATCCCGCTCTGAACCCGGACGAGGCGGCCATTTATCAGCAGCTTATTCCTGTTCATGCAGCATGCCTCGATCTTGTGGTATCCGGGATGCCAAGGCCCAAAACGAAGTTTGTACTTGGTGCTGATATTCCGTGGTACTACTCCAATCATTCCGCTGTCGCAGCACTCTCCGATCAGCCCGGAACAGAGGTAATCCATGTCATGAAGTATCTGCCCGCTTTGAACAAAACAAACTCCAAGGAGGATGAACGCGAACTTCAAGGCTTTCTCGACAGCATACAGCCCGGGTGGCGTAAGCATGTCATTAAGCAGCGCTTTCTGCCTTCTATGCTTGTATCGCATAGTATGGTTATGGCCGCGAACGGGGGGCTCCCGAACAGACCCGGGTCTCAGGTCAAAGGGCGGCCGGGTCTGTATGTCGCCGGGGATTGGGTCGGATCTGAAGGGTTACTGCTAAACGCTTCATTGGCGAGCGCAAAAGAAGCGGCAGCATTAATAACCAATTACGAACAAAAGTATTGAAAGACGTTTAGAGAGGGGTACAACGTGGAGCTGGATTCTGTATACAAGGAATATAGGCCTTTATTGCTTTCCATTGCATATCGAATTTTAGGGTCTGTCACCCATGCCGAGGATTTGGTGCAGGATGTGTTTGTAACCGTGCAGCAGCGGGGCACCCATCTGGAAGAGGATGGGATCCGTAATCTCAAAGCATACTTATGCAAAATGGTTACCAACCGCTGTCTCGATTACATGAAATCCGCAAGCAAAAAGAGAGAGGTGTACGTCGGCCCCTGGCTGCCGGAGCCTCTTGTTCAGGACTATACGGACATTCCCAGTTATGCTGCCGGTGAGGACCCGCTCCAAAGAATTGTTCTGGAGGATACCATATCCTATGCCTTGCTTGTCATGCTGGAACGATTGACCCCCATGGAGCGGGCCGTGTTCATTTTGCGGGAGACCTTTCAATACGAGTATCGGGATATTGCCGAATTTGTAAATAGAACCGAGCTGGGTTGCCGTAAAATTTATAGCCGCCTCAAACGAAAAATCCAGGATGACGAGCCCTATCCCGAGGTTTCCGCCAGCCCTCATTCCGAACAGCTCATTCTCCAATTTCTCCATGCGTCGACAACCGGCGATATGGAAGGGTTATTTGCGATGCTCGCCGATGATATTGTGCTCTATTCGGATGGCGGAGGCAAAGTCATGGCGGCCATTCATCCGGTTACATCGAGCAAGCGCGTGTTCGCCTTTATTCAAGGACTCTTGTCGAAGGAAAATACAACAGGCAGCGTGCGTCTGGTCAAGATAAACGGACAGTTGGGTTTTGTGTTGCGCAGCTCCTCCGAGCCTTTCCCGACCCTTATCAGTCTGGAAGTGAAAGAGGATCGTATCCAGCAAATTTATTTCCTTCGTAATCCCGATAAAATGCTGCATTTAAATTTGGGATAAAAATAGCTTGTTTTTAAGATCAGCGGCGTAAAAATTCCGGTAGAGCATCACGATTTCACTTGCTCCTTATATAAAGTAATGTTTTATAATAGAGCAATAGAGCTACCGATACATAGCTGGCGCCACAGAATTGCGTAGATCAAAGGTGCAGATTGCCAGTTCAATTAAATTAATGGAGGCGCTTACCTATGGACCAACAATTTCAGCAAGAAGGATACTTTGGGGAGTTCGGGGGCAGCTTCGTCCCGCCGGAATTGCAGGAAGTCTTGAACTATCTGAGTGAGCAATTTTACAAGTTTAAAGATGACCCGGGTTATAAGGAAGAGCTTCGCTTTTATCTGCGAGAATACGTGGGGCGCGAGAATCCGCTGACGTATGCGGAGCGGCTGACCAAGGCTTGGGGAGGGCCGAAGATTTACTTGAAGCGTGAGGATCTGAATCATACCGGAGCGCATAAGATCAACAACGCTATCGGTCAGATTCTGCTCGCTAAGCGGATGGGAGCCAAGCGGATTATCGCCGAGACCGGTGCCGGACAACATGGTGTTGCCACAGCAACGGCCTGCGCCATGTTTAATATGGAATGCGTCATCTACATGGGAGCTGAAGATACCCGTCGTCAGGCGCTAAACGTGTTCCGAATGGAACTGCTCGGCGCAACTGTAGTGCCGGTCCAAAAAGGCCAGGGGCGACTGAAGGACGCGGTCGATGAGGCACTGGACGATCTAGTTCGCAACTATAAAAATACGTTTTATTTGCTCGGTTCCGCAGTTGGCCCTCATCCGTTTCCGACAATGGTCAAGCACTTCCAGTCTATTATTAGCGAAGAATCGAAGCAACAGATTATGGAGAAAGAGTGTCGATTGCCGGATGCTGTAGTGGCCTGTGCGGGCGGCGGAAGTAATGCAATTGGTGCATTTGCCCACTACATCGACGAGCCAAGCGTTCGCTTGATCGGCGTTGAGCCTGATCAGGCGCCATCCTTAACCCAGGGTGTCCCGGGTATCCTTCACGGCTTCAAGTGCTTAGTGCTGCTGGACGAGGAAGGCCAGCCGAAGAAGACCTATTCGATTGCCGCGGGACTTGACTACCCGGGCATTGGACCGGAGCATAGCCACCTGAAGGTGACGGGCCGGGCTGAATATGCAACTGTCACCAATGAGGAAGTGCTGGAAGCCTTCAAAGAACTGTCCCGCACGGAGGGAATCATTCCTGCCCTAGAGAGCGCGCACGCAGTTGCATACGCGAAGAAGCTGGCTTCGACGATGGGGCAGGATCAAATAATCATCGTCAATCTGTCTGGCCGCGGGGATAAGGATGTAGAACAAGTGTATCAAATGCTCAAATAAAACACGGATCAATGATCGGAAGGAAAGCACGGGGCACCCCAAAGGTGCCCTTTTTCCGTTTTTGAATGATAATTAGCCCCTTTACCGTCCATGGTTATATGTTCTTAATGTACTAAGCTTTCCAGATCCGGCTGTTGTAATTTCGACCGCAGGACATAGAGCATGATGGCACCGACAAGGAATGCGGCGGCATCCGCGATGACAAGCGACCAGACTACCCCGTGGAAGCCGCTCATACGATTGGCGATAAACAGCACCGGAATCAGAGTAATCCCTTGAATAACCGACATGATAAACGCAGCGGTTCCTTGCGCGGTTGCCTGGAAGATCCCCGTAAACAACGTGGTCATTCCTGTAATGAACAAGGATAAGAACGTCACATGCAGAATGTAGCTGCCCATTTGGATTAATTGCGGGTCATTCGTAAATAAACCGATCAAGTGGTCGGAAATCAGATAGACGAGGACGCCGAACACGACGGCTAACGCCAGAATCGCCTTAATCGTGAATCCGATGGTATGCTTCATGCGTAATTTATTCGCTGTAAAAGTAAAGGCGATCAACGGCACGACTCCCTCGCATAAGCCCATCAGAATAAATTCAGGAAATTGCAATAAACGGGATGAAATTCCGTAGGCCGCTACGGCCTGATCTCCATAATCGACAAGAAAGTGGTTAAAGATGAGCGACATGGCGCCCAAGAAGATACTCATAATAAAGACGGGAACCCCGATTTTAAGTACATTGCTCAGGATGTCCTTGGAGACCTTGAACCATTTGACGGAGGCGGTTAAAAATTGGCTCTTAGATCCCATATGGAAGAGGAAGAATACACATGCAACCAAGTTAGAAATAACCGTAGCGGACGCAACACCGATCACGCCCCAATGGAAAACGAAGATGACTATCGCATCCAGCACAATATTTACGATTACACTAAGTATCATCCCGATCATCGAGGTGATTGCCGCTCCTTCGGAGCGCACGATATTCTCCAGCGTGAAGAATAACACGACGATGGGTGAGCCGATTAACATCACCGTGACATAGTCCTTCGTGAATCCGAAGGAGTCCGGCGTTGCCCCCAGTCCATGAACGATGGGATTGATTAACGGGAGGCTGACGGCCATTACAATCAGGCCAAGAACAAGGCTGCTGTAAAAGGCGAAGGATGACACATGCTTTACATCATCATACCGTTTCTCTCCCAGCAAACGGGAGATAAATGCACCGCTGCCGATACCTATCAAATTTCCTAACGCCATGATGGCTGCGAATAACGGCAAGGTTAGTGCGAGAGCGGTTAGCATGGCCGTATTGTGCAGGGTGCCAAGGAAATAGGCATTCAGGATGGAGTAGATGACACTCATTGACGTGCCTAGCATCATCGGTACAGCGAAGTGGGCTACGGCTTTTCCGATGGGTGCCTTTTCGAAGTAATGAAGGTTTTCTGAATCCATGAAGATCACTACTTTCATCATTTATTTCGGCTTCAATCTAACAGTGTTAGGTTGTGCCTTACAGTGTTAGATGATATCATGGCCTTAAGAACCTGTAAAGCATAAACTTACACTGTTAGATAAAAGGACGGATACCAATGAAAAAGCAGCAGCCTCAGATTTCAGAGGATAAAATATTAGAGGCGTCGTGGGAGCTTCTTGGAGAGGAAGGGATCGAGAAGCTCAGCATGCGGCGACTGGCCGACCGGCTGGGGATCCAGGCACCCTCTTTGTACTGGTATTTCAAGAGCAAGCAGAATCTCTATCAGCGTCTGGCCAACCAGGTATCGAAAGTGATTCTGGAGGAGTTCCACTCCGACGGGGATTGGAAGGAGCAACTGACGGGCCTTGCGGTAACGATTAGAGCTGTGCTCAGCCGGTATCCCTGCTCCACGCAGCTCATGATGATGACGCTGCCCCATGAACCGGACATCATCCGGTACACCAACCGAATGCTTCTCTGCGTGGAGGAAACGCCGCTTGAGCAAGAGCAGAAGATGCAGGTGGTCACTACGCTTGTGAACTACGTCTACTTCTTCGTCCTGGACGATTATCAGCATGAGCGCAATGTCACCGTTGCTCTTAAGGAACTGGAGGATCTTCCGGGCGACGAGATGGTGCGCCTTCTTGATTCGATGAGCGATTCCGAGGCGGGACTGTTCCGGAGGATGTTCACGAACGGGTTGTTCGAGTTGATGGGGACAGACCGAGCGTTCGAGTTCGGATTGAAGCTGATTTTGCTTGGAATTGAGCAGGTGATCAAGGAGCAGGAGCAGGAGAAGTAGAATGTGGAAGTTGACGACCTACTGACTTTTTCGTGCACAAAAAGCACGGCTTTCATTTCTTATCTGCCTTAAAGTTGATTTGAAGGGAGGGAACACGATGGATTGGTTAGACAGGATGAATAACGCCATGGAATATATCGAAACAAATCTGGCGGACCATATCTCTTATGATCAAATAGCGCAGATCGCCTGTTGCTCAACTTATCATTTTCAAAGGATGTTTCCGTTCATTACGGGGGTGTCGTTATCCGAGTACATCCGGCGCCGGCGGTTGACTTTGGCAGCTTTTGAACTGCAGACAACAGATGCCAAGGTTATTGATGTGGCTATGAAATATGGATATGACTCGCCGGAGGCCTTTTCACGGGCGTTTAAAAATCTTCATGGGATCATACCGATATCTGCGCGCGATAAAGGGGCTTCTCTTAAGGCCTATCCTCGAATGTCCTTCCATATTTCAATAAAGGGAGATGTCGAAATGAATTATCGCGTTGAACAAAGAGGGCCTTTTGAGATGTTTGGAGTTTATGGCCTTGTCCATTCAAACAGACAGACCGCATTTGCTGAAGTTCCGGAGTTCCGTAAAAAATGTGACGATGACGGCAGTGTGGATCTAATGAACGAATTACTGGGACGGTTTGGCGACACCCTGCTGCACGCTGCGTTATATGATGATAATGGAGAGTCTTTTAAAAACATGATTTGTTATCATCTGCCCAAGGGGCTTGAAATCCCGGAGAAATTTACAAAGCTGTCTGTCCCGGCATTAACGTGGGCTATCTTCCCGGAACCGCAATGTGATTTGCAAAAACTATGGGAACGAATCTATTCCGAGTGGTTTCCGACATCCGGGTACGAACAGGTAGAAGGCCCTAGCTTCGAAATGTATTACGGTATGGCCGGGTATGAAGCAGGGGAGATATGGATACCGGTTAAGAAGAAATAAATATATACATGAGTAAAAAGCACAAAAAGCCATCCTGCAAAAAGGATGGCTTTTATCTGGTTTGGTTATAGCAGGCAGGTTCAGGTGATTATGTCTTGGAGCAGCTGCGGCTCGTTTTGTAATATGCCCTGCTTTTGCTTTTACTGTATCCCTTTCATATACCCTTGGATCTTCGGGGAGAACGTAAAGAGCAGAATGCTAAGGAGGAGAGCGACTCCTCCGATGACGCCAAAGTATGCCATCTCGGTGGCTGGCGAATAGAATTTAACGATTTGTGCATTAATCGCTTGGGCAGCCGCACTGGATAAGAACCATAAGCTCATGGTCTGGGCCGAAAAGGCGGCGGGTGCCAATTTTGTCGTAGCCGACAGCCCTACCGGTGACAAACATAATTCTCCCAGCACAACGATAAAATAACTAAGGACGAGCCACAAAGGATTCACCAGGGCTTCCTCGCCGCCAAAGTAAGCGGGCAAGAGGATCACCAGGAACGATAATCCGGCAAACAGCAAGCCGAAGGCGAATTTCATTGGGATCGTAGGCTGACGCTTGCCAAGCCTTATCCATAGCCAGGCGAACACGGGAGCCAGAATAATGATGAACAGCGGATTTAAGGACTGGAACCAGGCCGGCGAAATATGAATGCCGGCAAAGTCCAATTGAGTCCGCTTATCCGCATAGTTGGCAAGGATGGTCGATCCTTGTTCCTGAATCGCCCAGAACATAATCGCCGCGATAAACAGCGGAATATAAGCGATGAGTCTGGAGCGTTCAATGCTGGTGGTTCGCGGACTGCGGTACATGAAAATAAAATATAAGGTTGGAATCAGAATGCCCAGAATGCCTACGATCACGATGAGCGATTCGAACGTTAATAGACCCAACGGAATGGTAATTGCAACAATCACCACGAGAAGGACGGCAACGACCCCGATTCGACGAAACACTTTTTTTCGTTCCGCCGGTGAAAGTGGACTGGCTACGTAAGTGCCCGCAAGGCCGAGGTTTTTATTTTTGGTAAACAAGAATATGACCAGTCCCAGAAACATGCCGACGGCGGCGATGCCGAAGCCGAGATGAAAGTTGTAATCCATGCCTACGGTGCCCACGATCAGCGGAGCGAGGAACGACCCCAGGTTGATGCCCATGTAGAAAATGCTGAATCCTGCATCCCGGCGCCGGTCATGTTTGCTGTAAAGCTCTCCCACCATACTGGATACATTGGGTTTCAGCAGGCCCGTGCCCAGTACGATCAGGACCATGGATACAAAAAATAAGGACATGCTTCCAGGGATGGCCAGAGCGATATGCCCCAGCATAATTAATATGCCGCCGTAGAATACGGCTTTGGATGCTCCGAACATGCGGTCCGCCAACCAGCCGCCAATAATCCCGGACATATAGACGAGGGAGCCGTAAATGGACATAATGGCGAGAGCCATGCTCTCCTCCATGCCGAGTCCGCCCCTGCTTAATTCGTAGTACATATAATAAACCAGAATTGCTTTCATTCCATAATAGGAGAAACGCTCCCAAAACTCCGTAAAGAACAAGGTAAACAACCCTTTGGGATGTCCAAAAAACCCCCGTTGCGGAACACTTTCGACTATTTTCTGCTTGGTTAAATCAGCCATGCTGTAACTTCCTCCTGCAACAAATGTTCTGCAAAAAGCATCATCCCTTAGTAAGAATGCCCATTATAAGTCGTTTCAATTTTCCATATTCATAACAGGCTCCAAAGCAGGTACGAAAATAACAGTAGTTTCGCCGCAATCCGCGCAATTGACAGCAGCCAAATTCCATGTTAATTTCTTCCTAGAAAATTAAAGGCAATGCAACCTTCGGGTTCAACCTCGCTGAGAAGTGGGTTGAGCCCTTTTTGTATTCCAAAACTCGAAGGAGGATATGTATGTTGAAAACTGAATTGCTGCTTCGGCGGCTGGACGACATCGGCAAGTCACTCGAACGCAAAGGAGGAGTGCTGTTACTGTTGGGAGTAGGCTCCGTCGGTATCGAAACGGATCGGATGGATGAGTATTCGGATTTAGACTTCTTTGTCATTGTGAAGGACGGGCAGAAAACAAGGTATATCGATCACCTGGATTGGCTTGAGGAAGTGCATCCGCTAGCCTATTCCTTTAAGAATACGGATGTCGGGTATAAAATTTTGTTCGAAGACGGAATTTATGGAGAATACGCGGTATTTGAGGAACGAGACCTGGAGGATGCTCCCTACCCGGAGGGGCGGATTGTTTGGAAGGATCCGTTCTACTTGAATATAGAAATCGCAAAGTCTTCCATTCCTATCCCCAGTCTCAAGAGGGACTCCTTGGACTTTCCTATGAATGAAGCATTAACAAACTTATACGTGGGGCTCGGTCGCTATGCCCGGGGAGAGCATTTATCGGCGATGAGGTTTATTCAAGGTTATGCTGTGGACCGGATTCTTTCCGTAATGCACCTATTGGAGGAAGAGGAAGAGTGCTACCCGGATCCCTTTGGATTGGAGCGGCGGGTGGAGCAAAGATACCCTCGTTTGGCTGAAAGACTAGGAGGCATGCTTCAGGGATATCATCATGTTCCCGATTCCGCCCTTTGCATCTTAAACTTCATAGAGGAAGTGTATCCTGTCAATCCGAGGTTAAGCGCTGAAATCCGGCAACTGATCGATATGACTTGTCGCAGCCAGCAAGGGGAATCGCATCACTAGGGGTACTTTAAAGTGCCTATATTACTCGAAAGTGCGTACTTTTCTTAATTGCGTGTATGCATATGATAGATAAATAAGACTAGAATCTCGGAGGGACGAACATGCAATTAAATCTAAAAGGAAAAACGGCATTGGTAACAGGATCCACGTCGGGAATTGGAAAAGCTATCGCCATGTCATTAGCTGCGGAAGGAGCCACAGTACTGATTAATGGCCGCCGCGAAGAAAAGGTGAAGGAAACGATTCAAGAAATTAATGCAAAGTATCCGGACGCCGACCTTCAGCCGGTAGTGGCTGATTTAGGGACAGAACAAGGTTGTCGGGAAGTTATTGAGAAGTATTCCGAAGTAGACATTCTTATTAACAACTTGGGTATTTTTGAGCCTGTAGAATACTTCGATATTCCGGATGAAGATTGGTTTAAGCTGTTTGAGACCAACATCATGAGTGGAGTCCGGCTAACCAGATGGTACCTGAAACAAATGATTCAAAAAAATGAAGGCCGAGTTATCTTTATTGCCAGCGAAGCAGCGATTATGCCCTCTCTGGAAATGGCTCATTATAGTGCGACCAAAACGATGCAGCTCTCGCTCTCCCGCAGTTTAGCTGAGTTGACGAAGGGAACCCATGTGACGGTCAATACGGTTATGCCGGGTTCCACTTTAACGGAAGGCGTAGAGACCATGTTAAACACCCTTTACCCTGATGAAAAATTAACAGTGGAAGAAGCGGAGAAGCGGTTTATGAAAGAAAACCGGCCAACCTCCATCATTCAAAGGCTGATCCGGCCGGAAGAAATTGCGCATCTTGTCACCTTCCTAAGCAGTCCTCTTTCCTCGGCCATTAATGGCTCTGCGTTACGAATCGACGGGGGATTAGTCCGGAGTGTGTTTTAAGAAAAGAGTTGTATCGCGCCCCGTGAAGGGGATTTTGTCCATCCAAGTTGGGCCGGTTTAGGGTTGACAATGACCTCGGAATGAATTAATTTATTGATAAATAAATAAACGAGGTGCAAAAATGGCCAGACATAAAGATCAAGACCTCGGCTCCCTCAATCGCAAGGATCAGATATTGAACGCAGCGGCGACCTTGTTTGCGAACAATGGCTTCTATAAGACGACGACGGCCATGGTGGCTGCTGAACTTGGACTTACTCAGCCTTATGTGTTCCATTTCTTTAAGTCTAAAGAGGAACTGTACCTGGCGGTGCTGGGGCGTGCGGTTAGCCGGCTGGTCGAGGCGTTTCAGTCCGTCGAAGCGGAGCCTGAGCATTTAGCCGAACGAATGGGCAACGAGTTCAACATTCTGATGAAGACACACCGCGACGAAATGCTGCTTTGCATGCATTCGTTCGCCACGCCGGAACCGGAAGTGCGGGCTTTTGTACGCGAGCAGTTTGCGTCCATTCACGAATTTGTTACCAAACGGTTCGCGGACGCCGGCTTGTCGAATCCTGGTCCGCAAGCGTCCTTATTCATTGCTTACGGAATGGCTAAATCGATGGGTGAGGTGCTTGAATTGCCGCAGTTAGGGCAGTTGGAACCGGATCATTGTTAAGTCAGATTGTGTGCGGAGCGACAGCAGATCGGCTCGAACGGGCTGGTCTGGCCGGTCCCGCTTGGGGTAAGCGGGTATATCTGATTCGGCAAGCGAGGGAGGAGCTCTTTTTTTTGGGTCATTATTTATTTATCAATAAATAAATTGAGACGAGGTGTATTTGAAATGATGTCTGCTGGAGATCGAATCCGATTGTTAGTCGTTACCTGCGTTACGCTGTTCATGGCGATGCTGGATAATTTGGTCATTGGGGTGGCGCTGCCGTCCATTCAGACCTCTTTTCACGCAGGGATGTCAGACCTGCAGTGGTTCATGAACGCTTACACGCTGGCGTTCGCCGTTCTGCTTATTCCTTTCAGCGCGCTCGGGGAGCGCTTTGGACGCAAGCGCATGTTCCTGATCGGCGTGGTCCTGTTCACGCTAGGTTCTCTTGCGTCGGCGCTCAGCGACAGCTCCCTGTTGTTGACGCTGTCTCGCGCGCTGCAAGGCGTCGGCGCCGCGGCCATTATGCCGATCAGCTTAACGCTGGTGAACGGCGCGTTCCCGCCGGAAAAAAGGGCGGCCGCGATTGGCATTTGGTCCGGCGTCTCCGGCCTTGGGCTGTCCGTCGGACCACTGGTCGGCGGAGCGATTATTGAGGGGGCGCCTTGGCAGGCGATCTTCTGGATCAACGTTCCGATCGGCGTGCTGGCGGTCCTGTTCGGGATGCGCTGGCTGAAGGAGTCGAAGGGAGAACGCAAGCCGATCGACCCGCTCGGCATTACGCTGCTCGGTGCCGGCTTGTTCGGATTGGTCTTCGGTATGGTCCGCGGTAACGACGAAGGCTGGGGCGCGTTTAGCGTCTGGGGTCCGATCGCAGGTGGCGCTCTGTTGCTAATTGCCTTCTATGGTTGGGAACGAACCCGCAAGCAGCCGTTCGTTCAGTTCAAGCATTTCCGCGAACGGAATTACAGCGCGTATTTGTCCGCGGGGTTCTGGCTGAACGCCGGCATCTT
This sequence comes from Paenibacillus sp. FSL R5-0407, assembly GCF_038009185.1. NCBI lineage: Bacteria > Bacillati > Bacillota > Bacilli > Caryophanales > Paenibacillaceae > Paenibacillus > Paenibacillus sp. FSL R5-0407. Next base: position 3,628,949 of record NZ_JBBPAX010000001.1, on the reverse strand, counting down.
CGGGGCGATCTTCCTGCTTACGTTGTTCCTGCAGCAAGCTCAGGGCTATTCGGCCCTCGGCGCCGGGGTAAGAGAGATGGTGTGGACCGCCTGCACGATGGTCGCCGCGCCGCTGGCTGGTCTGCTTGTCGGGAAATTCGGCTCTAAACGGGTGCTGATGTTCGGATTGTTCCTGCAGCTTGTCGGCTTGCTCGGAATTGCCTTAGTCATTATTCGGGAAGGGGCCATCTTCCCGTTCGGATACATCGTTCCGCTCATGATGGCGGCCGGTGCCGGCATGGGCTTCAGCTTCACGCCGCTCTCGCACGGGCTGCTCAGCTCGGTGGAGGAGAAAGCCGCCGGTGAAGCGAGCGGCCTGAGCAACACGGCCCGCGAGCTCGGCGGCGTGTTCGGCATCGCCCTCGGCGGCCTGGTGTTCGCGAGCGGCAGCGCTATCGCAACGCCGAACGATTTCGGCGATCATCTTGTGCCGGCGCTCTTCGTGTTTGCCGCGATGATCGCCCTAGGCTTCCTCTCCGTCGCCTTCTTTGTGCGAAACGACCGGAGTAAAACAGCCGCTGTTGAAGCCAAAGGCGACGCTGAAAAGGGTACTCTCTCCGGCGCGGAACTTCGCGGCTAACAGAGTGTAGCGCTAAATTCCTTTCATAGAGAAGCGGGCATCGCGCTTTGCGCGCCTCGCTTCTCTTTTTCAAATCATAGCTGGATAAAACTTGAAAGTTATAGCTAATGCGCTAGATAACAAACGATTTTGTTGGTATGATGCTAGGGGAGCAGTATGGAAGGAGGAATGGGAGTTGGCAACGATTAAGGATGTAGCGGAGAAGGCCGGCGTTACGGTGACGACGGTGTCCCGGGTTTTGAATAACCGCGGCTACATTAGCGAAGAAACCAGAGAGAAAGTATACCGTGTAATGCGGGAGATGCAGTATCAGCCTAATGAGATCGCACGCTCCTTGTCCCGGAAGAAAACGATGATATTAGGCATGATCATCCCGACGATTGCGCATCCCTTTTTTGCGGAGTTGACGAATTATATTGAGAAGCATGCTTCGAAATTGGGTTACAAGATTCTGCTGTGCAATTCACGGATGGATCAAGGCAAGGAAAAAGAGTATATCGATATGCTCACAAGCAATCGCGTGGATGGGATGTTCATGAGCAGCCATACGCTTGAAGTAGATGAGTACAAAAAGTTGAAGCAGCCGATCATCACGTTTGATAGAAGAATCGCGGATATCCCTTACGTATCGTCGGAGAATGAACAGGGGGGAATCTATGCCGCGGAACTCTTGCTGAAGAAGGGATGCAGAAGAATCGCGCATATTACCGGTAATTTGGGACTCGATCTGTTGAGCAACCAACGCACGAACGGGTTTGTAGAAAGTCTTCGCGGCCGGGGTGTGGAGCCGATTGTTTTCGAATTGGGACCGGACGTGTTTGACAGCGAGGGTTACGAGCGGGTTATCACGGAACTTCTGGAACAGTATCCCGATATTGACGGGATCTTTGCCAGCGGCGATATTTTGGCGATGAATGTAATCAAGGTTTGCATGAGTAAAGGAATCGATATCCCCGGTCGCATCAAATTGATCGGCTACGATGATATTGAGATGGCTTCCTTGGTGTCCCCTGCTTTAACGACGATCAGGCAGCCGTTGGAAGAGATAGCAAAGAGGGCGGTTCAATTGCTGGACGGACTTATTCGCGGGGAAGAGGTTCAACATGATAATGTCCTGCCGGTTACTTTAGTCGAGAGAAGTACTACGTAAAACGGAGAAATAAATTTTTATAAACTATATGTCAACCGATTGACATGTCAAACGCTTAACATATATACTTCAAGTGAGATTTAAACTTTCCTACAAAAGAGAGGGAGAATGAACATGAAAGTGTCTCGTTTTGGTAGCGCTTTACTTTTGCTGCTTGCCTTGTCAGTGCTTCTATCGGCATGCGGCGGTAACAATGCGGACAAGAACGCAACCAATGAGGGGTCAAGCGGAAATGTCTCCACAAAAGCAGTAAAGATCACTTTCCTCAACTCGAAGTCTGAAATTCAACAGCAAATGGCGGAGGCGGCGGCAGAGTTTGCAAAGGCCAATCCCGGAATTGAAGTCGATGTAATTTCGGCGAGCGAGAGCCAGTCTCCTGTAGAGAGAGCTTCTTCTCTTTATGCCGCCGGTACACCGGCAACGATGGCTATGCTGGATGCCGGGGATATTGCCAAGTTTGCCGATAAGGCACTGGATCTTTCCGGTGAGAAATGGGTAGCCGAGCTGGCACAGCCAAATGAGCTTGACGGCAAAACCATCGCCTTCCCGTTCGCGGTCGAAGGTTACGGCTTGATTTATAACCAAAAGATTCTCGATCAGGCGGTCGGCGGTACATTTGATCCGGCAACGATCAATACCACTACCGCGTTAGAAGATTTGTTCAAAGAAGATTGAAGCTTCCGGCGTTGCGCCGATCACGATCGGCAGCATGGATTGGTCCTTGGGCAATCACTACCTCGCGCTTGCTTATGCCAATCAGTCTGTTCCCGTAGAAGAATACTTAGGGACGCTCAAATCCGGCGACGCCAAACTTGCGGAGAACGCCGTATTTAACGGATTGCTGGATACGTTCGATGTTATGAAAAAATACAACAAGGGCATCAAAGACCCCTTAGCGGTCGTGCTGGAGCAAACGGCTGCAGACGTAGCGAAGGGCGAGGCGGCCATGACCTTTAACGGTAACTGGTTGATTACCGAAATGCAGAAGACGAGCCCGGACGGCGAATTTGGCTTCCTTCCGGTGCCTGTCAGCAACAATGCCGGTGATGCTGCGAATGAATCGCTCGCGATTGGAGCGACCAAGCAAGTGTTTATCGACAAGACTAAAGCAACTCCAGAGCAACAGGATGCTGCGAAGAAATTCCTGGACTGGCTGGTGTTTGATGCGGCGGGCCAAGAAATCATGGTAAATAAATTCAATGTCATTCCGGCCTTTAAGAATAACACGACCGAGCTTTCCAATCCTTTGGCCAAGTCCCTGAAAGACTACAATAATGCAGGCAAATCGATTCCGTTCGCAGGCAACTACGTACCTGGCGACCACTGGAAAGTGCTTGGCGCTTCCATGCAGAAATATTTGGTGGATAAAGTGGATCGTCCTGCGCTGGCAAGCGAAGTGGAGAGCTATTGGACTAGCGTGAAGTAAGAGACGAGAACAGGAAGCAGAGTGTCGGTGGAGAAGGAAGTGCTCCATCGACATTCATTATTTAGAGCGGCTTAATCTCGCAATTTCAGAAAGGAGCGTCTCCTGTGATCGCAGAAAAAAATCGGATGAAACGCTTGGGGAATCAAGTTTTTTTCACAGGACCGACTGTTTTGGTGTTTACGGCTGTCATCATCATCCCGTTTCTGTACGGCATCTATCTGACCTTCTTCTCTTGGGACGGGATATCCTCGAGCATGCCTTTCGTAGGCGGCAGCAACTACGTGGAAGTAATTCAGGACAGCAAGTTTTGGGCATCCGTCTGGCTTACGATCAAATATGTGCTGGCTACCGTCATTTTAATTAACGGAGTCGCCTTCCTCTTGGCCTATCTCGTCACGAACGGAATTAAAGGGGAGAACTTTTTCCGGGCCGCTTATTTTACGCCGAACCTGATCGGGGGACTGGTGCTCGGATTCATCTGGCAGTTTATGTTCAACAACCTCTTTACCGCGATCGGTGATAAAACGGGCCTGGATCTCTTCAGCAAAACCTGGCTCGGAGACGAAAATCTGGCTTTCTGGGCATTAGTCATTGTGACGGTATGGCAGTATGCCGGGTATATGATGGTTATCTTTATTGCCGGTTTGATGAGCTTGCCGAAGGACGTGATGGAAGCGGCCAAGATTGATGGCGCCAACGGCTGGAAACGGCTTTCCCGCATGGTGCTTCCGCTCATGGTTCCTTCCTTCATCGTGACGATATTCCTTTCGCTTCAAAGAGGGTTCATGGTCTATGACGTGAACTACGGCTTGACGGGCGGAGGTCCGTTCGGCAGTACGGTCATGGCTTCCATGTTCGTTTACGACAAAGCGTTCATTCGCTTTGATTACGGGGCCGGTCAGGCTCAAGCTTTCGTACTGTTCTTGTTGGCTGCATTGATTACGATAACCCAGGTGTATTTAGGAAAAAGAATGGAGGTTGAAGCCTAGTGATCAACGCAAGGTCCTTGATGAAGCTTCTCGTCTACGCTATCCTTGTTGTTTCGCTCATCGCCTTCATTACTCCGTTTCTGTTAATCATTATCAATGCCTTTAAAACAAACGCGCAAATTATTGAGTCGCCGTTATCCTGGCCGACATCCTTTAACTTCGATAACTTCTTCGTTTCGATGAAAGAAATGAGTTATTTTCATAGCCTCACCAATTCGTTGTTGATCACCTTCGGCAGCGTGCTGCTGATTGGCGTCTTTGCAGCCATGACAGCCCATTATTTCGTACGGAACAAGACAAAAACGAACAACTTGCTTTTCTTCGCCATGGTGGCCTCGATGATCATCCCGTTCCAGGCGATTATGATCCCCCTCGTCTCTTTGTATGGAGCGAAACTGGGCTGGATCCAGACTGTGCCGAAATCGACGCTGATCTTTATGTATCTGGGATTCGGCAGTCCGCTTGCGGTCTTTATCTATCACGGCTTTATCAAGAGCATCCCTCTGGAGCTGGAGGAAGCCGCCTTTATGGACGGCTGTAATCGTCGCCAGACCTTTTTCCGCATCATTTTGCCGATTCTTATGCCGACTACGGTTACCATCGGTATCCTGAATGTTTTGTGGATATGGAACGACTTTTTGCTTCCGCTGCTTGTTCTGCAGAACGCAGGGAGGGAGAGCTATACGTTGCCTCTGGCGATTCAGGTATTTAAGGGAACCTACACTACGGACAATGAGAAGTTTCTGCCTGCGGTGTTGCTGGTTATTCTGCCGATCCTGATCATTTACTTGTTTGCGCAGAGATTTATTATCCAAGGCGTTACCCAGGGATCCGTGAAGTAAAAAGTACAGAGAGATAGAGGTGGAGAAAGTGGCTCAGAATCAGCTTTGCCATCGCAAGGCTATAGAAGCGGCAGTCCATTCCGTAGAAAAGTCGCTGGAAATAGCCCCGGCCGATCCGCATCGTCCGGCTTATCATGTAAGCCCGTCCGTGAATTGGATGAACGATCCTAACGGTTTGATCTTTTATAAAGGCGAATACCATCTGTTTTATCAACATAATCCGTTCTCTCCGCAGTGGGGAAATATTCATTGGGCCCATTGCAAGAGCAAGGACCTGATCCATTGGGAGCAGCTTCCCATTGCCCTTGCGCCTAGCGAGGACTATGACAAAGACGGATGCTTCTCGGGGAGTGCGGTGGAACACGAGGGCAAGCTGTATTTATTTTATACGGGGAACGTCTTTACCACGCCGACAGGACTCCCCGACGATCTGCTTCAACAGCAATGTGTGGCAGTATCCGAAGATGGGGTCAACTTCCGGAAGGATTCCGCGAATCCAGTGATCCCCGCCCCTCCGGCACATATCGGTCAGACCAACCATTTCAGGGACCCGAAGGTATGGAGTCATGGCGGGAAATGGTACATGGTTCTGGGAGCGAGGCACAGTCATCTCGGCAAAGTATTGCTATATCAATCCGATGATTTGCTTCATTGGGAGTTTAAGAGCGTAGTTACCGAGAGCCAAGGGGCAGAAGGCTATATGTATGAGTGTCCCGATTTGTTTGCGCTTGGAGGGAAGGACTTCCTTCTGCTCTGCCCGGAAGGCATGGAAGGAGAGGGGCAAATTGCGGGGTATTATTCCGGCCTTCTAAATTACTCCGCAGGAACTTATGAACATGGCGGTTTCACCAAGCTGGATGAGGGATTCGAATTTTATGCCCCGCAAACCATGACGGATGCAAACGGCAGAAGACTCATGATCGGTTGGATGCCGATGGACGGTCATTCGCTTGGGAAGACGTGGGCAGGGTGCATGACACTCCCTAGAGAATTATTGCACGAGGGAGACGGACGGTTACGTTTCCGGCCTGCGGAGGAGCTCAAGCAGCTGCGCAAGCGGCATAGTTCAGTTAGGGACTACGCGGTCACGGAGGGAGAACTTCACTCGTTTCCGGGAGTAGAGGGCGATTGCGTGGAAATGATACTTCAATTCGATCTCCAGCGATCGGACGCCAGCGAAATAGCCATTCACGTTCGCTCCTCTTGGGACAGTCAAGAATGTACCGTTCTTCATGTGAATCTGTCCGAAGGGAAGGTTAGCTTTGACCGAACCCGTTCCGGCCGGGGGCCAGGGGGGATCAAAGAATGCCGTCTGGAGGCCGGGCTCGGAGATAGGCTTCAACTTCATATTTTCCTCGACCGGTCCACGGTGGAGCTCTTTATCAATGACGGAGACAGGGTCATGTCGGGACTGGTATTCCCCAATCCGGAAAGCATAGGCATTCGTTTTGCCGCAAAAGGCGGGACGGCTTATATTCATGATCTTCAATTTTGGACGTTGCAATAAGCAAGGAACTGGGATCCTGGTTAATCATCGTTTGGAGGGATTAGGATGGATGTGACGGCACTCGGTGAAATCCTTATAGATTTTTCTCCGGCAGGCAGCTCCCCTCAAGGAAATCGGTTGTTCGAGCAAAATGCAGGCGGAGCACCGGCCAATGTCCTGGCGGCGCTGAGCCGATTCGGGAGGGAGACGGCGTTGATCGGGAAAGTGGGTGAGGACGAATTCGGCCACTATTTAAGAAACGTCCTTGTCGATAATAGCATTGATGTGCGCGGCTTGATGATGATTCCTGAAGCCAGCACGACCCTCGCCTTCGTACATCTGGGGGAGAATGGCGAACGCTCCTTCAGTTTCGTGCGAAATCCGGGAGCGGATCAATTGCTGAGCGCAAAGGATATTAAAGAGGTTGGCGACTTGTTGATCGGGCAGTCTTCCGTGTTTCACTTCGGTTCGCTTTCGCTGACCCATGAACCGGCGCGAAGCGCCACCTGGGCCGCTTTAAAGTACGCGCGAGGGCATGGCATCAAAGTATCCTATGATCCGAATCTAAGGGAAGCTCTATGGCCCGGCTTAGGGGAAGCGAAGACCCTGATTCTGGAGGGAATGCGGTTTGCCGATATAGTAAAGCTCTCTGTAGAGGAGCTTGAATTTCTAACGGGCACTTCAAATTTGGAACAGGGCAGCCGGCAGCTCGCCGAGGAATACAGTCTCAGCGTAGTTCTGGTCACGCTCGGCGCGGAGGGCAGCTTTTGCCGCCGGGGCAGCGACACCTGTCTTGTAGAGGGAATTACCGTGAAGGCCGTGGATACGACCGGGGCGGGCGATGCGTTTCTAGGCGGATGGCTGCATGCGTATCTGGAAGCAAATAAGCCCGAAATGGAGCTTTCGCTGGACGAGCTTCGGAATATGTTGAGGTTCGCGAACATCACCGGTGCCTTAACGACCACGCGCAAAGGCGCGATTCCGGCCCTTCCTGCACTGGAGACGGTACTGGAACTTTATAAGGAAACCTAATTTAACAGCTTTAGAAAGTCCCCTGGATTAGAAGAAACCATCCAAGGGACTTTTTCATTTGCCCAGGATATCAAATTTCAAATATAACAGCTTTAAATGTTGGGCTCTCTGCATGCAATAAGTTTAGTAGAATTTAATTAAGTTTGACCGATTACGCGATAATTAGGGGGTTATTAAGAGTGGATAAAAAAGCAGCGAGTATTGCAGCCAATGAAATGCCCGAAGGGACGCAGGTGATTTACGGGGAGTTTGCGGAGAGAGGTTCCTACTATTCTTGTACATACCATCCGGACGTGGTTTACGCCAAATACGGCGATTTGGAAAGAAGACTTCAGATCATTGTGCCAAGTCGCAGCGGATACACTTTTCCCCTGATCGTTTTTGTACAAGGCTCCGCTTGGAGAAAACAGGATTTGTACGCCGCCATCCCTAATCTCTCGCATATTGCCGCTAAGGGTTACGTGATAGCCAGCGTTGAAATTAGGGACACCGATATTGCACGATTCCCGGCAGCCTTGGAGGATGTAAAATGCGCCATCCGGTTTATGCGCATGCATGCGGAGAAGTATGGGGTAGACCCTGCCCGAGTAGCGGTATGGGGGGATTCGTCAGGCGGACACCTTTCCCTGATGACCGGATTAACGGCGGGTGAATATGATAACGGCCTATATAGTGAACAGTCCGACGAAGTCAGTGCAGTCATCGACTATTACGGGGTCTCGGACTTGCTTACCTTAGGCAGATACAATGATATTCTGGATCATGATGCTGCCGATTCCCCGGAAGGTTTGTTTGTTGGAGGTAGGGTCAAGGATCATTTGGACCTTGCGAAAAAGGCAAGCCCTTTGCATCAGAATTTGGACAAAACGCTTCCGCCGTTTCTCATCATCCATGGAGATAGCGATAATGTAGTACACGTGAATCAAAGCATAGAGATGTACAAAGCTCTCAAAGAGCATGGACAGAAGGTCTTGTTCTATAAGGTAGTAGGTGCGGACCACGGAACAGGCGTATGGAATCCTCAGGTGCTTGATATTACGGAGAAATTTCTATCCTCCAGTTTACATCGGCCGTTCTTGAATAAGCCACCGTTACAACACGAAGAAGAATAGAAATATAAAGGAAGGCTATCTGTCCGAGGGTGCGATGGATAGCCTTCCTCTTTGTCTATTCATAAAAAAAATCCATAATCAGGCTTTAGGTTAATTGACATGGATTTAAACACCGTGATATATTGTGCATACACAACATACACAATTTAATGGGAGGTACGGTATGCTGGCCTTAGACATTCGAAATTTAAATAAGAAATATCCGAATTTTCAGTTAAAAGATATATCGTTTCAACTAGAAAAGGGCTATATTATGGGGTTTATCGGTGCCAATGGCGCGGGAAAGACGACCACCATAAAGTCGATGTTGAATATGATTCGCATCGATAGCGGCGAAGTGCGTATTCTGGGCAAGAATATCGCCGAGCATGAAACCGAGCTGAAGCAGGAAATCGGGCTCGCCTTTGGCGGCGTTGATTTCTACACTCGCAGCAAATTAAAAGTAATGACCGGGGTCATTAAGAAGTTCTACAAGAATTGGGATCAGGACACTTATTACAAATATCTGAGAAGATTCAAATTGGATGAGAACAAAAAGATAGCCGAATTGTCGGCAGGAATGAGAGTCAAGTACAATCTGGCCCTAGCCTTATCGCATGGAGCGAAACTTCTCATTCTTGATGAGCCGACAAGCGGGCTCGATCCGGCCGCACGAGACGATCTGTTGGATATTTTTCAGGAGCTTGTTGTGGATGGCGAAATCAGCATTCTATTTTCTACTCATATCACCTCGGATTTGGAGAAGTGTGCGGATTATATTACCTTTATCGATAATGGGCAGATCGTCGCCAGTTCTGAGAAAAACGAGCTGTTGGAGTCCTATCGCCTCCTTAACGGCAGCGAAAGCCAGCTAAACCAGGTCAAAGATAAAATGATTTCCTACAAAGTAAACTCCTTCGGTTTTACCGGATTGATTCGCTCCAGTGACTTTGATTCCGGCTCCGGTATTAGAGCGGCTACGCCGAGCCTCGAGGAGATCATGATTTACTTCGCGAGAAAGGAGGTTATGTATGTATAACTTGGTGATGAAAGACTTGAAATTAGGGGTAAACCCCATGTTTTTTCTCTTGCCTGTTATTTTAGGCGCCTTAATGCTGATTCCCGGCTGGTTGTACTTTATCGTCATTCTTTATTTTTGCTGGATCACGGTACCGGGTGTGTTCGGTCAATTCAAAGCACATAATGATCTGATGTTTACCTCGTTGATGCCTGTCACCAAAAAAGATATTGTAAAAGCAAGAGTGCTCGTTATTGTCATCATGGAATTATTGCATATTGTTATGGCTATGATTTTTGGTATGATTAATATTCAGTTATATTCGAGCCTGACTCCTTTTTTCTTCGGTCCGCATTTGGGCTTTTGGGGACTGTGCTTTGTTATGCTTGCCGTCTTCAACGTGGTCTTTATTCCTATGTACTACAAGACAGCGTATAAATTCGGCAGTGCGGGAATTGTGTCCATTGCGGCCGCTATGCTGTTTGCCGGGGTTGCTCAATGGATTGGAATTGCCAGTCCGGTTGTATCCGACCTATTCACAGGTTCCGGTGTCCATAACACCGGGCTTCAAATATTAATTCTGGCTGCAGGTATCGTGATATTTATTGCATTGACCATGATCGCCTATCGGATTGCGGTTAAGCGATTCCTCAAAGTGGAGATTTTATGAAATGAACGTATCGATTTCGAATACATCGGAAAAACCGATTTATCAGCAGCTTTTCGAACAGATCAGCGCCCAAATCCTGAAGGGGGAACTCGAAAGCGGGTATTGTTTACCGCCGATTCGGCAGGCGGCCCAAGAGCTTCGCGTTAGCGTCATCACCGTAAAGAAGGCTTGGGAAGAACTTGAACGAAGCGGATTGATCAATACCGTCACAGGAAAGGGTTGTTTTGTAGCCGATTTCTCGTCCGAAGAGATGCTGCAAACCCGCAACGAAATGATCTTGAAGCAAATGGAAAGCGACATCTCCTATTACAAATCTTTTGGCCTCACGTTAGACGAGGTTGTCGACCTGTTGAGGAAGATTTATTAAGAGTCTGTCTGAGACGAAAACGGATGAACGTAAATTTAAGAAAAGCCACTCCTTAAGCGGAGTGGCTTTTTTCTTCTGCCGTGATCTTGTTTTTCAGTGGCATAAATAAGGTTATGACGAGTGCGACAACAGCCAGAATCATCATGAAGTAATAGGCGTCGCTTGCCCCCAGAATGGAGGAAAGGGATTTAAGAAGCTCGGAAGTAGTGGAAGGGTTATTCTGCATCACTGTCGCCGCATGGCTTGTTGCCTGCGCTGTATAAATCGTAATGACGACAGCCGTACCAATGGCACCGGCGATCTGGCGAACGGTATTATTCACTGCCGTACCATGTGTACCGAGTTGTCTAGGAAGCGCATTTAACCCGGCCGTATTCAGCGGCATCGTGATAAAGCTTAATCCAATCCGCAGGGCAATGGTACGAATCATCAGATACATATACGTTGTGGATTGAGATAAATCCGTTACCGCCCACATCGAAGGAATAATGAACAGTAAACCAATGATGAACAGCGGCTTCGCGCCGTAACGGTCGTATAATCGGCCGGTGACAGGGGACATAAACGCATTTACAAGCGCACCCGGCAATAAGAGCAGCCCTGCGTCAAATGCCGTGAATCCGCGGCCGTTCTGCAGATAAATAGGCAGCAAGATCATGTCTGCGTACATCATCATCGTAACTAATACGTTAATGATAGAGGTTACCGTGAAGACTTTATTTTTGAAGACAGACAGGTTTAGCAGTGGATCGCCGGACTTGACTTGCCGAATACAGAATAGGGCGGTTATGACGATGCCGATGCCTAAGGACAGGATGACGATTAGATCGTCCCAGCCTTTACTGCCCGCACTGCTGAATCCGTATAACATCAAACCGAATCCGACGGTGGATAAAAGAACGCTTATGACATCAAGCTTCGACTTAGACGTTTCGGATACATTGACTAAATACTTGAAGGCTAACGCTATGACAATAAGGACAAGCGGGATGAGACCGATGAATAACCAGCGCCAAGAGTGATACTCGACTATAAATCCTGAGAGAGTCGGACCAATCGCAGGAGCAAAAATCATGGCCAGTCCAAGCAGCCCCATAGCACTGCCTCTTTTTTCAACGGGGAAAATCGCCAGCACGACACTCATCATGAGCGGCATGACGATTCCTGCACCGGCAGCTTGGATCATTCGACCCAACAATAGCACCATAAAGCTTGGCGCCGCCGCACAAATGATGGAACCGATTAATAAGAACGCCATGGCGCTAATAAATAACTGACGCGTCGAGAAGCGTTTCATTAAATAAGCCGTAACCGGAATCAATATTCCGTTGACCAGCATGAATCCCGTGGAAATCCATTGTACGGTCGTTGCCGTGACATCAAATACATCCATCAGATTACTCAAGGCGACATTCAATAATGTCTGATTAAGTGTGGATAAGAAACAGCCAAAGATTAAAATGGTGAGTAAAATCCCTTTGTTGATTTTCTTTATGTCTTCTTGCATTGCTGATGTCCTCTCCTCGTTGCTTTTGCTTTTTCGACATAGTGTCAATAAAATATATCTTATCAATATTTAAGATTGATGCCTATTTGCAATTTTCCTGAAAATGTCGACTAATCGACAGAAGAAGCGGATTGGTTGATGAAGTGACAATTAAACGATAATCGAGGGATGAAATGCCTGAACAAAAAAGAATCGACCCACGGGCCGTTCGCTCAAGAAAGATGCTGAAGAATGCCGTATTTTCATTACTGGCCGAACATATGGAAATTTCCCAATTGACCGTCCAAAAAATTGCCAACCGTGCAGAACTAAACCGGGCAACGTTTTATTTGCATTATGAGGATATTAATGACTTGCTGCGCCAGATTGTACATGAGATCTTTGATGACTTATCCATGAAAGTCGAGCCGCTGTTACAGGTGCCAAGCAACGACGAACAACAGCAGCTGGTTACATTTTTAAACTACTTTTATGAATACCGGAGCATTTTTGCCGTATTGGTTGAGCACACAGGCTTCAAAACCCACCTGTCCAACTTATTGAAAAGCTCTATAGAAAAACGTAGAGGAGAAAGGAACATAAATTCCACAGAGAGGGTGGCCTCCGTCGATATTGTTGCAGCATCGCTGCTGGGAATTATTATTTGGTGGATTAAGGAGGATACTGAATATAGCGCTGAATACATCGCGGATCAGATTACCCTGATGTACAAAAGGAGATATTTGTAACAGTGACAAGGTCTGTCACTATTAGCGTTTAAGATAGACTTGAAAGATAACATATTCGAAATAAGGAGATGAAATGATGTATAACACAGTTGGAGATTTTATCGTCGAATGGAAGAACGAAGCGGCATTAACCCAGAAGGTGCTGGACGGCTTGACCGATGAATCGCTCTCGCAGCCGGTGTACTCCGATGGCCGCACGTTAGGGAGGATTGCGTGGCATTTCGTTACGAATATTCCGGATTATTTAACGGAGTTTGGAGTCTCGATGGAGAAAGTATCGAATCAAGATGAAGTACCAAGTGCAAAGAAGATGGCGGAAACTTTTAAGACAGTTAGCTCTCAAGTGGTGAACGCTCTTCAAGAGCAGTGGAGTAATAGTACGTTGAAGAAAACCCAGAATGCCTTCGGAAGAGAAGAGTCTAACGCAACCATCTTCATGGGATTGATCAAGCATATTGCCCATCATCGCGGTCAAGTTACTGTATTGATGCGCCAAGCCGGATTGCCGATACCTGCTGTATATGGCCCCTCGAAAGAAGGTTGGGCTCTAATGGGGATCACTCCTCCGCGTTGAGGCTTGTGATTCACCGGTATAGCGACTTTTATCACTGATTAAATCATCACATCGCAAGTATTATGGTAAAATATCAGAACGGCAACAGAACTTCAATAATTTCATAATTCGCAAGCTATGATTGCTATGGATCACACTATAGCAGGAGCAGCTTCTGGAGAGACTGCGGGATTTCCGCGGCGCCGAAGGGTTCACAATCTCAGGCAAAAGGACAGAAGAGTACTGAATATTTATTTGTCATGCTGATCGCAATCGCTATTAGCAGGGCAAATACTATTTCATATTCTTTATGAACCGGGAGATTGGATGACATCCAATCTCTTTTTTGTTTTTTACCAAAGTAATGCAAACATTAAGGGGGAACTAGGTATGGCACAACCGGAATTAAAGAGAGAGCTGGCCAATCGGCATGTTCAACTCATCGCCATTGGCGGCACCATCGGTACAGGATTGTTTTTGGGTTCGGGCAAAGCGATTCAACAGGCGGGTCCGTCCATCATGATTACGTATCTGCTCGTGGGCATCGCCGTATTTTTCGTAATGAGAGCGCTGGGAGAACTGCTGTTATCCAAAGCGGGTTATCAATCGTTTACGGACATTGCCGAAGATTATCTCGGACCGCGAGCCGCATTTATCACTGGCTGGACTTATTGGTTTTGCTGGATCATGACAGCGATGGCCGACGTTATCGCTGTGGGCGTATACGTGCAATATTGGTTTGATATCCCGCAGTGGATACCGGCCGTCATCTGCCTGATCATTTTATTGGGGCTCAATCTGTTAACCGTCAAAAACTTTGGAGAACTGGAGTTTTGGTTTGCGTTAATCAAGGTCATCACAATTCTCGCTTTGATCGGCATCGGGATCATTTTGCTGATTATGGGATTCAAAACGGATGCCGGATCGGTCACGATCACGAACCTCTGGAAACATGGAGGAGTATTTCCGAACGGTGTCACAGGCTTTTTATTTTCCTTTCAAATGGTGGTCTTCGCTTATGTTGGCGTGGAATTGGTAGGCGTATCGGCAGCCGAAACGTCCAATCCGGAAAAAAACATCCCATCGGCAATCAATAAAATACCGCTGCGGATTTTGTTCTTCTACGTTGGCGCTCTTTTCGTTCTGCTGTGCATCAACCCGTGGACTCAGCTCACGGCGTCGGAAAGTCCTTTTGTAAAAACCTTTAGTTTGGTAGGAATTCCGCTTGCCGCAGGCATTATTAACTTTGTTGTATTGACTTCGGCCGCTTCGGCCTGCAACAGCGGGATGTTCTCGACAAGCCGGATTCTCTATAATTTGAGCAAGAACCGGCAGGCGTCGCCGCACTTCGGAAAGTTGAATAGAAATCATGTGCCGGGGAATTCGCTATTCATTTCTACGCTGGTCATCTCTGCGGGGGCTCTTTTGAGCAAGCTCGTTCCGGAGCAGGCCTTCGGAATTGTGACGACCATAAGTGCCATTTGTTTCATCTGGGTTTGGGGCGTCGTTCTCGTATGTCATATCAAATATAAGAAGACCCGGCCTGAGTTGCAGGCTAAATCGAAGTTCAAGGCTCCTTTCACGCCGGCCGTGAACTATGCCGTCTTAACGCTGTTCGCCGGAATTCTCATCATTATGCTGATCGCAGCGGAAACGCGTCCGGCTTTATTGTTTACGCCGCTATGGTTTGTCCTGTTGTTCATCTTGTATTCGATCGGAAGCAGGAAGGGAAGAAGCAGTCAGGATCAGAACATGATCCATAAGCAGTAAGGACGAGCAAGATTAAAGCAGGATACTCTTTTCCATTTGGAAAGGGGGATCCTGCTTTTTTTAACAGTTAGATGAGTCTGTGATAAATTTCTCATTTTGTGATTCAAATCCTGATTCATTTTTTGAAAGTGGGATAGGATGGGGTCAGTCAGTTAAACACAACGAGCCAATAGGAGGGCGAGACATAGAGATGAACAAAATCGAGATAGCCAAGGACACATACTGGGTAGGAAAGATTGATGATCGTGAGGTGCCGTTCCACCGTTTGATTCTTGCTAAAGGGACAACGTACAATGCTTATTTGCTCAAAACAGCCAAACCAACCGTTATCGATACTGTAGATATGGAATTCGGGCGTGAGTTTGTGGAGTATTTGAGTGAATTTATTGATCCGAATGACATCCAATACATCGTTATTAATCATACGGAGCCTGATCATTCCGGCGGTTTGGCAGCACTCGCGGGCAGAGCGCCTAACGCAACGATTGTGTGTACGGAATTAGCGGTTGGCGAGTTGAAAGAAATGTATAAGCTCCATTCGAGAAACTTCCTGGTTGTAAAGGATGGCGACACGCTGGATATCGGCGGCAAAACATTGAAATTCAAGGAAACGCCTTACCTGCATACTGAAGAAACGATGATAACGTATTGTATCGAGGATAAGGTTTTGTTCCCTTGCGATATTTTTAGTACCCATGTGGCCGCGACAGAATCGCTCTTCGCAGATGAAGCCGGCTATGATATTACGGATGATTTCATCGGTTACTATAATGCCATTATTCACCCGCACCGCAGATACGTGCGCACCTTGATTCAGGCGCTGGAGGATCTGGATGTTCAAATGATCGCCCCTTCGCACGGCTATATTTTGCGCACGGATATTCAGAAATACATCGACATCTATGCCACTTTAAGCGCCAATGCCGTAGAAAACAAGCGAGTAACGATCGTCTATACAACCATTAAGAACAATACAAAGAAAATAGCCGAGCAACTCAAGCAATTCTTTGAAGAAAACCAAATTCAGGCGACGGTATTTAATTCGGATAAAGCAGATAAAGCGGAAATCATCGCCAGCATTCAAGCCGCTGATGCCGTATGGATCGGAAGCTCGACCAAATACGCGGATATCATCGGGAACCTGGAAGAGTTGTTGACGGATCTGAAGGAAATGAATTTAGAAGGCAAGATTGCCGCCGCATTTGGTTCTTACGGATGGAGCGGGGAAGCGATTGAGGTCATCCAGGACTATCTTTTACAGACGAATATGAATGTACAGACCACTTCCCAAGTCATCAAATCAACGGGAATGACGCATGTTGAGTTTCCGGTTCGGATCCGATTTTCCCCTAAAAATGAACAGTCGAAAAAAATTGAGCACGCCGCCGCTTTTGTTGCCGATTTGCTGCAAAGCGCGATCTAAGGGATGAGGTGAAATTATGACGAAGAACTATTGTATCATTGGCACGGGTGTCGCTGCGGTCAACGCGGCAAAAGCCATTCGGGATCAAGATCCGGAAGGGAATATCCGCTTGTTTGGATCTGAGGATTCGTTGCCTTATAACCGCATTAAGCTGTCAAAGGATTTGTTCGCCGATTTGCGTAGTGAGAAGGTGCTGATCAAGAAAGAGGCGTGGTATCAGAAGCAACAAATTCAGACGCTTCCAAACACGGCTATTGCTCAAATCGATGTAGAAAGCCATGTACTAATGACTTCTTCAGGTGAGCGTATTTCCTATGATAAATTGTTAATTTGTACAGGTGCGAAGAACCGAAAGCTGCCGCTTCCCGGTTTTGACAAGCGCGGGGTGTATACGATCCGCGAACTGCATGAGGCCGAGGCGTTCAAGGAATTTATTGAAGACAAATCAAGCATTGTGAATATTGGCGGAGGCATTCAAGGTTTGGAGACCGCATGGTCGATCGTGAAGGCCGGCAAAAGAGTAACTATCCTGGAAGCCGCTCCGCGCCTGATGGCCAGACAATTAGATGAAAAAGCAAGCTGCATGCTACAACAGAAGATTGAGGCAGCAGGAGTTGATGTCCGGTTGCAGGCTGCAGTTCAGCAGGTTACAGGGGAAGAAGCTGTAGCAGGGATTCAAGTCAACGATGCAACCATACCTTGTGACAGTGTGATCTACTCCATCGGCGTCATTCCGAACTTGGACCTTGTGGCGGACACGCCCGTGACTACCCGGCAGGGGATTATCGTCAATGACTATATGGAGACGAATGTTCCTGATGTATATGCGGCAGGAGATGTTGCCGAGTGGAACGGCGCGGTAGAAGGTCTATGGGACCGTGCGATGGATCAAGGGAAAGTAGCGGGCAAGAATATGGCCTCCCAAGGAACGGAAGTCTATCGGAAGACGATTCCTATGACGGTATTTAACGCCTTTGATCTTGCCTTATTCTCTATGGGGCTTGTCGATGAGTCGCAATGTGATACCACCTTGGTTGAAGAAGATGCTGCCGGAAAATATACGAGATTGTTTATTGCGAATCAAGCTATCGTGGGTGTCATCTCATTTGAAAGTGTCATTGCGGCTGCGCCGTATAAAACAGCGATTGAGAGCCGAGTATCCTTGGCTGGGCTGGACCTGGAGGCGTTGTCGATTCAAGAGGTTATGACCGCTATCAAAGAACGGCTTGCAACACCAATAACTGCGTAACGAATATAAAGGAGACGATCAACATGGAATCGATGAAAAAGTACATCTGTATCCCCTGCGGATACATCTATGATCCTGCTGTAGGAGATCCGGATGAGGATGTTGAGCCGGGCACTGCGTTTGAGGATTTGCCCGAAGATTGGGTCTGCCCTGTATGCGGGGAAGACCAAGATAAATTCGAAGAAGTTCCCGAAGAATAGGAAGGATCTATCCGGATAGGGCACATTCCCCTTAACGCAGACACCTCCCATCGAATTGTAGGACAACAATTCCGGGAGGTGCTTCTGCGTAGTTTGTGCTTGAGAGCACAAGCCTACCCCAATTCCTAGAGTATACTGTTCTCATTGATACTCATTATCATCAAATACCATGAAGATAGATATAGAACGTAAACTATTTGAATTAGGGTGGTGGATGCACTTATGAAAGAACATTCCTGTAACCATGATCCAAAAGGGCGAAAAGTGCCTTGTCCCAAGAAGGTTCCGATCTTTCAAGCTTTGTCCGATGAGGAGATCATGAAGATTGCTCAAATGACCAGACATATCCGGTATAGTAAAGGGCAGATGCTTTTAAATGAAGGTGAGAACTCGGATAAATTATTTATCGTCAACTATGGGCAAGTTAAGGTGTCGAAATTTACGCTGGATGGCAAGGAGCAAATACTATACCTGCTGACTAGCGGGGAATTTTTCGGGGAGCTGCATTTATTTAACCCGGATGAAACCCATAACTTCAGTGTCTATGCGATTGAAGATACGGAAATATGCTTGTTGACCAAAGAATCTATGGACCGGATCATGGCGGATAACCCCGAAATTTCACTTAAGCTATTAACGGCTGTGACCCAAAGACTGGCTCATACCGAGAACCTGGCGCAAAATCTCGCAACGAAAAATTCGGAAGTTCGCGTGGCTTATACGATTCTGGAGTTTTGCCGAAAGTTCGGCAGTAAGCGCAGCGAGGGAGTTCTGATTGAGTTACCGTTGTCGCGTGAGGAAGTAGCTAGTTATGTCGGGGTTACTCGGGAGACGATTAGCCGAAAGTTCAGCAAATTCGAGAAATTAGGGTTCATATCCTTGCTGGGCAATAAACAACTGCTTGTTAAGAACCAAGAAGCTTTGCTCGAATATATTCAGTAATAGATAAGATGGACAAAGGAATATGATGCAGGCAAGGGAGTAAAATGAATCCGAAGAAACTAAAAGCTTTCTGAAAGAAAGCTGCATCGAAAGCATAAGCTGTGGTCGCCTTTGTTTCCGGATTTCTACCTTATTTGATCCTACAAAATCAAGAAATCTGGAAACAACAGCGATCGCAGGATCATTTTACGTACTTGCCCTACCATCAATTTCAGTAGTTCATCTTATATATAAAAAATTACAAAAGGCAATTGACAAAGCGGCTTAGACGTTATAGCATGACAATAATATCTAATACGTTGAAAAGGAATAGTAAGCTTTTCTAAGCGATCAGAGAGCTGTTGGTTGGTGTGAAACAGCCGCGAGGAATTACTGAACTCACCTTGGAGTTGCCCGCTGAACCAGTGAAGTAGGCGGAGCCGGAGTCCTGACCGTTATCTTCAGGAGGATATGAGTTGACCGGTTCATCGGGAAACCGTATCCGTAGAGTGCATGCCGTGTATGGCGTGAATTCGGAGTGGTACCGCGTAAGATGTCACAGTCTTTCGTCTCTGTTATCTGTAATGGAGATGGAAGGCTTTTTTGTGTTAAATCAAAAAATGACGGAAGGTTGGATACCCATGAAAAACGTTGAAAAATACGCTAGAGGATACTTTGCACCGCCGGTAACGAGCTTGAAATGGACTACCAAAGAATATATTACGGAAGCCCCGATTTGGTGCAGCGTTGACCTGCGCGATGGAAATCAGGCATTGATCGTTCCGATGAATTTGGAGGAAAAGCTGGAATACTTCAAAATGCTGCTGGAGATCGGGTTCAAGGAAATCGAAGTCGGGTTCCCCGCAGCATCGGAAACGGAATTCACCTTCTTGCGTACTTTGATCGAGCAGGATCTGATCCCGGACGATGTAACGATTCAAGTGCTTACCCAATCGAGGGAGCATATTATCCGCAAAACGTTCGAGTCGCTGAAGGGCGCGAAAAAGGCCGTCGTGCATTTGTATAACTCGACTTCCTTGGCGCAGCGGGAACAAGTCTTCCGCAAATCGAAAGAGGAAATCATCGACATCGCCGTGAGCGGCGCCAAGCTGTTGAAGGAATGCGCATTGGAAACGGAGGGGAACTTCCAATTCCAGTATTCGCCGGAAAGCTTCACGGGTACGGAGATTGAGTTTGCTCTGGAGATTTGTAATCGAGTTCTCGACGAATGGCAGCCGACTGCGGAAAATCCGGTGATCATTAACCTGCCCGCAACGGTATCCATGTCGATGCCGCACGTTTACGCCAGCCAGATTGAGTATGTAGGCGAACGCTTGAATTATCGGGAACATGTCATTTTGTCGGTTCATCCGCATAATGACCGTGGAACGGGGGTAGCGGATGCCGAGTTGGCGATGCTGGCTGGAGCTCAGCGCGTGGAGGGCACTCTGTTCGGAAACGGGGAGCGTACAGGTAACGTAGACATTGTGACGCTGGCTCTGAACATGTACTCGCACGGGGTTGATCCGAAGCTGAATTTCGAGACGCTTCCTGAAATTCTTGCCGTTTATGAACGATTGACCAAGATGAGAGTGAGCGAAAGACATCCTTACGGCGGTGAGCTCGTATTTACGGCGTTCTCCGGTTCGCATCAGGATGCGATTGCCAAGGGTATGAAATGGCGCGAAGAAAAGAATCCGCAGTATTGGTCGGTTCCTTATCTGTTGATCGATCCGAAGGATATCGGCAGACAATACGAGGGAGATATTATCCGGATCAACAGCCAGTCCGGCAAAGGCGGAATCGGTTACGTGCTGCAGCAGAAGTATGGGCTGGATCTTCCTCAGAAGATGCGCGAGCACTTCGGATATTGCGTTAAGAACGTATCGGACCACCAGCAAAAAGAGCTGATGCCGGATGAAATTTACGACATTTTCTTAAAGGAATATGTAAATCTTAAAGCGCCTATCGAGTTGGTTAAATATCGTATCAACGGCGATGAAGACTTTGAGACGGTCGTTGTGGTACGGACGGGCGACGGGGATAAGGAGATTAAAGGTGCAGGGAACGGAAGACTGGATTCGGTCAGCAACGCACTGCAAACCTATCTGGGATTGGAATATAGCGACCTGGTCTATACGGAACATGCTTTGGAAATCGGTTCTAAGTCGCAAGCGGTCTCTTACATCGGCATCAAAGCTTCGAATGGCCAGGTATACTGGGGCTGCGGCATAGATGTGGATATTATGACCTCGTCGATCAAAGCTTTATTCAGTGCGGTAAATCAAATGAGCCGGAGTATTAACGGGAACCATTAATCTCTATAGAGCACGGTTGCAGGATTTCATAAAGGGTGGGGCTTTGCTTACAAAAGCAAAGGCCCCGCCTTTTTTGTTTATTATAATTTCCCCATAGTAACTAACTTAAAAAAAGAATTTTTTTTCAAAAAATTAACTCTTGAAAACGTTTCATCCTCGTTGTAATATATTTTTATCAAGATAATAAATTATTATATCGATAAAAGAGATAAATGTTATTCGGAAAGGAGAGTGTAAACATTAAATGAACAACAACCGCTATTATCTGGAGAGATTTTTTCCGGTTGCTTCTTTTATCGCCGCGATTGTCGGACCCAAATGTGAGGTAGTGGTGCATGATATCAGCGATCCGGAGAGATCGATTATTTTCATTGAGAACGGATTCATCAGCGGGCGTAAAGTAGGCGACGGATCTACCGACCTGGTATTGAAAATCCTAAAAACCGAAGCTTACCGGGAAGAACCGTTTATTGCTAACTATAAGGCTACAGGGAAATTTGGACAGAACTTCAGATCCTCTACTTATTTCATCAAAAATGACGATCAAGAGTTGGTCGGACTGATGTGTTTGAACATAGACGTTACTCACATGGAGGTAGCGGCTGAATGGGTGCAGCATATTTTACAGGGCAGCTCGCCTTCCTTCCTAGCCTCACCGGAAGCTCCCCCGCGCCAGCAAGAGAAGCCGTCAGCCGAATACCTCCAAGGTAATCCCGACGACTTGCTGCAGCATATGATCGGTTCGGTGATCGGCAAGCTGGCCATACCGCCGGATCGGCTATCGTCCCAGGAGAAGATCGACATTGTTCGTGAGCTCAATGATCTTGGCGTCTTCTTATTGAAGGGTGGCGTTTCCGAGGCTGCGGCTGCCTTATCCATTTCGGAGCCGACGGTATATCGTTACTTACAGAAGCTTAAATAACAATTACGTGGCAACATATTAAGGATGGTGACATCATGAAATACAACTTTGACGAGGTCATTTCCAGACTGGGAACGAATAGCGCAAAATGGGACGGAACCACTCAGCAGCTGGGAGACGACATGCTGGTTCTCTCCGTGGCGGATATGGATCTGCAAGCTCCGCCTGCGGTAGTTGATAGAGTGGCGGAAGCGGCCCGGCACGGGATATACGGGTATACGGATCTCTATTCGCCTTATTATGAAAGCGTTCGTCATTGGCTGGACAAGGCTTATGACTGGCAGGTCCCCGCAGAATGGATCGTGTTCAGTCCCCGGATCATTCAGGCGGTCTCTATTCTTATAGACCGGTTCACAGAGAAGGGAGAGCGGATCTTGATTCATACGCCGGCATATCAGCCGATCGCCAATGCCGTCAAGCTGAATGGAAGACAATTGGCGGAGAGCCCCCTTCGGCTCATCGACGGCCGATATGAGATCGACTTCGAAGACATGGAGCGTCAGATGAAGGAAGGCGTAAAGATGGTCCTTCTCATCTCGCCCCATAATCCGACAGGCCGGGTATGGACCAAGAATGAGCTGCAGCGCATGGCCGACTTATGTTGCCGTTATGATGCATTGATTGTCTCAGACGATATTCATGCCGATTTTATCCACGAAGGGCATGAGCATACGGTGATTGCCAAGTTGTCTGAAGAGGTGGCGAATCGCTCTATTATTTGCACCTCGCCGGGCAAAACTTTTAACCTGGCTAGCTTGGAGATCGCCAATATCGTCATACCGAATCAGCAGTTAAGAGAAAAATTTCAACTCGGGCTTAAACAGGCCGGCATTCATAATCCCACCTTTTTTGCGGTACCGGCGCTGGAAACGGCCTACACGCAATGCGACGACTGGCTAGGTGAGCTTCGCTCCTATATTGAGGACAATATTGTCTTTACCGAAACTTATTTTGCGGAGCATATGCCGGAGCTAAAGATTATTAAGCCGGAGGGGACTTACCTGCTGTGGGTAGATTGCTCGGCATGCAGCAGAAATGAAAGCGATTTAGTGGAGTGGATCCAGCAAAAAAGCCGGGTAAGCGTCAGCTTCGGCACCTCGTTCGGGGCGGTCGGAGAGGGTTATATCCGTCTCAATGCCGGAGCGCCCCGGGCTCTTCTTAAGGAAGCGTATGAACGGATGTCGAGACATTACCCGTTACGTCATAACCAATAAATTATTCTTTTACATCATAAGGGGGAACTTATCATGGCCAAGCCGATTAAAGAGAAAGTCATTAAGCAGCCTACGCTGTTCTTGGCTCTAGTACCGATCATCACCATGGTTTTATTGCTGTCATTGGGTTATGTATTATTCGAGTTGCCGCCGGAGCCGCTTATTATTGCATCCACCATCGTAGCCGGGATCATTGCCATTAAATTGGGGTACAGCTACGACGATATCATGGGCTCGATTGCTCAAAAAATCGGCAAGACAATGCCGGCCATTCTGATTTTGATCACCGTCGGTTTTATGATCGGTGCCTGGATGGTCGGAGGCACGATTCCGATGATGATATTCTATGGACTTAAAATCATTAATCCTCAGTTTTTGCTCATAACCGCATTTCTTGTAACATCGGTGGTATCCCTGTGTACCGGAACCTCTTGGGGATCGGCCGGGACCATCGGGATCGCCTTTATGGGCGTAGGTGCCGGACTGGATGCCAACCTTGCGGCTGTGGCCGGTGCGGTGGTTGCCGGAGCTTATTTCGGGGACAAGTTGTCGCCTCTGTCGGATACGACCAATTTGGCGGCGCTGGCTACCGGAGTTAATCTCTATGAGCATATCGGCCATTTGCTTTACACCACGGTTCCTTCCTTCATTGTGGCCAGTGTGGTATTTGTAGTTACCGGTTTGAACACGCACGGCGCGGGTACGGCTATTCCTGAAAAGGTTACTGAAATTATGAATACGTTAAGCACGGTATTCCATTGGAATCTGTTGTTAGTGCTTCCGATTCTGATCGTTCTCTATGGATCGGTCCGGAAGAAACCAACGGTTCCCGTCATGCTGATCTCCTCTGCGGTCGCGATGGCGAATGCCCTGATCTTCCAGGGATTTACCCTGCATGATGTCGTTACCTCTGTCGTGAACGGTTTTGACATTGCGATGGTTCATGTTCAAGGCTTTGATGCCGCAGCGGTGATCCCGGATATTCCGAGACTTCTGAACCGCGGGGGTATGAACTCCATGATGGGCACCTTGTTGATCTGTTTCAGTGCTATTACGTTCGCCGGTACGATTTCGCTTACGAAATCGCTTGAATTGATCGTAAACAAGATCCTCAAGCATGTGCGCTCCACGGGCTCCCTTATTCTTGCAACGATTGCTACCGGCCTTACGATGATCGGGGTTACCAGCAACGGTCAGGTATCGATTCTAATGCCGGGCGAAATGCTGCGGGAGGCTTATATCCGGCGGGGATTGCATCCGAAGAATCTGGGACGGACAGTCGAAGACTCGGCGACAATCATTGAACCTATTCTGCCATGGACGGCTGCGGGGGCTTATATGGCCGGCACGCTGGGTGTAGCCACGCTGTCCTACTTGCCATGGGCTGTACTATGCTGGACAGGCATCATCTTTGCAATCATTTGGGGATTTACCGGCTTTGGGATTACCAAGCTCACCCCGGACCAGCAACAGGAAATGCTGAAGGAGTACAGTGGAGAGACTGTTTTGGCGAGTGAAAAATAAATAAAATGGCGTCCCTTAATTGGCGCCTATCAAAGGAGAGAACTTTCATGACACAACCCGAAAGAAAAGCAATTGCAACCAACGAGGCTCCCGGAGCGATCGGTCCTTATTCTCAAGCCGTTCAATTTGGAAACATGATATTTACCTCAGGCCAGCTCGGCATGAACTCCGCCGGAGAATTTCCGCCGACGGTGGAGGAGCAAGCCAAGCAATCGCTAAGCAATGTGAAAGCCATTCTGGAAGCGGCGGGCTTTGGTATGGAACAGATCGTCAAAACGACCGTGTACCTGCAGGATATGACCGATTTTGCCTCAGTGAACGAGGTGTATGCTACCTTTTTCTCCGAACCTTACCCTGCACGCAGTGCCGTTGAAGTAGCCAAGCTGCCGAAGGACGGTCTTGTTGAAATCGAAGTCATCGCCGTAAAATAATCAGATGCTAAGCGCATTAATCTGAGTACCAAATAAGATAAAGTCTTTCGTCTCCTAATGGAGATGGAAGACTTTTTTTGCGACCCGTAGACGATTTCCGCAATGAACGCTAAACTAGGAAAGTCGAAAGCAAAAAAACAATTAGGAGCATGTACAACGTGACTGTAACCGATCGAATTCCATCTTGGAAAAAACTTAGTCTCTTTGCCGTGACCTGGCCTATTCTCGTTGATTCCGTACTGCGGATGATGCTGGGCACGGTTGACGTGTTTATGTTAAGCCGCATTTCCGACAAGGCCACAGGTGCGGTAGGTTTGGCCAATGAAATTATATACTTCTGCATTTTGATGTTCGGGTTTGTCGGCATCGGCACGAGCGTTGCGGTCTCCCAGTATATCGGTGCCGGGCGTGAAAAAGAAGCAAGCCGCATCTCGGCGATGGCCATTACGATGAACCTGATCTTCGGCATCCTCGTCAGTATGACCCTCTTGTTTTTCGGAGAGACCCTTCTGCACTTGTTGAAACTGGATCCCGAACAAATCGGAATCGCCAGCCATTATCTAAGGATCATCGGCGGGTTTATCTGGATTGAGGCACTCTCTTATGCGGTTTCCTCCGTCATCCGTGCCAGCGGACACACGAAGAGCGTGATGTATGTGACGCTGGGCGTCAACTTATTGCATGTGACAGGAAACTATTTACTTATTTTCGGTAACCTGGGCTTTCCGGAGATGGGCGTAACAGGAGCGGCTATTTCGACGGTCGTCAGCCGTTTTCTGGGAATCATAGTTCTCCTCGTGATTTTATACCGCCGCATTCCCGCGCCGATTCGTTTGAAGGATTATGTGACTTGGAAAAGATCCTATGCGAAGCAGGTTCTTAGCGTGGGCCTGCCTGCTGCGGGCGAGCATCTCGCTTGGCAGTCGCAGTACCTGATGATTATGAGCTTTGTTAATATGATTGGCATCACGGCGCTGAACACTCATGTATATGTAATGAACGTATCCAATTACTTCATGGCTCTGGCCTTGGCGATCGGGGCGGGTACGGAAATTATCGTCGGGCAGATGGTCGGTGCGGGAGAAATGAAAGAAGCGTACCGGAGACTGATGAAGAGCGTGAGAATCAGCTTCATATTAACCTTCGCCGTCGTAGGCGTCGCCGTAATCTTCCGGCATGGACTGATCGGCATGTTTACGGAGGACCCTGCTATTATAGCGGCAGGGGCGAGTATTTTCCTGCTCTCCCTCATCATTGAACCGGGCCGGACATTCAACATCGTCATTATCAATTCCTTGCGCGCCGCCGGGGATGCGCGTTTTCCCGTCATGATGGGCGTACTCTCGATGTGGGGAGTCTCGGTACCGCTCGCCTACTTCCTGGGCGTACATCTCGGGTTCGGGCTGATTGGCGTATGGATCGCCTTTACGGTTGACGAGTGGCTGCGCGGGCTCATCATGCTGCTTCGCTGGAGAAGCCGGGCCTGGGAGAAGAAGGCGCTCGTTAAGCCTGTTCATGTGATAGAGAACGACTTGGCTTCCTAAGGATTTGGAATCCCGCACAAACAACCGCCTGATAGCCGGGTTAGGATAATAGTTCAAAAAAAGGACCAGCCTGGAGGCTGGTCCTTTTATATTTCCGCTTTCCTAACCTTTTTTCTAAACTTCCTGATTCACATGATACCTTCCTCTAGGCACCACCAATGGAGATCCCGAAATCGGATCTTCGATCACGGTGCAATCCAGTCCGAAAATGTCCTTAACCAAGGTGCTTGTAATGACCTCTGACGGCTCGCCCTCAGCGACAAGCTTTCCCTGATGAAGCGCAAAAATATGGTCGGCATAACGCGCGGACAAGTTGATGTCATGGAGAACCATGACAATCGTGGTTCCGTGTTTCCGGTTCAGATCGGTGAGCAGGTCCAAAATCTCGACTTGATAGGTGATATCCAAAAAGGTCGTCGGTTCATCGAGAAATAAAATGTCGGTGTCCTGTGCGAGAGCCATGGCAATCCAGACGCGTTGGCGCTGCCCGCCGGACAGCTCGTCGATCGGATGGTTGGCAAACTCCATGATATCCATAATTCTCATGGCTTCGGCCACGGCCTCGTTATCCTTTTTAGTCCATCCGCCGAACAAGGACTGATGCGGAAACCTTCCCCGACCAACCAGATCCGCTACAGAGATTCCTTCCGGCACGATAGGGGATTGAGGCAGCATGCCTATTACCCGGGCCAATGGCTTGGAAGGGAGCTTGCCCAGCGGCTTTCCGTCGAGCGTAATGGTCCCGGAAGTGGGCTTTATCAGCCTTGCCAGTGTTTTGAGAAGCGTTGATTTACCGCAACCGTTGGCCCCGATAATAACGCTTATTTTATGGCTGGGTATGACCAGGCTTACGTCTTGGATCACCGTTTTATTCTCATAGCCCGCTACGAGCTGTTCGGCTTGAAAAAGATGTGTCGGCTTCATTATAACTCTCCCTTTCGATTCATTTGGATCAGCAAGAAAATCAGATACGGTGCTCCGAGTAATCCGGTTATGATGCCCACAGGGAATCTGTACTCAAAAGCAAATTGTCCGATTAGATCTGCCGCCAAAACCAAATTAACGCCTACAAGACCCGCCGGAATGACGTTGGAGAAGCCGACTCCCGCCAGTCTTTTCGCGATCGGTCCCGAAAGGAAGGAGACGAAGGCTATGGGACCCGTGGTGGCGGTAGCCATAGCAATCATGAAGACGGAACCCAGAATGAGTACAATTCTAGTCTTGTCTGTAGCAACCCCGAGAGAAGACGCCGATTGTTCTCCAAGCTCCAAAATATCGAGATGTCTTCCCAGCAGGATCACGACAAGGGCCAAAACAAGCACCGTTATGACAAGGGGAGGCAACTGATGCATTTGAGAGCCATTGAGGCTGCCCGAAAGCCATCTGATCGCTGCGGGAACATCCTGTTCTGCGCTGACTAGCAGCAGATAGGAGATTAAGGCGTCAAGCATGGCCTGCATACCGATCCCGACAAGGATTAATCGCCCGATGGAGAAAGACGTTCCTCTGGACAATAGATATATGACGATCACCGTAGCCAGACCGGCAATCACCGAAGCAACAGAAACTACCGCTCCGCTCGTATGCAGGATGATGATGCAAAAAACAGCCGCCGCACTCGAACCGGAGGTAATCCCGAGGACATTCGGGTTGGCAAGCGGATTACGCAGCATGGTCTGGAAGGTGTACCCGGCAACGCCAAAGGCAAATCCGGCAAACAGACCTGCCAGCATTCTCGGCAGACGAATCGTATTCACCGCAAAAGACACGCCTTTAAGCTGCTCTCCCGTAAGGGCTCGGAGTACGTCTTTAACCGGATAGATCGTGTTCCCCAATAAAAGCATGGCGCAGCATAGACCAACTGCAAGAATAGCAAGGATGCCGGTAACAAGGATCCATCTGCGGCGTCTTTGCCGCCGTCCCGTAACAATAAATGGAATGGATTGATTATTCATAATGAACGCACTTTCGATTTTATGGCTAATAGGATTAGGATGGGAGCACCGATAAACGCCGTAACAACGCCGACTTCCAGTTCTCCGGGGCTGCCGATGAGCCGGCCGCATACATCGGATATCGTCAAAATGATCGCTCCCGAAATAGCTGACATGGGTATAACGAAACGCAGGTCGGGGCCAAGAATCAGCCGTATGACATGGGTGGATAAAAGTCCGATAAAACCAATTGGCCCTGCAAGCGCAGTGGTAGCACCGCATAAGAGAACACCGGCCAGAGCCGCAACCAGTCTCAGCGTTCCGGTTCGAACGCCTTGTCCGGCAGCCACTTCATCCCCCAGTGCCAGTGCATTCAGAGCAGGAGCGGTAAGGATCGCGGTTAATACCCCAATGACCAAAAACGGAATAAACGTAGCAATCCCGCTCCAGGTTGCCGAACCGACGCTTCCCACTTGCCAAAACCGGAATTGATCCATGACATAAGAACGCGGAATCATGATGGCCGTAACCAAGGAAGAAAGGGCAGCGCTTGTAGCGGCGCCCGCCAGAATAAGCTTAATGGGCGTGGCACCTCCACGCCCCATTGAGCCAATTCCGAATACGAACACTGCAGTAATCGCAGCCCCGGCTAAAGCCAGCCATATATATTGATTAGCGGTACTTATGTTCAAGAATGCAATTCCGCAAACTACAAATAATGACGCGCCTGTGTTGACCCCCAGGATACTCGGGTCCGCGAGCGGGTTACGGGTCACCGCCTGCATAAGCGCTCCGGAAACGCCGAGTGCCGCACCGCAGAACAAACTGAATACCGTTCGGTAAATCCTCTTGCGGACCACGCTCGCCCCGTAGGAGTCGACATCAGGGTGAAATAGACCGTCGATCAGTTCGGGAATTCTCACCAGCCGGGAGCCCAGCACCAGAGAGGCGAGCACGCATATGCCCAGCAAGACTAAACAAATGATAAGCACCTTCGTAAAATTCCGCGGAATAAGAGAGTTAGAACTATTCATGGATCTTGCTAATAGCTCCGTCAATTAAACCTAAATACTCATCGATAGTATAAGAAATCGAAAGCGGGTTCGGATTCCCGGAAGCCGCCAGAGGGGTACCGTCACCAATGAACACTACGGAACCGCGTTGAATCGCCGGGATTTTGCCAAGCAGAGGATCCGCTTTAACCGCTTGATACAAGTCCTCGCCGCCATATCCGATCAAGATATCGGCATCGTTCAAAACGTCGGCATTTTCAGCGCTTAAATTCATGGAATAGCTGGTAGGGTCCGTAATCTGTTTCGTAACACTTTCAGGGTAAACCATGCCTAACTCAAGCAGGAATGAGCCGCGTGGATCCGCAGGGGTATAAATATGTAACTTGGACATATCCTTAGCCGAGAAGTTCACCCAAACCACCTTTTTGCCTTGCATATCAGGATGAGCGGTTGATTTTTCCTTAATTAAGTTCTCGGTGTCTTTAATGAGCTGTTCGCCTTCCGCTTTCATACCCATACCGGTTGCATTCAACAGGACCTGCTCACGCCATGTAGTCAGCCAAGGCGTAGTCGGATAGGCCACCACCGGGGCGATTTGAGTAAGAATATCGTAGTCTTCCTGCGTAATGCCGGAGTAAGCTGCAAGAATTACATCCGGATTTGAGTCCGAGATCGCTTCGAAATCAAGGCCGTCCGTATCTTGAAATACATTAGGGTCCTTTACGCCAAGTTCCTCCAGCTTTTTGGCTGTCCATGGCAAAAGTCCGCTGTCATCCTGGACGCCGTAATTCGCCGCCGAGAAACCTACGGGTACAACTCCAAGGGCAAGGGCGACATCATGGTTCGCCCATTGAATGGTGGCGATGCGCTCAGGCTTTTTCTCAATAACAGTTTCGCCAAAAGCGTGCTTGATCACGATCGGATATCCGGAAGCTTCATCTTGAGAGGCCGGCGGTTCGGTGTTTGTTGAACTATTCGCCGAATTGTTCGCAGCTGCGGATGGTGTAGAATTAGTGCTTGTTTTCTCTCCGGAACAACCGGCAAGGACGAGTATAAACGCAAACGAAAATAATAATGTTTTTAAGGGGAACCCTTGTTTCTGCTTCATGAATTGTACCCTTCCTTATATAAGATTTAGTTTCTATTGTCCATTTGATAATGATTATCAATGTCAATAAATATATAATCGCTTGAGTTAATTGTCAATGGAAAATTTGGAAGCGTCCTTAACTCTTGGTTTTGTGCATTGATATCGTTGATTACTCATATAGAAAGGGATTTTATCGTTTACTATAATTGGAATGACGGCGCAAATCGCACCGCTTCGGATACGACAATGCCCCCTGGAGGAATGTCTTCTGTTATGGAAATGGCCAAAGGATTATATTACGATTAGGGAGGAACCATGCTGCAATCAATCATTTTCGATATGGATGGCACGTTATTTCAAACCGATAAAATCCTGGAATGGTCCCTGGAGGATACGTTTAACCATTTGCGTGCGCTAAATAAATGGGATCGGGCAACCCCGCTCGATCAATACCGTCAAATTATGGGCGTACCCCTTCCGAAGGTATGGGAAACTTTGTTACCTCATCATTCCAATGAAGTGCGGAAGAAGACCGATGCTTATTTTCTGGAGAGGTTAATTGAGAATATCAAAAGGGGAAAGGGTGCTCTTTATCCTAACGTGAAGGAAGTTTTCACTTTTGCAAAAGAGAATAATTGCTCGATCTACATAGCCAGTAATGGGTTAGCGGACTATTTAAATGCCATTGTGAATTATTACGATTTGGACCACTGGGTGACCGAAACATTCAGTATCCAGCATATCGAATCCTTGAATAAGTCAGACTTAGTCCGGTATATTATAAAAAAATATGGTATAACGAATGCAGCGGTAGTGGGAGATCGGCTTTCGGATATAAAGGCAGCCAAGGACAATGGGTTAGTAGCCATAGGTTGTAATTTTGACTTTGCGCAAGCCAGCGAGCTTTCCCGGGCTGACATCGTCATTGATGATTTGCTAGAATTAAGAACGATTTTACCCCGATTGCAGGATTCGCTTTCCAGAGAGTAGAACTGAAATAAATGTAAGATGACCAGGTGCATTCCGGGTACGCCCTAGTTGCAGGAGGAGAACAATATGAAGTCGATCACCGTTCAAAGTCTTACGGAAACGTTCCAATTGGAAGTGCTTGCGGGAGCCAGCCGAATGGACCGGACGATTACCCGTCCGCGGACGCATAGGCCTGGACTGGAGTTTGTCGGGTATTTCGATTTCTTTCCTATGGAGCGGGTGCAGGTGCTCGGCCGCAAGGAAATTACTTATTTACTTACGCTGAGTATAGAGGAACGCAAGCTGCATATCGGGAATATCGTCAAATACCATCCGCCGTGCTTTATTGTGACGTCAGGACAGCAGGAGATTCCCTATCTGAAGCTGTTCTGCGATCAGGAGGGCATTCCGCTGCTGCGGACGCCGGAGACGACCACCGAATTTATCGCCAAGCTGGACAGGTATCTGGTGAAGGCGATGGCTCCCGAAATATCCATTCACGGGGTATGCGTGAACGTATCGGGCATAGGCATTCTGCTCAGAGGCAAATCGGGAATCGGAAAAAGCGAGACAGCGCATACGCTCATCCGCAGAGGCCACCGGTTCGTGGCCGACGATATTGTGGTGCTCAAAAAGCTTGGCCCGGCCACACTTCTGGGTACGCATAACGAGACAACACGCGAATTCCTTGCGCTTCGAAGCATTGGGCTGATCAACGTCGTACGCCAATACGGGCGCAGGGCGTTTCAGGACGAAACGCGAATCGTGCTCGATATTGAGCTTGCCCCGTGGCAGGAGAACTCCCTGAATAACGAGCTGGAGGTAGTGCCTCAGTTCACCGAATACCTCGGAGTTCAAATTCCGCATATCGAAGTCCAGCTTCAGCCTGGGCGCGATGTAGCCGGTTTGATCGAGGCAGCGGCTAACAATTGGTATCTCAAGCAACTGGGTTACAGCGCGGCCGAAGAGTTCATGCAGCGGATCGAGAACGAGATGCAATAGGAAATAAAGAAGGAGCCGGCGGGTAAACTGGTACCCATAGTTTGGACACTTTGAAAAAAGGTGTTCAGGCTGTGGGTACCTTTTTGTATACTGGAATAAGCATCGGGGGGGGATTGCATGAGCAAGAAGAGATTTACCGAAGAGGACCGTGAGGTCCTATCACAAAACAAGTACGTGGTGAATGTAAGTGCGAAGGCCATAACTTATTCAGATGAATTTAAGCAGCTTTTCATCGATCAAAATATGTTACAAAAAACGCCTAGGGAGATTTTTGAGGCCAATGGATTTGATGTAAATGTCATAGGGATGAGTCGTATAAAACAGTGTGCTGATCGTTGGCGGAGAGCGTATAAACGCGATGGAATCGTTGGCTTAACGGATTCTCGTAAAGGCAGCTCGGGGCGTCCCTTGCAGCGAGAACTGACGCAAGAGGAGGTCATTGCCAAGCAAGATGCTCGGATCAAACTCCTGGAGTCCCAACTTGAACTACTAAAAAAGCTAGACTCGAACGAAAGGTTGTTGGTAGCAAAAGGAATGAATCTGAGCAAAACTAAATTATTTGAGTTAATTGCAGAGGCCGTAGACCAAGGCCTTGGGCGTATGACTCGCTATCTTTGTAAACTCCTTAACGTATCTCGTTCGGGGTATTACAGCTATGTAAAGGCTGCAGACGCCCGCTTAGAACGTGCAAGACTCGACGTCGTGGCAGGTGGCTGGATTAAGAAAGCATTCTATTGGAGAGGGTTCAAAAAGGGGTCTCGCTCCATAAAGATGGTTCTTCAGAATGAATTTGGTATCACCTACAACCTAAAGAGAATCCGCCGGTTAATGAAAAAACTAAACCTGGTGTGTCCGCATAGAAAGCCGAACCCCTACAAACGTATGGCCAAAGCTACCCTGGAGCATCGAACTCTTCCTAACCAGTTACAGAGGAATTTCAAGAAGGGTATTCCGGGGTTCGTCTTGCTTACCGACATTACGTATCTTCCCTACAACCGTACGGAGGTAGGCTATTTGTCGACTATATTGGATGCTTCTACGGGGGAACTACTGGCACATCATCTTTCAAAGCGAATTGATTTATCCATTGCCACTCAAACTATAGATAAACTCATGAAACAAAGACGTGTTAAATTACATAAAGAGGCTTTCATCCACTCAGATCAGGGAAGCCATTATACAAGCCCCACGTACCAAAAGCTATTGAAGCAGAAAGGTTTAGGTCAGTCCATGTCCAGACGAGGAAACTGTTGGGACAACGCCCCGCAGGAGTCATTTTTTGGCCACATGAAAGACCATGTAGATAGTCGAGGTTGCATCACTTTTGAAGAGTTGCAAGACGAAATTGACCGCTATATTCAATATTACAACCATCACAGGTATCAATGGGGATTAAAAAAGATGACCCCTGTTCAGTACAGGAATCATCTATTGTCTGTTGCCTAAGCCTTCTCTTTTTTAAGTGTCCTTGACAAGGGTACCAGTTTAGGGAAACGCCGGCTCCTTTTTTTTATTTGTACGGACTAATTTAGTCAGATCGCATCTAAAGCGACTTTGACTTTGGATTCAACGGATGCATTCACGTACTTCATGCTCAGGGCGTATCCGCTGTCAGTGGGTTTTAATAAGATGATGATCTTAGTGTCTCCCATTTTCCAAGTACTTGATAAGGAACCCTCGTTGGCAAGAAGCGTAAGGTATTGATCAAGTTTTACCGCATCGATATCCTTGTCGATAACAAAGGAGCCTGCGACCGGCTTGCCGTAATCCCGAAGCGTACTATGGAACATGCCGGAATAAACGCCCAATATATAGGCTTCGTTTTGGCCGGAAATGTCCGGGAAGTAGGCCGATGCGGCCAGTTGGTCTTTGTAAAAGATATATAATTCTTCAAAGTCTTCCGGCGATTCTTGGTACAAAAGGAGGTAAATATCGCCCGTTCCGCCTTCATCGAGAAGCGACTTTTCTCCGGAAACCGACTTCATTTGGTCCGTGGTAATTCCCCATGGCGGAATAAAGGCGGTTGACGCCGGCTTTTCCCCGATCCAGGCGATTCCCATAGAAGCATCCGCCCCGATGGCTTTGCCGGTCAATTGCTTGACGGCCGATAAAGGAATGTAGGTAGTTCCGTTCAACGCCTTGGCGGGTACGGAGAGAAGAACTGCAGATCCGTTGATTTTTGCTTTTTTGCTTCCTGTGGTTACGATGATGTAAGAGCCTGCTGAATTTTTTGCCGTAATCGCCTTACTCTTGCTATCTACGGTCGTGGTATACTTTAGATCGGTTAGAACCGCCTTCATCGGAATTAACGTGGTACCTTTTTCTACGATAGTTGGCAATTTTGATGATGAAATGTTGCCGTCGACATAAAGAGTGTAAGATGCGGAAGCTGCAGCGGAAGCCGAGGGAGCGTAAGAGAATAGACCTGCGAAGATAGTCAGGCACCCTACGAGCGTCAAGTAAACTATTTTTTTCATAATGTCTCCTTTGCCATGTTTATGGCTTCGAAATAATAGGACTAATTTCTTAAATATAACATAGCCGGCGTTAAATACTATCCAATATTTCCCTGATAAACAACATTATTTTGATATAAAACACGGAGAGGAAGTAGGGCGGATGCAGGTGCTGTACGAGGAGGAAGATGAGGATTGGGGCAAGCTGATGGTTTATGAAACAGCCCAGTTGGATGGGGAGCCCGGAAGATACCGCGTTCTGGCATTTTCGGACGGTGCAGCTCAGGGGGTATTGGACTTAGACGATCCGGAAAGCATCGTATTCGAATATCCCCGGGCCATTCTTCATCTTATGGATACCTATCTCCCGGACTACAGTGAAGCGTACGTCATCGGTCTTGGCATCGGAACCATACCTGCGAGACTTCAGGATAAACGGGTGAAGGTGGCGGAGATCGATCCCCGGGTTCAGGAGGTCAGCCGTCGTTACTTCGGGTATTCCGCGACTAATGTAGAGGTTGGCGACGGACGAAACATGCTGGAAAAAGAACCGAATCTCGCCTATGATTATGTAGTTCTTGATGCTTTTACGGAGAAGGATACGCCGCTTCATTTGCTGTCGGAGCCCTTCTTCATGCTGTGCAGGGACAAGCTGAACGAGCGGGGCGCGCTCATCATGAATCTGTTTGGACGCGGGTCATCCGATAACCTGATCCGTGCCGTGCACACCACGTTAGAGTCTGTATTTTCTTATACCTGTTGCTTTGAACTGCCGCAGACGGGCGCGGCCGATAAAAGAAATATACTTCTTATGGGAGCGCAGCAGCCGATACGTTTTCGCGAAAAGGAGATGGCCGGCTTTGTAGCCTTCAAACCGGAGGAAGGGTATATCATCCAGGATCGGATGGATGAATACTGATTGTGAACGATATAATTCAACACTTATGAGAGATACAAGGTAAGGGTAAAGGAGCCTAAAATAATGAACTACGGAATACCGGATAATGCAATGATAACCGTGGCGGGCACGGTCGGGGTGGGCAAATCGACATTGACCACTGCGCTGGCGAATCGGCTGGGGTTCAAGACCTCGCTGGAAAAGGTGGATCATAACCCTTATTTGGAGAAGTTTTA
Organism: Paenibacillus sp. FSL R5-0407; assembly: GCF_038009185.1. Lineage (NCBI taxonomy): Bacteria > Bacillati > Bacillota > Bacilli > Caryophanales > Paenibacillaceae > Paenibacillus > Paenibacillus sp. FSL R5-0407. The sequence continues at coordinate 3,592,357 of NZ_JBBPAX010000001.1, read as the reverse complement.
TGCCGACTTCGAGCGTTGGAGCTTTCATTTGCAGATCTATTTTTTGGCTGAACGATTTAAGGAACAGAAAGTTATTTTTGCCGCGGGCGGAGGGGTTGTCCAGGACCGTTCCATTTACGAAGACACCGGAATCTTCGCAAAAATGCATGCCGATCAAGGCACGATGTCAGCGACGGACTACCAGACGTATACCAGTCTCTTCGAGGCCATGGTGATGACACCTTATTTTCCGCACCCGGATGTGCTGATTTACTTGGAGGGCAGTCTGCCGGCCATCTTGTCCCGCATTCAGGATCGCGGCCGCGAAATGGAGATTCGGACGGAAGTATCGTATTGGGAGCATATGCATACCCGGTATGCCGAATGGATTGAAGGGTTTACCGCATGCCCAGTGCTGCGGCTGAATATCGAGGAATACGACGTGAACGACCCGGCATCGCTGGATGATATAGTTCACCGGATTAGCGATACGATTCAGATGAAACAGATGGCCCAGTTGGGATAGTAAATTTGAGCCTGCGACGGAGAGGAAAAATATTCTTGCCATTCGCAGGCTATTCTGTTATTTTTGATAGTAACAAATTGTTATTATCATAAAGTTACGAAGTGAGGGATGCATGATGAAGAAGATGGCGGGTAGTTGGAACCTGTTCGAAATAACCTGGTTGGTGTTGTTTACCTCAATCGCTGTCGGGTTTACCTTCATTTCCAAGGATTCGTTATTCGGGTTTACGGTGTTTATCACCGGGGTGCTGTGCGTAGTGCTTGCGGCGAAGGGCAATCTGATGAGTTATGTGTTCGGCATGTACAATACCTTCGGTTATGCCTACTTGGCTTATATTAACGGTCTGTTTGGAGAGGTCATGTTGAACCTGCTATTCTTTGTTCCCATGAACGTTATTGGCTTCTATATGTGGAAAAATAACCGCCAAGACGGCAAGCTCGCCATGCGCCAGATGGAGCTTAAAGGTCTGCTGCTCGTTGGGGTGGTATGCGTATCGGGCTGTCTGCTGCTGGGATTCGGGCTTTCGTTCATCCCCGGGCAGAACTCGCCTTACATCGATGCCATTACGACGGTGCTGTCGGTGGTGGCTACCTTTTTAATGGTGCGAAGATTTAAGGAACAATGGTTGGTCTATATCGTGCTGAATTTGTTCACGGTGCTGCTGTGGGTGATTCGGATGGTGGAGGGCAGCGGTGGAGGCTTGTTGATGATCGTCATGTGGAGTGCCTATCTGGTGAACGCGGGATACGGCTACTACAATTGGAACAAAGGGGCCAAGGAGGCGACAGTATGAAGACGCTGGGATTAACGCTGGGAAAGTTCGCCCCGCTGCATAAAGGGCATCAGTTCATGATCGAAACGGCGCTGCAAGAGGTCGACGAATTGATCGTGGTGATTTACGAGACGACGGTCACCCCGATCCCGCTTCAAATCCGGGCGAACTGGATTCGGGAGCTCTATCCGGCGGTTCGCGTGATTGAAGCTTGGGACGGACCGGACGGGTATTCGAACGACCGGGAGCATGAGATCCGGGAAGAACAGTATATTTTGGGCTTGCTGAATGGTGAACAAGTAACACACTTCTACTCCAGTGAGTTTTACGGCGAGCATATGAGCCTAGCGCTGGGTGCGGTGGACCGGCGGGTGGATGAGGCCCGCGAAGTGGTTCCGGTTTCGGCGACGATGGTCCGTTCCGATCCATATAAGTACAGAGAGTTCGTAAGCGATATCGTATACCGGGATTTAATTACGAAGGTAGTATTTGTGGGAGCGATGTCGACGGGCAAGTCGACCCTTACCGAAGCGCTGGCGCAGCGGTATCACACGACCTTTGCGAGCGAATACGGACGCGATTATTGGACCGAGCATCAGGTGGACCGCAGAATCGGCCTGGAGGCATTCGATGAAATCGCGGTGGGACATATCGAACGCGAGGAGCAGGCATTGCTTGCGGCAAACCGGGTTCTATTCGTCGATACGAATGCGATTACGACGTACATGTTCGCCCTGGATTACCACGGCCGGGCGCCGGAGCTCTTGACCCGAATCGCTCTGGAGAACGCACAGCGGTACGATCTGTTCTTTTTATGCGATGACGACATTCCTTACGACGATACGTGGGACCGCAGCGGGGATCAGAAGCGGCATGTTTTTCATAAGCAGATTATCGCAGACTTGAAGGCGAGGCGGATTCCCTACATTACGCTGCGGGGAAGCCTGGAGGAACGCATGCGCAAGGTAGACGAGGTGCTGGCCAATTTCGAGCCCTACCGGAACTATTTCGGGGAGCTGCACGGTTAGAATAAGGTGGACTAAAGAATAAGATGCAGGCAAGGGAGTAAAATGATTCTGAAGAAGCGGAGCGTTCGCCTTTGTGATCAGATTTCTACCTCATTAGATCTTATATAATCATGAAATCCGGGAACAACAGCGATCGTAAGAACATTTTACGTACTTGCCCCACATCCATTTCAATAGTTCAACTTATATAGAATCAAAACAAGGAGGCGAACCCGATGGATATGCTGGATCGCGATGGACTTACGGAACACGAATTTTTGGAGCAGTACCGGGCAGGGGATTTCGAGCGGCCTTCAGTGGCGGCGGATATGGTCATTTTCACCGTTACGGATTCGGAGGCGGACAGCTATCGCAAACTGCCGGAAAAAGAGCTGCGCATTCTGCTCATTCGCCGGGGGGGTCACCCTTTTCTGGGCAAATGGGCGCTGCCCGGCGGCTTCGTCCGTCCGAACGAGACGACGGAACAGGCCGCGGTAAGGGAGCTGCGTGAGGAAACCGGCGTAGACGACGTTTATTTGGAGCAGTTGTATACGTTCAGCGATATCGGGCGGGACCCGCGAACCTGGGTGATGAGCTGCAGCTATATGGCCCTGATCAACAGCGACCAATTGGAGCTTAAGGCCGGAGACGACGCGGCCGAAGCGGCTTGGTTCAAGTTATCCTATCGGCTGTTGCGGGAGCGGAAGGAACTGGTCGAAGACGGATACGTCAAGACGCTGGAATATGAGCTCAAGCTCAGCAGCGAAGGAGAAGAGCTCTCGGCGGTCGTGGCGAGGACGGTGACAGCAAGGGCTACATCGACGGGAACGGATTATTCGATTGTATCGAATGACGGACTGGCTTTTGACCATGCCAAGATCATAGCATGCGCGATCGAGCGGCTGCGGGGCAAAGTGAATTATACCGATATTGCGCTGCACTTGATGCCGAAGCTGTTTACTTTAACGGAATTGCAACAGGTTTACGAGGTCATTATGGACAAAGAGCTGCTGAAGGCGGCCTTCCGGCGCAAGGTGGCGGACCTCGTGACGGAGACCGATCATTACACCGAAAACGCGGGGCACCGCCCATCCCGCTTGTATCGGAGAAATTTGGAGGATTCACGATGATATACAATCTCGAAGAGTTAAGAAAAGCATATAACGCGGGAAAAACATTCAAGTATGTGTTCTTTTGGGGCCATACGCCGCCTAAAGACGGAGGCGTCGACAAAAGCTGCTTCAGTCAATGGTGGATGTGCCCGTTCACGGTAGAGGGGACGGAGTATTCCTGCGCGGAGCAGTTTATGATGGCCGAGAAGGCAAGGCTGTTCGGTGATGAGGAAATGCTGGAGTCGATCCTGAAGGCCAAGCATCCCAAGGAGATGAAAGCCTACGGGCGCGCGGTCCGAAACTTCGACAAGGAGATTTGGGACAAGGAATGCTACGGCATCGTCAAAAGAGCGAGCTTGGCCAAATTTTCGCAGAATCCGAAGCTTGGCGAATATCTCAAATCAACGAAAAACCGCATTCTCGTCGAGGCCAGTCCGCGGGACCGCATCTGGGGAATCGGCATGGGCCAGTCCAATCCGGACGCAGAGAATCCAGTGAAATGGCGGGGCAGAAACCTGCTCGGCTTCGCGCTGACCGAGGCGCGGGACGAGTTGCTGCGGAGTTAGCTTTTGCAGAAACAGTTGATGAAGAAAGAAGGGAAGATAAATGAATCGAAAAGAAATTGCCGAGGAAACTTTGATGATCCAGCGGCAAGGCTTCTATGAAGTTGAAGGGCGGCGGATAGACTTCGCCTCGGCCCAGAAGCATTCTGAGGACCACAGCGAGCTGATCACGCCGGAGCGGGGGGAAGAGCTGGTACGCGAAAGTGCCGGGCTGCCCCGGTTGTCGCAGGCGGCCGCCTGTTCCGTCGCTAACGAGGCAACGGTAAAGGCCATTTTAGATTTTGCGGAGTCCGGGAAAGAACATGTGGGCGTGCTGAACTTTGCCAGCGCCAAAAATCCGGGCGGCGGATTTCTGAACGGAGCGATGGCTCAGGAAGAAAGCCTCGCGGCATCCAGCGGGCTGTACGAAACGCAGCTGCGAAATGAAGGCTACTATAAAGCGAATCGGGCTTGTAAATCAATGATGTACACCGATCATGCCATCTATTCGCCGGACGTGGTGTTCTTCCGAGACCCGCGATTTGGACTTCTGGAAGAGCCGGTGATCGCTTCGGTATTGACGCTTCCCGCCGTGAACTACGGGCAGGTTCTGCTTAAGGGTGAGGATCCGCTTGAGGCGGAACGCGTCATGAAAGACCGAATGCGCTTAGCGTTAGCGATCTTCGCCCACAAAGGCGATAAGCAGCTTATCCTGGGAGCCTACGGTTGCGGCGTATTCCGGAACGACCCGGTGAAGGTGGCGAGATGGTGGCGCGAGCTTTTGGAGGAGGAAGGCTTCGGATCCCTGTTTAAGGAAATCCGGTTTGCGGTCTTGGACACTTCAAAAGACGGCAAGTGCATGAAGGCTTTTGAAGAGGAGTTCGGTAGCTGACCGGAATATAGTGTGTGCCTGATAAATTAAAAGAAACCTGGCCGGGTCAATTTCACCCACGACCAGGTTTCTTTTTTTGCGCATCTACTTTGCTCCTAATCTTCGAAGAAAAGCCCCTAAACTGTCCTCAAGAAACTCCTTATTTCGAAGTCCTTCATTGGCTATGATATCCTTGATCCCTTTGGCAAACTCAGTCAAGCCGGCCGTGGAAGTATTGCCGAACCTGCTTTCGCCGATGCCTTGCTTCATCTCCTCAAGCAATTTGGCCGACCCCTCTCTGTACTCCTTCACCCAATCCTCACGCCCCGCCACTTTCTTGGCGAAAGACTGGAGGATATGGTTCCAATCTTCTTTTCCGTTCGCAATCGCTTCCTGCAGCTTGCTCAACGTTTCCGGTTCGAACTTCCGCATCATGTCGTTCAAATCTATGTAATCGTCCGGTGCCCCAACGGGTCTTTGCGGAGGGGTTACGTAATGCACCTTATTCGTTTCAGGATCAACGCTTCTCGTTTTGGAGATTGCTCCGATAAACGTCATCGTATCCATAAATTCAGCGGCTTCGTCCTCATTCATGTAACTTTTCGCAATATACTCCGCTTGAGTGAGTCCCAGTTCCAACAAAGCAGTTCTTGTCTCTTCCCCGGTTATGTCATTAATGAAATTGGATTGAATGATGCCGTACACGGCTTCCTTCACTTCGGACGGCTGATTTTGCAGCACGCGATTCAAAGAATCATTGATCTGAGCGGTTCCAAAATATTTTAACGGATGATCCACGATATCGGACTCGGCTAACTGCCGGGCTGCCGGACTGATTTCCAAGGTATCGGTGTCATGGGACAGCCCCTGAATATGGCCTTCGACCAAGGCCGCCGGTTGATCGGAGCGCTGTTTCAAATGTTCATATAAATTTAAGCCGTAATGCGTCGAGCTATTAATTTTCATAGAATCCTCCACCTTTTCGTTTCTAGCGAATTTGGATTACTTCCTATACCTGATGTATCGGAATATTATTCCAATTCCTTAATGCTCGTCAATTTTGAATGTCCCCCATCCCTAAATGTCTATGAAAACGCCTCTAATTTGTCGGGTAGCCTGAGGGGTCAATCTTAGGTAGAATGACGCGTAAGGGACTGACACTAAGGAGGTTCAATATGTCTACAACTAACAATTATCCATTTCAGAACACTTCCCTTCCGCTGGAGGAACGGGTAAACGACCTGGTTTCCCGCTTCACGCTGGAAGAAAAAGTGGGGCTCATGATTCAATATCAAACCGCTGTAGAACGCCTTGGCGTGAAAGCGTATAAGCATGGCACGGAAGCGGCTCATGGCATGGCCTGGCTTGGCGAAGCCACGGGATATCCGCAGCCGATCGGCCTTGGATGTACCTGGGACACCGATTTGATGCAGCGAATTGGCAGCGCGATCGGTGATGAGGCCAGAGGTTTTTATAAAAGAAATCCGGAGATTAACGGCCTGACGCTTTGGGCGCCAACCGTGGATATGGAACGTGACCCGCGCTGGGGCCGGACCGAAGAGGCTTACGGCGAAGATCCGGTGCTGGCGGGCAAGCTGGCAGCAGCGCTCGTTAAGGGAATTCAGGGTGATCATCCGAAATATTTGAAAGCGGTTGCTACGCTAAAGCATTTCATTGCGAACAATAATGAAGTGGGCCGCGGCGACCAATCGGTCAGCATCGACCCACGGAATATGCGCGAGTATTATTTAAAAGCGTTCGAAATTCCGTTCAAAGAAGGCGGCGCCCAGTCCATGATGACGGCGTATAACGCAGTGAATGGCGTGCCTGCCAACCTGTTGCCTGAAGTGGGAGAGATCGTTAAGAAAGAATGGGGCATGGACGGCTTTGTCGTCAGCGACGCTTTCGACGTATCCGGTACGGTGCGTGACCACGGTTACCTGGAGACGCACAAGGAGGCGGTTGCCCGTTCGGTGAAGGAAGGCGGCATCGACAGCATCACTGACGATGGCGAACTGATCAAGCAGGCGTTGCGCGAAGCGCTGGAGGAAGGGCTGCTTGCGGAGAGCGACTTGGATGTTGCGCTGCGCAACACGTTCCGCGTCCGTTTCCGCCTCGGCGAGTTCGATCCGGAGGAAGACAATCCGTATGCGGCGATTGACGAGTCGGCGATTCTGCAGCCGGAGCATGCGAAGCTGGCGCGCGAAGCGGCGGGCAAGGCGGCCGTGCTCCTGAAGAATGAAGGCGGCATGCTGCCGCTGCAGGCCGACAAGCTGAAGAAGGTCGCAGTGATCGGGCCGCTTGGCGGAACGGTATACCGCGATTGGTACAGTGGTTCACTTCCTTACGCAATCACGCCGCTGCAAGGCATTCAGGAGAAGCTGGATGCGCATGGCGGCAAAACGGCCTTCTCCGGCGGCACGGATCGCGTCAAACTGAAGGCAAAACGCAATGGACGTTACGTGCAGGTGCAGGACGGCGAGGCGGCTGGTCTGGCTGCAACCGGCGAGGCTTCCGAACAGGCGGCGGTCTTTGAAGTGACCGATTGGGGCTGGAACAGCCATACGATCATCGCAGAATCGAACAGCCGTTACCTGACAACGGATGACCGGATCGTGAAGGCTTCAGCCGATCAAATCTGGGAGTGGTTCACGAAAGAGGTATTCCTCGTTCGTTCTGCGCAAGAGGGAGCAGGCAATGTAACCTTCTCGACCTGGAACGATACGCCGGTAACGGTGAAGGGCGACAGCGGCGAACTGCTCGTCGGAAGCGGCAGCGCGGAGGAAACGGCAAACGAGATCAACGTGGCGGGCGCTGCGTCCGTGGCAGGCGGGGAAGAAGAACCGATTACCGCTGATGTCTTTGAAGTGGAGACGGTGACGGACAAATTCCAGGCCGCGAAGGATGTTGCGGCCGATGCGGATCTGGCCGTCGTATTCGTCGGCAACCATCCGCTGATTAACGGTAAGGAAACGGTCGACCGTCCGGATATTACATTGCCGGCATCCCAAGAACAACTGATCAAAGAGGTTCTCTCCGTGAACCCGAACACGGTTGTGGTCGTGGTGGGCAGTTACCCGTATGCTTTGAACTGGGCGGATGAGCATGTACCGGCCATCGTATATACCACGCATGCCGGCCAGGAGCTGGGACATGCCGTAGCCGACGTCCTCTTTGGGGACGTGAACCCGGCCGGACGCCTGAATATGACCTGGTACAAATCGGTCGATCAGTTGCCGGAGTTTATGGACTACGACGTCATTAAGGGCGGAAGAACCTACCGGTATTTTGAAGGCGAAGCGCTGTATCCGTTCGGATACGGGCTGTCCTACAGCTCTTTCCGCTATGACGGTCTGAGCCTGGATAAGAAGAAGGTGTCCGCGGAGCAAGATCGCGAAATCGGCCTTACGATTACCGTGACCAATACCGGAGATCGGCCAGGCGAAGAAGTAGTGCAGCTGTACGGGCATGCGGAGGAGTCTCGCGTGAAGCGTCCGCTGAAGCAGCTGCTTGCGTTCCGCCGGGTGCTGCTGCAATCGGGAGAGTCGGCAGACGTGAGCTTTACTTTGCCGCTGTCCGAGATAGCTATGTGGGACGTTACCCGCGAACGCTTCTGCATCGAGAACGGCACGTATACCTTCATGGCAGGGGCCTCGTCGGCGAACTTGCCGGTGAGTGCGGGTCTTGAGGTGCAAGGAGAGACCATCCCACCGCGTGACCTGACGCAGCCGGTGAAGGCGATCAACTATGACGCCTACGAAGGCGTGCTGATCGGCGAATGCCGGGAAGGCGGCAGCGCCGCCGAGGTGTCGGGGCAATCCGGCTGGATAGCTTTTGAAGACGCCGAGTTTGGCGCAGGCGCGAACACGGTGAAGCTGCGCGCTGCCAGTCAGACGGCGGGCTCTATCGAGATCCGGCTGCAGAGTCCGGACGGTCCGCTAGCTGGCCGGGCCGAGCTGAAAGCCGGCGGAGCGCAGGAATGGCGGGATTACAGCACCGAAGTGAGCGGTGTAAGCGGACGCCAGGACGTATACCTCGTTCTGAATGGCAAAGTATCGCTGAGCACAGTTCAATTCTCATAAACGATATTCGAAAGAAATGGAGTCCCTTTAAGGGGCTCTTTTTTTGTTTTGGGACAAGAAGAGGATAGAATCGTTTTGCAAGCTGTTGTATCCTAAAGTTTGGAAGTAATAACAAGACTGGGAAGGGGATTGAGGAATGGTTCATAGAGGGAAGAAATACAGGATGTTTAAAAAAGTGTTAATTACAGTGAGTTTACTGGTTGGCTGCATGGGGAACAGTCTCGTTGCCGCACAGGAATCTGCCGTCACGGACAGCTCGTCAGTGGAACAGTCTGACGCCGGTTCCGAGACAGCTTTGAATCAAGCTATCCTATTGTACGTCGACAGCTCCAAAGCCTATGTCAATGGACAGTTGACCAAGATCGACATGGCTAATCCGGAGATAACGCCCTTTGTTGATCAAGGCAATACTTTTGTACCTCTGCGTTTTTTATCGGACAAGCTGGGTGCACAGTTGTCTTTTAATTCGAAAACGGGGGAAATCACGATTACGGTAAATGGCCGGACCGGCAAAACGCGGGTTGGCGATACAGCTCTCTACATAAATAATCAAAAGATCGTAATGAGCACTACAGCCAAAGTAGTGAACGGCACGACGTACCTGCCTTTGCGGAACGTGGTCGAGGATCTGTTTCAAAAGAAGCTGACATTTAACAACGGAATGATCATTATCAGCGATGGGGATCATCAAATCACGGAAGAGAAGCTGGCTTCACTGGAACAAGAGTTGAGGCCGAAAATAATTTACGCCTCCGATCTTTCTTTTATGTATTTGTATGGTGACGGGAGCTATCACAAGTTTGAGGTTGGAGATCAGTCTGCACTGCGTCTCGTCAATACGGATGGACGTTTCTATTACATAGGACATATTTATGGGTCAACGAATGAATATTATCGAACCACCGTTCAGGGCGAGGTTGAGAAATTTGAAATTTCGGATTCAGAGAGGTACTATTTGGCGATAGGTCATGAAGGAGATATGTATTTTAATAGTGTGGACGGTAAAATCGCTAAAATCAATTACGGTGAGAGTTCGCAGCGTGTGATTGGCAAGGGCAACTTATTTAAGGAAGCAGCTTATATCGATAATGACGTCATCTGGTTCACCGATTATTCCAATGAAGGCAATTATGCTATTTTCAAGCTTCAGAATGGGAAGAAAACGAAGCTGTCACAGGCGGATTGCTTCTTGAAGTATGTTCAGAACAATTGGATTTACTACAATTACTATGAAAACAACCGCTGGACACTGTACCGGATGAAGATGGACGGAAGCGGCAAAAAGAAGCTGACCGGTGATGCCGATGTAGCGGACTCTAGGATTTCCGACAACAAAATTTACTACATGGATGCTAAAACCAAGACGATGAGAGAGATGAATTTGGACGGTTCAGGAAAAAGGGCGGTTGGCAAGATGAGTGAATCCGCAGTAGAGATTTTTGATATTAGCGGAGGAACAATTTATTACACGGAAGATAATCAATCGAAAAAGTGGACGCAATCCTTGTGGAAGATGGACATCGCAACTGGAGTGAAAAAGCGTCTGGTCTTCACAGACCTCAATTTTAATAGCCACTGGGAGCGAATCGAAAACGTAAGTGCCTTGGGGGACTATGTGTATTACTGGTTGGAAGGCCGCGTCTATGCGGTCAAAAAAGATGGAACCGGGCGAAAAGAAATTGAATATTTCTCAAATGCGGGCGGAGCCCCTGTCATTTATAAGGATAAATAGAAGACATGTTGCCCATTTCGGCACCGGCTTATCGCCGGTGCCTTTCTGCATTACGACTTGAAACTCTTTTGCAACGAATAAGCTTCTAACTATTTAAATTGAGGTTATTATCCACGTAAGGAGGGATAGTTTTGGATACGTTCATCTATGGAATAGTAACGGTGTTGTACATTCTATTGCTCGGGTATGGGGTTGTCTTATGGAGAAAAGACGCCAAGCGTGAGCCCCGCTATTTCCTGTTTTTAGTGACGGCGGCGCTGGTATGGGATAATGGCGTAATGGCCGCCGGTAATTGGATTGGTGAGGGAGAACTGCTTAAGGGGTTGAATCTGGCGCGTTTTTGGCTGCATGCCTTTTGCACACCGTTACTCGTAGTCGTTGCGTTCGATTTGATACGAAGGGCTGGAAGCCCGTGGGCGAGGAGTACGGTTGTCCAATGGGGAGCCTGGATTGTGACGGCAGCACTTATCATTATGCAATTGGTGACAGAGACCATCGGACTAAAAATGAAACCGGTACAGGAATTCGGTGCCTTGCGTTATGTTCCGGCCGGTGAGCACTCGGGGCCCCCTATTATGATCATCATTATTACGGTCTTTTTATTTGTGGCAGGCTTTATTTTGTGGAAGCGCAAGATCACGTCCGTTTTGTTCTGGGGAACTTTGCTGATGGTAGCCGGAACGGCCATCCCAATTCCGATTGACAGTAAAGCGACGACGAATGTATTCGAGCTTGTGCTCATTGCCTCTTTGTGGATTTCAATGCGAAGATTGTTGCCTCGCTAAGAATAAACCATTTCTGAAAGCTCTTGCACGATGGCAAGAAGACGGGGGTTCCCTTTTGGGAGACCCCTTTTCCGCTTTAAGCTTCCAATCCCTCTCAATTTTCTCCGATAAGCTTCTAACTATTAAAATTTATGCTATAATTTTTTATAAAATCGTTAGGCGGCAATGACAAGTAGTGGTGCAAATTTTAAATAGAAGGATGTTAAAAATGAGCCACATGGAAAGTAAAAGGGAAAGTGATGTTATTCTAATTGGTGCCGGCATCATGAGCGCGACTTTGGGTACGATTCTGAAGGAATTGGCGCCGGATTGGAAAATGACCGTGTTTGAGAAGCTCGACAAAGCAGGCGAGGAAAGCTCGAACGAGTGGAACAATGCAGGAACCGGACATGCAGCTCTGTGCGAGTTGAATTACACCGTAGAAAAGCCGGATGGCTCAGTAGATATTAGCAAAGCGGTGCAAATTAATGAACAGTTTCAGGTGTCCAGACAGTTTTGGTCTTATCTTGTAAGCCAAGATTTGATCCGCAATCCGCAGGATTTTATTATGCCTTTACCCCACATGAGCTTAGTGCAAGGGGAGAATAATGTATCCTTTTTAAGAAGAAGATTTGAAGCGCTTACGAAGAGTCCTTTGTTTCAGGGCATGGAATTTTCGGACGATTCAAATAAGCTGAAGGAATGGATTCCGCTCATTATGCAGGACCGTGCAGCGAATGTACCGATTGCGGCCACGAAGATCGACTCCGGCACGGACGTCAACTTTGGCGCTTTAACGCGTATGTTATTTGACCACTTGAACAATAAACATGTCGATATTAAATACAAACATATGGTGAGTGATATTAAGCGGACCAAAGACGGCTTATGGAGACTGAAAGTGCGTAATGATCAAGGTCAGCTTGAATATCATACAGCGAAATTCGTCTTTATCGGCGGCGGCGGGGGAAGTCTGTCGTTGCTGCAAAAAACGGGCATACCCGAAAGCAAGAATATCGGGGGCTTCCCGGTAAGCGGTCTTTTCCTGGTATGCAACAATCCGGAGATCGTAGCGCAGCATCATGCCAAAGTATACGGCAAAGCGGCTGTCGGTGCCCCGCCTATGTCTGTTCCGCATCTGGATACCCGATATATCGATAACAAAAAATCGTTACTGTTCGGGCCTTTTGCCGGATTTTCGCCAAAATTTCTGAAAACGGGATCCAATTTGGACTTGGTTAGTTCCGTGAAATTGAATAATGTTCTTACGATGTTAGCGGCAGGCGTAAAAAGTGTTGCGCTAACCAGATACTTGATTCAACAAGTGATGTTATCGAAGGAAAAGCGGATCGCAGAGTTAAGGGAGTTCGTTCCGAACGCCAAGAGCGAGGATTGGGATATCGTGGTTGCGGGCCAACGCGTGCAGGTTATCAAAGATACGATTACTGGAGGCAAAGGGACGCTTCAATTCGGTACGGAGGTGGTCAGTGCCGCGGACGGCTCGGTTGCTGCATTGCTCGGCGCTTCTCCGGGTGCGTCCACTGCCGTTCACGTCATGCTGGAAGTCATCCGGAAATGCTTCCCGCAGCATCTCAAAGCCTGGGAGCCGAAGATCAAGGAAATGATCCCTTCGTATGGCGTATCCCTGGCGGAAAACCCGAAACTGTTCCACGAGCTTCAAGCTTCTACGGCACTTACGCTTGGTTTGGCGGATAAGAGCCGCGTCAACGTTAATTAATCGGGAGGGTTATCCATGATCAATGAGATCGATATGAAATATCTGCGCCGGTGCGTAGAACTTGCCAAGACTGCACTGGAGGCAGGGGATGAGCCCTTCGGTTCGATCCTGGTCTCTGCGGACGGAGATGTTCTGATGGAAGATCACAACCATGTAGCCGGTGGCGATCATACTCAGCATCCGGAATTTGCATTGGCCCGTTGGGCGGCCAACAACATGACGGTGGAAGAGCGGGCACAGGCGACGGTATATACCTCGGGAGAGCATTGTCCGATGTGCGCGGCGGCCCACGGCTGGGTTGGTTTAGGGCGGATTGTTTATGCAAGCTCGTCCGAACAACTGGCGCAATGGTTGAGTGAAATGGGGGTTCCCGCGTCGCGCGTTCGGAATCTTCCGATTCAGGATGTCATTCGCGATGCTGACCTTGCCGGCCCGGTTCCCGAACTGGCAGAGCAGGTACGGGAGCTTCACCGTCAGTTACATGCAAAGTAACGGCGAAACCGCCGTGTTTGAGCGTTAATCCAACTCGGATTAACGCTCTTTTTTATGGCCTGAAATGAGGAGGGGAGGTTGGGGAATACTTAGAAACATAGCGGTGATTACCCCGGGCAGGCTTTGGTAGTCTTCCGAAACAGTACTATTCGGATGGCCTGCATTAACCAAACCGTTCAGCAAGTGGCAGGGGTGATCGGGATCGTGGTTATATTCTCCATATTTTCAACAAAACAGGGCAGCAAACTTAGCCGTTTTGCAAACGAGTCAACACAAGCAGTAGCTTTGGGATCTACTTTAGTTTTAAAATCGGATTAGTGTTGTCTGTTGCTAACTTAATCTTGTCCTTATTCATCAAAAAGCCGAGTCACCAATAAATGCTGGTTTGAATAAAGCGTTCGGAACTATCACGTTCTGAGCGCTTGTTTTGTTTTCAATTTATTCGGAAGTGCAAAACTCTATCCGGTGAAAGTCCAATCTTAGGAAAAAGCAAGTCCCATACATGAAAACTATATCGTGTATCCGACTAGCCAATACCTGTCTAAGCCAACATTTTGTAAGTGATTACTTTATAGGCCAAAGAGATAAAGTGAGCGTTCTGCAGGAAGGGAGTTATGACTTCATCTATGTATGTACTACTTACGGTGATTAACCAGGGGATCTATTTTGCTTATAAATACAAAAATACTTCTAAATGACTGTTTCTTGCTTGGTGAACAAGGTTAATTCCATTTTAAGGAACTTTTAAATAATACTGGTTATCTTGGGCGGGCTTTTTATAGACATAGAGTTACACACTTGTACCAATTGACTTGCCATATTTTCATTAAGTTATAAGTTTTCCCGTGCTTCTAACCTCTACTTAAGTTATCTACCACCTTTTGCTCTGAGCGGTGGCTTTGAAGGAACGTTTCCTAGTCCATCCATTACCCTAAGGTAAAGTCCTGAACAAAAGGAAGTAATTAAGATTTTACTCAATTATATTGAAAGTACAAAATTTTTATTTTAAAGGGGGTGGTAATTCTTGAAAAGTACTAAGGAATAAGTTCACCATGGGCAATTATACTTCATTTCTACTATATAAAAAGGGAGAGGGTAAACATTGATTAAAAAGGGTTGGAAATCGGCAGGTGTACTTTTTGTGTCTGTACTTTTTCTTTCAATAACTATTTTCTTTGCTACTGGGTCAGCTTATGGTAATAGCGACAAGCAAGTCACACTACCAGATTTCTACAACGCTAATATTCTTTCTGAGGAAGAGATCAATCGTCAACTTGAATTTAGCGAGGAGGTTATTCGAAAGCATAAGAGATATCGTGAAGCTAACAACTTGGATTCTTCTGATGAGGCTATAAAGAATGCTCTAACCTCTACGAATGCGCGGGAGACTATAACTAAATACAGTATTGCCCTTACAGAGGAAGAAGAAAAGTACATTCAAGAGAGAGATGGGCTTATGGAGAAGTATGGGAAACTAATTTCAAGTATGATGAAAGAAAATGGTGTTACTGTTTTCAAAGGTCCAAATAATGAGATTACTGAAAGATACAGCAATGTTGGGACCTTCTATCAAGAGAAAGCTAATGGTTTGAAATTTGTAGTGAGTTTTTCCATACAAAGTGAACAGACAGATCAAATTAGAAAAGCTATTGAGGAAATAGTACCCCCAGAATATTTGGAGTTCAGAGATGTAGACTTCTCAGAAGCAGAGTTGGTGAAGGCATATGAAGACATCACAACAGAAAGTAAAGAGCTAAGTATCACCTTAGAGAATGTAATAGTGGACATTAAGAATAATATCGTAGAGGTTCAGGTTGAAGATAAGATGAATGCAAACCGGATTTCGATAAACTCACTAAAGTTTTCCTCCCCAGGAATTTATAAATTTGAAATTGGTAAGTCTAATGAGCAGCCTGAAGCGAGAACAACTAAACTGGATACCATGGTTGGAGGTTTGTTAATTGCTGACAGTGCAAGTAATTCTACTAATAGCTTAGGTTATTGTTCTATAGGTACATCAGCAAAGAAGAATGGTGATAGGTTCATTATTACGGCAGGCCATTGTTTGGAGTCATGGTCAAGTAATATATATCAAGGTGGGGAGAAGGTTGGAACAGAGCATTATCAGTATGACGGTGATTACGCCGATGTAGGAGTAATTAAAGTAACTGCAAATAAGAAAATTTCAAATTACGTATATAAATATTCTTGGACTGATGGAAAGGTGACATCCTATCAGTCTAATGTAAGCTCGCTTGATATAGGAGACAATGTTTGTTTATCAGGGGCAACCACAGGTTTTAGTTGTGGGGAAATTACAGCGCTGAATGCCAACTCATCTGGTAATATTGGGTTTATACAGACTGATATAGATTCTGCTGGAGGAGATAGTGGGGGGACTTATTGGTATAATAATGTACTAATAGGTATTCATACTGCAGGAGAAGTAAGTGGAACACCTTTTACGAGATTTACTCATATTGCAAATGCAATAGCATATGGTGGCGCTTGGACACCATTTACATCCAATACAGCAGAGTAATATTTTCAGTAGCTCCAATGTAAAATAAAGCGGCAAATTCAATGTTAGAATTTGCCGCTTTATTTATGATGTCATTATGAGATTAGCTCGATTTTCTTGGCAATGCGAGTAGGAGGCATAGTGTCTAATTGTTCATTTTCGCTGCTATAGCGAATTTTAGAGCCAATTTTCAACTCATCTCTTTGAAGTTGTTCTTCAGGAATTTTGCTTATGTCCAGCCAAATCAAGCTTGCATCGTTAGTGCGCAAGATATCCTCAATTGAATGTTGGGTAAGTTCATTTAAGTTGCTTTTTTGTACGTCCGTAGTAAGTAGTAATTTTTGTCGTCCTTCGTGTATTCCTAATATAATTGCTTCGAGGGTAACTTCTTCCGGAGCATGCTCAATTTTATTTATAGTAGTATTACTACCGCATCCAGTAATCAATAAAATGGAAATTAAAGTTAATACAATATACTTCAATCTTCACACCTCCTTAGCAATCAAGACGAATATGTTGGTCAAAAGGTTGCAACTCAACACAGATCGCCTTTCAGGTATAAGGAGGGTTACACCCCTTGATGACCGCTTTCCATCTGAAGCATTCTCTTCATCCTCACAAAAGCCACGAACTCTATCATTTCATCGGCGGATAAAGGTTCCCCGTCAACCGAGATCATTGGCTCCGGGCGGGTGAGGAGTTCCGTTAATTCCGCGGCGGCTTGTTCCTCTTCCGTTCTTCCGAGAATATAATCTACTGTAGTCTCAAATAAATCGGCCATTTGCAGCAGCGATTGAAGCGAAGGCTCACGGTACCCGGTTTCGTATCCGGCGTAAGTACTTTTTGCAATTCCGAGTTGGTCGGCGGTCTCTTGCAAGGACCATTTTCTCTTTTTTCTTAACTCCGATAAATGTTCTAGCATGCTCTCAAACCCCATGATTTAAAATTTTGGCATCATTATCATAGCATAAGCTTGATACGCTAGACCAGAAAAAGTGCGCGAAACGAGTACATTATCTTGATTTCTACAAAATTAAATCTATAATTACTAGTATAAATACGCGTTTTGCGGAAGTTGATCATTATCCCGTAATGGAGAGGTTGCGAATGAAAAATATATTATTACTGGCTACGGGCGGAACCATTGCATCGGTGGAAGGAAACGAAGGACTTGTGCCGGGGCTGTCGGTCGAGGAGTTGCTTGACTACTTACCCGAGCTGTCCAGCGGCCTCCATATTGACGGAAAAATCTTAATGAACCAGGATAGTACCAATCTTCAGCCCGAAGATTGGGTAACTATTGCTGAGGCGGTTTATAAATATTATGACGACTACGACGGATTTGTTATCACCCATGGGACGGATACGCTTGCTTATACCTCGTCGGCGCTATCTTATATGCTCCAGGGATTGGATAAGCCGGTCGTCCTTACCGGATCGCAGGTTCCGATCAGCTTCCAGAAAACCGATGCACGGAAAAATGTCTCCGACGCTCTCCGCTTCGCTTCCGAAGAGATCGGCGGGGTGTATATCGTATTTGACGGAAGGGTGATTCTCGGGACCCGGGCAGTCAAAATGCGGACCAAAAGCTATGATGCATTTGAGAGCATTAATCATCCTTATGTCGCCTATATAAATAAGAATGAGGTTAAATACCAATGGAAGCCTGCGAAGGCTGAAGCGCCTTTCTCCCTGAATACGAACCTGTGCAGCGATGTGTTTCTGATGAAGTTGTACCCGGGCATGAAGCCGGAGATATTCGATTGTCTGAAAGGGTTGTATAAAGGAGTTATCATCGAGAGCTTTGGAAACGGCGGCTTGCCTTTTGCAGGGAGAAATCTGCTCCCGAAGGTTCAGGAACTGACGGAAATGGGAATGGCTGTCGTCATCACGACACAGTGCCTGGAAGAAGGAGAAGACTTGCTTCTGTATGAGGTGGGGCACAAGGTAGCGCAATACGACGTGATTCTATCCGGCGATATGAATACGGAGGCGCTTGTTGCCAAATTGATGTGGGCGCTTGGACAAAGCGAGAGCTTGGAAGAGGTCAAGGGAATCGTTGAAACACCGATTGCGGGAGATTTAACAATTCATTCGGAAAAAGAGGACTAATCATGAATAAGATGAGAATCGAGCATGATTTCTTAGGTTCAAAAGAAGTTCCCGCGGACGCTTATTACGGCGTGCAGACGCTGCGGGCGGTGGAGAACTTCCCGATTACGGGATACCGTATCCATGAGGAACTGATCCGGGCGATGGCGATGGTCAAGAAGGCTGCGGCGCTTGCGAATGTCGAAGTGCAGCGGCTGGATGCTTCCCTTGGAGACAAGATCGTTGAAGCTGCGGAGGAAATGATAGCCGGCCAGTGGCATGATCAGATTATCGTTGACCCGATTCAGGGCGGAGCCGGAACCTCGATTAACATGAATGTGAATGAAGTCATCGCTAACCGTGCCATTGAATTGCTGGGTGGAGAAAAAGGGGATTATGTACTTTGCAGCCCCAATTCCCACGTTAATATGTCTCAATCCACGAACGACGCTTTTCCGACGGCGATTCATATCGCTTCTTTGAAGCTGCTCGATAAACTGTTGACCTCGATGGAACAAATGCATATTGGCTTTCAGCAAAAAGCCCAGGAATTCTGCGGGGTAATCAAGATGGGACGTACCCATCTGCAGGATGCCGTGCCGATTCGGCTTGGCCAGGAATTCGAGGCCTACAGCCGGGTCATCGAACGGGATATCCGGCGAATCCAGCAATCTCGGGGGCAGCTATATGAGCTGAATATGGGGGCCACTGCCGTTGGAACCGGCCTGAATGCCGAGCCGAAATATATCGAATCTGTCCTGCTGCATCTCAAAGAAATCAGCGGCTTACCGCTGAAGGGGACAGATCACCTTGTCGATGCCACCCAAAACACGGATGCCTACACCGAAGTATCCGGGGCCTTAAAGATTTGCATGGTCAACATGTCGAAGATTGCCAATGACTTGCGTTTAATGGCCTCGGGTCCAAGAGCCGGACTGGGCGAGATTACGCTGCCGGCCCGCCAGCCGGGATCGTCGATCATGCCCGGCAAGGTGAATCCCGTGATGCCTGAGCTTATTAATCAGGTCGCATTCCAGGTTATCGGCAACGATCATACGATTTGTCTGGCCTCGGAAGCCGGGCAGCTCGAATTGAACGTGATGGAGCCGGTACTGGTGTTTAATTTGCTGCAGTCGATCAACATGATGAATCATGCGTTCCGCGTATTTACCAACTATTGCTTGAACGGGATCCAGGCCAACGAAGCCAGATTGAAAGAGTACGTAGAAAAAAGCGTCGGAATCATTACCGCGGTGAATCCCCATATCGGGTATGAGGTAGCGGCTCAAATTGCCAAGGAAGCCATCGCCAGCGGGGCGTCGATCCGGGAACTCTGCTTGAAATATAAGGTGCTGACCGAAGAGCAGCTGAGTTTGATCCTGGACCCTTATGAGATGACCCATCCGGGGGTCGCGGGCTCGGGATTACCGAAGATAAAGTAGTCCGTGGCAACTGGCCCAGGGGCCGGATGAAGGGCTATATGAGTTTTTGTCTATGCATGAACCCGATTCAGGATCTTCTGAAGCGGGTTCTTCGGCATTGTATCGAGTCTGGCTGAGTAATTTGTATAGAGCAAGTACTCGATAAGGTAGATTATATGCTAAACTGTGGACATGATACTAAGCGTCGGCGAGTTATCTAGGGCATGGAATAGATGGAAAGGAGGCGATACCATGGGAAGAAAACAATCTTTTACAGCAACTGAGCTGCTTGATACGACAAAGAGATTAGTTCTTGAACATGGCTATGACGGTTTTCACCTCAAGTTGTTGTCGGAGCATCTGCCTGGCGCACGAAGCACGATTTACCAATACTATTCCAATAAAGAAGAGATCGTTGCCGCATGCATGAAGCACGTAATAGTCACTGTATTAGAACAAGCGTCAGCCGTTGATGAAACCGATGCGATGAGCGCCCTCCAACAGCTGCTTCTTATCTACGTAGGAGAATCACAGCTTCATCAGCTTCTTGGAGATGCCTATAAAATCAATACGGCGAACTCCCCAGCAGCTGCAAATGACCTGGAATTTGTGGAGCAAGCGCACCTAACCCTTAAATTGCAATTGACCCGATTATTTGAACGAGCGCAACAGGACAAAAAGCTAAGGAATGATATTCCGCTTCCGGTACTTGTTGGCGTCTTCTTTAACCTGATAAATACTCCTAATATGCTGAATATCCCTACTCCCCAGTGGAGTGAGCTCTTATTCCAAATGTGGATTGGAGGGGCCCGCAGTTAGTGTGGAACCCCGAGTTTAATTTGACACATGTGTCAAAAATGTTGTTTAATAAGAGTGACAAATGTATCTGCATATCAAATTTGACACATGTGTCAGATATAAAAATGGGGGAGTGGAACAGATCATGTTTTTAGCCATGAAGGAATTAATGCATAGTAAAATGCGATTTTTAATGATCGTCATTATTTTCGTGCTCCTGGCTTGGTTGGTATTCATCCTATCGGGTTTGGGCAATGGATTATCGACGCTCGCTGCGTCAACATTCAAGAACATGAAGGCCGATTATGTCTTGTTTGAACAAGGATCGCAGAATGCAATGGGTAAATCTCTGTTGTCCGATCAATTAGTTGAGCAGGTGGAGCAGTTGCCTCAGGTGAATGCGGCATCCCCTATGGGAAGTACGATGGCGACGGCACTTAAAGGACAGAGCACGAAGAATGAGGATAAGGTTGATATTGCGATCATAGGAATTAACCCCGGCAGCTTCCTGGAGCCAGCCATTGTAGAAGGGAGCGGGTTATCTGCAGAGAATCCGAATCATGTTATCGTGAATGTGACGATGAAGGATGACGGTTTCAAACTTGGGGATACGTTCCAATTGGATGGCTCGACGGAGTCACTAACGATTGTCGGTTTTGTGGAAAATCAGACGTATAACCACGTTACCGCGGTATTTACTCCGATGGAAGAATGGCGAAAGATCACCTTTGCTGCGCCGGGCTCGGATAAAGGCATAGCGGGTCCCGTTAATGCAATAATGCTGCAGGGGAAAGATATCGATTCAAGTGCCATAAATGATAAGCTCCCTGGTACGGACACGGTTACTCGTGCAGAAGCAGTGCAAGGAATGCCGGGTTACAAAGAAGAGAACGGGTCGATTATGATGATGCTCGGCTTTTTGCTGGTCATTTCTGCATTTGTTTTGGGTGTGTTCTTCTATGTAATTACAATGCAGAAGACGAACCAGTTCGGCATCATGAAAGCGATCGGCGCAAGAAACGGATTCTTAAGTAAGGCAATTGTATCCCAAGTGTTCGTGCTATCGTTAATTAGTATCGTAGTTGGTATCTTGCTCACCTACGGGACGGCGGCGATTATGCCCAAGGGGATGCCATTCAAACTCGAAACGAACCTCGTTATTATATATTCCGTTATCTTGCTGATTATCGCTGTATTAAGTTCGTTGGTATCAGTTCGCAAAATTACGAAGATTGATCCGCTAAAGGCGCTTGGGAGGGTCGAATAATGACAAAGGGATTGCAGATTAGTGGGGTCACTAAGTATTATGCTGAAGGCAGCGGCCGTATAGCCGCACTCGATCATGTATCCTTAAAGGTGGAACCAGGTGAGTTCGTGGCTGTAGTCGGACCGTCCGGTTCGGGCAAGAGCACTTTTTTATCTATCGCTGGAGCGCTGCTCCGGCCCTCCGAGGGAGAAGTAACGGTGAATGGTCAACTTATCTCCAAACTACCGGATCGGGAACTGTCAAAAATCCGGTTGCAAGAAATCGGATTCATTATGCAATCATCCAATTTGGTTCCCTATTTAAACGTCCTGGATCAAGTACTGATCGTGAAGAGAATGTCCGGAC
The DNA here is from genome assembly GCF_038009185.1 of Paenibacillus sp. FSL R5-0407. Classification (NCBI taxonomy): domain Bacteria; kingdom Bacillati; phylum Bacillota; class Bacilli; order Caryophanales; family Paenibacillaceae; genus Paenibacillus; species Paenibacillus sp. FSL R5-0407. Next base: position 3,570,297 of record NZ_JBBPAX010000001.1, on the reverse strand, counting down.
GTGTAAGTAAGGAGGATAAGGCCTTCGCCATTCAGTTGCTGGAGGAACTGGGGCTTGGATCGAAGCTGAAGAGCTATCCGGAAGAACTATCCGGCGGTGAGAAACAGCGAACGGCAATCGCACGTGCCTTAAGCAATAACCCCAACGTCATCTTGGCGGATGAGCCGACAGCCAGTTTGGACACCAAGCGGGCCCATGAAGTCGTCGAGCTTATCGCGAATGAAGTAAAATCACGCCATAAGGCGGCAATCATGGTTACCCATGATGAGCGTATGCTTGAATACTGCGACAAGATATACCGGATGGAAGATGGCACATTGTCTTTGTTCCAAACGAATGGAAGAGAAACAAGTACTTTGGTTAAAGTTTAGCTTATAGCTTTAAAGCGCCTACCGCGAGGTGGCGCTTTTTGTTTAGCTGAACAAATCATACACTGAAAACCAGGATTATGTTTACTGCTTGAAGAAGTGGTTTATACATGGGAAGATTGAATTGCAACAAGGCCCGTATTCGATTAATCATCAGTAAATAGGAAGGGACGTTTTCGATGAACGAAGCAAGAAAAGACGAGATTGGGAAGAAGTTTCTGTTAAGTCCTTATATATTACTGGAGGAGTGCGGCGAGTTAGAGATTCAAGAGCTGATCTTCTTAATTCATTCCGCAAAATATTTCAAAGAGAAGGGTGCCCTTCCCGGCGATCAAGTGGATGAAAGAATCAAGCTATTCCTCGGTGTGCTGAAAGATAAGATTAAAGACGCCGAATCGCTATTTATCGCCTACGAAAAGAGAACGGGCTATCCCTACCTGGATCCCGAGGGCCGGGTTTGGATGTTTTCGAAGGAGGAGTATGCCGCTAATGCGGAGGATTATTTCAGGCAGCAGCTCCTGATGCTTGAAATGAAGAAGCTCGAAAGAGAAGAAATCATGAAGACGCTCGGAGAGTTTCATATCTTAGGGATCCGTAGAATCATCATGGATAATGGACAGTACATGATCGAATTGGACAGGGACGAGCTTTTACCGCCCCCGGATTTTAGCGATACACCTGAGATCAGCATTCCCGTAACGAACCCGGGCTTGCAGCATGCGCTGATTTCCTTTTTTCAGACGATGAGTTCCGGACAATCCTTTGAGGGCAAACAGCAGCTTCTTCAACACCTGGAGGGCCGAATGCTCGACGAGGTCATTCAGGCGAAGTATTTGCTGCCTATGCAATTGAAGGAACAATCTCCATCGACCCCTAACGAGCAAGGCATGACCACATTGAAGGAAGGGACCATCCTTCATTTTGCGGTCCTGGGAGGAAAAGAGGATTCATCTTGGCTGCCGGTATTTACGGACTGGCTTGAATTCGAAAAGGCATACGACAAGACGGTATGGAGCAGCAATATCGTGACTTACGAAGATATGATCGCCTTATCCGAGAGCATGGACGGCATCGTGGTCAATTACCGGGGCATTCCGCTTCAGATCGATGACAAGAATAAGCAGCGAATTGAAGCATATAAAGAGGAGCGACGCGAGGCCCAAAGCGCGGCTCCAAGTGAGGCTCCAAATACAGTACCAAGCGAGACTTCAAGCGAGGCTGAAGATGAGACGCCGAGCGAAACGATTCAAGAGATCACCGTGCCGAAAGATACCGAGGTATTGCTTGGGGAACCTAAGGCGTACCCCACGGAAATGATCGATGCGGTGAAGGCTTACATGAAAACTCAGAAAGCTATAAAAAAGGCTTATTTAAGATGGATGGTCAAGGGTAACGAACAAGGCTATCTCCTGATCGTGGACTTTGAGGGAAATAAAGAAGAAGTATTTGGCGGGATTGCCGCCGCAGCCTCCCCGCATCTGAAGGGACACCTTCTGGATTTGGTCGAACTGAACGACTGGGCCAACAATGAGGTGAAGGATCTCACCCCATTTTATAAGAAGAAACGGTTCGGCCTGCTGTAAAAGGTCCGCCTGCTATTAGCCCGCTTTGCGGGCTTTTTTGCTATATTGCGTTAAGAAATAAGCGGAAGCTGCGATAGACGCAACGAAGGCGAGAAGCATTACAAATAACAAATCTGTGTAGGCATCAAATAACATTTTCATAATGAGATTGCCAAGAACATAGGCTCCGGAGAGAAACGCAACGATGATGAATAAGATCCCGGCGATAAGGTTTAACAAAGGCTTCTTCACAGTCATCCTCCTGACCCGATGGAATGATCTAAATATAATTTATTTAACCAGTTTGTCAATAGATGGAAGGTCCCACGCGCTTATAAAAAAGGATGAGGAATATTCGCAGCCTCTAACGAGGAAACTAGGGGGGATTCACGCGAATTTTAGAATAACGAACAGGAGAATCCGTCATGAATTATAAAAATATTACGGTTGCCGGAAGCGGCGTACTGGGCAGTCAAATCGCTTATCAAACCGCCTTTAAAGGCTTCAATGTAACGGTATACGATATCAATGACCCGGCCCTGGAACGTGCGAAAGAAAGAATTTCGGACTTGAAGTCTCATTATCGGCAGGACTTGAACGCGACCGGGCAAGAAGTGGACGAGGCATATAATCGTATTTCATTCAGCAGTGACCTGTCCAAGGCAGTTACGGAGGCGGACCTCGTCATTGAGGCGGTTCCCGAAGTGGTGCAGATTAAAACCGATTTTTATACGGATCTGGGAAAAGTAGCTCCGGAGAAGACGGTATTTGCAACGAATTCCTCTACGTTATTACCGAGCCAATTTGCGGAGGCGACAGGGCGGCCGCAGAAATTTCTCGCTTTGCACTTCGCCAACGAGATTTGGAAGAACAACACGGCGGAAATTATGAAGCATCCGGGAACGGATATGGCGGTGTTTCAGGATGTCGTCGCTTTTGCCAAGGCGATCGGCATGGTAGCATTGCCGCTGCATAAGGAACAACCTGGCTATATTCTGAATTCCTTGCTGGTTCCTTTGCTGGAAGCGGCCCAGCAGCTCTTAATCCGGGAGGTAGCGGACGTCGAAACGATCGATAAAACGTGGATGGTAGCGACGGGCGCCCCGCAGGGGCCATTTGCGATTTTGGATGTGGTAGGGATTAACACGGCATATAATATCGGTTTGGCCAAAGCGGAGGCCTCCGGGGATCCCGAGTTCAAGAAAATTGCAGAAATGCTCAAATCGGAGTACGTCGATAAGGGAAAACTCGGAGCAGCAGCAGGGGAAGGATTCTATAAATATCCGAATCCGAGTTTCTTGAAGCCCGATTTCTTAAAAGCATAGCAATAGCCTGATCCTCTCTCTAATTCAAAAAGACTCCCGCTATGTTGGTTCCATAGCGGGAGTCTTTCTCTGCAACGGCATTACGCCAGTCTTACTTTGAAATCTTCATAGCCGAATTGGCGAACGATGCGGCAATTGCCGTCTTTCTCCTGCACAGCGATAGCCGGCAGCGGCATTCCGTTGAAGGTGTTGGTTTTGACCATGGAGTAGATGGCCATGTCCCCAAACACCAACCGGTCGCCGTTCTTGAGGGGCTGATCGAAGGAATAATCCCCGATCACATCGCCCGTCAGGCAGGTCGGACCGCCAAGCCGATAGGTGTATGGCTTCTCGCCGGCTTCGCCCGAGCCGAACAGCGGCGGACGATACGGCATTTCCAGGACATCCGGCATATGGCATGTGGCCGAAGTGTCCACGATGGCAATCTCGATGCCGTTCTTATGGATATCCAATACCGAGGTGACCATATAGCCCGCATTGAGCGCGATGGCTTCACCGGGTTCAAGGTAGACTTCCAGACCGTATTTGTCCTGCATGCGCTTAATGCAAGCTTCCAGTCTCGGAATATCATAGTCTTCTCTTGTGATATGGTGACCGCCGCCAAAATTGATCCATTCCATCTGCGGCAGCCATTCCCCGAACTTTTCCTCCACCGCATTCAGCGTGGTCTCCAAATCGTCCGAGTTTTGCTGGCAAAGCGTATGGAAGTGCAGCCCCGAGACGCCTTCAAGCAGTTCCGGACGGAAATCATCCCGCTTTACGCCAAATCTGGATCCCGGCGAACAAGGGTCATAAATTTCATGACCCTCTTGCGTGGAGCATTCCGGGTTGATGCGCACTCCCACTTTTCTGCCGGCAGCCAACGCTTTGGATTTATACTTCTCCAGCTGGGAGAAGGAATTGAAGATAATATGATCGCAAATGGATACAATTTCATCGATTTCATCTTCCCGATAGGCTGGGGCAAAGACGTGGGTTTCTTTGCCCATTTCCTCGTGACCCAGACGTGCTTCGAACAAACCGCTTGCGGTCGTGCCGCTCAGGTATTGTCCGATGAGGGGGTACATGGCGGTCATGGAGAAAGCCTTTTGTGCCAGCACGATCTTGGCTCCGGTACGCTGCATAACCCCGTTCAGGATTTTCAGGTTTTTCTCGATGAGCGCCTCATCGACTACAAAGCAGGGTGTCGGTAATTCCTCGAACCGCATCTTAGCGAACGAGCTCCGGCTTTCTAGCTTCTTCAGGCAAGGCGTCGACAAGCACCGGATTGAAGTCTTCTACCCAAGGAAGTCCCCATTTGTTCAGCTCTTCCATGAATGGATCCGGATCGAACTCTTCGATATTGAATACGCCCGGTTTGTTCCATTTGCCGGTCATGACCATGGCCGCACCGATCATGGCAGGAACGCCCGTCGTATAAGAGATAGCTTGAGAGCCTACTTCTCTATAGCACTCTTGGTGGTCGCAAACATTGTAGACATAGTAAGTCTTGTCTTGGCCGTCTTTTTTGCCTTTGAAAATGCAGCCGATGTTCGTTTTGCCCACGGTACGAGGTCCAAGGGATGCCGGATCCGGAAGCACGGCCTTCAGGAATTGAAGCGGAATAATTTGCTTTCCTTCGTATTCGATCGGCTCGATGGAAGTCATGCCTACGTTCTCAAGCGCCTTCAGGTGCATGAGGTAGCTTTGGCCGAAAGTCATGAAGAAGCGGATGCGCTTCAGTCCAGGGATATTTTGTGCAAGGGATTCGAGTTCTTCATGGTACAGCAGGTACATATCTTTTTGGCCGACTTCGGCGAAGTTGTACTCGCGCTTGATTTCCATCGGCTTTGTTTCGATCCATTGCCCGTTTTCCCAGTAGCGTCCGTTGGCGGACACTTCACGGATGTTGATTTCCGGGTTGAAGTTGGTTGCGAACGGATAGCCGTGATCGCCGCCGTTGCAATCCAGAATGTCGATATATTCGATTTCGTCAAAATAGTGCTTCAGCGCATAAGCGGAGAATACGCCGGTAACGCCCGGGTCGAACCCGCTGCCCAAAAGTGCCGTGATGCCGGCTTTTTCAAAGCGCTCGCGGTATTCCCATTGCCATTTATATTCGAATTTTGCCGTATCTTCCGGCTCGTAGTTCGCCGTATCCATGTAATGTGTTTTGGTCGCGAGGCAAGCGTCCATGATCGTCAAATCCTGGTAAGGGAGAGCCAAATTCATGACGATATCCGGTTTGTATTCGTTAATCAGAGCAATCAGCTCATCCACGTTGTCTGCATCGACCTGGGCAGTTGTGATTTTCGTTTTGCCGCCGTCGAGCTTCGCCTTCAAGTCGTCGCATTTGGACTTTGTACGGCTCGCAATACAGATCTCTTCGAATACCTCGCTGTTTTGAACGCATTTATGAACTGCTACAGATGCTACGCCGCCGGCGCCAATGATAAGTGCTTTTCCCATTTCTCGATCTCCTAACTCAATTGGATTTTGTCTTGGATTTGGTTCAATGTAAAAACGGCAACAAAAAAAGCAAGCGAAATACGCATTCCATGCGCATCACACTTGCTTTGATATAGTCAGATATTAAGACAGTCCCAATAAGCATTTAAGCATGACTGGACAAACTACTTGTGCGCTCGTCAGTCAGCCATAAAACTTATAGTTTCATGGAAAGGACTTAATATTCAGATATATCATGTTAGGATCAGAGTCTATATAGCAAATAATCACTTTTACCACTCTTATTGACCGTTTCACAAGTTGATGTGCATATGCACTGGTTGTAAAGTAACCAACTTATAAAATTTGAGCTTTTAACTCAATCAATAAGGCAACGAAAGTTGCCAATCGGCATTTGACCCGGCTGTCCGTATGGCCTTAACTTCTTTGGGAAGTGGTCAAAATTATCTGCTTGGAAAGATCCTACATACCTTGAATATTAGCTTTCCAAAATTAATGCTCCTTCATAATAGCAGGATAGGGATTAATGAGCAAGAATTTTTTTTAAGCAAATGCATATTTTTTTTGCGGGCATTCTTAACGGAATTAGACAGCAACATTTCAAATCTTACCCCGTGGTATACCTATATTCAAATCCAGCAAAGGAGTTGAATCAATGAGTATTTTGAAGGGTAAAATCGCTCTGGTCACCGGAGCAAGCCGGGGAATTGGCCGCAGCATCGCATTGCGTCTGGCCGCGGAGGGCGCCTTTGTCGCCGTTCACTATGGAACAAGAATACACGAAGCAGAGGACGTCGTTCGTCAGATTGAGTCAAACGGAGGGCAGGCGTGCGCAATCGGTGCTGATCTGAGTACGCTGGAAGGCGTACATGAGCTGTTTGCAGCATTCGATCATGCCGTCAAGGAACATAGGGGCCAAGATCACCGGTTCGACATTCTTGTCAACAATGCCGGAATCGGCCAAATCATGGGCCTGGAGGAGGCGACGGAACAATCTTTCGACGAGGTTATGAAGATTAACGTCAAAGCCCCGCTTTTCGTTACGCAGCAAGCTTTACCGCGATTAAATGACGGAGGACGCATTATTAATATTTCCTCTTTCGTGACAAGGGCGGCATCTCCAAGCGTATTCACCTACAGTATGTCAAAAGGGGCGATCGATACGTTTACGCTTCTTCTGGCCAAACAGTTGGGAAGCCGCCATATTACGGTCAATGCCATTCAGCCCGGGATCATTAACACGGAAATGAATGCAGGTACGCTGCAAGATCCTCAGGGACAACAGTTTGCGGCCGGTCTTTCCGTCTTTAATCGATGGGGAGAACCCGAAGATGTCGCGGACATTGCTGCATTCCTTGCCTCACCGGACAGCCGCTGGGTAACCGGCCAATGCATAGATGCCAGCGGCGGATCTCATCTCTGATTTGTGATTTTGTATTCCGGTCCATAGAGTCGATAGGCAGTTGTAAAAGATTGCTAAATCGATGTATCCTAGGTATGAGAATAACGACAATTATGGACCGGAATATGAATGATTCAACTGCGGAATAGTGCAAATGAATCTGCCGAAAAGGAGGATGAGTTTTGGAGAAGAAATACCAGGAAATCGATGACGTCATCGAGAAGATGCGGACAACTTTAGAAGCTATGCGCAAGCAAGATCCCGAATTTTACGCGAAGTACCCCATGCAGCTTGGGACGGAAGCCGAGGCAGAAGACCTGCGCACCGTTTTCGACACATGGCGCTTGCCTGAGGAATATGCCTACTTCTTACGAAATTATATTCCCGAATCGGTAGGCTGGAGCACGGACGAATATATTAATTTGGATATTTATGGGGCAAAGGAACTGCCAGGGGGGCAATGGGGGTACAACTATAATCCCGTTACGAAGGAACCCATTTCGGATTGGCCTGAGCATCATCTTGTCATTGCTTCGGATGAGGGCGACCCCTACTGTCTCGATTTGTCCAGAGGCGATACCGTCGTTTATACGGCGATGCACGGTACGGGCCGATGGGACTTTGAAATTGCATATGACAGTTTGGCGGAGTTTCTTCGCAGCACCTTATTACCGCGAGGCTTCGATGGCGATCTTGATGAAGAAGTATCATACAATTACTGCAAAGTATTCATTACAGGGGAAGGCAAGGACAAGCTTAAAACCTTGTTGTTCATCAAAAAAGCTTTCTCCTGCGACATTCCGCAAGCGAGATCCTATTTATCGGACGTGCCTTTGTTAGTGTATAAAGGGATTGAACAGGGTGCCGCAAACGTGGAGGCCCAATTGAAAAATATTGGTGCGGAATATGAGAAGCGCGAAATCGATTTGGCCGAGTTTTTAGCGTAACATTTCACGGTTACGGACACTCATTGACTTGGGAAGGAGAAGGTTATGGACTACTTCACGGACATGTTTGCAAAGAGAACAGCGTGTATGCTGTATCAAGCGATTCCGGGTCCGGTATCGGAAAATAGTGCAAGCTGGGTCGGCGGAAATGCGCCTGCCTATTTTGATGATCAAGACATTCATGAAGGGGACCAAACCTATTACTTTTACCTAAGTTTATTGAATCCCTTCAAGCCTGGCAGCATGATTTCCATCTTTATTCCCGCTGAATATGAGGATTATTTGGACAACAATATGTATCCCCATTGTTCGATCAAGGTGTTCGAGCATCCGGCTTCAGCAGAGAGCGCCAAAGACCGCTTTACTCACCCCGGGCTGGTCAGACATGCCATTTCAGATGGGGTATTGAACGATGATAAGACAGCTAGGGATCAGTCCTTTTTCATCAAGCTGGGCGGGAACCCGAGACTGATTCAAGAAGAGGACTATTACTTCAAGGATTTGAATGAAGAATCGTTGTCTTTCTTCTTTCAGGTAGACGAAGACGGTTATCCCGATACTCTGCTTCAGGAGGACTGGAGTTATCCTTTCGGGTTTGGAGCCTTATATATTATCGCGAACTTTGGTACGGAGAAAATTCAAACACCTGTAGCCGGCTTTTGGCAGTTTTCATGAGCCCGTGCGCGGAGGTTTAAGATAAATAAGAGTGGCCCGGCGTTAAAAGACAACGCTCGGGCTATTTTTTTTTAAGGTAAATAGGCGTCTACGACCTCGAACTTTTGCTCGTTGCCTATCGTCTTGTACTTTACTTCAACTACCTTGCCTTTTTGAAACGCGGGGATGTTCACGATCTGAATGACAGTCTTTAAGACAGTATGAACGACTTCGCCATCCGGCTTTGTGACGGTCAGGTCAAGCAGGACCTCCGGCTGATCGCCAACTGTCCGATTCGTTTGCCGGATTGAGTTAATCACGGCTTGCGCGGTGGTGCCTTCCGCGAGAATCTCTTTGCGTTCGGAGAAACGCTTCCTCTGGGTACCGATCGTCTTTGTGACCAGAATAATGGTTACTACCATCGTAATAAAAGAGAAAATGCCGATGATCCAAATTATTTTATTCAATGATAAACACCTCGCTGTCCGTCCCTGACGGGGATGGTAAAATGTTCCTGTACTTATCTCGAATTTTAAATTAGCGGTTAAGAGAAGTCTATGTTTTTATTGAAAATTAAAGGTTATGGCGGCCGCATCAGGATTTATAAAAAAGATTAGCGGCTTAAGAAAACGCTTGAAGTTGTCGCGGCGTCAACTGCTACAATAAACCTAGAGCTCGGAAAGGAGATCGAAAATGAACAGATCTGTTGTTTCCATCCATAGATTGGCGGAGCAAATGGGGCTGACGAGCCGCACCTTGCGCCACTGGGAATCTGAGGGACTATTTAAGAGTGAACGGGATACGTCCTCCGGATGGAGAGTATATGATGAGCATGCGCTGTCATGTATCCGAATTACTGCGATATTGCGAAAAATCGATATCCCGATCAAGGATATTAAATCCGTGATTGCAAACCCTTCTTTGGCGCAATTACGCAAGGTTATTGAGAATAAAATCGCGGAAGTGAAGCAGCGGAATGCTGAAGTTGTCTCTTTTCAACAGCAGCTGGATCAGGTCCTAAAGTTCTTTAAACAGCAACCCGAAGATGGTTTTTTAAATTTAGATAGGATCCTTAACGAAATGGAGGATATATGGATGAGCAGTTTGCAAGAAAACAGTTTAATCAAAATAATTACCCTTCCTCCTATGAGGGTAGCTTATAGTATCGCTGTAGGGACATCCCCGGAAGATGAGGCGATGGGCCCCGTGCTGGAATGGATCAAGTCGTCCAATTTGCTCAGTACGGCTCGATTCTTTGGAGGAAACGTAAAACCGATGCCCACCCGTACCGGAACTCCTTACGGCTATGGGATGTGCGCCACCATCCCTGATGGAATTTCTGTTCCCGAGCATCTAAAAGAAATGGTGCTGCCCGGAGGTCTTTTTGCACTGCTTGCGAGCAGTGAGGATGTGAGTCTATCATGGAAAACACTAATGAATGAGTTGGCGAAGGACAAAAGGTACAAATCCGACCAGTCAAGATTATGTCTGGAAGAACATATTCGTAATGACAGACCGGATGGATGCGGGAACGAATATTACTTGAATCTGTTAGAACCCGTAAAGGCAGTATAAATGCGCAAGCTTCGTTTTGTATTCATTCTGAGGGCGCTTAACCTATTTAGGTTGGCGCTCTTTTTGTCATTTTCTAATGTATCTTTTTTCCATACTGTTATATATTCAAAATAGTTATAAGAATTAAGAATTTAAGGATGGAGGAAACGCCTATGCCCGCCAAGCTGCGGTATTTTGGAATTTGCGCGCTGGCTCTCGCAGCAGTCACACTATCAGGATGCGCGCCGAAGCAAACGGAAGTGATCGTCAACCCTTTGACCGAGTACACCCCAAAAGATGAAGTTGCCCTCATAGAGAAGCTCCGCAAAGACAAGGACTCTAACAAGGAGCTGCAGGAGGTTTACCGCGATCTTACAGTGATCGATATACATAACCACGATGCGCCCAATCCGGTTGCCATTGAGAACTGGAGAAAAGCTGGCATCGACCGCCTCGTTTTGTTCGGAAGTATTGCGGAACCGACCGCCAAGTACACGGATCAATTAGCCTGGGAGGAATATCAAAAAGCACCCGGAAACGTGTATCCCTCTTTTGCGGGGTTTCCGATTTATGAGGAGGAGGGCTTAGAAATCGTCCGAAACAAGCTGGAGAAGGGTTATTTAAACATCGGAGAAGTGGCTGCCGCTTCTATGTACTCTGAAGTCGTGTCCAGATTGCCTTGGAAGGCCGAGCATCCGAATGACGGTAACCTTCCTGAAATTTATGAGCTTGCGGCCCAGTATCAAGTGCCCATCCTTCTGCATATCGACCCTCCTAACGGCGAGCCCATCGCGAAGCTGGAGGAAGCCCTGGAGGCACATCCGGATGCGACTATCATTTTCGGACATGCCAACGCCTATAATTCTCCGGAGAATATCGAACCGCTCTTAAGCAAACATCCTAACTTATACATCGATTTTTTTGCCGGATTCACAGCCTACAACCCAGGCAGCACCAACAAATTAGAAGATTACGTGCCCCTAATGGAAAAGTACCCGGACAAATTCATGCTGTCCACCGATGCGGGATTCGACCTGTCGAGGGATCAGGCGGCCAAAGCCATCTATGAAATGATCGACCTGCTCTCCCCGGAAACCGCCCTGAAGGTCGCTTATCAGAACTACGAGGGACTGATCGAGCGCCAGCCTCCGACCGAAACGCAGATCGAGACCATTAAGAAGCTGTCTGCCGAAGCCGGGAAGTTCAAGACATATGAACTGAATAAACGGATGGCGAATGAGTTGATTTTTGAGTTGGAGGGGAAAAAGGAAGAGTAAGCATTTGAATGGGGCGCGTCATTGGGGAATGGCGCGCTTCGCAACCGCTTATATGATATCATTGCGCAGACAGTAACCGAGGTTATCGGTGTAAAGTCAGAAAACAGCGCATTTTCAAATAGTGTAACCACTCATTTTTTGACTTCGGGGTTTATTGGAGTATTGGAATGGTGGATCAATAACTCTATGCCTTGCAATGTGCAGGAAACTACTGAGCAACTTATGTTTTTGCTGGAACCATACACCAGGCACCTTGTATCACACTAATCTATTTTGCATATGCGCTGTGCAGGTAGTGGCGCAAGTGGTACTCTTAATTCGGCTAAAATCAAAAAACGCGCCTGAACCATTGTGGTTTGCGCGTTTTGTTGGAATGAATACAGTGTCAGGACGAAATGTTCATAGCGGTCTGAATATTTTTCAGATCAAGCTGAATTTGCTCTGGAATATGGTAAGGATGGTATAAGCCATGCTGCACCATGTAATTTGAAATCTTTTCATGAGAGTCTATGGCTTCATCGAGCTGTTTCATCAAAATTTGTTTGATTTCGGGGGAAGTACATTCGGTCACAGCCATGGCGTAGTTTCTTACTCCGCTCTTGGCATTCATCAAAAAATCCATTGCGATCACGTCATCGGTCAGCATATGAAGACCTGTCAGGTGTTCTAATAATGAGTTCATTTTTTATCTCCTATACAGTCACTTTGGACAGCACTCCACCAAGCTCCTGAAGTTGCTGTTGTGATAATTGAACATCTTGCTGCAAAATTTGCATGAGTTCCGGATCGGTTACCAGAGCTTGCATCGTTTTTGATTTGGTCATGCAAACGGTCTTGAACGCGGTTATTTCATGAACCTCCAGCATCTCATGCAAAGCGTAATTGGAATTCATTCGTTTTGTCCTCCCATGTATCCATATTTTAAGGTTTTAAGATGACTTTGATGCAATTATCTGTTTTCGTATCAAACACTTCATAGCCGCGCTTAGCCTCGCTGAGCGGAATGACGTGCGTAACAATGTCTCCAGGGTCAACTTTGCCCGACGTTACCAACTCGTACATATATGGCATATAGTGAACTACTGGAGCTTGTCCGGACCGTATATTCACATTACGCTGCATGATGTCGCCGAGCGGGAATCCGTTATAGCGTCCTCCGTATACCCCAGTAATTTGGATGGTCCCGCCTTTACGGACAGCCTGAGTTGCAATGATAAATGCGCTCAGGGTCCCACCTTGCAGTTTCAAACCGCTGGCTAGAAATTCGAGATCGCTCATCTTGCCGTCCATTCCTACCGCATCAATCACAACATCTGCGCCGCCTTTGGTCATTTCCTTGAGATTGTTGCCAATATTCATATCCTTTTCGAAGTTTACGATTTCAACATTGTTCGTTCGTTTCGCATGCTGTAAGCGGTAATCAACATAGTCAACGGCGATGACCCGCTTTGCTCCCTTCAGCCAGCAGAATTTTTGGGCCAGAAGTCCGACCGGTCCGCATCCCAGCACGATGACCGTATCTCCATTCTTGACGCCCGCATTATCTACACTCCAGAATGCCGTCGTCATGGCATCGGCGATCAAGCTTAGCTTTTCGTCTGGTTGCTCGCAGTTTTCTGGAATCTTGAAGTGGGTGAAATTAGCAAACGGAACTCGTAAATACTCGGCTTGCCCGCCAGGGTAACCACCGGTTGTTCCGGAGTAGCCGAAATATGCACCCATATCGCCATGTTCGTTTGAATTGTCGCATTGGCTTTCCAGCTGATTCTTACAATAAAAGCATTCTCCACAAGCGATGTTGAAAGGGATGATCACCCTGTCGCCTTTCTTTACCTTGGTCACACCAGGGCCTACTTCTTCTACAATCCCCATCGGTTCATGCCCGATAACATAGTTTTCCTGAAGGTTAGGGATCATCCCGTGAATCAGGTGAAGGTCCGAACCGCAAATGGCGGAACTGGTGACTCTTACAATCATATCGTCCGGTTTCTCAATCTTTGGATCCGGCACCTCTTTGACCACGACATTTTTAATTCCTTGATACGTTACCGCCTTCATGCTTTGTGTCCTCCAATATGTTCATCCGGGGTCCGATCAAACATCCCTTTACGGGAGGTATCATCCGGGAACAAATTCATCTGCCCGATCATTAATGTATTTTTCGCCGAAAGCTGGTCGAGTTGGTACTGTTCGTTCAGCTCGTAAGGATGGAACCATTTTTTGCGAATCATAAGCTCCGTGATTTCTTGGTGCATTGCAATCCCCTGCTTAAGATGATTGCGCAGCCGCGCTCTTACATCGGGAGAAGCCGTTTCCGTCAGGGCGATGGACAAATTTCGCACACCCTCCTTGGCACGAAGAAGGAAGTCCATTGCAAAAGTCATATCCGCCATCTCCGGCATATTTAACGAATTAATCGGATCTAAATAATCGGTATTCATTGGCGTCCCCTTTAATGTGTTATAGGTGTCGGGCTATTCGGAACAGGTGCTTGGAAAGGAGCTCTTGCGTAGAGTGCTTGCAGCTCGGCAATCTGTTGGGTGGATTGAATTACGTCTTTCTGCATTAACGCTTTTAGCTCTTGGTCAAAGACCAAGCCTTGCATAAGCTTTGACTTAGCGAGGCAGAGCGTTTTGAAGTTTAACGCTTCATGCAGTTCCATCGATTCGTGCGGCGCTAGCGGTTGCATATTCATTAAGAAATGATCCCTCCTTTTTTCATCAAAATTATCTTCTCCTACGCAATGGATCTTATACTAAACTATTGCCGGAAATGGGGGATCCGTATATTCCCATGCAGTCGTAAGAATACAAACAAAATATCAACCGCATATTTATTTCTGTTATAATTATTGATCTTCGCGGAAGGGGGACTCACCTTGCCCAATGAAAACAAAGTTGATTTAGCCACTGAAAATGCAAAAAAACCGGCAGAAGGCACACTTCACTCGAGCGGCAATACGCTGGAGCTGCATGCATCTAACGCGGTTTCTGAGGTGCAAGCGGCTTTAAATCAGGCGATAAGCTCGATAAGTGAATCTAATGCGGCAACAAATTCACAAGCTCTGGAGACGGCCCGGCAGCAATTGACCCGAGCAGAGGAATTTTTAGACCAAGCGCAGACTTCAGCAAATGCATTACGTCTGCCGGACCAACAATAAAACGCCGGTAGATTTTTTCAAAAGCCTTCAATTCCACTTTAGCAGTGGTTTTGAAGGCTTTTTCAATATATTTCCAGGTCTGGGCTCTGCACTATTCCCCCATATTTAGGACGCGTCGTACTAGCCGTCTTCGATACGAACTTGCAGGGTTCCTGTAAATTTTTTTATTTTTTATCCGGGCAATTGAACCCTGTTCCGTCATATAAATAAGTGATAGAAGTTCGAACCTGTTGAGGAGGACTTTATACAAGTGATGTTACCGAGTGAAAAGTATTTTGGTAAATTTGAGGCGGTTTTTTTATTTTACGGAGCCATGCCTACAGGCGTTACTGTTTCTGAAACCGGGCGTATTTTCATTTGCTTTCCAAAATGGGGAGACGACGTTAGATTTACGGTGGCTGAAATTGTTCATGGTTCATTACAGCCTTATCCTAGTTTAGAAGCCAATGTGGTAAGCCCATCGAATATCACAACGTCATTCATTAGTGTCCAAAGTGTCGTTGCCGATGGAAAAGGTACGCTTTGGGTACTGGATACAGGAGCGCCTAATTTCTCAGAACCCATTAAAGGGGGGGCCAAGTTAGTCGCTGTTGATTTAAATTCAAATACTATAAAAAGGGTGTATACATTTGCGGAAGATGTTGTCCTGCCAACCACTTATTTGAATGATGTCCGAGTTGATTTTCGTGTCGGTAAAGCAGGTTATGCTTATATAACGGATTCCTCTTCCCGAGGACCAGGAGCTATTATTGTCGTTGATTTAGAAACCGGTTATGCCTGGAGAAGGTTAAACGGGGCTTATGCAACTTCGCCCGATCTCTTTTTCTTACCAAAAGTTGAAGGTAAAATCCTGATGAATCGAAACCAAGACGGATCTACTTCACCCTTTAGATTGGCATCCGATGGTATAGCGATTTCCCCGGACGGCAAGATGTTGTATTTTTGTCCTCTCTCCAGTCGTCATCTGTACTCGATTTCAACGGAAGCCCTAAGAGACCGAACGATACCGGAAACGAATTTACAGTATCACGTGAAATATTGGGGGGAAAAAGGCGCTTCAGATGGAATGATCACCGATGCAAAAGGAAACATTTATGCTGGAGACTATGAAAACAATAGTATTCGAAAGATATTGCCGAATGGAATAATGGAAACCATTGCACATGACCCGAGAATTTTATGGCCGGATACTTTTTCTATTGGTCCAGATCAATACTTATATTTCATCGTGAACCAATTACATCGGCAGTCGAGATTCCATTATGGAAATGACCTGCGGCAGAAGCCTTATAGTTTACTCCGTATGAAAATAGACCAACCACCTGCTCCTACCTTTTAGAAAATACTTCACTGAAAATGTTTTTATGACTTATAGTTATTAAGAAATTGTAGGCTGCCGTTCGGCAGCCTGTTTAGCTTAACGGGAGCGTTACAAGGTTGAGGGAATTTGCAGGGAAGCAAATTATAGGAATCGTCAATTTTCCTCCTCGGCGCATTGCGGAATTCAAATCGGAGGTTTGAATTCCTTCTTTAGCAGGCCCAGAGTACATAATCCAATGAATTCCTCGCTCCCACTGTGCGAGATGGGGTCCGTTCTAGACGGACCCAAGCATCCCATAATGGATCAGCTGAATGCCGAGCGCCCGGATGGTTTCGCGGACTACCGGGTTGCGAAACACGGCCAACTCTGACACTCGTTCTTTGGTCAGGTTGGAGCTTCCCCGTAAAGTCTCGTCGACATATCCGGGGTGACACATGATCTCGGTCGATCCTTCCGGTAGATTGTGGAGATAGGAGAGTAGCTTCTGTAACCCATTACCCGCTTCATAAGTGTCCAATAGAATCTGATTCGTAGTAAGCGGCAACGGAGCGGCATTTTCTCTCTCCCAATGTGATATCTGAGGCCGCCGCATAGGGACGTTCTCTTTAGCTGCCAACCGTGCCATAGCTTCGTACGCGTTCGGAAAATCCTGCTGCAGATGGTGATGCCCATCCAGGTGAGTCGGACGCAAGCCAAAGGCCATGAGCCGACCCCACTAGCCGACCCCACTGGGCCGATAATTCGATCTCGATATCGCGCAGCTCTCTGTTACAATTTCCGCCGATAGAATGAAATCGACCGTCGGCTTGAATGAGTGATGGGATGAGCCTCGGATCGGATACGGGGCGGCCGTAGGTCAGGTTAAAATGCAGGCCCACCCCGAGGCCCGGGTGCAGGCTTGCAAGCCGAACCGCATCCGTAAAGCCGGGCATGTTCACCATTACCGTCGTGCTGCTGATTCCTCCGGCTTGATAAGCCTCGACAATCCCCTGGTTTACGCCCGGAGACAGGCCGAAATCGTCGGCATTGATGATTAAATGTTTCATAGGGCATTCGCTCCGTTCTCTTATCCATTTACAATATTGAATGCAGCGGATCGGTCGACGGGTTGAGGCGTATGCCTGTCTTTTTTATTTGTTTTGTTTTGTGTGCTTAATTTGTATCGTTAATGATTCCTTGTTATAGGCATACGAACAAATTCTACTGGACATTACAATTCACTGATCGATTACAGGGGCATTTACCGCAAGGCCTTTTCATCTAGTTAGGAATAGGCACTTAATGAAGGGCTCTAGGTAGAAATCCAATCTAAAAATAATTGAAATCATAATATATACCCAAACAGGAGGTGTTTCTCATAATAGAATCTAGATGTGTAAAAAAACCGGAAATTTCAAAAAGAAAATTGCAACGGCACTGTGTTTTAAAGAAAAGAAAGCGTCACTTCACAAAGCTCATTGTTAAGTGTCCCCCGCCAAAAGTAAATGTTACGGCAGCCGCTGGACCTCAGGGCATACCTGGGTCTCAAGGACCTCAAGGACCTGCCGGGGCGAACGGGAATACAGGGCCAATCGGACCCCAGGGGCCTCAGGGAGCAACAGGACTCCAAGGGCCTCAGGGAGAAACGGGGCCCCAAGGACCTCGGGGAGAGCAGGGTGTTCCAGGCCCAGGAATATGGCCCATATTTCTTGCCTCGGACAACTTGAGCCCAAATAACTTTTTGGGTTTAGGAACAGCTGGCCAAGGTGCCCAAGGGGCAGAATCAAACAATGTGGTTATTCCCCGAAGCGGTACAATCACGACTTTGGTGTTTACAGTCCGAACAGAGGTTGCTAGGCCGATTACAGCGACTGTATTCATCAGTACCGATAATGGGGCTAACTTCAATCCAACTTCTCTTACTGTAACGATCAATGAAGGGCAATCTTGCCGAAGTGTCACGGGAAGTGTTCCAGTGGCGGAATGCGACTTAATCAATGTTTTTGTAACAGCTCCGAATGCTCTGCAGGCGGGTGCAGCAGCTACCCTCCTGATGCAAATCTGAACTTAAAAATTTGCGAGTGTTCGTATCGTACGATTGGCGGTAAAAAAATCCCCCTCCGCTTATTCGGCGAGAGGGGGGAGGGCTTTAGAACTTGATCCGATCGCTTAAGAATTGCTTCAAGTCCGCGATTGGCATCCGCACCTGCGTCATGGAGTCGCGTTCGCGTACGGTGACTTGGCCGTCGGTTTCGGATTCGAAGTCGTAGGTGATGCAGTACGGCGTACCGATTTCGTCGTGGCGGCGGTACCGTTTACCAATGGAGCCGGTATCGTCATAGTCGACCATGAAATCGGAGGTCAATTCCGCAAACACGCGCTGAGCTCCGTCGTTAAGCTTCTTCGACAGTGGGAAGATGGCCGCTTTGAACGGCGCGAGCGCAGGATGAAGGCGGAGCACGGTCCGGCTGTCGTCGCCTTCCAGTTGCTGCTCTTCATAGGCATCGACGAGGAAGGCCAACGTTACGCGATCGGCTCCGAGCGATGGCTCGATACAGTAAGGAACATAGCGCTCGTTCGACTCTTGATCGATGTAGTTGAAGTCCTCGCCGGAATGCTCCGCATGCTGCTTCAGGTCATAATCGGTCCGGTCGGCGATGCCCCACAGCTCGCCCCAGCCGAACGGGAAGCGGTACTCGATGTCGGTCGTAGCGTTACTGTAGTGGGACAGCTCGTCTTCCGAGTGATCGCGCAGGCGCATGTTTTCTTCGTTCATGCCGAGCGACAAAAGCCAATCGCGGCAGAAGCCGCGCCAGAATTCGAACCATTTGAGATCCTCGCCAGGCTTGCAGAAGAACTCCAACTCCATTTGCTCGAACTCCCGCGTACGGAACGTAAAGTTCCCCGGGGTGATCTCGTTCCGGAAGCTCTTGCCGATTTGGCCGATGCCGAATGGCATTTTCTTCCGCATGGTGCGCTGTGCGTTTTTAAAGTTGACGAAGATGCCCTGCGCCGTTTCCGGACGAAGATAGATCTCGTTGGTGCTGGACTCCGTAACCCCTTGGAACGTTTTGAACATGAGGTTGAACTGGCGGATATCCGTGAAGTCGCGGCTGCCGCAATCCGGACAGACGATTTGGTGCTCATCGATCAGGGCTTTCATCTGGTCGAACGACAGGCCGTCGACGACCATCTCAATGCCTTTAGCATCAAGGGCATTCTCGATAATTTTATCCGCGCGGTGGCGCGCTTTGCACTGCTTGCAGTCGATCATCGGATCGTTGAAGTTGCCGACGTGGCCCGAGGCCACCCAAGCCCGCGGATTCATCAAAATCGCTGCATCCAGACCGACGTTGTAAGGGGACTCTTGAATGAATTTTTTCCACCAGGCGCGTTTGATGTTGTTCTTCAGCTCGACGCCGAGCGGACCGTAATCCCAAGTGTTCGCCAGACCGCCGTAAATTTCCGACCCCGGAAAAATAAATCCGCGATGCTTGGCCAGCGCGACGACTTGATCCATAGTTTTGGTACTGCTCATAGTTGATCTCTCCTTCGATTATTAAGTTGCTTCAGATGCCCGCTAATCGGAAACGTTAAAAAAAGCCCCCGTCACAAAGGCATCCTACGACCGATGCCCAGGGACGAGAGCTGTATGCACCCGCGGTTCCACCCTAGTTGACGATCCCTGCGGGATCGCCCTCTTTTTCCGAGACTCCGGCTCCGGACTGCCTTTTCCTTGATGCCGCCCCCGGGCTTTCACCATCCCCGGATCGCTGAATGTGCAAGTCAATCAAGTACTATTGGTCCATCATAGCCAGTATCATTATTTGCAGTAATATTATATCAAAGTGAAGCAATACTCAAGCGGCAATAAATTTTGGCTTAAGCATATATGCCCAGAGCCAAAGTCTCAGTTACAGCCCGAAACCCCTTATGATAAAATTATTAAAATTGTTAATGTTAAAATTTTCATAATGGGGTGTTTCTGTGAAACAAGGACTGAGGTTATGGTTTGGACTTCCAATTTTGTTGATTCTGATATTTATGCTTGCGGCATGCGGTTCTTCGGGCCCGTCCCAGGCTGAATATAACAGCTTGAACGAAAAGGTCGCCGGGTTGGAGCAGCAGTTGGCCGAGCTGGAGAAGGACTTGGAAGGCATGAAGTCGAACGCGGCCTCGGCGAGTGTCGATGTCCCGGAAGGTGAAGACACCTCTACGCTCACTCCGGTAGTCGAGGTTCCGACCGGTAAAGGGGACGGCGTTCTGATTACCCTGGCGCAGTATGAAAAAACGGAAGTAGGCATGACCTACAAAGAAGTGGCTGAGATTCTAGGCGGAGACGGAGAGGCGGTCAGCGAGGCGGAGGATATGGTGATTTACTCTTACCAGGGCGCCGGAGATATTGGCGCGAACGCCGTGTTCTCGTTTCACAAGGGGAAGCTGTTGACCAAGGCCCAAGCGGGGCTTGAATAAGGGGAGTTAAGTCGAAAAGGCCGGAGCTGCTTCCGGCTTTTTGTGTTTTAAAGCGCGGCATCCTGGGAATGAATAGATGTTATAACATCCGATTCAGGAGGAAGCTGTCATGTTAAGTATCCCGTCCAGTATTGAAGGAAAACGCGCATTTTACGGTGACTTTTGTAGAAATGTAGAGAGGGAGGGCTTCCATATTTGCGGGAGCTGGGAGTATTATTCCGCCTTTTTCGATTCCATTCTCTATCAGAATGAAGGCATTACTATCTATTTGAGGCTGCCGACAAGAGTCATTGAAGGCCGTTTGGACCGGGACAATGCCTTGCTGGAATTTGACCGTCCCTTCTTAATCAAGCATATCGTCCATACGGGGATCGATACCGAGACGGATTTCGGAGCGTTGGCCGCGGTCGGGTTAAACCAATTCCAAAAGCCGATCGACCCCGATGACCGGATTGAACAGGAAGCGAAATGGCGGCAGATCGGTGAGCAAGCCATCAACCGAATCAGCGGATACGTCCACGAGAAGATATGAGGAGCCTTCGGCTTCTCTTTTTTATTGGAAATAGAAATTGAAAGATCGGTTTAGTACAGCCCTTTTGCCGCTAATGCATTAAACTATATATAACTTAGTGAATAGCGCCGAAGGAGATGGAAAATAACCATGCAGCCTAATAAGAACTTAAAACAGCAGGGATTATTAGATATTGAGCATTTTAAGGTACACGGCAGAACCACGGGAAGTCGTTCGCCCTTAACCCTGTTCTGGACAGGGAGCGCCGTGGAGTTTAATGCCAGAGGATCGGAGCTTTGGATTGAATTCGAGGTTGACTATGAGGTGTACGAACCCTGGATCGGCATCGTAATCAACGGTACGAAGGTAAGCCGGCAAATGCTTGTAGCGGGAAGATACTGGGTCTGCGTGTTCAGGGGCATGAATCCGGATGCAGTAAAGAACGTGCGCATTGTAAAAGAACTGCAAGCCATGAGCGGGGATCCCGGCTGCATGTTGCAAATCCATGCGGTGAAGTTTGACGGAGAATTTCTCCCCGTGGAAGACAAGCCCTACAAGCTGGAATTCATAGGGGACAGCATCACCTCGGGCGAAGGAACCGTCGGGGGTAAAGCCGAAGAAGACTGGATTCCGATGTGGTTTAGCGCCCTGGACAATTATACGGCTATGACGGCTGACGCCTTGAATGCCGAGTACCGGGTCATTTCCCAAAGCGGTTGGGGCGTGCTTACCGGTTGGGATAACAATCCGAATTGTAATCTTCCCGACCATTATGAGCAGGTCTGCGGTCTTCTTGCCGGACCGAAGAATGAAGCTCTCGGAGCCTTTCAAGCCCATGATTTTGACGCCTGGCAGCCGGATGTTGTAGTTATCAATCTTGGAACGAACGATGGGGGCGCCTTTCAATCCCCGGAATGGAGGGACGCCGTAACGGGAGAAACCCGCAAGCAGAGGTTATTGGAAGACGGAACCTATCATGAAGAGGATTTAAAATCTTTTGAGCAGGCCGTCTCCGGATTTCTTGCGAAACTCAGAACTTATAACAAACAGGCACATCTAGTCTGGGCTTATGGCATGTTGGGGATCCCGATGCTGCCGGCGATCTACCGGGGCGTGGATGCTTATGTCCGCGAAACGGGAGACAAGCGGGTATCCGTATTTCAGCTCCCCAACATGACGGAGGAAACTGTCGGTTCCCGGAGCCATCCGGGCGTAGAGGCTCACCACAAGGCAGCCAAGGAGCTGTCCGGGTATCTGCAGGAGATTTTGCGGCAGGTTTGACAAATCATCGAAGGAAATCTTGTAGTCGGACATTCCCCTTCCGGAACATGATAGAATGGATGCAGCACCATCAAAAAGAATAAAAATACGTACAGCCGGAGGTTTGTCATGCACACGAAGTTATCCTTGATGAAGCAACTGGAGGATGCGGGGATCCGTCGTCAAGGCACCTTGCTTATGCATTCGTCAATGAAGAAGATCGGGGAAGTGGATGGAGGAGCAGACACTGTATTGGATGCGCTTTCGGAGTATATGAAAGACGGATTACTGGTATTGCCCACCCATACCTGGTCTACGATTAATGCCGATAATCCCAAATTTTACGTCAAAACGTCCGAAGTCTGCGTCGGCATTCTTCCGGAGCTGTTCCGCAAGCGTCCGGGCGTGATTCGCTCGCTTCACCCGACCCACTCGGTAGCTGCGCTCGGCAAGGACGCGGCTGAGTTTACGACGGGGGATGAACGCTGGGATACGCCTTGTCACCGTCAGTCCGCTTGGGGAAGACTGCTCGACAGGCAGGCTACAATTATACTCGTGGGTGTCGACCTGCGCAGAAATACGTTCATCCACGGCATCGAGGAATGGGTGGACATCCCGGGAAGAATGACGGACGAACAGGAACAGCTATATACCGTGCTGGGAGACGGCACTGAAATTTCTGTACCTTCGCGACGCCACTCTGGACTGCCCTGGTCGGAGCATTTTTGGAAAGTCGAGAGCGTGCTAGAAGAGCAAGGCGCGCTAAGCCGTGCTCGTTTGGGAGATGCGGAAGTGCTGGTATGCGATACGGTCAAGACTACGGAGATTCTTAGCGATATGCTGCGGGCCAATCCGGATTTATTCTCGGATAATGAGCCGTTGGAGACCTTGGCATAATAATACACTTTAATCCATAAAAGGGGCGTCCCGGTCTTCTCCGCATGACCTTTTGGGGCTCCCCTTTTTCATATATAAATATTTTTAGGGAGCTACAGCAGTTCTTGTATATAGTTATTGCTTTGGATACAATGTTACAATAATAACGACAATAAGCGCGTATAGCCGCTATATAACCGGAAAATGGGTGATTGTTATATGGGTAAAGAACCGATGAATAGTCTTCTCGGGAATTGGCTATCTTTAACTCAGATGCAAATGGGCATTACCAGCAAGCTGGAGGCTGCCTTGCAAGAGAAGCACCAGTTACCGCTCAACGAATTTTATTTGCTGTTGTTTCTTTCGGAGGCCCCTGAGAAAAAGCTGAAGCTGCAACAATTGGAGGATATGGTGGGCTTGAGCCAAAGTGCGGTATCCAGGCTGGTGAGCCGCTTTGAAGCCAAAGGCTGCGGAGCTCTGCAAAGAACGATTTGCGAAGAGGACCGCAGAGCCGTGTACACTTCGATAACACCTATAGGGGAAGCCAAGCTGGAGAAGGCGCTGCCTACCTTTCAGGCGGTACTTACCGAAGAGTTGTCCGGGGTGAAGTTTCAAAACCTGCTGCAGCAATTCATAACAAAACCTTGATGCTTGACGTTGAGACTCAGGCATGCTAATTTATATGCATGCGCATGCATTTTAATATTGGAGGAGATAATACGATGAACCAGCTGTTTAGCCCCTACAGTTTGAAGGGATTAGAATTAAAGAATCGCGTCGTTATGCCCCCGATGTGTCAATACTCCGTAACCGAAAAAGACGGAATCGCCAACGACTGGCACTATAATCATTATGTGAGCCGGGCCATTGGCGGCACGGGTCTTATCATCATAGAAATGACGGACGTGGAGCCCGACGGGCGCATTTCCGACTACGACTTGGGCTTGTGGTCCGATGAGCAAGTTCCGGCCCTGGCCCGCATTGTGGATGCTGTTCATCAGCATGGGGCAAAAATAGGTATTCAAATCGCCCATGCCGGACGTAAAGCGGAGGATGCCGCCGTTCCGGTTGCGCCTTCGGCCATTCCTTTTGACGAGAAATCGAAGACGCCTAGAGCCCTTTCCACGGATGAAGTGAAGGAAATGGTGGAGAAATTCCGCCTGGCCGTAAGACGTGCCGTTCAAGCCGGGTTTGATACGATTGAGCTTCATGGCGCTCATGGCTACCTGATTCATCAGTTCCATTCGCCGCTGACGAACCAAAGAACCGATGAATTCGGGAAAGATTTGACCTTGTTCGGAAGAGAAGTTATTCAGGCCGCGAAGAGTGAGATGCCTGCCGACATGCCGCTCATTATGCGGATTTCCGCGCAAGAATACGTGGAAGGCGGATATGGCATTCAAGAGAGCATCGCCATTTCGAAGGCCTATCAAGAGGCTGGTGTGGACATGTTCCACATCAGCGCAGGGGGAGAAGGCCCGATCGCCGCTTGGGGCAGACCGGGTACCCATGCTGCGTACCAGGTTCCGCTGGCTAGAGACATCAAGCAGGCGCTGGATGTGCCGGTGATCGCCGTCGGCAGACTGGATGAGCCGGTCCTGGCCAATGCCGTCATCGGAAACGAAGATGCCGATTTGGTTGCCGTGGGAAGAGGCATGCTGAGAAATCCGTTCTGGACACTGGAGGCTTCCGTGAAGCTCGGACAGGGCAACGTGATTCCTCAACAACTTATTACCGGATTCCCTAGATCGTAAAAAGAAACGAAGACCCTTTATATAGAAACCGCTCCTGATTCGGGGGCGTTTTTTTTACATTTACGTGACCCTTGTCCACGGGAGAAGGTTGAATTTTTGGAATTATTTCCTAACCATAACGAAACTTTTTTGGTAAAATATGAGTTTTAATATATAAAAATAGAAGGAGGTAAATAAAAAATGCAGTTATCAAAGAAACCGTTTTATAAAATTTGGAAGCCTCTAAGTTTATTACTTCCGTTATTAAGTACTACTTTATTAAATAGCCAGGTAGATGCTTATCACTTAAATGGTTCAAGAGTGGATAGGCCAAACCAAATTAAGTATTGGTTCGATAGTTCAATTTCACAAATTGGATACACCTCTGCGGCTACTCATGGTAGCACAGCATGGAATGGAGTCCCTGGTGTGAACTTAAAGATTAATGCGACTGCTACAACATCAGCATCTTCTGCTGATGTTAAATGGTATGCAGCTAGTGCAAATAATGACCTTGGACAGTTTTACGCGCATTGTGAGTGGTCGGGCGGGCTGGCTTCAAGATCAGTAATTAGTATCAACACTGCAAGATTTAAGAATATAGATACTGACCAACAAAAGGAAACTACCGCTCATGAAATGGGGCATGCTCTAGGCTTAGACCACGAAGACGATGTTCCTGCGATAATGGTATCATCCGGATGGGAAAATAGTGTCTATCCTGTACAAGATGATAAAGATGGTATTTATCATATATATATTGATTAAGGAGGTAAACTATGAAACGGCGCAATATATTTCTTGCTATAAGCTTAATCACCATAATAGCTATTTCATCAATTGGACTTTTAAATAATAAGGATGAGAAAGCCCATGATAGGGTGAAATATATTAACTCTTCAGCTAAAATCATCAGTTACAGCGATTTTAATAATTTAGATACTACTGCAGAGCTAATTATCAAAGGAGCCAAGGATCGTGTGATAGAAACAATCCTTGATAAGGACTCAATGGGAGATGTTATAAGTTACGGAACTAAATCAGCTATAAAAGTAAATAAAGTTTTTAAAACTAATAATGAAAATATTACTGAGGGTTCAGAAGTCGTTATTCAAGAAAATGGAGCAACTGAAAAAACAGAAGACGGTATAGCTATCTATGGTGTAGAGGGATACCAAATGATGAATGAAAACGAGGAATATTTACTCTTTTTAGACAAGAGTCTAACTGACCCCAATATTTACTTTGTTAAAGGTGTTTACTATGGGAAGGTACCTCTTGAAGAGCCAAACAAGAGTAAGATACAAAACATCAATGAAGCTAATTCATTTGATTTACAGTATAAAGGTGAACCTACTGATAAACTAAAGCAAATCTTCAAAGATGCACTAAACAAATATGGAGATAAATAGCAAATAGACAATGAGTCCGTACCCAAACCGCTCCTATTTCCGGGGCGGTTTTTTTTACATTTACGTGACCCTTGTCCTCAAGAACCGGTTAATTTGGATGAATCGCCTCAGCGCCATTGGGAAACCTGTCCTGAAAATGGTAAAGTAATGGTTAGAGAACAGTTAGGATGTTATCCGGGAGGCGTTAGAGTAATGACAAGAGAAGAACTGATCGCGCAATTGAATAAGTGGCATGAGAACGACGAATACCAAAAAATCGTGGATGAAATTATAACGATTCCAACCCCATTGGTCGATGACGAGTTGGCCGTTCATTTGGGGCGTGCTCTGAATAACCTGGGACGTTATAAAGATGCGCTCAAATGGTTCAACAAGATAGACGAAGAGGGGCGGAATAACCCGCTCTGGCATTTCCGTGTCGGGTATGCCCATTATTATCTGGATCAGAATGAGGAAGCGGTCAAAGCATTCGAAATCGCGCACCAAATGGATCCGGAAGATGAGGATACCCTCGAGTTTCTGGAATGGAGCCGGAAAGAAGCGGCTCAGGCTAATGAAGAAGAGGAAACGGAAGAGTCCGAATCGTAAATCCGAGACGCTTATGGTTAGTCCTGCGGCATTCTGTTTATGATAACAGTGAAGCATGTGATGGATAAAACCTAGAGAGGTGATAAACCATGTCGAATATACCGACAGCTAACCAGGAAGCAATCGAAACGGTCCGGGATTTGATTAAAGGGATCGATACCGCCATGCTGACAACGGTCACGGAAGAAGGGCTGGTATCGCGTCCGCTGAAAACTCAGGAGGTTGAATTTGACGGCGACCTGTGGTTCCTGACGATGGCTGACACAGACAAATACGAGGAAATCCAGCACAACCCGAACGTAAATGTGGCTTACGTGGGTAAATCTTACGTGTCCATACGCGGGACGGCGGAGCTGGTGAGGGATCGTGCCAAGATCAAGGAATTCTGGAATATGGCGTACGAGAAACTGCTGGAAACCACCAGCGACGACCCGAACCTGGTATTGATCAAGGTCAAAGCCGATACGGCGGAGTACTGGGAAACAGGCAGCAAAACCAAAATGGTGAAGCGTCTGTTCTCCAAATTGACGGGAAAACATTCCGATACGGAGATTAACAAAACCGTCGATCTTTAAAATAAGATGAAAAGGGCCGTCCGGGAGAAACATCTCCGGGACGGCCTTTATTTTTTGCTTAACCTTACCCTGGAGCTCCTGGAGCTTCCGTGCTGATCTGCCATTTGACACCGAACTTGTTCTCCAGGCGGCCAAGTTCTTTTAACGGACACCAGGAACGCTATTTCCTCAAATTTGGCTCTTTATATATTCTAACGGACGCCACAGCCCTTAACGGGGCTTGGTCATTAGATTTCGGGCGAATTTCTACATTTTAGCGGCTCCTATGTCCGTTAAAATTCCAAACTTACATTTTTGCGCGGTTTAACGGCTTCTGTGTCCGTTAGAAGTTGGCCCTATCACTGCCTGTGGCGGGGCCTCTAGTTATACCGGAGTTTCCGTAGTGAACGGCGAGGCCGGTAAACCCTCCCGATTATATAAATTGGCTTTGGCCGGATTATTCGACCAGGCATACCGGGCATGGGACGGCTGGTCGATCTTGTCGTGTGTAACGATAACGGTATTGCCGGAGATCGCGGCCTTGGCAGGGACGAAGGTGCCGTCCGGACCACACACCTCGAATCCCCGAAGTTCGCTGTCTCCATTACGAACAGTAAGCCCAGTCCCGGTCTGATCGAAATGAAGAATCAGGGAATTCCCGCTGCGTTCCATCAAATGAAACAACGGGCCGCTGTACACCAGGCTTTCCTCGCCATAAGCGACTTTTCTGGCGCCAAGCGCAAGCCGCTGTCCCACTGATTTCTTATCCTGGGGATGCAGATCGTTATATTCCCCGATATCGTAAGTCACTGCCATCGCGGTGCCCGGAATTCGCAAGCCCTTTCTTTGCTCCTCCCGAAGCTCGGCCCAATCGGTTTGAGGGCCGTCCGCCTCGCCTAAATTGGCGAGTTGCGTAAAGATAAACGGAAATTCGCCGATATCCCAGTTGCGGCGCCAATCGCCAACCATGGCGGCAAACTTCTCGCTGTACCCGGCAGGCTGCCCGGCATTGGATTCTCCCTGATACCACAAGGCTCCCTTGATCACATAGTTTCGCAAAGGCGAAATCATGCTGTTGTAAACGCCGGAAGGCATATATTGAAAGAAGGTTTGGGGCTGCATCGCCTCGGTCACCGTGCCGATCCGGTACTTCCATACGCCCTCCAAATCCAGCTCCTGTCCGTCGGCCACCAGCTTGTAAGGCATGTCTTTGATGAAGGCCCCGGTGCTGTGGGTGCTGATCACGCGAACGGCAATGGAATTAACGCCAGGCTTCAACAGCCCTTCGGGAACAGGGTAGCGTCTGGGCGGGTACATGTATCCCGTATTACCGATACAAACCCCGTTAATATACGTATCATCCGCGTCCACGATCGTTCCCAGCTTCAGCAGAACCTCGCTTTCCGCCAGGGAGGCAGGGACTTCGAATTCCTTTCGGAACCAGACTGTGCCGCGCAGCGATTCCAGTTCACTGCCTGACCAGGAACCGGGCACTACAAAGTCTTCCCAATCCGAAGTATCCCACGCGTCGCGGAACCAACCTTCTTTAAGGCCCAAGTCGGTCTCGTTAAGTCGGCCGTACCAGGCTTGGTTACGTTCCTCTTCTTTCACTTTGGTACCGGTTACATAGTTGTCGTCCTTACATTGATCCAATATGTCTTCATAGCCGCCGAGGCCTCGCAGCGTTGGCTCGCTGATCCAGGCTTCGACCGGCGTTCCGCCTACCGCGGCGTGAATCAGTCCCACCGGCACGCCATAACGCTCCTGGATCTCCCGCGCAAAGAAGAAGCCGGCCGCGCTGAAATTCAGAATATGCTCCTGCGTTGCCGCGATCCATTGCCCACCCGATAACTCCTGCTGCGGAGCATGGAAATTATAAGTTTGAGGTACAGCGAATTGGCGAATCAGCGGCAGGTTGACCTGCTTTACTTCATCCGCCAGCAAATCGAGCGTTCTGCGGATCGGCAGCTCCATGTTGGACTGCCCGC
The DNA here is from genome assembly GCF_038009185.1 of Paenibacillus sp. FSL R5-0407. Classification (NCBI taxonomy): domain Bacteria; kingdom Bacillati; phylum Bacillota; class Bacilli; order Caryophanales; family Paenibacillaceae; genus Paenibacillus; species Paenibacillus sp. FSL R5-0407. The sequence continues at coordinate 3,540,905 of NZ_JBBPAX010000001.1, read as the reverse complement.
CCAGCACCCACACATCGCCTATCAGAATATCCCGAATGACGACCTCCTGATCACCGGATAAGAGTCTCATTTCATACGGGCCGCCCGCTTCCATCTCTTTCAGGGTCGTCCGCCATACGCCGCCCGAATCACTCTGAATGCTGTATTCTTTTTCGTTAAAAAAGATCTGCACGGTCTGGTCGGCACCGGTCATTCCCCATAGGGGTACGGCTGAATTTCTTTGCAGTACCATGCCGTCGCTTAAAATGCTGGATAGTCTCATGGTCCACCTCTTAAAGTATGATTTCATTAATCTTATATTCCATTCGTTGGGCGCAGCCGATTTCCTTCCTGCCGTTTCATCCAGAGTCGATGGATAATCCGATGGCTACATAAAATCAAAGAAATAACGGATCACATGGAAAAGTACGGGCGACGTATAAGTTAAAGTGTCGACCAGGCTTAAGTAGCCTTTACCTAGCGTCTGGGATTTATCATCATCACCGATCAGCAAATCCCGTTTCAGCACGGAAACGGTGAGACTGCCGAAAAAGCCGCTCAAGCTGATCAGCATGCCGGAAAACAGCCCGAACGCCGGGTCCAGCGGAGTCAGGTAAGGGTAGATCAGATACGATACCGCTGTCGTTACAGGGAAAGCGAAGGCAAACCCTTCCCACGTCAGGGACGGATTGGCGGTCGGGACGATTTTGTGCTTCCCGAAGTAGAGAGAGGCCACATAATGTACGATATCATTCAACGTCGTCAACACGACCAAAAAGAGTACCAGCCCCGCCCCGTACTTCGGAGTGGCGAAAGGGTAGTAGGCGAGGTGGCTAAGGCCGAACACCATCAGCATGAGTCCCCATTGAACTCTGCTGACGCTGCGCAGAAAGCCCACCGTTCCTTTGTTAATCATGCGCGGGAGCGGCAGGAGCAGGAAGACATAAACCGGGATGAAGATAATAAACATGCCGTACCATTCGATATAGATCCAGTAAAATTGCACGGGAATCGTCAGATAGGCCCAAAGGAACAGCCGGCGGTCGGCCTTTCTGGACCGGATCATGGCGAAATACTCTTTTAGAGCGAAGAAAGAAAGGATCATAATAGCCAGAAGGGACACGACCGGATTGAACAGGGTCGCCAGACACAAGATCAGGAACATGCCCCACCAAGTCCTAAGTCGGACGCCAAAGGCGGAGTAGTCCTTATCCGGCTGACTCCGGCGCAGTCCGTAGTAAATCGAGTGGATGGCCGTTAAGCTAATAAAAATCACGACCAGCGTTATCAGCAAGCTGCTCATGCGCAATTCATCACTCCTTGTTGCCAGGTAGGATTCCTTGAGAGGCATCCTATGTTATTATGAAGGAATAGTCTAATCTTGATAAGGGGAAATTTCGTAATGGTAGCTGATCGGTCGGTGTTTATTTTGCTTACGAATACGGGGACGCTCTTTACGAAGATGATTCAAGGCTACACAAGAGCGCCCTATAATCACGCCTCGATCTCCTTTAACCGGGAGCTATCCGAGCTCTACAGCTTCGGTAGAAAGAATCCGAACAATCCATTGAACGGCGGGTTCGTAAAGGAGGATCTCAAAACGGGTACATTCAGCAAATATCCGAATACGACGTGCGTGATTTACGAGCTTCGTGTCACTGACCGCGAGGTTGAAAAGATGAAGCGGGTTCTTCAACTCTTTATCCGTAAGGATAAGAAGTATCTATACAATATTCTCGGCGTGATCGGGATTGCGCTCAAAGAACCGGTCGAATTCAGCAACTCCTACTTCTGCTCGCAATTCGTCGCGGAAATTTTGGAACGGTCAGGTATCAAACTGTGGAACAAGCTGCCCGCACTGGTTACACCGGATGATTTCAGGCAGAGCGAACGCCTCGATTTGATCTATGAAGGAAAGTTAAGCGAATATGACCCGGATCCTTTGACAAATCCCCAGTAGATAGCTTATATTTAAAATAAATTTAATAGTCTTCCTAAAGGGGAGTAGCTTTTACAACAAAGTCGTCATTTCGGAGGTATTCATCTCCCGGCTTTGTTGGCGACGAATTTCGTTGTTAGCAAGACCTTTGCCTGTTACTGGCGAAGGTCTTTTCTGTTTATAGAAACCTTTGCCGAGCGTGCGGTGAAGGTTTTTTTGTTTCCCTGATTACATGATCATGAAGGGAGGAACCATCAAGTCCAAAATGCAGACCTTGGAATTTGAAATTTAGAATTATGGGGATTATAAACCAAAGACAGGCATTTAAAAGGAGAGAGGGAACTATATGGAGTTATCGATATTGTTCGAGTATGGATGGGTTCTGTTATTGTTAGTCGCGCTTGAAGGCTTGCTGGCAGCGGATAATGCCCTGGTCCTTGCGATCATGGTAAAACATCTTCCCGAAGCGGACCGGAAGAAGGCGCTATTTTACGGACTTGTAGGAGCCTTTGTATTTCGTTTGGCCTCCTTGTTCATCATTTCATTCCTGGTCGACGTGTGGCAGATCCAAGCGATCGGCGCATTATACCTGTTGTTTATTTCGATCAACCATATTGTGAGAAAGTTGGCGTTCAAGAACAAAGATACCGGTAAGAAAAAGAAAGAAAAGAAGCAGTCGGGATTCTGGGCCACCGTGCTTAAAGTGGAACTGGCGGACATCGCTTTTGCGGTAGACTCCATTCTTGCCGCCGTAGCGCTCGCCATGACACTTCCGAACACCACGCTTCCGGCGATCGGCGGCATGGACGGAGGGAAATTCATCGTCGTATTTCTCGGAGGGTTGATTGGACTCATTATTATGCGGTTTGCCGCCAATCTGTTCGTTAAGCTGCTTCATTCCAGACCGGGCCTTGAGATTGCCGCCTTCGCCATCGTGGGCTGGGTCGGCGTGAAGCTGGCCGTGTTGACTTTAGGGCATGAAGACGTAGGAATTATCCCTTATGAATTTGCCCATTCTACGCTGTGGAAACTGATCTTCTATATCGTTCTGATCGTGATCGGCGTAGCGGGATGGTTCTTGACGAAGGAGCAGGCTAAAGAGCACTCCCCGGCAGAGCAATAATGTAATGCAAAGGATTCCGGGCTCGGAAAGGCTATACGGAAAATAAAGTTGAAAAGGCACCCAAGGGGTGTCTTTTTTTTGGTAGAATAGATTAGCTCATGCACCCGAGGAGCCGGGTTTCATGTCTAACCATTTTAGCTTTGCTAGGGAGGAGTTTCATTGCTTTCGTCCGTATCGTTTGCCATATCCATGATTTCATTCTTTTTGACCGCGTTGACGGTGATTTTTACCTACCGCTTCAACCGGATTACTATCCGTAATACAGCGAAGCAGGAACATCAGAAGATGCTGCTGGAAGTAAACAAAATGATGATTGCCGATCCTCTGCTGTGGACGATTTACGATGATCATCCCTTGACGGATCAGATCGAGGAGACTCCGGAACTTAAGGCCAAGAAAGAAGCGCTGATCTACTATTACCTAAATTATTTCGACGTGGTGTGCGAATTTTACAACAAACATATCATCAAGAACAAGACCGATAAGCAGACTTGGGATGCTTGGAAGGAATACATAGAATATTTTATAGGGCGGTCGTCACAAGCACGGGAGATTATTAAGCGGTCGTATAATCTGTATGAAAATGATTTATCGAATTTCTATCGTTCCATCATTGAGAAGTACGAACCGGGCAAGGAGACGGAGGAGAGCCATGGAAAGCTCGTTGTATAAGGTCCGGAAAGCTGTGAGCTCCGATATTAACGGTATGCTGGCACTCAATTATGCAATATACCCGGAAGAGTGGCATGTGGATAAAGGCTATGTGGAGCGAAATATGCAGATAAACGATGAGGTCTATAACGTGCTGCCGGCATCGGGCGGAATCAAGGGGATTTTCAGCCTGTTTCCGCTGACCCGCGATGATTATGAATCCATGCTGTGCGGTACGCTGGAGGAAGAAGAATTGCCCCGGCACCTGTTACCGTATGATGCCCCCAGGCATGTTTGCCTTTATCTGATATCCTTCATCGTCGACATTCATGATCCGTTGCGAAAAGCATATGCCAAAGCGCTGATCCAAGCCATTCCCGACGAACTGCGGCGTCTGGAGAGCGAAGGTATCATCGTCGATGAGATTGGCGCTATTGCGATTACGGATGACGGACGAAGGGTTTTGAAGCGCATCGGTTTTACCGCCGCGGAGAAGGTCGACTTCTTCGGACAGAAGTTTCAAGTATACCGTGCCCGGCCGGAGGATCTGTATCAAGCGATTAAGCTTGGATAGAGAGATTCCGGCCGGGTCCGGCACTGTGTGGTGTTGCGCCTATATGACTAGCTGACTAGATGACTAGATGACTAGCTGCGCGTACCTTAGCGCGGATTCACCTTCACCTGCGAGCCTTTGCCGCTCGTTTGGATGCCGGTTTCCTTCACGCCGACTTCCTTCAGGTCGGCCAACAGCCGCTCCAGGACTGCTTTGGCTGCGGCGGATTCCTTCGCGCCGGAGGCCTTGACGACGCATTGGACCGGCTTGCCGGAGAGGAGAAGCTTGTCCGCCTGGCGCAGCTTCGTGTCGTAATCATGTTCCTCGATATGAGCGGTGAAGCGAAGCTCCTTCACTTTTTCCTTGCTGCCGCGACCGGCTGACCGGCCGGCATCACCCTTACGTGCGGCCGATTCCTTCTGGGCGGCCGCTTTTGCCTTGCCTTTCGCCATCAGGCTGCAGGGCGGCGGGCTGCTCATCAGGGAGGTGCAGACCAGGTCCGCTCCTGCGGAACGGGCCATGGCGAGCGCCTCTGATCTGGATACGATGCCGATATTTTCCCCCCGCAACCCGGTGAGAACCACTTCGGATGCTCTAATTTGTTGATTGATTAGTACGGCCACTTTTGCGAATCCTCCTATACCATCATCTTGTTATACCGGTCTGCACACTGGCGGCGATGCCGCTATTATATCAAATGGTCATCCTCATGGCTGGGAATTCCGTGAATAATCATAATCGACCGATCCTCAGCCCAATTGTACGTAAAAACTCGTTGTTTCCCCCGGTACGCTTTTCACGTAAATTTTCCCCTTATGCTGCTCCACGATCGACTTGGCGATCGCAAGTCCGAGTCCGTAGCCGCCGTGCTTGCGGGAGCGGGAGGTATCCGCCCGGTAGAAGCGGTCGAAGATTTTGCCCAGATGCTCGGGGGCGATGCCTTCGCCCGTGTTGCTCACCTTTAGCAGCAGATGATTATGCTGTTTCTTCAATGACAGCTCAATGGTGCCCTTCGAATGAGTGTATTTAATCGCATTATCCAGCAGGATCATGACTACCTGTTTGATCTGCTCGCTGTTACCCGTCAACGTCTGGCCGGGTTCGATTTCATAGGCAAGATCGATTTCCTTTTCAAATATGACGGCTTCCATCGTAAGAATGATACTCTCGACGGCTTCGCTCAGGTTGAACGGGACATGAATCATTTGCTCGCGGGCATCATCCATTTGCGTAAGGTATAGCAGGTCGTTCGTCAGCGTCTTCATACGCTCGGTTTCCGATTTGATATGATGCAGCCATTTGGCCTGTTCCTCTATCGTATCTTCGCTGTTCGCCAGCAGAACGTCGGCGTTGGTGTTAATGACCGCAAGCGGCGTCTTCAGCTCATGCGAGGCGTCGGCGATAAACCGCTTTTGTTTGTCGAAGGCTTCTTTGACGGGTGCGATGGAACGGTTGGCAAAATAACGGCTCGTCAAGTAGATGACTACCAGCATGATCAGAGCCACTGCGGAAAAGGTGTAGATCAGATTGGTAAGGATTTTGAGCTGGGCGGAAACATCCAGATAGACGACGGAGTACCCGTCCTTGCTCTGCTGCACGGTGTATGCCCACTGCTTCCCGTCCAAGGTGAACCGGCCGTTTAGGGCCGGATGGAGATCGGCCTTCTCCTTGGCGAGCTCGTAGAATTCTTCATCCATATCGAAGCGGGAATTGACCGATAACAGGTTCCAGTCCCGGTCCGTTTGCAGCGCAAACGAGACGGAGAGCTCGGGGGGAGGATTCTGTCCCCGCGACGAGCGGCGGGCCCGGTCTCCCGGCATTTGCTGCATGCTTTGGACGGTTTCTTCTTTATCGGTGAGGATGTCGCCCATTCCACCGGACATGCCGCTTCCCATGCCCATGCCGCCCTTGTCGATATTTCCGCCGGGTTTCCGGTAGAACTCTGAAACCTGCTGAAGCTCTATCCCGATATCCCGGCGCACGTCTTGATACGTAATCGTGTAAATGGCCGTAAAGGCGACGAGCATGATAATCGAGATGATGACCATATTCATGAGCAGGAACCGGTTACGCAGTTTCTTGAACATCAGGAGATCACCTCCAGCACGTAGCCTACGCCCCGGATCGTATGGATTTTGACGGAGGCGTTCAGAAAGGTCAGCTTTTTCCGCAAAAACGAAATATACACTTCCACGTTGTTATACTCCGCTTCGGAATCGAACCCCCACAATTTTTCGATGATCTGCTCCTTGGACGTTACCGCCTGTTTTCTCGTCATCAGCAGTTCCAGCAGCTCGCTTTCCTTCAAAATCAGCTTCAGCTCTTTCCCGTTACAGCTCAGCTTCAAGGTTGAGGTATTCAATTCGATGTCTCCAAACTTGAGGCTGTCGTCGGGAACGACCTCGCCTTTACGTCTTAAGGCTGCCCGGATGCGGGCCAGCAGCTCGCCGGTCGAGAACGGCTTGGCGACGTAGTCGTCGGCGCCGTAATCCAGGCCGGAGATTTTGTCCGAAATTTCGCCCTTGGCGGTGAGCATGATGACGGGTGTGGCGATTCCCTCGGAGCGGATCGTCTTCAACAAAGTGATTCCGTCCATCTCGGGCAGCATGATGTCCAGCAGCAGCAAATCATAGATTCCGCTGAGGGCATTGTCCAATCCGGACCGGCCGTCATGGACGGTGTCGACGGAGTAATTGTTCTTCTTCAATATTTGAGTCAGTGCCTCGGCAAGATGCACTTCATCTTCGACGATTAAGATGCGCATGGGATGTTGTTCTCCTTCGTTCCTTCATTTTGTGTGGCTATGTAAGTTCATTATAGGAAGGAAACCTTTAATCAATCTTAATGAAGTTGTCCAAAAGTCACTCCAACAGTGACCCTTTGAACATGTACTTAATGATAGCATCAACCGGCCGGGGCCCGGCAATTTTTTTGCATGATCTGCTTCGTCGTGGAAAGATGACTTTTTGAACAACCTTTTTAAGTTTCGTTAAAGGTTGGGGTTGTAAGATACAGACATGGAAGCAAGCGAGAGCCAAAGCGAAGGAAAGGAGCATAAAGAATGGCGATTGAAGTATTCAACCGTTACGAGAACAAATATCTGATGGATACCAAGGCATTCTACAACATCTACAATGATCTGATGGCATATATGGAACCGGATGAGAACAACAAGGATGACAAGTTCTACACGATCAGCAATTTATATTATGACTCGGAGCATCACTCCCTCATCCGCACCAGCCTGGCCAAGCCCAAATACCGGGAAAAGCTGAGGATCCGTTCTTATGGAGTGCCGGGGTGCGAGGACAAGGTTTATCTGGAGCTGAAAAAAAAGGTGTTCGGCCTGGTCAACAAAAGAAGAACGGCGCTCAAGCTGAATGAGGCTTACGAATTTGTCCGGACGGGCCAGGCGCCCGCTTATCGGAAAGGCATGAACCGGCAGGTCATGCAGGAGATCGAATATTTCCTGAGCCGGTACGAGCTGCAGCCGATGGTATACCTGGCTTATGACCGGATCGCACTCTTTTGCAAGGGAAACCGGGATTTGCGGATTACGTTTGATACGAACATCCGGTCACGTCGTCATGATCTGAAGCTGGAAGCAGGGGATTACGGCGAGCAGCTGCTGGAACGGGGCCAATGGCTAATGGAGGTCAAAGCCGAGAAGACCATACCGGTGTGGCTGTCCAGGATGCTGTCCGAGCACCAGATGTACCGTACAAGCTTCTCGAAATATGGCAATGAGTACAAAAAATCGATACGCAATAATAATGCACCTGTTACGGAAAGGGAGAGAGTTGTTTTATGATCGAGTCCATTTTTGGTTCAACCGCTGCTACGGATACAACCCTATCTTTATCGCATGCCCTGATCACCTTGGCGATTGCCATCGTGCTGGGCGCAATAATCAGCTTTACTTATATGAAAACCCAGCCGGCCTACTCTCAAAGCTTCACGCTCACCATGATGATTCTCCCCGCGATCGTGGCGATCATCATTCTGTTGATCGGCAGCAACATTGCAAGGGCCTTTAGCTTGGCAGGGGCCTTCTCCATCATCCGGTTCCGAAGCGCGCCGGGCGATTCCAAGGATATTTCCTACGTCCTGTTCTCCATGGCGGCCGGATTGTCCGCCGGGGTTGGCGCTTTTGGTTACGCCGTGCTGTTCACAGTGGTACTTTGCGTGCTGATGTATGTTCTGAAGGTGATTAAATTCGGCATGAGAAAAGACTCGCAAAAAACCTTGAAAGTAACCATCCCGGAAAATCTGGGGTACGAGGAAGCCTTCGACGAGGTATTCCGCCAGCATAGCGTCGCTTATGAGCTGAAAAAGGTCAAAACCACCGAATTGGGCAGTCTGTATGAACTCGTTTACTCCGTCAACCTGGGACCGGCTACGAATCAGAAGGCGTTTTTGGACGCGATCCGGACTCGCAACGGCAATCTGGATATCACGCTTACGATGAATCCTGCTATGCAGGAATATTAATGAGAAGAGAAAAGAGGTTAAGACCATGAAAAATTCCTATAACGTTAAAGCCGCCGCATTTCTGCTCCTGTCCGCCCTGCTGGCGTCGGGATGCAGCACGACCACGCTTGCAGGTTCTACGAACGATGCAAACGAATCTTCCATCGATGTAAATACAACGACGACAGGTACAGGCAACACGGCAAACGTACAATTGGCCAGCCTGAAGCTGGACGATCTGGTGAAATACGATGAGAACGATACGAATGCCGATTGGAGCGCGGATAAGGCGACATCCATTAACATGAACGGTTCATCCGCTACGGTAAGCGGTTCGGGGGCCAAAGCGCAAGGCGGGACCGTCACCATCTCCGCAGCCGGTACCTACGTGCTGAGCGGCAAGCTGGATGAGGGCAGCGTTGTGGTCGATGCCGGAGACGACGATGTCTTGCATCTGGTGTTGAACGGGGCTCAAGTCCACAATTCCGCCAGCTCGGCGATCGTGGTGAAGAGTGCGGACAAGACGATTTTGACGCTGGCCGACGGAACGGAAAATGAAGTTTCCGATGGCAAGACGTATGCTGCTTCGGAAGAAGAGCTGACGGCGGCCATTTACAGCAAAGACGATTTAACAATCAATGGTACGGGCAAGCTAAGCGTTCAAGGCAATTACAAGGATGGGATCGTCAGTAAGGATGATTTGAAAATCGTTAGCGGCACGCTCAAGGTTACGGCTGCCGATGACGGTCTCCTTGGACGGGATGTGGCTGCCTTCAAGGAAGGTGACATCACCATTCAAGCCGGCGGGGACGGGATCAAGACGACCAATGACGGTGAGGATGGCAAGGGCAATCTCGTCATTGAAGGCGGCACGTTCAAAATCGAATCCGGCAATGACGGGCTCCAAACGGCAGCCTCGATGCTGATCGAGGGCGGCACCTTTAGCCTGGTGACGGGCGGAGGAAGCGCCAAAGCCGAACCGCATCAGGAAGAGCGGATGCAGCGCCCTGGCTTCGGAGCCCAAGATCAAGCGCAAGCGCAGGCCGGTTCTTCTAAGCCTGAGGCTGCAACCACGGACACGGACCAAACGGAAACCGATGCTGCTTCAACAACTGAAGAAAGCGAATCGACTAGCGCTAAGGGAATTAAAGCGGCGACAGCTATTGCCATTAATAACGGCACGATAACGATCGACTCTGCGGATGACGCGGTCCACAGCAACGGAAGTCTCGCCATCTCCGGCGGAGCATTGAGCCTGGCGACCGGCGACGACGCCCTGCACGCCGAAACATCGATTGCAATTTCCGGCGGAACGGTGGACATCACGAAGAGCTATGAAGGGATTGAGGGCGCGGATATCGCCATTTCCGGCGGCGAGGTTCATGTCGTGGCCAGTGATGATGGCGTGAATGCTACCGAGGGTAATGACGCGACGACCACTACGGAAGCGGGAGGCAGAGGTCCAGGGGCTGCAGGTAATGCGAAGCTGGCCATCAGCGGCGGATATCTCACCGTGAACGCGGCTGGCGACGGACTGGATTCCAACGGTTCCATCACCATGTCCGGCGGGACCGCAATCGTGAACGGACCGACGAACGGCGGCAACGGCAGTCTCGACTATGACGGCACGTTTGAACAAACCGGAGGCTTACTTGTAGCCGCAGGCAGCTCGGGCATGGCGCAAGCGCCGTCGGAGTCTTCCTCCCAGCGTTCCGTACTGATGACGTTCCCGGGCACCCTGGAGGCAGGCACTTTGGTTACGCTGGCAGATAGCAAAGGCACGCCCTTGCTGAGCTTTACTCCGGAGAAATCGATCCAGAGCATCGTGATTTCCGCGCCGGAACTGAAGTCCGGCGAGACCTATACGATTTACACGGGCGGAACGTCAACGGGACAAGTCAAAAATGGGCTGGTCCAAGGCGGCAAGCTGGAGAATGGAACGAAAATTGTCAGCTTTACGCTGGGTGACGCCGTCACTTACGTCAACGAGTCGGGCGTTACCACCGGCGGAGGCGGGTTTGGCGGAGGCGGAGGCGGTCGAGGCCAAGGCGGCGGAGGACCGCGAGGCGGCCAAGGGGTGAAGGCGCCGTCCGGTACCGGGACGACGGACCAGAGCCAAAGCTGACCGAGACGCTGTTGAAACACAAGGAGAGGGTCCTGAACAGACCCTTTCCTTGTTTGTATTTTCTGCCTTGGATATTGCATTTTGTTTTATGCCTTGGAAAAAACTAAAATATAAGATAATGATGGACAAAGAGAAGGAGAATCTAGAATGCAAAAAATAACGGATGCAGGCTGGAAATTCGATAACAGTTACGCTACTTTGCCGGAATCTTTTTTTGCCAAGCTTTCTCCAACCCCGGTGCGGTCACCGAAAATGGCGATGTTAAATCGCCCATTGGCCGAATCGCTCGGCCTGGATGCAGAGGCGCTGCAAGGCGAAGACGGCGTGGCGGCGCTGGCGGGCAATAAGGTGCCGGAGGGAGCGTTGTCGCTGGCCCAGGCCTATGCCGGGCACCAATACGGCTACTTCACGATGCTGGGCGACGGCCGGGCCATACTGCTGGGTGAGCAGATCACACCCTCAGGCGAGCGGGTCGATATTCAGTTAAAGGGCGCGGGAAGAACGCCTTATTCCCGTTCGGGCGACGGCCGGGCAGCGCTGGGGCCGATGCTGCGCGAATATCTGATCAGCGAAGCGATGCACGCGCTGGGCATTCCCACAACGCGAAGCCTGGCTGTGGTATCGACCGGGCAGCCCGTGATCCGGGAGCAGGATCTTCCCGGCGCGATCCTTACCCGCGTGGCAGCCAGCCATATTCGGGTCGGCACGTTTCAGTACGCCCGGCAGCGGGGAATCGACGACCTCCGGGCCTTGGCTGATTATACAATTCAAAGGCATTATCCCGAGGCGGGGAAAGAGGAACACCGTTATCTTGCCCTGCTCAAAATGGTAATCGAGCGCCAAGCCGGGTTAATCGCCCAATGGCAGCTCGTGGGATTCGTGCACGGCGTAATGAACACCGATAACATGACCCTTAGTGGAGAGACCATCGATTATGGTCCGTGCGCTTTCATGGATACTTATGAACCGGCAACGGTGTTCAGCTCCATTGACCGCCATGGCCGTTACGCCTATGGCAATCAACCGAAGATCGCCGCGTGGAACCTGGCGAGATTGGCTGAAAGTCTGTTACCCCTGCTGGATAACGACGAGGAGAAGGCTGTCAAAGCCGCCGAGGATGCGATAGAGGGATTTGCCGAAGCGTTTCACCGGAAATGGCTGGCGGGAATGAGATCGAAGCTGGGCCTGTTCCATGAAGAGCCGGAGGATGAGACGCTGATCACGGACCTCCTCAGCCTGATGAAGGAACACCAGGCGGACTACACCAACACATTTGTGGTACTGACGCTTGGCAAAATGAAGGGCGAAGGCCTGTTTGGCACCGAGGACTTCTCCCACTGGCGGGAGCGCTGGGAAGCGAGGATCGGTCGCCAGCCGGAGGATGAAGCCGCCCGGCAGCAACTAATGCGTAACAGCAATCCGGCGGTCATTCCCCGCAATCACCGGGTAGAAGAAGCGCTTGCGGCTGCTGAGAAGCAAGGGGACTACAGCTTGATGGAGCGGTTGCTCCAAGTGCTTTCCCACCCCTACGCGCATTCCCCTGAGCAAGCCGAGTACGCCGAATTGCCACCGGAATCGAACTGTGCTTACCGTACCTTTTGCGGAACCTGATAAAGAATATGCCTCATAGCAAAAAGAGCACCCGACTGGGTGCTCTTTCATTTATAATGTATACCAAAAGTATCCAAGGTAGATTGATAGGAAACATACCGGCACACCCTGCTTCCAATCTGCAAGCTTCGTTTTGAAGACTATGAAGACTATATGGAAAAGAGGTATACGATGATCAGAGCGTCTGAGGATAATGAATTTTATGAACTGTCGAGCCCGACCCTTCTCCCGAAGGCTTCCGGGTTTCTATGGAACGAGAAGATGATGATTCATATGAACTGCCGCGGATATGCGGTGGCACAGTTCATGCAGCCGGAACCGGCAAAATATTCGTATGCGCCGAATCTGGAAGCAAAGACGTTTATGCAGCCTGAGCAGCCTTACTACGCTCATCACCCCGGCCGTTTTGTGTACGTAAAGGACGAGGAGACTGGGGAGATTTTTTCAGCGCCTTATGAGCCTGTCCGGGTTCCGGCGGATCGTTATACGTTTGCCGTAGGGAAAAGCAGCATCGTATGGAAGGTGGAGTGCGGCGGCGTACTCGTCGAAATGAGCTTGAGCCTGCCCAAAGAGGAGGCCATGGAGCTGTGGCGCGTGAAGGTAACCAACCTTTCGCAAAAACAAAGAAAATTGAGCATCTATCCGTATTTTACGGTCGGTTATATGTCCTGGATGAATCAGTCCGGAGAATATCATGAAGAGCTGCAGGCCATTGTCTGTTCTTCGGTTACGCCTTATCAGAAATATCAGGATTACGCCAAGATCAAGGAATTCAGCGATAAAACCTTCTTGCTTGCGGACCGCAAACCGGTCGCCTGGGAAGTGAACCAGGAAGCCTTCGAGGGAGAAGGTGGCATTACGGGGCCGTCGGCTCTTCAAGAGGAGGAGCTGTCCAAAGGAGACGCTCGGTATGAAACGCCTGTCGGCGTTCTGCAGTACCGGATTAAGCTGGCTCCGGGCGAGGAGGAGGCCTACCGGTTTATTTTCGGCCCGGCCAAGAATGAGGAGCAAGTTGCTCAAATCCGCGAAGATTATTTTATAAAAATTGACGTGAACGGTGAGGACGGATTCGAAGCGGCTGAGCGGGAATATGACCAGTACATTAGAGAAGGCAGAGGCTGTATCGAAATCTCGACCCCGGATCCCGACCTTGATCAATTCGTGAATCATTGGCTGCCGCGGCAGGTGTACTATCACGGGCAAACGAACCGTTTGACGACCGATCCGCAAACCCGGAACTTTCTGCAGGATCATATGGGGATGAGCTATATCAAACCGCAGGTGGCCAGGGAGTCTTTTCTCCTTGCATTGAGCCAGCAAAAACCGGACGGGTCTATGCCAGACGGTATCATTCTCCATAAGGATGCCGAGCTGAAATATATCAATCAGGTTCCCCATACGGATCATTGCGTTTGGCTGCCTATATGCCTCAGCACTTATTTAGATGAGAGCAACGATTATTCGATTCTGGAGGAACAGGTTCCTTATGCCGACGGATCCGGGACGGAAACCGTATTGGAGCATATCCATAAGGCCATGAAATGGCTTGCGGGTGACCGGGATGAGCGCGGACTGAACTATATCAATCAGGGCGATTGGTGCGATCCGATGAATATGGTGGGTTACAAAGGCAAAGGAGTCTCCGGGTGGCTGACCATTGCGACAGCGTACGCCTTTAAGGTTTGGGCGGATATTTGCGAACACGGCGGGCAGGCGGAGATTGCTAAGGATTACCGGAGAGCGGCTGAAGAGACGAACGAGGTTATCAATCGATATCTATGGGATGGCGAATGGTATGCCCGGGGGATCACGGATGACAATGTGGTGTTCGGGATCAGCACGGATCAGGAAGGCCGGATATTCATCAATCCGCAAGGATGGTCGCTGCTCAGCGGGGCTGCCGATGAAGAGAAGCGGGAGAAGCTGATGCGTGCCGTAAGAGAGCAATTGGAGACGCCGTATGGGGTTGAAAAGCTTGCTCCGTCTTACACCTCCATGCGGGAGGATGTGGGCCGCGTTACCCAGAAGCATCCGGGCTCGGCGGAAAACGGCGCCGTCTACAATCATGCCGCGGCATTCTATATTTATGCGCTTTACTCCGTGGGAGAGCGGGAGGATGCGTACCGTTTGCTGCGAAAAATGCTGCCGGGACCGACGATGGAGGATATCGTTCAACGCGGCCAGCTGCCGGTCTTTATCCCGAATTATTACCGCGGCGCCTACCGTCAATTTCCGCGTACGGCGGGACGCTCCAGCCATTTGTTCAATACGGGGACGGTTCCTTGGGTGTATCGCTGTCTGATCGACGGCTTGTTCGGAGTGCAGGGAACTCCCGAGGGCATCGCCATTCGTCCGCAGCTTCCTTCCGAATGGAGTGAGGCTAAGGTCCGGCGTGAATTCAGAGGCGCTACGCTGCAGATTGAAATTAAGCGGGAGCCGGGCGTAACGGCAACAGAGGTTTACGATAACGGCGTCTATTTAGAAAATGGTGTTCTTAGCGATTTAAAGCCGGGTACGGAATATAAAGTGTCCGTAAAAATACCGGTATTGGAATAAAAATTCCATTAAATAGAAACTTTTGCGTAACTATAATCGTCTGAAAGGGTGATGACAAAGAGAGGAGAGAGATCATGTACTCACCAAGAAGGATAGGATGGATGGTGATCGGTGCCCTAATGGTGGTTATGCTTGCAGCTTGCAGCGGAAATTCCAATAAGGCGCCGGAACCAAAGGGACCGGTACAAGACCAGCCACAAAATCAAATGCAAAATCAACCTCAAAATGAGGCGGAAGGGAATACTCCGGACAATTCCGCACCGAACCAGGAACCAAGCGAGATTCCGGAGGAGGGGACTCCGCCGACTGCGCTTGAAGCGGCATCAACGGTGATCAGAGCCCTTAAATCTGGCAATATGAACACCGTATCAAACTGGGCGGATGCGGAGGAAGGGGTTCGATTCTCCCCCTACGGAAATGTTGACCAGGAGAAGGACCTCGTGTTCTCGCGCGACGAACTGAAGGGGTTAATGAAGGATACAACGAAGCGCATTTGGCGGGAGTTCCCCGGCACCGGAGACAAAATCGAGTTGACTTACGCGGAGTATCATGAGCGGTTTGTCTACGATGCGGACTTTATCAAAGAAGCCAAGATCTCGGAAAACGAGGGCAACGGTCCAGAAAAGATCAGCAATTTATATGATGTCTATCCCAAAGACCAATATGATTTTGTTGAATATTATATCGAGGCTAGCGATCCGGACGACGCTGAAAGCAAGGATTGGCGCACACTGCGTTTGGTATTCAAGGCTTTCGGGGAAGACCATTCGCTTGTGGGCATTATCCACGATCAATGGACTCCGTAAAGAAATGCGAAATACAAAAGCGGCTGTAGAATCTTGGGTTCTGCAGCCGCTTCTCCCATATGCCTGTCGATTTTGCCGTAGTTTGTTCGTCGTATACATATATGAGCAAGAAAGGGGAATGAGCTATGAGATTTATGATGATTGTCAAGGCTACGCAGGATTCGGAGGAGGGAATCATGCCCAGCCAGGAACTCGTCGACGCTATGATGAAATATAACGAGGAACTGGTGAAAGCCGGCGTTATGCTGGCCGCGGAGGGGCTTCATGCAAGCTCGGGCGGAATCCGCATCTCGTACCCGGAACCCGGAGGTAAGCCGCAAATTATGGACGGGCCCTTTACGGAATCGAAGGAGCTGATTGCGGGCTTTACGCTCATCGAGGTGAACTCCAGGGAAGAGGCGATCGAGTGGGCTATGCGTATGCCGGATCCGCATGGCAGAGGAGAGGGTGTCATTGAGCTTCGTGAAGTGATTGAAACGCCCGAGTTGACCTCAAACCCCGATTCTCTGGCATTGCATGCCCAGCTTCGAGATCTGGGACGGCCGAAGAGTTAGTGATGGCGTCCTCCATCCATCGCACGGTCGACGCCATCTGGAGAATGGAAGCGGCAAAAATCATCGCCGTACTTACCCGGATGGTTCGAGATGTCGGAATCGCTGAGGATCTGGCGCAGGATACGCTTATCGTGGCTCTGGAGAAGTGGCCGGAGACGGGGATTCCGGACAACCCGGGCGCATGGCTCATGACGGCCGCAAAACGCCGGGCGCTGGACTATCTCCGGCGAGACCGGGTACTTGGGCGCAAGTACGAGGAAATTGGCCGGGAGATGGATATGCGGCAGCAGGATCAGGAATATGACGCCGTGGTTGAAGAGGATATCGGTGATGATCTGCTGCGCTTGATCTTCATGACCTGTCATCCGCTTCTGTCCTCGCAGGCGCGCGTCGCGCTTACCCTGCGGCTGCTCGGCGGGCTGACCACCGTGGAAATCGCGCATGCGTACCTTGTGCCGGAGCCTACCGTCGCCCAGCGGATCGTCCGGGCCAAGCGGACGCTGGCGGAGGCCCGGGTTCCCTTCGAGGTTCCTCAGGCGCCGGAGTTAAAGGGTCGCCTCTCGTCGGTGTACGAGGTCATCTACCTCATGTTTAATGAGGGATATTCCGCGAGCTCGGGCGAGAACTGGACGCGCCCCCTGCTTTGCAAGGAGGCGCTTCGTCTCGGGCGCATTCTCGCGGAAATCGTCCCGTCCGAATCGGAGGTCCACGGCTTGGTAGCGCTGATGGAATTTCAATCTTCGCGGCTAAGAACGCGGGTAGATTCCTCCGGCGAGCCGATCCTTCTTATGGATCAGAATCGGGCGCAATGGGATCAACTGCTCATTCGCCGCGGCTTTGCAGCCCTGGAACGTGCGGGGCGAATTCCCGGCGCGCTGGGCCCGTATTCGCTGCAGGCTTCGATATCGGCTTGCCATGCCCGGGCCCGAACTCCGTCGGAAACGAATTGGATTCGTATCGCGGCGCTCTATGAGGCATTGGCGCAAGCTGCTCCTTCGCCCGTCGTGGAGCTGAATCGCGCCGTTTCGCTCGCGATGGCGTTCGGCCCGGAGGTAGGCTTGGAGATTGTCGATGCGCTAGCCTTGGAACCGGCCTTGAAGGAGTATCATCTCCTGCCGAGCGTGCGCGGCGATTTTCTGATGAAGTTGGGGCGAGTCCAAGAAGCATGCGAAGAGTTTAAACGTGCCGCCTCTCTTACAAGCAACGCCCGCGAACGGGTCATGCTGCTTAAACGGGCTTCCGATTGCGTTACCGAATCGGAGTCGGAAATGGGAACGGAGTAAGGGGTTAATTCGTGCAAAAAAACTTTTTTAATTTTTTTTGAGAACATGTCGATTTGGCATTTCGGTGTTCGTCGTATTTATATAAGCCGCAAATCCGGGTCCCGGAACTTCGGCAAAAACAACCATTTGGAAGGATGTTGAATATGAATATGACAGCCAAACTGACCCCTTACATTTCCTCGAAGGATGCGAGAGCGCAAGCGGAGTTTTATATCCGGGCGCTTGGCGGTGAGATCGTATCGATCATGACACACGGTCAACTTCCGGGTGCACCGGAAGCAATCAGGGATAAAGTAATGCATATGACTCTGTCGGTAGCGGGCGGGAATCTTTTGTTTTTGAGCGATGCCTTCGAATCCTTGAGCTCGAACCGCAGTATTGCCCTTGGGCTTTCATTCGGGGATGAAACGCAGGCAAGAGAAGCGTATGCCCAATTGGGTCAAGGCGGGACTAACAAGTATCCTTTTGAATTGCAGCCTTGGGGAGCCTACTACGGAGAAATCGAGGACCGGTTCGGCATTACCTGGCAAATCGTTTCGCAACCGTAGTTGGTTATGCATAGAGCCTATACAGACTAAAAATCGGAGGTTAGACGATGAGCGAAGTTAAGGATTTTATTAGCGAGGTAAAAGTACCCTGGCAGGCCGAGGTGTGCACCCGGCTGTATGAGATGGTTCACCGGTCTGTACCGGAGGTACAGGAGCGCATACAGTATAAGAAGCCTCACTTTTTAAAAAACGGAAAATATGCAGCCGTGATCTCCACCTCCAAGGACGCAGTCAGCTTTACGATCTTTAATGCAAGCGAGCTTACATTGCCGGAGGGAACGGTGTTCGAGGGTCCGCCCGAAAGAAAAACGATCAAAATTCGCGAAGGCCAACCGGTTGATTACGAGGTACTATCCTCGCTGGTTAGTCAGGCGGCAGAAGCTATATAAATTCATAGCGGAAGTAAAAACAGCAAGCCCCAACCGGGGCTTGCTGTTTCTGCATTAATTGGATAGTTCCAGTGCGCGGAGCATTCTCATCACGGTAACGATGATTTGCTCGCGAGTCACGTTTCCTTGCGGTGCCAGCTCGTTGCCCGACATGCCGCGAAGGATCTTTTGATCCACCATCCAAGCTACGGCATCCTTAGCGAAGGAAGCTACGGCAGACTGGTCTTTGAATGAATTCAGCACGGAACTGGCTGCCTCATTCTTCTGTCCGGCATATTCCATGGCATGGGCCAGCATCACGGCCAGTTCCTGGCGGGTGACGAATCCATTAGGATCGAATGTACCGTCCGTTCTGCCATTGATAAGACCCAGAGCGGAAGCGGCGTTAATGTCAGAGGCGAATTTCGACCCTGGATCCACATCCGAGAATGCGGAAGGATGCTCCGGATCCGGAAGGATGCCTAAGCCTCTCACGATCATGGAAATGATCTCGGCACGAGTCGTGTTCAGCTTGCCTCCGTTATCTCCGCTGATGATTCCTTTGGCTGCAGCCAGAGCAGCATCTTCTTTAGCCCAAGCAGACCAGGCGTCAGATAAGGCCGGAGCCGGGGATTCGATCAGGGCGTAGATTCCGCTGCCTGTTTTCTTGATTTCCACGGTGATCGTCTCGTCGGAATTCACACGAGTCAGCACAGGGACAGGGCGGATTTCATTTGTACCCGGGATATAGACGATGACGGCCAGATTTTTCACATTGACCTTACCAGCGTCAAAGGTAATAAATTCACTTACCGGAGAAGCTCCGAATGACCCGAGGACTTCTGCCGGTTGATCCGGTTTTGAAATTTCGACTTTAAATACGGTCGGTTCAGCCAATACGTTTTTGCTTCCCAGCAATTTCGAGAAGGCTGCCTGATCGGCTTCAGCCGGAGCAAGGATCGATATTTTGACTTTGCCTCCGGTAATCAATGCCGCCGGGATCCGGTATTCTTTCCCGCCGACAAGGATGGATAAGCTGGCCTCCGCGCCTTTTTTGGCAATAGCCGCTATGATTTCCTGCGGAACTTCTACCTCTGCTTGCTGCGCTTGGTCTCCGGCAGAGATTTGGAAGTTCAACGTAGTTGAATTGTTGATTGCCTGGATGGCAGCCGGGCCGGCAGGCAAGGTGACGACGGCTTTATTTCCGCTCAGCGTCACTTTCGCCTCTAACTGGCCTTCGGGCTTAGGAGGCTGCGGAGTTGGAGCAGGCGTACTTGAACCGCCAGACCCTCCGGAACCGCCCGATCCACCCGATCCGCCACCGTTTCCGCCCGGACTCGGAGCGGCCGAGGTTTGAACGCTCAGTTTACTCGATGCCGGGGATACCTGTACGATTTCGTCTTCCGCTTTATCGATCGCCAGCAGATGGATTTTGTACGTCGTACTAGGAGCGAGTGAAGTAATTGTGTACTTGGTATCGGTTGTAACTCCCGCCATAGCGTCATTTACATAGACTTCATATTCTTCCGCCTCTGCAACCGCATCCCACCCGATTTGAATGGAGTTCGCGGTTTTGGAACCGGAAGTAAGGTTACCAGGCGCGTCTAGTGCCAATGGGTTTATGCTCCCGTCGGTCGGCAGGTCCTGCGCCAACTGGGTGGTCAACGTCCGATTTCGGTCGCCGCTAATATCCCAGCTCATTACGCCTGCGATGTCCAGTGATTTCACCAAGGAAGCGGTATACATCATCGTAGTTTTGTCATTGTAGGTGATGAAGTCCTGAGTTTCTTCGTTATACAGATAAGCAACTTTGGCCGCTTCGTTCCAGTAACGGACATAGCCTTCTTTATTCAGAAGATTATCCTCAATATCCGTGTAATCAAATATGCCGGTCTCCCAAGTTCCCGGGATGGCGCGGGCACAGGTTTGATACTCGCCATTCGGCGGGCATCCGCCCCAGGCTTTACCGTAGAACGGTACGCCTACAACCAGTTTTTGCTGAGGGACTCCGCCGTTCAAATGACCCAGCAAGCCGCCGAGCACATTGTTTCTTGGTGCTGTTGTGGAAGCTCTAGGGTGGTCTTTATCAAAGAATAAAGGCGAATTGTGATGGCCCAGGGTTTCCCAGCTTCCGCTGTAATCGTAAGTCATGATGTTGATGAAATCGATATATCTCACGGAGTTTCCGAGATCCGCATTTTTGACAAAGTTGTCTCCTTGGCCCGATGCGATCGTCAGCAAATAGTACTTGCCGTCCTCGGATCCTGCCGCATCCAGCGCTTCGCGGACAGTCTTCATCAGCAGCGGGAAGTTCTCCGTATCTTCCGGTCCTCTTGCGTTATCGTCTTCTCCGCCCTCAACCGGGTATTCCCAGTCGATATCGAGGCCATCCAACTGATGCTCCCGCAGGAATTCCACTGCGGAGTCGGCAAAGGTGCGCCGGGTTTCTTCCGTCTTCGCTATATTGGAGAAATTGTTGGACCAGGACCAGCCGCCCACGGAGATGAGCAGTTTGAGATGCGGGTTCTGTTCCCGGATGGATACCAGGGATGCGAAATTTGTAAAGTCAAATTCCGGGTCGCCAATAATCATTTCACCGTCATAAACGTAACGGTCTTGGGAAGGGATTTCGGGATCTTGGCACTCTCTTGCGGCACTTCCGGATTTCTTCCAGCAAATATCCGCGAACGCATAATTGATGTGCGTGATTTGGGATACGTCGATATCCGACGGATGGAAATTCCGTGCGGTCGTGCTGGCGGACCAGGAAGTGTAATAGGTAATGTTATTATAATTACTGCCTGGGACTACGGTGATTTCTCCGCTTTCCGGAGACGACCATAAGCTGTTGTTGGCTACGATGGTATAACGGTAGGATGTGCCCTCCGTAAGTCCTGTGGCCACATAGCGGTTTTCATTACTGGTTCCGATTTTAACGCCGTCTTGGTAAATGTCATAGCTCGTGGCGCCAGGGACCGGTGCCCACCCTAAAGCGGCGGATGATCGGGTTGACGTCACAATTTGGAGGCCCTCAGGCTGTGCAAGCTCTCCCCATTTAATCGTAACGGAATTGCTGTTTTTGGAGACATCCTCCACTCCCGGATTTTGTGCTCCAACTTCGAAAGTATAGGTTTCGCCCGTTTCCAGTGGACCATAGGTTTTGGTAGTATCGGTATTGCTCCAAGTGCCGCCTTTCCAGGCTCCGTTTACATAAATATCGTATCCGGTCGCACGAGGGCTGGATCCCCAGTTCAGGGTCACCGTATCTTCCGTAACCTCCGTTATTTTGAGATAGCTTGGAGGTGCCAGCGGAGCATCTTTGTATTCGGTCAAATCGGCGGTAGTTTTAAATTCGAGAATATTGCTCTTAAGTTCTTTGGAAGGTCTGTGATCATCCCAGGTAATATAAATTCTGTAGGTGGTTTCCGGCTGCAGACCGGTGACTACACGAGTGGTCAAATTTCCCCATGTAATCCAGGCGTCTGTATCTGCATTCCAGATGTCGATATTATTTTTATCACCGGGGAGATAATCCCATTCTATCGTTGCTTTGTTATGTGTGGCTTCAACAAGCCGGAGATTGGCAGGCCCTGTAGTTTTCACGGGTGCTTCCGGTCCATCGAGAGTCGTAAACTCTATAACATTGCTTTTATGTCTTAATTCAGCTTCCGGAGCAGGTCTTTCCAGCCACGTAATATAAAGTTGGTAGGTAGTGTTGGGGGTCAATTTATCCAGGGTCCGGCTGCCGCTGTTTCCCCAAGTATAATAGGCGTCGTTATTGGCGTACCAAACATCGATATCAAGCTTGTGATTCGGATTTTCGGGATCGTAATCCCATTCTATTGTGGCTTCAGTCGATGTAATCGAAGATGGCACTACCCTTAAGTTTTGCGGAGCTAAAGGGTCTTGGTTTTCATAAGTTGAAGCGGTTACAGTTGCAGGGAGATCTATGGAGGTTGAATGAGGAGGCGTGGCATCCTCTGCCGCATTGGCGGATGAAGAAAACAGCGGTGTAATAATCATTGCAAATATAAGAAAATAAAGTATCCATTTCGGACATTTCCTGGGGATCCATGGATTCAACGTTTTCACCTCTGTATAATTATAAATTTCGATAGCTCTTCAAAATGCCGTTGAATAGGGGTCATCGGGTTATGAAATGATGTGTTGACCGTAACGACTCTGCTTACGTCAATCGCAATCTTTCAAAAACGGTATGGATGACTTGCAGCAACCAGCTTACTCGAAATCAAAGTTATCAGGGATGCGTTTCTTTAGTGGCGTAGAGTATCAATCCCCCCGCATTTATTCTTTAAAGCTTCGAATCGAAGTATCATCATCCTCCTTTTCTACGGACTGGTGAATATTCACATAAAGTTCACCAATTTAATCATGGAAGTAATATAGTTAATTGAGAAGGGGAAAATTTAACTAAAATAGGGATAATATTTTACAATTCTTACAATTTGGAATGAAAAGAAGCTGCATTTGTCTTATCCGAACTCCCGTATTATCATTAGCATGACGGCCTATATCAGGATTACTTAGAGTTCTAACGACTAGGAGGCGGATAAAATGAAAGCGCTATTTATCGGGGGAACGGGAATTATCAGTTCAGCCATAACAAGACAGCTGGCGGAGAGTGGCTGCGAGCTTTATCTACTGAACCGGGGGAACCGGAACAAAAGCTTGCCGGCCGGGGTTCAAACGATTCAAGCGGATATTAATGACGAGGCGAAAGTAGCCAAGCTTCTTGAGAACCATACGTTCGATGTGGTTGCCGACTTCATCGCTTTTGAACCGGCGCAGCTGGAACGGGATTACCGGTTGTTTAACGGAAAAACGAAGCAGTTCATGTTCATCAGCTCGGCGTCGGCTTATCAGACTCCTTTGACCGATTATAGAATTACAGAGGGAACTCCTCTCTCAAATCCATACTGGGGATATTCCCGGAATAAAATCGCCTGTGAAGAATATTTGATGAAACAGTATCGGGAGCACGGTTTTCCGGTTACGATCATCAGACCGAGCCATACGTATGACGAGCGGTCCATTCCACTGGGCGTTCACGGGAGCAAGGGATCCTGGCAGGTGGCCAAACGAATGCTGGAGAATAAACCGGTCATTATTCATGGTGATGGAACCTCCTTGTGGACCCTGACGCACAACAGCGACTTTGCCAAGGGCTTCATCGGATTAATGGGCAATATTCACGCCATCGGCGAATCGATTCATATCACGTCGGATGAGAGTGTAACCTGGAACCAGATCTATGAAGTGATTGCGGACGCCCTCGGCGTGAAGCTAAACGCGGTTCATGTTTCATCCGAATTCCTGGCGGCTTGCAGCAAGGACGATCTGGAGGGAGGATTGCTGGGGGATAAATCCAACACCGTTGTATTCGACAATTCAAAGCTGAAGCGTCTGGTGCCGGATTTTGTCGCAACTACACGGGTAGATCAAGGGATCAAGCAAACGATTCAGTACATTCTCGCCCACAAGGAGCATCAAGTAGAGGATCCGGAGTTCGACGCCTGGTGCGATAAAGTGATCTCCGCACTGGAGACGGCGAAGAAATCTATACTGGAATAGGATAGTAATAAAGAAGGGGCCTGAATAATCAGGCCCCTTCTTCTGTACATTATATATAGCAATTTACGGCAGTACATTTCCCGCGGCACGATAAATGCCGTACCACTCTTCCCGGGTGAGTGAAATCTCTCCGGCGCGAATGCAGTCCTTGAGCCGATCGATATTCATTGTGCCGATGATCGGCTGCATATGCGCAGGGTGTCTCAAGAGCCAGGCGATGGCAATGGTCGTGTTGCTGACGCCGTAGGCGGCTGCAATCTCGTCGATAACCTGGTTCAGCTCAGGGAATTTCTCGCTGCCGAGGAAGACGCCTTCGAAGAAGCCGTATTGGAAAGGCGACCATGGCTGAATCGTGATGTCGTGCAGGCGGCAGAAATCGAGGATGCTTCCATCGCGGTTCACGGCGGCTTCATTCTCCATGTTGACGTTGATGCCTGCGGAAATCATGTTGGCGTTGGTGATGCTCAATTGCAGTTGGTTCGCAACGAGCGGCTGCTTCACGTATTTTTGCAGCAATTGAATTTGCATCGGGTTTTGGTTGGATACGCCGAAGTGGCGGACTTTCCCCGAAGCCTCAAGCTGATCGAACGCTTCCGCGACTTCCTCCGGTTCGACGAGGGCATCCGGGCGGTGCAGCAAGAGGACATCCAGGTATTCCGTGTTCAGGCGCTTCAAAATTCCGTCGACCGAATTCAGGATATGCTCCTTGGAGAAATCAAACATGCCTTGGCGAATACCGCATTTGGATTGAAGCATGATCTTTTCGCGGATCGAGCTGTTCATATGAATCGCTTCGGCAAAGATCTCCTCGCAAGAGCCTCCGCCATAGATATCCGCATGATCGAAGAAGTTGGCACCTTCCTCAAGTGCAGTTTGAACGAAGCGCTCGGCCTCCGTTGTATCCAATGAGTTCAGCCGCATGCAGCCGACTGCGACTACAGGCACTTCCAGATTGCTGGTTCCGAGTTTCTGGGTCTTCATCGTATGTAAACCTCCCAATAGTGAGAATCAAGTGCGTTCCGCCCTTATTGTCCCACATTTATGTATCCGATTTCAACGGCACCCCACGAGGCTTTGTGCAAGTGCACAATACATTTCGTCCCTCTATCAATATTTTTTTAACGGGACGGATTATATAATGAAAGCGTATTCAACATTAGCTTGGGGGGTAAGACAGATGGAAGGATTAACGATTAGTTGGATTGGCGCGTTGGCGGGTCTGGCGATTGCAATCATTCTGATATTAAGAAAATTAAATCCTGTATACGCTTTATTTCTTGGAGCAATTGTAGGCGCTTTAATTGGCGGCGCCAATTTGGAACAAACTGTTAGCGTACTGGTCAGCGGGACGCAAAGCGTGATGGGGACGGTTCTGCGGGTTCTGGCAGCGGGTGTGCTGGCCGGGGTGATGATGGAATCGGGGGCGGCTGAGACGATTGCCCAGGCCATCGTTAAAAAATTCGGCGGCAGCAAAGCGATTCTCGCGCTGGCCTTGGCAACCATGATCATTACTGCGGTGGGCGTGTTCATTCCAGTCGCCGTGTTGATCGTAGCGCCGATTGCGCTCTCGGTAGGGAACAAGATGGGAATCTCCAAGGTTGCTCTGCTTCTGGCATTGTCCGGCGGCGGTAAGGCGGGGAATATTATATCTCCCAATCCGAATACGATTGCGGCGGCACGGGGATTTAATCTGGATTTGAGCAATGTCATGCTGGCCGGTGTCATTCCGGCAATTTGCGGACTTATCGTCACAGTGATCGTCGCTTCTCTCCTGAAAAATAAAGGAGTGAAGGTGACGGACGAAGAAGCAGTAGACCATGAGACCGACACTTCGAAATATCCGTCGCTCGGGAAAGCGATCGTCGCTCCGCTCGTAGCGGTTATCCTGCTCATGATCAACCCGATCGGTTCAATCTCCGGCATCGACGCTTTGGCCAAGTTCAAAGTGGATGCCATGTACATTCTGCCGATCGCCGGTATCGTAGGCATGCTAGCCATGGGTCAAAGCAAGAAGTTTCTGGAGTATACCGCTTCCGGTTTGAATAAAATGACGGCCACTGTATTGATCCTGATCGGTGCGGGCGGGATTGCCGGGCTGATTTCCGCTTCCGACCTGTCCACGCAGGTGGTGGGTCTGATCGAAGCATCCGGGATTTCCGGCACATTCCTGGCACCGATTGCCGGTATCTTGATGGCAGCGGCCACAGCTTCAACCTCGACAGGCGTTATTTTGGCAACAGGCTCATTTGGTCAGGCCATTCTGGACATGGGAACGGCTCCGCTGGCAGCGGCCGTCATGGTTCACACAGGTGCTACCGTGATTGACTCCTTGCCGCAAGGCAACTACTTCCACGTGACGGCGGGCGCCATGAAAATGACCATTAAGCAGCGGATGGGCCTCATTCCTTACGAGGCTATAGTCGGCGGAACGATGGCGATTGTTGCGACGTTAATCTACGGATTTTTCTTCTAAATATATTAATAGATCATAGATTCTATATGGGGTGAGAACATGGGAGAGAAGACATTTGTGCTGGCACCGGATTCTTTTAAAGAGAGCATGACGGCCAAAGAAGTGTGCGTAGCTATGGAAAAGGGTCTGCGCCGGGTATACCCGTCTGCAAACTATATTCATGTGCCGATGGCGGACGGTGGAGAGGGGACGGTACAATCGCTGGTGGATGCGTCCGGCGGACAGCTCTTCGAACAGGAGGTCATGGGCCCGCTGGGCCAGCCGGTCACGGCAAAGTACGGCATTCTCGGTGACGGGACGACCGCGGCGATCGAAATGGCTTCGGCCAGCGGGATTCATTACGTGACGAAGGAGACCAAAAATCCGCTCATTACAACGACCTACGGCACGGGGGAATTAATTCGGGCATGTATGGACAAGGGTATCAAGAAGATCATTATCGGTATCGGCGGAAGTGCTACGAATGATGGAGGCACAGGGATGGCCGAGGCGCTTGGCGCTAAATTCCTCGATGCGGAGGGGAATACGCTTCCCCGCGGCGGAGGCAGCCTGGATCAACTGGCGCGGATCGATGTATCTTCCCTTGATCCACGGCTGCAGCAGGTAGACCTGATTGTGGCCTGCGATGTGACGAACCCGCTCTGCGGTGAAACCGGAGCATCCCATGTGTTCGGTCCGCAAAAAGGAGCCACGCCGGAAATGGTGTTGCATCTGGACGCGGCGCTCGGGCATTACGCCGATATCGTGAAGCGGCAGCTGGGCAAAGATGTGAGGGACGTCCCAGGTGCAGGGGCTGCCGGCGGTTTGGGCGCAGGGCTGCTGATCTTTACGCAGGCCGTGCTCCAGAAGGGCATCGAAATTGTCATCGAGTATACTGGCTTAAAGCAAAAAGTGGCTGAGGCGGATCTAGTGTTCACCGGAGAAGGCGGCATCGACTTCCAGACGAAGTTCGGCAAAACCCCTTATGGAGTAGCCAAGGCGGCAAAAGAGGAAGGCAAGAAGGTCATAGCTGTAGCCGGTTATATCGGCGAGGGAATTGATACGCTTTATGCGGAAGGGATCGATGCGGTATTCGGCATAGTCCCCGGAGCGGCTGAGCTCGATAAGCTGTTGGCCGAAGGGCCGGAAAATGTGGAGCGCACCTGCGAGAATATTGCCAGAGTGCTTAAGTTTAACGAATAGAGATTGGGATGCGGACCCGGGGGAGCTTTTTCCCGGGTCCGCTTTGGTGTCTCTTTGGGCCCTCTTCGGAGCCCCTTTATTTGTACAGCGATAGCAAGCCGTGGGTGAGTTCGAATAGCTGCAGCAGGTTCCGGGGATCTTTGCCGGTCAGCACCTGAATCCGCTTAAGGCGGTATTGCAACGTATTGCGGTGGATATTCAATTCATCGGCCGTAGTGGAGATACTGCAGTTATTATGAATAAAGCTTCTTAACGTTTCCATCAGGTCAAATGCATCCTCCAATTTGCCGACAACGTTCTGATTCGGGGCCAGATTGGCTTGACTCAGTCTGACCAGGAAGGCCGCCTCTTCGTAACGGATAACCTGTGAGGGCGGCTTTAAGGCGAGCATTACATTCATGGCGGATTTGGCCTGGCGGAAACTTTCCGAAATGCTCGCCTCCACGTTGCCGATGGAAATCAGCAGGCCTGGTTGGCTTTTGGTCAATTGCTTGATGAGCTTGTCCACCTCGGCCGGATTTTGGATTAGAAGCAGATCATAATCCTGTTCCATGCGAAAAGAAGGATACGGCAGCAATAGCCTGGAGGCTTCGTTGTTCAAATCAAGGTGCTTCAGGCAAAGCACGGCGGTTTTTAGCAGCAAGTCGATTTTATAAGCGGCGGCTTCCTTTTTTAACTTTTGGGAATAGGCGCCGTGATGGCTCAGCAGCAGTTCCAGGAAAGCTTTTTTACGATTAGCCTCGTGAGCCAAATTCTCAAGGGCGGTCTTTTGCTCGATCAGAAGCGCCACTGTGGTTCTTACAATATTGCAAAACGGGCGTACTTCGTCCGGGTTGCCGGAGATACCGATTACGCCCACGCGCTCCTCGTCAATGACGATGGGCTCGTTGGTGCCCTTCTTTTCAAAACGCCCGTCTTTCCATACCTCGACCATTTTCCCCGTAGACAAAGCCTTTACCGCTCCGGGATGGACCGTGCCGATCCTCTCCTTTTTACCGCTGCCGACGATGACGCCTTGATCGTTCATAATATTAATGCTATATGGGATGTCTTTCATCATCTTATCCACGATTTCCTGAGCCTGTTTCTCGGAAAGTTGAAACAACGGAGGCCCTCCTTCTGTTTGAATTAGTCATGCTGGTTCGGAATGGATAACCTGCCATTTATATTGTTCATCTGAACTAAATTATAGCCGATTTAGGAGAAGTATATCAGATGGTGACTTGGGAGCGATTGGATTGTCCGAGTATTTGAAGGCGGTGCGGGCGAGTGCAGCATGCTTTATGGAGATGAGAGGAGGGGCGTCATTGTGAACGGATGGCGGGAAGGCCTCCGCATCGGTCTCGCCGGGTTTTTATCTATTCTAACGGACAAAGCGGCCGTTATTTGGGCGATTTAAGCCGGTTTTGATTTCTAACGGACACCACAGCTCTTATTAGGGTAATTATTGCCACGCAGAGTCTCTTTTTCTCCGAATAAGGTCTGCTGTGTCCGTTAGATTTTCAAAACAGCGAATTTGGAGGAGATAACGGCTCTGGTGTCCGTTAGAAGTTTCGATCTATGGTTGGCGAGCTTCCAAATGGACTAAATGTGACTCGTCAGCCAAAAGGCTGCCATAGTAAGTAAAGGCACAACAACTGCACCAGAATGAAGCGGGCGCGCGTAGTAGAACACAGTAAACTTGAAAAAACCGTCTCAAAAGTACAAAATAAAGACATTGGTTACGGAAAGTAAGCAGCCAAATGACAATTCGGGAGGAACGGCCCATGGAAATAGGAATAAGCACATTTGTTGAGACAACACCGGATGTTCAAACCGGTGAGACGATTAGTCACGCGCAGCGGCTTCGCGAAGTCGTCGAGGAAATCGTTCTCGCCGACCGGGTAGGGTTGGACGTATTCGGCGTCGGGGAACACCACCGGAAGGATTATGCGGCTTCGTCGCCTACGCTCGTGCTGGCGGCCGCTGCCACCCAGACCAAGTGGATTCGCTTGACGAGCGCAGTGACCGTATTATCTTCCGACGATCCGGTGCGCGTGTTTCAGGATTTCGCGACCCTGGATGGGCTGTCGAACGGCCGGGCGGAAATTATGGCGGGGCGAGGGTCCTTCATTGAATCCTTCCCACTGTTCGGCTACGATCTGAACGATTATGAGGAATTGTTTGAAGAGAAGCTGGATCTGCTGCTGAGACTACGCGAATCGGAAAAGGTTACCTGGAGCGGTAACCACCGTCCGGCCATCCAGGATCTCGGCGTCTACCCGCGTCCGGTGCAGGATCCATTGCCGGTGTGGATCGGCAGCGGAGGGAACACGGAATCTGTAATCCGCGCCGGATTGCTCGGCCTTCCGCTGGTGCTCGCCATTATCGGCGGCCGGCCGACGCAATTTGCTCCGCTGGTGCAGCTTTACAAGAAAGCTGCCGCCCAGGCCGGGCATGATGTATCCAAGCTGCCGGTGGCCTCGCATTCGCATGGCTTTGTCGGCGAGGATACGGCGTCCGCAGCGGATAAGTTCTTCCCGTCGACCCAGGCTGCGATGAATGTGATCGGCCGGGAGCGGGGCTGGGGCCATTACAGCCGCGCTTCCTTTGATGCCGCACGAAGCCTGGAGGGGGCGCTGTACGTCGGCGACCCGGAGACGGTTGCGCAGAAGATTATCCACTTGCGCAAGAACGTCGGTATCACCCGCTTTATGCTCCATTGCCCGCTCGGTACGATGCCCCATGAGGATGTCATGCGGTCCATCGAGCTGCTCGGCACCGAGGTGGCGCCGCGGGTCCGGGAGGAAATCGCCCGCTGGGAAGCAGCCGGAGAGCCGCAGGAATAAGCCGGGAGAATCGGCGAAATATATACAAAAGAAGAACCTGGCCTTCACTCCACTGGGAGGGGCCAGGTTCTTCTTTATGCGCTCATTCAGGTTAAAAATCGAAGTTGTCCGGATCCGGACCGACCCGGCGGTCTTCGTTCAAACCGTCGATTTGGTTCATATCGTCTTCCGTCAGCTCGAAGTCGAAAAGTGCCGCGTTCTCGATAATCCGCTGCTCTTTCGTAGACTTTGGAATCGTGACGACACCATGCTGCACATCCCACCGCAGGATGATTTGGGCTACGGATTTTCCGTGTTTTTCGGCGATGCCCTTCAATACCTCGTTATTCAAAAGCTCGCCCTGCATGAGCGGGGACCAAGCCTCCATTTGAATGCCATGCTCCTGGCAAAATGCGCGAACTTCTTTTTGCGTCAGGCGAGGGTGAAATTCCACTTGGTTGATCATAGGTTTGATTTCTGCGTCTTTCATTAGGTCCTCAAGATGATGAACCTGGAAGTTGCTTACGCCGATAGCTTTGACCCGACCGTCGCGGTACAAGGTTTCCAGCGCTCTCCAAGCTTCTTTATATTTGCCCTTTACCGGCCAATGAATGAGATACAGGTCGAGGTAGTCCAGACCGAGCTTGTTCAAACTTGTCTCATAGGCGGCCAAGGTGGACTCATAACCCAGATCGGCATTCCATACTTTTGAGGTAACGAACAGATCTTCTCTAGCGACCGTAGACTCCTTGAACAATTCGGCAATAGCCTCTCCCACGCTGCCTTCATTTTGATAGACTGCCGCTGTATCGATACTGCGGTAGCCATGCTTCACTGCGGCTTTTACCGCTTGGATCAGTTCAGGGCCTTCTTCGACTTTAAAAACCCCTAGACCCAGTCCGGGCATTTTTACTCCGTTGTGCAAAGTAACCGTATCTTGTAAATGATTAATCATTCTTTATTCCAACTCCTATTCATTTAGTTAATTCAGTTCTCGAAACTACAATTCTTTTTATAGTTACCCATTTTGCGGGGCGGGATTCATGGAGCGGGTGGCCGCTGTGGTCCCGGCGACGTCCTTTTTCTCCAGGGTACGTGCCCAAGCCGTTAGGAACACGGCGCTAAGGACCATGACCGCTCCGACCCAGGTGGTATGAACAAGCCCGATACGGTCGGTCACGATTCCGCCCAGATAGGCACCGATGGCAATACCCGCATTGAAAGCCGCGATATTGAGCGCGGAAGCCACGTCCTTCGCTTTTGGCGCAAAGCGCTCAGCCAGCAGGACGACGTAAACTTGCAGGCCGGGAACGTTCATGAAAGCAAACAATCCCATCAGGAAAATGGTGATCAGCCCGGCCGTCTTATACGGAATAGTAAAGGCCAGGATGAACAGCACGAGAGTCTGAATCGCGAACATATAGAACAAGGCTTTTACCGGCTTCCGGTTGGCGGCCTTGCCTCCGATAACATTGCCGATGGCAATGGCGATTCCGTATATAAGAAGGATGACGGCTGCCGTTTCTTCCTTGAATCCGGTTATCTCGTGAAGCAAAGGGGATAAATAGGTAAAGACGACAAAAGTGCCGCCGTACCCCAAGGCAGTAATGGAAAAAGCTAGCAGCAATCGTCCGTTGGTAACAAGGTTAAGCTGATCGCGAAGCCGGGTTGGCGTTCCTTTGCGAAGGTTCCCGGAGACGAGGGCCAAGTTGGCGATGAACGCCAGCACGCCGATCGCTACGATCGCGAGGAAGGCCATACGCCAGCCCCATTGTTGGCCGATCAGGGTTCCGAGCGGGACGCCGGTCACGGTCGCTACCGTTAGCCCGGAGAACATGATCGCGATCGCGCTGGCTCTCCGGTTTTCGGGGACGAGGTCGGCGGCAATCGTCGATCCGATGGACATAAACACGCCGTGCGCCAAGGCGGATACAATGCGTGCGACAAGCAGCACGCCGATGCTTCCCGCACCGGCAGCCAGGCTGTTACCGGCAATAAAAACGATCATGATCCCTAACAGCAGCGTTTTTCGGGAAACGCCGGAGGTCAGGGACGTTAAAATCGGGGCACCGAAGGTCACGCCCAGGGCGTACAATGTTACGGTCAAACCTGAGGTCGTAACGGATATATGAAAGTCTTCAGCGATCAGAGGGAGCAGTCCTACACTGATGAACTCGGTGGTGCCGATCGCAAAAGCACTGACGGCTAAAGCCAGAAGCGCAAGAGTACTGCGTCTTTTTTCTAGATTCAAGGTTCCACTCCTCCAAGTTGTATTCGCCGGCCGGCAAGTGTTATTATCATGTATTGAAACAACATTGAACAGTACGTACTTTAAAGTGATATAGGTACTAAAAAGTGCCTATTGGATAATCATAGGGAGGCAAAAACATGGCTGTAGCCAACAAGAACAAGAAGTACAACATCTCGGTAGAGGCTACTTTGGAAGTCATCGGGGGAAAATGGAAATGCGTCATCCTCTGCCATTTAACGCACGGTAAGAAAAGAACGAGCGACTTGAAGCGTCTCATGCCCGCCATTACCCAGAAAATGCTGACCCAGCAGCTCCGGGAGCTGGAGAAGGACGGCATCGTCAACCGGATCAGTTACAATGAGGTACCGCCAAGGGTCGAGTACGAGCTTAGCGAATACGGCATGAGTTTGCGAGGAATCCTCGATTCCCTGTGCGCTTGGGGCGAGCGGCATATCATCAAGGAATACGGAGACAAATCGGCGATGTTGGAAGAGAGTATTCTGAATCAATAAACTAATGAGCCGAGATTGCTGGAGAAGCTCAACGCCTGATGCCGAATAAAAGAACACCGAAGGGACCAATTAGCATTAGCTGGCTCCTCCGGTGTTTTTCTTTTTGTTCCTTATTCCGTTTCGTAGGTTACGGTTCCAAAATCCCCGCATATATCAAGAAAAATCCCGTTCATATCAAATATCTCTTTACCTTCCTCCAGATAACGGAGAACTTGTTTCCTTAATGAGTTGTCGGGCTTGGCATCTTTTAACTCGGTCAAGTCATTAAATACAAAGTTCCATAAAAAGCGCACCGAACCCGCAGTCGGATAGAGGTAAAACTGCTTTTGGAATTTGACGATATTGCTGGTCGGTGGCAGCATCTCCCGAAGCTGGGGAGTAAATAACCAGGTGTGACATACCATACCTTTAGACTCAATCTCCGGAAAATGGGCGGCATGGAACTCTTTAGCTTGCTTGTAGTTGGCCTGTATGGACTCCATATCAAAAGGGGAGTTTCTCGGAATGTGGATCTCAAACACGGTATCCCCTTTATCCAGCACCTTGGTCCATTCCTTCTTTTTGAGCTTAACCTGCTTATTCAAGCCTTTGCCGAGAGGCGTGATGGGATTCCCGATAAAATAATCTTCGGTCTCCCGATATTCCGTAACAAAGCCATCGGTCGTCTTCTCTTTATTGCATACTCCCTGCATATCGCCGTTTGCTCTTAGCTCCATACCTTCCCCGCACAAGAACAAACATGATTTTTCATTCTCATTGTAAAAGCCTTTAACGACTCCGGAAAATTCCGTCGCCATAAATTGTATCCCGCCCAGCCTGAACATTCTGGCTTCAAGATGCCTCCAGATCCATCCGAAGTTTCTAATGGCGTAGTGCCCTAATAAATTATAAGCGTGTTGTACCCATACTCCGATGTCGCTCAGGGTTTCTACCAATAATTGTTCGCTCAGCCCTCGCTCGGCATACCTTTGTTCAGTAAGAGGCAGTCTTTGCAATGCGGCATGCAGATAGAACAGCGAGGCTTCTTTTCCGAAGATTTCTTCTACATAAGGATCCATAGGCGGTGAATCCCAAGTCGTCGTCCAGTGCCCGCTGTCGATATAATTCTTATAGAACTCCGTATAAATGTCATAAAGTTTCTGATCCCGGTTTATTTTGTTGGCGATGTCCGCCAAGATTTCAGTTGCCCCTTCAGGCATCAAAATTTTCCGGCAGTACTGTCGGGTTAATTCTTCCGATAATAACAAAAGTTCCATAGATGCACACCTCTCTTTATGATGGGAAAAAGATTTAACGGATACCAATATTTTAATACACTTTATAAGCATATCACTGCCGATAAGCCGACTATATCATTGTATTTGAACGACTATTTAAGTCAGAATAATTTCGCTGATAGCAAAAAGAACCTGGTCCGGACAGGTTCTTTTTATTGTTTTTGAGAAAAGACATGACTTTGCAGGACATCCAGCGCCCGGCTGATTTCGCCCAATTGACCGTCCGATAATCCCGCAATCCGCTCCAGAAAACGGCTCTCGATCACTTGAAAGGCCTTGTCCATTAAAGCCTGCCCCTCAGGAGACAGACGGATATATTGCACGCGGCGGTCTTCCGCTGAAGTATATTTTTCACAGAGCGCTTTGTCTTGAAGCTTCCGGATCTCCCGGCTCGCATTCGGCATGGAGAGATGCTGGCAATCGCTGATTTGGCTTAGGGTGACCGGCTGGCTGACTGCGATATATTCCAGAATGTCATACTGCACCGGCGTAATGTCCGCAGTCTTCACGTCTTTGGTCATTTCATGCTTCACTTCATGCACGGCTGTCGTAAAACCGACAAATTGTCGGAATAGCTGATGCTTATCCACGATATCACCTCCCTCCCAAGATAACAGGATTGTTATCATAAAACAATTATCATTTGACAAGTAAATAGCATTACATTTATGATCGGAGATAACAGATATTTACCAAATGATAACTAAAGGGAGTGACATTCATGAACCTGCTAGTGATCTACACATATCCGAATCATCGAAGCTTGAATTATGATTTTTTGCAAAAGGTTCTGGAAGGCAGCCGCGAGAATCCTGCGATTTCAGCGGTCCAGGTGCTCGATTTGTATGAGGAAGAGTTTGATCCGGTTCTCGTGTTCCATGAGCAGAAGCGCAGACGGGATATGCATGCCGATCCGGCTTTGGAAAAATACCGCGCGCAGATTCAATGGGCGGACAAAATCGTATTCGTATATCCGATTTGGTGGGGCCGCCCCCCGGCTATGCTGCTGGGGTATATCGATAAAATGTTTGCCTCCGGCTTTGCTTACCGGGATAACGGCAAGCTGCTTCCGGAGGGCCTGTTGAAAGGGAAATCCGCCGTCTGCGTCTCAACGATGAAAGGCCCTGCGCTGTACCCGCTTTACTGGCTCAATAACGCCCATAAAGTGTTGATGCGCAAGGCCCTGCTTCAATATGTGGGCATCCGCCCGGTTAAATTTTTTGAATTCGGATCGATGGAAAGCCCCCGGGGCCGGCATGAGCAGAAACTGCAGCGGGTTTACCGGTATTTTAAGACGGTGGCCAAGTGAGAGGGAGATCCGAACGGCTCACTCCTGTAAATATTTTACGGTAATTAAGATTTTATTTTAATGGTTGTGATAGAATCTTATTAGTGTAAATTATTTCGTCTTTTACTGAGGTGTAAATAGGATGGTTCAAGGGAAAACAACCAATGGTCTCATGCGGCACTTGCGTGACAATCATGGAATTACCATACAGGGGAGTACGCATAAGCAGCAACTGCTCAATATAGGTTATTACCATGGCTACAAAGGCTATAGGTTCGTCGGAAATAATACGAATAAAATATCCTATACTCATTTCGACGAAGTGGTGGCAGTATATGAATATGACTCAAATTTAAAGTCGCTATTATACTCTAAAATTATGTTTATTGAAACGGCTTTGAAAAACTATACCCTTGAAAGATTGGTTCAAGTCGGCCCGATTGATTTCGAGTACATTTTTTCTAATCTCTTGAATGATTACAAAAAGCATGATGTTAAAAGCAAGGAGTATCACAAAAAAATGAAGAGCAGATTAGATCTGAGAGATAAGATATATGGCTCCATTAGCTATAACTTCTCAGATAAAAAAGCTGTTATTCAACATTTCTTTCATAAAAATGAACCTATCCCGCTCTGGGCGATTTTTGAAGTTATTACCTTGGGGATTTTCGGCTTCTTTATACAATGTTTAAACATTGATACTCGCATTCTGATTGCTCAGGACCTCGATATTCATAGTACTTCTCATAATCAAAATGGGAGAATCCTCGAGGATATTATCTTTTTGATCAAAGATTTGCGAAATGCAATAGCCCATAACGGGGTAGTCTTTGACTGTAGATTTAGTAAAGCGGATGCGCCGGCCAGATTGAAGGAGTACCTTCAGCACGAAACAAAGGTAGACAACATTACCTTTCATTCTATTGTAGATTATATTGTTATAGTAGTTTTTATATTAAAAAAGTTAGGGAGCTCCAAAACTGATTTAAGGAAGCTAATAAGAGCATTCGTTAATGAGTCAGAGATCTTAAGGAGTAAGATCCCTATCCCGGTATATACCTCCATAGTAGGTTCGGATTTTAGAAGGAAGATAGGCGCTCTGGGAAATTTTGTTTAGCTGTTTACGCATATGGGGAATTGTGGTAGTATATATTATAACTAATAGCGGTGTTAAGCTTCGGCTAACACTTAAGGGGATTGGATGCGTCCAATCCTCTTTTAATTTTATATAGGGAGACGCTCGAGGTAACATCCACTCTTAGCGTCTGTACAACCATCATCTCTCCCGGGATGCCCCCTGTGTACGAGCTCTAACCACCAGGTTTTCGTAAAAACCTTAGAATCAGTTCCTCCCACACGATTCTTCCTCACTGAACAGTTAGTCTTTCTAGGTTACTCTAGCACTCTTCGAGCCGTAACAAACCGCTTCTTCCAAGAGTCGGAGAAATTCTCCAAACGAACGCCGTATTTGACGGAGTAGGTGTGCAGCAGTTGGCCGTCACCCGCATACATGGCTACGTGACCGATATCGAGTCCCCGCGAATCGAAAAACAGCAGATCCCCCTTTTGAAGATCATCCAGGCTGACTTCTTTCCCAACTTTGGCTTGGTCGTAAGAAACTCGTGGGAGTTCAATCGATAGGGTATCTCCGAAAACGCGCTTGACGAACGACGAGCAGTCGAAGGTTTGCGTCTGTGTCGGCGAGGCGCCAAACTCATATGGCGTGCCCAGATACTTC
Organism: Paenibacillus sp. FSL R5-0407; assembly: GCF_038009185.1. NCBI lineage: Bacteria > Bacillati > Bacillota > Bacilli > Caryophanales > Paenibacillaceae > Paenibacillus > Paenibacillus sp. FSL R5-0407. The sequence continues at coordinate 3,503,219 of NZ_JBBPAX010000001.1, read as the reverse complement.
ATGCCGTAGGCGATGAGCTCATCCGCCTGTTTCTCCCGCAATGCGGTACTGGAGTAGTCGGTATATTTGGGCTTGGCCGAGATGAAGCCGGTCCGGTTATCCTGCGTGCGTACTTCTAACCAGAGTGGGGAGACTTCGCGAACGACGTGGACCTTCTCTCCGGCGGGCAGCAAATTCTCCGCGGCTGGACTCTCCGCATCCGGCGCACTGCGCAGGTTGACGCCCCATAGAATACTGGTTTCATAATTGATCGGGTCAGGGGAAGTGATCATAACGGTCTTTGTGTTGGCTTCCCATTTTACCGTGCTGCCGAGCGCTTCGCTGACAAAACGCAGGGGAACCAGCGAATAACCGTTCTCAATCCGTCCGGGAACGGTCAGGTCCAGGGCTTTCCCATTCAATTGTGCGGTTTGTTCGCCGATCCGATAGATAAGCTCCGTGTTATCTTTAGTAGCGGTGACCGTTTTACTGGCTTCTTCCCAAGTCAGTTTAGCGCCCTGGGCTTCAAACAGTCCGCGCATCGGGATGAGCACGGTGCCGTCTATGAGCAGCGGATTCGTCTCGGGCTGCAGCTGGCGTCCGTCCAAATAGACGGATACGGATACTGGCCCGGGTACTGAACCGGTTGCAGGATCAACCGATGATTCGGTTATAGGAAGAGTTGTATTTGTAGAGTCCGAGGCCGACGATTCGGCATGAACTGGGGTCGAAGCGAGAAGAGACGCAGCAAGCAAAAGAAGGATCGTGGCTTTTTGTGTTGTCATATTTTTCATCACCTTGTCGTTATTTGTTACTTAATTGGACGAATTGGAACGAATATAGTTGTGGTGCTAAATGTTGGTAACGGTGATTTTTTTCGGTGTGACGGTTCCCTAGCCAAATGTGGGTATTAAATAAGACAATCTGAATTACCAGGATCGAAATGGGCTAGGGGGGATGACCATGCAGTGGAAAGGAAGACGTGGAAGCTCGAACGTAGAGGATCGCCGGGGCAAAGGCGGCGGCGCCATGATCGGCGGCGGCATCGGCGGTATCATCATTTTGCTGGTGGTGACGCTGCTCGGCGGGGGAAATGCCGGAGACTTGCTGAGTTCGCTGACCTCCGTCGGCTCGGAGACGAGCGCTCCCTACCAGGAGACGCAAGAGGAGAAGGAGCTCGCCCAGTTTGTCTCCGTGGTGCTGGCGGATACGGAGGACGTGTGGACCGGGCTGTTTAGGGAAGAAGGGCTGGTCTATGAAAAGCCGACTCTTGTCTTATACACGGACAGCGTCCAATCCGCTTGCGGGACTGCCGGGAAAGCCGTAGGACCTTTTTATTGTCCAGGCGACAAGAAGCTCTATATTGATCTCAGCTTTTACGATGAGCTGCGGCAGAAGTTTCAGGCTCCGGGCGACTTCGCTATGGCATACGTCATCGCGCATGAGGTAGGCCATCATGTCCAGACGCTCCTTGGAACGACGGAAAAGCAGATGTCGGGCAGCAAGCGTTCCAACGAGCAGTCCGTCCGGCTGGAGCTGCAAGCCGATTATCTGGCGGGGGTATGGGCGAATCATGCCCGGGACGATCTGGGAGTGCTGGAGCAGGGAGACTTGGAAGAAGCTCTGACCGCAGCGACGGCGGTCGGAGACGATACGCTGCAGAAGAAGGCCCAGGGCTATGTCGTGCCGGAGAGCTTCACTCACGGCACGTCCGAACAGCGGAAGCGCTGGTTCTATAAGGGCTTTGAGAACGGCACGATCGAAGGCGGAGATACATTCAACGCCAGAACGCTTTAAAGCAGGGTGTTAAAGTTCGAGTTCAAAAAGTCAGGTTTTCAGGACCGAGAAGGTTGGATGCAGCTAGGGACTGAGTAGCGGAGCGTACATGGGGTACGTGAGCAACGGAAGGCCCGGCTGAATTCAAGATTCGACGTCGAACCCGCTCCTTGATCTGCCTCGTCATGGAAAGATGACTTTTTGAACAACTTCTAAAGAATCAATTTCGTCCTCCTTGGGCATGTTAGGTTCAAACAGTCCAAAAGGAGTGGGAGAAATGTCTAGACGAAACCGAAAATACGCCGTTCCGGGAGCGGAGCGCGGGATGCAGGCGTTTAAAGCGGAAGTGATGCGGCGTGAAGGATATGATGTGGACCCGAACCGGCCGGACGATGTGAAATATGAAGTGGCCAAGGAGCTGGGCGTGCCGCTCCAACAAGGCGGCAACGGCAACCTGACTACCGAATCGGCCGGTCAGATCGGCGGAAAAATCGGCGGATCGATGGTCCGCGAAATGATTCGCCTTGCCCAGCAGCAGCTGGCGGACAGGGAATCTTAGGAATACCGTCACCTGCACCTTCATACAGCGGTCTCATATATTTTCACACCTAAAAAGCCCATTCTGCTCCGGACATAAACCGTTGCGGGATGGGCTTTCCATAGCGGAATAACGTTCAAATGATGTCGATCCTCGGATCAAGCCCGGCAGTAACAATCCAGCGTGTGATCGTTTACCATGCCGGAAGCCTGCATGAACGCATAGAGGATGGTCGAGCCGACGAATTTCATGCCTTTTTTCTTCAAAGCTTTGCTCATCGAATCGGAGATTGGGGTGGAGGCGGGCACGTCGGAAATCGACTCCCAGTGATTGATGATCGGCGTACCGTCCACGAAGCTCCACAAATAGCCGCCAAAGCTGCCGTGCTCCCTGATAATATCGAAATATACCGAAGCATTGGTGATCACGCTTTGGACCTTTAACCGGTTGCGGATAATTCCCGGATTTTGCAGTAACTCCTCCACTTTGTCCGGTCCGTATTTAACGATGATATGGGGGTCAAAATGGTCGAATGCCTCGCGGAAACTTTCACGTTTCTTCAAGATCGTGTACCAGCTCAGCCCCGCCTGCATTCCCTCCAGTGTGAGCAGTTCGAACAGCTTTTGATCGTCGTAAAGCGGTTTGCCCCATTCCTCGTCATGGTAGGCAATATATAGCGGGTCCGCGTTGACCCAGGCGCAACGAATCGCATTCTCCTTCATGGAATTTATATACTCCCTTCGAACGTTTGTTTGTATAGGCTAATTCGTTCATCATACATGGAATCCGTAAAAAAGAAAATCCCATACCTACTATTCGGGTGCAAAAAAGGCTGATCCAGCATCATTGTTAAATGACGAAGGACCAGCCTTTTTAAGTTAGTGTTATCAGTTAAAAGAATTTCAACAGTTCTTCCTTCACGGCGTCGTTCGAGCCATCGACGAGCTTTTGATGCTGCGGCTTGTCGAAGAGGGCCTGAATTTGCGGCGGGAAGGTCTGTTCGATCTGGATCAGCTCGATCGCTTCATTGAACTTGGCCGGATGTGCCGTCGCCAAGGCCACGGTGACTTCACCCTTAGCGGTGAAGCGGTCTGCTGCGGCCACGCCGCAAGCGGTATGCGGGTCAAGCAGATAACCGAAGTCGTCGTGCACCTGTCCGATCGTGGCGAGGCAGTCGTCGTTCTCCACGCTGGCCGCGGTGAAATCACGCTGCACCTGGGTGAGCCGGTCGCCGGATACGGTAATCCGACCCTCCTGGCGGAAGCTGTCCATTAGGGAGGCAACGGAGGCTGCGTCTTCCCCTTGCAGGTAATACAGGTAGCGCTCGAAGTTGCTGGCCACCTGAATATCCATCGACGGGCTGTAAGTCATATGGAATTCTCCAGGCTGGTAGATTCCCTCGTTTACGAACCGTTCCAGAATGTTATTCTCGTTAGTGGCGAGAATCAATTTGCTGACCGGGAGACCCATCTTTTTGGCAAGGAAGCCGGCGAAGATATCTCCGAAGTTGCCTGTTGGAACGCTGAAATTCACAGCACCTGTTGCCGCGCCTTGGTTCGCGAGCTGGAAGTAAGCGTAGAAATAGTATACGGTTTGCGCCAGAATACGCGCGAAATTGATCGAGTTGATCGCCCGCAGATGGTACTCCTGCTTGAACGCCACGTCCGCGAACAGTTCCTTGATGATACGCTGACAATCGTCAAAATTGCCTTCGACCGAAAGATTCAGCACATTGGCGTCATCCACCGTCGTCATTTGCAGCTCCTGCACCTTGCTGACCTTGCCGTTCGGATGCAGGATGCAAATTTTAATGCCCTCTTTGCCGCGGACTCCCTCGATGGCCGAAGCTCCGGTATCTCCAGAGGTGGCGCCGAGAATATGGATGATGGAATTTTGTTTCCGGGAGATATACGAGTACAGGTTACCCAAAAACTGCAGAGCGATATCCTTAAAGGCAAACGTCGGTCCGTGGAACAATTCGAGAACATGCAAATTGTCCTTAACTTTGCGAAGAGGCGTTACCTCTTGGTCGCGGAACGTAGCGTAGCTGTCATTTACAAGCTGCTTCAAATCTTCACGCGGAATTTCCCCGTCGATATAGAGCGAGAAAATTTCAAGAGCCAACTCCGGGTAGGAGAGCTGTTGCCACTGGGCCAGCGTGTCTTGCGATACTTGCGGGATATGCTTTGGAACGAGCAAACCGCCGTCGTCGGCCAGTCCCATCAGAACTGCTTCCACGAAGCCGATTCCCGCCACTTTCCCCCTGGTGCTGATATATTCCATAATGATCCCCTTTACATTCAACGATTTTCAATCATTGTAACAAAAAACGTACCGTTTCCCAACCGATTTTGCAGAAAAAACAGCAGCCGTCATGGCATAGACCGAAACTGGCCATTTTCAAACCGAAATATATAGTGAACGGCCAGGCGTTGATGGTACAATATACTCAGGTCTTTACAACTAAGTCACCTCAGAATCAGGAGAGATTGCCGATGATTGCACACTATAGTCTGGTCTTTTTTTGTACCGTACTGCTAGCCGCATCGACCAATATGTTCCGTTTCAAACTGAATGACACGCTGAATAAATGGATTCTTATTATGGCAACGCTGGTTCTGGTCGAGGTGGAGGGGTATTTGTTCGATTTCCAGCATACGAATTGGATGCTGCTTGTTTTCATAGGCATCTCGGTGCTGTGCTTCGGCATTCGCGGAGGCTTGATGAGCACGTTTGCCTCTTGGTTGATTCTGTTCGCTCAATGCAGCGTGCGGGAGCTTTCCATTTGGCCGACCTACATCTTATTTGCGACCGGTGTTTATTTGCTTATAAGGCACATCAACCATTTGCGGAAAGAAGGCGATGATTGGCTCGGCAAGCTTACGGACAACTCGAGACAATTGAATGTATTCAAAGAGGTCAGCTTGTCCATGCAGCAAACGTTCAATCTGGACAAGCTGCTTCAGACGATATTAACGTCGGTGACAGCCGGTCACGGGCTCGGTTTCAACCGGGCGTTGATCATGCTCATGAATGAGCAGGGCACGAAGCTGCACGGCATCATGGGAACCGGACCTATGTCGGCCGAGGAAGGTTACGCGATCTGGGACCGGATTACCAAGCATAAGTACAAGCTCGTGGAGCTAATCGAGATCAAGGAGAAGGAGAAGTCTTCGGATCTAAAGCTGAACGAACGCGTGAAAAAGATAGAGATTCCGCTGGACAAGCCTAACTTTCTAACAAGAGTTCTGAAGAAAGGCACCCCGCTTCATATTCAGGAAATATCAAACGGGGAAAGCGATTCGACGCTGCAAATGTTCGCACGGGAATTTAATATGGGTGAGATGGCGGTATTCCCTTTAGTAAGCCAAGGGATTAAGGTCGGGGTGCTTCTGATCGACAATCCGGTCAATAAGAAGCCGATTACGGCAACCGATATCGACAGCGTGCTTCCGCTTGCCAACCAAGCTGCGATTGCGATTCAGCAATCCCGGCTATACACGGCGTTGGAGGATATGGCGCTCAAAGACGGGTTGACCGGACTGCATAACCAACGTGCTTTTCAATCCCTGCTGACCCAGTTCTGGCCGGGTTCCGGGGAGTCGCCGCTGGCGCTCATCCTTTTGGATATCGATTATTTTAAACATTTCAACGATACGAACGGACATCTGCTCGGAAATGAAGTATTGGTACGGCTGGCTGAGGTCATCCGCTCTTCCATCCGGAAGAATGATAAGGCATTCCGTTTTGGCGGAGAGGAATTTGTAGTTCTGCTTCCGGATACGGACAAAGAAGAAGCAGCGCTTGTGGCTGAACGGATCAGAACCCAGGTGGAAAAAGAAGATTTTCCGGGCGGAAATAAGCAGCCGGCAGGACGATTGACAGTAAGCCTGGGAGTAGCCTCCTCATCGGACAAATCTTCACCATTAACTCCGCTAGAGCTAGTCGATACTGCGGACCAGGCGCTGTACCAGGCTAAGGCGGAGGGCAAAAACAGGGTCGTTTCCTAGGAGGGCTGAACAATGACAACCGGATTCGCTACATTTTTCATTGTGCTGTTGTTCGTTCTGACGATTGTCGCAAGCGGCAGGTATTTTTACGGTCTGGAACTCCGAACCAGTGCCAGAAGGCTGACTCGAGCTCTGAATCTGGAAATCCCGAAGCTGGACTATTCCTTTGAGCAAATCGTCTATTTCGCATCTTTGCCCAGCAACATCCCGTCGATCCGGAATGCGAGCCGGGACAATTTGGTCATCAAGCTGGACTACAAATCGTTATTTTTCCCCCGGTTGTCCGGGCTTAAGATCTATATCAAGACGGATACGGAGCGGATCATCCTGGCGTACCTGCCGATCAAGGATTTCCGGTTGCCTGTACTGGATCAAGTATTGGAGCAGGGGAAGATCAATGAATCCGACTACCAGAAAATAAGCATATGCAAATTGATCCACCCGGCTACATTAAGAGAGATCTCGGAAGAAGTATTTCAACAAATTCAAGTCGGCCGTAAAGGACGCAAGCCTGCTGCGGCAGACACAGCCGATTCAAAAGAAAGAACGGTCAAAGCGATTTGACCGTTCTCCAAAGAATTTCTTTATGAATCGCAGGGTGATCGATCTGCCGGTTCATGAACCGGACCATCTCCGCATTCTCCGCCTCTACGAAAAATATAGCTTCCGTAAGTTTCCCTTCCTGGATGATTCGGCGGCAGGCTTCGGCCCCCAGCGATATGGCGCGGGCGAGCCGCTGATGCTTATCCTTCACGAACATACTTTTTAAGAGTACGGTTCGCGCATCAAACTGCTCCACGATGATCCATCCAACAGGCACCTGATGATATCGTAAAATCAAGCTGTGCTCCCTGTCGATTTGGTCCTCTTCCGCAAACGGGTCCAGGATCGGGGGATACCAGATCCCTGTTCCGTGTGCAATGACGGACCTTTCCTCTTCCGTGAGCCCGGAGAGCGGGCCGAAGGTGAATTCCTTCGGCAGCCGGAGCCGCTCTATTCTCGGCAGGTCTTCGACGACCTGCCGCAGCGGGCCGCTCCAGATATGAATGCCCGGCGTCGGCGCAGCGAATCCGCAGCTTTGCAAAAAAGCTGCGCTGACGGAGCCCGGCTCCGTCCCGCCGACATACTCCGCGCGCATCAGAGCGGCCCCGTTCTGCCGCAGCAGCGACTCCAGCATGCCGAGCAGCTGGCGGCCAACGCCTTTGCGGCGATATGGCGGTTCAACCGCCAGCGCGCGCAGCTGCGCCGTTTTGGCGCCGCCGGTTGCCGGGTGGCCTGCCTGCAGGCTGGCTACCGCCAAGCCGACCGGCCGGCCATCCAGGCTTGCTCCAAGCGCCGCATAAGACGGAGGAAGCTCCTGCATCAAGGGCAGGAGCTCCTTCGGCGTCAGCGCGCTAAAAGCGGCCGGAACAGCGCCGCGATAGGCGCGAACCTCAATCTTGCTCATGAGAGAGGTTCTGGGAGCGGAGGGGCAGGGACTCTGATGACCACTGGATCCGGTTGATTCCCAGCGATGTCCCCTATGTTACTAAAAGTGATTTGGAAAGACGGTACCCCAATAGGAAGTGGAAACGGCCGGGATTTCGCAATTCCTTCTGGCGTAAGTTCTACCCTGATTGTATTTTCTCCGTTATTATACGAAAAGGTATAGTCCGTAGTAACAGCTAACGGAATTGAAAAAATCGGATTCCCGTCAGGCAAGTAATTAACTGCGATGCTTCCCGGTGAGAGGAACCCTATATTATAAAGCGGCTCATTCATTGTGACCGTCATTGTTCCGTTGTCATAAGTGGCACTGGTCACGGTCGGCTTGGTGTTGTCGAATCTTACTGGGATGTTGACCACCTTTACTATAGTTCCAGCCTCGGTTACGGTAAAGGTCAAGTCGGCCTGGGATTGCTCGGTGGCGGATTCAGCCGCAAGAATGGAAATCCCGTCAGACTGCTTTATTACATTAACCAGTTGACTATCCGAAGAGCTAAGCTCTATGCGGCCGATGGTCTCGCCGTCACTTGCGAGAAGTTCAAACGCTGATCCTTCCCCAGTAGCTAATTGGACATTTTGATTTTCCCCAGCCCGCTGAAGTCTGATGTAATCCTTAATGCTTTGTTTGCTATACGTATATTCACTATCGCTAGCAACGATACTTATCGAACTGCCCGGCTTTAATGCAATTTCATTCGCCACCTGAATAACCTCCAGAGGCTGGATCAGAGAATCCTCAAACTCGACTAGGGATTGGTTCAACATATTAATTGCCTCTTTGATCTGGCCTTCCGCAGCCATAGAATCTTGCTGGGTTTCAATGGCAGTAGCAATAGCATTGCCCAAGGTTTGAAAGGCGTCATAAGGATATTTGCCGGTGGTGTTTCCAATGTTCCCCTCAGCGGAGCTAAGAAGTGCTTGAGCCTGTTCGATGACTTGGCTTAACTGCATCCGCGGATCTTCCGTTTGGAGTGCGACTTTTTTGTTTGAGAATTCAGGTGACAGTTTGCCGGATGTACCTCGAATCGCGCGAGTGGTTTCGAGAGGCTTGTAAGATATCTCCACCTCTTCATCCAACGGTTGGGGATGTGCCAGCTTCACGAATACGGACTTGCCTTCAATGGAGATGTTTCGTATGGAGATCGGGAATGGCTCGTTGCCGTCTTTGCCCGTGATTTTGATGTCTTCCGTAGTCGGTACGTGCGTGGTGTCGAGTGTTTCACTATACGTAATGACAATGGTATCAGCATTTGAAAAAGAAAGCGTCGGCTGCGCCAATTCCGTTTCCACAGGCGTACCCGGGTTGGTGCTTCCACCGCCGCTGTTGCTTCCGCCGCCACTGCTACTACCGCCGCCGCTGTTTCCGGTATTCGCTGGAGGTGTCGTTGGAGCTGGGGTTTGAGGCTGGGTTGTTGCCGAACCTGTTCCTGTTTCTTCTGAAGGAGGAGTGGCTTGATTTTTTAATTCTTCAGCCTTCTTGATGAACTTGGCAGCTACTTGAGCTACAGCTTGTCTTTCCGCGTTGCCGGAGGGGTTGAAGGTACCGTTAGTATTGCCGGAAATTAGCCCCAGTTCGACGGCTGCGGCTACCGCATCTTTGGCGTAATCGGCGATCTTGCTGGCATCGGAGAATTTCAGCTCTGCGCCTTTTCCCGTAGCATCTACACCCAGTGCGCGCACAAAAAGCACGGCCATATCCTGGCGGGATAAGTTCGCTCCCGTACCGAATTTGCCGTCCCCTACGCCATTAATTAGGCCGGCCTTCACGGCTGCCTCGATGTAAGCGAACGCATAATGAGGTTCAGGAACGTCGGAGAAGGTTGCCGTCGGCGGTACGGATTGCGTATCCAGATTCAATGCTTTGGCCAAAATGATCGCGAAATCCTGCCGCTCGATTTTTCCCGTAGGATCGAATTTGCCGTCCCCTTTTCCATTGATAATACCCTTCTCAACCAGTTCCTGGATCGCGTTCTTTGCGTAGGAGCCGTCGATATCGGACAGCGTCGTCGCCGCCGAAACGGGAAGCGCGAGGGCACTAAGCAGTGCCGCGGTCGTCATGACCTTGATTACGAGCTTTTGATTCTTCATTCTCGTGTGATCCCCCTTAGGATTCTATGAATATGATTCTATTAAAATCTGTCTCTCAAGTTGTAGTTTCCAGCTTTTATCATAATGGATTGCTTAATTGTTGTAATTATTTTTTTTCAAAATTTAAAAATTCAATATTAAAGCGATATCTTCCTCGCCATCCGAACCCATGCCCAGGCCTCCGCATAGCATATACAACCACTTTGGAAGTAAAGGAAGGGCGTGGTTTAGTAATGGGAATTCAGCTTACGGCAATCCATTACGTGTACTTGGCATTCATCGTGTTTATTCTGGCATTGCTGATTAAACGGCGGGATACGACGATGATCTGCGTGGCGGGTATTTTTCTGCTCGGTTTGCTTGCGACGGAGACGCTGAGCGGTTCGGTTTCGGGGGTTTTCAATTCTTTTATTTATGCGACAAAAGAATTGATGGGGACGATCATGATCATCTCGATCATCGTGGCGATGAGCCGGGTTCTGATCATCACGGGAATTAATGAAACGATGGTCGCGCCGCTGACTCGTTTTATCCGTACGCCGACCGTCGCTTTTTGGGGGATCGGCCTGATTATGATGGTTACCTCGTTCTTCTTCTGGCCGTCACCTGCCGTTGCTTTAATCGGTGCCGTGCTTTTACCGGTTGCGCTTCGTGTCGGACTTCCTGCTCTGGGAGCCGCCGTGGCGATGAATTTGTTCGGTCATGGCATCGCGCTGTCCGGGGACTATATTATACAAGGAGCTCCAAAATTGACGGCCGATGCGGCCGGTCTGCCGGTTAGCGAGGTCATGGCAGCTAGTGTGCCGTTGGTGATAGTGATGGGTCTAGTGACTACGGTGACGGCATTCTGGATGATGCGAAGGGATATGAAGCGGGGGACATGGAGGGATGGGCTCGTCACGGAAAATTCGTCCTCCGCGTTGCTTTCCCTCAATATCCGGATCGAGGAGCGCGCGGTGATATCGCCGGGCACAAGAAAAACATTGGCGGTTCTCATTCCTCTCCTGTTTTTGGCTGACGTGGTAGCGATGTTTTGGCTGAACCTGCAGGGCGGGGACGCGACGGCACTCGTTGGAGGAACCGCCGTGTTGATATTGATTGCCGTCACTTTGCTGGCTCACCGGAACCGGGGACTTGAACAAGTGACGTCTTATATGATCGACGGGTTCGTTTTCGGATTTAAGGTGTTCGGCCCTGTCATTCCCATCGCTGCGTTCTTTTATTTGGGCGACGCGGCGTTTACGGATCTGTTCGGCAAGGTGCTTCCGGAAGCCTCGCACGGGATCGTCAACGACCTCGGGGTTGCACTCGCGAATAGCGTTCCGCTGAACGGCGCGGTGGGAGCCGTAACGTTGACCGTGACCGGCGCGATCACCGGCCTCGACGGTTCCGGCTTCTCCGGCATCTCCCTCGCCGGGTCGATCGCCCAGCTGTTCGCGGTCGCTACTCAATCCGGTGCCGCCACGCTGACGGCGCTCGGGCAGATCGCCGCCATCTGGGTCGGCGGCGGCACGCTGATCCCGTGGGCGCTCATCCCCGCCGCGGCCATCTGCGGCGTCAGCCCGTTCGAGCTGGCGCGGCGCAATCTGAAGCCCGTGCTGATCGGCCTCGGCGTCACAACAGTCGTCGCGATGTTTCTGCTGTAACGACTGGCGAGTGACAGCGGGCTTTCGCTTTCCTAGGCTAGCCCGGTCCAGCCCAGTCCTGTCCCTAATTAACTGGATTTTCTACAGCTAATTTCAAATAAGAGAGACCTGACGCTGAAATAACTGTAAAACCTACAGTTATTTCAGGTCAAACTCAGCTAATCCTTGTATATCGGCGGAATTAACTGTAGATTTTCCATCTAATTGCTGAGAACCGCCTAAAACTGGCGAATTACCTGTAGGTTTTACATCTAATTTTTTCGAATAGTCCCAAAGTTGCTGGGAATCGCCTAAAAGGAGCGCCTCCCTCCATCACCTCACCATAACCCACTTAAATCAACCTACTCTACAAACCAACTCACCCAACTCTACTCCAACAAACTCTGCTCCAACAAACTCTGCTCCAACAAACTCTGCTCCAACAAACTCTGCTCCAACAAACTCTGCTCCAACAAACTCTGCTCCAACAAACTTCCCCCTTTATCCCCAAAATTGCCTTTCCTCGCCGTATTACGTAGCTCCGTCCCAACACTTTCTTAGCACTTTTCCAGTGCCTTCCCCGCACTTTCCCAGCTTCTGCCCAACTTGTCTCCAGTCAATTAAAGTAATCCAGGACATTGTGAGCGAGCTTGTAACGGACGAGCCTTTGGCCGGTTCCGCGGAGAGAGGGGAGCAGCCAGCCTTTGTCACATAACCTCTGCAGCATCTGGACGGCTGTTCTGTGATTGACTCCAAAGTGGAGTTCTACATCTTTTGGGCGAATTTGTCCGGTCATTTGGACGGCGAGTCGAATGAGCTCCTTCTCGGCGAAAATAGCCCGGTCAGACGGGGCCAATTCTGCCTGATATCGACTCAAGGCCATTCGCAATAAGGTTATGCAAAGCTCGGGACGCTGCTCCACATCATCATAAGCAAAGGAGATCACGTGGCCGCCCATCGCGTACAGGAAGGTTTCGCGGTTCAGTTCGTTGCTGAACTTTTGTCGGTCCATGTCCCGGGAATGGGAGGCATACCCTTTGATTTCGATCATGAGTTTCACATACCCCGGTATCCAGGCGAAATCCGTAAAATAGGGCCTGCCCCGCCAATCGGAAACTTCATACTCCGGGTGGAGATGTTCTAAGTTGCCTCGCAATGGCCACCAAACATTTCGAAGAAATAGCTTTTCAGCGTGAAGATGACCTCGCTCCAGCCGTCCCCGGCGTTCTCCCTTTCTATTCGCCAAATGCTCATGAATCCAGATTTCGTGCGCTTCCTCAAACCTCATTGTTAAACATCCTCTCGCTAAAAAATAAAAACGCCCCGCCTCACTCTTCCGAGTGAAACGGGACGTTCTTCGTCTCTTCTATATCCAGTATATGCTAAATTCCCTTCGGTAACTATATTTGATCTGGTGTTTAAAAATAAATAATAAAAATAGCTGTAAAATCTACAGTTAATTTTGCACAAATCTATTACGAGAAGAAAATTACTGTAAAACCTGCAGTTATTTCTGCCTAAACAAGCCCTTTTATAACATTACAGCCCAATTAACTGTAGGTTTTGCATCTAATTGCTCCGAAACGCCCCAAACGAGCAAAATAGCTGTAGTTTTTCCCGTTAATTGGGGTGGAGGGGGACATGGAAATTGGACAGGGATTGGGCAGGGATTGGATAGGGACAGGAAAATTGGACAGGGATTGGATAGGGACAAGAAATGGGCAGGCTACAGGGCGCAGGGGGCGGGAAATGAACACGGGCCTGGGCACAAGAAAAAATTACACTTCCAATAAGAAGAACTTCCTCTCTTCTGGAATAAAGGAGATGTGATAGGATAGGAAGAAATAGGAAAATTAGAACAACGGAACGTTAGTAAAAAAGTACATAAAAGGAGGATCTACGTTGAAACAAACGTTAAAAGAACAGCCGAACCATTTAGCCGGTGCCGATGGGCTCCGAGCCTTGGCGTGTCTGGGCGTTATTTTTCATCATCTTGCGCAAACCATGGCAGTATCGCAGCAAAAGCCCCCGGTTCAGGAGTGGCAATCCTTTCTGATCTTGGGCAACGTAGGCGTAAGTATCTTTTTCGTGCTTAGCGGGTTTTTGTTGGCTTATCCTTTTTGGAAGCGTTATCTCCATGAAGGGGAATATCCCAGCATCAAACAGTACGTCGTCCGCAGAGCTGCAAGAATCATACCCGGTTATTACTTCGCTTTTATCCTCTGCATGATTCTGGTGCTGACCCTCAACATAGATTCACCGCATTTTTGGCTCCGCTCCTTAACCGGTTTGACCTTCACCTCTGGATTTCACTACACCACCTTTTTTCCTTCGGAAATCAACGGACCGTTCTGGTCGATCAGCTTTGAAGTGTTCAGTTATATTCTTATGCCTCTTTTTATGTATGGTCTGTTTAAGCTGTTTAGCAAAAAGAGATCTTTTCCGGCAGCGATGCTTTACTGGGTCGGCGTGCTGCTAGTGATTGTGGTGGTCAACCAGTTGATTCACCGGTTTCTCACGCCGGGTGAGGAATTGCGCGGCTGGCAGTATGGACTCATCGGCGGCGCTAAATTCTGGATGCCTAATTACAATCCGATCGGATTATTCGGCCACTTTTCAATTGGAATCATCGCGTCTGGTCTGGTTTGCCGTTTTCAGAAAGCCGAGGTAACGGCAACGCTTCGAGTCGCCGGACTCTTTGATGCGCTTAGCGCAATCAGTTTGATCGCCGCCGCACTCTTTCTCTGGTTGGCCCGCCATAAACCGGAATTCAGTTTGAGCATCCAGCAGCAACCGTTCTTCTTTCCCTTTTTCACGATCCTCATCGGCTGCTTCCTCATGACGGTCCCGTTCTCCCGCTGGGTCGGCAAAGGCATGGACAATCCCTTTTTCCGGTATACGGCCAAGGTGTCATTCGGATTGTATATTTGGCATAACCTATTAATGACGCTAGCGGTCAAGTATTGGATCAAGGATTTCCACTTTGGAGGCATCGTGGATCTGGACCGGTGGATTTGGCTTTCGCTTGGCGTTCTTGCGGTTTCTTACGCAATTGCTTCATTATCGTATTTTCTTTTAGAGAAGCCGATTTTGGATCGTTCCCATCGGTATAAGGGTTCACAGAGGGTGCCAAAGAACGGAGCAAAAAAAGCTGCTTAATACTTAGAGAAAATATGATATTATGAAAGAAATTCATAAATGAGGTGAGTATTTCTTGATCGGACGCAGTGGTAATCCTACTTTGAAAGAAAGCACTTTTGAAAGACACGAGCAATTCTCCGGCATGAATTCAATGACAATCGAAGGGACAGTCAACAAAGCTTTCATTACGTTGGTTATCCTTTTGGGCAGCGCGTTCAGTACGTGGATGCTTTATTTTGACGGCTACAATGTGATCCCTATGGCAATCGGGGGGGCGATCATCGGCTTTATTTTGGCCCTGATCACCAGCTTTGTCCCTAAGGCTTCGCCTTATTTGGTACCGATTTATGCCATCGCGGAAGGGATGTTCCTGGGCGCTATCTCCGCGCAATACGAATCGCTTCTTAACGGAATTACGCTGCAAGCCGCATTACTGACGATGGGCGTATTCCTGGCTTTGCTGATCGCGTACAAGACGAAATTGATCAAAGCGACAGAAAACTTCAAGCTGGGCGTTATCGCCGCCACTGGCGGGATTGCACTCGTATACTTGTTAAGCTTTATTCTAGGTATGTTCGGTATCACCATGCCGTATCTGCATGACAGCTCGCTGATCGGCATCGGAATCTCGGTAGTGATCGTTATCGTGGCCGCGTTGAACCTGGTGCTCGATTTCGACTTTATCGAAAGAGGAGCAGAGCAAGGGGCTCCTAAATACATGGAGTGGTACGGAGCATTTGGTTTGATGGTCACACTCGTGTGGCTGTACCTCGAAATGGTACGTCTGCTCGCCAAAATTGCGAGCCGCGATTAATCGGGCATATCGCTCGCTGAAATTCCATAAGAAAAGGCTGACGGGAGTTTTGCTCCTGCCAGCCTTTTTTTTTGCATCAGATCCGTTTTAACCGATCTCTTTGATCCCGGCTACCTCATAAGTAATGAGTTCGCTCCCGAGAATCGGAGATTCCTTCTTGGCCTCGCCGTCCGATGGGCCCGAACCTGCGCCGGGACGCTGGTGCGCGGCTTTAAAAGCATCGCTGTCTTTCCAAGCGTGAAAATCCTCAATCGATTCCCAATAAGTGTTGACGTTCAGCTCATCATAATCCGTCAGGTTCTGGGTGAGCAATACCTCCACCTTAAGGATGCCTTTTGACGAGTCTAGCGGGCCCGCTGCGGTAAAGCGGGGAGCCATCGCTGCGGCCATGCCTTTTTTAACCTTAATCCGGTTAGTTACTACGATCATCATGAACAGCTCCTTTCTTTGGACGTTAATGTGTCGTAACCTCGGGTGTACAGCCTGTACCCTGATTCATGACTAGTATAGAGCTTTTGAAGGTGGAATAAAAGTTTGCCCAAACCTCAGTCGCCAAGCAATAATCTGGTATCCTGAACTTGCTTGTGTTCATATTAAAAATTTGGGACAATAGAACAGATTGCACTCAATAGCAGGAGATCATTCATAGTTTTTCAAAAGAAAGAGGCAGGCACATGAATAAACCATCCATTTATGGATTAACTTTAGATCAGCTCGGGGCTTGGCTGGAGGAACACGGCCACAAAAAATCCCGGGCCTTGCAGGTATGGGACGGCTTGTACCGTCAACGGACGTCCGATTTTGGGATGATGAATGCGGTGAAGCCGGAGGTAGCGGCTTTGCTGGAGGAGCACTTTTCCATTCAAACGCTGGCTGTGCATACAAAACAGGAGTCTACCGACGGAACCGTCAAATTCCTGTTCAAGCTGGAAGATGGCAATCTGATTGAGACGGTGCTGATGAGACATAAATTCGGGTTGTCCGTATGCGTGACGACGCAAGTAGGCTGCAATATCGGCTGCAGCTTTTGCGCCAGCGGCTTACTGAAGAAGAGCAGGGATTTAACGTCGGCGGAAATTACGGAACAGATCATGAAGGTCCAGCATTTCTTGGATGCTGCCGGTAAAGGAGAACTGGTCAGCCATATCGTGGTTATGGGGATCGGCGAACCGTTCGACAATTTCACGCATCTCGTGAACTTCTTGCGCACGGTGATGGATGCCAAGGGTCTGGCAATCGGACCTAGACATATTACCGTATCGACCAGCGGACTTGCGGACAAAATCCGGGAATTCGCGGATCTCAACCTCCGCGTGAATCTGGCCGTATCGCTGCATGCGCCGAACAATGAACTGCGCACGCGGATTATGAAGATTAACCGAGCTATTCCAATCGAGGAATTGTTGCCGGCGATCGATTACTTTATGGAGAAGACGAACCAGCGGGTCACGTTGGAGTATATTTTGCTGCGGGAGGTCAACGACCAGCGCGAGCATGCGATGGAATTGGCGGAGCTGATCGGAGACCGGAGACCTTCAATCAACGTCAACCTGATTCCGTACAATCCCGTCGACGAGCACAGCCAATACCAGCGCAGCGACCAGGATGCAATTCTTGGCTTCTACGACGAGCTTAAGAAGCAGAACGTCAGCGTCAGCGTCCGGCTGGAGCACGGAACGGACATCGATGCCGCATGCGGCCAGCTTAGAAGCAAACAAATTAAACGGATGGAGAAAACGCCGTCATAAGCATATCACGATAATGCCGATGTATTTGCGCTGGCATAATCGTGCTAGCACAATCATTTGGCGTTGGACTGCCTTGGAAATTCACATTTCCGAGGCAGTTTTTTTGTAGGTAGGGGTGGGTAAGGCCCATCGGGGCCTGTGGGGGTCCAGTGGCGGTCTCCAATTAACTGCAAAATCTACAGCTAATATTTGAATTTGCAGGGTTGCGCGATAATTAACTGTAAAACCTACATCTAATCGGCCGGGCCCCCGAATATTGGACACTTTAGGATCAAACCCTGGTTACACGCAGTTATACGGCAATTTTAAATGCAGTTACTTCGTTTTTCTCTAACTTTTCTATAAATTGAGCAGGGGAGTAGCCGTATAAACTCATGTGAATTCGGCGGTTATTATAGAAGTCCATGAATTGGTCAAGAACATCGAATGCTTCTTCAAAACTCATAAAGATATGGCATCTGAAACACTCTCGTTCCAAGATGCTGTGAAACGATTCAATATACGCATTTTTGTTTGGCGTTCGATTCGGTGTTCTTTCATGGATCAGCATTTCGTTGTTTTCAAAAAACGCTCTGAACTTGTGGCTCTTGAATTGCGGACCATTGTCGGTACGCACTACGAGTGGCGTTCCTTGCGTGTACACACTTCTTTTTAAAAGAGCCTTGTGCAGAGTAGTAAGCAAGTCTTCTGTCTTGGATTCCTTGCCACGGTACTGTCCAACTACGCTACGATCGTATACATCTATAATGCTTGCAGTGTAAAAATACCGCTCCAGGCCAGCGATGAAACCATACTTAATGTCCATTTGCCACAATTGGTTTGGACCTGTTACTTCCATGTTGTTCGCTAGTCTGCGCGGATAGGAGTGTTTGGGTTTTACAGGCTTGCCTAGGATACCAAGTTCTTTGCAGAGCCTGTACACCTTCTTTTTGTTAATCTTAAGGTTATGTTGCCGGCGTAAGGCGATGGTCAGCTTTCGGTATCCGTAGGTGTGTTCCTCGCCTTCCAACAGCTTTATAATCAGGCGTTTGATTCGTGTATCTGTCACTTTCTTCCCTTCAAAAGTATAGGAATATCCCGATACAGGACGGCCACCTTTAGGTGCTTGTTTAGGGCTCGTATGCTTGAGAGAATAGTAGTAAGTAGAATGCGGCACACCACAGATCCTAAGCACGGGACGCACCTTGTAGCCTTTCAGGATCCATTTTCGGGCCACTTGAATTGGATGTGTGGATACTTTTTTTTTACAAGTTCTCGCAGGATCGCTATCTCAAGTTCTTTCTCACCAAGAAGTTTAGCTGCCTGCTCATATTTCTGTTCCCATTCCTGGGCAGTCTGTGGATTAAGGTTATTCAGGTCTTTCTTCTTACCCATCGTTATCTCCACCTCATCTCGGTATTGTTTTACCCATTTGTATAAAGAGTAGGGGGAGATACCATGTTTTCGAGCGGTTAGTGCCACATTCCCCCGGTCCAGTGCTTCCTCGACGACCTGTATTCGCAGCTCATCGAACTTACTGTGCTGAACTCTCATTCGAACTACCTCCAGCTAATTTTTATTGTATATCGTTTAGCCTGAAAGTGTCCAAGGTGATTAGGGGGCTTTATAGTAATTTCAAGGTTTCGGCGGGTATGGTGCCATTTCCACGAAATTAACTGTAGTTTTTCCAGCTAAATGCTGCAAATGAGCAGAGTGGGCTTAAATAGCTGTAGGTTATACAGTTAATTAATCACATTGAGCAGTTTAAGTAACTTTAACCTCAGTAGAAGGAACCTCACAGCACCATGTAGATGGAACGAGCAGATAGTAACAGTACCGCAGTAGTTAGAGTAATAAGAACCCCCGGAAGAAGTAACCTCACAGCACTGAATAAATGGAGCGAGCAAATAGTAACAGTGCCGCAGTAGATAGAGTAACAAGAACCCCATCTAAAGTAACTTCACAGCACCATGTAGATGAAACGAGCAAATAGTAACAGTACCGCAGTAGTTAGAGTAACAAACAGGTTATTGCAGGGAAACTGACTGGCCGGGGCTGTAGACAGAGGGTAAACTCAGGCTTAACGAATATTTTAATTAATAAAATGATGTCCGTACATCAAAAATATCTAGAATTCAATCATGAAAGCGTTGACACTTCCTTCTCAGGTTGTTATTATGAAACCATCAAAGAGGTGTTCAAAGAGTCGGGTTATCACTTCGTGCACGGAGAGCGGCCCCTGAACAAGCTCTTTAGCCAAGAAAAATAGAATGGCAGAGGATAGAGTATGGAACAAGAGAGACGTTTAACGATCAAGGAATTGGCCAAGCAAATCGGGGTTTCCGTTGCTACGCTGGACCGGGTGTTGAATAACCGGGGTAACGTAAAGCGCCAAACCTACGATAAGGTCATGGATAAGATCAAAGAATTGAATTATATGCCCAACAAATCTGCGAGCTTTTTGTCGCGGATGAATGATTACTCCATGGCGATTGTGTTCCCTGAACTTCCGGAATATTTCTGGAAGCAGGTGGAGAAGGGCGTTCAGATTGCAATCGATGAATTCCGCGATTACGGTCTTAATGTCACTATCATCCGCTCCGAGAAATACGATCTGGATCCGCAAAAGAAAATTGTGCAGCAATTGATCGATTCCGGAAAATATGACGCGATTGCACTGTCGCCGAACGATCCGCAGGAAATGGCCGATCTGATCGACCGCGGTGTGGATCAAGGGATTGCCATCTGTACGTTCAACAGCGACTCGCCGCTCAGCAAGAGACTGTTCTATGTAGGCTGCGACTACCGGATTGCCGGCCGCCTTGCGGCGGATGCGTTGTGCAAGTTTCTCGGAGGCAAGACCCGGGTGGGTTTGGTAATGTCCTACACGAATTTTCAAATGCAGCAGAAGGTGACGGGATTCCGTGAAGTCGTTGCGGAATACGACCATATTGAAATGGTCGGCCCGCTCAAGTTAAGCCAGGAGGATTATGAATCTCCCGAGGCTTTCGCCGATTACTTCCGGCAAGTGGACGGTATTTACGTATCCAGTGCCCGGCTCGACGTCGTCGCCAAACATCTGGAAGAGTATCCCGCAGAGAACCGACCGGTTCTGATCGGTCACGACATGACGGACGAAACCTATCAATATATGAAAAAAGGGATCGTTACCGCAACGATCTGCCAGGACCCGGTGAATCAGGGATATCTGACCGTCAAATCGATGTTCGACCATCTTGTGACCGGCGACAAAGTCGGCATGAAAGAAAACATCACCAAGCTGGAGCTGGTGACCAGAGAAAACGCGCGTTATTACATCTGAACAGTAAATGAGTAATAACGCTGTTTTTTACCTCAAAATGATGTACGTACATCATTTTATGATTGGTAATATGATTTGAATATGAGTGATGTTATGGCAGAAGTTTGGTGTCGGCATAACTGCCTACCGTTTTCTAAGACATCAGGACAAACGGCAGTGCATGCAAATAAACAACACAGTAGGGGGAAAGGTCATGTTCAAAAATGTAAGGGCTCTCATGGTGGCAATGGTAGCATTGGTTGTCTTGTTATCGGCATGTGCTCCAAAAACGGAGTCGGGTTCCGGCAATTCGGGAAGCTCCGGCAAAGACGGAGACAAGGTTGTCATTCAATGGTGGGATTCGATGACCAGCGAAGCCACTCAAGGTGCGTTGAAAGAGATCATCGCCGATTACGAAGCTGCTAACCCGAACGTAAAAATCGAACGGACTTATATTTCTTTTGCGGATATTAAAAACAAACTGCTGCTCGGATCGGTTGGCAATCAAATGCCGGACATCGTTTGGCTGGACAATCCCGATCACCAAGCATTTGCCGCTGCAGGCATCCTGGCGGACTTGACTGAACCGATCAAGGAATGGGGACAAGCGGATAAATATTACGAAGGTCCTTGGTCCTCGACCGTGTATGATGGCAAGAACTATGGGGTGCCGATCGGAAGCAACAACCTGGCCCTCTATTACAACAAAGATATGTTTGAAGCCAAAGGCTTGACGCCTCCAACGAACTGGGAAGAACTGAAAGAAGCCGCTAAACAACTGACTACGAAGGATGTGTACGGCTTTGCGATGACCGCGGTGAAAACCGAAGAAGGCACCTTCCAGTTCCTTCCGCTGATGTACCAATCCGGTTCGGATATCCCGAACTTCAACAGCGAGGGTACGATCGAGGCGGCTACGCTGCTCCAGGATATGGTGAAGAACGGCTATATGTCCAAGGAAGTCATTAACCAGAAGCAATCCGATACCGTAGTGCAGTTCTCGACAGGCAAAGTGGCCATGATGATCAACGGTACCTGGCAGATTCCACTCCTGAAAAAAGAAGGCAAAGTAAACTGGGGCGTTGTCCAATTGCCGGAGAACAAGCAAGGCGGTACCATTCTCGGCGGGGAAAACTGGGCGATTACAAACGCATCCAAAAATAAGGATATCGCCTTCGATATTATCAAATTCGCCAACGAGCCAGAACGTTTGAAAGCGTTTGATCAGGCTGCCGGACGCCTCCCAAGCCGTTCTGACCTGCTGCAGGATCCGTTCTGGCAGGATGACAAAGATCTGAAAGTATTTGCCGATGCGATGGAAGTCGCTAAAGCGAGAGCGTACGGACCGGAGTATCCGAAAATGTCCGAAGCCATCCAAATCATGATTCAAGAAGTCATTTCCGGAAGCAAGACACCGGAGCAAGCGGTGAAAGAAGCGGGCGACAAAATTGAGCCGCTCCTGAAAAAATAACAGCATTGTAATAGTTAAGCGGGATGCGCAGGGACGAGAAAGGAACCCCCTGCGTGTCCCTCATACCAACAGAAATAGGGGGAGAGGTTATGTCCCACAAGTCAGGAGCAAGCGGGAGTTACACGCTGTCCCGTAAAGCGAAATGGTTTTCATCGTGGAACAGTTATTTGTTTGTATTGCCTGCGTTAGTATTTATGGTTATTTTTATTGGCTTTCCGTTGATCTACAACCTGATCATGAGTTTTCAGAACGTCAACGTGTACAACTTGAGCGGAAAACACGATTTCATCGGTTTCGCCAATTACATGAAATCCTTAAAAGATCCCGTATTCTATACGGCATTGCAAAATTCCGTCGTATTTACGGTGTTGAGCTTGTTTTTTCAATTTACAATCGGCTTTGCGCTCGCGTTGTTCTTTAATTTGAAATTTCCGGGACGCAATCTGTTCCGTTCCTTAATGCTGCTGGCCTGGATGCTGCCGGTGGTCATCAGCGGTACCGTGTTTCAGTGGATGATGTCCGGGGATTTCGGGGTCATCAACTATTTTCTGCAAACGTTAGGAATCATTGACCATCCGATCAACTGGTTGAGCGAAGGAAGCACCGCATTGCTCGGTACGGTGGTAGCGAACATCTGGATCGGGATTCCGTTCAACATGATCATTCTGTTGTCCGGTCTGCAAGGCTTGCCCGACCACTTGTATGAAGCGGCCAAGCTGGACGGGGCCAACCGGCTCGTGCAATTCCGGCATATTACTCTCCCGCTGATGCGCCCGACGATTCTCGTGCTGCTGATTCTGGGGATCATCAATACCTTCAAAGTGTTCGATCTGATTTTCATCATGACCTCGGGCGGACCGGTAACGTCTTCGACTGTACTGCCGATTTACGCGTATCAAATGTCCTTCACGACGCTTGAATTCAGTCAGGGCGCTTCGGTGTCGATGATCATGTTCTTGATTCTGATCGTCATTTCCATCGTGTACCTGAGAATGTCCAGCAAAGAGGAGGTCCACTAAATGACAAAGACAAAATGGCGTTCCGCCGGTGGAACCTTGATCGGCATTCTGATTATGATCGTCTTTCTTTTCCCGGTGTATTGGATGGTTAAAACCTCGGTTACGCCGGTTGCGGAGCTGTACCACAATCCGCCTCATATTTTGCCGGTCGCGGCTACGTTCGAATCGTATATCAATAACTTTGTCCGTAACCAGGACATGATTGGCTATATCGGAAACAGCTTCATTATCGCCGCTGGAACCATGATTCTGTCGCTGCTCCTGTCGGTTCCGGCAGCCTACGCTTTGGCACGGCTCTCTATTAAGGGGAAAGCGCTGATCATGATTTCGGTGCTGTCGATTCAAATGCTGCCGGGAATTATGATGGCGATGCCGCTGTATATCATGTTTTCCAAGGTCCAGCTGATCGACAATTTTGCCGGACTGATCTTCGCGGATTTGATTCACTCACTGCCGTTTGCCATCATTACGCTCCGTCCGTTTTTCCTGGCTTTGCCGGGCGGCTTGGAGGAAGCGGCGAAGATCGACGGCTGCAACAAGTTCACCTCGTTTACTAAGATCATCCTGCCGCTGGTGAAGCCCGGCTTGATGACAGTCGGCGCCTTCTGCTTCCTGTTCGGGTGGGGAGACTTTATTTTCGCCCTGACGCTGACCTCCAGCAACGAAGTTCGTCCGCTGACGCTCGGACTGTACCGCTTTATCGGGCAGTACGGCACTGAATGGAACAACCTGATGGCAGTAGCTACGCTGGCGGCTTTGCCGATCATCATCATCTTTGTATCTATGCAGAAATATGTGGTCGGCGGGGTTACGGCCGGGGCTATGAAGGATTAGTGGCGGAATTGCACCGCCTGCCTATGGAAGGGGAGAGAGCATGAAGCCTTTGGTATATATTGCGCGGGAATTACCTGAGCAAGCGGCGGAGTTCCTGGAGCAACATTGCGAGTGCCGTTATTGGCAAGGGCCGGGAGACATTACCGATTCCAAGCTGGCGGAGGAAGTCGGAGAGGCCGAAGGGCTGTTGGTGACGGGCACGCCGATTCATGAACAGGTGCTCGCCGCCGGCACAAAGCTGAGAGTTGTTGCGAATTTATCCGCGGGATATAACAACTTGGACTTACAGGCCCTAAAAGAACGGAGAATCGTAGCCACCCATACGCCTTACGTCTTGGACGATACGGTAGCCGACCTGGCGATGGCGTTACTCCTGTCGTCCGCCCGCAGAGTGACGGAGCTCGACCGTCTGGTGAAGGCAGGACAATGGAGAAAAGGCATGGATGCGGAACTGTACGGATTGGATGTGCATCATAAACGGCTCGGCATTATCGGCATGGGCCGGATCGGCGAGGCGGTGGCCCGCCGGGCCAGTCTCGGTTTTGAAATGGACGTTGCCTATTACAACCGCCGGTGTAAACCGGAAGCGGAGGAACGGCTTGGATTGACCTACTGCGGGCTGGAGGAATTGCTGAGCACCTCGGATTTCGTGCTCCTTCTAACCCCGCTGACACCGGAGACCCGGCATTTGATGGATGAGGCACAGTTCAAGCTCATGAAGCAAAATGCTATTTTTATCAACGTTTCCCGCGGGGAGACGGTTCGGGAAGAAGCGCTCGTCAAAGCGCTTGAGGAGAAATGGATCGCAGGCGCGGGGCTGGACGTCTACGAGCAGGAGCCGGTTTCGCCGGACCATCCGCTTCTGCGGATGGACCATGTGGTAACCCTGCCGCATATCGGGTCGGCCACGGCCGAAACCCGGATCAATATGGCGATGTCTGCCGCAAAAAATCTGGTGAACGCACTGACCGGCCAATCGCCGCTGGATATTGTGCCGGAGCTTAGGCCGTATTTTTTATAAATATATATAGACAGGTGGAGGAACAGGGATGAAATTTACTGATGGGTATTGGCACGTAAGACCGGGGGTTACGCTCAACTATCCGGTGGAGGTTCGAAGCGTACGCACAACGCCGGAGCAACTGACCGTACTGGCTTCCTGCAAAAAAATCATCACGCGTGGCGACACGCTGAATACCGCGATTCTGACCGTCAACTACACTTCCCCCATGCCGGACGTTATTGCGGTGGAACTGGTTCATCACAGCGGCAAGCTGCCTAAGGGGCCGGTATTCGAAAAGCATGTGGACGAAGGGGTACAGGTATCGGTCGAAAATGGCGAGGAGATCGCTACTCTGACCAGCGGAAACCTTAGTGTTGAGGTCCATAAGAACGAGGGCTGGAGCACGCATTTCATGTACAATGGCAAGCGTCTGACCGGAAGCGGCTATAAGAGTCCAGGGCATATGAAAATGCCCGACCAATCTACCTACATTCGTGAACAGCTGGATTTGGGCGTAGGTGAATACATTTACGGGCTCGGCGAACGCTTTACACCGTTCGTGAAAAACGGGCAGGTCGTCGACCTGTGGAACGAAGACGGCGGAACGTGCAGTGAGCAGGCTTACAAGAACGTACCTTTCTATCTCTCCAACTATGGCTATGGCGTGTTCGTCGACCATCCGGAGCGCGTCTCCTATGAAGTGGCTTCGGAGGTCGTATCCAAGGTGCAGTTCAGCGTACCTGGCGAAACGTTAAAATATTATATCATCGGCGGTTCCAATCTGAAGGAAGTGCTGAACAACTATACCAAGCTGACCGGAAAACCGGCGCTGCCCCCGGCCTGGTCTTACGGCCTGTGGTTGACGACGTCGTTTACGACCAGCTATGACGAGGGCACGGTAAACAGCTTCATCGACGGCATGATCGAGCGCGACATTCCGCTGCACGTGTTCCACTTCGATTGCTTCTGGATGAAGGAGTTCCATTGGTGCGATTTTCAGTGGGACAAGGACGTGTTCCCGGACCCGCAAGGCATGTTGAACCGCTTGAAAAGCAAGGGTCTGAACATCTCCGTCTGGATCAACTCCTACATCGCGCAGCAGTCGTACTTGTTCGATGAAGGCAAGGAGAACGGCTATCTGGTGAAAACGAAGGACGGCGACGTCTGGCAATGGGATCGCTGGCAAGGCGGTATGGGGCTGGTAGACTTCACGAATCCGGCCGCGGTGCGCTGGTATCAGGACAAGCTGAGAGCGCTCATCGACATGGGCGTCGACTGCTTCAAGACGGACTTCGGCGAACGCATTCCGACGGACGTGGTTTATTTCGACGGCTCCGATCCGGTCAAAATGCACAACTATTACACGCATTTGTACAACAAAGCGGTGTTTGAAGTACTGGAAGAGACGAAGGGGAAAAATGAAGCGATGGTGTTCGCCCGCTCAGCTACGGCGGGAGGGCAGCAGTACCCGGTCCATTGGGGCGGCGACTGCTCGGCCACTTACAACTCGATGGCCGAAACGTTGCGCGGCGGTCTGTCGCTGGGCCTGTCGGGCTTCAGCTTCTGGAGCCACGACATCGGCGGCTTCGAGAGCACGGCCACGCCGGACCTTTACAAGCGCTGGTCCGCCTTCGGCCTGCTGTCCTCGCACAGCCGCCTGCACGGCAGCCAGTCCTACCGGGTGCCATGGCTGTTCGACGATGAAGCGAGCGACGTGCTGCGCCACTTCACGAAGCTGAAATCCACGCTGATGCCGTATCTGTACGGCACCAGCGTGGAAGCGACCCGGACGGGCGTGCCGGTCATGCGCGCCATGGTCCTGGAGTTCCCGGACGACGCGTCCTGCGAAACGCTGGACCGCCAGTACATGCTGGGCGACTCGCTTCTCGTCGCCCCGATCTTCAACGACGAAGGCACGGCCAAGTATTATTTGCCGGAAGGCCGGTGGACCAACTTCTTGAGCGGTACCGTCACGGAAGGCGGCCGCTGGGTGCAGGAGCGGCATGATTACTTCAGCCTGCCGCTGATGGTCCGCCCGGGCAGTCTGATCGCGGTGGGCGCGAACGATCTGCGGCCGGACTACGACTACGCCGACGGCGTGGCCTTGCATTTGTTCGAGCTCGGCGACGGCGAGACGGCATCCGCTTCCGTATGCAACGTCAAAGGCGAGCATGAACTGGAGGTAAAGGTGACTCGTCAGGGAGGTAAGCTGACGGTCACCGCCGAAGGAGCGGATAAACCTTGGGAGCTGGTGCTTCGCGGTATGGAACAGGTAAAAACGGTTCGCGGCGGCACTCCAACGGAGGGCTTGACGGGATTGCGCATTCTCGCTGAGCAGGGCGTTCGCCACATGGAAATCGAACTTTAAACTTTAGAGGTAGCGAAAGGCTCGGCTATGAATGGAGACGGTTTTCTGATTTGTCAGAAAGCCGTCTTTTTGCGATGTACGGAGTGAGATAATTGTCACAGAATGTTCACTTACGAGGTTGGAAGAGGGACGGCTATACTGATCAAAACTTCTAAAGGAGATTATTCAATTGCCGACAACAAGAAAAGACAGCTTTTATTTTGGTTTGATGATGTGTTTCGGAATGGTAGTAGGTATGACGTTTTACAATCTGCTTATTAACGGCGTCATCGGCGAAATATCGGCCCTGAATCTCATCCTCGAATTTCTCGCAGGGTTCGTTATCGCCCTTGTGTTGGATATGTTTTTTGTAGGCCCGCTTGCCAAGAAGCTGGCCCTGAAGCTGCCAATCAATAAATCGAAGAAAGTTCATGTGATTATCGCCATTTCGTCCTGCATGGTGGCCGGGATGGCCTTCTGCATGTCCTTCTACGGACTGTTCACCTTCTGGCTAAGCCATAAAACAGGTATGGGATGGGGTGAACTTGCGAAGCAATACCCCGCTATTTTCGCAAAAAATCTGATCATGGCCTATCCCTTGCAATTGCTGATCGTCGGTCCTCTGGTACGTAAGATGTTTGCCAAATATGTTAAGAAGGAAAAGTTTACGAAAGTAGCAGTATAGCGATATATAAGCGGATTTTACCCCTACCCAGACTCCCGGGATGAAGATACAATTTGTGTAAACGTTTCAATACGAGGAGGAAGAACGAATGAAGCTTCATTTTACCGGGAACGTGGCAGGGCTGTTGCCAGGCATCCGGGAGCTGTCGCAGGAGTTGTCGTTCATTGAAGCCGGAGACGGGCAGCAGATTCAAGTGGAGCTGTCGGGCGGGGGGCTGGAGGTTGGGCTCGAAGATGGAGCGGCTTACATACGCTATGCGCAGAAACATCAATTTTTCCGCGGGCTCGGATTGCTTGTGCAGTATGGGCGGAACGGAAGACCTTTTCATATAAAAGAGGAGCAGCATTTCGACACGATCGGGCCGATGTTCGATTTATCCCGCAACGGCGTGTTGACGGTGGACAGCTTCAAGTTCATGCTGCGCAAAATGGCCCTGATGGGCTTGAATTCGGTCATGCTGTATATGGAGGATACCTACGAAATCGAGGGCGAGCCTTACTTTGGCTACATGCGGGGACGGTATTCGCAGGCCGAACTCCGGGAAATCGACGATTATGCGGACCAGTTCGGGATTGAGGCTTTTCCGAGCATTCAGACGCTGGCGCATTTGGAGGAATTTCTGAAATGGGAGCCGGTATCGAAGTATAAAGATACAAAAGGGGCGCTCCTGGTCGGCGATGAAGCGGTGGAACGATTGATCGTGAATATGCTGGAGGCGGCAAGCGCGCCGTTCCGGAGCCGTAAGATTCATGTCGGTATGGATGAAGCCGAAGAGCTGGGCCGGGGAAAATACTTGGACCGGAACGGTTACCAATCCCGGTTCGACATTATGGCGGGACATCTGGAGCGTGTGCTTGAAGCCGCGCGCAGCCGCGGCCTAAAGCCGATGATGTGGAGCGACATGTTCCTCAAGTTCGCCTCGGCCGACGGCACTGAGCACTACGATGCCGAGACTCCGATTCCGGAGGAAATGGCCCGCCGCATTCCTAAGGATGTGGACATGGTCTACTGGGATTACGCGCATCAGGAGCAAGAGGATTATGAAAAGCTGATCGCCAAACATAAGCCGCTCGGCTGCAATCTGGTGTTTGCCGGCGCCGTATGGGTATTCAACACCTTCGGGGTCAACTACGGTCTCTCGCTGAACGCGACCGATGCCGCCTTGCAGGTCTGCAAGAGAGAGGGCATCCGTGAGGTGTACGCGACCATGTGGGGTGACGACGGTATGGAAAGTAATCCGTTCGGGGCGCTGCTGGGCTTGCAGTTTTATGCGGAGCATGCGTATTCGGCCGGGAAGCCGGCCTGGGAGCAGGTAACGGAGCGAGTCAAGTTCTGTACGGGGATCGATGCCGAGACGTTCCTGAAGCTGAAGGATCTCGACGAGACGCCGGGAGCGGAGCCGAATAACCGGAAGCAAAGTAATCCTTCGAAGTTCTTGCTGTACCAGGACGTGCTGCTGGGCTTGTTCGACAAACAGATCGAAGGGCTGGACATGTCCGCCCACTATGCAAAGCTGGAGCAGGATATCCGGGACCGGAGGACGAAGGACGCGGAGCTGGATTACATCTTTGAGGTGCCGGAGAAGCTGTGTGCGGTACTGAGGCGAAAAAGTGAGATCGGCATCGAACTGAAGCGGGCTTACGACGCGGGGGATTGCGCGGAGCTGAAAGCGATCGCGGAAGAGGTGCTCCCGGCCATCGCGGAGGCGGTGAAGGAGCTCCGGGCTGCGCACCGGAGTCAGTGGCTGCACATGTTCAAGCCGTTTGGCTGGGAAGTGCTCGACATCCGCTACGGCGGGGTCTTGACCCGGCTGGATACGGCAGCCGTCCGGCTGCTTGATTATGTGGATGGCCGGATCGGGCGAATCGAAGAGCTGGAGCAGGAGCGTCTGGTGTATAGCTCGGTCAATCGCTTCAACCAAAAGGGAGCGGGCTGGTGCAGTTATTACTACCGGATGGCCTCCCCTAACGTATTTTTCCACGTTCTGAATCCGTTCTGAATCTCGTAAATAAAGACATCCGGACATAACAAAAGACCGATCCGTTTGAAACGGAATCGGTCTTTTTGTTTTGGCTAGAATTTCTAGACAACTAAGTATGTACTAGACGCTGCTTAAGCCGCGAAATTGTTGTGCGGCGGAAACGGATTATTAAGCTGATATGTAGTGTTGCTTGAGTAGCCCCACACGAGCCATTGAATCGCGTAAACCGGAGACAGGAAAATATAGAACAGGACGTAAGCGCCGTTTTTTCCGAAGGCATTCAGCAGTTTAACCTGCCAGATGATCTGGAATACCAAGTTGGCGACAGGAACGAGCAGCATCAACACCCACCAGCCGCTTTGCTTGATCAGCCGCAGTTGCAAAATGATGTTCAGAACCGGGACGAAAGCAAACCAGGCGATATGGTCCAGTCCCGCCTTCTTGGCCAGAGAGAAATAGGCGCCGGCAAACAAAACATAGAGTGCCAGAATGAGTAAAACAACAAACCACATACAAAAAATCCTCCTTCAAAAATGTTTGAAAAATAGTCAAATCCTTCAACCTTATTCGACAGGTTTTTATGAATTCCTCTTATTTCCTGAAGGAATTTTAATATTGTATGAATCGGCCCCCATTCTAATGACACAGCCTCCCCTCGCTTGATGAAAAAATAAGGACCCTTCCGGGCGCTATTTGCTTGATGATCAGCGAGTGGTGGAAAATAGCGGACTTTCAGGGCCTTATTTCGCAGATAGGGGGCCTCAAAGACGATTATTAGCAAAATATAAATAAATAAGGCCCAAAAGGACCTTATTTTCGGGTGAAGTTCAGATTTCAGGGAAATAAGGGCCAAGATGGACCTTATGTTCGGAGGTTTGGAACAAATTTAACTTTTAAAGAAGCTCTTTTCGTCTCTTTAAATAGATATACAGGATCAGGCTGGCGAAGGAACAGATCACCGCGCACAGGCCGATGAACGCATACCCGGCTTGGAGGCCGCGCAGCAAGCCGATCTCCGATCCATGCTCCGTTATGAAGAGCTGCTTGATTCCGTCGGTAATCGCTCCGATCAGATAGTTGCCGAGGACGCTGCCTACCCCCATTAACGTTACGATAAAGCTGATGGCCGTATCGCTGTTTCCGCGATATCGATCCGCAATCAAGGCCATGATGGTCGGGTATACCGGAGCAATGCCAATCCCTGCAATGGCGAAAAGTGCCGCCCCCGGCTCACCTGCCAGAATGGCAGCAAAGGTGCAGATCCCCGTAAATCCCGCGAATAGGATGAGGGAGAGGGTATAGCCGATTTTATCCGTGATCGGGCCCGCAATGAGCCGGGCAAAGGTGAAGCAAAGGAAGAATGCGGACAGCATCCCGGATGCCGCGCCGGTCTCCCAGTGGTACGCCTTTTCCAGAAAGTTGACCAGCCAGCCTCCGACCGCCATTTCGGAAATAACGCCGAACGAAAGAATTGCTACCAGCAGCCAGATCACCGGGTCGCGCATCAGGGACTTGACCGGAATCCGGTCCTCCTCCGCCAGTTCCTTGGCGGGAAAACGGCCGAGCACGGCAGGGATCATAGGAATGAGGGAGAGCAGCAGAATGATCAGGTACATTCCTCTCCAATCGAGTGTATGGCCGCCGATGCTAAGCGTCATCAGCCCGGTGGCGAGCATTGGCGCGACGATGGAGCTGAGACCGTAGAAAAAGTGGGCGAGATTCATCATCGTCCCCATGTTTTTTACGAAAATTTGTGCGGCCAGGACCGCCAGCGCGATTTCCAGCATGCCGTTGCCGATGTACATGAGAAAATAGGAGCCCGACAGAGCCGGATACGTACGGGAAAAGAACATCAACACGCCCGTTAAGGCCATGAGGCCGAACGAAAGAGCGCTGACCCATTTGACGCCCCACTTGCGTACGAGAAAGGCGGTAAAGGAGCAAGCCAGCAGGTAGCCGAGCGAATTTAGCGACAAGAGGGTCCCGATTTGCATTTCATCCAAATGGAAGTCGGTCTGGATGCGCGGTATCGCGGGGCCCTTCACATTTTCAGAGAATCCGAAAATAAAAAAACCGATAAAGACGGTCAGCATCGGGAATAGAACTTTTATGCTGCGTTTTGTTTTAGCCTGAGCAGGCTGCAGATTTGCCATGTGTCCTCCAAGAAGCGGAAAATTTCGGTCCGGGCTTGGGGCTTTCGCCACCGCTGCCGAACACAAGGGAAATCGTATCACAATGTTCAGGATGAAGACCATATAACTATTTGTGATATTTTCAAATAAGTGCTTCTACACAGGAAGACCCCCTTTAGCCCGGATAGCCGGGGAAAAGAGGGTCACTGTGCTACTGGTTAATATCGCATTTGTTCATAATAAAAGAGATTTGGTTCTCCAGCCGGTTGATCCGTTCCTGAGACTCTTGATCCCCGGCGTTTTGTCCCCGAAGGGTCGCAAGCTCCTGCTTGAGTTGATGGAGATCGTCTCCGGCGCTTGCGCAGTCGTAGTTGCTTTCAAGATTGTCCAGCATCGCGTCTTAAATCCTCCTTGGTAAGCGTGTAGTCCTTTCTATTATGGAGAATTATTCCGCAGCTATTCACGGATTACACGAGCCTTTTTCGGATCGCTCCCGAGATCAGGTCAATTACCGTTATCATGACAATGATCCCTAGCAGGATAATCCCGACACGGTCCCAATTGCGGGAGCTGAGCGCAAAAATAAGCGGAGTACCGATGCCCCCGGCGCCGATAACGCCGAGAATGGTAGCGGACCGCAGATTGATTTCAAATCGGTAGAGCGTGTAGGACAGGAAGCCGGGCAGTACCTGCGGCAGAACGGCAAAGCGCAATATTTGCAGCCACGTCGCTCCGGCGGCGATCAGCGCCTCCGACGGACCGGGATCGATCTGTTCGACTTCATCGGCGAACAGCTTGCCGAGCATACCGACGGAGTGAAGTCCCAGCGCCAGTACGCCTGCGAATGATCCGGGACCGACCGCTTTGATGAACAACAGCGCCATCACGATCTCCGGAAACGTCCGGATCAGGCTAAGGAGTATTTTACCGGAGCCGGATATCGCTCTGAATTTGCTCATGTTGCCCGCCGCCCAAAAGGCGAACGGGATGCAGAGCAGGGTGGAGATGAACGTTCCCAAAATAGAAATGGCCAAGGTATCTAGTAAACCTCGCAGTAAATCCTCGCCGTCCCTCAGGTAGACATAATCCCAATCGGGGGAGAACAGGCCGGACAAGATCGCTTTTGTGACTTGCCCGGCCGTTTCTTTAATGCCGTTGAACGGAATCCCCGCAAATGCCCATATATAAATCACGGCCAGCGCGGCATAGATCAGCCAACGGGAAGCCTTCTTTTTCGGCTTGGGTGCGATTTCGTTCCATGGTTTGGTCGTCATAGCAATTTCTCCCGCAGTTTAGTGCTGGCATAATCGATGATTAACACGACGGCAAGGGTGAACATGATGATCATGCAAGTCTTGTCGTATTCGAAAAAGCCAAGCGTCACCTCGTAATAATGGCCGATGCCGCCGGCCCCGACGAGACCCAGCACGGCCGCGGCGCGGACGTTAATTTCGAACGTATACAGGGTAAACGATACGAAATGAGCCCGGATCTGGGGGATTACGGCATAGACGATAATTTGGATCAGATTCGCACCGGCTGCGGTCATGGCCTCCAGCGGCCCGGGGTCGATGGCTTCCAACGCTTCGTAAGTCAGCTTTGCAATCAAGCCCAACGAGAAGACCGACAAGGCGAACATGCCCGGTAAAGGCCCCAGTCCGAATACCGCGACGAAAAGAGCGGCCAGCAGCAAATCGGGAACCGTACGGATCAAGTTGAGCACGAAACGGGCCGGATAGGTAATCCATCGGTTCCTGATCAGATTGGCCGCACATAAAAGCGCGACAGGGACGGCCAAGATGGCTCCGACCGTCGTTCCGATCAGGGCCATGCGGATCGTCTCAAGCATTGCTTCCGCTATGTTATCGAGATAGCTCCATTTCGGTGGAAACATTTCACGCAGCAGATCGAGCATATTCGGAAAGCCTTGAACAAGCTCCTTCAGAGTCGAATCCGTCTGAGCGGCGCTGCCCCAGATCAGCAGCAGAATAAAGGCCAGGGTTAGATAATGTTTGAGTTTGCCGGGAGCCTTGGGGCGGACAACAGGACTCAAGGGCGGGTTTGCCGGTTCGGGTTGGGTATTCATACGGCGGCTTCCTCCAGCATTTCTTCCTTGCCGATCGGCCGGCCGTAAATCTCGGCGAACCGCTCATCCGTCGCCTCCGAAACCGGGCCGTCAAAGACGATCTCCCCGGCTCTAAGGCCGATGATCCGGGTGGCGTATTGCCGGGCCAGATCGATAAAATGCAGGTTTACGATGGTCGTGATACCGGATTCCTGGTTGATCCGCTTCAAATCGTCCATCACCTGCTTGGTCGTTAGCGGGTCCAGAGATGCGACCGGCTCATCGGCCAGAATGATTTTGGCCTCCTGCGCCAACACCCTCGCGATCGCCACTCGCTGCTGCTGCCCGCCGGACAATTCGTCGGCCCGGACATAAGCCTTCTCGGCGATGTTCACCCGGTCCAGCGCCCGGAAGGCCAGTTCCACATCTTGTTTGGGGAACTGGCCTAACACGGTGCGCAGGGTAGAGTGATAGCCGACGCGCCCCGCCAACACATTGCGGAGCACGGAGGTTCGCTTCACAAGATTGAAGCTCTGAAAGATCATGCCGATATCCCGGCGGATCATACGCAGTTGTTTACCTTTGGCTGCTGTAATCGACTTGCCGCCAATGAGAATTTCTCCCTCGGTAATATCGTGGAGCCGGTTCATCGACCTCAGCAGGGTGGATTTGCCGGCGCCGGACAATCCGACGACGGCCACGAATTCCCCTTGGCCGATCGTCAGATTGATATGGTTCAGTCCCTTGGTTCCATTAGCGTAGGTTTTGGATGCATTTCGAATTTCAATCATCATTTACTCCGTTTTCACCTTTTCGCCGTATTCACGGACGATATCAAAAATGCTGTCTTCGGATTTTACATAGCCTTCATGCGTATAGATTTCGGAAATGATCTTGTGGCCTTCTTCGTCTTTGCCGATCTCGATAAAGGCGTTTTGCAGCTTCTCGATCCATTCCTGGCTCATATCGGAGCGGACGCTGATCGTGTCGTTCGGAATCTTCTCCGTATACGTCAGCACGCGGGTATCTTCAAACACAGTAGGGTAATCGTTCTTCACCACATTACGGGCATCCTGGAAAATCGCCGCCGCATCGACATCCCCGTTCAGTACGGCGAGTACGCCTTGGTCATGTCCCTTAACGGTGATCGGTTCAACATCCTTCAACGGATCGAGTCCCGCTTCCAGCAGTTTTCCTGCCGGCCATACATAACCTGCGGAGGAAGTCACGTTTTGGTAAGCGATCTTCTTTCCTTTGAGGTCCTCTACCTTTTGAATCGGCGAGTCTTTCTTCACGATGATCATCGCTTTATAGAAATCGACCAGTTCGTCCGTCGGTTCGCCGGTCTCGTCTTTAACTCCAAAACGCTGCGCTTGCAGGATTACTTCAGCTGCCCCTTTTTCCTTGGCAAGCACATAAGCGGTCGGCGGCAGGAAGCCGACGTCGACTTTTTTGGAAGCCATGGCTTCAACAATGATGTTGTAGTCGGTCGATACGCTGACCTCTACCGGGATACCGATTTTGTCCGACAACAGCTTTTCAAGAGGCTTGGCCTTGGCTTCAAGCGTATCGGCGTTCTGGGAAGGAACGAATTGCACGGTCAGCTTCTCTGGAACATAGCCGGTCGTTTCCGGTGCCGAGTTGTTCTTGGCGTTCTCGCCCTGCGAGTTATTCTGGCCGGCATTTGCCGCAGCTTTTCCTCCGGTGTTGGTGGCGGCTTCATTAGCACCGCAACCGCTGATTACGGCAATGGACAAAAACAGGGGCATCATTAATTTCGTGATCTTTTTCAAATGGTATGACCTCCACTTTTTTTATTGGATGAATTGGGTCTTGCTGGTTTCACTATAAAGTTGGACTATTAACGGACCGTCAGAGAAATGATAATTTTTTGTAAAATTCAAGAAATTTAATATAAACCTGCATTTTGATTGCTAGAATTTGAGATGAATGTTAAGGAAGGGGCGATCCCGATGAAGATGGAAGCCGAGTTCGAAACGAGGAATACGGCCAAGACAAAGACGATTACACTGCTGGCGACCAGCGATATTCACGGGTATCTCTATCCGACGAATTACCGGATGCGGGATGAAGTAGACCTAGGCCTTGGGAAACTGGCGGCCATCATCCGCGAAGAACGCAGGCAAGACTCTGATTTGCTGCTGCTGGACAATGGAGATATCATTCAAGGTTCGCCGTTAGCTGCGTATGCGATAAAGCATGGAGCTGAAGTTCATCCTGCGATCGAGGCGCTGAACGCGCTCGGTTACGATGGCGTCGTACCCGGTAACCATGAGTTTAATTACGGCCTTGAACCGCTCAGCAAAATAATGAAAGATTCTTCGTTCCCCTGGTTGTCCGCCGGAATCACGATGCAAGGGAGTTCGGAGCTTGCTTTTGGCCAGCCGTATCTCATTAAAATGATAGAAGGCATTAAAATCGCGGTACTGGGCGTCACCACGCATTACGTTCCAAACTGGGAAAATCCCGCGAACATCCAGGGACTTCGTTTTCATAATGCGCTGGCAACGGTGAAGGAGTGGGTACCCCGCATCCGGATGGAGGAGCAGCCGGACGTGATGATTGTGGCCTATCACGGCGGATTCGAGCGGGATTTGCGGACCGGCGAGGCGGCGGAGAAATTAACCGGCGAGAATCAGGGGTATGCGATGTGCGCGGAGGTGGACGGCATCGATGTGCTGATCACCGGGCATCAGCACCGGCTGCTTGCCGGAGAGGTTCGCGGCGTGACGATCATCCAGCCGGGCTGCAACGGCCAGGCGATCGGCAAAGTCAGCGTGGAGCTGGTCCATGAACAGGGCCAATGGACGATCCGGCAGAAGCGGGCGGAGCTTTTGAAGCCCGATGGGCCGCTGGAAGCCGATACAGCCTTGCTTGCATTGAGCCGGGAGCTGGAGGAGCGGACGCAGCGGTGGCTGGATGAGCCGATCGGGCGGACCCAGGGCGACATGACGCTGGATAGCCCGCTGGGATGCCGGCTTGCGGAGCATCCTTTTATCGAATTCGTCAACCGGGTTCAGATGGAGAAGGCGGGCGTTACAGTTTCCTGTACGGCGCTGCTTCACGAGGAATCACCGGGATTCGGGGAGATCATCACCCGGCGGGATGTGCTTGCGAATTTCGTGTATCCGAATACGCTGGCCGTGCTGCGGCTGACCGGACGGGATATCCGGGCGGCGCTGGAGCAGACGGCCTGTTATTTCACGGTGGGGAAGGACGGGGACCTAGAAGTGAATCCGGTTTATCTGGAGCCGAAAGCCCAGCATTACAATTACGATATGTGGGAAGGCATCGAATATGTATTGAATGTGGCTAAGCCTGAGGGAAGCCGGGTAATCCGATTGCTGTATGAAGGCGCTGAGCTATCGGATGAGCTGGAGCTGGATGTCGTCATGAATAGCTACCGGGCAGGCGGGGGCGGGGATTACGATATGTTCCGGGGCAAGGAGGTCATCAGGGAGATTTCCGCGGATACCGCCGACTTGGTCGAGGAGTATATCGGTCGGCATATGACGATATCAGCACTTTGCAACAACAACTGGAAGGTGGTGCTGGAGCCTTAAACCGCGACCAACGGCCAATCAGCACTGTCATCCTTTTTGAGATCCGTTTAGAATGGAATTATGGCGCCCGGCAGCAGTTCCGTGCTCGCCTTAAGTGATAACCAAAGGGGCTGTAACATCTATGACGATCTCCGCTCATACCTTGCTCTCGGGCCTTTTTCTAATCATCGCATTACTGGCGGCGTTATCCATCGTCTTCTCCAGTTGGAGGAACGGGATCTCGCCTATGCCTACCTCGGCCCCCGTACGACAAGCGGTTATTACCGAACTCAGCAAGCTGAACGGCATCGAAACGATCATTGAGGCCGGGTCGGGCTGGGGGACGCTTGCTATTCAGGCCTCGCGTCTTAATCCTGGATGGCATATTATCGGCATCGAGAATTCGCCCGTGCCGCTCGCGGTTTCCCGCTTGATATCAAGATGGCAGTCTAACCGGAATACCGTTTTTATTAACAAGGATTTGTATGAGTATGCCTTTGAGGAAGCCGATGCGGTCCTCTGTTATTTATATCCCGGAGCGATGAGCCGGCTTGACCCGATTTTTCGTGAAAAGCTGGCTTCCGGAACCTACGTGATCAGTATTTGCTTCGCGCTTCCCGGCTGGACGCCGGAACGGGTGGTCACTTGCAGAGATATGTACCGGACGAAAATTTACCTATATAAAACTCCGCTTTAGAACTCCGCAACAGACTCGGCACCAAAAATTTCCTCATTAATTGCATAATTCGACATAATTCTTCCACGTGGAACATTTTTCGACAAAGAGCCTCGCTTTGCGGGGCTCCTTGTATAGCTCTAAGTATTTATTTTAGCTTTCAAATAATTTATATGTGTTCAGCGGTTGAAGGTACGTCGGGTAGACGTTTTCTTACGCCGTCTTAGGTGCTGGGGAGAATCGTTCGATCAACGCTGCCCGGGTCATTACCAGCCGCAGGGGGATCAGTTTCTCGGCATGAGGGCCGATGCGGGCTCCGTTCCGCGGGTGGAA
The DNA here is from genome assembly GCF_038009185.1 of Paenibacillus sp. FSL R5-0407. NCBI lineage: Bacteria > Bacillati > Bacillota > Bacilli > Caryophanales > Paenibacillaceae > Paenibacillus > Paenibacillus sp. FSL R5-0407. The sequence continues at coordinate 3,464,626 of NZ_JBBPAX010000001.1, read as the reverse complement.
AACCGTAAGCAGCAGCCGTAAGTAAGAGGTGGTCAGTGACCGGAAGGTGCCTTGTTTCAGAGGATGCGTTTCAAAACCTAATCCGTGGGTAATACCTCTGTGCAGCAAGGTGATCCCCTGCAGTGCTTTTACATGCCTAAGTTGAGGAAGATTTTTCACTTCCTCGCTGATTTGGCGCATGGAACTGCGCGTCAGCCGGGCTACCCGCAGCGCGACCTGGTTGGCATCGTGGGTACGTAGCATATCCAGAATGAACCGGTTGTCCAGATGGAGCTCCCCGATCCAATCGCCCGTACGGATCAAGGTCCCATCCTGACAAGCAATGCTCGGCCCATGGTATTTGATCACGAACATTTTACATATGCCGTAATGCCCGGAATAAAGAGAGCGGGCCCTGCCGAAACGGTCGAACCATTGCTCCCAGCCCATCCAGGCCCATTGAATGAACCGTTTTAAATATGTGACGTTCGCAGGCTGCATTTTTGATCCTCTCTTTCACTATACATATCGTAATGCCGTCTTCAGTATAACGACTGCCGGGGCTTATGAAACCGGCCGGATGTCGCAATCCCGGCAGGACTGAAGTCCAGTCTCTATACTAGACCCTGTGCTTGTGCGCAAGAACTCGACAAGAAACATTTTTGTAAAATCAAGGGAAAGATCGCGGTTTTGTAGTAAAATAAATAAAACATCAAGCCGGTAATGGAGGAAAGGGATGAAGGATTTTAGGGATCGATTCAGTTCCATCAGAGATAAACAAAATCAGCTGAGCAAGGAATATCAGGACCTTATGGCCGAGTTTGAAGCCAACGATGCCGTAAGGGAGAACGAGAAGCTGCGCCGGGAGTATGAAGAATACAAGCAGCGGGTCGGCGTATTGGAGGCTAGGCTGCATGTTTTGGAAAAAGAAAACGGCGGGCTCCGCCACGCCCTCTCCGAACAGATTCTGGACGAGAAACTTAATTTGATTAAAGCGTCGCGGGAAAAGCTGGAGACTTATTTTGCAACTACGGGGCCTGGGCATATGAACCGTTTGGATGCGGTGGAGTATGGCGCCAGACAACGGATGCATGCGCTTTACGAGCAAGCGGAGAGACATCTGGGTGCGGATAAGGAGGTCATCACCGCCAAACTGGGACAGTTTCAGGAAGAACTGAACCACCGTATGGCGGACCATCGCCGGCATGTATTGGAGGAGGACCGGAAAATCCGGCAAGAAGCGGCGCAGGGATATGAGCAGCTGGTAACGGAAGGCGTTAGCGAAGAGACGATGCAGCGCCGGATGAAACAGAACCGGTTGGAAATGAAAATCGGAATGAGCTGGATCAACAAGCTGGCGATTTTGCTCATCATTTTGGCGGTAGGCACATTTTTTAGATATTCCTTTTCCGCCTGGTTCAACGACTATATGAAGGGTGGAGTCATCTTCTTGCTAGGGGCGCTGATGCTGGCCGGCGGAGCATGGCTGTTCCGGAAAAACAAACAGGTCTTCGCGCTGGGGCTGCTCGGCGGAGGCATCTCGGTATTGTACGGATCGGTATTTTACAGCTATTTTTTATTGGAAATCCTCAGTTTATTTGTGGCGCTGGCCATTTCGATCCTGATCACGGCCACGGCCATTTTGCTGTCGCTCAGGTATGAATCCCGAACGATCTGTTCCTTCGGGCTGGTAGGCGGATATCTGCCTTTCTTTTCTTACATGGCGGCATACGGTCTGGAAGGAAGCGCCGTATATGTCTCGATGGGCTACCTTTTCCTGTTGAATGCGCTGATTCTGATCATTTCATTCCGCAAGCATTGGCTGGTCGTCAATTACATAAGCTTTGTTTTTAACATCGTGTCGATGCTGGTGCTCGTGTTCATTGCGGATCTTCCGGCGGTAGGCATGCTGTATTCCGTCGTTACGTTCCTGATGTATCTGGGCATTACCTTGTATGTTCCGTTTAGAAATAGAACCAAGCTCTCCTGGTGGGATTTCGCCCTGCTCACGCTGAATACGGTCATCAATTGCGCGACCCTGTACAGCTTGCTGGAGCGTGCGGATTGGAACCATCTCAGGGGCTTGCTGGCACTGGTATTCTGCGCGGCGTATTTTGGGCTTGCCCGGATGTCCCGCAAGTATCTGGAGCCGGAAAAAGAAACCCGACTGCTGTTCTACGGAACTTCGCTTACGTTCTCACTGCTAATCGTTCCGTTCCAGTTCGGCATTGCTTATATGTCCCTGGCATGGCTAATCGAGGGGATTCTACTGTCGGTACTCGGCCACCTTTACCGTTACAAGCAGCTGGAGCGGATCGGCTGGGGGATCGTGGGGCTTTGCCTTGGCGCCTTCTTGCTGGTCGATTCCTGGGTCAGCCTGTTTAATCAGGACGCGCTTGATTTTTCCTGGAAGTACACCTTTGTCTCGCTGGGGCTGCTGGGGCTCATTTTGTTCTATGCCATTCGGCTGCAGGATGCGGGAGATGCGAGACGCTACGGTTCGGGAGAAACGACTCTGCTTTCAGTTATGAAATATGTGGCGCTCGTCAATACCTGGCTGTATCTTCTGTATGAAACTGGCCGTATCTATAAACGGCTTATGCCTGGGGGAGCGGACCTGTACGACTTCTACAGAGTGCTCCTGATCGGCGCCGTCACGTTGGTTGCGGCTTACGCCTTGTCCAAGACAACGGTTCTCTATGATCGTTTCGTCAAGTATTACACCCGTATTTTGTACAGTATCGGATATCTTGCTTGTATGGCGGTCACCTTTACGATCCCGGCGCTAAATCCGTCCGGTTCCTATAATTCAGCTGAGAATATAATGGCCCTGGTGATTCTGATCGGCTTTAATTTACTGGTCTTTTTCAGCGGACGCGATTTGATCATCAGCATTTTTGAAGAACAAATGGGGATGCGGGAATGGATTCCGGTCATTCTTGCGGTGTACCTGTTCGGTACGATTACGGCATTCCTTGGCGTGCAATTCAGGCTGGGGCATATCGGATGGCTGTTTAGCCTGACGTATTTGCTGCTTGCGATCGGATACATCGTTTACGGGTTCCGGCATAAATATCTCGTGATCCGGCGGGTTGGATTGGGCTTGACCCTGCTTTCAACCGGTAAAATGCTGCTGTTCGATTTGAACCTGATGTCGACGGGCAGCAAAATTGTGGCTTATTTCAGTTTCGGAGTCGTGCTGCTGGGGATTTCCTACATCTATCAGAAGGTATCCAACAAGTTGGGAGCAGAGGAGGAGAACATTTCGGCGGACTCGCAAGGATAAAAAGATAAAGGGAGACTCTCTTGATGAACATGAACTGGAGTTCGGAGTCAGTAAAAGGGTTCCGCTTAATTTCCGCCCTCCTGCTATCATTGGCGCTAATGATCGTGGTAACAGGGTGTTCGCGTGATAAAGGGGCCGGGGATTCCCCGGCCCCGCATTCTATAGCTCCGGATCATATAGCTCCGGATTCTGTAGCTGCGACCGTGGTGCCTGGACGATACTTGATTTCAGATTACAGTCCTATAAATGTGGGTTTCGCTGAAGTGACCGCTCTGTCCGCAGAACAGGGCCGGTATCATTTAAGCTTGTCGGTCGTCAGGGGATTCAGCCACCATAACGGTGCTATGGAATTTGATTTCGGATGGGACGCTGACATGTCCGAATTCAAGCCGGAGGATGAGGAGTTCAAGGATGTCTCTTTGCGTTTTACGGAAAATTCGTTGACTGTGGATTATCCGGGCACAGAATATGGAGGCATGAACGCCGAGCCAAAGGGAACTTACTACTTATCGAATTCCGATGGCGAGGAGGTCCCGTTTCTAACGAAGCTATATGAATTGATCGGGCTGCCAGAAGCCTATCGCAGCGGTTATTCCGACGTTTATACCTTCGAACTCGACGACACACGGCTTTTGTTGCTTGTAGAGTCTCAAAACACTCTCGATAAGGGCGAGTTAGCGGAGCGACATCTGGCTCTGTATGATATTCCGACCCGAAGCCTGGAGAATTTGGGGGAGGCGGCAGACTACAATGTGGCTGATAACCGGGATAAGCTGCAGTCCTTGGGAGCGGATGAGGATCTTGTCTACAGGGTGCTCCGCAAATCCTACCATGATCGGCTCATCGGTTTGGAAATGCAGAAGTTTGATGAGGGCGAGCCGGGATTTTTGAATACGGAGGAGTACAAATTAAGTGAGCAAGAGGCTTTCTATATTGCAACTGGACTGAACAACATGACCAGGTACGTTAATAACGCCCGGGGAGAAGACAATATCGGGTCGATCTTTATTTTGGAGGTTGACCGCTCGGATGAAGCAACCGTGGTTGTTCACTTTTACGAGCTTGTTCGAAACGGGGAAGATGACGAACACACCGCCACCAGTGACTGGCTGGAAGTAGACCGTGCCTCGGGCCGGGTAAGCAGCAGTTTGTTTGATTAACCGAATAGAGTTATGCGGCTTCGCCCCGTATCACGCTTGGCATGAGTATTATCGATAATGCCAAGCGTGGTGCGGGGCTTTTGTGTAACTAAATATGCATCTAATTCGTTTGAAGAACAGGTATTACGGGAATTAGGAATGAAACGGATGATGCTTCACGGGAATGGAACTTTGTGTATAATAAGGCCAATGAAGAAGGAAGGTAGAGTCTGCGCATGACTACGTTGCTCATTGTGGAAGATGACACTAGCTTGAATAAAGGGATCGCCCTTACTTTAGCGCAAGACGGAATCGCGATCGAACAAGCCTATGATTTGGCCGGGGCGGAACGCCGGTTTGCCCAAGGCGGCATCGATTTGATCGTGCTGGATGTAAACTTGCCGGACGGAAGCGGGCTGGATTTTTGCGAACAAATCAGACGGACTTCGCAGGTGCCCGTCATTTTTTTGACGGCCAACGATATGGAGTCCGATATTGTGCTGGGCTTCGAATTGGGCGGCGACGACTATATCACGAAGCCCTTCAGCCTGATGGTGCTGCGCTCGCGCGTGATGGCGGTGCTCCGCAGAAGCCGTTCGCTCTATGAGGAGAAGCTGGTCATCGGTCCGCTTGAGCTCGATTTTGGGAACATGGAATTCCGTAAACAGGGCTGCAGCCTGTCTCTCAGCAAAACGGAGCAGAAATTGCTCAAGGCGCTGGTGTCCAACCGGGGCCGGATTTTGACGAGAATGCAGCTTATGGATCAGATCTGGGACCGGGAAGCGGAATTTGTGGACGAGAACGCACTGACGGTTACGGTGAAGAGACTGCGTGCCAAAATCGAAGACGATCCGTCTTCGCCGGTCTATCTTAAAACCGTTTATGGATTGGGTTATGTATGGACTGAAGGAGCGGGCGATGAGAAAAAAGAGTGATTCCCGCTGGGGTGTCATATATGCGGTATTTGCTGGGCTTTTCGTGCTGGTGACAGCAGGATATATCGGAGCCGTGACGTATTTTACCGGCCTCGATACGGCGGTAGGATGGGCTTCGGCGGCGTTCGTTATTCTATTGCTTCTGCTAGGGGGGCTCCTTGTGGGAACGATGAGGTCGGAGGCATCCGCAACCGTCACGGCGCTAAACGAGATGATGGACCGGGCCATGGGCGGACAGCCGCGGCAAACCGGTTATACGGAAAGCCGGGTTTCCTCTCTTGAGCACAAAGTTATGCGTTATGTCGAGTTGTCTAACACCCATAAACGAAAGGCGGAGGCCGAGAAGAGCAGCATTAAGGCGCTGATCTCGGATATTTCCCACCAGACCAAAACGCCCCTCACCAACATTGTTCTGTACACCGATCTTCTCGGAGAAACCCAGGGACTCGATGAAGAGACCCGCCAATATATTGCAAGGATTAAGGATCAATCGGGCAAGCTGGATTGGCTGATTCGTTCCCTGATCAAAATGTCGCGGCTGGAGACAGGCGTCATAGCGATCCATACGGAACTCGCTCCATTGATCGGAACGGTATCGGGGGCTGTTTCGCAGATTTATGCCGCGGCGGAGCAAAAAGGAATCGAAATCAGGATCGATTGTGATCCCGGTACGACGGCGAGGCATGATGCGAAGTGGACGGCGGAGGCGCTGTTCAATCTGCTGGAGAATGCGGTGAAATACAGCTATTCTACCGGCGGGGTGATTTCCGTTACCGCCCGGGCGAACGAGATGTTCACCCGGATCGACATCGCCGATACCGGCATCGGCATTGAGGAAGGCGAGTGGAATGCCGTCTTCAAGCGGTTCTATCGCAGCCCGAGAACGGCGGATTACGAAGGCGTCGGTATCGGCTTGTACCTGACCCGTGAAATCCTCACGGCCCAAGGCGGATACATTAAGGTATCCTCCGTGCTTGGCGAGGGCTCCGTTTTCACGGTATTCCTGCCTGCGCTTTGAGGAGACAATATGACCATTCCGTTATATTTCGGACACCGGGGTGTCAGATTGATTTGCTATATTGAGTCTGTACCGTCAGGTGCGGACTCTTATTTATGTAACGCTGACATCAATAAACCCGGAGGAGAATACGAATGTCGATATTGCAAATCGATCAATTGAAAAAATATTACGGCAAAGGCGAATCGGTAGTCAAAGCCCTGGATGGAATATCGCTCACGGTAGATCGCGGCGAGTTTGTAGCAATCGTCGGAACAAGCGGAAGCGGCAAAAGCACGCTTTTGCATATGATGGGCGGCCTGGACCGCGCGACGGAAGGGAAAGTGCATGTGGACGGCAATGATATTTTTGCCATGAACGACGAGCATCTGACCATATTCCGGCGGAGGTCGGTGGGCTTTGTGTTTCAAAGTTATAATCTCATTCCGATCTTGAATGCCTATGAAAATATTGTGCTGCCGATCGAGCTGGATGGCACCGGGGTGGACAAGGAGCATGTGGACCGGATTATTGGTGCGCTAGGGTTGAAGGAGAAGGTACATCATTTACCGTCCAGCTTGTCGGGGGGGCAGCAGCAGCGGGTAGCGATCGCCAGAGCGCTGGCGACGAAGCCGTCCATCGTGCTGGCGGACGAGCCTACGGGGAACCTGGACAGTAAGACAAGCCAGGAAGTGATGATTCTGCTGAAGCAGCTCAGCGAAAAGTTCAATCAGACCATAGTGATGATCACTCACAATGAGGAAATTGCCCAAACTGCGGACCGGATTATCCGGATCGAGGACGGCCGGATTGCACCCCGTCCCGGAGCCGGCGGAGCGGGGAGGTAGGCTATGAACATTGCGACCAATTATGGAAAAGCCGTTACCCGGCTGGCCAAGCGGAGCCTTAGAACCAATCGGATGCGTAACCTGATCATTATCTGTGCCGTCGTGTTGACGACTTTGTTAATTACGTCGGTGTTCACGATGGGCTTCAGCATTAACCGGTCCATGGAACAGACGCAGATGAGGACGGCGGGGAGCGACTTCCACGGCAGTTTTAAATACCTGAACGCGGAAGAGGCCGACAAGCTGGCACAGCATCCTTCCATTAAACAGTATGGGAGAGCCGTACTCATCGGGTATGGCGTGAATGAGGAATTTCGTGCCTCAAAGTTGGAGATCAATCAGATTGACGAGAGCCTGGCCAAGCACAGCTTTATCCGGTTAGAGGAAGGCAAACTTCCGGAAGGCGAAAATGAAATCGTCCTGAACACCTGGGCGCTTGATTTGCTCGGTGTGCCTCATCAATTGGGGGCCAAGGTACATCTGGATATGGATATTAACGGCGAGCAGGTGTCGAAAACCTTTGACTTGTCCGGGTATTATGAAGCGGATCAGTACCTCGCCATGTCGGGGCTGGCTTTTTTATCGGAAGCTTTTGTCCAGGAGAACCTCTCACATATCGATCCGGAGCAAACGAGGCAAACCGGCACCTATGTAAACACAACGCGTCTGGATGTCATGTTCAATAACTCCTACGGCATTGAGGACAAAATCAAGAAAGTGATGTCGGACACCGGCATCAAGGCGGATTACGGGGTGAACTGGGCGTACTCCAGCGTGGGAATTTTCGAGGATCCTATGAATGTACTGCCTTATGTCTGGCTGATCCTGATCATTATGTTGAGCGGGTATTTGCTCATCTACAATATTTTTCACATTTCTGTGGTCCGGGACATTAAGTTTTACGGCCTGCTTAAAACGATCGGAACGACGCCAAGGCAGCTCCGGAAGATCATTACGATGCAGGCGAACCGGTTATTTTTGATCGCACTGCCGATCGGACTTGCTTTGGGATACGGGGTCGGCCTTTGGCTAATGCCGATGATGAAGACCTTCTCCTCCTTGGAGGAGGAAAGCGTATATTCGATAAGTCCGCTAATTTTCATAGGCGCTGCGCTATTCTCTTATCTTACCGTTCGGATCGCTGCCAGCAAACCCGGCCGCACCGCCTCGCGCATCTCGCCCGTCGAAGCCGTAAGATTTACCGGACTGAACGACACGGGCCGCAAAAAGACGAAGCGGTCAACGCAAGGGGCCAAGCTGTCCCGCATGGCTCTGGCTAACCTGCTCCGACATAAAAAGAAGCTGATTCTGATGCTGGCGTCTTTATCGGTAAGCTTGATCTTGTTCAGCATTATCTATACGGTGATTTCATCGTTCGATGTGAATAAGTACCTGAGCACCTTTATTTCGGGAGATATCGTCGTGAAGGAAATGCCGGATCGAAGCCAACGTTACTCGGAGGGGGGGACCGTCGCGCTTACGGACGATATCGTCAAGTCGCTGGGGGCTATTGACGGGGTAAAGAGTACGGATAAGGTTTATTTTCAAGGCGATCTTTTAAAAATAAATAAAACCATCAGGCAGACGCTTGAACCGTATGCGGTCAATGAGGACCCCAAAATTCCGATATTCACGTCCATTCTGGATAGGGGAAGTATTGAATTACAAGTTCATGGGATCGATCCGGGATGGTACGATGTGATCCAAAAAGGAGATATCGTTTCAGGTAGTTTTGATCGCGAGAAATTTGCCACCGGAAATTACGTGTTGGTTACAGAGGCGCTACTGGACGGAGGGAATGACGTGTATGCGGCCTATTATAGGCCCGGCGACCGGATCAAGCTGGACAGCATGGACAAAAGCTATGAAGTCATGGCGGTGCTAAAGTCGGATGCGCTTTATGCGGCAGGAACCCAGTCGTATAACGTTGCGGGCTTCAAGGTATATTTTCCGGCGGAGGAGTTTGCCCGTTCGGTAGAAAACCCCGGCATCCTGTCTGCCACTCTTCATGTTGATCCCGCCAAGCTGGAACAGGTGATAAGTACGGTCCAGGGTATGGTCGATTCCAATCCGGATTTGATGATGAAGTCCCGGGAAGATTTCAAAAAAGAGATGGACGGATTTATCCGTGTCTTCCAAACAATCGGCTACGGACTCAGCCTCATCATTGCGCTAATCGGTATCCTGAACTATATCAACACGGTTATCACGAGTATCATTACCCGGCGCAACGAGTTCGCGATTCTGGAGAGCGTGGGCATGACCCGCAAGCAGTTGAAGAAGACGCTGATTTACGAAGGATTATATGGAGTTGTGCTAGTCGCGTTAATCGGCGGCACCGCCGGATTGTACCTGACCTATGTCGTTGCCAAAACCATTTCCGAGAATCTAGCATTCACGGTGTTCCATATGTCCGTATGGCCCGTCGCTTCCGCGATCCCGCTGCTGGCTGTGATTTCTCTCGCCATTACACTGACTGCATATCGTTGGCTGTCGAAAGCTTCGATTGTGGAAAGGTTGCGGGAGGCGGAGTGAGGGAGATAGGCGTTAAAATGAAGAAAACCTCCAAGTAATTTGGAGGTTTCTTCGTTATCGTGCTCGACTCATTGGATATGTAGGGGACTTTAATTAAAAACTGCCGTGTTGGCTAAGTGTAGTGAAAATAGGATCTGATACAAGGAATACAACTGCTAAAACCAAGCCACCTGCTAATAAAGCTGCCATTCTTCTTTTCATACAGCCGCACACACCTTTCTAATAAGATGGTTATATGATAAGTGTATTTCACTGGATGCCTGATTTCTAAATTCCTCAAATAACCCAATATACTTCAGGATATGCTGTTCTTTATTTATTTTACTTGAAAAATCCAAACCTTGTAACAAACTTGTAAAACCATTTTCGAAATTATTCGTCCGCAGATAATAAAGGGTTAGTTCGTATAAAAATTTGGCGAAGTCATCAAAGACAAGTTCGCTCCTGTAGAGATGATTTGTTATTGGAACGTATGCTTTGATTTCTGAATCAAATTTAAGCAGAACGGAATCCAGGTCGAAATGATATCGATTTGCGGCGAATAACATATTTAATAAGGCAGTAGGAAATTCCTCAGGTCTCGTTTCCATATAATTAACGTAATCCCAAAGTACACTGAAATCTCCGCTCATAATCCGATTTGCATAGGTGTTGGCTTGTGCCCATTCAGCAAATAGATGTTTCCAATGTTCCGCATCGTTGTCGGATTCCCTTACCCAGCTTAAATCGGCATATTCATAAGTGTATTTCAAGGCCAGCTCGTAGTCGCCCCTACCTTCGGCAACACAGGCATAAAGAAGATTCGCATAAGCGATATATACAAACATTGGCCTGCCTAATTTGTTCTGGTACTCCATGAGCAATCTCTCGGCACGCGGCTCATGGAAATATATTATTTTGGCCTTGATCTCCATCTCTCGGGTGAAGGTTTCTACATTGTCCCACTGTTGAAGAGATCGATACACATTGGCTAAATCCTTAAGGGCCTCAATTTGAAATACTTCATCCAGTCGATCTACGTAAGGTTCAAATTGACAGACGGTTTTGAAATTCAGCATTTGATCTTTTCCTACCCGGATCTTAAACAGCCGATACTGGCACATCGCCAACCGCTCGGAATGCTGTTTCCGCTCACTGTCTGCCACATTTTCATAGAGGATTTCCGCTGCTTTATAATTGCCGGCCTGGAATAATTCCTCTGCCATATCAAACAGGGGTCCGGCATAAATCAAATGATCCAGCAGTAAATTTACGACATCCTGAATGCAGTCCAGCTGGTCCAGTTCTGCGCAATTTAATAGCAGAGGGCGGATGCGGCGCCAATCGGAGCGATTCCCATCCAGGTACTCACGAATGTAGTTGGTATAAAAATGGCCTCTAGGATAACCCAGCACCTCAGTAATGGAGTCCAACTGATCAATCGTCAGCTTACGTGTACCGCTTAATATGTAACTAACCGTTCCTACATTGAAATCCAGTTTCTTTGCTAATTGACTTACACTAAGCTCATTACGTTTCATAAATAAATTCAATTCCGATAGAATCGAGTGAGAATTCAATGGCACCACTCCTAGAGTCATTCTCATACCAAGGATATGAAAATTACTAGTAATGCATTGGAGGATTTATATCTGGTATACCACTAATATATCCATATACTGGGATGCGGTCAATTAATTTACTGTGAAATGAGAGATTAGAGAAATAAGGGGCGTTTTTGGAGGTCAAACAGACAAAAAAGGCCCTAAGCGGGCCTTATCTGTGATAGGAAATTTCCGGAGAATTCCGATTAAGCGGCTCCGTTACCTTGCTTCCGCTCCTGGGCATAACTGATGGCACCAATGATAAGAGCCAGCGTTACGATCGCCGCTCCCACCCAAGGGAGGGATGCAAGTCCCATATGGGTAATTACGAGCCCACCGATAAAAGCGCCTGCGGCGTTTCCGAAATTCCCGGCCGAGTGGCTGGACGTCGAGGCAAGCGCAGGGGCCGCTTGGGCCAGATTCATGATTCGGACCTGTAGGCCGGGCATTACGCCGAAGGAGGCAACTCCCCAGAAGAAGATTGTAATGACCGCAAGGACAGGGCTCTGAATAGTAAAGGTAAAGACGCCTAAAATGACAGCCACCATTAGATAGAGCCCGAGCAGGGAAGGCATGAGCTTCCAGTCGGCAAGCCGCCCTCCGATCATGTTACCGAGCGTTACGCCGCAGCCGAAGATCACCAGAATCCAGGTGACGCTATGCTCGGCAAAGCCGCTGATTTGCTGGAGCAAAGGGGCGATATAGGTGAAGACAGCGAACAGACTCGTGTTGCCGAGCGCTCCGATCAGCAGGAACAGCAGCAGCTTGGGACGGAGCAGTGCGCGAATTTGCTGGGCTACGCCGCTTTGCTGCTCTTGGCGCAATTGCGGTACAAACAGCAGGATTCCTCCCAAGGCGATTACGCCCATCAGGGCGATGGCGCCGAAGGAAGCCCGCCAGCCGAGCTGCTGTCCGATAAATGTTCCAAGGGGGACGCCGACGATATTTGCAATGGTCAGGCCGGCCATCATGATGGATACGGCTCCGGCACGCTTCTCCGGCCGGACAAGTCCGGCGGCTATAACGGCACCGACGCCGAAAAAGGTGCCGTGTGTCAGCGCCGTCAGAATCCGCGCCGCCATCAGTACGGCATAGGTCGGAGCAAAGACCGATATCCCGTTGCCGAGAATGAACAGGATCATCAGCAGGCAAAGCAATCCCTTTTGAGGAATGCGCTGGGTCAGCAGTGTCAAAATGGGTGCCCCAATGGCGACGCCCATGGCATAAGCGGTAATCAGCTGCCCTGCCGAAGAAATGCTGACATGCAGGTCGTCCGCAACATTTGGTAAGAGTCCCATAATTACAAATTCGGTCATGCCGATGGCGAACGATCCGACAGTCAGGGACAGTAGAGCGACCGGAAATGGTTCTTTTACGGCCGGTTTTTCAGAGATGATTGGAGTTGTATTCATGGTGTACACCTTTCAATTTACTGTAAAAAAGTAAGTTCAGTTCCTAATTATTGAGCTTAACCGGAATAAGATCAAGGGCAAATTCTGGGTGATAACGCTTTAATGGAATAAACATTTTAGCGGGGACCAAAAAGCCTCCGATTCATCCCATACGGATGAGTTCGGAGGCTTCATTATTGGATGGTTTACAGGTCGGCGCCGTTGCTCTCGATCACCGAACGGTACCAGCGGCCGGAGTCCTTGATCGTCCGTTTTCCGTCGGCGTAATCGACATGGACGAGCCCAAACCGTTCATGGTAACCTTCGGCCCATTCGAAATTGTCCATAAAGGACCAGCAGAAGTACCCTTTGAGCGGCACGCCTTCGGCTGCAGCCCGGCGGTATTCCCGCAAATAGCGGTGTAAGAAGTCGATCCGCTGAGAGTCATGCACCTGTCCGTCCAGGCTCACCCAATCCATGCTCGACAGGCCGTTTTCGGTGATCATGATCGGCAGCCCATATCGTTCGTGGAACATTTTCGGTCCCCAATAAAGCGATTCCGGGGCTACCGTCCAGCGGATCATCGTTTCCGGATGACCGACCGCATTGCCGATGATTTCCGGCTGTCCGTCCGGCCCCGCTTGCACGGGAGTTCCATGATAAATGTTCAGACCCAGGAAATCCAGCGGCTGGCAAATGGTCTCCATATCGCCGGGCTTGATTTCCGGCAGCCAAGGCTCGAATACGCGCAGTCCGTCTTCCGGATATTTCCCGAGGAATACCGGGTCCATGTACCACGTATTCATCCAGAAGCCCGGATCCGTAATGCCGAAGGTTCGTGCTCGTGCGGCTTCGATATTTTCCGGTGTCGGCGTGACCGGGAAAGAGGTGATGCCCACCGGTGCGTAGGCGATTTGGCATGGTTGTTTAGAGGTTTGGCGCAGTGCTTGAACCGCTTTACCGTGAGCAAGCAGCGAGTTGTGCGTCGCCTGCAGGAAATCGGCCATGCCGAGCTTGAGCCCCGGCGCATGCTCTCCGGTAAAGTGACCTAGCCCGAGGTAGCATTGCGGCTCGTTTTGCGTGAACCAATGGGTGACCCGGTCGGACAGCCGGTCTGCGATGACCCGGGTGTACTCCGCGAACCAGTCGGAGCTGTCGGGATGCAGCCAGCCCCCTTTTTTGTACAATTCATGAGGGTAGTCCCAGTGGAACAAGGTTACATAAGGATCAATGCCGTTCTCAAGCAGCTCGTCGATCAGGCGATCATAGAAATCAAGGCCTTTCTCGTTGATTCTTCCGGTTCCCTCAGGCAGCACACGCGGCCAGGAAATCGATAACCGGTAGGCTTGGAGCCCGACTTCCTTCATCAGTTGAACGTCTTCTTTATAACGATAGTAATGATTGCAAGCGGTATTTCCGGTGTGCCCGCTTTTCACGAATCCGGGAATTTGGGAGCACATATCCCACACGGACAAGCCTTTGCCGTCTTCTCTTGCCGCCCCTTCAATTTGATAAGCGGCCGTTGCAGCGCCCCAGACGAAATTAGGTTGAAAGCTCATAACGATCTCCTTTGTATGCGTTTGTTATCATTAATTATAGTATATGTAATAACAAAATAACACGACTTGAACCGAACATTGATAGAGCGAGGAATGGCGTCTAGCGTTCATCAAAGCAAATGGGGTGCCCACGTGTCTCGTAATAGACGTATGCCTTCGTCGATCAGGTTCATATTGATGCCTCCGAACCCGATCATAAAGCGTTTTTCTATGCGTTCCTCTGGTTTGTTCCAAAAAAATGCGGCGGAGGAGACCCGGACACCGGCCTGATCGGCCAGCGCAATCAGTTCAGCCTCCGGCAGCGGCGACCGGACTTCCAGGATGATATGCAGTCCGGCGCTGTCTCCAAGGATATCGGCATGGCTTCCGAAGTGATTTCGGATGGAGGCCGTCAACTGCTGGTTCTTTTTACGGTACACGTTTCGCATTCTCCGGACATGCTTTTCGAAGTAGCCCTTTTGCATAAACAATTGCAGGGTACGCTGATGGATTCGTGAAGCCGAGGCCTCGAACATGATGTCCCGCCGCATTTCATGGAAGGACGGAACCAATCGTTCGGGAAGGACCATGTAATGGATGCAAAAATCCGGAGCCAGTACCTGAGAGAAACCTCCAAGGTAGATAACGTGATCGTTCGGTAGGAGTCCTTGGAGAGAGGGAACCGGCTTGCCCTGGTAACGGAATTCCCCGCCGTAGTCGTCTTCGATCAGAAATCCGTCAGTTTTCTTAGCCCACTCCAGTAACTCGAGTCTGCGAGTGAGCGGCATGACGATACCTAGCGGAAACTGGTGAGAGGGGGAGACGCTGGCGATCCTTGCAGAGCTCTGTCGAAGTAAATCGGGACGCAATCCCTCCTCATCCAGCGCGATCGGGTGTACGTGGTATCCGATGGCGCGCAAGGTTGCCGGGATGATTCGATACCCGGGCTCCTCAACGGCTACGGTGTCGCCGTGCTGCTTCAACATTTGCCCCAGAAACTGGATAAGCAAATGCTGCTCCGCCGCAACGACAATCCGGTCGGGGTGGCAGACGACGCCGCGAAACTGGCGAAGATACGACGCAATTTCCTGGCGCAAACCTGCCTCCCCCTGGGCTTCCCCATAAAACAGCAAGTCTCCGGTCTCCGGTTGAAACAGCTGGTTGAATAACCTTTTCCAGATGGAAAAAGGAAACGGGCTGAAGTCGTTTTTAGACAAATGAAAGTCGTATGTCCAATCTTTTCGCTTCGGAAGAGGTGCAGGCTCAACCGCGGAAGATGCGAGTGGACTGTTCCCGGTTCTCTGACTTTGTTCTTGTCCTTCACTAAGGCTGCTGTTTAGGCTCAATTTCCCGTAGCTTTCCGGCAGCTTGACGACAAAGTACCCTTTTCGCGGCCGGCTCTCAATAAAACCTTCGGCAATCAGTTGCTGATACGCGAGCTCGACGGGTGTGGTGCTGACGGACAGAAACTCAGCCTGTTTCCGAATGGAAGGCAGACGATGTTCTTCCGGCAGAACGCCCGAAATAATGTCTTGTTTCATCGTTTCGTAAATTTCCATGTACCGGAAGGCAGGCTTGGAACTCGCCGTGTACGGACGCGGTAAGTGGTACATCCTATCACCTCAGCTAATCAATCTGTCCTTTAATTCTAAATAGATTTGTATATTTTTTAATATACAATAGCTTGATATAGTTGGGACAAGAGAATTATAGAGAATTATATTGAAGGAGATATGAAAAAGATGACGGTTCAAGCAAGGTTTTTGGAAGGGGAGCAGGTCTATTTGCGCCCCATTGGCGCGGAGGATGCGGAATGGTATTTTCATAATTTATACGACCCGGAGACAAGAAGGCTGACAGGAACCCAACGGCATTTTACGAAGGAGGGCATCTCCGCTTATATCGAGCGTAAAAGCCAGGATGACTCCAGCGTGTTGTTACTGATTGCCCTGTGCGAGAATGACGAGCTGATAGGAGACATCGCGTTGCAGGACATCGATCCCTATAATCGGAACTGCAATATCCGGATTGCTATAAGCAGTCGGGCCCAGACCGGCAAAGGCTACGGCACGGAGGCGTTAAAGCTGATGTTGGATTACGGATTCGGCATTCTGAATATGCACCGGATTGAACTGAATGTTTTTGATTACAATCCAAGGGCGCTGCATGTTTACGAGAAGCTGGGCTTCAAACGGGAGGGTGTCCAGAGAGAGGCCTTGTATTATAATCATGAATATCATGATTCAATTACGATGGGCCTGCTGGAGGATGAATTCCGGGCAAGGAAGTGAAGAGGGAAGTATATAGATGAAGGAAACGTTGAAGAAGGATAAGTCCGGCCAAAGTAAAAGAAGGGAATCCAAACCGGAAGAGGCGATTGCGGTGTTCTTTTCCTTTTCCTTGGTTTGCGCTGCGGTTATTATGCTGCTGGTCGTTCAAGGGACGTATAGCCTGCCGGATATCTTATCTTTCAAAAAGTCTCCACTGGAGTGGGCGCTCTATACCTTAATTCCCTTAACGGGAATCCTGTTGCTCGGGGTGATTCTGACGAAGCGCCTTTCCTCAGAGCATATTGACGACGCCAACAAGAATTATCAACATCTTTCATTAATGAAGATAGTGCTGTTCATGTTCTCGGCAGCCTTGTTCGAAGAACTGTTGTTCCGTGGTCTCATCCAAAACGGACTGCTGTTATTTTTGAAAAAGGAATGGTTAGCGATTCTGGCGACGGCACTCCTGTTCTTGGCCTTCCATGTGCAATATTACAAGAAGCCGCTAATGCTCTTAAATATAACCGTGCCCGCTTTGGTCTTTGGTTGGGTTTATGCCGAAACCGATAATATTCTCGTCCCTTTCTTCATTCATTTCCTCTCGAACCTGTTGATGACCCTATTTTTTAAATATAATTGGATCAGACTAAAGGAATGAACCTGAAAATGATCCTACCATAGAGAAGCTTATTTCTGTCCAAAAAAAGGGGCGGGAATAGGCTTTTTTTGTTTTGACTTAGCTATTGTATGAAATGGGTCATTCTAGTAAAATACCCAGTTAGATACTGTTAAATGGAAAAATTTATCTCTTCGATTAAAGGAGGAAATTATGATGAAAAAGGTACTATCGATGTTTACGGCAATTCTTGTATTGGTTACGATTCTCCCGGCTAGTTCGTTCGGGGCAACGGTTAAAATGCCGCTGAGGGTGGAAGTGAACGGAGAACGAATTTATTTTCCCGACGCTCAGCCATTTGCGGACAAAAATCAGCGGGTTCAGGTACCGGTACGTTTTGTGAGCGAAGCCCTGGGGGCAGACGTGAATTGGAAGTCAGCCACAAAAACGGTGACGGTTGTGTTGGATTCCGACTCCATCATTCTGACCTTAGACAAAAAGGCGTACACCTTAAACGGACAAAAGAAACAAATGGATACGGCTGCTCTCCGTAAAGAAAGCAGAACGTTCGTCCCCCTGCGCTTTGTGAGTGAAGGACTCGGTGCTACGGTGGAATGGGATGCTGCGATCAATACGGTGCTGATTACAACTTCTGATATGAGCGCCAGCGGCAGCAATTCGGCAAGTACCGGCGGTAACTCTTCGACGGATCCGAAGGAACCGGTCGATTCAGAGAACCCGAAAGAACCAGCCAACCCGACAAATCCTGAAAAACCTACAGGCCCTAACGGTGGGTCAGACGAAGATACGGTAAAAGAAGATGTGATCCATGGATTTAAGGTGTACTACAATACGGGTTCTAAATTGAGTATTGATGACGATGGAAAGTATGACAAACTAAAGTCGGGTAGTTTTGTGCTTGGGTTGAGAGTTACATTTACAACCAAGGGTAGAGATTATAACAAACAAGTTGAGGAAATGGAGGCTGTTTTAAGGCAACAGGTAGAGTCAAAGACAGTGGATACCATTATGGCATACGTGAAAAAGAAAAAAGTACGGGGGGATATCCTTGAAACAAAAGTGTTCAAGGATGATACTTATGAAATTTGGGTGGGATCTCAGGAGAATGAAGATACTAGTTTGAAGATTTATATGAAGTAGGTGTGTCATGAAGAAAATAACAATGTGGATTTTAATATCAATACTTTTATTTAGCGTGATTCCATATAAAGCACTGGCAGTTGAGAAGAACGATGAAAGTAAAGTTATTAAACTTTTAAATGAGTTAAATGAAGCCGGGGCTTCCGCTGCTGATGAAGTTCTTAAAAGAGCGAATCATGATATGAATGAAATATATGAAAAGGAAGACTATTTCTTAGAAAGAACCGGAAAGGGAGCCTTTAATCAAGAAGGAATAATAAAAAAAAGAATACAGGAAGGCCTAAGCAAGCCTACTGAGTTTTATGGATTTGAAATAGTATACGGTAAGAGCCATGATGACTACTTTGAAGATATTAAAATGTATCGCTATTCAGGATACTCTATTAATGGAGATCCTGTTTCCACCAAGGGGTTTCCTTGGGATGCGGGATGGAGCGGAAAGCAGATTCAAAATTTCGATCTGGTTTCTGAACCTTGGAAAAATATGAAAGAGGTTCGCAAGAATAACTTCGACCAGTTCAAAATGAAAAACGTCCCCGACAACCTGAAAGAAGCCCTTCCCGACGGTACCTTTGAGAAGTTAATTCAGGCCGGATTGGACCGCGAATATGGCGGGAGAAAATACGGGGATGGACTCATGTATCACAAAAATAAGGAACGGGCCGGTCTTGTCGTCTACACCAAAGGAGCCAAACCCAACCGCGGCAAAGGAAAGTGGATCGATTACGTTCATGTCATTCAGCCTCCTACTTATCTCTCCCAAGGGTACGGCCGCATTTACATAAACCATAAGGATGGAAGCATTACTTACCTTGGAATCCCGATTGCCGCTTTCTCTACCTTAGATCAAGGACCAGATCTGTCTGCCGAGTTCGAAACTCTGCCTTCCGCAGAGGTGGCCGAAGAAGGGGTGCTGGTGAGCGTCCGGATACGGTCGGATTTTAAAGAACCGGTCACAGCTCCATATGAATGGATTATTACCCGAAAAGCCGATGGCAAGCGATTGACGGCTGACGATGGCCTGAAATTCACGGGACACGCACTCGCGGAGACTGGGAATCTAGCCATCCCTGCGGGCGGGAAAAGGTTATTGAATGCCTCGTTTATAATGCCGGACAGCGATGTCCGCGTCCAGTTCAAAATTAACAAAGACGGGAATTCACCGAAAGAAGACGATTTGACAAACAATGTTCTGGATTCGGACCCGGATGCGATTAAGCTGACGGTTCCGCAAGCACTGCCTTATGATGCCCTGTCGATCAAGTATAGGGAAGACCTTCCGTCCAATACGGCAACTTTGCAGCTTCCCCAAGGAAAGTGGAAGGAAGGTGCCAATGCAACGGGACGGTTAAATGTTGTAGAGGACCCTAAGGATTTATACCGGAATTTTGATGATGATCCCAACCCGGACATTAATGAACCAGGAGAATCCTTTACTAGGTCCCCGATCGCCAGATACACGATAAAGCGGGAGGATTTTGGGGATAATCCGGCAAAGGGATCGTACTTGAATCCGGAAGATCCCGAAATCCCGTTGACTAGGGACGGAAAAATTTCTTATTCCGGCTCTGTGAGTAGGCCGTACACCTACGAAGAATCCTATCAATCCTGTGAGGGAAAGGATAAGGACGGCCAAGATATCTGCACCACCCAAACAAGGACCGTTGAGAGCACCGCCACTGCGGACTTCACTCCCGGCGAACTCCCTTCTGTTTTCAAAATGTACGTCTATAACGGTATGGAAGAGGTCCCTCCGCCTACTGATTTTAAAACAGAGATTGAAGAGAACAGTCCGCAATCGCTGCAAAAGAAATTGTACTGGGTGAATGAGCCTTATAAGTTCGACGTCATACGCTGGATGAATCATTTGGGCGAAAACAAAAAGCCGTATAAATGGGAGATGGTTCCCGGACAGTATGAGCGGGAATTTACTCAACAAGCCAGTGGAGAGGTTACTATACACGCTGAGAAGACGATGGAAGAAGAGTACGGCCAGGCGAGAAGCGCGGCGAGCAAGCGGACAAACAAGAAGTCGCAGTATGACAAGGCGGTATTTGCAACCGATAAGGAACTGCAGAAGTATGATTACCCGATCAAATCGGGGTATTATTTTAATCCGGCAGGGGAATACACTTTTACCGTTAAGACGGTTACTTACAAGCAGACGACGGAGGATACCGCAGATCACCAGGATCTGGTTGATTCTCTAATTGATTCTTTTAAATATGAATCGGACCTCATTTATATCAATAGCAACAAGGAAGCAGTCAACTTGCGGAATGAAAAGCTCAAATCTAATAACCGCGGGGGCTTTGCGACAAAGCCGGGGGTTTTGACAGCAAAGAATAACACGGGTGTAAATGGTGCGGTGCTTCTGGAAGTTCTGGATAGAAACGACACGACACAGAAACGCTACACTAAAAAAGTGAACGAGATCCCGCACTCCCAAAACCGCGACGGTTATACCCATGATTTTTGGAAAATGGTGATGGAAGGTTATAGCCTGTCCAAGACAGAAGGCAAGAACCTGTATTACAAATACCGGGAATACGTTAAAGATGGTCAGCATATTTACAGAATTACTGAGACAACAAAAGTCACGATCAAGATCAATCCGAACAATCTTCCGGTATATACGCATGCGAACATGCAAGATGGGGAGTATTCAATCCACGTTTCGATGGACTCTATTGATTTGACGGGGAATCACGCCTATAACGTGCTGGGTAGTATGGATGGCGTAGAGGAACTGGATCATATCGGCATCACCGTCGTTGGCTCCATGTTTGATGATTTGAATAATTAGTTTTGAACCCTATACCCCTTTCATTACATCCATGTCAATCACCCTCACTTTGAAAGAGACACGGAGTAATGGAGGGGTATTTATGCGGAAGGAAAGTCAGGACAATACAAGCTCGGAAAGGAGGGCCATGTTGAATCAGAAAGTAGATCCGGATCAAATCAAGGGGCTTGCAAACCATATGGAGCGTTTGCGCATGGGCATTGGGGAAAGCACAGCTAATGTATATCGGGATATCTCACAATTGATTAGAGACACCCGCTCTGCTTATTCCGAATCTTCTGTCCAAGCAGCGGTAAATGAGGTCGATCGGGTGCTTCAGGAGATTCGGAAGTTATCGCAATCCATTGATGACCGTCTAGGTAGTAAAGCAAAGACGCTTCGCCGGGTAGCGCAGGATTACGTCAGAGTAGAAAAGGAAGCAGAACAGAAGATCCAAAGTGCCATGAAAACGGTACAACTTCGTGCAGGTAATTCGGTGGAACTGAATAAGCGGGTACAGAAGGTAGTGAAGGTTAAGACGGTAGAAAGCCTTGACGATGTAAAACCCAATGATGCCAATTTGAAGATGCTTCTTCGTCAGTTTTTGGATGAATTCGGCTATGAGGTTATGCCTGGAGAAGTAAGCGTGGACATTACAATGGATGAGCATGTTCTTGATTTCTGGGAATTTGCTTTGGCTAAAGGATATGATCCCGTAACTTATGATTATTTGGAATATTGGGAACGATCCGAAGCGTATCGGCGATTGGAAGAAAAAATAAACGAGTTGAGATCGGCCCAGGAATCCTATAAAGAATCCATGCTGGACGGTTATGAGGTACTGGCATTTGGCAAAGGCTTCTATATAGGGCTGGACAATAGCATCAACAATATAGCAGATAAATTCGCAGAAATCGTTTCACATCCGGTTGCTAGTGGAGAGGCTCTACTTCAAGGAATTAAGCAGGTCTATATAAATCTGAATGAGGAAGCGGGTAAGTTCAGTAAGGATCCGCTAAGTTATATTCGGAAGGCGGCAGTGAATAAATGGGCCTCACTTAAGGATGTATATGTAGAACTGCAGGAACTCAAACCGAGCCAGAGGTGGGAACGCATCGGCGGCATGGTGGGGGAGAATATTATAGCCGCAGCAACAAGTGCAGTTGGAGGAGGTATTGTTGGGGCAGGACTTAAGAAGGTATTTATTATAATAGAATCGAAGATAGACATAAATATACCGATTAAGGATATCGACAAAATAACAGGAAATGAAACGAAGCCGCCTTCTGAACTCCAAAGTCCTGATGTGACTAAACCTCCAAAAGCAGTTGAGGCACCGCAGACTCCAGAGGTGAATAAGTCGATTGAGGGGACGGGTAATGTTACAACAGGTTTAGGAACTGTACAATCAAGGATAAATATTGCTAATGGGAGAACCAGATTTACTCCATTAAGAGATACAGGAGAACCAGTTTCAGCAGGATTTGATCATATTCTTGAAGGGCATTTTAACAGACCATTAGCTAATAGTAGGTCGATTTTCTCAATTGCGCCGGATAAGTTAAAGGAAATTCTACAGAGTTCAGACGTTGTCAAATCTACTGTTACAGACATTGGTGGGGGTCAGTTCACTAGAACAGTAAATGTTGGAGAGGTTGTTGGTAATTCAGCCTTAAAATATGGTGGTGGAGAAACCACTTGGATTAAAATTTTTACAGACAAAGCAGGTAATTTGATTACAACTTATCCTGTACCAGCACCATGAGGCTTGATATTTAGGAAAGGATGATAGAAATGCAAGACTTTGAAAAAACATTGGACGCTTTCATTTGGGAAGACTTTAAAAGTTTAATGAGCAACCCCTTATTATTTAACAGTTATGTCGATTATTTTTTAATTTTGGTTGATTGGATAAAAAAGAATAAGGCTGGGTTGGAATATTCAGTATATTGGAATAGACTTAGCCCAATTTTGGATGTTGATATATATGACTATATTTCAAAAGAACCGGAGATATTGCTTGATCTAGAATCAAAAAGGATGTTTAATTTAAAGCCAGATACAGTAGATTCCTTTGTAATGAGATTAGGTGACACACTTTGGGATTTGGTTAAACTTCGTTCAGGAAAAGATTGTCCAAGGTGTAAAGATGATGAGTTGAATTATGTTGTTGCTGAAGTTCTGAAGACAGCGGAGAAAAAATTAATTTTAGAGTGTGATACGTGCGGCCGCACTTTGAATAGTGACGGAACGGAATGGTCTGATGGAGTAGCTATCATTCATCCAGCAAATGAGTCTATTGTAAACAAATATTTAGGCGTGAATTAAGCAAGTCCTATACTAACCCTGATTGGCTTCATGCCTTTCAAGGTTTCTTTTTTGGGTGGGCCTACCCAGTGCTGAATAAAATTTTTGAAAGGAAGATACTATGGCTTCAATAGCTGAATTAGCAGAAGAGATTAAAACTGATAAGATAAAAAGCGAAGATTTAATAGTATGTTTAGAAGCTAAAAATTTAAGGGTTGTTGCTATGGCAATGTTCAAATTGATTGAAAGAAATTACTGTAATTTAAGAATTGTAGATAGGCTAGCTGGACTCGGGGAACTTTTAACAGACAGTAAATTTATTGGACCATGGCAATTCGGACATGTTGCAATAGCTACGCTTTCTCTTCTAGACAATGAGGATGCAAAGATTAAGTTTAACGAACTTTTTGAGAGACTAAGTGATAATGTTAAATTTTTAGTAGATAACTTTATTAAATCAGAATCATATAAAACATAGGGAGTATTTGCAGGATTGAAAAACTGGGGTTTACAATTTTTACAACAAGATCGTACAATACAACCAACAAACCAAACACTAACTGATTCTAACACTTGATAAACTTTCAAGCTCTCTCCAACTTGTTTTATGAGTAGGAATGAGCTTTTTTTGATGAGGTGAAGTATATGGACAACAAGGACTTAGCAAATGCGTTGGATAGATCGGAAAATTACGAGACCTATATTGCAAGTATGAATAATGCTGAACTTATTACAATCATAACAAACTTAGATAATTTAGATGAAGTAACTACTGCTTTAACAGAACTTTCTATAAGAGATAAGGAAGGGGCAGTACCTTATTGCCTTAAAATACTCAAAGAAGATTTGGGAGATGAATTTCTTCAAGCTGTTGCATTTAATATGCTCTATGAAGTTGACCATGAAAAAGCAAAAGAGATTATTACCGAAAAATTAACAAATGCATCTACAGCATTGATAGGAGCAATAATGGATAATTTATCAACCGATAGTTTACAACCATTCGGAGAGTCACTTTCAGCTGAGTTTCTCAATGCAATTTTAGAAAGATATTTTGACTTAAGTGATGCCGACAAGGAACGTATCCATGATAACTACGAATGGTTCCAAGAATCTTTTGAGAAGAAGCTAAGCATTATGTAGCTGCTTACGGTGGTGCTACCTCAATCCCCACATTACAATTCCTCCCTGCCTATGCTATACTTAGAACAAATGTTCTACTAAAGCACGGCAGGTGAAAAGATGACCAATCCGGTGATAAATATAGCGGTAAGACCCTTGGTGGAGTATGTGTTTAGCAGTGGCGATCTGTCCAGCGGGTTCCGCACTATGACCACGTTGGTCGAGGGGACGAAGGCCCATCAACAGGTGCAGCGGCAGTATGGGGAGACGGACCAGAAAGAAGTATATGTATCTGCGGAGATTCCTTACGGGGATCTCCTCTTTGTCGTGGATGGACGTTGCGACGGGCTGCTTGCGGAAGAAGACGGGCTGATGACGATTGATGAGATCAAGTCTACTTCAGGCGACCTGGCGCTCATCACGGAAGAGACGTATCCGGTGCATTGGGCGCAGGCCAGATGCTATGCGTATATGGTAGCCAGGGAGCGTTGCTTGCCGCGGATGAGGATTCAGCTGACGTACATGCAGCTTCCAACCGGTGAACTGAAACGATATCGCGAAGAGGCGGATTATGCCGAATTGGAGTCTTTCGTTCAAGAGGTGGTTCGGCAATACGCTCCTTACGCCGAAATGCTTCGCACACACCGGGAAGCCAGGGATCGCAGCATCTCACAACTCTCTTTTCCGTTCAAGACCTACCGCGCCGGACAACGGAAACTGGCGGGAGCCGTCTATAAAACGATTGAAGAGAAAGTCAGTCTGTTCGCCAAGGCGCCTACCGGAATCGGAAAAACGATCTCCACCACATTTCCCGCGATCAAAGCGATCGGGGAGGGGCATTTGCAGCATCTGTTTTACTTGACCGCCAAGACGATTACCCGGACCGCGGCGGAGGAGGCTTTCGCGCTTATGCAGGCGGGCGGGCTGCATCTGCATGCCGTTACGATTACGGCAAAGGACAAAGTTTGCTTCCAGGAAGAGGTTAGCTGCCGCAAAGAGGACTGCCCGTTCGCGGACGGATACTACGACCGGATCAATGGCGCCGTGCTGGATATTTTGACTCATGAGACGTTAATCGGGCGGCAGGTGATTGAGAAGTACGCCCGCAAGCATCGGGTTTGCCCGTTCGAATATTCGCTGGATCTCGCCTATGCGGCGGATGCGGTGATCTGCGATTATAACTATATTTTTGATCCTAAAGTGTCTTTAAAAAGAATGTTCGGCGAGCAAAAGAGCCGGACGGCGCTGCTGGTGGACGAGGCCCATAACCTCGTGGACCGGGCGCGCGAGATGTACTCGGCGGAATTGAGCAAAGCCGACTTTTTGGCCTTGCAGCGGGGATACAAAGGGATGAATGCTGCTGTATACCGCGCCGCCAAGGCGGTCAACGGCTTCTTCATCGCCCTGCGGAAAGAGACGGAAGGACCACACCGGGTCGACCGGAACAAGCCGGAGGAATTGCTGGGCCTGGCCGAGGAATTCATCTTCCATGCGGAGCAGGAGCTGGCCTCGCCCGGACCGGGGGCCGGGGCGGCCACTGAGGATGCGGCGTTGCTGCTGCAAACCTATTTTGCCGCACAGAGCTTCGTCCGAACCGGTAAACTGTATGACGAACGCTATGTTACTTATGCGGAGATCACGGCCAAGGATCTGAGAATTAAAATGTTCTGCCTCGATCCCTCGCACCTATTGCGGGAGATGGGTAAAGGGTTCCGCTCCCGGATTCTCTTCTCCGCCACCTTGTCGCCGCTGTCCTATTACCGGGACATGCTGGGCGCAACGCCGGAGGATTATACGGTCTCGATTCCGTCGCCGTTTGCCCGCGAGCAATTGGACGTGACCATTCATCCGCTCTCGACCCGGTACCGGGATCGGGAGCAGACCAAAGATGCGCTTGCGGAGTTGCTGAGACAGCTGGCCCTCGGGCGTTCCGGCAACTATCTGTATTTTTTTCCTTCCTACGTTTATATGAATCTTATCTATGAATTAGTGACCGCCGAGCCCATGGAGAACGTTCGCTTCCTGGTGCAGCAAGGGGCGATGTCCGAACAGGAGCGGGAGGATTTTCTTGCCGCATTTGATGCGGATAATAAGGAAACGCTGGTGGGTTTTGCGGTGATGGGCGGCATATTTTCCGAAGGGATCGACCTGGTCGGCGACCGGTTGACCGGGGTTGCAGTGGTTGGTGTCGGGCTGCCGCAAATCGGCCTGGAGCGGGACATCATCCGGGATTATTTTAATGAACAGAACAAGGACGGGTTCGATTATGCTTATGTTTTTCCGGGAATGAACAAAGTGCTTCAAGCCGGAGGCCGGCTTATTCGCTCGGAGAATGATCATGGAGTGCTGTTACTAATAGACGACCGTTACCTTCATCCGCACTACAATAGGTTGCTGCCCGAAGAATGGCGATAGAAGGCTATACTCTAGCATGTTTTCATGTATACGTGAATAGAATGTGGGGAATCAAGCGTTTGAACTTTTTGTGAAAAGAGGAGGCAGGCGCACATGACGATCACGGGAGTCACGTATATTAAAGTTTCGGTTGTTTACTTTGTAATCGGGGTGCTGCTAGGGATGTACATGTCCATAGCCCATGATTACACGTTGACCGGGGTACACGCTCATCTTAATCTGCTGGGCTGGGCTTCGTTTGCGCTAGCAGGCGTTATTTATTGGTTATTTCCAAGAGCGGCGGCAAGTGTACTAGGCAAGATCCAGTTCTGGGCCCATTCGATCGGTTTACCGATTATGATGATCGGCCTTGCTTTTGTACTGGAAGGCAAGACATCGTTCGAGTCGATCATCCCGATCGGAGCGACACTGGTGGTGGTGAGCGTAATTTTGTTCGCCATCAATGTATTTATGAATGTCGGACCTCGGGCCGGCATCCGTAAATAAAGGGAAAGCACTTTTAAAAATGCCCGCCGTCCATGGCTTTGGACGGCGGGCGTTATTTTTATTGCGGATTGGTGGTCCAAATGCCCGCGGTTTTGACGAACACCCGCTTCGGCAGTTTGAGGGTAGCCAATGCCAGTTCAGCCACATCTTCCGGCTGCATCATCCGGTCCTCATCCCCGATCTTGAGGCCGGTGTTTACGGCCAGTTCCGTATTCACCGTGCTTGGCGTAAGAGCCACGACACGGATGTTGGATTTGCGGACTTCCTGCATCAGCGATTCGGTCATCCCGAGCAGCGCAAATTTGGAAGCGCAATAAGCCGAGCCGGTTGCAAATCCGCGTTCTCCGGCCGTTGAGGCGACATTGATGATATCTCCGCTTTGTTGTTCAAGCATATGCGGCAGGGCGGCGCGGGTTACATGATAGGTCCCCATTAGGTTGACCCGGATAATCCGTTCCCAGTCAGCCGGGTCCATGTCCACCAAGGTGCCGAACTTGGCAATCCCCGCATTGTTGATCAGAATGTCTACAGAACCGAGTTCTTCAATCAGCTTCGAAACAGCGGAAGTCGCTTCGCTTTGTTCGGAGATATC
Organism: Paenibacillus sp. FSL R5-0407; assembly: GCF_038009185.1. Classification (NCBI taxonomy): domain Bacteria; kingdom Bacillati; phylum Bacillota; class Bacilli; order Caryophanales; family Paenibacillaceae; genus Paenibacillus; species Paenibacillus sp. FSL R5-0407. Next base: position 3,436,641 of record NZ_JBBPAX010000001.1, on the reverse strand, counting down.
GGCGGAGGCGATATGTACTTTAATCCCGTACTCGCTGCCAAGCTGTTGCTGCAGAGACTCCAAATCCGCGGTTGTCCGTGCGATCAGGCCGAGATGTACGCCTTCCTTGGCGAGCGCAATGGCCAGCGCCTTGCCGATTCCCTTGCCTGCCCCCGTAATAATGGCTTTCTTATTTTGAAGTTCCATTCTTTTACCTCCTGGATAATTGATTTCGATTCATTGCTGCTCCTCCATTATAATGGATTACCCGACTGAAATCCTATTCAAGGAACAATGCCGGACGAGGACCAAGGCAGTTTCTGACAGATTCTTGACTCTTATGTATATCAGAAGTATCATTAAAGCATAATAGTTAAGAGGTATTAACTATTAAAAGCTAATAATTATTATTTAAAGATAGAGGTGATCGAGGCTGGAAAAGGGCGATTTACTTTCGTTCATGTTATCGCAGCAGATGACCAAGTTTGTCGTTTCGTACGGTAAACTGCTCGATCCCGATGTTACTGCTCAGCAGTATCTGATTCTGCAGATTTTAAGCGGTACCGGGCAGCGCAATAGCTCGGAATTGGCGGAAGAACTGGACGTAACTTTGCCCGCCATAACGAATCTGACGAATAAATTAGTGCGCAAAGGGTACCTTGAACGGAGGACATCCGATGCGGACAGGCGGAGCGTAAATCTGCATTTAACGGATCAGGGCCGGGAAGTCGAAAGGCGGCTTGTGGCCAGATATAAAGAGCTTACTCAGCAAATGTGGTCCAACTTTACGGAGCAGGAGCTGGATTTGTTATTGGCATCCTACCAGAAGATGATCGATAGCTTTCAACACATCCAAAGCCAGGATCCGGATTCGGATTCAAAATGAAAACCAAAAGATTCGAAATAACTCATCAGGAGGAACTGAACATGGGAAGATTAGATAATAAAGTAGCTATCATTACGGGTGCCGCCGGCGGCATGGGATTGGCCGATGCGCTTCTTTTTGTCAAAGAAGGCGCCAAGGTAGTTATTACGGATATCCAGGAAGAAAAGATTCTGGCGGCAGCGGAAGAAATTAATCAAAATGGCGGCGAAGCTCTCGGCGTGGCTCACAACGTTACATCTGAAGAAGACTGGAAGCGCGTCGTGGATGAAACGATCGCGAAGTTTGGCAAGATCGACATTCTGGTCAACAATGCAGGTATCTCCAGTCCTACCCCAATGATGGATACTACCGTCGAGCTCTGGAACAAAGTTATGGATATTAATATCAAGAGCGTGTTCCTGGGTCAAAAATATGTAATTCCGCATATGATCGAAGGCGGCGGCGGTTCGATCGTCAACATTTCCTCGATCGCAGGCTTGACCGGAGGCAACGGGGCAGGCCCGTACACCGCAAGTAAAGGAGCTGTCCGCATGCTGACGAAGGCGACGGCCGTAGACTTTGCGAAACACAACATCCGCGCCAACTCGGTGCATCCGGGGATTATCCAAACCCCGATGACAGAAGGCTTGATGAAGGACGAGAAAATGAAAGCCTGGTTCAATTCCGTAACTCCGCTTCCGCGTCTTGGTTTGGCGGAAGACATCGCGGCCGGCGTGTTGTTCCTGGCGTCGGACGAGTCCTCGTACATTACCGGAATCGAACTTCCGATCGATGGCGGTTACACAGCCAAGTAAACGAATTACGATATATATTCTTATGGGAAAAGAACCCGGCATAGGTGCCGGGTTCTTTTTTGTTAAATACAGGATGTGTAAGGTTAGAAAATGTAAGTTTAAATTGAGGCTGGTGCTGGCGCGCGGTATTAAATATAAATAACTGTAAAACCTCCAGCTATTTTCTCGGATTATATGGAATATTGTTCAACAGGGCCAAATTAGATGCATCTTTTCCAGCTAAATTAGTCTCCTACCCTATTTAGAAACAAATTAGCTGGAGGAAATACAGTTAAATGTTAATCTCAAATAGGATTTTAGCCATCAAGGGACGAAATTAATGGGTGTAAGCTCATGCCATGATTCGTGACATGATTTCATGACATGATTGAGTAACCGAGTAGAGAAGGTGCATACTGAGGTGAAAACGGAACGCTTGTTAGCCATGACGGTCCTGCTGCTGAACCGGGGGCGGATGAGCGCCAGAGAGCTCGCCGAACGGTTCGAGGTGTCCGTCAAGACAATTTATAGAGATATGGAAACCCTAAGCCTGGCGGGAATTCCCGTAACGGCCCTGCAAGGGACGGCCGGCGGTTTTGAGATCATGGATCGATATACGCTGGACCGGCACTTGGTCTCGCAAGGGGAGATCGCCTCGCTGCTTGCGGCCCTCAGAGGGGCAAGCCAAGCGTTAGAGGACCGGACTTATGCGGATCTGCTTGAGAAATTCAAAGCCCTGTTGCAGCCTTCCGGGAAGACCGCCTGGGAGTCCGGCGGTTCCGAACTGGTTTTTGACTTTCAACCCTGGGGTCAAGGGCCGGCGATAAAGCAAAACGTTGCCATGTTAAGACAGGCGATTGTGGACAAGCGATTGGTCCGCTTAATTTACATACATCAGGACGGAACTGAACATATCCGCGTCGTTGAGCCGGCATCCTTAATTATGAAAGGCTCGGTATGGTACCTGCAGGCTTATTGCCGGATGCGCGGTGATTTTCGAGTGTTCCGCCTTTCGCGGGTCATGGAATTTTCCTTGTTGCAGGAGTGCTTTAATCCTCGCGAGGCTCCCGTATTGGACGGTTATAGCTGGGATCCGGCCTGGTCCCGCAAAGATGAGTGCGAGGTGAGTCTGATCTTTCGGCCCGAAGCCCGCTACCGCATAGGGGACGTGTTTCTCCCGGAACAGATTCGGGTGCAGGAGGACGGGAATATCTTCGTCCAAGGGGTGTTTTCCCGGGATGAGTGGTTTTACTCCATGCTGCTCAGTTTTGGCGATCTGGTCAGGGTGTTGACCCCCGGTTCGCTGGTACAGGAAATGAAATTGCGGGCGGAGCGGATTGTCCGGCTGTATGAGAGCGATCCTCCGATTTCTAACTGGACATACTGATGTCCACATTCCCGAATTACAATGGACGTAGGAATGAAGGGAGACTATATAAGATGCCAAAAACCTATGTTCAACAAAAAGATATCAGACTGACCGGGATCAGCGTACGGACGACGAATGCGGAGGAAGCAGGGCCGAATGGACGCCTTCCGGAGTTGTGGGACCGTTATTTTCGGGAGAGGGAGATCATCGCGGCGGCTGCCGGAGAGAACGGAACGGGAAATAATACGCTCTATGCGCTTTATACCGATTATGAGAGCGACGCTTCGGGAGCATACACGGTGATCATCGGTCATGAGCAAGGGACAGAGAAAGCTGGGGATCAAGAGCTGCACGAGTCCGGAATTGAATACACCGATCTCACTAAGAGCGGCTTGCTGCAAGCCGTTATACCGGCCTCCGAATTTATCGTATTCGAGACCCGCAGGGGTCCGGTACAAACCGTAGTGGCGGAAGCTTGGGGACGGATATGGGCTTATTTTGAGGATGCGCAGGAAAAGCGGGCTTTTACCGGAGATTATGAGCTTTACGACTTGAGGGACTTCGATCCCGGGAATGCGGTCGTTTCGATATATATTGCAGTACAATCCTAAGCTTGGATAAGGGAGGACTAAGCATGGAATTCATGACCATGACGCCGGAGCTGCTGGAGACGGAGCATATTTGCTGTGCCTTGGGCGCCAAAGCTTATGAAGAAGCGGTAAGCGGCAAAAAAAGCTGGCTGAAGGACCGGATGGCTGAAGGTCTCGTCTTCTACAGGTTAAATGAGCGTGCCAAAGTGTTCATCGAATATCTTCCGGCTGAAGCGGCATGGGTTCCTGTGGATGCCCCCAATTTTATGATGATTAATTGTTTGTGGGTTAGTGGAAAATATAAAGGTCAGGGCTATGGACGCCGTCTTTTGGAGCATTGCATTGAAGATGCCCGGAACAGGGGGATGGACGGGATTGTGCATGTGCTTGCCGGCAAAAAAATGCCTTATTTGAGCGAACGCAAGTTTTTCCTGCACCATGGCTTTCGGATCGTTGACGAGGCAGGCCCTTACTATGAATTGGCCGTGCTGCAATGGAACGATTCCGCTCCGCAGCCGCTTTTTCGCCAGGAGGCCAGGTCGCTTGCCGTGGATCAACCCGGGATCGTCGTTTACTATACGCAACAGTGCCCGTTTGCCTTCGGCGTATTGCAAGAATGGAGAGCTGCGGCTGCGGAACGAGGCATTCCCTTTTGTGCGCATCTCTTGAACTCCAGGGAGGAAGCGCAGCGGGCACCGGTACCGTGGACGACCTTCGCCTTCTTCTATAATGGAAAGTATGTCAGCCATGAAATGATGAGCCGGGGAAAGTTCGAACGGATGCTTGATGGGATGCCAGGCGGGAATCAATAATTAGCCGCTTAGGCATCTTTTTTTAAATAGCGCTTGACAATAGATCGAAAATAAATTATCTTAATATCAAGATAAATGACATCGAGATAAAACAAATTGAGATAAACGCTGAGCATACGCTAAGGAGGAATGCAGCATGACTTATAATCAGGAGGATGCCCTGAATCTTCATATCGCCTTATCGCGGGCCAGCCAATGGGTGAATGCCCATACGGACCGGGATATCCGGCAGCACGGTTTAACCCGTACGGAATTCGGCGTTTTGGAACTGCTCTACCATAAAGGCTCTCAGCCGATTCAGCAAATCGGCGGTAAAGTACTTATGAGCAGCGGCAACATTACTTATGTCGTCGACAAGCTGGAGAAGAAAGGCTATGTTCGCAGAAGAGCTTGTGAGGAAGATCGCCGCCAGACCTTTGCCGAAATCACGGAGGAAGGCTCGAGATTCATTGAAGAGGTATTTCCCAAGCATGCGGAAGTGATCGCTAAGGCAACTGAGGGACTGAATGCAGAAGAGAAGAAGATCGCTTCAGACCTGCTGAAAAAGCTGGGGAAGTATGCCCAGGAGGGCTTCAAATAGCGGACCAACTGATTAGCGGGTGAGTTGGGTGGTGTAGGAACACACGAACCCCGAGTCGATACAGAGCCGGGATAGGCCCGGAGGAAGGAAGGCTTGGGGACTCTTTTCAGATCATATATCTTAATATCAAGATTCTTTATTTAAAATTATAATCAAAGGAGAAATGAATGATGAGTATAGCATTGGGCTTGTTGATTTTACGGTTGGTGGTCGGGTTATCCTTTATGGCGCATGGGGCGCAAAAGCTGTTCGGTTGGTTTGGCGGCTACGGTCCGAAGGGGACCGGAGGATGGATGGAATCGCTGGGATTGAAGCCCGGGGTACTGATGGCCGTAATGGCTGGAGCTGGAGAATTTATCGGCGGGCTGCTGTTCGCGGCGGGATTGCTTACACCTCTCGGTGCTGCGCTGATTGTGATTACGATGATCATGGCGATCGTTACGGTGCACGGCAAGAACGGATACTGGTCCACGGCGAACGGGTATGAATACAACTTGCTCATTATCGCGGTTGCCCTTGGCGTAGCTTTGATCGGTGCCGGCGATTACTCGCTGGACGCTCTGTTGTACTAATTCGGAAAGAGGAGACTGTGAGATGAGCGAATTTATTGATTTACTAAAAAAACGCCGGTCGGCCAACAAATTTTTGAAAGACGTGGAAATCCCGGAGCAGGATCTGGATACGATCTTCAATCTGGTCAAGTACGCGCCTTCGGCGTTCAATTTGCAGCATACCCGTTATGTCGTGGTCAAGGACCCGGAGCTTAAGGAAAAAGTATACGAAGTCGCCAATAAACAATATAAGGTGCGTACCGCATCCGCCGTGATCGCCGTTCTGGGAGATCCTAAGGCTTACAAGGACGTAGCCGCGTTAAATGAAGGGCTGTTGAATTTAGGAGTCATCAATAAACAAGAATATGATATGACGGTTGAATCGACGCTCGCTTTCTACGAGGAGCGGGGAGAGACGTTCCAACGAGAGGATGCGATTCGCAACGCCAGCCTGTCCGCAATGCAGATGATGCTGATTGCCAAGGAGCTGGGTTGGGATACTTGTCCGATGATCGGATTTGATCCGGATGCTTTGAGAGAAGCACTGGAGATTCCGAGTGATTACGTGCCGGTCATGCTTGTCGCAATTGGCAAAGAAGACACATCCAGTCAGCGTCCGCGCGGCTACCGGAAGCCGGTCGCCGAATTCGTTAAATACGTATAAGGAGGAAAACAATATGTCACAACGCACAGCAGGAATTCATCACGTTACCGCTTTTGTACAAAATGCTCAGGAAACCGTCGATTTCTATTCAGGGGTGCTTGGTTTGCGCCTCGTTAAAAAAACTATAAACTTTGATGCTCCGGAGGTATATCATCTGTATTTTGGCGATGAGAAGGGAAGCCCGGGCACCATCATTACATTCTTCCCGGCACCGGGTTCACGGCGTGGCCGGATCGGGGGAGGTCAGGTCGGGGTTACCACCTATGCCGTACCGGAGGGTACTCTTGATTTCTGGCATCAACGATTGCTGAAATTTCATGTGTCCGTCGAAACGAGAGAACGTTTCTCCGAGAAAACCTTGCTTTTCCGGGACAACTCCGGATTGCTGCTGGAGCTCGTCGAACGGGCGGAAGATCCCGCAAGCACCTGGGCGTTCGGCGGCGTCCCTGTCGATAAAGCGATTAAAGGGTTTGGGGGAGCTGTCCTTTACAGTGTGTCGCCCGATAAAACGGCCCATCTTCTGGAGCAAGTACTTGGAATGGAAAAAATAGGACAAGAAGGGTCCTATGCACGATTCAAATCGGAGGGGAATTTAGGTAATATTATCGATATCAACATCCAGCCCATGGAATACGGTGCCGGTGGTGCCGGAACCGTCCATCATATCGCCTGGAGAGCCAAGGATGACGGGGATCACGTCGCTTGGAGAAATAAATTGGCGGGCCTCGGGTATCATGTCACGCCGATTGTCGACCGCCAGTATTTCAATGCCGTATACTTCCGTGAGGAAGGAGGCATCCTGTTTGAAATTGCCACCGATCCGCCGGGATTTGCCCGGGATGAACCTGCAGATAAGCTTGGCGAGAAGCTGATGCTGCCGGATTGGTACGAGGAACAGCGGGCGCTGATCGAAGCGAACTTGGAACCGATCGAGGTTCGTATATTGAAGGAGGATAAGGAATGAAGCATATTTATCAGCAAGGAACCAATGCGGAAGCGCCGGTGCTGGTGCTTCTGCATGGTACCGGCGGAACGGAAAGGGACCTGCTTCCGTTGGCCGGGATGATCTCGCCGCAATCCTCGGTGCTCAGCATCCGGGGGAATGTGCTGGAGAACGGCATGCCGCGCTTCTTCAAACGGCTGGCGGAGGGTGTATTCGATGAGGAGGATCTCGTGCTCCGCACGAAGGAGCTCTATGATTTCCTGGATGAGGCGGCCGAAACTTACGGTTTTAACCGCCGCAACCTGGTGGCCGTCGGCTACTCCAATGGCGCAAATATCGCCGGAAGCCTGCTGTTCCATTACAGCGATGCGCTGCGCGGGGCGATTCTGCACCATCCGATGGTGCCGCGTCGGGGCATTCAACTGCCGGATCTCTCGGGAGTGCCCGTGTTTATGGGAGCTGGACGCAATGACCCGATCTGTCCGCCGCAGGAATCGGAAGATCTGGAACAGTTGTTGAGCGAGGCGGGAGCTGTCGTCAACCTTCATTGGGAGTCCACCGGCCACCAGTTGACCGGATCGGAAATCGACGCCGCATCGGCTTGGTACCAACGGACTTTTTCGTAACGTAACTGTACCGTAAGGAGTGAATCCACCATGCTATCCATCGATCCGAATCTGCAAAGCGAGCGGGACAATTACAAGCTGTTGACGGGCAGCATCATCCCTAGACCCGTTGCGTTTGTAACTACGCTGTCCGGGACCGGCGTGTTAAATGCGGCGCCATTCAGCTATTTCAACATCGTGACGGCCGACCCGCCGATGATTTCGGTATCGGTCCAGCGCAAACAGGGTCTCCCCAAGGACACGGCCCGGAATGCGATGGAGCTGGGCGCCTTCGTCGTCCACATTTCGGATGAGTCCAACATCGAGCAGATCAATGAGACGGCGGCCGCGCTCCCTCCGGACGAGAGCGAGATCGCTCTGGCGGGATTGACGCCGGTTCCGAGCGAGAGCATTCCGGTTCCGGGTGTCGCCGAGGCGAAGGTCCGGATGGAATGCGTGCTGGAACGGGCGATTCAGCTCGGCGGCACGGCGGAGCAACCGGCGGCCGATCTGCTGATCGGGCGGGTGGTCCGCTTCCATATCGCCGAATCCGTGTATGAGGGCGGGCGGATTACTGCCGCGGAGCTGAAGGCGATAAGCCGGCTCGCGGGCAACGATTACGCCGCCCTTGGGCCGGTCTTCTCCATTCGCCGGCCGGAATAAGATTGTAAGTCAAGCAGCGTTTTCCTGTAGCCGTGGTTGCAGGAAAACGTTTTTTTGATTAATCTCATAGAGAACGAGTTTTAAATTATGAAGATTTAAATCAGGAGGGAAGACAGATGAAGTATCGGACATTGGGAAATACAGGGCTGAAGATCAGCGAGGTCAGTTTCGGGACGTGGGGAATTGGCGGAGACTGGGGAGGCTCGGATGATGCCGAGGCGCTGCGGGGCCTTGATTATGCCATTGGCCAGGGCGTCAATTTCTTCGATACCGCGGACGTTTACGGCGGAGGTCATGCGGAGGAGCTGCTGGCGAAGGCGACCAAGGGCAAGGAAGACGAAGTACATATCGCCACCAAGTTCTGCCGGGCAGGAGACATTCATGACCCCCGCACCTACTCCGAAGCTTCGATCCGTGAGTATTGCGAACGCAGTTTAAAGCGCTTGCAGCGGGAGCGCATCGATTTGTACCAAATTCATTGTCCTCCTTTTGAAATATTGAAGGATGGCCGGGTGTTTGAGGAATTGGATAAGCTTCAGGCCGAAGGCAAAATACGCCATTACGGCGTGAGCGTCGAGACGGTGGAGGAAGGGTTATTCTGTCTTGATGTTCCCGGCGTGAAGGCGCTGCAGGTGATCTTTAACCTGTTCCGGCAAAAGCCGGCCGAGCAGCTGCTTCCTAAGGCCGAGCAGTCGGGGGTCGGCATTCTTGTCCGATTGCCGCTGGCCAGCGGGCTGCTGACCGGCAAGTTTACGAAGGAGACGACGTTCAATTCGAACGATCACCGGAACTTTAACGCCAACGGCGAGGCATTCAATGTGGGCGAGACGTTCGCGGGGCTGCCGTTTGCCAAGGGCGTGGAGCTGGCATCCGGGTTGTCCTGGATCGCCGAAGGCCGGGGCGACATGGCCCGCGCTTCGATGCGCTGGATTCTGGATCATCCGGAAGTCAGCTGTGTGATCCCGGGCTTCAAGAACGTTCGCCAGGTCGAAGACAATTTGGGTACGCTGGAGGTACCGTCTTTTACTCCTGAAGAACTGGAACGCATACGTGATTATTATCTCAGCCAGGTGGCAGAGCATATTCGCGGAGCATATTAAGATATACAAGAGGGAGTGAGAGAAACGAATGCTGGAATGGGCAGAACAGACGGACGGAATCTGGCAATACGTCGCGCTATTCTTGTTGGCGGCGGCGCCTTGGCTGGATGTATTTATTGTCGTTCCGGCCGGTATTGTATGGGGGTTATCGCCTGTCGCCGTCGCGGTCGTCGGTTTTGCGGGCAACTTTATCATGATCGTACTGCTGGGACTACTATTTCATACTTACCGGAATTGGCGGGATAAGCGAAGGTTGAAGAAGGGAATTGTTGAGGAGAGCAAAAGGGAGACGAGAGCGAAGAACCTGTGGGAGCGCTTTGGTCTTCCGGGGTTGGCGCTGCTGGCGCCGGTGCTCGTAGGCACGGATCTTGCGGCTTTGATGGCGTTGACCTTCGGCTCCTCACGCACCCGGGTGATCGGCTGGATGGGTGTCAGCCTGGCGGTTTGGACGGTCATCATGACGCTGGGGTCCGTGTATGGATTCAGTTATATTAACTGGATCTGACCGCATGACCCGATGAGCGCAAACCATAGGCTTACCGAAAAGTAAATAAAGACAATCAAATGGCGGTGCTATGGAGATATAGATAATCTATGCACCGCCATTTTGTATATTCTTGGTGCCTGACGAACCAAAAGGTGCCTTCCTCCAGCCAGGTTCGCTGCATGTTTTAGTTTTCACTACCATACAAGTATGGTAGCATTAACTTGTGAGTACGCTTTCATGGGAATTGAAAAGTTCAACTGAAGGGGCGGATAAAAAATGATGAATGTGCTTTTGGTAGATGATGAGCCCTGGGTGCTGGAGGGACTCCGCACCATGGTGAATTGGGAGACTCACGGGTTTCAGGTATGCGGGGAAGCTCTGAACGGGCCCGATGCCCTCAAGATGATCCAGGAACTGCGGCCTGAGCTTGTCGTTACCGACATCAATATGCCTGTTCTGAGCGGCTTGGAGCTTGTGGAACAATCCAACAAGACGCTGACACGGCCACCCAAATTTGTCATATTAAGCGGGTATGACAATTTCAACTACGCCCTTACAGCAATGAGACACAAGGTTACGGAGTATTTGCTTAAGCCGATCGACGAGGAAGAGATCGGAACTATATTGGAGCGGGTAGGGAGAACGATCCGGGAGGAGCTTGCCACGGAACAGAACCAGAGCCGCGTGCAGTTCCTGTTCACGAATAATCTCCTGAACCGGTTCATCCAAGGGGAATATAACGAGAATTTGGAACGGCAGGCGGTACGCTCGCTGGATTTGGAGCCTGGAGCCAAGCTAACCTGCGTACTGATTGAAGCCGTTCCTGGTACGGATGATTTAAGACATCGGGTACGGGAATATTTCTCGAAAGAGAGGGACCGGTCGTTTCTGGACAGCGCGGGAAGAGTCGGGGTGATCCTCCCGGTGGATGTTTACTCTTCGGCGCGCCTGGAGGAAATTGGCCTGCGGATGCACAGGGAGCTTTCCGCCGATTTGAATCGGCCTGTCATTATAACGTTTAGCGATTCACGGGACGGAATCCCGTCCATTCGGGAATTGTATTTGCAGGCGCTGGAGGTCGTTAAATGTAAGCGCAGTCATGGCAAAGAGGGCGTCTTTTACTATAAATATTGCAAACAACCGGCAGGAGCGGACGATATCTTCAAAGAGAAAGTAAAGCAGCTGATCGAAAAGGTGCTTGCTGATGATAAGGACAAGATTCGCTGTCTGGTTGATGAATTACAGGCCTTTTTTGTATCCGGGCTGTACAGCATCGAAATCGCCAAGTCCCATATTGCCGATCTGGAGCTGACGCTGTGCAATCGGGTTGCGGCCAAGAACGGGGAACCCGATGCTTTAATGAAAAGCATGTGGGAACAGTACGGCAGCTTGACAGGCATAGACAACTATCCCGGCCTGAAGAAGTACGTGCAAGCTCTATGTCTGGAGGCGGCCTCGCTCCTTTCCCGGCTAGACCTGCAAAATGAGAACAACACGATTTTTCATGTCATCCAATACGTGGAACGGGAATACAAGAACAAGCTGCAGCTTCAGGACCTGGCTAAACATTTTCATATGAACGCCACTTATCTGGGGCAATTGTTCAAGAAAGAAACCGGCAAGCCGTTCAACGAATATCTGAATGAGAAGCGGATTGAGGAAGCGAAAAGTCTGCTCAAGCGAACGCAGATCAAAATATCCGAGGTTGCGCTGCAGGTGGGCTATCCGAATACGGATTATTTTATTAGCAAATTTAAGAGCAGCACCGGGATGCTGCCTTCGGCATATAAACACGAGGCTGAGAAGAAACAGGCAGATCAATAGCAGGATGGTGCGCAAATGTTGAAGAGGCGATTCAAGTTCAGAAAAATTGTAAACGACATACCCTTGAATTATAAATTTATTCTGATTTACCTGATCGGCGTACTGCTGCCCATTATCATTATTAATCTTGTTGTGATGAACCGCATGTCTGACCTCATTAAGGCTCGGGAGCAGCAGAACCTTGAAATCTCGCTGGAACGGGCCAGAAAGGACATCCATGATTTCATGGACGGCGGGGTGGCCGTCAGCCATGCCCTGAATACGGATAAGACGCTCTATGAAATGATGGACCGGACTTATAAATCCGAGGTGGATTTCTACGAGACGTTCGATGAACAGCTTCGCAACCGAGTAAGCAACTATATTCCGGTAAACAATCAGCTCCAACGGATCGGCATCTACACGAACAATCCCACGATCGTGTCGGGGGGCAATTACCATGTGATTGATGATGAGGTTCGAAACAGCGATTGGTACCGGTTATGGAATGAATCCAGCGACCCGGTTCTGGTGGCCGCCTACCGGGCAACCGAAGTGAGTAACCGGACCTCAACGGTCCCTTATTTAAGCGTGATCGAGGAATTGGATTACTTCGACGTTTACGATAGATATTTCAAATTGCTTCGTATCGATATCGACCTCAGTAAAATTTATGACGTAATTGTCCGGGAGCAGAAGTACTTGGATCTGTACTTGGTCAACGAACATAACGAAATCATTATGTCGGCAGAGAGCGGCTATCAGCGGGAAGTTACCGATAACTATCCATTATTTCAGTTAACCGGCGATCAGAAGGATAAAGACGTTCGTACGGTGTCTATCGGTACGGCCCGGTACGTAAAGGGCTGGAAGCTGGTCGGCGTTCCACAAGGCAAGAGAGTGTCGAAGGCCATGTTCGAAATGCAAGTATCGATCGGCGTGCTTGCCGCGGTAATTACGTTGTTTACGTCCGTTTTTATTTATATCATGCTTAGATCTTATAATTACCGGGTGAAGAGGCTGTCCCGGCACATGCAGAAGGTCACGAACGAGAAGTTCGACCTGATTCGGATCGATGAAGGCCGCGACGAGATCGGCGGATTGATTCAGAATTTCAATATGATGACCGCGCGGATCAACTCCCTGATCAACAATGTTTATAAATTGGAGATTCAGAAGAAAAGCCTGGAGATGGAGCGGGTACGGGCGGAGTTGAATTTCCTGCAAAGCCAGATGAATCCGCACTTTCTGTTCAACACGCTGAATGCAATTCTCGTCGTCTGTACGAAATACGAGTATTCCGAAGTTACGGATATTATCAAGAGCCTGTCCAAGCTGCTCCGGAGACTGCTTAGCTGGAAGGAAGATCTGGTGACCCTGGAGGAAGAGATCCTGTTCACCGAAATGTATCTCAAGATCGAGAAGTTCAGATTCAGGGATAAATTTGAATACAGGTTTGATATATCAGAGGATGTGCTGCATTACAAGATTCCGAAGATGAGCATTCAACCGCTTGTTGAAAATTCCTGCAAGCACGGCATTCAGGCCGTGGACGAGGCGGGAATCATCACGATCAGCGCGGAGCTCGCCGACGGTCGGCTTCGAATTGCCGTTTCCGATAACGGAAAGGGGATCGAGCCGGTCAAGCTAAGAGAAATGATTCTTGCCGTTCGCAGCGAGAATGTCTCCGGCAACAGCATCGGAATTCGGAATGTATACCGCAGACTGGAGCTTTATTATGACGATCTGGTCCGTTTTGACATTGTGAGCCAGCCGAATAAAGGAACGGAGGTCTCCTTTGAAATTCCCATCAAACAACTAAACCAACAAGAAGGACTGGACAAGGGGGAATAAAGCATGCGCTTTAAAGTGATCTTGATCGATGATGAACCCGCTGCGTTGGAAGGCATGCAGTTATGGATCGATTGGGAGAAGCTCGGGTTTGAAATATGCGGCACCTGCAGCAACGGGGCCGAAGGTTTAAGAAGCATTGAGGAGCTGAAGCCGGACCTCGTGGTCACCGATGTGAATATGCCGCTGATGGACGGACTGGAAATGATCGGCGCTTGGCAGAAGAACGGTGATCGGAAGGTCAACTTTGTCATAGTGAGCGGATACAGCGAATTTGACTATGCGCGGAGAGCAATGAGCTTCGGCATCCTGCATTATTTACTGAAACCGATCGACCAGGATGAAGCCGAGAAGGAGCTGCAGACCGTTTATCAGGAAATTCTGCACGAATACGAACGCCAACAGATCAGCCAAGTTGCCTCTTATGAAGAAACTGTCGGCCTGTTAAAGAAATTGGTAACCAAAGAGCCGCCTACCCAGAGCGAGCTGACGGTTCTGGAACGTTTGTCCGGCATCCGGGAGACCTGGAATCTTTGCCTGGTGAAATGCGATCCGCCGGTCTACTCGCAGCTACGGGAAACGGCGGCTTCGTTGTTGTCCGATCGGGAAGGTATTTATCTGATTGATCTTGAGATGCATTGCTTCGGTATTGTTTTCGGGTATGATCCTGCAAGGGGACAGAGGGACGAATCGTGGGAAATTTTAAGGGAGCTGTCACAGATCTACTCCTCTTATCACGTCTTTATGTCTGTTGGGGCCGGCGAATCATCGCTGTTCCATCTGCAAAACTGCTATAGGACGGCTAGAGAAGCAATCGTTCATAACTTTTACGATCCTGCATACGCCGCCATCAAGGAGTATGAGGCGGTCAGGAGCTGCCGATTTCAGTACGACTACGACCAGATCCGGCTGATCGACGGCATAGCGGGCGCGATGAATCTGCTGGATGTCTCCGGTTTTGAGGAGGCGGTGGAATCGGCGGCGCGAAGTTTCCGGGAGATGGAGATTGTACCGGAGATCGTCAAGAAAATCGTGATTCATTTGATGTACAAAATCATGGAGTATTTACGGGAATCGGACGGGGAACAGGTCGAGTCCCTGTTAGCGAAATATAATCTTCTGCTTTCGGGGCTGTCGGACGCCGTGCTTCTCCTGGATGACTTAATGGGCCATCTGCTTAATTGCGGCAGGGATACAATCCAAATGATGCACCGCGAACAGTCGCTCAAGTCGCAAGGCATTATTCAGGAGATCAATGAATACATCCGCGGACATTACCGGGAAGCTCTGACCATCAAAAGGCTGTCGGAGGTTTTCTATTTGCATCCGGTATACCTGGGGCAGCTTCTGCAGCGGAAGAACGGCATTAGCTTTAACGAGTTCGTCCACAACCTTCGGATCGAAGAAGCCGTCACACACCTTAAGCAAAATCGGCAAAAAAACAGTGAAATCGCAGAGAAGGTAGGTTACGCCAATTACGGCCAATTTTTAAAACAGTTCGAAAAAAGGATGGGTATGTCCCCAAATGAATTCAAAAACAGGAACTAATATTTTTAGGGGTAATGCTTTAATTGCGATATAGTTCCAGTTTGGCAGCGCTTTTACAATAAAGATAAGTTACATGAAAGGGCTTTCAAGTCTAGATGTAACAAATATATTCGGAGGTGCTTTACATGGGGGGCAAGTCCAAATCGATTTTCCGGCTTGGCGTAATCATGTTGTTATCGCTCAGTGTTATCCTGTCGGGATGCGGCGGCGGAAATAACAAAGTTGCAAATTCCGGAAAAGGCAATAACGGCAATAGCGGACAAGTAACCGGGGAGAATGCCGCAAATGGAGTGGAACCGTTTGAAATTTCTGTTTTCATTGGTCAGCCCGACCAGCAACCAACACCCGACAACAAGATCTACAAATTAATTAAAGAAAAGACAGGCGCATCTTTTAAATTCGAGTTCCTGGCAGGCGACATTGACCAAAAGCTTGGCGTTATGATCGCAGGCGGCGACTATCCGGACATGATGACAGCGAATCAAAAGCTAACGGCGGCAGGCGCGTTTATCCCGCTCGAAGATTTGATTGAAGAACATGCTCCGAACTTGAAGAAGCATTATGAGAAGTACTGGAACATGATGAAAGACCCTAACGACGGTCACATTTACAATCTTCCTAACTACGGTGCGACGAATGCAGACGTTAACTCTTCCTGGTATTCTGGTCCAGCCTTCTGGATTCAAAAGGACGTATTGGCAGAAGCAGGATATCCACAAGTTAAAACATTGGATCAATACTTTGACCTGATTAAAGAATACAAGGCAAAACATCCGGAAATCGACGGAACGCCGACGGTTGGCTTTGAAATTCTGAACTATGACTGGAAAAACTGGGGTCTGTTTAACCCGCCTCAGCATTTGATCGGTCATCCGAATGATGGCGGCGTAGTCGTTAAAGACGGAGTAGCAGAAATTTTCGCCGATAAGGACTTTGCAAAACGTTATTATCAAAAGTTGAACCAAATGAATGCCGAAGGCGTCATTGACAAAGAAACGTTCACTCAAAACTTTGACCAATATATGGCCAAACTCTCCAGCGGCGCAGTTCTGGGTATGTTTGACCAACACTGGAACTTCCAAAAAGCAGAAGACGTACTGATTACCCAAAAGAAAGATAATCGCACCTACGTCGGTCTTCCGCTTGTATTTGATGAAAGCATCAAGGATCATTACAAAGATCGTCCGGCTCTGAACCTGAATAACGGTTTCGGCATTACTGTCAACGCATCCGAAGAACAACAAATTAGAATCATCAAGCTGTTGGATACGTTGATTCAAGAAGATTGGCAAAAAATCTTGGCCTGGGGTATCGAAGGCGAAGATTACATTGTCAAAGACGGCCGCTTCATGAAAACGCAAGAACAACGCGATCAGTTTACCGATGCAACCTGGAAACTGGCGAATAAAGCCGATTCCTTCTTCGGTCAAGCTCCAAAAATGGAGGGTTTATTCTCGGACGGAAATGCTACCGACGGCGCTGCTCAGCCTGAGGAAATGCAGGCTGCTTTGAGAGATTATGATAAGGAATTCCTCTCCAAATACGGATACAGCACTTATGTTGACTTCTTCAGCCCGGCTCCTGAGAACGATATTGCCTACCCGGCATGGTCTGTTGATTTGGTTGACGGATCTGAGGCAAAAATCGCAAACACGAAGCTAAACGAGTTGCAAACGAAGTTCTTGCCAAAGGCAATCCTGGCAAAACCGGGAGAGTTCGACAGCGTATGGGCTGACTATGTCAATGAAATCGGCAAAGTCAACATCAAAGCCTACGAAGACCGTATTAATGAAGTGCTGCAATGGAGAAAGGACTCTTGGACAGTGAAATAAGGTTTTGAATTGGAAAGTGGGAGGCGGTCATAAGCCTTCCACTTTCCGAAATAATAGGTTTTGGGGAGAAAAAAACTATGGAGCAGACCTTGAAGAAAAATCGAGCCGATCGGACGCCGAAAAAAGATAAGAAAATCACCTGGTCCCTCATCAAGGATCAGAGCCAGCTGATTTATATGTCCGTGCCTCTGCTGGCGTACATCCTATTGTTCGCCTATTATCCGATCTGGGGCTGGACAATGGCTTTCCAGGACTACAAACCGGCTAAGGATTTTAGCGATCAGAAATGGGTAGGATTTAAGCATTTCGAGTTTCTATTTAAAGACGACAATTTCTTGCAGGTGTTACGCAATACGTTGGCGATGAGTGTCATTAACCTGATTCTAGGGTTTACAACCGCTATTATATTGGCGTTACTGTTGAATGAAATCAAAAAAATATTTTGGAAAAGAACCGTACAAACGATTTCCTATCTTCCGCACTTTTTGTCCTGGATTATCGTTACCGGGATTGTGGCGACAAGCTTGGCTTCGGACGGGATCGTCAATGATGTTCTGATGAAGCTTCACCTGATTAGTGAGCCGATCCAATGGCTCAGTCATGGCAAATACTTCTGGGGAATCGTCGGGGTGTCGAATGTTTGGAAAGAAGTCGGCTGGAGTACGATTATATATTTGGCTGCGATGTCATCCATTGATCCGGCGCTTTATGAAGCCGCGGATATTGACGGTGCAAGCCGTTACCGGAAAATGTTCCATGTAACATTGCCGGGTATCAAGCCTACAATTATTATTCTGTTGATTATGCAGGTCGGCCATATTCTGGAGGCGGGTTTTGAAATTCAGTACTTGCTTGGCAACGGTCTCGTTGTCGACTGGTCGCAAACGATTGATATATTCGTCCTGAAATACGGGCTCGCTCAAGGCAACTATTCCTTAGCAACTGCTGCCGGTATATTTAAAACGGTCGTTAGTGTGACGTTGCTCCTGATTGCAAACGGAGTCTCCAAACGACTAGGGGAAGAGAGGCTATTATAGTTATGGCAAACCAAACCATCAGCCCTGGACCGGCATCAACTGCCGCAGTGTCTAGACCTATCGGAAGAAGCAGACTTGAACCAATTCTTTTTAATACGTTTAATACCTTGTTTATGATTGGTCTTGTTATTGTTACACTATATCCTTTCCTGAATACGATCGTCGTTTCCTTGAACGCAGGGAACGATACGATCCGCGGTGGCATCTACCTCTGGCCGAGAGAATTTACTTGGCAGAACTACAAGGCGGTATTCGCTTCGGGAACGATCTATAACGCATTCTGGATTTCCGTGGCGAGAACGGTGCTTTCGACGCTGCTCAATCTGGGTCTGACGACCATGCTGGCTTATACACTGAGCCGGAAGGAGTATGTGTTCCGCAAGCCGATTACCCTGGTTTTTATCCTGACAATGTACTTTAACGCCGGTCTGATTCCGGGGTACTTCCTGATGAAAGACTTGCATTTGCTTAATACCTTCTGGGTATACGTTATTCCATCGATGATCAGCGCATTTAATATGATCGTCATCCGGACCTATATCGGAACGATTCCGGAAAGCTTGGTTGAATCGGCGAGAATCGACGGGGCCGGAGATTTTAAAATCTTCATCCGGATTATCTTCCCGCTTTGTAAACCGGTGTTGGCTACCATTGCGTTGTTCGTAGCTGTAGGTGCCTGGAACTCCTGGTTTGATGCATTCATTTACACTTCATCTCATCAAGAGCTGAGTACGCTGCAATATGAATTGATGAAGCTGTTATCATCCAGTATGAACTCGAACAGTAATCCGTCAGTTGCTAACGGCATCGGAGTGAAAACCGACATGGTTACGCCGATTTCGATCCGTGCCGCGGTAACCGTCGTAGCCTCTGTGCCAATCCTTTTGGTATATCCGTTCATGCAGAAATACTTTGTAGTCGGACTTAACGTAGGGAGCGTAAAAGAATAATGACTAAACCATCGATAACCTATTCCAACCCGGTACTTCCGGGATTCTACCCCGACCCGAGCATCGCTCGGGCCGGGGATGATTATTATTTGATATGCAGTTCCTTTGAATACTTCCCAGGAGTGCCGATCTTTCACAGCAGGGATTTGATTCATTGGGAGCAAATCGGGCATGTGCTGGATCGGCCCAGCCAGTTAAATGTAGCGGACCGAAAAAGCTCGGACGGTATTTATGCGCCGACTCTAAGATATCATGACGGCACTTTCTATATGATTACCACGGATGTGCGGGGGATCGGCAACTTTTATGTAACGGCTACGAATCCGGCGGGTCCTTGGTCGGATCCGATCCTTGTTCCGTATGGCGGCATTGATCCGTCCCTGTTCTTTGACGATGATGGCAAAGTGTATGTAACTGCTCAGCAAGGCGCGGACTATGACTCGCATGCGATTCAGTATGAGATCGACATTGCTACAGGTAAGGCTTTGTCCGAGCCGGTCGTCATATGGAGAGGCGATGGCGGGCCGTGGACGGAAGGGCCCCATTTGTACAAAATAGGCGGGAAGTATTACATCATGACCGCCTCCGGAGGCACCGCGAAGGAGCATCGGGAGATTATAGGCCGGGGCTCCAGCCCTTATGGGCCGTTCGAATTGTATGAACATCCGATTTTGACACACCGCGGCATTGAACATCCGATTCAATATTTGGGACACGCCGATCTGGTGGAGGACGGCAATGGAGACTGGTGGGCCGTATTTCTTGGAGTGCGTCTCGTCGATTCGGGCTATAGCGTGCTTGGAAGAGAAACTTTCCTCGCGCCGGTGATCTGGAATGAAGAGGATTGGCCGATGATCGATAACAATGAGGGCACCGTGAACCTTGAAATGCGGGTAACGCGGCTGCCGGGGGGTTCGTCGACAAAGGCGCGGACGACGGCGTTTTCGGAAGGCAGCGACGATTTTGATAAAAGCGAGTTATCGCATAGTTGGACGTTCCTTCGCAATCCTGCAGAGGGAAGCTGGTCCTTGGAGGAGCGGCCAGGTTGGCTTACTTTGCGCGGACAGTCCGCAGGGCTGAGTGATGTCGGTCAGGTGGCTTTTGTCGGCAGAAGACAGCAGCATGTACAAGCGGAATGGAGCACCTATCTTGATTATGGTTCGATCATGGACGGGGAAGAGGCCGGAATTTGCGCCAGAAGAGATGAGGATGCCCACTACGAGATCTTCATGAAGCAGGAGGCCGGACTGAGAACGATCGGTGTCAGGCTGACGGTGAGGGGCGAATGGTTGATGGCGGCCGAAGTGCCGACGGATTCCGACGGAGTGTATCTAAAAATTCGTTCCGATGTCACCGAGTATTCGATGTACTATTCGTTGGACGGACAGGAATGGATTAAACTTAGCGGCGGGCCAGCCCGAGCCTTGTCACCGGAAGACTTTGTAAACAAAATGTGTTTTACCGGTATTGTCATCGGCCTTTACGCCAGCGGGAACGGAAAGACCGCTTCAGGCAAGGCTCATTTTGACTGGTTTGTAACCCGGCAGACAAGAGGAGGTAATTGAAGTGAGTTCAACCGAATCGACGGTTCCTGCTCTTAAGGATTTGTTTGCAAATGATTTCCGGATCGGTGCGGCGGTCAATCCGCACACGATCCGGACGCAGGAGAATTTATTGGCACGTCACTATAACAGTATTACTGCAGAGAACGAAATGAAGTTTGTCAGCGTACATCCGGAGGAAGGAACCTATACTTTCGATGAAGCCGATGAACTCGCCGCCTTTGCCCGCAAGCACGGTATGGCCTTGCGCGGCCATACCCTGGTTTGGCATAACCAAACCGGCGACTGGCTGTTCAAGGATAGCCAGGGCGGACCTGCGAGTAAAACCTTGCTTCTGGAACGGCTCCGCTCCCATATCCAAACCGTGGTCGGTCGCTACAAGCAGGATATTTATGCGTGGGATGTGGTGAATGAAGTGATCGCCGATGAAGGCGACGCTTTGCTCCGCCCGTCGAAATGGCTCGATATTGCCGGTCCTGACTTTATCGCCAAAGCGTTCGAATACGCTCATGAGGCAGACCCCAATGCGCTGTTGTTTTATAACGATTACAACGAATCTCATCCGCACAAACGCGACAAGATCTATACTTTGGTCAAGTCGCTTCTCGAACAGGGAGTTCCCATTCACGGGATCGGTTTACAGGCCCACTGGAACCTGTTCGATCCTTCTCTGGATGACATCCGGGCGGCTATTGAGAAGTATGCCTCCTTGGGATTGCAATTGCAGCTGACGGAGCTGGATATGTCGGTATTTGAGTTCGAGGACAAACGGACCGATCTCCGGGTGCCTGCCCCGGGTATGCTGGAACGCCAGGCCGAACGGTATGAAGCTGTATTCCGGCTGTTGAAGGAATACCGCGAGGTGATCAGCGCGGTTACTTTCTGGGGAGCCGCCGATGATTATACGTGGCTGGATGATTTCCCGGTGCGCGGCCGGAAAAACTGGCCGTTCTTATTCGACGAACAACACCAGCCCAAACCCGCTTATGACCGTTTGGTCAACCTCACCGGGAACTGATTCCTAGAGATCTGAATAAGAGATCTGAATAGAAGATCTGATTAGGAAATCTGAATAGAGAATCTGAATAGAAGATCTGAATAGAAGATCTGATCAGGAAATCAGAGCAGGAGATCAATATAGCAATACAGTACAAAGGAGCGCCCCCTAAAGGGGTGTTTCTTTCCATTTATATAAATAATTCATTTTGCAGGAGGAAAACAGCATGGGAGTGGGGAGTACATTGTATAGAGCTTGGCTTCAGTATAACGAAGTCGGGGAGAATGGATTTCGCGGCATGTACAGAGAATTGCTTGGCCGGATCGTTGTGGCGGGGGAATCCTCGGGAGCTTTTGCCGCGGCGTTGCGCGAACTCGAACTAGGCGCCAAGTCCATGCTGGGAATAAATCCTGAATTTATGAATGCGGCTCCCTCCAGCGGTTCTTATTTACGTATCGGGATAAAGACGGGAGAAGCATCTAGCGGGGATCGGGCGGTCTCTGCCTGGGGTAAGGAAGATGAGGCTTTTTCGCTGAAAAGGTTCTCGACAGACGATAGTATTCGGCTTGAGCTGACCGGAGGCTCCTCTTCAGGCGTGCTCTACGGTGTATTCTTTTTGCTCCGGGCCATCGCCCTCGGGATGAATCCGCAAGAGCTTGCGGCAGAGGAAACTCCGGTCAACCGGCTGCGGATGATCAACCAATGGGATAATGCCGATGGATCAATTGAGCGCGGCTATGCGGGCAACTCGATCTTCTATGAAGGCGGGGAAATCGTCCAAGATACATCTCGTATCCGCGATTATGCCCGGATGCTCGCTTCGGTGGGAATCAACGCGATTTCTATCAATAACGTGAATGTGCATGAAATAGAAACCCGGTTCATAACCGAAGAGGGGCTGCCTGAAGTAGCCCGCGTAGCGGACGTGTTCCGGGAATATGGCATTGCGCTGTTCCTCAGCATCAACTTTGCGGCACCGCTTGCAATCGGAGGTGTCGGCACCGCTGATCCGCTGGATGCAGAAGTCCGGCAGTGGTGGGCAGAAACGGCAAATCGGATCTACCGGCATATTCCCGATTTCGGCGGATTTGTGGTCAAGGCCGATTCCGAGCACCGGCCGGGACCGTTTGCTTACGGCCGCGATCATGCCGATGGAGCGAATATGCTGGCTGAAGCGTTGGAGCCGCACGGAGGGCTCGTCATCTGGCGCTGTTTCGTCTATAACTGCATGCAGGACTGGCGGGACCGGTCCACGGACCGGGCGCGTGCTGCCTATGACCATTTTAAGCCTCTTGACGGAAAGTTCCGCGACAATGTGCTGCTCCAGATCAAGAACGGCCCGATGGATTTTCAGGTGCGGGAGCCGGTATCTCCGCTGTTTGGGGCTATGACCCGAACCAATCAAGTGCTCGAATTTCAGGTTACTCAGGAGTACACCGGTCAGCAGCGGCATTTGTGTTACCTGGTTCCGCAATGGAAGCAGGTGTTGGATTTTGACACGCATGCGGTAACTAGCGGCGGAGAAGTCAAGAATATCGTGGAAGGCTCGCTGTTCGGCATGAAGATCAGCGGGGTGGCGGCGGTGTCCAACATCGGGAACGATGAGTGCTGGACCGGGCATCCGCTTGCCCAAGCCAATCTATACGGATATGGACGCTTAATCTGGAATCCCGACCTCTCCGCCGAGGAGATTGCGGAGGAGTGGGCGAGACTGACCTTCGGCAATCAACCGGTTGTCATCGATAAAGTGCTGCATATGCTGATGGCCTCCTGGTCAATTTATGAAAGCTATACGTCCCCTCTGGGCGTGGGTTGGATGGTCGTACCGCATTACCATTACGGTCCGGATGTAGACGGCTACGAGTACTCTCGGTGGGGGACCTACCATTTCGCTGACCGCGATGGTATCGGCGTCGACCGTACCGTAGCTTCGGGTACGGGATATACCGCTCAATACTTTAGCCCGAATCGGGAGATGTACGATTCGCTGGAGAATTGTCCGGATGAACTGCTGTTGTTTTTCCACCACGTGCCCTACAGCCATCGCCTACACTCCGGCAGCACGGTTATTCAGCATATCTATGATACGCATTTTGCCGGAGCTGAAGCGGCGGAAGGATTGGGAATGGTCTGGTCTGTCTTGAAAGACCGGGTCGATGCCGAGCGTTTTGAAGCGGTCGAGGCAAGACTGGCGGAGCAGGCTGAACACGCCAAGCATTGGAGGGACGTGATTAATACGTACTTCTACCGCAAGTCCGGGGTACCGGATGAGCAGGGGAGACAAATTTATTGATTTTGTCTTTCCTAGGCGCACAAAAACGAAAAATGTCCACCCAAAAGGTGGACAAAGGGATATCTAAATCAAAGTCCCTCCTGAGGAGGACGATGCAAAAGGCAGCACCCGGAGATGCATTTCCGGGTGCTGCCTTTTTATTTTCCTATTGCAATAGTTATACGCCGGAGTATGCCATGAAGCCGCCGTCCACCGGGATGACGGTGCCGGTAACGAAGCCGGAAGTGTCGGCGTCGACCAGCCAGAGCAGCGTACCGAGCAGATCTTCGGGAACCCCGAAGCGGCGCATCGGTGTGTGGCTGATGATTTTGCGGGAGCGCTCGGTGAGCGACCCGTCTTCATTCGTCAACAGGCTGCGGTTCTGTTCCGTCAGGAAAAAGCCGGGGGCCATGGCGTTGATGCGAATGCCGGACTCGGCCAGATGTACGGCCAGCCATTGGGTAAAGTTATTGATCGCCGCTTTGGCCGCGCTATAGGCGGGTACCTTGGTCATGGGGGACGGTGCGCTCATCGAAGAAATGTTAAGCACGGTCGCTCCGGGCCGCCCGATCATTTCTTTGGTGAACACCTGCGTCGGAATCAGGGTTCCGACGAAATTAAGGTCCATGACGTTACGTACTCCCGTCAGGCTGAGATCAAAGAAGGTCGTCACACCCGGGTCAACCAGGTCGCTGCTCTTGAACGTTTCGTTGGTCGTGTTGGCGCTGGGTTGATTGCCCCCCGCGCCATTGATCAAAATATCGCATGGCCCGAGCTGCCCGCGCACCCGGCGCTCCGCTTCCTGGACGCTAGCGGCATCCGTTACATCGCAGGCAATCGCAATCGCCAAGCCGCCGTTCATGCGGATTTCTTCCGCAACCTGTTCGCCCCGCTCCAGCGTGCGGTTCAGGATCGCCACCTTCATTCCTTGGCGGGCCAGCTCCAGCGCCATCGCCCGGCACAGCACGCCTGCGCCTCCGGTGATGACCGCCGTTTTTCCATCCAATGAACTGTGTTTAGGCAGTGGGCACATGATCATGCTCCTCCTTTAACGAAGACCCCGTGCTTTGTGAGGAAAAGGCGTCCCACAGACCCCATAAGTACATGATGCCAAGCGCGCGGTCATACAGGCCGTAGCCGGGACGGCAAACCTCTCCCCATAGGTGGCGGCCATGATCGGGACGGCAATAGCCTTTGAAATCGCTATCATAATAAGCTTTGACGATGCTGCTAATATCGACCGTGCCGTCCGATGTCCGGTGGGAGGTTTCGATGAAATCTCCGTTCTCATAAACGCGGACGTTCCGGATATGCGTGAAAGGAATCCGTCCTTGGAATTCGCGGATCATAGATACGATGTCATTGTCCGGACTTACGCCGAGAGATCCGGTGCACAGCGTGATGCCGTTGGAAGGACTGTCATGCAGGGACAGAAATCTTCGGAAATTGGCCTGATTCGTCATAATCCGAGGCAGCCCGAAAATCGGCCACGGCGGATCATCCGGGTGGATGGCCATTAAAATTCCGTTTTGTTCGGCTACAGGGATGACGGCATCCAAGAAGTACTTCAGGTTCTCCCAGAGATCTTCTTCCGATACCTGGCGATAAGCTTCAAACAGCGAGGTCAAATGCTCCAGCCGTTCCGGTTCCCAACCCGGCATCGTCAGGGCGCTGTTCTGATTGATCAGACGTACGAGTTCCAAGGGATCGACGCCACGAATTTTAGCCTGCTCGAAAAAGAGGGCGGTTGAGCCATCCTCCATCTCTTTGTGCAGATCCGTCCGAACCCAGTCAAACACGGGCATAAAGTTGTAGCAAATGACTTTTACGCCGGCCTTGGCCAGCTTTTCAATCGTCCGGATGTAGTTGCCGATATAGAGGTCGCGGGAAGGCAGACCCAACTTAATGTCCTCATGTACATTTACGCTCTCCACTACTTCAGTATGTAGACCGTATTGATCTCCCAACCGCCGGATCTCCATAATGCGCTCCATCGGCCACTCTTCTCCCGCCGGAATATCATGAAGCGCCCAAACGATACCTTCCACGCCGGGAATTTGTTTGATCTGATCCAGCGAAACCGTATCATTGCCCTCGCCGAACCAGCGAAATACCATACGCATGATTCCACCGCCTTATGAATGTATGAATGAATATGTGAATGACAATATGTGTCGGGAAAATTGGAGTTACTGCACGGTAACGAAAAAGTCCGGGAATTTCTCTTTGAGCACGCTCAGATTCGCGATGCTTAAAGTCAGATGCTCGCGCATCACGCTGTCGGCCCGGCTTTCATCCCGCAGATGCACCGCTTCGAACATTTGCCGATGCTGATCATATAAATGCTCCCAATGCGGGTCAGTCTTCAGCCAGAGGATCCGGCTGCGGTTTAAATGAGCGTTCATTTGCTGAATCACCGACCAAGTGCCGAGCTTGCGGCAGCCCTCGAACAGAATGCGGTGAAACTCCTCGTCCAGCTCAAACATGGACCGGCCATCATGCAAGCGAAGAGATTCCTGCTGCAATTCCAGATTGCGTTCCAAAGCGGTCAATTGTTCCTCCGGAAAGCTCTGGCAGGCAAGCTTGATCACGGCGCGCTCCAACTGCTCCCGCATAAATCGCGCCTCCTCGACCAAGTCGGGGTCGATTAACGAAACCTTTGTACCCCGCTGAGGCAGGACCAGAAGTAGTCCTTCCTGGGCCAGGCGCACGAAGCTTTCGCGAACCGGGGTCCGGCTGACTTGGAAGGCTATCGACATTTCCTTTTCCGATAAGGTCGTTCCCGGTGGCAATTCAAGGCTGACGATCTGCTGTTTTAATTGCGCGTAAACATTGTTTCCCGCAGAGCCTGCCGGGGCATGCAACAATTCCTTCAAACGATCACCTCCTATTTTGTTCCATACTACCATACTTGTATGGTAGTATGGAACTGAAAAGTTGAATATATTTTTACTGTACCAGGGAGGGTGTTGGGGAATGCAGCCGTGGGATTTGGAAAATTTACTGTTGAACGGAGTAAGCGCCAAACGCTTATACCATGACTTTGCAGCGGGGATGCCGATTTACGATTATCACAATCATTTAAATGCGGATGATATTGCCGCCAACCGGCGCTTTCGCAATCTGACCGAGCTTTGGCTGGAAGGCGATCATTACAAATGGCGCGCCATGCGCTGGCTGGGTATAGAGGAGTCCTTGATTACCGGGGAGAGCGACGATCTGGCCAAATTCAAAGCCTGGGCCGGCGCTGTGCCGAAGTTGGCAGGCAATCCGCTCTATCACTGGAGTCATTTGGAGCTGCAGCGCCATTTTGGAATCAAGGAGCGGCTCAGCGGAGACAATGCGGAAGAAGTGTGGCACCGTTGCAATGAACAGCTCGCCGATCCTTCCCTTCATGCCGCCGGCATTTTGCGGCGGTTCGATGTTCGCGTAGCCTGCACGACCGATGATCCGGCGGATGGGCTGGAGGCGCATCAGAAGCTACGCCGAACAGGCGATAGCTATACTACCGTAGCGCCTACATTCCGGCCGGATCGGGCGCTGGACATTCAGGCCATGGATTTCGCGCAATACATAAAGGAACTGGAGCGGCGGGCGGGGCTCCGGATCGAAGATTATGACGACCTAATTCAAGCGCTAGGCCTTCGGATGGATGAGTTCCACCGTAACGGATGCCGGTTATCGGATCACGGCTTTGGAGATTTTCCGTATGAAGCTGCCGCGGAGCGGGAAGTCCGGACGATTTTTGCTAAAGTCCTTCAAGGAGAGGCCATAACAGCTCTGGAAGAACGGAAGTACCGCACCTTTACTTTGCTGCGTCTGGGTGAAATGTATAATGTGCGCGGGTGGGCCATGCAGTTGCATATCGGTGCCATACGCAATAACAACGACCGGATGACCGGGCGTCTTGGCAAGAACAGCGGCTTCGACTCGATTCTCGACTATCATCTGGGCGCGGCCTTAAATGCCTTTCTGAATGAATTGGACAAAATGAACCGTCTTCCTAAAACGATCGTCTACAGTTTGTATCCTTATCATTACGAGCTTATCGCCACAACGATCGGAAATTTTCAAACCGGGGAAATCGCCGGGAAGCTCCAGCTGGGCGCGGCATGGTGGTTTCACGATCAGAAAGAGGGCATGCTTCAGCAGCTCAAGGCGCTATCCTCGACCGGGGTGCTCAGTACCTTTGTCGGCATGCTGACCGATTCGCGCAGCTTCATGTCGTTTCCACGTCATGAGTATTTCCGCCGGGTCCTTTGCCGGCTGCTGGGTGAATGGATCGACGAGGGGGAGCTGCCCGCCGATTACGATTACATCGGGGAGATGGTTCAAGACATCTGCTTCCACAATGCGCAACGTTATTTCGGCATCCCGGTGAGCGAAGCTTGATTTGGGTAAAATTCGGCGCGATCTGCACATGGAATGCAGCGGCATCGTTTGGTACTTTGATGATAGCGTTATCATCAGGACAGGGAGAGGGTGCACAATTATGATCACTAAGGAACAATCGGGGGCTTTTTATACAGGGCAATACCGGAATCTGCTGGCGGAGTACGGCTATGGCGAGCAGGAGATCACCGAACGGTTGGAACAAACCTGGCAGGAGATGTTCGAGGGAGACGAAGATACGCGAATCTATCATGAATCCGGTGAGGATATGGGTTACATGATGGATACGGGCAACCTGGATGCACGTACCGAAGGAATGTCTTACGGCATGATGATGGCCGTCCAAATGGATCGCCAGGATGTGTTCGATCGGCTCTGGAAATGGACGATGACTTATATGTATATGACGACCGGTGAAAATGCAGGCTATTTTGCCTGGTCCTGCGCTACCGATGGCTCGCGGTTGTCGGACGGACCTGCGCCGGATGGAGAGGAGTATTTCGCGATGGCGTTATTTTTCGCGTCCCACCGCTGGGGGGATCGGGAAGCGCCGTTCGATTACGGTACTCAGGCCCGGGATTTGCTTCGGACATGTATTCACCGGGGGGAAGACGGCGTAGGTTACCCGATGTGGAACCCGGATAATAAGCTGATCAAGTTCATTCCGAACTGCGAATTTTCCGACCCGTCATATCACTTGCCGCATTTTTATGAATTGTTCGCGCTCTGGGCTTATCCGGAAGATCGTTCGTTCTGGAAAGAGGCAGCCGAAGCCAGCCGCGATTATTTGAAAAAGGCTTGCCATCCCGTTACCGGCCTGGCTCCGGAATATGCCCACTATGACGGGACACCGAACCATGTGCGGGGATTCGGACACTTCTTCAGCGATTCTTACAGAGTGGCAGCAAATTTGGGGCTGGACTGGGAATGGTTTGGAGCGGATGGTTGGGAACGGGAAGCGGCGGACCGGATTCAGGCGTTTTTCGCGGATAAACAGCCGGACGATTACCGCAGATACACGATTGAAGGAGAACCCTTCGAGGAAAAAGCGCTGCATCCCGTCGGACTTCTTGCCACGAATGCAATGGCTTCGCTTGCGGCAGAAGGGCCAAACGCTCGGGCGAATGTGGAACTGTTCTGGAACACGCCGCTACGGACAGGGGTGCGCAGATATTACGATAACTGTCTATATTTGTTTGCCTTACTTGCCCTAAGCGGAAATTTCCGTATCTGGATGCCGTGATAGTCTATAGAAAACGGAGAGCGGGAGCCTATGGCTCCCGTTTTTTTCTGTTTAGTCCGGAATCCAGTCCGGTAGTGGCGGCTAGATACTCCCGGGTTGCAGGATAAGTTTTTAATTGTTGATGCGCTTTAACGATTAGGGCCGAGATGTCGACGATTCGCTTACGCTCATTCATCGCCCGTTTACGCAGCACCTCGTAAGCCTCCGCCTCGGAGATCCGGTTTATTTCACACAAAATCCCTTTAGCGTGATCGATCCACTTCCTTTCCTCCAGTCGGGATACGAGTTGTGTTCGCTCCTCCATCCATTGCCGGCGTTCCAAGAAATGCTTGGCACCGAGATGAAGCGCCCAATGAAGCTCATTGGCGGACATGGAAGGAGTCAGGATGCCGTCAACCGGAATGTCGTCCTCGCCCTCACCCTCATTCTCACTCGATGCTAAGGACGAAACAGCTGTCATTTCACTGCACCACCATATTAAGGGGACAGCCTTCAACTTTGCCGTTAGATTGGCCCAGACACGGATGCCAGGAATAGGCATTTGAAGGACGACTGCGTCCGCCTCCCTGATCTTCCGGCGAATATCCCTCTCCACACTGGAGGCCAATACATCGTATCCGTAAGCTTTCAGTATGCGTTCAGGCTCGCAAAAGGGAGCGGAAGCACTCGAAGGAGACGTTTTTTCTCCTATCGGGGAGGTCTGTTCGCGGATAATCAGCAGGAAATTCATCGGAAGGATGCCTCCTCTTTATTTCATTGGCCGATTTTCATTTCGAGATCATTTGAAAGGCAACAAACCTAACATGAAATCAACCTGCAGGAAACTTTCATTTTATTTTCTCGCTATTTTTCTGAGTTGGGAATGAATCATCAAGCCATTAATTTGTACTTTGTGTTACAAAATATAACATACTTTCAAGTAAATTAATTTTTGTGTTATATATATTGACATCAATAAAATTGTTGGTTATATTAACCTCAATAAATTAAATTTTATATTCTTTACGGACACAATGACGTGTCGGTATGAAGCGGCAACGGAGCCTGTCTTCGCAAATTAGGGATCAGCATGAAGGGTATATTTTCATGTCTATTCCCAGGCGGAGCGGGCTTTTTCTGTTTCTTATTAGTTCGCGGGAAGAGGAAAGATCGGGAGGAGAGAACCGGATATGGGTGAGAAAAAGAGATTGGTACTGGTAGGCAACGGGATGGCGGGTGTACGTACGATTGAGCATGTGTTGAAATTGGCGCCGGATACTTATGATGTTACTGTCTTCGGAGCTGAGCCTTATCCGAACTATAACCGGATTATGCTGTCATCGGTACTCGCGGGCGGGTCCGATATGAAGGACATCGTGATCAACGACTGGGATTGGTACAAAGAGAATGGGATCCGACTCTACACTGGGGACGCTGTTACCCGAATTGATACCGGGAATAAGAAGGTCATTTCCAAAGCGGGCGTGGAAGTGGGATACGATGAACTGATTCTGGCGACAGGCTCCAATCCGTTTATTCTCCCGATCCCCGGTGCGGATAAGGAGGGAGTGATCGGATTCCGGGACATTCAGGACTGTAACCGGATGATGGAAGCCTCTAAGAAATATAAAAAAGCGGCCGTCATCGGAGGCGGGCTGCTCGGATTGGAAGCGGCCAGAGGACTGCTTCATCTCGGGATGGATGTTACGGTGATCCACATTCACTCTTATTTAATGGAACGTCAGCTGGATGAGCCTGCGGCCAGAATGCTGCAACTGGAGCTGGAAGCCCAAGGCATGAAATTTATAATGCAAAAACAAACTGCCGGTGTACGGGGAGATCGTCGGGCCGAGGGACTTGATTTTGCGGACGGCAGCTCTCTGTTGGCCGATTTGGTCGTGATGGCCGTAGGTATTAAGCCGAATGTAGCGCTGGCGAAAGCGTCGGGCCTGAAAGTGGAGCGCGGGATTGTCGTCGATGATTATCTGGAAACGAGCATGCCGGGCATATACGCTGTCGGCGAATGCGCGGAGCACCGGGGGATCGCCTACGGACTAGTGGCTCCATTGTATGAACAGGGCCAGGTCCTTGCCAAACGGCTGGCCGGGGTGGAGACGCGCGGGTATGAGGGTTCTGTCACCTCTACGAAATTGAAGGTATCCGGGGTGGATGTGTTTTCGGCAGGGTTCTTCCAAGATGTGCCCGGAACGCGGTCGCTGCGGATTCAAGATGATCTGGACGGAACTTATAAGAAGATCGTATTGCAGGACGATAGGCTGGTCGGGGCCGTCCTGTTCGGAGATACCACAGACGGAGCTTCCCTGTTCTCGAAAATTAAGAATGGGGAGTCGGTTGCCGGAAAGGAAAAGGAGCTTCTGCTCGGATTTCCTGCGGGAGGTGCCGGTGCTGGAGGAGAATCCCAAGCGGCAAGATTATCGGCTATGGCCGACGATGAAATCATCTGCGGCTGTAACGGTGTCAGCAAGGGCACGATTGTCGAAGCGGTGAAAGGCGGTTGCAGTACGGTCGGTGAAATTAAGACCTGCACGAAGGCCTCCGGCTCCTGCGGCGGCTGCAAGCCGCTGGTGGAGGGGCTGCTCCAGTTGTACGGAGATGGAATATCCGGTGAACCGGTCAAAGAAGGAATCTGTGGGTGTACCTCTTTGGGCCGCGAAGAAATCGTGGAGAGCATCAGAACGATGGGCTTGAAAAGTGTCAAAGAGGTCATGAACGTACTGGAATGGCACCAGCCGGAAGGCTGCTCCAAATGCCGGCCTGCCTTGAATTACTACTTGGGGATGCTGTGGCCGACGGAATACGTGGATGAGAAGGAGTCCCGATTCGTAAATGAACGCTACCATGCCAATATCCAAAAAGACGGCACCTTCTCAGTTGTGCCCCGCATCTATGGCGGCGTGACTTCACCGGCCGACCTTAAAAAAATCGCGGAGGTTGCAGAAAAATATGATGTTCCGATGGTGAAGTTTACCGGAGGACAGCGGATTGACCTGCTTGGGGTGAAGAAAGAAGATTTGCCTAAAGTATGGGCGGAGCTGGATATGCCTTCCGGCCACGCCTACGGTAAAGCATTACGTACGGTGAAGACCTGCGTAGGTTCGACCTTCTGCAGGTTCGGCACTCAGGATTCGATCGGCATGGGAATTCGGTTGGAGAAAGCTTTTGAACGGCTTAACACGCCGGGGAAGGTGAAGCTTGCCGTTTCCGGTTGTCCGCGTAATTGCGCAGAGGCAACGATCAAGGACTTGGGCGTCGTGGCCATCGATGGAGGTTGGGAGATTTATGTCGGCGGAAACGGCGGCGTGAAAGTAAGGGCGTCGGATTTGCTCTGCACGGTGAAGACGGAGGATGAAGTCATGGAATGGACGGCCGCCTACTTGCAGTATTACCGGGAGCAGGCCAGCTGGAACGAGCGTACGGCACAGTGGGTGGAGCGTGTCGGGCTCGGTACGATCAAGGCGGTGCTGGAGAACCGCGAGGAACGGGAGAAGCTTGCCGGTCGGATCGAAGAGACGCTAAGCCGCACGACAGATCCTTGGAAGGAGATTATCGAAACTGAGTCGCTGCGTAAAAACTTTGAGCCGTTGGCCAGTGTTCAGCCGGTAATCGGATAACCGATTGGCGGCTCGAGGAACGAACGGGCTTGTTACGGGAAGTGTTATCCATATTGTATAGGAGGGGAACGGCGATGATAACGAAAATTAAGGTGGCCCAATTGCAGGAGATTGATGGGCAAGGAGCGCGTACGCTTGCGGTCGGGGATAAGGAAATCGCCGTATTCCGGCTTAGCGACGGGAGCGTTAGGGCAATCGAGAACCGTTGTCCTCATAAAGGGGGGCGGCTTTCGGAGGGGATGGTGTGCGGTTCTTCGGTTCACTGCCCTCTTCACGATTGGAAAATCAATCTGCACACGGGCCGAGTTCAAGAGCCGGATCATGGAATGGTAACCGTTTATGAGACCGAAGTGGACGCCGAGACCGGCTCCGTATATATCACCGTGGATTAAAGAAGGAGGATGAGACCGATGGATTATGTAAAGCCTGCCGAAGTGCTGGAATCGATGATTGAGACAGGGGCGAACAAAGCTTCGTTGACTGTTTCTCAGATGCTTGTCAAAGGGTTTCTGGCCGGAGCGATTTTGGCCTTTGCCACGACGCTTGCTTTTACCGCTACGGCACAGACTTCGCTGGGGATGGTGGGAGCGCTGATTTTTCCCGTCGGTTTCGTGATTATCATTCTGCTCGGGCTTGAGTTGGTGACCGGCAGCTTTGCGCTCATCCCGCTCGCGGTTCTGGAACGAAAGACAACATTCTCAAGGATGCTGGCGAATTTCGGCTGGGTCATTCTCGGTCATCTGCTGGGTTGTGCTGTATATGCGGTTCTGTATGGCCTGACCATTACGAAAATGGGTACCGATATGAGCCACCCCATGGTGCAGACTCTGATCCAGGCCAGCGAGACCAAAACGATCGGTTATGCATCCATGGGTTTGTCGGGCATGGGGCTGGTAGTTATCAAGGCGGTGCTGTGTAACTGGATGGTCACGCTGGGAGCGGTGATGGCGTTGACCTCACGTTCTACGACAGGAAAAATTGTGGCGATGTGGCTGCCGATTCTAATCTTTTTTGGCCAAGGCTTCGAGCACGCGGTCGTCAATATGTTCGTCATCCCAGCGGGAATGATGTTGGGAGCGGATGTCAGTTTGTCCGATTGGTGGCTGTGGAACCAGCTTCCCGTTTTGGTCGGTAACCTTGTAGGCGGCGTGTTGTTTACGGGACTGGGATTGTATGTCTCTTATAAAAAGAAAGCTGCTTCCGGCTCCAAGCTTGCGGTTGTTCGCAGTACCCCGGAAGTGCCGGATCATCGGTTGACTCCGGCGGCGGCCCCCGGAACGGGGGATGGGGTATGATCCGGCCGGGGTTGGTAAGCATCGTAGGCGCGGGTCCTGGCGACCCTGAATTAATCACGGTCAAGGCGCTCAAAGCTCTTCGCGGGGCGGAAGTGATCCTGTACGACCGCCTCGTGAACGAGGAATTGCTCTCGTACGCCGATGCCCGGGCGTTGCGGATTTATTGCGGCAAGTCGCCGGGACAACACGCGATGACGCAGGAGATGATTCAGCGGCGCCTGATCGATTACTCCCTGGAAGGAAAACGGGTAGTTCGCCTGAAGGGCGGCGATCCGTTCGTCTTCGGGCGCGGCGGGGAAGAGGCGCTGGCACTGGCCGCCCGCGGAATTCCGTACGAGGTGATCCCGGGTATCACCTCGGCGATCGGCGCGGCGGCGGCCAGCGGCATACCGCTGACACATCGCGGCGTAGCGGCGTCGTTCGCCTGCGTAACGGGCAGCCGCTGCCCGGGGGAAGCGGATAGACCGGGTGGAGGCGGGCCGCCCATCCGCTGGGATTTGCTGGCCCATGCCGTCGATACGCTGGTGATCTACATGGGAGTGGGCCAGCTCAAGGAGATCCGCGCCGAGCTGCTGAAGCACGGCAAGGCCGGCACCACGCCGACGGCGCTGATCGAGAGCGGCACGACCGGCCGCCAGCGTACGTTCGTCAGCACGCTGGCGGAAGTGCATAAGCTGGCCGCCGCCGTCCAGCTGAGCAACCCGGCGTTGATCGTGGTCGGCGAAGCGGCTGCGATCCGGGAGCAGCTTCGCCAGCTTCAGCATCAAGCGGCGGTTAGGATCGGTTAGTGAAAAAATAGACTCAAAATGCATCTGTGTACAAGACGCATTTTGAGTCTATTTGTGTTTGCTGCGAAAGCTTATCCGTTTTTGATTTCGGCCAGCAGTTCGTACGAACGGAGGCGGGCCTTGTGGTCGTATACCTGGGCGGCGACGATCAATTCATCGGCCTGGGTCTCCTGTATAATCTCCTCCAGCCGGGCGCGTACCGTTTTGGGCGAGCCAATGGCGGCGAAGCCTAGCTGCCGTTGAACGAGCGCTTTTTCCTGTGGTGTCCAGATCGACTCCATGCTGTCGACCGGGGCGCTGAGCTGCCCGGTCCGGCGGCGGATTAGGTTCAGGAACTGCTGCTCCTGAGATGTCGCCAGCCTGCGTGCTTCAGCATCGGTATCGGCTACGATGACATTAACGCCGGCCATCGCATACGGCTTCTCCAAAAATTCCGACGGCCGGAAATGGCCGCGGTACAGTTCGAACGCCGGCAGCAAGTAATCCGGCGCAAAATGGCTGGCGAAGGCGAACGGCAGGCCTAGCGCGGCGGACAGCTGGGCGCTGAAGCCGCTGGAGCCGAGCAGCCAGATCGGGACGTTCAAGCCTTCGCCGGGAATGGCCCGGACCCGCATCGACGAGCCGGATACGGGCTGGAAATAATCGCGGAGCTCGCGCAGCCGCTCCGGGAAATCCTGGCCGTCGCTGCCGGGCCCGCGACGCAGCGCTTGCGAGGTCAGCTGGTCGGAGCCCGGCGCCCGGCCGAGGCCGAGGTCGATTCGGCCCGGGTACAGCGACTCGAGCGTGCCGAACTGCTCGGCGATCACGAGCGGCGAATGGTTCGGCAGCATGATGCCGCCGGAACCGACCCGAATCGTGCTCGTTCCGCCGGCGACATGGCCGATCACCACGGCCGTAGCCGAGCTTGCGATGCCGGGCATGCTGTGGTGCTCGGCAAGCCAGAAGCGGAGATAGCCCCATTTTTCGGCATGCTGAGCGAGGTCGAGCGTATTTTGCAGAGATTGAGTCGCCGTGCTTCCGGCGGTAATCGGTGCAAGATCCAATATGGACAGGGGAATCGTGGACAGCCGTCTGTTATTGGAATCGGTAGCGGAATGGAGACCATAATTAAGATCAGACATGAATTCGATACCTCCTGATAAGTTAGTTTTGCTAGTGAACAGCGGGATCATACTTTAGGTTCCGGTTTAAGGAAAGGTATGCACTCTTCACGAACTTTAGATCACTATCATACCAAAAGTAACTGGAGAATTGAAAGTTATGGGTTGGAACCAAAGGCAAATGCCTTGTTTTTAGTGTTGTGTTGGTGATGTTTGGCGCAGTTGCACAAAGTTTGAGTGCTTGCATCCCACGCGTACGTGTCTATATGGGGCAAAACTCCCCTTATGAACAAATTTAACTGTAAAACCTGCAGCTATTTTTTGGATTAGGGAATGATTGAGAAAAATAACTGTAAAACCTACAGCTAATTTAGCATGTTTTACAGTTTAGCAGGCTAATTGCGGGAATTAACTGCAGGTTTTACAGCTAATTAGTTATATTGGCCTGAATCAGTGAAATTAACTGTAGAATATCCAGTTAATTTCTCCTGAGGCAGGGATAATCATCCGTGAGTTCCAACTTTGTACGAACCGGGTCAGCCTAGGATTTGCGCCAGTTCCAAAGTAATCTAATTACTCGATGTAACTATCCCACTCCCGAGCTACCTTACCGCCGCAACAAGTAACTATCCCGCTCCCGATCAACCTCGCCGCACCAAGTAAATGTCCAACTCGCGATCAACCTCACCGCCGCCAAACAACTATCCGCTCCCAAGCAACCTCACCGTATCAAGTAACCGTCCAACTCCCGATCAATCTCACCGCCACCAAGTAACTTTCCCCTCACCCGAAGGACTTGTCCCAAGTGTGTCCGGGGATTTTCGCCTCTATCTTAAGTCGGCTAACGGATTGTTAAGCAAGCTCCCAAATGGCCTGCATACCGAGCGACCCTACGCAACAAAAAAAACGGCCCGCCAAGCACCAAGTGCTTTTGAGCCGTTTTTCCAATCCTTTTTCTTTTACTTATTCTCTCAATCCATTCGGTTTGATCCACCAACCCATTCTCTCCAATCCGCGAGAGCGGATCGAGAGGGATCAGCCTTTCACCGCGCCGGCGACAACACCTTTGACGATGTATTTTTGCAGGAAGATAAATACGACGATGGAAGGCAGGACGGCCATCACCATGGCGGTCATTGCATACTGCCAGTCCGAGGTGTACTGTCCGACGAAGGTGTAGGCAGCCAGGGTCAGCGTTTTGGTGTCCGGCGAGCCGTTGACCATCAGGAGTGGAAGCAGGAAGTCGTTCCAGATCCACATGACGTCGATGATGATGATCGTGGTCGTTACGGACTTGAGCAGCGGGAAGATTACGCTGAAGAACAGCCGGAATCCGGATGCACCGTCGATAGTGGCACTTTCGTCGATTTCCTTAGGGATGCCTTTTACGAAACCATGATAGATGAACAGAGCCAGCGGTGCGCCGAAGCCCCAATACATGATACCCAGTCCCCAGGTGCTTTCAGAAAGATGCAGGTTTTTTGCCATTTGGAGCACGGTCAGCATGATGGACTGGAACGGAATAAGCATCGGCATAATGCACAGGAAATAGATGATCGAGCTTGTTCTGGATTTCGTCCGTGCCAGTTTATAAGCGGCGATGGAGGAGACCAGAATGATCCCTGCCAGGCCCAGGATCGTAATCACGGCGTTGTTCAGGAACAGCCGCGGGTAGTTGATGAAATTCCAAACGTACGAGTAATTCTCGAACACCAGGGATTTCGGAAGCGCGATAACGTCGGTCATGACCTCGGAGAAGCTTTTTAAGGAATTGATTATGGTCAGGAACAACGGATACAGGAATATCAAGGACAAAATGACCATCACGACTTCAAGGACGATGCGTCCGGCTCTGTTGGTTTTCATTAGGCCTCAACCTCCCTGCGTTTGAAGATCGTCAATTGAATGACGGTGATGACGAGAACGGCCACGAACAGAATAAGCGCTTTGGCTGTGCCGTATCCGTACAGATTGTTCTGGAAAGTGTCGCGGTAGATATCGTAAGCCACGGAATAAGTAGTTCCGCCGGGTCCGCCTCCGGTCAACGACAGGATGACGTCGAATACTTTGATCGAGTTGGTCAGCGCCATAAATACGGAAATCGTAATGGATGGTGCCAGCAGCGGCAGCGTAATATTGAAGAACCGGCGAACCGGGCCGGCCCCGTCCACGGTGGCCGCTTCTTTCAAGTCATCCGGCACCGATTGCAGACCGGCAATGTAAATGACCAGGTAAAAACCGATCGATTGCCATAAGGAGACGAACAGTACAGAGATAAATGCGAGCCCCGGTTCACCGAGCCAACTGAGCTGGAAAATGCCCCAGCCGGTGCTTGCCCCCAACGATTCGAAGCCTTGCATAAAAATAAATTTCCAGATAAAGCCGACAATGACCAAGCTGAGAATATACGGAATAAAGAAAGCGGCTCTCAGCCAGTTCGTCGATTTCAGCTTCATATCCAGCACCAAAGCCAGCAGAATGGCCAGCACATTGACCAGAATGATATAGAGAACGGCATATTTCACGGTGAACCAGGCGGCGTGGGTGAAGTTCGCGTCTCCCATAAAAATTTGCTTAAAGTTGTCAAGTCCGACAAATTTAGGATGCTTGGAGATCCCGTTCCATTTGGTCAGGGAGTAGCGAATCGTCATAATGAACGGATAATAAAATACAGCGATTACACAAATCAGGATCGGTAGCGTAAATGCTCCGAATTCAAGTCTTTCGGCCCGTCTTCTCCCTTGTTTAAACATAAATGCACCTCTTTTTTCCCGGCGATCACGTAGCGTCGCCTATGGATTTCTTTATGTCGGGTTCAAAGTTGACTTTTTGAACATCGTCTATAATGTATTATAGAGCAGGGAATAATCCGCCCTAAATGGATTTAAGAAAACAGTTAAGGGTAAAAAGGTGAACTGTAAAAGAGTGAACACGAAGCTTTACGCCGAAGGATGAGTGCCATGATCGAACGCATGAGAAGAGCTTTCAGAAGCCTGATCGACATAATGTCGGGCCGGCTGGTCAATAAGCTTATTTTGTTTTTTTCCACGATAATTATCCTCGTTGTCGGATCTTTGACCATAATTTCCTATCAGATCATCCAACGGGAATCCGTCGACCACAATATGTCCAGTACGGCAAACAATTTAAAGCTGGTCAATCAGAACCTGGAGGATTATTTGGCCGGGATCGAGCAGCTGTCGCTGCCGCAAATCCGGTATGACGACCTCATCCGGGCTATCATCAATGAGGATGAGGATTACGCCTCCAAAATGTATTTGGAGGATTACCTGCGGAACCTTTTTTATTCACGCAATGATTTAAACAGTATCTACATCTACCTGATTGGCCAGGGAAAATACTATTCAATTACCCAGGAGGCTTACGATACCAAGCTGAAGGTTAGCTATGAGGCTCAAATCCCTTATCAGGACTGGTACAAGCATGCCATGGAAAGTCCGAACAACCGGTCCTACCAATCCTTTGCCGACTTGAATGAGAACCCAGGGTATTCCGCGATTACCGACCCCGGGTTTATGGCTTATCACCGCGTGATCCGGTCTATCGCTTCCAGGGAGCCCAGGGCGGTTAT
This sequence comes from Paenibacillus sp. FSL R5-0407, assembly GCF_038009185.1. Lineage (NCBI taxonomy): Bacteria > Bacillati > Bacillota > Bacilli > Caryophanales > Paenibacillaceae > Paenibacillus > Paenibacillus sp. FSL R5-0407. Next base: position 3,396,766 of record NZ_JBBPAX010000001.1, on the reverse strand, counting down.
TTCTTTTTATTTGAAGCCAACCATGAAGAATGAAATTATGAAGGATATCCCGTTTGAGAACGGGGAGCATCTCTTGTTCCTGGATCCCGACAACGTCCCGTTTCACTCGGACGACCTGGAATTCTATAACCGCATGAAGCAGGCGGACTTGCTGCCTCGATTGGAGCAGCAGAAGGAGCGTGAGCCGATCACCTGGACTACGGGGGATAAGAAGTACCTGATCGTGTACAACGTCGGTGAACAGGACGGGTGGAAGCTGATCAAACCGATTCCTTACAGCAACATCTACGAGGCGGCGCGAAAAACGCGGGACTTGAATTATCTCATAGGCTTATTGTTTCTTTTAATATCCGTAATTCTTGTGACGTTGATCTCTAACGCGATAACTCAGCCCCTTAAGAAGCTGTCCCGCCAAATGAGGCGTTTCAGCGAAGGGAGCTTTGATGTGACGGCGCCGGTGAAGGGACGTGACGAGTTGGCTTATCTGTCCCGGCATTTCAACCGGATGGTCACCCGCACCAACGACTTGATCAATGAACGGTACAAGATGAAGCTGGTGGAGAAGAACGCGATCCTGAAAGCGCTGGAAGCCGAGATAAATCCGCATTTCTTGTATAATGCGCTTCAGGCCATTTCCACCAAAGCCTTAAAGAGCGGGGATGATGACGTTGCGGAAATGGTGGACGCGCTGGCCTTCACGCTCCGATATTGCATAAGCGGGAAAGACATCGTATACGCTAAGGAAGAGCTGCGGCATATAGACCGTTATCTGGCTCTGCAAAAGGCGAGATTCGGCAGCCGGCTCGAGGTTGAAGTCGAGTGGGACGAGTCGTTGATGGAGTTGCAAATTCCAAAACTGTCAATCCAATCGTTAGTTGAAAATTCGATCAAGCACGCAGTTGAAAAGGTGTCGATAGGAATCACGATCAAAATTAGCGCCGGGCTGGAAGAGAGTCATGCGGTAATCCTAGTGGAGGATAACGGCCCCGGTATTTCTCCGGCTCGTATGGAACAAGTATTGCAGTCCTTCCGCACGGAATGGGAGGAGCAAGAAGGAGAGAATATCGGACTGAAGAATCTGAACACCCGGCTGAAGCTGCTGTATGGGGAAGAGGCCGGTTTAGAGATAGAGAGCGGAGAAAACGGAACGAAAATGAGGATGCTGATTCCGCGGGGAGGCCAGAGTCATGTATAAAGTGCTCATCATTGATGACGAGGAGCCGCTGCGCGAGGCGATTTCAATTCTTGGCGATTGGGAAGGGCTGCAGGTTGACGAGGTGTTGGAGGCGACGGATGGAGTGTCCGGGCTGGAAATGCTGAAGGCGCACAAGCCGGATCTGGTCATCGTCGATATGAAAATGCCGGAGATGAACGGGGTGGAATTCCTGCGGATCGTAGAATCGGAATACCCGGAGCTGCTGACGATCGTCATAAGCGGGTACAACGATTTTGAATTTACCAGGCAGGCCATTCACTCCAAGGTGGTCGATTATTTGCTGAAGCCTATTAACCGGCAGGATTTGAATCAGGCGCTGCGCAAAGCGATCGGGCTTTTGGAGGCGAAGCGGCAGGTTCGAAGTGAATCCATTACCCGCAATATCGCCTACAATATGTCGCTGCCGAAGCTGAAGGAAAAAATTTATTTATCGATTATAGAACGCAGTTTGAAAAAACAGAGCAACAAAGCCTTTCTGGCGCTGATCGGGGCGGAGGACGAAAACCTCCGTTACGGAGCGTTTGTGCTGCGCATTCTTAATATGGAGTCGATCCGCGACAGCCGCTTTAACTCCGATACCGAGCTGCTGTATTTTGCCGTCGCCAATGTCATTAACGAGATGTCGGACGATCGTCTGCAGTGCTTCAGCTTCGCGAATCCCAAGCAGGAGCGGGAAGTCATAGCCGTCTATACTTCACGTGGCGGATATCCTCAAGAGCTTCTGTTTCAATCGGAACAATTATTAAAAAAGTGGTGTCGACCTTAAGCTCGCTATTCGGCATTATCTCGGCTGGCGGGGTGGGGACGCCATGTTCCGACGCCCTGGAGCTTGCCGATTCTTATGAAGCGGCCAGTTCCTCGGTGCAGGCGGTCGATCTGTTGAAGCTGACAGGTAAGGCGGTTATCGGTCCTCAGGACAAGCTGCCGAACCGGGATGTTCATTCCTTGACGGGGCGGGTATCGATACTGCGCAGTACACTGGAAGCCGGGAACCTGAATCAGGCAAAAACCATACTCGGAGAATTTATTAAGAAAGTAAGGACTTCCGGGCTGTTCAGCTTGGGGGATGCCGATCGCATGATCCGCGAGATGGTGGTGCTTTTTAACGATATCGCGCTGGAACTGGGCGTGCCTGCCGACAAAATGCCTTCTTCCGGAGGAGAGCGGGCACTTCGGTCCTTCCGTTTGCAAACCGATTTCGCTACTTTCGATGAATTCGAGAGCCTGCTCATGCGAATACTGGAATACTACAGCGAGCAAATCCGCAAGTCGATAGCCGGGGATCGCTCGTTCAACGTGGATGATATCAAGGAGTATATTGATAACCACTATTTTGAGGATATTAAGATTTCCATGTTTACGGAGAAGTACTTTCTCAGCCGGGAGTATCTGATGAAGCTGTTTAAGCAGCAGTTCGGTTACGGAATTCATGAATATGTGCAAAAGGTTCGGATGGACAAGGCCCAGCAATTGCTTGACGATTCATCCCTGAAAATTCAGGACATTTCAGAGATGCTCGGGTACAAGGATAAGAACTATTTCAGCAAAGCCTTCCGGAATTATTATTCCGTTTCGCCGTCCGAATACCGAAATCAACGTGCCGGAGAGGGCAAAAAGTGAACTGGATGACAACTTCACTTTTTTACCCTTAAATCATCACTTATCTACATTTTTATCCTGCTGCCTTTTCATTAGAATAAGGACCATAGCAGGCAAGGCCTCTAGACAACATACACAAGAAAGCGGGGTTTGAATTTATGAAAAAGAAGATTTGGGCCGGCCTTTTCAGCTTGACTCTGATCATGGGACTGTTGTCCGCTTGCGGCGGCAATAACGGTGCCAATGAAGGGGCAAACGGAGCAAATACCGGAAACAACGGTGCCGCTAACGACAACAAGAAAGTTACGATCAACATGTTCACCGCTTCTCCGGAATATACGAATGCGTTTAATGCTTACATCGAAGAATACAAAAAGGTAAAACCGAACGTTACGATTAATCTGGAAATCATGCAAGCCGACTACAACACGGTGCTGAAGTCGAGAATCGCAGCAGGCAGTACGCCTGACGTATTCCAGACGACGGCAGGCGGGGACATCGACACCTATGCCGAGTACAGCGCAGATCTTACCGATGAGCCGCTGGCGGCAGCGATGACCGACGCCGTTCGCGCCAACATGAGCTCCACGGACGGCAAGGTGCTCGGACTTCCGGTTAAGGGCAATCTGTTCTCGCTGGTTTACAACAAGAAGCTCTTTGAAGAAGCGGGAATTACGGAGTTCCCAAAAACAACCGCTGAAATGGACGACGCCATCGCCAAGCTGGAAGCCAAAGGAATTACGCCTTTCGCCAATGCTTATAAAGAATGGTGGGTATGGAAACACATTTTCCAACATTTTGTTGATGCCGCCGCTCAAGACGCAGGCGTGACTCCAAAAGAGCTCGTTGATAAGTTCATTGCCGGTGACGCAAAAATCAAGGATTATCCGGTTCTCTACAACAACTTCTTCGCTTATGTAGACACTACGATTAAACATGGTACGGATAAGCCGCTCGAACGCGACAGCAACGCGCAAGTCAGCGACTTTGCTTCGGGTAAAGCCGCGATTCTGAACGGTAAAGGCGCATGGGATGAAGAAGCGATCAAGAAAATTACGCCGGACATCCAAATCGGCATCGCAGGTTACCCTGTCAGCGACAAGGCCGAGCAATCCATGATTATTACCGGTGCCGACCAAGCGCTGCGGATTAACAAAGATTCCAAGGTCGCTAAAGAAACGATCGAATTCTTTAACTGGCTGTACACTTCGGAATACGGGAAAAACTGGTTCTCCGGCGTAGCCAAAGTAATTCCTCCAATCAAGGATGCTCCGCTTCCGGATTTGGATATGCCGAAACAAATGGACGAAATTTTGAAGACTCAAGCGTCGGGCGATTTGGCCATCAACTACTCGCTGGATACGTTCCATCAAAAATTCGGTGAAATTATGCAAGCTTACATCGGCGGCAGCAAAAACAAAGACCAAGCCGTAACTGAAATCGAGCAAGCTTGGGTGCAATTGGGCTCTGCTCAATAACACAAAGGCCGCTTAAACTAAAACGCAGCACCGGGCGGTGCTGCGTTTTGTTTATTTTTGGATACGGTAGTAATAAAATTAGCTTCATAGGATTACGTCACCTTTACGGAGGATTACAAAGAAGGCAGGTGTGAACGACAATGTCCCAAATTTATAATTTTTCGGAAAACGGACTTTATCTGGTTCTCGAAGTAACTGGGGAGAAGGATGTGCGGCTGCTTCATTTCGGGGCAACTCCCTATGATGAGCAGACAGTGACTGAAGCGCAAAAGCCGGGCTTCCGTCTGATGGAACTGCAGCTTACCGGAGAAGACCGCGCGGAATATCACGGAAGAACGCATCGGGCGACCTATCCGGGCTTGCGCATGCAATATGACGGTCATGAGGATACCCGGAATTCAATCGGGCGCAAGCTGGAAATCAGCTTGAAGGACCCGGTGACTTCGCTGCGGGCGGTTCAGCATTTTCAATTCTATGACGGAATTCCGGTAGCACGGGTCTGGGCGGTCTTGAGTAATGGAGGAACGGAAGCCTTGGGCGTGGAGTACGTTTCCAGCTTTGCATTGACCGGGATCGATAAAGAGGGCCAAGCTTCCCGGGATGACAAAATGAAGCTGTTCCTTCCGCACACCGGGTGGCAGAGCGAACTTCAATGGAGATCCTACCGTCTTCCGGAGCTCGGTTTGTCGCATTTGACGGACCGTACTTCTAAGCGGGTGTCCTGCAGCAATACCGGCTCCTGGTCGGCCGCCGAGCACATCCCGATGGCGGTGCTGGAAAATGAGGAAGCGGGAACGAGTCTCTTTTGGCAAATTGAGCATAACGGCTCGTGGCACTGGGAGATCATTGATCAGTATAATCATCTCAATCTGCTCGTCAGCGGCCCGACGGAACATGACAATCACTGGTGGGTTAAGCTTCAGCCGGGAGAACAATTTGTAAGTGTACCGGCGGCCGTAGGGACGGTAAGCGGAGGATATGAGCAAGCGATCGGGGCGTTGACCCGGTATCGGCGGGTGATTCGCCGTCCCAATGAAGATAACCGTAAGCTGCGCATCATTTTTAACGACTACATGAACTGCTTGTGGGGCAGTCCGACAACGGCCAAGCTGCTGCCGCTCATTGATGCTGCGGCTGAGGTGGGGAGCGAGTACTTCTGTATCGATGCCGGCTGGTATGCGCCGGGCGAATGGTGGGATGGCGTAGGAGAATGGCTGCCGTCCGAGGAACGATTCCCTGAGGGAATCAAATACGTGCTGGATTACATCCGCAGTAAAGGAATGATCCCGGGGTTATGGCTGGAGCTGGAGGTCATGGGCATCAACAGCCCGAAGCTGAAGGATACGGATGACAGCTGGTTTTTCATGCGGCATGGCAAACGGGTTAAGGACCGGAGCCGCTATCAACTGGATTACCGCAATCCGCAGGTGACCGCGCACGCGACGGAAGTGATCCGCCGCCTGGTCGAGGATTACGGGGTCGGTTATATCAAGATGGACTATAACATTAATGCGGGAATCGGGACCGAGCGCGAAGCGGACAGCTTCGGAGACGGGCTTCTGCAGCATAACCGGGCCTATCTGGAATGGCTGGACGGAATCTTCGCCCGCTACCCGGATCTGGTCATCGAGAACTGCTCCAGCGGAGGTATGCGGATGGACTATGCCATGCTTAGCCGGCACAGTATTCAGTCCACCTCGGATCAGGAGGACTACGTCAACTATGCGGCCATTGCGGCGGCATCGCCTTCCGCATTGACTCCGGAGCAGTCGGCGATCTGGTCGTATCCGCTGCGGGAGGGCGATGACGAAGAGGTCGTGTTCAACATGGTGAACGCGCTGCTGCTTCGGGTTCATCAGAGCGGACATCTTGCCGAGCTGAGCCCGCGGCGCCGGGAGCTGGTCAAGGAGGCGCTCGACTACTACAAAACGATCCGCGGCGATATTCCGGAGGCGCTGCCGTTCTGGCCGCTCGGCCTGCCGACGCAGCAGGATGAATGGGTCAGTCTCGGACTCCGTAAGGATGACCGCGTGTATCTGGCGGTCTGGCGGGTTCGGTCCGAAGAGTCGGGCAGTCGGGCGGAGAAGGTCATCCCGCTGAATTGGCTGAAGGGTAAGCAGCTGGATGTACATTGTGCTTATCCTCAGGGCTTTGCGGGTGAGTTTCATTGGAACCCGGCGGACGGGGAGTTGAAAGTCAGCTTGCCGGCCGTGAAGACGGCGAGATTGTTTGAAATCCGCATAAAAGAATAAGCGGAATGAAGAAAGGACCGTATTCACAACCTATGGGGGAATACGGTCTTTCGTTTGGGTTGACATGAAACCAATTGGTTTCATATAATGAAATCACGAAATGAAACCAAATGGTTTCTAATTTTAGATTTCTGGTTTGTGTGTTCTGGTTTTGATATCAATCTGAAGGGAGAATTTATATTTATGGAACATAACGCAAACGGCACATTGCCGGACATCCGGCATACGATTTTATTGCATGCAACGGCAGAGAAGGTTTGGGAAGCAGTAGCAACTGCGGAGGGGTTGTCCTCCTGGTTCATGCCGAATGACCTTCAACCGGTGGTAGGGCACGAGTTTCATTTGCAAGCAGGTCCTTTCGGAGAGTCTCCATGCAAAGTAACGCTGGTCGATCCTCCGAACAAGTTGTCCTTTAATTGGGGCAAAGACTGGACGCTTACCTTTGAACTGGTGGAAATAGAGGGGCAAATTGAGTTTACGGTGATACATGGCGGCTGGACCGTGGATCAGGTTACGGAGTTCGGCGAGCCTCATACTATCGTGCGCGACCGTATGGACCAAGGCTGGGGCGGGTTGGTCAACAAGCTGTCCGCCTACGTCGGGGGTTGACGATGCCGGCCGCCGCGCCGAAGCAGGATGTGTTCCAGGCGGTCGCGGATCCGACCCGGCGCGAATTGTTGAGCCTGCTCGGCGACCGCGAGCTGCCGCTAAAGGACCTCACCGGCCATTTTCCGATGAGCCGGACTGCCGTCTCCAAGCATCTGCGCGTTCTTACGGATGCCGGATTGGTAAGGGAACGGAAGGTTGGCCGGGAGACCCGTTATCGGCTTGACGCCGATCCGCTGCAAGAGCTGAAGCGCTGGCTGTCCTACTTCGATCGCTTCTGGGAGAACAAGCTCTCTATGCTGAAGCATTATGTCGAAGCGGACTCGGACAGCGGCATGGCAACGGAAGCGGCCGCTCCTCTCCGTCTGGCCGAGGCAGGGCCTTCGCCCTCGTCTTTGCAGGCTCCGGCTAATAAGGCAACATTGCCGCAATCGGACAACGAGGAGAGATCCGGGGAGTGAATAGGTCCGCGACTGAATCTTGGCCTGCCAACGAATTAAATTAACGGGAAAATCTACAGCTAATTGGTCCGTAAATGCTTCATTTGCCGAATTAGCTGCAGAACCTACAGTTATTCCGAGCGTATTTAGCCCAAAGTAATAAAAACACAAAAAATAACTGGAGGTTTTCCAGTTATTTTTTTCTTATCTAGAGATCGGGTGAAATTAGCTGCAGAAAATCCCGTTATTTTTCTTAAAGCCGACTTATGCGCCGCCTATGTACATAATCCTTCTAGTGTTCTGCTAGTTACCCTTCTGCAACAGTTTCTGAAGAAACATATCCACGGCTAAAGTGGGGGAAGCCTGCTTATTTCGGATCAGGGAGAAATTGCGCTGCAAAGGGGCGCCGTTGGTTTCGATTTCGAGCAACTCACCTACGGCGAGCTCTTTACGGACGACCCAGCGGGAGAGCAGGGCGATGCCGAGACCGGCGCCGACCGCTTCCTTTACGCCTTGGCTGCTATTGAAGACATAGGAATGTCTCATGCTCAGGTCGCGCTCCTGCAGAAAACGGTCGCTGAATGCCCGGGTGCCGGAGCCGCTTTCCCGCAAAACCCAGACTCTGTCCTGCAGATCGGACCATTCCGCCCGGCGAAGCGAGGACAGCGGATGCTCGGGAGCGGCCACCACGATCATTTCATCCTTCATGTAAGGCGTAACCTGCAGATCGGATTGATCGGGAACTTCGCCTTCCACCAGACCGAGATCGAGTTGGCTGAGCCGGACGCCCCGGGTGACCTCCTCCGTATTGCCGATCATGACTTGCAATTCCACTTCCGGATAGGCTGCGGCAAACTCCGCCAGCGGACGCGGCAAAATATATTCTCCGATCGTAAAGCTGGCGCCGATATGAATGGAGCCGGTCACAATCTCATGCAGCAGCCGGATTTCCTGTTTCGCATCCTCATACAATGCCAGAATCTGCTTCGCCTGGCGGTACAAGATCTCGCCCTCCTCCGTCAGCTTCACATGCTTAGGGGAGCGGTTCAACAGCTGGGCTCCGAATTCATTTTCAAGATTGCGGATATGCATACTGACCCCCGGCTGGGACAAGTTTAGCAGTTCGGCCGCCCGGGAGAAATGGCTCTGCTCGGCCACCGTTACAAATACGCGAAGTGTTTCCACGATCAAGTCCTTCACTTCCTCTCTCACTCCATTTTATCTCTACCCCATGATCGCAACAATCCAATCATTAGTATTTCTGATGATAGGGATAGCTGATTCGTATTTCACTTTCCTGGCCTGCGGAGATAACATGAACGTACAGACCGCGCGGATCCTTTCTAACTCAACAGGCTTGGAGTGAACAACATGGCACAAACGGTACAGACATCCATGAAAGCACGACCGTATAAACGGAGTCAAAAATCAGGTTTTGTGCAGGGACTTGGCTTGACCTTGCTGCTTGCGGCGGCAGCTAAATGCTTGTCGCTAATTCCGTTTTTAAATATTATGGGCCAGCTTGTAATTGCGATTATCCTGGGCATGGTTTGGCGGGCCGTGTTTGGCGTTCCGGTCAAGGCTGCGGGAGGCGTTTCATTTTCGAGCAAAAAATGTCTCCGCTTCGGAATTATTCTTCTCGGCATGCGGCTGAACTTAGGGGATATCGTCCGGGCCGGACCTGGTGTGTTCGTCATTGCATTACTTCATATAACTGTAACGCTGCTCGTCGTATACGGGCTTGCAAAATGGCTCAAAGTTGACCGCAAGTTAGGTATGCTGACGGCCTGCGGCACCGCAATCTGTGGGGCGGCCGCCGTTGTGGCCATCGCCCCGCAAGTGGATGCGGGAGACGAAGAGACGGCAATCAGTGCCGCGATCGTAGCCATCCTTGGAACGATGTTTACACTGGCCTATATTTTGCTCTATCCGATCCTGGGGCTTACCCCGGAAGGATACGGGGTTTTCTCGGGCGGGACGCTCCATGAAATTGCGCACGTTATCGCAGCGGCCGCTCCCGGCGGGGAATCGGCTGTCGACCTGGCGGTCGTGGTGAAGCTCACCCGTGTAGCGATGCTGGTTCCAGTGGCTCTTTTAGTGGGAGCCTGGATGCAGCGCAAAACCCCTCGGCGTTCGCGCCAAGAGGACCAAGGGGAAACCGCGCGAAGTGGAATTGTCGGCACCATCCCCTGGTTTATATTCGGCTTTCTTCTGATGAGCGGCATAAATACTTGGGGAATCGTTCCTCCGCAGGCGGCAAGCATGATCGTAACTGCGGCCTATCTCCTGATCGCCATGGCAATGGCCGGTTTGGGGCTGGGCGTCGATTTCTCGGCATTTCGAAAATTAGGCATCCGGCCTTTCTGGGCCGCACTGCTCGGTTCGCTGGTGCTGTCCGGGCTCGGGCTCGTGACTGTCCATCTCTTCGGATTCGCGTAAACATACCGTTATTTTTGTTCAAGCCTCCCTCAGGTATATAATGGAGAAGTAGTCTGCTTCTGTTATGCCAGCCATCATATTTCGAGGAGGTTGTAACGATGAAGTACTCGAATTTAGGAAGAAGCGGTTTGAAAGTAAGCCGTCTATGCTTGGGAACGATGAATTTCGGACCGAGTACCGAGGAAAAGGAAGCGTTCAAAATCATGGACGCGGCCGTGGATGCAGGAGTGAATTTTTTCGACACCGCCAATGTGTATGGCGGAACGCCGCACCGGGGCTGGACCGAGGAAATTATCGGACGCTGGTTTGCCCAAGGCGGCGGAAGAAGGGAAAAGGTAGTGCTTGCGACAAAGGTTTATGGGGGAATGGGTGACCCGAATGAGGACCCGAACGGCGGCGCAGGGCTGTCCGCCTATAAGATCCGCCGGCATCTCGAAGACTCATTGCGCCGGCTTCAAACTGACCATATTGAACTGTATCAGATGCATCACGTAGACCGGAGCGTATCCTGGAGCGAGCTTTGGAACGCTTTTGATATACCGTTAAAGCAAGGCAAGATCGGTTATGTCGGCTCCAGCAACTTTGCCGGCCGCGATCTGGTCAAAGCGCAGTACGAAGCGAAAGATCACCGTCTGCTGGGGCTTGTCTCCGAGCAGCACAAATACAGCCTGCTCTGCCGCCTGCCGGAGCTGGAGGTTCTCCCGGCCGCCGAGGAGCTTGGCATCGGCGTCATTCCATGGAGTCCGCTCGACGGAGGCTTGCTCGGCGGCAACTGGAATCCGCAGCCGGGCTCGCGGACGGCAAAGCAGGGCGAGCGCCAGGAGAAGCTGCGCCCGCAATTGGAGCGCTTCACAGCCCTCTGCAAGGAGCTCGGCGAGTCGGAGGCGAACGTGGCTCTGGCCTGGACGCTGGCCCATCCGGCGGTAACCGCGCCGATCATCGGGCCGCGTACGCTCCAGCAGTTTGAGGATACGCTGCGCGTCGTTGAACTGGAGCTGAGCGAGGATACTTTGAAGGCGCTGGATGAGATTTTCCCGGGACCGGGCGGAGAGGCGCCAAAGGCATACGCCTGGTAATCTCAATTTAGATAAGCAGTTAAGGGCTACCCACCGTAATATGGGAGCCGTAACAGCCGACATAAATTTATGCTGCAACAATTGAACAAATCCCGATAGGCTCCGCCGGAAAGGCGAATGCTTATCGGGATTTGTTCGTTTTATCACGTATATTCGAGGAGGTAACAGTTAGCCTGTTATCCGTTCATAACGCTGCCGCCGTTGGCGCCGAGCACCTGGCCGGTATAGATGTTCGCATCGTCCGAGGCGAGGAACAGCACCGATTTGGCGATCTCCTGCGGGAATGCGAGCCGGCCGAGCAAATAGCGGGCATCGTTCTTGTCGCTTTCCTCCAGAGAGGAACGAACATCGGTGAAGGTGCCGCCCGGAGCGACAGCATTCACGAGCACATAAGGGGCAAGCTCCCGAGCGAGCGACTTAGTGAAGGCGGTCACTCCGCCCTTGGCCGCAGCATAGTGCGACAGATCGGCTGCGCCTTGGCTGGCAAGGTCCGATGTGACGTTGATGATCTTGCCGGACTTCTGTTCCAGCATCCGGCGGGCCGCTTCGCGCGAAGTATAAAAGGCGCCGTAAAGATGAATTTTGATCATCCGGTCCCATTGTTCGTTCGTCATCTCCGTCAGGCTGGAGGTTTGGGCGATTCCCGCATTGTTGACGAGGATATCGATCCGGCCGAACGCGCTGTCCAGCGCGGCGAACATGGATTGCACCTGAACAGGATCACTGACATCGGCGTTGTAGATTTCGGCCCGTATGCCGTGGGCTTCCGCTTGCCGCTGAACGTCGGCGGCTTCCTTATCATCACCGTAATAGTTGATGAACAGGTGGTGCCCCGCTTTGGCGAGCTCAAGTGCGATCGCTTTGCCGATTCCCCGGCTGGCGCCGGTAATCAAGGCGACCTTAGGTTTTGCTTCATTGCTGATCATAGTAATCGGTCTCCTTTGACTCTAAATAGAAAATGAAACTGGTTAATATTTCATAAGGACCAATATATCATTGATTTTCATGGGGAGGGAGTTATTTTTTTATAAATAATTGTTAAAATCGAAGGTCTTGTGGAATTAATCACGAATCGCTTGACGACGATAGGGGATAGATGGAGAATACTAAAGGGCTGAACAACATGAAATGTTTACCTAAGAAGGGAGAGCCACATGAATAAATTTTTCAAATTAAAACAGCATGGCACCAATGTGAAAACCGAACTGCTGGCAGGGCTGACCACCTTTCTGGCCATGGCGTATATTCTGGTCGTCAATCCCGCCGTTTTGCATGCCGCCGGGATCCCGTTCGACCAAGTGTTCATGGCGACGGTCATCGCTGCCGTCGTCGGCACGCTGTTCATGGCGCTGTTCGCAAATCATCCGATCGCCATTGCTCCGGGGATGGGGCTCAATGCTTATTTCACCAGCGTGGTCGCATCTACCGGCTTGACTTACCAAATCGTGCTCGGCACCGTGTTTATTGCCGGGGTCCTGTTCCTGCTCTTAAGCCTCACCCGGCTCAGAGAGGCGCTGATCCGCGCGATTCCCGACTCGCTAAAGTTCGGCATCACTGCCGGCATCGGGCTATTCATCGCCTTTCTCGGCCTGAAAATGTCCGGCATCGTCGTCGCCAGCCCGGACAACCTCGTCACCTTTGGCGATCTGCACCGTTCGGTAACGCTGCTGACGATTTTCGGCGTCTTCGTTACGCTTGTGCTCATGGCACGCCGGATACCGGGCGCCCTGTTTATCGGTATGGCGCTGACCGCGTTGATCGGCTATTTTACGGGTCAGCTCCATTTTGACAGCGGCCTCGTTTCGGCGCCTCCGACGCCGGTCTTCTTCGACATGGACATTGCCGGTGTCTTCACTCAAGGCCTGTACTCCACCGTATTCGCTTTCTTGCTCGTGACGCTGTTCGATACGACTGGCACTCTGATCGGCGTGGCTGAACAAACCGGCACCATGCAGAACGGGGAATTCCCGCGCGCCAAATCGGCGTTGCTGGCGGATGCAACGGCAACGACGGTCGGCTCTATGTTCGGCACGAGCCCGACGACCGCGTTCATCGAATCGACTACCGGCGTAGCTGCCGGCGGGCGGACGGGCCTGACCTCGCTGGTCGTGGCGGTTCTGTTCCTGCTGTCGATGTTTGTGTCGCCGCTGATGGGGGCGATTTCCTCCTTGCCGGCCATCACCGCTCCGGCGCTCATCATCGTCGGCTGCTTTATGATGGAAGGATTGGCCCGCATTCAATGGAAATCGTTTGACGAGGCTTTCCCGGCCTTCGCCATTTTGCTGATGATGCCGCTGACGGCAAGCATCGCGACCGGTATCGCCGTCGGGTTTATCACCTATCCTGTGATGAAGCTGGTTAGCGGAAAAGGACGTGAAGTTCATCCCCTGCTTTATGTATTCGGGGTGATCTTTATTATTCAGCTGGCATTCTTCCCGGCGCATTAAAACGGATACAATGAATAAAATTTTGTCACCAGATTTAACCTCATTGTGATCCTTTTCCCTTTGGCGGGTCATATAATGAATATAGAAGCAACACGCTATGTTTCATTGTTTGGGAAAAGGTTATTTATACTTAAAGTACGAATTCAATAAGTCAGGTTTTCAGGACCAAGAAGGTTGGATGAAGTTAGGGACTGAGTAGCGGAGCGTACATGGGGTACGTGAGCAACGGAAGGCCCGGCTGAATTCAAGATTCGACGTCGAGCCCTCATCATGATTTGCATCGTCATGGAAAGATGACTTTTTGAACAACCTCTAAAGGCATAATCCCGGAGTTAAGCGAAAGTGCATTCGCGATCATGCCGAAGACCGGAAAGGCGGGAACTAAGCAATGAGAAAATTAATGACGGTTTTGCTCCCCATATTCCTTGTCGTCGTAATGTCTTCGCTAACTACGTCCAGCTCTGGAGCCGCCAAGTCGGATAAGTCGCCGGATGTTGTCCGGGAATCGCAAAATTTAACGGTCTATATCGATCAGTTGGAACTTCGGCCGGACGGCGGTGTGCTCACGGTTGATCCTATAGAATGGTATTCCGGGAAGGAAGCCGAGGACGTGTTCGCCAAAATGGAACCGGATGCCGGCATCGACGGTCCTCCGGACGGCTATTATATCGTAAATGAGGACGACCGACTGGAACTCTATCCGGTCGCTGCGAATGCCCAGGTCTTTATGCAAATCTATGATCATACAGGAAATCCTGAGGATGTCGATATTTCGTGGAATGAACAAATAAGCTTGGAGAAGCTGTTCAGCCTATTCCAGAACACCGGGGTTCTCGATGTAAGAGAGTTTCCGTATCATTTGACGATAGAGAACGGGCAGGTAACAAGCATCGTCCAGCAATACGTGCCTTAAGCAAGTATATATTGAGCAGGAATATGAAAGAATATAATGCATAAGTATAGGAATCCCCTTTCTAGTAAGACAAGAGAATGAAGACATCTGGCAGGATGCCTCTTCCTTGTTGAGCGGAAGGGGATTTTTCATTAGATATTGCTTAACAACCGACGCTTGAACATGCAAAAATGTATTCGGTAATAAACCCGAATTTAATTCAGGCAAGTCATTGCCTATGGACAACTCTAAATGAGGATGGTATTTTCTAGGAAACAAAGAAGAGAGGTGTGAGAGATGGGAACTTTAAAGAGGTGGTTATCCGGAGCATTGTGCCTCGCCTTACTTCTATTTATCAATCATCCTGCTTCATTATATATAAGCGAATCCAATAGTGTATTTGCTGACGCAATGGGAACGGTCTACTATGTGGCTACGTCGGGAAATGACAACAATCCGGGAACTTTGTCGGCGCCCTGGCGAACTATCCAGAAAGCGTCGGATTCTGTCAGACCGGGTGATACCGTGTATGTTCGAGGTGGTGTATACAACGAATTCGTAAACATCAAAGTTTCCGGGTCGGCGGAATCCGGCCGGATTACGTTTCGAAATTATGAAAAGGAAACCCCGATTATCGACGGGACAGGGCTCTCGTTATCACGAAGTCAGGCCTTGGTGCAGCTTTCTAATGTTAATTTTGTTACAATCGCCGGCTTTGAAATTCGAAACTTATCCACGTCCAGCTCCTCAGCAGATCCGGCCGGTATTCGGGTAAAGGACGGAAGCAGCCAGATTGAAATACTGAATAATAATGTTCACCATATTGAGAATACCTCCAAAGATGGAAACGGGCACGGCATCCACGTACTTGGGAATACATCCAATGCAATTACAGGATTGGTGATCAGCGGAAATCAGGTCCATCATCTGATAACTGGAAAGAGCGAGTCGCTGACATTAAGCGGCAATATCGACGGGTTCTCGGTAACCAATAACCGGGTTTATGAGAATAACAATATCGGCATTGAACTAGCCGGATTTTATGGGGCTTGCTCTGGTTCATGCGTGGATCAGACTCGAAATGGGGTAGTTTCCGGGAATATAGTCTATCGCATCGATTCTTCCGGGAATAAGGCTTATGGAACCGGGATTCACGCTGCAGGTGGAATATACGCCGATGGCGCGACAAAGGTGATCATCGAGAGAAACGAGATTTACAATAGTGATTTTGGGATTGAACTTGCCAGTGAAAAGCGAGGAAAAACGACCAGCGGCATCGTTGTCAGAAATAATTATATTCATGACAACTACGGCGCCGGACTGATTATGGGAGGCTCAAGCTCGAGCAACGGCGGAGCGTCGCAGAACGTAATTGTGAACAACACTTTCGTGGAGAATGACAGTTTGGGACAAGGATATGGAGATATCACTCTGCAATGGAACAATACTGACAATCAGTTCAAAAACAACATTATTTTTAGTAATTCACGAAAGCTGTCGGTTAATAAACTGAATAGCAGCGGATCGAATAATCAATTTGATTATAATCTGTACTATAACTCAACAGGAACGGCGGGCAGCCAGTGGAAATGGGTAGGAAAGAGCTATAGCTCGCTGGCTTCCTACAAACAAGGTACGGGAAATGATACCCGTTCCTTGTTCGGAAATCCGCTGTTTGCGAATAAGGCGGCCCATGATATTCAGTTGAAAAAGGGGTCGCCTGCCATCGATAAAGGGTCGGCATTGAATCCAGGAGAACATGATCTGACGGGATCCGTCAGAATTCGGGGAGCAGCCATCGATATCGGAGCTGTAGAGTTCTCTGGGTCGAATATTGGCACTCCCGCTCCATCAATTACGATTGACGGCGATGCAGAGGACTGGAGCAAGATTCCAGTACATTCTACAGGATCTGGTAAAGCTTCGTCGATGAAGGCAGCAAAGGATGCCTTCTCTTTATATATTCTTGTTCAAGGGAGCGAGTTAACCACCAAGAGCCAGTTGTTCATTAATGCGGATAATAATATAAATACGGGATTTAAAGCGCCTTATTGGAAATCGAGCGGAGCGGATTATCTTCTCGAGAACGGCAGATTGTACCGGTATAACGGTTCGAACGGAACGGTTTGGAAGTGGGAATTTTTGAAGAGCTACTCGGATTCGCCCAATTATTTTCTCTCGGACGATCTATTGGAAGTCTACTTGCCTTGGAGTGACCTTGGAAAACTCACACAAAACAGTATTGTAAAAATAGGCTACGTATGGAACGACTCCGATAAGTATAAGTTGCCCAAGAGTGGAGATATGACCGCGGTTCAAGAGATTCTCAAATGAAACTGCTTTGCTCGTAAAACAGTTAAATGGACCTGAATAAATTGGCCCGGTTTTGGACGGATCAGGATATGTCTTTTTTCTGAAATCCGTCTGGAGTCGGGTTTTTGTAGTTAAAAATTGGTAGTGCATATTTAACATCTATGATATTATATGGATTCAAAGACAGTGACAAATATTACAAAATTGAAGATTTCAGTTGACGATCTCAGTAAGAAGAGGTGGTAGAATGAAAGTTTTAGTAACAGGCGGATATGGCTTTATCGGATCCCATGTTGCGGAAAGGTTTCATAAAGAGGGTTACGAGGTCTTTATTATCGATGACCTGTCATCCGGTAAACTGAACAATGTTAACTTCAAGCACCGGGGGTATCAGTTATCCGTCGAGGATCAAAAATGCGAGGAAATCTTCTCATCAAATCGATTTGATGTCGTCGTTCATCTGGCCGCACAGGTAAATGTGGCTACCTCTGTTGAGAATCCCAGGCAGGATGCCAAATCGAATGTCTTAGGTCTGATAAACATGCTCAGTCTGGCAAGTAAATATAGCGCCAAGAAGTTTATATTTGCCTCCTCAGCCGCGGTTTATGGAACAAGCGAGGATGTCCCTCTGCCGGAATCAGCACCATGCAGCCCTATTTCGCCTTACGGAATGAGCAAATGGGTGGGCGAAACTTATTGTCAGAAGTGGAGAGATCTGTACGGCCTTGAAACGCTGTGTTTCCGGTTTTCCAATGTATATGGCCCGCGCCAGAACAGCATTGG
Source organism: Paenibacillus sp. FSL R5-0407 (assembly GCF_038009185.1). Taxonomy (NCBI): domain Bacteria; kingdom Bacillati; phylum Bacillota; class Bacilli; order Caryophanales; family Paenibacillaceae; genus Paenibacillus; species Paenibacillus sp. FSL R5-0407. The sequence goes on along the minus strand of NZ_JBBPAX010000001.1, from coordinate 3,379,225 downwards.
AGAAGGTGGAGTAATTTCGATTTTTGCAGACCGGATCATTGCAGGACAAAACATACATATCCACGGCGATGGAGAGCAAACCCGGGATTTTATCTATGTAGAAGATATAGCCGATGCTATTTATAGGGCGTCGTATTCGCAGCTTATGGGCGTATATAACCTATCTACCCAAACAGAGACTTCTGTAAACAGTCTGATCAGATTGTTTGAAGAATTGCACGGCACGGAACCGGACCTTATTTATCAGGGTGCCAGAAGCGGGGATATTCATCGGTCCGTGCTCAGTAACGAGAATATCAAGAAGGACCTTGACTGGACGCCAATGTACGGGCTCAGGCAAGGTTTAACCAAAACGTACGAATGGTTTAGACAGCAACACTCCGCATCCCTTGAAACTACACACCAAGCACCAAACCCCACATCACGTACTCGCTATTTTATCCAAGTATTCAAACCCTATCTTGAGAATTTACTCGCTTTCATTTTGATATCTTGGCTCACTTTAAGTCAGTGGGATATGGCCTATTCATTCATTGACATCAAGATGTTCTACATAACCATCATCGGAATTTTGTATGGCAATCGTCAGTCGATTATGGCTGTTGCGTTGTCCGTTTGTTTGTTGACCTATCAGCGGCTGCTTAATGGACATGAACTCGTCTCCATGCTGTACGATACGGACTTTTTCTTTCAAATTGCCATTTATTTATGCATCGGCCTTGTGGTCGGTTATGCGGTTGAACGCAAAAACGGTAAGATTGCCTCCCAAGATATCGAAATTAAAGAGCTTGGCGAGAAATATGAATTTCTTAACGGCGTGTACCGGGAGGTCCGGGAAGTTAAGAACGAGCTGCAACAGCGAATTATGAATAGCGGGGACAGCTTCGGTAAAATTCACTCGATTACCAAAGAATTGGACAGCTTGGAACCGGATGAAATCTTTGTTTCTACGGTCAATGTGATCGAATCTATTATGAATACACGGGCCGTGTCCATCTACATCGCAAATTCGAATCGCGACTACTTGAGGCTGGTGGCGCATTCAATGAATATCGGTGAGGAAACGGCAAAATCGCTGAAAGTGGAGGAACATGATTATGTCGGTCGAGTGTTTCTCGGCGACCAGATTTATGTCAACCGGGAACTCAAACCTGGCGTTCCACTAATGGTCGCTCCGGTTCAAAGACGCGGCGAGACGGTAGCCATCATTGCATTGGACGATATTCCGTTCGAGAACTTTTCTCTGTATTATCAAAACTTGTTCAAGATTACGGTTGAATTGGTATCCTCCTCTCTATCGAGAGCATTCTCTTATGTGGAGGCGACTGAAAGTTTGCGTTATGTGGAAGACTCTTCGATCCTGACGAATGAAGTGTTTCAGTCGATTCTGAGGAATAAGAGAATGGCCAAAGAGAAGCTTAACATCAATTATTCACTTCTAATCCAAAGCGGTCACGTTGATTCACTCAGAGACTTTTCAAATAAGCTTAAAGGCCTGCTGAGGGAAACGGATTATATCGGACTCGGAGCGGCGAATGAGCTGATGATTCTGTTATCGAATACGGGACCTGAGGACGTTGCACGGATTTTGGAACGTTTCGCGGAACGGAATATATTCTTGAAAATACTTGAAGAGGAAGTTACCTATGGTTGAGTGGGTGCTTATTGTATACATACTCATCTCGGGTATCTTGTTATGGGTACGCTATCGTCAAACGCCGCGTAACTGGGTTCTGAGATGGGTGCTTGTCGCCGCTTTCCCTCTGATCGGGTGGTTGTTTCCGTTATTTTGGCCTAAATCATGGTTGCGGCCGGCGAGTCCGGAGCAAATGGAAGAATTGTTCGAGCATGACGGGAAGGGGCAGCAGTTATCGGCGATCCAAATGGAGTTTAATTCCGCGGAGGAACTGAACGTGGTCTCTATTGAGGAGGCGCTATTGGTTAATGAGCATGCAGACCGGCGCAGAGTTATGATTCAAGTGCTGAAACAGGACGCCTTTAAGTACATGGATATTCTTAAAAAGGCAATCAGTAATGAAGATACCGAGACTTCTCATTATGCTGTGAGCGCCGTAATGGAAATCAAAAGAAAGCTGACTCTTTCCATGCAGGAGCTCTCCGTCCAATATGAATCGAATAAACAGGATCCAGCAGTGCTGCAGGCATACGGAGAAGTGCTGGATCAATATATGAATAGCGGGTTTCTGGATGAAAAGACGCTGAGAAACTATAGAGTCTCCTATATTCAAGTCCTGGATGAATTGATCGGAATTGATCCGGGGGTGGAATCGGCTTATCAAGGGAAAATGGAGTCGGAGCTGGAGCTTGGGCTCTTGCGGGAAGCCGAGCGTACCGCGCAGTTGTACCTGGAGAGATTCCCGCAAAGCGAGGAGGCGTATCTTGGCTTGGTGAAGATTTACTATCATATGCGATCCTATGATAATGTACAAACCGTTCTGGAGTTACTGAAGAAATCGCCGCTTACACTTTCCAATCGGGCTTTAACGCTGGTGAGGTATTGGTCAGGAGGCGCCTACAGTGAAAGACGGATTTAATTTAAAACGAAACGTTTACGTCATCTTGGCTGCCGTTATCGTGTTGGCATTGGCGCTGCAAATTGCCCGTTCCCAGTATGTTCTGCAATTCAGCCGCAATGGTAGTATGGCGGAGGAACGGCAACTCCGCGTGGCGACTGCAGAGGAGATTCAGGCGCTGGAGTTCTCGGGTCCGGATTACTGCATCTTCTATGATTCCGAGGATGAATACAGTGTAAGTGTCAAGAATAACACGAGCCGGATGCTGCAGTACATGAAGAAGAAAACAGCGGTTACGGACACATCCTCAGGCTCAGCGATCCGTCTAGAGGGCTGTGCGGCTGCTATCATAACGAATCAACAACTGGATCCGATCGGAAACATATTGGCTGTTTCTGATTATGTGCAACAGGGTGGTTATGTGCTGTTTACAAGCCAGTTGGAGACAGACTCTGCCTTTTATCAGTTATATCGGAAATTAGGCATCGTTTCGGTGGGGGGGACTTATCCTGCTAAAGGGATTGAGCTGAATTCCAATATATTAATCGGAGAAAAGGGCTATAAGTCGAATGATCCCTATTTCGTAAACATCTCTAACGTGGTTGAAATCGACGGGAGATCAGAATTACTGGCGTCGGCGATGGACGGCAATCCGCTGATCTGGAGAACGGAATACGGCGACGGTGCATTCCTGGTTATGAACGGGACGATGCTGCAGGAGAAGGTGAACCGTGGGTTATTCTCAGGGGCGATCAGCATGCTGGAACCGGATTATATTTACCCGGTTTTTAATTCTAAGCTGATCTATATCGACGATTTTCCTTCTCCCATCCCGGAAGGGAGCGTGCCTTCCATCTATGACGTCTATCACAAGGATATCAAGCAATTTTATAGGGAGATCTGGTGGCCTGACATGCTGAAGGCTGCCAAGAGAGCCGGGTTAAAGTATACGGCGGGAATTATTCAATCTTATCAGAATGATGTAGAAGGACCTTTCCAATATCCTGCGGACGAAGATCGTTACAATTTGATTTCGTACGGGCGGGAGGTCATTAAAAGCGGTGGTGAAATTGGAATTCACGGCTATAACCATCAGTCCCTGCAGACGGATCTGCGAATTGCGGATTATTACGAGTATAAGGTCTGGAAGTCCCAAGAGAAGATGGAGCAAGCCGTAGCCGAGGTGCTGGAATTTGCGCATCGCGCTTTTCCTAATTACCAGATCATGTCCTATATTCCTCCTTCCAATATGCTGGATTCGGTAGGACGCGAAGCCTTGAAGCAGGCTTGGCCCAATTTAACGGTCATTTCTTCTTTGTACGAAGAAGATATTAACAAGGTGTCTTACGTTCAAGAATTCGAGGTCGCTCCGGACGGAATTATTGAAATGCCGAGAATTTCTTCGGGTTATATGGATTCTCCATTCGAACAGTGGGCGGAGGCAAACGCGATTACCTCTCTCGGGTTCTACTCACACTTTATTCACCCTGACGATATCCTCGATGAAATGAGAGGCCAAAGTTTATCGTGGGAGGAATTGTATAAGGGATTTACATTGAAATTGGAGCGACTCCGGACGACTTATCCGTGGCTCCGGGCCATGACTTCCACAGAAGCTGCCTTGGATATGGAGGATGTACTGGGCTCCACAGTGAGTTGGGAGAAGGGCGCAAACAGCATTAAGGGAGAAGTATCCCACCTTGAGCAGGATAATTTCTTCATTTTGCGGACTGAGCGCCGTATAGGCCGGCTTCAGAATTGTACTGTAACAAAAATCGACGATCAGGTATTTCTAGTGACAGTGACCGAGGACAAATTTGAAATAGGATTGGGCGATTGAACATTATGAGAATTTGTATAATAGCCGAGGGATCGTATCCCTATATCACCGGAGGGGTGTCCAGCTGGATTCATAGTTTGACGTCGCAGTTGTCGGAACATGAATTCATTATTTATTCGATTGGGGCACAGAGCAAAAATCGGGGAAAATTCAAATATCAGCTTCCGGCCAATATCATCGAGGTGAAGGAAGTGTTTCTGGATGCCTATCTGGATGAAACGGGCGAATGGGGAAGCCGATTCCGGATTAGCAAGCAGGAAGAAGAGATTTTGAGTTCGCTAATCAGCGGCAGGGCGACAGTGGATTGGGGGGGATTTTTCGATTTGATTCGCTCCCGCCAATTTCACCATACGGCTGATTTTTTGTCCAGTAAGAACTATTTCGATATGGTTGAGGAGATTTGCCGGACGGAGTATGAACTGGTGCCGTTTACCGAAATGTTTTGGACGATTCGTTCGATGATCCTCCCGCTTTTTCTTACGATACGGAACGAAGTTCCCGAGGCGGATATCTATCATAGCGTCTCAACCGGTTATGCAGGTGTTATTGGAACGCTGGCCAAGCATCTGTATGGAAAACCGCTTATTTTGACGGAGCACGGCATTTATTCACGGGAACGGGAAGAGGAAATCATTAAGGCGGATTGGGTAAAGGGATATTTTAAAGATTTATGGATCAAGTATTTCTATACCTTGTCGAGCAGTATTTATGAAGCGGCGGACCAAGTGGTTACCTTGTTTAACCGCAATAAGGAAATTGAAATGGAACTTGGCTGCGACGGTTCGAAGATCGCCATCATTCCGAATGGAGTCCACATAGATAGCGGCTATACCAATAATCAAAATTCGGATGAACAAACGATAAGAATCGGGGCTGTTGTCCGCATTGTTCCGATCAAAGACATCAAGACGATGATCCAAAGCTTTGCTTTGATTAAACGCGAGGTGCCGAATGCCACATTGACCATCATGGGTCCAACAGAAGAGGACGACACCTACTTCCAAGAGTGTCTTCAAATGGTGGAATCCCTTCAGGTTAAGGATATCGAGTTTACAGGTGAAGTCAAAGTGAAGGATTATTTGGGGCATATGGATATTCTCCTGCTTTCCAGTATTAGCGAAGGACAGCCTTTGGCTGTATTGGAGGGCATGGCCAGCGGCAAGCCGTTCGTATCCACAAACGTGGGTAGTTGCAAGGAACTTCTCTATGGAGTTGATGACGGCATCGGGCCTGCCGGTTTCGTAGTACCCGTCATGCATTATGAATTTATGGCCCAGCGGGTTATCGAACTTTGCAGGAGCCGGGAACTTCGGGAAGAGATGGGGAGAAACGCGTTACAAAGAGTGACGCTTCATTATCAGCACCACGACTTTATTGAAAATTACCGAAATTTATACGCTTCTTTGAAGGAGGTGCGTTATGGCCGGCATCGGGTTTGAATTAAGAAAATTGTTTCGTGAACAAGGACTTCTCAACAACGTAAAGGCCTATGCCTTCTCAGCCTTAACTACTGTCGGGCCCATGATCCTAAGCATGTTTCTGATTGTAGTGCTGCAACGGTTGATGACCTTCAATGAGGCGAGCTACTTGGATTGGGAATTGTACATTGCCACGGTGCAATACGCCTTCATATTCTCGATTATTATTACGAGCGGTTTATCTATGGTATTGACCCGGTATATTGCGGATATGATCTTCCAAAAGAAATATGACCGGATCCTATCGTCTTATTATGGGGCCTTAGCCGTGTGTCTTCCTTTCAGCGGATTAACGGCCTGGCTCTTTCTTCGGGGCGTAGCGGCGACTCCGGGTTATAAATTAGCCGCGTATTTATTTTTTATGATTCTGGTAGTGATCTGGTTTCAGTCGGTTTATTTGTCGGCTCTCAAGGATTACGTAAGAATAGTGCGAACCTTCGCTGTTGGAGTGTTAGTCTCGGTAGTCGCAGGCTGGATTCTGCTAAGTTATACGGAAATAAACCCGGCAACGGCGGCATTGGTCGCCATTGATGTTGGATTCGTGCTAATCGCACTGTTGTCATCCTTTCATTTTGAACAGGTATTTCCAGCGAGACAGGAGCGGCTTTATTTTGCTTTCTTCTCGTATTTTAGGAAGTATCCGTCCTTGTTTTTTATCGGCACATTTATGTATGCCGGGATCTATGTTCACTGCTTTGTGTACTGGTTTAGCTCTAAGGGGACGCTGGTCAGCGATCAATTTTGGACGTCGCCGTTTTATGACTTGCCGGTATTTTATGCTTTTGTTTCGGTCATTCCCACCTTGGTCACCTTCGTGGTCTCTGTGGAGACCCGCTTTTATGAGAAATTCAGAACGTATTACAATCAGGTAATTCATGGCGGAACTTATCAGGAGATGAGCAGGGCCAAGAAGGAGATGCAGAGAACCTTGATGCTGGAAATCAGCTTTCTGACCGAAGTGCAGTTGTTGTTTACGATAATCTCGCTTGCTCTGGGAATGAAATTCCTGCCGGGAACGGGATTTACGATGGAGCAGATCGATATCTTTACGATTCTGGCCCTTGGTTATTTCCTATTCATCATCATGTTCGTCCTATTGCATTTGTTAATGTACTTTGATGATCGCAAAGGAGTTCTTTGGATTAGCCTATTGTTCGTCGTTCTGAACGTGGCCATTTCTTATGCGACTTATAAAACAGACAGTGACGGATTAGGGATGTTTATCGCCTCCTTTTTAGGGTTAGCTGCGGCGATCTACAGGCTGATGCAAGTGCTTGGCAATATTGATTACTTTACCTTCTGTATGCAGCCCATGCACACTATGCGGCCAAAGAACCAGACATTCCGCAAAATTCCCGGAAAGTCGCTCTCTATTATTGTTTCGGTCTCGCTACTCGCTGTTTTGCTGAGCGCTTGTACAGCAACATCATCAATTGATTCCGGCACTGTCTCGGGCGAAGCGGTAGCAGCCTCCGTCGTCGGATCGGAGAAGATGGAGCAGGATATCAGTCGTCTTCAAGAAGATAAGCGGGTTTATGAACGGGATGAAGATTCTTCGATAAAAGCGTTGTATGTAACGGTTCTTCCGCAGAACCAGGAGAAAGCGAAGACCGGGCTCAATTGGTATGCATTGAATCGGATTACCGATCATTACAGTCAGGATAATATGAAGGTTATTGTTCAGGAGGGGGCCGTCGACGGCAGCGGACCGCAGCAGGGGATGTTCGGTTACGGAATCAGCGAGTTCAACGGCAAAATTAGTCTGCGTGGTAATACGGCTCGGTATGCTTCGCAGAAGTCTTATAAGATTCGCCTGAATGAAGAAGCGGGAACCTGGTTGAACCAGCGGACGATTAATTTGAACAAACATGCCTTTGACTTCTCAAGAATTCGCAATAAACTGACGTTCGACCTCTTGGAGAAGGTTCCGGATATCACCAGTTTGAGAACTCAATTCGTCCATCTGTATGTGAAGGACTTATCCGAAGGGGCTAATCCTGGCGGCTACGAAAATTACGGACTCTATACTCAAATCGAACAACCGAATGAAATGTTTTTAAAATCGCATTGGCTTGACCCTTACGGTCAGCTTTATAAAGTAGCTTTCTTCGAATTTTTTCGTTATCCGGATCAAATCAAAGAACTATCGGACCCAGGGTATGACAAGGCCGCTTTTGAGTCGATTCTCGAGATTAAAGGATATGAGGACCATGACAAGCTTATTGCTATGCTGAACGATGTCAACGATATGTCGATACCTATTGATAAAGTCATTGAAGAGCATTTTGATTTGGATAATTACCTGACCTGGCTGGCCGTAAATATATTGACGGACAATATGGATACGGACGCGAATAACTTCTATCTGTATTCCCCTTTAAATTCGGACAAATGGTACTTTCTCCCGTGGGATTATGACGGGGCTTGGGGTGTCCAGCGAATGGAGATGAGTATCAGTGATTACCAGAACGGACTCAGTAACTATTGGGGAAGCGTACTTCACAATCGTTATTTCCGAAGTGAGGCTCATATTCAGCAGCTCAAGGATAAGATCGAAGAAGTGTCCAAATACATTAATAAGGATACGGTGACGGCCCAAATGAAGCTTTATGAAGGTACGGTAAAACCTTATTTGGAAAGCGCACCTGATATTAAGTTTCTGCCGCAAATGACGAGCCGATTATCGGAGGAGATGAAGTATATCGCCCAGGTTCCGGAGATGGGGAAAAAGCTGTTTCTAGAAGATTTGGAGAAGCCTAAGCCATTTTATTTGGACGATGTGAAGACCGAAGCCGACGGTAAACAGACGTATAGTTGGGGGTTGTCTTATGACTTCCAAGGGGATGACCTTCTATATGACTTATCCGTAGCTAAAGACCCTGAATTTACTCAGGTTGTCACTACTAAAAAGGACCTTTCTAATAATACTGTCACGCTGGACGGGCTGCCGAAAGGAATCTATTACTGGAAGGTAATCGTGCGTGATACTCAGGGGCATTCGCAGATCGCCTTCGACAAATATTTCGATACTGAGGAACAGCCCTATTATGGAATAAGGGAATTTGAGGTGGAATAACTGTGCAATTTCAAGGAAGAAAGCTGCGTCATGAATTCAAATATTATCTGAACACACACGAATACCTTTCTCTCAGCCAAAAGGCCGCGGCGTTGCTTCGGATGGACAGCCATTCGCCCGGCCGGGAGGGCTACGGCATACGCAGCCTGTATTTCGACGGGGTTCATGACCATTCGTTGCACGATAAGAACAATGGAGTTTTTGCGCGAGAGAAGTACAGGATCCGCATATATAACGGAAGTAAGGACCATATTTCTTTGGAGCGGAAAAGTAAGTACGGTGATTATGTATGTAAGGATGCAGCCCGGCTAACACACAGGGAATACGAGTCTATCATGAATGGAGACGCAGAAATTCTCTCAAAGAGGGAAGAAGCGTTGGTACAGCAATTTCGGACAGCGTTGGTGCATCGAGCGTTTCGCCCCGTTGTAATCGTCGATTATATTAGGGAAGCTTATGTATACGATCTGGGTAATGTAAGAATTACCTTTGATAAAATGCTATCGGCGGGTGTTAATACCGTAGACTTGTTTGACGAAGCCATGGTGTTAAGGGAAGCGATTATGGGCCCGCTGACCATTATGGAAGTCAAGTATGACTCATTCTTGCCCGTTCATGTCCGTCAAATCATTGAGACGGAAAAACATGTCCGTTCTTCTATTTCAAAGTATGTCATTTGTCGGGAAGCCCGGTATCGGCACTTTAAAGAATAATTACAGGGGGAAACAAAGTGGGAGATAACCTGAATTTTGATAACATTATCAAAAAGAGCGTTCTAAATCTGGAGGCTTTTCGTAATATATCTTATATTGACGTTTTTTTAGGACTTCTATGTGCTTTTATTATCGGGATGTTTATTTTTTGGGTTTATAAAAAGGCATTTCGAGGAGTTGTATATAGTTACAACTACAATGTATCCTTTGTTCTAATGACGATGATTACAGCATTGGTCATCATGACGATCAGTACGAATATCGTGCTTTCGCTCGGAATGGTAGGGGCCTTGAGCATCGTGAGATTCCGGAACGCTGTAAAAGACCCTCTGGATATCGTATATATGTTTTGGGCTCTTGCGGCAGGAATTGCATCGGGGGCGAAGTTGTATCCGATTGCCTTATTCGGTTCATTACTAATTGGAGTGACCTTGTTATGGCTATCTCGCCGCAAAATCAGAGAGCAGCCTTTCCTGCTGATCATCCGCCACACAGAAGAGGCTGCGAATGAGGTTAGGGAGCAACTGCGCAAGTTACCGTATCGCCTAAAGTCAAAAACGGTAAGAAGGGAATTTACCGAACTTACGGTTGAACTGCGACTTAGGGACGACAATACGGCGTTCCTTCATTCGATTTCCGATATTAATGGAGTTCAGGATGCTTCTTTGATCAATTATTCCGGTGATTACGCTCAATAAGGCAGATAAAACTGCTGAAAATCATAATTTTTCACAAAACAGTACCCTTATAATTCCCAAAGGTGTAATATGGAAGTAAGAAAATCTAGTTCTTTATTACTATTTTTGGAGACGTGAATTAGATTATGAACAGGGAACAAGAAATTCACCGGCGAAATGTATTGATACTGAAGCTGCTGTGGGGCTTCTATGCAATTTCTCTAGTGGTAAATCTGGTTGTGGACCAGAGCATCTATGTCCTATATCCCCCCGTCGGCCTGGGGCTGGGTATTGTTTTGCTGCTGCTTGTGGCAAGCAAACGTTTCTCGGAACTGACGATGTTTTTGATGATTACTTCGTTATATGTGTTTTTGCTGGCGCTTACTTTAAACTATCCTTATTTGGTCAACTTCATTTTTCTAGGCCTGATTCCTTTGTTTGCTTTAATATATCTTGATTATAGGGCCGTCTTACTCGCTGGTGCTTTGTACCTTGCAACCGCTATTTATATGTTCAATGTGCTGCACGATGAAATGTTTGCGGGAGTTGACCGCAGCGATATTGCCTATGTCGTCGTTTTTGGATTGTTTGCAACCGCATTCTGTCTCTATTTCACCAAATTTATCAAATCTCTCTGGCTGAAGGCAGAACAGAGCGGCAGTCAACTCCGCAACATTTTGGAGAATGTTGAAATCGCTACCTGGTCATATCATTTGAGCGGAGGCGTCATGCAGCTGTCCGAAGGTATCATTCATATTACCGGAATGCCTGCGGAAGCTTTTGAAGGCGACTATCGGATGTTGACAGATATTGTATTACCTGAGGACAAATCGCGGATTATGAAGGCCCAAAAAGAAATGGTTTTGGACAAGAAAAGCGTTACGGTAGAATGTCGGATTGTCCGCAGCGATGGAGAGTACCGGTGGACGCAGATCCGGGGGAACCCCTTTTTTAACAGTACCGGGCATCTTGAGCGATTAGCGGGAGTTATAATAGACATAACAGAGCGGAAGAGGCTGGAGGAACAGGTAGAATACCTGGCCTACCATGATGAACTGACCGCCTTGCCCAACCGGGCCATGTTCAATATGCGGTTTGAACAATACATAAATGAAGGTATGAATCCTCTAACGATTATGTTTATCGATCTGGACAACTTCAAAGAGGTAAATGATGCTTTTGGCCATAGTGCTGGTGATTTACTTTTGAGGGGAATTGCCGAAAGATTGACCGGACATATTCGGGATACCGATATGGTTTGCAGGCTTGGTGGAGACGAGTTCTTACTGCTGCTAACCCACAGCGATTCGACGCATGCCTCCAAGGTAGCAGAGCGGATCATTTCAAGTCTTTCCATTCCTTTCAATTATCAAGGCTATTCACTCATCGCTACGCCAAGTATAGGGATTTGCGTATATGAGGGCGGCCCATGTGATTTGGACCAGCTCATCCGGGAAGCCGACGAGGCGATGTATGAAGCGAAAAGGGAAGGTCGCAACCGGTATTTTATACATTCGGCTCTTTCCAGTATGAGTTCATATCCTTGAATTATAAGTCAATTGACCCAGTTTTAGCTCAGCAAGTTGAGCTGAAACTGGGTCTTTTTGGGTTGGGTCGTGCTAGATCATATGCATTATTCTAGTTCGCGCTAAGCCACGCTGTGCAGATGAGAAAATGATGCGATAGTGCAGCTATTATTCCCCGGATCGGGTCGTAAGAGAAGGATTTCTGCATTTGTACAGGATTTCCAAGCACAACCGCTGTAAAAAGAGCCTTTTTGATAAAAATGATGTATTTTTGCAGAAATGCTCTACGATACAAGGGTTAATCGGATCGAAGGATGTATAATTGCAGTATTTATCCTCCAATTCTACTCCATAATCAGGTTTATAATCTCGACAAGGCATGGGGCTGTAGCTCGTATCTGACGACATATTTTCCTTCTGCTCCGGTTACAGGAGAGAGCAGCCCTTCCAAACATAGAGAATGCAGAATTCGCACTGCTGTTCGATGGTTCACACTTAAATGGGTTTCCACATCGATAGGACGAATAGGACGCGCAAGAAGACAGGCCAACCGTAGGGTTTCTCGTTCCGCTACAGTTCTGATACTGACGGGGGAAGTTTCCGGGTGAAAACGACTTAGCACCATTCTTAGTAAAGTAATACATAGGTCAGGCCGATGAGCGACGTCGTCGTAGGCAAAAGAGATAACATGAAACCCCAAAGCCGTCAGAAATGTTTCCCTATTCAATTCATAACAATACTTTTGCCTGTCCATATCCCGAACATGCGCCCCGAAACCCTTGATTTCAATGACTAGCTTTATATGCTCGGTGAGAAATACAAAATCGCAGAAATAGGAAAAACCACGCCAATCCAGTACTTCGTATTCCGGATGCAATCCGGAAAAGTCTCCCCGTAGTGGCCACCAGACGTTGCAGCAAAATAGTTTTTCAGCTTCGCGATGACCTCGCTCCAAGCGGCCTTTACGTTCTCCGGTCCGACTTTGTAAATGATGCTCAACATAAGCAGCATGTGCGGTCTCAAAACTCATACGATATCCCTCCTAAAAAAGATAAAACGCCCCATCTTCACTCTTATGGAATGAATCGGGGCGTTCTTCGCCATTTTGGATTATTATATTGGATTATTCTATCGCTCCCCATTATTCTTGCGGTCATAATAAATCGCGCCGAGCCACTGACTGGCGGCGAACAGCACGAACATTCCCAGCACCAGCAGAAACCGGTTGTCCCCTTTGCGTAAAATAAACTGCATGAGGAACAGGACTACAGCGATCTCCGTCCACATCAGTCCCCGCTTGCGGAGCGCTTTATAATCATAATCTCCTGTTCTTAATTTGCGCAGATTGATCCAGGCAAGGATCACCAGGATAAGGAAAAAGATCAATGAGCCGATAAGATCTTCTCTTTGGAATGAGCCCATTATGCCGATACCTCGCTTTATTTAGGATGGAGTCTGTTGTAAGCATTGTATCTTATGAGAGATAGCCCCGCAATTCAGTATTCATGGGATCTGGATCAAAGCAGATCCGTCCCATTGCCGAACGAACGAGGAGAATTCCTGACTAGGCAGCGGCTTGCTGAAATAATAGCCCTGGAATTGGTCGCACTCCAGCTCGGTCAAGTATCTAAGTTCATCCGGCGACTCGATCCCTTCGGCCACGACCCGCAAATCCATATGATGGCCGAGCTCGATGACCGCACGGACGATGGATGACTTCTTCGAATCCTCCACCAGGCCTTGAATGAAGGAACGGTCCAGCTTCATTTCGTTGATCGGCAGACGGTCCAATTGACTGAGCGACGAATAGCCGGTACCGAAATCGTCCATCGAGATATGAATGCCCATCTTGCGCAGGTCTTCCATGACCTGTACACCGTACTCGACATTATGGATCAGCGTGCCCTCGGTAATCTCCAGGACAAGGCATTCCGGCGCCAGGCCCGTTTCATTAAGGATGCGGGTAATCATCGGAATAAGATTGCTTTGATAAAAATGTCTTGCTGATATATTTACCGCTACCGGAAACTTGGCGAGTCCTTGGGATTGCCACGATTTATTTTGCCGGCAGGCTTCGCGAAGCACCCATTCGTCGATGTCGAGGATGGTTCCCGAGTTTTCCGCCAGAGGAATGAATTTCGCCGGCGAAACGACGCCAAAGTCCGGGTGCATCCAGCGGATCAGCGCCTCGGCGCCGATTACTTCGCCGCTTCCCGCATCGATCTTAGGCTGATAATACAGCGTGAATTGCCCGCCGTGCAGCGCACTTTTCAAATCGTTCTCGAGCTGCATATTTTCCGCGCGCTGATTTTCGATCAGGCTGTCATAAAAATGGTAGAATCCATCGCCCTGTTCCTTTGCAACATACATAGCGATATCCGCGTTGCGCATAATCTGATCCATTTCGTCGCCGTCGAACGGAAATACGCTGATCCCGACGCTTACGGACATATATAAGCTTCTTCCGTTAATATCAAATGGCTCATCCAGACAGTCACAAATGACTTGGGCGGTCCGCTGAACATCCGAAATATTCTCATAATGCAGGACGAACAGGAACTCGTCCCCGCTTAGCCGGAATACTTTGCATTGTTCGGAAACGATGCCGGAAAAGCGGCCGGCGACCTTATTCAGGAGTCTGTCTCCCACGGTATGGCCCAGCGTGTCATTGACCTGCTTGAAGCGGTTCAAGTCGGCAAACATCACGGCAAAAGGCAAAGTGCGGTCAGAGTTGTCAAGATCCAGCGATTTGGTGTACTCCAAAAAGTGCAACCGGTTAGGCAGGCCGGTCAGCTCGTCATAGTAGGCGAGGCTGTGCAGCTTCTTTTCCGATTGCTGCAGACGGTTGGTTTGTTCTTTTAACAGCAGATTGTTATGCTCGGAATCCTGGACCATATGGACAAGCTTGTTCGACATTCCCCGGAAATTGCGGATCAGCGACCGAATCTCATAAATCCGGCTTTTTGGCCATTCCGTCTTGTGGGCGGTGAATAGTTTTCCCGGCAGATTCGTGGTCAGTGCCGTCAGTCCAGTCAAACCCCGTAACAGCTGGCAGTTTATGATTTGGCCAACAATAGCTGCGCTAATAAAGAAGAGAATCAGGAACGCAAATTGGCCTGTGTACTGCCCGTAGACTTGCTCTTGATAATGCCGCATAGGCACCAGAACCGTCAGGTGCAAGGGCAGCGGGCCCAGATCCGTATTGTAAATATAGTCGGCTTCATGCCATTCCTGATCAGGCAGAATCCGGGCCTTTTTCTCAGGAACGTGCAAGTAAAAGTTATCTTGAATTTTATAGTCCGAATCGGCGGGTTCAAAACGAGCCAAAGCCGCGGCATTGTCGTTGTTTCCGCTATCCGCGAGCACTTCCCCGGATAGGCTGGTAATGATGATCCGATATTGGTCTTCGGACGCGTACCGCTGGGCAAGAGTTTGCAAATTTCGGGCTTCCGGCGTGTCCGGGGATGTTAGCTGCATAGTATTCGCTTCAAAGTTTCGTATTTCCTCGTAGATGTGTCTCCCGGTGTTTGAGGCAAGCTGAAGCGAATAGTTGGACAACGAGGCATACGTATTCCAGCTATTATTGACGATGTAGAACAGAAAGGGCAGGGCGATCGAAACGATCATAATATGGAAAAGAACCGTGCTGAAATAAAGCGGTCTTTGTTGAAAGGCTAAGCCCTTTTTTAGCCGTCGATTAGGCAGGTACCTCCACAAAATATCCGCGAACAGAACATTGAACAATCCGTTGGCCGCCAATATAATGACCATCAGACCAATTTCTATAGAGATGGTTTGATAGGTAAGATAATAAACGCACAGCATGGCAGGGGCACCGATCAACAGCCAAAACAGGCCGTCCGCCAGAATTATCCGGTCCCGCTTGGACCAGCGCATCAGCAAGCCGAGTACGATCAATTCCAGAAGGAATATAGCTAGGGAATACGGCTTGTCCCAAACAAATATGGATACGGCATAAACGGCGGTCGCAGCGGAGAATCCGTAAATGGTTCCATAATACCGGGTGAGCAGCAATAGTACCATATTCGTAAAAGTCAGCGATAATCCGAAGATAAGGTGCAACTCGTGAGACTCACAAAACAGAGCGAGCGCTAGTCCTGCCAGAAATAAAGCCGGCAGAAGTAGAGACGATAATCTCTTTAGCGTCATACCTGACGATCCCCCTATAGCGAAAAGTGGTGAGAGTAATGGTTAGATTCAGGTGAGTAGGAGATAAGAGGTACAAAGTGTTACGATGCAGTGCTTAGTACCTAACATCTTTCTACACAAACCCGGAATATCCTTTATTTTCTGACAATTGATATGGGAAACACTTCCGATTAGGATTGTCAAGGACTTTTAAAACAGAAGATATTTCAAAAATTAGATATCATCTTTTTAAGATAAGTAAAAGGATGATGGAGATGGCGATACGAAAATTTTTCAAACTGGTGGAGATTCAGACAAAAGCGGCCAGCATGATCCCCTTTTTGTTGGGAACGGTCTACGCCTTGTTTCGTTTTCAAGAATTTCAGGTCGGACACTTCGTTCTGATGCTGCTTTCGCTGCTAAGCTTCGATATGGCTACAACCGCGATCAACAACTATTACGACTTTAGAAAAGCTTCCAAAAAGCACGGGTATGGATATGAGATCCACAACGCAATCGTCAAGTATAAGATGAATCCCGGTGCGGTGGTTGCCATTATTGTTATTTTGCTGACCATAGCCATTGGGGCGGGGATCGCTTTATTTTTGGAAACAGGACTGCTGATTCTCCTGCTTGGCGGATTGTCCTTTGCGGTTGGAATTTTGTATTCGTTCGGGCCGATTCCGATCTCCCGCATGCCGCTGGGCGAAATTTTTTCCGGATTGTTCATGGGATTTGTCATTATGTTTATCTCGGCTTATATCCATGTGGGGGAGAAGCTGGCTTCTCTAACTCTTGAAAAAGGGACCGTTCTGCTGCAGGTTCAGCTCGTGGAAGTGATACTGATTTTTCTCGTTTCTATTCCAGCGATTCTGGGGATTGCAAATATTATGCTGGCGAACAACATTTGCGATCTGGAGGAGGACATTGAGAACAAACGCTACACGCTGCCGGTCTACATCGGACGCAATCATGCTTTGCGGCTGTTCCGGATTCTGTACTATGCGGCTTACGCCGATATTTTGGTCTTGTTCTTCTTGGGCGTATCTCCGTTCCTACTAGTGCTTGCGTTGTTGACGTTGATCCCTGTCCGTAAAAATATCCGCAAATTCTCGGAGATGCCGACCAAACAATTTACCTTTGCGTTATCGGTGCAAAACTTTGTTCTTACTAACATGGCGCGCATCGCGGTATTGGGACTTGCGGTTCTGATCACGATGTAACTCACAGCCGACCTTGGTTTGAAAATCCGCGATAGGATGCGGATGACTTGGGGCGGGTCCATATCGAAGTTAAAACCGGAAGACCGCTGTTCGTGCGGTCTTCCGGTTTTTTGTAGTAAAATGGGAAGATAGCTTGATGTTATACGGATGGAAAGAAAGTAAAGGAGATGGAGAACATGGGCGAGGAACAGCAGGGTGACAGAAAGAGGAAAATCACCTTCGGCATCATGGGCGGAGGCTGGCGGGCCGAGTTTTATTTGCGGATTGCGCAGGCGCTTCCCGAGGAATTCGCAGTCAGCGAAATCTGGATGCGCGACGAAGCCAAAGCGCGGGAAATGGAAAGCCGCTGGGGTATTAAGACAACCTCCGATCTGGACGGGTTTCTGGGCCGGCGAGACTTTTCATTTGTTGTATTGACCTTATCCCGAAGCGTAGCGGCGGAGTACATAGCAAAGCTGGCCGGAATGGGGATTCCGGTGCTCACGGAGACGCCGCCCGGGGGAAGCTTGGATGAATTGCTGCGGCTGCACGATAAAGTCGGCAACACCGGTCTTGTACAGGTGGCCGAACAGTTTATCTACCAGCCGATGCATGCCGCAAGGCTGGCGGTAGTCCGCTCCGGGTTGCTGGGTGGAATATCCCACGTCCAGGTATCGGCGGGCCATGGATACCACGGGATCAGCCTGATCCGGCATCTGCTTGGAGTCGGCTTCGAGGACGCCGAAATCAGCGGCCGGCAAATCGTGACGCCGCTGACGCAAGGGCCCAGCCGCCGTGGCTTGCCGGAGCGAGAAACACTGGCCGACTCCAAACAGGACTTAGCCCTGCTTAGCTTCGGCGGACGCAGCGCCCTGTTTGATTTCACATACGACCAGTACTTCTCCTGGATCCGGCGGAATCGGGTCCTCGTCCGGGGGCATCGCGGCGAGCTCGAAGGGCGGGAGGTCCGCTACCTTCGAGATTTCCGGACGCCGGTGACGATGGAGCTTCGGAGGATCGACGCCGGTCAGGACGGCAACCTCGAAGGTTATTTCCATGAGGGAATTCTTGCCGGGTCCGAATGGATGTACCGGAATCCCTTCCCCTTGGCCCGTCTGAGCGACGAGGAAATCGCCATCGCCACCAGCCTGCGAAACATGGGCGAATATATCGAAGGCGGACCATCCTTCTACAGCTTGGCGGAAGCCTCGCAGGATCAATATTTGAGCCTGCTTATGGCGGAAGCGATTAATACCGGAAAGTCAGTTACCTCTGTCCGGCAACCGTGGGCGATAAAGGCGGATCGCGGTTAAGACAGAACTAATATGAATCAAGTCTTAACTAGCTCCGAACCAGATCCAAACCAAGTCTTAATACGTAACCGAACCTAGGAACAACCAAATGTCCTCTCGAGACGCACAAAACTGACGAAAATGTCTTTCAAAGAGTGGACACAGTTCTGTAGAACACATATACCACTGCTCTACATCGATTGTCTGTATATGGTACATGATTGAGGGGAACGAACTAAATATAGTGGTTGATAATCGAGGAACCATATTAGGCTTGTGTCCACCTTCAGGTGGACATTTTTCTATATTTGTCCGCCATCAGAGAACAAAAATGGGTGGTTAATCTTAATAGTTAGATGAGGTGAGAACAAGACTTGAGCGGAACTTCGTCATTTATCAGAGTGAATCAACTATAAATGAGCCAAATGTCCTCTCGAGGCGAACAAAACTGACGAAATTGTCTTTCAAATAGTGGACACAGTTCAGTAGATGACATATACCGCTTCCCTTCAACGAATGTCCGTAGATGGTATGTGATTGAGGCGGATGCACTAAATATAGTGGTTGATAATCGAGGAGCTATATTAGGCTCGTGTCCACCTTCAAGTGGACATTTCCTTGATTTGTCCATTACCAGGGAACAAAGTGGGAATTAGCCTTATAAATATGCTAAATGTCGATGAGAGTCCCTTAACCTTCGCCCAAAAAGCTAAAAAACCAGCCTCCGCAGCAACACCGCGGGGGCTGGTTTTCGTAGAGAGTTCTAAAAGCGTCTTTTTGATTTCGGGGCGATCATGACGCCGGCGCCGATTATGATCAGGGCGATCGCCAGCAGAGGCTGCCCGAGAATCATCCGGTTATACAGTGTTCCGAGCGAGAAGACGGCGAAGAATAGCAGGGAAAGCGCGCCCAGAATATTGATTGGGATCAGCAGGTATTTGTTGCGATTTCCAAACCAATAGAACTCAAACAATCCGATAGCAGGGGCTAAGATAAAGCCTGGCCACAGATACTGCCAGCTGTCGAACAGGGTGGATAACTGGCAAACCAGTCCGACGGTAAACAGGATACCTCCCGGAATCAGCAGTCCGATGGCTCTCCGTTCCGTTAAGGAGAAGTAGAGCCAGTGGAAAAACAGTCCGAGCGGTATGATGAACATGGTAGGCCAGAAATGCCCGAATAATGAGCCCGTGCTCATTGCTTCCTTACGGAAGAAAAATAAGTAGCAGCCGAGCAGGATCAGTACGGGGCCGATCCAAGATCTTTTATTCATGCGTATCATATCTCCTTCGTCTATGTATTCATCTTCTCACAGCATACTATAAAAATTGCCAGGTATCTTCAGTCTATGGGGAAGTAAAAACCTGGACTTTGGTCCAGTTCGTGGCTTTCTAAAAATTCCCCGCTCGTCTATGAAAAAGATCATGTATAATTGAATAGTGATATTTTTAACACACTATAACATGGGAGCGTGAATTAACCGGTGAACATATGGACAACTTTCAGGAAAGCATCCCGGTTTCAAGTGATTCCCGTGATGCTGGTTCCTGTATTTCTCGGCGCGCTGGGGGCCTTTATGTGGAAAGGCGTGTTTCACCCGGTGCTGTTTGTCATTACACTGATCGGTGCGGGGGCGGCCCATCTGTTCTCGAATATGATCAATGATTTATGGGATTACCGAAATGGAGCCGACGTCGCGGCCAAAGAAACACCGGAGGTGATCTCGACGAACTCCGGTTTTCTGTCCGGCGGACTGATGTCCGAGCGGACCTTTTCGGCGATTACCTGGTCGCTGCTGGGTCTGGCCGTATTGTGCGGCGTAGTATTGAGCGTGTTCAGCGGCTGGCCGGTACTGGTCTTTGGTGGCTTGGGCGGGTTAATCGCTTATTTTTACGTGGCTCCTCCGATCCGGTTTGGATACCGGGGCAAAGGGCTGAGTGAAGTGGCTATTTTGCTGTCTTTCGGCGTGCTACCGGTGATGGGGGCTTATTATGTGCAGACACAGGATTTAAGCATC
This sequence comes from Paenibacillus sp. FSL R5-0407, assembly GCF_038009185.1. Classification (NCBI taxonomy): domain Bacteria; kingdom Bacillati; phylum Bacillota; class Bacilli; order Caryophanales; family Paenibacillaceae; genus Paenibacillus; species Paenibacillus sp. FSL R5-0407. The sequence goes on along the minus strand of NZ_JBBPAX010000001.1, from coordinate 3,358,721 downwards.
GATTCCGTGCTGCTCTCCATGCCGATCGGCTTGCTGACGACGCTGGTGCTGTTTAACCACCACTTTTTACATTGGCAGGCGGACAAGCAGGCCGGGAAAAATACGCTGGTCGTCGTCTGGGGCGAAAAGCGTGCGCTGAACTTCTCGAAAATGATGCTTTTTCTGGCCTATGCCTTTCTGATTCTTTGCGCGGTGATCGGGACTTTGCCGCTATATTCTCTGCTGGCGCTGCTCACCATTATCCCCGTGTATCGGGTGTATGGCCGGCTGAAAGAGCATAATCCTTCCGCGGCCTACTTGCCGCTGATGGGGGCATCATTGCAGGCCTCGATCCGTTGCGGGTTGATTATGATGGCGGCCCTGTTGGTGCAGGGCTTGATCCAGCTTTAATGCTATAACAAATCACATTTACAAAGATCACTTCTAAGAGAGAGGGCGACAATTCATGGAACAACAAAAAGTATTCGGCGATTTTCATACGATATTGAATGAGGGACAAGTTTGGAAAATAGGCGGATTCCCGCTGCCCGACGGGTCATTTTGGGAATATCGCGAGCCGGAGGCCGTAGTTATCGTTCGTAACGGTATTCTGTACTGCCGTGCTCCGCTTAGCCGTCAGAACCATCAAATTCAAATTTTGGACAATGCCAAGCATATGTACTATTCCGTGGAGGACGTCGTAGTTCCTGAGTCCGGCGAGGTCAGCTTTGAACTGCAAATCCGTGCCCGCTCGCAAAATACGGCGCCTGGCGATTTGTACGATGGCTATGTATCGTTGAACCTGCTTGACTTCACGACCGGCGCGGCGCTCGATTTCTTTGCGGGCAACGACAAATATGCAAGCGTCTATGCCGTTTTGCCTTTCCCGGGCGTGGAAGTGCCGGCCAGCGACAAGACGAAGTATTTTTGCGTGTTTAAGGAAGATACGGACTTCAAAGCGCGGGAATTCAACACTTATAAAATTACTTACAATCGCGGGAACGACGAAGTTGTCTTCTTCGTGAACGGCACGGAAATTCGCAGAGAGAGCGGGGTACCGATCAAATTCAACCGGTTTACCATCGCGCTCGGAATTATGACGGAAAAAGACCTTACCCCGGAAGGCAGCGTATCGGTTCACGGTCAAACCGTAATTGCGGAATGGTCGCCTGTAACGGTAACGATTAAGGAATAAAAACCTGCCCGTTGTCAAAGGCTAGAAACGGGCAGGATGCCTGCTTCAAATGCAACAGGATGAAGTTGACATCGGGAGGTTACAGACATGGCGAGCAAACGCGAGCAGCACAACCGGCGGGTCGGCAACGGCAGCAGCAACGCCCAAAATGCTTCAACAGGCAACGGCGGAGAAGGCCGGGCAGGGCGACTTAGCCAAATCAAGAATCATGCTAGCCCGGGGGATGACGTTCCTAATGAGTACATCTCCGGCGAGGATCTTTACGATCACTAAAATTATTAATTTGTCCTGAAGAATCAAAGGAGCCGTCCACCTCAGTAATGTGCTGAAGGGGACGGCTCTTGTTTAATAGTGCAATTTATTTCTGGGTTCCATGCTGTTTGGTTGGCAGTTGGCCGGCGGGATTTCCTTTGCCCCGTTTCCGGTTGCGTTCGTCCTTGTCCTGCTTATCATGGACTTTTTCGACAAACTCATGCAGGTTCTCCACAGAATTTCCTCCTTCGCAAGAGCATGATGAAATCTCTTGCGTTACTATGCCACAATCGGGACGGTTTCATCCCGAATGGAGGGGGCTTGGAGCCGGAGCTTTACTTCGCTCCGGCATGGCTCTCTTCGCCGTGCCAGAGCTGGCGGAAGCTGGGGCTCACGGCGAGCAGCTGCTCCGCCGTGCCTTCGGCTTCAATCGTGCCGTCCTTGAGCACGATAATGTGGTCCGCGTGCGAGAGCGCGGCCTTGCGGTGCGACACGACGAGGCAGGTGGCCTCGCCCCTGTCGCGGAAGAGCCGCTCCCACAGCTTACGTTCGGTTTCGACGTCGAGCGCGCTCGACAGGTCGTCGAACACGTACAGCTGTGCGTCGCGCACGAGCATCCGGGCGGCCGCGGTCCGCTGGACCTGGCCCCCGGAGAGCTTCACCCCGCGCGGCCCGACCATCGTGTCGAGGCCGTGCTGGAGCTGCGCCACGTCATCTTCCATGACGGCGGCGTGCAGCGCCTGCTCCAGGCTGCCGTCGGTGCCCGGCAGCCCGAGCAGGATGTTGTTCCGCAGCTTGTCGCTGTACAGGCGCGGAATCTGCGCCGTATACGCGCTCTGCGGCGGAACGAAGAAGTCCGCCGGCGTCTCGACGCGCCGGCCGTTCCAGGCGATCTCGCCGCCTTCGGCCGGCAAGAGGCCGAGCAGTGCGCGCAGCAGCGTCGTCTTCCCCGAGCCGATCATGCCGGTGATCACGGTAAACGATCCGCGCTCAAGGCGCAGATCGATCCCCTGGATGCCCCGGCCCGTCTCGGGGTAACGGTACGTCAGGCCGCGCACCTCCAGGACCTGCAGCGGGTCCGCCTGTACCGTCCCCGCTACATCGGCGCCGAGTCGGTCCTCCTCGCGCCTTGCCTTCGCCGTCGTCCGCATCGTATCGCCGACGGCCGCCTCACCGCTCGCACTCCGGCCGCCATCACCCTGCTCGCGCACGCCCCCAGCGCCCGCAGTTTCCGCTGCGGCCGCCCGCCGCTTGCCGAGCCCGATGAAGGCCGGCGCGGTGAGAATCCGGGCGGACGCTCCTTGCAGCATATCTTTCAGGCGTCCGAAGCTGATGGCCATCTGCTTATAATAGGTCATGAAGTTACCTACATTCGAAATCAATTGGGTAACGAAGGTCAAATAGTAAATAAATAAGGACAGGTCGCCGACCGTAAACGAACCGCTGCGCATTTTATAACCGGCAAGCACGAGAATCAGGCCGGTCCCAAGATTTACGGAGTTCGTGAACACCGATGACAAGGCTTCGGTAATCAGCTTGTCTTTGACCATCGATTGGCGGCGTTCATCGCTTAACCGTTCAAAACGGCGCACGATCCGCGTCTCGGCCCCGGCGACTTGGATCGCCTGGACGTTGGAGAACATCTCGCTGATCGAGCTGGTGACCTTGGCCGTCGCGGCCCGGCTCGCCGCACGGTACTTCTGGACGCGCGTCGTGGCGATTTGCGCCGCCGTGACGACCAGAATCAGCGGCACGAACACGAAGAATGTCATCTGCGCATCGATAGAGATCAGAATATAACTCGAGACGATTACGAATCCGATCAGCCCGAACATATCGACCGACCAGCTCATCGCTTCTTCCGTATGATCGACGTCATCGCGGAAGTTGCTGATCGCTTCCCCCGGAGAACATGGAATCGCTTTGGCGCCGGGCTCTTTCAGGACATGAGCCAGCATGTTTCTCCGCAGCAGGGTGCTGATCCGGAACCGGAAGTTGGCGTCCGTCCAGAAGCCGCCGGCGATCAGCGCGATTCGGGCTAGCGCGGCGCCGACCAGCAGGGCGGCGATCCCCCAGATTCCGTACGGGAAATCATAAGTGCCCTCAAGGTGGTCAAAGAATGCCTTCGTTATTAACCCCGGCAGCAGCGGGGCCATATGTATGACCATCCACGCAAACAGGTTGGAGAAATAGAAGACAGGGCGATAAAGGAGTAATCTCCAGAAAAAATGTCTTGTATTCATGCCAGCACCTCCTCAAGCCCGACGGCCAGCATCCGGCTGAACCGGGACTGCGGATCGCGAGCCAGTTCAGCCCGAGGGCCGTTCTCCACAATCTGCCCGTTCTCCAGAATTAAAATCTGATCGGCCCGCTGTACCGTCGATAGACGGTGAGCGATCATAATGCACGTCCGCTCCTCCAGAAGCCGGCTGATCGCCGCTTCGATCCGGTTCTCCGTCAAAGGATCCAGCCGCGAGGAGGCTTCATCCAGAATGACGAGCCCCGGATCGCTCAGGAATACCCGGGCGAAGGCGAGCAGCTGGGCTTCGCCAGCCGACAAGCTTCCTCCGCCGGAGGCCAGCACCGTGTCCAGGCCATCCGGAAGCGAAGCGAACCACTCTTCCAGGCCCAGCTCTTTCAGAACGGAGAGAATTTCAGCATCGTTAATCTCTTCATCGAACAGGGAGAGGTTGTCGCGCACGGTACCTTCCATAATCTCGATATTTTGCGTCACCATGGCTACGCCGCTGCGCAGTTCATGGAGCTTGCAGTCCCGGATATCGACTCCGGACAGCTCAATTGATCCCTCTTGGGGATCATAGAAGCGCAGCAGCAGGCGGGCCAGCGTCGATTTGCCGCTGCCGGTTCTGCCTAGAAGTCCGAGCGTTTGGCCCGGTTTCAGAGATAAGTCCAAATGGCGCAGCGTCGGCTCGCCATCCGCCTCGTAAGAGAATGTCAAACCGTTAAATTGCACGGACAGCGGCCCTGCGGGAAGCGGGGCTCCCGGGCCGTCGGTGATCTGCGGCTTCGTGCTAAGCAAATCGCGGACACGGATCAGGCTGGCATCGGCTTTTTGCAAATCCTCAAGCTGGGTGCGGATCTTCTCGATTGGCTTTGCCAGCAGCTCCGTATAATAGAAGACCAGATAGACGGATCCGATCGTGAGCTCGCCCCGTTTCCAGAGCCAGGCGCAGACGAGGAAGGCGGCGGCATTCCCGAGGGCGAAGACGAAGATGGTAGTGCTCCACATCATCCCGAAGCCCATGAAAGCCCGGATGCGTACGGGCAACATCCGCCGCGACAGGTCGTAAAAACGATTCATGACATAGCCGGCCGCCCCGTTGGCGCGGGTATCTTCCGTTCCTTCCAGATGCTCGCCGATAAAGCCGTACAATTCGGCGTTCTGGGCGCGCCATTTCGTCCAAACCGGTACGGTGAACTTGCGGATCCATTGGATGGCAAAAACAGCTCCTACCACGAATAGGGACATCGCTGCGCCTATCCAAATATTTTCACGGAATAACAGAAGTAAAATGCCTAACATGAGTAAAATGTTGCCTAGCAGGTGGATCATAAAGCTGGAGAAAAAGTTGGCTAACGCGTTGACGTCGCCGTCGACCCGTTCTATCAAGGTGCCTGAGGTGTTAGATTTGTGGAAGGTCATGTCGAGCGAGAGGCAGTGTTCAACGAGATCGGCCCGCAGCCGATTGGTCGTCGTCCAGCCCAGGTTTTCGCTGTAATAGGCCGCGCATACGGAAATCACTTGCTGGATCAGGGAGAATCCGATAAAGATGGCGGCAGCATAATAAAGCGCATTCAAGCTACCTTCGCCTTGAGCCGTATCGATGAAATAACGGATCACCTGCGGATTCACGAGCTGCAGGGCGATGGACACCAGCAGCAGCACCGCTAACCAAATCAGCAGCCTGCGTTGAGTAAATACGTACCGGCCCAGCATTTCCCGGTAATGGCCCAAGGATTTCGTCCTCGTCCTTCGTTTGTTGCTCTTTTCGTTCGGTACTTTGGTTTGTTCAGCCAAGCCGGACACCCCTTCCATTCATGCATCGATGTACATTCAATCTAGGAGCGTCAATTTTATGCCCGTTCCTAATATTCTCCAATTTATTTTATACAAAAACATATGTTCGTACAATAGGATTTCAGCAGCAAAATAAAGAGCCTCTTATAATAATTTAAATTTTAAAACGGTTGACAGTGTGAAAATACGCACGGTATAATTCAATCTAATTGATAATGAATATCATTATTAATTATTCATCGTCTGTCCTGCCGGCAGCGAATCACTTGGGCTTCCTCCAGGCCAGAGGGGGCAAAGTAAGGACGATCTCATAATGAAGAAAACTCTCACCATTCTAATAGCACTATTAATCGTACTCTCTATTACATCCCTGTTTATCGGAGCTTCCAGCATGTCACTGTTTGACCTGTTCGGGCCGGAAGGAGGGGAAGCTTGGGAACTGCTGTGGATCAGCCGGATTCCCCGGCTAGTCAGCATCATTATCGCCGGAGTCAGCATGAGCATCGTCGGTTTGATCATGCAGCAACTGACCCGGAACAAATTCGTGTCGCCGACGACGGCGGGCACGATGGACTCCGCCAGCTTCGGCATTATGGTGGCCCTGCTGCTGTTTACATCGGCGGGAGCGCTCGTCAAAATGTCCATAGCCTTTGTCTTCGCCCTTCTCGGAACTTATATATTCATGGCAATTCTGAACCGGGTGAAATACAAGGACACGATCTTTATCCCGCTCGTCGGGTTAATGTTCGGCGGAATCGTCAGTTCGGCAACTACTTTTTTTGCGTATAAATACAATTTGATTCAGAGCATGTCCGCGTGGCTGTATGGGGATTTCTCCATGATCATGCAGGGCCGTTACGAGCTGTTGTTTATCAGCGTGCCTCTAGTGGCGGTTTCCTATATTTACGCCAACAAGTTTACGGTCGCGGGCATGGGCGAGGAGTTTTCCGTCAACCTCGGTTTGAATTACAAGCAGGTCGTCAACATCGGGTTAGGTTTGGTCGCGCTCGTTACTTCGGTCGTCGTGCTGACGGTCGGGTCGATTCCTTTTCTGGGATTAATTATTCCAAACCTGGTCACGATATTCCGCGGCGACAACCTGAAGGGAAACCTGACTTACACGGCTTTACTGGGCGCAGTCTTCGTTCTGGCATGCGACATTCTGGGACGCTTGATCATCTATCCGTATGAGGTGTCGATCGGACTGACCGTCGGGGTAATCGGAAGCGGTATTTTCCTGTATCTGCTGTTGAGGAGAAAGACATATGAGCAATAAAACCAAACTATGGATCCTTGCCGGCATCGCCGTTCTGCTTGCTGTCGTCTTTATGACGATTGAGGCGGGCGGACATTGGGATTACATACTGCCAAGACGGGGCAGAAAACTGATCGCCATTCTCCTTACAGGAACAGCCATCGCTTTTTCTACCGTGGTGTTCCAAACGATTACGAACAATCGGATCCTGACGCCGAGTATTATCGGTCTGGATTCACTGTATATGCTCCTTCAAACGGTGATCGTTTTCCTGATCGGGGGAACGGCCTTAACCATGATGAGCAAAAATTTGCGCTTTGTACTGGCGGTCGGACTGATGGTCGTGTTCGCCATGCTGCTGTACAGAATGCTGTTTCGCAGGGAAGGGCGTAACATTTATCATCTGCTGCTGATCGGGCTCATTTTCGGAACTTTTTTCTCGAGTGTGACCTCGTTCCTGCAAAAGCTGATTGATCCGAATGAATTTCTGGTCATCCAGGATAAAATGTTCGCCAGCTTCAATAATGTCAATTCCGATCTGCTTTGGCTGTCGCTCGTCGGCGTGATGCTTGTGGCGCTTTATTTTGCGAGGTTTACCAAGTATCTGGATGTGCTTGCTTTGGGTCGGGATCATGCCGTCAACCTGGGCATCAGTTATGAATATGTCGTCAAGCGGATGCTGATCGTCGTCGCTGTCCTGATATCGATTTCGACTGCCTTAGTCGGACCGATTACTTTTCTGGGGCTGCTTGTGGCCAATGTGTCTTATCAGTTCTTGAATACTTACCGTCACAAAACGTTGATCCTCGGCGCTTCCCTGGTCAGCTTTATCGCCTTAACCGGAGGTCAGTTGATCATCGAGAGAGTGTTTACCTTCTCCACTTCGCTAAGCGTCATCATCAACTTTATCGGCGGGGTGTACTTCATCTATCTGCTGCTAAAGGAGAATAAATCGTGGTAAAGGTCAGAGGAGTTTCCAAACAATATGGCGGTAAAAAGGTCGTCGACAATGTCTCGCTGGAGATCGCGAAAGGAAAGATTACTTCCTTTATCGGGCCGAACGGTGCGGGGAAGAGCACGTTGATGTCCATGATCAGCAGATTGATTGCCAAGGACGAGGGCGAAGTCTTGATCGAAGACCGTGAAATCGGGCAATGGAAAAGCGGGGAACTTGCCAAAAAGATTTCAATTCTTAAGCAATCCAATCACATCAATATTCGGTTGACGGTGCGGGATCTCGTAAACTTTGGGCGTTTTCCCTATTCGCAGGGACGCTTGAATAAGGAAGACGAAGCCTATGTAGACGAGGCGATCCGCTATATGCACCTGGAAACGATGCAGAATAAATTCCTCGACGAACTCAGCGGGGGTCAGAAGCAACGGGCGTTCATCGCCATGGTCATCGCGCAAAACACGGAGTACGTGCTGCTCGACGAGCCGCTCAACAATCTGGATATGAATCATTCTGTGCAAATCATGAAGGTACTGCGCAGATTGGTCGATGAGCTTGGCAAAACGGTAGTGCTGGTGATCCACGACATCAATTTTGCCTCCTGCTATTCCGACTATATTGTCGCGCTGAAGGATGGCAAGGTGGTCAAGGAAGGCACGACCGATGAAATTATCGAACCGTCCGTGCTGCGTGAAGTTTACGATATGGAAATTCCGGTCCAGGAGATCGGCGGCAACAAAATATGCGTGTATTTTGCTTAAGCATTCTTTCGAAATGACTTTAAATTATGAAAATATGGGGGAATTCAGGTGAATAGCAAAAAGTTAGCGTTAATGTTTACTACTCTGGTCATGGTTCTTGTATTGGCCGCGTGCGGAGCGAACAAAAACAGCGGAAGCAATGGCGGCAACGCTGGAGCTACTGGAAGCACGGATACTACGCAGCCGGCAGCTGCCGCACCAGCCGAGGATGAAGAGCTTACGATCAAGCACAAGCTGGGCGAAGCCAAGGTCAAAAAGAACCCGGCCAAAGTGGTTGTGTTCGACATGGGCGTGCTGGAAACGCTCGACAAGCTTGGTGTGGAAGTGGCGGCTGTACCACAAGCCAGTTTGCCTACCCATTTGAAGAAATACGAAGACGGCAAGTACAAAAATGCGGGGACGCTGTTTGAGCCGGACTTTGAAGGCCTGAATGCATTGGACCCGGATGTCATCTTCATCTCCGGCCGTTCTTCCGAGGCTTATGAAGAGTTGAACAAGATCGCTCCAACGATCTTTATGGGCGTAGATACTGCCAATTATATAGGCTCGTTCACGGAAAACGTGAAAACGCTCGGCGAAATCTTCGGCAAAGAGGCTGAAGCAGAACAAGAGCTTACGGCGATTAACGATTCGATCAAAGCTTTGAACGATGTGGCGACTTCCAGCGGGAAAAAGGGGCTTGTTATCCTGACGACTGGCGGCAAAGTAAGCGCCTATGGACCGGGCTCGCGCTTCGGGATCATTCATGATGTTTTCGGTATCCCAGCAGTCGATGAAAATCTTAAAGCCGATACGCACGGGGACTCCATCTCCTTCGAATTCGTAGCAGAGAAGAACCCGGATTATCTGTTCGTCGTAGACCGCGATGCTGTCGTAACTGAAGAAGGCAAGCAAGCCGAACCGGCCGCTAAGCTGGTTGAGAACGACCTCGTGAAAAAGACGAACGCCTACAAAGACGGCAAGATCGTCTACCTGGACGCTAACTACTGGTACCTTTCCGGGGGCGGCCTGTTGTCCGTACCGGAAATGTTGAAAGAAGTGCAAGAAGGAATTCAGTAATATAACGCAGGCCATATCTGTGATGCAGCAAGCAAGCCCTACGCTCTTATGCGTTGGGCTTGTTTTTTTTCGTTTGGACTTGTCTTACTATCAGCCTTGGTTCCGTTTGTTCCGTTTGGAATATTCACCGGGGATTACTTATATAATGGCAGTGAGAAATCGGAAGTTCAGGAGTTCGGGCGTTCATGATTTCCTCATCTAACCTTCATGCACTTTTTCATGCGGGCATGGTAGAATTTAATTCAGAACTTAGATTAAGTCTAAATACAATATCAAAGCCGAAAGGATGATTTATAGATGAACAGCAACAACAGATTGACGACGAATCAGGGAGCGCCAGTGGGAGATAATCAGAATTCGCGGACGGCAGGACAACGCGGTCCGACTTTGTTGGAGGATTACCATCTGCTGGAGAAGATCGCGCATTTTGACCGGGAGCGTATTCCGGAACGGGTCGTTCATGCGAGAGGAGCCGGCGCTCACGGGGTGTTCGTAACGGAGCGGAGCATGTCCGAGTTTACTAAGGCGCATTTCCTGCAGGAGGCTGGCCGCGAAACTCCGGTGTTCGTTCGGTTCTCGACCGTTATCCACGGTCAGGGCTCGCCGGAGACGGCGCGCGATCCTAGAGGCTTCGCGGTAAAGTTCTACACGGAGGAAGGTAACTATGATCTCGTCGGCAATCATCTGCCGGTATTCTTTATCCGCGATGCGATCAAGTTCCCGGATATGGTTCATTCACTGAAGCCTGCGCCGGATACGAACATTCAGGATCCGGCCCGGTACTGGGACTTCATGTCCCTGTCGACCGAATCCTCCCACATGATGACCTGGGTGTTCTCGGATAACGGGACGCCGGCGAACTACCGGCAAATGGACGGCTTCGGAGTTCACTCGTTCAAGTGGATCAATGCGGAAGGCAAGATTACTTATGTGAAATACACCTGGAAGTCCAAACAGGGAGTCGTCAATCTGTCGGCGGATGAGGTGCGTGAAGTACAAGGGCGAGACTTTAACCATGCGACACGGGATCTGCATGATCACATCGAGCAAGGGAACTTCCCGCAGTGGGAACTGAATGTGCAGTTGATGCCGGTAGAGGATCTCGATCTTTGGAGCTTCGATCCGTTGGATCCGACGAAGGTATGGCCGGAATCCCATTATCCGCTCATTCCAGTCGGCACGATGACCCTGAACCGTAATCCTGTGAACTTCTTCGCCGAAGTAGAGCAATCGGCATTTTCTCCAAGCGTACTGGTTCCGGGCATTGAACCGTCCGAAGATAAGCTGCTGCAAGGGCGGCTGTTCTCTTACCCGGATACGCAGCGTTACCGGCTCGGCGCGAACTATCTGCAAATTCCTGTCAACTGCCCGTATGCGCCGGTCCGCAATCATCAGCGCGACGGCTTGATGAATGTCATGCAGGACCCATCGCCGGTTAATTATGAGCCGAATAGCCTGGAAGAAAGTCCGAAAGAAGACCCGCATTACCAGGATAGCGTCGTTCCGGTAACCGGGCATATCGGCCGCGAGAAAATCGCCAAGACCGATGATTTTACACAAGCGGGCGAACTGTATCGCAGCTTTACTCCTGAAGAGCAGGCTAACCTGATCAGCAACCTGGTGAACGATCTGCGGCAGACGACGGAACAAACCCGGCTGCGCGCCATCTGCAACTTCTTCCGCGCTGACGTCGAGTACGGCATGCGGCTTGCGCAAGGATTGGGCGTGGACATCAGCGGGTTCATTCCGGCCGCTCCGGCTGCGGGAAGCCAAGAACAAGAGGCATAAACGGGATTGAAATCAATATGAAGAATAGAAAAGACGGAATCCGTGAAGGGTTCCGTCTTTTTTTGCAGTAATGTTATATGAGGGACCTTCCGCAAGCATGCTCGATGGATGGATGGATTGGATAATTTCCAAGCAATCCGCCGATTTTGAAGCCTGTAAGAGATTTGGTTGGACAAAATCCAAGCCGTGGTGCTTACGGAGAGCCATTTTGATAGTGTCGGGTCTCGTTGATTGGAAAACCTCCAATTAAGTAATGGGACGCGAACTTTCCTGGGGATTATGATTGGATTATATCCAATCACGCCGTAGTCGGGATGAAGAGATGATCTAGAAAAGATTCAAAACGGAAAGGGTGGGAATATGATCTCGAATAACTCGAGCAACTCGAATAACAGTCCTGTTATCACCTTAAGAGATTTAAGAATGAGATTTTCGGACAGGTACGTCTTGAACGGAATCGATCTGGATGTGAACCCCGGTCAAATTATTGGATACATCGGCCCTAACGGGGCAGGAAAGAGTACGACCGTTAAAATTATGCTTGGCCTGGTGGAAGGCTATACCGGCGAAGTCCGGGTTTTCGGCGAAAGCCCGAGCGACGGAGGCGTGGATTACAAGAAGCGCATCGGCTATGTGCCGGAGGTCGCAGAAGTGTACGATACGTTGACGGCACGGGAGTATTTGACGTTTATAGGCGAGCTGTACGGCCTGAAGCCAGCGGATGCGGAGAGCAAAGCGAGGCGACTGTTGGAGATGTTCGGGCTGAAGGATGTGTTTAACGTCCGGATCGCTACCTTTTCCAAAGGAATGAAACAGAAGGTGCTGATTATTTCCAGCCTCCTGCATAATCCGGATATTCTGTTTCTGGATGAGCCGTTAAGCGGCCTGGATGCCAACAGCGTGATGGTGGTGAAGGAAATTCTCGCCCTGCTGGCTGCCCAAGGAAAAACGATCTTTTATTCGTCTCACATCATGGACGTCGTGGAAAAGATCAGCGATCGCATCATTCTGTTGGATGGAGGGCGCATTGTGGCGGACGGCAGCTTTGAAGAGCTGAAGGGACAGAGCCAGGAGGGATCGCTGGAGCAGATTTTTAATCAGTTGACCGGATTTAACGAACATCAAGAGATCGTAGAGCAATTTGTGGCGATCGTGCAAGAGGTGTAGCCGATGAAAGAGATGAGAACGTTATGGGTGTTGGACCGGTTCAAAGGCGTCTTCGGAAAATTTGGAGTAGACTACCCCGTGATGCGCCGCATTCTCCAAATCAAGCTGACGATGGACGGAAGAAGAGTGCCCACTATTATCGGCAAGGCCAGGAACAAAGATCAGGCTGACAGCGGGAAGATAAACGGAACGGAGAAAAACCAGTTCTTCAGCTCTTTGTGGCTGTATCTGATTTTCGGTGCGTTCAGCTCCATGTTTGTGGGGCTCGGCGACAACTTTATTTTTCAGATGAGCCTGATTTTCGGCATATTCATGTTTATGATCATGACCTCGCTGATTTCAGATTTCTCATCCGTGCTGCTGGATATCCGGGACCGGAACATTTTGTCCACGAAGCCGGTGAACCGCAGAACGATTGCGATGGCCAAGATGCTGCATATCTGCTTCTATATGTTTTTCCTGACCGGGGCAATTGCGATCGTTCCGCTGGGTGTAGGACTCGTCCGGCATGGAATAGGATTCTTTCTGCTGTTCGTGGCCGAGTTAATCTTGATGGACCTCTTAATCGTCGTGATTACGGCGTTGATTTACCTGGCTGTGCTTAAATTTTTTGATGGCGAGAAGCTGAAGGACTTCATCAACTATGTGCAAATCGGACTCACCATCGTTATCGCGCTGGGGTATCAGTTGCTTATCAGGCTCTTCGACTTTGTTGATTTGCAGCAAGCGGTGTTTCAGCCGAAATGGTGGCAATTTGTCATCGTCCCGGTTTGGTTCGGCGCGCCGTTTGAGACGCTGCTGCACGGAGACAACAGTATACCGTACCTTTTGTTTTCGCTGCTGGCTTTATGCGTGCCGATCCTGACATTTCTGTTGTACATTAAACTGATACCGTCGCTGGAAAGGAATTTGCAAAAGCTTGCTGACCCGGGGAGCCGTAAAAAGGAAGGCGCCGGAAAATGGCTGAAATCCATTTCACATTTGCTAGGCTCAAGTCCGCAAGAAGAGGTATTTTTCAGATTTGCCTGGACGATGATGGGGAATGAACGGGAATTTAAGCTTAAAGTGTACCCCTCTATCGGCTTCTCGCTGATCTTCCCTTTCATCTTTTTGTTTACGAGCGGCAGGGAACACGGATTATCCGGATTACCGGGGACGAAGCTGCATCTGTTCATTTACTTTTGCGCCCTGTTGGTTCCGAACGTCATATTGATGCTGAAATATTCGCGCAGCTACAAGGCGGCATGGATTTACCGGGTTCTGCCGATCGGCGATCGCGTTCCGGTATACCGGGGAACCCTGATGGCGGCTGTGGTCCGGCTCATTTTGCCTCTGTATGCGGTAGAGGCCGTCGTATTTGCCATCCTTTTCGGGGGCAGAATTGTTCCCGATTTGATTGTGGCCGGCCTCGCTATCTTGGCCTATTCCGTGCTTAGTTTTGCTTATCTAAGCAAAGCGCTTCCGTTCTCCGAACGGTTAGAAACGGCTCAGCAGGGTGAAGGTATGCGCATGATTCCGCTCATGCTGCTGCTAGGGGGGTTCGCTCTGGTGCATTATGCGGCGACTTTGGTCAGCTTTGGCGTATATGTATATGCAGCGTTGCTGCTTGCGGCCAACTGGGTTTTATGGCAAAGAGCATTTTCCGTTAAATTGCCGTGAGGGAGCCCGTGCAACACAAATTAGGATTTTTTACGAAAAAGGCAGAGGTTATCCCACAAATTCACATTACTTAAGCGGGGGTTGGAAATGGACACATTGACTAAAGGCTCGGGGCAGGAACGACGCCAGGCCGGGCCTAGAATCAGCCGGGAGAAGGCAACCGTCGGGCATATGATTTTGATTTTTTGCAAAGGAAAGCACAGAGAGGTTACGAAGGAAGGCGGTTTATGCCAAGATTGCCGCGAGCTGCACCGTTATGCGATGAACCGGCTGACTTACTGCCGTTTCGGGGAAGAGAAGTCCACCTGTGTGGACTGTCCGGTTCATTGCTATGCTCCGGATCCCCGAGAAATGATTAAGGAAGTAATGCGCTATTCCGGTCCCCGCATGCTGTGGTCCCACCCCGTGCTGACGATCCGGCACATGCTGGACGGACGGAAATCCAAAGCAGTGACTAGCTGACACATTTTTTTCACAACCCTACAAATAAGAAGCAAAGTCGCGCCAGCACTGGGCTTTTAGGACTTTGTTCACTAATGTGACATCTATCATGTGATTCTTGTCACAAAATTATTACTTTTTACCCGTCTATCTTCATAATTCCGTGATAGAATTCACATTAGTTAAGAATTAATCTTGTTTGAAGAAAGTAGGGAAGAAAAATTATGGATCCGTTAGTGCTAGCGAGACTTCAATTTGCGGCGACGACGATTTTTCACTTCTTCTTCGTGCCTTTGTCCATCGGTCTGGTTCTTCTGATCGCCATCATGGAAACGATGTATGTCGTTAAAGGCAAAGAGGAATACAAGAAGATGGCGAAGTTCTGGGGCAAGCTATTCCTCATTAACTTTGCGGTGGGCGTCGTCACGGGGATTATTCAAGAATTCCAGTTCGGCATGAACTGGTCGGACTATTCACGGTTTGTAGGCGACGTTTTCGGAGCGCCTCTGGCGGTGGAAGCCCTGTTTGCCTTCTTTATGGAGTCTACGTTTATCGGATTGTGGATCTTCGGTTGGGATCGCTTGTCCAAGAAAGTCCACTTGCTCTGCATTTGGCTGGTAGCGCTCGGAACGACCATGTCGGCGTTCTGGATTCTGGCCGCCAACTCGTTCATGCAAAGACCGGTTGGCTTCGAGATCAACAACGGACGCGCAGAAATGAATGATTTCTTCGCCTTGATCGGCAACGGCCAGTTGTGGGTAGAATTTCCGCATACCGTGCTCGGTGCATTCGCCACCGGCGCGTTTATGATTACCGGCATCAGTGCCTATAAATTGCTGCGTAAGCAGGATGTTCAATTTTTCAAAAAGTCGTTCACGATTGCGGTCATTGTCGGCCTGGTGGCTTCTTTCTCCACCGCGTTGTTCGGGCACCAGCAGGCGCAATATCTGGTAGAAACGCAACCGATGAAAATGGCGGCTTCCGAAGGCTTGTGGGGCAAGAGCGGCGACCCTGCACCTTGGACGGTTTATGCACATATCGATTCTGAAAATGAAAAGAACAATTTTGAAATCAAGATTCCTTATCTGCTCAGCTTCTTGTCGTACAGTTCGTTCTCGGGCGAAGTCAAAGGCATGCATCAGCTGCAGGCGGAGTATGAACAAACTTATGGTCCGGGGGACTATATTCCTCCGGTACGCACGACCTTCTGGAGCTTCCGGATTATGATTGCCGCCGGATGTCTGATGATTGTGCTTGGGATGTACGGCGCCTATCTGGCATGGCGCAAAAAACTGGAGCAGCCGAATAAATTTTTCTACCGTTGCATGCTTTGGGCGATCTCGCTTCCGTTTATCGCCAATACGGCGGGCTGGGTTATGACAGAATTCGGGCGTCAGCCTTGGACGGTATTCGGATTGATGCAAACGAAAGACAGCATTTCGCCAAGCGTTACATCGGGGCAGCTGCTGTTCTCCCTGATTGCTTATTGCTTAATTTACACTGCATTGGCTATCGTGATGGTTTACCTGTTCGTGAAAACAATCAAGAAGGGTCCGAACGCCATAGCCGCTTCTGATGACCATTCGTCAGATCCATTCTCGAAGGAGGGATACCACCATGTCTCTTAATGAACTCTGGTTTGTGTTAGTGGCCGTATTGTTCATCGGTTTCTTCTTCCTTGAAGGATTTGACTTCGGGGTCGGAATGAGTACCCGTTTTCTCGCCAAGAATGATATGGAGCGCCGCGTCCTGATTAACTCGATCGGTCCGTTCTGGGACGCTAACGAGGTGTGGCTGCTGACCGCCGGGGGTGCGATGTTCGCGGCATTCCCGAACTGGTACGCCACCATGTTCAGCGGATACTATACTCCGCTCGTAGTTCTTCTGCTTGCCTTAATTACGCGCGGGGTAGCGTTTGAATTCCGCGGAAAAGTCGACAATGGAAAGTGGAAGGGAACGTGGGATGTCGCTATTTTCCTCGGCAGCCTGCTGCCTCCGTTCCTGCTCGGCGTCGTTTTCTCCGGCCTGCTTAAGGGCTTGCCGATTGACGGCGACATGGAAATGAAGGCTGGACTGTTCGATATGGTTAATATATATACATTAGTAGGCGGTATTACCGTAGTTGTGCTTTGCCTGGTGCATGGCCTCATGTTCACCTCGCTGCGCACGACCGGAGATTTACGGGATCGCGCCCGGAAGCTGGCACATAAGCTGCTGATTCCGCTGGCCGCCTTGTTCGTCATCTTTGCTGTCATGACTTACTTCCAGACGGATGTATTCGAAGTTCGCGCTTTGCCTCTCGGTTTGATGGCCGTAGTGGGTCTGGTCTGCTTCCTGCTTGCGGGAATGTTCATGACCAAGCGCAAAGACGGGTGGGCATTCGGCATGACGGGCGCTCTGACCGTGCTTTCGATCTCGGGCGTATTCGTCGGGTTGTTCCCTCGGGTGATGGTCAGCTCGATTAGTGAGGCATTTTCGCTTACGATTCATAACGCGGCCTCCGGTCATTACTCGTTGAAGGTTATGACGATCGTTGCTTTGACACTGCTGCCGTTCGTACTGGGATATCAGATCTGGAGCTACTTTGTTTTCCATAAACGTGTTCACGAAAAGGAGCATTTGGAGTACTAATGGGCCAGGGACTAATGAAATACAAAGGGATCAAGCCGGTAATGGCCGTTATGGCGGGCTTGACCCTGATTCAAACAATAGCAATTATATTGCAGGCTAAATGGCTGGCGGAGGTCATCTCCGCCCTGTTTGCCGGCGCTAAGCTGCAGGAACAGGCCGGTGGAATCGGCATGTTCCTGCTTGCTTTTATGGTCCGGCAGGGATGTGGAGTGCTGATGCAGAAGACGGCCTACCGGTTTGCCGAGCAGACCGGGCAATCCCTGCGGAAGCAAGTGCTGTCCAAGCTGTTTGAACTTGGGCCCCGGTTTGCCGGGCAGGAAGGTACGGGCAATCTCGTTACCCTCGTTCTTGAGGGCGTAACGAAATTTCGTAACTACCTGGAGCTCTTTCTGCCGCGGATGCTGGCGACGGGGATCACCCCGGCGCTGGTTTGGCTGTACGTCTTTACCCTGAACAAAACCTCGGCGGTCATCTTATTGGTGACGTTGCCGATTCTGATCATTTTTATGATTCTGATCGGTTTGGCTGCCCGCAAACAGACGGAGCGGCAATGGCAAACTTACCGTACGCTGTCGAATCATTTCGTCGATTCGCTGCGCGGGTTGGAGACGCTGAAATTTCTGGGGCGCAGCAAAACGCACATTGATTCCATCGAGCGGGTCAGCGATTCCTATCGTTCTGCAACGATGCGGACGCTCCGCGTGGCGTTTCTGTCTTCGTTTGCGCTGGATTTCTTTACAATGCTGTCCGTAGCCTCCGTGGCCGTAAGCTTGGGACTGCCGCTGGTAGAGGGCCGGATCGAGCTGCTGCCCGCGCTGACGGTGCTGATTTTGGCGCCGGAGTACTTCTTGCCGGTGCGGATGGTCGGCGCGGATTATCACGCGACCCTCGACGGCAAAGAGGCTGGCGCAGCAATGGAATCTATCATCGCCGCAGCGGAGGAAGAGGCGTCTAAGACGGCGCCGGTTCCGGCGGGAGCCGATTTGCGCTGGACGCCGCAAAGCACATTGGTGCTGCGGGGATTAGGCGTGAAACATGAGGCTGAGGAAAGCCAGGCTGATGGTGGCCAAGGTGAAGATGATGCGATAGAATCGGGAGCCAAGCCTTCCTTGGAGGGCGTGGATTTGGAGATTCGCGGAATGGGCCGGATCGGCGTGATCGGCGAGAGCGGCGCCGGCAAATCGACCCTGATCGATGTGCTGGGCGGATTTCTGCGCCCGACAACAGGAAGCATTGAACTGAACGGTACGGTGCTTGGCGATTTGAGCCCGGAGGCGTGGCGGGAGCAGATTACGTATATTCCGCAGAAGCCTTATATTTTCAGCGGCTCGCTGGCGGATAACATCTGCTTCAACAAGCCGGATGCTTCATCGGCTGAGGTGGAGCAAGCCGCGGAGGCCGCCGGACTCGGCACGCTGATTCGCAGCCTGCCCGGTGGGCTGGACGAGCCTATCGGCGGCGGCGGACGCCCGCTTAGCGGCGGTCAGGAGCAACGCGTGGCGCTGGCTCGGGCGCTGCTGAGCGAACGGCCGGTCATCCTGCTTGATGAACCGACGGCGCATCTTGATATCGAGACGGAATATGAACTGAAGGAGACGATGCTGCCCCTCTTCGAAGGGAAGCTCGTCATTCTGGCAACCCACCGTCTGCATTGGATGCAGGACATGGAACGGATCATTGTCATGGAGCAGGGGCGGGTTGCCGAAACGGGCACGCATGATGAGCTCTTGGCACGCCAAGGCGCTTATTATGAATTGACGGCATTGCAGCGGGAGGGATTACGATGAAGGCTCAGGGACAGCAGGGACAAGAACCGTGGATTACTCCTTATTTCCGGATGTATAACGGCCGGTTTGCGCTTTACCTGATTCTCGGCGTAATGACGCTGCTCGCGGCGTCGATGCTGATGTTTACCTCCGGCTTTCTGATTTCCAAGTCGGCGACCATGCCGTACAACGTCCTGCTTGTGTATGTGCCGATCGTCGGCGTTCGGGCCTTTGGCATCGGGCGCGCCGTGATCCACTATGTGGAGCGGCTGGTCGGTCATGATGCGGTGCTGCGGATTCTCTCCAAAATGCGGGTCCGTTTGTACCGCATTCTCGAACCGCAAGCTTTGTTTATCCGGTCCCGCTATCGGACCGGAGACATTCTCGGGGCGCTGGCCGATGATATCGAACAATTGCAGAATGTCTATATACGCACGGTGTTCCCGAGTCTCATCGCCTTGGTGCTCTATGCCGCGGTGGTGATCGCGCTCGGCTTCTTTGACTGGACGTTTGCTTTATTGATCGCCTTGTATATTTTCGTTCTTGTTGCCGTCCTGCCATATATCTCGCTGAAGCTGACCCGGAGGATGGACACGGAAGTGAAGCGGGAGCGGAACGGCTTGTACCAGAAGCTGACCGATGCCGTGATGGGCATCGGTGACTGGGTCATCAGCGGAAGATCGGACGTTTTCCTGCGCGAATACGAACGGGATGAAGCCGCCGTCATGCGCAAGGAGCGTAAGCTCAGATCCTGGGCCCGCTGGCGGATGTTAATCGGCCAGTTGGTGGTCGGACTCGCGGTCGTATCGATGATTTACTGGGCTGGCGGCCAGGCAGCGGCCGGCCGGATCGACTATACGCTAATCGCTGCCTTTGTTCTTGTCATTTTTCCGCTGGCGGATGCGTTTCTCCCGGTGTCGGAGGCGGTTCAGCGCCTTCCCGAATACAGGGAGTCCTTGAACCGGCTGGAGCGGATTTCGGGTGGCGGGCATGCGGGGGGCGATGGCGGCGGCGACTACTCCGTCTCGCCGGAGACGATTGCCAAGGCCGCTTCCAGCGCGCACCTGAAGCTGGAGCGTGTCCGCTTTGCCTACGGAGCCGAAGACGGCAATTCCGTTGACGGCGTTACGCTGGACATCCCGCAAGGCAAGCGGGTTGCGGTGATCGGCCGCAGCGGAGCGGGCAAGTCGACGCTGCTGAAGCTGATCCAGGGGGCCATCGCGCCTACGGAGGGCGCGGTTACGATTAATGGAATGCCGGCCGCCGGTTTCGGCGATGACGGCATTCCGCGGATCATCTCCGTGCTGAACCAGAGCCCGCACTTGTTCGACACCACGGTGGCGAACAATATCCGGCTCGGGCGTCCGGACGCGGAGATGGAGGAGATTGCCCGAGCGGCAGAGCAGGCGCAGCTCGGCGAGCTGGTCGCCGGTCTTCCGCGTGGACTGGACACGCCGATGCGGGAGACCGGCCAGCGGTTCTCCGGCGGGGAGCGGCAGCGCGTCGCCTTGGCGCGCGTCCTGCTGCAGAACACGCCGGTGCTGATCCTCGACGAGCCGACCGTAGGGCTCGACCCGCGTACCGAGCGTGAGCTGCTGTCGACCATATTCCGGTCGACGGCGGGCAAGACGCTCGTGTGGGTGACCCACCATCTGGTGGGAGCGGAGGAGATGGACGAGATCATCTTCATGGAGCACGGCCGCATTCTGATGCGCGGTACCCATGCCGAACTGATGGAACGCGAACCGCGGTATCGCAACCTGTACCATTTGGACCGCCCGGGAGAATAAGTGGATTGGTAATCGGTCCGGCGGTTCGATTACCGAGCCGATCGCCGGACAGATCGCCGGACAGGTCTTCGGGCCGATCGTCGAACAGATCGCGGGCCAGATCGCCGGCCAAGGCCTTAACCGCCTTTCCGGCGCGCGGTGCTTGGTCACACGGTGACGGTCAACCCAACCGTATATTAAGTGTAAAATCTGCAGCTATTTTTAGCCCGAGAGAATAAATCGGAGAATTAACTGTAAAAACTCCCGCTAATTTCACTCGTTTGAGCCCAATTCGGCTAAACTGGTGATATTACATGTAGGTTTTACAGTTAATTGATGGGATTCCCCGAATTCGTCGCAATTAGCTGCAGAATTTCCCTCTATTTTGTTTTAGGCAACCCATGTATATAACAACAAGGTTAGATCAAGGAATGGTTTCCCTTCCCGGATCTAACCTTGTTTGCTTAATGCACTTCCGCCGACCCCTAACCTCGGTCCCAGGCTCCGGAGGTCAAGCCAGTCAAGCCGGTCAAGCCAATTTGTGCATAACCAGCCTTCTCCTCTACAGCAGAAACAGCTAGAAGAGGTGAAAGGCTTCCGTTCCGGAGGGATACCCTATATAATGAGGGATAATCAATCGATATTACATGGTATGGAAGTGTTTTTGGAATATTGAATCTGGCGGGATATCGGCGGGATATCCGCGGGAGCGGAGGCGGCGAAGTGGAACTCAGGCAAATCCAATATTTCATCGAGGTTGCGAAGCTGGAGCACGTAACCGAAGCGTCTTATGCGCTGCATGTATCGCAGTCGGCGGTAAGCCGGCAAATTTTTAAACTGGAATCGGAGCTCGGGGTGGACTTGTTCATCCATGAAGGCCGAAAAGTAAAGCTGACACCGATCGGTCGATTGTTTCTGGAGCATATGGAACATTTGATGAAGGTAATAGATAACGCCCAACAGGAGATCAGCGAGTATCTGGACCCGGAGCGCGGGATTGTTCGGATCGGATTCCCGAGCAGCCTGGCGGCGCAGATGATTCCGAAGATCGTTTCCGCTTTTCGGGAGCGGCACCCGTTTGTTCATTTTCAATTGCAGCACGGGTCTTATAAGGAATTGGTCGAGTGGGTGGCAAAGGGCGACATGAACTTGGCGATCATGGGGCCTGTCCCGCATAATGAACCGCAAATCAAAAGTACCGTACTCTTTCAGGAGAAGTTTGTCGCTTTGCTTCCGGCAGGTCATCATTTAGCCGGTCAAGCCTCGGTTAAGCTGAATGAATTAAAGGACGATTTGTTCGTTCTGTTCCCTGAGGGATTTGTACTGAGGGAAATCGTGGTGGAGGCGTGCGCCAATATTGGCTTTCAGCCGAAGGTAACATTTGAAGGCGATGATCTGGATGCGATCAAGGGGCTGGTATCCGCGGGACTTGGCCTTACCGTATTGCCTGAAATCGCGTTGAGCGAGCATATTGCATCCTCGATCGTAATTCTGCCAATAACGGAGCCGCGAGTAACCAGGGATGTAGGCGTGATCGTTCCGGCAAACCGGGAACTGCCGCCGACGGAGAAATTGTTTTATGACTTTTTACAGGAAATAATACCGGAATTAGGATTTCCAGAGTGAAAAGCGCGCAGCAGTGATTATGTAAAATCCCAGGTAAAGCAAGCCCTTTATCGACTGTAAGCACAGAATAGGTTGAGTTAAATAGGACAAACTATGATGAAATTCACTTATTTTAGTCATTAAGTTAATACTTAATGACTATTTTTGTAGAAAATATGTTACAATGGATGACGGGTTGTTTACTTCTTAATTGTTCAATTTTTCACTAACTTACTTAGTTAAGTTGTGACGGGAATTGGGTCCCTGATCAACCCAAAATTCAAGCATTAAGGCTTATTGTAAAGGAGAATTGGAATGTCAGAACCGACCACTGAAACAAATTCTGCAGTAGAAACGAATGTTTCGTCCACCGATAATGCCGGACGCGATATCGTTGATCAACTGCTCAAGCCCGAAGTCCAGGAATCCTTGACGGTCCTGGTTCAGCAGCTGCCTAAACTAACCGAGCTGGTTAATTTGATGACTAAATCGTATGATTTTGCCAAAACGGTAGCTACGGACGAAACTTTAAAGAGCGATACAATCGGGGCGATTACGGAAATCGCCGGACCGGTTAAAGACAAAGTTAAAAATCTTGCGGCTACTGTGATTGAAGCCAAAGACCGCGCCGATGAGAGCCAGGAAGTTATCGGTCTCTTCGGTCTGCTCAAAATGCTTAAAGATCCTGAAGCGCAGAAACTGTTCCGTTTCGTAAATGCTTATCTTCAGGTTGCCGGTGAGAAAAGTAAACAAAAATAAATACTAATTCATTTTTTCAGAACGGAGGACGGAGAATTACTATGTCTAAACATATTGTTATCCTGGGTGCCGGTTACGGCGGTGTACTGAGCGCTTTGAACGTGCGTAAATATATGACCAAGGAAGAAGCACGGGTTACCGTAGTCAACCAGTATCCAACACACCAGATTATTACTGAACTGCATCGTCTTGCTGCAGGCAGCATCGCTGAGCGGGCGGTAGCTTTGCCGCTGGAGAAGCTGTTCAAAGGAAAAGACATCGATCTTCGCATCGCAAAAGTAGAGAGATTCTCGGTAGACAGCAAAGAAGTGAAGCTGTCCGACGGTACGCTTCTTTCGTATGACGCTCTCGTTGTCGGTCTTGGCAGCATCACCGCATATTTCGGAATTCCGGGACTTGAGCAGTACAGCATGGTCCTCAAATCGGCGGAGGATGCCAACCGCATTCACCGTCATATTGAAGACCGGATCGCTGAGTACGCTAAATCGAAAAACCCTGCGGACGCTACGATCCTCATCGGCGGCGGCGGGTTGACCGGGGTTGAGCTGGTTGGAGAAATCGCCGATAAGCTTCCGGAAATGAGCAAGAAATACGGAGTGAATCAATCCGAGATCCAGCTTATGCTTGTAGAAGCCGGACCTAAGATTCTGCCGGTTCTGCCGGACGTGCTGATTGAACGCGCAACGGCCAGCCTGGAGAAACGCGGCGTTAAATTCCTGACCGGTTTGCCTGTCACGAATGTGGAAGGCAATGCGATCGATTTGAAAGATGGACAAAAGATTGTCGCCAATACGTTTGTATGGACCGGTGGCGTACAAGGCCATCCGCTTGTCGGCGAGTCGGGTCTCGAAGTTAACCGCGGCCGCGCGACTGTGAACGATTTCCTTCAATCCACTTCGCATAGCGATGTTTTCGTTGCCGGTGACAGTGCGGTATACTTCGGAGCGGACGGACGTCCTTACCCTCCAACCGCGCAAATCGCTTGGCAGATGGGCGAGCTGATCGGCTACAACCTGTATGCAGCCTTAACCGGCAAGCATTTGGAAACCTTCAGCCCGGTCAACTCGGGAACCTTGGCCAGCCTTGGCCGCAAAGATGCCGTAGCTACGGTTGGCGCAAGCAACACGCAACTGCGCGGCTTGACGGCTACGATGATGAAAGAAGCAAGTAACATCCGTTACTTGTCCCACATCAAAGCATTGGACGCTTTGGCTTACTAATAATTAACAAGTACAAAACGACATATAAGCGAAGAGCCTGTACCTTTGATCGGAGATGCGATCCTGGGTACAGGCTCCTTTGGCTCTTTAGCATTCTATAGCATTCCTTGGCATCTCTTAGCATTCGTTGGTATTGGTTGGCTTGCAATCTCATTTCTTTGATATTCCCTGAATTTCCTGCAATTCTACATTAATTTGAGTCCAGACAACGTAATATTAGTGTAACTGATGCAATAGGGCAGCATTTTCTAGCTTGTAGAGATAAAGTTACTCGGGAATGAGGAGGGATGATGTATTTTCGCAGCAATACTTCCCTTTCGAGCCAGGAAATTAATAAACTACTGCACTTTTGCAGGATTCCTCCCTAATTCAGTATGCTCCAGCATAATCACACCGCCCGTACTATTCCGATGATTTTTTCTACTGTTACACGCATTTCGAGACCTGTTCAAGACCAGCTCAAAGACTAATCTAAATCTGTCCTAAGGCTCTCTAAAACAACTAAAAAGAGTATCCGCTGAGCCATGGCCCGCGGATACTCTCCTACTTCAAGCTAATTATATTATGATTAAACCACGCCGTGAGCGACCATCGTGTCGGCGACTTTCAGGAAGCCGGCGATGTTGGAGCCGACCACGAGATTGCCTGCATGACCGTACTCTTCAGCCGCATTTACGCTGTTGCTGTAGATGTTTTTCATGATTTGTTGCAGCTTGGCGTCAACTTCTTCAAACGTCCAGGCCAGTCTTGCACTGTTTTGCGCCATTTCCAGAGCCGATACGGCAACCCCGCCGGCGTTGGCCGCTTTGGCCGGTCCGAAGTACACGTCGTTGCTCAGGTATACTTCAATGGCTTCCAAAGTGGAAGGCATGTTGGCGCCTTCGGCAACGAATTTCACGCCGTTCGCTACGAGCGTCTTGGCAGCTTCTTCGTTGATTTCGTTTTGGGTTGCGCAAGGCAATGCGATGTCGCAAGGAATGCTCCAAATGTTCTCGCAGCCTTCATGGTATTCCGCGGACGGATGCTCGCTTACATATTCTTTGATCCGTTTTCTTTCCACTTCTTTGAGGCGTTTAACTGTTGCCAGATCAATGCCGTTTTTGTCATAAACATAGCCGTTGGAATCACTGCATGCAACAACTTTGGCGCCGAGCTGTTGAGCTTTTTCGATCGCGTAGATCGATACGTTACCGGAGCCGGAAATGACAACCGTTTTACCTTCAAAGCTTTCGCCCTTAGTTTTCAACATTTCGTCGGTGAAGTAAACCAGACCGTAGCCGGTAGCTTCCGTACGCGTCAAGCTTCCTCCGTACGTAAGTCCTTTGCCTGTCAGGACGCCTGCTTCATTTCCACCGCGAAGGCGTTTGTATTGGCCGAACATATAACCGATTTCTCTCGCGCCTACACCGATATCGCCGGCAGGTACGTCTGTGTCTGGACCAATATATTTGGACAATTCTGTCATAAAGCTTTGGGTAAATTTCATGACTTCGTTATCGGATTTACCCTTCGGATCGAAGTCGGAACCGCCTTTACCGCCGCCGATCGGCTGGCCGGTCAAGGAGTTCTTGAAAATTTGCTCAAAGCCGAGGAATTTGATGATGCTGGCGTTTACGGACGGATGGAAACGAAGTCCGCCTTTGTAAGGTCCGATCGCGCTGTTGAATTGAACGCGGAAGCCGCGGTTCACTTGAACTTTACCTTGGTCATCGACCCAAGGCACGCGGAAGGAGATCAGTCTTTCAGGCTCCACGATTCTTTCCAGGATCGCATGGTTTTTGTATTTAGGGTTCTTTGCGAATACCGGCACGAGGGAATCAAGGATTTCTTTTACGGCCTGGTGAAATTCGCTTTCTCCGGGATTGCGTTTTTTGACGGTTTCATAGACTTCGTTCACGTATTCTTGTGCGGCTTGGAGCTCGGGACTAGTTTGTGTAGTAATTGCCAATGTGTTCTCCACCTTTCGTTTTTTAGCATTATGGTTTGTTCCATTTTTCACGACTTTTCTAACTCTAATTGTAATATCTATGTAAGATATAAACAAAACTTTATTTAGATGAAGTTGATGACCTTTTGAGATGAACTTTACAGTTCGTGTTAGATAATTGAAGCATCGAAACAAGCTTAATGCATAAAAAAGCCAGGCGGCTCAAGGATTGATCCGCTTGGCGATAGAATTCAGGGATAGAGGAAATAGAGCAATTTTTAGGTTACAGTTTTTTCTCGTAAAAAGCCATTTGAAACAATGCCTTCATTCCTACGGCTTCGTACAATCTGTTAGCGCCAGTCAGGCTAACGTCATCGACACTGAGCAGGACTTGCTCTATCCCGCGGTTATATGCAGCGTGAAATACGTGTTCCAGCAGAGCGCGGGCGATGCCTTGTTTGCGCCATGGCCGCCTTACGCCGAGGAGATCGACATAAAGGTGATCCCCGAAGTTTTTACTGATAATGAATCCGGCTAATTGATTATCGGCATGGGCTATGAACCAAAAGTTACGGTCATAATGAGCTCCGCCTTTCTCTTTTAACCACTGGGACTTGTCTATTTCATAATAGGTTCTAGTGTCCTGAAACGTCTCGCAGTAAGCGGACCAAAGGAGATCCTCATCGGCCGCGGGATTATAAAGATCGATAGATATGCCGTTACCCGGAGTTGAAAGAGCAGGAGGAGTCTGCAACTCTATACCCATCCGGCTATACTTCCGTTGAAAGACATAACCGCGGTTTTCCAGCAACTGCCGGGCCGCTTCGCTGAGTGCAGGGATGACGTTGGAGAGGGTGCAGGCAGTTTCGGTAGAATCCAGTGCATATTCGCGGGCTCTGTTTTCAATGGCTTCAAGGAGAAGAGAACCCAGTCCCTGACTTTTCCACTTGGGATGGACATAGCCGTAAGAAGACAAACGACCCTTTTCATTTTCTTCAAGAAAAGCGAAAGCCGTTACCTCGCCGTTCATCCGGATCATCCATGAATTGGTGGCCAGCGGAATGTCGCTGCAAATGTCCAGCAAGTCTTCAAGCACGAAATCAGGCTGTCCGTATTCGTCAATATCGCAGGCGATAACAAGCTCCGTAATTTCCTCCGCAAAAGCCAAGTCGACCGGTTCAAGCGTAATATTTTGCATATGAGCACCCCTAATTTCCCAACAAATTTGATTATATTATTCCACAGGGTTCCATTTTCTGCCACTAGTTTTTGTGTATCCGAAACTTTGCTCCCCTTGTGATTCGCCTAAATAACCGCTACGCTTAAGAAATAAGACAAAACGAATTCAGGAGGCAGACAACATGGATTTGAATATCGGAATTGTAGGTACGGGCTGGTTCAGCAAAGTGCATGGCGATATTTTGGCCGGGATGGATGGAGTTCGGGTTGCGGCAGTTAGCGGAACAAGCTTGCCCAAGGCAGAATCCCTGGCGGCGCGATATTCCGGAGCTCGCGGCTATGCCAGTTTGACCGAGATGCTGGATGGAGGGAAACTGGATGCCGTATACCTCTGTATTCCGCCGATGTCCCATGGCGACATTGAAGCCGAACTGATCGAGCGGGGAATTCCGTTTTTGGTAGAAAAGCCGCTCGGCGCCGAGCTTGATACCCCGCTTAGCATTCTGAATAGCCTGGAGAAGAAGCCGGTCATTCATTCCGTAGGCTACCACTTCCGTTACAAAGCCTCCATTCAGAAGATGAAGGATGCTTTGGATGGCCGGACGATCGGGATGGCTCTCGGCACCTGGATGGGAGATATGCCGCAGGTTTCCTGGTGGAGAAGGCAAGATGGCTCCGGCGGCCAGTTTATCGAACAGACGACGCATATCGTCGATCTGCTGCGCTATACGGCCGGCGAAGTGGAAGAAGTTTATGCGACCTATGGCAACCGCGTAGTTCATAATCAATTTGAAAATGTAAATGTTGCGGATGTGGGCACGGTCACCCTCAAACTGCATAGCGGGGCTATTGCGAATATTTCAAATACCTGCGTTTTGCCGGGCGGTGTGGGTGAAGTTGGCCTGAAGCTGTATACCGACGAAGGAATTCTGGACTGGAACCCGGATCGTTTGGAAGTAACCCGAGCGGGAGAGAAGAGCTCTTATGTAATAGATGATAATCCTTATGTAAAAGAAAGCGAAGCCTTTATCCATGCGTTGCGAACCGGAGATACGTCCGGGATTCTTTCCGGCTACGCCGATGCCGTGAAGACACAGCGGGTAACATGCGCTGCGCTGGAATCGGCCGCAACCGGCAAGCCGGTGACAATCGCGGGCGCCCCCGAGTAATTAGATTGATTCGCCAGGCTCGGCCGTCATAATCAAAAAGCTCTCTTCCCTGCATCGCGGGAAGAGAGCTTTTTTCTTAAAATGTTATATCATAATTCACGAAATGAGGATCCCCATTAACTTCGGTGGTCGTAATTTCTCCGCCTAAAAGTTGGGTCAACTGTACAACAGGTCCAACCAGCCGGCCCTTGACGATGACGGGCTGCGAATCCAGATTCACAGCTTCCCCGTTCACATTCGCCAGCGGATCATTGACGCTAAGCACGAGCTCTTTATCGCCGAGAGTCAGGGTTGCTTTCTTGGCGGCGGTATCATAAATGAATTCCGCTCCGATGCCTTCCGCGAAATCTTTCAGCGGAACGCGGACCTGATCCTTAGACGTAGTCGGGATTTGCTGGAAGGAAGCCGGCTGTCCGTCGACGGTCAAAGTAAGCGAGAAGAGGGGTCCGTTTTCATTGATGACCAGGCTCTGCACCTGTTGCTCAAGATCCTTGTTGAACTGATCCACGTTTTCGGCGGTGACCTTGTTCGTTCCCACAGCGATTTCTTCCGCAATGCGCTGATTCACTTCCGCCGAGTGATGCGACAAATCTTTGTATACACCGAGATCGTAGGTGATGGAGTCATCGCTTTGGAAGTCGTAAATACTCACATTGTCAAAGGCGCTGAATTGCTCGAACATATATTTTTTCATGGCTATTTGATTGGCGAAGCGTTCCGGATTCAGACTGTACCATACCTGCTGGCGGATGACGGAATACGGCGGGTAATAGAACGTAAACTCTACTTCCGGATGTTCCTTAACCAGTCTCAGAATATTGTCCTGAAACCGCTGTTTAACTACGTCCAGCGAAGGCTCGTTTACCGATGTTGTCTGCTCGGAGTTCCATGCCTCTTTCCATTTGGTCATGACGCGATCCGCGCCATATTTAGCATAGCCCCCCCAGTAATTGAGCTTTTCCAAATTGCGGTATTGGGGATACTTGTCCTTGGGCAGAAACAAGGCGCCGAAAGCATGCTTTACATTAGAGATATTGAAAATATATTTATAGTCGTTAAGCTTGTTATCGTCGTACAAGTAAAAGGGAAAAGACTGCTCATCCCGCACGGAATTTTCACGCAACGAGAAGTAATCAAGGCCCCAAAGTACTTTTTTAACTTGTCCGGTACCGAAAGCTACATCGGCGATCATGCTTTGCTCTTTGGCGGTTGAGCCCTCCGTCGACAGCTTAAGCACATTGCCGCCGAGTGTCTCGCCGACCTGGGATGGAATGAAATTCTCTGTCATGGAGCTGCCGATAATGACCATGTCGTATTTGTAATTTTTGGCCAGCCCCGGGTTCTGATAGCGTTGTTCCCCCGAGAAAAGAGGCTGATAAGACGCCTTCCGGTATTGCTGGAGAGGGTCGACGGCATATACGAACGTTCCGACGATCGCGCCGAACAGCACGATAAAGACGAGGAACGAAACAATAAAACGAAGGTTCTTCAAGAAGTGATCTCCCTTTCGCAGAATGATGAATATCCGGGATATTTTTTAGAATGTGAAATACAGGAATTCGCTGACTTGGTTAAAATACAAGACGGAGAACACGAACAGGAACGCGATGAACGCGGCGTGTCTCAGGTTAGGCCGGAATTTCTTGTTCATTTCCATCGAGTTACGGGCAAAGACGGCAACTACCAGTCCTACGAAAATCAGCAGAACTTGTCCCAGCAGACTCATCGACAGGTCTATGGACCCGATATCGAACATGCCGCGGAACACTTTGATAGCGTCATCCCATGTTTTGGCGCGGAAAAACACCCAACTGAAGTTGATGAACATAAACGTAATGAACCAGGCAACCCAATTCGGGAGCACGATTCCGGTTTTTTTCCACAAACGTTGGATGACCTGAGCGACACCGTGCATCAGACCCCAGATGATAAATGTCCAGCCCGCGCCATGCCAAATCCCGCCGATCACGAAGGTGGCGACCAGGTTGAAGTAGGTGCGGAAATGACCTTTGCGGTTGCCCCCCAACGGAATATAGATATAATCCCTGAGAAAACGGCTCAGTGTCATGTGCCAGCGACGCCAGAAGTCCTGGATGCTGAGGGCTTTGTATGGTGAGTTGAAGTTAATCGGCAGCTTGATGTTGAAGAGCAGGGCGATCCCTATCGCCATGTCGGAATAACCGCTGAAATCAAAGTACAGCTGCAATGTATAGGCCAGCGACGTAGTCCAGGCTTCCACGAACCCTAAATGGGCGGATACGTCAAAGCCTTGCGTTGCGATCGGAGCTAAAGTGTCGGCAATGACGACTTTCTTGAACAGACCGATGCAGAATACGAACAATCCTCTTGCAACATTGCCCGGAATAATTACTTTGCTGCGGGCCCGGTCGAATTGCGGCATCATTTCTTTATGATGAAGGATCGGACCTGCGATTAAATGAGGATAGAAGGTTACGAAGAGCACGTAATTTACGATGCTGTACTCCTTGGCCGAACCCCGGTAGGCGTCAACCAGATAGGCGATTTGCGTAAAGGTAAAGAAACTGATTCCGAGCGGCAGAGCCAATTGCAACAGTTGAAGTTGCGCGGAGAACAGCGAATTTACGTTGGTTATCAGGAAATCGGCATACTTATAATAGCCGAGCAGCAGAACATCCCCGGTAATCGCGAGCGTAAGCAGCAGCTTTCGGACGGACCTGGATTTATCAGCATGGCTGATGGCGCGGCCCATAATGTAGTTGAAGGCGATCGAAGCGAGAATCAGCGGTAGGGACTTAATGCTCCACCAGGAATAGAAAAACAGGGAAGCGAGGGCCAACCACAGTTTTCCGATAATCGGGGGGCAAAAGCGATTTAGTAAAAAATAGACGACAAATGAGACGGGCCAGAAGGCAAAAATGAATTCGTAAGAGTTAAACAGCAAGTCCTGTGTACACCTCTTTGCTAGATTAAGAATAGTATTCAAATAATATGATCATACCCCAGACGGCAATAATCGACAATGCAAAAAATACGAATGCGCCCCCGTGGCTGAATCGAAAAAGAGGCCGTTCTTCCGGGTGGAAGGCAGCCTCTTTATTCCAAATTCGAGCCGACAAAATATTAACGTTGCTACTCACATGAAAGTTACTGTTACTTGACGGTTTTATTATAGTTTTCTATTTTGCTACTAATCTCTTTAGAGGCATCGTCCAGGGCTTGCTTCGTCGTCTTGGAGCCTCCGAGCGCTTCCTCGATGGCGCTTTCCACGATTTGCCGGGCTTCAGGGAACACGCCCATTACAGCGCCTTGCGTTGCCTGGCTTGGTTTGCTGGCATGAAGCTGGTCGATCGCCGTTTGGAACTGCGGATATTTGGCCAGATTATCCTGCACGATTTGTTCGTCATAGGCCTTCTTCGTGATTGGGAAATAACCGGTAGAAATATGCCATTTCGCTTGGGTATCCGGCTGAGCCAGGAATTTGATGAATTCCCAGGCGGCTTGCTGCTCGGCTTCCGGCTTGTTGTTTAAGATCCACAAGCTCGCTCCACCGACTACTACGCCGCCGTCCTCCGTACCGTCGGGTTTCGGCAGGAATGCGGTGCCGACTTCGAATTTATCTCCTACGCCATCAACGATGCCGCGCAGGCTAGCCGTAGAATCCAGCGTCATACTGATTTGTCCGGCGAGGAACGCCTTTTTCGTATCATCCGTTTTACGTCCGAGATTGATGGCGGCTTTACTGTCGATGAGGCCTTTCCACCAATCCAGAGTCTTCGTGCCGGCTTCGCTGTTTACGAGTGAAGCATCAGCCGGAGCGGTCCGGCCGTTTCCGTTGTTCACGTACTCCGCTCCCTGATTTGCAAAGAATTGCTCCATAAACCAGCCGTAGATCGCGAAGGAAGCGGGGGCTCCCTTTTGTGCCAGCTTATCGGCAGCCTGTTTTACTTCCTCATATGTAGCTGGCGCCTTCTCCGGGTCGAGTCCGGCGGTTTTAAATAAGTCCTTATTATAGTAGAGAATCGGATTGGAGGTATTAAACGGCATGGAGTATTGTTTGCCATCAAACGTGTAATAGCCGGCGATGTTCTCCTCCAACTGGCTGACATCGTAACTCTCCTGGTCGATAAAGTTCTGGACCGGGGTGATGGCGCCGGAATCGATCATGAAGCGGGAGCCAATTTCGTATACCTGGATCAGGGACGGTCCGCTCTTGGAATCTAAAGAGGCTTTCATTTTATTCAAGCTCTCGTCGTAGGTGCCTTGATAAACGGCTTCGACTTCTACGGTGCTTTGCGAGGCGTTGAAGTCCGTCACTAACTGATCCGCCGCTTTGCCCAGCTCTCCGCCCATGGAATGCCACCAGACCACTTTAGTCTTGGATGCGGAGGTCTCTTCTTTGTTCCCGTTTGAGTTTGCGTTGGCAGCTTGTTTGTTGTTGCTTGCCGCTCCGGCATTGGACGCGGTGTTCGTATTGGCCCCTCCGCAGGCCGTCGCCAGCATGGACAGCAGCAATACGGTAATCAGCAATAAGGAACTTTTCAGCTTCGGTTGTCTCATTTCGGATGGTTCTCTCCTTTTTATATAAGATGAACTATTAAAGTGGATGGGGGGCAAGTACGTAAAATGTTCCTATGATCGCTGTTGGTTCCAGATTTCTTGATCTTATAGAATCTGAATCGGTAGAAATCCGGAACCAAAGGCGACCGCTCCACTTCTTCGGAATCATTTTACTCCCTTGCCTGCATCCCCTTCTTTTAAATCATCTTATAAATATAAGATTTTGTATTTAAAACCGTCCCGAAGGACGGGGATCTTTACGGATAACGGCGAGCGGCTACCCCTTTACCGCCCCCGCGGTTAAGCCGCGGACAAGCTGTTTAAGACCGAGAACGATCAGCAGCAGAGACGGGAGCAGGACGAGCGCCACACCGGACAATACGATGTTCCAGGCGGTGAATTCCTCGAATTGCAGCATGCTGACCCCGATTTGAACGGTGCGCATTTCGGCGGTATTGGTGATGAGCAATGGCCAAAGGTACATATTCCAGGTGTTCAGGAAGACATATACAGCCAAGGTGGCAAGTCCCGGGCGGGAGAGCGGCAGGACGATGTTGGCAAAATACCGCAAATGCCCGCATCCATCCATTTTCGCGGCTTCGAACAGTTCCTTGGGCAGCTGCAGATAGAATTGGCGGAGCAGGAAAACCCCGAATGCCGAAGCCAGAAAAGGAAAGACCAGCCCCGGGTAGGTGTCGAGCCAATTCCATGATTTGATCAATAGGAAGTTGGGAATCATCGTAACCTCCCACGGAATCATCATGGTCGATAGAAAGACGGCGAACCAAATCGCTTTTCCGCGAAAGGAAATAAACGCGAAGGCATACGCGGCCAAGCTGGCAGTAATCAGTTGCCCGATCATCACCAGGCCGGAGACGAGAAAGCTGTTAAGAATAAAACGCCCTACTGGAATGAGGTCGATCACTGCCTCGAGGCTGCCCAGATATAGACTTGAAGGCAGCAGCTTGGGCGGGAATTGATTGGTCTCCTCCGGGGTCATAAAGACGGACAGAAACGTATAGAGCAGAGGATATAGAATGAACAGCGCCATCAGGCACAACAAGAGATATACCGCGCTTTTCCGAAGCGGGAGGGGGAGCGTCATTGATAATGCACCTTCTTTTCCACAAGAGTGAATTGAATCAGCGTCAGAATCATGATGAGCACAAAGAGTACGATGGCCATGGCGCTTCCGGTGCCGAATTGATAGTTGACGAAAGCTTCTTTATAGATGGAATATACAAGAACCTCTGTAGAGCCGGCGGGGCCGCCCTTGGTTAAAATATGCATCTGTCCAAATGCTTGAAAAGCTCCGATAAGCGAAACGACCGTCAAAAAGAAAACGACCGGTGATAGAAGCGGCAGAATAATCCGTACGAAAGTCCGGACCGGGCCGGCTCCGTCGACCTTTGCGCTGTCGTACATGTCTTCGGGGATGCCCTGTAGCCCGCTGAGCAGCACGATGAAGTTGAAGCCTGAGTTCATCCATATCGTCATGACGGAAATGGACAGCAGCGCCCACTTCGGATCGGTTAGCCATTGCACGGCCGGAAACCCGGCCAGATCGAGAAAGAAATTGAACATCCCGAGGGTAGGATGAAACAGCATCATCCATATGACGGCGGAAGTGCTCACCGAGAGCGCCAGTGGCAGCGAGAATATAAACTGGAAAATCCGCATCCCTTTGAGCCGGGAATGGGCGAGCGCGGACATGATCAAACCGAGCAGAAGTCCTCCGGGCACGGTGATGAGCGCAAATTTTCCGGTTACGGCGAGACTGCCCCAAAATGAGGAGGAGGTCAGCAACTGCCGGAAGTTATCGAACCCGACATAAGCGGCGATATGGCCGCGGGGGTCGGTCAGGAAGAGACTGAGGTATAGGGAGCGCATCAACGGGTAGAGCAGAAATAATCCAAAAAGCAAAATGGATGGCGCCAGAAAGAGGTAAGCCAAAGCGGGTTCCTTTAGGCGGGACAGGCTCCGTTTTTTTGCGCGAACCGCTTTATAAGAAGATGCCGAAGTTACGGCCGGAGCGGTTGCATTTTGGGCGGAAGAATTCACAGGGATGCTCTCCTTTCAATTACGTTGGTAGAGGTAGATATCTCTATTAGTTTAGGAAAGGGGGATTATCCCGGCATCAACGCGGGGTAAAGTTACCGTTAAATATGAATGGAATTGTATAACCCTAAATATCGCTATGGCGAAAAAAAACGACCCCGCCAATGGCAGGGTCCAAGAGAGAAATCAATATATGAAAATTAGGAGGAAACAATAGTTAAAGTACTTACTTCGAATTAACGAATAAGCACTGAGATCAGCATCGGCGCCACGCCCAGCGTGAACAGGGCGGCCAGAATCATCGAGATGCTGGAGATCGTTCCGGTCAGGGAGCTCAGCTCAAACGCCTTGGAGGTGCCGGTGCCGTGAGCGCTCGTACCGAACAAGACGCCGCGGGCAACCTCGCCTTCGATGCGGAACAGCTTCATGACCATCGGTCCGAGCATGGCACCCAGAAGGCCGGTCAAAATAACAAAGACTGCGGTGATGTTCGGAACCCCGCCGATCACCTGCGATACGCTCATGGCGATCGGGGTCGTAACGGAACGGGGGATCAAGCTGCTGACGAGCTGGGCATCCAGATGCATCCACTCCGCCAGGATTGCGGAGGAGATCATTGCTACCACCGAGCCGGTGAGGACACTGACCAGAATTTCCACCGCATGCTTTTTCAGCACGTTATAGTATTTGTAAAGAGGCACCGCAAAAGCAATGGTGGCCGGCTGCAGCAGAGCGCTGAGCCATTTTCCTCCGCTATGATAAGTTTCGTAAGGAACAGAGATCCAGATTAATCCGATGACCAGCACAAGCGGAGTGATAAGCAGCGGCGACAAATATACCCGCGGCCGGATGCGGTACAATTGTTTCGACAATCCATAAACAACGAGCGTAACGATCAGACAGATCAAGCCTGGAATCATGATAGCTTGCGCTCCTTTCTTTTGGCGATTTGAGAGGCGACCAGGCCGGAACTGACCATAACGATTACCGTACTGGAGATGACTACAATAAGTATCCGTACACCGTCGTGCTCCAGTAACGGAATATATTTCATGACACCTACCGCGGCAGGGATAAAGAATAGCAGCAGCTCGGCAAGCAGCCAATTCGCCCCCTGCTCGATCCATGTCAATTTGATGATGTTCGTTTTTAGTAATGTGAAAAGGACGATAATGCCCAGAATGGATCCCGGTATCGGCAGATGAAGCCACTGCGCCAGGAAATTCATTGCTATCGAGATCAGGATCAGAATAGCTACCTGCATCACGATTTTTCCGATCGTTTTAACCATTCCCATAGGTCGTGGGCTCCTTTCTGCAAAGTTAGATTTGATATTGAAAATATTACATCAATTGCTTTCATGGGTAAAATGAATATACTGAATGAATAGCATTCCATTTGTCTATGGTAAAACAGTCAATGTAGAAGGGACACGCGAAAGATGGATATCCGGCAGATGCAGTATCTGATCGAGGTTGCGCGCCTGAAGAGCTTTACGAAAGCAGCCAGCGCACTTTTTGTTACTCAGCCGACGATCAGCAAAACGATAAAGGGGATGGAAGAAGAACTTGGGGTTGTCCTGTTCGACAGGGTCGGTAAAAGAGTAGAACTGACCGATGCCGGGCAGCTAATCGTCACGCAGGCACAACAGATCGTCACCTCTTTTCAAAATTTGACGGCGGAACTGGATGACTTGAGAAACCTGAAAAGAGGACATATCCGGATCGGACTGCCCCCTATGGTGGGCTCGAGTTTCTTCCCGCGGGTCATTGGCCAATTTCATCAGCGCTATCCTGAGATTACGATCCAACTGTTTGAGGATGGGGCGAAGAAGGTGGAGTCCGACGTTGCGGACGGGCTGCTGGAGGTCGGGGTGGCGGTGCTGCCAACAGTCCAGGAGGGGCTGTGCAGTTTTCCGTTTGTCGAGGAAAAGCTGAATTTGGTGGTGCATCCTTCACATCCGCTGGCCGACCGGGAACAGGTAGAATTGGCGGAGCTGGCGGGTGACGGGTTTGTTCTTTTCCGGCAGGATTTTACGCTGCACGACCGGATTATCGCGGAATGCGCCAAGGCGGGGTTTCAACCGCATGTTATATATGAAAGCTCCCAGTGGGATCTGATCAGTGAGATGGTGGGCGTCGGCCTTGGAATCACCCTGCTGCCGGAGACGATTTGCCGTGAAATCGGTAAGGAGCGGGTTCGGATTCTGTCCCTTGTGAACCCGGTTATTCCTTGGAAATTGGGCATTATATGGCGAGAAGACCGATATTTATCGTTTGCTACCCGGGAATGGATCCGATTTGCGCAAGAGGTGCTGACTTCTCCTGGGGATAACGAATATTCTCTTTAATGTATAAAAAACCACGAAATGTTCACTTTTTGGGTAAATTAACCATGTAGAGCTGCCTAGTCATGTAAGTTCGGTTTTATTATAATTACGGAATGTGTTTAAATACTTCAATATTAGGGGACAGAGCCTAGATGAGTTTTTTTAGAAGAAAATCGATTACATCCATGCTTCAAGAAAAAGCGGCCTCCAGTGCTGGAGGATTGAAGAAGGAGCTTGGCGTATTTGATCTGACCATGCTCGGTGTGGGCTGTGTAGTCGGCACCGGGATTTTTGTGTTGACCGGAGTGGCTGCTGCCAAGCACGCCGGGCCAGGCCTTATCTTATCCTTTTTGCTGGCGGGAATCGTCTGTGCGTTCTGCGCGCTGTGCTATGCGGAATTTGCCTCTATGGTTCCCGTATCGGGAAGCGCCTACACGTACAGCTACGCAACCTTCGGCGAAATCATCGCCTGGATTCTTGGCTGGGACTTGATCCTGGAGTACGGCTTCGCCGCCTCTATGGTAGCGAGCGGCTGGTCGGGCTATTTTCAAGGACTGTTATCGGGATTTGGACTGGAAATCCCCAAAGCGATCAGCAGCGCTTTTAATCCGGCAGGGGGAACCTACTTTGATTTGCCTGCGGTTCTGATCGTGCTTTTGCTTACTTTTGTCGTGTCACGCGGGGCCAAGGAATCCACCCGGCTTAACTCTATTATGGTAATTATTAAAGTAGCGGTCATTATTCTGTTCATTTCCGTCGGTGCGTTCTATGTGAAGCCGTCCAACTGGACACCGTTCATGCCGTACGGCTTCAGCGGCGTGGTCACCGGCGCAGCCACGGCATTCCTGTCTTACATCGGCTTCGATGTCGTCGCTACAGCGGCCGAAGAAGTCAAAAATCCGCAAAAGGACCTGCCCAAAGGGATCATCTGGTCCTTGGTCGTCTGCTCCTTGCTCTATATTCTGGTCACCGCGGTATTGACCGGCATGGTGCCGTACACGCTGCTGGATGTAAAAAACCCGGTTGCTTTTGCACTCCAATTCATCCATCAGGATTGGGTCGCCGGCTTTATTTCACTCGGCGCGATCGTCGGGATCACCACGGTGCTGTTCGTGCTTCTGTTCGGACAAACCCGTCTTTTTTACGCAATCGGCCGCGACGGCCTGCTCCCGGAGAAGCTGTCCCGGCTGCATCCGAAAACGGGGGCGCCTGCGGTCAGTACTTGGGTGACCGGCATTGTAGTTGCCATCTTCGCCGGGGTCATTCCGCTGAACAAGCTGGCGGATCTGGTGAGTATCGGAACCTTGTTCGCCTTTATTGCCGTTTCCCTCGGGATCGTGATCCTGCGGAAAACCCGCCCCGATTTGCAACGGTCCTTTAAAGTGCCGCTCGTTCCGCTGATTCCGATCATTGCGGTGCTCACCTGCGGGTACCTGCTGATCAGCCTGCCGGGGATCACCTGGATCGCTTTCCTGATCTGGATGGCGCTGGGGTTATGCGTTTACTTCATGTACGGCTATAAGCATAGCCATCTGGCCGAGAAGAAATAGAACTCAGCTACACCTTTGTGCTATGAATGAATCTATAAGGCATGCATATTTCCGGCAAAAAAGGCTGAAGTTAAGCAGAGCACTGGAGCAGAGCTTGCAAGCTGGAGCTCGAACTGCCAGGTTTCTGTAACACAACAATTCATGAAGAAGGAGAGAACTTTCCTTATGAAGGTTGCCTTGATTCCGGGGCTGCTTGCCTGTTTTCTTCTCAGCCCTGCAGCCGTAGGGAATGCTGCGGCTTCTGCTGCGGCTACAGCCAAGACGGAAATGGCCACTGCCGCTGTCTCTGCCGATGTGCCTTATCATTTCGGATTTAAAAGAAGTGTGGGCGGTCAGCTTCCTTCCATTAACGAGGAAGGTTTTAAGGAGATCGTAGATCGGCACGGCGCGATTTTTTTGGGGGATACGTCCCGCAAAGACCTGTTCCTAACCTTTGATAACGGGTATGAGAACGGGTACACTACGCCGATACTGGACACGTTAAAAACGAAGAAGGTGCCGGCAGTCTTTTTTATTACAGGCCATTATGTGAAGGACCAACCGGAGCTTGTGAAGCGTATGGCAGCGGAAGGGCATTTGGTCGGCAATCATTCTTGGAGCCATCCGGATATGACGACGATCCCGGACGGGAAGATCAAAGAAGAGCTGGACCGGGTGAAGCAGGCGTCTACGCAGCTAACCGGCACCGATAAAATGCGCTATTTGCGCCCGCCGCGCGGCATATTCAGCGAACGGGTACTGCGGGTGACGAAGGAGCTCGGGTACACGAACGTGTTTTGGTCGGTCGCCTACAAGGACTGGGATGTCAATGACCAAAAAGGGGCGTCCTACGCCTACCAGAAAGTCGTATCCCAGCTTCATCCCGGGGCCGTCATTCTGCTGCATTCCGTTTCCAAGGACAATGCTGCCGCCTTGGGATCGATCATCGACGAAGCCCGCCGCCAGGGTTATGAGTTCAGAAGCCTGGATGATCTCGGCAAAAAGCCGGAGTCAGAGGCTCAGCCGCAGCAACCTAAGGAAGCAAAATAAGAGACAGACCGTTCTGATTCGGGAGTAACCCGTTCGGAACGGTCTTTTTTAGTGGAAGTCATTTTTGGGTTTATTTAGCGCTAGGAGTGCTGCTTGACTTTGGAATTTTAGGCTCCTATAATTAGGCTTACGAATAAATAAGTTACCTAAATATTAAAGTATATAAATAAATGGAGGCGATGACTTGAATATGGGCGAGGATCCGATGGCCCAGCGTTTAATGGAGGTACTAAGCCGGTTCCGGAAAGCGGAGTGGCATAAGACTCCGAAGGAAGGCTTCACCCCGAGCGAGCTTAAAGTATTATTGCTTATCCAAAAAGGAAGTTTAAAGGAAAATCGGGGCGTGGCCATCTCAACCATCAGCAGCATGATGGGCGTGAGCCCTCCTACGGTAACCCCGCTAGTTCGCAGTTTGGAGACGCAGGGCCTGATTACCCGGTTTAATGATCAAGAAGACCGGAGGGTTGTTCGCGTCAAGCTCACGGAGAAGGGTGAGGAAATAAGGCGCGAGGTAAAGGCGGCATATGCCCGGTACTTCACGGAGCTAAACAGCTTCTTGGGCCCGGAACGGAGCAGCCAGCTTGCCGATCTGTTGGAACTGGTGTTTCAGTATTTGGATGAGAAACATAAACAAGACATCAATCATTCGTAAAAAGAGAAGTGGAGATGATAGGAATGACTAGGCTTTTCCGGCATTTGAAGCCATACGGCTGGCTGGTAGCGGCAGTATTGGTGCTGGTGTTTTTTCAAACGCTCTCCGAATTGTACCTGCCTACTTTGATGTCCGATATCGTGGATACCGGTGTCGTTAAGGGGGATACCCCGTATATTTGGAAGATAGGCCTGTTTATGCTGCTTGTAGCTCTGGGCGGGATGGCCTGTTCGATCGGGGCAAGTTATTTTTCGGCCAAGGCGGCGTCCGGGTTCGGTAAAACCTTGCGAGGCAAAGTGTTCGGCCACGTATCGAATTTCTCGCTTGAAGAGTTTGATAAGATCGGTACGGCCTCGCTGATTACCCGTACCACCAATGACATTACCCAGATCCAGCAGGTATTGATTATGATGCTGCGGATGATGATCATGGCGCCGATGATGTGTATCGGCGGTATTATTATGGCTGTGTCGAAGGATGCGACCTTGTCGCTCATCTTTATCGTCATTATGCCTGTGCTGGCAGCAGCGATTTTTCTGATCGCGAGAAAAGGGATTCCGCTGTTTAAAGCCATCCAGAAGAAAATCGACAAACTGAATCTGGTTATGCGCGAAGGGTTGACCGGGATTCGGGTCATTCGGTCGTTCAATCGGATCGACCATGAGAAGAAGCGTTTTGACGCGGCCAACTTCGACTTGACCGATACTTCGATCAAGGTAAATAAAGTGATGGCCTTTATGATGCCGATTATGATGCTGGTGCTGAACGTTTCTTCCGTGGCGATCATCTGGTACGGCGGTCTGCGGATTGATGCCGGTCATATGCAGGTCGGGGATCTGATGGCATTCCTGCAATACGCCATGCAGATTATGTTCTCCCTCATCATGGTATCGATGATGTTCGTGATGATTCCCCGGGCCTCGGCTTCGGCTGTGCGGATCAATGAGGTGTTGGAAATGGTTCCTGTTATTAAGGATACAGTGACCCCTACATCGACTTCCGGTCAAAAGGGATATGTGGAATTTCAAAATGTAACGTTCAGCTATCCCGGTGCGGAGCAACCGGCGATACAGGACATTTCCTTTAGCGCCAAGCCCGGTGAAGTGACCGCGATCATTGGCGGTACAGGTTCCGGCAAGTCGACGCTGATCAGTCTGATTCCTCGCTTCTATGATGTGGAAGAAGGCAAAGTGCTTGTGGACGGCGTTGACGTAAGGGATTTGCCGCAGGAAGAGCTGCGGGCCAAGATCGGCTTTGTGCCGCAAAAGGCAGTCCTGTTTACAGGAACGATTCAGGAAAATATCCGTTACGGCAAGGAGGATGCGACGGACGAGGAAGTCTGGCATGCCGCCGAAATCGCACAGGCTTCCGATTTCATCGCGGGAATGGAGCAAGGTTACGATTCCGTGATTGCACAGGGAGGAACGAACGTCTCCGGCGGGCAGAAGCAGCGCCTTTCCATCGCCAGAGCGCTCGTCCGGGGGGCGGAAGTTTATATCTTCGACGACAGCTTCTCCGCGCTCGATTTCAAGACCGACGCCAAGCTGCGCGCTGCGTTAAAAGAGGAAACACGCGAGTCGACCGTTATTATTGTGGCACAGCGGGTAAGCACCGTGTTGGATGCGGACCGCATTATCGTGATGAACGAAAGCCGGATTGCCGGGATCGGCACGCATCACGAACTGATGGAGACCTGTGACGTATACCGCGAGATCGTGTATTCGCAG
Organism: Paenibacillus sp. FSL R5-0407; assembly: GCF_038009185.1. Taxonomy (NCBI): domain Bacteria; kingdom Bacillati; phylum Bacillota; class Bacilli; order Caryophanales; family Paenibacillaceae; genus Paenibacillus; species Paenibacillus sp. FSL R5-0407. The sequence continues at coordinate 3,316,265 of NZ_JBBPAX010000001.1, read as the reverse complement.
CTTTCGGAGGAGGAGATCGCATGAGCCAGGAGCAATCAAGAAAAGGTCCCGGCCGGTCCGGAGTCAGACGCGGCGGACCCGGCGGACATGGGCCCGGCGGTCCGGGCATGATGATGCCGGCGGAGAAAGCCAAGGATTTCAAAAGTACGCTAAAACGTCTGATTCGCTATTTGCGTCCGCATAAATATCAACTGGGCGCTGTCCTGGTTATGGCTATTTTAAGTACTCTATTTAGTATTCTCAGCCCGAAAGTCATGGGTAAAGCAACGACGAAATTGTTTGAAGGAATTATCGGCAAAATGAAGGGCATTCCGGGGGCGGCGATCGATTTCCACTATGTGTGGCAGATCATTATGGTCCTGCTCGGCCTGTACTTGCTCAGCTCGATATTCAGCTATTTCCAGCAGTATCTGATGGCCGGCGTCGCGCAAAAGACCGTTTACGACCTGCGGCGTGATGTGAACGACAAGCTGTCCAGACTGCCGTTGAAATACTTTGATGCCCGGACGCACGGGGAAATTCTGAGCCGGGTGACCAACGACGTGGACAATATCAGCTCCACGCTTCAGCAAAGCTTGACCCAGCTAATCACGTCTATATTGACGATTATCGGAGTTCTGGTAATGATGCTGTCGATCAGCCCGCTGATGACGTTGATCGCCGTGCTGACTTTGCCGGTAAGCATTATCGCGATCACGTCGATCGCCAAGCGTTCCCAGAAGCAGTTTATTCGTCAGCAAAAAGAATTGGGAGAGCTGAACGGACATGTGGAAGAAATGTATACCGGCCACAAAATTATCAAAGTGTTCGGCCGGGAACAACGTTCCCAGGAACAATTTGACGACATTAACGGCCGCCTATACGATGCAGGGTGGAAGGCGCAGTTCATCTCCGGCGTGATCATGCCGATCATGAGCTTTATCGGCAATATCGGTTATGTGCTCGTCTCCGTAGTCGGGGGAATTCTGGTCACGAAGAAAAGTATCGAAATCGGGGATGTTCAGGCGTTTATCCAATACGCAAGACAGTTTACTATGCCGATTACCCAGACGGCGAATATCGCCAACATCATTCAATCCACGGTAGCTTCGGCGGAGCGCGTCTTCGAAATATTGGATGAAGAGGAAGAAGTGAAGGAAGCTTCACATCCTGTCGTTCTTGAGGAGCCTAAAGGCAATGTAGTCTTTGATCATGTGAAATTCGGGTACGACCCGGAACATACGCTGATTCAGGACATGAACATTCAAGTATCTCAAGGGCAGATGATCGCCATCGTCGGTCCGACCGGTGCAGGTAAGACGACGCTGATCAATCTCCTGATGCGTTTCTATGAAGTGAACGACGGGGCGATTACGATCGATGGCGTCAATATTACCGATATGAAACGCGGGGATCTCCGCAGCCTTTTCGGTATGGTACTGCAGGATACATGGCAGTTCAACGGAACGATCCGCGAGAATATCGCCTATGGTCGCGAAGGCGCCACGGAAGAAGAGATTATACAGGCTGCCAAAACGGCGCATGCCGATCACTTCATCCGGACGCTACCAGCCGGATATGATACGATTCTGAACGAGGAAGCATCGAATATCTCGCAGGGGCAAAAGCAGCTTCTGACTATTGCCCGCGCCATTCTTGCCGATCCGGCTATCCTGATCCTGGACGAGGCGACAAGCAGTGTCGATACCCGGACCGAGGTCTACATCCAAAAGGCGATGAACGAGCTGATGAAGGGCAGAACGAGCTTTGTTATTGCCCACCGGTTATCGACGATTCGGGATGCCGATCTTATCCTCGTGATGAACCACGGATCCGTAATCGAGCAAGGCACGCATGAGCAACTGCTGGGGCAAGGCGGATTCTACGCCGATCTGTACAACAGTCAGTTTTCGAAGGGCGGCGGCTTTGATCAGGAAGTAGGCTAAATCTTTATTCAAACCCAGCATTGGGAACGAGAAAACAAGCGGACAGACCATCTAACTCTTGCTCGTTGGATTATCTTGATGTGTACCTCCAAAAAAATAAGGGGCTGTTCCAAAAGTCATGAATGATCTGCTTTTGGGACGGCCTCTTTTTTTACTATAGAATCCGGGTTTGCTGCTCCTAAGCTTCCCCCGCCAGACTCCTCAGCTTGGCCTCATCCAAAATGCGTATCTTTCTTCCGCGGACCACCGCAATGCCGCCCTTTGACAGTTGGCCCAGCTTACGGCTGATGGTTTCCGGGGTAGCTCCGATCACCCCCGCAAGCTCCTTCTTGCTGACAGGCAGGTTGAATTCGTTGGAGAAAGGTACCGACTTGTTGCGGAAGTACAGCAGCATTTTAGCCAGCCTGCGGTCGGCTTCAAGCAGCGTAAGAACGGCGGCCCAACTGTCGGCCTCTTCAAGCTGCCCGCTGAGCGCGCTCATGAACCGGGCGGCCGTATCCGGGCTGCGGCGCAGCACCTCCAGGAAATCGGCGCGGTGAATGCGGCAGATGTCGGCCTCGTCTGCCGCATCGGCGCTGGCATAATGAGGTTTTTCCTGAAGCAGCGAAAATTGGCCGAAGAAGTCGCCTGGGAACAATAACCGGATAATGTGTTCTTTTCCGTTGTCTTCAAGCTTGGTCAATTTGATGACCCCCCGGCTGAGAACAAAGAGTGAATCCGAGCGGTCTCCTTCTTTAAAAATGTTCTCCCCTTTGCCATAATGGCCGGATCTCATCACAGAGTGAAGAAGCTCGAATTCCTCGGGACGAAGCTGACTGAATACCGAAACGCGGGAGAGGCAGGAGGGAAGTTGTCCTGCCCCGTTTGAGTGTAATAAACAAGCCATTTGTTATCACCTCGACAAATATCTTTATTTTTAAGTTACCAACAGGTGGAAGTCGCTCTCGTGATTTTAGTCACAAATAAAAGGGACAAAACTTGACTTAAATCAAGGCCAGTAATCGGAGAATAAGGCAAATTGGTAGTAGAGAAGCGGCTATGGAGATAAAAGGCTTTATACAGGACAGGAGGAGACAACGATGAAAGGATTTAATTTTGACGATTTAAAACAGGTGGATCGTACCCGGCTTGGCAAAGAGGTACCGCTGGAACTGTTCCGGGCGATCCGGCTGATCGGAATGCGTGAGGGATTGCCGCTGGAAGGTAAAGGGACGACGGCCTCCATCGGCCGGAAAATTGGTGAAAGCCTGCCGGTGTCCACGGAAGAGGAATTGTTGGATCTGTTTGCCGAGCTAAAGATCGGATTGCCCCGCGTAACTCATCGGGAGGAACGCTTGATCAAAATCGTAGTGGACGATTGTTTTTGCAAGGGACTTCCCGTTCTGGAGGAGAAGAAGGTGTGCGACCTGGAGGGAGCGATTATTGAGGGGGCGCTGGGACGGATTATGAACCGAAAAGTTAGCGTCCGTGAGACGAAATGTAATGTCTGCGGGGATGAGCATTGCGAATATGAGGTCCGTTGGTATGACTAAGTCGGGAACTTTTAAGTTGATTTTCTAATATCAGGATATTTTCCAACATTTTTCGATAATACTCTACATGATTCGACATGTCCTGCCGATATTCATTTTATTATCACACACATAATGCTGGCAGGAGGAAATGAGTATGGTGGAGCAGGATAATCAAACTCAGTTTATTTATCAGGATTTACGCAAGAGAAATCAAATGATCTGTTGGATGGTTACCTTTACGGTCGGATTAACGATAATTATGCTACTCGGATTACGTGCGGGGGGTACGGCGTTCGCGTCGATTATGATTCCTTGCGTCATATTGGTAGCGGTAGTATGGTTTGGGCATCTGACTAAAAAGTTTGAACGTTGGATTTCATTAATCTCGGTTCTGGGGATGTTTGCTATATCCGTGGTTCCCATTTTGCAAAACGGGGGCAGCGCAACGGGAGGGTTATCGGCCTTCTTCGTACTTAGTATCGGCTTGATGTACAACGTACCTATTGTCGTATGGTCCGCATTCGGCTCCGGTTTGGTACTTCTCCTTGTTACCTATTTTATGACTCCGTCAGACGTTCCTAATTCCGGCATAGAGTTTTCATTATATTTGTTCTACTATATCGTCTCGGCTGCGGTTTTGCTCGCCCAGTCGGGGTTAAGCAGAAAGATGCTGAATCATGTAGGCGAATTGAGCCAAAGCACAACGGAGATGCTCGCGAAAGAACTGGATCGTGAAAAGGTTACCGCTGAAGCCACGCGAACGATCTCCCAGAGCATTACAGAGATTCGGGTCAACAGCCAGGATAGCCAACAGGCATTCCGGGAAATGAACACCGCCTTTCAGGAAATGGCAACGGGATCGGCCGTTCAGACGGAAACCATTGGCGGAATATCCAATCTGATTTATTCCTCCAACCTGAAGATCGGTCATATGATGGATTCCATGACTCATTTGGTAGAGACCGTCATGGAGACAAAGAAGGCTTCCGCGGATGGTTCGGAAGTAATCACGCAGTTGACCACAACGATCGATCAGTTCCACGATAATATGAATGAAATGAAATCGGAAATCGGCGCATTGATCACCAACATTCATCAGATTGCCGAACTGACGTCTTCGATTCAGGAAATTGCCAGCCAGACAAGCCTTTTGTCGCTGAACGCCAGTATTGAAGCGGCTCGGGCAGGAGAGCAAGGGCGGGGATTCGAGGTCGTTGCCAACGAGATTCGCAAGCTGGCCGATCTTACGAATGAATCGGCAAAACAGATTACCGAAAATGTCGGACATGTTACCCGTCAAGCCGATGTGTCCCATATCCGGCTGGAGGAGAATGCGGCAAGCATGAAGCAGAGCCTGGAGCTTGTTGATCAGACGAAGCGGGCGTTTGATTCGATCGACAAAAGCGTTGGCGAGCTGACGGTCGGTGCGACTGAAATTTCGGAGGTAGCGGGTTCCGTGAAGAAAACGTCTGGAGAAATTGAACATTCCGTCAACGACTTTGTGGCGGTAATCGAGCAATCTTCGGCAACGCTGCAGGAATTGCTGGCTACCGTAGATACGCTGACCGCCCAGAATGAACCGATGGTCCGCAGAATCGAAGAGACGGATCAAGCCGTCAAACAGCTGGTCTCTATTGAGAGTTGATCATATCAAGTAAAAGAAACCGCCTGGACTATTATGTCCAGGCGGTTGTTTTGTAATCGAAGCAAGTGTGAGTACGTGCGGTATACGTAAATCGGCACAATAGTACTCAGCCTAGCTGATTAAAGAGGAAAACCTACAGTTAATTTAAAGAGAATACACTCTTATCGCAAAATAGATGGATAACCTGCATTTATTTCAACCGTATTGGTTGATTCAGCGTTTTTACTCCAAGTTTAACTGCAGGTTTTACAGCTAATTGTGCAGGAATCGTCTTTTGTTTAAAAATAACTGTAGGTTTTCCAGTTAGTTGTCCTGATCAGCGATTAATGTATGGTTCAACAGCAAAGTGGAGCCCTTTGCCCGATTGTTCCTCATGATTTAGCCAGCAAATACACCCCGAAAAGAATCACCGCGACTCCGGCCAGCTTGGTAGGCGTGATCGTTTCGTTGAACATGAAATAAGCGGGGATCATCGCCAGCACGTAAGCGAATGCTTGCATCGGGTAAGCAACGCTGAGCGGCATTCGCGTGAGGACCGCAAACCAGAGCAAAGTGGCGATACCGTACAGCGCAACGCCGCCGATGACGGCCGGTGAGGTAACAAGTTTACCCCAGTGCAGTCCGCCCGAACGCCCCAGCCCGATTTTAAATAACATCTGGCCTGTGACCAGTAATACTATGTTGCCTAATAATAGGAGATAACTAATCGTTTTGTCCATGGAGAGCCTCCCGTTCCTTCAGAATCGTCAATTCCTGGGTCAGCCGCAGCACTTGGGCCGTGAGCCTCGTAACGACGATCGTCAGGTGAAGAATGAATGCGAAGCAAAATAATAGTCCAAACAAAAACAGGATGGCAGGCGCATATTTAACTCCGAGCCTCGCTGCAATCCATTCGATGAAAGATACGTTAAACGAAACGATGAACAGAACCGCACTGAACAGAATCCACAGCAAAGAATACTGTTCCTTGAGCTTTTGCCGGCGGACCAATTCCAGCACCAGAAGCAGAAACAGGAAGGCCAGCACGACGGACAATACATAGATCATCATGGCTTGGACACCGCCGTTCTGTCGTATCGGATCGCACTCATCAATACGGCTAACGTTACTTTAATCATATAATAGACCGATTTCCACGGGGTAATCGAGGATTTGCCGGCTTGGCGGTCATGCATTTCCGTAGCTACCTCGGTAATCAGGCACCCTTTACGTTTCAAATAAACGATCGACTCCACTTCGGGATAGTCCATCGGGTAATAGTCGGCATACAACTCGATCACTTTGCGGCCCGCAGCCCGGAAGCCGCTGGTCGTATCGGTGAAGCGCTGGCCGGTTACCAGCGAGACCAGGCCCGAGAAGAACACCATGCCTATCCGGCGGAGACGGGAGGAGCGGTAGGAGGTCGTCTCCACGTATCTCGAACCGATGACCAGGTCATAGTCTTTTGCCTTAGCGATCAGCTTGGGGAGTTCCTCAGCGGGATGCTGCCCGTCGGCATCCATCTGCACCGCGATATCGTATCCCATGCGCTGGGCATACAGATATCCCGTCTGCATGCCTCCTCCGATCCCGACGTTGTAAGGAAGCGTCAGCACCTTGGCCCCGTCGGCTTCCGCAATCTGCTCCGTCCGGTCGGTCGACCCGTCATTGACGACGATAATGTCGGCCTCGGGCGCATGACGGCGAATGTCCCGGATGACGCCCGCAATGCTGCCTTCTTCATTATATGCAGGAATAATAATCAGCGTTTTCATAGGGATGACGACCTCCTTGCTTCAAGTCGGTCCGAACCGGAGTATCTGGACAGCAGACGCTCGATCAGATAAGAACCGAACAGGATCAACAGCGCCATGTTAGGGTAACCGTATCGGTTGAACGCGACAAACGGAAGGTAAATGACTGTGAAATAGGCGATCGCCAACCACAGGGGCAGCAGGCGGGAGAAAGAGCATTTAACCAGCGCCCAGACGATCCCTGCCATATTCACCAGCATCAGCGCAATTTGCAGGACGTTCATCACAGGGCGGGTGATCGGCCAGATCGGACGCGAATAAAAGGGATGGAAGTACAGCTCCACCCATCTCCCCAAAGTGAACCAATATAAGTATTTCAGCGGCTCATGTTTAAAACCGTAAGAGATGACGTCCAATCCTTTTTGAATCGCCGTGCTGTCCGAGCCCTTGAACAAGGTCTCCGGATCGTACTGCGGATGGGCCTCGAAGAATCCGGCCGGCGGCAGCTGCCCGTGTATCCGGGTTCCGAGCAGGAACGGGCTGCCTCCCGAGTTGGTAAACAGAATGAACTCGTGGAAAGTGAGCCAGTTGCGAATCCACCAAGGCGTCAGCAAAGCCGCATAGACGATAACGATCAGAAACATGTACTTAAGCGCGAGCCGCCAAGGGAGCTTGTCCCTCCACCAAAGCACCAGAAATACGGCGGGATATAGCGACGCATGCGGTTTGAAATAGGCGGCGGCAGCCGTTAGAACGCCGATCAGTATGTACAGGCTCGTCCGGTTACGTTCCAGCGCGAGAATAGTGACGCATACCAGAAGCAGCAGCAGCATCCGGAAGGTTGTTTCCGACAAGATGACGCCCGAAGAGAAATAATCGGGTAAATACAATGCACTAATGATGGAGGCGATCAGACCGACCCGTGTGTTGAAAAGGCGTCTGCCGATCCAGAAGATCAGATAAACGGATAAGGCCTGTTCTAGGCATTGAAAAATCCGGAAAGCGATGACGCCCCCTTGGTCTTGACCGAATATCGCCATGAAGCCGGCTAACATAAACGGCATCCCCGGCATAATGAAGGCGGACGGCCTTTCCTTGGTGTTATACGCCAGCACTCCTTCATTCAGCAGCAGCCGCGAGCTTTGAATGTACTTTACATCGTCATTGTTCGGATTCACCGGATCTCCCAGCAGAAAATAATCGTTGTACGCGAGGACGATGATGCAGGACAGAATGCCCGTAAAGGCGATCAATCCGATCAAGAGAACCCTGGCCCTGCGGCTCATTCCTGTTGGTGAGAACAAATTTCTTCAACTCCTTTACTTCATGAATGTTTTCATTTTCCTTTCAGACCCATTATATCAGTTTATATCCATAAAAAAGCTTATGCAATCCTTCAACGCTTGGAAGGCTCATAAAGTTTCAGACGGCACGCTGCATCTTTGCTCCAGCGACTGTCCGAAATCGACATGGACCGCGTTGCGAAACCCATTGGTAAACATTTCCGGTCTTCCCGATCCTCCATATCGTATACCCACTTCGCGGCACGCTGAAGCCCTGTGTCTACCTCAGGCCGGAATTGCTTTGGGCCGCCAGCGCGGCCGGGGAGAATTCCCCGGCCAGCTCCAGCAATCGGCTGCGGATCGTCGCCTCAGCGCTTGATCGTTGTACATGTCAATTCGTCTCCTGTAAGGCGACTTTTACTTTACTCGATCAAGGAAAAATACTGCTCCAGCAGATCATCCACCCGCTGCTGGAGTTGATTCCGGGCGGCCTGCAATTCGGTCAGCCGCATGGCGTCGCAGGCGGCTTCCGGCTCCAGCATGGCCGCGTCGACCGCCGCCAGCTCCGCTTCGGCGGCGGCGATATCGCGCTCCAGCTTGCTCACCGCAGCTGGATTCGGCGCCTTCGGCGGGCGGCCCGCCTCCCGGCCTGCGGCAGAGCCGGGGCCCGCCGCAGCAGCCGGCCCCGGGCCGGCAACGCCCGCCCCAGGCGCCAGGGCGGCACCGCCGCTTTGCGCTCCGGCTGCGGCCCTGCCCGAAGCCGCGCCGTCATCGCCGCGCGGCGCACCCCGCCGCTGGCTGTCCGCGCCAGCGGCCTCGGCTGCGGCTTCCCGCTTCAGCCGCTCCGCGCGGAAGTCGTCAAAATTGCCCCCAGTCACGGACAGCTGTCCGTTATCCAGCAGCCAGACCTGGCCGGCAATTTTGTTGATGAAGTAGCGGTCGTGCGAAACGGCCAGGAGGGAGCCGGGGTATTCCTCCAGCGCCTCCTCCAGCGCTTCGCGCGAATCGATGTCGAGATGATTCGTCGGCTCGTCTAGCAGCAGCAGATTGGGCTTCTTATACATCAGAATCGCCAGGCGGAGCCGGGTCCATTCCCCGCCGGACAAGCTGCGAACCTTTTTGAATACGTCGCTGCCGTAGAACAGGAACCGGGCGAGCTGATTCCTCGCTTCTCCCGTCTCCATTCCAAGCTCATCGCGGAAGTATTGCAGCACGGTCCCTTCCTCATCGGCAGGAGCGGACTCCTGGGCCAGATATCCGGTTTCCACCCGGGAACCGAGCCGGATATCACCCGCATCTGGGGAACTCAATCCGAGAATGCTCTTTAAGAGCGTGCTCTTTCCGGCTCCGTTGCCGCCGATCAGCGCGGCGTTCTCCCCGTATCTCAGCGTTCGGGAGACACCTTCGTACAGCTTCCGTCCGCCCGCAGATTGGCTTACCTCCGAGAGGATGAGCGCTTCTTTGCCTGAGCGGTCGGCCTGCTCCAATTGAAGGTCGATTCGTTTGCGTTCCAGCATCGGCTTCTTCAGCTTAACCATCCGGTCCAGCGCTTTCTGCATCGAGGCCGCACGCCGGTGGAATCCCGGATTTGGCGGATTGGAACGGTTGCCCCATTCGATCAGCTGTTTGATCGTTTCTTGCATTTTCTTGATCTTCTTCTGCTGTTCCTGATAATCGGCGAATTGCTGGAGCAGCCGGGTTTCTTTTTCTTCCTTGTACTTGCTGTAATTGCAGTGGTACGTGAACGCTTCGCCATCCTCGATTTCGATGATTTTTTCCGCCACGGCATCGAGAAAATAACGGTCATGCGATATAACGACCACTGTGCCGCCAAATGAGCGAAGGAAGCCTTCCAGCCACTCGATGGCGGCCATATCGAGGTGGTTGGTCGGCTCGTCAAGCAGCAAAATGTCCGGGTTTTGCAGCAGGATGACGGCGAGGCCGACCTTGGTCTTTTCACCGCCGGACAGGGAAGAGAAGGGACGGTCATATTGGTCTTTCGGGATGCCGATCCCGCCCGCCACCCGGTCGATTCCCGCCTCGATTTCATAACCGCCGCCGCGCTCAAAGCTTTCCTGAAGCCGTCCATATTGCTGGAGAAGCGGCTCCAAATCCGATTTCTGTCCGTCGGCTGCGGCCAAGGACATCTCGACTTCCAGGCGCGTCATTTCCGCCCGGGCCTCCAGCAGCGGCCGGAAAGCGGATTGGAGCACATGGTATACGGTCTCCTCCCGGCCGTAATCGGGGATTTGAGCGAGGGAGCCGATCACCGCGTCTTTGCGGATCATCAGCGCTCCCTGATCAGGAGCCTCGCTGCCCGTAAGCAGGCGCATCAGCGTCGTTTTGCCGGTTCCGTTCCGCCCGATCAGTCCGACGGTTTCGCCTTCTTTGATTTCGAACGATACATCGGTCAGCACCAGTTCGGCACCGTAATATTTTTGAATATGGGCACATTGAATCATCATCGTAATTATCTCCTTCGGCCAATGCCGTCCGCCCGTACCTTTTCGGAGAATCATAACCACCCGTCCAACGGGTGGTTTGCTCTTGGGGTATAACCCCCTGTTGCCAAACTGCGCCTAAAGACGCTAGCCTGACAATAAAATTGTTCAGGCTCAGTGTTTTTGTCACTTTCACTTACCAGTTAAACTGGTTTACTTCTTCTTGTTACTGTTTCTGCTGAATGGATCCTCATACTCTTTCACACTCAGTTTATCCATTGCTTGGTCATGTGCTTCTTGCTCACGTATATATTTAGCGACAGTGGCCTCATTCAAGCCTACTGTGCTGACGTAGTATCCCTCTGCCCAAAATTTCCGGTTTCCATATTTATACTTCAAGCTGGCATGCTTCTCAAATATCATCAGCGAGCTTTTTCCCTTCAGATATCCCATAAATGAAGATACTGAGATTTTTGGGGGTATCGCTACTAACATATGTACATGATCTGGCATCATGTGGCCTTCTATTATTTCTACCCCCTTGTATTTACATAAACGTTTGAAAATTTCGATTAAGTCTTTCCTTACTTGATTATAGATCTCTTTCCGTCTATACTTCGGGGTGAACACAATGTGGTATTTGCACATCCACTTCGTGTGAGCTAGACTATAGCTCTTGTTTGCCATTTAAGACCATTCCTTTCATTGTTGAGCCTGAACATCTCAATTTTATCGGAATGGTCTTGGTGGTCAAACCTTCGATCCCTCCACCCGCATAGCGGGTGGTTTTTTGTTTCGCACGCTTCGCGAGCTCAACTGGCTAAAGCCGTAACAAAAAGAAGGCTGCAGGAAAAACCTGCAGCCTTCTTCACACGTACAATTTCAGTCCGTGAGGTAGGGTAGGAGCGGCATTTCGCAATTAGTTATGGATATCGAATTTGGAAAAATGGACAGACTTATCCCGTTACGGAATTCAGCATGAACATTGCCAAACATTGCCATCGGCAGTTGGCCAATTCGACTCCACGCAAACTTGCGATCCACTTCTACCCACCTCCATTCGTAAAACAAGATATTGAAAGTATATGTGCTGGCTATGGAAAAATCAAGTAATCGTACAAAAAGAAAAATTTCACATTATTGTAATGTTTGAGCCTGGATTTTTTCGGGTAATGATTGGTTTGTTGTTTATTTCCCCATTCTTTTCCTTTATAATCATTCTTAGGCCAAAAACGCAGTTTCGCCACAGCGGCTGCGCAGTGTCAATCTATGATGAAGTAAGGGGAGCCTAATTGGAAAGAACAACAGCGAAGCAAATCCTTGATGAATTGCTGGAAGTGTCAGGCAGCGAGGTCTCCGTCCATATCAAGTCCCGGTTCCCGGGGGGCCGCAATGTAGGCGGCAAGTACAGCCTCTCGGATCACTCGGTGACGATGTATCTGGGAGAGATTAAGAAGCAGTGCCTTACACTGTTCGGCTCGGTTGACGGTTGCGAGCGATTGCTCCGGATCGTCTTCGCTCATGAGCTCGGCCATGCGGAAGATGCCATGTTGGCTGAATTATCGAACCGCCTCGATATTTGTGACAGTGAGCTGGAACGGAAGAGAATCGCCCTGCGGATCGAAGAGAACGCTTGGGAGTATGCCATGAAGCTTGTACCTGATACGGACCGGCAGATGATGGATACGGTCATTTACTATTCCCTGCAGTCCTACCGCGAAGCGATCGCGCAAGAAACAGCACAGGAAATCGCCTGATACAGGCTGCACGAATATAGAACAAACCTCATTGCAAAAAGGGTTAAACCCGGCATCTCGCCGCGGTTTAACCCTTTTGTTTATTTACGCGACCAGAGGGTCGTTCGTTCTTATTGAATCTTTATATTTCCCGACGTCGTTCTGGCTTTGATCACATCCCGGGTCTGCATCGGAGAGTCGGGAGCCTTGACGTTGCCGGTCGAGGACTTCAAATCATAAATTCCTTTGAATTCAGGGTCTGCACTTAAGGTGATATTACCGGAGGTAAGGGAAATGTCCAGTGAATCGGAGCGTTGGTTGGTCAATGTAATATTGCCGGACGTGCTCTTGATCACGCCATCCCCGGTGAAATTCTTGAGTCGGATATTGCCGGAGCTTAACTTGGCATCGATCGCACCTTCCGCGTCTTCAACAGAAAGTTCGCCCGAGGTTCCGTGGGCGGTTAGATTCCCTTGGATCTGCTCCACTTTTACATTGCCCGAGCCGATTCTGATCTCGGTTTCTCCCTTAATCTCAGAAGCCTTCAAATTGCCGGATGTCGCCTTCATCGTCAAATGCTCGGAGGTAATGGAAGAAGCGGTCAAGTTCCCCGAAGACGTCGTCAGCTCAATATTTTTGGCGCTCAAGCCTTTAAATTGTCCGCTATTGGAGTGCAGCTTGAAGTTAATTTGATCGATCATGGCCGGATCGGTTAAGGCCACGGTCATATGCTGCTTGCTGGATTGGAAGTTGATGACCATAAAACTCCACTTATTTGACCTCGAAAGATCGAGGTTGACATTCGGGCCGGACACAGTTGTTTTTTTCAGTCTGTTGATCGTATCCTCGGCCATGTTGCCGCGAATCTCGATATAATTGGTTCCGTTCGTGCTTTCAATGACCTCGACATCGATATCATATTCGCTTTCTACCGTTAGAGAATTCAATGCTTCCAAGGTCCATTTTTGCTCGTGATAAGGATCCTCATCCCCAAAATTAAAGCTCTGATAAGCCATCCCGGCAAAACCGATAATGATTAAAATAATGGCCAGCAAAGACCACCTTTTGTTATTCATGTCCCGCTCCTCCTTTGGCTACCCGTACATTCCATCTCCAATAAGATACGCTGATCAGGACCAGCGCTTTAAAAATATAACGCGAGGCAATGGCGAGAAAAATGCCCACACCCACCAGGGCTACCGTAGCGTAGGTTTTTGCAGCAAAATATCCATGACCTGCGAAATAATCAAGCACGACTGCCAGCGGACTGAGTAATCCTGCCAGAGCAGAGGCGGCCAAAGCGATTCCGACAGACCAGAAGGAGATTAATAGAGGAACGAGAATCAGGTTCAGGAAAAACAGTCCGATATAAACCATCGTCGTTACGGCTCCGCCGCGCCGTTTCACAGGCTGTTGTCTGACAGGCGTCTGGATGGGGGCCGGCTCTGGATTGGCCGGATTAAACCAGTATACGGGTTCTTTGGGGGCAAAGCGTCCGTCGATGGCTTCTTTGGCCAGCTCGGAGGGATTTCCCAGCTCCTGCGCAATTTCTTCCTCGGTTTTACCGTTTTGCAGGGCAAAGGCGAAATGTGCCTCGTAATCTTCCATCAGTTCGCTTCGTTCTTCCGGCGGCAGAACCGAAAGATGGTCATGAAGCTGCGCCAAAAACTGACTTTTATTCATAAGCGGCTTCCTCTCTCGATTAAATTAGATACGCTTTTTACAAATTGCTTCCACTCGATAACCAGCTTTTTCATATAATGTTCACCTTCGGGCGTCAGCTTGTAATATTTACGCGGCGGGCCTTCCGTGGATTCCTGCAGATAGGTTGTGCAGTAGCCCTCGCCGACGAGTCTCCGGAGCAAGGGATAGAGTGCTCCCTCCGCAACCTCGATATGCTGGGACACGGATTGGGCGAGCTCATATCCATAGCGGTCACGCTCATGGATTAGCACCAGCACGCATAATTCCAAGGCGCCTTTCTTAAATTGGACGCTTATATCCAATGATATCGCCTCATTTTCGCCGTTTATTAATTTCTAGTACTGAATATTGATTAGTATTGCTGAATAGATAGTATCATACAGTACTGATTAATGCAACATAGTGAATTGCGTTCCTCTAAAAATGGGCTGTTCCCACATGAAAATAGCGATTGGAAAAGGGGATGAACCCTAATCCAATCGCTATATGAAGCCGCTCATTCCACGCGCAGTTTCTATTCCCGGCTTCCGTACTGCGGGCTGAGCCGGGGCAGATCTTCCGTAGCCGGTCCTTCGATCACGGCGCCGGTATAGTCGAATCTGGAGCCATGGCAAGGACAATCCCAGGAGCGTTCGGCCGGATTCCATTTGCATTCGCATCCCATATGCGTACAGGTGGTGTCCACCAGATAGATGTTTCCCTCGGGGTCTCTGTAGGCGCCGGCTTTTTTGCCCAGATGCTTGACGGCTGCACCTTGATCCGGCATGAGATCTTCGACTTTTCGATGGACGATGTCAACTTTGCCGGATACTAATTCTTTGGCAACGTTGGCATTTTGTACGACCAGGTTCTTGATTCCGGGATTAGCTTTGAAACGGGAAGGGGTGAATAGCTCGGCATACCGGCTGTCTTTGCCCTGAATCAGGTCGGAAATCAGCAAGGCGGACAATGTGCCGCTGGTCATGCCCCATTTGCCGAAGCCCGTAGCTACGAAAATATGCGGGTGGCTGGCGGTGATGGGGCCGATATAAGGAACCTGGTCGATGGTCGCCAGATCTTGGGCGGACCAGCGGTAGGGAACGCTCTTCGCGCCGAATGTCATGCCGCCGAATTTCTCAAGCTCTTCGTAGTGCTTGATCGTACAATCGCTTTGTCCGGTCTTATGGGATTCCCCGCCGACCAGAATCACTTCTTTGCCGTCCAGCTCGGCGGCTCTGAGCGATCGCTTCGGATTGCCGCAGTTGATATACATTCCCCCGGCGTAAGGAGTTTCGGGTTCGATCGCTACGACATAGGAACGATCGGCATGAAGCCGGGTGAAGTAGAGTCCGCCCCCATCGTAGAAAGGAAAATGCGAGGCTGAAATAGCGCTCCTGCACGTAATCGTCACGCCCGACTCCGTCTTCAGCAGCAGCTTTCCGTCTCCGGTCTCTTCAGCGGAATCGGCCATGGTCGTATTTTCATAGAAATCGCCGCCATGCTTGATTACATAGTCGACTAGCGTATTCAAATATTGAAGCGGGTGAAACCGGGCCTGATCCGGCATTTTGACCGCTCCTTTGACTACAATCGGAAGCGGAATCGTATCGCACCATTCTCCCGGCAGATTCAGCTTTTCATAAGCGGCCCACTCTTTTTCAAGCTGCTGTAACTGATCATCCGAATCTGCATACAAGTAGGCGTCTTCCTTAGTAAAGCCGCAGTCGATATCATGCTCGCGAACGGTTTCTCCGATAAAGCGGAGGGCGTCCCGGTTAGCTTCAAAATACAGCCGGGCTCCTTCTTCCCCGAAATGGGAAATCAGCTGGTCATAGATCAGTCCGTGTTGGGCGGTCACTTTCGCCGTGGTATATCCGGTCGTCCCGTCCAGGATTTTACCCGCATCGACGACGGCCACCTTAAATCCTGCTTTTACAAGCAAATAGGCCGAGGTAATTCCGGTAATTCCGGCTCCTGCGATAAGGACATCGGCCTGAATGTCCTCTTTCAGCGCGGGAAATGAAGGGAAAGACGATGTTTCTCTCCACAGCGATTCCGGATATCGGGGAAGTCCGGGAGAGGTGAACGAACTGCTGTTCATAAGAGGGTCCTCCTTGTTGGTTTATTGTCTCATTATTACCACTGCAAGGAGATAAGAAACGAGGTCAGGGGCCTTCGCATGAAAAAGGAATGAAAAGCAGATACTGGGATCAGGATTCGATATGGATAGGAGCTGCTTAGTATGATACGCAATCGGTCCCGCGGCCGGACCGGCCAGCAAAACAGGAACGCGCAGAACGGAGATTCGCTGAAATCTGAAGTTTCCGGGAAAAACATAAATTCTTCCGATGCAAGGGCATTTTCGGGACATCTGAAGAGCATGCTGGACCTCATCCGGGAAGAATCGGGGAACAGCCCTGATATCGTCATCCGGCAATTTGAAATCGGGGAGCCCGCCTCCCGTCAGGCTGACGCGGCCGTTGTATTTCTTAACGGGCTCAGCGATGAAAGAACGATAAACAACGTAGTAATGAGATCCTTGATCGAATTTAAACCTGACCCGAACCTTGTCACCGACCCTGACCGCCTGATGGAGATGATTTTAAATGAGGCGCTCGCTTCGGGGGATTGCTCAATCCACATGGATTGGAAGGATATGCTGTTGTCGGTCTTATCCGGAGATACGGTTATTTTACTGGAAGGCTGCGAAAAAGCGCTTGTGATCAGCACCCCGGGCGGGGAGTGGCGCGCAGTGACCGAGCCTTCATCCCAACTCGTCGTCCGTGGGCCGAAGGATAGCTTTGTCGAGTCGATCGGCATCAATATTTCGCTCATCCGCCGCCGGATTAAAAATCCCGACCTGTGGCTTGAAACAATGAAGATTGGAACCGTATCCCATACCCATGTGGGGATTATGTACCTCAAAAGTTTGGCGGACGAAAATCTGGTGGAGGAAGTGAAGCGGCGTCTTCATGCCATAAAGATTGAAGCCGTGTTGGAGTCCGCTTATATTGAGGAATTTATCCAGGATGAGACGTTTACACCCTTCCCGACAGTGTTCAATACGGAACGGCCGGACGTCGCGGCTGGAAACCTGCTGGAGGGCAGAATCGTACTCCTGGTGGACGGCACTCCGTTTGTACTGATTCTCCCTACCGTATTTGCCCACTTTTTTCAATCTCCCGAAGACTATGCCCAACGTTATGACATCACGATCTTGATGCGCCTTATCCGCTATATCAGCTTCATCATTCTTTTGTTGGGGCCCTCGGTGTATATTGCACTGACTACCTTTCACTACGAAATGATCCCTTCCCTCCTGCTGATCAGCTTCGTGGCGCAGAGGGAGGGGGTTCCTTTTCCGGCCTTTGTCGAGGCGATGCTAATGGAAGTCGCCTTTGAGATTCTACGGGAGGCCGGCGTCCGAATGCCAAGAGCCATCGGCCAAACGGTTTCGATCGTGGGTGCGCTGATTTTGGGACAGGCAGTAGTGGAGGCGGGAATCATCACGCCGGTCATGGTTATCGTCGTTGCGCTCACGGGTATCGCCAGTTTTGCGCTCCCGGCTTACAATCTATCGATTGCCGGCCGGTTGATCCGGTTTTGTTTCATGGTGTTGGGAGGCATGTTCGGCTTCTACGGTATTACGCTCGGACTCATTGCACTCGTGGCGCACATGAACAGCTTGCGTTCTTTTGGAGTGCCTTATTTGGCTCCGCTCAGCCCGTTTGTTATGCAGAGTCAGAAGGATACGATTCTAAGATTGCCGTTCTGGACATTAAACAACCGTTCCCGAAAGATCGGCAACCACAAGACCAACATCGAGAAAGCCGAGGAAATTGCACCGCTCGGACAGCCCGGTCAGGAAGAAGGGGCAAGCGGGAACCGGCAGTAAAAGCAAGTTGCTTCAAGCTCGAATCTCACCCAAGGAGAAGCGGTAACGTATGGTACAGAAACGGACGAGGACAGCTTTGTTAATGGTGCTCGCTTTCCTTTTAATCATCACTTCGGGTTGTTGGGATGCCCGGGAACTGAATAGAAGAGCGATTGTTTCGGGCATTGGCATTGACCGTTCCAAGGAAGGCTTTCTGGTCTCGCTGCAGGTTATCATTGCGGATGAGATTTCTGGAAAAATCG
This sequence comes from Paenibacillus sp. FSL R5-0407, assembly GCF_038009185.1. Lineage (NCBI taxonomy): Bacteria > Bacillati > Bacillota > Bacilli > Caryophanales > Paenibacillaceae > Paenibacillus > Paenibacillus sp. FSL R5-0407. The sequence continues at coordinate 3,298,168 of NZ_JBBPAX010000001.1, read as the reverse complement.
GCCGCGGGGGGACCCCTACTTCGGTCTACAGTGCTTCCGGGCGAAGCGTGGTGGAAGCGATGCGAAATATATCGCTGAAAGTGCCGCGCCTAATTTCAACGGCTCAAACCAGGATGGTAGTAATATCCGAGGAAGTTGCCAGGGAGGGCATTTCCGGCATTGTCGATTTTCTCGATCGGGATTCGGATCTCAGATTGTCCACCCAATTGTATGTCGCCAGAAAGGGGACCAGAGCGCTTGATATTGTCTCGGCGATTACCCCGCTCGGGAGGATTACCGCCTATGCACTGGTTCAGAAAACGGAATTGGCTGCCAATGAGCTGGGGGCTAATTTTTCCCTCGAGATTGACGATGTGATCCGGGGTTTGCTGGCTCCTGGAGGGGGGCCGGTTATGAACGGATTGAATATCCTGGGGGATCTCAAGAAATCGGGGGACAAGAGCAATTTGGAGAGAACGAATGCCCAAGGAGTCGTCATCATTGATGATATGGCCATATTCAAGGGCGATAAATTAGTGGGCTGGATGGATCTCGAAGAGTGCAAAGGCCTCGTATGGGCCATGAACAAGATGAAGAAAACGGTGGTAGTTGTAAAGGATGAAACAGACCATGAAGAGATCACAATGGATGTTTTTGAAACAAGCACGGCAACGAAAGTGGATATTTCCAATCCGCTGAAGCCGGTCATCCAATTAAGGGTGAAGCCGCAGATTTCGATTCGCGAGGCGGGGACATCGACCGATTTACGGGATCCGCGCGTATTGGCGAAGATCGAGGAGAAGGCGAACAAGGTCATCGCTGCGAAGCTCGAGGGCGCGGTAGCAAAAGCCCAGGGGCTTAAAAGCGATATATTTTATTTCGGACAACAGATAGAACGTCAGAACCCCAAAGTCTGGTCGAGAATCAGCGGTCAATGGGAAGCGATTTATCCGACAATCGAGGTCCGGTGTGAGGTGGAGTCTATAATCCGCAATACTCAGATGAGGGACCGTTCCTACAAGTACAACATCAAGAGCAAATAAAGAAGGAGGGATGTCGCCGCCATGGACAAGACAAGAATCAGCTCTTTACAATTTTTTTCGTTGATGGTGCTGTTTCAGATGGGGACTGCGCTGGTCGTAAACGTGGGGATATTGGCCGGCAGGGATGCCTGGCTGGCTATTCTGGTCGGTATGGCTGCCGGAAGCTTGCTGTTTGCCGTTTATGCCAATCTGAATAAGCTGTTTCCGGACATGCAGCCCACTTCTTATTGCAAAGTGCTTCTCGGAAAATACCTCGGAACGGCGGTCGGCATCGCTTATGTGGTGTTTTTTCTGCATAAGGCTTCCCGGGATTTGATGGATGGGGGATTACTGGTTCTGGCTTCTGCGCTGAAGGAGACCCCGCTCATGATTATCAACTTATTGATGATTCTGACGGTAGCCTATGCGCTTCATAAAGGAGTCGAGATCCTGGCTCGTACGGCATTCATATTTTTGATTGTCGTCATGGTGATCGGGGCTTTTATCGTACTGGTGGTCTTTTTTTCGGATATTATGAATCTCAATCGGTTGCGACCGATTCTTGGCGGAGGAGTCAGGGATGTATTTGTGTCCGTGTACCGTCAAAATTATCAATTTCCGTTTGCGGAGGTCATCTGCTTCGTAACTGTCATGCCGTCGTTAAGCAACAAAAAAGGGGGGGTGAAGGCAGGGTATCTTGCGATCCTATTATCGGGACTGACCCTCTCGGGTGCCATAGCGTCTACGATTGCTGTGCTCGGCGTCGATATAACCGAAAGGTCGGTCTTCCCTTTATTGACGATGATCGGGAAAGCCTCCATTGCGGACTTCATACAGCGCACCGATATTCTGGTGGTCATGATCCTGATTATCGGCGTATTTTTCAAAATAAGCTTGTTTTATTATGCGGCGGTCATCGGAATGTCGGATATTTTCAAGATCCCGTACAGGAAGCTGCTGTATCCGGTTGCTGTAGTCATTTTGCTATTTTCCCTGATGATTTCCCGCTCTTTCAGCGATCATCTGACCAAGGGAGGAGAAGTTCTGTACAGAGTGGATCCTGTATTCTTTGTCGTTATTCCTTTGATCCTGTTTCTTGCCGGCTTTGTTTATAAGTTTCGCTTAAAAAGGCAGGGTCGGAGCGTGGCTCAGAGTCGGGAAGGTGACCGGAATCCGAATTAGAACCTGTGTTTGAGTTAAAATCGGAAGAATGATCGGCCTGGGCATGACTGCTCCTTTTGCTCATGAATTTACGGTGAAGATCCGGTACGATCATGAATATGATCAAGGTCGCCAGCGTTAATTTTTGGGTTAAGGTCACCATGCCATAGTTAAAGTTCTTCCAGAAAGTATACCAGGGCTGCCCGAGCAAAACGTCCACAAAGATCGCATAGACAAGGCCAAGCGATAAGAATATTAGGGTGACCAGGTATTTTTTGATCAGCAACGGAACCCCCTCCTTTTTTTTAGTATGAAAAAATAAACGCCTTAACATGCAAGCCTACATTGAAGAAGTAAAATTGACTATTCATGAATTAAGACTTATACTAAGTCTAAAATAGTCATTAAAGGAATGATCCAATATATGAAATCCTTAAATTTGACGACCCAGCGCAAAGCCGTTTATGACGTCGTTCGGAATGCCGACGATCACCCGACTGCGGCTGAGGTCATGAACAGACTGGTTGAGCAAGGCTACAATTTTGCATATGGAACGGTATATAATTCACTTCGATATTTGGCGGACAAAGAAATGATCCGCGAATTGAAGCTCGGCGAGGCGGCCAGCCGCTACGATGCCAAGCTGGATGATCATCAGCATATTTTGTGTGAAGTGTGCGGACGGGTGGACGAGGTGATGTCCCAGGTGCCCGAGGAATGGAGCAGTACGGTTGCCAAAGAAACCGGGTATGACGTGCATCATGCCCATGTCGTATTCGGGGGGGTGTGTCCATCGTGTCGGCAGAAGAAGTGAAGACCCGGGGGCGCGTTCAAGCTGGAACTGTAACCCCGTTCAGACGGCCGGAGGAAAGCGGCAAGGATGTCCTGGACCATTTCGACGGCCGGGAAATGTGTCCGGTAACGCAGCGGGTAATTCTGGTCAGTCCGTTTCCCGGAGGAATTCACGAACTGGTTCGCGATTTGTCCGAGGACTGCTTCGACGTCCTGGTGTTCCATCATTGGGAGCAAGGAATTCGCAACGCACAAACGGCGGACCTGCTGATTTTCGACCTGACTCCGTTTCAAGATCCGGAGGAAGCGGCTCTCGTGAAATCGCTGGTACAGGATGCGGGCAATGTTCCGTCTCTGCTGCTGGTTAATGAGACACTCCTTCCGAAGCTGGATCAAGGAATGATGAATCAAGAGCTTCTCGTATGGCCGGCGCGTCCGGGAGAGATTAACTATCATGCCCAGCGCATTATCCGCAACGGAGGCCAACGGACGCCGGCATCGCGTCTGATGACCGGGACTTCTCCGGCAATCTTCAAGGATCTGTGGATCGATCGCAACAAAATGGCCGTATACCGCAGCGGGGCCAAGATCGGACTGACCAAGACCGAATATGAACTGCTGGTAAAATTGCTGGAACGGGAAGGCTCCGTTCTATCGCGGGAGGAACTGCTTACGGAAGTATGGGGAACCTCGTTCCTGGGCGGCAGCAATATCGTTGACGTTCACATTAAGAGCTTGCGAAAGAAACTCGGAGACCGCGCGGTAAACTCGATATATATTGCAACCGTAAGAGGGGTAGGTTACCGTTTGGCGGATTGAGAACAAGCGGCGGGGTTCGTGCGGATAGGCAATGTTATGATGAAAATACAAAAGGGCTGTCCCAAAAGCATGCGGCTTGGGGGCGGCTCTTCATTTTTATTAAAGCTGATACATATCCTAGTTTTTGGGGATTACGCGGGTCCACTCTAAAGGAAATGAAGCCGAAGATGTCGAAATAGGTAAACTTGTAAAGATTTTTGAAGAGGGGATCTGTATTCATGAAAAAACGCGTCAGAATCACCTTGCTAGTGTCTACTGTTGTTGCCGCCCTGGTTCCGATTTTACTGGAGTTTCTGATTTCGAGTGAGATGGAAGGAAGGACCTTGATCATTGCAGGCGTTTCGCTGGTAGTAGCGGCAGCGGCGGCCTGGTTTGCGATCCGCAGCATCGCTGTTCCGCTGGACCGGTTGGGCGAATCAACCCGGATAATCAGTCAGGGAGATTTAACGAAACGGGTCGATGGGTTAAACAGATCGGATGAAATCGGCATTCTTAGTAATCATGTGCAGCGAATGGTCGATAATTTGAACGATATGATCACCAGCGTACACGAAACAACGAACCGGGTATCCGCTTCGGCGCAACAGCTCTCTGCCGGTGCGGGGCAAACGACGAGAGCGATTCAGGACGTCACCGTTGCGATTCAGGAAATGGCGGCAGGCAGCGAGCAGCAAATGAATAATATCGAAACCGGCATTAGGGGCGTAGAGGAGATGTCCAGTCAGGCCGTTGTCATTTCCGAGCATATTCGGACATTTACAGAAACCATGGAGCGGACGACGGCGGTCGCTGAGGAGGGGAATTCCTCCGTAATCAGCGTCGTTGAGAAAATAGAGCACATCCAGCATACCGTCGAAGAGCTGGGAACCGTAATCGAAACGTTAAGCGAGCTTACGGAGAATATCGGAGGCATCGTAGAGGTGATCACGGGGATCGCCAAGCAGACGAATATGTTGGCTTTGAACGCTTCCATCGAAGCGGCCAGAGCCGGGGAACAAGGAAAGGGCTTTGCCGTTGTGGCCTCGGAAGTGCGCAAGCTGGCTGAGGGGTCGGAAAAGTCGGCCCACCAAATCGAAGAATTGATCGGCAGCATCCAGTCGGAGGTCCGCCGTGCGCAGAATTCGATGGAGAACGCCAAGCAAGGCGTGGAAGAAGGAATTATCGCAGTGGATACGTCCGGCCGTTCCTTTTCGCGGATCCGCAAAGCGGTCCGGGGAACCGCCGATAAGATTGAGGGCGTGCTGGCATCGTCTCAGGAATTGGCTGCCGGCGCCGGAAAAGTTACCGAATCGATAAGCGGCATACGCGTCGTAGCCGAAGAGTCGGCCGGAAACACACAAACCATTTCGGCGGCGGCCGAGGAGCAGCTTGCCTCCATTGATGAAATCGCCTCTTCCTCAGCGGAATTGTCCCGGATGGCCGTAAAGCTTCAGGAACTGGTCGGGAAATTCAAGGTGCAGAAGCTCTAGATTGACTTAAGTTGGCGAAGGCTTAATCGGGAAGAGACAGAAAGAGGCCGCGAGAGACCTTGAATAGGAGGGAATACATGGCACGAAGATTGGAAGGGAAAAGAGTGGCCATCACCGGCCCGCGCCGCTCGGAAGAGCTCGGTAAACTGGTCGAAAATATGGGAGGCATTCCTTTATACAGACCCGCCCAGGGGACCGTGCTGTTGGAGGATCTGGATTTGAGGAACGGCCTCGTTGCCTGGGCCTCCCATCCGCCGGATTGGTCGATATTTACGACCGGGATGGGAATCGACGCGCTGTTCGATATGGCCGAGGACATGGGAGTTGCCGAGGATTGGCGGAATATCCTTCAGAACAGCAGCATTGCCGCGAGAGGATACAAGACGGCAAATGTACTGAAGAAGCGTGGGCTTACCCCGATTGTAAGGGATGACGACGGCAGCACTGAAGGGCTGATTCGCGGTTTGGCGGAACATGATTTCCAAGGGAAGGACGTTATCTTACAGCTTCATGGCGATCCTGCCCCCAGACTGGTATCCTGGCTTGAAGAGCAGGGGGCTTCTTGCAGACAAATTCTTCCGTACCGGCATATCGCTCCGCCGCGCGAGGAACTTGATCTGTTGCTTGCGGACCTAATCGGAGGGCGGCTGGATGCCGTGACGTTTACGAGCGGCCCGCAGGTCCGGTTTCTGATGGAGCATGCAGCTGGCAAGGGAAAACGGGAAGCCTTGATGGAGGCGCTGCAGGGCCCTGTCATCGCTGTGGCGGTCGGCAAAGTCACAGCGCAAGGCTTGTTTGAAGCGGGAGTTCCCCGTGTGGTAGCTCCGCGCGAGGAGCGGATGGGCAGCATGATGGTGGAGCTGGCCAAATACTATGCTGGAGAGACGGAACCCCTGACAGGTGAGAGAAAACCTGCTCCGGACGAGAAAATCGGTGAGTAGGTAGTATTTGGCGGAACCATGGGTATTACTATGGTAAGGGCTATGCTTTTCGATCACATGAATGTACGGGAAAGGATGTTTAGCATGAGCGATTTGTTAAAGAAGGCCATCTCATTGGGGTGGGGACTTACGATTGTCAGCAAAGAAAAGGTGGAAAGCCTTGTCGATGATTTAGTCAAACGCGGCGAGCTCGCGCCTTCGGAATCCAAACAGCTTGTGGAGCGTCTGATCGATAAAGGGGCGGAAGAACAGAACCGCTTCAAGGAATTAGTGAACGAACAAGTAAAATCCGTACTGCAATCCATGGGCCTTGCTTCGGCCAAGGAAATGGAAGAACTGGCCAGGCGGGTGGCCGAACTGGAAATTAAGCTCGCCGAGCTGCAGCAGCCGTAAGCCATGGGCATCCGTGTCCGGCATTCCGGCCGTTATCGTGAGATCGCCATGGCGCTGATGCGCCATGGCTTCGGCTATATGGCCGAAGAAATCGGGCTGAATCGGCTTTTCGCCGTGCCGCTCCGCTGGATTCACAAGACCGAGGTGGGCAGCCTCTCCTTGGGAGAGAGGATTCGGCTTGTGCTTGAAGAGCTTGGCCCGACGTTCGTCAAGCTGGGCCAGCTCGCCAGCACCCGTTCGGATCTGCTTCCGGAGCCGATTATCGCCGAGCTCGTGAAGCTTCAGGATCAGGTGCCGCCGTTTTCGGGCGAGGAGTCCCTCGCTATCATCGAGCAGGAATTCGGGATGCCGGCTGCCGAACTGCTGGCCCAATTCGAAGAAGTACCTATAGCCGCGGCGTCGATCGGACAGGTCCATAAAGGGCAGCTTGTTACCGGCGAGGTTGTAGCCATAAAAATTCAGCGCCCCGGCGTGGTGCCCCAGGTCGAACGGGACTTGGATATTCTTAAGAACCTGACGGGTGCAGCCCAAAAGCACTGGCCTTGGGTCAACCGGTATCAAATTCCGCAAATGGTGGAAGAGTTCTCCCGGTCGATCACGGCCGAATTGGATTACAGCATCGAGGGCCGGAATATGGAGAAGATCCGTAGGCAATTTAAGGACAGCGAAGAGGTCTGCATTCCCGGAGTCCATTGGTATTGCTCCACGTCCAAAGTTTTGACGATGGATTATGTGGAGGGCATTCATTTGAACCGGATGACCGAGCTTCGGAAGGGCGGGTTCGACACTAAGGAGATCGCCGAGCGATTGGTGAACGCCATGTTCGAGCAGATTTTTGAGGGCGGACACTTTCATGCGGATCCGCATCCCGGCAACCTGCTCGCAACCCGGGACGGGAAGCTGGCCTTTATCGACTTCGGCATGATCGGACGCTTAAGCCCCGAGATGCGGGATCATCTTTCCTCGCTCGTGATCGCCTTGATGCGGCGCAGCAATGAGGGAATGCTCCGGGCCATCCTGCGGATGGGACTGCTGGAAGATACGCGCGATTTGAACGCTTTACGCACGGACCTTGAACGGCTTCATGATCGCTACTATGATATTCCGTTTTCGGAAATCAGCATCGGAGAAGCGCTGAACGACCTGTTTGCAACCGCACAGCGGCACCGGATTGTTTTGCCGCCGGATTTGCTTCTGCTCGGCAAGGCGCTGCTCACTCTGGAAGGCGTGGCGATCAGTCTGGACCCGCAGCTGCGCATTCTCGATTTGGCGGAGCCTTATGGCAAGAAGCTGCTGCGGGAGAAATTCGGCAGCCGCCGCCTGGGGAAACAGCTCATCGGCGGGGCCGTCGACTTTGCGGAAGCGCTGACGGGTTTTCCCCAGCAGGTGAACCGCCTGTTCACTTTGCTCGGCAAGGGCAAAGTGAAGATGGAGATGAGCGTGCCGGAAATGGAGCATTTCCTGAAGAAGCTCGACCAAATCGGAAACCGGCTCTCCTTCAGCATTGTTCTATTGGCATTCAGCATTATTATGGTCGGACTTATTATCGGCTCCTCCTTAACCCGAATGCCCACCGTGCTGTGGAACATCCCTGCTATCGAAATCGGTTTTGTGGTCGCTTTTCTGATGGTCATTTGGCTGCTGTATTCCATCTTCCGTTCGGGGAGGTTTTGACGGGCCAAGTCTAAATTGCCGGTACGCCTGAAGGCTGCCGGCTTTTTTTGACATTCCCCTACTTCTCCGATTTTTTTAACGAACCTGAGGAACGCTATTTCGTGATAATTTACTGTTTGTTTAGGCTAACGAATCTGAGGATTCTTATTTGAAGATTTTGACCCTTTTTTGGCTGGAAATTGAAGAATAACGTGTACTGAGTTCGTTAAAATCTAAATTTACTAGTTTTCGATCGGATAAGGCTTCCTAGGTTCGTTAGAATTGGAGGGACTTGGAGGACTTGGAGGACTTGGAGGACTTGGAGGACTTGGAGGACTTGGAGAGGGGCTATATTTCTTCGGTCTCATGTGGGATTTGGCGGACAGAGGCCAGGTTCTTCGTTATCCCGATGAAAACTTAAAAGGTAGCCGGATTTTCGGGACAATCTCTGTTACAATAAAAAGGCCCGCTTTTAGAATTAGGAAGACAAGGGAAAAATGTGGCTAATCCAATGCCGGGCTAATAACTAATGAGGTGAACTTTTTGACAACTTTTCAGAAAATGGGTCTATCGACGGCCGTTTTACAAATATTGCAGGGACAAGGGATCGTGAATCCCACTCCGGTACAGGAAAAGGCTATTCCTGAGCTGCTTGCGGGGGAGGATGTCATCGTCCAGGCCCAAACGGGCACCGGAAAAACATTGGCGTTCTTGCTGCCGATCATGGAGAAAATCCGGACGGACCGTCCGGATGCGCAGGCGCTGATCATTACGCCGACGCGCGAGCTTGCGATTCAGATTACCGCGGAAGCGCGGAAACTGGCGGCAGCCCGCGAAGGCATGTCCGTGCTGGCCGCTTACGGCGGGCAGGACGTGGAGCGGCAGCTCCGCAAGCTGCAGAACGGGACGCAGCTCGTCATCGGTACGCCGGGCCGGCTATTGGACCATTTGCGCCGGGGCTCGCTGACGCTCGGCTCTGTCCGTATGCTGGTGCTGGACGAAGCGGATCAGATGCTGCATATGGGATTTTTGGCCGAGGTGGAGGAAATTATCCGCCTTGTTCCGCGCAGCCGTCAAACGATGCTGTTCTCGGCAACCATGCCCGATAACGTAAAACGTTTGGCCAAGACGTATATGCAGCAGCCCCGCGATATCCGGATCGCCGAAACCTCCCGCGTGACGCTGGACAGCATCCGGCAAATTGTCGTGGAATGCACGGACCGGAACAAGCAAGAGGCGTTGATCACGATGATCCGGCAGCACCGTCCGTATCTGGCGGTAATTTTCTGCCGTACGAAACGGCGGGCAAGCACGCTGAATGAAGCGTTGCAAGAGGCGGGCTTTGCTTCGGACGAGCTCCACGGCGACCTGTCGCAGTCGAAGCGCGAACAGGTGATGCGCGCATTCCGCGACGCCAAGCTGGAATTGCTGGTGGCGACCGATGTAGCGGCCCGAGGCATCGACGTCGAGGGCGTCACGCACGTGTTTAACTACGACATTCCGCAGGATGTCGATAGTTACATCCACCGGATCGGCCGGACGGGCCGGGCCGGGGAGAAGGGCATCGCCGTGACGTTTGCGGCGGTGAAGGATGTGGAAGCGCTCCGGAACATCGAGCGCGGTATTGCCCGCCGCCTGGAACGGCAGCGGTACGAGAAGAGCGGCGTGTCCGCCGTAGGCGGCAGCGGCAAGCCTGCAGGCGCCGGGCAGGGACGTTCCGCCGAGGAAGGACAGGAGCGCAGCCGGAAGGGCAGCGGATTCGGCGGCCGGAACGGCCAGGGCCAAGGGCAAGGCAGCGGACGCGGCGGATCCTCGGGCCGGGGGAAACCGGGAACCGGCGGCGCAGCAAGAGGCGGACGCAGCCAGGACGGCGGCGCGAAGCGCGGCTCCAGGAATGCATCCGGCAGCGGGCGCGGCGGACGTGATCAGAGCCCCGGAGGCAGACGCGGCCGGAATGAGGGTGGCCGTCGCGGGCGGTAATCGCCCGGGGTCGACCGCTAATTTAGAATGAAAAGGCAGCCGCCCGTTCTTTGAGAATGGGGGCGCCTTTTAGATACGATTACCAGCAACTAAAACGTCCGCAGAGGCGTCATGTATAGAAACACACACAATGGGGGGAAATCATAATGAAGCTTCGGACGGGTTGGGGAGCGACAACGACGGCTGTCGTCCTTGTGATGGCTGCCGTTTTATTTACTGGATGCGGCAAAGATAAGCCGGCGGATACTGAACCATTGAATCAGACACCGGGAACCGAACTGAATGATGCAGGGAATACAGGTGCAAATGAAGGTGCTAATGGCGGGTCCGGCAGCGGAACCGATGGCAATACCGATAATGGGGCTAATGGCGAGACCAACACTGGAGCGGATCAGGGAGATACTTCCGCAGCAGGTGGAGGGACAGATTCCGGTACGGCAGAAGAAGGGAACGGAGCAAAGCCGGATGCAAGTCAGTCCGCAGCGGCCGATGCCGACAGCGTGGCCGTGCTGGTGAACAAGGAATTCGCCTTGCCGGAGGATCATAAGCCTGGCGATCTCGTCTATCCGGACGTTCGCTTCACCTTTAAAGAGAAGATCGAGAAACGCATGATGCGCAAAGAGGCCGCTTCGGCTTTGGAGAAATTGTTTGAAGGCGCGGAGAGCGACGGAATTTACTTGGCCGGCGTTTCGGCGTATCGGTCCCATAGCACGCAGACATCGCTTTTCAACCGTTACGTAAAAAAGGACGGATTGGAAAAGGCCAAAACCTACAGCGCGGTGCCAGGGCATAGCGAGCATGAAACCGGCTTGGCCATCGACGTGTCGGGCAGCGACGGCAAATGCGCCGCGGAGGATTGCTTCGGCGATACCGAGGAAGCGAAGTGGCTGGCGGAGCATGCATCGGAATATGGCTTCATTATTCGTTATCCCGAAGGTAAAGACGATATTACCGGCTACAAATACGAGCCATGGCATCTTCGTTATGTAGGCAAGGAAATTGCATCGGATATCGCCGAACGGGATATTACGCTGGAAGAGTATTACGATGCCGTGCCGGTAGCCAATCCTTAAGCGATCAAAACGGTTAGAACGACGGATTGATTCACGATCCTGCGTGCGGGTTATGTACTAACGAACTCTATATCTCAGAAGGAGGCGTTATGCATGTCCGAACATAACCATGTTGTAAACAAGGAAGGCCAGACAGCGCTGGGAAGAGTGGATGCGGCGTTAGACCGGATGGATGATAAGGCAAAGGATGAAATTCTGGAGAGTTTCGATACTTTTAAAAATTATTTGGGTTTACGGGTCGAGCTCGCGGAAAATATCGGCTTGAGCGAGGAGACGATGGCAAAAGCGGCTGAGCGGATCGGCAATTATCTGGCAGCCAAAGAGGAGCCTCGCAACCGGGAAGAGAAGCTGCTCCAGGAATTGTGGAAGGCCGGGAATTCGGAGCAACAGCATGCGCTGGCGCATATGTTGGTGGGGCTGGCTCAGAACGCCCACGAAAACAAATGAATTTAAACTTAGTAAAGGGGCGCCTGTCAAGGCGCCTCTTTGTCGTCTTCGGTCATAAATTCCTGTTGACAAGTGATAATGATTATCAGTATCTTTAGAAAGTAGAGAAGATTACGGAAATCTTTTTTGGACCTCATTTTCAGGTCATATACGGAAAGGAAGATGGTCATGGCGTCATTGAAGACCTCCCATTTGGATATAGCGTATGAGGACCGGTTGATTGTCCAGGATTTGAATATATCGATCCCCCAAGGGAAAATTACGGCTTTGGTAGGTGCGAACGGGTCGGGGAAATCGACGATTTTAAAAACGATGGCCCGGATTTTGCAGCCTAAGGGAGGAAGCGTACTGCTTGACGGCAAGTCGATTCATAAGCAGTCCACCCGGGAAGTTGCCAAGCAGCTCGCGATATTGCCGCAAAACCCGACCGCACCGGAAGGGCTTTCGGTGTACGAATTGATTTCATATGGCCGTTTTCCGCATCAAAAAGGGTTTGGCGGATTAAAAGAGCAAGACCGCAAGATCATCGAATGGGCGATTGAGGCAACGCGGATGAATGAGTTCAGTGACCGCGCTCTGGAGCAACTGTCGGGCGGACAACGCCAGCGGGCCTGGATTGCAATGGCATTGGCCCAGGAAACCGATATTTTGTTCCTCGATGAACCGACCACTTTCCTGGATATGGCTCATCAGTTGGAAGTGCTGCAGCTGCTTGAGGAACTGAATGCCGAGTCTCAACGGACCATTGTTATGGTCGTTCACGATTTGAATCACGCGGCCAGATACGCCCATCATATGATTGCGATTAAGAAGGGGCAGGCGGTTGCCGTCGGAGCACCGGAAGAGGTTGTTACTTCCGAAGTGCTGCGCGAAGTGTTCGGCATCGAAGCGGATATCGTGACCGATCCGCGCAGCGGGGTGCCGCTTTGTCTTCCGTACGAGTTATACCGCGCAGCTACAGAAGGCAAGGTCCGGCCCGGTAAGAAGGATGATTCGGCCAATAATAAGGTGGTTTCGTTCCTGTAGAGGTTGTTCAAAAAGTCATCTTTCCACGACGAAGTAGATCAGGATGAGGATTCGGCATCGAATCTTGAATTCAGCCGGGCCTTCCGTTGCTCACGTACCTAATGTACGCTCCGCTACTCAGTCCCTAACTTCATCCAACCTTCTTGGTCCTGAAAACTTACTTTTTGAACACGCATTTATAGGGAAAGTTACCGGCAGAAGTACAGGAGGCGTAGTGATGGATATTGATTTTGGGCTGCTTGATCGGGCGCTCTCCATAGTAACCGAAGAAAGGGCGGATGCCCTGTTTACGATACCGGCGGAACGCCTGCCGGATCGTGAACAGGCGGAGCGGCTGCTCGAGGTTTACCGGGAGCAGATTAAAGGGAAAGACATCCAGGTTGCAGCCACCTATTATGCAGCTTGTTGGCGAGTCGTTCCGGCCGCCCTGCTTTATATGGTTGCGGGGTGCGACGGTGGCGTAGATTTTTCGCTTAAAAATCTCACTATTCAAATTGGCATAGTGAATGATTATCCCCGGTTTTTCTTCGTGATCAAGGATTCCGCTAAGAATGCTTGGCCGACGGGGGATATAAGCGAATGGCGTGAGGAAGTGCTGGGAGCTTTCATCCGGGATACGCTCCGCCCGGTTATGGAAACGGCATCAGCCATCTCGGGGCTTCCGGTGGCGCAATTATGGGGACAAATGCCGCTCGGCGTGGAGTTTTACCTGGATTATTTGGGCAAGCAGATGGGCGACCCTTCCGTGACTGAACCGTTTAAGGAGCAGTACGCCTTTTTTTCGAGAGTCCTTGATGCCCAATGGTTCGGTTTGAAACGAAATCCGTTCGATTTGAAAGAAACTTGGATCGAGGATCCTTATCGGCCCGGTGAGATGACTCGAATGAAACCGACCTGCTGTCTGGCCTACCGGACGGATTCAGGACACGGGTATTGTTACGGCTGTCCAAAACTGTCGAAGGCAGACCGGGAAGCCAAGCGCAAAGAACTGGTAGCTGCGATGGCAGCGAAGGAGAAGGCGACGTAGGTGGAGTTAAGGCTTTATTTTTACATAATGGGGGAGTTAAGGATGAGAAAAATGAAAATGCTAAAGATGATGGCTTCCGTAATTTGCATTTGCCTGGTTTTGGCGGCGTGCGGAAATGCGAAAAACAACAATAACCCGGCACCTGCCGGTAACGGGGAAAATGCAGGGAATACGGCGGAACAATCTCAAAATGCGGCCAACTCGGGACAGCAGGCAGACGGTGTGCGTTCATTCAAGCATGCGCTTGGTACTGCGGATGTTGAAGGGACTCCGACACGGATTGTAGCCTTGGAATATACGTATGCCGAGGATTTGATCGCATTGGGAGTTCAGCCTGTAGGCGTAGCCGATGTGAAGGGATACCAAGCCTGGGTGAATACTACGCCTGGACTGGATGCGAACGTGCAGGACGTGGGAACCCGTCAGGAGCCGAACCTGGAAGCGATTATGGCGCTGGATCCGGATCTGATTCTTACTTCCGATTTCCGGGCAAAGGACATTTACGACAAACTGGCGGATATCGCGCCGACGATTGCTTTTTCGCCTTATCAGGATGAGAACGGCGTGGATCAGTATCAGGAAATGATCGATACGTTCAATACGATTGCGGATGCGGTGGGCAAACAGGAAGAAGCTAAACAAGTGCTGGCCGGATTGGACGAGACTTACAAGGCAGCGGCCGAGAAGTTGAAATCCGCAGGCAAGGAAAATGCGGAGTTTACGCTGGTACAAGCATTCAGTAACCAAAATTCGCCGGTATTCCGTATTTTTACGGATAACTCGATGGCCGTGAAGATTTTGAATAAAATCGGGCTTCAAAATGCAAATAAGGAACCGGCCTATGAAGTATACGGCTATTCGGAGAAATCCGTGGAGGCTTTCCCGGCGCTTCAGGACTCGAACTTTTTGTACATCGTGCAGGATGACGACAATGTGTTTGAAACGCACTTGAAGGAAAACCAAGTTTGGAAAAACCTGAATTTCGTAAAAGAGAACCGCACCTATGCGTTAGGAGGAGACTCGTGGGTGTTCGGCGGACCGTTATCGGCAAAAACCCTCGTGGATAAAGCCGTGTCCGTGCTGGCGCCATGAGTACGGGTCTCATTTCGGCTAACGCGAATGCCGGAACTCGTTCGAAGCGAACCTCCCGGGGTTCGCTTCTTCTTGTATTCGGAGCCGGTCCGCTAATTCTGCTGCTGCTCCTGTGCGTGCAGATCACGCAAGGTACGGCGGGCATTTCGCTGTCTTTGATCCGGGAGGCATTATTCCATCCGACGCTGGATGATCCGTTGCAGCAGATCGTGCGCGGGGTGAGACTGCCCCGGGCGCTGATTGGTGCGCTTGCAGGAGCGGCATTATCCGTGGCAGGCGTACTTCTTCAAACGCTGACCCGCAATCCGCTGGCCTCCGCCGGAACGCTTGGCATTAACGCCGGAGCTTATTTGGCCGTGGTGGCGGGTACGATCTTTTTTCCGTCGCTGATTAGCGGATTCCCGTTGTTGACGGCGATGGCGGGCGGGCTTCTTGCGGGAGCCGTCGTGTTCCTGATGGCCGGACGGAAACGGAGCGCGCCCGTACGCCTGGCTTTGGGCGGCATGTCGCTTACGCTGGTGCTCTCCTCGTTGACAGGCACGCTTCAACTGTTGTTTGAAAATGAAACCGCAGGCCTGTTCCTTTGGGGCTCCGGTTCTTTGATCCAAAATGATTGGCATAACGTGGCGGCAATCTGGCCGTGGGTGCTGGGCGGCTTGCTGCTGTCGGTCCTGTTCAGCCGGAATCTCGACATTCTATTGATGGATGAAGATGTCGGCAAGTCGCTCGGCCAGCGGATCGGATTAACCCGGACGGTCAGTGTGCTGACGGCCGTATTGCTGGCCGCGGTGACGGTAAGTGCGGTGGGGCCGATTGGCTTCGTCGGTCTCATTGCGCCGCATTTGCTGCGGCTGATGGGCCTGCACCGCCACCGCCTGCTCATCCCCGGCGCAGTCCTTTGGGGAGCGATCGTGCTAGTGGCGGCCGATCTGGCCGTGCTGTTGCTGGAGCCGGCGTTCGGGCTGCTGCCGGCCGGCTCCGCCACGGCGGCGCTCGGCGCGCCGTGGCTCATTTGGCTCGTGTACCGCATGAAGCCGTCGCGCGGCGAGGTGCAGGGTGCTTCCTCCGGCATGGGCGCGGGCTTCCGGCGCGTCCTGCCGTATCCCGCCCTGCTGGCGGGATCGGGGCTCCTGCTGCTGCTCGCGCTGGGCGCCGGCCTCGTCTTCGGCGGCACAACGGTGCCGCTGCATGACGTCTGGGCCGCTTTGACGGGCGAGGCCAGCAAGATCACCAGGTATATGGTGATCGAGACCCGGCTGCCTCGCCTGTTGGTGGCGGCCCTTGCCGGCGCCTCACTCGCCGCGAGCGGCACGCTGCTGCAGGGCGTCGTGCGCAACCCGCTCGCCGATCCTTCGGTGATCGGCGTCACGTCCGGCGCCGGGCTGGGCGCGCTCGTCTTCCTGATTCTGCTGCCGCAGTTACCGAGCTCGGTCGTGCCGGTCGCCGCCTTTCTTGGCGCCATCGCTGCAGCGCTCGTAATCTTCGCGATCAGCCGCAAGGGCGGCATGCAGCCCGCGAAGGTCGCGTTGATCGGCATGGCGGTCTCGGCCTTCGGCTCGGCCGGCATCCAGGCGCTCGTCGTCAAGGCGCAGCTTCGCGTCGCCTCGGCGCTGACCTGGCTGTCGGGCAGCACCTACGCCCGCGGTTGGGACGACCTCGGCTGGCTGTTCGCCTGGCCGCTCGTGCTGCTGCCGCTCGCCTGGTGGCTGGCCCGCCGCCTTGATCTGCTCGCCCTGGGCGACGCCTCGGCGATCAACCTCGGCGTCTCCGCCGAGCGGACGCGCATGCTCGGCGGCCTGCTTGGCGCGGCGCTCGCCGCTTCGGCCGTCGCGACGGTCGGCACCGTCGGCTTCGTCGGCCTGCTGGCGCCGCATGCGGCCCGGCTGCTCGTGCCGAACTCGAATCGCAAGCTGACCTTGCTCTCGGCCCTGCTCGGGGCCGTGTTCCTGGTGCTTGCGGATATCGTCGGCCGCGTGCTGCTCGCGCCAAAAGAAATTCCGTCCGGCTTGGTCGTGGCTTTGCTCGGCGCGCCGTACTTCCTGTGGCTGATGCGGACAGCCGGCGCGCGGTCCGCTTCCTCCAAATAAACCTGAGAACCGTTCGGCTTCGGCCGAGCGGTTTTTTGCGTTCGTCAACCGAATGAAATGAAATAAATACAAAGTTCAACTCATGATATCGGGTAAAGCTAGAAATAATAATAAACCTGAGCCAATGAACAGCCAATAAACCACCATTAAACTTAGTAAGCCCCCTAATTGTGCGCCTCAGAAGGACAAAACGTTAAAATGTCCGTTTAAAAGGTGGACAAAGGGACCATATCATCAGCCAGCCCTCCAAAAATATTTAAAATTGTGAATATTTTTTGAAATGGCGGTTTGCTACTTGCAATGTGAAAAATGTCACACTATAATAAGAGTATCAGGTGAAAAAATTCACAATCACAACAAATTTAAAGTGACTAATTTCACAAATAATACCCCTAACGATTACAAACTTATTAAATAAAACAATACAGGGGATTCGAGGAGGAAGAAATCATGAAAGTAGCAGTTATCGGATGTACTCACGCAGGAACAGCAGCCATTGTAAATACAGCAAAGCTTTATCCGGAGGCGGAAATTACGGTATACGAGCGCAATGACAACATCTCCTTCCTGTCGTGCGGCATTGCTTTATATGTCGGCGGCATGGTGAAAGACCCGCAAGGCCTGTTCTATTCGTCGCCGGCACAATTGGCTGAACTGGGCGTGAACACGAAGATGCGCCATGAGGTAACTGCGGTGGATACGGCGGCAAAAACGCTGAAGGCCCGCAACCTGGAGACCGGCGAAGAGTTGACTGATACATTCGATAAGTTGATCGTGACGACAGGCTCGTGGCCGATCATTCCGAAGTTCGAAGGCATCGAGCTGGAGAACATTCTGCTCTCGAAAAACTTCAATCATTCGAACACCATTATCGAAAAGGCCGAGCAAGCTAAAAACATCGTTGTGGTTGGCGCAGGCTATATCGGAGTAGAGCTGGTCGAAGCGTTCCAACTGAACGGCAAGCAGGTGACTTTGATCGATGCGGAAGACCGTATCTTGAGCAAGTATCTGGATGCCGAGTATACGGATAAAATCGAAGCATCGCTCCGTGAGCATGGAATTACTCTTGCCTTGGGCGAGAAAGTGACGAAATTCACAGGTGAGCACGGCAAAGTGGGCCAGGTAGTAACGGACCGCGGTCAGTACGATGCGGATCTGGTCATTATGTGCATCGGGTTCCGTCCGAATACGGACCTGTTGAAAGGGCAAGTTGACATGCTCGGGAACGGCGCGATCATCGTGGATGAATATATGCGGACCAGTACGCCGGACGTTTATGCGGCAGGCGACAGCTGCGCGGTGTTCTACAACCCGACCAAGAAGCATGCCTATATTCCACTCGCTACCAACGCTGTCCGGATGGGAACTTTGGTCGCCCGTAATCTGGTGGCCCCAACGGTTAGATATATGGGGACTCAAGGAACCTCGGGTATCAAAATCTACGAGGATAATATTGCAGGAACCGGGATGACGGAAACGGCCGCTAAAGATGCCGGTATTGAAGCGGAAGCGGTCATGATTACGGATAACTATCGTCCTGAATTTATGCCGACCCATGAGCCGGTAATGCTGAAAGTAGTCTATGAAAAAGAAACCAGACGCATTCTGGGCGCTCAAATCATGTCGAAGGTCGATTTGACGCAGTCGATCAATACGATTTCGGTTTGCATCCAAAACGGCATGAAGATGGAAGAGCTGGCGTTCGTCGACTTCTTCTTCCAGCCTCATTACAACAAGCCTTGGAACTTCTTGAACAGCGCAGGCCTTGGCGCACTGCCGGAAGTACCGGTAAGAGAAACAGTTCAGGCGTAACACCGGACAACAGAATTAACCCCATTCCAGACTATCTCCCGCCAGCAGAATTATCATTCTGCCGGCTTTTTCTTTTTTACATATTTGTGTGAAATTCTTCACTTTATGAGGCCGTGTCGTGACTTATGTTACTTAAGGATTGAAATACCCAAGTTACAATTAAGGCGGAGTAGGAGAGTTTACAAACATAGTCCTAAAGGAGAATGAATCATGGCTTACAATAAACCTGATCAAATTGCGAAAGTGACGGTCGAAATGGGCATCAAGAAGGCGCACAATCCTTTGCTGACGGTTTTGATTCTTGGGTTTTTAGGCGGGGCCTTTATCGCCCTCGGATTTTTGCTGGATATTCGCGTTATAGCCGGCGCTCCGAAAGAATGGGGCAGCATCGCTTCTTTTATCGGCGCAGCGGTATTCCCGATCGGTCTGATCCTGGTGCTTCTCGCCGGTGGAGAGCTACTAACAGGAAACATGATGGCCGTGCCGTTATCGCGGCTGGCGAAACGGATTACGACGGGTGAGATGTGCAAAAACCTGCTCCTCATCACTATAAGTAACTTTGTAGGCGCGTTGTTCGTCGCTTACTTTTTCGGACATGTCGTAGGGCTGACCTCCAGCGGCGTATACCTGGATAAACTGGTTGATATGGCCGGGCATAAGCTGGATGACAGCTTTTTGCAGGCTTTCATATCGGGGATCGGCTGTAACTGGCTCGTGGCCCTTGCCGTATGGCTGTCTTATGGTGCAGATAATATGAGCGGGAAAATTCTCGGGATCTGGTTCCCGACGATGGCTTTCGTTGCAATCGGGTTTCAGCACGTCGTAGCAAATATGTTCCTGATTCCGGCTGCCATCTTTGAAGGCTACTTCTCCTGGGGAGATTACTTCAGAAATTTTGTTCCGGTATGGTTGGGGAACCTCGTGGGCGGCGCATTGTTTGTTGCCGGTGCTTACTGGACGGCCTATTTAAAAGACAACGGTGCAGGAACGACATTAACGGGAAAACAGGTAAATTCGGCCAATGTATCGAATAATGGACCAACCAATGTACCAGCCAATGCTTCGGCTAATGCTTCGGCCCCATCTTCCGGTCCGATGCTCTTTCCTTAAGCAGCAGGCTCAAGGCTGTAACTTCATAGTAATATACTTCGGTATTAAACGGTCTAAAGGCTGCGTCTTCGTTCGCGAAGAGCGGCCTTTTTCGTCTTACACGTTGTCGGAAAGACGGCGGCTCCACCTTGCCTGTAGACAAGGATTGGGCTTTTTTCTACAATTACTTAGATAGGGAGGGAAGCTCGCAATGATTCATGAAGAGAACGGAATATTTCCCGCGGTGTGTCCGCTTGATTGCCCGGATACCTGCGGTTTACTGCTGCATAAAGAGAACGGAAAGATCGTGAAGGTGACGGGAAATCCCGACCATCCGATTACGCAGGGAGCGATCTGCAATAAGGTGCGTAATATGGCTGAGCGGGTCTATCATCCTGAACGGGTGCTGTACCCTATGAAGCGCATCGGCGCTAAGGGAGAGGGGAAATTCGAACGGATTACCTGGGATGAAGCCATAGCTGAAATCGCAGGGCGATTTCAGGAACTGACCCGAGAGCATGGTCCCGAATCGATCCTGCCGTACAACTTTTACGGAAATATGGGGATTCTTAGCGTCGAGGGAATGGACCGGCGATTCTTCAACCGGTTGGGCGCATCCAAACTGCAGCGTGCGATCTGCACGGCTGCGGGGAGTGCCGGCTGGGAATACACGATGGGCTTTGGCGGCGGTACCAGCCCGGAAGAAACGTTGAAGGCAAAGCTGATTATTGTGTGGGGCGGCAATATCGTCAGCACGAATATGCACCAGGTCGCCCTGATTGAAAAGGCCCGGAAGCAGGGGGCGAAGCTCGTAGTCATCGACGTTCACCGCAACCGTACCGGCCAAAGAGCCGATTGGTTCATCCCGCTATATCCCGGGACGGACAGTGCGTTGGCGCTAGGTATGATGCATGTGCTGTTTGCGCGGGGATTGGTGAACGAAGAGTTCCTTGAACGGTATACCTTGGGTCATGAGGAGCTTCGCGAGCATGTGAAAACCTATACGCCACTTCATGTTTCGGCGATTACGGGGGTTCCTGCCGAGGATATCGAAGCCCTCGCAATCATGTATGCGGAGACTTCGCCCGCTTATATTCATATGGGCAACGGGCTTCAACACCATGATAATGGCGGAATGGCGATCCGTACGATTAGCTGCCTGCCGGCTTTGACCGGGCAGTGGCTCGTTCCGGGCGGCGGAGCGTTCAAGTCGAACGGCGCTTACGCCAATATGAATTCGGATGCGTTGGAGCGCCCGGACTTAAGGTCGGATGCCCAGGTCCGCACCATCAATATGAACCGCATCGGGGAGGCGTTGCTCACGCTTGATCCGCCGATCCGTTCGCTGTTTGTTTACTGCTCGAACCCGGCTGTGGTGGCGCCGGATACGGGCAAGGTCGAACAGGGCTTGCGCAGGGAAGATCTATTCACAGTAGTTCATGATTTATTCCTGACCGATACGGCCAAATATGCGGACATCGTGCTGCCGGCGACATCGTCTTTTGAAAATACGGATTTGTATGTTTCTTATTGGCATCATTATGTCCAGCTTCAGGAACCGGTCATTCCGGTTCAGGGAGAGAGCAAAAGCAATGTGGAAGTGTTCCGGCTGCTGGCCGCGGCTATGGGCTTCGGGGAAGAGGCGTTTCAGGAGACGGAAGAGGAGATGATCCGGCAAGCGCTGAATTATCCGGACAATCCTTATCTGGAGGGGATCTCTCTGGAAGGCTTGCAGGAGAACCGGGCGATGAAGCTGAACATGGCGCATCAGCAGAGATATCTGGATGCTCTGACGACGCCTTCGGGGAAGATCGAGCTATACTCAGCCCGGATGGCGGACGCCGGACTTCCGCCGCTCCCGACATACATCCCGCTTTACGAGGGATATGACGGAGTAAATCGTCCTGGAGAGGGTAGTCCATATCCGCTGATGTTCGTATCGCCGCCGAATCACAGCTTTCTGAATTCCACCTTCGGCAATGTCGAGAAGCTAACGACGCTGGAGAAAAGCCCACTGCTGCAAATTCACCCGCAGGATGCGGCCGCGCGCGGCATTGAAGACGGCGATGATGTTATCGTCTGGAACGACCGGGGCAGCTATCAGATCAAAGCAAACATAACCGACAAAATGCTGCCGGGCACGGTAGTCAGCCAAGGTCTATGGTGGGGGCGGGACGGGCAGCGTCGCCGCGCCAATGCCCTTACGCCGGACCGGCTCGCCGACATGGGCGGAGGGGCTGTCTTTTTCTCGACCGTTGTTGATGTAAAGCGTCAATAAATGTGCTTGCGAAATCCGGACTATTTAGGCGATACTATGGTAATCTGGGCTGCAAATACTTGCAATCACTATAAAAAGTGACGGTAACAGGGGGCCGAATCGGGCTCCCTTTGTTATTTTCTTGTACATAATTATAGGGATAAAGGCTTGGCAGAGGGGAGAGAAAGTGGAATGAAATGGTTGCAGGCGTATCCGAAGGAAATCAAAATTTTCCTTGTCGCCAGTCTGATTAGCTCAGCCGGAGGATCTCTGATGTGGCCTTTGATTACGATGTTCGTATTCAAGGTGCTGGGCAGGAGCGGGGCCGATGCCGGTCTGGTCATCCTGGTTATGTCGCTGGGAGGGATCGCGGGACAAATTCTCGGCGGCTCGTTATATCATAAATTGGGCGTAAAAAGGCTGATCGTCGGCGGCGTGGGGATGAACGCGCTTTTCCTTCTGCTGTTGCCTCTGGGGAGCGGAAATTGGTCTCTGTTTATGCTGCTGATGGGATTGATCGGGTTCTTTAACGCGATGTCTATGCCTGCTATTCAGGCATTTATCGGCTTCCGTTTTGCGGAGCGCCGGGGAGAATTATTTAATGTTATCTATGTAGCCAACAATATCGGCGTTGCCCTGGGGACGGGGCTCAGCGGATTTTTGGCGCGGATTTCCTATGATATGAGCTTTATTATGAACGGGGTGACGTCGGCGGCATTTGCTATTTTCTTCTGGTTTTATTTGAACAAAGTTCAAAAAAACGAGGGCGACCTGCAGATGGAAAAGAAACGCAAAAGCACGTCGGAAGGCCAGAATACTTGGAAATTGTTAAGCCGCTATAACGTTTATCTGTTTATGGGCATTGGCTCCTTCTTCCTTTGGTTGGGTAACTGCATCTGGAACAATGGGGTATCGCCGTTTACGCTTTCCAAAGGGATGCCGGAGTGGAATTATAGTATTTTATGGACACTAAACGGGGTGCTGATATTCGTCGGCCAGCCGTTTATTTTGTGGATCAAACGGACGTTTGCCGAATCGGCGGAAGCGCAATTAACGGCTAGCGCAATCTTTTATATGCTGGGATATGTAGCGATTCTCGGCTTCCGTTCATATCCTGGCATGGTGTTTGCGATGGTGCTGACCACCTTTGGAGAAATGCTTATCTCACCGGCCATTCCATCGTTTATTTCGGATCGGACAGGCAAGTCGGCGCCGTTCTATCTAGGCGTTGTCGGCGGGATGGGTGCCGCGGGAAGGGTCGTCGGCCCGTACGCCATGGGCGTCCTGTTCGATTGGAATGGACTTGTCCCGGTGGCTTGGCTGGCTGTGGCGATCTCGATGTTGGCGGTAGGAGCTTTTTTGATTCACGCTTACAAGAACCGCGATGCAAAAGGCGAGCTTTATCGTACGGTATAATTTAACTTTTTGGGGTATAATCGAAATCATATGTTGGAGGTGCAAGCATGTCAGAATCACTCTGGATCCGTCTGTCGCAAATGGGTGATGCGGGGGCGTTAATGGAGATCGACTCCCTCACTTGGGACGAGCATTCCACGCCGGCACAGCGCCTCGTATGGAGCTCCCGGGAGCAATATTTGCAGAAATGTCCGCCGGGAAGCCAGCTCGTCGCCGGTATCGGAGAGGAAATTTGCGGGTGTTTGGGATTTGACCACCCGACTCCCTTGGAGAGCAATCGTCATGTTTATGAACTTAATATCGCCATTCATCCCGCATACCAGAGACGCGGCGTGGGCCATAAGCTGATGGAGGCCGTCAAGCAGCTCGCCGCCGAACGGGGAGTTCGCAAGCTGTCCTTGCGCGTTCTGGCAAGCAATCCCGGAGCGGTCGCCTTTTACCGGAGCTGCGGGTTTGAGGAGCAGGGCCGTTTGGTTGAAGAGTTTTACTTGGGCGGACAGTATGTCGATGATATTTTGATGTGGTGTCCTGTTGAACATTCGTAAAGATATCGGTATATTTATAAGAAGAAAATTCGGAGAAAATAAACAAAAGCTTTGAACTTCGTTGAATGGAAAGGTTGATCACCGTGGAGAACAATAACTGTACCCCTCCCAATTTCATCAAGAATATTATTACCGAAGATTTGAAGAACGGAAAAGTGGAAACCGTAGTGACACGCTTCCCGCCGGAGCCGAACGGCTATCTTCATATCGGCCACGCCAAGGCGATCTGGATTAACTTTACCCTGGCCGATGAATTCGGGGGCCGGACCCATTTGCGTTTTGATGATACGAACCCGGTAAAAGAGGATATCGAGTACGTCAACTCCATTAAGGAGGATGTGAAATGGCTCGGTTTTGAATGGGAAGAACTGCGCTTCGCTTCGGATTATTTCGAAGAGATGTACAATCGTGCCATTGTGCTGATTAATAAAGGTAAAGCCTACGTGGATGATTTGAGCGCCGATCAAATTCGCGAAACGCGCGGGACGCTCACGGAGCCAGGGCAAAACAGCCCTTATCGCGACCGTTCGGTCGAAGAGAACCTGGATTTGTTCGCGCGGATGCGCGCCGGTGAGTTCAAAGACGGAGAGAAGGTACTTCGCGCCAAGATCGATATGGCTTCGCCGAATATCAACCTCCGGGATCCTGTCATCTACCGGATCGTACATGCTACCCATCACAATACCGGCGACAAATGGTGCATCTACCCGATGTATACGTTCGCCCATCCGCTGGAGGATGCGATCGAAGGAGTAACGCACTCCCTTTGCTCCACCGAGTTTGAAGATCAACGCCCGTTCTATGATTGGGTCATCGCCGAAACGGAAATGCCGAGCGAGCCGCATCAATATGAGTTCGGACGGCTCAATTTGGAGCAAACCGTAACAAGCAAGCGGAAGCTGAAAATGCTCGTCGACGAAGGGGTTGTCGATGGCTGGGACGATCCGCGCATGCCGACGATTTCGGGCCTTCGCCGCCGGGGATATACGCCGGAAGCGATCAAAGCGTTTGTCTTCGAAACCGGGATTTCCAAAGCCTACGGCTCCATCGATCTGAAAATGCTGGAGCATTTTATCCGGGAAGATCTGAAGCTGAAGGCGCCGCGCACGATGGCGGTCGTCGACCCGCTTAAGGTGGTCATCACCAATTATCCAGAAGGCCAAACGGAACTGTTGGAAGCTGAGAATAACAGTGAAAATGAAGAGATGGGCAACCGTCAAATTCCGTTTTCCCGTGAAATTTATATCGAGCGCGAAGATTTCATGGAGGATCCGCCGAGCAAGTACTTCCGGCTGTTCCCCGGCAATGAAGTCCGCCTGAAGCATGCGTATTTCATTAAATGCAACGATGTGATCAAAGACGCGGACGGCAACGTGGTGGAAATTCACTGCACCTATGATCCCGAAACGAAGAGCGGCAGCGGGTTTACCGGCCGCAAGGTCAAAGGAACCATCCATTGGGTGGAGGCCAGTCAGGCAGTACCTGCCGAATTCCGGCTGTACGAGCCGCTGATTCTGGACGAAGAGCCGGAAGAGGAAGGCGCGGAGGAAAAACCGTTCCTGGAGCGGATCAACCCGAACTCTTTAAGCATCATGCACGGCTATGTGGAGCCGGGAATGAAGGATGCACAGCCGCAAGACAAATTCCAATTTTTCCGTCACGGCTATTTCAACGTCGATTCGAAATATTCGAAGCCGGGGCATCCGGTGTTTAACCTGATTGTATCGCTCAAAAGCTCGTTTCAATTGCCGAAATAAATTTTAGATAAATAATTGAATATTGGTTTTTTATGGAGGAGCCTGGTCACCCAAGGCTTCTTTTTGTTTTTTTTAGGCATTCAAAATACAAAAGTTGTACAGGAGGAGTTCTATGTTCTTTTTAACAATTCTAATCATCTTGCTCGCCACCAAGCTGGCCGGGGACCTCAGCGTTCGTTTAGGGCAGCCCGCGGTCGTAGGTAAACTGCTCATTGGAGTAGTTATTGGACCCGCTCTGCTCGGATGGGTAGAGAACTCTCACATCATCGGAGAGTTGAGTGAAATCGGTGTGCTTTTATTGATGTTCATGGCTGGTCTGGAGACTGATTTAGGAGATTTGAAACGCTCCTTAACCTCATCGATGGCTGTAGCGATAGGCGGAATTATCGTACCCTTTGCCGGCGGTTATTTAGCGGGGGCTGCGATCGGAATGTCACCGGCTCACGCGATTTTCTTGGGGCTGCTGCTGTCGGCCACTTCGGTCAGTATTTCTGTCCAGTCGTTAAAAGATCTCAATTTGATGAATACCCGGGAAAGCACGACACTTCTGGGAGCGGCGATTATCGACGACATTCTGGTGGTAGTATTGCTGGCGTTCGTAATGAGCCTGTTCGGCGGCGGAGATGTAAATCTGGCGATGGTCATCGGCAAGAAATTCATTTTCTTTTTGATTGCAGGACTCTTTATTTGGAAAATAGCGAAATGGATCATGAAGTGGCTTGCCCCGCTCCGCGTGACTGAGTCGATTATCAGCGCCGGCCTGATTTTATGTTTCTTTTTGGCTTACATTGCGGAGGAGCTCGGGGTAGCCGGTATTATCGGAGCTTTTGCAGCAGGATTGGCAATTTCGCAAACGAGCTATAAACATGAGGTTGAGCAGAAGCTGGAGCCTATTGCGTACACGATTTTCGTACCTATCTTTTTTGTCAGCGTCGGTTTCTCCGTTTCCTTCGACGGATTGGGAAGTCAGCTCGGTCTTCTGGTGCTGTTCTTCCTGATTGCGTTGGTAACCAAACTGGTAGGCTCGGGACTTGGGGCTCGCCTGACAGGGTTTTCGCTCCGGTCCTCGGCGGGAATCGGCTCGGGGATGGTATCGCGCGGGGAGGTTGCGCTTATCATCGCAACATTGGGTTTAGAGAACGGGTTACTGGAGCAAAAGTATTTTACGGTCCTGGTCATTGTAGTTATTTTGACGACTCTCGTTACGCCATACTTGTTGAAACTGACCCTGGGAAGGGGACAGAATGACTGATAGATTATGATTTTTTGTTAATTATTAATTAATCTTGCTCTGAAATGCATTTCATAGTGTACACTTTAGTTGGGAGCCGCAATCACCCCGGTGATCGACGAGCATCTCCAAGAAAACAAAGCTCCAGAATCAGCGGCGTAACCTTCCCGGATTTGCCGGATGGGCGTGACGCTGATCGGAGCTTGTTTTCTTTATTACTATTGCGGAATGGATGGAGAGTATCCGTTTTTGCGGATATGCTGCCACAGTAAGCCGAATCCGAGCGCTCCGATGATCGCAAGAGCGACCCCCATTTTGTACATGATGACGGGGCCGAAATTTTGGAACACCCATCCGCCCAGAAAACCTGAGATCACGCCCGATACTCCGCTCAAGGCAAATGCATAAACGGCTTGGCCGGCAGAGCGAAGCGGTCTCGGA
This sequence comes from Paenibacillus sp. FSL R5-0407, assembly GCF_038009185.1. Classification (NCBI taxonomy): domain Bacteria; kingdom Bacillati; phylum Bacillota; class Bacilli; order Caryophanales; family Paenibacillaceae; genus Paenibacillus; species Paenibacillus sp. FSL R5-0407. The sequence goes on along the minus strand of NZ_JBBPAX010000001.1, from coordinate 3,270,659 downwards.
AGGAAAAGGGCGGTAAGCCTTGTTCCTACATAGAAGAAACCGCCGAAGGTAACGGCATGGAGGATTTGAATCAGGATAATCTGCACCGGATCCGTCGCCTCGGCCATCAGATTCCAGCGCAGCGCGAACAACAGGCTGACGAGCGTCAAGCATCCCATCAGAACAGTGATTTTACGCTTCAGATAACGGTTCAACAGGACGAAAGCAAGCACTTCGAAGATGGTCGACAGGAATACTGCGCCGCCGACCTGGAATCGCGACCCTCCCAGGTCGCTAATGAATAATGGCATAAAGATGCCGTTGATTGCATTTGGAATCGCGACCAATGTCCCGCACAATACGAAGGCAAGAAAATGTTTATTTTGCAGGGTACGGCGAATTTCACGGGACGAGATCCACGGCGTGTTTGTAGTAAGCGTGATTGGCGGCAGAAGCAGGGCAGACCCCATCGCCAGCATCAAGGTGATGCTGAAGAGCAGGGAAATTCCGTTCTGGCCAACGCTATCGATAATCGGGCCTGCCGTCAAAGCTACGAATGTCCAGCCCATAGAGCCCCAGAGCCGATAGGCGCCGAACTTTTGCCGGCTCTCTTCAATGTACCCGAGGGTCAGGCTATTCGACTGAGCAAGCAGCGGGCTTTGGAAAAAGAAAAGCATCAGCATCGATACATACAGCATTTGATAGGTATCCGCTTTGAACACAAGATGGCCTGTTATCAGCAAGCCAGTTAGCATGATCAATAGAATGATTCTTATATTTTGACCGCGGTCGCTTAAATATCTCCAAAAAGGATGAGCCAGGAGCGAAATGAACGGGCTGATAGCCATAAGGCTGCCAATCTCCAGCTTGTCCATACCGATGTCCTGCAAATATAATTGAAAAAAGGCAGCAAAGATAACCATCGTACCGTAAACGAAAAAATTAAGCAGCCCCAAGGGCAATTTAGACGAGGACTGGGTATTGTCCGGCAAGCGCTCCATTCCTTTCTGTCCAACTCCGATTGTACTGTGGGAAAATGATAAGTGATTATGTTCCCAATGTAACACAGAGATGAAAGGGGATACAAACCATCTTCTTTTTGTTTTTCCAGTATTTGTTGAAGAAAGGGGAAGATTCTGATCGAGATCACCGCCATTATTTTAGCCGGAGGACGTTCTAGCCGGATGGGAAGCAATAAAGCGCTTTTGCCGCTGCAGGGCATACCGGTTATTGAAAGGCTGGTCCGGGAGCTGGACACGGTCGTCGGGCGAGTTATCATTGCCGGGGGCAATCAGCCGGAAGCCTATAGTTACTTAGGAAAGGAAATCTTTTCCGATGTTTATCCCGGATCGGGACCTTTGGCCGGACTGCATGCCGGATTAACGGCCGCTGAGACTCCGTGGAGCCTTGCAGTCGCGTGCGACATGCCCTTTGCTTCCCGGGAAGTATTTGAATGGCTTGTGGAGCGTGTGCGGACGGCGGAGAAGTCAAGTGGACCAGAAGCTATTATTCCGGTCGTACAGGGGCGTGTACAGCCCTTGCTGGCTGCGTACCGCCGCAATGTATTGCCCGGGCTGGAGAAGGAGCTTCAAGCCGGGAGCTTGAAGCTGACCCGATGGACGGAAGGACTGCATGCCGAATATGCGGATGGAGCTGAAATAGCCGCCGCGACCGGGCTCCCATTGGAACAAATCCCCTTCAATATGAACCGTCCCGATGATTACCGCCAAGCACTTGATTGGCTAGATAGAGATCATAAGGGGAATGCTTAAGAGAAGGTTCCAACGACTTGTTAATAATCTGTCAAATATTTCACATAAAGCGTTTTCATTTTACAGTATAATAGAGCATGAAGATACATGATCCCCCTTAATCATGTGTCGGTATATGTACAATGGATGATTTCCGTCAAATAAGGAAGTCATCTTTTTTTAAACAAAGAATACATTTGTTGTGTCAGGATCATCCATGTCAGCACTGCATTACCTATAAGTTATTATTCAAAAAGTTAGGTTTTTAGGATCGAGAAGGTTGGAAGAAGCTAGGGACTGAGTAGCGGAGCTAAACGTTTTCGTAGAAAACGACTTCGTAAGCATTTGCTCATGGGGGACGTGAGCAACGGAAGGCCCGGCTGAATTCAAGATTCGATGTCGAACCCTCATCATGAACAGCCTCGTCATGGAAAGATGACTTTTTGAATTACCTTTAAAAGATCAGGGAGATGACCGATATGACCATGCTGTTTAAGGAGCCTGTTCAAATTCCGGAAGAGCAAGCCCGTTGGATGGAGATTAGAGGTTGGGTTTATGAGTTACTAATGGATTTTCTGAGCCGTCCGCCGCGGATGTCGTTGATTGCTCAGTGGCGCAGACGGGTGGAACTGAAGAATATTATTCCTATGTGCCAGGGCGGGAAGAGATTGAAGAGTTACCTGGAAGGCATTCCCGAAGAGAATTTCCGGCAGGTCTGCTATGAGGAAGCCGAGGAATACAGACGGCTATTCATGGGCGACAACGCCGTCATGATCGCTTGCGAATGTCAGTACCGCGCAAAGGAAGAGAGCTTGGACGCTCTGGTCTGTCTTTTGGATATCAGAAACACCTATATGGAGAGCAGCGTTGTCTTTAACAAGATTTCAGGCGAACGAGACGATCATATTGCACTGGAATTGGAATTCATGGCGGTTTTAAGTGAAGAAATGCTCAGTAAAGCCGGTCTTCATGAGAGCTGCCTGGAGTTGGCGGATGTGCAAATCCGCTTTCTTGAGAACCACCTGATGCAGTGGGCGCCCCGTTTCTCGGGCGAATTGGCTTCGGCGACGTCCAGCCCGATGTACATTGGTTTGGCTGAACTGCTTGTCCAATTTCTCGCAACGGATCTTGAGAACCTCTATGCATGGCGGAATTTGCAGAATTAGTGTAAGGAAGATAGTGAAACAGGAATCCATAGAACAAAATAAAAAGCCGGGCCGGAGACCATTCTCCGCCCGGCTTTTATTGAGTTAAAGATTAATCCAAATCTCCGGCCGCAGGACCACGGCGGCGGAATTTCATGAGGAACTCGTAGACCACCGGCACGATGACTAGCGTCAGCAAGGTGGAGCTGATCAAGCCGCCGATAACGGTGATGCCGAGACCGCGGGAGATGATGCCCGCGCTGTGTTCCCAGCCCAGAACGAGCGGCAGCAAGGCGCCGATCGTAGCGAGCGCAGTCATAAGGATTGGACGAAGCCGCGTAGCCCCTGCTTCAAGCAATGCATCGCGGGTGGACAGGCCTTCGCGCTCCTTGTGGATGACGCGGTCGATGAGAACGATCGCGTTGGTGACGACGATCCCGATCAGCATCAGAACGCCCATCAGAGCCGACACGTTCAGGGTTTCGCCGCCGATCAGCAGGCCGATCATGGCGCCGATCACGATAAACGGCAGCGAGAACAGAATTGCAAACGGTGCAAGACCGCCGCCAAACGTAACCACGAGTACAAAGTATACGATCGCGACCGCAGCAGCCATAGCAAGACCCAACTGACCGAACGTATCGTTGATTTGCTCGGTTACGCCGCCGAAGCTTACCTTGATTCCTTCCGGTTTATCCATGGCGTCGATTTTGTCCTGCAATGAAGAGGACGCTTTTTGGACGTCGGTAGCGACGATCTTGGCGCTCACCTCAACGACCGTCTTGCCGTCGATACGCATGATGGAATCCGGAGAGCTTCCTTTTTCGACCTTGGCGACTTCTTTAATCGGCACTTCCATGCCGAGCGGGGAAGTCAGCGTCTCGTTCTCCATGTCCTGAATGCTGGTATAAGCATTCTTCTCGGTTTCGATATAGACTTTATAATCTTTGCCGTCAAGCTTAACTTCGGTAAGCACCGGACGCTCGCGAACCGGACTCAGCTTCATTGCGATTTGTCCCGGGGTCAGCCCGAGCGAGCTCAATTTTTGCTGATCCGCTACCAAAGTGTACTGGTCGTAAGCCGTGGAGAGCGAGGTCTCGCCTTTCTCGAAGTTCTTCGTATCCTCCTGAACCAATTTCAGGATTTCATCGGATACCGGCTTGATCTGTTCCAGATTGTCGCCAAATACGTTGACGCTGAGCGTACTGCCGCCCATACCGCCCGTCATCATTTCGGACATGTCTCCCCACTCGCCGTCGGGAACTTCATTCTTCAAGCCAAGCAGGAGCTTTTCTTTAACGTCTTCGAAGTGCTTCGTATCTTTCTTATATTCGATATAGAATAGAGCGGAGTTGGAAGAACCTACGCCAAGCGGATTGCTTCCGCCGACGGAATATTGCATTTTATCCATGTCTTCCTGGGCCAAAACGTATTGCTCCGCCTTTTGCATTTTCTCTTGGACATCTTCAAGACGGTCTCCGGGAGCCGGAGAATAAGTAACCATAACATATTTATCTTCTTGCTCCGGCAGGAAGCTGACGCCGACGAGCGGATACAGGAACAAGCTGCCTACCAGCAGGACGATGGCAAGTCCAAAGGTGATAAGCTTATGGGACAAAGACCAGTTGAGGATGCGCTGATAACCCCGTGCCATTCCTTTCGGATTGCTGTCATGGTCATGCTTCTTGTTCAGTCCTTTGCGGAACAAGGTGTGCGCAAGGGCAGGCACCAATGTAATGGCAACCAGCAACGAGGCGAGCAGCGAGAATACCATCGTGTAGGCGAACGGTTTGAACAATTCGCCGACCATTCCGCTTACGAAAGCGAGCGGCAGGAAGACGGCGATCGTAACGATCGTCGAGGACATGATCGGAACGAACATTTCCCGGGTTGCCGCGATGATCAGTTTGCCGCCCCTCAGCTTCTCGCCGGTCAGGGACAAGCGGCGGTAAATGTTCTCGATGACGACGATGGAGTCGTCGACCACGCGGCCGATGGCGACCGTCATGGCGCCGAGCGTCATCATGTTCAGCGTAATATCCATCTGCTTCAGCGCAAGAACCGCGATTAGAAGCGATAATGGAATGGAGATAATGGAAATGATCGTAGAGCGGATATTCCGCAAGAACAACAGGATGATCAGAACGGCGAACAATGCGCCGAACAAAGCCTTGGACAGCATCGTGTTGACGGAGTCCGTGATCGGCTTGCCTTGGTCAAGCAATACGGTGAAGTCGATATGGCTGTACTGTTTTCCCAGCTCATCGGCTTTGTCCTTGACGAGGTTCGCTACATCGACGGTGTTGGCGTCGTTGTCCTTCACGATTTGAATCCCGATCGATTCGGCACCGTTGGTGCGGGAAATCGATTCAGCTTGACCGATGACTTCGATCTTGGCGATGTCGCCGAGCTTCACGGTCGGAATGCCGGCCGGAATGCCAGCCATGCCGCCTTGAGGCGCACCGGCTCCGGCAGCGGAATCACTGCCTGCAGCGCCTGCCCCAGCATCGGCGGCACCTGCCCCAGCGCCTGCAGCACCCGCACCCGGCATAGCCGGAATGGCGAGGTTCTTAAGATCATCTACAGTAGTGATGTTGCCGTCAACAACGACAGCCTTTTGCGATTGTTCCAGGTCGAACAGGCCGAGCGGAACGCGCAGCGCGGAAGCTTGGACGATACCCTTTACGGTATCTTCGCTAAGTCCGAGTTGCTGCATTTTCGCCTCATCGAAATTGAGGCGGACTTCTTTGACGTATTGTCCGGCAATCTGTACCGAGGCTACGCCATCCAGATCTTCAAGTGCTGGCTGGACGTCGTTTTGGATCGTCCGGGTCAACGCTTCCAGATCGCCGGATTTGTTATCGGACAAGCTGAGCGAGATCACCGGCATGGAATTCAAGCTGAACCGGGTGATTTGCGGCTTTTGCGCATCTTCCGGCAAAGTTACGTCGTTCAGCGCTTCCCGGACGGCAGCCGTGGCATTGTCCAGATTGGTGTCATAATCAAATTCGATGAACAGGGAAGCCGCGTTCTCCATCGATGTCGAAGTGATCGTTTTTACTCCGTCGACATTGTGAAGCTTGGTCTCCAGCGGCTTGGTAATATCCTGGACAACGCCTTCAGGCGCTGCTCCAGGGTATATTGCAGTAACGCTAAGATAAGGGACATTGATATTCGGAATGGTCTCCTGCTTCATCGTAAGGCCGCTGTACAAGCCGACAACGGTGACGATGATCGTCAACAGCCAAACCGCAAATTTATTCCGCAGTGAGAATTGAATGATACTTTTCATCAGCTAGGTCTTCTGCTCCTCTCTATATTTACGCATGATTCAAATAAGGCCGCATAAGTCGTTCCAGTTCCTCCATCCGATCATCCAGTTCGGGAATAGCTTTGACATTAGCGAGCATTCCCGTCAGAACGACCCGGCGCGGCCGGAGTTCGAGGATTTCTTCCTCCATCAGTTGCAAAGATTCGCGTCCTTGCTGGCGGACATCCGGAGATGCCACCCGGCTTTCAATTAATTCCTTCAGTTCCCGGATTGCCAGGAGGGGGTGACGTTCCGGCTCCTTCATGCAGGTATCGTCCGCTCCCCAGCGTTTCAGGACTTCCTCGCTGATCAAGGGCTCCGGGCGCTGGCTGATCATCCGTTCTGCAGCTCCATCAAGCAGATCGACCATATAAATGGCCATCCGGCGGGTACCGACCGTTATGGCCGGATCAAACAACAACCTTATGTAGACTCCAAGAATGCCGTGGACCAGCATGATCAGATCCGCCGTATAAGGTGAGATTTGTTCTCCGTAAGCCGCTTCAATCGCCTTTTTGCTGTAATGGTGCAGCTTGGCGTTGTTTTCCCGGATGACCCCAGGCTCCCCGCGGTACAGGTTGCCGTTTTTGATCCAATCCCGAAACTGCATCAGCAGAAATTCCCGCAATTCCAGCACCAGGTTGAGCAATACTTCGATTTGCAGTATGAGTCGTTCCCGGGGATTGAGACCCGGCTGATTTTCGGCCTGCAGCAAATGTTCCTGCAGCAATTGATAGCAATAATCGAACAGGCTGAACTCCAGCTCATCCTTCGACTTAAAGTGAAGGTACAGACTTCCTTTGGACATGCCGCAGGTGTCGGCAATTTCCTGCATCGAAGTGGCGGAAGAACCCTTGGCGGCAAAAAGCTGCATGGCAGTTCTGAGAATCAGCGTTCTTTTATCTCCAGATTTAACGGACAATAACGGTTCACCTCCTCCTGACTCTTAAGTTCTCATATTGACCAACGGGTCAAAATGATTATATTACATATTTAAAGCACATTACAAATTTACGCGGTAAGCAGGGTTCGGTACCAGAAATGCGGAAGGGCAGTGTTTCTTTATCGTCAGGATCTTTTAATGGTAGGAAGATATCGAAGGTTCATGTAAAATGTAGAGAGATAGGCGAACGTGCAACAAAATAGGGAAGAGGAGTACAACCATGAGACGTGGACTACAAATTATATTAATCGCAGCCATCCTGTTTGCTTTTTACTTCTTCGGATTCGGCATCTTCGGTAAATTCGGCGGGATGCTGGTCAGTATATTTCAAACCCTGACTGTCGTCACGATCGGTCTTGCGATCTTTATGGAGAATCGCAATCCTTCCAGTACGATGGCCTGGATTCTTGTACTGGCATTGTTGCCGGTCGTTGGCTTGGTGCTCTATTTCCTGCTGGGGCAAAACTATTTCAAACGGCGGAAATTCGATAAGAAAGCGGAGGCGGACCGGCAGAGCTTCGAACGGATCGACCATAACGGCAATATGCTGCCCCGGGATCTGTCGCAGTTTACACCAGGGCAGCAGCGACTGCTGCAAATGTCGCAGCGGATTGCCCGAACTCCGTTTTCCATGGCGACGCGGACGCGGGTGTTGACCAACGGGGAGGAGACGTTCTCTACCCTGCTGAAGGAATTGAAAATGGCCCAGCATCACATACATATGGAGTATTACATTTACCGGGCGGACGACATCGGCCGCGAAATTCAAAAGACACTGATCGAGAAGGCGCAAGCCGGCGTGGAGGTCCGGTTCATGTTTGATGCGGTCGGCAGTATCGGGCTTCCGAAATCTTTTATCAAGGAGCTAAGGGATGCCGGCGTCAAGGTCGGAGTCTACGGCGAAGTACGCTTCCTGGCGCTTTCCAGCCGGGTCAACTATCGGAATCACCGGAAAATCGTCGTCATCGACGGCAATACCGGCTTTATCGGCGGACTGAACGTGGGCGATGAATACTTGAGCCGCAGCAAAACTTACGGTTTCTGGCGGGACACGCACATGTTGGTCAAAGGGGAGGCCGTCCGGTCGATGCAGATTATTTTTTTGCAGGACTGGCAGTATGTCACCGGCGAAAAAATCATGGACCTCGAATATCTGTCCCCCGAGCTGGAGCAAGGCTGCAGCGGCGCGGTTCAAGTCCTGCCCAGCGGGCCGGATAACGAAAGCAGCACCTTGAAGAACATCTTCTTCGCCATGATTACGTCGGCCAAAAAATCGGTTTGGCTCGCGACGCCTTATTTTATACCGGATGAGGATATTTTGACGGCCCTTCGCGTAGCGGCTATGTCAGGGATCGACGTACGGATTTTGTTTCCGGCCAAACCGGACAAGTGGCTGCCTTTCCTGGCCTCGCATTCCTATTTTCTCTCGTTGCTTGAGGTGGGCGTGAAAATTTACGAATACGAGAAGGGCTTCCTTCATTCCAAGCTGCTCATTGTCGACGGAGAGGTTGCGACTGTCGGTACGGCAAATATGGATATGCGCAGCTTCCATCTTAACTTCGAAGTAAACGTGCTGCTCGTCCAGAACGACAGCATTGCCAAAATCGTCAAGGATTTCGAACGGGACTTGTTGTCCACGAAGCAAATCAAAAGAAAAGCGTTTATGAAGAAAAAGGTCGTCGTTCGCTTCATGGAATCGGCTGCCCGGTTGATGTCACCGCTATTGTAAGGGAAGTTGTTTCATCCTTTAATGAAAAGGAGGCGGGCGTTGTACAGATGGATAGAAAAGCGTTGATTGTCGGGGCGGGCTTTGGAGGCCTGTCCTGCGCCATTGAGTTGGCTATCAGGGGATTCCGGGTAACCGTGCTGGAGCGCCAACCTAGCGTTGGCGGCAAGTTACAGCGGGTCTTGATCGACGGGTACCGTTTTGACAGGGGACCTACAACGATTGAAATGGCGCATGTTTTTCGAAATCTGTTCCGCCGGGCTGGCCGGGACCTGAATGATTATGTACGGCTGATTCCGCTTGAGCCTAGGTCGCGCAGTGTGTTTGCCGACGGGAATGTCGTGGATTTGACCGGGGACGTGGAATTTATGCAGCATCAAATCGGCACCTATAGCCCGGAGGACGCCTTGCACTATCCTGCGTTTATTCAGGAGTCTCGGCAGATGCTCCGTTACGCCAGTGAACATATCCTCACCCGGCTTCCGCTTAATGGTTTGGATAAATGGTGGCCCAGAATACTCATGAGCCTGCTGGTACCGGAGCTTCACCATTCTTTGAATCGCCAGCTTCGCCGGCATTTCAGCCATCCCAATACGCTCGCAATGTTCGGAAGATATGCCGCCCGCGTAGGTTCTTCCCCGTTCAAGGTTTCATCCTTGTGCGGCATGCTGGCAAGCTGTGAAGCCGATCAGGGAATATATACGGTCCGCGGGGGAACCTACCAGTTGATCGAAGCGATGAAGCGTCTGGCGGAAGAACTGGGCGTTGAAATTGAGACTGGCGTAGAAGTGACCCGAATCCGCGTGGTCGACCGTAATGTTAGAGGGATTGAAACTACGAACGGCGATTATGAATCACCGCTGGTCATCGTCAATGGGGATGCGCTTTCTCTTAGCAAAAGATTGCTGGAGGAGAAGGACCGCCCCTCCATGACCGATCGTCTGATTTCCACCTTCGAGCCCTCCCTGTCGGCCTTTGTCCAGCTCGCGGGGGTACCGGTCCGGGTAGACCGGCTCCATCATCACACTGTGTTCTTTTCTGAAAATTACGAGAATGAATTTCATGATATTTTCTCCAGACGTCGTCCGCCGACCCACCCGTCGGTATACATTTGCAATTCTTCCTATTCGGAGGAAGGGGCGGCCCCTCCAGGCTGCAGCAACTTGTTTATCATGACCCATACCCCTTATTTATCGAGGGAATGGGATTGGGAGCGGGAAGGGGAAGCTTACTCCAGAACGGTATTCTCCACATTAAGACAGCACGGATTAAACGATTTGGTCCAAGAGCATGAACTCGCCCGGTATACGCCGGTCGATTTGGCACGGGATACATACTCCTATAAGGGAGGCATGTTCGGGCTTGCTTCACACAGTTTTATGCAGGAACTGAAGAGGCCCGGCAACCGCAGCCGGGATATAAGGGGTCTCTGGTATGCGGGAGGCACGACGCATCCCGGCGGGGGCGTCCCTTTCGTCACCTTGTCCGGCCAGTTGGTAGCGGGTTATATAGCGAAGGGGTCAGTTTGATAAGCCGGAGGTTTATATAGAGGAAGTAAAAACTGAGATTTACGTTAGAAGGAGGAACGAAGATGGGAGATACATCCGGGCGCAAATCCGAGCATATTCGTCTTTGTCTGGAAGAAAAGGTTGGCGGTGAAGGGATTACTACAGGATTTGAAAAATACAGGTTCCGCCACAACGCGCTGCCGGAGCTGAACTTTGACGAGGTCAGCTTGAAGACGGTCTTTCTCGGCGCGGCTGTACGCACGCCGCTGCTGATCAGTTCGATGACCGGCGGAAGCAAGCTCGCCGGGGAGATTAACGACCGCCTGGCGGAAGCGGCGGAGCGGCGGGGTTGGGCGATGGGAGTCGGCTCGGTCCGCGCCGCCGTGGAACGCGGGGAGCTGGCTCCCACGTTCGCGGTCCGGCGCAAGGCGCCGAGCATCCCGATCATCGCCAATTTGGGCGCGGTCCAGCTCGGGTACGGCTTCGGCGCGGCGGAATGCCAGCGCGCGGTCGATATTGCCGGAGCGGACATGCTTGTGCTGCATTTGAACAGCCTGCAAGAGGTGTTCCAGCCGGAAGGAAATACCGGCTTCGGCGGTTTACTCGCCCGCATTGAGGAAGTGTGCCGGGCGCTGCCGGTTCCCGTCGGCGTCAAGGAAGTCGGCTGGGGCATCGACGGCGGTACGGCGAGACGCCTCCGCGAAGCGGGCGTAGCTTTCATTGACGTGGCCGGCGCCGGTGGAACCTCCTGGAGCCAGGTCGAGAAGTTCCGCAGCGCCGACCCGGTGCGGCGCGCGGCGGCGGAAGCATTCGCGGATTGGGGCATCCCCACCGCCGAATGCATCCGCGAAGTGCGGGCGGCGGCGCCGGACGCCGCCCTGATCGGCAGCGGGGGCCTGAACACCGGCGTGGATGCCGCCAAAGCGCTGGCGCTTGGCGCGGACCTGGCCGGGTTCGGCCGGGCGCTGCTGGAACCGGCGGTGCATTCGGAGGAGCGGCTCGATGCGCTCTTGGAGCGCGTCGAGCTGGAGCTTCGCACCGCCATGTTCGGGATCGGCGCCGGGACCGTTTCGGCGCTGCGAAATACGCCGCGACTGGTGCGGCGTGAGGTGTAAATAAATTAATCATATAAATCCGGGAAGATTACAGTGAATTTTTCATTGCGTTTCTGAAACATTCCCATTATATTGAAGTTAGCAAGCTTCAGACAAAGGGGGAAACGTTATGAAGTCATCGATTTGGAAATGGAATACGCGGACAGTGGTCACCATCGGGATCGGGGCGGCGTTATACGGAGCGACAAGCTGGATCGGCATTCCGATTGCGCCGGATACGCAGCTTCGTCCGGCAGTGGCGCTGCTTGCGATCTTCGGGGCATTGTTCGGACCGGTGGTCGGCTTTGTCGCCGGGCTCATCGGCCATGTGATCAACGATTTCCTTACGAGCGGCACCGTTTGGTGGGGCTGGGCGTTGGGATCGGGGATAACGGCGGCCTTTATGGGTCTGATTTATTTGTCCAAGGGGTTCAACCCGCAGGACGGGGAGATTCGGAAGGGCCATGTGGTCTGGTTTTTGATCTATGGTTTGGTCGGGATTTTCGTTTCCCTGGCTTTCTCGGGATTGTTCGATATTTACGTCATGGGAGAGCCGAACGATAAAATTATCATTCAAACGGCAACCGCCGGATTGGCCAATACCGCGGTTTTCGTAATTCTCGGCATTCCCGCGGTGTGGGCGTATGCCAAGCGCAACCGGAACAATACGAATTTAACGGTGGAAAGATAGGAGAAACCAGCGAATATGCAGCCGGCGATTTCATTTCGAAATTTCAGTTTTCGTTACAAAAGCCAATCCGAACCCACCCTGAAGAACATCTACCTGGACATTTCGCCCGGGGAGAAAATCTGGATTGCCGGGCCGAGCGGCTCCGGCAAATCAACCTTAGCCCATTGCATCAATGGGCTAATTCCTTTTTCCTACGGGGGCGAGGTTTCGGGCAATTTATACATAGGCGGTCTTGAAGTATCAGAGCAGGGAATCTTCGATCGGAGCCGCAGCGTGGGCACCATTTTGCAGAACCCGGATGCCCAGTTTGTCGGTCAAACCGTCGGGGAAGATACAGCCTTCCAAATGGAAAATGAACAAGTGGCTCAGTCGGTCATGAAGGCAAGAGTCGTCACCGCTCTGGATCTGGTCGGCATGCTGGCCTATGAGGGACAGGGTCCGCATGATTTGTCCGGGGGACAGAAGCAGAGTGTCTCTCTGGCGGGAGTGCTATCGACCCGCGCGGACATCCTGCTCTTCGATGAACCGCTGGCCAATTTGGATCCGGCCAGCGGAGTAAGGGCGATGCAATTGATTGAGGATATTCATCGGCGCGAAGGTAAAACGGTCATTATTATCGAACACCGGGTTGAAGATGTTCTTGCCCAGCCGATCGACCGGATCGTCGTAATGAGTGGAGGGGAAATTGCCGCGATCGGTACACCCGAGGAATTGCTTAGAGAAGGAGTGCTGGCACGTCACGGCTTGAGGCAGCCGCTGTATTTGAACGCATTGGAATATGCCGGTGTTCCGATTGGCGGGCTCACGGGTCTTGCCACGCCGGAAGGAGTCGTTACTCTTGCAGGGGACGGGAATCTTCCGGAAGGAAGCGATTATCCCGGGGAGACCGAGATCCGAAGCCGGCTGGAGGCCTGGGCGGAGCGAGTGGAACCTGCCACGGGGCGTCTCTCGGGGGCCCCGTTGCTCGAGCTGAAGGATATTTCCTTTGCTTATGGCCGCGGTCGAACTGATGTCGTTCGAAATGTCTCCTTCTCGATTTCGGAAGGGGAGCGGCTGGCCTTGCTCGGAAGCAACGGAGCTGGGAAGTCCACGCTTTCCGGGCTCATTACCGGCATCTTGAAGCCGAAATCCGGGACGATTACGCTTCGCGGCGAGGATGTAAGCCGCTGGAGTATCCGGCAAAGAGGCGAAGAAATCGGTTATGTGATGCAGAATCCGAATCATATGATCACCCAGCACATGATTCGCGATGAGATTGCGCTCGGTCTTACGGCGAGGGGCGTACTTTCCCCGGAGCGGGAGCGGAGAACCGATGAAGTCCTGCAAACTTGCGGGCTGTATCCTTATCGCAACTGGCCGGTTTCCGGGTTGAGTTTCGGACAGAAGAAACGGCTGACCATTGCGTCCATTCTGGCATTGGAGCCGAAGCTGATGATTCTTGACGAGCCCACGGCGGGCCAGGATTACCGTCATTATACCGAGTTCATGGATTTTATCGACGGGTTGGCCGGCCGAGGGATGGCCTTTTTGTTCATCACGCATGATATGCACCTGGCGCTGGAGTATGCGGACCGGGCCGTCGTTATGGCGGAGGGGGAAATTATCGCCGCCGATACGGTACCCCGGATTCTCTCGGACAGCGAGGTGACGGGACGGGCCCGCCTGCGGGAGACCAGCTTGTCGCGCTTTGCGAAGGCGTGGGGGTTATCCTCCCCGTCCGGGGTCGTGCAAGCTTTTATCGAAGCCGAGAAGAAGGTGAAGGAAGCCGATGAGTAAAGCGGGAAATCTGTTTGTTGAGGGAGATTCCCTATTCCACCGGATGGACGGAGCCGTGAAGCTGATTCTTCTTTTGACCTGGACGGTGTCGACCTTCCTGTTCCTGGACCTCCGGATATTCGCCGTTATGCTCTCTGCGGGAATCGGCATGCTGCTCCTATCGCGGATTCCGTTCCGGCGGATGGCGTTATTATTCTGGGTGCTAATGGTGTTCACGTTAATCAACAGCATTTTTATTCTGATCATTACGCCGAGATTCGGCTCTACCCTGACCGGCAGCAACACGCCGCTGATTCCGGTGGGGTACGATACGATCAACGCGGAGACGCTCTTTTACGTACTTACCTTGTCCGCCAAATATTTAACGCTGCTGCCGGTTACAATGCTGTTCATTTTCACGACCCATCCGAGCCGGTTCGCGGCCAGCCTTAATAAATTGGGCGTTCATTATAAAATGGCCTACGCGGTAAGCATCGCCTTCCGGTATATCCCGGACCTGACACAGGAGTTCAAAAATATTTTGAACGCAATGCAGATGCGGGGGATGGGCATCTCGCGCGGGGACGGTAATTTGTGGCGCAGGATGAAGAATTTATCCCTGGTCGTCGTACCGCTGCTTCAATCTTCTCTCCAGCATATTGAGTCGGTGTCGAATGCCATGGATTTGCGCGGCTTCGGTACCGGAAGCAAGCGAACCTGGTACATGGGCATGCCGATGTCGCGCAGCGACAAATGGATGCTGCTCCTCTGCGTACTGCTATTAGTGGCAGCTATCCTGCTAAAGGGGTTCTGGGCGGAGAAGTTTTGGTACCCTTTTTAAAGGTTGTTCAAAAAATCATCTTTTGATCACGAAGTGTTTCAAGCAGTTGAATCGACATCGAATCTTGCGTTCACCCTCGAAGTCCGGTACTCATGTTCAAAAAGCCGACTTTTTGAACATAAACTTTTAGCTGTAAAATTGGAGATGTCCTTGAAATCTGGCCGGGGGATAGGTACTATGGTTGAAGAAGATGAGCAATTACAAGAATGAGGAGTTGTCATAGATATGGCTTTAAAAGCAGGAATCGTGGGCCTTCCGAATGTCGGAAAATCCACGTTGTTTAATGCAATTACCCAAGCGGGAGCGGAATCCGCAAACTATCCGTTTTGTACGATCGATCCGAACGTCGGCGTGGTTGAAGTGCCGGATGAGCGTCTCGACAAGCTGACCGAGCTGGTCGTCCCTAACAAGACGGTGCCTACCGCTTTTGAATTTGTGGATATTGCGGGCCTTGTCCGCGGTGCCAGCAAAGGCGAGGGCCTCGGTAACAAATTTTTGGCTCACATCCGTGAAGTGGACGCGATTGTGCATGTAGTCCGCTGCTTTGAAGATGAGAACATCACGCACGTCGACGGCAAAATCAACCCGATCAGCGATATCCAGACGATTAATCTGGAACTGATTTTGGCGGACCTGGACAGTGTCGAGAAGCGGATCGAGCGTTCCCGCAAAAATATGAAGGGCGGCAACAAGCAATATGCTCAGGAAGTGGAAGTTCTCGAGCGCATCAAAGAAGCTCTGTATAACGACCAGCCCGCTCGCAGCGTGGAGCTGTCCGACGATGAGAAGCTGATCGTCCGCGACCTCCATCTTTTGACGCTCAAGCCAGTATTGTATGCGGCTAACGTGAGCGAGGACGGTGTTACCGAAGCGGACAGCAATCCGTTCGTGCAGCAGGTTCGCGAATTTGCGGCCGGTGAGAATGCCGAAGTCGTGCCGATCAGCGCTAAAGTGGAAGCGGAAATCGCCGAGCTGGAAGGCGAGGACAAGGCTATGTTCCTTGAGGAGCTCGGCTTGCAAGCCTCCGGGTTGGATCGTTTGATCCAGGCGGCTTATCGCCTGCTCGGCCTGTATACGTATTTCACGGCCGGCGTACAGGAAGTACGCGCCTGGACGATCCGCAAAGGGACGAAAGCGCCGGGAGCGGCCGGAGTTATTCACTCCGACTTCGAACGCGGCTTTATCCGAGCGGAAGTAGTATCCTATGACGATTTGATGGCTGCAGGTTCCATGAACGCCGCCAAGGAACGCGGACAGCTTCGTCTGGAAGGCAAAGAGTATGTCGTTCAGGACGGAGACGTCATGCATTTCCGGTTTAACGTTTAATACGATAACCGATTAACGGGGTTTGCCTAAACGGCAAGCCCTTTTTTTATTTACCAGTTTTTTGTATTGCTGTGAACGGAAGTGGTTTGTATACTAGAGTCAATTGATCTTAGATCGTTAATATGGAGGGAACGCAATGAGTATGAATTATGCTTTAGGCAGAAAGAGTCAGCTTGATTCGAGAGAACTTCTTCTCTTGGAATCCGAGGTAAAAAACAGAGGAAAGAACATGGTCGTTGCCTATATCCTGTGGTATTTCTTGGGTATTGTCGGCGGACACCGTTTTTATTTGGGCAAGACAGGAACAGCCGTTACCCAGCTTATTTTGTCCATCACGGTCATCGGGTTGATTGTGACGTCCATCTGGTGGATCGTGGATGCGTTCCTGACTCACACCTGGGTAAAAGAACACAACGCCGTACTGGAAAATCAGCTTATTGATCAAATTATGTATAACAGAGGCATGTCGGAAACTTATCCGATCTAACCGATGAACTCTACTATGAACATCTCCAAGCAAACGTTGTCCACGACGGAGCTCCTTATTCTGAGTTCGGAAATGTCCAAGCAGGAGAAGTCGTTGACGCTGGCCTACCTTATGCTGCTAGCAGGCCATTTGGGCGTTCACCGCTTCTATTTGAAAAGACCGCTTTCCGGCACGATTCAATTGGTCTTGTTCGCTTTAACCATGGTTTGTTACTTCGTGTTTGCCATTATGTCCGCTTTCGAGAGCGAAGTTTACTCGGATGGTTTAGGGATGTCGATCGTGTTTCTAGTCCTGACTCTTCTAATGGGACTGGCACTGACGATTTGGGTCATTGTCGACGCTTGCATCCTGCCTGGTATGGTAAAGTCATGGAATGCGAAATTGGAGCAGTCTTTAATTGATCAAATTGTAGCTTACCGATCCAACGCTGCATTTACACAACCGAAGTAGCTGCTAAAAAAGATCAGTGGGTTTCAACTTCGGTTGAGATCCACTGTTTTTTTATTATTCGGGGTGCTGACAGGCTGCTGTTCAATCCGATTAGAATATGATATAATATAAAGTCGTCCGGACTAGAATTTGTAGTGCGGATATGACGATGATTTTTTCGACTTGCTTATGAAGAAAGAGGTGATTTCCTTGTTGGACCGACTACAATCCCTGGCTGACCGTTATGAGAAGCTGAGCGAGCTGCTCTGCGATCCCGACGTGGCGAACGATACGAAGAAGCTGCGGGATTATTCTAAAGAACAATCGGATTTACAGCCGGCTTATGAGGCGTACACTGAATACAAGCAGGTTATGGAAGAGCTTGATGCCGCGAAAGCGATGCAGGCAGAGAAGCTTGACGATGACATGCGCGAAATGGTGAAGATGGAAATCGAGGACCTTTCCGCACGCCAGCAAGAACTGGAGGAGAAAATCCATGTTCTGCTGCTGCCGAAGGACCCGAATGACGATAAAAACGTAATCGTGGAAATCCGCGGCGCTGCTGGCGGGGACGAAGCGGCTTTGTTTGCGGCTGACCTGTACCGCATGTACACCCGCTTTGCCGACACCCAAGGGTGGAAAGTGGATATCATGGATGTGAATGAAAGTGACCTTGGCGGCTTCAAAGAGGTTATTTTTATGATTAACGGACGCGGCGCTTACAGCAAAATGAAATACGAAAGCGGTGCCCACCGGGTACAGCGGATTCCGTCGACGGAATCCGGCGGACGGATCCACACGTCGACCTCGACGGTGGCGGTCATGCCGGAAGCCGAAGAAGTCGATATTGAAATTCTCGACAAGGACATCCGTGTGGATACGTTCTGCTCCAGCGGCGCGGGCGGCCAGTCCGTCAACACAACGAAATCGGCGGTGCGGGTAACGCACATTCCGACGGGCATTGTGGCAACGTGTCAGGACGGTAAATCGCAAAACTCCAATAAGGAGAAAGCGTTGCAGGTGCTTCGCGCCCGGATCTCGGATATGATGCGCCAAGAGGAAGAGGCGAAATATGCCGGGGAGCGGAAGAGCAAAGTGGGAACCGGGGACCGCAGTGAGCGGATCCGTACGTATAACTTCCCGCAAAGCCGGGTAACCGACCACCGGATCGGTCTTACGCTGCACAAGCTCGATCAGGTCATGAACGGAGAGATTGCGGAAATCGTATCGGCGCTGACGATTGCGGAACAGGCCGAACTGATGGATAAAGGAGAATAACATGCCTGACGATAACGGATATGTGTTATCAGGAGCGGTTAATATTTCAGAAGCCCGTAGAGAGGCTTCTTCTTTTTTAGCGGCTCGGGGCGTGCACGAGCCGGATTCCAATGCGGAGCTGCTGCTCCGCCATGTTTTGGGGTTGGAAGGCGCGGCGTATTTGGCCGCGCTGCGCGATCCCTTCCCGGCGGATCATAGAGACGCCTGGGAGGCAGTGATCCGCCGCAAAGCGGCGGGCGAGCCGGCGCAGTACATTATCGGGGAACAGGATTTTTACGGCCTGACCTTCAAGGTCACGCCGTCCGTGCTGATTCCCCGCCCGGAAACGGAGCTGCTCGTGGAGCGAATCGTCCAGATCGGCGATTCGCTGTGGCCCGGCGGCGCCCCGCTGGCCGCCGACATCGGTACCGGCAGCGGCGCGATTGCAGCCGCGCTGGCCCATTTGCGCCCGTCATGGCGCGTATCGGCGAGTGACATCTCGCCGGAAGCGCTGGACGTGGCGGCAGCGAATGTCCGGCGGCTCGGCCTGGACGTGGCGTTCAAGCAGGGGAACCTGCTTGAACCGTTCACCGGCGAGCCGCTGGACATTGTGGTCAGCAATCCGCCTTACATACCGGCGGATACCATCGCGCACCTGCAGCCCGAGGTGCGCGACTACGAGCCGCGCGGCGCGCTCGACGGCGGTCCGGACGGGCTCGCGCCCTACCGCGTCATGATGGCGCAGCTTCCGCTGCTGCCTCGTCCGCCCCGCCTGATCGGCTTTGAGCTCGGGATGGGGCAGGCCGGCGATGTTGCAGAGCTGCTGCGCCAAGCCGGCTGCTGGCGCGAGATCGTCACGGTTACGGACCTCGCGGGGATTGACCGGCATGTGATAGTCATCGCCTGACGGGCGGTGTCTTTTTTCTGTGCAAACAGGGGTAATTAGGACTGGTGTCATCGTCCAATAGACTTTAGCGGGAGTCTTCCTTTACAATGAGAAGGTAAACTATTTGTTCGGCTGGTTGGAGAACGAAGGATGGATGCCTGTTTACTCAGGTCGAAGGAAAAATCGGATGGCGGAGGACGGGAAGTAATGCTTAACAAACTTAAAAAAATTGACTATACGATCGTGTTCATCCTGTTGCTCCTTATGGGCATCAGCATCGCGGTACTCTATAGCGCCACATCGAATACGGCTTACCACGGATATCATATACGGATGGGCGTATACTATCTGCTTGGATTTGCGGCGTTTTTTGCCTTTTCCCTGATCGACTTCAAACTGTTTATCAAGTATTCGCCTTACATTTACCTGTTTGGGGTCGGATTGCTTATCGTAGTATTTTTCATCGGTAATACGTATTACAGCGCGACCGGATGGCTTACCCTGCCGGGGGGACTCAGTTTTCAGCCGGCTGAATTTTTCAAATTGCTGCTGATCCTGTTCCTTTCCTTCATGCTGCTCCGCAAGCGGAAGCCAAGGTTGTCGTTTTGGCGGGACGTCGTGCCGATTCTATTGATTACGTTCATTCCGTTTCTAGTCGTAATGGCGCAAAATGACCTCGGTAACGCCCTCAGTTATTTGGTGATTTTGGCGGGAATGCTGTGGATCGGTAACATTAAATACATGCACGCCCTGATTGCATTAGTAATTTTTGCAGGCTCGGTCTTTGGCGGGATTACCGCATATAAAGTGTATCATGACAAGGTGTACACCTTCTTTGTAGATATCGGACGCGAACACTGGATTGAACGGATTGACCCTTGGCTGGTACCCGAAAAAGCGACCGAAAAAGCCATCTATCACACACGGAACGCCAAATTGGCGATCGCATCAGGCGGTATGACCGGAGAAGGTTACCTAAAAGGAGAGACCGTTCAGTCCGAACGCGTGCCTCTAACCTATTCCGACTCCATCTTCGTAGTAATCGCCGAGGAATTCGGCTTCCTGGGCAGCTCGGTGCTGCTGCTGATCTATTTTGTACTGATACACAGGCTAATTCTCATTTCACTGGAGTGCCGGGATCGCGGCGGACCGTTCCTTATCGTGGGGATCGTAGCGATGTTCCTGTACCAGATTTTCGAAAACATCGGCATGTTTATCGGTCTGATGCCCCTCACCGGGATCACCCTCCCTTTCATCAGTTACGGAGGAACCTCGCTGATGATCAATATGGCCTGCATCGGAGTCGCGATGAGCATTCGCATTCACGGTCATGAAACCGACGAGGAGCAGCAGATGCCTGCCTCCCGTTTCACCAAACTAAAAACGCAAAACCGGTAACACGAAAGCGGCGATTCCTTTGGGAATGGCCGTTTTTTAATAATGTTTATTATTACATCCTTAGAAAAAAAGAATCGAACCTGGAAACGGGCGGATTCCAAAAACGGAGTCCAAATTCAATGGAGTACTTGTGTCCTCCCACGGTGGAAAAATATGAAGATTTGTCTTTCAAATAGTGGACACTCTTCACCGGAAGAGATATACCTCGCCTCGGATTGTTGATTCTATATATAGTGAGTTAGGATTTTTGATATACTAGATGTTGGTGATTGTTGGTGGGCGCGTAAATGTGCGTAATGTCCACTTTTAGGTGGACATTTTGACGATTTGTCTACCTCGGGAGGACGGTGAAATGTGAAGCGTGTTGATTGAATTGCCCCAGGTAGGGAGGCCGGGGGAACAATCGATGAAATTGTTTGAGATAGAGCAATCTTGGTATGTTGGAGGGAAACATGGATATTATTGAATTTCAACAATGGGTGAAGGAATATTACAAGAATCGCAACTGGTCAGACTTAGATATATTTGTCCGTATTGGTTTTCTTGCTGAGGAAACCGGGGAAGTAGCTCGTGCAATTCGTGCATTAGAGATTGGCAGGGATCGTCCGGATGAGGTTGCAGGCACATTTCAAGAAAATAAAACCGAATTAACGGAAGAACTTGGAGATGTTTTAGGAAATCTCATTGTGATCGCAAATAAATATGATATATCGCTTGAGGATATCCTAAAATCGCACAAACAAAAGCTCCAGGCACGTTACGCAGAAAATTAAAATAAACGGGACGTATTTAACCGAACAGCGTACTTGAGCAGAGTAGCGAGTAGCCCCCAATATGACTACTTTTTCATTGAACTAACAGGTAACATTAGTTAAACAACAACAGCGGCAGTTTAAGACTTCAATTATTGAGTCTTGTTCTGCCGCTGCTTCATTTAATGGAGCAGTTTAGAGTAAGGAATGAATTGTAATGAATGGATAGAAGAAAGGGTTGCGTATAAAGGTTATGAGTAAAGATATGAGTAAGGTTATGGTTAATAAATTTTTAATAGATTAATAGGTTTAGCTCTCTTTTAACCGGACATACTGATAGACATCAGGGGATGGAGAAGGGAGTAGCGACGATGCGGGAAGCTGGGAATGGGAATGGCAAGGGAACGGAAACGAGCAGAGGCAAAACAGTAGCTCTTATTATATTTAGTATTATGATATTGATGATGTCCTGGGAGGGACAAAAAATAGATTCGGCAGCAGCCGAAGGTCGGATTCCTCAGGAGTCGATCCGGTTGCGGATTTTGGCCAATTCGGATAAAGCGGGGGATCAGGTCGTTAAACGCCGCGTAAGGGATGCGGTGATTAAGCAGATCGACGGTTGGGTGACCGAGCTGGATAATCCGCAAAGTTTGGATGCGGCGCGCGGCGTCATTCGTGATCATATGGATGAAATTGAAGGCCTGGTAGGGAAGACGCTGGCCGGTAGCGGCAAAAAATATAGTTACAAGGTCGAGTTGGCGGTGGTGCCTTTTCCGACAAAAATGTACGGCAGTGCCGTGTACCCGGCGGGTGATTATGAGGCGTTGCGGGTAACGCTCGGAGAAGGAAAGGGCAAGAACTGGTGGTGTGTGTTGTTCCCGCCGTTATGTTTTGTGGATGCCGGCAGCGGGGATGCGTTGCAAAGCAAAGCGGACAAGGGAAAGGCCGGGGCGGACGCGAAGTCTGCTAAGCAAACATCGTCCGGTAAAGGCGAAGTGAAGACAGCGTCGTCCCAGACAGGTCCTGGTGCCGAGGGGGTTAATCAGGTTGACCCGGAGGAGACGGAAGTTCGGTTCTTTTTGTGGGATATGCTGGTGAAGCTGTGGAACTGGATCGTGGGCTTGTTCTCATAAGAAATCTTTGTGAAATGAACCGTGCGGGGATAGCCTGTGCGGTTCTTTTATATTGGGGGGAGATGGGGAGTGGTCCGGGAGGATCTGGAGCGGATGTTAAGGGGATGAAGGCGCGACTGTTGTGTTGAATCTGAGAAGGGCGGCTCTGCTGAAGGTGGCTAACTTTAAGTGAGGGTTGTTATAATAGAGAGTATATCTTTGAAAAGTTTGGGATGATCAACTGTTATGGGAGACAAGATGATGGAAGATGCAGGTTTTGAAAATAGACGTTCTACCCGTTTATGGGATGTGACTGCCTTGGTGAATGATGAAGCTGGCCAGGGTGCTAATGTTTTAGAGGATTCAAAGGTTATTGCCGCTGAACAATCGTTGGCCGAAGCGGGAGAGGTGCTTGCGGCGGGCGGAACGGTGGCTTTTCCGACGGAGACGGTGTACGGACTCGGAGCGGATGCCCGCAACACGGAGGCGGTGGAGGCGATATTTGCCGCCAAAGGGCGGCCGTCCGACAATCCGCTGATCGTACACATCGCGGACATGAGCCAATTGGACGGTCTCGTCACCGCGGTGAACGAGACGGGGCGCCGTCTCATGGAGGCATTCTGGCCGGGGCCGCTGACGCTGGTGCTGCCAGCGGCCCCCGGCGCCGTCTCGCCTCGCGTGACGGCGGGGCTGGACACGGTGGCCGTGCGCATGCCGGCCCACGATATCGCGCTGCGGATCATTGCCGCAGCGGGCTGCCCGGTGGCGGCGCCGAGCGCCAACCGGTCCGGGCGGCCGAGCCCCACGTTGGCGAGCCACGTGGGCGATGATCTTGCCGGCCGCATCGACGGCATTGTCGACGGCGGGCCCACCGGGGTGGGCGTGGAGTCGACAGTGGTCGAGGCCGGCGACGACGGGGTTGTGACCGTGCTCCGCCCCGGCGGAATCACGGTCGAGCAGCTCGCCCGCCATGCCGCGGGCGGCGTGCGGCTGGACGCCGCCCTGCAAAGCGCTGGCGGCGACAGCGAAGCCAAGGACATGCCGGCGCCTCGCTCGCCTGGCATGAAGTACACGCACTACGCACCCCGCGGTGCGCTGCGTGTAGTGTCCGGGTCCGCCCCCGAGCGGGTGGCGGACCGCATCCAGGCCGAGCTCGACGCGGCCCGGGCGCGCGGGGAGATAACGGGCGTGCTCGCCTTCGACGAGCATCTCCCGTTCTACCGCGCCGACTGCGTGCTATCGCTCGGCAGCCTAACGGCGCTGGAGACGGCTGCGCATCGTCTCTACGCGGCGCTCCGCCGCTTTGACGACAGCGGCGTCACCTTTATTATGGCCGAGTCCTGTCCGCAGGAGGGACTCGGCGCCGCCGTGATGAACCGCCTGCTTAAAGCGGCGGGCCAACAGGTAATCTATGTGTAAGAGAACAAACTCTATAAGGTGATCTGACCTTATTCCCTAAGGAAAGGCGGGGTACTATGATTACAATTGGTTTAACCGGATGGGGAGACCATGAGGAGCTGTATCCTCCCGGGACTCCGGCAAAAGCGAAGCTGGCGCTGTACGCCAGGCATTTTCCGGTCGTGGAAGTAGACAGTTCCTTCTACGCTGTGCTTGGTGAACATACTTACCGGCGGTGGCTTGAAGAAACGCCTCCGCATTTTACTTTTATATTAAAGGCATTTCGGGGAATGACCGGGCATAATAGGGGAAAGAATCCTTACGGAGGACCGGGGGAGATGTTCCAAGCCTATCTCGATTCGATTCGGCCGGTCGTGGAGTCGGGCCGTCTGAAAGCCGTGATGTTTCAATTTCCCCCTTGGTTTGATTGCAGTCCGGACAATGTGCGGCAGCTTCGCGCTGTAAAGAAGTGGATGGGTTCCTTGCCGCTGGCCTTAGAGTTTCGGAACCAGAGCTGGTATGCACCGAATGTTCGTGAGGACACGCTCTCTTTTATGAAGCAGGAGGGCTGGATTCACATAATTTGTGATGAACCGCAGGTCGGGCAGGGCTCTGTCCCGGCAGTCCTGGAGCCGACAAATTCCGAATTGACGATCGTCCGGCTTCATGGGCGCAATACGGGCGGCTGGCTGCAGGGGAGTGCGCCGAATTGGCGGGAAGTCCGCAATCTCTACCGGTATAACCGGGAGGAGCTGGAGGATTGGCGGGACAAGCTGGACATCCTCGAAAAGAAGGGCACCGAGGAAGTTTGCATGATTTTTAATAACAATTCCGGCGGTGATGCCGCTCCAAACGCGATGGAGATGATGAGTCTTCTAGGTCTGAAAACGGCGGGACTGCCTCCGAAACAGATGGATTTATTCGGGGACGAACACGACTGATATTTACTTCGGCAGGGGGAACTGTATTTTGGAAATTTTTGAAATCGTACTCATTATGCTTGTATTGATTGGAGTATCGAATGTACTGAACCGGTTCATTCCGTTTGTGCCGGTCCCCCTTTTACAGATTATTCTCGGTACTTTGGTGGCATTGCTGCCGATCGGCATTCATTTGCCGTTGAATTCCGAGCTGTTCTTACTGCTGTTTATCGCCCCGCTGCTCTATAATGACGGGAAGCGGACGCCTCGGGAGGAGCTGTGGGACCTGAGGGCCCCTATCCTGCTCCTCGCGCTTGGCTTGGTGTTTGTCACCGTATTTGCGGGCGGATATCTGATTCATTGGCTTATTCCGAGTATTCCGCTGCCAGCGGCCTTTGCGCTCGCCGCCATTTTATCTCCGACGGATGCTGTGGCCGTAAGTGCCTTGGCGGGAAGAATCCATCTCCCTAAAGGCATTATGCGGCTGCTCGAAGGAGAGTCGTTAATGAACGACGCTTCGGGGCTGGTTGCATTTAAATTTGCGGTGGCGGCAACGGTCACCGGGGTATTTTCAATTACCGAAGCTACGCTCAGTTTCCTATGGATCGCGATCGGCGGATTGATTTGCGGTGCTATCGTCGCCTTTTTGATCGTATGGCTGCGGGTGTTCATCCGGCGGCTTGGTATGGAGGACGTTACGATACATATGCTGATCCAGATCTTGACGCCATTCGTGATTTATCTGGTGACGGAGGAGCTTGGATTTTCCGGAATTTTGGCTGTCGTGGCCGGAGGGATCGTCCATGCGATCGAACGGGACCGCAACGAATCGATGCAGGCTGAACTCCGGATGGTATCGCAGAATACCTGGTCCGTGATCCTGTATATTTTAAATGGCCTCGTATTCGTCATTTTAGGTCTGCAGATCCCAGGCGCGACAGAAACGATATTTCAAAGCCCGGATTACAGCAATTTGCAGGTGCTTGGATTTATTGGCCTGATTTCTTTGGGGCTGATCGTGCTTAGATTTATATGGGTGTATTTATTCTGGGAAGGCTCTTGGCTGCTTGGCAGCGGGGAAAGCATGGGTAGACCGAAGCTAATGTCCTCTGTGCTCATATCCCTGTCGGGCGTCCGGGGTGCGGTCACGTTGGCTGCGGCGTTCTCCATTCCTTATTTTCTTCAGGATGGAAGTCCGTTCCCTGAACGGGATTTAATTATATTTCTGGCGGCCGGCGTTATTCTGTGCTCGCTGATTATTGCCAGCGTGGTGCTGCCGCTGCTCTCCAAACGGCCTGAGGAAGGCGCCGATCCTGTCGCCGAACGCGAACAGGAAGCCCGGATATCCATGATCCAAGCCGGAATCAAGGCGATCAAGGAGGCAACCGGGGAGGAGAATGAAGCTGCGGCGAGATCCGTACTCGGGAGCTATCACCGCCAACTGATTCAGCTGCAAAACGGGCGGGGGCAAGAATGGTCCGACCGGAAAAGGAACAATGCAATGATGAAGCTAAGGCTTGCGGGGCTGCAAGCGGAACGGCGGGAAATCCAAAATATGCTGGACCGCGGTGAAATTACCGGGGAACTGGCGTCCAAAATCCAAGAGGTCATGAATCAAATGGAGATGGTCATGTCAGGCCGGTTCAAGATGCAGGTACTTGTATCGCTCTTTCGGATTCGCCGCCTGTTTACGAAGCAGTTTCTAAAACGAAAAACGTTGGACCTCCCACCGGAAACGATGGAACAGCTGAAGGCGACAAGACTTCGGACCTCCATAGCTGCGCTTGAAGCCGTCGAGGCACAAGTCAATGAGGAGAATCGGCGGGAATCGATTTTGGTAATAGCCCAGTATAAGGATTTAATCAAGCGCCTACAGGGACATTCGGGGGCGATGGGCGCTATTGAAGATGAAGATGTGTTTAACCAGCATAAAAACGAACTGCGCATCAAAGGCATTCAGGCCCAGCGCAATGAGGTGCAGTCGATGTTTGAGCAAGGGGATATCAGCTGGGCCTCGGCCAATAAGCTTAGACAATACATCAACTACTTGGAGGCCGGCATCCTGGAACCCGGCGAGGAAGAATAACAGTAGAGGTAGTTCTGACTCTTTGAACATTGCAGATGATCACCCCATGTCATGAAACACTTCTTGTCCGCATATGGTTGTACAAGAAGTTTTCGGACATGGAGGAGTGAACGTATGACAGAGGCATTTGTGCGGCTGGGGGAATTGATGACCATTTTGCTTATGGCGGTTGCCTTGGGGATGGACGCCTTTTCCTTGGGGATCGGTATCGGTATGAAAGGGGTACGGCGCAACGATGCCATCCGCATCGGTTCGGCCGTAGCTCTTTTTCATGTCCTTATGCCGCTCACCGGGATTTTTGCCGGTCAATATGTGGGAGTACTGCTCGGGCATCTTGCCCGTTATGTCTCCGGCGGGTTGCTCCTGCTGCTTGGCGCTCATATGATTTATAGTTCAGTCAAAGGCAGCGGTTCTCATTCGATCAATCATCGCACCTTGTGGGGAGTTCTTCTATTTTCGCTTAGCGTCAGTATTGATTCTTTTTCCGTTGGAGTATCTTTAGGGATGTTTCATAGTGATCTGTTGATCACGGTGCTTGCATTCGGTTTCTTCGGCGGACTAATGTCCATAATGGGCTTGGCTCTGGGACGGAGCGTAGGCCGGAGTCTCGGCGATTACGGGGAGGCTGCGGGAGGAGCGATTTTGCTTGCGTTTGGCCTCATGTTTATCTTTTGATACAATAGCAATGATTAGGGATAACAGTAATGGCATCCTTGCGGAGGTGACTGAAAATGCGAATTTTGTTTGTCTGTACGGGCAACACTTGCCGGAGTCCCATGGCGGAAGGGATGATGCGCAAATTGGCTCGGGAGCGCAGCTTGGAAGTGGAGGTACGCTCTGCGGGAGTTGCCGCGGCCAAAGGAATGTCAATATCGCATCATGCGGAGGCCGTACTTCGGGAACAAGGCATTGGAGATCGTATTCTATCGACACCGCTGCATGAGGAATTGGTAGAGTGGGCCGATTTGATCTTGGCATTGACCGAGAGTCACAAGCGGCAAATCATCTATACATTCCCTGAGGCGGCCGATAAAATATATACGCTAAAAGAATACGCCCAAGACGACCCGGCGGTCTTAGCCGAGAGAGAAGAACTCCAGCGGCTTGCGGCCGATCTGGAATTGGACCGGGCACTGGGCAAGAAGCCGGATGAGGCGGCGCAGCGACGTTTCGCCGAGTTGCTGCAGCGGATGCCGGGTTATGACATTTCCGATCCATTCGGAGGATCTCGCGGGGAATACGACCGGACGGCGGCGGAAATCCGTAACGCTTTGATGAAAATACTGGACAAACTGGAGCAGGATCGGTTTGGCGGCAGAGCTTCCGGGTAAAACCCGGTTGCATTTGTTCCGCTTATGTTTTATTCTAAAGCTAGTAATGAAGATCCGATGTGACTGGCGACGAAAGTGGATCAAACCACGGTGGAGCATCGGAACATACGGCCGGTCGCCTGGGCAAAGAGCACGACGCTGTCTCGCGTCATGCTCTTTTTCGTCGTAAATCTGCTTTCTTGTATGCCGTCCCTTGCCGCCTATTTACTCTAAAGGTTGAATTTATTCTCTCTTTGTATGACTTGCTCGAAGTTTGTCGTTAATATGCCTGAGGTTTTAGGTATAATAAAGATAGTTTGTTTTATCGAGACAGAGGCATCTTCGGAGTGAAAGGAGCAGGCGAACATGGAAACGGCAGAGCTTGGAGATATCCGAGGGCAAGTCGCGGAAATTTTGGAAGAGTTAGCGGGAGCCGCAGGGCTGAAGCCCGGGCGTCTGTTGGTTATCGGTGTCAGTACTAGCGAAGTGGCGGGGGTCCGAATCGGCACAGGCGGTGCGGAGAACATCGCCGCAGAGCTGTTCGCTGGCATTGATGAGGTTCGACAAAGACACGGGTTCGATGTCGCTTTTCAATGCTGCGAGCATTTGAACCGGGCGCTTGTTGTGGAGCGGCAGGTATTGGAACGTTTGGGGCTTACGGAAGTGGCCGCTGTTCCGGTGCCGAAAGCTGGAGGTTCCATGGCGGCAACCGCTTATAAGCGGTTCATCGAGCCTTGCCTGGCCGAGAGCTTGGAGGCCCATGCCGGGCTCGACATCGGCGAGACGCTGATCGGCATGCATTTGCGCCGAGTGGCCGTGCCATTTCGGCCGACCCTGCGGTACGTAGGCAAAGCCCGGGTGAACGCAGCCTGGAGCCGCCCGAAGCTGATCGGCGGGGAACGCGCCGTGTACACGCTGCCGCAAAGTCAGGATTCACGGTTATGTGACTAAGTGATTAATTATTTTAGCATAGGAGGACTAAGAAACATGGATCAATTGAGAAAGCAAGACCCGGCGGTACTGGAAGCGATGAATCTGGAGCTCAAACGTCAACGGAACAACATTGAACTGATCGCATCCGAGAACATTGTCAGCGAAGCAGTTATGGAAGCTATGGGCTCCGTATTGACAAACAAATATGCGGAAGGATATCCCGGCAAACGCTACTATGGCGGCTGCGAGCATGTCGATATCGTGGAAAATATCGCGCGCGATCGTGCGAAGGAACTGTTTGGTGCCGAGCATGCTAACGTACAGCCTCACTCCGGCGCTCAAGCGAACCTGGCCGTTTACCTTACGGCTTTGAAGCCTGGGGATACCGTTCTCGGGATGAACCTGGCCCATGGCGGTCACCTTACGCACGGCAGTCCGGTCAATGCTTCCGGCTTGTTCTATAACTTCGTGGCTTACGGAGTTCAAGAGGATTCTTTTCTTATCGATTACGATGAAGTTCGCAAAGCTGCCTTCAAACATCGCCCTAAAATGATCGTAGCTGGTGCCAGTGCTTATCCGCGCATCATCGATTTCGAAAAGCTGGCCTCTATCGCTAACGATGTAGGTGCCCTGTTCATGGTCGATATGGCTCATATCGCCGGACTCGTTGCCGCTGGATTGCATCCAAATCCAGTGCCGCATGCGCACTTCGTAACGACAACGACGCACAAAACGCTGCGCGGACCGCGCGGCGGCATGATCCTTTGCCGTCAGCCATGGGCCGCTGCTATCGACAAGGCCGTGTTCCCTGGAACGCAAGGTGGACCGTTGATGCATGTCATTGCTTCCAAAGCCGTTGCTTTGGGTGAAGCGTTGGAGCCTTCCTTCAAAACGTATGCGGAAAATGTTGTGAAGAACGCCAAGGTGCTGTCGGAAACATTGGTTTCCGAAGGCTTGAACCTGGTATCCGGCGGTACGGATAACCACTTGATGCTTATCGACACCCGCAATCTGAACATCACGGGCAAGGACGCCGAGCATGTGCTTGATTCCATCGGCATCACCGTGAACAAGAATGCCATTCCATTCGATCCGACCAGTCCGTTCGTAACCAGCGGTATCCGCATCGGTACTCCGGCCGTTACGTCCCGGGGCATGGATCAGGAAGCGATGAAGACGATCGGTCAGGTTATCGCGCTTGTCTTGAAGAATTCCAAGGATGAAGCGAGCTTGGCTAAAGCCCGTCAACAAG
Source organism: Paenibacillus sp. FSL R5-0407 (assembly GCF_038009185.1). Classification (NCBI taxonomy): domain Bacteria; kingdom Bacillati; phylum Bacillota; class Bacilli; order Caryophanales; family Paenibacillaceae; genus Paenibacillus; species Paenibacillus sp. FSL R5-0407. The sequence goes on along the minus strand of NZ_JBBPAX010000001.1, from coordinate 3,240,370 downwards.
TGTCCGAATTGACCGATAAATTCCCTATCTATCCGGAACTCAGCTACGAATAATCGAAAATTGTAGTTTTACCGCCCGCAGATCACTGCGGGCGTTTTTTTGTGTTCTTAACCGAATGGAAGTCCCAACCAAGAATACGCGAATCTCCCGATCCTGTCCCGTATTTTTTTCATACTATATTAGATACCGGAATTGATGAGCGGAGGAGGTGTTGCAATGGGTTACCATTACACGGCCATTGGGGATTCATTAACGACAGGCGCGGGAGCCTGGTTGAGCGGCGGATTTGCGCCTGCTTATCGGCGTATGGCGGAGAGTCGCCTCCGTACCTCTGTAGGATATGAAAATTTAGGGGTGAACGGGCTCACCTCGCAAAAGTTGCTGCCGATGGTCCAGAGTGATCCGCGAATGCGGGCGGCGCTTCGGCGGGCCGATATCATCACCGTATCCATTGGCGCGAATGACCTTAGGCCCTATACCAAGGCTATTGCCGACGGATCTGGATTGCAAGGTTCTCAGATACCTCAAGTGTTGAACCGCACGAAAGGAAATGTGCGCCAAATCGTATATAACCTGTATCAAATCAAATCACCGCAGCGGAAGCCATTTATCATTCGGATGGTTGGCGTGTACAATCCGTTTCCGAATATCAGAGAGGCGGGGATATATGCGCGCCAGTATAACGCGTTTCTTACCACACTGGGCGGACCCAATTATCGTGTAGCGAACATTTATCCGGCGTTCGAGGGAAACGAAAGAGAACTGCTTTTTCTGGACGGGGTCCATCCGAACAGCCGCGGTTACCGCGTCATTGCACAAGAGTTGGACCGGCTTGGCTATATGCCACTTCGGTGAATCGCGGGTAGAAGGCAATAAGCAATTTGGAAGGCCGACCAGTTTTGCTGGTGGGCCTTTTTAGTGAAGAGTGAAGGTTTTTTTGGGATTCGTGTAAATACTTCAAAAAAAAGTAATTGACACCAATAGAAAGGAGGATATAATCAAGATAAATGGTAACTTATAACATCTAAGGATCATATCACCTCTTAATACATATTAAATGAGATCATTTCGCTCGTTTGAGCAAACGCTTGCATTTAACTTAGCGAAGTTGGATCACACCTTGTTAGACCCCCTCGGTAATACTTTCTTAGATAAATCACCAGTCGGATTTTTCGGATTCCATAGATTTAATAAGGAAACATCTTCTATTGGCAAAAATGCAAACGATTGCGCAAATTGGCCTGTTTAAGAGAAATGAATACGAGATTAGGAGTTGAGATTAAAAAATGGAATGGTTTGTTTTTATTCAAGTATTTGTAAGCGTTCTATTTGCCGTGTCTTCCGCAGCTAAATTTAGCAAATTATCTTCCTTCAGAGTCACATTAAGGCAGCTTAGAATTACGCCTTTTTGGGCAAGAAATGTCGTAGTAGCCATTCCTCTTTTCGAATTAGTTGTTTGTGTTCTGTTGCTGTTCCCCATTACGTTGCGGTATGGCGCGGTGCTTGCTCTGCTTCTGCTCAGCTCTTTTGCGTGGGCAGGCTGGCGAGCCAAGGGCAGAATGGTAACCTACCAGTGGTTTGGCGGACTTATATCGGAAAGGTTTGGTATGTGGCTGCATACAAGACATCTCGTCCTCTTTCTCTTGAGCATCTATCTCCTAGTAGCACCATTCTCTTCCACGCTAACTATAGCATCTTTCAATGAAATATCCACACTAGTGCTCTCGTCTCTAGGGATCCTGGTCATCTACACATTGGGATTAACGCTGAGACAGTACCATAAGCTCTATCAGGAGTAGTACACATTATCTGATTAAAGGACGTGAAACGGCATGCCGCACATGTTTGATATCTCGTATTTGCTCTTATGGGCCATCGTTATTTTGATCTCTTACGGTGTGATCGTCATTTTAAAGAGCGCCATCACAACCAGAAGTATGCTTTATGAACAGCAAGAGGGTTTGCCTGAGGGAGTAGAATTCCCTCTTAACGGCCGTATTCCTATGGATGGAAGAGCTCTCAGCCTTAAGGAACATGGAAAGCTAGGTACGCTGATATTTTTAACCTCATCCCAATGCCTGGCTTGCAAAAAGCTATACTCGGTCATCAATGATGTGCAGAGGAAAATGCCTGTATACCAATATTTATTCATGATGTCCGGACCGGAGGACGAGGTAAACGCAGCCATAAAGCAATATGAGCTTCAAGTTCCGATTATTCACGTGGAGAATTTTAAGGATCTTCAAACTCCCTTTGTTCCGTTTGGATACTATGTCTCCCCGGATGGCTTGATAAAAGCAAAGGGGATCATAAACAACGAAGAACATCTACAAGCGTTGGTCAAGCATGGAGAAGAGCGGGTTTCTGCGTAGGGTCTAAGATTAGCTAAATCTGCTGTTCATGAATAAGTGGATCTTTTGAGGCTCTTTACTTAAGTTAGCTAAGGTGATTTTGCCTTAACTATAAAAATAAATTTCTTGAAAGGAGGTGAAAAAATATGTGTTCTGGAGCTTATTTGTATACTTATTGTCAGTCTTCTGATAATTGTTCAGGTGGAAAACAACGTTGTTCTTATTATTCTAGCGGCTGCTCAATCTGCAATTGTACTACAACTTGTTAAATTAAAGAAGTCTACCGTCAGCCGTTTAGACGGTAGACTTCTTTAATCTCTGTAAAGGGGGATGGAAGGGTTGAAATTTGCGAAAATATATATAATTGTATTATTTTTAGGTAATTTATTACTCATTACAGCTTGTTCAAATACTAAAGAACAAATAAGTTATACCAGTGATCCGGAGATGAAGGCAACTTTAAAGGTTATGACAATTGAAAGTGAAGATCAATTTATGGCGGAAGTCGGGGATTTCTTTAAGGCCAAGTATCCGAATATTGAAATAAATGTGATTAATTATTTTGGAGATAACTTGGAGAAGACAATGAATGAGGAAAAGCCGGATGTAGTCATACATTCCGTTCAAGATTACGAACAACTTATTGAACAAGATAAACTCTATGATTTAAGTAATTTGCTTTCGAATGATAAATTCAACCTTGAAGGGGTTCATCAGGAGTTTGTTGATTATCTTAGATTGATAGGGGGCGGCAAGCTCTATGGACTTCCTCCAGAATTCCAAACTAAAGCGATTTACTATAACAAAGACTTATTTGATAAATACAAAATACCCTATCCACAGGATCAAATGACATGGGAGGAAATGATTCAATTGGCCAAACGCTTTCCTTCAGGTGATGGGGTGAGTGGTTTATACATGTTGAATTTTTCTGCCTTTGTTGATGATATGGCATGGAGCCGCGACTTAAGTATGATCAATATCAAAGATATGAAGCTGACCATTAATTCTGCATCATATAAGAAGATATTTGAAACTATAGTGGATGCATACATGTCGAAAACAGTAGTAATTCCCGAAATGGACCAGTTTGAAGTATATGATCCTTTTATCAGCGGCACTAGTGCTATGACTGTGGATTATTATTATTACATTAATAACAAGATTAACTGGGCCAAAGCGGAAAAGGGGGATAAGTTCCAATTAAATTGGGATGTAGTATCTGCTCCAGTTGATGAGAAAAGTCGGGACACCTCACCTTACTATTACTTTGGTGGAATTACAAGTATAAATGTTGACTCTGAACAAAAACAGGCAGCTTGGGAACTTATAAAGTTCGTGAATGGAGAAGAGTTTGCAAAAATGAAGTCAAAAACGTCCGGTTTCGTTCCGACTACAAGAACGGATTTTATCTATAATCCTGAAGGGAAAAGGATGGAGGCTTTTTACGTTTTAAAACCTAGGGACAAATGGATGCCCCATGAATACTACAGTGCTCCGCCGAAGGGCTTTTTTGCAGGTATGGAAGGAATCATTAACTCCGAACTAAAGGCTGTAACCGTGGGCGCCAAATCCCTTGATGAAGCTATAGCTTCCATGCAAGAAAGAGGACAGCGATTGCTGGATCAGAAATAGCCTTCATGGATAGCCGGGCATTCGCCTAGATACAAAATAATGAGAAAGAGTGTAGCCGAGGTGAACCATAAGGGAGTCCTTCGTGGATTATTGTTTGAAATCGTTCCGTTCATATGGAAATCGGCTCCTGTCCGATTGGCTGTAATGATGGTCATTCGGATCGTTGAGGCCTTGCAGCCGGCGGTTCAAATCTATCTGACCAAGCGACTGGTAGAGCAAGCCGCCGTATTGTTCCAAGGAAATAAGGAAATGCTGCTGCCGGCGTTGACGACGATCAGCTGGCAGGCCCTATTTTTTCTGACTGCCCTAGGTTTAAGGTCGCTGGCTCATATGCTTCTTGTGGTGATCAAGCAAAAGGCGCAGTTTCAAATGGACCGGGAGATCGCCGATAAGTGTTCCAGACTGGATTATATCTATTTCGAGCAATCCGAATACTATGACCGCCTGCAGAGAGTCACACAAGGACTTGCTTATCGCGGGCTTTCGGTGTTGGATCATTTTTTCTTGGTGCTGCAAAGTATCATTACGTTAGTTTCACTGCTTTTTGTTCTGGCCGGGTTTCATTGGATGCTGTCCGTGGGAGTGCTGTGTTTAATCATACCTTCCTTCCTGATCAATATGAAACTGGGCCAGAAAAGATATAAGCAGATGATCGAGCAAACCCCGTCAAGCCGTAAAGTTCAATATCTTATGAGATTGATGACCAGCAGGGAGTCCGCCAAGGAAATGAAGCTGTTCAAGCTGTATCCTTACATCATCGATCAATGGGGCAAGTTGTACTGGAAAAATGCGAAGGAAAAGGCCGCGCTGGAAAAGTCGGGCCAGTGGCTTGGCGGTTTCTCCGAGACTTTTTCTTACGCGTTTACGGCCCTTGCTACTGTGGTTGTTCTTTTAATTAGTTTTACGGGCGGCCTTACGATCGGGGTCTTTGTGGCGATGATTCAGACCGTGACGACGGCCAAAGACAGTGTGATGCTGATTGCCGCGAATTTGTCGGGCATTTATGAGAACGCACTGTTTACAAGCGAACTGATCCAGTTTCTGCATCTTCCGGATAAAAAACCGGATGAGCGAATGGAATTACGGAAGCTGGTGCCCGGATCCCATGAAGCGACGATTGGCGGTCTGGAGGTAGCGGGACTGAGCTTTACCTATCCCAATCAGAGTGTGCCTGCCTTGTCGGATGTCGAGTTTCACATTAAGCCGGGACAGCGAGTGGCTATTGTCGGACATAACGGGGCCGGTAAAAGTACGTTGGCCAAATGCCTGCTTGGCCTTTATAGACCTCAATACGGAAATGTACTTTGGAATGGGAAGGATATTTTCACGGACGAAGACGCCAAGTTGGTTAGCGCGGTTTTTCAGGATTTTATGCAGTATCAATTAACGTTGAAGGAGAATATCGGGTTCGGACAGATCTCGGCCCTGGACAATAGAGAACAGTTGAATATTGCGGCGATCAAGACAGGGGTGGACTTCATTTCACACTCACTCCCACAGGGATATGACACGCTATTGGGCCATGAATATGAAGGGGGCAAAGAATTGTCTCAAGGCCAATGGCAGAAGGTTGCGTTAAGCCGTTCCTTCTTTAATGCGGATGCCGAGCTGGTTATTTATGACGAACCCACTTCCGCACTAGACCCGATTGCCGAAGCCGCCTTATTCGAACGATTCTCCGAATTGGTGGAGGGGAAAACGAGCATTATGATTTCCCATCGGCTGGGAAGCTGCCGTAATGCGGACTTGATTTTAGTGCTGAAAGACGGACGTCTTGTCGAGCAAGGAACTCATTCCCAACTGATCCAGCGTCAAGGGGAGTATGCACGTATGTATGAAGCCCAGTCCCAGTGGTATGACATGAACGGAGTGATTGCATGAAAAAAGTGCTTGATCCGATAAGCAAGCTATTTATCTCTTTAAAAGCTAAGGCGCAACGTAAGGTGCTCACGGAGGGAGCTCTTCCCCGGGGCGGGAAAGTAGGCGACTTTCTTCCTCTATTTAAAGGGCGAGACCAAGTGGGAAGAAAGGTAAGGTCAGAGGATCTTCCCGGACGTCTTTCAAAATTGATTTTTCTAAGCGACAGCTGCGGGTCCTGTGTCGAAGTGCTAAAGCAGTTGGCGGGCTACTCTCAAAGAAATCATTTTCTGGTCCTGAAAGGTGATCCCGAGCCTTACTCGGATGCCGATCTGGGGGATATTTCATATAAGTTTCCTATCTTAAGGTCTTCCAAAGTTATAGAGATGTTCGGAATTCAGCGGGTCCCGACTGTTGTAACCGTAAATGCGGAGGGTAGGATCGAGAGCATCGACGAGTTGGCCGATCCCGGACAGTTGGGCTCTAGTTTGGAATTGTCCTCCCCGACATGGCCTAGCCGTGATCAGGGGTTGCCTTTAGGCAGCCTGTTTCCAGAAGGGATGGTGGGGGAGGAGGGGGGAGTCGTTCTTTTCTTGTCAACGGACTGTATGTCATGTCTGGACATTTTCTCCAAGCTTAGTACGCTCCTTGAAATATGGCCCGCCAAAAGAACTATTCTCTACATTCAAGGCGACGAGTCCAAAGTGAATAAGCTTGTGAAGGAGTACCGGATTACTTCCCCGTTTGTTCTATACAGTCCTGATCGAAGGGAAAAGTTTAAAACCTCGGTTTTTCCTTATCTATATCTTCTTTCCAGGGACGGCTACGTTTTATCGAAAGGAACCGTTAGGAACGCTAAGGAGCTTGAATCATTAGTGAACATACAAAAGGAGCCTATATATGATTAACGAAAATGGTCCGGATCTCTGGAGTTTCCTTCCGGATAAAGATTATATAGATCAGAGCGGTAATGCCCTGAATCTTCGTTCCATTCGGGAGAGGAAAGTGTTGCTGTTTATTTCAATGCACTGTGTCCGATGTATGGAGTTGGTGCCTGAGCTTCAGCAGATCCATCTGCCTCAGGCTCGCGTGATTCTATTTTCTACGGGGAGCGACGAGGACCATAAAGAACTGGATGAATTTCTTCAGCGGAAGTGGCCGATCATTTCGCTATCTTCAGAACAAATGGAACAAGACTTTTTGATCCGTTCCCATCCCTTTGGCTTGGTTGCCAATGAGACTCATCAGATTTGTGACAAAGGGAAGGTCTATTCCTTAAACGAGTTGTTGGAGTTGGCCGGAACACGTGGAGAAGGGCCCCTCATAAATGCCTTGAGAAATTATATCAGGAGGAAATGATGAACTCTCTATATTTCGATTTTTGTGCATCAACGCCTCTACATCCCCGGGCGTTTCGTACGCTGGTGGACACCGTCAAGCATTGTTATGCCAATCCGTCATCCATGCATGAAATGGGGTTTGAGGCCAGCCTTAAGGTGGAAGAATCCAGAGAGCATATAGCCCGGCTGCTTCAAGTCAAAGCTACGGAATTGATTTTCACGTCCGGTGCGACGGAAAGCAATAACCTTGCGATTTTAGGCGTGGTTCGGGCCTGGATGAAGCGGACGGGGCGAAATCCCCATATTATTTTATCCGAAATTGAGCATTCATCCGTATACCAATGCGGCAAACAATTAGCGGAGGAAGGGGTGGAAGTATCTTTCCTCCCCGTCAGCCGGAGCGGGATCGTAAGTCCGGTGTCCGTGAAGGAGTCGCTGCAACCCAATACCATCCTCGTGAGCGTGATGCATGTGAATAACGAAACAGGAGCCGTGCAGCCGATTGAGGAAATTGCGGAGTTGCTTAAGTCAGAGCCGCATATTCTTTTTCATGTTGATGGGGTACAGGGATTTGGAAAATTGCAGGTTGAGTTAGAACATATCGATTTATACACCATATCAGGACATAAAATCGGGGGACCTAAAGGCATCGGACTGCTAGTAGCCAAAGAGCATATTGAGATAGGCCCGCTGATGTACGGCGGCGAGCAGGAACAGGGTATAAGGCCGGGCACTACGAACGTTCCCGCCGTATTAAGCTTTACCGAAGCCATCGTGGCCTCCCTGGAGGAACGGCAAGAGAAGTTAGAGTATCTGACGACTCTGCATGGTCTGGTCTGTTCCAGATTGGCGACGATTCCAGGGTTGGTAATGAATAGCCCGGTACCCCCGCTCTCTTCCCCTCATATCATTAACTTTTCATATCAGGGGAGAGGGATCACCTCAGCGATGATGATCAGCACGCTGGCCAAACAAGGAATTATAGTCTCGTCTCAATCCGCTTGTTCGTCAAAGGCCAAGCAAAGCCGTGTACTAATGGCTATGACGCAGAATGAATCGATTTCTTCCAGCAGTATCAGACTCAGTCTGCATGAGACGGTTACACAGGAGGAAGCTGTTTACTTGGTTGCTGCTATCGAACAGATGGTAAGTCAGTTGAAGTCTAAAAATAAATTCGATCTACTGCAAAAGCACCATGTGAACAGTTAACTATTGGCGGTGCATCGTCATGGGGGATCGTTATGAAAAAAAGATTGAAGATCGTATTAACTATTATGGTATGGTCTCTGCTTGTCGTGGCTTGTTCGCCTAATAAGGAATCAGTTAAATATGAGGGCGACCCGGAAATGACGGCTACCTTGAAAGTTCTGACGAATACCGATGAGAGATATTTCAAGGAAAAGTATGGGGATTTATTCAAAGTAAAGTATCCGAATATTGAAATTCAACTAGTCCGGTATACGCCAGCTAATATTGATAAGGTAATTAAGGAAGAAAAGCCGGATATCTTTATTCTTTCAATTGAGGAGTACAAGGAATATTTGCAAAAAAACCGGGTATATGACCTGGATGCCCTCTTCTCCAACGAAGCGTTCCAACTTGAAGGAATCCACCCGGAAATCGTCAATTATTTACGACAAATGGGGAATGAGAAACTATATGGACTTCCCACTGAATTTATGAGTAAGGCGGTTTTTTACAATAAGGATTTGTTTGATAAGTACGGCATTCCCTATCCTCAAGATGGTATGACATGGGAAGAGATTTTTCAACTGGCGGAGCGGTTTCCGGCAGAAGACGGAGTGTACGGGTTTTACAAGATTTTTTCCGATCTGGTGGAAGATTTGGCTTGGAGTCGGGGAGTAAACCCAATTAATACGAAAGAGATGAAGGTAACGTTGGACACGGCATCCTACAAAGAGATATTTGAAATGATCTGGGATGCTCATGATTCGAAGTCCGCCACATTTCCTGAGCTGGATCCATTTGAAGTCTATGATCCCTTTGTTACAGGTAAAAGTGCCATGACCGTGGATTATAACTACTATATTAAAGGTCATATCAATTGGGCCAAAGCGGAACAGGGTAACAAGTTCAATTTGAATTGGGATTTAGCCTCCGGACCGGTTTTGGAATCAAGCCGTGAGACGTCACCCTATTTTCAGATCGGCGGTATTTATGCAATCAATGCGGATTCGGAGCAAAAACAGGCGGCATGGGAATACATTAAATTCGCCAGCAGCGAAGAATTGGCCAGGGTGAATTCAAAATCTCTCTCCCACCTCGGTTTGTTTACACGGACAGATGCCATTCCTAACCCGGACGGTAAACGAATGGAAGCCTTTTATAATTTGAAGCCCGACGTTAGTACCCATAGTTTTGTAGATTATGATCTGCTTCCACCGAGAACTTATACGAATTTGAAAGGGATTATTGGTTCTGAGGCTAAAGCCGTAATGGTAGGTGCCAAAACCCGCGACGAGGCGATTGCGTCAATGCAGGAGCGCGGGCAGCGTTTGCTGGATGAGAAGTGAGGTAAAAGGGGGCATAGAATTGAAAACCCGAGTAACTGCCATATTGGCAGGAATGATCGTTCTATCTCTTCTTATTTCCTGCTCACCCAGCAAAGAAACTGTACAGTACGAAGGCGACCCGCAGATGCATGCCAATCTGAAAATCATGACAGTCGACAGCAAAGATGATTTTATGCAGGATTATGGCGACTTGTTTAATGCGAAGTACCCGAATATTGAACTGAATGTGGTTTCCTTTCAAGAAGGCAATCTCCAAGAAATATTGAAGCAAGAAAAGCCCGATATCTTCCTAACCTCGCAGAAGGTATATGAACAACTTCTTTATGAGAGCAAGCTGTATGATCTGGATGCATTACTTAACACAGATGCCTTTAATCTCGAAGGAGTTCATCAGGGGATTGTCGACTCCCTTAGAGACGCCGGTAACGGGAAACTATACGGACTTCCTTCCGTGTTTCTGACGAAAGCTCTATTTTACAATAAAGATTTGTTCGACAACTACGGTATTCCATATCCTCAGGACCGAATGACATGGGAAGAGGTTCTTCAATTAGCTGCACGATTTCCGGCAGGGGACGGAGTTAGCGGATTGTTTATGCGCGACTTTTACTCATTATCGGAAGATATGGACCGCTGTTACGGACTAAGCAAGGTTAATGTCAAAGATCAGAAGGTAACAGTAAATACGGCTTCATATAAAAATATATTTAAGGACATTATCGAAGCCTACAAAGCAAAGACAGTTGTACTGCCTGAAGTTGATCTTTTCGAGGTGTATGATCCATTTATAACAGGTGCTAGTGCCATGACGGTGGATTATTACTATTACATAAACCACAACATAACCCCCGCCAAAGCGGGAACTGGATATAATCCTCTCTTAAACTGGGATGTAGCCACGGCTCCGGTGAAGGAGACGAACCGTGATACTTCGCCTTATTTTAACATTGCCGCTATTTTTTCTATCCATTCCGAATCGGAGCAAAAACAGGCGGCCTGGGAATTCGTTAAGTTTGTAAATGGTGAAGAATTCGCAAAAGCCAAGTCAAAAACAAATGGGTTTACGCTGCCTGCTCGAACGGATTACATTTACAACCCTGAAGGAAAGAATATGGACGCTTTTTATAGCTTAAAACCAGATACGAATCCCATCCGCATCGATTATGATAACGTCCCGAAAGGGTTTTATACCCATATTAAGGAGATTATCAGTTCCGAAGCTAAAGCGGTTATGGTCGGCGCCAAGACGCTGGATGAGGCGATGGTTTCCATGCAGGAGCGGGGGCAACGGTTACTGGATCAGAAGTAAAACTGTAAACCAGATTGAGGAGGGTTAGATTTGAAGATCCGGTTAAAGGTCCTATTTGCGACTTTAATGGTGCTATTGCTTCTTTTATCAGCTTGTTCATCGGATAAAGAAACAATTAAATATGAAGGCGATCCGGCTATGAAGGCCACGCTGAAGGTGATGTCTATAGAAAGCGAACGGCAAATCATGGAGGAATATGGAGATCTCTTTAAGGCGAAATATCCGAACATCGAACTTGAGATAGTTAATTACCAATGGAGAAACACAGCGAGCTTAAATAAGGTGCTAGAGGAGGAGAAGCCAGATGTGTTCAGCATTACTTCCAATGATGAATATGAGCAGTTTATCCAGGATAACAGGATGTATGATCTAAGTGCGCTCTTATCCAATCGCGATTTTGATTTAGAAGGGATTCATCCGGAGGTCATTAATTACTTAAGGAAAGTTGGCGATGGAAAAATCTATGGAATTCCATCCTCCTTTCTTTCCAAAGCAATCTATTACAATAAGGATCTCTTCGATAAGTATGGCATTCCGTATCCCAAGGATCAGATGACATGGGAGGAAGTGATCCAGTTAGCAAAGCGATTTCCATCCGAGGATGGGATAAGCGGGTTATATATGCGAAACTTTTCCGACTTCGTCAATGATATGGCTTGGGTCAGTCGTATCAATCCGGTTAGCGAGAAGGATCTTGCAGTTACCCTTAATACAGAATCCTATCGAAAAATATTTGAATTGATTTTAGACGGGTATCAAACCAAGGCTGTGAATTTACCGGATATAGATCTATTTGAGGTATATGATCCTTTTATTACGGGGACCAGCGCGATGACCGTAGATTATTATTATTACATTAATAACAACATCAATTGGGCCACGGAAGAGAAAGGGGATCAATTCCATTTAAACTGGGACGTCGTATCTTCTCCGGTGGATGAGTTTAATCGTGATATCTCCCCCTACTTCCGTGTTTCCGGTATTGTAGCGATAAATGCCGAATCCGGGCAAAAGCAGGCGGCATGGGAGCTTGTGAAGTTTATTAACAGTGAGCAATTGGCTAAGGCCAAATCCAGAACGGTATCGGTTGTCGTACCGACGCGAACGGATTATATCTATAACCCGGAGGGCAAGCGGATGGAGGCCTTTTATAATTTAAAGCCAGACGTAAATCGTAAGATCATCAATTACAACCTGTTCCCGAATCGATTCTTTGGCAACTTGGATGGAATTATCAATTCTGAGGGAAAAGCCGTCATGGTCGGCGTTAAAACCCTCGACGAGGCGATTGCTTCGATGCAGGAGCGGGGACAGAAGCTGCTAGATCAAAAATGAAAATGAAAGAAGGGGGCGAATAGGTGAAAAATAGAATGCGTTTAGGGGTTGCATTCCTAATAGTTCTTGTAATTATGTCTGTTCTCGCGGCCTGTTCAAAAAGCCAGGAAACCATACAATTTCAGACGGACCCTGAAATGGAGGCTACGCTTCGAGTCATGTATCCTGCCGGGGAGGAATGGTTCAGGAAGGATTACGGGGATTTGTTTAATGCCAAATACCCTAATATTGAAATCACTATTATCCCTTCTCCCCAAGGGGGAATGGATGAGTCGTGGTGGAAACGCGAAAAGCCTGATGTATTGGCGCTCGACCTTCCGGTCTATGAACAATTGATCGCGGATGACAAGTTATATGATCTGAACACCTTCATTACCAACGACGCATTTCATTTGGATGGGATGCATCCGGGAATCATCGACTTTATTAGACAAAGAGGTGGAGGTAAGCTGTACGGGTTGCCTCCGACTTTTTATAACAAGGCGATTTATTACAACAAGGAGTTGTTCGACCGTTTCAAAGTTCCCTATCCGAAGGATCAAATGACATGGGAAGAGGTTATTGAACTGGCTAAACGGTTTCCGGCTAAGGAAGGCGTTAATGGCCTATATATTCGCGATTATGAGTTTCTGGTAAGCGAACTTGCCACAAGCCGCAATTTAAGCCCTTATAACACCGCTAAGCTACAGATGACTATAAATTCGGAAGGATACAGAAATGTTTTTGAGACGGTGCTTGATGCGTACAAGTCAGGGGCTGTTGTATCACCCTCTGCGGGTACTCAGCAATATGATCCTTTCATTAATAAGACCAGTGCCATGGCCTATGATTATTCTTACTACATTAATAATGAAATCAATTGGGCCAAGGAGGATTTAGGCAATAAGTTTCAATTAGATTGGGAACTGGCTTCGGCTCCTTCCGATTCCGGCAATCGCGAGCTTTCATCTACTTATTTTTTCACAGACATTCTGACCGTTAGCGCAGACTCGGATCAAAAACAAGCGGCTTGGGAATTAGTAAAATTCATCAATAGCGAGGAAATGGCCAAGGTAAAGTCGAAAACGGCCGGACTGAGCCTGCTGACGCGCACCGACTATAACTATAATCCGGATGGCAAACGGATGGAGGCCTTTTACAGTCAGAAGCCAAACCTGGATCGGGGCACGATTGACTACACAAAAATTCCGAAAGGATTTAGTTTAAGAAAGATCATTAATCAGGAAGTAACCGGGCTAATCGCAGGGGTAAAGACCGTGGACGAGGTACTCGCTTCCATAGAGAAGCGCGGACAGGCAGAGCTCTCTAAAGGGCAGAAAAAGAAATAAAGCAAAGCCCGAAAACCCCAGATCAACCATCGATCTGGGGTGGTTATCTTTCAAATTTGACAAAAGTGCTTACATCTATATACTATAATCCAACGTTTGTAATGAGCGCGGATGAATACCGGCTCGTTTCCTCTCGCTGCTTCAAACACTCCCGAGCATAGACACCTAACCTAAGCCACCCTGTTCAACTGATCCAAAAGCCTCATATTGTTTCATCAACGCTGAAAGACGAACTTGTTCATATCCGGGTAACCATCACTATCTGTTAGAGCAACGGGAGAATTCTGCCTGCCAAGCAGGATTAGGGTGGATTGTACGGTCCTGATAAACAAAGAATACCGAGGCGACATGGTTCGTGGTAATCAGAAAAGGACAGTGATATAATAAACAAGATTTGCGGAACACTCGGAATGTGGGGGTTGCCGCAAGTGTAGACTTAGCTATAAACCGGAGGGACAAACAATGGCAAAACTGGTGGTATGCGATCACCCTTTAATTCAACACAAACTGACATTTATCCGCGATATGCGGACCAACACGAAGGATTTTCGTGAATTGGTGGATGAAGTGGCTACGCTGATGGCCTATGAAATTACAAGAGAAATCCCTTTGGAATCGATTAAAGTACAGACGCCTGTAGCGGAAGCGGAATCCCGCGTTATCTCGGGACGCATGTTGGGACTCATTCCCATTCTCCGGGCCGGTCTCGGCATGTTGGACGGGGTGCTGAAGTTGCTCCCTGCCGCTAAAGTGGGCCATGTAGGGCTGTTCCGTGATCCGGAGACCCTGCAACCGGTCGAGTACTACATCAAACTTCCTACGGACGTACAGGAGCGTGAATTGATCGTTATCGATCCCATGCTTGCAACAGGGGGGTCGGCGATCGCCGCGATAGACGCGCTTAAGAAGCGGGGATGCACGCAAATCAAGATGATGAACTTGATCGCAGCGCCTGAAGGCGTCAAAGCGGTACAGGATGCCCATCCGGATGTGGATATTTATGTTGCTGCACTGGACGAGCGTCTGGATGAACACGGATATATTATTCCCGGGCTCGGCGATGCCGGCGACAGATTGTACGGTACGAAATAAGAAAAGGTGTAGGGAAGGGAAACAGCCATGTCAAAAATCAAAGTGATGACGATCTTCGGAGTTAGACCGGAAGCGATTAAAATGGCTCCGCTCATTTTGGAGCTGCAAAAGCATCCCGAGCATATCGAATCCGTGGTTTGCGTGACGGCGCAGCATCGGGAAATGCTGGATCAGGTGCTGGACGTGTTCCGGATCGTTCCTGACTATGATCTCGATGTTATGAAGCCGAATCAAAGCTTGAACGAAATTACGCTCCGCGTATTGGAGGGGCTTGAAAAGGTCCTTCGTGAAGCGAAGCCGGATATCGTTCTCGTCCACGGCGATACGCTGACGACGTTTCTGGCAAGTTATGCGGCTTTTCTTCAGCAAATTAAGATCGGCCATGTCGAAGCGGGTCTTCGTACATGGAATAAATTGTCGCCTTATCCGGAAGAGATGAACCGGCAATTAACGGGAGTGCTGGCGGATTTGCATTTCGCTCCGACAGACTGGTCTGCGGGAAATTTGCGCAAAGAGAACAAGCCGGAGTCAAGCATATATATCACAGGCAATACAGTAACTGATGTGTTTCAATATACTGTACAGCCGAATTACAACAATTCTGTGCTGGATTGGGCCGCCGGAAAGCGGCTTATTCTTATGACCGCACACCGGCGTGAATCACAGGGAGAGCCGCATATGAATATTTTCCGCGCTGTCAGACGGATTGCGGATGAATTTGAAGATGTGGCCATTGTTTACCCCGTGCATTTGAGCCCAGCGGTGAGAGAACCGGCGTATGAAACTTTGGGAGACCATCCCCGTATTAAACTAATCGAGCCACTGGATGTGGTGGATTTACACAACTTCTATCCACATACACATCTGATCCTAACGGATTCCGGCGGTTTACAGGAAGAAGCGCCGTCTTTTGGCGTTCCTGTACTGGTGCTTCGCGATACGACGGAGCGCCCGGAGGGCATCGAAGCGGGAACGCTGGAACTCGTCGGCACGGATGAGGAGATGGTATATGAGCGGACAAAGGCGCTGCTCAGCGATAGTGATCTATATAATTCTATGAGTCGGGCCGCTAACCCTTACGGAGATGGACGAGCATCTGAACGAATTGTCAATGCGTTATATCACCATTTCGGGATTATAAATGATCGACCTGAGCAATTTCACAGAAAGTTCACAAAGTAAGCAAAATAGGTTTTGCTCCCAGGCGCGAAAAAGTATACAGTATTACTGTACGGTGTATGCATTAGTGTTGGGATTTTCAAGGTCGATTTTAACATTTCACAACTTTAATTCACTAAAAAACCTCAATTGACAAAAACTCTTCACAATTAGTAAAATAAATTGGGATTATTAGGGTGGTAGGAATGGAAGATCCGACAAAGCCTGACAAAAATGACAGCGCCTGGCGGGCTGTTGCCTTGGTAACGGCTCTTGGAACAAACCTCGCTGTATGTTCTGTTGGAGGATATTACTTGGGTTCCTATCTGGACCGGAAATGGTTTGAAAACGGTCTCGGCATCGGGCTTGGCGTTTTAGTCGGCCTTGTTGTGGGAATCTTGGGCATTATCGCTCTGATCAAGTCAGTCATGGGGGGAAATGATGGATGAACTGTCGAAATACCACCGTGCTTTGACAGTCGGCACCCTGGTTTTCCTGATGCTCTGTTTCATTGGCGGCGCTCTGCTGCCGGACTATCAAAGCATCTTTCTCGGAGTGGCGCTTGGCTCGGCGGTAAGCTCGGTCAATGCGTTGTACCTGGGCCGAAAAGTACGGCAGGTGTCGGAGGCGGCACTGAATGGCGGCTCCAAGCGACTGAACATGGGTTTTTTGACCCGGGCGGCTCTGGCGGTTCTGGCGATTTTTATCGCTATGAAATCCCCGCAATTATTAAATATGTATGCGGTTGCCGGAGGCCTTGTTTTTGCGCAATTTTATTTATTGTTTACAGGCATCCGATTTTCTCGTAAGCCAGAGTAGGACATTCAACTTTAGAATGGGGGTGAGAAAATATGCATGAAGCTCCGGTCATTGATCTGGGCGGCTTTCGTCTCGATCTGTCCGTTCTGATTATGCTGATAGTAACCTGTGCGATTGTCTTCGTTGTCGCTAAATTGGCAACCCGGAATCTATCCGTGGAGAATCCCGGCAAGCTGCAGAATTTTATGGAATGGGCGGTTGAATTCGTCCGGAATATGATTTCCAGCACGATGGATTGGAAGAAAGGGAAACCGTTTCTTTCTCTTGCCATGACGATGATTATGTTCATCTTTGTTGCGAATATGCTTGGTCTTCCATTGGGTATCGTTACTGAGTATCACGACACCGAGAAGGCTAAAATTTTCGGTCAAGAGATTACTACGGTTACCTCAGTGCTGAAAGAGCAGCATGAAAAGCACCCAGGAGAGGAAGCTCACGCCGAGGTAGCCTGGTGGAAATCACCGACGGCCGACTTGAGCGTCACTATGGGACTGGCATTGCTTGTGTTCGTGTTATCTCACGGTTTGGGACTCTTTAAGAACACGAAGAGTTACTTGAAACACTACGTCCAGCCTTACCCGTTCTTTTTACCGATCAACATTATTGAACAGCTATCCAAGCTGCTCACGCACGGCGTCCGTCTATTTGCGAATATCTTCGCGGGCGAGGTGCTGATCGGGACGATTATGACCCTGGCCAAAGCAAGTGTTGTGGGGGCTATCTTCTCCATACCGTTGTTGATGGTTTGGGACGGTTTCAGTATTTTCGTCGGTGCGATTCAGTCTTTCGTCTTTGTTATCCTGATGATGGTGTATATCGGGCAAAGTATTGAGAGCCATGAAGAGCACGAGCACTAGAGGTTTATTGGTAGTAGCTTCAAGTTAAGGCGTGAGGCTGGTCTTCACCCTGGTTGAACATACAAAACTGATTTTTAATTTTAAGGAGGATATACAAATGGGAGCAATGGCATTATTAGCAGCAGCTATCGTAGCAGGTTTGGGCGCGTTCGGCGCAGCGCTGGGTAACGGTATGGTTATCAGCAAAACCGTCGAAGGGATGGCTCGTCAGCCTGAAGCGAAATCCACTCTTCAAACAACGATGTTTATCGGCGTAGGTTTGATCGAAGTACTTCCGATTATCGGCGTCGTTCTTGCGTTCATGTTCTATGGCGCGGCTTAATAATTGAATCGATAAAAGAACTGGCGGGGAAGGCCACAGCCGTCCGCGCCTTCTTTTTAGCCCTCGCGGGCAAGAAACGCAATACGGATGGGCTTCGGAAAGGAGTGACTTAGATTGAATTTCGTATGGGAAAACACCGTCATCGCGTTGATCGCGATCGGGATTTTATACTTTTTGCTTAATAAATACGCTTTCGGTCCGCTGTTCTCCGTGATGGAGAAACGCCGGGAATTGGTGCAGCAGCAGCTTAGCGAAGCCGCACAAACCCGCGAACAGGCGGCCGCTTACGTGGAAGAGCAGAAAACGGCTCTCCAAGAAGCGCGCAAAGAAGCCTATGAGATTATCGAACAGTCCAAGCAAACGAGCAGCAAGCAGGCTAACCAATTGCTGCAGCAAGCGAAGGACGAAGCAACCCGCATGAAGGACGAAGCGGTACGCGACATTCAAAGCGAGAAGAACAAAGCGGTCGAACAGCTTCGCAGCGAGGTTGGCGCCGTATCGGTTAAGATCGCATCCAAGCTGATCGAAAAAGAAGTCGGCGAAGAAAAAGTGCAAGGCGAGCTTGTTGACCAGTATCTTAAAGAGGTCGGTGGCCGCTCATGAGCCGCGACATCGTAGCAGCCAAACGGTACGCGAAAGCTCTGTATGAAATCGCTGCACAAGAAGGCCGCACGCTTGAAGTTGAGAATGAATTGTCGGCGCTTACGGAATCCTTTAAAGCCGGCGACGAAGTGGAGCAGTTTATCGACTCTCCGAATATTTCGACGGAAACCAAATGGGAACTCATTTCCCGCGCTATTGAAGGCAAGCTATCCAAACCGGTTATTTCCCTGATGAAGCTGCTGGTGGAACGGGGACGCACTGAGCTGCTGCCTGAATTGCTGGAAGGCTACATTCAAATCTCCGGCGAAGCGTTGGGAATTGCAAACGCTACGGTATATACAACATACCCGTTAAGCGATGCCGAAAAACAGCAGGTCGAAGCTGAGTTCGGCCAGCTCGTGAACAAGAAGATTCGCGTTGATAATGTGATTGATTCAAGTTTGCTAGGCGGAATGAAAGTAAGAATCGGCGACACGCTGTACGATGGAAGTTTGTCCGGCAAGCTGGAACGGCTTGAAAAGTCTTTTCGAAGACAAGCACTGTAGATAGGGGTGAAACACTTGAGTATCAGACCTGAAGAGATCAGT
This sequence comes from Paenibacillus sp. FSL R5-0407, assembly GCF_038009185.1. Lineage (NCBI taxonomy): Bacteria > Bacillati > Bacillota > Bacilli > Caryophanales > Paenibacillaceae > Paenibacillus > Paenibacillus sp. FSL R5-0407. The sequence continues at coordinate 3,221,243 of NZ_JBBPAX010000001.1, read as the reverse complement.
TCACTGATTAAAAGTCAGATCGAGCAATATAAATCGGAAATTGAAGTGGCCGAAGTCGGCACCGTTATTCAAGTTGGTGACGGTATCGCCCGTGTCCACGGACTTGAAAACGCCATGGCTAACGAACTGCTTGAGTTTGAAAATGGCGTGTTTGGTCTTGCGCTGAACCTGGAAGAAAGCAACGTCGGTGTTGTTATCCTGGGACCATACAGCGAAATTCGCGAAGGCGATCAAGTGAAACGTACGGGACAAATCATGCAGGTTCCGGTTGGCGAAGCTTTGCTGGGCCGCGTTGTCAATCCGCTGGGTCAACCGGTGGACGGCAAGGGTCCTATCGCAACAACGGAATTCCGTCCTGTAGAAAATAATGCGCCGGGCGTTATCGACCGGAAATCGGTTCATGAGCCGATGCAAACCGGGATCAAAGCGATCGACTCGATGGTTCCGATCGGCCGCGGCCAACGGGAACTCATCATCGGTGACCGTCAAACCGGTAAAACGGCGATCGCCATCGATACGATCATTAACCAAAAGGGTAACGGCGTGAAATGTATTTATGTCGCGATCGGCCAAAAGCAATCCACGGTAGTCAACGTAGTAGAAACGCTGCGTCGCCATGGTGCGCTCGATTACACGATCGTCGTAACTGCTTCCGCTTCGGAACCGTCCCCGCTCCTTTACATTGCGCCATATGCCGGCGTAACGATGGGCGAGTACTTTATGTATAAAGGCGAGCATGTCCTCATTATTTATGACGACTTGTCCAAACAAGCAGCGGCTTACCGCGAATTGTCCTTGCTGCTCCGTCGTCCTCCGGGCCGCGAAGCGTATCCGGGTGACGTTTTCTACCTGCACTCCCGTTTGCTGGAACGTGCGGCGAAACTGAGCGATGAGCTTGGCGGCGGTTCGATTACGGCGCTTCCGTTTATCGAAACCCAAGCATCGGACGTATCCGCGTATATCCCGACCAACGTAATCTCCATTACGGACGGTCAGATCTTCTTGGAATCCGACCTGTTCTACTCCGGTCAACGTCCGGCGATCAACGTCGGTATTTCCGTATCCCGGGTAGGGGGCTCCGCCCAAATCAAGGCGATGAAGAAGGTTGCCGGTACGCTCCGTCTGGACTTGGCTCAATATCGCGAGCTTCAAGCGTTCTCCCAATTCGGTTCCGACCTCGATAAGTCGACGCAAGCGCGCCTGACCCGCGGTTCCCGGATGATGGAAATCCTGAAGCAAGGGGTCAACCAGCCATTGGCGGTTGAAGAGCAAGTTATCAGTCTCTATACGGCTGTAAAAGGCTATCTCGATGATATCGCGATTGGCGATGTACGCCGTTTTGAAGCCGAATTCCTTTCGTACGTGAAAAATCAGCACGATGATGTGCTGCAATCGATTCGCGACACGAAGGACCTCGTTGCCGACAATGAAAATAAATTGAAGGAAGTTATCGAGAAGTTCAAGAAGGGCTTCGCAGCTTCCGTATAAGTGCAAGTTCAAAAAGTCAGCTTTTCAGCACCGAGAAGGTTGCGAGAACCCGAAGAAGGAGGAACGGAGTGTAGGCAAAACCTACATGAGTACCGGACTTCGAGGGTGAACGCAAGATTCGATGTCGAGTCAACTGCTGGAATCACTTCGTGATCAAATGATGACTTTTTGAACTACCTCTATAATAAGGATGTCATAAACCGGCCCTGGCTTGTAGCCGGATCGCCGGTTTGTGATCAATTAGGATTACGAACAGAATGAAGATTAAGATGCAGGCAAGGGAGTAACATAATTCCGTTTCAGGAGCATGTTGCATACTTGCCCCACATCTTTAAGGTGGTGAAATCATGGCAAAAGGGATGCGCGAAATAAAACGCCAGATCAAGAGCGTTCAGAATACCCGTCAGATCACGAAAGCGATGGAGATGGTGGCTTCGGCCAAGCTGAGAAAGGCGCAGGAGAAGGCACAGGCTTCACGTCCTTACGTCGATAAGCTGAAGGAAGTGGTGTCCAGCATCGCGGTCGGTTCGAACGGCGTCTCTCATCCGATGCTGGTTTCGCGTGCGGTGAAACGTACCGCATATATTGTAATTACTTCCGATGGCGGTCTTGTCGGTGGTTACAATGCGAACCTGCTCCGTAACGTGATGGATACGATCAAGGACACTCATACCTCTACTGAGGAATATGGACTGTTCGTGGTTGGCCGCAAAGGACGCGACTATTTTACGCGCCGGGGCCTTCCGGTGGTTCAATCCGTAACCGATTTGTCCGACACGCCAAAATTTGCCGATATCAAATCGCTGGCTTATGCCGCTGTACAAGGATTTGAACTTGAACAGTACGATGAAGTCTATCTATGCTACAGTCAATTTATCAACGCGATTACCCAAAGACCGACTGTGGATCGCCTGCTTCCATTCGACAACGTGGAGCATCACGGTGTGACAGCCGAGTATGAATATGAACCGACACCTGAAGGAGTTCTGGAAGTATTGTTGCCGAAATATGCGGAAACTCTCATTTTCAGTGCGCTTCTGGAAGGCAAGGCGAGTGAACTCGGTGCAAAGATGACTGCAATGGGCAGCGCAACGAAAAATGCGACTAAGATGATCAATGAACTGACCTTAACTTACAACCGCGCACGCCAAGCGGCTATTACCCAGGAAATTACGGAAATTGTCGCAGGAGCAAACGCACAAAGCTAAAAAGCTCGTAATAGGTCGGTAAAACTCATAAACGGTTACGATGACAGTTTGCGGAGAAGCAAAGCTCATGGAATTACTTCCGAGCAGTTTTGCCTGTTGTTTTGTGACGTGTGACCGCAAAACTTTTAGGAGGGAACAAAGATGAACAAAGGACGCGTTGTTAGCGTAATGGGTCCGGTTGTTGATATTGAGTTTGGCCGTGGTCAACTGCCGGAAATCTTTAACGCCATTAGAATTGTAAAACAGAACGCGCAGGAAGGTTCAGGCGAACTGATTTTGGAAGCGTCCAATCATTTGGGCGACAACCTGGTTCGCTGTATCGCGATGTCCTCAACGGACGGACTGGTTCGCGGAACGGAAGCCGAAGATTTGGGTGCACCGATTTCCGTACCTGTCGGCGAAGCGACTTTGAGCCGCGTATTTAACGTGCTTGGTGAAACGATCGATAATAAAGGTCAGGTTGCAACTGCTGTTCGCAATCCGATCCACCGCGAACCTCCGAAGTTTGAGGATTTGTCGACACAAGCCGAAATTCTGGAAACCGGTATTAAAGTTATCGACCTGCTGGCTCCTTATGCCAAGGGCGGTAAAATCGGTCTGTTCGGCGGTGCAGGTGTAGGTAAAACCGTAACTATCCAGGAATTGATTCGTAACATCGCCCAAGAACACGGCGGTATCTCCGTATTTGCCGGCGTAGGGGAACGTACCCGTGAAGGTAATGACCTCTACATGGAAATGACGGAATCCGGCGTTATCGAGAAAACGGCGATGGTATTCGGACAAATGAACGAGCCTCCTGGCGCGCGTTTGCGCGTAGCGTTGACCGGCCTGACGATGGCCGAGTACTTCCGCGACCAGGAAGGCCGTGACGTGCTGTTATTTATCGATAACATCTTCCGTTTCACGCAAGCGGGCTCCGAAGTTTCGGCCTTGCTCGGCCGGATGCCTTCCGCGGTAGGTTACCAGCCTACGCTGGCTACCGAAATGGGTCAGCTTCAAGAACGGATTACTTCGACGAAAAAAGGTTCTGTTACTTCGATCCAGGCCATTTACGTGCCTGCGGATGACTATACGGACCCGGCTCCAGCCACGACGTTTGCTCACTTGGATGCGACGACAAACTTGGAGCGTAAAATTTCCGAGAAAGGGATTTTCCCTGCCGTGGATCCGCTGGCTTCCAGCTCCCGGATTCTGACTCCGGAAATTGTCGGCGAAGAGCACTATAACGTCGCTCAAGGCGTTAAACAAATTTTGGCTCGTTATAAAGAGCTTCAAGATATCATTGCCATCCTGGGTATGGACGAATTGTCCGAGGATGACAAGCTGCTCGTGGCCCGTGCCCGGAAGATCGAACGCTTCCTGTCGCAGCCATTCTTCGTTGCCGAGCAATTTACCGGTATCCAAGGGAAGTTCGTACCGATTGCGGAAACTGTACGCAGCTTTAAGGAAATTCTGGACGGCAAGCACGATGATCTTCCGGAAGCGGCGTTCCTCTTTGTCGGTACCATTGAAGAAGCTGTGGAGAAAGCGAAGACGCTGTAACACCGCGCCGTTATTGCGGATGCTTCAGAAATGAACGTCCCACGAACAGGAGGGATGAAAGTGAGCACCTTTTTATTGGAAATCGTCACACCGGAACACGTCGTTTTCTCTCGCGAAGTGGAAAGCCTGACGGTTCGCGGACTGGAAGGGGAGCTCGGCATCCTGCCGGGGCATATTCCTTTTGTGACCCCTTTGCAGGTAGCTCCGCTTGTGATTAGATCCGGAGGCAAGACGCAGACGATCGCCGTTCATGGCGGGTTTGTCGAAGTTCAAGGCGATAAGGCCATCGTGTTGGCCGAAAGCGCTGAGCTTCCGGAAGAGATCGACTTGGAGCGGGCGATCGCAGCCCGGGAACGGGCGGAACGCAGATTGTCGGCGTCCGAACAGGACCGGATCGATCATCGCCGCGCGGAATTGGCCTTGCAAAAAGCCATTACGCGGATTAATGTATCCAGCCGCTCTAAGGAGTAGGAGAACGACAAAAAACCGGGCTTTTCATGCCCGGTTTTTTGTCGTTTTATGTCATGCAGGAATCACCGCTTGCGACAACGAACATATTAAAGACAACCTTCTAGTGTGTATTCAAAATGTCGACTTTTCAGCAACAAGAAGGTTTTTTGAACAATCTCTTATTGGAAGCGGTCTGCAATGCTGCGAACCCGGGTAAGCTTGTCCGGATCAATCGGTTGCATCAGATCTCCGTTCATACGTACGCCAGAGCCTATATGGAATTCGCGGACCCCCGTTTCCTTCAGGAAGGCTTCCAGACGATCGGAATGCAATCCTACACCAGGAAGCACTGTAGGGCCGGATTGCTCGCTAAGCAGGTTCAGACGGCGAATGACGTCGGCAGCCTCAAGGACTGAGGAGCGTCCTCCAGAGGTGAGAACGTGGGTGATTTGAGGATAACGGCTCAATACGGAGAAAGCCTGCTCCTGATCCCGGATTTCATCAAAAGCCCTGTGAAACGTTACAGGCAATCCTTCGGCGGCCTTTAGCAGACGAGTAAGCCCAATTTCATCGATGTTGCCTTCGGGTGTGAGCAACCCGAGGACGAATCCCCTGGCACCGATATTCCGGAAGACTGCAATATCGCGCTCCATGGTACGAATATCGTCCGGTCCATAGCAGAAGCTTCTGCTATGCGGGCGAATCATGACACGGAAATCCAGGTCGATCTCCTCATGAATCATCTGAACAAGGCCAAGGGATGGAGTTAATCCTCCCTCCGCAGGGGATGTAATAATTTCCAGACGATCTGCCCCGTTAGAAGCCGCGATTTGGGCATCGGCTAAGGTGTAGACTATGACTTCGGCAATCATCATACAATTCATTCCTTTCCGGGCGGATACAAAAAATTGAATAAAGTGAATAATAGATGATATTGGAAGCCTTTGCAAGTGAAAGAAATGCTGGATTATTATCACGCTGGCAAGTATGATATATAAGGTCTATATTTTTACATTACTTTATCCGATATATTTAGGGGATATATTAACCGTTTAGGTATCTGCGGCATAAATATATCGTGTCGGGAGGAAGTTCAAGTGAATCCAATCGAATCTGTACCCGTATCGGTGGGAGTAAACGGCCTTACGGCCATCCTCGTGTCACTGGCATGTATCGCGATGTCCTGGTGGGCGCTGCAAAACCTTAAACTGGATTTGTTCATTCGCCATCCGAAGGGACCGCAGGGGAAATTGCTCCATCTGCTTCTGTCCGTCGTTCTGGGACGGTTTGTCGCAGCCTTCGTGCTCGAGTACTGGGGATACACGCAAATGCTGAAGTATATGTTTTAATTCCTAAGTCTTTGGTTATAAGTGTGTTAGACTAAGGGGACAAGGAAATTGTCGAATAACATCAAAACATTGTGTCAACAATGGTGAATAAGGACTACGATACGTTACGGAAACTCTGGCTTAATGAGAGCGCCGTTTCCTCGGTATTACTGTACTTTTCGACAGGTTTAGAGCCTTGTGCGCCTCAAATGACCGATGATATGATGAAGTTTAGGGGAAATGGTGAAAATGAACGCGCGGAGGGAACCAAGATGAGCAAATTTATCGTCCGCGGTGGCAATGTTTTGGCCGGGAACGTTAAAGTAAGCGGAGCTAAAAATTCAGTGCTGCCAATCATTGCAGCATCCTTGTTGGGTGAGGAAGGCGTAAGCGTGATTCGTGACGCTCCTCCTTTGGATGATGTAATGACTATTAATAAAGTATTGGAATCGCTGGGAGCGACTGTTACATATGATCGTGAAGTCATTACGGTCAATGCGCAAACCATCGCTTCCTGTGAAGCGCCGTACGAATGGGTGCGCAAAATGCGGGCGTCCTTTCTTGTCATGGGTCCTTTATTGACCCGAACGGGTTATACGCGAATTTCTTTGCCGGGAGGCTGCGCGATTGGTACAAGACCGATTGACCAGCATCTTAAAGGTTTTGAGGCAATGGGTGCGGAAATTAATCTGGGCCAGGGCTTCATTGAAGCCAAATCCCAAGGCCGTCTACGCGGGGCGAAGATTTATCTGGATGTAGCCAGCGTCGGGGCAACGGAAAATATTATGATGGCAGCTACTTTGGCCGAAGGAACGACAGTGATCGAGAACGCCGCCAAAGAACCGGAAATCGTCGATTTGGCCAACTATTTGAACGGAATGGGCGCTATCGTTCGGGGAGCAGGCACAGGTGTCATCCGGATTGAAGGCGTGGAAAAGCTTCACGGAGTAGAGCATACGGTAATTCCTGACCGCATTGAAGCAGGGACCTTTATGATCGCTGCGGCTATGACCGGAGGAAACGTATTTGTGGAAGGCGCGATCGCGGATCATCTCGGCCCGATTGTTTCTAAATTGGAAGAGATGGGCGTTCGTGTCGATATATTTGAAAATGGAGTGCGCGTCATTGCCGACAAACCGTTAAAAGCGGTGGACGTCAAGACATTGCCGTATCCGGGATTTCCAACGGATATGCAGTCGCAAATGATGGCATTGCTGCTCGTATCGGAAGGCACGAGTGTAGTTACGGAAACGGTGTTCGAGAACCGGTTTATGCATGTAGACCAGTTCCGTTTGATGAACGCGGAAATTAAAGTGGAAGGCCGCAGTTCGATTGTTACCGGCGGAGCTAAACTAAGCGGCGCAAAAGTATGCGCCACGGACTTGAGAGCAGGGGCTGCCCTAATCATTGCCGGCTTGGTTGCTGACGGAACGACTGAAGTTAGCGGTACGCATCATATTGATCGCGGGTACGTGCATCTGGCGGAGAAATTATCCGGACTTGGCGCCGACATTTGGCGCATTGCGGAAGGGAAAGAGACTTCAGCGGAAACCGAAAAGACCTCGGTTACGGTTCAAGAAGATCTGCCAATTCTCAAAATTCAACCTAGCTGGGCATAATCCACGACTATTAAATAAGAAAACGCAGGCCATCCTCTTCGGGGAATGGTCTTTTTGCTGTTTCGCGGGAAAATCATCGGAGTTCTATAGAAATGAAGACGGTATGAAAAGAAAGCGGTATCAAGTCTGGTGATTAGAGGTCTTTGTTTTAAATATCATCACGTAAGTATATGAGGCAAAAAACGACTGTATGCAAGTCTAGGGCTTGAATGATATGAACAAACGGTGTCTTTACTTACCTGACGGGAGCCTACTTTTCTCAAACGGGTTCTAGCAGATGAGCGGAATTCATATCTATAAGTATATCGAGCATTAGGTATAACCCTGAGAAACGCTAGGGTAGGGGCATGCTCGCCAGCAGGTATGTTTACGCTACGCTGCAGCACGAATCCGGATGGAGGTAATCTAGGAATGAATGAGAAGTGGGGTCCATTTAAGGAACCGGGAACAAATCATAGAATTACAGTAAAAATGAACCGGGGTGAGGGGGAGTCGGGCAAGGGTACAACGGAGCCGAGTAGCGTAGAGGAGGCAGGATCAAGCGCAGCTGAGGTGAGTGGCACGGTGAAGCCGCCGCCGGGTGGACAGCACGCGCAGCTACGCTTGGCCGCGGCCGATGGCGAGCCTGAGCGGGAGACGCCGCTGCGCGTGCGCATCGCGCCCGGCTCGCGGGCCCGCCGCCCTTCCTCCTTCCGCGGAGGCGGAAGGAGGAAGGATGCCCGCGGGCTAGCCGCCGGGCTGGCGGGCCTGGCCGCGCTCGCGGTGCTGCTGCCCGCGCTGCTGGCGGTGCGCGGCGCCGGACCGCCGCCGGCGCCGGCCGACCCGGCTGCCGCAGCTGCCCGGGCGCAGCAGCTGCAGCAACTGCCGGGCCCCGCGCCCGGCGCGGGCGCGGAGCGGCTCGTCCCGGCGGAGGACTCGGCCGCCGCGGACAAAACGCCGGTGCGCGTGTATCTGACACGCACCGGCAGCGTGGAAACCCTGCCGCTCGAGCAATACGTGACCGGCGTACTGGCCGCCGAGATGCCGGCGGACTTTGAGCTTGAAGCGCTCAAGGCGCAGGCGATCGCGGCCCGAACCTTCATCGTCCGTCGTTTGGCGGCCAACGACACCAGCGGTGTCCCCGGCGGTAAGGCGGACGTGCTTGATACGGTAGATCACCAAGCATATCTCTCGAAAGAGACGCTGGAGCAATGGAAGGACAAAGGCAAAGCCAGGGAGTTTTCCAAACTGGAACGCGCCATTCAAGAAACCCGCGGCATTGTGATGACCTATCAAGGAAAGCCGATTACGGCATCCTTTTTCTCGGCCAGCGGGGGATACACGGAGAACTCCGAGGAGTACTGGTCGCTTCGAGTTCCTTATCTTCGTAGTGTACCCAGCCCTTGGGACAGTGTAGCCAACCCAAATAACGAAGAGACAGTAACTTTTAAGCTTAATGAGGTTTTTAGTAAATTGGGACAAACCGTTCCGGCCGTACCCGTCTCGGCAGGCGGCAGCAAGAGTCTCACTTCCGGGAATCTCTTTCGGATTAACTCTTTCACTTCCGGACAGAGAGTAAAGGAGATTAAGGTGGGGGATAAGGTCTATACGGGCCGGGAGATTCGAGAGAAGCTCGGGCTTCGTTCCAGCCAGTTCAAAATTCAATTTGACGGAACAAACGTAAAGATCACCACCTATGGCTATGGTCATGGCGTGGGGATGAGCCAATGGGGAGCGAACGGAATGGCGCAGAAAGGATATACGACTACTCAAATTCTCAAACACTATTACACCGGAATTTCCTTTCAACAAGCGGCCCGTCTCTTAAAGTAACTATTTCTGAATCGGACTCTCTTGTAAAATTTTCAAAAAATGATATAAGCGAAGTATAAAAGCTTCGGCCCCGGTAACACTGGTTACTGAGGTGATGAGCAATGAATGAACAAAATAACAAGAAGAAATCCCATGAGGAGTCTCCTAAAATTGCAATGGGAGAGCCGGTAGTACCGGTGTCCACGTGGAAAAAAGTATTGTCGAAGAGATGGGTTTACCCGGCAGCTTACATGGCAGCAGCGGCAATTATACTAACCTTAGTGTGGGTCTACCAGGATGCCAGCCAAAAGCCTATGGACTCCACACCTGCCAGCGTGACGGATTCCGTAGAGCAGGCGGGCAGCGAGGACCTGCTGGGTCAGGATACCGCGAAGGAAAGCGGCAAAGACAAGGCTACCGAGACCGTAGCTGTAGCTGAGGATCTGGTATGGCCGGTAGCCAATGCCGCGGATGTTACCGTAGTGAAGCCATTCTATGACAATGAAGCGAGTGCCGAGGATCATGAAGCCGCGCTTGTCCAGTATAACGATACCTTTATCGCAAATACCGGAATCGACCTGGCGCGGGCGGATAACCAGTCGTTTGAAGTAACGGCCGCTATGGGCGGTAAAGTAACACGGGTGGATGAAGTTCCTTTGCTCGGTTTCGTAGTTGAAATTACGCATGCCAACAACTTGAAAACCGTTTACGAAAGTCTGTCGGACGTAAAAGTAAAAATGGATGCCGAAGTGAAACAAGGCGATACGATCGCATTAGCCGGTCGGAATGAGATGGAAAAAGACCTTGGCAACCACGTTCACTTCGCCGTATATGAAAATGGCGAATTGATTAATCCGTCCAGCGTTTTGCCGAAACACGAATAAGACGGAAAAAGAAAATGAATTACAGAAGGCTGTCCTTAAAAGTCATATTGACTTGAGGGACAGTCTTTTTTTATCTGGATGGAGCGGAATTATGTATCGGGGTGATGGGCTCGTCCGCACTCGCGAATCGCGCTGGAGTAGAGGGAATCCGTTAAAATAAGCAGGTAAAAATGAAGGCTTTGCAGGAGCACTTGTCAAAATAATTGGCCTCGCCCGGGCTTGTCAGGCTTGGAAACAAAGAATATATGGGCACGCCCCTCATATAATGTACCAAACTATCTCGAGTAGGGAGGCGGGAGCGTGCACGATTACATCAAAGAACGGACGATTAAAATAGGTCGCTGCATTGTGGAAACTCGGCATACGGTCCGGACTATAGCCAAAGAGTTCGGCGTATCTAAAAGCACGGTGCATAAGGATTTAACCGAGCGTCTGCCGGAGATTAATCCGGATTTGGCGGACCAGGTCAAGCACATTCTCGAATACCATAAGTCGATCAGGCACCTTCGAGGAGGCGAGGCGACGAAGATCAAGTATAAGAAGAAAGGGCAATCCAAACGGGAGGTGATTAGCTCCGCTCGTTAGTGGGTAAATATTATGTTTGGCATCCCGATGAATGTGATTGAACACCTCCCCCAAAGTATGGTATTTTTAAATATGGTATGAGATTGTGGATTTATATCTCATTTTCCCGAGTTTTGAAGGTTTTTTCGCAGCCAGATGTCGAATTACGGCTCCGTGATTCGGGGAAACTTTTACCATATATTTGTCATAAAATACGTTCTGGGGGAGCATCGCGATGATGAGCAAGGATATTGGTATTGATTTGGGCACAGCCAATGTGCTGATTCATGTCAAAGGAAAGGGAGTAGTCCTCGACGAACCGTCTGTGGTTGCGATCGACAGTGACGCCAAACGGGTGCTTGCGGTCGGTGAAGATGCGAGACGGATGGTTGGCCGTACACCGGGAAATATCATTGCGATTCGTCCATTACGGGACGGAGTTATTGCCGACTTTGAAATTACGGAAACGATGCTCAAGTATTTCATTGATCGGGTAGGAGGCAGAAGCTGGTACAGCCACCCCCGTATTTTGATCTGCGCGCCAACTAACATTACTTCAGTTGAACAGAAATCGATCCGCGAAGCGGCGGAACACAGCGGTGCCAAAGAAGTATTTATGGAAGAGGAACCGAAGGCTGCGGCCATCGGCGCAGGAATGGACATATTTGAACCGAGCGGCAATATGGTTGTCGATATCGGCGGAGGGACGACGGATGTGGCGGTGCTTTCCATGGGAGACATCGTCACGGCTTCGTCCATTAAAATCGCCGGGGACAAGTTTGACGCCGCCATTATTAAATATATTAAAACGAAGTACAAGCTGCTGATCGGGGAACGGACCGCCGAAGATATCAAGATCGGCATCGGAACAGTGCATCCTTCGGGACGGGTTGCGGAAATGGATATTCGGGGCAGGGACATGGTATCCGGGCTGCCGCTCACGATTACTATCACTGCGGCTGAAATCCAGGAAGCGCTGACCGATCCGGTATCTTCTATAGTAACCGCGGCAAAATCAGTGCTGGAGCGTACTCCGCCGGAACTGTCCGCCGACATCATCGACCGGGGCGTTATTCTGACAGGCGGGGGCGCTCTGCTGAACGGGCTGGACGAGCTCTTGATTGAAGAACTCCGCGTACCGGTATTGATTGCCGAAGATCCGATGCACTGCGTCGTGAAAGGAACCGGCATTATGTTGGACAATTTGGATCGGGTTATTAAGAAAAAATTCTGATTATCCGATATAAATATAAGATATGTTGTTGGAATGAATGATCCTGAATATATAACCGCAATAATTGTTGCGGTGAAATAGATGAGTCAAGTATGGAGGTTTGCCCATGTTAAGAGGACTATATACCGCTGCATCCGGCATGATTACACAGCAACGCCGGCATGATACGGTAACGCAAAACATCGCCAATATCAATACGCCTGGCTACAAACAGGTTAATGCCGTCAGCCACTCTTTTCCCGATATGCTGATTTCGCTCGTCGGGGATAAGGAATCAGGGAATGCGAAGCGCATCGGCAAGCTGTCGACCGGCGTGTTTGCGGAAGAAAGTCTGGCCTCTTACGTACAGGGGGATTTGAGAGAAACGGGCAAGGCGTCCAATTTCGGACTGTTATCCAGCCTGAATTTGAATGACCCCGCTACCGGATTGCCTATTCCTTTTGACGCTTCAGGTAAATACTTAAGCGAAGACGGAGAGGTTATATACCGTCCGGAAGCTTTTTTCTCGGTGCTGGACAATAATGATCAGGTCCGTTATACTCGGGACGGTAATTTTACGGTGAATGCTGCAGGTGATTTGCTTACTTCGCAGGGGCAGCGGGTGCTTGGAGTTGACGGAAATCCGATCGTATTGCCTGCTGGAATGTCGATTAATCAGGTTCAAAGTGATGCCGTCGGTAATTTTGTTTATTATGAGAATGGAGTCGCTGTCCCGGTCGCCAGACTCGGAGTGGCGGTAGTCAACCGGCCTCAAGAATTGGTTCGTGAAGGCAATGGCGTATACCGGGCTGAAGATCCCGAAGCTGCGGATATTCGCATCGGGCTTACGGTGGAGGATGAAGCTGCAGTCCGTCAAGGATACCTGGAGACTTCGAATGTGGATACCGCTCAGGCCATGGTTGATTTGCTTGCTGCCCAACGTGCGTACGAATCGAATCAGAAAATTATCCAATATTATGATAAAAGCCTGGATCGGGCGGTAAATGATATTGGCCGCGTCTAGACCAAGTTTAAATTAAAGGAGGTGCCATATGAATAACTCCATGATCAGCGCCATGGTATCCATGAACGGGATTCAGCAGCGTTTGGATTTGCTTTCCGACAATATCGCCAATATGGATACTACGGGGTATAAGCGAAAGGAAGCTTCCTTTGAAGACACATTGACCCGTGTCCAGAAGCAGACTTCCAAGATGGAGCTGACTGGGCGGGCAACACCCTCCGGTTTTGATCTCGGATTCGGTTCCAGAATGACGTCGATTACGAGCAATTTCACCCAAGGTTCCATTAAATTAACCGATAATCCAACGGATCTTGCCATTGAAGGAAATGCATTGTTTGCGGTGCTTACCGAGAGCGGGAAGGCTTACACCCGGGCCGGCGATTTTCATCTTCAACAGGATCCTTCTGATCCTGAATCCACATACCTGGTCAACAATATGGGTCAATTCGTATTGAATGCGGATGATGAACGTATTGCGGTCCCGGCGGGTTCGAAGCTGCAAATTGACGGACAGGGAAATATCCGTGCGGTTTCCGGAAATGAAGTGAATGATCTTGGGCGGATTCAATTGCTGACTCCAATACGGCCGGAAGCCTTGGAACAGGTTGACGGAAATCTGTTTGTACTTGCTTCCGGTGCAGTGGAAGCGGATGTCCTGAGTGAAACGGCGTTGCTTCCTCAAGCTCAGCAGGCCCAGATCCGGCAAGGGGCGTTAGAAGGCTCCAATGTCAATCTGACGGATGAAATGGCGGAGATGCTGCAGGTACAGCGGGCTTATCAGCTTGCGGCCCGGGCGCTCTCGTCCAGTGAAACCATGATGGGCTTGGCCAATAACTTGCGCGGGTAGGTGGACTTTCATGACCGAAGAGAATAGCCCGGCTGTTGCAAAACGGTCCGGGTGGATCACCCTCCTGCGAATCGTGCTTGTGCTATTGTTTCTGGTAGTTGCCTTGGTCGGCGGAACGGTTGTCGGCTATGTGGTGTTAGGGAAGCAGGAGATAGGCGGCGTTTGGCAGTGGGAAACCTGGCGGCATGTGTTCGACTTGGTTTTCGCACCTTAGCCTGCGGCCTGTTGATTAAGAGTTATTATATAATGGAAGAAATTGAATAAAAAGTTACAGAAACTCCCGGAATCGGGAGTTTTCTTTTTAAGGCCATAAAATGTATAATGATGGGGGACTGTCACCAGTGTGAAAATCAAAAGGGCTTTATCCGAAAGCGGTATAGGCCGCCTGCGGATAAGCCCCTTATCTTAACCTCCGCTTCTGCAGACGCGAAGGATAATTACAGTGTGGCCGTCCGCCTGATCTTTTATACGAAACTTTAAATCCGATGTCTAAGCATAACCAATTTGAGATTTATGAAAAATGGAAAGGGGTATTACATAATGCTCGATATCAAGCAAATTCAGGAGATTATTCCGCACCGCCCGCCATTTCTGCTGGTGGACCGGATCTTGGAGATGGAGGACGGCAAGAGAGCCGTCGGGATCAAGAACGTAACGATCAATGAACCGTTTTTTGTGGGTCATTTCCCCGATTATCCGGTGATGCCAGGGGTACTGATTGCTGAAGCTTTGGCCCAGGTAGGGGCAGCTGCGATTCTAAATGTGGAGAGCAACCGCGGGAAGATCGGTTTCCTCGCCGGCATGGACGGCTTCCGTTTCCGCGGACAGGTCGTTCCGGGCGACCAGCTTCGCCTGGAAGTGGAAATCACCCGTATGAAGGGCTCGATTGGCAAGGGCAAAGCAGTCGCCAAAGTCGATGATAAAATTGTCGCAGAGGGCGAAATTATGTTTGCGTTATCCTGAGTTAGATAAAATTTTGTTTAGGAGGACTTTTGAAACCATGACTGAGTTGAACTTGAACATTAGAGAAAAAGTAGAAAGCTGGCTGAACGATCCTTCCATCGATGAGGCAACCAAACAGGAGCTGCGCGATTTGGACACTAATCCATCCGAACTTGAAGACCGGTTTTACCGGGAGCTGGAGTTCGGTACCGGGGGGCTTCGCGGCGTAATCGGCGCAGGCAGCAACCGAATGAACCGTTACACGGTTGCCCGGGCTACCCAGGGGTTTGCAAAATATATTTTGGAGGAGCATGGCGATAAGGCTGGCCAGCCATCGGTGGTCATTGCCCATGATTGCCGTCATTTCTCTCCGGAGTTCGCGCTGGAAGCCGCGCTTGTTTTGGCCGGCAACGGCATTGTTGCCAAATTGTTCCCGTCGCTTCGCCCTACGCCGCAGTTGTCCTTTTCGGTGCGCAGTTTGAAGGCAACCGGTGGCATCGTGGTTACGGCGAGCCATAATCCGCCTGAATATAACGGTTATAAAGTGTACAATGCTTCCGGCGGTCAGCTCGTGCCTCATGAAGCAGAGCGCGTGATCGGGAACATTCAGGCGTTGACTTCGCTTGCTGAAGTGAAGCGTCTTAGCCGTGAAGAGGCCGAAGCCAAGGGATTGCTTGTATGGCTTGGAGAAGCGGAAGACGAGGCTTTCGTGGAAACGGTAGCCGCAACCAGCGTAAACCGCGAGTTAATGGTTTCGGGTGCGGCCAAGGACGTCGTTGTGGTATTTACGCCACTGCATGGAACCGGTAATCTTCCGGTCCGTCAAGCGCTGCAGAAGCTCGGATTTTCCCAGGTTCATATCGTTAAAGAACAAGAGCTGCCGGACGGCAATTTCTCTACAGTGAAATCTCCGAACCCGGAAGAGCGCGAAGCCTTTGCTATGGCGATCGAGCTTGGTAAACAGGTTGGCGCTGACATTCTCATCGGTACGGATCCGGACGCGGACCGTATGGGCGCGGTTGTAAAGAATGCGGACGGAGAGTATGAAATTTTAACCGGAAACCAATCCGGATCTCTTCTTGTGCATTATGTTCTTAGTCAAATGAAAGAAACCGGAAAACTTCCTGCGAACGGCGCGGTCGTGAAGACGATCGTTACGAGTGAGCTGGGAGCCGCGATCGCCCGTCACTACGGGGCAACCGTATTTAATACGCTGACCGGATTCAAATATATCGGCGAAAAGATGAACGAATTCGAAAAATCGGGCGAGCATACTTATTTGTTCGGTTATGAGGAAAGCTATGGATACCTGGCCGGCAACTATGCCCGGGATAAGGATGCCATCGTAGCTTCGACATTGATTTGTGAAGCGGCGGCTTATTATAAACGCCAAGGGAAAACGTTGATCGATGTGTTGGAGGAGCTGTACCAATCATTCGGATATTATCGTGAAACTCTAGCATCCCGGACTTTGAAGGGGAAAGACGGGCTTGCGCAAATCGGCGCGCTGATGAATGACTTCCGCAGTAATCCGCCTAAGAGTATCGCGGGTGTCGCAGTGACGGATCTGCTGGATTATTCGCAAGGACTGGACGGCCTGCCTAAGGAAAACGTGCTGAAGTTTCTTTTGGAGGACGGCTCATGGTTTTGTCTTCGTCCTTCGGGAACGGAACCAAAAATTAAATTCTACTTCGCGGTACGCGGCACATCGAACGAGGACGCCAAAGCGCGCCTTGCCCGTTTGCAAGATGAAGTGCTGGCTCGCGTAGACGCATAATTTTTTACTTTTGAGGAGGTACCTTTGTGATTCGAAGTTGGCAGCGGTGGAATGACGCTTCCCGCAAGTGGTTGTGGATCTTGGTTATAGTTGGTATTGTGGCTTCTTTGCCTGTAATCGTACAGCGGGTACAAACCGAGTCGTCGGCAAATAAGGTAGAGTTTGTTTTCAATTATCGGGGGTTGCTGGACATTGCGTCTTATCAGGCCAATCCGGCAGCTTACATGGATGAACAGCTGGATCGCATAAAGGCGGCCGGCGTTAATACGATAGCGATGTTTGAAAGCACGCTGGATGAATTGTCGAAGGCGCGCCGGATTATGGTGTTTAACGCGCTGGATGTGGCAAAGATGACGCAAACGGTCGTTTCTCCTGAGGGGAATTATACTTATATCGCTTTTACTAGTACGGAGAACGAACAAGAGCTGCGTCCTATGATCGAGGAGACGTTCCGTAACCTGGAC
Source organism: Paenibacillus sp. FSL R5-0407 (assembly GCF_038009185.1). Classification (NCBI taxonomy): domain Bacteria; kingdom Bacillati; phylum Bacillota; class Bacilli; order Caryophanales; family Paenibacillaceae; genus Paenibacillus; species Paenibacillus sp. FSL R5-0407. The sequence goes on along the minus strand of NZ_JBBPAX010000001.1, from coordinate 3,204,102 downwards.
ATTCCCGTGATGCCATGGCGGTACCAAGACCGTGAAGGGCTTGCAATCGGTTTGGGAATGGAAGAGGCGGTAATGAAGCCGATGCAGATGGATCCTTTTGCATTCGCAATGTTGCGTGACAAAGGCTTCAATATTCTCCCACGGTTATCGGATAATATTCGTTATGACCAGGATGCCCTGGATCAGGAACTGTCTTTTTTAGCGGAAAACGGAGTGAAGCGTATCCTCTTTGACGGGGAGTCCGTGAAGGGGTATCAGGATAACGGTGCTATGAACAGTCTGCAGGGCTTTGCGGATCTGTTGAATAAGCACGGTATCGGTTTGGCAGCCATCGAGAATTTGAAGGCTCCGCAAAAAGGATTGAATACACTGGCCTATTTGACGGATTACAATATCGTACGTCTGCATTCTTTGTCCGATACTGAGGCTGGACAGGATAAGAAAACCTTGTCCGACCGGTTCGTGCTTGCAACAAAGGACCGGAATATCCGGATGATATATCTGAATGCTTCGCCTTCCAAGGATGCGGCTAAAGCGGCTATCACGAACCCGATCAACAATTTGATCGATTCGCTGCAAGGTCCGGAAGGGGCAATTCAGCGCATTCAAGATAATGGTTTCGAAATGGGACAGGCAGAAGCCTTTGAAATTCATGATTCTTCTTGGCAGAAATACCTAAAGGCGTTTGTTGTTCTGGGCGGAGTTGCTTTCTGCGCTTTGCTGGTTTCTTACTTTATTGCTCCATTGACACTGCTTGTTTTCCTGCTGGGCTTGATCGGTTCCGCCGGACTTTACGTCCTGAAGCCGACTCTGTTTGAGCAGGCGTTAGCTTTGGGCGTTGCCATCAGCGCGCCGACGATAGCGACGATCCTTGCGATCCGCAAGGTTAAAGAAATCAAGGGGGCTCATCCGGATATTTCAGCCGGGCGGAGATTGACCCATACGATCGTTCTTTATATTAAAACAGCGCTGATTTCGCTGGCGGCCGTTCCGTTCGTAATTGCGCTGCTGAATAACATTACTTACAGCCTCGTGCTTAATCAGTTCCGCGGTGTAAGCTTGCTTCACCTGGGGCCGATCTTTTTGATTGCCGTTTATGTGTTCCTGTATCAAGGTTCTTCGGTATGGCAGGAACTGCGCAATTGGCTGCGGATGCCGATTACGCTCATTTGGGTCGTTGCCGCAGCCGTGCTTGGTGTCGCCGCTCTTTACTATTTATCGAGAACAGGAAATGCCGGTACGCTCCTTCCGGGAGAAGCCTGGTTCCGTTCCTTCCTTGAAAATACGTTTGGCGTACGCCCGCGGAATAAAGAGTTTTTGCTGGCGCATCCGCTGTTCATTGTAGGCATTTTTGCTGCTTTCCGTTATCGGTGGGCGCTGTATGCCATGGTCATTGCGGTAATGGGACAGCTATCCATGGTCGATACTTTCGCGCATATCCATACGCCGGCAGTTCTTTCGTTGATTCGCGGAGTGCTGGGTCTCGGACTTGGTCTTATCGTCGGCCTGATCGCCGTGCTCATATGGCATATTATTGAAAGGTGCTGGGATAAATGGTCGCCGCGTCTTCTAAAACCTTAGTCCTGTCGGGATATTACGGATACCGTAACAGCGGGGACGAAGCTGTATTGCAGTCAATACTCTCCGCCTTGGAGCATGAAGGACAGGCGGCGGGCATGAAGATCACTCCGGTCGTTTTATCTATCGATCCTGAATGGACTAGCCGGACTTATGGCGTGAAGTCCGTACATCGGATGAAACTTGCCGAGGTAAGGAACGCTATAAAGAACAGCGACGGCCTGATCAGCGGCGGAGGTAGCCTGCTTCAGGACGCCACCGGGCTCGGCTCGATTCCCTATTATTTGGGAATTATCAAGATTGCCCAATGGTTGGGCAAGCCGACCTTCATTTATGCGCAAGGCGTAGGGCCGGTACGCCGGAAGCTGTTCCGTCCCTTTATCGCATCGGTGTTCCGCCGCTGCGAATACATTTCGGTAAGAGATCCGGAATCGGCCGAGCTGGTGCGCAGCATGGGGATCCGGAAGGGCGACGTCCAGGTCGTCCCCGATCCGGTGATGGGGATAGTCCTGCCGGAAAAGGAAACGGACCCTGCAGGTGCGGCCGATCTCCAGAACGGATTAGATGTGGAGTCGCATGCAGGCTTGGAGCCCAATCCGCATGCTGAAGGCGGCGGGTTTTCGAGTGCGCCCGACTCCGGCGAATTGCCGGTAGTCGGGGTATCGGTCCGCCTCTGGAACTCCGAGCGGACCGAACTGGCGAAGCTGGCCGAAGGCCTTGCTTCGCTCAGCCGCCGGGTTCCGGTGCATATCCGTTTTCTGCCGTTTCATTTCCCTGGCGATGACGAAGCCTCCCGCTTCGTCATGGAGCGCCTGGGGAACCTGGCAGAACACGGAAGCACCGTCAGCATTGCGGCGGAGACGGAGCATCCGTACGAGATGCTCCGCGAAGTAAGCCGCTGCCGCCTGCTTGTTGGAATGAGGCTGCACAGCCTCATTTACGCGGCTTCGCAGGAAGTGCCGCTGCTCGGCGTCTCTTATGATCCGAAGATCGATCATTTTATGGGCCGCCTCGGCAGCGTGCCTGTCGGCACGGCCGAGGAGCTCGATCCACGGATCGTTGCCTCGCAAGCCGAGCGGCTGCTGCTTGAGGGCGGGGTTTGGCGCAAGTCTCATGCTCCGAAAATTTCGGAACTGAAGCGCGAAGCCCAGATCCCCGCGCAGCGCATTGTTGAACTTTTACAGAGCAAAGGGTGAGCAAGGTGGAGACGAAGCAAAATGAGGTCGAGGTTCTGCCGACGGTATCGATTATGGGAATCCCAGTCTGCAAATGGGGAATGAAGGATACGGTCAATTATTTAACGCAAGTCGTTAATTCAGGCAAGCCTCATCAAATCATTACAGCCAACCCGATCATGGTAATGGCCGCAATGGAAGACCCCTCCTACAAACAAATGATGCAGAAGGCCGAATTGATCGTGCCTGACGGCACCGGCGTGGTCTGGGCGGCACAAAAAGTCGGCCAACCGGTGACAGAACGGGTAGCCGGATTCGACCTGCTTCATGAATTAATGAAGGAAGGGGAGCGGCACCACTGGAAGGTGTATCTCCTTGGGACGACAAGCGAAGTGATTCAGGAAGCGGCGCGACGGTTAACTTTGCAATATCCGGGAACGGAAATTGTCGGATTTCGTGACGGGTACTTCGGTCCTGATCAAGATCAGGAGGTTATTGATGCCATCAAGGCGGTTTCGCCTCATCTGCTGTTTGTAGCCCGGGGCGCCGACACTCAGGAGCCCTGGATCGGAAAATACAAACAGATTCTGGGCGTACCGGTCATGATGGGAGTTGGAGGAAGCTTTGACATCATTTCCGGCAAAACCAAGCGGGCGCCGAAGACCTTCCAGAAGCTTCGCTTGGAGTGGTTGTACCGCCTGTTATCGGAGCCTACCCGCTTCCGGAGGATGCTTGCGCTGCCGAAATTCGTAGTTCGCGTACTGCGTGAGGGAGAAAACCTGACGAAAATGGGCTAAATCATTGAATTATTGCGCGAAACAGCGTATTATTGCTCAAATACGGAGGTTGTGTTTCTCCTGAAACGGAGTATAATTCATTCCGGCAGAATAAATGGGGGTTGAAATACACATGTGGATGATTTATACCATCGGGTTTATCGTCTCGCTCGGTCTGGCACTGGGATTGACGCCATTCGTAAAGAAGTTTGCCGTTAAAGTCGGCGCGGTGGATGTACCCAATGCTCGTAAAGTGCACACAAGAATTATGCCGAGACTCGGTGGATTAGCTATTTTCTTATCTTTTGTGATTACGTTCTTCCTGGTTCTACCGTTTCTTCCGGAAAGTTTTTCGGTACGCGAAGTGAACTTCGTCAAAGCCTTTCTTGTCGGCGGAACCATGACTATATTGCTTGGTGCGTTCGACGATCGTTTCGATTTGCCGGCCAAATTTAAATTTCTAGTTCAAATCGCGACGGCTTGCGTTGTCGTATTTGGATTTGATATCCGCCTTGAATTTGCAAATATTCCTTTTCATACGTATGCATCGGTTGAAAGCTGGATTGCGATTCCGTTTACGATTTTGTGGATTGTCGGCGTCACCAACGCCATCAATCTGATCGATGGACTGGACGGTCTGGCTGCAGGGGTTTCCGCGATTGCGATCGGTACGATCACCGTCATGGCATTCCTGATGGGTAATGTCGTGGTTGCGCTGCTCTGCCTGTTGCTGCTTGGCAGCATTATCGGCTTCCTGTACTTTAACTTTCACCCGGCCAAAATATTCATGGGCGACTCCGGGGCCTTGTTCCTTGGCTTCAGCTTGGCGCTGTTATCCTTGCTCGGTTTCAAACAGGTAGCGATCGTGTCGTTCCTGACACCGTTGATCTTGATCGGAGTACCGCTTTCGGACACGTTGTTTGCCATCGTGCGCCGCTGGATGCAGAAGAAACCGATCTTCTCGCCGGATAAAGGCCACTTGCATCACTGCTTGCGCGAGCTCGGCTTCAGCCATCGCCAAACCGTGCTGATCATTTACGGCATCGCCGCCTTCTTTGGCGTATTGGCTGTCATCCAATCGTCTGCGGCCATGTACAACGCCAACTGGGTCACCTTTGTCGTCATCTGCGTCATGGTGTTCTTCCTGCAAATCGGAGCCGAGGTGATCGGCCTGATCGGCAAAACGAAGCGCCCGCTGCTCGACTTCTTCGCCCGCTTGCGAATGAAGGCCGGTGCGGAGGACAGCTCCAAGTAAGATCTACTGCAATATTGTATCTTCGAAGACAGCAATTATACGGATATTTCATTCGTAAAATAGGACAACCTCTGCCAACGCTTTAGAGCGTGGCAGGGGTTGTTTTTGGTTTGAGGGGATGAAGATGCAGAGTATTTACGTTGCCATCTTTGAACTCAAGGGCACAGGAACTTCTAGCATGTTTGTTAGGGCTCACCAAGATGGCGAAATAGCTTCTTCATATTTAGGATGGCCTCTGGTTAATCACCAAGGGCCATTTTTTATTTTGAATTCTTTGAATTTGCCCAATCCTTTTTTGCCAATTTTCTAAAATAATGCCACATCGTGACCGATAACAACACTATACGACTTTTGGACGGTTTCCGTGATGCGGGGACTACAACAATCCAATTCAAAGGAGAGATAAAACACATGCAACGCACCAAGAAATCAATCGTGTGGCTTTTGCTCATGGTATTGGTAGGTTCCTTGTTTCCTTCAGGGCTTATGCAGCAAGCGAAGGCAGCCGATTCCGGCCTGACGTCCACGACGTACTTTAGTCCGGATATACTGGATATTCGCAAAACATCAAATCTGGATTTGACCAAGGAAAACTTAAGAGACACTGTGTATATAACAAACACCCCCACGATTGAGATCAAGGGGACTTACTCCAAGGTATCCGGCGACACGTTGAGAGCGCAAGTCGACCAATTGACATGGGATGCTTCGAAAAGCCTGTGGGTTGCCGACAAGGTGCATTCGGCGCCAGGTACGGTCCAAAAAGACACAACCAAACCAGAGAGCCGCTTTACGGCCTCCAATTTGACATTGTTTCCAGGTTTGAACCGAATTACTTTCACTGGGATGCTCGGTAACCTGGAAGGCTCTGAGTCCTTCTATGTCCTCTATGACAAGATTCCTTTCGTATCCAAACTTATGATCTCCGGCGGCGGATTGCTTTCGGATATCAATTTGAACGAAGGAACGCGCGTTGTTGTGGAAAACTCCCCGATTTCTTTGCTCGGTGAAGTTCATAATACGACGAAAGCAACGGTAACAGTAAATAACGACAAGGCACTGTCCACCGATATTTACAACAACCAACTTGCTACGCCTCCTTTAAACCTGACACCGGGTCTAAATAAATTGAAGATTGTTTTCACCAATGCATCCGACTCTATTACGATTACCCGGGATGTCTACTATTTTAAATTGTCCGATCCGTTCACGGATATGTATGTTATGAATGGAACTAGCCAGTACAAAGTATTTGAGAACAAACCGACACTTACGGCAACAAACCTAACCAAAGCTCAAATGATTGTACAAGTACTCTTGCCTTACAGCGCAAGCAGCCAGTCATTTGCGAATGATTCCTCCATAACTGTTGACGGACAAGTTGTAACGCCGACGATTTTGGATTCCAATCTATATAATGATAAGGGAGTCTTTACTCCTGTAGCAGGTAGTGAGGTTGTTATTGACGGTTCTATCGGAAATCCGTCTTATCGTTTGGTGACCTTCCGTACAAGCGACTTTAATCTTCAAACGGATGATGACGGTAATGTATTGACTACCCAAACTCCAAAAGTTGTAGTGAATTACGGCAAAAACGGTTCTGCCTGGAACTTTACAGCTTCTTATACAGCAAACTTCCAGTACTTGTCCGGTCAAACCTTGATTACTGAAATGCAGTATTTGCCGGATTATAAAGATTCCTATGGTTCAGACCTCTCGAATGTGAGCAAGACATCGTTGAATAATGCCCAAGTCAGCAGTAGCGATTTTTATATCATGGTACGTACCGAAGGGGCACCAGCGGACCCGAATACACTAATCGGTGATTATTTGCCATTGGGTACCAAAACGCTGAAAATCACAAAAGTCGATGATGTTACTGACGGCTTGGATGATACCTCTAATGCACGCATTTACAAAATTACCGGCTTCTCTAACGGGGAGCAGCAGGTCCGCTTTAAGTATGCAGACTCGGCTCCGGTAACTGTGAAAATTTCGTATGTTTCTAAAAACTATATCTACATTAACAATTTGTTCGATGGACAAACCTATACGTTCAACTCCAAGACAGGGAATAATGAGCTTGCAATTACTGGTGAATACATCGGTTTCGAAAACATTACAAATGCTCAATACTTTATTAATGGGATCGATGGTAAGAAACTCGTTGAAGGGGCTACAGCCGACGGAAAAGACACTGGGTTGGACATTGATTTCAGCGCCAATCCGAAAGTAACCAAGTTCGAACTGAAACTGAACATCAAACCGGAAGGCCCGCTTGTTTTTGGGGAGAACACCATCGTGTTTACTGGAACCTCGATGGACAACGCCGGAAATACTCGAGAGGTTCGTAAAGAGCTACGAATTTATATTGTCGACGAAAATGTCTCCTCGATTACACAGTTTCATCCTGGAAAGGTACCTGTTGTAGGTAAGAGCAGAGCTCCTTTTCCGGATGCGGGACAATTTGATAACCCAGATACAGATGTAAAAGAGCTTGTTAAGCAGTTAATCGCACAGATTTTTGAATTGCCAACGGAATTTACGTACAAGGACAATAAATACACCACCAGCGAACAAGAATATGACTTAGTCATTCGTGGCAGCGGAGCGAAGAACGTTAATTTGTATTTCGGTTCCGATAAGATCTTTACTGTTTCCTTAGATAGTACGACCAAGTACGATGTATCTACTTATCAAGGGTATGCGTATGATCTTACGGGGAATGAAAATGACTTTATTCTGCGTATTCGTTCCTTAAAGTTTGAAGCACCGGGAACTCATGTTTACAATTTGGAACTCATTAACGAGACGGGGGCACGGACAAATCAACGTCTGGAAATCACTCGTGAGTTGGCGCCGTACCGTTTGTTGGCTCCTCAACCGACAGTCGGCGACAAGTATGTAGTCAATAAGAACTTTATCCGGTTCGATATTGAAGCAGAGGGTGCGACCAAGGTTATTATCGATAAAGGGGAAGCGACAAGACGCCCTGAACCGGAGATGAAAGATCGTTTTACCTATGACTATGTAGGTTTAAAACCGGACAAAACAACGAAGATCAAAATTCAAATCGTCCGGGGAGATTCGACCATTAATGATACGATCGATGTTTATTACACGGGAACCGTGGAAATCGACTCTCAGTACATGGTTGAAAAAACTTCAAACAAATATAGTGTGTTTAATAAATCCTTGGAGCTTGCATTCCCTAAAGGGACAGTTCTTCAGTCAGCGACGATGAATAACAACCGAGTTACAAAGTTTTATCCGGATAACAAGCTGTTGTTTGGGATTGCCGATCCTAAAGACGGAGTTGTGGAACGCCGCAATGATTACGGTGGTCTGATTAATAAGCATGACGGGATTAACAACGTAATTATTCCGGATACGTATATCAGCCGCTTTAATTCAACTGCGGATACCGCTAATTTTACACGTGTCTCCGATATCTACTGGATTAGCGGCGGAGTTGGGGAATTGGGAGATAAGGGGACGTCAGGATACAAGGCAGCCACTAACGGGCTTGCTCCTTATTCCACAGAAGGCTTCTTCACTGCATTCGAGAATGAACGTAAAATTGTTCCTTCGCAACGTGGAGAGCTTACGATATCTTATGATTCTAATGTAGTAGATCAAGCGGGAACTCTGGTTACGGTATTCCGTTACATCGATGCCGGTGGTTATGGAAAGTGGGAAAGAATCCCGGGTGAAGTAAACACGAGTAAACATACGATTACTGTTCCCTTTGACCAATTCGGTTATTATACGGTTATGAAGATGAACCGTGGGTATAGCGATATTACAAATCATCCATGGGCCAGAAATATCCTGAATGCTTTGTACTCTAAAGGTATTATGGAAGCATTGCGTGCCGATGCATTCGGAGCCGATGATCAAACGACACGAGGAGAATTTGCAACCCTGCTGGTGAAGGGGCTTAATATTCCGATTAATGCAGATGAGAATCAACAAACTTTCTTTGATGTTCCGTACGGTGCAAAAACGGCGACTTGGGATTTCAATCATCTTGAAACGGCGGCTAGAGCGGGTATTATTACTGGCCGCACGGAAGGCTTCTTCTCCCCGAATATGCCGATTACCCGTCAAGATGCGGCGGTTATGATCGCCAGAGCAATGAAGTCTTTGAAACTTCCAGCGAATGATAAGAAGTTGAAAGACGCTTTGGCCAAGTCCTTCTTGGATTCGGGGAAAATGGATTATTACGCGCTCCCAGCCATTTCGGCTGTCACGAAGGCAAAAATCATGTCTGGTAATGAAATCACGCTTCCGGGCGCGAAGAAACCTTCATATAACTTTAACCCGGATAGTAATATGACCCGGGCGGAAGCCGGAAAGATTGCTGTAGAGCTGTTTAAGAAGACAACAAGTATATTCCCTAAAACCTTCAATTAAAAAGAAATAAAGTGAGTAGATCCCCTTGTTCGGTGAATCATTCTGACAAGGGGGTTCTTTTTTCCAGTTACATCATTTTGTAATTTGTTGGAGATTAAGATACAATAGCATGTGTAGTAGATATTTTTGCAAAAGGGTGAAATTATACAGATGAAACCGATCATGGCAAAACCGCAGTTGGGCTACTCGAAAGCTAAGAGAAAGTTTGAGGATAGATCCCGGGTATTGGAGAAGAAGATTGAGGAGACTGCCAAGCTGCAGGAAGTCACTCAGGAGGTTATGGAAAGCCTGGTACTCGAAACGGGTTTTCATGAGGCGTTTAATGATTTGCGTGCAGCTGAGAATGAGTTGATTGAATGGTCTCATATGACTATGACGCATGAGAAGACGTACAGAGACAACAAACAAGCTATTGACGATATGTATGCCAAGCTTGAGACGGATCCGCAAATGCGCACCCGGATTATCCAGTTGGCGATGAGAGTAAGATAAAAAAGGAAGCCCTTTCCTTATATTATTCAAATAAGGCGTCCAATTTGGACGTCTTATTTGCGTTTTAACTACATAGATTATGGGTATTGATAATGGAAAAAGTTGCTTAGTGACTGACAAATTTAAGGGTGTTATACTAATTTCCGTCAGGCGGAAGCGGAGTTAAAATGTTGTAGAAGTGGCGAACCTTAGTAAAGGTAACAATCTTGCAATTTTTTTTCGGAAGTCCGCAACTTTTTCGAATCTCGTGCGTTTAAGATGTAGAGCATTGACAATGATGACCAATTTAGACATCCCAACATGTTCCTTATGGGGAAACTTGTCTATCTATTAGAAAAATTAGCTTTACGGCACTAGGGACTCATTGTATAATGTCTAGGTAGGATTAGGAAACTAGTCTATTTCTACATTCTATTTCGTATGGTATTGTTTACAAGTTTCTGCGGCTCCCGTCGCAGACCTAATTTATAGGAAACCTGCTCAGGCTCTGGAAAGGGGGTGCAATGGCTAATGAGTAACACGAGCTATTCATTTAAAGAAAACTCTCATGTGATAGTTAATCAAGGAGGAGAAAAAAAGGTTATGAAGAAAATTTTATCCGTAGCTCTGTCTACAGCAATGGCATTCTCCATGTTTGCTTCCGTAGCATTCGGTGCTGATGCTAAATTGACAGACGAACAACAATTCAACGCATTGAAAGAAGCTGGCATTTTGACTGGCTACCCAGATGGTCAATCCCACCTGGAAAAAGCACTGACTCGCGCAGAGCTTGCAAAAATCATCGTTAAATCCATTGGTTTGGAGCCAGTAACTGGCGTAGCAACTTACAAAGATAAGAACTACACAGCTAACCACTGGGCAGCTCCTTTCATTGAAGCCGCTACACAAGCCGGCATCCTCAATGGTAAAGACGCTACTAAGAAATTGTTCGATCCTACTGGCAACGTAACTGTACAAGAGCTTGCAAAAGTTCTGGTAACTGCTTTGAAACTGGAAGTTCCTACTGACGCTAACAACACTGCTAGCGCATGGGCTAAAGGTTATGTAGCAGCAGCTGTTAAAGCTGGTTACCTGCAAGAAGGTATCAACTACCAAGCTAACGCTTCCCGCTCCCAAGCAGTAGTTGCAGCATATGCAATCTACGAAGCGGCTCAAGTTCCTACAGTAACTAAATACGAAGTTAAGGACAGCAAGAACGTTGAGTTCACGCTCTCCAACGGCGAAGTAGTTAAAGTAACACTGGAAAAAGAACTGGAAGCTAACAAAGCAACGGAAGTTACTTTCAAAACTAAAGACGGTGTTGAACTCAAACACACTGTTACTTATGTTGTAACTGCAGCAACTAAAGTAGAAAGCGTATCTGCTGACAACCTGAAACAAATCATTGTAAAATTCGACGGTGAAGTTGATAAGGCTTCTGCAGAAACTAAAGCTAACTACAAACTCAACAGAACAATCGACTCTGCAGTATTGTCTTCCGATGCTCGCAGCGTAGTGTTGACGCTTGAAGGTGAATACTATTCCAATGGTGGCAACCAACTGGTCAACCAATCGGAAACTAAGATCACTGTTGACGGCGTGAAGAGCTCCGATAAAGCTAGAACATTGAAACAAGAAGTTAAATTCACACCTGTTGACGTTACAACTCCTACAGTTAAAGAAGTAGTAGGGCTTGGAACTAAAGCGATTAAAGTTGTATTCTCCGAGCCAATCGATCGTACAACTGCAAGCTCGACTTCCAACTACAAAATTGACGGAAAATCCATTGCAGGCTATGTGGAATATGCTTTCCCGAACAGTGTGATTATTACCACTGAATCGGCTGTAGGCGACCATAAGCTGACTGTAAGCAATGTTCAAGATTTCTCCGGTTTGAAAGTAGTTCCAGTGGAAAACAGCTTTGCTGTAGCTGAAGACAAAGAAGCTCCAACCGTTGTTTCTACGAAATCTACTGACCTTACAAAGGTTGAAATCGAGTTTAACGAGCCTTTGAAATCCGTAAGCAAAGTTTACAACGGTATTTCTTCCAAGAATGGCACAGTTAAATTAGACAGAGCAAGCAACAAAATCACCGTTACTTTCACAAAAGAAAAAGCACTGAGCGTTGGCGAAAACACAATTGTTATCGAAGGCGCTACAGACTATAGCGGCAACTCTGCTAATCGTGAAGTGAAAATCACTCCTGAACTGGATAGCACTCGTCCTGAAGTTACAAGTGTAACTGCAGAGGTTGTTGGTACTAACCATGTGCTGAAGGTTAAGTTCAGCGAACCAGTTTATCTCACTGGTACAAATGGCAACCCGTCGGGAGCGAAACAAGAAAACTACACTATCAAGGATAAAGATGGTAAAGTAGTTGTAGGAAAAGGCTTGAACGGAAATGGACATCCGGTAAGAGGAATTGCTTTCAACAGTGACAATGATGAAGCAACGATTCAACTGAATGGTAAATTGGATAAAGGTACTTATACTCTTGAAGTAACTGGAGTTCAAGATAATGCATTTGTACCTAATACAATTGTTCCAGTATCCAAAACATTTGAAATCGGGGATACATCCGAATTCAAGGTAACTAGATTCTGGGTTGAGGAGCAACAATCCACTGCTGCTAAACGGGATGTATACTTCTATGTGACATTCAGCAAGCCAGTTGCAACAGAAGGTTTGGGAAGTGCGCGTGAAATTTCCAAATACAACATTGACTGGGCAGCACAAACTGGTTCTACATTTGAATCTCTTCCAACTGATTCCTATGCAGATTTGATTACTCCAGAAACAGTGAAGATCACAGTTCCTTATACTGACAAAGCTCTTGGTCAATTGGTTGCTGGCGTTAAAGATTACTCGCAAGTTAAATTGCGCGTATCATTGATTGCTGACCAAGATGGAAACTATGCTTATGCAGATAAAGGTAACATTTCTCCTACACCAATTACACCTGACTTTAGCAAAATTGGTGTGACGGAAGTAAATGCTACAGCAAAAGATCAAATTAAAGTTAAGTTTGATGGTAAACTGATCAATGTTGATCCGAATGAGTTCCGACTCAGAAGTACCACTGTTACAGGTGCGACTTATGATTTGAAACTTGATGGATATACTCATGATAGTGGCAAGACAATCGCTACATTCACGCTGAAAGATGGCGAGAAAATTGCCCCTAGAACTGATTTGACATTTGAATCTGTAGGAACAGTTACTAACACTAGAGACGAATTTGGACATATCGTTGATTCTGTAACTGGTAAATCTGTAACAGATAAGATTAAACCTTCTGTCGTTAAACCTTCGGATGCTAAGCCGTTCATCTTGTCCGCTGGAACTCCAGTTGCAGGCGGTAACTATCAGTACACGGCAACTATTAAGTTTGACGAAGCAATTAAAGTAGTTGAAGATACTGGAGTTGTTAAAGTATCTGTAACAGGTACTGATCTGGTATCTTCCCAATACGAGGCAGCTTCTACCAGTGCAACTAACGATACATTGGTTGTTACATTCACTACTAAAGGTGAATTGGGAGTTAATGAAGTAGTTATGATCGAACTTCTTGCAGGTAACGGTGACGCTAAAGCTGTCACAGATGCAAGCAGTGAAAGAAATACTGCAGATGCATTTACACTTGATGGTGTAGTAAGCCAACTGCGCTAATTAAACTTATTAGTTTAATTGTCTAAAGAAGGAACCAGCAAGGGGAGCTCCCTTGCTGGTTTTTTTGTATTCATTTCACTAGATTTCGAAACATTTTCCACTTGAAAACGTTATTAATAGTAAGAACATTTCTGCATGGGAGGAAATACGTTGAGAAAGATTCCAATAACAGCTGCATCCTTAGGGATAGCATTACTATTGACAAGTTCGCAAGGCGCTTTGGCCGCCGGGAATACAACAACAAAGACAACTACAAAGACACCAGTAAAACAGACAAAGACAGTAGTTCATACATTGGCAAATTTGTCCCCCATTAAAATTACTGCGAAAAGTACGGTTCAGTTAACCGATGTTAATATTCTAACCTTGGATGAAGAAAGTATACTTACCTATACCTTGGTTATAAAAAACGGAGATAGTAAGACTTTAGATCTGCTTGATTATTGGTCAAAGGTTAAAACGGCGAGTGGTACTACATACAGCACTTCTTTAATGGCTAAGGATAAGGATAAGAAGAAGCTCTCAGCAGGATCGTCTACAACCTTAACTTATGTAGCTAAAGTGGGTAAAAATGTAAAGGTTAGTGATCTTGTATTTCAAATAATTAAGTGGGATTTTAGTCAAGCAGGGTATGAAAGCTTAAAGGGGCAATTCAAAATTCCAGCAACCTATCTTACGTCAACACCCTCTGATCAATCGAAGACTTTAAAAGTATTTGATACTCCAATTAAGGCTAAAGTAAGCCAAGTCGCAAGCTTTGTGTCAGGTGATTACAATTACGTAAATGTAAGCCTCGACATGACGAATATAGGATATAAAATTTTCGAAGATCCTAAAGTGAAATTCGTTATTAAAACAGCAAGCGGAGCGAGCTATCCAATGTCCGCCGATACAACTAGTGTAGATTATAAAATTCAGCCACAAGATACCAAATCATTAAATTTAATGACTTCAATTCCGAAAAGTATCAATTTATCAAAAATGGAACTTCAATTAGTTCAAGACGATGAAACTACGAAGCTAAGTTTACCTATTGCAACGCTGCAATTGCCAGGAGCCTCTAATAAGTCCTTAGCAATTGAGCCTAATATTGAAAAGTTCATTCCAGTAGGAAGCGGTAAAATCGCAGTCAGTTTTACTGGGGCAACTATATTGCAAAGTTTTGATGAACATAATCTATCTATGAGGTTAAATTTAAGGAATACTAGCGGGTCAACGGTGACCATTCCGAAGTATCAATTTGAACTTCAAACATCTGATGGATATCGTTTACCTATTTCAACACAAGCTACCGAGAATCTTACGTTACAACCTCTTGAAGAAAGAGTATTGAACTTGAGCGTTACAATTCCAGCTAATGTGAGTTCAGTGAAACCACAATTGTTTATGAATCTACCATCTGTTGCAGATTCGAAGGATACATTTAGTTACCCAGTAGGAATATTTGCAATTCCTGAGGTTCAGCCAGTTCAAAACATGATTGGTCAAAAGCAGTTTGTTCAAACTACGAACGGTATTGTTGGGTTTACTCTCGAGTCCATTCAAAGACTTCCTTGGAGCGATGGGGATTTAGTCTCCGCCAAAATTAATATCAGAAATACAGGTTTCAAAACAATTATTCTTCCGGAATTGACAGGCCTTCTCAAGATTGACTCTGCTAAATTAACTGCAGATTCAAAATTGATTTCAACTCAAAGTACAGGATTACTCGGAGCTAATACTTCTACTGATGTATATGTCGTCTCTAAAGTCCCTGGATCTTTAGATTTCAGTCAACTGCAAATAGCTTTGCTTGAAAAAGTTGGCGAAGGCACTTCTGAGTGGGTTCAATTTATCAATGCTGGATCATTGCCTAAATTACCAACAATAGCACAGGGAGAGGCTTATACAATCGAGACTCCGGGGCATAGAGAAGAGTTAAAGGCAGTACGATCATTTGTTTACAGTGGAACCTCTTCAGATTTAATCTATACGGAACTTGAAGCTAAAAATTTGGAGGACCATCAGATTGATTTATCACAATTTGCCGGGGCATTCCAAGGATCGGGAGGTAAAACTTATAAAGCTACTGTAAGTCAAGTTGATACTTCTACAGCACCAGATGAAAAGAGTATTATTGCCCTATGGGCCAAAATTCCTAAGAGTATAACTACAAGCGACTTGAAGCTAGTAGTTGGCGAGGGAATAACCGATAATAAACTCACACCTGTAAAGGGAGAGTCCACTGGATATGTCAATGCTGCTGCATTGGAGCTAAGCGTAATTCAACCACAAGTTAAATCTACCTTGGCAGATTTAGAAGTGTTCCCATTTACACTCTCAGTTAAAAACGTACGGGCAAAACTAAGCGGCTCTACATCAGTAAATGTAACATTCGATTATAACATGAAGCGTAATATGGATTACACAATTGGGGAATTTACTCATAAGTACTTATTTGAAGTTGTGGATTCAACGGGCCGCAGCTTTGAAAAGGAATTCTCTCCAGAGACAGATATTAAAGTTACAAATGGAGGAAGTGCAAGCTTCAGCTTTGATGATTCAATTTTTGATGGAAGAAAAGCAGGGTCTTTGCAACTTAACGTATATGACGTATTCCAAGGACAAAAGATAAAACTAGGAAGCCAGGGCTTTTATTACACTTCTGTTGGATTAGAATAATTTGCTCAAGTAAAAATCCCTCATACAGAGAGGGATTTTTGCTTGTTCCCTTCTATTAAAACCACTATCATGTAAGTAATAGAAATAGTTTAGGAGGAACATAATGTGAAGACAGCATGGAAGGTAATGGCAGCTGCAATACTAATCGGCGGAGGTATATGGGCCGGTTCACTTATGAATTTGACAGCAGAAGGGGCAGGAGTTACAAATCAGCCAGGAACCGCAGACGATCCTGTAGTGACCAAAAGTTATGTCGACCAAGTAATCCAGCAGGCAATCAAAGGTGGTGGCACCACAACAATTCCAACAACACCTACCAGCCCGACCACGCCATCGACAGGTGAAGGAAGCGGAAGTTCGTCTGACGCAGTATCTATAGTGGATGTAAAACCGGGGCAGACTCTAATTGCCTCAGCAGGTGCAGAATTTGTTGTTCGTGCAGGAAAAGCAGTTATATACAGCCAAGATTCAAATGGGGTGGCCGATTTAACGGACGGTAAGGACATTGCGAATGGCGGAGCGGTTGCGAACAATCACTTGCTTTCTTTTCCTAGAGATGGGAGAGGGATTCAAGTTCAAGAAGGAAACAAGTATAACCTGACTGTTATGGTAAGAGGCGGATATAAAATCCAATAATAAACGATTAATTTTAAGCACATGAATTTGCCAAAAGTAACAAACATTAATAGGGCTAGCCTTGAAGGTCATGCACATACTACATCCGAGGTATAAAATTACTGGAGGTGTATGATCCATGGCAAGAAGTAACCGTAAAATCGTCCCAGAGAGCCGCCAAGTACTTAATCAATGGAAATATGAAATCGCTGCAGAATTTGGGCTCCCCGTCAGTGGAGCTGGAGGCTTGGCTGGAGCGGATACAGAATTTGCAGGTGAGCTTGGAGCCTTTGGTGGTGGAACAAGCACAGGCGGGAGCTGGGGGCATTTAACATCACGGGAAAATGGCTCCGTCGGAGGCGAAATTACAAAACGTTTGGTGGCTCAAGCCCAAAGAGATATGTTATTGTAGGATTTTAATGAACTTGTCCTAATTATTTTGACATGACTTGGCAAATACGTTAATATGACTTTTGAGGATTAACCTTTTCCGCTAAGGAAAAGGTTCATTTTTTATGGGTCCTCAATCACGCCATTATTTTTAGTATTGGATACTTCGGCAATTGCCATACTATCCATAGGGGAGGTTGATTTCATGTCCATACAAGGGCGACACTTATTTACTTCCGAGTCCGTAACGGAAGGACACCCGGATAAAATTTGCGACCAAATCTCCGATGCGGTTCTTGACGCATTTTTGGCCAACGATCCGTATGCACGTGTAGCTTGCGAAGTTTCCGTAGCTACCGGACTAGTTCTGGTGATCGGTGAGATCAGTACAAAGTCGGAATATGTAGATATTCCTGCCATTGTTCGGAAAACGGTAAAAGAGATCGGTTATACACGTGCCAAATACGGCTTTGACTCCAATACATGCGCTGTTCTGACCTCGCTGAATGAACAGTCTGCCGATATTGCTCAAGGCGTAAATGCAGCGCTGGAAAACCGCGATCCGGAACAAATGGATAAAGAAACGGAAAATATCGGTGCAGGTGACCAAGGACTGATGTTTGGTTTTGCGACGAACGAAACGCCCGAATTAATGCCGCTTCCTATAGCATTATCTCATCGTATCGCACGCCGACTTTCTGAAGTTCGCAAGGACGGAACCCTGGAATACCTTCGTCCCGATGGGAAAACTCAAGTCACCATTGAGTATGTGGATGGAAAGCCTAATCGCGTCGATACCATCGTTGTATCCACGCAGCATGCTGAAGAAATCACACTGGAGCAAATCCAGAGAGATATTAAAGAACAAGTCATTCTTCCTGTCGTTCCGGCAGAATTGTTGGACGAGCAGACCAAATATTTCATCAACCCTACTGGGCGTTTTGTAATCGGCGGACCGCAAGGGGATGCCGGATTAACTGGGCGAAAAATTATTGTCGATACTTACGGCGGATATGCTCGCCATGGCGGCGGTGCCTTCTCTGGTAAAGATCCGACAAAGGTCGACCGTTCCGCTGCTTATGCAGCCCGTTATGTAGCGAAAAATCTTGTAGCCGCAGGCTTGGCTGACAAGGTAGAAATCCAGCTCGCTTATGCTATCGGTGTAGCAACTCCTGTCTCCATCAATGTAGATACTTACGGAACAGGAAAAGTATCCGAGGAGAAGCTGGTCGAATTGGTTCGTGAGAACTTCGATCTCCGCCCAGCGGGCATTATTCGGATGCTGGATCTCCGCCGTCCAATATACCGTCAGACGGCTGCCTACGGCCATTTTGGACGTACGGACCTGGATTTACCTTGGGAACGAGTGGACAAGGCTGAGGCGCTTAAGGCCCAAGCAGGGTTGTAAGGAAAAATTCAGAAAAGAACCCATCGAATTATCGATGGGTTCTTTTTGATTTAGATTTTAAAACCAGCAGCCTTCAGGTCCTCTTTATTTAACATAAATGAATCTTTAAGTTTCAGAACACGGATTGTTTTTCCGTCCTCCGTAAGAACCTTTGATTCAGTACCATCTGTAAATCCAGTTTTATTTATTCCGAAAAGTCTTATACCACTTCTCGCAATGGTAATAATATCATCACTATCTTCGGGTTGGCCAACTTGAGCCTCGTTTAAAGCTGCAAAGTTTGCTAAAGAAATCCATTCTGCAACAGTTTCATTCGCCGAAGCAAATTCGATAGTTTTCTTAGGCCCGTCATAATTTGTGTTATACCCAAACAAATCTGCAACCTCACGAATTGGAACATAAGTAGTTCCGTTATAAACCAATTGGTTGGTCGTGCCGGTTTTTGTCTCGCCATCTACCAAAATTTTAAATTTGGCGATGGTGGCTTGAACTGTATTCGGGGCGGCTGCTGCAACAGTGGCAGACCCGATCAGCATGCCGATCGCTAAGGAAGCGATTACTCTTTTCATATGTATCATCTCCTAAATAAAAAATTACTCAATAATGACTTTTACCCAGCCAGCAAGCAAATGTAACAAGAAATTTAAAATATTAATTTAAATAAATTTGATCACTGCTTAAATATTTATGATTATTGGTATTACCTTAGAATTTGTACACGTCTATTTCTTGCCTTTCCTAAACTTGGATGGCCTTTTTGCCGTTAATAGATATAGGTATGCGCTTAATTGCCATGTGCTGAAATACATACATAGAGCATTCAATGAGTGAGAGGGGAGTACGACAAGATGAGAAAGAAAATTTCGATAGGTTTGGCAATGTTAATGGTCATCAATATGATGTTGGTGGCTTTGGGATCGGCTGCGCCGGCAACATCATTTGCGGTGACATCCATGCTGCCTGCTGGAGGGGCCAAGGGGGTCCCGCTAGCGACCAAAACGATTCAGTTGTTGTTTGATCGGGAGGTTAAGGCAGGCACGGGGACAATCGAGGTCACAGCCGAGGAAATTGGAAAGCCTGGGGTAGTTACGACTGTATTGACTCAAACTATTTCTCCGCAAGGCTATGTAACAAAGAGGCTGGATCTTACACTGCCGGACAATAACCACCTCGGCACGGGGACACCGTTGATTCCGAATGCAGTCTATCATGTGAAGGGAACGGCGGGGTCTTTTATTGATGCAGGGAACCCGGGGACTACGTCTGAACCCTTTGATCTTGTATTTACCAGCCTGAGTGCACCTGACAGCAAGCCGCCGGTCATCAGTGCTATCAATCCGTTCTTGCCGGCCACAGGTGCCACGGTGACGGGGGCGGACGAGGTATTCAGCCTGACATTTGATAAGCCGATCCTTAAGGGTAACGGTAACATTTATGTAAAACGGGCTTCGAACAATGATAGTGTGCTGGCGTTATCTGTTCAGGATGCTGGAGTAGTAGTCAATGATAAGACTGTGTCCTGGCAGGTTAGCAATTTGATCAAAGGTGAACGCTATTATGTTCTGGTAGATCAGGGGGCTTTTGTCGATATCGATAACCAGCCGTCCGAAGGTATAAGCAATGCACAGAAGTGGTTTGTCAATGTACAAGGGAATCCGGTGGATTGGCATGCCACGACTCCAACAGTTCCGGCCAACAGAGCTGTGAATGTAGGGATTAACGATACTATTCAACTAAACTTCACGCGCCCGGTGTATCCGGACGCAGGAACGATTAAGCTGCTGCTCACTGCACCAACAAGCGGCACATCCTTGGTAAAGGCCTTTGACGTCACTTCTTCCGAAGTTAAGGGAGGCGGAACCTCCCAAATCACCATAACTCTGCCGCAATTGAACTACAATACCGGATACACGATATCCGTGCCGGCGTTGGCTTTCAAAGACAGCGATAAAAATGGCACCACAGCGTTAGATTGGTCCTTCACAACGGGGACTGCGGCTTCGAGCACACTTAAAATCAATTCGTTGTCTCCTTCCGACCGGAGTACCGGAAATGCGGTGACTAGCAAAATGGTTGCCACTTTTAATAATCTGATCGTACTTAAAGATGCAAATCTGGTTTCTCTCAAAAAGCAAGGCACTACAGGCGTCATTCCTACAACGGTGACCGTATCGGGACGTCAGCTGATCGTAACGCCTTCCAGTAATCTGCAGGAAGGGTCCACTTATTACGTGGACATCGCTGCCGGCGCAGTTGCGGATAGCGTAACCGGAGCTCTTTTTGCCGGTGTGAGCGGATCATCGAGCTGGACTTTCCAAACGTTGACTTCAGATCGGACAACCCCGGTATTGCAAAGCGCGGTAATGTACAGCAATTCAGTGATCCGATTGTCGTATAACAAAACATTGGATGCTTCTATTAATCTTTTGACATCCGCCTTTACGGTAACGGTTAATGGAGAGAACCGGCGGATTAGTAATGCCTATGTCTCCGGTGAAAGTGTGTATGTCACGTTAGATACCGGAGTAGCGGTCGGGCAAAATGTGCGAATCAGCTACAGCGGAAGCTCAATCCGTCCGATTCAGGACACTTCCGGCAATGCGGCGGGATCGATCTCAGGCAAGGATGTTACGAATGGCATGGATTCGGTGCTACCGAAACCGAAGGACGGATCCGTCTCCGGCCGCAGCTTGACTTTATATTTTAGCGATACGCTGAAAAGTGTCTCCACCTATGCGTATGACCAATTCCGGGTAACCGCCGATGGCTACTCCAAAGGTGTTGACTCCATCTATCAAAGCGGATCGACAGTGACGCTATATTTGTCCAGCACTGTATCGAATGGAGAAGTCGTAAAGGTATCTTATTCACCTGGTTCATACCCGTTGCAGGACTACCGGGGACAAAACATTTCCGGATTTGACGATTACTATGTCCGGAACACTTACGATACGGTTGCGCCTGAATTTACTGGAGTGGAGGGCTCGGGCAACAAAATCGTGCTCAGTTATAACGAAGCCCTGAGAACGACGCCGGTTCCGATGAAGAGCCAATTCTCCGTACTGGTCAACAATTCGCCGGTTTACGTCACGGCAGTCGAGATTGTTTCCAATCAGGTGATACTGACGCTGGCGTCTTCCTTTACCAAGGAACAGGCCGTCACACTATCTTATGTATCCGGCACGGGCGGAATTGCGGATCTGAACGGCAACTTGGCGGGGTACATTAATCTTCAACCTGTAAATTACAATGTGATCACCGAAGGAATCCGTTCGGCGGTAATCCAAGGGGATACAATTACAATTACCTATAATACGTCGCTTAGAACGGTATCTTGGTTCCCAGTCAATCAATTTTATGTAACCGTGGATAAAACTTCTCAAACTGTACAATCCGCTTCTGCCAGCGGCAATACGGTGATCGTAAAATTGGCGAATCCGGTGACCTCACTCCAGGCCATCGAAATATCATACATGTCGGGGCCAACCTTGCTGTACGACACTGCCGGCAACGTAATGAAGGGGTATACCACAATGCCGGTGACGAACGCGACGAGTTCTTCGGGGACTTCGACGAATACGGGGACTGTCGGACAGCCGTCTTACGTATCCTTGATGTCGGCTAGCGATTTTGGAATAACAGGATACGTTCTGGCCGCGAATACAGCACAAATTACAGCGGACCGTTCGAGATACGAACAGACGATTTCCAAGTACACCTTGGACAGCACCAAGTTAAAAGGCGCCCTGGACTTCTTGACCGGTACTGCCAGCTCGGAGAAAATGCTAGTCTTTGAAGTTCCTGCAACTGAAAAAGCAGCGGAAGTTGCCATTCCGATGAATCCGCTCATCGAAGTATACAGCAGCGGTAAACAGGCCTCTTTTGCTGTGAAATACGGAAACAACTTGTACGTGCTACCTGTTCAGAGCCTGCCGTATCAGGAAATATCTCGCGCGCTGAGCATCGGATCGTTTTCATCGGTGAACCTGGTGATCCGATTAGAAGCGGTCTCCAGAGGCATGTTACCTTCGCTCCCTTCCAACGGGGCCGTCACGGTAAGCTCATTGGCAGATCCAACGGAAGTCTATGTAACGGCAAACAGCGGCTCCAATCAAGTCGAAGTCGCTCATAAAGGACAGCTGTATATTAAGACTTCCAAACAGCTGCCGTCCGTTACCTCTTCACTGGTCAAATATGACCTCTCTACCCGTACGGTAGCCTACATGCCGTCAGCAGTGAAGACCAGCGGAGCAGGCGTAATATTTATAGCAAAGATCAATGGAAATACGGTTGTTGGGCCTGCTGTAGGCTACGGGTACTTCGAGGATACGGCGAATCATTGGGCGAAAAATGACATCGCCGAACTGGTCGGCAAGATGATTGTTGACCCGGCCTCCGCCAGCAAAAGCTATAAATTCGAGCCGGACAAAAAAATTACGCGCGCTGAATTTGCCACCTTCCTCGCCAAAGGGCTCGGTCTTCCTCTGGATGTGACAAGCGCAAGCAGGTTCCCCGATGTAGCGGCATCAAGTACGACGGGATTATATATCGGGGCTGCGGCCAAAGCAGGAATCATCAATGGGTATCCCGACGGAACCTTCAAGCCGAACAACTACATCACCCGGGAGCAGATGGCGCTCATGATGGTAAGAGCTATGGAGTATGCCGGGTATAATACCTCGGCGAACGGAGCGAGCACACAGACCTTAACCCGATTCAAAGACGGCGCCAAAATCCAGGCCAAGGACACGGTCGCAATAGCGGTAAAAGAGGGGATTATTCAAGGTGTATCCGCGAATATGTTCCAACCGGGTGGTAACGCAACCCGTGCCCAAGCCGCTGTCATGCTTAAACGCGTGCTGGATAAACTGAATAATATTTAATTACAAATGCCTTCCGGTGCCCTTTGGGTCACTGGGAGGTTTGTTTTTGTGTACAATGCCTCCACACGCCTATTGAGCACCGCTTCATCCATCATTTCATCCTTTCCTCGGATCATTTCATAATAGTGGATTCCTTCACTTGCTTTGGTGCATAGGGGGCGGAGCCAACCTGTTTGACATAAAGACTGCAGCATTCTAATGGCGGTTTGATGATCGGTATTAAAGTGCTCTGCGACATTTTGGGAGCAGATCGGAAGAGGTGAGTTTAGCGCGAGGCGAATCATTTCCATTTCCGCAAATAATGGACGATCTGTAGAGTGTAGGCCTGGCTGGTAACGGATGAGCAGCATCTGGAGCAAGTATTTACATAATTCGGGCCGTTGCTCCACATCGTCGTAGGCAAGAGAAATGACCCGGTAGCCTGAGGCTTGAAGAAATAGCTCGCGGTTCAACCCGTCGGCATAGTCCTCGCGATTTGCTACTCTTTCATAGGCGTTATCTTTAATTTCGATCAGGAATTTCAGATGCCCCGGCAAATAAGCAAAATCCGCGAAATGGCCCTTCCCGCTCCAATCGCGAACCTCGTATTCCGGATACAGATGATCCAAGTTGCCGAACAGCGGCCACCATACATTTTTGAGAAATTGCATTTCTTCGTAACCGTGATTTACGGAAAGCAGTTCCTCTCGATCCTTGGATTTGGAATCCATGTGAGACTTCAAAAAGACTTCATACGCCAATTCAAACTTTCCTGTCATAGCACTTACCGACCCCCAAATTGATTTATAAGCACAAAAAAGCCCCAACCCTCTGAATCAATCAGATTGTCAGGACGTTCTTCGTCACTTTATAGGGTAATTATAGCAATTATGTATATAGTAGTCCAACTGTAATTCCATGAAATTTGCTTTTTTTCGTAACTTTTCCGGCATTTTGTAGTCTATTATTTATGTACTAGATTCCCGCGGGTGGACAGAGCCCGGGATAACAGATTGCAATAAGATGGGAGAGTAGCTTACAAAAATGGTTGTTAAGAGAGAGGAAGCCGGGAAAAGGGCTAAAATAGTGCGGATGGCGGCTGGCCAAGGTAAAAAACTGATTCTGGTCTCATTAGCGGGCTTGATCTGGATTCAGCCGATGGTTTTAATGGAGCCGTTTGGAAGAACAACGTCTACCGTATATGCGGCGGAAAGTCAGGCGACCAAATTAGGAACTGAAGACATTACGTCCGGCGCGAAGCTGGTAAAATATCAATATACAACAACGCGCTCAGGTAAACAGGTAAAAGTACTGGCCGATGTAATTGAAGTGGATCTGAGCAATCCTTATGTCCAATTGGATGTGATGACAGGCAAAGGGGGCCAAGTGACGACTAGACAATCCGTGGAAGGCATGGCGCAAGAAACCGGTGCGGTAGCCGGCGTGAACGGCGACTTCTTTGCCACGGGAGGACAAGGCGTGCCGATGGGTGCGGCCGTGTCTCAAGGAACGCTGGTAACCAGCCCGGCGAAGCTTCAGGGGATGTTTACATTTGGCGTGAGAAGCGATAATACGCCGGTGATTGACCGTTATAATTTTACGGGTACCGTGATGGCGGAAGACGGGTCGACATTCCCGCTTACGGGGATTAACCAGGAGTCTTATACGACGGAACCGGACAAAGCGTACAGCCACGTGAATAATATGTTCATCTATACAAGCGCTTGGAAATCCGAGGAACGCCCGAAAGCAAGCGGAACGACTCCGACCGAAGTGCTGGTGCAGGGAGGCGTTATTCAACAAATATCCTATCAAGCTGCGATTCCCGGACAGGTACCTTCGGACGGCTATATTTTGCGTGCGCATGGACAAGCTGCAGACTTTATCGCCACGCATATGACGGTGGGCCAGCGGGTGGATGCTTCCTACCAACTCGTTTCTCAAACTAGCGGCCAGCAATTGAATCCGTCGGAATTCAAGATGATGATCGGCGGGCACACCCTCTTGGTAGATGGAGGTAAGGCATCGGCTTTTACTCGTTCCACCACGTCGATTAGCGGCGGCAGCGCTGTTGCCCGTACTGCGGTCGGATATTCGCAAGACGGGAAGAAAGTATACATTATCACGGTTGAAAAGAATGGTTCCAGCTCCGGTCTGACATTGGCTGAGCTGCAGAAATTCATGGTTTCGATCGGCGTCTGGAAAGGTGTCAATCTGGACGGCGGCGGGTCTACGACGATGGTTACCCGCCCTCTAGCGGAGACGGAGGCGAAACTGACCTTTACAACCTCAAACGGCTCGGCTGGGCAACGTGCAGTGGCCAACGGGCTTGGGGTGTATACGACAGCGCCTCAAGGAGCGCTGAAAGGATTGAAGGTTAGCGGGGCTTCTACCTTGCTGATCGGTCAAACCGCTGCATATTCGTTAAAAGGCTACGACATCTACTATAACCCGGTGGATGCGGCGGGCATTCAGGCGACCTGGAAATCGGACAACGGCAATGTTGCCTGGACCGGCGAAGGGTTTAAGGGTATAAAAGCAGGAACCTCGAAAATTACGGCGGTCAGCGGTGACGGCAAGGACAGCATGGAAGTAACCGTGCTTGGCGGGGCGGACCTAAGCAGTCTGACGCCTGTAACGACCTTTGCTTCCCTGGAAGCCGGGGTTTCGGTATCCGTACCGGTTACTGCCAAACTTAAAAACGGAAACACCGTGAACGTTCCGGATGAGTCCGTGAAGTGGGAATTCACAGGGATGAAGGCAAGCGTCCAGAATGGAGTGCTTAGCGTTCAATCCGTAAACAATGGAGCAAAAGTAGCTTACGCTACGCCAAAATATGATGGATTTAGCGGTACGCCGATCGTATTCTCGGCTTCTTCGGAGCAGGTTTGGGAGAATTTTGAGAATGCCACCTACCCTGTATCGTTTACAGGATTGCCGACTGAAACCAAAGGAACGGCTGCTATTGTTCAGGGTACCGGAGAACGCGAGAAATCCAAGGTATTGAAATTGGATTACGATCTTACCGGCGGCAGTGGCAACAAGTTCGCTTACGCCCAAATCAATGGCACGACAGGCAAAACCATTCCGGAAGGCGCCACTTCAATGGCGATTGACGTATTAGGCGACGCCAGTCTGAACTGGCTGCGGGCCGAGTTTGCCGCTGCGGACGGCAAGAGCATTTACGTGGATCTCGCGCGGCCGCTTGATTTCACCGGCTGGAAAACAATCACCGTGGACCTGACCGCGAGCGCCATCAAACATCCGGCCAAGCTGAAACGGCTGTATGTCGTCAATCTGGAAGAGGGACAAGATGAACGCGCCTTGACCGGCAGCGTATCTTTTGACAACATCCGTTTTACAGCCCCTGTTACGGGTGGGGATACCGGAATGCCTAGCGCAACTGTGACAATGGTAGCGGGTCAGAGCAGCATGACGGTTGACGGTAAGAAGCAGACGCTGGATGTTGCTCCGCTGATCAAGGACGGAACGACGTATGTTCCGATCAAATATGTGCTGGATGCTTTTGGCGGACAAGCGGCCTGGAATGCAAAGGCGAAGAAAATTACCGTAACGCGTGGTACCACAGTCCTTGAATTAACGGTCGGCAAGAAGGAATATATGTTGAACGGGGCTGCGAAACAGTCCGCAGTTACTCCGATCATAGCCAATAATAGGACTTTAGTACCTCTAAGATTGGTGTCTGAACAACTAGGAATTAACGTAAATTGGGAAAAGAAAACCAAAACGATTACCCTTCAATCGTGATATGATAAGTTTTGGATAAATGGAAACTTGGAAATGGAGAAGGTTGAAGTGGCAGATTATCAAGCTGATGCAATTGACCGTGTTATAAAGAACGCCGTTGGCGTCATGGAAAACAGCAAGCTGCAAATCCTTGAGATCCTGGATGCTGCGCGAAATGAGCTCAAAACGCTCAACAATGAGCTGCAGCAAGTGGTAAAGGAAACGGCAGAGACCGTGGAAAAGGTCGATCAACTTGAAATTAATTACCGGCGTTCCCGCATCCGGCTGACGGAAGTCAGCCGGGATTTTGTGCGGTACAAGGAAGAGGACATCAAGCAAGCCTATGAGAAAGCTACCCAGCTTCAACTGGATCTTTTGATTTTTCGTGAAAAAGAAATGTATTTGAAAGCCCGCCGCGATGAATTGCAAAAAAGGGCGCGCAATGTCGAGCAATCAGTGGAACGCGCGGAAACCGTCAGTTCGCAAATGGGCGTCGTTTTGGAGTATTTGTCCGGTGAATTGGGACAGGTCTCCCGGATTCTGGAGTCGGCGAAGAATCGGCAGATGATCGGCCTGAAGATTATTTTGGCGCAGGAAGAAGAACGAAAGCGGATTTCGCGGGAAATTCACGATGGTCCTGCACAATTGCTCGCAAATCTAGTTCTTAGGACGGAAATTGTAGAA
Source organism: Paenibacillus sp. FSL R5-0407 (assembly GCF_038009185.1). Classification (NCBI taxonomy): domain Bacteria; kingdom Bacillati; phylum Bacillota; class Bacilli; order Caryophanales; family Paenibacillaceae; genus Paenibacillus; species Paenibacillus sp. FSL R5-0407. The sequence continues at coordinate 3,176,395 of NZ_JBBPAX010000001.1, read as the reverse complement.
AGAATGCTTGCAAAGCAGGAATTTAAGATGGTGCAGGACGAAATAATAGATTTGAAGAGTCAAGTCCGCTCCAGTCTGGAAGAAATGCGGAAAGTCATCTTTAATTTAAGGCCGATGGCTTTGGATGATCTCGGCTTAATTCCGACATTGCGCAAATATGTACATGATTTTGAGGAAAAAACGAAAATCCGGACGACCTTCGAAACAAGAGGCAAGGAACACCGGATGTCTTCTCCAATGGAAGCAGCGGTATTCAGACTGGTTCAGGAGGCTCTCACCAATGCAGCCAAGCATGCCTTCCCAACTTACGTAGGAGTGGACATCACCTATCAGGCTCAAATGGTCAAAATCGTAGTCCAGGATAACGGACTAGGTTTCAAAGTGGACCAATTGGAGAAGAAGACGAAGGAGCATACCCATTTTGGTCTGATCGGGATGAGAGAACGGGTGGAATTGCTAGAAGGAAGAATGGAAATCGAGTCAACAGCGAATTTGGGCACTAAAGTCATTATCCACATTCCGACTAACGCAGAGAAGAGAAAGGAGTACCAGGATGGATAACCTCATTTCTAACAGTAGACAAACTATTAAAGTACTCTTGGCTGACGACCACCAATTGTTTCGCGAGGGATTAAAACGGATCTTGAATATGGAGGAAGACATCGAAGTGGTCGGAGAGTGCGGCGATGGCATCCAAGTACTGGAATGCTGCCAGCAGTTTCATCCGGAGATTGTCCTCATGGATATTAACATGCCGTTATTAAACGGGGTGGATGCAACAGCCGAGCTCCGCGAGGCGCTTCCGGAAGTTAAAGTTATTATTTTATCGATTCATGATGATGAAAGTTACGTCTTTGAGACGCTTCGTAAAGGAGCTACCGGCTATCTGTTGAAGGACATGGAAGCCGAGTCTCTGATTAATGCGATACGCACCGTTGCCGAGGGCAATGCCTTTATTCATCCGAAAGTAACGGGCAAACTGATTCAGCAGCTTCGCCGTATGGAGTATTTAAGCGAGACTGGCGCTATCGCCGAAGACAATGCGATCCGCGAAGCTGGCGTTAAATTTGTGGCAGGCGAAGATAATCCGCTCACCCGCCGTGAAGCCGAAGTGCTCCGTTTGATGGCTGAAGGCCGCAGCAACAAAATGATCGGCGAACATCTTTTTATTAGCGAGAAGACGGTTAAAAACCATGTCAGCAGCATTTTGCAAAAAATGGACGTGGATGACCGGACGCAAGCGGTAATTAATGCGATCAAATTTGGATGGGTTACCCTGTAACCTGATAACCGACATGAAGACCGGCTATCGCACCAACCGCCTATAGGCGGCGATACAGGAATAGCGGGAGACTGCGTCCTGAATCCGTTGCGAGAAGGCCTTTTGCGTGCTAGGCTGCCATTTTTTACTGGATCATGAAATATGAGGACTAAATGTTTATTTCTCAGTTTCAGTAACATATTTAGGCTGCATCCTTTTCCCTCAGAATCATGGATTCATTCCATCTGCAGGGCTGCGTACATATTTCTCCGGCGGGTAACCGGATGGTTGGGAACCACAGCCCAGGAACCGACTCCTTCATAGCGGCATATATTGTCGTTATAATAGGAGCGTTCAATTAGCGGCTCAATCAACTTGCTGCTATTGAACGGCCCCCACAAAGGAGGGGTTCCATGGTTTCTTACATGGGTTGGATTGTACTTAGCTATGGATTAGCGGCGGTCCTGGTGCATTTCCTGCACGGAGTACTCCTGAGGGAAAAGCCCAAGGATGGCAAAAGACTGCATTATATTTTAGTAACCCATAATCATGGGAATCAGATGGAATGGTATTTAAGAGCGTTATCATGGTATGCGCGTCTTCGCGGCGAATCCGTTAAAGTGACGGTGCTGGATGAAGCGTCGCAGGATGATACGGTAGCGATCATTCAACGTCTTAGGGACCAGGCTGGAATCGAGCTGACTACGATCGGCCTGATGACGGCAGATGCTGATGAGATCAGCCGGCAGGCGACCGCATGGACGGAAGAGGAAATTCAAGTATATGTGGATCTCCGTGTCCCCCAGGAGGCGGCTAAAATCCCATATGTCCATGTGTAAAATGCGTTTGCAACGACAAATAAATATCAGGAAACAATGTAAAGTGTGAAGCACACTCTTTGACGGCCAAAGGCCCAGGAGTGTGCTTTTTTGTGTTGTGGCGTCTTTCCGTAAATTTTATATATAGTTGCAAATATTACAGCTAGGCCATGAATCATCAGATATTGTTAAAAAAGGGATAAATTAAATGCTCGATAGATTAGAAGGTTATAAAGGAGGGTTAGGATGAAGGCGAGTCTATATGCAGTCAGACTGGAACAAGGGTGGGAGTTGGGGGTGAGTCTGGATTGCAGGGTGGATTTATGGTGGTGGGTCAAAGGAAAAGAGAAGTGTAAGGTCGATAGCCAAAGGGGGGATTTTAATGGGAGAGTTGCGGGGAAGGGGGAACAGATGGCTTCGCCTAGGGTTATCGTGCTACTCTCCGGGTCGATGCCGTTAGGCTGGGCGGTTTTACTTAGAGATGGCTTCCGGAGTTCCAGGGAGATGGATCATTGGGAGCCAAGAGATTGGATGAGTTACATAGCGTCTAACTTGAAATTCTTTTTGGAAGGCGAGAGAGATCCGGGAAATTCCTCTCGGCTGGAAACTCCCTGTTTGCTATGGACTAATGAAGAGCAAGGTAGTCCGCAGGCTGACAGGGAGCAAGCGATGGATGCAGCGATGAACTGGGAAGAGCTGCAGCTAGAGGCGGCGCGGATCGCAGACGCGCTGGAGGGCAGGTCGCTGCTGGAGGCTGAACTGCAGCAGCTTCTTGCGGAGCGCCTTCCGGAGCTGAGCCGGGGCTGGCGCTCCGCGGTGCAGCTCGCGCACCTGCAGGGGCGCGTGCAGCTCACGTCGGGCGTCGCGCTCGCTGACGCCCGGCCCGCACGGGCCCGCCGCCTCGGCCGGCGGGCCCCCGAGCTCCGCTGCCGGCGCTGCGGCAGCGGGGTGCATCGCCGCACACCCTGCGCGGGTCGTGCGGCTGCAGCGGCTGCGCCTACTGCGAGGCCTGCCTCGCGCTGGGGCGCAGCCGATCTTGTGCGCTGCTGCTGCGCGGCAGTAGCGCCATGGCCGTGCCGCCGCCGGTTCCTGCGGGCGTAGGCGGCACGGCGGGGGCCCCCACCGTGTCCCAGTTGGACCGGTGGGGGCTGAGCCCCGCGCAGCGCGAGGCGGCGGGCGCCGCGCTGCGGTTTTTGGCGCAGCCGTTGCCAGAGGCAGCTGCTCCAGCCGCCGGGACAGCGCCGGTACCGCAGCGCGGCTGGGCTCGATTGCTGCCTCAGCGCGCGGCTCCCGCTTCGCCGCGCTTCCTGCTCTGGGCGGTGACCGGAGCAGGCAAGACCGAGATGATCTTTCCGCTGCTGGGCTATGTGCTGGATCGCGGAGGGAAAGTGCTCGTTGCGACTCCGCGCCGGGACGTCGTCCTGGAGCTGGCTCCGCGGCTGGCTAAAGCCTTTCCAGAAGAAAAAATGGCCGTCCTATACGGCGGAAGCCCGCAGCGGTGGGAGGAAGGCCGGCTCTTTTTATCGACAACCCATCAGCTTATGCGCTTTAGCCATGCCTTTGACCTCGTCGTTATCGATGAACTGGATGCTTTTCCATATCATAACGATCCGATGCTTGCTTATGCCGCTGGGAACTCCTGCAAGGCGGAGGGCCGATTCATATATCTTTCCGCTACGCCTCCAGCCAATCTGCAGCGGGAAGTTCGGGCAGGCCGGTTGCCGCATGCGAAAGTGCCGGCGCGTTTTCACGGCCATCCGCTTCCTGTGCCGCGTCGTATCCACATGGAATCCGTAGAGGCATGCCTCCGCAGGCGGATATTCCGAAAAGAGTTGATATCCTCTCTAGAGACATCAATCCGTAGAGGAGCGCAAGTCTTTGTATTTGTCTCCCGGATTCGTCATATCGAGCCCGTCGTCGCGTTGCTCCGCAGTCATTTTCCGGGTCTGCCGATCGAAGGGACCTCGTCGCAGGATAAAAGCAGAAGTGATCATGTCTTAGACTTTCGCGCGACGAACACGAGGCTTCTGGTGACCACGACGATTCTGGAACGGGGAGTAACCGTGCCTAAAAGCGATGTATACATATTGGATGCAGACAGTGAACTGTTTGATGAAGCCTCCTTGGTGCAGATGGCGGGCCGCGCGGGGAGGTCTAAGGACGATCCTCGGGGAACGGTTGTTTTCGTCTCCAAGGAGTGGACTAAGTCTCAAAGGAATGCAGTGCGACAGATTCGGTCGATGAATGTCATCGCCGGAAAAAGCGGATTCCTAAAGGAAAAGAAGGAGGCAGTAAACGGATGATGAATATTCCCTGTAACTGTGCGGAAATCAAGAGAGCGCCTCGAGAACGAAAGCGGGTTTGGAACCAGGCGAAATGTAGAGATCTTTGCGGCGGATATGGAGACGAACCTGGTCATCCGGGAGAAGTCGTTAATGAAACAACAACGGCAAGTTACTCAATGATCGATTGGAGCCACGCTAAGGATGCCGTGTTGTCCCCGTTGCATAATCTGCTTGCTCCGCCAGGGCTTCCTTGTCTCACTTGCGGTAAAACGATCTCCGACAAAGTGACGGGTTACCCGGAGATATGCTCCTCCTGCTATGCTTCTATACCATGGATTACTTCCATACGGTGCGATATATGCGGCCGGCCAGTCGGGTGCCCGGATTGCAGTCGGGCCGGAAAGGAAGACAGACGTTTTGTGTTGAACCGGAGCGTCGTTTCCTATAATGGCATGATGCGAGAGTGGCTGGCGCAATACAAATTCAGAGGCAATGAAGCCCTTGGCTCCGTACTGGCACGGATGACAGGCGCAGCCGCGAAACGTTTAGTAAAAGAGATGGGCGAGAAGACCGGCACCGCCCGTTTCAATTTTGATGCGGTTACCTATGTGCCCGTAAGTACGGACCGGATGATGGAGCGCGGCTTTAATCAGGCAAGGAATTTGGCGGTTGAAGCGGCTAACGTGCTTGGTGCACCTCTGATGGAGCTGCTCATTCGTTCCAAGCATACCGAAAAACAGAGCTTCAAAAGCCGATGGCAGCGCCTGCGTGATTTGAACGGGGTTTTCCTTCCGGCTCCGGAAGCGGAGGGCTTGTTATATGCAGCTTTGAGTTGCCGGACTAGCCGGGGGCGCGGCATGTTTCCTCTCTCTATTTTTGCTTCCGGTAAAAATGAATTTGGGAACGCATACCCCTCTGCCCCCATAAGGCTGCTGCTGATCGATGATGTTTATACTACAGGAAGCACGGTTGATTCCTGCGCCGTTATCCTTCAAGAGACATGCGCTTTGCTGGGCCGCCCGGTTGAAATCTATAGCTTGACCTGGGCTCGATCTTAATGATTCCAGGTATAAAACATTGGACGAATTTCCTCAAATAAGGTAATCTATCAGCAGAATATGTATTTTGAAAGGACGCGGCATCAAATGGAGATGAATCTAGGGAATTGCCCGCGCTGTGGGAAGCTGTTTGCCAAAAATTTCAGAGACATCTGTCCAGCCTGTATGAAAGATATCGAACTGGATTATGAGAAGTGCCTTAAATATTTGCGCGAAGAGAAGACCGCAACGATTCAGGAAGTTTCTGACGCTACAGAGGTTTCAATTCGGCAAATCACCAAGTTTATTAGAGAAGGCCGGATCTCAATAGCCAATAATCCGAATATGATGTATCCGTGCGAAGTGTGCGGAGTTCTTATTCGAGACGGCAACATGTGCGATTCTTGCCGGGCCCGCCTTGCCAAGGATTTAACGGCTGCGGCGAGGGAAGGAACCCAGGATAGAAATAAGACGGGCGAAGACAATCGAGCAGGGGGCGCATACGGGGTAATCGACAAATTTCGAGGACCTGAGCGTTAAAACTACAGATATCTTGGCATAATATTCTTTATAAACCAATGGTTCGCTATTAAATATGATTCAACACACGCCGATAAACTTAGTAAAGAATATCGGCTTTTTTATTTTTGGAAGGAAAGGTGGAGCCCATGAAAATTAATGAGACCGGACGAATCGGAGCCATAAATAATTATCAACGGCAAATCGAATCGGGGCGTAAGGAATCGGACAATAAAGCCCGCCGTAAGGATGAAGTGTCGATCTCGACGGAGGCCATGGAGCTTCTTAAGGCTCAGGCAAGCGCTCAGGAACCGGGCCGGGCCGAACGTATCGAGGAATTGAAATCCCAGGTATCTTCCGGAACCTATCAGATTGACGCCGGCAAGCTGGCGGATAAGCTTCTTCCATACTTCAAGTCTTTTACTGATAAATAGGGGGCACTATGGCTATACAGCAATTGATTGACTCGTTAAACGAGCTGAATGAAGCCCATCTGAGCATGCTGAAATGGGGAGAGTCGAAGAAAGAAGCCATTATGGCAAACGATATTGAGACCTTGATTTCGATTATGAATCAAGAGTCGAAGCTCATGAAGCAGATTTCCGCGCTGGAAGAAAAGCGCTTGGCTGCTTGCCAGACGTTTTTGCAGGAAAAGGGCATTAAGTCCATGCTCCAACTGAACATCACGGAATTGACCCGGCTTGTCTTTGACCCTGAGGAGAAGGAAGGCCTGAAGAATATGCAATCCGCTCTATCGTGGACGCTTCATGAACTGAAGAGGCTTAACGATCTCAATCAGAAGCTGATTGAACAGTCCCTCGCCTTTGTAAACTATTCTGTTGAATTGCTGGGAGCGCCTCCCGAGCAGGAGGCTACTTATAAACCACCGACCGACAAGCCATCGGGCTTTAAAGGACCAGGGTACTTTGACGCCCGGGCTTAACCCGACAAGGAGGATTTTATGACATCGACTTTCCATTCGCTGGAGACGGCAAAGCGCAGTTTGTTCACGCAATCCATCGCTTTGAATACGACCGGCCACAATATTGCAAACGCCAATACGGACGGGTACTCCCGCCAGACGGTGAAGATGAGCGCGGCTCGTCCTCTGGAAGCGTACGGAATTAACCGTTCCGTGAATCCTGGGCAGTTGGGCACCGGGGTTGAGGTAAACTCCATTGAACGTATCCGGGAACAATTTCTCGACGAGCAGTTCCGTAATGAAAATAAGTCGCTGGGTGCGTGGAATATCCAGTATGATACGCTCGATAAGCTCCAGGCCATTATCAACGAGCCCTCCGATACGGGGATTAGCTCGCTAATCAATAAATTTTGGAGCGCTTGGTCGGATCTCAGTAAAGATCCTGAGAACATTACGAACCGGAAGATCGTAAAAGAGACGACGCTCGCTCTGACGGACGCGTTAAACCATACGAGCAAGCAGCTAAGCGATTTGAATGGGGATTTGACGAGAAACGTAGAAGTCAATGCATCCAGTATGAACTCGATGCTGTCTTCTATCGCAGACTTGAACAATCAGATCACCCGGATCGAAAGTCTGGGCGACAACGCGAACGATCTGCGGGATCAACGCGATCTTTTGACCGATCAATTATCTAAACTTGTAAATATTGAAGTTACTAATCTTCCAGAGGGTTATCAAATTTCCATGGGTGGCCAGGTTCTTGTGGCAGGCTCGACTCCGACCCCAATTACCGGAGATCTTTTGCAGAACGCCTATGCCGCCGGCACCCTTAATAATGGGGAAGTATTCGGCATGATTCTTTCCCGTGACCAGTATGTCGCTGATTATCAGTCGCAGCTCGATCAATTTGCGAATTCCTTGGTTAATGGAGATATTCAAGTAACGCTCCCTAAGGGAACGATCTTACCGGAAGGTACCGTGCTTGACGGAGTAACTTATCAGGGTTCCACACGTGCGTTAGCCACAGATTTAACCGTTACGGTGAAAGGCATCAACGGCCTTCATAAACTCGGATATAACGCGAACGATGGAACGCCGGTTGCTGGCGGGGATTTCTTTGCTGCCGCTGGTGGTGGAACTTTAACTGCAGGCAATATTACCTTAAGTCAAGCCATTATCGATGACCCGAGCCTGATTGCCACTTCCTTAAAAACTACGGGGACAGGGAACTCAGAGACTGTAATTAAAGGTAATAACGGTTTAGCGCTGCTGATGGCTGACCTGAAGGACGTGAAATTCACTTTCGGCACCGGCACTACGGCTACATCGACGATTGACGACTATTTTAAGGCGATCGTCGGTCAGGTCGGCGTACAGGCGAACGAAGCGAAGCGTCAAGCGGATAACGCCTTGGTGCTGACTGATCAGGTCAATTCCAACCGCCTCTCCGTCAGCGGGGTATCGTTGGATGAGGAAATGTCCAACATGCTGATGTTCCAGCATGCCTACTCCGCCGCTGCCCGTTTCATGACTACATTCGACGAAATGCTGGACAAACTCATCAACGGAACCGGCACGGTAGGTCGTTGATCCCTAGGAGGTTAGAATTCTCATGGCATTACGTGTAACTTCAAATATGATGAGCAACCAGGTTCTTCGCAACTTGAACAAGAACCTGAACAAAATGGCCGACCTGCAAAACCAAGAATCTACCGGCCGTAAATTAAACAAGCCGTCTGACGATCCAGTCGGCGTTACTTACGCCTTGCGTTACCGTTCTGAGTTGTCCGCAAACAGCCAGTACCAGCGCAATGTCGATACGGCATTGGGGTGGCTGGATACTACGGACTCCGTGATGTCACAGGCAGAAGATGTTATGAATCGGCTTAAGCAATTATCAGTGCAGGCGAGCAGTGGAACAAATCCTCAGTCGGCCCTGGACAGCATTAGTGCCGAATTGCAGGAACTCAAGAAACAATTGTCCGACCTTGGAAATACGCAGATCAACGGAAAATTTATTTTTAACGGTGAGACCTACAACATTAAGCCCTATGATGCTGCTGACCCGGCAGCCGCTATTACGGATACAGGTGCAGTTGAGTATACAGTAGGACAAGGCGTTACCTTCCAAATCAACACCTCCGGAAATGACTTCTTTGGTCCGAAGGGCGGGGCTGATAATGTATTTAATATTATCGATAAGATTTCCACGGCTATAAGCACCAGTAGCTTTACTGGTATCGCCGCCGAAGTTTCCAATATCGATTCTCGTTTGAATAAGATGGTATCTGTCCATGCGGAGACAGGGGCTCGCACCAACCGCGTCGAGTTGATGCAGAATCGCTTGGAGAATGAAGATTTTAGTTTGACTAAACTTCAATCCAAGACCGAGGATGCGGATATTGCTGAAATCATGATCCAGACGAACATCGCATCAAATATTTATCAGGCTTCCTTATCCGCAGGGGCGAAAATTATATCTCCGACATTGGTAGACTTTATTCGTTAAGTCAGTTTTGGTGAATCTAAAATATAGGCATATAATTAAGCTATGAACTTTGTATGTTCGTAGCTTTTTTAATACAAGGAGGGCGACCAAATCCATGGTTACCAGAACACAAAAAGAATGGGATTTTAGTGAAGATGAAGTGTTTCATTTCGGGAAAGGAATTCCCGGATTTGAACAATGCACGAAATATGTTTTTTATAAGCATGATGAAGACTTCTCCTTGTTGCAATCCATTGAAAACAAAGACTTGGCGTTTATCGTAACCAACCCGTTTTCTTTTTTTCAAGATTATGAATTTGAATTGCCTGCTCAAGACCGGGACGAGCTTAATATTAACGACAAAAGTGAAGTTGGTATTTGTACGATCGTAACTTGGGGAGATGATTTGTCGAATGTAACGGCAAATTTGATGGCCCCTTTAGTTTTAAATGTGAAGGAACGTTTGGGTAAGCAGGTAGTATTGAACAATAGCAGGTATACGACCAAGCATCCTCTTCTCAAGAAGAAGGCGGGCCAAGCGAAGGACGGTGAGATCAATGCTAGTATTGAGCCGTAAAAAAGGGGAGTCTATCATAATCTCCGACGATATAGAAATCATTGTTCTTGAGTCCGAAGGAGACACTGTAAAACTAGGGATTAAAGCGCCAAAAGATGTGGAGATCCATCGGAAGGAGATCTATTTGGCAATCCAGGAGAGCAACAAGGAAGCTTACAATGATCGGATGGCACTGATCCGGAAATTATCCGATTGGAAAGGGATTTAAGAAACATGAAAATTGCTTATTTTATTATGGCTCATCATAAACCCGCTATGTTTTTAAGATTGTTGAACGCAATTTACGCTGAAAATCATATCTACCTTATTCATATCGACTCCAGTGCTGATGCAGAAATGCACGAGCTTGCCAATAATCTAAGTCAAAGCAACTCCAATATAAGAATTCTACCTTCTCGCTTTCTGTCTTGGGGAGGATGGTCGTTGGTGCAGGTTGAATTGGATGCCCTTACTTATTTGCTCAATTGGGATTCAGATTGGTCATACTACATCAATTTAAGCGGGCAGGACTTCCCGTTAGTAAAACAAATACAGCTGGAGCAATTCCTATCTGGCAAAAATTTAAATTATTTGACGGCAAAACCTATTAACTTGGAACCCAATCAAAAGAAACTGACACAGGCTTATTATCGCATTGAAGATTGCGGGAAGATAGTGAATATGGGGGAAAGGAAGCCGTTTGAGGAATATTTTGCTCCTGGAATTGAGCCATACTATGGGTCCCAATGGAAGATGATCACCCGGGCGTTTGCTGCATATGCGGTCACTTCGTATTTGTCGTTTGAAATGCAGGATTATTATAGATACACATTTATCCCCGATGAAGCTTTCTTTCAAACCTTGTTATTAAATGGTGATTTTAAAGCAACACACGTCAATGGGAATTATCGTTTTATTAATATGCAGCAGTTTGCATCAGCCTTTCAGCGGCCTGTTGTAATAACAATGGATTACTTGCAGGCAATCTTTCAAAGTGATGCGTTGTTTGCAAGGAAATTTGATGAGGATGTGGATACAACGATCATGGAAGTTATTGAGAGTTCGCTTGGATTATAGAGAATATATTAATAAAGTTTTTTAAAATATAATATTTTTCTATAAACAAATGAACTGGGACTTCCGATATATTCATTAGAAAGGTTTGAAACGGGCGGCCGACCTTCAGACCAATCACCACAAGGACGTGGGACAATTCAAATTCAGGGAGGAAATCTCAAATGATTATCAATCACAACGTACCAGCTTTGAACACTCACCGTAACATGGGGCTGAACACTTCAGCTACTAGCAAAAACATGGAAAAGCTGTCTTCCGGTCTTCGCATCAACCGTGCTGCTGACGATGCTGCCGGTTTGTCCATCTCCGAATCGATGCGCGGTCAAATCCGCGGTCTGGAGCAAGCTCAACGTAACGCTCAAGACGGTATCTCTTTCGTACAAACTGCTGAAGGCGCAATGAACGAAGTAAGCTCCATGCTGACTCGTATGAAAGAATTGAACGTTCAGAAGTCGAGCGGAACATACAGCTCGAATGACAGAAGCAACATTAACGAAGAGCTTAGTGAATTGGGTAAGCAAATCGATAACATCATGACAAAAACAACATTTAACGGTATCAGCATTACAAAAGGTGCTACAATTACCGTAAATGACAAAGCAACTGGTTCGATTACAATTGGTACTATCTCGACTTCCGGTTTCAGCAGCTTGGGATCTACTAGTGGATTGTCTGATATCGAAACAGCCATTAATAATGTTTCCACTCAACGTGCTAAGCTCGGTGCTGTTCAAAACCGTCTGGAGTACACTTCCAACAACATCGGTACAACTGTTGAGAACTTGACAGCTGCCGAGTCCCGTATCCGTGATACCGATATGGCGAAGGAAATGGTTCAATTGTCGAAGAACAACATTCTTCTTCAAGCTTCCCAATCGATGTTGGCACAAGCGAACTCCGCACCACAAGGCGTTCTGTCCGTACTTCGTTAATACTGACTTTTCAGCAGAAAGAGACCTTGAACAACAAGGTCTCTTTTTTGTATTTCTCTAAATAAACATGTAGAAAATTCCGATATATACAGTAACAACAGAGAAGAAATCCAGCATAGACCGTTCCAATTTTATGGAGGAGGGGCAGCTAGTGGATAGTAGAATCACAGGGAGCGGACCTGTTATTGGCATTAACAACCCTAGTCGATCAAAGAACAATACCAGTGATCCTGAATTTACAGGCATAGTAAATACAGTAACTAACCAACCAATTGCAATACCTAAAACTAGCGAGTTGGATCAGCAAGAAATACAGCGGCAGTTGGAAAAGACGATACTTGCTATGCAAGGGCCGGAGAAAAAGTTGGAGTTTTCGGTCCATCAAGAAACGCACACTATTATGGTGAAGGTATTCAACAAGGAAACAGGAGATTTAATTCGTGAAATACCTCAAGAGAAGCTGCTGGATGTGGCAGCTAATATGATGGAACTAAACGGCTTGTTTATTGATAAAAAGGCATAAAGGAGGAGTATGATGAGAATCAGTGGTCTGGCATCTGGTATGGATATCGATGCAATGGTTAAGCAATTAATGACAGCCCAAAGAGTTCCGCTGGATAAATTGAACCAGCAGAAACAACAAACGGAATGGAAACGTGACGGGTATCGTCAAATCAGTACAAAATTAGTAGGTTTTAACGAAAAACTATCAAATTTCAGTTTGAGTAGTTCAATTGACTCTAAAAAGGCCAACATAAGTGGTGCATCGAATGTAATAACTGCAACGGCTACTGGAGCGGCGACGAATTCAGTATTAAACGTAAAAGTGTCTAATCTAGCTTCAGCAACAAATGTAATATTCAAAGGAACTGATGGGGCAACCAAGATTTCTGAAATTTACAGCGGTGGACCAACCGGGAAAATTACGATTAGTGGAAGCACTGAAACAATCGAGTTCAATGCTACTGATACTATTGATTCACTAGTCGCGAAGATTAATGGTAGCAAAGAAGCAAATGTAACAGCAGTTTATGATTCGAAGACGGGTTCTCTATCGTTGACGAATAAAACGACTGGTAACAGTGCGATAAACCTGGGGGGGGACTTGTTTTCAAGTACTAACACCAAGTTGGTTAAGTCAGGAGGAGCGGCTGGTGAAGATGCAACTGTCTTTATCAATGGGATTGAGACGAAACAAGCCTCAAATCGGTTTCTTGTTAATGGTATTGAGATTACTTTAACGGGTACAACACCTACAGGTCAATCAACGCAAATTGAAGTAACCCAGGATACCGACAAAATGGTTAGTACGATCAAATCCTTTGTCGAGTCCTATAATGAGTCACTAGCACTGCTGAATCAAAAGCTTGGTGAGGAAAAGTATAGAAAATTTCTCCCGCTAACCAGTGAGCAAAGATCAGCAATGAAAGAAGATGAGATTAAGCTTTGGGAAGAAAAGGCCAAAAGCGGTATGCTAAAAAATGACTCGATTTTGAGTCAGACCGTAAGTGATATGAGAAGTGCCCTTATATCCGATGTGATTCTTCCCAATGGGGATAAAGTCAATCTCGCTCAATTTGGAATTACTACTGGAAGCTACAGCGAAAAAGGAAAGCTGTACATTGATGAAACGAAACTAAGAGCGGCACTTGAGGGTAACCCAGAAGGAGCCTCCGCATTGTTTGGTCAAACTAGTTCTGCGGCTACGGTCCAAAACAACTCAGCTGACGGGATTTTTAATCGGATTAAGAAGATTAACCAAGCAGCACTGCAAAATTTATCAGATCGGGCAGGCACTTCAAAATATAGCAGCGACATTACAACTGCGTTTCTGCCACAAAGCCAAATTGGAGAACAGCTAACCAACCTGGACAATCGGATTTCCGATATGAACAGGAAAATGACTATGATTGAGACTCGATACTATAAGCAATTTACGGCGATGGAAACGGCTATGAACAAATACAACAGTACCTCTTCGAGTCTGTTTAGCATGTTATCTTAAGTAAAAAGGAGAGACTTGGCTTGATTAATTCGCCTTATCAAAAGTATCAACAAACTCAACTGCAAACTGCTCCGCCAGCCCAACTACTCCTAATGCTGTATGATGGAGGAATCCGATTTATTCGGAATGGCATCCTAGGGATTGAAGAGAAGGATTACGAGAAGACGAACACCTTCTTATGTAAAGCACAGGCAGTTATTCATGAATTGATTGCCTCCTTAAATCAAGCGTACCCGATTGCAAAGAATCTGTTGCAAATCTATGAATACATGATTCGCCAGTTAATTATGGCAAATATGAAAAAAGATAAAGCTCCTGCCGAAGAGGTGCTAACTTATATGCTGGAATTAAGGGAAGCATGGGAAATAGCCGCAAAATCGGTGAATGCAGCTGCGGATCAGAATAAATGATGATGGTTCAAGAGTATATTTCCCAGTTGGAGGATGCAACGCTTAATCTCGTCAGTCGAATCAACGAGGTTGACTATGAGGAGCTATTAGCTTTTGCGGAGCAACGTGAAGAGTTGGTGGAGAGAATCATACCTTTGAAGGAATCCTTTGCGGATCAGGACCGTAACCGACTGAAGGACTTAAGTAAGTATGATACTATGATTTTGGATAGAATGGATTATTTTAAAAAGGAAGCTAGTCAATGGTTGTTGAATCGTGGAACGATCAAGGATCAAAGATCGGCATATAATTCAAATTATACGCCGGATAGTATGTTTTTTGACCGCAAGAATTAAACTAAAGGGCTGGATATTGTATGAAGCGACTTAGCGTGTGCATGATCGTCAAGGATGAGGAAGAACTGTTACCCCGCTGCCTGGACAGCTTAAAGGGCTTAGCTGACGAAATCGTTATTGTAGATACAGGGTCTATAGATCGTACCAAGGAAATTGCTGAGCGATATACGGATTTGATTTTCAATTACACTTGGATTGATGACTTTGCGGCTGCTCGCAATGAATCTCTTCGTCATGCAACAGGAAAGTGGATTCTGGTGATGGATGCAGATGAGTATTTGTCTGCTGAGGATTACTCGAAGTGGAATGAATTCCTTGACAATGAGCAACCGCTCCATCATTTAGCCTATACCTTACCGATTATTAACTTTACAGGGGATAAAGATTATCAGGATGAGATCACAACATCTCCAGTAACCAGATTATTTCCTAATTATAAGGGGATTCATTTTGAACGACCGATTCATGAACAATTAACCCGAGGTTCTGAAGGGGAGTTGTTTCATAAAAAACTCGATTTGAATATCTATCATACGGGTTATCAGAATCAAAGGGTTAGTGAGAAGAATAAGCATGAACGCAATATGCTTATTTTTAATCAAATGAAGAGTCAAAGTAAGATGAGCGATTATGACTGGTTTACTTTAGGAAATCAATACCGGTATGCTAAGGATGAGCAACAGGCTTTGGAATGTTACGAAAAAGCGCTAAAAGGTGCTAGTTCCAAAGTTGTCTGGTACCCGCATTGCTTAGTCGGTCTCATCACTCTTTACTATAAACAGAACCAACTGCATGACTCATGGCAATGGACAGAGAGTAAACTCTCAAATTACAAGGAATATTCAGAGTATTATGCTATTAAAGGTGTACACTACGAAACGCTGGGTTTTTTTGAAGAAGCTATCGCGTGCTATACAACAGCAATTGAAATAGCAGAGACTAGAGCAAGCAAGAATCAGGAAATATGGTTGGTTGACCCAATGTATAGCTTTGACATGCCTGTACAGCAGTTGATTGAAATTTACTTCAGACTGAACAATAATCAACAGGCTATTTATTGGCTTTCAAAAATGCTGAATAAAAACAACAAGAATCCGAGGTTTCTCATAAAGCTTGTAGAATGGTTAAGTTTTAATGATACCCCTGAATCAGTGCATCAATTACTAAATCAGATTTACGATCAAAAGAACGATACAGAAATGCTGCTTGTATATAAAGTTGCGTTAGCTTTAGGGAAAAAGGAATTAATAAAGGCATATGCGCCATTTGTGCGGGACGAGAAACAATATACCAATTCTGATCAGGTACGATTGGCTGTAATCCAACAAAATAAGGAGAAGTGGGAAAGCTATACGAGCTTATCATTTCAAAAAGACGAGGACAGCCAATTATATAGATGGGTTCAAACTCTATTAGGTGCGTTAATTTGGGAGGATTGTCAACCGCTCGAAAAAATAGCGGGATTGCTAGAGAATGGACAGTTTTCCGGACTAAATGATTTCATGATTCAATTCATTTCCAAAGATGGTATTCCTGAGGACCGCCTTGTGTTAGAGAACTATTCCGAAGAGTTGTTTCTTATTTCCAAGCAACTATTTATATTAGAAGAATACGAGTTGTTTGACAGATTCGTTAAAATATTCGAAACAAGTAGCCTTGTAAATCAGCTAGCTAATTATTTTTATAGTGTTAATTTACTGGACTTGGCCATGAATTATTATTCTATTTTGTTGTCCCGGCAAGAGCTGGATTTTAACAGTCTTGAGAATTTAGGCTTTTATCATGCAGTTCAAAATTTTGAAGAGGAAGCCGTCGAATTTATGAACGCTGCAATCCAAAAAGAGCCTGGGGCCAGACACCTTTATCGATTTTTAATTCAATACTCTAAACTTGAGAATAAGACGTACTACATTGAAAGATTCAAAGAGGAATTCCCTCAATTTATATCAATATCATTCGTAGAGCAATTCCTCGACGAGCAAATAAAAATGTAAACTTAAAAGCCACCTGTTCAAGGTGGCTTTTGTGTAACCTTTTAACCTTTAAGGTTTGTTTTAATGGAAGTTGTTGAAATGTCTGGGGTTCTCGTTAAATAAATAACATCACAATAATCTCTCAATTCATCGAACTTGCCTTCCCAGTCATTCCCCATAACAAATACGTCAATGTCTAACTTCATGATATCCAAAGGCTTCTGCTCCCAGTTGCATTCCGGAATAACCTGATCCACATACCGAATTGCCTCCAGCATCATTTTTCGTTCTTCATAGGAGAAGTAGGCACCCTTTCCTTTGATGGCGTTGAATTCGTCCGTTGAAAGAGCGACGGTAAGATGGTCTCCAAGTTCTTTGGCCCTTTTGAGGAGGAGAATATGTCCATAATGAAGAAGATCAAAGGTACCGTAGGTAATTACTTTTTTCAAAATTGAAACCTCCTAGTACTCGTTAGATAACGCTGCGAGTCTCTCTTGAAGTAGGGCAGTCATTTCTGGCCGGGAAGTCTTTTGTTGAGCCTCCAGATAATATTTGATTGCATTATTATTGTCATTAATCATTTCATAAACATAGCCCAGGTTATAGAGCAGATCTTCATCCCAAGGGAAATGGTTGTGGCCCTTCTCAAAAGAATTGATGGCTTCTTTGGGATTGCCGGTCAGCAAATGAAGCATGCCATTCATAGCGAAAATATCAGGATCAGCAGAATTTGCTTCGAGATATCGGTTAATAGCCTCGTTTGCCTGAGCGAGCTGTTCTTGCTCTATCATTTTCTGAATTCTCTGCTTAATTTGATTTTGTAACTGTTTATGAGAATTGAATGTATCCCTTCGTTCCAGAATTACTGCCATGTTGTCCTGAATATACTCGTCGATGATCCTCCAGATGCGTTCTGACGCTTTATTATCTTGATAATAATGACATAGATTTCGAATCATTGTTCTTTCTGCAGCAAATGACTCAGGCTCGGATATAAATTGGGCAATAGCCTGATGCAAAGCATCTTGGGAATATATCTTAGGGCCAGGAGTCCAGAGTTCATAAGGTTCAAATAGTAGTCCTCGATTTTCCCTGTATTCATCTAAATCCGTAGGAATGAATAGAACGGGCCGATCCAGTAACAAGAAGTCAATGTAAACAGAAGAATAATCTGTAATCAGCATATCAGCTGCGCCGAGAACGTCATATAAATCCATTTGTGCCGTACTTAAATGAGAATCATTTAAGACAAGAATCCTTTGTGAACCAAATTCTTTTAATTCTTTGGCAAAGAAGCTTTCCTCAAACGGATGAAGCTTGACTACCAGTGTAATGCCATGCTCATCAAGAAAAGAAATCAGCGCTTGTTTATCGAAACTGGATAAGCCGAAGAAATTCTGGGTGTTTTTCCCGCCTTCCATTTTTCCAGGAGTCATAATGGATTGGCGGAATGTCGGCATAAAAAAGATGATTTTTTCTTGATCGATATTTAAGTCGGGAAATATCCTGTTGAAATTAGCTTTGCTGTTCGGAGAGAAAAGAGCATCATTCCGAGGAAGTCCCGTAATTTTGTATTGAGCTATATTCCCGCCATTACAGGCATTCATTGCTGTATTGTAAAGAGCGGAGTATGACATAATCATATCCTTTTTTGCCCAGTGCTGAACAATATGTTCATCAGGAGTCGATTCCTGCTTGTCCATCTTGGCCATTCCTTTTAACGGAAATCCATGCCATAAATCAATATTAACTTTATCGTAATCAGATAAATATTCTCCATGAGTAGTAATATAAACGTCGCTATGATCAATATAGCGGCTATTTTTTGCCTGTTCCATCGTCAGGAGTTCGATGTCGTATTTGGAACGTAGCTCATCGGATGCAGCTTGGAACAGATAATAGTTGTTGGAGCCTGATGAGGACAAGTGGAACATGGTTATTTTAATTTTTTCATGACGTTGCATATATTAGGGTCCTTTCTTAATGGCAAGTTATGTAGACCTATATTCATATTATCGGATAAATTCTCTGTACCTTAAAGTAATTACACAAGGTGAAAAAATTGGAAGCCAATTCTTTCGGTATATTTATTGCAATCCCTCTTGGAAATCGACAAAAAAACCGATAATAAAATTAAATGTAATTATTTAAAGAGGTAAATTATGAAACCAACCATTTCTTTAGTGATGATAGTGAAAAATGAGGAACGCACTTTGTTGCGCTGCCTTGAGAGTACTTCAAAATACGTTGATGAAATCATCATAGTAGATACGGGTTCCAAAGATCAAACCATTGAAATTGCTAGAGCCTTTGGAGCAAAAATATACAATTTTCAATGGGTTGATGACTTTTCTGCGGCTCGCAATTATGCCTTAGATCAAACAAGCTGCGATTGGTGCCTGGTCTTAGATGCGGATGAGTATATATTAAATGATTGTTATGATACGATTCGGACCTTTATTGCAAAAGGACCAGCCATCGGAAAAGTAAAGCGAATCGATGATTTTTCAGGTTCCGACGGAATTAATCATGAAATAACATATATATCCAGGTTGTTCCCTGCCAACTGTAGATATGTGGGAATGATACATGAACAAATTGTATCTGAGCTTCCGAGAATCCAAGTCAATGTGGAGATTCAACACGACGGTTACTTACAGCAAACAAAAAGCGATCGAAATATTCCAATTCTCCTCAAGGCAATTGATCAGAATCCTGACGATTCTTATTACCATTATCAAATTGCCAAAGAGTACCGAGGGATTGAAGATCACGAGCGTTCCTTTCATTATTTTAAATTAGCTTATCAAGCAATCAACAGAATGGAAGGATATGCAGCAAGTATAATAATTAACTATCTTTATTCAATTATCGCCTCGGGGCATTTGGAAGAGGGGATAGCTGTTATCCAAAACGAACAGGAGTTTATGTTCGATTACCCCGACTTTTATTTTGTTTCGGCTCTTTATTTGCTGGAGTTAATTTTGAGCGACCCGGTGCGATATGGGCATATGATTTCAACTATAGAGCAGTACTATATGAAAGCACTTGAAATTGGGGAAACGGAGAAAGAAGGAAGCGTGGTCGGAACTGGGAGTTTTGCAGCGCATTATAATTTGGGTGTTTATTATGAAGTTACCGGCAATTTAGTAAAAGCGAGCGAGCAATATAAGTTGGCAGCGGCATATGATTATAGACCAGCTTGGGATAGATTAGAATTGTATAAATAATCAAAAGCTATAGGAGATTAGCACATGGAAAAAGCAAGTATTATAATGGAATGTTCGTCAGATCACTTTGAATTTACACAGGATGCAGTAAACAGTATACGAAGATCTACCGATTCAAGTAATTATGAGTTGATTATTGTAGAGCATGGTAACTCTCCCTTGAGGAATTGGCTCAAGGAGCAGACGGATATACTCACACTGTTTCATGAAGGTCAATTGACCCAAGGGCAGGCTTGGAATATCGGGATGCAAGTTGCTACCGGAGAGAGTTTCTTGTTTTTGCATAGTGATACGTTAGTAACAGAGTATTGGCTGGAATATTTGATGCAGTCCTTATATCAAGATGAGAGCATTGCTGCCGTTGGTCCGATTACAAACTTTGCTGAGGGCGACCAAGCTGTTGAAGTTGAGTACAATACGATTGAAGATATGGTTAGTTACGGGCATTATTGCAACCGCAGTTTTGGACAAGTAGAGAAGCTCATCATCTCGGATTTCTGCATGTTCATAAAAAGGAGCATTATTCAAGAAATTGGCCCATTCGATGAGAAGTTAGACGGAAATCTAATGGCAACCGACTACTGTTTGCGAATCTCACAAGCGAGTTACAAACTCATGATTTGTAAGCATGTATTTGTTCATCATTATGGAGAAGAAAACTCTTATTCATCGAATATGGAAAGAGCCTTTAAGACCAAGTGGAGCTTTGGTTCAGAATTAACGAAAACTCGATTGGGATTATATGCGCAACTATCTAATGATATTGCGGAGCCTATTCGTATATTAGAGGTGGGATGCGGCTGTGGCGCCTCACTTCTTTTTCTTAAACAATTATATCCTGGGGCAGAAGTATATGGTATCGAGTCTAACAATAGTGCAAGAATAGTACAGAATAGAATGCAGCATCTTTTAATGAGTAGTATTTCAGATCCTAGACTACATGGTGAATCATTCGATTGTATTATCCTAAATACCACACATAATCTGCAGGAGACACTGGATAAGTGTTATTCATTGTTAAAAACTGATGGTATGTTTATAGTCGACTTTCCTAATATCCCTAATTATTCTACTGTCAGAGATTTGGTTAATGGTGGGGGATTAGGAGAACGGCAAATGACATGTTGGAGTTTAGAAGAACTTAAAGATATGTTGAATAAATCAAATTTTGCTGTTCTTAGTGTTGAACATGTAGAAATTGATCTAAAACAAGAGGAACAATTATTTGTGAGTGGCCTTAAGCGTTTAATTCAATCAGAACTGCCTGGATACTTCAATGTGAGTAGCTTTTTTGTAAAAGCTCAAAAAGAACTTGATCCGGATAAGTTGCATGAACTGTTTAATCAATTGTTTCAAAATCCGAGTGAATATTTAGTTAATAAGATCTTGACCAGCTCTCCATCAAAAATTTTGTCCGCAGTTGAATCATATAACGGCCCCATTATTCCTATTTTGAATTACTTGGCCATATCATCTTTTGAGAAAAAAGATATGGAACGGGTTTATCCACTTCTCTCCAAGGCTCATCAATTAGACCCTATTGATTCAACAACGTTACTCAATCTAGGGACAGTGTATTACGGAATAGGTGATGATGATAAGGCGCTTTATTGGCTTGAAAAGATTCCGGAGAAAACTGAGCAGATAGAAAATTGGATGAATCAACTATTAAATATAATTTTGATCAGAGAAGAGAGGAAGAGACTCTTAAAACTGAATATTTTAAGAGTCGAGCACAATGTTCAAAGGATTAGTGCTATGACGGAGTTGGCAGAACTGCTACAGAAGGAATCGAAACTAGTTGAAGATTTAGGGCACATTATTGAAGAAGATATTATAAATAAGATAAGTAGTCTGAAGTTAATGCTTAAATATTTTCACGAAATCGAGATGTGGGATTTAGCCATAGTGATTGGAACCATCTTATTAAAGTACGAGAAAGATGATGAAATCCTTTCATTTTTGGGATTTTTAATGGTGAAAACAGAAAGGTTAGAGGATTCATTATATTATTTAAAGCAAATTAAATTTCCAAACGCACAGGTGCAATCATTAATCGAGAAAATTGAACTAGATTTATTTGCGTAATTTAACATTTATATAGACTTGGGGGATATAACCTTGGAGACGGATATTAAGATCAGTATTATTTTGCCAATGTTTAATGTTGAAGAATATATTTCCGAAACAATTGAATCAGTTATAGTTCAAACTTTGGAGAAATTTGAGCTAATTGTTGTTGATGACAATTCCTCGGATCGTAGTTGTGAAATTGTCTCACGCTACACCGAAATCGATGACAGAATATTACTAGTTAGGCAAGTAGGCAAAGGAGTATCATCGGCTAGAAATATAGGGTTAGGTTTGGCCAGGGGAGACTATATAACCTTTCTGGATGCGGATGATTTATTGATGCCATCTTCACTGGAAATCCTGTATGAAAATGCAATTAACAGCAAAGCAGATATTGTTGTAGGTCATCACAATATGTTTAATGAAAAGTCTGAGGAGCTTGCCTGGATATTTAATGCCTATCCAAGTTTGAACATTAGTGGAGAAAAAACTATTTATGATAATCGGGAACTTTTTCAACTCCCTTATTGTTGGGGGAAATTATATACAAGGGGACTTCTAAAAGATATACAGTTCCCTGAGAATGTCAGCTTTGGTGAGGACCAGGTTTTTATATCACACGCTTATCTGAAGGCGAATAGGATATTGTTAATCGATTCTAAAGTATATGCGTACAGAAAAAGGGAGGGACAAGTTACACAATCCGGTCATTTAATTCCCAAGAAATATGTCGGTGATGTAATAACTGTTTTTAAGAGTGTGAAAGAAAATGTAGAAGTTTATGGTGATAAAAATCATAAGAAAGAAATATATATATATTATTTAAATAGTTATCTCATCCGCAATCTTTTTAGTTGCTTGGCCAATGGATTGTTAAGTGATAATAATTCCATTCAACGAGAGGTTCTTGGTCAATATAAAGAGTGGATATTAACACTGGATTCTGAAATATTCAAGGGAGTATATAAGAATCTTGAAGAAATTAATTATAAAATTGAAAAGATGCAATCCATTTTTGATGATGAAATCAAAAAAATATATAGAGAATTATATGATATTGTAAATCAAAAGTGGAATGATAGCATTTCTTTAAAGTATAATGGTGAGCCTTTGATTACGATTCGAACTCTAGCCTACAATGTTGAGCCGTACATTTCGGAATGTATTGAAAGTGTTTTGACTCAGAGTCTCTCTAATTTCAAGTGGGTCATTCTGGACAATGGATCTACAGACAGAACAGGAGAAATTATAGAGCAATTTGCTTTACGAGATGAGCGAATAAAATACTATAGAAATGAAAAAAATAGTATAATCTACGGTCAACCCAATCATCCAGAGTTTGATGCTCATTTTGAAAATCTTCAGACCGAATATTGGTGTTTGTTGGATAGTGATGATTATTTGCATCCTGATTTCTTACGAGATCTTTATCTGGCTGCCAAAAAGACAAATGCTGATATTGCAGTTGGAGGGACAGAGAAATTCTACGATGGAAATACTCTACGGCGAGAAGAACGGGTCTGTCCAGGGCTTTTTACGGATGATATAACCCGAATAGGCGAATTGTTTCCGTCTTTTTATTTTATGTTTAGCGTTTATTGGGGAAAACTTATAAAATCTTCAGTAATAACAGAATTACACGAATATAGAGTGGAAAACTCAAGGTTTCTTAAGCATGCAGATGATACTTTATTTTGCTTGGATCTATTAAAAGTTGCAAAATCTCTGGTATCTATAGATAAATCACTTCATTTCTATAGAATTAGAACTACTTCATATTATCATTCGAAAATTGATAAAGAAAGATATTTAGATTATGTTCGTCTATATGAAGAAAGTAGTGAGATGTTGAAAAGTTGGAATCAGCTAACTAAGCAAAATAGTAGTTTTTTAGTAGAAAAGATGTACTTTTCAGTTGTAAACTGCCTGGAAATTATCTCTAAATCCGGGGAAATGTCCATTGATGAGAAAGTTGAGAGTATTCAGCTAATGTGGGCTAATGAAAAAATGATCAATGTTTTTGAGAAAGAAGGAATTATAAATCACTTTTATCAAGAAACTCAAAAGGTTTTAAGCGAAATCAATAAAGGGGAATTAACTTCAATCTGAAACCCGGAAGTATGGTTGAGGAAAAGGGCTCCAAATCTTTGGGAGGATGGTGTATAAGAAGCCATTCTATCAAGGATTTTGGAGCATTACTTTTCTCAACTGTGCAATGCAATCTAGTAGAACCTAGGTATAAACTGAGTATCACTTAAACCCAGTTCTTTTAGTTGGTTCAATAAAATCAGTGCTGTGTCTTCTCTTTGAATAGATATGATAACAAAAGTTCGTTTTAACCTGTCTGGCGGAATACTTTTGAGTATTTCTGGGTATTGAACCGGTAAATCATCCACAAGACAGGAGTTCTTAACTGAACTGTTATCGAGGAATCCCTTTACGTTATACCCAGCGTTTTTCAACATACGAGCTGTACCTTCTCCATTATACCCGGTCGGAAATATATATATATCTTGATCTTCATTTCCAAGCACTAATTCAAGCGTATTTTTCACTACATGTTTGCAATACATATCTAGGCCCTTGTAAGAACCATAAAGGTTGATAAAATCAAATAAAGTAATCGATTGTGAAAGCTCACTATAATAAGAAATGATATCTATATTACTCTCAATAATAGAAGCTAGTTCGCACATTTCTTTTTCATTAATGGTATCGCAACGAGTCGAAAAAAGACCTATCAGGAATTTTATACGAGTACAAATGAACTTATATCGAGTACCTTTATATTTGTTGTTATATAAAAATCTCAATAAATTTATGGCAACCTTAAGGTGGGATCTGGTGTGCAGATATGTTTTAGTTGAGGTATAGGAACCATTGGATCTGGGCCGATAGCAATAAAATGGTTCTGAACACAAAGCAAAAGAATCTGAACTGCATAAAACTCTAGGGATCCATTCCTCATCTTCTGCAAAGTAGCCCTCTATAAAAAACAGTTCTTGGGAGATTAAAAAACTTCGTTTTAAAATAACTCTCCACGGTGTTGCGAGTAGATTAGGAATGCTAAGTAAATACTGTACGATTTGGTCTGCGTTACCCTGATTAAATATTTCCTGCGAGAGAGGCACATCATTAGTAAAAAATGCTCCTTTCTCTGGATTACAAATAAATTGTCCAATTAGAACTGATGGGGAAAATGAAATTAGCGTATCGGCGACTTTTGATAGGCTCCCTGTTAAATAGTAATCGTCGCTATCGCAAAAATGGATATACTCCCCGACTGCATGCTGTAATCCCACATTTCGGGCTCCTCCAGGGAGTGCGTTTACCTCAAGATGAATTACTTTAATTTGAGGATGTTTTAGAGCATAGCTATCACATATTGCGCCACTATTATCCTTTGAAGCATTATTAATTAGAATAATCTCATAGTCCTTAAATTCCTGATTAAGTATACTTATTAAACATTCGTCCAAATAATTCTGAACATTATATACTGGTATAATGATGCTTAAAAGCGGCATGTTATCACCTCATAAGAAATACCTGCAGTCTATTATGGGTTTTTCAGAATATAAAACTTTGATTTTTTTAAACTCCTCCCAAGCAGTTACAAGTACAAAAATATCGGATTCTTCACCAATGCTACTTAAATTTCTACAGTATTTTATTTCTTTAAAGCTATATTTTTCAGAAAAGGCCGCATTTGCGATTGGATCATACGCCAACAGGTTTCCATAACCTTCATTCAATAGGATCTCAATTATTTTTGCAGAAGAACTATCTCTAACATCGTCTGACCCTGGCTTGAACGATAGTCCCAATATTCCTATTTTGTCAGACGGGTTTGCGATATGCATAATCCTCTCTGCCATGAATTGAGGCATCGAATTGTTTACTTCTATTACTTCCTTTAATATCTTTGGTTCGTAGCCTTTTGCACTACCTGTGGCATACATGGCCATTGTATCTTTTGGTAAACAATAGCCACCGTAGCCACAACCAGGATACACATAAGAGGCCATATCACCACTTTCCCAGCGACGGTCTAAGTGTAATATCTCGAATGCCTCCTTAATCTGGATTCCTCCTACTGCATGTGCTATTTTAGACATTTCATTTGAATAGCTTATCATCGTAGCCAATAAAGTATTAGAAAGATACTTTATATATTCACCCGTGTTTAGTGAAACTGCAAAAAATGGAGCGTCGAATTTGCTGTACAATGAGCGAAGCATAATATCTGCCTTGTGATCCTCTACGCCACAAACGATTCGATCAGCGTTCATTGCATCTTCCCAGCATTTCCCCTCCCTCAAAAATTCAGGGTTATTGGCCACACTAAACATATCTCCAGGATATAAACCATTTTCCTTCATATAAGGAATAATCCTTTCTGATGTTGTTGAAGGGGGAATTGTAGACTTTACAACAATAACTCTATGTTTACCATCGTGTAAGACCGAAGAAAACATCTGAACAGCATCGTAAATATAACTTAGATCTGCTTCTCCGTTTTCTCCTGCAGGAGTTCCGACACATAAAAAGACAAAGTCACTTTTTCTAACCGCAGATTCTGCATCTTCCACTATATTAAACCCTTGACCTAGATGTCGAATTAAGGCTTGATCTAGTCCTGGTTCGGAAAAGGGAAGGAGCCCTTGTCTAATTAAGTTCATTCTTTTCGTGTCAATATCATAACCATACACTTGGTGATTCTTCTCCGCAAATGTCAATGCAGTGGTCATTCCAACAAATCCAAGTCCCAATACAGTAATTGAATAATTCAAATTCTTAACCCCCCTATTGTAATTGCTGGTTTCTAGGCATCAGAATATCTGATCCCTGAAAGGTAGACATGTTGCATACGAGGTGCTACATAAGAAGTCTCAAATTTGCTAAGGTGCTCCTTGTCAAGCTGCCTTTCGTGGGTACTCTCATTTTCAATTTGGGACAAAATGTGGGTGGCCCAGTACTGAGGTCCCTTTTTAAGGGACACATATTCAACAAGGCCCAGATTTGCTTCCGGTTGACATGCATCGGATGCAAAACAGTGAAGGCCAGATGCTTGAGCTTCAAGAAGGGCAATACCTAATCCTTCCGAAATAGATGGTAAAATAAAAAAATTAGCTGCAGCCAATACAAGAGGGATGTAAGTGTTTGCATCAAGCATTAGTAAATGTTCCTGGATGCGATATTCATTGGCACGCTGTCTGATCTCGGTTTCCAAAGGACCAGAGCCTACCAGGATTAATTGAAGATCTGCTCGCATTTTTGTCATTTCTGCAAAACAATCAACAAGGAATAATTGATTTTTTTGCATAACATATCTTCCTACACATATGAAGTTAATCTTATTCGCGGAAATACCCAGTTCTTTACACGCCTTTTCTTTATTCATTGAGATTGACATGAATCTATTAAAGTCAACCGGGCAGGGAACAATTTCTCTACGAATGTCCTTCGCATTCCCTCCGAATTGGAATTCTATTGCTGCTGCTGAGCAACCCCATAGATGAGTAGCAAATCTTTTGCAGAAAAACAATCGTAACTTCCTTGTTAACTGTCTCCTCCAATTTGGACGGTTCTTATCTTCTACTTCAACATAATTACTGTGTGCAATTCTGACCGGAACACGTGCTAATCTAGCTGCTATTATAACAAATCCATCAAGTATTGGATGAGCTATGTGTACAGCGCAAAATGGACCATTATTCTTTAATAATTTGTAGAAGCTTATAATTGAGTGTATATCCATTAAAAAGTTCCACTTTTTATTACCTTTATGTTTGGTATGCTCAAATAGGTTGAACACTCTTCCACCATATCTTTTAATTTCATCGTGAAAATATCCTTTTTGGGGTTTCCTCACAGCAAAATCAATTAGAAGCCGACTACGGTCAACCCCTCTATATACCTCCATAATTGCCGCTTCTACGCCACCCTTATCAACAGGTACCCCATTTACAAACAGAACTCTCTGCAATGTTTCACTCATCTAAACACCTCAATCTGTCACTCACGTATATTAATAGCTATATAGTTCTTTGTGATCGTGAATCCACTTGGCCATTTCTGAAATCATTTGGGAATAGGAGGAGATATTAAAATTAAAGTCAGATCTTGTATTGACAAGAGTCTTATTTACAATAAAATCCTCACAAGGAATAATTTCGACGTCTGTCTTATTAAATTCGAGTTTGAAAAGATTGATCAGATCATGTTTACTGATGTGTTGATCGGGCACTAATTGGTAGAGCCCGGATAAGTTTTGTTGAATTGCTGCATCTATCGCCTTAGAGAGTTCAATCGTTGTGACGCCATTCCATATCACCTTTGTAAATCCCTGAATATTTCCTTGTTGCTTCATAAACCAATGGAACAAACCTGTAGCATTATGAGAAATATCAGGACCAATAATAGACATTCTAAAAGTGAGATCCTTTGAATTAATTATTTCGCCAAGCGCTTTGGAACGGTCATAAATCGTCATTCCGTCAGGAATTGAATTTTCTGAATATCCTCCGGTTTTTCCTGAAAACACACAATCAGTACTTAAATGAATCAAACGTGTTGTCGTCTTACTAAAATGTTGTTCGAGCAAATGAGGTAAGTAAGAGTTAATTAATATCGCTTGGTGAGGTTGAGCATTACACTCCTTTTGAAGTAATCCGATTGCGTTAATAATTATCGAAGGGTCAACGTGATCAAGCCAATGCAGGAGAGTTTGAAAATCAGTTGCATCTATTCGTCTCGCATTCTTCGAAGGAGTAATACTTCGAGACATACGATATACTTGATATCCCTGTTCTTCTAGAAACAATGAAATTAAATGGCCAGCCATGCCAGTAGCTCCTAAAACTACAATATTCATTACTTCCTTAACCACCAATCATCTCCTGATTTTCCAAACCGTTTGATTAATATAGTCGGTGTAACTCATGATAATACGTACTACTTTTTTTGCCACAGAGTTTGCTTCATAATCCTTAACCTCTTGAGGGAAGGTTCTATCATCAACGTGTTGCGAAACTACTACATCTATTGCCAACAGCACATTTTCAAGACACAACCCACTCATTATTAGGGTTCCTTCATCCATGCCTTCAGGTCGTTCATGTGCTTCTCGAATGGTTATTGCAGGGAAACGTAATAATGAAGCTTCTTCTGTAATCGTACCACTATCCGAGATTACACAGTATGCATTCCTTTGTAATTGAATATAGTCTGCAAAACCTAGTGGCTTCATAAACTCAATTAGCTTGTTAAATTCAATTCCAAGTTGATCAAGACGTTTTCTTGTTCTTGGATGTGTGGAGACAATAACGCGTTTATGATAGGTTTCAGCAATACCATTTAACGTTCTAATTAAGTTATTAATGTTATCGAGTGATTCGATATTTTCTTCACGATGCGCGCTTACAACAAAATAGTCTTTATACTTTAAATTCAATTTGTCCAGTACCTTGCTTTGATGAATTTTTTCTGAATGATGGTTTAAAACTTCATTCATACTTGATCCGGTCTTGAAAATCAACTCCGGGGGAAGTCCTTCTGATATTAAATATCTCCGGGCGTGTTCTGTTAGTGTCATATTAACATCACTGAGATGATCGACAATCTTTCTGTTAACCTCTTCTGGAACGCGATGATCAAAGCATCTATTTCCGGCTTCCATATGAAATATCGGAATTTTATTTCGTTTTGCTGAAATAACGGATAGACAAGAATTAGTATCACCATACAGCAATAAAGCATCTGGACGATATTGCTTAAATATCTCATCAGACTTGATAATCACATTCCCTATAGTTTCAGAGGGATTAGCCCCAGCGGTTTTCAAAAATACATCAGGCTTTCTAATGTTCATTTCTTCAAAAAAAATTTCGTTTAATTCATAATCGTAATTCTGCCCCGTGTGAACGAGAATATGATCAGTAAACTTGTCTAATTCAGCAATTACACAACAAAGTTTTATGATTTCTGGGCGGGTCCCAAGAATCGTCATGACCTTCATTTTAAATACCCTCACTATGTTTTGAAGATTCTAATTCACCTTGGATATAAGGCAAGGAAAGCAACAGCTTCTCTAGTTCTGTGGCACTTAATCTATAGGTATTTAAGGAATTGTAATCTTCCGCCTCTGAGACTTTGTGCTGGCCTTGGATAAAGTATTTTCCATAATTTAAATCACGGTCATCTAAAGGTACCATATAAAAATCTTCTAAGTTGATCGCCTTGACCCACTCTTCCCTCGTCAATAAAGTTTCGTGGAGCTTTTCACCATGCCGAGTGCCAATAAACTCAATTGGAATATTTGCTTTAAATATATTATTCAGAGCTACCCCAAGGGCACCAATTGTCGCAGCCGGTGATTTTTGAACGAATAGCTCTCCTCCTTTTGCATGATTAAATGCGAATAGGACAAGATCAACGGCTTCATCAAGTGACATCATAAATCGAGTCATTTTCGGATCGGTAATAGTTATGGGGAGTCCATTCTTAATCTGTCTAACAAACAATGGGATTACCGAACCACGGGATGCCATGACATTACCATATCGAGTTACAGATATTACTGTTTTTCCACTTCCATGCAGTCTCGATTTTGAGAATGCCAGCTTCTCCATTAATGCTTTAGACATTCCCATCGCATTTATTGGATAAACAGCCTTATCAGTAGATAAGCAAATAACTTTTTCCACTTCATTCGCTATAGCAACCTCGAGTACATTTTCTGTACCCAATACGTTTGTTCGAACAGCCTCTAGCGGGAAAAATTCACATGATGGAACCTGCTTTAGGGCTGCTGCGTGAAAGATATAATCCACACCAACCGTCGCTGACTGAAGACTTGAACGCTCTCTTACATCTCCAATAAAAAACTTGATTTTTGAACTTTTAAATTCATTACGCATGTCGTCTTGCTTTTTTTCATCACGTGAGAATATTCTAATCTCTTTAATTTCAGTGTCCAAAAAACGTCGAAGTACTGCATTTCCGAAAGATCCCGTACCCCCAGTAATTAATAACGTTTTATCTTTAAACAAACTATCACCTCAAATAGCTAGATCATGATTTTATAGTCCTCAAAATTCAAAGGAAGACAAAAAGCGAACTTCTTCACTATTTAGTGCATTATCACCGTGAAGTAAATGATATTGTTGAGCCTCTTTTATAGCACAGGATCTGGCATATTCAATTGCCTTTGTATAATAGGGTCTTTCAGTTTTCAAAAATGCCCATGTTTCTTTGTAGAATAAAAACACTGAGCCGCTGATTTGAATTTTTTCCTCAGGTGATATATTATTCAGGAATCCAATCCATAATTGGTTGCATTCATTAACATGAGATTTTATACGCTTACTTCCCTGATCCTCGTGTTCTCTTGATAGAACATAAAGTTCTTCTTGAAAGATAATCCTTTTTCCACGAAGTAATCGAAAAAAGAAGTCGTAGTCTTGTGTAGTTGGTAAATCAGTACGAAAAACACCTGTTTTATGAAAGTGGCTTTTATGAATCAAGATTGAACATCCGTGAATAGCCCCACGCATTAAAGCGAGCAGGGGAGACCCTTCCAATTTCTCTTTTTTATATTTGGAGAGTGGGGATACGTCGTATTGATAATTATTAAACTTATCAATTATTTTATAGCCTCCCGTAACAATAAGTGTTTTGTCTTCATAATTTTTGAGTATGCTTATCTGAGAATCAATCTTTTGAGGGGTATATAAGTCGTCATGGCTTAACCATGAGAAATAGTCACCTTTCATTTTTTCAATTCCTAAATTCAAAGCGCTCCCTACGCCGCCATTTTCTTTATAATAGTATTGAATTTGATTCTTGTAGCTTATAGCAATTTCTTCGGTCAGGCGATTATCATTGGAACCATCATTAACGACAATTACCTCAATATTCGGATATGTCTGATTTAGAGCACTATCAATTGCTTCCCGTAGAAAGTTAGATCCATTAAATACGGGGATTATAATAGAAACTAATGGATTAGAACATGTCATATAGCCTTTAACCTTTCCGAAAAGAAATTAATTAGTAACTGCATAGCATACCGTCTCGTACATACTTACGCTATAATGTCTAAAGTAGATTTTATATTCTGGAACCAGTTCTGTTAGATATAATGGTATATCTACAATATCAAGCGGTTTGTGATATACGCAGATTGCCAACTTAGGCTTATACTTTCTAATAGATTCCCTCGCTCCCTTTAACGCCTCAAGTTCTGCCCCCTCAATATCCATTTTTATAAATGTAACAGGGGCCCCTTTCAGAACCTCATCTATTGAAGTTACAGGTATCTCAACATTCCCAACCTCATTTAATCCGCTGGCATAGTTTCCTTGCGCATTAAAGCGAAGAATTTCCGGCTTACTCCATAAGCCGTACGGCATAAGTTGAATCCGTTCGTCTCCTCCTGTAACCTGCTTGAAACTGTTGTGTTTGTTCTCCTCAGGTTCAAAGGAATATACTTTCTTAAACATTCCATCCGTTGCTTTTAGGAATTCTTCTACCGTATCACCGGTATATGCACCGCCGTCTATAAAAACTTCTTGATCAGACAGTTTGATAATATCAGGGTCAAAATACTGTGGACAATTGCTTTTTAATGGAGTAAGGTATTTTGAACTCACTGTATTACAGTAATTAATTCTATCGCAGAATATTTTTTTGGATAGCTCGTCAGATAACAGGTCATATGCTTTTTGAAATTGGGTCAAGTTTTTTTCGATTAACGAAGAATATCCTTGAAATGATTTGAGAGTATTTTCGGTATCTAACAGAGCAAGATGTACTCCCGTGTCCATAATGTAGGATAAATGATTGTCTTTTAATTGGAGGGCAATTTCATCAAAATACTCTAAAGAAGATACAATAATATAACTGTGGTTATATTTATCTATAAGCTCATTGAAGCTAATAACGGGAACATCCTCAATCAATGTTCCACACACTGCAAGATTGTTATCGCAGAAAAAAATATCGCTCATAAAATTATTTTTTCTGAGAAATTGCAGATATAACTTTCCAATTGTTCCTGAACCAAATAGGATAATTGGTTTATCTGAGTTTATCGATTGTGAACATAGGGAAGTCAAATATTTTAATTGATTCGGCTCATTTGCCAAAATATCGGTAGAAAATCTATTTACCACTCAATTTCACTCCGTTCACACTCATTGATGTATTTTAAATATCGTCTAATACCTTCCTCAATATGAATCCGAGGTTCGTATTCAAGGAAATTTCTAGCTTTTGTGATATCCGGGCAGCGTCGGTTGGGGTTATCGATCAAATAATCTTTATCTGAATGGTCTCTGAAAACTATTTCCCCATCATAATCAAAGAGTTCTTTTCCTACCTTTTTGTATAACTCTGCTAACTCATAGATTGAAAGTTCGGGTCCGTCAGAACCAATATTAAATACTTCAAAGTTACCAAAAAGAACGCATTTAATGTATCCAACTATTGCATCGGGGATATAATCGAACGTGCGTGTTGGCTTTCCATCTGAATATATAACAATATCTTGGTTATCTATGACTGCTTTTGCAAAATCCGCTACAACTCTTTGATCATTTATTCTCATACCTGGTCCATAGTTATTAAATGGTCGGACAATCGTAATAGGCATATTGTAAATACGTGCAAAGTTATAACACAAAGTTTCTCCAAATCGCTTTGACTCATCATAGCATGCTCTGGGACCGCAAGTATTAACATTACCCCAATAGCTTTCAGGAGTTGGAATTTGAGAAAAATGTGGATCTCCATAAATTTCACTACTAGAGAAGAACAGGAGACCTTGAATGTTTTTATCTTTGTAAAAGTCAAGTAACCTGCGGAGTCCGGTGACATCAGCATCGATTGTCTCGATTGGAAACTGACGATAATAAACAGGAGATGCAAGGGAGGCCATATGAAAAATCAGATCCGCACTACCAGCGAATTCAAGATCACATTGAATAATGTCATCTTCACGTAAATCAAACAAAGTGTTTTTGGAAATTTTCTCGACCCATTGAGGTTTGCCGAACATATAATTATCAATTCCAAACACTTTTTTTATTCCTAGTAAATCACCGTATTCTTTAAAAAAATGCATTAAGGAATATCCAAGTGAGCCTGCATAACCGGTCACAAGGATGGTTTTGCCTTCCATTGCATGTTTATTATCATTGCTCAATGAATCGTAGATGAACTTCATATCTTCCAAGGTAATTCGAGACATCCTTCTCAGCCTTTCTCCATATAGTTAGTTTTATTTTTACTCCCATAATTTCCAGGGGGCTTCCTTGGTTACCCAAAGCCTGTCCAATATAATTTTATCTCGCATGGTGTCCATGCAATACCAAAAACCAGGATGTTTAAATGCACTCAGCTTCCCCTTGTTTACCACTCTCTCCATAGGGGAAATTTCAAATACAGTATCATCGCCTTCTATATAATCTAAAACTTTAGGGTCAATCACCATGAATCCACCATTAATCCAACCGCCGTCCTCCTTTGACTTTTCAACAAATCTTTCAACCAAACTTGTTGAGTCGTTGATATCTAATACTCCGAAGCGACCACCAGGTTGAACCGCTGTCATTGTGATTAAAGCATCAGAGTTTAAATGATACTTTTCTAGATCATTGATATTTACGTCTGAAACCCCATCCCCATATGTCAACATAAAAGGTTCATTATCTAAATACTTTTGTATTCTCTTTATTCTTCCGCCAGTCATTGTATCCAATCCTGTATCCACTAGTGTTACACGCCATGGTTCTGATACGTTATTATGAATAGTTAATTTATTATTATTTGCAAAGTCAAAAGTTACATCTGATGCATGAAGAAAGTAATTGGCGAAGAATTCCCTTATAGCGTAACCTTTATACCCTAGGCAAATGATAAAATCGTTATATCCAAAGTGACTGTATATTTTCATGATATGCCATAAGATAGGCTTGTCTCCAATCTCAACCATAGGCTTTGGCCTTAAATGGCTTTCTTCACTTATTCTAGTTCCATATCCACCTGCTAGGATAACTACTTTCATTATTAATGTCACACCCTAACTACAGTTATTGGATTACATAATGTTCTTTCATTATAACAAAGCGGTTGTCCCTATTTATACTCAAACCAGCATTCCTAATATTTCCTTCCGAAGAGCATGTCCCCTGTTCAAACTACACGTGTTAGATTCTAGCACTCTTGCTTCATTCCCCTCACTTGCTAGTACTCATTATATCGGTGTCTTCTTAATTAATTATTAGTACGTTGAGTGATTGTTACCGATTACACTGGACAGATTTTATGGGGACAATTATAATGCTCCATAGATTGAGAAGCGGATTTAACATGAACAGATTATTGCAACCATTGGAAGTAAGAGGGCCTTCGCAGCATAGGTCGCCTAATACCATTTAGAGTCTACAGTCTAGAAAGACAGCAAACTGAGAATTCTTTGGAGGAAATAATAAATTGGCTCAACTTAGTGTTGTTATGTTGACATATAACCGTGAGAATTTTTTGCCATCTTCAATTGAAAGTGTTCTTTCACAAACCTTTGGTGATTTTGAATTTGTTTTGATCAATAATGGTTCTACAGATGGAAGTAAAGAAATTTGCGAGCACTACGCTGCTAAAGATAAAAGAATTAAGTTAATAAATATTGAAGAGAATAGAGGGGCTCCACCAGGAAGAAACCAGGGGCTTTTGTCTGCAACGACAGATTATATCACATTTGTAGATGATGATGATTATTGCGAACCAGGGATGTTGGAATTGTTAAAAAACCTCAGTAAAGAATATGATGCTGATATTTCACTCTGTGGAAGTTGGAATAATATTAATGGTACATTGGTACCGTATTTCATATTTGATGAGACCTTAGTACTCGATAAGGTACAGGGGCTTCATGAGCTATTACGAAGAGAAAAATACAATGTAGCCCCTCCTACAAAACTTTTTCGCAAATCATTATTTGATGGGATAACTTTCGTGGAGAATGTATTAGTAGATGATATACATGTTACTTATAAACTCTTTGCAAAAGCTAATGTGATTGTAGCGTATGGTGAACCTCTTTACAGGTTTAATAAACATGATGGAAATATGACTAGTTTCATTCAAAACAACAAGATCTCATATGATTTATTGAATGAGTATCTTCATGCCTTTCGCGAGCGTACAGAATATTTATCAAATGTTGTGCCTGAAATAGCACCAAGGGCGTTTTACTCCGAACTGTCGTATATGTTGTCTGTGTGCGATAAAATACAAAGTCAAGATAATATGAAGGTTTTATATGATTACATGATTGGAATATTGGAACATAATTATTCTTTGTTAAGTAGAAGTCCATTTCTAACAGATAGAGATAATATGCTGCTTAAAAGATTAAAACAAAATCCAAAGAATGAAAGAATATAGGTGGGGCTTTGTAAAGTTCAGAATAAAGATATTTTAAATGAGGGGTAAAAAAGTGAAAACCAATATCATTATCCTTACCTATAACAAACTTGAGTACACACAAGAGTGTATTACAAGTATTAGGGATTTTACGCGCCCCGGGACGTATCAAATAATTGTAGTGGATAATTGTTCGACCGACGGAACCAGGGAGTGGCTTGCTGAACAAACGGACATCCTTACTATATTTAATGATGAAAATGTAGGATTTCCAAAAGGTTGCAATCAAGGGATTGAGTTGACAACATCCGGGGATATTCTACTATTAAACAACGATATTATCGTATCGCCCAATTGGTTAGATTTACTGAATGAATGCCTTTATAGTTCCGAAGATATTGGAGCGGTTGGGCCAAACCATAACGGAGAATTGGCGGTTTCTTATAAGACAGTAGGAGAATATTTGGATTTTGCCCAAACTCATAATCAAAGTGACCCTTCCCAATGGGAACATCGTTTGAAGTTGATCGGTTTCTGTATGCTGATTAAACGTGAAGCAGTCGAGAAAGTCGGGTATCTCGATGAGCGTTTCACCCCTGGGAATTGTGAGGATACGGACTATAGTTTCCGAATTATTAAGACCGGATATAAAATTGTTTATTGTAAGAATGTTTATATCCATCACTATGGGTCTGTTTCCTTCGGAGAAATACCTGAACGTTATATCAAGCTCTTGGAAGTAAATCGGAAGAAATTCTTGGAGAAGTGGGGGTTTCATTCCGTTTGGAACTCTAGAACAAGACATGATTTGATAACAATTATGGATCGAAGCAAGGGGCAGATTAGAGTCTTGGATATAGGCTGTGGCTGCGGGGCAACATTATTGGAAATTAAAAATCGTTTCCCGGATGCACAATTGTTCGGAGTTGAACCCAACGTAAATGCTGCTGCTGTTGCATCAAAAATTGCCGATATTCAGGCAATAAATGTTGAGGAGCTAAATGATCAGTATCCTTCTGACTTTTTTGATTACATTTTGATTGAAAATGTTCTGGAAAAGGTCGAATCACCTATCGAGGTTTTACAAAAACTTAAAACTCTATTGAAAAAAGATGGACAAATGATTGCCGGGATTTTGAATTTTGAAAACTATGGGGTTTTAACAAGTATATTAAATGGCACGTGGATCGATTCGAATAACCACAACCTCTTTACATTGCAAAAATTAGCGGAATTATTCAAAACAGTGGGCTTTAACCATATTGAATACAACAGAATAGAAAGCAGTCTCAATAACCAAGAACAAAGAGTTAAGGAAAGCTTAAGCGGACTTGTTTCTTCGGAAAGGGAGGAGATTTTGTCTGCATCCGAGCTGATAATCAAGGCTTTCATCTCTAAAGATAGTGATTTGGAACAGCATTTATTAGGGTTTAGTTTAAACAACAAGGATGGCTTAAAAAAGATCATTGAACTGATGAATTCTGGATCTATTGATGAAAATTCAATAATAAATTCAGTCCACAAACTTGATACAAATAAAGTGAAGCTTTTAAATAACTTAGCGGTGACATTTTTTAAGAATTCTATGTTTGATCATGTCGTACCGCTTCTTAATGCAGCGCTGGAAATGGATGAGCATAATACCGATACTCTTTACAACTATGCTTATATCCTTCACACCATTGGAGCTGATAAAGAGGCACTATTTTATTTGAATTTTATTGAGAATCCGGACCAGGATATTTTGCATTTGAAAAATGAGATAGCAAAAAACATTTCCGAGTAATGCGAAAATTAAACAAATCGGTAAAACGCGGCATATAGAATAGGAGAGATATTATGGGAGTCTCCGCGGCAATGATAATTAGGGACTCAGAACGCTCAATAGAGCGCTGCTTGAACAGTATAATAGCAGCAGTAGATGAAATTGTAATAGTTGATACCGGTTCAACGGATAGAACTATTGAAATTGTTAGTTCTTATTGCGAGGCTCATGAACAGGTGAAATTGTATCATTTTGAGTGGATTAATGACTTTTCAGCCGCTAGAAACTTTTCTCTTTCAAAAGTAAGTCATGACTGGGTGTTTGTTGTAGACTCTGATGACTATTTACCTGCCGATGATCGCGGGAAAATAAAGAGTTATACCAGTCAGATGGATCAGGAAGGGAGAAAATGCGTCTTTGATATCGTTTACGATAATTCAGTAGATGGAAAGATAGTGGAATCTATTGCCTATGGTTATGTTCGATTGTTTCCTAGCTCATTGAGATATGAAGATATGATACATGAACAGATTGTTTACGCACCTTTGGAGCGGATTCGTAGCGATATTCATCTTGAGCATGACGGGTATGATATGAATCAGGTAGATATAAAAGCTAAAAAGAAACGCAACATAGAACTCCTCATACTTAATTTGCAGCAAGACCAAAATAATGCTCGATTATGGATGCATTTAGGCAGAGAAATGAGCGGCCTTGATAACGAAAAAGCATTGAGGTATTTAAATTTAGCCGAGTCTAAGACGACAAATGCCGAATTGTTAGGTTGGATTGAGATGTCTAAACAAGATTTAATTGAGAGATAAAATTGGAAAGAGTGAGTAGGAAGATATAAGAACAATTTTTAGAATTTAATTTTCTTGTTTCACTCTTATCCCTTCTGGTTAAATATAAATGGGATCCTTATCTGCCTCTTGCTTACTAACTCCCCCAAGTTTTCTTTCGACAAGGATTTACAATATTTTTACAGGAAAACCTAATCCTTGGTAATTGACACTGGTGAAGTTTGGGTGGTATAGTCAGAAATGTGGGCTTGGTCACAGGGTCACACTCTTATTTGATAATGAAGGGAATGTTAGTGCATGCAAGGTAAAGTGAAATGGTTCAACGCAGAGAAAGGTTATGGCTTCATCGAGACTGAAGAGGGCGGCGACGTATTCGTACATTTCTCCGCAATCCAATCGGAAGGTTTCAAAACTCTGGAAGAAGGACAATCCGTCGAGTTCGAAATCGTTGAAGGCGCTCGTGGACCGCAAGCCGCTAACGTAATCAAATTATAATCATCCCGGCACAGCCGCGACCTACATATAACGGTATGATGGTTAAGAATTGAAGATTCGCTAGCAACAGACCCTGGGAACTTACTCAGGGTCTTATTTTGTTATTTCGGTGAGGGTGCGGGTAATGGCGCAAGTACCTTCGCGTCCATGCCTTTTGAATCCGCACCAATGCTTTAACATAACAGATTCTCGAAACGAGGTGAGTTCATGAATTTCCGTAAGCTTCTCAAATGGATCCCAACATTGGCTATCATGATACTGTTATTCGCTCTTTCGGCCCAGTCATATGAGGAGCAGAACCTGCAGCCCGAAATCGAGAGGAAGGTCACTCATAGCTCGGCCTCCGAATGGTTGGATGGAATCTCCTTTACTTATGCAGGGCGGGAGATTAGTGCCGAGAGCTTGGGAACGGCAGGGTTTATCGAATTTTTCATTCGCAAGGGTGCCCATTTTTCGGTGTATGGATTGCTAGGGTTATTTGCGGCATTTGCCTTGAATTCCGGACGAAGGGGAAGGGATTTTGGCTGGACCATGGTGATCTCCTTTCTCTATGCTTGCTCAGATGAGCTGCATCAGACCTTTATGCCGGATCGGACCGGACTGGTGGAGGATGTGATGCTGGATACGACGGGCGCAGCATTCGGTGCGCTTATTATGCTCCTGATCTGGGGGATCGTTGAACGAAGGAAAGCCAAAGCCCGGCGCGATTAGCGTTAAGGTAAAAGCTCAACTTGAACTAAAGAATGGGATGCAGGATCATTGCTCAACTTTTGGTCATAAAACATTCAAAATTACCGCAGCTCCCGCTCTGCGGTTTTTTGCACTTCAACAGCGCTATTAGCAAAGTTAGACAGCACTTTATGCTGGATTTACAATTTTTACTTTCAGCTAATATCTGTGGTATAATGAAGGCGTAAAGCAAAGGAGGAGTGCCCAATGAATTATAGTATTCGTGGACAACAAATTGAAGTGACTGAGGCCTTGAGAGAATATGTTGACAAGAAGCTCAGCCGGCTTGACAAGTACTTTGATGCACCCCTTGCTTCCGAAGGTCACGTCACTTTAAGTGTCGTGCGCGGCTTGCACGTGGTTGAGGTAACGATACCACTTACCGGAGGCGTTGTGCTTCGTGCAGAGGATCGCAGCGATGATATGTATGCATCGATGGATGCGGTTGCGGACAAGCTCGAACGCCAGATTCGCAAGCACAAAACGAAGATTAACCGTAAGTTCCGCCAAGAGGGCAGTCTGAAGACGTTGTTCGTCGAGAACACGGCCGGTAACGGCAACGTGGCTACGATGGAAGACACTGACGACGATTTGGAACTGGTCCGCACCAAGCGCTTTAATCTGAAGCCGATGGATGTGGAAGAAGCGATTTTGCAAATGAACATGGTTGGCCACAATTTCTTTGTTTTCTCCAACCTGGATACGCAGGAAATTAACGTGGTTTACAAACGGAATGACGGGAAATACGGGTTGATCGAGAAAGAATAATACCTATAATTTTTTAATCCCGTGATCCCACATTTATTTTTAGAATAATTATTAACGTATCCAATCATGACGATTGTTTGAATGAGAGTGGTAATTCTTGCAATTGAAGTAAAAGGAACGAGCCTTTACCCGTGCGCGGGTAGGGCTCTTTATTCGTATAGATGGGGTTTTGACAGTGCCCCGGCGGTGATACCGTGTGTTGCGGCATGCCTTACAAACTGTTACAATTTAGGCAAATCATCTGTTTATGCATGAAAGGGGTAAACCATGCTGGGATTAATGAAGAAGATTTTTGGCGACACGAACGAACGTGATGTCAAACGTCTTATGAAGACGGTAGATTATATTAATACATTGGAACCACAATTCGAAGCTCTTTCGGACGAGCAGCTGCAAGCGAAAACCGCCGAGTTCCGTGAACGGATCGAAAAAGGCGAAACGCTGGATGAGCTTTTGCCGGAAGCTTTTGCAACAGTAAGAGAAGCGTCCAAGAGAACGCTGGGTATGCGCCATTTTAACGTACAGCTGGTGGGCGGGATGGCCCTTCATGAAGGCCGGATCGCTGAGATGAAAACCGGTGAAGGTAAAACCCTGGTCGGGACCCTGCCGGTTTATTTGAATGCACTCCTGGGCAAAGGTGTTCACGTCGTTACCGTCAACGATTACTTGGCCCAGCGCGATAGCCAGCAAATGGGACAAATTTATAACTTCCTAGGAATGACCGTAGGGGTCAATCTGAACGGCATGGAGCATCATGAGAAGCAAGAAGCTTATGCCTGCGATATTACTTATGGAACGAACAATGAGTTCGGTTTTGACTATCTCCGCGATAACATGGTGCTGTACAAGGAACAAATGGTACAACGCCCGCTCTACTTCTGTATCATTGACGAAGTGGACTCC
Organism: Paenibacillus sp. FSL R5-0407; assembly: GCF_038009185.1. Classification (NCBI taxonomy): domain Bacteria; kingdom Bacillati; phylum Bacillota; class Bacilli; order Caryophanales; family Paenibacillaceae; genus Paenibacillus; species Paenibacillus sp. FSL R5-0407. Next base: position 3,134,581 of record NZ_JBBPAX010000001.1, on the reverse strand, counting down.
ATCCTGATTGACGAAGCACGGACCCCGCTGATTATTTCCGGACAAGCCCAGAAGTCGACGGAGCTGTACTATGCCGCTGACCGTTTTGTGAAGCGCCTGGTTGCCGAAGAAGATTATACGGTGGATATTAAGGTAAAAGCGGTATCCCTTACCGAAAAAGGGGTAGCGAAAGCCGAGAAAGCATTCGGCATCGAAAACCTCTATGATCACAGCCACATTACTTTGAATCACCATGTCGTACAGGCGCTTAAAGCGAACGTAATCATGCGTCGTGACGTAGACTATGTGGTGACGGAAGATGAAGTTCTGATCGTCGATGAGTTTACGGGCCGGATTATGCAAGGCCGCCGCTATAGCGACGGATTGCACCAAGCGATCGAAGCGAAGGAAGGCATCGAAGTTCAAAACGAATCCATGACGCTCGCTACGATTACGTTCCAAAACTACTTCCGTATGTATCGCAAGCTGGGTGGAATGACCGGTACGGCCAAGACAGAGGAAGAGGAATTCAAGAAAATTTATGGCCTCGAGGTGTTGCAGGTTCCTACGAACCGTCCAAACCAGCGCCAAGACTTGCCAGATGTCGTTTATAAAAGCGAAAGTGGCAAATTTAAAGCCGTGGTTGACGAGATCGTCAACCGCCATAAGCTGAACCAACCGGTGCTTGTAGGTACGATTTCGATCGAGAACTCCGAATTGGTCTCGGAAATGCTGAAGCGTAAAGGCGTGCCGCATAAAGTCCTGAACGCGAAGTATCATGCCGAAGAGGCCGAGATTATATCCCGTGCCGGTGAACCGGGCTCCGTGACGATCGCCACCAACATGGCGGGACGCGGGACCGACATTTTGCTGGGCGACGGCGTATCCGAGGTTGGCGGCCTGCATATCATCGGTACGGAGCGGCATGAATCGCGCCGGATCGATAATCAGCTGCGCGGCCGTGCCGGTCGTCAGGGCGACCCGGGTTCGACCCAGTTCTATCTGTCCCTTGGCGATGAACTGATGAAGCGTTTTGGTGCCGACAACGTTCTGAACATGATGGATCGTTTGGGCTTTGAAGAAGATCAGCCGATCGAGAGCAAAATGATCACACGTGCGATCGAATCCGCGCAAAAACGGGTAGAAGGCAATAACTTCGACGTTCGTAAAGTCGTTCTTCAATATGACGATGTCATGAATCAGCAACGCGAAATTATTTATAAACAGCGCCGCGAGCTGCTGGAATCCGAAAATATCAAGCAAATTATCGTAGATATGATCAAGCCGGTCATCGAGCGAGTTGTCGAAGCGCACACCAGCGATGAGATTCCGGAGAATTGGGAACTGCAAGAAATTGCCGATTACGTCAACAGCAAGCTGTTGGATGAAGGCGCAGTTACCAAGGATGAGCTCTGGGGTAAAGAGTCGAACGAAATGGTGGATTATATTTTTGACCGTGTCATGGTAAAATATGATGCACGCGAACAAGCGCTGGGCGAGGAAATGGTCCGCGAGTTCGAAAAAGTTATCGCCCTTCGTTCGGTTGACAGCAAGTGGATGGATCACATTGATGCCATGGACCAATTGCGCCAGGGGATTCACCTTCGCGCCTACGGCGGTACGGATCCATTGCGTGAGTACCAGTTCGAAGGCTACGAGATGTTCAATCAGATGGTTGCCAGCATCCAGGAAGAAGTGGCCATGTATATCATGAAAGCCCAAGTGGAAACGAACCAGGAACGTCAAGCGGTCGTGGATGAGGATAAGATCTCTACCAGCGGTGAACCGGCCGAGAAGCGTCCGGTCAAACGCGGGGAAGAAATCGGGCGTAATGACCTTTGCCCTTGCGGCAGCGGCAAGAAGTACAAACATTGCCACGGGCAGAACGCATAAGAGAGCCGAGAGATCAGGAAGCTCTGAAAGAAAGCGGGGGGCCGTCCGTGTCGGATGGCATCCCGTTTTTCGCTTGCATATTATTAATTTGAGAAAGGTGGTATTACAGCATGATCGATCCGAGCGTAAAACAGGACATGCGGGAAATAACCAAGAAATTATCCAACCTTAGGGGGTCTCTTTGACTTAGACCTCAAGCAGGAAATGATCGCGAACTATGAGGAAAAGATGGCGGCTCCCGACTTTTGGGACGACAATGATAAGGCGCAAAGCTTAATTGCCGAGCTCAATGCCGTCAAATCTTCCGTAGACCAATACAGTGCGCTGCAGCAGGAGTACGACGATGCTGAAATGATGGCGGAGCTGGCTGAGGAAGAGGGCGATGAGTCGCTCGCCGCGGAGATCGGCGCATCGGTGGCATCGCTGGTGAAGAAGCTGGAGGAATTCGAGCTGCAGCTGCTGCTGAACCAGCCGTACGATAAGATGAACGCCATCCTGGAGCTGCATCCGGGCGCCGGCGGCACCGAGTCCCAGGACTGGGGCCAGATGCTGCTGCGGATGTACACTCGCTGGGCGGAGAAGCGCGGCTTTAAAGTGGAGACGCTCGACTATCTGCCGGGCGACGAAGCGGGGATCAAGAGCGTCACCTTGCTGATCAAAGGGTATAACGCATACGGCTATTTGAAGGCGGAAAAAGGCGTGCACCGCCTGGTGCGCATCTCCCCGTTCGACTCTTCCGGCCGCCGTCATACTTCTTTTGTCTCCTGCGACGTAGTGCCGGAAATTACGGAGGACGTGGAAGTCGATATCCGGACGGAGGATCTCAAGATCGATACGTACCGGGCCAGCGGCGCGGGCGGCCAGCACATTAACACCACGGATTCGGCGGTGCGGATTACGCACTTGCCGACAGGCGTCGTGGTGACGTGCCAGAACGAACGCTCGCAGATCAAGAACCGGGAGCGCGCGATGACGATGCTCCGTTCCAAGCTGTACGAGCGCAAGCTCGAGGAGCAGCGGAAGGAGCTGGATGAGATCCGCGGCGAGCAATCCGATATCGCCTGGGGCAGCCAGATCCGTTCCTATGTCTTCCACCCGTACAGCATGGTCAAGGACCATCGCACTTCGGTGGAGACGGGCAACGTTGGCGCCGTCATGGACGGCGATCTCGATGCTTTTATCGACGGATACCTGCGGAGTCAGATTCAGAGCGAAGCGCAATAATGCAATACTCCCGGCTTTTGTCGATAGGCAAGCCGGCAGAAAAAGGATAGAACCGATTCCTGCACCGCGGAAGTCCGGACAGGAAGGGACTCTCGCTTCCCCTAGGAAGCAAGTATCTCTTCCAGTGCCGGTCGCATCCGCTAAGGTGCGGGAATTTTTTTGGATCAGTGAGGAGGGGCAAGCGGTGCCGCCGAAAACCCGCAAACGCAGAATTAACGAATACATTCCATTAACCGGACCCGCCCGGCATACGATCGACACCCTGATGATTATCGTGGGGTCTTTCATCACCGCGTTGGCCTTTAATTTATTTTTGGTGCCGAATCACATCGCTTCCGGCGGGGTGTCCGGCTTGTCCGTCATCGCGCAGTCGCTGTTCGGCATTGAACCCGCCTACACGCAGTGGGCTTTGAATATTCCGCTCTTTATTGCGGGATTTATGCTGCTAGGCCGGGATTACGCGATCCGTTCCCTGCTTGGAACGGTGGTACTTCCGTTGTTTGTCTTTTTAACCAAGGATTTTCCCGTGCCGACTACAGATCCGCTGCTGGCTTCTTTATATGGCGGGATCGGCGTTGGCCTCGGTCTGGGCATCGTGTTCCGGGGCAGAGGCTCTACCGGCGGATTGTCTACGCTGGCTCAGATTATTCAGAAGTACAGCGGCCTAAGCCTTTCCGTATGCGTAGTGCTTATGGATGGCATGGTGATCGCTCTTGCCGGCTTCATTCTTTCACCTGAAAAAGCGCTGTACGCGTTGATCGGCCTGTACATTACAGGCAAGATTATCGATGCCATTGAGCTAGGCTTCAATTATACAAAGGTGGCTTACATCATCGCGGATAATACCGAAGCGATCTCTAAGGCGGTGCTATCCGAGCTCGACCGCGGGCTGACCAAGCTGAATGCGCAAGGCGGCTACACGGGGGATAATCGGACCGTGCTTATGGTCGTCGTTGGTCAGAGCGAAGTGACCCGGCTTAAGACGCTGGTGCAGACCTTGGAGCCGACGGCTTTTGTCATCATCACGAACGCCCATGAAGTATTGGGCGAAGGCTTCAAGCGGACACCGTGACGCTTCTACCATCTACCGAGTAATAAAAAAGCAACAAGGGCGAGCTCCGTATCCGGGAGTCTCGCCCTTGTTTTTTTACATCATTAATTCTTCGGTATCCGCATCATTAAAATAATATTCATCATAGAAGTCCGTTACGATCCATTGCCCATCCTTATACGTCAGCTCGCAGGCTTGATTAAAGATGGTGTCTTCGGAGGCGGAATTACTCGGATCCTCAGAAAGACTGAAGGATTGGCTGAAATGAGCTTGAACGCTGACATTGGCCCGTAAATCCTCGCCCCATTCCAACAGCTCGATGCTGCTCATATCGAAGACAACTTTGATTACTTTTCCATCGTATACAATATTCTGTGCTTGCATTTCCTGAATCAAGTAATCCACGGCCTGCTTAACTTCACCCGACATATGGGACGCGGATGAAGTATCCTGCGAACTCAGTGCAGTCGCCAACTCCTGGAAGAAGCTCTGGGTCGCGGATTTAACCGATTCCCGGAAATCCTCGTTTTCCGGTTCAAGATCCGCTTGGATATAATCCGTGTCGATCGGGAAGACCTCACTTTTTACAACGCCCCAAGGGAATTCTTTTTCCACATAAGCCTCGCTGCTGCCGTCTACAAGAATTGGTCCGATGTCCGCATAGTCCCCATGAGTGAGGCCGGTATCTTTGCCATCGATAAAAATAGCCGCATCTTCATAGTTGGAAGCTATCCGTATATAATTGCCGTCCAAATCCAGATCCACGTCGTAGTAAGCAATGGGGTCGCTCAAGGTTAATGTCTTTTCGGCTTCCATGGAGGCGTAATCCCCGGTGTACTTTGCTTTGAACGTGTGTTTGCCAGGCATTACGGGGCCGACTTTATCTCCGTAGTATTCCTCTTTGGAGGTAACCAGTTCTTTTCCATTTACCGTAATTTTGGTTCCGGCATAGGTGGTAGTGACATAAGGGTAAAAAGGCGTAACTACCAGTGCGTAATCATTGTAAAAAAGGAGCCGTTTGCCGGTCTTCTTGACTTTGACGATGGAATCGTCATAGCTTCCCATGGCCAGCATGGCATCTTTTTTCTGTTTGTACAATTTGACCTGGGCCCGCAAATCTTCAGCGACGGCAGCCCGGTTAAAGGTGTCATCCTTGAGATAATCCAGCAGCGGTTTCACGCTGTCCTTGTCAACGACCAGACTCTTTTCTCCCGGTTGAAGCATCGACGCGAGGGTTTCGGCATCGCCGTCTTTTAAAGCTTTTTCAAACTTGGCAACGAGCCGGTTTCCATCGGTCAGATAGGCACCGGTGGCATAAAGGCCGCCAAGGATAACAACGAAGGCAAGCACTCCGATCACAATCCACTTGCGGCGCTTGATCCAGGACAGGAAGGAGCCTGCTCCTTTCTTCCATTCGATCTTGGCCTCCTGCTCGGGAAGGGACTGGGCAGGTACGTAAGCCGGGATATTTGCCGGCTCAACTACCGGACTAGGTGTTGCTGCTGCCGGTTCAACCACCGGAGTAGGTGCTGCCGCTGCCGGTGCATTCGCCGGTTCGATCTTCTGTTCAACCGGGGCCCCGCATTCCGGACAGAATTTGACCTGGGCCTCAAGTTTTGTTCCGCATTCAATACAATAACTCATAGATTATTCCTTAACCTCCCAAAAGTGAATTTAGAACAACCCGCCGAAGCCAAAGCCCAAGCTGGAATTTGCAAATTTGACGAGAATGTATCCGAAGGCCAGGTTCGCAATGACGGCTCCATAGAGCGGATCCAGCCCATTCATGCTTTCCTTGCGGAAGCTGAGCACGGTTGCGGTGATGGACCCGAAAATCAAGGCCAGAGAAATCATAAATAGGAAGAGGCTGAATTTGTCTCCCAACTCAAGCACGAAACTTAGTATGCAGAGCAGCAGGGACGCCGTTGCCGGAACGAGCATCGTTCCGAGCTTTGCGGTGACGGCCATAAAATCGGTAGCAATACGTCCGAGCCGGATGGCTGCAAAAGCAAGCGCGCTGGCCAGAATCAAGGCGATCCAGATCAGCAGGAACGGCCGGAGCACTCTTTTTCCGAAATAATCGCCATATCCGTCCAACAGGTTAGGAATATAAAAGACCAGCGGAAGCAATAACGAAGTTAGAATAATGGTCAGCAGCCCGTTCGTGAAATGCGGCTTGCCGACATTTTTGGCCGTCATGAAAGGATGCATTAAAGCCTTGATGTAAAAATTGCCGAACTGCTTGCTGATTTGGGAGCCCTGCTGCACGAACTGGCTCTGTTTCACCTGGTCCCAGCCTTTGGCCATGGAGGGCAGTGCGGGAACTTCCTGGGGTGTATGTGCTGGTGGTGCCGAGGCAGAAGCTGCCGGCTGTATCTGTGGTGGTGCAGAAACTGGTATGTATGCCGGGGTCGGAGCCAGGGCGGACGAATTGGCTGGTGTCATCGTCGGAAACGAAGCCGCCTCGGGCGCTGATGCTGATGCCGATGCAGACGTGAAATCCGGTCCTATGTGGCCTTCCATAGCTGCGGCGGATTCAACCGGGGCCTCCTGCACAGATTGCTCAGTCAGCGGCACTCCGCATTTAACACAAAATTTTCCTTTCTCATAAACCTGACCACACTGCATACAAATCATATGTAATCCAACCTCCTAAAGTTATGTAAAAGCACAGATACTTCCAGAATAGTTGTTAAACAATCACTGCGTCAAACCATAAATTGGTATATAATCAAAAAAGGCTGACATAAATCAAAATTATTTCATTGTATATATATAAATGTGAATGTATAATAATACGTAATTGCAATTAGGGATGCATCAGACGGAATTTATAGAGCCGTAAGAGGGGAAAGAGAGGTAAGCTTGTGAGTGGAGAAAAATTAAAAGTCGCTATTGTCGGTTCCACCGGATATGGAGGGGTGGAGCTGATTCGTTTTTTATTGGGGCATCCGGAGGTGGAGATCACATCCGTCATCTCGTCATCAAGCTCGGGTTTACCGATTACGGACGGATTTCCGCATCTGAGCGAAATCGTGCTGCAAAACCTGGAGGCTGTTGATCCGCAAGCGATTGCTGAAAAAGCGGATGTTGTATTCACGGCCACGCCGTCAGGCGTCAGCGGTAAGCTGGTTCCCGAACTGCTGGCAGCCGGACTTAAGGTGATCGACCTCTCTGGAGATTTTCGGATCAAGGACGGGGCGGTTTACGAAACCTGGTATAAGCACGAAGCCCCCGCTGCGGAGCTGTTGGAACAGGCGATCTACGGATTAGCCGAATTGAACGGTGATGCCGTGAAAGGTTCGGAGTTCATTTCCAATCCAGGCTGTTACCCGACCGCAACGCTCCTGGGCTTAATCCCTGCATTGGATGCAGGCTGGATCGATCCCAAGTCGATTATTATAGACGCTAAATCAGGGGTATCCGGAGCGGGCCGGGGCACGAGCCTAATGACCCATTATGCGGAAATCAATGAAAACCTGAAAGTATATAAGGTCAATAAGCATCAGCATATTCCCGAGGTGGAACAATGCCTTTCGCAGATTGCCGGCGAACCGGTAACCGTTACGTTTACGACCCATCTGGTACCGATGACCCGGGGGATTATGACCACGATGTATGCGGGGCTGATTGGGACCCACACCGAGGCGGAGCTTGTGGAGTTGTATCGCCACTATTATGAGGGTCGGCCGTTCGTACGTGTTCGTGAAGCCGGGAAGTGGCCGGCTACGAAGGAAGTGTTCGGTTCGAACTATTGCGATATCGGCTTTGCCGTAGATGAGCGGACCGGGCGGCTGACCATCGTATCCGTCATCGACAACGTAGTTAAAGGTGCCGCAGGCCAGGCGATTCAGAATTTGAATCTGATGATGGGCTGGGACGAAACGACAGGGCTTTTGTTAAGTCCGGTATATCCATAGATTAGCCATTATAAAATGAACTGAAATAAATTCAACTGATATTGCAAGTTCAAAAAGTCGGCTTTTCAGCACCGAGAAGGTTGCGAGAATCCGAAGAAGGAGGAACGGAGTGTAGGCAAAACCTACATGAGTACCGGACTTCGAGGGTGAACGCAAGATTCGATGTCGAATCAACCACTTGAAAGACCTCGTGATCAAAAGATGACTTTTTGATTACCTCGAATGATTATATAAGTGTGAGTTCAAAAAGTCAGGTTATCAGGACCAAGAAGGTTGGATGAAGCTAGGGACTGAGTAGCGGAGCGTACATGGGTACGTGAGCAACGGAAGGCCCAACTGAATTCAAGATTCGACGTCGAATCTGCTTCATGATCCTCTTCGTCGTGGAAAGATGACTTTTTGAACAACCTCTAGATTTGTTCGTCAAAACGAAAGGAGAAGGTCATGGGAGTAGTTAGTTTGTTTAGCGTGGCGCCGGAGGGCTCCATTACCTCGCCGAAGGGATTTCGGGCAGGAGGGCTGCACTGCGGCTTGAAAAAAACGGCGCGCAATGATCTCGGCGCGATCGTGTGCGAGGTGCCGGCGGTGGCGGCGGCCGTTTATACGACGAACGTGTTCCAGGCAGCCCCGTTGAAGGTGACGCGCGAGAGCATCGCGTCAGGCGGGCGGCTGCAGGCCGTCGTCGTCAACAGCGGCAACGCCAACGCCTGCACCGGGAAGCAGGGCGAAGCCGATGCTTACGCCATGCGGGCCGCCGCGGCAGACGCCCTCGGGCTGGCTGAGCACGACATCGCCGTCGCTTCGACCGGCGTCATCGGCGAGCTGCTGCCGATGGACCGCGTCTCGACGGGGATCGCCGGTCTGCCGGCGGTGCTGTCGGCTGAGGACGACGGGGCCGAGCAATTCTGCCAGGCGATTCTCACGACCGACCTCGTAAAGAAAGAGGTCTGCGTCCGGCTGGCGGTCGACGACCGCGAAGTGCTGATCGCCGGGGCCGCCAAAGGCTCCGGCATGATCCATCCGAACATGGCGACGATGCTCGCCTTTGTGACGACCGACGCCGCTGTGGAGCCGCAGGCGCTGCAGCAATTGCTCGGCGCTACGACGGACGTGACCTTCAATATGATCACGGTCGACGGCGATACGAGCACGAACGACATGCTGGTCGCCATGGCCAGCGGCCTGGCCGACAACCGGCCGCTGGCGCCGGGCCATCCCGACTGGGAGGCCTTCGCGGCCGCATTCCGGCACGTGTGCGAGACGCTCGCGCAGGCAATCGCCCGCGACGGTGAAGGCGCCACGCGCCTGGTCGAGGTGACGGTGGAAGGCGCCGTCACCGAACAATCGGCTCGGGCGATCGCCAAGACGGTGATCGGCTCGAGCCTGGTGAAGTCGGCCGTATTCGGAGCCGACGCCAACTGGGGCCGCATCATCGCGGCGGTCGGCCGCGCCGGGGAGCCGGTGAACCCGGAAACCGTCGATATCAAGCTTGGCGATATCGTCGTATTATCCGGTTCCCGGCCGATTCCTTTCGACGAGGAGGAAGCCCTCGTCTACCTGCAGGGCGACACGGTAACGATCCATGTCGACCTGCACAACGGCAAAGGCAGCGCCACGGCGTGGGGATGCGATTTGACGTATGACTATGTAAGAATCAACGCGGCGTACCGCACTTAACCATAATAGAGGATAAGATAGTTACCGATTTGACGGAGAGAGGAGCGTTAAGATGAGAATCGTATTGGAAGGCGGCCAGCTGTCCGCCGCGGGCCTTGGCCTCGGCGCGAAGCGGACGTTTGTTATGAAATGTGGAGGAAGCACTCTGGAGGAATTGCCGGATTCGTTTTATAAAGATCTGGCTGAACTGCAGGAGAACGGAACCCAGCCTGTGATCGTGCATGGCGGCGGACCGGCCATCTCGGACAATTTGAGCAAACTCGGAATCGACACCCATTTTGTAAACGGGTTGCGTTATACCTCCGAAGAGGTGCTGGACGTGGTTGAGATGGTACTGGCGGGCAGCATCAACAAGAAAATCGTGCGTCGCATCGGTCAATCGGCAGGCAAAGCAGTCGGTTTGTCCGGCGTCGATGGTGCGCTGATTCAGGCGAAGCCGGTGACAAACTCAGCCGAAGTTGGCCTCGTGGGCGAAGTAACCGGCGTCAATGCGGCGCTCATCGAAGGCGTAGTGAAGCTCGGCTTCATGCCGGTCATCGCTCCGGTCGGCATCGATGCGGACGGACAGCGTTACAATATTAATGCCGACACCGCGGCCGGGGCGGTTGCTTCCGTGCTGGGTGTACAGCAGATGATCGTGGTTACAGACGTGCCCGGCATCTTAAAAACGGTCAACGGTGAGAAAAGAGTACTTCAAACGGTGACCGTCCAGGAAATCGAAGACATGATTCAGACCGGTGAGATTTACGGCGGAATGATCCCTAAGGTACGGGCGGCGATTGCCTGCATCAGCGGCAAAGTTAATGAAGTCGTCATCGTGGACGGCAGCGAGCCCGGCGTCTTGCGCAAGGTACTGGCAGGCGAAACGATCGGCACAAAAATCGTGCGCATGTAGTGGCACGTCCTTCATTTAATGCGTTATAGTAAAAGAAGAATATCGCGTTGCATCGAGAAAATGTGATTGGATTTAATCCAATTAAACGTTAGGAACTTTAGGGAAACTGGCTCTTCATTGTATAAAATCCAACGAAAAAGCCGGAAAAGCACAGCTTTCATAGTTTTTTGGGGAAGTCATTGGATAATATCCAATGACTTCGTCCGAAAAGCAGATAAATCGCTAGTTAGTTGGAAAATCTCCAATGAGTTCGGCCGATGCGCTTGATGATAGGTTTGCAGCTGATTCAGATAGGTGATAGGTAATTGGATATTTCCAACTATAATTTCGATCAAACGCCGTTTGGCGGAGTTTCATTGGAAATATCCAATAGGATAGGGACAAAGATGGGGCTTGTACTGCTTTTTGCGGAAACTCATTGGAAATATCCAATAGGGGTGCTAGGTATGGCGAGAATTCGTTAAATCTATTGGAAATATCCAATGAGATGGGACTTGGAAATGGAATTGGACTTGAATCCAACCCAATCCAATCCAACCCAATCCAGCGAGTGGGGCTTACCCGACAGTAGAAACAAAACGATCCAATTCATAATTAGATTAAATTTTAACCGATAGGAGTGAAAGGGATGGCACAAAGCGATCTTCAGGAGAACAAGACGGCTGCCGGCACGGTTCAAGAGGGAACGGAGTCTCGCGGAGGGGCAAGCGCGTTGTTTCCTACATATTCACGCTATCCGCTCAGCCTGGTAAAAGGCCACGGAAGCTGGGTCTGGGATGATCAAGGCAACCGCTATCTCGACTTTATGAGCGGGCTGGCCGTGACCAGTTTGGGGCATGCGCCGGAAAAGGTTAGAGAGAAGGTTAAGGCCCAGCTCGACGAGCTCTGGCATGTCTCCAACCTGTTCCAAATTCCGCAGCAGGAAAAAGCGGCTCGTATGCTAACCGAGATCAGCTGCGCCGACGCGGTGTTTTTCTGCAACAGCGGGGCGGAGGCGAATGAGGCAGCTATCAAGCTGGCCCGCCGCTATCACCAGAAGGTGAAAGGGACTGACCGGTACGAAGTGATCACGTTCGAACAGTCTTTTCACGGACGCACGCTGGCGACGCTCACCGCGACAGGCCAGCAAAAAGTGAAGGACGGCTTCCTTCCGCTCCCTGCAGGCTTCAAGACCGTGCCGCTTCACGACATGGACGCTTTGAAGGCGGCGATCGGACCGAATACGGCGGCCGTGATGCTGGAGATGGTTCAAGCTGAAGGCGGCGTGCATCCTGTGGATCGCGGATTTGTGCAACAATTGGCTGAACTGTGCAAGCAGGAAGGTTTGCTGCTGATCATCGACGAGGTGCAGACCGGCATGGCCCGGACGGGAACCTGGTTCGCTCATGAGCAGTACGGGATCGAGCCGGATATTTTCACGGCGGCTAAAGGAATTGCCAGCGGTCTGCCGGCAGGAGCCATGCTCGCCAAGGAATACCTTCGTGAAGCCTTCACGCCGGGGACGCATGCGTCGACCTTTGGCGGCAACCCGGTTTCAGCTTCCGCTGTGGTGGCGACGATCGAGACGATGAAGGAAGAAGAGATTCCGAAACGGGCGGCCGAGATGGGCAAGTACCTGAGTGATCGACTGCGGGAGTCGCTAGCCGATAACCCGTTCGTGAAAGAAATTCGCGGACTCGGGCTGATTATCGGCATTGAATGCGCGGAGCCGGTAGGCGATATCGTGACAGCTGGACAGAAGAACAAATTGCTGTTCGTAACAGCAGGTCCGAACGTAATTCGGCTGCTTCCGAATTTGAAGGTGACCCATGAAGAGGTCGATCAGGCGGTCGATACGCTTGCGGCTCTGATTGCGGCCCATACCGCGAAGGAGGATAATAATCAATGAGTCTAACCGAATCAACTAAAGACACAAGCATAAGCATCGGCCTCAAGGGACGCGACCTGCTTGAACTGGACGATTATACAACGGAAGAGATACAGTATTTGATCGACTTGGCGATCGAGATCAAGGCCAAGCAGAAGAACGGAGAGGTTTACCAGCCTCTGAAGGGCAAGACCATCGGACTTATTTTTGAAAAATCGTCGACCCGGACCCGCGTGTCCTTCGAAGTCGGAATGTTCCAGCTTGGCGGACACGCGCTGTTCCTGAGCAAGAACGATATCCAGCTCGGCCGCGGCGAGACGATCGCCGATACGGCTGGCGTGATGTCGCGTTACCTCGACGGAATCATGATCCGTACGTTCGGTCATGATAAAGTCGTTGATCTGGCCAAATACGCAAGTATTCCCGTAATCAACGGTTTGAGCGATCTGGCCCATCCGTGCCAGGTGTTGGCCGATTACCAAACCATTTATGAGCACAAAGGCGTCCTGAAGGGCCTGAAGCTGGCCTATGTCAGCGATGGCAACAATATGGCGCACTCGCTCATGATCGGCGGAGCCAAGCTTGGCGTTCATGTGTCGGTGGCGAGTCCGGAAGGCTATGAGCCTGATCCGCAAGTCGTCGCGAGCGCCCAGGAAATCGCTAAGTCTACCGGTGCGATCATCGAAGTGGTCCGCGATCCGAAGGACGCGGTGAAAGATGCCGACGTCATCTATTCGGACGTATGGGCGAGCATGGGCTTTGAAGAGGAGCAAAAGGCGCGCGAAATCGCATTTGCATCCTATCAAGTCGATGAAGCCTTGGCCGCACACGCGAAACCGGACTATTTGTTCATGCACTGCCTGCCGGCACACCGCGGTGAGGAAGTCAGCGAAGGCGTCATCGACGGCAAGCATTCGGTTATTTTTGATCAGGCGGAAAACCGGCTGCACGCGCAAAAAGCGCTGATGGCAGCTTTAATGGGATAATTTTTTAGGAGGCTTCGATTATTATGGCAAAAGAAAAAATCGTACTGGCGTACTCGGGCGGACTGGATACGTCGGTTATTCTGAAATGGCTCAAAGAAACCTATGACGCTGAAATTATCGCCTTTACGGCGGATATCGGCCAGAAGGAAGAACTGGACGGACTGGAGGAAAAAGCGCTGGCTACCGGCGCCTCCAAGGTGTACATCGACGACCTGCGGGAGGAGTTCGCCAAGGACTTCATCTATCCGATGTTCCAATCGGGAGCCCTTTATGAAGGACAATACCTGCTCGGCACGAGTATTGCCCGTCCGCTCATCGCGAAACGCATGGTGGAAATCGCCCGCGCCGAAGGCGCTACGGCCATTGCCCACGGCGCTACGGGTAAAGGCAACGACCAGGTGCGTTTTGAGTTGGCGGCGGCTGCGATCGCGCCGGAAATCTCGGTTATCGCCCCTTGGCGTTTGAGTGAATTCCGCGACCGTTTCCCGGGCCGCGCCGAAATGATCGCTTACGCGGAAGAGAACGGCATTCCGGTTACCGCTTCTGCGGCTAAGCCTTACTCCATGGACCGCAACCTGCTGCATATCAGTTACGAAAGCGGCGTGCTGGAGGACCCTTGGTTCGACGCTTCGGCACCGGAAAACAAAGGGATGTTCCTGCTTAGCGCATCGCCGGAAGATGCTCCGGATCAGCCGGAATACCTGGAGCTGACTTTTGAGCAAGGCAATTGCGTCGCATTGAACGGCGAGCAGCTTGATCCGCTTCGCGTTATGGAGAAGCTGAACGAGCTTGGCGGCAAGCACGGCATCGGACGGGTAGACATGGTCGAGAACCGCTTCGTCGGCATGAAGAGCCGCGGTGTATATGAGACACCGGGCGGTACGATTCTGTTTACGGCTCACCGCAAAATGGAGTCGCTCACGATGGACCGCGAAGTGATGAACCTTCGCGACAGTCTGATCACCCGTTACAGCACGCTTGTGTACAACGGGTTCTGGTTCGCTCCGGAACGTCTCGCTTTGCAGGCTCTTGTTAACGAGAGCCAAAAGAACGTAACGGGAACGGTGCGGGTGAAGTTGTACAAAGGCAATATCATCGCGGCCGGCGTCAAGAGCCCGGTAAGTTTGTACAATCCAGATATCGCGACCATGGAAGCTGATCCGACGCAAGCTTACGACCAGGGAGACGCTACCGGATTTATCCGGCTGAACGCGTTGCGCCTGAAAGTGGGTTCTGGCGTAGAGCAAAACAGTAAGTAAGTCTTCTTAAACGCAATTAATCATTCACAAGATTAACGGACCGTCTGGCCGTTTCCTTACGCGGAGGAAGTATCCCTGCCGCCGGGAAACGGCCTGTGGTTTGATTCAGATAAGGAGTGAACCAAGGTGAGCAAGCTGTGGGGTGGACGCTTTACGAAACAGACCAACCGATTGGTGGAGCAATATACCGCTTCGATCGGATTTGATAAGGCGCTGGCGGCGGAAGATGTGCAGGGAAGCCTAGCGCATGTGACGATGCTCGGCAAGTGCGGCATTCTGCCGGAAGAGGATGTCGAGAAAATCAAGGACGGGTTGCATACCGTGCTTAACAAAATCAAACGAGGCGAGTTGGAATACTCCGTTTCGGATGAAGACATCCATATGAATATTGAGAAGCAATTGATCGATGAAGTCGGCCCCGTCGGAGGCAAGCTTCATACCGGACGCAGCCGGAACGATCAGGTTGCGACGGATATGCATCTGTACCTGCGCAAGCGGGTTGTGGAATTTGTAGGCTTGCTTCATGATCTTCAGGAAGCGCTGATCGGACAGGCCAAAGCCAATCAGGAAACGATCGTTCCCGGTTACACGCATCTGCAGCGGGCGCAGCCGATACTGTTCGCCCATCATTTGATGGCTTACGTCTCCATGTTCCAGCGGGATATCGAGCGCCTGCAGGATAGTTACAAGCGTATCAATGTCCTGCCGCTCGGCGCGGGCGCGTTGGCGGGAACCACATTCCCGATCGACCGTCACTTCGTGGCGGAGCAGCTTCATTTTGACGCGGTATACGAGAATAGCTTGGATGCGGTGAGCGACCGCGACTTCATCCTCGAATTTTTGGCTGACGCTTCGATCCTGATGATGCATTTATCGCGTCTCAGCGAGGAGCTCGTGATGTGGAGCAGCACGGAATTCCGGTTTGTGGAGTTGGATGATGCTTTCTGCACAGGCAGCAGCATTATGCCGCAAAAGAAAAACCCCGACGTCCCGGAACTGGTCCGCGGCAAAACCGGCCGTGTCTACGGCAATCTCATGGGTCTGCTTACCGTGCTGAAATCCTTGCCGCTGGCGTACAACAAAGATATGCAGGAAGATAAGGAAGGCATGTTCGATACCGTGGAGACCCTTCAGGGAGCTTTGCAGCTGTTTGCACCGATGATCGCGACGATGAAGGTCAACAGCGTGCGCATGCGCGAAGCGGTCAACAAGGACTTCTCAAATGCGACGGATATCGCCGACTTCCTGGCGAACAAAGCTCTGCCTTTCCGCCAGGCGCATGAAGTGATCGGCAAGACGGTACTGTACTGCATCCAGAACGACAAGTTCCTGCTTGATCTCACCCTGGATGAATTCAAACAATTCTCACCGTTGTTCGACGAGAGCATTTATAACGTGCTTCAACCGGAAACGGTGGTAAACGCACGGAACGTATACGGCGGTACGGCCTCCGGCCAAGTGGCCGCGGCGATTGCCCGGGCGGAAGCCAAGCTTCAGACTTCCGGCGAATGGGTGAAGGAATTTACGGAAAAGAGCAAATAGCGGATGAACCGCTAATAAGTTTGGAACAGCCTTCGATTTTGACGAAGGCTGTTTTTTTACGGCTTTAGCCAGTTGAGCTCGCGAAGCGTGCGAAACAAAAAACCACCCGCTATGCGGGTGGAGGGATCGAAGGTTTGACCACCAAGACCATTCCGATAAAATTGAGATGTTCAGGCTCAACAATGAAAGGAATGGTCTTAAATGGCAAACAAGAGCTATAGTCTAGCTCACACGAAGTGGATGTGCAAATACCACATTGTGTTCACCCCGAAGTATAGACGGAAAGAGATCTATAATCAAGTAAGGAAAGACTTAATCGAAATTTTCAAACGTTTATGTAAATACAAGGGGGTAGAAATAATAGAAGGCCACATGATGCCAGATCATGTACATATGTTAGTAGCGATACCCCCAAAAATCTCAGTATCTTCATTTATGGGATATCTGAAGGGAAAAAGCTCGCTGATGATATTTGAGAAGCATGCCAGCTTGAAGTATAAATATGGAAACCGGAAATTTTGGGCAGAGGGATACTACGTCAGCACAGTAGGCTTGAATGAGGCCACTGTCGCTAAATATATACGTGAGCAAGAAGCACATGACCAAGCAATGGATAAACTGAGTGTGAAAGAGTATGAGGATCCATTCAGCAGAAACAGTAACAAGAAGAAGTAAACCAGTTTAACTGGTAAGTGAAAGTGACAAAAACACTGAGCCTGAACAATTTTATTGTCAGGCTAGCGTCTTTAGGCGCAGTTTGGCAACAGGGGGTTATACCCCAAGAGCAAACCACCCGTTGGACGGGTGGTTATGATTGCATTCTTTGCATGGATTTACGGAAGATGAGTGGAAATATTGAACATTTTCATACAATTTCAGAAAATATATTAAAAATTCGTCGTAAATTGTCGAAATATAAGTTAGATCATTCCTTGCAATGATTAGAAGTCGCAATTTTCGAAATGTTGTTTTTGTTCACCTCACCTTAGATCCCTCACCTCATGTACATACATATTGAAAAGGAGATAAACCCATGAAAACCTTTTTTGCCAGCGTGGGGCGATTACTGGAAGTCCGGACGCTGCGCAACCGCATGTTATTCCTCTTTGCTGCCCTGCTGATTATCCCTAACTTAGTTATCGCATACTCGAATCTGGATAGTGCCAAAGGGCAGTTGCGTGACAAGATGAAAGAGAGCACCCGGTCGAGCGTCAATTTGTTGAATGATTCACTGAATCATATTGTAGAGGCGGAAGTTCGGAACATTGAGCAATTAGTGATGGAAATGGATTCCCAGGAGATTGACGCAAAATCTGCGGAATTGCGGACGCTCCTCGAACTGTTTATGGAGAAGCACCCCGAATTGGAGATTATTACGGTAGGCAATCAGAATGGAGCTTGGATGAAGGCTCCGGATCCAGGTAAGCAGGATTATGATCCCAGAGAACGAGACTGGTACAAGGCAGCTTTAGCCAAGCCGGATCAGACCATTATTTTGGATCCGTTCAAATCGGCGACAACGGGGAACTACAACCTGTTCATCAGCCGGGCGCTGCCAGACGGTCAGGGAGCGATAACGGTATCTCTGGATCTGGCCAACGTCAATGAAATGGTCAAAAAGGTCAAACTTGGATCCAGCGGTTACATTTATTTGCTGGACCGGACCAACCACTTCACTTCCCATCCGATACAACCTGTAGGTGCGGAGGCGGTTGGAGACCATCTGGTCAAAATTCAGGGCGAGGAATCGGGATTTCTGGATTACAATAATCCGGATACCGGAAATGCCCAGACAGCTTATTTTACGACAAACGACTTAACTGGTTTTAAGATTGTCGGCGTACTGGAAACGAATGAATTTAGTAGAGCGTTGGCGCCTATTTTTTGGTCAGCCCTGATCGTATTAGGTATCTCCTTGGTAGTCGCCGGCGTACTGCTGTTCTTCTCGATCCGCAGCATCACACGCCCGATTGAGCGGTTGAACCAATCCGCGAAACGCGTAGGCGAGGGATTCCTGAATGAGGAAGTGATCATCACCCGGCGTGATGAGATCGGTGAACTGGCTGGAAACTACAATGAGATGGTAGGCTCGATCCGGCGAATGGTTCAAGGCATTTCTGAAGTCTCCAGCCAGCTTGCTGCATCCAGTGAAGAACTGACGGCCGGAACCGAGCAGAATGCTCGCGCTGTTGAGCATGTGGTCGGTCTGGTGCAGGAAACCGCAGCCGGCGCGGAGATTCAGGCGTCCGTTTCGGCGGAAAGCGCTAAGACCATGGAAGAGATGTCCATGGGCATTCGCAAAATCGCGGAAGCTTCGGGCACGATTGTTGAGTCCTCGCTTCAGACTGAACAGGATGTAAGGTTCGGAAGCGAGAAGGTTCTCCATGTTAGCCAACAGATGGAGGAGATTCACCGGTCAACCCGGGAATCTGCGGAACTGATGAATCAAATGAACGAACTCAGCGCTCAGGTGGCGGGAATGAGCAGCGCGATTTCGGACATTGCGGTACAGACTAATCTTCTTGCGCTGAATGCGGCGATCGAGGCAGCCAGAGCGGGAGAAGAGGGCCGCGGCTTCTCGGTCGTTGCCGGAGAAGTTCGGAAACTTGCGGAACAGTCCCGGACAACGGCAGAAAGAATTCAGCTGAGCATCGGACAGATGTCCGAGCTGACGGAAAAGGTCTATGAAGTTATGAATCGGGATGTCACTGAGAGTGTTGAGCGCGGTATTTCCGTCACGAGTGAAGCCCAGAACGCATTCCGGCAAATTGAAGGCTCCACACGGCGGATTTCCGAGCAAATTCACGAGGTTTCAGCGATTACAGAGCAGATGTCGGCCAGTGCCGATGAAATCGCCGAGTCGGTTACCCAAATTGCCCAAACCTCCTCAAAGAGCCTGGATTCTTTCCAGAGCGTAACCGCAGCAACACAAGAACAGCTGGCTTCAATGGAGGAAATCTCCTCGGCTTCGGAAGCATTGGCCCGGATGGCCACAGAAATGCATGGTCAGATTGATCGTTTCAAAGTATAAGGTTGGTTCATAGAAACAATAGTTCGGTCGTGCCGGTCGCGTATCTTTTCTAGATACGGGGTCGGCACGATTTTTTATTTTCCAGAAAGACTTCATGATGTTGTGATTATTTACAACGTAACAATGTTATGTTACATTATTCCGGTAAGAAAGGAGCAGGGCCAATGAATGAGGATTTAATCTCCAAAAAGGAACTGCTGGATATGACGGGCATTTCCTATGGGCAGCTATACCGATGGAAGCGAAAAAATCTGATTCCGGAACAATGGTTTATCCGCAAGTCTTCCTTTACGGGACAAGAGACTTTTTTTCCGCGGGATAAAATGTTGCAGCGAATTGATCGTATTCTCAACATGAAGGATGATTTGTCGCTGGACGCTTTGGCGGATGTATTTTCTCCAAATACGGGAGAGTTGAGCTTGAGCGTGGGTGAGATTTTGGAGCGAAACATTGTTTCGTCTACCTCGTTGAATTTATATATTGAAACAATAGGGATTACGGAGCAGCCCCAATTCAGCTTTGAGCAAATTTTGATCATCTACGTGCTCGACAAGCTGTTACGCAGCGGAGATATTTCGCTGGAAGAAGGGCGTTTGTTGGTTCGGACACTGGAGTCCTATTTTCCCGAGCAAACAGGAAGGGAAGTCGGCGTAAGATTAACCAGAAAGATGGGGGTTGGCGCCTTCTTGCTGGTACCGGGAGACGTGGATATTTTTATGGACAGTGAGGTTCGAACGGTAACGAGACTGGCGATGGCGCAGTGTACGGAAGAATTGAAATTGTTAATAGGCGGGGGCGACGCATAAGTGGAAGATCAGAAAATAAAGAATTTGCGAATCAACGGAATGGGGCAGGCTGCGGGGGGCACCTACGGAAAGATCGGTACGGACGGAATCGCCACGGTGAACGGAGACACCGTATGTACGACGCTTAGCTCGAACGGAACGCTTAAAGTGAAAGGCTCTCTTCAAGGGGAGCAGCTGCGGGCGAACGGTAAATTTAACGTGGAAGGATCTCTCGCCGGAGAACAGCTCCGGGTAGACGGGGGGATGAAGATAGAAGGGGATCTACGGGCTGAGCATGTGGATATTCACGGGATGCTGACCGTAGGCGGCAGTGCGTTCGGGGAAACCCTGGAGACTGACGGAGGACTGAAGCTGGGGGGAAATGCGGAATTTGAAACGTTTAAAGTCCATGGCGGCTTCCAGGTCGGCGGGATGCTGAATGCGGGTAATTTGGATATATTCATGGCGGCTGTCTGCCGGGCTAAAGAGATTGGAGGGGAACGGATTCAGGTTCGCAAAAAATTGAGCACACGGAATCTTCTGGCCTTGTTCTCACCTTCCCTAGCGGTGCGTTTGACAGCGGATGTGATTGAAGGAGACGACATTGATCTGGAGGAAACCAAGGCGGAAGTTGTACGTGGCAACTCGGTCCGGATTGGACCCGGGTGTGAAATCGGACGTGTTGAATATAAAGATCATTATGAGGTCGATCCAAGAGCCACGGTGGGCAACTCAATACAAGTGTAGCGGTGGAGGCTATTTTTAGGAGGTGAAGAAAAATGAATCAGCAAAATAATCCGAACATGACCCGCCATAATTTGCGGCTTGTCGGCGAAAGCTCCTCTAACGGCGGCTTCTTTGACGAGGTTCGCGTGACCGGGGATGCGGTATTTAACGGAGATGTCGACTGCCAGTCTTTTAAATGTACCGGGAATTCAGCAGTGGATGGAAGCCTAAGTGCCGATTTATTGAAGATTACAGGTAATTTGGGGGTTGAGGGCAACCTGAACGTTGCCGATATGCAATTAACGGGCGAGCTTAAGGTGAACGGGCATATTACGGGCGGAAAAGTTCAATTATTTGGAGAATGCGCAGCGAATGGCGAAATCCGGGCTGAAAATTTTCTTATTAAGGGAGTCGTTCAAGCCGAAGGGATGCTGAATGCGGAACAAGTTGAAATTCGCATGCTCGGCAGCAGCAGAATCCGTGAAATTGTCGGAACCCATATTGATGTTAAGCCATACGAACCCGGTAAATGGATGCCTTGGTTATGGCACGGGTCAAAGAAGGAATTGGAGGCAAGCGTCATCGAGGGGGACGTTATTCGGTTGAGGAATGTTACGGCGGATGTCGTGCGTGGAGGAGACGTCGAGATCGGGCCGGGATGCCGCATACGTCTTGTGGAGTACAGCGAGGCTTTGCGTCAGGATGAACAGTCGGAAGTGGGACAGAGCGTGAAGCGAACGGGAGAATAGGCTGTTCTTTGGAATAGGAAAAGAAAAGGAATAGACACCAAAAAAAGAGCCCTGCTCCGAAAATAAACTCAGGTTCTACTCCGGATTCGGGAAATAGAATTCAAAGTTTATCGGGCAGGGCTTTGCGCTGCGAGAAGATAAGCTTATTGTTCGGGTCCGATATGTCCCTTACGTCCGGCTGTGTAGCCCATGATGATGGTGATCAAGGACACACCGGTGATGGTAGCCAGCGGCATTGCCCAACCTCCGCTACGGTCGTGAATGAAGCCGAAAAGGGTCGGTCCGACTGCGGCTAGCAGATAACCGACGGATTGCGCCATCCCGGACAATTTGGCGGCCTGATCCGCCGTTCGCGAACGCAAGGCGAAGAACATAATGACCAAGCTGAAGGTCGTGCCGCAGCCAAGACCGATCAGCAGGATAAACAATAGCGCCAGATCCGGCGAGCCGAGCCAGACACCGCCGTACCCGAGCAGGAACAACGAGGAGGAAACGGCGGCTAGCCCTTTTTGGGACTGGGCGCGTGCGGCTATTAATGGCATAAGGAATGAGCCGCCCATGCTGGCAAGCTGCATCAGGGAGAGCATCCAGCCTGCCTGATCCATGCTCAATCCCCGTTCATGGAGAATTTCCGGCAACCAGGAAATGCCGACGTAAAACATAACGGACTGGCAGCCCATAAAAATCGTTACCTGCCAGGCGATAGGAGACCGCCAGACGGAAACGGAGCGCTGCGAGGTTATGTTGCCTTCCGGGGCGGTTGTGGCAGTGTCCAGGCCGGAAACCTTGACCGGGCCACTGGAGGCAAGAGCCGCCGCAGTCTGGGTATTGCTGCGGCTGGCGCTATGGCGCCGGGCCAGCGGCAGCCAGATCAAGGCGGTGGCTGCCGACAGGATGAGCCAGCAGGCCAAAGCCCCGCGCCATCCGAGACCGGTGCGGGAGATCGGCATGCTGATTCCCGAAGCGATGGCGGACCACATATTCATGGATGACGTGTACAGGCTCGTCATCAATCCGAGCCGCAGCGGGAAGTCCCGCTTGATCAGGCTGGGAACCAGCACGTTGGCGATAGCGATTGCGCTTCCGACCAGGGCGGTTCCTCCAAAGAGTGCCGGAACGGCGGGCATGGAGCGGAGCAGGATTCCTCCTGTCATCAGGATCATGCAGTATAGCAGCGTCCGCTCTATACCAAAGCGGGATGATAGCTTGGGTGCGGCGAGCGCGAACACCGCGAAGGCGATGAGCGGCAAAGTCGTCAGCATGCCGGCGAGCGTATGGGACAAGCCGGTTGAATTCTGGATCTCGCCGATCAGCGGCCCGACACCGGTGAGCGGAGACCGCAGCGTCGCCGCGGTCAGCATTACGGCAATGATTAACAGCGTCGCCGCCGCTCCGCCGGCCACTGTATTTTCAGAAGTAGTCCGTATTTCAGTATTTTGCTTCATGATGATTATGAATCCTCTCTAGTCTGCGTTTTCCATGGCTAAGCTGTATGTTCAACTATTACTGTCTACTTTCCACTCTCTATCCAGGGGAACACAGTATGTTTCGCTATTAGGCTACACGTTTAGTCAGGTGGCTCTACCTTATCATATGAAAACTTTTGCAGGCAAGAGCAGCGGATGGAGTTTGTTGGGCACGTCGCTTGTGGTACAATCTGGATAGTGTTATTGCAGTAATTAATAGTCGTGAAGCACACGTCTTTTTGCCGTGGCCCCTTTGGGCCTATAAGCGAAAAGGCGTTTTTTATTTTGAATAGGAGGAATCGGCATGGGATTTTCAGAAGCTCACACCCTTTTTGTGAACGGGCATTTGACTGCTAGGCAGGGGGAACGTCTCCGAAGATTGAAGGAAGGGCATGGGCATGCGGAAAAGTTGTTCTTGGAGCTGGTTTGGTGGCCTGCTTTTGGACAGTTTCAGCATTTGCATCCGGAGTATGAGGTGAGTGATTTTAAGGATGGTTACAGGTATTTGGACTTTGCTTATATTCGGACAGGTATGCGGTTGGCAATCGAAATTGACGGTTTTGGTCCGCATTGGAGAAATATTAGTCGCCACCAATTCTCAGACCACTGCCGGAGACAAAACGATCTGGTTACGGACGGATGGAAGGTACTACGCTTTACGTATGACGATGTTAAAGAGAGCCCCCGTTACTGCCAGTTAAAGCTACAGCAATTTATTGGAAGATGGCTGGGGGAGGAGAAACATGTTTTGGACGCTGATTGGATCGAAAAAGAGGTTGTTCGTCTGTTTATGCGTGAAGGACGGCCGCTTACCCCCACAGAAATATGCAACTATATGGGATTTCAAAATAAGAAAGCCCGCAGGTTGCTGTGGAGAATGAGTGAAAAAGGTTGGATTCGGCCCGCCAGCGGGCAAGAGAGGGTGCGTTCTTATTGCCTTGATTTAGAGGGCAAGGATTATCAGTTGTAATATTGATAATCGAGATAAGGCCTTTTTAGGGCCTTATTTCCAGGGTTGGGGCAGATAATATAAAAATAGGGGACAAATGAGGTCTTATTTTATTTTTATTGGAGGATAAAGGCCCGTTCTGAGCAAAAACAGCGGAATAAGACCCCAAAAGTCCTCTATTTTTTGGGGGAGAAACGAAACTAGTACAAATAACGCCCTAAAAGTCCTCTATTTTGAAACAATCATCTAGAAAACTTGGGCCCGTTTACTCCGTCTTCCAGCACTCGGGGGGCATCCTGCTGCGCCGGTGCTTTGCCGTCTGCGCCGCCCGGCACGGCGATGACGTTCGGCTGCGCCGGGTAGGTGTCACGCGACAGCTGGGTTTTAGCCGCGGCCTTGCCGTCAATGTACTTGATCCGATACGTCTCCACGATGTAGCCGGGCTTGCCTTGCAGCACGACCTCCCGGCTTCCGGCGGAAAGCCCCGGGTTAGCGACGTATTTGTCGGGAACGGCGAGGATGTCGGTCGTCCGGGACTCAATATCGTAGGTCACATTGTCCGCCATGTCGCCGAACAGCTTGACTATTAATTGCTCTTCCTTCACCTGAGCGGTGATGAGCAGATGCTGTCCGCTTGTATTTTGGAAGCGGAAGTTGATGTAGCCCTGAGCGAAGGTGGCATCCTGCCCCAGCGGGACATAGCTGACAGGCAGGGAGTGGTTGCGGCGCTCGACGATGTCGAGACCGGCTCGGATGGCTGCATTATATAGAGTGCTTGACACCTGGCAAATGCCGCCGCCGACGCCGGGGACGAGCTTGCCGCCGAAGATGACCGGCGCTTCGCGGAAGCCGTAGCTCTGCTCGGCCGCTTCGACCACTTTGGCGTAGTCGAAAATACCGCCAGGCGGCAGCACCATCCCGTCGATGCTGCGTGCAGCGGCTTCAACGTTATGCAGCCTTCCTTCTCCGCTGGTTTGCAGCCCGGTCGAAAACTCGGCGATTTTGCGGCGGATGCCTTCCCGCTTCAGGCTCTCGACCGTTACGGAAGGCTGCATCGACGCCAGCGGAATCTCGACCTGGGCAGCGCCTAGATGCCCGCCGCCACTCCCCTTATTGGCCTCATCACCGGAGCGGCCTGAAGACGGCGCCGGAATCGCCGCCTGTATCAGCATAACGAGCGATTCCCAATCGATCCGCTTAGCCGACTTGCCGGGTAAATAACGGATGCTATCATCCGCTGCGATCAACCGGACGGCATTGACGGGGCTGCCGAAATGATCCTTTTCCCATTTGGGGGTAAGGGTCTTTTTCAACATTGAGGGATGAAAGGAGGCGTGCAGCCTCCAGGTTTTTGCAAAATTTTTACGAGCCTTAGCTCTCTCCCACACATTCCCCTCAGAAAGCGACAAAACTTCAGTTCGGAAATCCGGCGCATCCCACGCAGCTCCGGCTTCCTCCCAGGTCAGGGTTAGTTCGGTATCTTTATTTTCTGCATTCCTAAAGGAGAATCTGATGTTTCGCTTCCTAAGTTCCGCGATCATGTCATCCAGTTTGTCCAGCGCCTCTTCCGCCGCCAGCCCTCCGACCTCCAGCCCTCCCACGAAGGTACCGGAAGGAACCGTATTCCCGGAAGTATAGAGCAGCAGCCCTCCATAGATGAAGGAAGCGGTAAGCAACACAGTCAGAACCCCTATGACGAGAAAATGAGCTACTGACAATCGATACTCTTTTTTTCGCATACCCTGCTCCTTATCAATTGGAAAAATATTATGTACAACCATATATATGATGAAATTCTGGAAACTTTCGGGTACTCAAGAGGTAACATATTTGTTACAATAAGTATCGGACTGATGAAATACCTCATCTTTTAAAGGATTTAAAGAGAACATGTCGAAAGTAAAATTGCAGACAACCCAGTCATTGGAATCAAGGTTTAGGACGTGATGAATTGATAGAAATGCAGGATATCTGGAAGACGTACCCGAATGGAACGCATGCACTCAAGGGCGTCTCGGTCAAAATCGACCGCAATGAATTTGTTTATCTCGTCGGCCCGTCAGGAGCGGGTAAATCGACTTTTATGAAGCTTATCTACCGTGAGGAGGTGCCCACCAAGGGCCAAATTTCCGTCGACGGTTTTAATATCGGCAAGCTGAAGCCTCGGAAGATTCCTTATGTGCGCAGAAATATCGGCGTTATTTTTCAGGATTTTCGGCTGCTTCCCAAGCTTACCGCCTATGAAAATGTCGCATTTGCGCTAGAGGTTATCGAAGCGCCTAAGAAAGTAATTAAGAAACGCACGCTTGAAGTGCTGGAACTGGTCGGGCTGAAAAATAAAGCCAACCGCGATCCTTCCCAGCTATCGGGCGGGGAGCAGCAGCGGGTCGCGATCGCCCGGGCGATCGTCAACAATCCGTCGGTCATTATCGCGGACGAGCCTACAGGGAACCTGGACCCCGAGACATCATGGGGAATTATGCAGCTGCTGGATGAGATCAATTTTCGGGGTACTACCATCGTAATGGCAACCCACAACCGGGATATCGTAAACACCATGCGCAAACGCGTTATTGCTATAGAGCACGGCAACATCGTTAGAGATCAGCTGAGAGGGGATTACGGTTATGAGTTTTAGTACCCTCCTCCGGCACCTTAGGGAAGGCGTCAAAAACGTGCTCCGCAACGGCTGGATGTCGGTGGCGTCCATTACGTCGATCATAGTTTCCTTATTCATCTTGGGCGTGTTTATTTTACTCGTGCTTAATGTAAACTCTTTTGCGGATGATGCCGATAGTCAAGTACAGATCAGTACTTATCTGTCATCTAACGTGGATGAAACGATGCTTGAGAAGATTCGCAGCGACATCGGGTCCATGGAGGAAGTCAGCCGGGTAACCTTGATCCCTAAGGCTGAAGGATTGAAGGATTTCAGAGAGAAGCTGGGGGAAGAAGGCAAGGATTTGCTGGAAGGGTACGACGAAACGACGAATCCGATTCCCGATACGCTGAAGGTGGAGGTCGTTGAACCGACCACGGTTCCTTACGTGGCAAGCAAGATCACTGCTCTCAACGAAAAATACCAGGACAAGCCGATTTATAAAGTCAACTACGGTCAAGGTACGACCGAGAAGTTGTTCAAGATTACAAGAGCGGTCCGGAATATCGGATTCGCCTTCGTGGCAGGTCTCGGCCTGATGGCCATGTTCCTGATCTCGAACACGATACGCGTTACGATTTTGGCCCGTCGCCGCGAGATCGGCATTATGAAGCTGGTGGGCGCAACGAACATGTTTATAAGGTGGCCTTTCTTCGTGGAAGGAGCCTTGATCGGATTCATTGGATCGGCCATTACCGTTGGAGCATTATTTCTGGGATACAATCAACTGGTCGATTCCGTTAAAGCGGATATTACGCTCGCCTTCCATCTGATTCCGGTAGGTGAGATCGGCCTTCAATTGGCAGTTCTTCTAGTAGGTCTCGGCCTGCTGATCGGGATTTGGGGCAGCACCATGTCCATCCGTAAATTCCTGAAAGTCTAGTGTCAATGTCGTGTGGAAATGTCAAAAGCCAGCATGTTGGCTACCTATTTAGAAGAAGGATGGGGAAGCGAAGTTGAAAAGATGGATATCCATTGTTGCCGTTGTCGCTTTAGCCGCTGCTATTTTTCAGCCTACCGAAGGATTTGCGAAGTCAAAAACGATCAGTCAGATCGATAAGGAGCTGAAGCAGCTCCAAGAACAAGCCAAACAGGCCAAGAAGCAGCAGGAAAAAGCCGCGGACCAGAAGCAAACGGCTCAGCATTATGTGAACAAGAACACCAATTATTTGAAAGAAGTTATGGCGCAAATCGATTCCGTCAGCAATGAATTGGCCAGAATTTCGGTCGATATCGAAAATACGGAGCAGAACCTCCGGGATACCGCAGTTAAATTGGAAGAAACCAAAGCACGGATCTCCGAGCGTTCGGATCTTCTGGATTCGAGAGTTCGTTTGATGTACACCGACGGGGCCGTATCCTATTTGGACGTGCTGCTGTCATCTACTAGCTTTACCGATTTCCTGGAGCGTGCTGATTCTTTACAAGCGATCGCAAACCAGGACCATGTTCTGTTAGAGGAACACAAGCAGGACAAAACGCTGCTGGATGAGCAGCAGAAGCAACTGGAAGCTGATTACGCCAAAGTGAAGACATTGTATGCGGATGCGGAATCGCGCAAGAGCATTTTGGAAGAGAAAGAAGTCGAGAAGCAGCAGCTTATCGCAAAATACTATGCGGAGATTGAAGAATCCGACGATATTAGCGAAGAGCAGGAGAATCTGCTCATAGAGCTTGCGACCAAGCGGGCTGCATTGGAAAAAGAGAAGAACAAGCTGAAAGCAGCTCAAGTATATACGTATAAACGCAAGACTTCTTCCTCTGGTGGTTTTAAAGGAAGCGGCGGTTCGATGGGCCTTCCGGTTACGGGTGCCCGCTTGTCCTCCGGTTACGGATCACGGATTCATCCGATTACGGGCAAGAAGAAGACGCATACCGGCGTCGATCTGGCGGCTCCGCAAGGCACGGATATTCACGCGGCTGAAGGCGGCGTTGTCATCGTTGCCGAGTGGTGGAGCGGTTACGGAAACACCGTCATCATCGATCACGGGGATAATGTCTGGACTTTGTACGGCCACATCCGAAACGGCGGCATCAAGGTGGAAAAAGGACAGAAAGTGAAGAAGGGCGAAAAGATCGCCGAAGTCGGAAGCACCGGCAACTCGACGGGACCGCATTGCCACTTCGAAGTTCGGATCGACGGTAATCCTGTGGACCCGATGCCATATTTATAATAAAATAATAATGTCGATGGAAACGGATAGCCGTCCGCGAAGACGGGTTATCCGTTTTTCGTTCATGAAATGGATTAATATTCTTTACATGCAGGACATATACTTAGGAGACAAACATAGGCGGTGAATTCATTAAATGTATAAAAAACGTACAGTCGCTTTACTCGTAGTTGTGGCCATGGTGGCCAGCTGTTTGCTTACTCTGACATTGACCGGACAGTGGAGCTTTGCGGGTTCGGGACCGCTGCGCAGCGGAATTTTTGCCGATAATGTTGGGACGGGCTCCAAAGAAGGCATCAAGAAAATCGAGACCGCCATGCAATTGGTCAAAAATAATTACGTGGAAGGCGTCGATCAGCAGAAGCTGGTTGACGGTGCCATTGACGGGATGATGAACGCGCTTGGAGACCCTTTCTCCTCTTACATGGGACCTGAAACAGCGCAGCAATTTTCCGAGCAGATCGAAGGCTCGTTTACCGGGATCGGCGCGGAGGTGTCGATGGAGAACGGTAACGTGGTCGTCGTTTCTCCTATCAAGGGATCGCCAGCCGAAAGAGCCGGGATTAAGCCGAAGGATATTTTACTGTCGGTGAACGGGGAGTCCTTTGAGGGACTCAGCCTGAATGAGGCGGTGGCTAAAATCCGCGGCCCGAAAGGGACCAAAGCCAAAATCAAGGTGAAACGGGCGGGATCCACGAATACTTTGGAATATACGATTGTTCGTGATGATATCGCATTGGAAACGGTATATGCCCGGATGGAAGAGGGTAAGGTCGGCGTCATCGAAATTACCGAGTTCTCGATGAATACCGCGGAGCGCTTTAAGCAAGAGTTGGCCAACCTGGAGAAGCAAGGAATGAAAGGTCTGGTCATCGACGTGCGGAACAATCCGGGAGGCGTGCTCCAGATCGTTATCGAGATGGCGGAGCATTTCGTACCGAAGGGAAAGTCGATCGTTCAGGTGGAAGATAAGAACAAGCAAAGAGAAAAGACCGTATCCAAGGGAGTCGGTAAAACCTATCCGATTGCCGTGATTACGAATAAGGGAAGCGCCAGCGCCTCCGAAATTTTGGCCGGCGCACTCCAGGAATCAGCGGATGCCAAACTGATCGGGGAAGCTACCTACGGGAAGGGTACCGTACAAACGAGCTTCAGCCGGGAGATGGGAGACGGCAGCCTGTTGAAGGTAACGATCGCCAAATGGCTGACCCCGAACGGCGAATGGATTCACAAGAAGGGGATTGAGCCGGATGTCGCTGTGTCTCAGCCGGGTTATTTTTCGGTGGCGCCGATCAATAAAGAGAAAACTTACAAATACGACATGCTGGGCGAAGATATCAAGAGTGCGCAGACGATGCTGCAAGGGCTTGGCTATGATCCGGGACGCACGGACGGGTATTTCAGCAAAGCTACGGAAACCGCGTTGAAGAAATTCCAGACGGACAAGAAGCTGCAGGCTACAGGCGTTCTTGACGAAAAAACGGCGGAAGCGCTCGAGGCGGCCCTCATTGAGCAAATCCGGGATCCGAAGCACGATAACCAAATGAACCGGGCTATTGAGGTCATCCGGAAGGAAATTACCTCCCCGGTGTCGAATAAATAAGAAGGCTGATTTTTAGCCTTCTTTTTTTCTGTGCTGGCTGGGGGATGAAGGCAACCAACTGAGGGGATAGGAGCGTGAGCCGGAATTGGATCTCTTGCTTGAAGGATTGTGGAATGTGGCGGAAGCGGTAGGGCAGTTGTTTCTGCAGCCGTTTTATTATATTTCGATTATTTTGATTATGCTGCTGTATCGTAGACAAGTGCTGCTTGAACGTAAATTGTTCCATGTCAGGCTGCACGGCTGGCTGGCCCAAACCTGGCGCACCGTTTTAGGCGGATTGCTGGCAGGGGGGGGGATTTCGCTGGTATCCGCGTTTATAGGGATGACGCTGACGGTCGAAGGTATTTTATGCATCTGGATCGTAACCGTCCTGCTGTTATTGATTCGGGTCCGTTATTTGTGTCTGGCCTATTCGGTCGGACTTCTGGGCGTGATCCAGTTCGGATTGAATTTGTTTCCTGCGTTCACGGGCAGCGGCTGGTTGGCCGAGTGCGTAAGTGCGGTGAGGGAATTGAATATACCGGCTTTATTGTGTCTTGTTGGACTGCTTCATTTGGCGGAAGGACTGCTTGTCCGGTGGCAGGGGGCTTCCTTCGCGGGGCCGCTCTTCTTCGAAGGCAAACGGGGCAAGCTGGTGGGCGGATATCAAATGCAAAGCCTATGGCCTGTACCGCTGTTGTTGTTAATTCCGGCGGATACGACGGGCGGGGTGCTGCCATGGACGCCGCTGTTCGGGGGAGACGCCTGGCAAGGCGGTTTTGGACTCATGGCGCTCCCGATCGTCATCGGCTTCTCGGAAATGACGACCGGCATGCTGCCGAAGGCGAAGGCCAAGATCACATCCGGCCGTTTGCTCGGATACGGCATCGTCGTTATTGCGTTGGCACTGCTCGCCGGCTGGTGGTCCCCGTTGATGCTGCTTGCCGCGTTGGCGGCCATTCTGCTGCACGAGGGACTGGTCTGGTTCAGCCGGTTCGAGGAGCAGCAGCGTAGTCCGCTGTTCGTGCATCCGCAGGGCGGAGTGAAGGTGCTGGCCGTGCTGCCGGGCAGTCCGGCGGAGGAACTGGGCATCCTGCCCGGCGAATCCATTGTGCGTGTGAACGGTGTGCCGGTTCCCACGAAGGAGGAACTGCATGCCGCGCTGCGCATCCAGTCGGCATTTTGCAAGCTGGAGGTACGCAATCTCGCAGGCGAGAGCAAGTTCCTCCAGCGCGCGATCTACGCCGGCGAGCATCACCAGCTCGGCGCCATTCTGGCGCCGGACGAGTCGGCGCCGGCGGCAGTAAAGCTGCAGCCGTTGTCGCTGCTGCAGCTGCTCAAGCCGCGCCGCGGCGCGCACAACGTGCGTCGCGGCGCGGACGCGGGCACGCCCGCCGCCTCCGGCGAGGCGGGCGTGAGCAGCGACGCCGCGCATTAGGGCGGCGCCTTGCTGCGCGCACGGGTGCGCCCAACTGCGCTGCGCCTGCTGCGCTGCGCACCTGTGCGCCTTCGCTGTGCCCTGCTACGCGTGGGCGGCGCGTTCGCCTGGCCTTTACACGTAACGAACTCAGCAAACCTTATTCGGCCAAAAACTCGCAGTTTGAGATTCTAACGAACCCCAGTAATCTTATTTCGCGTAAACAGGCACTTTTTTTGCCCAAATTTACTCAATAACGCCGCTAGGGTTCCTTAGATCCGGTACAAGCCCGTTTTCCTGCAAATAAGCGCTGTACGGTTCGTTAGCTGGAACTCTGCGTCGTGCAACGAACACTAGGCGAGCTTCATTAGCCTAGCTTCCTATACGCGTAACAAACTTATTGAGACTGTCGATTAAGCCTGAAGTTGAAGAAATAGAGCCCAAATAGTCCGCTATTGAAATAACCTAAACAGGTCAATTATGGTGATACTCCACCGTGATTGACCTGTTTTTTTGTTATTTGCGCTTTCGTATAGTGTGGTGGATATCAGATGGCCTGTGGAAATATTTTGATATATTGGATATTGCGCAAAATAGATCTTAATTTAATAAAATCCCAATAGACAATCTGAATTGGAAAAAATTATTATACAGGGGAGATGAAGCATTGCAGCAGAGGGTAGAACCCGGCAAAGTGGAGAACTTGTCCCGTAACCTGGAGCATTTGAGAAAAACGATAGAGCATTCGCTTACGGGCTTATCGAATGAATTGACGCGACTGCTCAGCAGTGTGGAATCCGCCTACTCGGAGTCCTACGTGCGTGCCGCGGCGAGGGAAGTCAGCGACCAGCTTCATGAGATCATGAAGTTCGCCGAAGCGCTGGATGAACGGATGAGGGATAAAGTTAAGGTGTTAAACTATGCAGCCAATGAATATCTGCAAATTGAGAAGAAGGCCGTCGGTTTAGCAAAGGCAAGCAAACCAGCTTATTTTACATTGAAGGGTGCGGCTCAAGCTTGGTTGAAGGGGTTCAAGGATAGAGCCTTGCAGAATATTGCTGACCCTGGAGATCCTTCTTCCAAGTCGAAGCTCTCTCTTGTACAGATCACCAAGGGTGTGCTGCTGGAATTCCGGGAGATGAGCCTGGAGAGCCGAGTCACCCCGGTAAAAGAAGATGCGAGAATTGCCGCACTTCTGCTGATGATGGAAACGGGAACTGTTGAAGATCAGGCATGGGCGAGAGAGAAGCTGGATGAGATTGCGAAGGCTTTTGAAGAGCTAGCCCGCCAACAGGCAGCATACCAAGTTTACGAAATTTATGGCAATGAAATGTATACCGGTTACGTACATAAGCTGGCGGACAAACAGAGAAGCACTCTGGCGGATTTGGGCATATCGGAGGAATGGTACAAGGCAGGAGTGAGCCTTGCGGCTTTTTACAAAGGTTCCCCTCTCACGGCTTGTGATTATAACCCGCTAAAACATGATTTTTCGACTATGCCCTCAGAGAGTGAACTCCGTATGGTGATTGCCGTCGGGTTGTTTAACGAGACTTACCGGAATTGGGCGAGGAATAACTATAGCCGGATCGAGGCAGCAGTGCATCAAGCCGCTGAACAGCAGCGGAAACTGAAGGAACAGCTGGAGGAATATAACCGCCTGGTACCTGAAGAGGATATTCGGAAGATGCAGCAGGTTTTGAAGGAGTTAAATATTTACCAAGGAGAGGTCACGGGAAAATATAACGAGGAACTACTAATAGCGGTTGCGGGATACCAGTATATCTCCACTACGATCAGTGCCGGGGCCGAGGTGTGGAGGGAACTGTCGGCCCCAGGCAAGTACGATTTTGAAGTGGACGGAAAGATCACCAAAGAGCTGATTGAGCTGGCCCTCGCGGAAAAAGGTATAGGGAGACGAAACAACCCGGATCTGGTTATAAATAACGGAGGAACTATCACGGCGGTAACTATGGTGGGCGTCGGAGATGGTATCGTTAGTCAACTAAAGGAGGATATTGGGGATGCTGTGAAAGGGAGCTGGGCCAATAACACGCATAACATAGAATTCTGGACAAAAACCCTTCCGCACTATTATGATTTGGCTAATGACATCAAGAATGGCAAGATCAACTATGAAACTATAAAAGCCAGGTTTGGTGAGGCTATTGCCAATGAGTGTATCGTTCCGGTTGAGGTAATCATGGAACAGACGGGCAAAGTGCTGAGCGGCAAAGCTTCCTATGAAGAAAGTGTCAGCTACGGCCGGGCTTTAGCCAAAGTGGCTTCATTATTAATGCTAGCGAAAGAGGGTGCCGTTCTAGGCGCTAAAGGTGCGAAGCTTGCCTCCAAGTCCTCCAAAGAGCTTCTGGAGTCCCTGCCTAAGATCACGGAGCAATTTAGGAGACCTGAGTTCGTGACACCCGAAGGGATTAGAGTGAAGGTTCCTGCCTGGGAAGCGGATGGCACAATTTCATACTCTAAGAACCCGAACCCAGTCCAGCAGAATTTTATTGAAAATTATTTGAAAGAACGGGAAGGGAAGGGTGGGGTTGAGGGGACGGGCAATCTAATCTTCAAATCAGATTATGATGACCATTTAGTAAACGTTAAGAAATTTGATCGAGATCCATCCAAAGGTATTACAGGCGGTCACAATATGGATGAGTTCTACAAATATTTTAGAAACGTTTTGAAGTTAGATGATGTGGATTTTATTAACAAGGTAACACCCCACCCCACGATTGATGGAATTATTCAAATTAATTACAAGATACCTAAACTTGATAATAAGGGCAACTTGACTGGAGAGTATAAGTACTTCAAAAATCCCAAAACTGTGTATGACCCATCCAAAATTTCTGAGGTAACAATAATCGAATGGGGTAAAGCTGCTATGCAACAAGGAATTGATGCTGGTAGTATTGTCGGAAGAAGAATAACTGGTATTGCCCCGAATGGATTGAAATTCGAAGGGTATATGGATGAAAGTGGTGTCATTACAAACTTCTATCCAAAACTCGATTAAAGGAGATTAGCTATGAAAATAGATAAGAATTTTGATGAATTAACGGCAATGGAACTATATTTCCTCTATCTTGATGAAGATAAATTTATAGATGCCCTTGAAGATTTTTCGAATAAGGTAGGTTATGGTATTTCAGAGTTTATCTGTTGTGCATTTCCACCTGAATATGAATCATGGGAAGAGGGGTATTTTGGAGATACGGGCGTGAAGTTTGAAGTTGAACCGCCAGCAGTTGATGGAATTAAATATGAAATAGTATCAAATACAGACTTCATTGATTTTCTTGATAATTTAACACATCAGTACCTTGTTTCATATCCTATGGAACAATCTAAAGTTGAACTGCTTTTAAACCAAATTAAAACTAAATTGCTTTAATAAGCGAGGGCTACCCTCTCCGAATGAACTCATCATTCAACCAATAACACATATAACCGATGTAAATCGAATTGAACTACTTCCACATGCGGGTGTAACAACTCAATGTGGTTTTTCTTTTTGCCTAAACAAATAGAAGACGATGGTTTTTAACAAAATTAACATTGTTGTCATTGAGCTTTTCAAGTTCAAATTCATAAGAATCAACTCTGATGAATTGGAGGGTACTTTAATAATCATAAAATATAAATATAAATTGAAGTATATGGATGAATTTAATATGGTTGTATTGGATTTCGACAAGGAAAAAACACTAGAGTTCGCCAATATGATAAGTGATCCCTTAGGATCTGATATATCTTGGAGATTCAAAGATTTGAAAAAGGATATTGAGAATTATGTTGATTTATTAAAGGGAAATATACCCGAATATAGACATGGAGGAAATGCATCCAGTGTTATATCTTATAAAGACTATACAATAATTGAAGATCCATTTTATGATGAGGAAGAAGATGAAATTGAACCGATTTGTAAATTAGAGACAGTTGAATTTGTGAAAATTATATTACTTTGGGCTTACGAAACTT
Source organism: Paenibacillus sp. FSL R5-0407 (assembly GCF_038009185.1). Classification (NCBI taxonomy): domain Bacteria; kingdom Bacillati; phylum Bacillota; class Bacilli; order Caryophanales; family Paenibacillaceae; genus Paenibacillus; species Paenibacillus sp. FSL R5-0407. The sequence continues at coordinate 3,098,754 of NZ_JBBPAX010000001.1, read as the reverse complement.
ATAAATATAAAAGCGAGAGGGGAGTGATTGCTCTAGATGAGGCAGATATGGTTATGAAGTGGATTAAACAAAAAATGTTAGAAGTTGAGAGTATAGAAAATAAATCTATAAAATAGCTTGTATAAAGCCATTTATAACCTTAGCAACAAAATCGTACAATACAACCAACAGACCAAACGCTAAACAATTATCGTCTCGTTTTTAGAACTATTGGTGAAGTTGAATTAGAGGGATCGAAGAAAAACAAAGCGCCCTCCGAATATCGGAGGGCGTTTCTTTTATGCTGCAATGTTACCTGCCCGCATCCCAACTACTGCTGCAACTGGCGCAGCACTGTGATCTCTACGCGGCGGTTTTTTTGGCGTCCTTCGGCGGTGGAGTTGTCGGCGGCGGGACGGGTGTCGGCGTAGCCGGCATATTGGAAGCCTTCCGGATCGAGCTTTTCCTTATCGATGAAAAAGCGAAGGACGGATAAGGCGCGCGCGCCCGACAGCTCCCAGTTATCCTTAAACTCGGAGGCGCGAACGATTGGAAGATCGTCCGTATGCCCTTCGATGCTGATGACGGTATCGAGTTGACTGAAAAGGCTGGCTAGTTTGGCCAGTGTTTTGGCAGAACCTGATTTCAGATCGGCCTTGCCGGCATCGAACAGGAAGCGGTCGCTTAACGTGATCGAAATGCCTTTAGGCAGATCGGCGACCTTGATCTGATCATCAAGCTGATTGTCCTTGATATAAGACTCGATCCGGCTCATGAGCGTTTGCAGTTCTTCTTCCTGCTTGCGGAAAGCCAGCTCGCGTTCGGTCATCGGCTTTTGCGAGGCATCGTCGCTGTTTATAACGGGCTGGTTTGTGCCGTTTGGAACTGCAGTCCCGTTCTGGCCGGCCTGTCCTCCCGATGCTCCGTTCTTATCATCTGCGGCAGACGGAGGGTTCTTGGAAGTGTGGGGGCCGTCGCTGCCGAGAATGCCGCTTCCTTTTTCCAGCAAGGAGTCACCGCTCTTGAACGTAAGCTGGAGCGACTGGGTGACGACTTCGTATTTTTCCACATCCAAACGGCTCATGGCATACATCACGACGAAAAAAATGAGCAGCAGCGTAATTAAATCGGCATAGGTGATCATCCACCGGTCTCTCGTATCCTTACTTTCCTGGCGATGCCGGGAACGTTGGCCGGGGTTCTGGGTTCTGTTTCTCCGGCTCATAAGCTCTCATTCTCCCCGGATACGGGCAAATCCCGGCGCGTTTCAGCCGTGAAAGATTCCAGCTTGCGCCGTACGAGCAGCGGGTGATCTCCGTTTTGAAGGGAGAGTATTCCCTCCAGCATCATTTCCATTCGGCCGACTTCATCTTCTCCACGCGCTTTGATTTTGGAGGCGATCGGGAGAAAGATAAGGTTGGCGCTGGCTACCCCGTAAAGGGTTGCCGTAAAGGCGAGCGCAATGGACGGGCCGAGTGCGGTCGGCTCGGTGAGGCTGCCAAGCACATGGATAAGACCCATGACCGTACCGATAATTCCCATGGTCGGGGCATATCCGCCGGCCGATTCGAATATTTTGGCATAACCTTCATATTTTGTTTGGATGGCGTCAATTTCTAAATCCATGATTTGTTCGACCATGCTTTGCTCTGTACCGTCAACGACGAGTTGGATGCCTTCCCGCAAAAAAGGGTCTTCATGCTCCGCGGCCCGCCTTTCCAGCGCCAAAACTCCTTCGCGCCGCGCTACCGTCGACATGCTTACGATATCTTCTATCAGTTCATCCGGTTTCTGTTGTCCCGAGGTAAAGGCCAGGGCTAACGCCCGCGGGACGGTTTTCAATTTTGCCAGAGGAAAGCTCACCATGACCGCGGCCAGCGTACCGCCGAATACAATCACGGCAGCCGCAATTTGCATTAAACCCGCCAGTTCCCCGCCTTCCCATAAAAAGCCGCCGATCAACGCGGCCAATCCAATAATGATACCTATAATTGTTGTGATATCCATCTGTAATTTTACAACTCCTATTCACGACTTATCGTTTGCATCCCAACTGCAAAAAAGGTATAATCAATGGGAACACCCATTCCTATTTTGGAGTGGTGATATTAGCGCTTCTCGTCTTACTTACATTTAAAGCAGAAGAATTAAGGTTAATATAGATAATAGTAGCTTCATGATCAAAAACTGACTTTTAATCTATTTAGAAGTACAGTTTCCATTTTAGACGATAAGGGTGATGTTGGACAATGAGTGATATTGTCTTTAGTAACAATAAATTCGAGCTGATTTCCGAATTTTCGCCGCAGGGCGACCAACCAGCCGCGGTGGAACAATTGGTTGAAGGCGTAAAAATGGGTAAAAAGCACCAGACGCTTTTGGGTGCGACCGGAACGGGGAAGACCTTTACGATTGCCCATACCATTGCCAAGCTTGGAAGGCCCACGCTCGTCATCGCCCACAACAAGACACTGGCTGCGCAGTTGGCCAGCGAATTCAAAGAGTTCTTCCCGAACAACTCCGTAGACTACTTCGTCAGTTACTATGACTACTACCAGCCGGAAGCATATATCCCATCCTCCGACACCTACATCGAGAAAGATTCCAGTATCAATGAAGAGATCGACAAATTGAGACACTCCGCGACGAGCTCGCTGTTCGAACGGCGAGACGTCATTATTGTGGCGAGTGTATCTTGTATTTACGGTCTCGGTTCTCCAACCGAATACGGGAATCTGGTGTTATCGCTGCGGGTTGGCATGGAAAAATCTCGGAATCAGATTCTGAGCCGACTGGTGGATATCCAGTATCAGCGGAACGATATCAACTTCGTTCGCGGAACCTTCCGCGTGCGCGGAGACGTATTGGAGATTTTTCCGGCTTCCAAAGGAGAGCAGGCCGTACGGATTGAGTTTTTTGGTGACGAAATCGAACGGATTACCGAAATCGACGTTTTGACCGGCGAGCTGGTCGGGGAACGCGAACATGTGGCTATCTTCCCGGCATCTCACTTCGTTACCCAGGAAGAGACTATGCGAGTTGCACTGGTCAATATAGAAAGGGAGCTAGAAGAACGGCTTGAGGTGTTCCGCTCCCAGGGCAAGCTGCTGGAAGCACAGCGTTTGGAACAGCGCACCCGGTACGATATTGAAATGATGAAAGAGGTCGGCTTTTGCTCGGGGATCGAGAACTACTCGGGACCGTTGACCTTCCGTGAGCGCGGGGCTACGCCTTATACGCTGATGGATTATTTTCCGGACGATATGCTCATCGTGATCGACGAATCCCACGTTACGCTGCCGCAAATCCGCGCAATGTACAACGGGGACCAGGCGCGCAAAAATGTGCTCGTCGACCATGGCTTCCGTCTACCTTCGGCGCTGGACAACCGGCCGCTTAAATTCGAAGAATTTGAGGGGAAGGCGGATCAGCTGATTTATGTGTCGGCTACGCCCGGACCTTATGAAATCGAGCATTGCGATACGATGGTACAGCAGATTATCCGGCCGACGGGCCTGCTGGACCCAATCATTGAGGTTCGTCCGACGAAGGGACAAATAGACGATTTGATCGGCGAGATTAACGACCGGATTGCTAAGGATGAGCGAGTGCTCGTGACGACGCTGACGAAGAAGATGGCGGAAGATCTGACCGATTACCTGAAGGAAATCGGAATCAAGGTCCGGTATCTTCACTCCGATATTAAGACGCTGGAGCGTATGAGCATCCTTCGGGATCTGCGATTGGGAACCTTCCACGTGCTGATCGGGATTAACCTTCTGCGGGAAGGCCTGGATCTTCCGGAGGTCTCCCTGGTGGCGATTCTTGATGCGGATAAAGAGGGCTTCCTGCGTTCCGAGCGATCGCTGATCCAGACGATCGGCCGGGCAGCGCGGAACTCGGAAGGGCGCGTGTTGATGTACGGTGACCATATCACCGAATCCATGGACAAAGCGATCAAGGAGACCGAGCGGCGCCGCAGCATTCAGATTGCATATAACGAGAAACACGGCATAACGCCGCAAACGATCCGCAAGAAAGTGCGGGATGTCATCGAAGCGACTCGGGTGGCCGAAAGCAAGAGCGATTATCTGTCGGATGCCGCCAAGGGCAAGATGTCCAAGCGCGACCGCGAAGCGATGATCGGACGATTGGAAAAAGAAATGAAAGAAGCCGCCAAAAACCTGCAGTTTGAAAGAGCCGCGGAGCTGCGCGATGCCATTATGGAACTGCGGGCGGAATAAGAGTTGGGAGATGAAAGCAATTGGCTAATGAGAATATCGTCATTAAAGGCGCCAGAGCGCACAATTTAAAAAATGTGAACATTACGATTCCTCGCGACAAATTCGTCGTCCTGACCGGGCTCAGCGGGTCAGGCAAATCGTCGCTCGCATTCGATACCATTTACGCGGAAGGACAACGCCGGTATGTGGAATCTTTATCAGCATACGCCCGTCAGTTTTTAGGACAGATGGAGAAGCCGGATGTGGATTCCATCGAGGGGCTTTCGCCAGCGATCTCGATTGACCAGAAGACGACAAGCCGTAACCCGCGTTCCACGGTAGGAACGGTAACGGAGATATATGATTATCTGCGTCTGTTGTTTTCAAGAGTGGGTCATCCTCATTGTCCGGAACACGGGATCGAGATTACATCCCAGACAGTAGAGCAGATGGTAGACCGGATCATGCAGTATCCCGAGAAGACGAGACTGCAGATATTGGCGCCGGTTGTGTCCGGGAAAAAGGGAGAGCACAAGAGCCTGTTCACCGAAATCGCCAAGCAGGGATTTGTCCGCGTACGCGTCAACGGAGAACAGCGCGATCTGTCGGAGAATATCGAACTTGAAAAAAACAAAAAGCATTCGATCGAGGTCGTCGTCGACCGGATCATCATTAAAGAGGATGTACGCAGCCGGTTGGCTGATTCCATAGAAACATCGCTCAAAATGTCAGGCGGCCAGTTGCTGGTCGACATTATGGGACAGGAGGAGCTGCGATTCAGCTCCAATTTTGCCTGCCCGATCTGCGGCTTCAGCATTGAGGAATTATCGCCGCGGATGTTCTCGTTTAATAGTCCGTTCGGGGCTTGCCCGGATTGCGACGGTCTCGGCGTGAAGATGATCATCGATCCGGATCTGCTTGTTCCCGATACCTCCAAAAGCATTGAGCAAGGCGCCTTTGAAGCATGGGCAGGCAGTACCTCCAACTACTATCCGCAATTTTTGCGGTCGGTTTGCGAGCATTTTAATATTCCGCAGGATGTTCCCGTATCTGAACTAACCAAGGATCAAATGGACAAGCTGCTCTATGGTACAGGCACGACTAAGGTTCGCTTCCGCTATCAAAACGATTTCGGGATGAGCAAAGATGCTTACGTAACCTTCGAAGGTATTGTGCACAATCTGGAGCGGCGTTATCGGGATACCAGCTCGGAAGGAATTCGCGAATTCATTGAAGAATTCATGGGTTCCAAGCCATGCGGCACCTGCAAAGGACACCGCCTGAAGAAGGAGACTCTTGCGGTAACGATTAACGGCGAGAATATGGCATTTGTTACTTCGCTGTCGATCGGGGAAGCCATGAAGTTTTTTAATGGGCTCGTTCTCAGTGAGAAGGAAACGGCGATCGCTCATATGATACTGAAGGAAATCAATAGCCGTTTAGGCTTCCTTGTCAATGTCGGGCTCGATTATTTGACCTTGAGCCGTGCAGCCGGAACGCTGTCCGGCGGGGAGGCCCAGCGTATTCGTCTGGCAACCCAAATCGGATCCAGTCTGATGGGCGTGCTGTATATTCTTGACGAGCCGAGCATCGGCTTGCATCAGCGGGATAATGATCGTTTGATCTCTACCCTTGGGCAGATGCGGGATCTCGGCAACACGCTGATCGTGGTAGAGCACGATGAAGACACGATGTTGGCAGCAGACTATATTATTGATATCGGACCGGGCGCCGGAATCCATGGCGGACAGGTAGTCTCGCAGGGGACGCCTCAGGAGGTCATGGATGATCCGAAGTCGTTGACCGGCCAGTATCTGAGCGGCAAGAAATTTATCGAAGTGCCCGAGAAACGCCGGAAGACGAATGGCCGGTGGCTGGAGATCAAAGGCGCGAAAGAGAACAATTTGAAAAATATTAACGTGAAGTTCCCGCTAGGCGTATTTGCGGCGGTAACGGGCGTCTCCGGCTCGGGGAAATCGACACTAGTCAATGAGATCCTGTACAAGACATTGGCGCGCGACTTGAATCGGGCACGTGTCCGTCCAGGTCAATACAAGGAAATCAAGGGCCTGGAGCATATCGATAAAGTGGTAGATATCGACCAATCTCCGATTGGCCGTACGCCGCGCTCGAATCCGGCTACCTATACCGGCGTGTTTGACGATATCCGCGATTTGTTCTCGCAGACGAATGAGGCGAAGATTCGCGGCTATAAGAAAGGGCGCTTCAGCTTCAACATTAAAGGCGGACGCTGTGAAGCCTGCCGGGGTGACGGGATCATCAAGATCGAGATGCACTTCTTGCCCGATGTCTACGTGCCTTGTGAAGTGTGCAAAGGTAAACGGTATAACCGCGAGACTTTGGAAGTGAAATACAAGAACAAGAGTATTGCGGACGTCTTGGAGATGACGGTAGAGGACGCGACGCAATTTTTCGAGAACATTCCGAAAATTCACCGCAAGCTGCAAACGCTCCTCGATGTTGGCTTGGGCTATATCGATTTGGGGCAGCCGGCAACTACGTTATCCGGGGGAGAAGCACAGCGCGTGAAGCTCGCTTCCGAGCTGTACCGGCGGAGTACGGGCAAGACGATCTACATCCTGGATGAACCGACGACCGGTCTCCATGTGGATGATATCGACCGCCTGTTGTCGGTGCTGCATCGCCTGGTTGACTCCGGAGAGACGGTGCTCGTCATTGAACACAATCTAGATGTCATCAAGACGGCCGACTATTTGATCGACCTCGGTCCGGAAGGCGGTAGCGGTGGCGGGACGATCCTCGCTACAGGCACGCCGGAAGAGATTGCGAAGGTGGAACAATCCTATACGGGACGTTACCTCGCACCGGTTTTGGAGCGAGACACGAAACGGACGGAAGAATTAAAGGCACGCGCTTAAGTTTAGGAAGACTGGGTGGCCCGCGACAATGCTTGATTATCGAAGCATTGACTGCGGGTCATTTTTATTTTGACGGGAATGGATTTGGGTATATTCGTTAAGGATAAGATTAAAGCGGGAGATTGAGGGAGAACAGGTACAGGTTAGAATATAGGTAAGGAACGTTTGCAATAGATTGTCGTATGGCGCTAGATATGGGGGATTAGACCTTGGTGAGGTATAGGATGTCCTATTGTCCACTTTTAGGTGGACATTTTAGGGATTTGTGCGCGTTAGGGAGACGAAATATGAATGTTCATAAAGTACCGGAATAGAGAAGAGGGTCTGATTTTAGAAAGTTGTTGAATGATATGATTTTTTTATCAATTAAGATGATAAATGCAACATTTTTTTGACTTTTCTCTTGCATCCGTCTTGAGGAGAAGATAACATATAAGAAGGTGGAAATTTCCGTGAATTTTACTGAGGAGGGCTTGCCATGTTACTCGCAGAAGCGGGAGCCGTAACGACGACATTTAACGGTTTTGATATTTTTATGATTTTGTTCACCATTGTTATCCTGATTGGGGTATTAAGACTGCTGAAAGAGTCCAAGAAGAATTTGTTTGCGATCGGATTTGGCATCCTCAGCTTGCTGATTTTTTTGGCGTCCGATGCAATCATGATCAAATCCTGGTTCAGTTAGTCTAAGCCTAGGGTGCTAGCAGAAACAAGGGGTACAGGAAAGACACTTTGTTCCGGTTGGAGGGATGGGGTGTCTTTTTGCGTGTGCCAAAGGTTCCCGTTGCCTGGTGGGTAGAGACTTCAGGCGATGTCTGCTAAAATAGATAAGTTATCGGAGTTTTAAATTTTATGCATGTCATGTAGAAAACAAATTCGATGGAACGCAGTAATAAATGGCGGGACATCCGGGAGGATATAAATGAGCAACACAACATTAACAAGACAAGACGTGGAGCTGTTGGCTCCGGCGGGCGATTGGGATTGCATGCGGGCCGCGGTGGCTAACGGAGCGGATGCGATATTTTTTGGTGTCGAGAAGTTCAATGCCCGGGCGCGGGCGAACAATTTTCGTATGGACGAGCTGTCCGAAATCATGGCGTTTTTACACAGTTATGGGGTTAAGGGATTCCTGACTTTCAATATTCTGGTGTTTGAAAATGAATTGGCGGATGCGCAGGAGTTGATAGAGGCCTGTATCGAAGCTGGAGTGGATGCGGTAATTGTTCAGGATTTGGGCTTGGTAAGGATGATCCGCGAGCTGTCTCCGGACTTCCCGATTCATGGCTCGACGCAAATGACGATTACTTCGCCGGAAGCGGTGGAATTCACGAAGCCCTGGAATATGGAACGTGTGGTACTTGGGCGTGAAAACAATCTGAAGCAGATCAAGATGATCGGGGATCAGGCGAAGCTGCCGATGGAGGTTTTTGTGCATGGGGCGCTTTGCGTATCCTATTCCGGACAGTGCCTGACTTCGGAAATGTGGGGCGGAAGGTCGGCCAACCGCGGCGAATGCGCTCAAGCCTGCCGTTTGCCTTACGACTTGATGGTCGACGGGGAGCAAAAACCAATGGGCGATGTCACTTATCTGTTGTCGCCTAAAGATTTGGCGGCGATCGACATTATGCCTGAATTGATCGAAGCAGGGGTGACATCGTTTAAAATTGAGGGTCGATTGAAGAGCCCTGAATATGTAGCCAATGTGGTGAGCAAATACCGGAAGGCGATTGACCGGTATTTTGAGGGGGATGCTACGCGTCCATCCAAAGAGGAAATCCGTGAGCTGCAGCAAAGTTTTTCGCGCGGGTTCACGCACGGCTTCCTGGAAGGGACAAACAATAAGCAATTGGTTGACGGCACGTTTCCTAAGAGCCGCGGGGTATACCTCGGCCGGGTGGAGCAGGTGCTCCGCGACGGCGTCGTTTGTAAGCTGGAAGCCCCGCTGAAGCGCGGCGACGGGATTGTGTTTGATGCCGGCGATCCGACGAAGAAGGAAGAGGGCGGTCGTGTCTATGATTTGCGCCGCAAGGGCGTGAAGCTGGAGGGAGAGGCCGGCGAGACATGGATCGTCGACATCGTTCCCGGGCGCAATGACGTGGATCTGCGCCGGGTTCATGTGGGCGACCGGATCTGGAAGACGAGCGATCCGGCGCTGGATAAACGGCTCCGCCAAACGTTCGAGACCGACAAGCCGTACCGGGTGTTCCCGGTACATGTGCGGGCGGTCGGCCACGCCGGCGGGCCGCTGTCTACCTTCTGGACCGATGTCCAGAAGGGGACGACCGTGCGCGTCGACTCGGAGCTGGAGCTCGAGATCGCGCAAAAACGGCCGATGGACGGGGCGCTGCTCGAAGAGCAGTTCGGCCGTCTCGGCGGCACGGTGTTCCAGCTCGAGCGGCTGGACACGGAGCTGCATGGCGACGTGATCCTCCCCATGCGAGAGCTGAACGGCATTCGCCGGCGCGCAGTGGAGCTGCTAGCCGGCGAGCGGCCGAAGCCGCCCGTGTACACGCGGGCGGCGGCAGCTGCGGTGGGCGCCCCCGCCGTTGGCGGGGCGCCGGTGCCGCGCGGTGAAGCGAAGCTCACCGCGCTGTGCCGCAGCCTGCCGCAGGTGCAGGCTGCGCTGGAAGCCGGCGTCGAAATGATCTACGCCGACTTCGAATTTATCAAGCAATTCCCGGCAGCAGTGGAAGCCGTCCGGGCGGCCGGCAAACAGATCGCGCTGGCTACGCCGCGCATCCATATGCCGGGCGAGAACGGCTACCATAACAACATCCTGCGCCTCCAGCCCGACGCGGTGCTGGTGCGCAACACCGGTGCGCTGTATTTTTACCTGCGCCACCGCATGGAAAACCCATCCGCCTCGCATCCGCGGCTGATTGGCGATTTCTCGCTGAACATCGCCAACCACAAAACCGTGGAGCTATTTCTCGAGGCGGGCTGCGACCTCGTCACGCCGTCCTACGACCTGAACATCCAGCAGATGGTCGATCTGCTGCGTCAATGCCGGACGGCAAACCTGGAAGTCGTCATCCATCAGCATCTGCCGATGTTCCATACCGAGCACTGCGTGTACTGCACCTTCCTAAGCGAAGGTACGGACTACACCAACTGTGGCCGTCCTTGCGAGGAGCACCGCGCATCGCTTCAGGACCGGATCGGTATGAGCCATCCTGTTCGTGTTGACGAAGGCTGCCGGAATACGGTCTATAATGCCATCGAGCAATCCGGCGCGGAATACCTGAGCAACTTTATGGAGCTTGGTGTAGCAAACTACCGGGTAGAGTTCCTAGAGGAGACTCCCGAACAGGTTCTCGAGGTCATTGATCTGTACAATCGGGCCCTTCGGGGCGAAATCAGCGGCACTCAAGTCTGGAAAACGCTGAAAGCGACAAACCAGCTCGGAGTAACGCGCGGACAACTCGTCAAATAGCTTAATAATGCAAATTGTGAATAAGAGAAAACGGTCTTTTGTGCTTGCTGCACAGGGGCCGTTTTTCTGTTTTTTAGATGTATGCACCCTATGAACACTGTATGAGGACACTTGTGTTTTATACGAAGACATGCTTTGAACCCAAGTTCTATAAGGGTTTATTAATTGTCAAAACTCTGTGAACGAACGTAAAAAACCTGCGATAAACGATATTTATCAGTAAGCAAAAAAATGATGATGTGGTATAATGAAAGCGTAAACAATTTGAATGGATGATGTAATAAAGTCTAAAGTCCATTTATCAGGAGGGTGAAAGTGATGTTTGAAGGATTCCTCGAAATGCAATCGGTGGTAACTAAAGTTCATGGACGGCTGGAAATCGGCGGCGATCAAGAGTACCGGAGAATTGAATACGGAACCGAGCGCCATCTCCATACTCCGGAGCCAGGAGGCCGCAACCGCTGCGAGGAAGCACCCCAGCCTATCCTAACACGCTTGAAATTTTGGACGCACTAACATATTGATTATTTAGCCGCCTCTTACGGAAATGGGTTCCGTGAGGGGCTTTTTCTATTAGAGGAATTAAATTAAGGAGAGAGTAAAGTTCTATCTCACCTGTCTTTTTTCGACGGTAATTATGTTATAATTGCACCATCTTGATGTATGGGAAAGGAAGATTTAAGCTATGAAAATCCGGAAAGCGATTATCCCCGCAGCCGGGCTGGGTACTCGTTTCCTGCCCGCCACGAAGGCGATGCCGAAGGAAATGCTCCCGATCGTGGATAAGCCGACGATTCAATATATCGTGGAGGAAGCCGTGGCTTCCGGGATCGAAGACATCATTATTGTGACCGGTAAAGGAAAGCGCGCGATCGAGGACCACTTCGACAACTCGTTTGAACTGGAGCAGAATTTGTCCGAAAAAGGCAAATGGGATCTGCTGAACGAGGTTCGCAAGTCCTCGGAAATGGCCGATATCCACTATATCCGGCAAAAAGAACCAAAGGGCCTGGGACACGCGATCTGGTGCGCCCGCAAGTTCATAGGCAATGAGCCGTTCGCTGTCCTGCTGGGTGATGACATCGTGGAATCGGAAGTCCCTTGCCTGAAGCAGATGATCGACGTATACAACTTCCAGAAGGCTTCTGTCGTCGGGGTACAGCCGGTTCCCTGGGAAGAAGTATCCCGTTACGGCATTGTAGACGGAAATGAAATTGGGGACCGCGTCTATCAGGCCAAGCAATTGGTTGAGAAGCCGCCAGCCGACAAAGCGCCATCCAATCTTGCTATCATGGGTCGTTACATTTTAACGCCGGCTATTTTCGACATTCTAGACGGACAGCATGAGGGAGTTGGCGGAGAAATCCAACTGACGGACGCTATTTCCCGTTTACGAGAGACGGAACGAATTGTAGCTTATCACTTTGATGGCTTGCGTCATGACGTCGGCGAGAAACAGGGCTTCATTCAAACGACGATTCATTATGCGCTTCAGAATAAGGAATTACGCGAGGGATTACTGGAATATATGAAATCGAAGATTGAAAATCAAAAAATCGGCCTCTCCTAAGGAGAAGCCGATTTTTTGATTTAGGTGCTTTTTTAGAAGTTAAGCTCAGCAAGCTGTGTAATCGAATCCTTTTCTTGAGGATCCAGTTGGAGCAATTGATCGTACACCGCCTGGTCTGTGCCTCCGGTCTTCTGCAGAGCCGCCAGATACCAGCGGGCGATTTCCCGGTTGGTCGGATCAAGCAGATCCTGGCTGATGCCTTGCTTGAAGATTTCAGCTGCCTCGGCAGGTTTGTTCATCATAAATTGCATTTTCCCGGCGTTAAGCGCCATAGCTGGAGTTACAGCAAACGGGTTCCCTTGGAACTGCCCCTTAGGCAGGTTCTTCAGATGCTCTACGCCCCGGACCACATGATCATAGGCTTGGAGGCCCGTAGCGAAATATTTGTCTTTTTGATCGACGGCTTGGCTGCCAAGCGCCTGATAACCTAATTCAAAGGATTGTACAATGAGTCTCTCATACCAATCCTGATCATACGTATACCGGCCGGCATTGTCCTTCAGGACATTGTATGCTTTATCCGTCTCTCCTTTTGACTGGTACAGAGCGATAAGCTGGTTATACATGTTCTTATTATAAGCATCCTGTTTAAGCGCGTCCGTTAGCAGCTTCAAGTCTTGATCATAGAAAGCTTCATTTTGACTTTGTTCGAATGCCGCCTTCAGAAGAACGTTGTAATTCAGCACGGCATCGGGCTGGTTACTGCGTTTCTTTAGCGCATCCGTAAATGGAGCCTGAATTTCCTGAAAATCAGAGCTTGATGCCATTAAGCTTCTGCCTTTTTCAATGGCATTGTTGGCTTGAATATACCGGATTGATGTAAAGATCAGCACCAGAGCTCCAACCACCAGGACAGCGCTGTATAGAGTACGGAATCCGGACGACTTCCACGCAAATCGTTTTACCGGCTTATTATCCATCGCAGCGGCCATCCCGCCCAATCCGAGGAAGACTAGCATGCCGATAAATACGTAACTCATGTTAAAGTCCATTAAACTGTGAATCAGTATGGAAAGCACAATGATAAAGTAAGTGAAATAATCGTTGCGCTTAGCCTCATCAGAGCGGATATATCCGCGAATATAATTATAGAAAATGAAGACAAGGAGTGCGACTAGCACTATAAAGCCTAAAACTCCGACTTCAACCAGATACTGCATGATAAAGCTGTGCGCCTGACGGCTTTGGTACGGGTTGTTTTGGTACTTTTCATAGATCGAAGCCCATGCGCCACCACCTGCACCAATGACTGGATAGTCTTTGATAACCTTAACAGCATCTTTGTAGAACGTTAGGCGTTCAAGTACACTGTGCTGCTGTAAATTGATATTTTCCAAGCGGTCGCCGATGTTTCCAGGTAATACGTGCTTGAGGTTTGTCCCCAGAAGAAGAACAACCAGAATGACGACGGCAATAACTGAAGCAAGTGGCAACCAAAGGTTTGCTAGTTTCTTTGCCGCCCAGCCCTCGGTACGTTGCTCTAGCATTGGAGCCAAATAACGCTGAATTACCCAAGCTATTGCAGCCACTGCGATGGAGGCTCCAAGCAGATATCCCCAGCCTTTGGCGGGGGCGCCGATTTGACCAAGATGGAATTGTTGACCCAGCTCAGTGACCGGTTTGGCAATCGCGAGAGTTGCAACTATTGCAATTACACTATTCAGTATCCAAAGTATCTGTTTCGCCGGTTTCAAGAACAGAAGGAGAATGATGAACACAACCGGCAGGAACATCAATCCACCGCGAGACAGCGTCAGCAAGATCGATAGGACCATCGGAACAAGCATGAATCCGTGGATCGCTTGACTGTACCATCTTTTAGAGCGAGTGATTGCGAATACAGCCACAAAAAAGAAAGCCATCAGGAAAGCAGCATACGTATTAGGATATTGAAATACTGAAGCCAGACGCGGACCGTTTGCGTCTATCCAAACTGCCTGATTATATTGGCCATTAATGACTGTTGCCGTAAACCAGCCGACCATCGCGGAGACGGTCTTGCCTTGGCCTAGCCAGTTAAACAATCCAAATAATACAATAATGTAGGAAACCGTAATTATAGAGGTTTCAAGTATGCCATTAGCTCGTTTGTTTTGCAGCAAATAGAGCCCGATGACAAACAGCATCGCGTAAAGACATTGAATCAATACCGCGTTCATGGCGTAATAATGACTCGCTGCTGAGATCAGGGCCAAAACATACGTGACTGGAATCAAAACAACCCATATGGCTGTCCAGTCTCTTTGATCCTCTAATTTAATTTTTTTAAAGAACGCCGCCACCCAGACGATCAACAAAAGACTTCCGATCAATACCGCCCAAAATATCGGTTTCTCAAAATTCATGACAAGTCCGTTAAACAATCCGGCCTGGAACGGCGCCCAAACTAGAAATAAAATTAATCCTACTACCAATACCCACAACGCTGAAGGAAACTTTTCCCCCGTCCTCGACGCTATGGCTTTTTTTCCGTATACTGGATTCGACACGTATTTAGCTCCTTTGCGTTTGATACGTTAGTATTTTAGCATAGATGGACAATAGTCGACTAGCTAAAGAGACTAAGGCTGCCACCATTAAGTACATTGGGGCAGCCTTTAATCTTTTAATTCGTTTGATATCTTTCACAAACTTCCTTAGCAGGACCGATTTCTTTGATTGAACCCTTTTCAAGCCAAAGCACCCGATCACACAAGCTTTTCATTTGATCAATTGAGTGGGATACAAACAAGACTGTAGTTCCTGATCCCATCAGTGACTTCATTTTGGCTTCGGACTTCTCTTTGAATTTATGATCCCCTACAGATAATACTTCATCTACAATAAGAATATCCGGTTTAACGAGGGTTGCAATGGAAAAGCCTAATCGAGCCTTCATACCGGATGAATAATTTTTGATGGGAGTATTAATAAATTTCCCAAGCTCAGAGAACTCAATGATTTCATCGAGTTTTTCCTTGATGAATTTTTTAGAATAACCTAGGAGCATACCGTTTAAGTAGATGTTTTCAACTCCAGTAAGTTCTGAATTGAATCCACCGCCGAGTTCGATCAGCGGAACCAATGAGCCGGTTCTCTCTACAAATCCTGATGTTGGTTTCAAAATTCCAGCCACGATTTTCAACAATGTGCTTTTTCCAGCTCCATTTAAACCGACAACGCCGAACACTTCACCTTTTTGGATTTCGAAAGATACGTTTTCTAGAGCACAAAACTCTTCATATGATAGCTTTTGCTGTAAAGTCTGTATAAAAAAATGTTTAAGTGAGTTAATCTTCCCACCAATTAATTTATACTTCATGGAGACATTATTTACTTTTACGGCGACTTCTCTCATATAAATCAAATCTCCATTTCTAAACTTATAAGTAAAAAATAAATTTGTCCTGTTTTTTATAAAATATCACTAACCCAGCAATAATAAGAACTACCGAATAAGCTAAACAGAATAAATGACTATTAAGGGACGGAACTATGTTGTATATCAAAGAATTCCGGAACATTTCTACAATTGAGAAAATTGGATTGAGTTGAATTAACGGCATAAACCTTTCTGGAATAATGTCTGCTGGATAAAAAATAGCAGATGTGTACATGACAATAACCAAAACAAGAGAGTAAATATGCTGTAAATCTCTAAAGAAAACAAAAATCGTTGATAGTATTAAACCTATTCCAATTGATATAAGGAGCAAATAAAATAGTGGGAATATAATATATAGATTAACCCATGAAAAATTAAGCCCGCTTAACAACATTACTGGAATAATTGAAATCATGGACAACAAAGAATTAATAAATGAAGAACAAACTCTCGTTAGAGGGAAAAAGTATTTTGGAACATAAATTTTCTTGATAAGTGATGAATTGCTGACTATAGATTGCATCGCAAAATTAGTTGTTTCAGAAAAACAAGAATATATTAATCTACCGGAAAGAACATAAATAGGAAAATACTCAATAGAAGATGAAAATAACTCGGAAAAAATTAGAGTTAACACCATCATGAATAATAATGGGTTAAGAATACTCCAAAGTATTCCTAGAAATGAGTTTCTGTACTTTAGTTGGATATCGTTTTTTATTAACTCAGCAAATAAATCTTTGAATTTCTTGAAGTTATTTAAATATGTCAGCATATACTATTCTCCTTGATACTGCACAATAATTCGATTTAAATATAACCCAACTTTAATGCTAGTTTTTGAGCCATTAACCTTGATGATATATCTTCATTAGGAGGTAGTTTGGGATTATCGTCAGTAAGTCCAAAATTTTGTGTATCTAAATATTTCATCTTACTGAGAATAAGCCTTTCTATAGAGTCATTGCTTTCTCCATATAGTCCTACCAACTTTTCTTGTGCTAAAAAGAGGTCAATTAGTGTTACATAGATATAATCATTTTCTGAATAAATCAAATTGTTATTGTCATTAAAAGAAATTTTATAATAAAGGTCCCAATTTTCTTTTATCCATGATTCACAGGTAATATCTATAGCCTTAATTAATGAATTAGCAACGATTTCATAACTTTTATTGTCAACTAACTTTACTTTATCCAAAATATAATTAAGAATACCTAGTTGATGATTTAGACTGGAATGAGTTACCTTAGCATCAAGGTTTAATGAGAAGTAGTCTGGAAAAAAGTATGCTCCGTCAGTAACAACTAATAACTTTCCCGAGTTAGCATATTCTACAAGGAAATCAGCATAATTAAAATGATAATTTTCAAGTTCTGGGAACGAAATAAACTTCAAGAAATCTTGAATCGCTAAAGAAAGAGTCTCATTTAATCTAGTATCGATATAAGGGGCTCGTATCTTATAGTCCTTTTTAAGCCATGTTGAAGTATAATCGGTCAGGAACAATCCATTATGGGAAGGTCTATAACCAAAAAATTGTATTATTGCATTGAACATCAAATCGTAAAAAAAACGATCTTGCTTGTCTTTGTAATATCTGTACAATTCCTTTTTTGACATATGATGAAGACTGACTCCGTAAGCATCAGGACTAAACGGTTCAATAGAATATGGGAGCTTGGTGTAAGTCCCCTCGGCTGCGATCCACATATTAAAGCGAACATCATTATTCTCAATAGATGTTTCTAAATCAGTAAAGTAAGATGTTAAACTAGTTTTTGATGAAAAAAGGAGGTCTTCACTGATCAAAAGGAAAAAATCCATTTTACTTCCTGAAGGAATCTTAATTTCAATATTAATATGAAGCGACCCATTGCGGATATAGTATTTTACAGGATTTGATTCCTTAATTAACTTTTTAGTTATGCTTTGAGTTAGGTCTTCATAGTTCATAATATTATCATTAAAGAAAATTGCCTTTGACAGCATTATAGTCCCTTGTTTGGTCGCTATATATGAACTAGGGGTAGTTAGCTTATTTTCTCCATAACGTTCACTATAATTAGGTGGGCGGAAATACGAACTAAGGTCTTCTGCTTCAAAATTATCAACATTAATAAATACTATTGAAAACTTTAATGTGTGCTCTTTCTCGGTATAATTTTTTAAATTAAAAAAAACAAATCGGTCATTATTGTCAATATTGCGTTGGGTTAATTTTAGTTGAATTCTATCGGAATAATCACTAAATAAAGATATATTATCAACATGATTGGTCAGAATGTTTTTATTAGTATGTCCACCAGACAAAGTTTCGGAAAATTCAAAATAATAATTAGTCGAATTATTAAGCTTTCCAGACTGAACTTTGTATTTTTCAATAATTGGAGAAAGTATAATGTAATCCACCTTTATTTAATACCTCTCGATTTTAGTTTTTTTGCAAAAATATACCTTCGAAAAGTCCTGTTAAATGTTGAGATACTCTTTTTATGTCATAAGAATTCCTTACGAATTCCTTTCCCCTCTGACCTATTGTATTAAACTTATCCTCTATATTTATCGTAATTATTTTATTTGCCATGCTTTTAACATCATTTACAATAAATTCTTTAGGGTAGATATATTCTACGCCAGGCCAATTTAATAATAAGCCAATGGAACCAGAAGCCATACCTTCAGCAGGGGCTAAATGAAAGCTCTCTGGTTTATCAGATTCACTTACTGACAAAACATATCCAATAGACTTGAGATATTCAGAGCTATCTTGCCACCCCGAAAATATAACTGCATTTTTAAGCACGGTGTTCTGTTCAATTCTTGCATAAATTCGTTCGTAATATTTTTTTTCGCTTTCTATTTTCCACAACCAATCTACTTCCTCAGGTTTTGAGCCAATGATATGGAGTTTGTATCGGTTGTCATGCTCTAAAAGTAATGAAAGCACATCTAAAGCAAAGTCTATTCTTTTACGCGAAGGAAGACCTCCTATAATGGCCAGATTATATTTGACGTCAAGTAAATTGGTTTTGGGCTTATCCAATTTTTCTAAGTCAACAAAATTAGGTAATAGTCTCATTTTTTCTCGGGGGAATTTAAATCGATTTGCGAACTCCTCGTAGTAATACATACCTACAGTAATAAATGCATCAACTTGGGCTTCATCGATCTTATCTCCGTAATTTTGAAACAACTCAAATCTATGCATTCGAATAAAAAGTACTTGGTCAGAACGTTTATTATTTGAATACCATACAGCATTCCCTAATAACCATTCACAAAATATAATGTCCGCCCAAGCAATAAGTTCTAAACTACGTTCTTCATCATGATTGTTGTGGCCGTGCCATTCATCAATTTGTACTACATACTTCTCATTCAGAAAAGGAATAAGCGGTTTAATGAATTTCAAATCATATCCATTAATGACAATGCGTTTTTTGGTACACTTTACAAACTCATTAAAGTCCCCTTTAAGAATAGAATCCGTAATCTCTTTTAGTCTTGGGCTCAAACTCATCATTGGAATAATATTAGCATTATCAGTAAGAAAGTTATGCAATTTAATAAAGTCGCTCTCTGGAATATTTCCATTTGAAAAGTAAAGCATACTTTGCAGAGCCGACCGAAAGCCGACCGGAAGGCGCAATTTAAAATAATCCAATCCAATTTTATCTAAGTTACTTTTAGCTGTGTTCCAAACATATAAATGGTCATTTAATTCTCGAGAACCATAGGATTGAGTTGATGAAAGATTGTTTATATCATTTCCTTTAATGTAATTATAAATACATTCGTCAATATAACTAACTCTTGATGCTTTCGAGTAACATTTGCTTAAAAATATCGTATCTTCTCCCATTCGAATTTCTTCATTGAAAGTGATGTTGTTTTCCATTAGAAATTTCTTATTATAAATACCAACCACAGTTGTACTCTGTTTTGAAATAAGAGCCTCAATAAGTTTCTTGTGTGAAATAAGATCTTTTTCGCTTAACATGTTTGTATAATATGATTTGTTTCCATTTAAAACACGGAGATAGCCTCTAACGATATCGTAATTTCCGGTTTGCGCCTCTTTATAAAGCAAATTACAGGAGTTCTCCATTAATGTATCGTCGCTATCTAAAAAAATGATGTAGTCAGCGTTAGAAACACTAATCCCTAAATTCCTCGGTTTTGAGGGACTCCCAGAGTTTTCCTCTAATTGGTATAATTTGATATTGGGATAGAATTCACTGTAACCTTGAATCACTTCAACCGATTTATCTGTCGATCTATCATCTATAAATATAAGCTCGATATCATTAAAGGTCATAGTTTGGTTCATTACAGAGGAAATTGCATGACGAATTTTTTTTTCAGCATTATATACAGGAATGACTATGCTAATTTTATACAATTCAATCAACACCAACTTTTATTATTTTATTTATACTGTAATCATTAATTGGTTTTGGAAAGTGTTGTTTTCCGGGTACAAAATATTAAATTCATCTATATTAAATATTCTAAAACCTATATTATGAATCCTCGTAATGAAATCATCATTAGTATCCGCAGCAGGATCCAAAAACTCTATAGCCTTTGTTGGGACTACTGCTGCAAATAATGAACTAGAGCTAACAAATCGATACGATGGTTGAGACGGATCCTTTACAATCACGGTATTTGAATCTAGGTATTTATAAGAATGCATCATATCGGAAAGGAACTGTTGCCCATAATAGTATTTTAAATTCATTATTGTAAAAGTATCGGATTCAATATAAGTTGTAAGACTTTTATTATACTTCGATAACATATTAAGATCAGTAACATTGATAGATTCACTACCATATTTCGTCGCCCAAAACGAAGTGACTAGACTATTGTTTGTTGTATTAATAATAAGCAGTTTTTTGTACTGATAGGTTTGGCTAGAAAAAAGAGCTAATGCCTCATTAAGTTCTTGTTCATTAGTTACTAAAAGAATAACTGTTACCTTTAGTGGCTTTTTTATTACTTTATAGCCTATAGAATCCAAAATATACGAAAATCTCTCTTCATAAGTATGATAATTTAAAACAAAACGAAGTGCTTTTAATCTTAACTGATTATAGTCAATTGAATGAAGAAGTTGCAGTTTTTGTTGATCAGATTCGCTTCCCTTCAATAAAAATAGAAGGTCACCGAATTGTTTTTCTAATCCTTTCGAATAATTACTAATAACCAGAGTGTTTGATGCCATTAATTCAAATACTCTTCTTGCAAACATTGTATTAGAATGGGTCTCGGTGTTAATGTTAATAGCATACTTAGAACCTTTATAAGCTTTGTCTAACTTTGTATATGGAAGTCGAGGCTGGATATATTCAGTGTACTCCTCAGGGAATTTATGATTGTCATCATTATTATAATATTGTCTATCATATATTAATAAATCGATATTTTTATCCAGGATTAGATTGAAAATATTGTTCATTTCAACACATCTGTTAGGATGTTGTCGATAATAGCTGCCTGCAAATATGACTTCATTTGTTCTTTCATAGGTTTCGATAGGGTTAAAGTGTTTCGGTTGTACTCCAAACATAAGAGGGAACACATTATTATGTCTATATTCCTTTTTATAAAGTTCGACGCATTCCTCGGAAGTCGTGAATATATAATCAAATTTGACTGCAGTATCTACAAAGTTATGGACCTTGTCCTCATAATGGGAAGGGTCTTCTTTATTCCAAAACACTGTTTTTATTCCATATTCATTACAATATTGAAGTATTTCTAACAATTCTTTTCGATTTTCGTTCTTAAAGTTAATACTGCTATAGATTTTACCTCTCCACTCCCTAATGTCAGGATCAATCCCGGCCCAAGCAGATTCGCAGAAAAAAATATCAGGTTTATGCAGTTCCAAAGTCTCTCTCCATGTTTCTGGACTTAGGTATACAGCATTACACTCAGGATTTAAACTTTCATAGGTAAATTCGTCAACCACCATAGCTACTGTTAAAGTCTTAGGATCTACATTATCATTTTTTTTTGAATGCCTTTGAAAATTAGATACCATAAAAGAAAATTTTGGTTTTAGTACAAGTTTAGAAAGTTTAAAATTTCCTTTCCCGACAAGTCTTATAGCAAGGCGGATGCAATCGTTATTTTCAATATTGATAATTTTTGATGTATTAAGTGAAACTGAATGAATCATATTTTTAGTTTTTTGTTGATAGGTAATTACATAAAGATCTACTTCACACTCTCCAACAATCTCTCCAAAAAACTCTATTTCAATTTCCTTATAGTTATGCATGAATTGGAGCAATGGAAATTTTGGAGGAAGTTCGAAACTATTGTTAGATTCTTTATAAGAAATATAAGAAGCTAGATCGACACTATTTTCGATAATGTTTCCCTGAATAATTACATTCGCTGAAGAGGAAAACCAATCCGTTTGATTCAGTGAAATCTCTTTATAATCTTGTTTGGCTTTAATTTTTTGTTCTTCGATAGATAATTGACGAAGACGCTGCATTATTTGATGATTGTCCAATGTAAGCGCAACCTACCTTTTTCTAAGTTTCTTAAATATTTTCCACAGCTTTACTCCAATTTTACCAAAAAGAGAATTCCGTAATCTCATATAACGTCGCTCTATCAACTGGTAGTGATCATTGATTCTTTTTATTTCGAATAGTAATTTTTTTTCTTCATCAATATGGATTAAAATTTGATTATTTAAATGATTGTTTTCAAAACAAAGGTTATCTACTTTAAGTTTTTGAACTTCTAATTGTTGATTTTTATCACTTAGAGCACTATTAAGATTAGTAGAACTACTGTGAACCTCATGAAGCTTATTCAGTATATCCAAAGCTAGAACGTCAATTGAAGTAACATTCGTTTTAGAACTAATTTGGGAATCTCCCGATGTAATTTTAAACAAAGGATGAGAAATAATAGTTTCCAGGATTTTTGCGAAGTGCTGTTCTTTCTCCTTAGCGATTTCACGTTCGCTTACGATATCAGATTCTAGCTTTTTAACTGTATCTTTGGAATTATTGAGCCATTTATTCAGATTCCACTTGTCGGTAATAAGTTGATTGCTCTCAATGACTGTGTTTTTCTTGAACCTGTCTAAAATTGCGGCTCTATCTTCTAGACAACCAGTTTTCAAATAGAGATGATTAAAATTCAATTTATCAACCAATTCATAATTCAAACTCGATAAAAAGTCGTCAACTTCGTCGAAATTATTGTTAATAATTTCAATCCAAAGAACCGGTTTATTCAATTCAAGGATTTTCGACATGCCTTTCAGTACGTTTAATTCATCGCCTTCTACATCAATTTTAATAAGATCTGGAGCATCAAAAGTTTGTCCATCTATTGGAATGACTTCAATATTCCCTGAAGGACTTTCATAAAGCTTGCATTCTCCCATGTTTTTCTCATTAAAAATTATCGATGCCTTCTTAAAAGAGTCGCTTACTCCAACATTTAAAAGTTCAATATTCTTAAGATTATTTTCTTGAATATTTTTATTCAGCAGTTCAAAATTTGCAGGTACCGGCTCGAATGAATATATTTTATTAGCGTCATAGTATTTTTTAAAATAAATTGTATGATTGCCTATATTCGCTCCAATATCATAAATTATTGGGTTGCTTGGGACGTATTTTCTGAATTTGTCTAATTCCCTAAGTTCATAAAATTGTTTTCCTGATTTTAAAACTGTAAAAATATATTCATCGTCTATTCCCCAGAATATACTTCCATCAGAAAGAGTAACACTAGAAAAATTTGCTTTTATCAATATTCTACCTCCGAAGAAACTTGTAGGATTATTCCTTCAAGCGTTTGATAAATTAGAGATTAAATTTAAAGTTGCTAATGAAGAGTTTCCAATTAAATGAACGTCGAATCCCTGTTCCACCCATGCCTTACTCTCAAAAAGGTTTCGGGTATCAAATATGATTTTGTTTTTCATAAGTTGTGATGCATATTTAGGCGATAAGGTAGTAAACTCATTGTGATCAGTTAAGAGAAGCAACAAATCTGCGTTAAGAAGACACTCTTCGTAACTATCTACTTTCGAATTCCAATTTTCTTTTACATGCGGATCATATACTGAGACCGTAGCAAATTCAGTGATTTTCTTGATAATCGAAACCGCAGGACTTTCTCTCATATCATCGACATTCCCTTTAAATGCGAGTCCCAGAACAGCAATTTTAGGTTTTTCTATTCCTTCTAATAAATGTTTAGTCTTTTCTGCTACAAAGTTAGGCATATAATCATTAGTCAATCTTGCTGTATGGACTAATTTGGCGATATTTGGAGCTTGTTCATAAATGAACCAAGGGTCAACAGCAATACAATGTCCTCCAACACCGGGGCCAGGGCGATGTATATTCACTCGAGGATGGAAATTTGCCAATCGAATAGCTTCCCATACATTAAAGCCAATTTTTTCGGCAATTAAAGCCATCTCATTTGCAAATGCTATGTTTATATCACGATACGTATTTTCCATTAATTTCACCATTTCCGCAGTAGTGGCGTCCGTAGAATGCATTTTTCCTTTTACAAAGCAACTATATAGTTTTTTTGTCATTTCCACGGATTGTTCATTAATTCCGCCAATTACTCGATCGTTATTTATAAGTTCCTCGAGTAAACGACCAGGAATAACTCTTTCCGGTGAATGGGAAACGAAGACTTCTTCACCAATCCGCAAGTGGCTTTGTGACAATATCGGGATAAGATGGTCCTCAACAGTTCGTGGCGGAACAGTAGACTCTAGTACCACCAATGCATTTGGTTTTAAATAAGGTATAATGGAGTTAGCGGCAGAGACTACGTAATCGATATTAGCGGTATTGTCACTATTAATTGGAGTTGGCACAGATATAATGTAGGCGTCCGCGGTAACAGGAATAGTACCGAATGTTAAATTCCCTGCAGTCAGTACTTCTTGGAAAATATTCTGTAAGCCAGGTTCTTCAATATGAATCTCTCCCGATTGAAGTTTATCAATGATTTTTTGGTTAATGTCCACTCCATGGACGATCATTCCATACTTCGCAAAAGTAATCGCAGTGGGAAGCCCGATATAACCCATTCCTAAAACGCAAACCGATTTCATTATATTAACTCCTTTAATTATTTTTTTATTCTTAAAGAATAATTCTTTGATGAATCTAAAATATAGGACAAAGTGAATAGCACCTAAAGTAACTCTAGAATAACATACTTCTTAATTCTAGATTATAATTTATCGACAATTCAATGATTTTCCTAATGATAAAAAAGGGGTTGAATTCTCTGGTTATAAATAATTCTAAGTGTATAGTATTTAACAAGGAAGGAGAGCTAGTAGTTGATAGTAATCTAACGAATATAAATTCCGACAAATTACAATGCGGTACTACAGATATCGATTCTCTTAAATCATTGATTGACGTTCTTGATAAAGACTCTCGCGTTTTTATCTTGGTCAACCTAAGGGAAGACTTGTTACATGGGAATTATTTGGAATTAGCAATGAGTTTTTTGCTGGAGAATTATCTAATACTTGATGATTGGCTAGTCTTGGTAGGAAGAACTGGGGAATTGACGGAAGATGAGTGGGAAAATAACAATAAATTTAAAGCTGAATTGAAACAAATATTTAATCATGATGAAAAAAAAATACAATGTAACAACGAATTTAATGACATTAATAAATTAAAAAATTTAATCACACAAAAAAATATAGAGATCTTAAATAGATTGAAAAATGAGGAAGAAGTACTTTTTAAGTTTAAAAACGCTATTTTTAAATACAATGAATTAGAAGCTAAATATTCAAATTTAAATAAAAAGTACAACTTATTAAGTAATTCAAAATTAGGGAGACTAACTCTGAAGTACTGGAAATTCAAAAAAAGAATACCTAAAGACTTCTGAAACTTAACGGAGGATCTTAATCAATGGATTTGGATTATATAGAAAATAAACTCAATGAGATTTATAAGTTGAGAGATAGCATATTAACTGAAATAAAAGACTCTGGGGTAATAAAAGCGGTAGATGACAATAAATTTCGATTAACTAGAAAATTTGATGAGATAAAAAAAATGAGAGTCGCCTGCGTCATGGACGAGTTTACGTTTAATTCGTTTTCTCCTGAATGTATAATCAAACAAATAACTCCTGGTAACTGGAAATTTGAACTACAAGAATTTCAGCCAGATTTATTCTTCTTAGAATCTGCTTGGAATGGTCTTGATGGGTTATGGAATACTAAAGTTGCGTTCTTTAGCAATGATTTAATTGAAGTATTGGGTTATTGTAAGTTGCAAAGAATCCCTATTGTGTTTTGGAATAAAGAAGACCCGGTTCATTTTAATACCTTTGCTTCAGTAGCGAGATACGCAGATTTTGTGTTTACAACAGATATAGATTGTATTGCAAGGTATAAAGGAATGCTGGGACACTCAAGAGTTTATTTGTTGCCATTTGCAGCTCAGTCAAAAAACCATAATCCTACAGAAATGTATCCTAGGGAAAACAAGTTTAGCTTTGCAGGAGCCTACTACAAACGTTACCCTGAAAGAGTTAGGGATTTAGAAAATATAATAAATTTGATTACCGACGATAAAAAGAATGATGCTATAGATATCTACGATAGAAATTATTTTAATAAAGTATCTTCCTATAAATTTCCTAAAAAATATCGAAAGTATATTCGCGGAAATTTAAAATCAAAAGAGATTCATAAAGCCTATAAAGGTTACCGGTTTAATATCAACATGAATTCTGTGAAACAATCACAAAGTATGTGCGCTAGACGGGTGTTTGAGGTTCTTGGATCAAATACTGTACTGCTGAGTAATTACTCTAGAGCAGTTAGAAACCTGTTTGGAGACTTAGTACTTTGTACAGACGATATGACTTACTTAAAGAAGATGCTGGATAAGTTTTCTGATGAAGAGTATTATGAAAAATTTAAATTAGCCGGACTAAGGAAAATATACTCCGAACATACGTATAGACACAGATTGGAGTTTATTTCTAACGTAGTTTTTGGTGGCGAACATATAGAAAATAAGAATAATGTTGCAATTGTGACTGTTGCATCATCAAAAGAAGATATCGATAATGCGATTCGTAATTTTCAAAGACAAAGGTATTTGCAAACGGATCTGTTTGTTTTCGCTGAAATAGATTTTGTTGAATTTGAGTCTGATAGAATACATTTAATAAAAGAACATTCTCATTCTAATCAAATTAATTTCATTAGAACTAATTACGACTTCCTGGCGTTTTTCTCAAATCAAGATTACTATGGGGAATACTATATTTATGATTTGGTTCTTGCGGCACAATATACGGATCAAAGTATCATCTGTAAAAACGAACATTATTTATACAGTAATAATTCGTTTTCAAAAAGAAAATATGGAAGTAAATATACGGTGTGCCAGAATTCTTTGGTTAGATCTTCTTTGATTAGAATGGGGGCAATTTCCAATGAAGATATTGTTCATTACTATAAGACTATCGATACTGGAATGTTAGAGAGGCAATGCTTTTCGATCGACGAATTTAATTATTGCATGAATTACAAAGCAGATAAGTGCATTACTGTTGATGATCTTCCATTGATAGATACCGGAATTGAATTGGATGAAGTCCATAAAAAAGCAACCAAAATTCCCGCAAAAGTAGTTTCTCCTGGGGAATCGTTGAATAGTTTTGCAAGTGGTTGTTTTCTAAATAAATCGAATGTGTTGCTGATTACAGATAATTATCCGGATTATAATGACTTATATAGGTATGCCTTCGTTCATGCTCGAATAATAGAATATAAAAAGAATGGTTTTAGCGTAGATGTATTTAAATTTAACGAAAGATATCCAAAAGGTTATTCGGAATTTTACGGTATTGACATCATGAGTGGTTATTTTGAGGAATTAAATAACTTGCTTATGAGTTCGAATTATCATACAATCCTGCTTCACTTTCTCTCTGAATCAATTTGGAATGGAGTAAAAAAATATGTTAAAGGCAAAAAAATTATAGTATGGTTACACGGATCCGAAATACAACCATGGTGGAGAAGAAAATTTAACTATACCAATCAGAAAGAAATTGAAGATGCGAGGGAATTATCGGATCGACGAATAGCTTTTTGGAAATATATTTTTGATTTAGCTGTAAAGAATCGGGAATATGAATTTCATTTTATTTTTGTATCAGAGTACTTTGCTGAAAATGTATTTACTGATTTGAATGTTAGACTACCTAAGGAAATGTACAGTGTGATCCACAATTATATAAATAATGATATATTCAAATTCGTTCAGAAAGATACGGAAGTGCGTAAGAATATATTATCTATTCGACCGTTTACTAGCAAAACATATGCTAATGATCTAACCGTCAAAACTATTTTAGAGCTATCCAAGGAGCCCTTTTTTAGTGAATTAAACTTTAGAATTGTTGGTCAAGGGGAACTATTTAGAACAACACTCAAACCAATTAAAAAGTTTAAGAATGTAACTATCGAGGAAAAATTTTTGAGGCAAGATGAAATAGCGCAATTACACTCTATGTATGGAATTTTTTTAGTTCCTACTCGAATGGATTCCCAAGGTGTTTCTAGAGATGAGGCAATGTCATCAGGCTTAGTTCCAGTGACAAATAGGGTGGCGGCTATACCGGAATTTGTGGATGAAAACTGTGGAATGCTAGCAAATTCAGAAGATTTTATGGGTTTAGCAGATAGTATTAAAGCTTTATATTATAATCCGACAATGTTTCAACTCTTATCAAAAGCTGCAGCGGAACGTGTTCGAAGACAAAGTAGTTATCATAACACGATTAAGAGGGAACTTGATCTAATTAAGTAATCTACAATTTTTTGTGAGGGGGTGACCACTTGCCAACCAAGTCTAAAATGGCCTATCTCATGCATGTCGACTGGGATTGGATTAAGCAGCGCCCTCATTTTTTATATGAGGAGCTAACCCGATATTATTCCGTTGACTTGTTCTACATTGATAAAATGTATGGGAGTGAGGCAGGAAGGAACCGGAATTCACGGGATGTATTTTCCGAGTCTAAGGTTCGTACACTGAAGAAACTTCCGTTGTCAGGAAAATTCAAAGGCCTGAGAACGATCGAGTGGGTAATGAACCGGTCGATTCACCAATCCTTAAATCAGTATGATTATATTTGGGTAACCTCACCGCTGCTATTGGACTTTGTTTCCTTGGATCATCTGGAAGACAAGGTCGTTATCTACGATTGTATGGATGATTTTTTGGGATTCTACTCGGGAGGGACCAGGATAGACAGACTTCAGGAGTTGGAGGTTCGTTTGGTCAAGCGAGCTGATCGGGTCATTACTTCTTCGGAATATTTGAGGAACAAGATGATTAGTTCTTATCGCGAATATCTGACTTCCGAGCCGTTCGTAGTAAACAATGGCATCAGTCTGTCCATAATGAAAAAGAATGAAAAAGCTTCCTATTTGAAGTCTGAGAATAACAATTTGTTGAACCTCATGTACATTGGTACAATTGGTAAATGGATGGATTTTGATTTAATTCTGCGGGTTTTGGATCAAGTTCCTGAATGCATGTTTACCCTTGTAGGCCCGGTTGAGGCAAATGTTCCTTCACATCCTCGAATTCAATGCGCAGGAACGGTAAAGCATGACCAATTGTCCGGCGTTGCTCAAACAGCGGATGCCTTGGTTATGCCCTTTATGCTGAATGAACTTGTACGGGCTGTGGACCCGGTTAAAATGTATGAATATATATACTTCAATAAACCGATTCTGGCAATAGATTATGCTGAGATGCAGAAGTTTAAGCCGTTTGTTCATCTTTATTCGGAAGAGAACGAATTAATTAACCTTGTAAAGAAAGTTCTGGATAACAAGATAGAACGTTACTCGCATACAGATGCGATGAATTTCTTGCGTAACAACACATGGGAAAACAGATGCAAGCACATTGTTCGGATTCTGGAAGGAGTGCACCGATGAAAGCCATCATTTTAGCGGGGGGAACGGGATCCCGCCTGTATCCATTAACAAAAGTCACAAACAAACATCTTCTTCCTGTCGGCAAATATCCAATGATCTTCCATTCCGTTTTTAAGTTAAAGCAAGCGGGACTTACCGATATACTCGTTGTGACAGGAAAAGAACATATGGGTGATGTGGTGAATCTGCTCGGTAGCGGAAGTCAGATGGGGGTCAGCTTCACGTATAAAGTTCAGGATGAGGCCGGCGGGATTGCCCAGGCGTTAGGTTTGGCTGAGCAATTTGTCGGAGAGGATCAGATGGTTGTTATACTGGGTGACAATGTGTTTGCAGACGATATATCTCCTTTTGTAGATAAGTATAAGGAACAAGGACGCGGTGCCAAAATCTTGTTGCAGGAAGTTACCGATCCAGAACGGTTCGGCGTAGCTGAATTGGACGGGGATCGCGTGGTTTCCATCGAGGAAAAACCTGCCCAGCCCAAAAGCAATTATGCCGTGACGGGGATTTATATGTTTGACTATAATGTATTTAGCATGATTCGCAAATTAAAACCATCCGGACGGGGTGAACTGGAAATCACCGATGTGAACAACAAATATATTGAACGAGGGGAGATGTCGTTTGATATATTGCGGGAGTGGTGGACGGACGCAGGCACGCATTCCTCTCTAGCTCGTGCAAATGAACTTGCAAAGAATATTGTGTTGGGTACGGAGTTCGGTGAGTTGAAATAGGATCAGGAGGGTCCGATAAATGAGAGTAATTCCACAACGATTGAAAGGCGTATACTTGCTTGAACCGGTGGTACATGAAGATCACCGGGGCTTTTTTATGGAGAGTTATAATGAAAATATCATGAAGCAATATGGAATTGAAGTTCAATTTGTACAAGACAATCATTCCTTATCGGTTCATACGGGGGTTCTTCGGGGATTGCATTATCAATTGCAGCCGAAAGCACAAACGAAACTGGTTAGGGTATTGGCGGGGGCGATTTATGATGTCGTCGTGGATATCCGCAGGGATTCTCCTACTTTCGGCCAATGGATGGGCTTTAACTTGAGTGCTCAGAATAAACAACAATTGTTGGTTCCTAAAGGTTTCGCACATGGATTTTGTACACTACTTCCCAATACTGAAGTTTTTTATAAAGTGGATGAATTCTATGCCCCCGCATATGACCGCGGTATTCTATGGAGTGACCCGTCGTTAAAAATTGATTGGCCTGTCGATGCTCCCGAACTATCGGATAAAGATCGAACTCATCCGACTTTGGCGAATGCGGAATTGGACTGACATCTATTTTTTAGATTAGGAGGCCTTTTCTCATGAAATTGCTCGTTACCGGCGGTGCCGGATTTATAGGCAGCAACTTTGTGCTTTATATGCTTGAGAATCATCCTGAATATCAAGTTATCAATGTAGACGCTTTGACGTATGCGGGAAACCTGGAAAACCTGAAGTCAGTCGAAAATAACTCGAATCATACATTCGTTAAAGCTGATATTACCGATACGAAAATGATGGCTGAACTCATCAGCCAGAACGTGGACGTCGTTGTCAACTTTGCAGCCGAGTCTCATGTGGACCGCAGTATCTTAGAGCCGGATATATTTGTGAAGACGAATGTGTTGGGAACCCAAGTGTTGTTGGATGCCGCAAGGAAGCATGACATTAAAAAGTTTGTTCAAGTTTCTACTGATGAAGTATACGGTACACTGGGGGAAACCGGCCTGTTCACGGAAGAGACGCCTCTTGCCCCTAACAGTCCGTATTCCGCAAGTAAAACCGGCGGGGACCTTTTAGTTCGTGCTTATCACGAGACCTTCGGTCTTCCGGTTAATATTACACGATGCTCGAATAATTACGGTCCATATCAGTTTCCTGAGAAGTTAATTCCATTAATGATTTCTAACGCATTGGCGGATGAACCGCTCCCGGTATACGGAGATGGCCTGAATATTCGAGACTGGCTGTACGTCGAGGATCATTGCACCGCGATTGACCTTGTTATTCACCAGGGGCGTAATGGAGAAGTATACAATATCGGTGGAAATAATGAACGTGCCAATATGCAGATTGTCAAAACTATTTTGCAAGAGCTCGGCAAGCCGGAATCTCTAATTACCCATGTTAAGGACCGCCCGGGCCATGACCGCCGTTACGGAATCGATCCGACCAAGACGATGACCGAGCTTGGGTGGAAGCCGAAACATTCTTTTGAAACAGGGATTAAAGAGACGATTCGCTGGTATTTGGACAATAAGGATTGGTGGACTCGGATTCAGTCGGGGGCTTATCAGGAGTACTATGCGAAGCAATACGGGGAACGGCTGGGGGATCAATCCAAATGAAGGTGCTTGTAACCGGCGCGGCCGGACAGTTAGGAACGGATGTGGTGTCTCTTTTTCAGGAGGCGGGACATACGGTCTTTGCCTGTGACCGAAACAATCTGGATATAACAGACCAATATGCTTGCTTCATGGCATTAAACGAATTGAAGCCAAATGCGGTGATCCACTGTGCCGCTTATACGGCTGTTGACCAGGCAGAGCAAGAGGTAGATTCGGCATTTGCCGTTAATGCTGATGGAACTCGAAACTTGGTAATCGCCAGTGAGAGGATCGGGGCCAAGTTTTGTTATATCAGCACGGACTACGTTTTTGATGGGTTATCGAAGGAGCCGTATCACGAGTACGATAATACCAATCCGCAGTCGATCTATGGCAAGTCCAAACGTGCAGGAGAGATCTTGGTGCAGAGTTTGTCATCGGCTTACTTTATTGTTCGAACCTCTTGGGTATATGGCCTTCACGGCAACAACTTCGTGAAAACCATGTTGCGTTTGGGTGCGGAGAAGCCGGAAATCAAAGTCGTGAATGATCAGATGGGCTCACCGACTTATACCGTGGATTTGGCAAATTTTCTTCTGGAACTGGTTCAGACGGAGAAGTACGGAATATATCATGCCTCCAATACGGGAACATGCACGTGGTATGAGTTTGCGAAGGCGATTTTTACGGATGCCGAATCCATGACAGGAAAGAGCTATCCGGCAAAGGTATATCCTTGCACAACGGAAGAATATCCGTTACCGGCCTCTCGCCCACAAAATTCTGTGATGGAGCATTTGGCGATTCGTACCAATGGGCTGACGGATTTAAGGCCCTGGAGGGGAGGACTTCGTGATTTTCTGAAGGTGCATTTAATTTCAGAACAAGAATAGACATAATTTAAGAGCGCTGTGATCACACAGGCTCTTTTTGTTTTTCATTAAATTTTCCCCGTAGAAAAAATTAGTTTGAAAATATAGTTGTCTACTGCAACTTGTCTATAAAAGGGAGTATGGAGGGTATAAGCTGATCTGGACCCCCATGGTTTCGATGTCGCTTCGATAAATCGCTGAACATCTAGACGCTTGATATCGTCCATTTGATCGTTGAAGCAGTTATAAAATTCTTTGGCCTGATTGCTAATAATATAATGATTTTGTCCTCGGAAATAACGGAGGAATCTTTTCTTCCATTTTGTATTCCAGTTGTCGGTCTGACCACCAAGCACGTTACTTGAATGCTGTCGATATAGGATAAATGGTTCCTCATCAAATAACACTTTTCCGAATGTAGAAACGCATAAGTATGCCCACCAATCATGCATGATAACTTGATCTGAGTTAGAAGGAAGGGAGGAGGCGATGAGGTCGAAAGCATTTTTGTTCAAAACTGTCGTGCACCCGACGGCTACATTTTCTACAAGAGCATTATACATGCATAACTTTTTCCGGGGGGGCGACGGCCAGACCTTCAGAGGAGAGAGTTCAGCGTCGACCATTTGGGTTGATGAACAGTACATTAGGGGTGAACTCTGGTTGTAACGCCTTAACATATTAACGGCTCTTAGCGATTTCCCTGGCATCCAAACATCGTCCTGATCACAAAAAGCGTAATAATCGTATTGGGAATACTCATCGGCTGCGATCCGGATTAATTCAAAAAAACTAGACTTGGCTCCTAAGTTAAAAGATTTAATCAGCCTGAGCTTATCCGAGAAAAGATCTGAAAAGTGATCTATAACGGAAACGGTAGAATCCTTTGAACCATCATCCCGAATGAGAATATGTAGTTCAATTCCTTCTTGTTTAAGTAAGCTTTTCAGTTGTTCCTCTACGTACATCTCACCGTTATAAGTAGAAAGAAGCACAAGACATTTAAGAATTTTCAAGAGTGGCCTCCTGGGTTGTGAAGGATGATAATAGAAGTTCTCAACCTGCTGTAATCTTAACCAAGGTTAAAGTACTTATTGCAAAGGTCGATTCTATGTTAATGCTTATCCTACCACATTGAAAAGTATCATACAATTCGTGTGAAATCTCCGTTTCTTTGCTATGTATAAGCGTTGAGTCCTCCGTTCTTCAGAAACTAGACAATCGTGAAACAACGTTGCCATTCTAATCAGGGGGGCCAAATTATTATTAGCATTTGTTTGTCGAATTCTATCCCTATAACATCGAAAATGGTACAATGAAGTCGATGGAAAGAGCCTTTGTGATGCACGAAATAATAAAAGGAGTGAACAAATATTTGTGGATGCAATAAATTATAAAGTTAATATTAGGCTAATTAATAATGTCATTAATGTATATATCACCGATGTTAGCGCCCAGGATGTTGAGTATGCATATTATCTATATTACTATCCTAACCAAAAAACTGCTAAAAAGGCGATTACCGAAACAAAATATATGAAATGTGCTAATTTCAACTATTCAATTAATGAATCAGGTTACTATTATGTGAAGTGCTTTGTAAAACATAATGAATCGAAATACATTAATGATTCGGATACTGTACTTTATATCAGTAATGAGTTGCGGAACGAATTTGAAAACTTAATGAGTAAGAACTTAGAAACAAAGAATACTATTAACGAACCGATTGATTATTTTAAAGTACCAAAACCACAGAATGACTTCTGTTTAATATCTTCAAAACAAAAAATTAAAAAAATGAGAAGTTTTGAGAAGAAGTGTAAAAAAAGTAGCCTTGAAATAAAATATATAAAAAACAAAAAATGGAATACGGAAAATATATTAATTTATGATGCCTCTGGGTTACAAGACGGTTTGAATAATAACTATATATTTTCTGGGTATGTATGGCATGATAATGACTTCATCTTTGGTCAGTCGACCATTGGTGAAGGAATAAACGCAAGCACGCTGTATGATTGTATTGGTAATTTTTCATTGTTAAATGTTGAAAACAGTCAAATAAAAATAACAACGGATTATTTTGGTTACAGTAAAGTTTTTTATTATGAATCAGATGATATGTTAATAGTAACAAATCGATACCATCTGTTGCTAGTCATTCTAAATTATTTGAAAATTAATTGTGAATTAGACGAAGACGTTGTAATGGTTACATTTGCCTCAAATGTAACTTTGCTAAGACAAACATTTATCGACAATCTAACTGTTAAAAATACTTATATGTTGAATCTTTGTGATGAGATTGTTGTAGATGAAAGCGGTTGGAAGTTTGTTAAAAGATCGATTAATAGTGTATTAGGAAGCAACCAAGAGTTCAATCCAGAATATTATGCTAAATTACTTGATGATGCCAAAAATGATATTATTAATAATATTCAAGCGGTTTATAACTCTCATTTGTTTAAAGATATTGTTGTCGATTTATCTGGAGGAAAAGATAGTAGAGTAAATTATGCTGCTTTAACTAATATTCCAAAGGCAAGGGAAATTTTCACGATTAGATCAGATGTTCATGAGCCTAAAGATCTAGAAATTGCAATAGGGATTAATAACATATTTAATTTTAATTATTATTGCAATGGTGAAACGTGGTACAAAAACAATACCTTGGATTACATAAGAAAGAAGCGTAGTTATTTTTGCGGCTATCATTATCTGTGGTATTTAGAAGAAAAACACGCTTATAATTTAAATAAAATAAGAATTACAGGAGAATCATTTGAGTCTTTAATAGTTAGATACTATTCAGACACTATTCGAAACCTGGGGTTAGAGGATTCTACTAACGAAAAATTAGTGGAAGAATATTCAACGTTACTTTCAAAACAAGCTGTTATTAACTATAGTGGTGTTTCGTCAATTTTTAAAAAATTCTTGCTGAATTCTATTGATAATATTCCAAGTGAAACGAGCTCAGAGGCCTTCGATAATTTGTTTTTATTTTATCGTGGAGCTACTCATGCGGGCAATCTTGACAGAATGTACTATTCTTCTGCTCACTGCATGCCACTTCAATCCAAAAGTCTGTTAATAGCAAAAAAACTATGGATTAACAATTTCAAAGAAAATAAGATTGTTTTTGATTTAATTGATTTATTGAATCCGCTTATAGCGTGTTTGCCTTTTAATTCAGATAAACTAAATGAAACTAAAAAGAGGGCTTTTCAAACGTTGAATTTTTCAGATGCAAGATTTAAGGAATGTACAATTAAATTAGATCCTAATGAAGATAAATGGAAAAGGGCAAGAGAAATTAATGATAATAATACAAAAGTAATTTTGAATAAAAAAGATGAGAGTATGTTAAAGAATTTAAGCGACGCTCCCACTATTGTGATTGATAACTTATTGTTAGGAATTCAAAAATTATCGAGATACAAAAATGAAAAATATAAGGAGACTTTATGTCTGCCATTATATTATTACATGCAAGCCGAAATATCAGATAATGATGAAATTAGAATACTTCATAATAAAATCTGTTCAATTTTAGACTGTATCGATTTAATAAACCAAAACTAAAAACAATTCTACTCCATATAGCTATAATGCTTGAGAGCCGGAATTAACGACTGGAGACAGAAATGCTCCTGCAAAATGTTGTTCCTTTCACGTCGATCACTTGATTGAATGCGTTTGATGGATCGGCGATATCCCATAACACAACGATAGTATAGTAATCTTCAATTGTCGTTCGGTATTGAAGATTATGGTGAACGCCTACCCTAATGCTATGGCCCCCGTAACGATTAGATGTATCTGTAGAAAAGCCACAAACTCTCCCGTATTAACGGGAAGTTTGGGCCTCATCTATTTCTATCCACCTTATTCCTTGTCTCTTCATTATGCTATAATGTCGATAGATTACTATATTTGTCAGAAGTAAAAATAAGGAGCCCTATCGATTATGGATTTAAGCATTATTATTGTCAGCTATAACACTTGCCGCTTAACGCTGGACTGTTTGCGATCTGTCTTTGAATCGGAGACGGTCTTTTCGTACGAGGTTATTGTCGTTGATAATGCATCGAAGGATGAATCTATACAAGCGATCAGGGAAAGCTTCCCACAGGTTTGTCTCATAGCTAACCGTGATAACACCGGTTTTGCAAAAGCCAACAACCAGGCTATGGAAATCGCCAAAGGCCGTTATGTCCTTCTTCTTAATTCAGATACGATCGTTCAACCAGACACATTTCAAGCAATGATCGCATACATGGATGAGCATCCTGACTTAGGGATGACTGGCTGCAAGGTAATTCTACCCGATGGCTCTCTCGATAAAGCATGCAGACGCGGGTTTCCGACGCCGTCGGCATCTTTTTACTATGCATTCGGATTCTCCAAATTATTTCCGAACAACCCGCGGTTTAACCAATATCAACTAGGTTACCTGGATGAAAATGAAACTTACCCGGTCGATTGCCTCGTTGGCGCGTTTATGCTAGTACGACAAGAGACGATCCGGCAGGTTGGCGGTTTAGACGAGACCTTTTTTATGTATGGTGAGGATATAGATTGGTGCTACCGAATTAAGCAGGCGGGCTGGGGCATTCAGTACCATCCAGCCACATACATTGTTCATTATAAAGGGGCCAGCAGCCGCCGTAAGCCGCTCAAGATCATCTATGAATTTCACCGGGCGATGTGGGTCTTCCACCGCAAGCATTACAAACGGAATTATTCATGGCTCACGAATGCGGCCGTCTATGGCGGAATTGCTGTGAAATTCACTTTATCTTTAGTCAAAAACAAGCTGCTTCCGCGAGGTGGAGCCAAGACTCCTATCCCCGCAAGCGTTTCCGGCCAGTCCAGCAATAAAATGGAGGTGAAATCA
The DNA here is from genome assembly GCF_038009185.1 of Paenibacillus sp. FSL R5-0407. Taxonomy (NCBI): domain Bacteria; kingdom Bacillati; phylum Bacillota; class Bacilli; order Caryophanales; family Paenibacillaceae; genus Paenibacillus; species Paenibacillus sp. FSL R5-0407. The sequence goes on along the minus strand of NZ_JBBPAX010000001.1, from coordinate 3,061,148 downwards.
TGATTCGCAAAAATCAGCGATTTTTGACACAACTGTATATTTTGGCGGATTTTGCGTTTATTCAGATTTCATTCTTCATAGCCTGGTGGATCAAGTTTGAGAGCGGTTTGATTCGTTACGAACAGCCTTTGCCCATAGAGATATACGCATTCTGGAGCATCGTTTACGGCGCTATTTCCGTATTTGTCGGGATTCTGGTCTCGCTTTATTCTCCTAAACGCAAAAAACGCTTCTCCGACGAAGTGCTAAAGTTGATCCAGGTTCACTTTTCGAGCTTGTTCATCCTTTTCGGATTAATGTTCTTTGTAAAACAGGTAGATATCTCGCGTACCTATCTGGCCATTTATATGACTTTGAATTTGATGTTCATTATGTTATACCGCTATTTTCTAAAAAGCTCACTGAAACAGCTCCGCAAAAAAGGCTTCAACAAGCAGTTTGTACTCATTTTAGGTGCTGGATCGCTAGGACAAAAATTTCATGACAATCTCCGTCAGTATCCGGAGCTCGGATATGACATCATCGGGTTTTTGGATGACCACCGGGAATGGACCGCTGAGGAGAAGTCCAGATATAAGCCAATTCTCGGGACCGTGGATCAGCTGCAGGAGATATTGGAGTCGAAGCTCATTGATGAAGTAGTGCTTGCATTGCCGCTCACTGCCCATTCCAAATATGCAAAGATCATTGCGATTTGTGAAAAGACCGGGGTTCGAACGCTGATCATTCCCGACTTTTTTGATTATTTGCCCGCACGCCCGGTTTTCGATAACTTTGCTGGAATGCCGATGATCAATGTCCGTGATATTCCGCTCGATTTGGCTGGGAACCGGCTTGCAAAGCGATTGTTTGATATTGTATTTAGTTCCATCGCTATTATCATTACTTCTCCTATTATGTTAATAATCGCTATCGGCATAAAACTGACCTCAAAGGGTCCGGTAATTTTCAAGCAAGAACGGGTAGGTCTGAACCGCAGGAAGTTTCGAATGTATAAATTCCGCTCTATGCGGTTGCTACCTGAAAGCATGGCGGACACCCGCTGGACTACAGAGAACGATCCCCGACGAACCAAGTTCGGTACTTTTTTGCGCAAAACAAGCCTTGATGAACTTCCGCAGTTTTTCAATGTGCTCGCTGGCCATATGAGCGTAGTCGGACCTCGTCCTGAACGTCCATTCTTTGTGGATCAATTCCGGGAAGAAGTCCCGAAGTATATGGTAAAGCATCATGTTCGTCCAGGGATTACTGGTTATGCCCAGGCTCATGGGTTGCGTGGAGACACTTCGATCGAGGAGCGAATTGAACACGACATTTTTTATATCGAAAATTGGTCAATTCTAATGGATATCAAGATCATTTTGAAAACAATAGTTAATGGATTTATAAATAAAAATGCTTACTGAATAGAAATACCTAGACAAAAGCGCGCCTAGTCAAATAGGTGCGCTTTTTGTGCTAAAATGTAATAATTTGTATTCTTTTTTATGAATTGAATAGGTATAATGTACCTGATTCATACAAATGATTGGGGGAGTAAAGTTGAAGCGAAGAAGTATGACTAAGAAACTAGCAAGCATCATTTTGGGAGTCTCGTTACTTATTCCTACTGCCTTTGGAGCTTGGAATGCACCTGTTCAAGCGTTGGCAGCGAAGGATGAGATCAAGACCGAAGGAGGTTCCTCTCATTGGGCAGGTACTGTACTTAACGAATGGAAGAATAAAGGATACATAAAGGGGGATGCTGATGGTAATCTTCATCCCGATAACCAGGTTACAAGAAGTGAGCTTGCTGCGCTCATAAATCGTTCCTTTCAAGTGAAAGAAACTCAAACTGTAAACTTCAAAGATATAACTGGACAAGAGTGGTTCTATTCCGATTTAAGTAGAGCGGTGGCTAATGGTTATATGAAGGGATACACCGATGGGACCTTTAAGCCTAATGCCAAAGTAACAAGACAGGAATTGGCCGTCATTCTAACCAGTTTGCTGAAACTTGCTCCTTCCGATGCGGCTAACCGTTTTAAAGATACTTCCAATAGTCCTGCATGGAGTAAAGGAGCGATTGGAGCCGTTCTTGATCAGGGATTAATGAAAGGAAACGGTTCTACATTTAACCCGCTCAACTTTGCTACACGAGCTGAGGTAGTCACTGTCCTCGATCGGGCATTAACTCAGTTTTCCGGATATTCGGTGACCTATGATAAAGAGGGAGTGTATGGGCCTTCAGAAGGAACGAAAACCATCCAAGGCTCCGTTCGGGTTACAACGGCGGGAGTGACTTTGAAGAACCTTGTCATTGAGGGGAATCTGTTGCTTGCAGAAGGTATTGGCGAAGGTGATGTGACTTTGGATCATGTTACCGTGAAGGGAACTACTTCGATTGAAGGCGGGGGCAAGAACAGTATCCATGTGCTGGATTCTGTGTTGATAACCGTTATTGTAAACAAAAAAGACGGAAGTATTCGGATCGTCGCCGAAGGAAACAGCGTTGTTTCTCAAGTCACTTTGAGGTCGGGAGCGATCCTGGAGGAATCCGGTTTAACGGGAGCAGGATTTGAGAATCTGATCCTTTCCGAACAAATGCCTGCCGGATCACAAGTTTCCTTGGCAGGTACATTTGAAACGGTCGATGTCGTAGCAACTCAATTGAAGATAGATTTAACTTCCGGTTCGATTGGTGAACTAACAGTAGGCGAAACGGCGACTGGAAGTGAGATCAACGTCCAGGCATCAGCTCTGATCTCTTCTTTGATATTGAATGCTAATACGATCGTAAGCGGGCAAGGACAGATTGGACATGCCGAAATTAATGCTTCAGGATCCACGTTAGCCCAGCGGCCTAACAGCATCTCTCTTAATAATAATAGCTCGGCTATTATAGCAGGACAACCGAATTCAACGAATAGTGGATCAGGAAATAGCGGCAGCGGCTCGGGCAGCGGTGGAGGGTCCACCACGACGCCAGTGACGAACCATCTCGTCGTTACGAACGGTAAAGCGGTCTTAAAGTTTATAGGCACCACGCCTAGCCTTACGCGTGAGGATCTACTCGTAACGGCCTCTGTAGCGGGAGCTACTTATGAACTGAAAAGCTTAGCATATAATCCTATCAACCAAGAGCTTTCATTTGATCCTATTCCAATGGAAGATTATTATGGTAAGCAACTTACGATTCAAGTTTCGCCATCCAGTGGAGTTACTGCTTTTAACGGGATCTTGAGCGGAAGCGTGCGGATTGAAGGGTTCGCAGGGACTATCGTCGATGTTGACGATAATGCAGTAGAAGGAATGACGATTCAATTCCGTCGAGGTCTTGGCAATACGTCTGGCGCGGTTGTTGCGACAGTAGTTACGGATTCGTCTGGCCGGTACTCTATTAATCTGCCAGCAGGTATTTATACCGGCGAGATGAACAAGGCGGGTTTTATTACCGGACAGTTGGTCGGAGTTTCTGCTAGTAGCATCTTTAACCGGAATGAAAACGCCACTGCGATCAAGGTGCCTAAGACGGGGGAACTCCGTATTGTTCTGACCTGGGGCGAAAAACCGAGGGATGAGGATTCACATCTTGTAGGACCAACACCTGGCGGGACGACATTCCATACGTGGTATGCTGATAGAGAGCATTATTTTAACGGAGAACTTTATGCAGACTTGGACCATGATGACGTAACTTCCTATGGGCCGGAAACGACGACAATCCGTAAGCGGATAGATGGAGTTTACACGTTCTATGTGCATAACTATTCGAGAAACGGAGCCGACGGAACTGAAACATTACGCAATTCTGGTGCAAAGGTAGAAATCTATGATGCGAGCGGCACGCCGTTAAAGACCTACCATATTCCTGCTGGAAGTGGTGACGAGCTGTATTGGTATGTTTTTGATATGACTATTGCCGGGGGACAAATTACGTTTGCTGATAAAAACACGCTAACTAATAACGAACCTTCGGGACATCAACCGGAAGTGGATGAAGAATATCAAACTCTATTAGATGAAGCGGCTAAATTACCATCCGTTACTGAAGTAACTTACGATACCGCATTGAACACTCTGATCCCGCTTACGGATGCGAACAATCCTCTTATGGAAGGAACTAACCTGAAGATTGTCGGTATTTATCCTATAAGTGTAACGGATGATGTGTACCTTGCTTCGACCAACGAATTGGATGGTATCCTTTTCACTGAATATAATGACTCGGATGAAGAAGTAGAATACTACGTCGAAATTGAGTTGTCCCGGGGTGGATTCTCAGTAGTGAGAGAAGTTTATATTACAATTTCGACACTCAAAACATTACTTTATAACGCAATAGAAGCTGCTAGACCACTAGCGGTTACAAACCAAGCATTGTCCAACCAGATTGAAGCTACAGAGTCCCTTCTAAATAACGGGGGAAGCACGGAAGATAAAAAAGCTGCATTACGTGCATTACTTAACCTAATGATCTAGTTATCTATAGAAGCCTGAGGTCTCTCAATGAGTCCTCAGGCTTTTTTTCGTGTATAGTATAATAGAGTTATAGATTACGTCATAAATAAAATTAAAGGATGCATACTCTCATGAAAAAAAGAACTTTCTACTATATCGCACTAATTTTAGGTCTATCCATCATACTGATCGTTACCCTCTTTCGGCCTCAAGCCTCGCGGTACGAGGGCTTCAGGGCCCACCGCATGGTGGCGCACGCCATGGGCGGGATTGAAGGGCTGACGTATAGCAACAGCTTCGAGGCTTTTGAAGCCAATTATGCCAAAGGTACCCGCGTGTTCGAAGCGGACCTGCTGCTCAGCAAGGATGATGAGCTCATTGCCCGGCACGAGTGGGGAGAGAGCTTTACAAAGATGATGGGCCAAGAGAAAGTAATGGATCCCGGCACCCATGCCGCGGTATGGACTTTCGAGGAATTTAAAAACGCCAAGATCATGGGCAAGTATGAGCCGCTCAGCTGGGACGATATCCTTGATCTGATGGAGCAGCACCCCGATATGTATCTCGTAACCGATACGAAGCAAATCGAGCCGGAGGAGATCGACCAGATTTTCACCAAAATCGTCGAGAGCGCGAAGCAAAAAGACCCGGCGTTACTGGAGCGGATCGTGCCGCAAATTTATTATCAGTCGATGTGGGATGCGATCGAGGACATCTATCCTTTTGAATCGGTGATTTTTACGCTTTATCAGACCCATGATTCGGATGACGAGGTTGTGCGTTTTGCCAAGGAAAAAGGGCTTGCGGCCATTACGATGTCCGAGACCCGGGCGAATGAAAACCTGGTGTCCGCTCTGAACAAGATCGGCGTTCCTTCATATGTTCATACCATTAACGATCCCAAAACGATCCTTAAGTTCAAGCGGATGGGCGTCTACGGCTTTTATACTGATTTTTTGGAAGAGGATGATGCCGGGCGTGTGGGCTGGCTGGAATACCTGGGCTTATAAATATAAAAGCTGCCCCCGTCTTGAACCGACGGGGGCAGCTTTTTTGAGAATCAACTGCTTTTAAACGAATTTTACAGCTTCCAGATCCGGTACAGAATCATCGCTGCTTCTGCGCGGGTCAATGTATCCGCTGGTGCAATTTTGCCGTCCTTGCCGTTGACGATTCCGCTTCCTATGAGAGAAGCAGCGCTGTCTTTGGCATAAGCGGCAAGGCTTGTGGCATCCGAATAAGGATCCAGGCTTCCTTGGCCGCCAGTTTGCTTACCGGCCGCGTTCAAGGCTCTTGCTGTAAGGACCATCATATCTTGACGAGAAATACTGCTGCCTGGTTTGAAGGTGTTGTCATTAAATCCGGAAGCAATTCCAAGCTCCTTCGCGATAGCCAAGGCTTCCGCATAGTAAGCGGTTGGCTGAACATCACTGAAGGCTGCCGCATTTCCGCCAGAGCCCTTCAATTCCAGCGCTCTGACAAGCAAGGTGATGAAGTCTGCTCTCGTGATGGAAGCCTTAGGGGCGAAGTTCTCATCAGAGATTCCCTTAATAATATCGCGGGCCGCCATCGCTTCAACGGCTTGTTTCGCCCATGCCGTGTTTTGTAGATCGGCAAAAGATTTGGTTACATAAGCTACAGCATATGTGCTGAAGTGGGTGGTCGTGAATATAACCGCGCCCGTCTTCGAATCGTATCTTCCGCTTGGTACGACCGTTGCCTGCCCTTGGCTGCCAACGTACAAGATCACGATTTGATCCGGGTTAGCAAGTTCCTGTGCGGCAGGGGTGTACGGCAAGGATACCGTTATAGGCGCCGCAGCATTGTTCCAGGCAAGGACACGGTCGCCAGCCTTCACGCTAAGATCGATGATCGGACGGCTGCCCACTTTTCCACGTGCATCGGCATTCAGGTCATTCGCAGAACCTTTGTTGATCTGAATGGAGACTTGCCCGGCTTCCTCCGTCATATTGGACAGCATATTCGATGGTACATGAAGGGTTGCGTACTCCGTCTTGAGCACAAATTCAACATTGTTGTTGCTTTGCAGACTTGAAGCCGGCAGGTGAACAACATAAGATTGCACATTTGCTTGATTCGGTACTTCAATAACAATCTGCTTTTTGCCATTTGCTCCCAGTGAAGCTTGCCCGATTGCTTTATTCAGGCTTTCGCTGGATACGGTTGCCGAAGCGTTTCCGTTCTCAACCTTTACAGTAGGCTGGATGGATACAACCCCGTTGTTATTGTTGACCGTGCCGGGTTGTGTGCCAGGCTGCGTACCGGAGCCGCTGTTTCCGGAATTGGAGTTTCCGGAACCCGAACCGCCAGATCCACCACCGTTATTGCCACCGCCGTTATTACCTCCTCCATTGTTGCCGCCGGACGATTTGCCGAGGAGGGTGAGTTCCCCGAATACGGACGGGTCCTGATACCCTTGACCCGAAGGGTCATTCCATGCATTTACACTAATACGTGCGCCGTTCTTTGCATCGTTGATCTGGGCATCAAAGCCGATTTTAGCATTGTTGGCCGGTGTAATCGTTTTGAACGGGATTTTCATTTCAACCGTGTAATTCGTGCCGGAAACAGAGGTTTTGGATTCAAAACCTGCAGCGATTTTCGCCGGATTGAATGAAGTCTCGTTGTCGAAGGTCACTCTGTATTGTCCGTCATCGTCTTGATAGCTGGTTGATTTTGCATTGTTTTCATCGACGAATACTTCGACCGAATCCTGCTCCCAGACATTGACGCTGGATTTGTCCAGTTTGTCGTCGTTGACTTGAATCAATACATACAGATTTTTGTCATCCCATAGCGTTTTAGCTGTTCCTGAAGCACCTGACCAAGCCATCTGTTTCGTTTCCAGCTTCATTTCCGGAGCATTGCTCCATACGCTGTCAACAGACCCGTCAATAGACGGTGTTCCATAATACGCCTTGGATTGCTTGACATCAATGGTTTCAGGCGGATTTTCAGCCATGTACTTCCCGGGGTCAATTACCCCGTAGTAAGCTTTTTTCGCTTGCAGATCCTTATCGAACAGCACCGGATTCTGCTCGGCTCTCCAACTGGTTCCGTCACTCAGCCCCCAGAAGGTTACACGCGGAATATGGTCGCTGTTCTTCTTATAAAGATCCATCAGTTGGGCAAAAAGATAACCTTGCTGCGTCGCTTCCTTTTCAGTGAGTACAGAATTGGAGCCCGCCATAATGTCCAGTTCGGTAATGCTGACTTCAACGCCCAGGGAAATGAAGCGCTCGAGCGAACTCTTGACATTGTCTATTCTGGTGCCCAGATTGTAGTGGGCCTGCATGCCGATTCCGTCAACCAGCTTCTTGCCTGGATGATCCTTGGCATAGTTTTCATTGAGTTCTTTAACCATGCTGTAGATGGCGGTAGATTTGTTCTGGTTATCATCGTTGTAATCATTATAGTAGAGCTTGATATCCCAGTCCGGGTGTTTATCGAGGACTTCTCTGGCTGCTAGGAACGCCTGATCGAGATAGTCATCCCCGATTGCTTTGTACCAGCCGGATTGGCGCAATGCCTTTCTCCATTCCTGCGGATTCGCCGGGTTATCGTTCATCGCTTCGTTGACGACATCCCAGGAGATTACCTGGTCACCGAAGTGCTCCATGACGGTTTGAATATGGGTCCTTAGATTGTCCAGAGCTTCTTCACGACTCAACGGTTGACCATCGGCCCCGGTATGAAGCCATTCAGGTGACTGCGCATGCCAGACAAGGACATGTCCGTGCAGTTTAAGGTCTGCGTCTTGTACTTTTTTGACAAGGGCATCTTCTGCGGCAAAGTCAAACACTCTATTACTGTTATAGGCATAGTCCGGCTTCATATCGTTCTCAAACGTGACGACATTGTGGTGCTTCGTCAGAAGCTTAGGCCGATTTCCTTCAAAAGTGGCCGGGTTAACAATATTGCCAATCAGGAAATCGTTGGCGTACACGTCCTTAATGTTAAGAAGATCTTCTTGAATCGGAGTCTGGCCTCCAACGAGTGTAACTTCCCCGAATACGGACGGGTCCTGGTACCCTTGGCCTGAAGGGTCATTCCATGCATTGGCACTGATACGTGCGCCATTCTTGGCATCATTAATCTGGGCATCAAAGCCGATTTTGGCATTGTTGGCCGGTGTAATCGTTTTGAACGGGATTTTCATTTCAACCGTGTAATTCGTGCCGGAAACAGAGGTTTTGGATTCAAAACCTTCAGCGATTTTCGCCGGATTGAATGAAGTCTCGTTGTCGAAGTTCACTCTGTACTGTCCGTCATCGTCTTGATAGCTGGTTGATTTTGCATTGTTTTCATCGACGAATACTTCGACCGAATCCTGCTCCCAGACATTAACGCTGGATTTGTCCAGTTTGTCGTCTTTGACTTGAATCAATACATACAGATTTTTGTCATCCCATAGCGTTTTGGCTGTTCCTGAAGCACCTGACCAGGCCATTTGTTTCGTATCCAGCTTCATTTCGGGAGCATTGCTCCATACGCTGTCAACAGAACCGTCAATAGACGGTGTTCCATAATACGCCTTGGATTGTTTGGCATCCATACCTTGAGGCGGATTTTCCTCCATGTACTTCTCGGGGTCAATTACCCCGTAGTAAGCCTTTTTCGCTTGCAGATCCTTATCGAACAGGGTTGGATTCTGCTCGGCTCTCCAGCTCGTGCTGTCATTTAATCCCCAGAAGGTTACACGCGGAATATGGTCGCTGTTTTTCTTATAGAGATCCATCAATTGGGCATAAAGATATGCCTGCTGCTGCGCCTCTTTGTCAGTGATCGTAGAGTTGGTGCCCGCCATAATGTCCAGTTCGGTAATGCTGACTTCAACGCCCAGGGATATGAAGCGCTCGAGCGAACTCTTGACATTGTCTATTCTGGTGCCCAGATTGTAGTGGGCCTGCATGCCGATCCCGTCAACCAGCTTTTTGCCTGGATGAGTTTTGGCATAGTTCTCATTGAGTTCTTTAACCATGCTGTAGATGGCGGTGGATTTATTCTGGTTATCATCATTGTAATCATTGTAGTAGAGCTTGATATCCCATCCATTTTCATCAATGACTTCTCTGGCCGCAAGGAAGGACTGCTCAATAAAGTCATCGCCGATGGCTTTCAACCAGCCCGAATTGCGCAATGCCTTTTTCCAGTCTTGCGGATTCGCCGGGTTATCGTTCATCGCTTCATTGACCACATCCCAGGAAATCACTTTGTCACCGAAGTGCTTTACTACGGTTTTAATATGTGTTCTCAAATTTTCCAGAGCTTCTTCACGGCTCAATGGCTGACCATCGGCTGCGGTATGAAGCCATTCTGGTGACTGCGCATGCCATACGAGTACGTGTCCGTGCAAGTCAAGGCCTGCATCTTGTACTCTCTGGACAAGGGCATCTTCTGCGGTAAAGTCAAACACTCTATTGCTGTTATAGGCATAGTCCGGCTTCATATCGTTCTCAAACGTGACGACATTGTGGTGCTTCTTCAGAAGCTTGAGCCGATTCTCGTCAAAACTTCCCGGGTTAACAATATTACCAATCAGGAAATCGTCAGTGTAAACATCCTTTATGTTAGGAAGTCCTTCTTGAATCGGAGGCGCCGCAGCTACCGGCCCCAAATAGGACAATTTAAAATCATCCAGAAAGAAGGTACGGTTACCTCCATCATTATTTGCGGTCTCAACATAAGCATTGAGTACGGTTGGGGTAGTCGTAAGAGTATATTTGCCCTTCAGTTCTACCCATTGTTGATCGGTTACGGTTACGTTCGGGGACACGTTTGCAAAGCCGCTGTCTGCGTATTGGACACTAATGCGCAGAGTTGTAGGGGCCTCGCCTGATTTCATTTTTACCCATGCCGACAGCTCATACTGGTGGTTCTTGGCCATTTTACCGCCGGCGTCGACCAATGCAGCATCATATTGGGTTGTAGTAGTAACAAGGAGACTCTGGCTGCCGTCAGAAGTATGGTTGTCCTCTTTGGAAAGTACTACAGTTTCCCGGCCATTCCGTGCTTTGAAACCATCCAGGCCATCTTCAAAGTCGGCGGATATGCCTGTTTTGTCTACAACTTCCGGAGGGTTAGTCCCGCCCGGCGTGACATCCGTGATGATCACTTCGTCGATGTAAATATCCGAGGTCAACATATTGCCTTCGGCCGGTTCAACGTAAATAATGACTTCCTTGGTGTTAGATGGAATCTCGTAGCCTTTAGTTTCAAATGTGGTCCATTCAAGAGCGTTTACTACCTTATTTCCAACGATCCAGGGATACTTGTTTTCGAGCAGGTCGGAATCTATTTTAGAGGCGATATGGAAATTGCCTGAATCCGAACCGAGTCTGACTTTGAGAGAAATGTCGTATTTTCGATCGGATTTGACAATGTTCGTCAGGGCGAGAGCAGGAACTGCTTTCTCATTGGCCCGGTTAAAAAACTTTAATGATTTAGTGCCAGCGGAGGCGATACCGTCAATAACGGAAACTTCACCGCTGGTGCCCCAAGAGAGCCTAGCCCATCCCCCGGCAGCACCATCTTCAAAACTTTGTTGAAGCACTACAGCAGATGAGGGAGGGGAATCTACTGTGGTGATTAAAATATCCCCGATATAGAAGGGAACTTTTGCACCTTCATCATTGGATTTTATCCGAAGAGCTGTACCCTCTACGTTCGTAACTGGGAGATTAGCAGAGAGTGAGACGCCTTGTCCTGCTTTAAACGCTGTGGAGCTAATTCCATTGTACGATTCATCATCACTGCCTTTATTGCTTACAACTTCAAGAACGACTTGCGCACCTTGAGGCAGATTATAATCATCCTCAACATAAACGGAAGCTGTTACGGTATATTCCTGTCCAGCCGCCAAGCCGATGTCACCGAATGCGAAGTCAACGCCGTCCCAATTATTGGACCGGTTGCTTACTGATAATGCTGCTCCATCCTCATTGCCGGTGAATTTCTTGCCAGTTACCGCCTCCAGGTTGGCACTACCCGATTGGGTTGCCTTACCCGGGCCATTTTCAAAGTTTTCGTGGTATACGATTACCGAATTAGGTGCTGCTGAATCCGCTGCCTGCGCGGTCCGGACAATGAGACCCGCCGGCATTAGCAAGGCCGCTGTAAGTAAGATTGAAGCAATTTGTTTGAACGATCTCCTCATTTAAAGCATTCCTCCTGCACCAAATTTGTCGAAAATGGTAAAGCGCTTACAAAAATGTTAATTTCACCTCCTCCCTTCCGGAGCATACCATTTCGAATTAGAACCGTCTTACTCAAAATTAAAGGACAATCCGAGTTTTTCCCAGATAAATGCAAAGAAGGAAGAATGCAAATACTCTTTTCTACTGAGGGTGCATAATAAATCCAGGAAGCTTCATAATGAACGTTCATTCTTTGTGGATCAGCTCAGGGGACCGTGTTCTTTTTGTTCGCATTTCATACGAACATTGACAGTATTCTAACAGTCACTTAGACTAGAAGTGGCTATGAAAAATAGCCGGTTTGCATGAATCAGCTGATACGAAATAAAGGTTGACCTAATACAGCGGACAAAGCACGAGCGGGGCGGGAGAGAGGCCCCGTTTTTCGTGACCGAAACGGGTATATGAATAGTTTGGACAAGCTTGGAGGAGTCGGTGTTGAAGCAAAGTTTGCAGTCTTGGCGGCATGTATTCAAGTTGGACCCCGATCGTCCATTGGAAGACGAGGTGCTGGAAGCCGTTTGTATGTCCGGGAGCGATGCCGTTATGGTGGGAGGCTCCAGCGGAGTGACGTATGAGAATACGGTGGATCTCTTGTCGCGCATCCGCCGGTTTGAAATTCCGTGCGTGCTGGAGGTTTCCGATTTGGAAGCCGTCGTGCCGGGATTTGATTTATATATGATACCGATGGTGCTGAACACCTCGCGGAGCGATTGGCTGGTCGGTCAGCATGCCCGAGCGGTCGAGCAGTACGGGTATATGATTCCTTGGGAGTTGTTGGTTCCGGAAGGCTACCTCATTCTGAACCCCGATTCCACGGTTGCCCGAGTTACGGAGGCCACCACTGGCCTGGATGCAGCGGCTGCCGCCGCGTACGCCCAGGTTGCGGACAAATTGCTGCAGATGCCGATCATCTATGTAGAGTATAGCGGGACATTCGGCGACATGGAGCTTGTAGCGGATGTGCGCAGATGTCTTGAGAGTGCTCGTCTTTTTTATGGCGGGGGGATTCACGATGCCGAAACAGCACGCCGGGCGGCGGCCGTCAGCGACACAATCGTTGTCGGCAACGCAATTTACAGCGACCTGCAAGGCGCGCTGAGCACAGTCCAGGCGGTGAAAGGGAATAGTATTACTGGCGGTAGCAGTAACGGTAGTTTCTACGGCAGTGGTAGCAGGTAAGAGTAACCCAAGTAACCCAAGTAACCCAAGTAACCCAAGTAACCCAAGTAACCCAAGTAACCCAAGTAACCCAAGTAACCCAAGTAACCCAAGTAACCCAAGTAACCCAAGTAACCCAAGTAACCCAAGTAACCCAAGTAACCTAAGCCCTACCGAAAACAAATTAACTGCATTTTCTCCAGCTAATTTGGCAAAATTGCATCCTACGACTAAATTAGCTGTAAAACCTCCATCTATATTAAGACGAATTAGGCAACTTTGGCGTGTAGAAGGCGAATTAGCTGTAGGTTTTACAGTTAGTTAATGAGATTGCAAGAAGACGGCGAAATTAGCTGTATATTTTCCAGTTAATGTCCAACACTCGATTTAGCACTATATTTACTATCACATTATTAATCATTTTAATCTACAAGCATCAATCTACCTTGTCCTAGAGCCTATCAACTAGTTTATCCAGCGAATCATCATCGCCATCGCCATCGTCATTATCATTAATCTTCTTCACAATTCATCCTATATTATTCGATAAAACGTGGAGTCACTTTCACTTAAACTTTTACTTATACATTCATTTTTACTTCACATTAAGTATTGAGCATTTGGAAAGGAGCATTTACTATGCAACCTGTTAATATACAAGAGGCGGTGGCCCGCCTAAACCCGGAGCAGCGCAAAGCCGTCGAGACGACGGAAGGCCCGCTGCTGATTATGGCCGGCGCGGGCAGCGGCAAGACGCGCGTGCTCACGCACCGCATCGCCTACCTGATCGCTACGCGCAAGGCTCCGCCTTGGGCGATTCTCGCGATCACGTTTACGAACAAAGCCGCCCGCGAAATGCAGGACCGGGTCTCCCGGCTGGTTGGCGGGTCGGAAGGCCGCGACATTTGGGTATCCACCTTCCACTCCATGTGCGTACGGATTCTCCGTAGAGATATCGAGCGTATCGGGTTTACGTCGAACTTTTCCATTCTGGATTCTACCGATCAGCTCTCCGTGATCCGCAATTGCATGAAAGAGATGAACATCGACACGAAAAAGTTTGAGCCGAAGGCGGTTCAGTCGATGATCAGCACGGCGAAGAACGAATTGATCACCCCGAAACAGTATGAGCAAAAGATCGGGGACTATTTTGAAGGCATCGTCGCTAAAGTATATACCATGTACCAGAAGAAGCTCCGCAACAACAATTCGCTCGATTTCGACGATTTGATCATGAAGACGATCGAGCTGTTTAAAGAGACGCCGGAAGTGCTGGATTTCTATCAAAAAAAATTCGCATACATCCACGTCGATGAGTATCAGGATACAAACCGGGCCCAATATATGCTGTGCCGCATGCTGGCTGACAAGCATCACCGGATTTGCGTCGTGGGCGATAGCGACCAGTCGATCTACCGTTGGCGGGGGGCGGACATCAGTAACATCCTGAATTTCGAACAGGATTATCCTGAAGCGAGCACGATTATGCTGGAGCAGAACTACCGTTCCACTTCGACGATTCTGAACGCGGCGAACGGCGTAATTGGGCGGAATACCGGACGCAAGCCGAAGAAACTGTGGACCGACAAAGGCGACGGGGACAAAATCAAAGTATACCGCGCAGATTCGGAGCATGATGAGGGGTATTTCGTAACCTCGGAGATCGCCAAAAATGTAAAAGACGGCAAGCAACACCGCGATCATGCTATTTTGTATCGGACTAATGCCCAGTCCCGGGTAATCGAGGAAATTCTCATCAAATCGGATATCCCGTATCAGATCGTCGGAGGCATCAAGTTCTACGATCGTAAAGAAATTAAGGACCTGCTCGGTTACTTGCGGCTTCTGTCCAATCCGGACGACGATATCAGCTTGACCCGGATCATCAATGTGCCAAAAAGAGGGATCGGTGATACGACGGTAGGCAAGCTGGCGGATGCGGCGGCGCAGCGGGGCACTTCCATTTTCCGCGTGCTGGAGACGGTGGACGACCTCGGCTTCGCAGGACGTACGCGTAATGCGTTGGTTGAGTTCTATGACATGATCGCCGCGCTGCACAAAATGGTCGAGTATCTGTCCGTGACTGAACTGACCGAGAAACTGCTGGAAATGTCTCAATACCGGATGGAACTGCAAAGTGAAAATACGCTGGAGTCACGTTCCCGGCTCGAAAATATTGATGAGTTCCTGTCAGTAACGATGGAATTTGAGAATAATAATGAAGATAAGACGCTCGTATCCTTCCTGACCGATTTGGCGCTGATCGCGGATATCGACAGCATGAACGACAACAGCGATGCGGAAAAACAAAACGATGACGCCGTAGTGCTGATGACGATGCACAGCGCGAAGGGACTGGAGTTCCCGGTCGTTTTCATTATCGGGATGGAGGAAGGCGTGTTCCCGCATAGCCGGGCCTTCCTTGATAATGAAGAGCTGGAGGAGGAGCGCCGCCTCGCCTATGTTGGCATCACGCGGGCCGAGGAGAAGCTGTTCCTCTCCTGCGCGCAGATGCGCACGCTGTTCGGACGCACTACGGCGAACCCGCCGTCGCGCTTCCTGGAGGAGATTCCCGAGGAACTCAAGGAAGATACAGGCATCGAGCGCGACCGCTACCGCCGGGGGGCGGGCATCGGCGGCGCGTACAGCGGCCGCGGCTTTGGCGCCAGCGGCGGCAGCAACTTCGGCCACCGCGGCGGCGGGGCCGAATCACCGGCCTCGCGGCCTGCCGCAGGCGGCCGCAGCGGCAATGGCAGCAGCGGCGGCGTTACCGTGACGGTACCGGGCATGCCCGGTACCTCCGGCGGCCCGTCCGCCGCGAGAAAATCAACGCCGGGTGCCGGCAGCTCCGGCGAAGGCTTCAGCGCCGGCGACAAAGTGTCGCACGGCAAATGGGGCATCGGCACCGTCGTGGCGATTAAAGGCTCCGGCAATGACATGGAGCTGCAAATCGCCTTTCCGGCGCCGGTCGGCGTGAAGCGCCTGCTGGCGGGATTCGCTCCGATCACGAAGGTGACGGAGTAGTAGAAGCTCAGCAGGCATTCAGCCATACAGCCAGTGTACCAAGCACTGGCTGTTGCAACTTCCAGGTCGTTTTGTGCGCCTGAGGAGGACAAAACGGAAAAGTGTCCACCTAAAAGTGGACAAATGGATATATTGTACCCGCCCAGGTTTTTTATCAGCCAGCCTGCAAGAGCAGCCAGAGCCAGAGAAAATGATAGTTAAATCGAGACGCAAGCGGCCCCGGAAGCCCCGGGTCCCTTCGTTTCCATACATATAAGGAGGGTTGTCCCGCATGGATGCTATGCAAAGAATGGAACAGCTTGTCGAGCAATTGAATCAGTACAGCTATCACTACTATACTTTGGACCAGCCGCTCGTCAGCGACAAGGAGTATGACGTGCTGTACGACGAGTTGGTCGCTTTGGAGAAAGAATCCGGAGTGCAGCTCCCCGATTCCCCTACGCTTCGGGTCGGTGGCGAATTGCTGCAGGGCTTTAAGCCGCATAAGCACCTGGCTCCATTATGGAGCCTCGACAAAGCGCAAAATGAAGAGCAGCTGATCAACTGGAATAACCGGGTTCAAAAATTGGTCGCCGACTACAACAGCAAACATCCCGACAACCCGCTGCCTCAGCCCACATATGTAGTGGAGCTTAAGTTCGACGGCCTTACACTCAACCTGACTTATACCGACGGCAAGCTGGTGCAAGCCTCCACGCGGGGGAACGGAGCCGTCGGCGAAGGCATTTTGGCCCAGGTTAAAACTATTCGTTCCGTCCCGCTTACGATTCCGTACAAAGATGGTACGATCGAAGTGCAGGGCGAAGGCATCATGAATTTGTCCGTCCTCGCCAAATATAACGAGACTGCGGCGGAGCCGCTCAAGAATGCGCGCAATGCCGCGGCAGGAGCTCTTCGTAACTTGAATCCGCGCACGACGGCGGAGCGGAAGCTGAGCGCCTTTTTCTATAATGTAGGATATTCTGACGGCATTCAATTTAGCGATCACCGGGAGATGATGGAATTCCTCAAGGAGAATCGCTTCAAGGTCAATCCGTACGTGACTTATCACCAGAGCTTTGAGGAAGTGATGGGGGTGCTTCACTCGATCGTGGAACAGCGCTCTTCGCTGGACTATCTGATCGACGGGGCCGTCATTAAGATCACTGACATGCGCACACGTGAGGCGCTCGGCTATACCGACAAGTTCCCGCGCTGGGCGGTTGCGTTCAAGTTTGAAGCCGAGGAGACGACCACGATTCTTGAATCGGTGACCTGGAACGTGGGACGCACCGGCAATAAGTACATTTTTGCAAACAAAAGTTATGAACCGTTTTATTGTTGGAATAATGTAGTTAACAAGGGGGCTTAGAGTTTTGTTTAATACTGAGTTGAAATAAACGAAATAAACGAAATAAATATCTTTTCTACGATGACTTTTGTTTAAGAAAGTGGGGGTGTGATTGTTATGAATGTGAAAGAACAGATTGAGAATTTAAGAGCACAGATAAAATACCACAATGAAAAATATTATGATATGGATCAGCCGGAAATAACCGATTATGAGTATGACAAACTTTACAAAGAATTAAAAAGGCTTGAAGAAGAATTTCCAGAATTCATTAGTTCTGATTCCCCTACACAAAAAGTAGGAAGCTCTGTTAAACGTGAATTAAGAAAGGTACAACACGATGTACCAGTAATAAGTCTACAAGATGTATTTACAAAAGAAGATATATATAATTTTGTAAATAAAGTAAACTCACAGGTTTCTGACCCCAAATTTGTAGTCGAGATGAAAATTGATGGTTTAACCGTTATGTTAAGGTATCACAATGGTAAATTAACGGAAGGAATTACGAGGGGGGATGGCGAGGTTGGAGAATCAGTTTACGAAAATCTTTTAGAGATAAAGTCAATTCCTAAAGAGATTCCAACCAAATTGCCTTATTTGGAGATCCGCGGGGAAGTTTATATGTCCAATGAAACCTTTGAAAAAGTAATACAGAAACAAAAAGATGTAAACGGTAAAAAATATAAAACACCGAGGAACCTAGCAGCAGGTACTTTAAGGCAGTTAGATTCAAGAGTGGTTAGAGATCGTAACCTGGATATATTCGTTTTTAACCTTGAAATATCAGAAGGTAAAGACTTCACTTCCCACAGTGAAACGTTGAAGTGGTTAGAGAATCAAGGATTTAAAACAATCCCTGATTATAAAGTTTGTACAACTGCAGAAGAAATTTGGAAGTATGTATCGGATATCGGAGAGATAAGATCAAGTTTATCCTTTGGTATCGATGGAGCTGTTATAAAAGTTGATGATCTGAGCGACAGAAGAGTATTAGGAACGACAAGTAAAGTCCCGAGGTGGGCTGTAGCTTTTAAATATCCACCAGAGCAAAAGGAAACGGTTATTAAAGACATTAAAGTACAAGTGGGTCGTACGGGCAGATTAACGCCCTTAGCTCTTCTAGAGCCAGTTATATTAGCAGGCACTGAAGTTTCTAAAGCGACTTTACACAATCAAGATTTTATCGATTCTAAGGATATACAAATAGGTGATACTGTTGTAATACAAAAGGCAGGAGACATAATCCCGGAGGTTGTTAGAAGCATTCCTGAGAAAAGACCGAGCAATGCGGTTAAGTTCACAATACCTCAGGTATGTCCTATCTGTAATTCTCCTACTGTTAGAGATGAAAACGGAGCGGATACCCGCTGTGGTGGAAACGAATGTTTAGCCCAATTGAGCAGGGGAATTACCTATTTTGCTTCTAAAGATGCGATGGATATAGAAGGGTTTGGACCAAGTTCAGTCGAGTCTCTCATGTCTGAAGGATATATAAAAAATATCGCAGATATTTACTACCTTAAAGAACATCGTGATGAGCTAATTGAGAAAGGAATAGTTGGACGGGAGAAGTCGGTTGATAACTTGCTGAATGCGATTGATAAATCAAAGGAAAATGATTTGGTCCAGTTAATTACAGGGTTTGGAATAAAGAATGTAGGGAAGCAAACGGCAAGAGCGTTGACCTCTAGTTTTGCAAACATAGACGAAATTAGTAACGCTACCTACGATCAATTAATTATGTTACCGGATTTTGGTGATACAGTTGCAACTAGCGTTTTGAGTTTCTTTAGTCTTAACAGTACGCATGAATTAATTGAAAAATTGAAAAATGCAGGTGTTAATACCCAATCAAAAGTATCAGAAGTAAGCAAAGACGACAGATTTACGGGAAAAACATTTGTTATTACCGGAACGCTTCCGAATCTAAAAAGAGACGAAGCTACCCGATTAATTCAAATGCATGGTGGCAAAGTATCGGGTAGTGTTTCCAAGAAAACGTCATTTGTCCTTGCGGGAGAAGAAGCAGGAAGTAAGTTAACAAAGGCAGAGGAATTAGGCGTTAAAATAATTGATGAAGAAGAATTCAACAATTTGTTAAGGTAAAAAAGACAACTCAGATCGTTCATGAAGGTGTGTTTACTTAATAAGTGGCACACCTCTTATATTTATTTTATGCTTGTTATAACTGAGGGTAGACCAAATAGACCAAACGTAAGTGAGGTGCCAGGCATGATAAGATGGTTAAACCAAAATGAAGGAGCATTGCTCAAAATATTTAGCGTTATATTCTTAGGGTTTGGGACCGGTCTATTTCTCGTTAGTGAATATGTTCAGGCGCTGGAAAGCGGATTGATAGGAATCTTGATTTATGGAATATATCGGTTTGGCTCAGAGTTTGAAAAACATTTGGACGATAATAACGATCCTAATTGAATATAGGTTGTGTGTCTATGAAAATAAAGTGGTTAAAATTACACCAATTTATTGAGCATAACATCAAGGGCGGACTAGATTGTTTGACAGACAATCCTTGAATGATGAGTACAATGGCTTTCAATACAGATTATACGTGCCAAATGATGTTCTTGATGAAGGAATCTGAATTAATAACAGCTATTATAGGAATGTACGACATTGAATCGGAATTTGAGCATGAACCTTCGATATTCCAGATGCCAAGCACTATACAACTTACATTGTTTTGTTAATTGGGGATTTAGGGCTGAAGGATGATTGGGGATAAAAGACAAATGTGTCGTTGGATATTACGTAAGCTGTTTTAGAAAACAAGGAGTTGCACCTATCCGGATGCAGAAGCAAGAGTTGGTATGTTGTAAGCTTTGCTTTGTGATTAAGTATTACAGAATCTTGAGTAGACCCAAGTAGACCATTAAACGCTTTGGTAAACTTCCGTAAACTGGAGCCGGAGTATAGTAAACTTGGTAGACTACTTGATGGTATAGAAGTAGGGTAAGTGATGATGGAGAATCTTAAGTAACATGAAACATAGACTGAGTCACATCGGTGATTTCGCTCTTCTTGTTAAGATGTAAAGGAGTGGCACGCACCTTAAATCCGAGATGCCACAGACGGTTTCGATTCTAACGCTTGACCCGTCGCACAGCGATACCCAATCCTCATTCTTCCGCATATGTCGGTTGTTGTAACTCGGCGTCATGTGTTATTCCGATTCACTTACCCCGGCTGAAATAGGCCTTCACAATCTCACTCCACACTTTGACTCGATGCCTCTCGACATAACAAGATTCTCTACTCTGCAATGACCGTCACAAAAGCTGGGCGGACGGTAATAATCGTATCTAGTTCCCTCAATTACGGTTGCTCTTAATTCTCTGAGATATCAAGCAGGATTGATGTCGTATTTCGTAGAATTCAATAACATAGGACTTAATACGTTCAAACATATGTTCCGTGACATCATATAGTCAGTGCGATGCATTAAAATTAAGGAAATACTCTACATCGGAAAGGATTATCATCATGGCATCAGCTAAAGCAGACATAAACTTTGAGAAGGATCTTTTTGAAGCCGCGAACCGGATGCGTGCAACGGTCGCTCCGGCTGATTATAAGCACATCGTTCTTCCGCTCATCTTCTTGCGCTACCTTTCTTTGCGCTACGATAAACGTCGCAAGGAATTGGAGAAGCAATTAAGTGACCCGAGCAGTCCAATGTATTTCAATGATGCGGAAATAGTTCGTGAGATCCTGGAAGACCGTGATCAATACATTGCCGAGCGCGTTTACGTGTTGCCCGAGGAAGCGCATTGGTCTTATATCGTAAAAAACGCCAAGCAGCCGAACATCAAAGAGATTCTTGATAACGCCATGAAGTTGATAGAAGCGGAGAACGAAGACTTGGTTGGCGTACTGCCGCGCATCTATCAGAGCACGAACCTTCCAGTTGAAAACCTTGCCTCTCTTATCGAAATTTTCTCCCGTGATACCTTCAGTGCATCCAGCGATGATGCAGTGGATGTATTGGGCCGCGTATTCGAGTATTTCATCGGTAATTTCGCATCCAGTGAAGGAAATCGTGGTGGTATGTTCTTTACCCCGAGTTCCATTGTCGAACTGCTTGTTGCCATGCTGGAGCCGGAATCAGGCACGGTTTTGGACCCTGCTTGCGGCTCGGGTGGCATGTTCGTGCAATCTCAGCGTTATGCTAGAAACAAAAATTCGCTTTCTTTCTATGGCCAAGAGAGCGTGGATATGACGGTTCGACTAGGGAAAATGAATGTTCTAATGCACGGTATCAATGCCGACATCCGGCTCGGGGATTCGCTTTTGGATGACAAATACAAGGATCAGCAATTCGATTTCGTTATTGCTAATCCGCCGTTCAACATGGATCTTTGGGGCGCAGATAAGGTACAGAAGAATGACCCGCGTCTAATCACAAACTATGATAAGGCCGTAACCGATGGCAATGCGAACTATATGTGGATGCAGCACTTCTTGTACCACCTTAAAGACGGAGGAAACGCGGGCTTCGTCATGGCCAATGGCGCTATGACGACGAACAACTCTGGCGAGAAAGATGTGCGTCAGAAATTGGTAGATGATAGCTATATCGATTGTGTCGTGCAGTTGCCGGAGAAGTTGTTCTTTACTACTGGAATTCCGTGCTGCCTGTTCTTTCTGAGCAAGAACCGAAACGGAGAAAATGGGTACCGGGCACGGGAAAATGAGGTACTATTTATTGACGCCCGGAAAAAGGGCGTTATGGTGAGCCGGAAGCAGAAGGCATTGACAAAGGTAGATGTTGCAGAGATTGCGGGTGTTTATCATACGTTCCGGAGTGCGGATGGCAAGTTTGAAGGTGTTGAAGGCTTCTACAAAACAGCGACTATTGAAGAAATTCAAGGCCGTGAATACAGGTTGACGCCGGGGATCTATGTTGGAACTGAAGAGACAGAGACGGACGATGTTCCATTCGAGGAAAAGATGTCAGAATTGATGGGGCGACTTCAAAAACAGTTTGACGAGTCGAATAGACTTCAGGTGCGAATAGTTAAGAATTTGGAGGGTTTGATATGACAATGACCGTTAAACTCTCTGAAATTATCAAAGTCCACCATGGATGGCCATTCAAAAGTGAGTATTTCACCGATGTTACAACTAACGAACCGATTGTTGTTAATATTGGGAATTTTCAATATGATGGTGGTTTTCGGTTTGAGACGACAAAGAAGAAGGGTTATGTTGGCGCTTATCCAAAAGAATATGAGTTATCGCCAAATGATATTCTCCTAGTTATGACCTGTCAAACGGCAGGCGGAGAAATCTTGGGTATTCCTGGGCGAATACCTGATGACGGCAAAATCTATTTGCATAACCAACGGCTTGGTAAGGTGGAGATTTTACGACCCGACCTCGTTGACGACAACTATTTATACTGGTTGTTCTTATCAAATGACTTTAACAAACATTTATTTAACACAGCGTCAGGAACAAAAATTCTTCATACTGCACCAAGCAGGATCGAGTCATATGAGTTTGCTTTACCTCCTTTGGAAACTCAACGAAGGATTGGAGATATTCTCAATTCTTTGGACGAGAAAATATCAATAAATCACCGAATGAACGAAACGCTCGAACAGATGGCGATGGCATCGTATAAGCATTGGTTTGTGGATTTTGGGCCGTTTCAAGATGTGGAGTTCGTAGAAACTGAATCGGGTTTTATTCCAGAAGGTTGGGAGTTTCGCTCTTTATACTCACTTGCTCAATTTATAAATGGAATGGCGTTTAAGCAACACGATTTGAATGATGAAGAACACGGACTTCCAGTTATAAAAATTTCTGAACTCAATGCAGATAGCCCCAAATCTGCAAAATATTATGCAGGGAGTTTCCAAGGCAAATACCATCTGAATACAGGGGATGTACTATTCTCTTGGTCTGCTTCTCTTGGGATCTATCTATGGTCACATGGCCCAGCACTTTTGAATCAACACATTTTTAATGTAAAAACAAATGGTTCTTTTAGTGAGAAGACTCTTTATTTTTTATTGAAAAGTGTAATCAAAGAGTTTCAGGACATTGCAGCAGGCCGTGCAACCACGATGGGACACATCAAGAAGGAACACCTCATTGAGAAATTACTCCCATACCCACCTGAAGAAACTAGGAGAATAGTTGAGACAGAACTAGGTCAATATTTTGAACTGATTCTTTCGAATTTGCAAGAAAGAAACACGTTAAAAGAAATGCGTGATTACCTACTTCCCCGCCTTCTTTCCGGAGAAATCGATGTGAAGGCAACAGAAGAACAAGCCAAGGAGGTGTTAGCTTGTGGCTAACGGACTGTACGAAACAGATTTTGAAGAAGCAACAATCGGTCGCCTGCAGGCCATCGGGTACGAATACAGTCATGCGATGAACCTCTACGGCCGTTCTTCGCTTCATGACGTCGTGCTCTATGACCGGCTCGAAGCCTTTCTGAAAAAGGCATATCCCGAAATTCCAGCGCAGCATATCCCTGCGCTTGTTTCACATTTTTCCGATCCGGACGGAGTGACGTTGCTCCAACGCAACCAGAGGTTCCACGAAATGCTGGTGAAGGGCATCGATTTTTCCTACGAGGAGAAGGGCGAGCGGGTATTTTACCATGTATATCCGGTCAACTGGGACGATCGGCTTGCGAATAACTTTCTCGTCGTAAACCAACTTTCGATCGAAGGGAAGATGGCGCGGCGGCCGGACCTCGTCATATATATAAACGGTCTGCCGCTGGTTGTCTTTGAACTGAAAAGCCCGTATAGCGAGCAGGCAACGATTGAGTATGCCTACAATCAAATCACGAACTACACCTATGACATCGCACAGTTATTCAACTACAACGCTTTTTCGGTCATCTCCGATGGCATCCTGACGCTCCATGGCATTCCAGGGGCACCGTACGAATTTTATGCTGCCTGGAAATCCATCGATGGTAAAGAAGTCGATAACAACATCACGAACACAATGCGGACACTCATCCAGGGGATGTTCCCAAAGGAACGATTGCTCGATTATATTCGCAACTTCATTGTGTTCATGAAAGATGGTAACAAAGAAGCAATCAAAATCGGGGCCAAGTACCACCAATACTTTGGCGTCCGGTTTGCCGTCGAACATTCCGTTCGTGCCACCCGACCGGAAGGGGATCGAAGGATCGGGGTTTTGTGGCACGCCACTGGCTCGGGCAAGTCGCTTTCCATGCTGTTTTTCTCCGGGATTCTGTCGCGGCATCCGGAGATGGATAATCCGACGATCGTAATCCAAGTGGATCGTGCGGATCTAGACGGTCAGTTGCATGAGACATTCCTTCAAGGGGCGTCCTTGGTTGGCAACGTTCATCATGCGGAGAATGCCAATGAGTTGCGTGAAATGCTCAGTAACGAAGCAGGCCAGATTATTTTTTCGACCATCGAGAAATTTCGCCTGAAGGACGGCGAAGGGGAGTTCCCAGTTTGCTCTAAGCGTCGGAATATTATCGTCATTTCCGACGAAGCGCACCGTACCCAGTACAGTTTTGACGGTTTTGCCGGCAATCTCCGTCGTGCCTTGCCGAATGCTTCACACGTCGGATTTACAGGTACGCCAATCACATTTGCGGACCGCAACACGTTTGAGTTGTTCGGGAACGTCATTCACATCTACGACATGCAGCAGGCCACTTTGGATGGTGCAACGCTTCGGATCTACTACGAATCCCGCTTAATACCACTTGATCTTGAGAACGCAGGGCTAGACGAGGAATTTAAGCAAATCGTCAGCCAGGTAGGGGATGGAAAATGGGATGAACAGCGCGCCAAATGGGCGGCACTGGAGAAGGTTGTCGGTACTTCGGAACGTTTGGAGACACTCGCCAAGGATATTGTGGAGCATTTTAAAAAGGCAGCTTCCCCCGAGGCAAAGGGCATGATCGTTTGCATGAGCCGTGAAATTTGCGTTCGGCTGTACGAGAAAATGCGGGAAGTGGAAGGCTGTCCACCGATCGAAATTGTCATGACCGGCGATATCGACAAGGACCCACCAAGTTGGCGCGAAAAGCAGCCGGGCAGCGAGTTTGCCCATATCAAGTCCAAGGAAGAGCAGGAGAGCGTGAAAGCAAAACTGCGCGACCCGAATGACCCGCTCAAGTTTGTCATCGTGCGGGATATGTGGCTCACGGGTACGGACATTCCGCCGCTGACCTACCTGTACGTCGATAAGCCAATTAAGGGTCACGGCCTGATCCAGGCAATCGCCCGCGTCAACCGCGTCTACCCCGGCAAAACGGGCGGCGTTGTCGTCGATTACATCGGCATTGCCGAAGCGTTGAAAGAGGCGACACATCGCTATACACAAGGCGGCGGTAAAGGAAAGCCGGCTGGAGATATCGAGGAAGAGGCATTGCCCATCTTCTTCGAGGCGCTTGAAGCGGTACGTGCTTTGATCCCGCCAGGCATCGACATTACGGATTGGCGGGCTAAGCCGAAGGTTGAGCGTGAGGATTGGATTGCGGACTTCGTGGGCTTTTTGATGGGACCGGATGAGGACACTTACCTGAATGCGCAGGCAAAACTGGATAAAGCATATCAACTGGTGAAGCACTTGCCGGCCGTAATGCCGTACGCGAATGAGGAACTGCTCTATGAGATTGCTACGATTCAGATCAAGAAGTTCAAAATCGTTGGCGGCCCGGAGGGTAAGCCAAAGAACATCGAGGAAGAACTGAAGAAATTGATCGACCGCAGTATAGGCGCCCGTGAAGAGGCCGTCGATCTGTTCGAGAAAGCGGGATTGGAGAAGCCGGATATTTCGATCTTAGATGAAGCGTTCCTAGCTGACTTTGAGCAAAAACCGCACGTCGATCTGAGACTAAAACTGCTTCAGAAGCTGCTAGAGGAAGAAATCTTCTATCTGGTGAAGCAGAAGAATACGCTTGGGAAAGAGTTAAGTAAGCTTCTAGAGAAGACGATCAACGATTATCACAACCGCGTCATCACGGCGACCGCAGTTGCGCAAATGATGGTCGAAGCGAAGAAGAAGATGGACGAGGAGCGCAAGAAGAAAGAAGCGCTCGGGCTGTCTGACGAGGAAATGGCGTTTTACTACATTATCGAAAATATGGGTAATGAAGCCTTCTCCAATGAGTTTATCGCAGGATTGATTCGCAAAGTGGTTGTAGCCATGAAGAAGGAAATCCAAATCGATTGGACGAATCCACACCGTGCAGATGTCCTTGCAAAGGTCAGCAACGCAGTGAAAATGGTGCTAATCCGGGAGCAGATCAAGGGTGAGCAGTTGCGGTTCCTAACGAATGCGATCATTAATCAGGCAAAAGAGAAATTTAAGGATTGGCCAATTGAGGCATAGTGAGGGAAGCCGTAGGTTCTGAGCCTGCGGCTTTTCTTCAAGAGAGAAGATTGGGAAGCGTGGAGCGGCAGTCATGTATGGATATACCGACAAATGATTTCTCATTGGCCGAAGACGTGGCTCATACTTTCGGGAACAAAGCCCCTGCACTTCTTAACTCGACGTTTGGCAGCCCCAAAGTGCCTGCTGTCACCCCACACTCATACCAATTATTGTGAGACTGATTCCGTCGATTAGTGGCTCATTTTTCCCGGAGGACAGGCTATCTACTCACTCATCGTAATATTCACTACTAAGGTATCAAAACAAGGGGGAATAATAAATAATGTTTGAAATTCACGATTCAACTCAAACGGTAGACACTTTTATGAAAATGGCCGTTTTTTCTGATGAAACAAAGGAGAGGGTAAAAGACGCAGATATAGTGTTGTTGCCCGATTTCAATATTAAAGAAGGGGTCGATAGGGCTTTTCAACCCGATACAGTAACCTTTTTTAAATACTCAAAGGCTAAAAAAGAATCACAAGAAGTAAAAATCGAGTTATTTGAAAATAAAGGCGAAGAAAAATTTCTCGCATTACATTCTTTTGATATTTGGATTCCAACAATAGTGATTATAAAGGAAGGTCTTTTTGGTTTTGTCATTAACCTTGTTAGTAGTTATGTTTATGACAAGATGAAAGGAAGACCTAAAGATGAGCCGACTGTTCATTTCCAGTTAATCGTTGAGAATAAGAAGGCAGGAAAAAGCAAGAAACTTATGTACAACGGACCAATGGAAGGATTCAGAGATAGTTTTGAAAAAATTGATGTAAGCAAATTATGGGAGGATTAAATGCTCTCAATATTAAAAAATGAACTTGAGGATTTTCCTAAACATCGAGAGTTAAAAACAAAAATAAATCAAATTTATCGAGAGTTGAAAAAGCAAACTTATGAGCGAGTAATTCAATTATGTCAGGAATCGGTTCAACTTTGCGATCATATTAAAATGCAGGCAATCGTCAGTCAAAATGAACTAATAGCTAACTCGCTGTTTGTTGTTAAAGCATATTGTGAAATGTTTAAGTACTACTCGATGTATTGGCAATTGCTTTTAGAAGAAAGATACAAAGATTCTTGGATACTATTGCAGGATACTATTGATAGGTTATTTGTTGTAACAAAATTCACCAAAAACCACAGTGAATTTGGAATTGAATTATTGAACGAACACTTAAATCAACTTGAAAAACTTTACCCTTATAAGATTTTTGCCAGTATTGAAGCGGTGGTAAAAACAAAGAAGTGTAGCATTTGTGGGAAATCTCTTTTAGATTTAGATTGCAGCCATATTCCCGGAGAGTTGTATTGGGGAGAAATGGCTGTTTCAAAAGCTGAAGGTATTGTTCTTGAGGCAGTTGCTTTGGTTCAACATCCATTAGATAAACGTTGTGTAATGGAACTAAGTGGGGATACGAGAACCGAGAAAGAAAAATTTAAGATATTGAACTACTTTGTAGATAATAATAAAAATCCATTGTGTTTTTTTTCTGTAATTGAGACGGAAAAGTTTTTTTACAACGAGGATTATGATAAAGCCGGTCGTAATGACCCATGTCTTTGTAATAGCGGTAAAAAGTTTAAGAAATGTTGTGGTGAATATAAGTATCAAAAAGGTGTTTATTCCCACATAGAGGTAAAAGGGGAAATTAGTTTTAAGCCATTATTAATGGCTAATTGTTGAATTAAGTCAAACCAGTGGGCTTCCAAAACGGAGGCCATTTTTTTATACGCGGCTTGTTCTTTCGGACTATAATCAGATTGATATCCATTATATGGGTGTTGCTTCGTAAGTGCAGAAGTTCCGTTTTTCTCTAGGACTGTTGCAGACACGTCTACTATGAAATTATACCTTTCGCATATGAAAGGACGTACCAACTACGTTAATGAAAATCTAGCCCATCGACACTTATTCACGCGGTTTAACAGTTTAAAACATTTGGGAACTAGACTATTTATAATTTCATTCCTTCATACTTGACAATTATATAAAAAAGGTAAATAATACTACTATAGAAATCGGAGGTGGAAACGGACGCATGAACCAACGCGCAGCCGCTATTGTTAAAGATTGTCGGCTTTCGGACAATCAACGAACAGCAATTATGTCTGGTATTGCAGAAGGTAAGCGAGTATTTTCTCAAACCATGAAAATCATGCCAAAGACTTCGTCGAAAACCTACTCATCAAGACTTTTGTACGAGTTAGTCAATACTCATGTTGCAGAATCGATATTGAAAAATCCAAATTTAAATATGAGCGTTGAAGATAGAATGGCGGGCTTCTATCCCTACATTGTAGCTCGGGACACGATAAGAAATATCGCCGTGCTTGTATTGCCAATTCCCGGTAACAAAGATTTTGAGCCTAGCGTATTTAGAGGAGAATTTGCCATAACAAACATTGATCGGCTTATGGCAATGGGGGTATCGGAAGAAGATTTGAATATAGATATTGATTATCAGACCTCATTGCTTTTCGAAATAGAGCATCTTCCATTCGGTCTTATTGTCAGCTACGATCGGGAAAAGAATTTGGTTTACGAGGGAGCGCTTCAACCAAGTCAAGAGGAGTGGCTCTTTAACGAAGATGTCACAGATAAGGTTGTTGCTGGCGGGGGCAAGGTTGTTGAGTTTCCACGACAAATCTACGATGATACGGACATCTCCATCGGGCTTACACATGCAGCGTTGCAAGAAAGCGAGAAGGAGCTCGATGAAAAGAATAATTCTGTTTAAGGAGTTTATGACACGCTATGGTTGACCGCGCCTTTAATCGAAAACGGTTAAGAGAAGCAAGAATGGTTCGCGAATTGAGCATAGCGGAACTTGCGGATAAAATTGGCGTGAGCAAACAAGCGATCTCGCAGTTCGAACTTGGCGAAAGTATTCCAAAAGCCGAGAACATGATGGCAATCATTCATACGCTTCGATTCCCAAAAAGCTTCTTTTATGGAGACAGCGAACAATACGTAGGTAATACTTTTTTTAGGGCATATGCCACCGCAACAAAAAAAAGTCGAGAAATTCAGCTGAACAAATCGTATCTGGCAGGATATATATACGACTACATGAGCATGTATATAGATTTCCCCAAACTAAACTTGCCAGACACCAAAGATTTCAGCAATTGCAATTGGGATGCGGTGTCAATTGAAAAATTGGCGCAATTGACCAGGGATCGTTGGGGACTGGGTGATAAACCCATAACCAACATCGTTAATTTGCTTGAACGCAACGGCATTATGGTTTTTACTATCCATATGGACAGTGAAAAAATCGATGCCTTTTGTCAGCATCGAAAAGGCCGTCCCTTTATTTTTCTAGGCGATGATAAACAATCCGCTGTTCGGCGTCAGTTGGATGGAGCTCACGAGCTTGGACATCGTTTAATGCATGAAGATGTGAATAATGATCTTCTTTCTAAAGAGGAGTTTAAAAAGATTGAAGAGCAGGCGAATCGCTTTGCGTCTGCCTTTTTGTTGCCTGCCGAGGCATTTGCAAATACGGTGACTTCGACGTCGTTGCTTCATTTTGTTGAGTTGAAAAAATATTGGAAAGTTTCGATTGCCGCTATGATATACAGATGCAAAGACTTGGGATTAATAACGGAGAGCAAGTTTACTTCGCTATTTAAACAAATGTCCATGAAACGAATGAGAGTGAAGGAACCGTTGGATGACGTGATTCCGGTGCCTGAACCCGTTGTATTAAGAAAAAGCGTAAAAATGCTGCTTGAAAAGAATGTAAAAAATGAACTTCAAATCATCCATGAAAGCGGAGTGCCACAAGAATATGTGGAGATGTTTTGCAATCTTGATCCCGGTACATTAAATGTCAAAGACCCGGAAGCAACAGTTAAATTAACTGCCAATCCACAGAACTGAGTGGGTGATGATGTTTTGTATAAAAGTGACTCAAGGGGAAATGATAAGGGACTCTATTAATCTGTTCCCTAATAATTAGCCAAGGTTCTTGTCTCATTCAAAGATAGAGCGTCCCTTAACAACACACAATAAAATAACTTATAATGCTGCCCTTCAGAATAAATAAGTCTGAAGGGTTTAGTATTTTAGACCCCAATATGGACGCTAATTTGACTGATGCAAAACAGCATATGGACAGGAAAACACTGGCATTTGTCGAAATAATACTAAAGATGATGTCTGAATATATCAAAATGGTTAGAGGCGAGTTGTGTGGGAAAATACACGGACGAAGAAGTAAGAAGCTTACCCAAAATTACCTGTAAAGTTGCAGCTGATTATCTTGGCATCGCTCCCATGGCTGTAAGTATAGGCATGAGAAATGACTGCTTGCCGATAGGTTTTGCAATTCATAATGAGGATCGATACTCCGATAGCTGGAGTTATCACATTATGGCTGAGTGACTTATTGCGTACAAGCATGTAAGAATTAATGAAGTTCAAATTCAAAGCATAGAGAAAAATCTGGAGACAATCATTTTGCAATTTGAAGAAATGAAGAAGGATCTAGTTTTTTATTGAGCGGAGGAAACGAATAAGAGGCAGGGCAATTATATTCACAAGCGGTTCCTGTAGCTTATAGACCTGATCAGAGAATTATCAATGAAACGGCTTTTGAAACTGAGAAGGAGGTCGTAACGATGAGCGATGAACAACCTCAAATGTTATTGCGCGAGCAGATCTATAACGAGGTGTGGGAGCTGTCGCTTGCTGGCGTTGCCAGGAAATACGGCACATCGTATGGCCTAATATATAAGCTTTGTAAGGAAGCAAATGTGCCCATACCTCCTGCAGGGTATTGGACGAAATTAAATTTTGGAAAGTCAGTAACGAAACCACCTCTTCCAGACTCAACTATATATGAAGTTGATATTCCGCGTTCAAAAATGCCGCGGGTAAGAGTGCAGAAGATTGATAAGGATAGAGCTATTATTTCAGAAGCAGAGATCGAGGCCACGCAGTTGGGTGAAGATGCGTTAAACAATTCTGATGCTGGTTCGAAATTAGTTATGATAGAAGATAATTTCCTAGAAGTAGGATTGGATACTGGCGAAATGCCATTGTCCAAATCAAGTAAATCCGAAAAATATATTAACAACCGAATTTCTCCCGAAGCCACTCACAATAGCTTTTCGGATAAGTTGGCGTTCCTCGACGAAGATGAAAGGAACAAGGTATTTGATATAGCGAGTCGGGTAGGGATCCCGCATGAAAAGGCCAAGATGCACCCTAAGATTACCGCATATAAGTATGTTGTGAGCGATTGGAACAGAAACGATAAAAAAGAAGTAGGTGCTCAAAGAAGCCGTCAAAACTACAGCTCATATAAGTCCAGTCCTCCATTTCTAGCAGGCGTGATTTCGAAAGAGACGCTTTCGCGTGTCTACAGAATCCTTGGGGCACTCATCCATGCAATAGAACCATTGGGATGCTCAGTGACGGATACTCTCTCGTTTATTATTCGGAATGAATCGGTATCCCTTGAGATATATGAAATGCAGGACAAAGTCGATCATATAATAACAAAGTCCGAGGAAAATCAACTTCGCAAATATGAGGAAGATAAAAAACGGTACTCATGGGCTTCGAAACCGAATTTTCGCAAGTATGATTATGTGTTTAACGGGCAACTGAGCATCAATATAAATCAGAATCAAAATAAAAGGTTTCGTGATACGAAATCTACCACCGTGGAAGACCAATTGGGAACTCTTTTAATCGAGATGTATGAAGCGGCTGAAATTATACGAAAAGAGCGAGAGGCGCGTGAAGAAGAACGCCGTAAACGCGAAGAAGCAGAGAGATTGCGAGAAGAACGCCGAAAACGTTATATGATCGAGGTCGAGCGCACGGTAGCATTGACAAATTTGGCTCAGGATTACGCGATGGCTTGCAGGATTAGGGCATTCGTTGAAGCTTTGGAATCGTCCGGTAATTTGAAAGGGGAAGACTTACAGCGGATCGATTGGGCAAAGAAGAAAGCCGACTGGTATGATCCGATAATAGCTAGAGAAGATGAGTTTCTTGGGAAACGCGATCACGAGAAAGGAATAGATTTGAAAACTGAATATCCATGGTGGCAATAGTTTTTCGGTAACGATGATTGTCTTGCCTTTAAGATGATGAGATGATGAACTAGTTTCTTCTTTCAACCTTAATGACATTCTTCCGGAGGTAAGTATGAGAATAAGAGAATTACTGATTAAAAATTTACGTAACTTCAAAGATGAGATACGAATTACTCCGCAAAAAATTAATGGTCATGATATCGTGGTGCTTATTGGAGAGAACAACGCTGGAAAGTCCAATGTGCTTTCCATTCTCCACATGATCTTCAATCCAGATAGATCAATTAGAACGCTGGAATTTGAGGAGACGGACTTTTACGACATTGGACAGCCTATCGAAGTAAAGGTAATTTTCGAAGATCTTAGTAAAGAGCTCTGCGCGGACTTTATTGGTCTTGTCGATGCTGAAAAAGTAGAGGGAAAAGATGTATATATCCTTCCGTTACATTTTTTCGTTAGTTATAACCCGGATACACGTGAAGCTGAGCCTTCATTAGTATTTGGTCGCCAGCCTGACCGTTCAGTGTCGTTCGGAGAGAAAAAATTGATATCATTCTTTTTACAGGATGCTATGCGCGATTATAGGGCTATCAAGTCGAATAAAGGAAGCTTGTTCGGTCGTATTCTAAATCAAATTAATCTTACGGAGCAAGAAAAAGCCATTTTGTCCAAACTTGATGAAGCAAGCGATTCATTACAGGACAACCCAGAGATTGCAGCCTTTACTAAAGGGGTAACCGATATCACCAGAGAAATTATTGATTTGCCGAGAATCGATAATCTTTTGCGTCTTACTATTGCGACATCAGCAGCTGTAGATATAAAAAAATACATTCAAATACAGCTAAAACATCATACATCGGATAAATACCTCAATGTTGATCAACTTGGTTTGGGGCTTCAAAGTGTGCTTACGGTAAGTATTTTTCGAGCTTTTGCTGGTATTGGCAAATTACGTGAAGGAATCTTCGCCATAGATGAACCGGAGTCTCACCTTTACCCACATGCTCAGCGCAAAATGTACAGGGAGATCTTGCATTTATCCGAAACTAGACAAGTATGGGTTGCCACCCATTCTCCATCATTGATTGAGCTCATCAATCCGAGGCAAATATGCTTAATTAGAAAGGGAGCACAAGGTACATCGTCTAGTGTGCAATTACCCATGGATTTCCCCGAAGAGTTTGTATCCTCCTATGAGAAGCATCTTGATGTGGGAAAAGCGGATGCATTTTTCTCTAAAGCGGTTCTGTTGACTGAAGGGCCGACAGAGCAGGGCTTGTTCCCTGAGTTGGGACTCTCACTCACTTATCTGGACAGCAATTACGATTTAGATCGTATTGGTGTTTCCGTGATAAATGCTGGCGGGAAAACAAACATCAAAGCATTTATCAGGCTTTTAAATAACTTCGACATACCGAGTGCTGTTGTGATCGATTATGATTCCAAAGATAAAGATCATGAAGACGAGTTGAAGGAAATTAAAACAATATGTTCCAGCATTTATGAGTTACCAAGGACTCCTGATATGGGAGACATCGAGGGATATGTTTGTAACAACATGCCTATTGCTAAATTGATTGCATTTTTGGAAGAAGTCCTTCTGCCAGAAAGAAAAGCGGAACTCTTTTCTAATCTTAAAGGAGTAATAAAGAGTGTAGATGAAGAAAAGTCAAATGTCTTGCGGGAAATGCGAAAAGATGATCAAAGCTTGGTGGAAGCGGTTCCTTTATTAATGGCTATTATTTCCGATTATCCTGAAGTAGAGCCTAAAATAAGAAAAGCTCTAGCTAATTCATTTCGGAAAATTAAGGGCAGAACTACAGGGAGGCTTATCGGAGAAGGGTTCAGCGACCATTTTCCTGAAGAATTCATCATAAATACGCTCGACGCAGTCGTGAAACTGGCGGGGTATGGAGATGATGTTGAAGGAGAGCAAACGGCAAATGAGGAGCCTTGAGGGACTAAACAAGGAACAGATTGAAGCTGTAGAATCTATGGATCACAACACCATGGTTTTTGCAGGTCCAGGTACGGGGAAAACCCGTGTCATAACTCGGAAGATCGCTTATTTATTCGAAGGGGATTTCGTTCCTAATTCGCGGAAGATTCTTGCCATAACCTTTACCAATAAAGCGGCTAACGAAATGAAAACGAGAGTACAAGAACTCGGGATTGATAGTCGCCGCATTCGATTGGGGACATTTCATAATATATGCCAGTCTGTACTAAGGTTTTATGGGGACAAAATAGGGGCGCCACGGGATTTTACATTTGTGTCCACGGCGAACAGGAATGCACTAATTCGCTCGATACGAAGAAATAATCGCTTAACAACCATGAGCGAATTCGAACTCGCTAATAGAATCAGCACTTTGAAGAATTCATCTGTAGATTACGATGATTATGTGCAGAAAACAGATTCAAGAATTATAGGCTTTAAGTCTGCCACTGCCGAATATGGGGCACGATTGCGAGAAAATAGAATGATTGATTTTGATGACGCCATTTTATTAACTGTATCTTTGTTTAAAAGACATCCTGAAATATTATGGTTATACCATAACGCGTTTCCTTTTTTGCTGGTCGATGAGATGCAAGATACAAACCGCATGCAGCTTGAACTAATTCGTCTACTGGGCATTGGTGCAAAGAATGTAATGGCTGTTGCGGATGATGATCAGTCCATTTACGGTTGGCGCGGCGCGCTCCCGACAGTAATTCGTGAATATATCACGCAATTGAATGCAAGGAGTATTAAACTGATTCGAAATTATCGATCACCTCAGGTTATTTTAAATGCCGCAAATTCATTAATTGAACATAACGATGAAAGGGAAATTAAGTCTCTGCATGGCCGAAAGACTGAGGCAGAAGATTGTTTGAAAGTATTTAGTTTTGCTACAGCCCTTCAAGAAGCCGAATCGGTTGCCGATAAGATACAAGAAATTCATGCGGAAGGCATTCAATATAAACAAATTATAGTTCTTTATCGAAGCAGGCACCCAGGACTTAAAATTGTCGATGAGGTTTTTAACCGTCGAAGGTTACCGTTCAGACATTTCGGTAGAAATTTTAATAACAGGATCGAGCTCTTATCCGATCTTATTCACGAATCGCTAAAATTAATAATTGAGCCTTCAAATGATTTGATTCTTGAGCCATTGATCGCTTATTTCTCAAGGCTTCACAATTATGATGACACAGTCAGTTATTACACGGATCTGACTGGGGGAGAACTGTCCATTACGAAACTTGCCGAAATTACGCCAGACGATGATATGGATGATGCTGTAAAAAAGTTTGCGCAATTTTGTGTAGGGTACAGTAGCTCGATAAGTAATCGTAAGGTTTATGATGCTTTGTACGACCTTCTTAAAATCAAGGCCTCGCTTGGGAAGATGGAGGAAGGGGATACTTATGAACAAATTCGGCATCTTGAACTGCTAAGAGAAAGGATTACAAAATCTCAAGCAAAAAATCTAGTGGACTTGATCGGAGAGCTAGATCTTCAAGACGAATCAAATCATATCGATAATACGATTGATGAGGTTGGAATTTCAACATTTCATGCAGCCAAAGGCCTGGAGTATAAAGCTGTCTTTATCATAGCGCTGGAGGACGACATTATTCCTGCTAGGAATGATGAATCTGAGGAGCGGCGTGGACTTTATGTTGCGATGACCCGTTCGGAAAGCAAACTGTTCTTGTCTTCTTCACAGCAGCGTGAAAGTCGTCGCGGCGGCATTGATAGTAGAAAACAACCAAGCCGCTTTCTTAATGAAATTAAACCTTCGAATTAGGCGACCCAAAGGTCACCCAAAGGTCACCCAAAGGTCACCCAAAGGTCACCCAAAGGTCACCCAAAGGTCACCCAAAGGCCAAAGCCGATTGGGGCAGTTACATAATAAGCAGCTTGTGGCATTCAGATAAACATTACGGAGCGTGTAATGAGCAAAATGTATTTGGATCATGGGCAAAAAGTAATATTTTTGAATAATGTCACTTGAGTGCATTATTCGCCTGGAGGAAGAGATCTCATATGGTGAAATTAGTTGAGGAATTTAGAAGTGAATTAAGACATGGAAACCATTTAGTAGTTTTGCCCTTATCTAGGGTATTGATAGAGGATTCGTTTAACATTGGGAAGTACAGGTTTTACCCAATCGGCGAAGTCGACATTAATTCCTTAAGGCCTGTACCTAACCAATTCCTAAAAATTGGTGGAAATGAAATTAACGATGATGATTGGATGATTCTAGACTTCAAAAGTGAGGAACTTCGTGAAGCTGCGACTGCAATAACCGGCGCAGGCCCTGATGTGTTTAAGACAAATCCGTTGATTGCATTCACTGTTAACAATTTAGATTGGGATGAATTTCTTGAAGCAACTACTCACGATTACGATAAAAAAATACTACGAAGCCTTACACGCGAAGCTGAGAAAGCAATGGATATATTAAAGTTTTTTCTATGCAAAGCTGATCTAATAGATACATTGCCGGGAACTGTTGGAACTTGGAATGGATCGAATGGATTTTCGAGTGCTTTACTGTTTAACATTGACGACTATGAGAGCTATATTATCGCCGGATCAGTTATTACCCATACAGTAGTTAAAGGTATCGGCTTAGAGCTAGGCTTGAATGAAATTGAACCAAATCGTGAGGCATGTGAAGCTGTACTTAGTACAAATGGTGAAGTAGGCGCAATTGTAAAAATGGCCCTAGCGATGCATACAACCTTTTTGGAAACTAACAATCCTACCACCCAATTCGTGAAGGCCATGACTTTGCTCGAATTTTTAGCATACCCGGACGATTTTGAAAAATTTGAAAAAGTAAGAAAGGAGATTACCCCTCATATCGCAAAAGATTATAACCATTACCTAAAATTGAAAGATAGGTTCAATGAACTGACGGGAAAAAAAGATGAGGCCGGTAAACACATAGGGTATCGAACAAGGATTGTTCATATTGGGGATGATATAGAAGACATATTAGGTGATGAGACAGAAGTAAATAAAGTAATGCTGGAAGTTCAGATTTATATAGGAAAAGTTATTGAGGACATGATTGAAAATCATGAAATGACATGGTCGGAATTTGAAGAATTAAGAAGGCAAAAGAAAGAACTTTTAGGTATAATTTAGAATGCAATGACCGACCTGACCGACGATGGATGTTAATTCCGAAAACAAGACCATTAAGAGTCGCATATCTGCGTTTTTTTATTTTATTTGTTCTATTCAAATACACACATCAAACTGATGAGATGCGTTTTTTTCAATTATTAGCGGCAGTCTCAGGACTTTAATTTTACGGTCCAAGACTGCTGCTGTTTTTTTATATTCCGGTCAGTCTAGTATTTAAAAAACTGGGGGCTTTCTAAGATGCAGATATTACGCCGATCAACGTAACGAGTAAGAAGTGTAAAATTTTATTTTCACTGAACATTTGTAAGAAGAAAGACGATCATATTTTATTTCTGTATGGACAGATTATCCTTAATACAATTCCGCGATTAATTATCTGACTTATTAGTCCCTTCGATCGATCTAAAAATATCCTTCGTAATTCTATGGATCATCCTCACATCATCACTTTTCTTTTCCGACAAAAACTGGTAATGAACTTCGAGAATAGCTCTCGTTTCAAATTCTGGAGAGACCGGATCAATCTCCCGAAAATCAAAAAGTTGTCCTGGCTGTATGTTAAGGGCATTCATAACCTTTTCCAATGAGTCTAAGGAAAGATTTCTTTTTCCTAGCTCAACTTCGGTCAAATATGAAGCTTGTTGTCCAGTTAGTTGGCTTAATTGATGTAACGTCAAATTTTTATTAATGCGTATGTTTCGGATTCTTTCTCCGATCAACTTTTTTAATTCAGACATCGCTAAATTACCTCCCAACTTAAGGGTAAGGTTTTTGACTAAAAAAATATATATTACTATAAGTGATAAAATTTGATATAATAACTTAAAAGTGATACCATACTGTTATTATGTCTTGGGGTGAGCGAAATGATTCCAAAAGTCAGATCAGTGGAATCGCTTATTTTGATGAATCAGACGACAGAACAATTTGCCGTTCAGTTTCGGAAAATTATCTTCCACAAGGGATCTCAGTTTTTATTGCTTCAGCAGAAAGAACAACATACGGTGATGAAAATAAAATATTGCGATAGTGGGTATAAACTTGTTGGTGCGGATAGGGAGGAGTACGAAGAACTCAGCGGTTATTTTCATGGGATAATGGTAAATTCAAGAGATTCAGAAGAAGAATATTGGGTTGTGGGGATAGGGTTCAACAAATTGGAAAATCAAGACGGTATGTCTTCTGAATTTAGAATTTCCAATGAGAAACCGCTTGATGTATTGCCTTATATTATCCAGACGGGGGCTGAATATGTGTACTTTTCAGAATGATGCTTTGAATTTTATAACTAATGGCAGGGTTACTGTAAGGGGGCTTTCGAAATTAGGGCTTATCCCTAAAGGGCAGTGTGTGATTCCTAACCAGTTTTATGAGGGAGGCTGGGGGAGATGGCTTCCTATGCCGAATATTACGTTATTGCCCTACTTTAGTGTTTCTGTAGCAAGTGGTTTTAACTGGGCAGAAACAGTCGCTTTTATGGAGAAAAAGGTCAAACCGAATACGTTTATTGACCTAGGCGATAATGGGGCAGATAAAAGGAATCATGAGGATGATGAGGTTCAGCCTTTATACGAGAGGGAGACTGAAATTGAGCAAAAATTACAGGCTAATGGACTTCTGTATCCTAAATCGATAGTTGATGTTATAGATCTCTATGTGGCTTTGGGATTGGCGTTCAAAACCGAGGACCAGCAGGGAAAGTGGAGTCTAGATATGATTATACGTCCACTTCGAAAAATTGATGAGGTGCTAATCAATTAGCACTAAATGAAATGACCGGACTGTCTTCCTGGGCGAGGGCGGTCTATTTCTATATCTGAAGGAATTCCAATGCCAAGAGGAGTGGTAAAATGACATTATTGAATGACACAGAAAAAGTGCAGTTTTTGATCGGTTTATTTGACAATCATATGGCAAAACTTCCGAACGAGAGCTCATTTAGAAACTACATCGAATCAATTCAAGGCTTCTTAAAAACCGATGATTTAATCCTTCAGAAAGCGGCAATTTCTAATAGTATTCTGTTCTTTGAAATCCTAGAACACAGTATTACCGATATTGACTTTATAGTTAGCTATTTTGAAAGGTACTTGGAAGAGCTGGAAATCGAACTAAAAGGGGATCTGCAAAATGAATTCTTGAAAGGGAAAATCAAAGGAATTCAGCATGCATTAGTGATCGCTAGAATGATGAGACATGGCCGCGGGTATCAAGGTGAAGGAATAAATATAATAATTGATTGATGCTGCAGGGGGAAGATGATTAAATGAAAATAACTCATACCCAAGCAATTGGTTATTTAATTGCAACGGTCGAAAAGGTTCACTTTCCGGAGTCAATGGATGCTGCATACGTCGTACTAACATTTGAAGAGCTGCTTAACGAACTAAGCAGTGA
Organism: Paenibacillus sp. FSL R5-0407; assembly: GCF_038009185.1. NCBI lineage: Bacteria > Bacillati > Bacillota > Bacilli > Caryophanales > Paenibacillaceae > Paenibacillus > Paenibacillus sp. FSL R5-0407. Next base: position 3,020,953 of record NZ_JBBPAX010000001.1, on the reverse strand, counting down.
AGAAGCTGAAAAGATATATAGGGAAGTGTGGCTAACGCATAGTCAAGAATAATTAAGGGGGACTAAATATGGGATGTATGACAAGCCGACGAACGATGTATAAACATTATGCACGAGGGGTCATTGCTGAACTGCAGCAGATGAGTTAATTTAACGGTAGAGCAAAGAAAAGTTTTTCTTCGTCACTACAAATACTTAAAACGAATCGTAGAGCTCGAACCTGGGAGGTTCTGCTTGGATCCCTGTATTCAGAGGGAGGAAAGTGATTTATATGATAAAAAGTATCCAATTATCAGAACGCTTGATGTTTGCCCCGTATCAATACAATTGGATAGAAGAAGACGGAATAAAGCATGAATGGTCTTTAATTTCAATACAACTAGATAGAACATTGATAAGATTGACCGATTATCATAAGTATGTTGGTGCGCTTAATGGGTCTGAATACGCTTATTATAGTGATAATGACTCAGTCAGAAGAGTATGCAATTTTCTTACATATGCTCTTTTTAAACATTATGGCAGATACAAAGCAAAAAGGATTACGGATATACCGTTTCAATGCGCTGTGGATTATATAAACGAATATTCTAAGACGAAAAGTTCTAAGGGAAATTACCCAAGTATGCAATCTGTTGAAAAAGAGAGATATGCTATTTGTCACTTCATGAAGAATCTAGGAGAAAAAAGATCTGATTATAACGAGCATTATTATGTTAAAAAGGCTTTGGTGGAATCTACAAATACAAATAAATTGAAAGGTAAAAAGAGAAGCAGGGCTGTTTGGGAATATGAGTTACCGGCGAAATATTTAGGTGATTCGAGTTACGGTTTATTGAGGGATATTCCACAGAAAGCGATACCTATCCTTTTAAGAGCAGTAAAACGGGATGAACCGGAGTTGGTATTAGCCGTGTTGCTTCAGCTTTGTGCAGGGATTAGGGAAGGTGAAGTAGTTAATATTCGTAGAGCGAATAGTATGTACCCTAATGGAATCCGCTATGTGAAAGAAAACGGAAAATTCACAAGTTTTGAAGTTGATTTAACTAGAGAATATGTATTAAGAGGTGACGGAAAGAAAACTGGTAAAATAAAAATTAAACGCAAACAGACTGTCTATCCGATTTTCCTTGAAATAATACAAGAAGCATATGAAGAGCACTTGAAAATGATAAATGAAAAATACTTAGAGCCAGAGGCTCCGTTGTTTGTTAATAGTAGCACAAATGCAAAAACCGGAAAAAGAATGGCTATTTCTAAACAGTCATACTGTAAAAAGATTGTTAATATTATGCGAGGAATTGTTCTTCCTGAGCTGCTTAGATCCGATGATACTGAACTAAAAGTGTTTGGTATGATGCTTAACGAGAGTAACTGGGGGTTACACGCATTTAGGCATTGGTTTACTGTGCAGCTTGTATTAAATGGTGAAGATATAAACGGAATTGCTTTCTGGCGTGGGGATTCTTCTCTTGAAACGGCATTTGCATATTTACAAAATAAAGGGGAAATAATGCGTCTTTACCAAAAAGCGAGTGAAGAGGTCGGAAATGATATTATAAATGCTATTAATAAGGAAGACTTCTATGGATTATAAAATGATTAATGAAACTGAATGTATTTCAATAAATATATCATCGGCACATTTTGGTATATCCGCAGCAGCATTGAAGCGTAACATGAAGGCGCTGGGAATCAGTATTATCGAGTATCAGAATGTGGCTTATATATCTAAAGTGGATTTTGAAGAAGCCGACAGATTAGATAAATCAATGATTGGCTTAAAGGATGTTATAGCTGAATGCATCAGTGAAAATGAAGACATAACGGTTGATTTTACTAGTAGAGAGAGTCAAGCGAAATACAGTGAACTTCATTCGTTTTTTTCAGGGTTGAATTATTTCGGGATTAAAGTAAAACACAGACTAATCTCAAAACCATATAATCCAATAGTATTTTATATAAACAAGAACGATAAAGAACAATTTAAGAGCAATATAGTTTTAAAACTAAAATTATATAATAAAACTAAAGATGAGAAATTTAGAATTCTTCTAGAAGATGATTTTTTTAGTAGTAATCATAAAACTAAAACGGCGTTGTTAAAACTTGCAAAGGATAGCCCGCCCGATATGGAAAACGCTCTTAATGAGCTGGCAAACTTTTTAAGATCAACCTGCAAAAAAGAAATAAATCAATATAACGATGAAGAAATCTCTACATATGTGGAGTTTGCAACAGATAATATCACAAAGAATGCCAACATACTGTTCTCAAATCTTATATTCAATATAAGCCGAACGGAAAAATGCATGTTCTCCATTATTAACCAGTTCGATGCACATGTAGGTGCAGTTAAAAAAGATAATAGTGCATATGATGATGCTGTTTATTTGAAATTAGCATATATGGTTTTTAATGAAGAGTACTGGAAAGATAGGAACATGCTCAATAAAGCAGCAAATAGTAAACCTGTAGCAACAACGTGGTTGTATCATGCAATGCACTATGTTTGCGCTTGGCGTAAGGCAGATATTGTAAATAACATTCCTCATGTAACTTTAAACGTTGAGCCGGAAGAAATAATAAGAATGGTCAAAGAGCATGATTATTGTGAAGCAACTTGGATTCCATATGTTAATGAGTTAGTTGTAAGAGTTGGGTTTGAAAGTAAAAGGCCACGAAAATCAAAAAGGCGTCAGAACTCCCCTAATTTAAAGATGTATATTCCTGAAAGTTTTAGATCAACAATCGGCATGCTTCTAGCATTATGCGAAGCTCATTCTATATTAGAGGGAAAAGGAAGCCCCCTATGCTGGTACCCTAATAACGTCAAGTATGCTGTTGAATTGTTTGGAGCAGATTACAATAGTTTATTTGCCGGAAGATTAATATCAAACAGAAAAGCGAATAAGGCATATATGGAAAGAATTATGGAGAGCGGTGACAAAAATAACAACAATGGTTATTTACTGGCCGCGTACTCCAGAAGCCATAAGGGAGGTTTAGGCTCGTTACCAGAAGTAACATCTAAATATCTAAAAGCAAAGATGGACGGGTATTCTGTTGACGATATTACAAGAATTCTTTTTGAACGAGGTGTTTGTAGTTTTGTTCCATATTTACTTTGCAGTGCTTTGTATAGTAATGAATTTGAAAAAAAACATATAGACAAACAAACAGAAACCATAAAAGAGCTTGGGATGATACCACATGAAATAGAGTTGCTTTTGCAAAAAGACGAAAAAGCCGAATTAAAAGCGAAACAGACAATATCGGAAATAATTAAATACATAAATGATGAAAATGTAACAGAGATTGCGGGAAATGCACTAAAGGAAATTGCTGACGGTAAATGCCTGGGGAAGAATGAAGATGTATATTGCATTAGGAAGGCATTTGGAGAAGAATGTAACATGCCTAATAGAGAACATTGCATTGGCTGCGGGTCGGAAATGTATTTAAAAACGTTCTTGAACGATCTTCATAATGAGATAAAAGTTGATAGAATGAAATTTCAAAATGCGAAGACAAGAGCCGAAAGATTTAAATGGAAAGCGATTTTGGAAAACAAGTTGTATCCTGCTGTCTATGAAATTCTAGCGTCCATGAAGCATATCTATAAACAGGATATAACAGAGTATCAAAGACTTTTCTTGGGAGAGGATTAACGGCAATGTTAGCATTAATCACTCAAAATAGAAATATTAGCCGGCATAAAGTGGTTTCAACAATAGGCGCTGAAGAAAAAAATATTGCTTTGGAAAAATTCAAAATCTATCAAAAAGATGGTGTTATACAAACTGAATTTAACGATGATGCATGGCTGTTACATGATGAAAAGGATTCGGTTACTATAGATTTTACTTTTGATGAAGTGTATGTAAAAAAGCATATGAATCATTATTCTGTAACGGAATTCAAAGAAGTATTAAAATGCTATATTTGTTTTTGTATAGGGCAGTACATTATAGGCACTTTGCAAGAATTGGTGCATAACATTAAAGAGTTGTTATACAATACGGAATGCTTAACGAAAATCCCTACAAAGCGCTATTTATTATTTAAAACAGGAATTCAAGATTTTATTGAATTAATGCCCTTTACCTCAGAAGATATTATCCTTGAGGAAGAACGAGATAAATATAATTATGTAAAAAGAAGAGATTTAGCAGAATATCAGAGTTATTTTTTATTTGGAAGAATACTGGAGGAGTATTGGAAGAGCAATGCGACTATCGATGAAAAGATATTCTTTTACCCGATTTATTTATGGTGGAATATCACCATGATACTTCCGGTGCGAGTCACTGAGTTTACCTTAATACCAAAAGAATGTGTAGAGGTCAGAAATGGGGTCCAGTATCTTAAAATAAGAAGATCAAAAATGAAAGGCAACACAAGTAGAAATAGAAATATTACTTATAAGATAGATGAAGATTATAAGATTTATGAGTATGCAGTTTCGAATGAAATAGCAGCAATGATTTCCGATTACAAGAAACTGGTAAAGAATTATAAAGAATCAAACATAGATTCATTGTTTGTTAATGAAGTATATGTAAATGCAAGTAACCGGCTTAAAGATCATGGTTTCTTTCATACAAAACATTTTTCTAGGTTATTAGATGTTTTTTATTGTGATGTTATCGAGAAATATTATAACTATAGAGTAATTCCAAAAGATAAATTAAAAGAGACAAATATTGTTGGCGAGGCATATAAATTGAAGGTTAATGAAATAGTGAAGATTTCATTAGGTGATTCTAGACATATAGCTATGCAAAATATGCTTCTTAACGGAGCCAATATTCTTATGGCAAAAGAAATTACAGGTCACGAAAATGTAGATATGATATTTCACTATTCAGGTAACATGAAAAACCTTATAAAATGTAAGGCGTACAGCTTATTTGAGTTGTCAAAAAGAAAAGAAATTATTGTTGAATCAGTAGTAGGCAACGGCAAGGAGTTTATAATACGTGGAGGCGAATTAAAGAAATTCGTTGAAGTTGACCAAGGAAAATGCTTTTCAACATTATTTGCTCAAGGAAATTTGGGAGACTGCTATGCAGTTGCGGGTGATTGTGAAATATGCAAGCACTTTCAAGGCAATAAGAACCGAAAAGAATTGATTAAAAAACAAGAACTAAAAGTGGAAGAAAGATTAAAAAGACTTAAAAGGTGGATATCCTCTGAAAAGGAATATAGAAATACGGATGAATATGTGATTTTGAAAAGTCAATTAAAGGCGAGTGTTGAAAATTTGATAAATGCATATGTTGAAGAGCTGGGGGGAGGGGACATGCATGACAAATAAAATGGGAAGACCTAAAGCTTATGCGACAGAAGAAATAAAGAACATAATTGACTCGTATTTAGCGTATACGGGAGGTACAGTTTTCTTAAATGCCTCTAAAATTGCTAAATACGCGAATGATGAACTGGAATTGCGCAATTTCAAGTACTACGTTATTAACAGGGATCCAGAAGCAAAAGAATATTTAGAGGGTCTGAATGCGAGAATAACAGGCCTTTCTAATAAGAAAATACCAATTACAAAAACTGTATTTAAACAAATTGAAATAAACAGTTATCTTTCTATGAAGAAGGATGATTTGAAGGTTGCATTAAATAATCTTAATGTTTTGTTGGAAGATATGTCAAACGCAAATACTGAGCTTATTAAAGAAAATCTAAAATTAAAAACTCGGGTTCAAGAAAGAGATTTAGAAATTAGAAGGATGAGTAAAGAGATTGATGAAAAATATGCTGAATATCAAAAACGCGAGAAAACTTCTAAAGAAATCCTAGATGCGCAAAAACAAAAAATACACGAATTAACCAGGAAAGTGAGGCAACAAGACGATCTGACACATATCTTGTGGGATAGGGAAGCGGAAAAAATATTAAAGAAAAATGGTGTTTTTGAAGATGATGGCGTTGAACTAAGTGAAGATAGGGTAATTTCAGAAGTTGATACAGACATCTTAGGGGTGGTGAAAGATACCTTCCAAAATGTTGAAGATGATAAAATAAGTTTCGAATTAATAAATAGAATTAAAAATATATAAGGAGTTAATATGAGCTCAAGGAAGTACATAGTAAACGATTACCCAAGTATAACCAAAGAGTATAACAATGAAAAGAATGTAGTTCCTGTGGATGAAATATATGTCGGTTACCCGGTTCCTGTCTGGTGGATATGCGAAAACGGCCACGAATGGCAAGCTTTGGTTAAAAATAGAGCAGTTCGAGATCATGGATGTATATATTGTACAGGCCAGGTCCCGATAGTTGGAGAAAACGATCTTTCAACCACAGACCCCCTTTTGGCGAAAGAATGGCATCCTTCCAAAAATGGGGAATTCACGCCGCAGATTGCTATGCGCGGATCTTCTAAAAAAGTTTGGTGGGTATGTAACAATGGTCATGAATGGGAAGCCGTAATATACTCAAGGGCTAACGGAAGTGGATGCCCGTACTGTTCAGGTAGACTAGCGATTAGGGGCAAAAACGACTTAGAAACTTTACATAAGGACATAGCTTCTGAATGGCATCCGATAAAGAATGGAAAATTAAAACCTTATCAGTTTAAAGAGAAGAGTACCAAGAAAGTCTGGTGGCAGTGTAAGGAAGGCCATGAATGGAATGACAGTATATGTGAAAGGGTGAGTGATAGAAAAAAGTGTCCATTCTGTAACAACACTGTTGTCATCCCTGATAAAAACAGTTTTAAAGCATTAGAACCAGAAGCAGCGAGTTATTGGGATTATGATTCGAATGGCGATTTAAAGCCGGAAAACTTTTTTCCTCACAGCAATAAAGAGGTTAATTGGATTTGTGGGAAGCACAAATGGAATGAAAAAATTGGCTCAATGACAAAAAGAAAGGAATGCCCTTATTGCTCTGGGGCAAGAATATCAGAAGAAGATTCAGTATTCAATAAATATCCATTACTTTTAATCGAACTTGATCATGATAAAAATGTTGGAATAAATATAAATTCAATTTCAGAAGGTTCCAGCAAAATGATCTGGTGGAAATGCAAAAAAGGACATAGTTGGCTTGCTCCAACAGAACGAAGGGTAAAAGGTTCGAAATGCCCGTATTGCGCAGGGAAAAAGTCGATTTATTCTATATGATAATCTTGTAAATATTTAAATTATGACGAATAATTAGCCCTTCTTGGAATTCCGAGATGGGCTAATTATTTTTTAACATTGTTACTCTGGAAAGTATTTGCTTTTCGAAGTGAAACAAGGTATCATACAAGAAAAACATACAGTGTTTATAAAATAAACAGGCAAATAAAATATGTTAACAAAAGAAAGTGTGTGAGGGGTATGAGTGGTCAATTTGTCGGCATGTATGAAATAGCAAAAATTGCAAATGTAACAAATGCAGCCGTAACGAATTGGAGAAAGAGATATTCAGATTTCCCTAAGGCAGTCGCGGAGCTGAAGTCAGGTCCCATATTTAATGCCTGGGAGATAGATTTATGGCTAGATAGAAGAGGACAAATCACTTCGGAATCACTAAAAACTATGGGAGGGAACAATGTGTTTAAAAAAATAGTGCTTATTGGAAGGGCTAGGCTTGGGAAAAGTAGGATTGCTGCGAGGTTCACACGTTACCAGCAACTTTTTTTTAAGTATTTTGTTGGGCCTGGACGTGACTTTACAAAAGTTAATGTACGACTTGTTGTGAAAAAAAATTGCTCTGATCAGGGCAATCACATCAGATTTATTAGTCCTAACTCAACTATCAATGGCATACAAGAGAATTTTGACGAGGATGGGGTAATTAGATTTCTTGATAACATCAACAATCATAACAGTTATTCGAGAAATCATGAAAAAGCTGGAGAAAAGAAGGAGTTAGATCCTAAAGAAGATTTTATTGAAATTACTACAGAAGCAAGTGATCTTGCAATTAGCATAATGAGCGATACTGATGAAGGACTGATTGTAACAGACACTCCTGGAGTATCAGGAGATGTTGAAGGATTACAAAGTGTGAGTGACGCTGATGTTTACATATTTGTCATGAGATCGGACAATGGAAGTGAATTTACTGAATCAATAAATAAAATGTTGCCTGTACTTGCTGGCTCAAAAACCATGTTTATCTACAATATGGGGACTAGTGTAGAAGATGATACAGATTATGAGAGCATGACGCAACACGCTCAAATAGCCATGCACGATTTTTCACATGACCTGACAAAATTAAGTAGCGGATCAATTATAAGTACATCAATTGAAGTACTTAATCCAGCTGCAACTGTAATTCCTATGGGCAGTTTCAATGACAGAAGAGTCAATTTTGCAGAACAGAAATTTAATGAACAATTAATAGAATCATTAAAGAAAGTGCTGCATGAAAATCCTAACTTTCTAGCTGAACAAGATATTGCGGAGGTTCTAAATAATCCCGAATATTCTCAAGAAGAAATAGTTGAATTTATCAAAACAACACTAAGTACCTACAATGTAGCAACGCCTGTCGAAGAGCATTCCACTTATGTAGAAACCTTTTTACTTCAAAGACACGATAGAGTTAAATTCAATGATAATTTACGGACGTTAAGACTTGTAAGAGAAAACAGAGTGGAGATTCTAAAGGAGCTTTTTGAGAAATTTGATGGTTTAAAAGTGAATGAGAACCTCCCATTACCTAAGTTAATTCAAGAAGTAATCATACAATATTGTTATAAAAAACTTACTCTTGCGGTAAAGTTTGATTGTGGAATATCTCGTGGAGACCATCCGTTCGAGAGCAATCCGCCAATTACAATGTGGGCAGAGGAAGCTATTATTGCCGAAGATTTGATTAAATCTAATGCAACAACTAGTTCAAGCGCATTCTGTTCTGTGATGAAAGCAAAAGGTTATACCTCTAATTCATGGAATTATGTTCGCATTCCCAAAATTCCATATACCGGGGAGCATGAGTACTGCAATAAAAAACTTGAAGTTATTGTAGCATGTAGGTTAAACAAGCTCCCATCTAAGAATTCAAAAGAATTAATATTTAATTCATACAATTTGGCATTACTTAAACTGGGGCAGTATTCTATTTGTGATTTCGTAATTAAGTCTATTAACTCTGGTGATGATGCCTTAGACTGGGTAAAGTTTTTGAAATAAAAATAGGGGATCAGACCCAAAAGAAAAAAAGAAATAAGTAACAGGTTTACAGAACAAACAGCACGGTGGACCATACACATTATGTGGTGAATCGTGGAAGGTTGATCAAAGCTAATCGGGGAACGGAAATACAACATTTATGCGGCGGGAGTCTAGGACTTTATTTTCGGTCCGCGGCAACCGCTGTTTCATTTGATAACTAACTTCATTCGAGTTGATAGAATAAGGGGATGGTATTAGTGAAAGCTTCTTTCCGCTTATATAAAGCCCACTCTTCGAAACGATATTCATCATTTTTTGATCTTATTGATGGGGACAATGAGACCAAACAAACCAAGGGACTGGCATATACCTTTTCAAAATATCCAAATCTAGTTTTCATGTTTATTAAGTCTATCCTCCCCCCTGCAACATCGGGAGGTCTTCCTTTAAGTGAGATCGATTATGTGCAGGTTGACGCCGAAATGCTTTCGGAGGGCTATGTAAATATCCGTAGGGACATTACCCTTTCCTTCTACCGGGGGAATGTCAAGCGTTTTGTCATCGTTATGGAAGCTAAGAGTTCAAAGAAGGGACTTGTAAAGGACAATAATCTCACGTTGCAGCTATCCTCATATCTTAATCCGGCATACTTTCCAGGAGAAGAAGATATCCCAATCATAGGTATTACGATCACGAAATACCGGATGATGCACCCAATCGAGACTGGATTCATTAGTATCACATGGAATGAGATTATTAAATTGCTGAATGATTTTATGAGGTCAAAGCACAATCTTAGCATTGATTTGGGTATTGTTCGTGAGTATACAGATTTTCTGACAGGAGTGAAAAACGGGATGAACTTCTATGAGGTAGAGGTATTGTCTGTAGCGGCTGGCGAAACTCTTCAATTAACGAAGGATCACTTTATTCATGCTTGCCCTCATCATCGCAAAGGGTTTACCTATAAAACCCCGATCTATATTACATTTCGATCGGCCGGTGGCGGGGAGATGGAGTTTTTATATAAGACGGATTGTACTATGAAGTGCGACAGCTAAAAACAAAGAAGCCCATGATTCATATGTTTTATATCTCTTCCTTATAAGCGAGATACATTCGGATCTAAAATCGTATCGGTGTGTGCAAGCAAACTAACATCAAGTTTTCGTAAGTATTTGTAGGGATATAGGTTCTTATTCGTCTTTGGATTCTAAGCGAAAAGCTTTGTAATCTGGATTACAGAAGAGGAAATTATGGTGGTTTATGATGGATGTAACACTCCGCTATAGGTTATGATACACGAGGAACGATTATCGCGGAGAGTGGAGCGGTTATCGTTCGCAACATGGAAAGGAGGGGCAAAATGTTACATGATGTGGCGATGGAAAACATAACATCATTTTTGCCCAAAATAAAGATATTTGAATCGCTTCCGGCAGAAATTATCCGTGAAATCGAACAATTGGTCACAAGATCAAATACGTATAAGCTTTCAAAAAACTCTATTCTTCAGACGCCCGGTGATGAAAGGGATGGCTTGTTTTTCGTAATCGCCGGTAAACTTCGCTTATACAAAACCAATTCGGCCGGCAAACAACATACGGTCTGCATCCTAAGCGAAGGCGGCATGTTTGGCGAAGTTGAAACGTTTTCATTGGGCACAAGAGGGACTTATGTGGAGACGATAGAAGACTCGATTGTTTTTTCGATTCCGACCGAACAATTCGAACCGCTTTTAGGCAAGTATTCTGAATTGTCTTTACGATTTTTATCGGAAATAAGCAAACGCCTGCGAGATCAGGATGAATTGGTGGAAAAATTGGTTTTTAGGGATCTACGTGGTAAAGTGCTTTACTTTCTCAACCGACTATCTAAAAAGTTCGGCATAGAAGAAAATGGATACCAAAAAATCGATTTTCCCCTGACTCATCAAGAATTGGCCAATATGATCGGTGCCACAAGAGAAGCGGTATCGCTTACCCTACAAGAACTATCCAATGAAGGTATTCTCGTGACCAGCCGTAGAATGGTCATGATTCATATCGAAAAAGCGATGAAAGAACTGGCTTGATTTCGTGACCTGTATGAATTTTCCTTCGACTGTATGCTTTTCGACGTAATCTAAATTACTGTCGAATTATTCATCTAGCGTTATGATAAATGCCGTAACGGAATCACTGCATATATGAAACTTATAGGAGGAGTCAACATGTCCAATCAACAAGTTCAACTGAATATTCGATTCAAAGCTAAACCAGGGAAAAAAGAAGAATTCCGCAAGGAGCTATCTTCCCTTATTGAGGAGATGTCATCCGAGAAGGCATTCATTAGCGCCATTGTTTCGGACGATCTGGATCAGCCGGATGACTTGATCATTTATGAAACATGGCAAGGCACGAGAGATAGCTGGCTTGCGGAAGAATTTACCAAACCATACCGCAAGGATTACGAAGTAAGACTGGATGATTTAATTGTGGAAAGAAGCGTTAGCTGGTTGCAACCTAACCGTGAATGGGGAAGTCATATAACGAATGCATATTAATTTTTATAAATGAGAAATAGCATCTACAGCTGTACAAATGGGCGAAGTCACAATAGCTGTCTTCGACGATACATGCGGCAACCTTATTCAGATAATGCAGGAGTAAACTTTATTTATGGTAGAAAAAGTTATGCAATAAAGTGTTTTTATAAACAATTTAACAACAACTTTATGTTGAGACCTACTAGAAGGAGGAAAGCATCATGGCATTTTTCGAAACAAGTGACGGCGTCAAATTGTATTATCAGCAAAAAGGAGAAGGACAACCGATTGTGCTCGTCCATGGCTGGTCATCGGATCATAGAGCATTCGATCAACCATTTGAAGAATTGAGCAAAAAGTTCAATGTAGTGTCTTTTGATTTGAGAGGACATGGCGCTTCTGATCGCCCGGAGCATGGTTTGATATTGAAGAGATTCGCTTCCGATTTGGAAGAACTAATGGAGCATCTTAACTTGATGAATGTCACATTAGTTGGACACTCGATGGGGGTTTCTACGACATTCGAGTATGTAAAAAACTTCGGTGTATCCAGATTGAAGGCCGTATCGTTGTTCGACATGACACCAAAATTAGTCAATGAAGAGGATTGGAATTTAGGTCTTTATCACGGTAAATATACGCGGGAAGACTCATTGAATGATTTGACAGTGATCAATGATAGCTTGATGGAATTCGCAAAGCCTTTCTTTAAAGTGATCGTCCCATACTTGACTGGTGAAATGATGGAAGAGCAGCTCAATTTAGTAGTCAACGGCAATACCCCTCATGTATTAGCGGCAATGTGGCATGCGATGGCAGTTGGCGATTATCGTGACGTGTTACCACAAATCACTGTACCAACACAAATTGTGTATGGAGAAAAGAGTACACTTTACTCAAAAGAAACAGCGGAATACATGAAGGAACAGATTCCGAATTCTGAAGTGATTCCGTTTGAAAACTGCACGCACTTATTAGTTGCGGAAGATGTAGTAAAAACAGCAAAAGTAATTGAAGAACTTGCAAGTTCTATGGTGAATTCATAAATAATGAAGGGGTTGTCTAAAAAGTCCCTAAAATGTGTGATGACGTTGAATCTTTAACCTTTAAGGTCAAGTAGGATGCATTAATTTCATAGGAGGCTTTAGATATGGGAAAATTTGAAGGTAAGGTAGCAGTTGTCACCGGAGGAACAAGCGGAATCGGACTTACGACGGCACAACGATTCGTTTCGGAAGGAGCCTACGTATTCATTACCGGCCGTAGACAAAGCGAGCTAGACGCGGCAGTTAAATTGATCGGTGACCGGGTTACCGGCGTTCAAGGTGACATTTCTAATTTGAAGGACTTGGATAAACTGTTTGATACGGTAAAGCAGGAGAAAGGACATCTGGATATTCTATTCGCAAACGCTGGACTTGGCAGCTTTCTGCCCTTGGGTCAGATTACGGAAGAGCAATACGAAACAACCTTCAACGTGAACGTAAAGGGTACCTTGTTCACCATCCAAAAGGCTTTGCCGCTGTTTCCAAATATGACAGGAAACATCATCATAACTGGCTCGACGGCGGGTACGATCGGCGAAGCAGCGTTTAGTGTCTACGGAGGTACCAAGGCGGCTCTCCGTCAGATGGCGAGGAGCTGGATAATGGATTTGAAAGGCACAGGGATACGACTTAATGTAGTGAGCCCTGGCACGGTCCACACGCCAGCTTATAATGATCTGTTTGGCGAAGCGCTAAATCAAGTTCTTGAATCGACGAAGAATGTCGTTCCGTTAAGTCGCTTGGGCAAGACGGAGGAGATTGCCAGCGCAGTGATGTTTCTGGCCTCGGAGGAAAGCAGCTATGTGAACGGCGTCGAATTGTTCGTAGATGGCGGTATGGCTCAAGTCTGACCTTGAATCAGAAGGGATGAGTTGTCATTTAAGCAATTCCTAATAAGCCCATGTATCAAGTCAGGCAGAGGAGTCTATATAAGCTCTCTGCCTGATTTTCATACTGATTGCATTGCTTTGCCGGATGTATTCAATCAAACGAAGGTAATCAATTTGCAGGATGTGTTTCTTCTACAGGAGAACCCAAACATGAGCTACTCCCATCTTAGCATAATCGAACGAGGACAACTAGAGACGTTACATCGGCTTGGGTGGTCGACGAGAGCCATTGGCCAGCATCTTGGTCGTCATCACTCCTCCATTGCCCGAGAACTCAAGCGAGGCCGAGTAAAGGCGTGCTATGAAGCCGAGGCTGCACAAGGATCGTACCGACAAAGACGAGTGTCCTGCGTTCCAACAGGTAAGTTCACGCCAGAGCTGGCTAAGGATCTGCAGGAGCGCCTGGAGCAGACTTGGTCGCCCGAACAGATCGCAGAAAAGAGACGATGTGAAAGCCTGTCGTTCGTTTGCTTCAAGACGATCTATCGGTGGCTCTATGACGGCAAGCTAACGGTATCCGAGACGGAAGTGCTACGCCACAAAGGGAAGCGACGCAAGCCTATGGAAACACGAGGGCGTTTCCTTGTTGGCACATCCATTCATCAGCGTCCCAAAGAAGTACGCAAACGGACGACTTTCGGTCACTGGGAGCTGGATACCGTTGTGTCCAGCCGTGGACAGAGCAAGGCTTGTGCAGCTACGTTTATCGAGCGTAAAACAAGGCTCTATCTCGCTATCAAAATGCCGGATCGTACAGCACACTCCATGGAAGTCGCTTTTGGTGTAGCAGCCAGCCAATACCCGCAAGGTGCCTTTAAAACGGCTACGACAGATCGAGGAAAGGAGTTTGCTTGTTATAATGCGCTGGAAAACATCCACGACATCAAGGTTTATTTTGCAGATCCCTATTCATCTTGGCAGCGCGGTTCCAATGAGAATGCTAACGGGCTGCTACGCGAGTTCTTTCCTAAAGGACATGATTTCGCTACGGTGTCGGAAGAGGAACTAGCGAAAGCTATTCGCCTCATCAACCATCGTCCTCGTAAATGTCTAGGCTGGAAATCTGCTTACGAAGCATTCATGGACGAACTGTCGCACTTAGCTTGACAATCTGTCATAAAATTAAAGAAATTGTGGTATTAGATCCGCTTTCACCTAACCTGGAGGTAGTTCTGGACGGTATCGAAGCAGACTTTGCTGAACGAATAAAAAGGTACATAGCAGATCGATCAGCAACCAGATTTGGCTTTGAACATAAGGACGAAGAGTATCGCTTTTACAACTTGGATAAGCACGAAGTCATTCATCTAAGACATCTTCCAAAACCGGAGGCCAATAATGCTGGCCCGAGGTATTACACCATTGCTGAGTTTTTTAAGGGTAATAAGATCGTTAAGGTAGCGAGTCAGGATTAGGACAAGACGAGGAGGGCCGGTTTTGAAACCGGCCTCCTTCTATTTCCGCCAAGTTAATTAACATTTGACCCACAATAAAGGGCGCTGTAAGTTACTGGAGGAAATCCACAAAGATCGGTTCTAGCTTTTCGATTATAGAATAAATGGACTCTTCACGACTTACTAAATCCTCGGGATCGAGATAGTTTTCCGGAAACGATTTGAAATCGGTTTGGCATGTAGCAACAGCTTGTTTGACCAACTTATTAAACTTCTTCTGTTTACTCATCGGCAAGTTGTTGAAAGTCTCGTAGGCGTTCTGGAGATTGTCTTGGCAATCCCAATCTAGCTCCAAAGTCTCGGCGAGCACAATGTTGTAAATTTCGGTAGATGTAAACATTTTCGATCTCCTCCTTAGTTAAAAACATGTGCCCATACTAGCAGAGTAACTTGGAACTAACAAGGACATAATATATAATTGAATTTATTTATATTTGTACATTATAATGTACAAAACAAGGTGCTTGGAGGTAAAAGATGGGCAATGTGAATGAGATTGGAGAGAGTGACGACAATGTTCACAAGGAGCTCGAAAGCTTAAAATCGTCCCAAATTCGCGTTGAAGCATTGGCTAAACTTCGTCATTTTTACGAAGAACTTTCTGACTATATTGAACACTTTGAAGATGTTTTTTACGGCTATAAGGAAGACTTCGAAAATATTGATGATTATCAGGAGGAAGTAGAGGTGTTGTTCCAGCGCAACGGTATTCTAGATCTTGACTTAAAAACGGTAATCGCGCGTACTGAGGAAAAGAAAATTTTATTAAAAGAATGCATCCAATACATAATTATTTGTGTTTCTGCAACCGTCATCCCCAAGCGTAAAGATGTTATGGAAAATAGGAAGATTACAAAAGGGCGTTTGATCGAAACTATTAAAGTTATTGAACAATATATTTTGTCCATCCATTTTATTTCATCAAAATTCCAATCGGCAATTTTCAAAGAGACACAACAAGTTCGAATATCTTTCATGCTCGATGCAATGCACCATTTACTGATGCTTATATCTATTGAACCAAAACATTACCAATTATTGTTTGACCCGAAAATTGTTCCAATGCTGGAGGAGAGCAGGTCCTCATCAAAAAAACACTCATTGATAAAACACCTTAAGAAACGATATAAAACAGTCCTGAGCGACTTTAAGTTCCGACAGGAATTTATGGAACGCTTCCGTTTGAATATTGAAGGAATGACGAAGAGCTACATGTAAGAAACGGTCTGGCGGATTAAGTGGTCGTCGTCCTCCATCTGATATACCTTGAATGACCTACTGGATTGCGGTCTTTCGGAGAGGACAATAGCCCCGAGCGCGAAGTGTAACGTATCTCCACCTGACATTTACAAGCGCCAACTCGGATAACGCACCGTATAACTTATTTAAAAAAAATATCGTCTGACTTTAGGATTTCTCAATGGTGTGACTTGACGGCATAGCTTTTGTAGAATCTAGAGTCGGGTGACGAAAGGACATTTCTATGATTCCAGATAAACACTCATTATTACTATTTAAGGTCGGCGAGTACCGCTGGATGGAACGCATTAAGAATGGCCACCTTAGCTTCGGAACGCTTGGTAGCTTTATTCAAATTGCCAAAATGAAGGGCAATGAGGAACAGGGGGATGCTGATGAGGGTGTCTTTGCACGCCTTCGAACAGGTGATGCCAAAATCAAGCAGATGCAAAAGGAACTCGGTGATGATCTTGAGATCATCGCGGACGGCAATTTTGTAAAGCTACGGCGGAAATCCTCTTATCTGATTCCAACGTTTTGTTTCTACTCTTATCAGGGGCAAGATTTAGTGAATGACGGACAAAAAAAGATCGGTTTGCAACAGATAAGCCATTATTTTGATAACCGTATCTTCTCTGGCTTCGCAAACGATACAGTTCGTAATACTCTTGCATCTGATCGAACATACTCAATGTTAATTTTGCATGTCGAACCATTTAAATTTAAGGTAGGCTCTGCATTGGCTCTAAATAAAATTGATAATGCCATTATCCGCCACGTAAATTATAAGGAGTTTGAGAAAGAGGAATTTTTCATAGAGCCTACAGATAAAAGGGAAGAACTTTTCTATAAGTTTCCTAAATATGCATATCAACACGAAGCGCGTATTTGCCTGATGAACAATCCACTTCATTCCATTAATGATCGATTCGCGTTATATATCGGTCCTTGGGCCGATGGCCGTGATGGTGCGTTAGTCCGAAATCAGCTTTATTTTAAAATGAACGCGGAAATCGTCGAAGTGACACCATAATTTATTCGGTTAGAATGACCGTCACGGTAAAGAAACTTTAGTTCAATCATGTTCTGGTTATAAAGGGTACATAGCGGCGTGGTAGTTCTGGTTCTGCTAATCACTTTGTCGACACGAGTGTAACAGTATAAAATTTATTGAAGAATAGCCCATGCGAATGGACCTTTGTTTATTTTTGAGGACTATCGTGTCGTGACGTCTGGGTTGGGAAGTAGTCATGCCTTATCGCGATAAAAAAGAAATGATGAAACTTTTCTTAAGACGGGGTCCCGCCAACATTTTAACGAAAATATACGCAAAGCCTTCGGATGTGACCGGCTTAGCGTTTTTTCTTACTCTAAGCCCAATAGTCCTGGTCGCTGCAAATCGAAATAATCGCTCGGCATAGAGGGCATGCCAAACCTCCGGAGCGTACTGATCAAGCAACTTTGCACCATTCAATAGAATGACCAAAAATATATCCATACGGACGAGTTTCGTCTTTTGTTTTTCCCTTATTATAATTCCAATCGATTTCCCAGTCCGCGTTATAATGCTCCCAAATGAGTTCTCCAGATTGCGGCAATAGTTTAAACATGACTGATTGCGCCAACTGTCTTCCCAGAACGATATTTTACGAAATCCCCGATCTGGCTGGCAATACTAACCACGAAAATAAATTTGGAAATACCCACAAGATGTTTTGTTAAATTCTCTTCATCATTCGGCCGTTCGTTGCATTTTCCTGGATTCCCATGAAATAGCCAACGAGAAGCAATAGACGTCATTTACTATCCTCGGGGTTATTAACCCCATTCTCTATGTCTTTGAGAAATTGGGGTAAAATCAGGACTGCATCAAGGATACAGGTAAATATAACAAACATTGAGGAAACCGGGGAGCTTGACATATACATCCTCCCGGTTATTGCGAAGTGGAACGCGAAGAAAATCGCAACGATCCAGTTAAGAGTGATGCAGATTCGAATTAACGAACATAACAGTTTCCTACCCCGTGTCATTTTGTGGAACACCTCTTTTGTAGTTATCTGGAAATGGGTTTCATTTAGCCATTCCTTCCTTTTATCCTGATCGACCCCCTTCCATCCACTTCAACACTTACCATGTTTCAAGGTAACTTTAGTTTCCCTGCATTGTTCAATTTAACCGAAACCTTGATCTCTTGAAGGGATTCCGTTGTTATTTTGAAATCTCTTTCCGCGTAGATTTTTTTCCAATCTTTATTTTTCTGACGATACAGCGCATGTTCCAGTTGTAACAGGTCGGAATGGATTTCAAGCCCTTTTTCGAACGTTCTTTTGATTTCATTTTGTACTAGTTCTGCCGCTTTCTCCTCCATAAGCCGTTCAGACATGGGTTGGATGATCTCGCTAACATTTCCCGAAAGCTTAACATCGACGGTATACGTAACTTCCTTTCCCTTGACATGCGGAATGATTTTAACCTTTGGATTCTCGAGAGACAATGCAACCTGTGGCTTTCCACCACTGCGAAGTATTAAAGGGCTACGTTGGGTTTGGGGTTCCACCCAGCGGAGGCCCGGAATGTTTTCCCTGGTGAGCCGACCTCGATATTTTCCATCCTGCAAAACGAAAACACCATCCATTTCAAGCATCGAATGCGGGTCTCCACCTTTTTTCCAACGCCGATCCGAAATGGATAAAGAAGGTAAAAGGGTCGCCTTTCCTGGTTCGTGGATATCGGACACGAACTCCCTCGAGGTTATCGGGGCAATGACCGATTCTTGTTTGTAACTCTCCTGCGGTTGATGAAGCAATGACATAAGCGGTGATAGATTAAAAAAAGGAGTTACCGCGAAAATTTGGTCTATCGGCTCTGTAGTGCCAAAAAACCATGGTGTGTAGCGCATTTCATAATAGCGGTGCCGCAGTTCATCGATCTCCTTTAATCCCTTTTTCAATACGTTCTCACTTACGACAACGGTGATAATTTGGCCATAAAAAATCCGCATCTCCGATGTGTGGTACAAATCATTAACGGCACTAAGTGTCGTATCCCCCATGCCTTGACCGACCCACACGGGAATTGGCTGGAGCGGCTTCCCTGATTCCATTTTTGCGACATCCGAGAAGTCCAGCAGTTGCCCATAAACGACGTATTGACCCTCGACATAATCGATCCCGATACTTGTTAAATAATTGACATCTTGAATATCCTTAATATCCCAGCAGCCAGATAAAAGAAGTGGGAATATCAAATAGATGGACGTCAATTTCTTCCATCCCGACATTTAGGAATCACCTCTTCTCGTGGAATCTTTCGTATGCAACATTTCGGGTCGGCGATTTATTGTGTTCCACGGTTTTCGGATAACAGCCGCAATAAAGTCCTTCCAAGTTAAAGGGGATAAGGGGGCAAGATACGGTACACCAAAGGACTCCAACCGCGAAAGATACAAAACAATCGCAATCGTAGACAAAATAAATCCGTACATGCCCAGCACCGACGAACAAATCAATACAAAAAATCGGATGATGGTTACCGAACCAACGAGCGATTGATTGACCAATGTAAAACTTGAAACTGCGGTTACGGCCGCTACGACAAGCAAAGTCGTTGAGGCAAGTCCAGCACGAATGGCTGCATCCCCAACCACAATTCCCCCAACAACAGCTACCGTTTGGCCAACCGCTTTAGGCAGCCTCTCTCCGGCTTCTCGAAACAGCTCGAACATAAAGATCATTAAAATAGCCTCCATGGGCCCAGGCATAGGTAAGCCAATTCTTGACATCGAAATCGTTGCTAAAAGTGGATACGGTATTTGTTCCACATTAAAGGACGAAAGCGCAATCCAAAAACCCGGCAGCAGCAATGATATGACTAGACCCACAAGACGCAAAAACATCCCCAAAGTAGCATAATAAAACGGGAAATAGGCATCTTCAGGTGATTTTAGTAAGAGGGTTAAATTGGCAGGTCCTATAATGGCATTAGGGGCCCCCTCGACAATAACGGCGAATCGTCCGTGTATGAGACAGTCTGCAACATAATCGGGGCGACCGGAATAATCCAGTAAAGGGAATAAGGTGAACGAATAATCGGAAATGATTTTTTCCAATTGGCTGCTCCCCATTATGGCATCTATATCGATGTGTTGTAAGCGGGTTTTCGCCTCCTTCACAATTTCAGGCTGAATGATATCTTCGATGTAGAGCAAAGCCACTTTGCTGTTGCTCCTTTTTCCAATCGTAAATTGTTCATAACAAAGGGAATTGGTGCGAAGGCGTTTGCGAACTAATGCTACGTTGGTTGTTAGTTCTTCCACGAACCCGTCTTTTGGCCCTTTGATGGATATTTCCGTGTTTGATTCCGAGGGGCTTCGATGAGGGGGAGAAGCAATATCCAATGCATAAAGAGCATTCAGGTTTGAAAAGTAAATGATGAGTTGACCCGAAAATACGCGGGTTGTCAGATCCCCAGTCTGATCGACTCGGGTTAATTCCAGCTTTTTATCGAACCCTATACCAGGTTTCGAATGATGCAACATACTTTCCAATCGCGGAAGCACGTATTCGTTGATCTGCTGAATTTCCGCCAACCCTTCGCAATAGATAAGGTGTACCGTTTGCAGGGAGTCCACATCGCCAAAGTCATACTTATCCATCTTCACATCTGCGCAATTGCGAAATAAGGAGCGGAACCCTTCCGGTGACCATTCGTGATTTTGGGGCAGGGCAACCGATGGTACCGGGGAGGTTGTATAATTTTTCAACAGGGATTTCCATAACCGGCGAAATTTCATTTATGTCTCACTCCAGTTCTATTTTTCACGAGTACAGCAATAAACAACAAAAGCGATACCCCTACAACTAAACCTAATGACAAAGGTAAATATACCTGTTTCAAAAAGCTGGCATATTGCATGTCGCTGACGGGTAACTCAACAACGACGACAATAATGATGCCGAGGAGCGTTAACCATACAAGCCTAAAGTTCTTGTTATGACTTGCTGGCAATAGATCGATTAGTAAAAGCAGCGAAATGGAAACCCGGACAAATGCCCCCGATAGCCACTGATAAATGGATAAGAAGTCTACATGCCGAATATATTTTCCAACTTGTACGAGACGCCATTCTTCATAAGCCGGGTACCGCAGTTTCGACGCTTCAAAAGGACCAAATTCAGCAATTGCGCCGGTAACTGGCCCCAATACCAGTATGATCAGAAAGATAGCCAATAAACATAGCGACCATGGACGAACGTTTGATTTCATTCGATGATGGAATAGCAGAATAATAATGAATTCTGCAAGTCCTCCACCTACATACATACATCCTTTGAGAACGGGCTCCACTCCATGTTCCATGATGGGTGTCAACAAAGCATAATTTTTCTTGGGAAGATTGGAGCTCATGACAAAATCCCCAAATACAACCACGAACGGCAGCAAAATGCCCGCAGTAATCGCAATGGTTCGGAGTCCGAAATGGACGGCATAACAACATAAAAGAATCAATGAAACGGATAAAACAAGTTGTGGCGTTTTTGGCAAGTAGGAGGCATGCGTCCAAGTGGTTGTTTCCTTTACCGTTAAAACAATAATCAAAAATAGATAGGCGATGAAAAAAAAACGAAATGCGACGGAAATGACCGTTCCATAATTCCCCTGTAACCAGGTCACAATCGGTTGCTGTTTTGTTTTTTTCATGATGTAGTAGAGAATAAGTGTCCATATTATATACGGCAAAATCATGGCCAAAACACTTAACCACGCGTCTCTTTTCGCCTCTTGCAACAAGGAGGGAATGACCATGACATGGTTCATTAACCCT
Organism: Paenibacillus sp. FSL R5-0407; assembly: GCF_038009185.1. NCBI lineage: Bacteria > Bacillati > Bacillota > Bacilli > Caryophanales > Paenibacillaceae > Paenibacillus > Paenibacillus sp. FSL R5-0407. Next base: position 2,998,836 of record NZ_JBBPAX010000001.1, on the reverse strand, counting down.
ACCGCTAAGGCGATGATGGAAAACGATGGGATTGTGCCAATGGCGAAACCTGTTTTATTAACCATATCGAATAGTCCCCTCAACAACAAAATGGTTCCTTCTACTCAGCTTGTTATCCAAACTGGAAGGAAGCCATGAACTTAATAAACATTTATTCCCACAAATCCTGGAAGTATTCCTGTATCAAAGAAGTTGCAATATGTGCTTCTGGGACGTCCGCCATAATTGGATGACGGATTACTTTATGGACCATATTTGTAAACGTGAGTATCTCAAGCCAAAGAGTCCAGTTTGATCTTTTTACTCCTTAAAAAGAAAAGGGTCAGCGCCGTAGCGCCAACCTTTTATTTGAAGATGGCCAATCCACCGCTGAAAGAACTGGAAGTTGAATAACCGGTGGTCCGGGCTATGCCGCCCGGACTATTGGACTTAGAGTAAGAAAAAAAGCGAAGCCGGAAACATCCAAAGGCTTAGCGTATATTTTCGTTAAAATGTTGGCGGGACCCCAAGACCATCAACCCTCGTGTTATTCTTAAAACAGGGAGGGATCAATTTGGGAATACATATTATAAGCAGAGGTTTTGGAGAACGGTTTTATAATCTCCTTGAGGGATGTAAAGAGCAAATCAATATCATCTCGCCCTTCATCGGAAGGAATACGGCCAGTTCCCTTGCGGAATCTCTGGAGAGTACACAGGGGCTTGAATGCAATCTCATCACCCGGTTCTATCGCGAGGACTTTATTCAGCGAGCCAGCAGTGTTGATGGGTTGGAACGATTGTTGCATGCAGGTGCGAAAATATACGCATTGCAAGATCTTCATTCCAAACTCTACATTTTTGATGGGCAATCTGTTATTACCGGGTCCGCGAATTTTACCTTTAATGGGTTTTATAAGAATCACGAGTTCGGCATGTACATGGAGCAAGAGCCGGCTTTTGCTAAGGAGTGCTCTGATTACTTCGCCGGGCTATTAAATCGGATTAAACATTCAGGGAGCTGGCTAGTCACACAGCAGATGATTGATCGGGAGAAGGCGAAGATTAATGAATCTCTGCCCGGCCGGAAAGGGAAGAAGAAAGACCCAACGCTCGTGGAGTATAACAACGTTAGATGGGGGGCAAAACTCGAGGATGTATCCGGCTCTATCGTACATGCAATTCCAGCGGCCACGGATGTAACTTCTGATTTCATCGAGATTGCCTTGAAGGAAGATGACAGCCAGGGGGAGCAGCGTAATACTGGCATCTGGATCAAGTTCGAGGGTAATAGTGAAGATCGCATACCGAATAGCCGTGTTTATCTCGACCGCAAACGAGAACTGTACGAACACATGGACAGAACATTCTTCCGTCGTAGACCGTCCGGTATTAAAGAGGGACAACTGATCTTCATGGCAGTTGTAAGCTACGACCAACAAGGGCAAGGAACCCCGATGATTATCGGTTACGCGAAAACAAGTGGTTTTAAACCGAATAACATAATTGGACCGGAGGATCGGTTCTATAAGGAAACTGCCGGTCGTTACCCTTATTATGTCGAATTACATCGGGGTCGGTATCTAAATGCTCCCATTAAAAATGGCATTTCCTTAATCGAGCTTTGCCGTGACTTAAGCTCGGATTTATACCCCAATCGCAAAAGGCACCCTTCGGAGATCTTATCCACTCATCATCAAAAATCTCATATCCAGATTACCGAAACAGCGTGCAATTATTTGATCGATAAACTTGAGGCACAATTTAAGAAATATGGGGCGGTTAGTGAAGGGACTTATGCGGAGTGAGAAAATACCTGCTTCCTCTGTGTTTCAAGTAACGGGAAGCGATTGTTAAACTGGTAGGCGGAGAATTATTCTTAAATTGATGACACTCTAATGTTATGTCTCTCGTTCATTAACCACGCGGCTCTGCTACGCCGAAATATTTACTTGCGTATATATATAAAACCAAACTAAATCTAAACGTCTATTAAACAAAAGTATGAAATATAAAAATATGCTTATCGGGTAAAATCACGCCGCTCGCGAAGGTGGAAGCCGTGGAACTCGCCGGAGTCACCGTGCAGAACTGCACGCTCAACAATGTGGGCGATATTGAACGCAAGAATCTAAAGTTCGCGCTTGGCACGCGTGTGTTCATCCGCCGCTCCAACGACGTTATTCCGGAAATCCTCGGCAAAGTGACCGAGGAACAGGACGGCGGGGAGATCGTTTATCCGGAAAACTGCCCGGCCTGCGGTTTTCCGTTAGAGCAGCGCGGAGCTCATCTGTTCTGCAACAACCGGCTGGACTGCAAACCGCAGATCGTCAGCCGGATCACGCATTTTGCGTCCCGCGACGCGATGGATATCGAAACGTTCAGCGAGAAAACCGCCGATCAGCTGCATGACGAACTGAATGTCCGCGAACCGGCTGAGTTGTATACTCTATCGTTTGAGGACTTGATCAAGCTGGACCGGTTCGGAGAGAAAAAGGCGAATAATCTGCTCCAGGCGATTGAGCAGAGCAAGGGACGCGACCTCGCTTCCTTCCTGTTCGCGCTCGGTATTCCAAACACCGGCAAGTCGACAACGAAAGTGTTGGCCGATCATTTCCGCGATTTGTCCGCGATCATGTCCGCCACTGTCGAGGAGCTGACCTCCTTGCCGGATATCGGCGGCATTGTGGCCGAGAGCATCGTTTCGTTCTTTGCCGACCCGTTTATGCAAGCCGGCATTCAAAAGATGCTGTCCCAAGGCGTTGAAGCCAAAGCGCCGGAGGTAACGGCTCCGGTGACGGATTCCTTCTTCTCCGGCAAAACCGTCGTATTGACCGGCACCTTGCACTTGCTCGGCCGTGACGAGGCGACGGAGCGGCTGGAAGCGCTCGGCGCGAAGGTTACCGGCAGTGTCTCGAAGAAGACGGATCTGGTGATCGCCGGCGAGAAAGCCGGAAGCAAATTGGCCAAGGCACAGGAACTCGGCATTCCGGTGATTGAGGATGAGAACGAATTTATCAGGCTGCTGAACGGCGGCGAATAACATATTGTGCGGTAACAAACCGGAAAGAGAGAAACTCCGGGCTTGCAGGCTCCCTTGCGGAACCTTAAGCCCGGAGTTTTTTTGTGCAAAGTGACTGAGGTCATTGAAGCGACCCGGTGTTCCTTTCATGATGGAAAGTGCCAAACGAAAGGTCCTTTCCCTTTGCACTTAGGGATTTGGAACCTGGAGACTTAGAAACTTAGAAATGAAGAAGTGAAGGATGGGAATATGGAATGGACACGATGAATCGGGATGTAATCCGGGATCACTGGAAGCCATCGCGCTTTAATGCGCAGAGTGATAATGAAGAAGGCGCCCTGGTCCTTTACAACAGCTATACGGGGGCCATCGCATCCTTTACGGGAGAAGAAAGAAATCGGGTGTTGGAGTGTCTGCATCCAAGTGGAGCCGAGGAAGTTGTTGATGAGGGCGATGCAGAGCTTCGTTCGGGACTGATTGAGCATGGTTTCCTCGTCAGAGAAGATACGGATGAACTCAGCCGGGCGCTGTTCCTTCATCAATCCATGCACGCTCAGGATACGATGCATTTGGTCATCCTGGTAACTGAAGCGTGTAATTTCCGCTGCAACTATTGTTACGAACACTTTCCGAGGGGCTCCATGCGTCAGGACGTCATTGATGGCCTGGAAGCTTATATGGAAGATCGCGCAAAGACGCTGAATCGCCTGACGATTAGCTGGCACGGCGGCGAGCCGCTGCTCGTTCCGCATATCATCGAGCGGTTGTCCCGCTCTTTTATGGCTTCTTGTGAACGGAGCGGGGCGGCGTACAGCGCCGAAATGTCAACCAACGGCTATTATTTAACCCGGGAACGATTCGAGCAGATGCTGGATCTGCAAGTCGAGCGGTTTATGGTAACGCTGGACGGCGAAGGGCAGGTGCATGACACCCGCAGGGGGTTACATGGGGGTGGCGGAACCTATCAAACCATCGTCGACAATCTATTGTCCTTAAAAAAAGTGAATCGTCCCTTTGAAATCAATTTGCGCGTCAACTTCGACAATAGCAACCTGGACTCCGTTTCCCGGTTCATTCCCGTACTGCGGGATATGTTCGGAGACGATCCCCGGTTTAAAGTGTATTTTCGCCCCGTCGGCTGCATGGGAGGGGAGAATGATCTGAACCTCCCGGTGTGCGATGAGCGGACCAAGGATATTAAAATTTGGGAGTTCAATGAGCAGGCGATAGCGGCTGGGCTTACCGTCAGCTCTTTTATTTCGGATACGTTATTGCCAACAGGTGCCGTGTGTTATGCGGCGAAGCCGAATTCCCTGGTTGTCGGTTCCGACGGTTTGCTGTACAAATGTTCCGTGGCTTTGGAGCAGGACAATAACAGGCTGGGCTTGATTCATCAAGACGGCACACTGGATATGGATTACGACAAGCTGGCGCTTTGGACGACTTCAGGCGAGGAGAGCGACGAGAACTGTCAGGCTTGTTTTTTCCGGCCTGCTTGTCAGGGGAATCACTGTCCTTTATTCCGCATGCGCACCGGACAGCGTCCGTGCTCTTATGAGAAACGCCAGATTAAACGGGCGCTCCGGACGATCTGGCTTCAGAACGAAGCGGACGAAGCGAAGGAAGCGGTGCATTCTAAATGAATCACAACGAATCGTGCCCATTTTTTTTCAAGGAGGTGAATCTTTGTGAAGGTAATTCGTTCCACAGCTCAAGCTGCACTAATTAAAACGGGCCGTGTCTCCAAGTCGGTGCCGGGTAATTTGAGCTAACAAATCTGCTTCAGTGAAGATCCCCTGGCCGTTGGCGGCGGGGGATTTTTTCATCTCTGTAACTACTTTGATCGCAATTCTCCAAAATATGTAACAAATCGTGGAAAACTATAACAATTTATATGTAACTTTAGTTGAGCGGTGTACGTTATATGACTAGAGTGTCCAAATTTATACAATAACTTAGGGGGTAACAATGGGATTCAAATGGGTACATAAGTCCTTGTTCCTGACAATCAGTCTACTGCTCGTTGCGGGTTGCAGCGCCGGGCCGGCGGCCAAGGAAAAGGAAACGCAGCAAAGCCTCAAAGTCATGTTCGGAGATGAGGGATATTTCTATCAAACCTACGGCGATCTCTTCGCTATGAAATACCCGAATATCGATATTGAAGTCGTAAGCACAAACAGTTTGTATAACGGCGAGCAAACCGATATGGATAAAGCTTTTAGCGATTTTGTAGAGAAGGAACAGCCGGACGTTATCATGATGGATAACAATAACTTTGAGAAATTTACGTCCGAAGGCAAGTTGATGGAACTCGATACGTTAATAGATAAGGATAAATACAGCACCGATACGATTTTCCCCGGTCTGCTTGAAATGTTGAAGGAAAAGGGTGGCGGAAAGTTGTACGGACTGGCTCCGTCCTTTTACGGAAGCGTGATTTATTATAATGCCGACTTGTTCGCTAAATACGGAGTTGAAGTACCGCACGATGGAATGACCTGGCAGGAAATTCTGGAAACGGCTCGTCGTTTTCCGGCCGATGGGGATGAGAAGACCCGAATTTATGGATACGGTGAACAATACGGCGGCACGACTCTTGAGAACCTGGCTTCCAGAATTGCTTCGACCCAAGGGCTGAAGGCCATTAACCCGGATACGATGAAAATCACGCTGGATACGGATTCCTGGAAACAGACTTATAAGCTTGCACAGGATGCATTAGCTTCAAATGCTATCTACAATCCGAAGGATGGCGGCTTCCAAGGCGGGACCATGGAAGAGTACTATCAAAGCCAGCCGTTTTTGATGGGGCGCATGGCCATGACGGTGGACGGCGTCTACTTCTTACAGAATCTGAAGCAAGCCAAGAGTTCGATCAAAGACTATAAACCGTTTCAGATCGGCATAGCCGCAGGGCCGGCGGACCCGTCAAATCCGGATACGTCCCGCGATATTTACCTGGGCAGAATCTTTGGAATCCGGGCGAATTCACCGAATGTGGACGCAGCTTGGGAGTTTATGAAATTTGTAAACGGGGATGAATACGCGAAGATCAAATCCAGAACCATGAACGATGGAGTTTTGTCCAGAATGGGCATGTCCAAGGAATATGATGGTGTAAGTCTGGATGCGTTCTATAAATTGAAGCCGAGTCCCGAGGACACTTATCGGAATATGGAGAAAGTTCCGAATGATTTTTATACCCAATATTATCCGATCGTCTCTAAAGAAATAGGCCTCGTCGAAAGCAAGAGCAAATCCGTGGACGAAGCGCTGAAGGCGATCCAGCAGGAAGGGCAAGTCATACTTGATAAAGCGGTAAAGGAACAGGCTAGT
>NZ_JBBPAX010000001.1:2917500-2987500 GCF_038009185.1 Paenibacillus sp. FSL R5-0407 | reverse complement strand
ATACTTATTATCCGGGAGTCAGACAGTGAGTGCTAAGATCCATTGTCAAAAGGGAAACAGCCCAGACCATCAGCTAAGGTCCCCAAGTGTGTGTTAAGTGGGAAAGGATGTGGAGTTGCACAGACAACCAGGATGTTGGCTTAGAAGCAGCCACCATTTAAAGAGTGCGTAATAGCTCACTGGTCGAGTGACTCTGCGCCGAAAATGTAACGGGGCTAAACACACCACCGAAGCTATGGCTTGAATCGACTTCACTGCTTCTTTGAGGTAATGAAGACCCAAGTGACATTTTTGCCGAAAGCAAACCTTTAAGAGGTTTCGGCTAAATGCTTCCAGGGGATAAACACACTTCGAAGCTGGAGTGAAGTCGATTCAGGGGTAGGGGAGCGTTGTATGTAGGTTGAAGGTGTACCGTAAGGAGCGCTGGACAGCATACAAGTGAGAATGCCGGTATGAGTAACGAAAAGATCAGTGAGAATCTGATCCGCCGAAAGCCTAAGGGTTCCTGAGGAAGGTTCGTCCGCTCAGGGTAAGTCGGGACCTAAGGCGAGGCCGAAAGGCGTAGTCGAAGGACAACAGGTTGAAATTCCTGTACCACCGTAAACCGTTATGAGCAATGGGGTGACGCAGTAGGGTAGTGACGCGAGCTGATGGATGCTCGTCCAAGCAGTGAGGCTGATGTGTAGGCAAATCCGCACATCGATAAGGCTGGGCTGTGATGGGGAGGGAAAATTTATAGTACCGAAGGTCATGATCTCACACTGCCAAGAAAAGCCTCTAGCCAGGTGAAGGTGCCCGTACCGCAAACCGACACAGGTAGGCGAGAAGAGAATTCTAAGGCGCGCGGAAGAACTCTCGTTAAGGAACTCGGCAAAATGACCCCGTAACTTCGGGAGAAGGGGTGCCCCGGTAGTGTGAATAGCACGAGGGGGCCGCAGTGAAAAGGCCCAAGCGACTGTTTAGCAAAAACACAGGTCTGTGCGAAGCCGCAAGGCGAAGTATACGGGCTGACGCCTGCCCGGTGCTGGAAGGTTAAGGGGAGTGGTTAGGGGTAACCCGAAGCTATGAACTGAAGCCCCAGTAAACGGCGGCCGTAACTATAACGGTCCTAAGGTAGCGAAATTCCTTGTCAGGTAAATTCTGACCCGCACGAATGGCGTAACGACTTGGGCGCTGTCTCAACGAGAGATCCGGTGAAATTTTAATACCTGTGAAGATGCAGGTTACCCGCGACAAGACGGAAAGACCCCATGGAGCTTTACTGCAGCTTGATATTGGACTTTGATACGATTTGTACAGGATAGGTGGGAGCCTAGGAAGCCGGAGCGCCAGCTTCGGTGGAGGCGCCGTTGGGATACCACCCTGATCGTATTGGAGTTCTAACCTGGTACCGTGATCCGGTACGGGGACAGTGTCAGGCGGGCAGTTTGACTGGGGCGGTCGCCTCCTAAAGAGTAACGGAGGCGCCCCAAGGTTCCCTCAGAATGGTTGGAAATCATTCGAAGAGTGCAAAGGCATAAGGGAGCTTGACTGCGAGACTGACAAGTCGAGCAGGGACGAAAGTCGGGCTTAGTGATCCGGTGGTACCGCATGGAAGGGCCATCGCTCAACGGATAAAAGCTACCCTGGGGATAACAGGCTTATCTCCCCCAAGAGTCCACATCGACGGGGAGGTTTGGCACCTCGATGTCGGCTCATCGCATCCTGGGGCTGAAGTAGGTCCCAAGGGTTGGGCTGTTCGCCCATTAAAGCGGTACGCGAGCTGGGTTCAGAACGTCGTGAGACAGTTCGGTCCCTATCTGTCGTGGGCGTAGGAAATTTGAGAGGAGCTGTCCTTAGTACGAGAGGACCGGGATGGACGCACCGCTGGTGCACCAGTTGTTCCGCCAGGAGCATAGCTGGGTAGCTACGTGCGGACGGGATAAGCGCTGAAAGCATCTAAGCGTGAAGCCCCCCTCAAGATGAGATTTCCCAACTAGTAAGACCCCTTGAAGACCACGAGGTTGATAGGCCTGAGGTGGAAGTGCAGCAATGTATGGAGCTGACAGGTACTAATCGGTCGAGGGCTTATCCAAAAGATACCCCAAAAAGTGAAGCGAGGCTTCGAAGGTAATTCCGATTACTTTTCGGGGACCCCGGTGAACCAATTAGGGGCTAAAACGCAAACTCAAGTTTCGTATCCAGTTTTCAAGCGATTAAGACGCTTGAACCGTTTGGTGGCGATGGCGGAGGGGTTCCACACGTACCCATCCCGAACACGACCGTTAAGCCCTCCAGCGCCGATGGTACTTGGACCGAAGGGTCCTGGGAGAGTAGGACGCCGCCAAGCAATGAAGAAGAGCACTGCCGATAACCTCGGCGGTGCTTTTTTGCTATTTAGGACTATCTCAACAGCAACTTAGCTGTAAAACCTGCAGTTATTTTCGCAAGATGAGCTTGTTTGAGACAAATAACTGTAAAATCTACAGTTAATTCTGCGGTTTCCACTTGGAATGGCCCAAATCCTCCGAAATAGCTGTAGTTTTTGCAGTTAATTTAGCCCGGAAAGCTAATTGAGTAAAATTAGATGTAGGAAATACAGTTAATTATGCATGGGGTAGGTGTTAAGGTACTAAGCTACTAAGCTGAATTCAAGTACTCTGATTACATGGGCGATTTTCATCCGAAGAGTTCTAGGAGATAGGATGCCGCTAAACAATGAAGCAGAGCACTGCCGATCACCTCGGCAGTGCTCTGCTTCTATTCAAGTCTATCCAATCAACAAATTAACTGTAGAAAATACAGTTATATAGAGAAACCAATCATTAACCCAGCTCTAAAATACGCCTAAAATCTCCGTCCCAAATCTGATGTTTACAATCCACCGTTTCCGTCTCCGGGGAGCAATTGGAATGGTAGTAGCACGCATCCATGCCCATGCGATTGGCGCCCGCAATATCAGTAGTCGCGTCATTTCCGATCATAATGGCAGAAGTCAAATCAACATTAAACGTGTCGGCAAGATAGGTATAGAACAGCGGATCAGGCTTGCAAATCCCCGGATTGGAGGAGATGGCTATGCCATCAAAAAAGTCCGTAATGCCAAGGATGCGCATTTCCGCTTCCACAAAGGCCGTTTGTCCGTTAGATAATAAATAAATTTTCTTATTCCGATCTTTTAATGTGCTTAAAGTTTCTTTAACGCCATCATATAGTTTTAAGCTTCGTATAGAAAGTAATCTAAACCAACGCACCGTTTCATCGAGCCAGTTTTCTTCCGGATTGTATCCTAGTTCTGCAACGATATTTTTGAAAATCAATTGAATATCCAGCTCAGGAAATTCGCATTCAATAAGTGGGGTGGAAATTTGTCTTGTGACCTCTTTGCGATATTGGTCTTTCAATACATTTGGGTCTAGTGAATAACCGCTGTAAAGAAAATGGTAGCTAAGTCTTTCCCAAACCATAGGGTCTTCTTCATCCGTGTGAATATCGATTAATGTACCGTATAAATCGAAAATATAAGAATTATACATACCGTTAGCGCGATGCCTCCATTCAATAAAAATATACGTGAAGAATGAGTGAAAACGATTGCACAATTTACATAAACTAATTTTACCACGAAAAGCAGTAGATAATGATGAATTATTTAATTCAATAAGAAATAAATCCGAAACCTATTTAATGTCAAAGGGAGTTGGCGATAAGCCACTTATCCGTTTAGTGGAGTTGGGGAAGGGGGGGGAACTTTCGACTTGTCCTAAGAAAATTAGAACTGATATCTAAAATTGTGAGTATCCCTTTACCGATAATAGTTATGAAGGCCTAGACTATAAGTCCTTTAAACAGCACAGCGAGTGCAACATGAGGGGGAAAACAGCCAAGATGAAACATAACAAATTTGCGAGAAGGACAATCGCAGCCGGTGTGGCCGCCGCTTTGATCGGAACACTGGCACCTATGAATTTCGTACATACTAATAAAGCAAGCGCAGCGGGAGAAATTCCTAAGATGTTCGCGGCGGCAACTGCAACGACGCCGTCCTCGGCGGCTTCGAGCATCGGGACATTTAAAGCTCTAAAGAGCTTTCCTGCCCCAAAAGCCGGCGTGATCGATGCGGTGGTACTGAATAGTCAGGAGGTTCTGTTCCTGGCCTATGAAAATGAGAGCGCGAAGCTTTTCAAGTACAACACAGGGTCTGATAGCTGGCAGCAGGTTCAGGGTTCCTCGCTAAAGTTTCCAAAAACGTTTGCCCGTCTGCAGAACGGGAACATCGTTATATTAGGCGGTGTAGATAGCTCGGATGATCAGAGTACGCAAGCGGAATTGTATAATGTGCAAACCAATAAATTCAGCAAAATAGCCTCAATGCCGGGCCCTCAAAGAGAAGGTGTGGTCATGAATGCCGTGACGCTTAAAAATGGTCATTTGCTTGTAATGGGTTCCTACCAGCTATATACGAAGAAACATCCTTATGTGTACGAATATAATCCGGACACGGACACCTGGACCGAGCCGATACAATTTTCTGATATGGGCAGGGAGCTATATATTACTCCGCAAGGCGATGCGCTCAGTTATGGCGCAGGCTTGGATGAGAACATATCGGCAGGCCAACTGTATAAGGCCGATATGGATAAGTTTTACTCCATTGCAACGATGCCTTACTTTACTAGCTTCCAGGCCCAAACGGCAATGGCTGACGGCCGGTTTTTCATGGCAGGCGGAGTGTTGCATGGCGGCAGGGGCAACGAACCGGTATCAGAAGCTGTAGTATATGATCCGGCTACGAATTTATGGAGTGATGTAGGCAATATGTCGACAGCCCGCTCCAATGCGGCAGCGGCGCTGCTGCCTGACGGAAAGGTGATCGTCGCAGGAGGAAGAGGCGGCAACAATACAGGCCAGCTGAACTCGACTGAAGTTTACGATCCGAAAACCAACAAGTGGACCAGGGGTCCGGTAATGAAGTACAAACATGAAAACCCGATATCGATTACAATGGCTAATGGCAATATTATTTTTATCGGAAAAGGCAGCGAGAATGGCATTAAGCCTATGGAAATGCTGCAAGCCGCCAAGACCTCAGATGGAGGAAACACCGGGACTTCAAATAAGGGAACGGTGTTTGAGGGGACTCTTGTCGCCACTAAGACACAGTTGAAGCAAGATGGCTGGACCTACAAAATCTTGTACTACAAAAATGTGAAGGCCAATTTCAGATGGAAGCTCGGAAATATGGAGTATACGCATCAGTATCTTGTTCGACAGCAGGATGGAACAAACACGACGGAAATTGTGCTTACAGGCCGGTTTGATTTTGTGAAGCTGGATCAGGATGTAGTGTATTTCATTCAGGACAATTACTTGAAGAAATTAAAGCTCGGCGACACTTTCGGCGAGATGATCCCTTATCCGACAAAATACGGATTGGACACGGATTCGGCTTCTATCTTCCGTCGTAAAACTCAGCAAGGCGCGTCGCTTGATCTGGGGATGAGGGCTTTTGACGGGGAATATATATATGCTTGGGAACGTTCGAAACGGGATGCCTACGAAGAGTGGGGAATGCCGGTTCGTTACAAATATGACGGAAGCAGTCTGCAGGTTTTGAGCTATACGTATGGACGGAGCGCACAATTTTTCCCCGACAAGCTTGAATTGGCCGGCGACTATTTGCTATACACCACTTACCCGGATTCAAAAGAGAACAGGGAGGCTGTGAACAAAGGCTACATGCTGCATTCCCTCAAGAAGGACGGGACCTGGGAAAAGGACTTGGCCCGGATATACAGCTTTGATAAGTATAAAGATAGAGTTTATTATGGTGATGCAAATGACGGAAAAGTGTATTCCGCGCTAGGCGACGGCAGTGACAAGAAATTGTTTGAGGCGGAAGGCTGGGGCGGGGATCGTTACTTTTTTGATAATTCGGTCATTTATGAAACCCCGGATAAAATCGTAAGGAACTCGCTCGACGGTAAGCAGAAAAAGGTACTCAAGCAAAATACGGCCCGCTACAGCTATATGTTAGTTTCGGTAGACAGCAAGGCAATTGTCTTTGACAGACAGGACAATAACAAGTACGGGAAATGGGCAGGAACCTACAAAAAGGATCTCGCAACAGGTAAGGAAGTGCTGATTTCCGCGCCATCCAAATAAAGTGCTCTAAATGCAAAGTACACACGCCCTCGATTCATGATGAATCGGGGGTGTTTTTCACGTGTTTCGGTCCCTCTTGGCAAATCGGAAATTTGTGCTATAATAAAGTTAAAGTCAAAGAAAGTCAAAGTCAACATATCATGACCATCCCATATTCAAACCGGCGCATACGGTTAATACTATTCATACATGCGATGCTTTGTTTATATATAGCAGATCAGTTACATCGGTGGCGCGGTATGTTGGAGTAATGAGCAATGGAGGATGTGTGATGCGCAATATCTCCGATATTATTGAGAAATATCTCAAAAGCATTTTGCACGAAAGTCCCGAAGGGGCGATAGAAATTCAGCGTAATGATCTGGCCGATCAGTTTTCCTGCGTTCCTTCCCAGATTAACTATGTGATTAGCACAAGATTCACCCTGGAGAAGGGTTATCTGGTGGAGAGCAAACGCGGGGGCGGCGGTTATGTCCGAATTAGGCGGATCGAATTACCGGGCCCGACCACTTTGCATACGCACCTTCATCAGACGATTGGCGACGAAATCGGCCAGTCTGCGGCGGAGGGGCTGATTTATCAATTGGAAGAGGCCAGGTTTCTTAGCAGCCGGGAGGCTTCCCTAATGAGGGCGGCAGTATCCAGGGAAATACTGATGGTGAAGCTGCCGTACCGCGATCAGATCCGGGCGCGGCTGATGAAGGCGATGCTGATATCATTACTCGGTTAATGACCGGCACAGCCTCTTAAAATGCAAGTTCAAAAAGTCGGGTTTTCAGGACCGAAGCGTATGCTTCCGAAGTGCGTTTTTACAAAACGCTTTAGGTTGGATGAAGCTAGGGACTGAGTAGCGGAGCTAAACGTTTTCGTAGAAAACGACTTCGTAAGCATTTGCTCATGAGGTACGTGAGCAACGGAAGGCCCGGCTGAATTCAAGATTCGACGTCGAATCCGCTTCATGATTTGCTTCGTCCTGGAAAGATGATTTTTTGAATAACATCAATAATTATGTGTTGAGTCTATCCATAAGAGGAGGGACATCCCAATGCAATGCCAAGAGTGCGGCAAACGCCCAGCTACGCTTCATTTTACGAAGATCGTAAATGGGGAAAAGACGGAATTTCATATTTGTGAAGCTTGTGCCAGAGAAAAAGGGGAGATGATTCCCGGAACGACAGGCGGATTCTCCATTCATAATCTGCTGTCGGGACTGATGGATTTTCATCCTGGTATTCAGGGACATCCCAGCGCAGCTAAACAAAACGAGAACATCCGCTGTGAGGAGTGCGGTCTAACCTATTCCCAGTTCAGCAAGATCGGACGTTTTGGCTGCAGCTCCTGTTATAAATATTTTAATGACCGACTCGATCCGCTCTTCAAAAGAGTGCATGGCAACACGGTCCATGTGGGCAAAGTGCCGAAACGGGCGGGCAGTCATATCCAGGTACAGCGCAAGCTGGACGACCTCCGGCGAGAATTGCAGTACCGGATTGTTCAGGAAGAATTTGAGGAAGCGGCTGCGCTCCGGGACCAGATCCGTGAACTTGAAAAGAATATTCCCGCAGAGTAGGAGGAGAGTATCATGCCTAATCTTCGTTTTACAGAACAGCCGTTAAGCGAATGGATGAGCCAGGGCGGAAAGGAATCGGATATCGTCATCAGCACCCGGGTGCGGATCGCGCGTAACTTGATACATCATCCGTTTCCGATGCTGGCGACGAATCAACAGTCGGAAGAAGTGCTGGGTTTGTTGCGGGAAGTGCTGACGGATGAGCGGCTGCAGCAATACGGCATGCTCCACCCGGTTCTACTCGCCGATTTGGAGGAGCTGGACAAGAAGATTCTGGTCGAGAAGCATCTGATCAGTCCGAATCTGGCCGGAGAATCCCGAAAAGGCGCCGTCTTTATCAGTGAAGACGAAAGTTTGAGCATTATGGTGAACGAAGAAGACCATTTGAGAATTCAATGTTTATATCCCGGCTTTCAAGTGCAAGAAGCTTGGGATAAGGCGACCGAGATTGATGACATTTTCGAGGATCATGTAGATTATGCCTTTGATGGGAACCGGGGCTTTCTGACCAGCTGTCCAACCAACGTCGGCACGGGATTACGTGCCTCAGTCATGATGCATCTGCCGGCATTGGTGCTTACGCAGCAGATCAACCGGATATTATCCGCTGTATCCCAGGTAGGACTTACGGTGCGTGGCATATACGGCGAAGGCAGCGAAGCGATGGGGAACTTGTTTCAAATCTCAAATCAGATTACACTAGGACAAAGCGAAACGGAAATTATTGAGAATTTGTATGGTGTCGTCCTGCAGATTATCGAGCATGAGAAAAATGCCCGCGAAAGGCTGCTGTCCGAATCGCGCTTGCGGATGATTGACCGTGTAATGCGTTCTTACGGGATTTTATCCCACGCTGCGATTATGGATTCGAAAGAGGCGGCTCAGAGGCTTTCCGACGTCCGGCTTGGCGTGGATATCGGTTTGATCGATGACGTTCCCGCAGGGGTGCTGAATGAGCTGAATGTCATGACGCAGCCTGGTTTTCTGCAGAAACTGTTCGGCGAAAACTTATCGCCTGGCGAGCGGGATATGTACCGCGCCAAGCTGATTCGGGAAAAAGTGGGTAAATAACTGAAACGATAGATTCTATATGGAGGTGCAAACAATATGATGTTTGGAAGATTTACGGAACGTGCCCAGAAGGTGTTGGCCTTGGCCCAGGAAGAAGCAGTCAGACTAGGTCACAATAATATTGGTACTGAGCATATTTTGCTCGGATTGATCCGCGAAGGAGAAGGGATTGCCGCCAAAGCGCTGATCGGCCTTGGACTCGGACTCGAGAAAATTCAAGATGAAGTGGAAACGCTGATCGGTCGCGGACAAGAACAGCCGTCTAATATCGCCTATACGCCAAGAGCCAAAAAGGTTATTGAGCTGTCTATGGACGAAGCGCGCAAATTGGGTCATACCTATGTCGGTACCGAGCACATTTTGCTTGGCTTGATTCGGGAAGGTGAAGGGGTTGCGGCACGCGTGCTGAACAATCTCGGCATCAGCTTGAACAAAGCCCGCCAGCAAGTGCTGCAGCTGCTTGGCAGCAGCGAAGCCGTATCAAGCCATCATGGAGCGCCTGCCAATGTCAATACACCGACGCTGGACAGCTTGGCCCGTGATTTGACGGCTTCCGCCAAGGAAGGGAATCTCGACCCGGTTATCGGACGCAGTAAAGAAATCGAGCGGGTTATCCAGGTGCTTAGCCGCCGGACCAAGAACAATCCGGTGCTCATCGGGGAACCCGGCGTCGGGAAAACGGCGATTGCCGAAGGCCTGGCGCAGAAGATTATCAACAACGAAATTCCGGAAACCCTCCGCGATAAAAGAGTTATGACCCTCGACATGGGGTCCGTTGTCGCCGGTACCAAATACCGGGGTGAATTTGAAGATCGCCTGAAAAAGATTATGGATGAAATCCGCCAAGCCGGAAATATCATCCTGTTCATCGACGAATTGCATACCTTGATTGGAGCGGGCGGTGCCGAAGGCGCCATCGACGCTTCCAATATCCTGAAGCCAGCGCTCGCCCGGGGCGAATTGCAGTGCATCGGGGCCACGACGCTGGATGAGTACCGCAAATATATTGAAAAAGACGCCGCGCTGGAACGCCGGTTCCAGCCGATTACGGTAGATCAGCCGTCGGTTGATGAAGCGATTCAGATCCTGCACGGACTGCGTGACCGGTATGAAGCGCATCACCGGGTGAAGATTACCGACGAAGCGATTGAACAGGCCGTCAAGCTGTCCGACCGTTATATCCAGGACCGTTTTCTGCCGGACAAAGCGATTGACCTGATTGATGAAGCGGGCTCCAAAGTAAGGCTGAATTCCTATACGGTACCGCCAAATCTGAAGCAGCTTGAAAACCGTCTGGACGACATCCGCAAGGAGAAAGACGCTGCGGTTCAGAGCCAGGAATTCGAAAAAGCGGCCGCGCTTCGCGATACCGAGCAAAAGATTCGCGAAGAGCTGGATGTAACGAAGAATCAATGGAAAGAAAAACAGGGCCGTACCGATTCCGAGGTAACTCCGGAGGATATCGCTCAGGTGGTAGCCAGCTGGACGGGAATCCCGGTCATCAAACTGAAAGAAGAAGAAACCGAGCGTTTGCTGAATATGGAACAAATCCTGCATGAGCGGGTAATCGGCCAAGACGAAGCCGTAAAAGCCGTCAGCCGGGCAATCCGCCGGGCCCGTGCAGGTCTTAAGGATCCGAAGCGTCCGATGGGTTCGTTTATTTTCCTCGGTCCGACCGGGGTAGGTAAAACCGAGCTGGCAAGAGCGCTCGCCGAATCGATGTTCGGCGACGAGAATGCCGTCATCCGCATCGACATGTCGGAGTACATGGAGAAGCACTCCACGGCCCGTCTGGTAGGTGCGCCTCCGGGATATGTAGGATATGAGGAAGGCGGCCAATTGACCGAAAAAGTACGCCGCAAGCCTTATTCCGTAGTCCTGCTGGATGAAATCGAAAAAGCTCATCCGGAAGTATTCAACATCCTGCTGCAAGTGCTGGAAGACGGCCGGTTGACCGATTCCAAAGGCCGGGTAGTCGACTTCCGCAACACACTGATCATCCTGACCTCCAACGTAGGGGCGGAAGCGATCAAGCGGAATACACGCCTTGGTTTCACTGCCGTAGAGGATGCAGGCGCAGATTATGACAACATGAAGGGCAAAGTGATGGAAGAGCTCAAGAAGAGCTTCCGTCCGGAATTCTTGAACCGGATTGATGAAATCATCGTGTTCCACTCCTTGGAAGAAAGTCATATCGGTCAAATCGTGTCGCTCATGTCCGAGGAGCTGCGCAAGCGGCTGCGGGAGCATGAAGTGGACTTCATCCTCACCGATAAGGCCAAGGCCTTCCTTGCCAAAGAGGGCTTCGATCCGGCATACGGAGCGCGTCCGCTTCGCCGGGCGATCCAGAAGCATATCGAGGACCGTCTGTCCGAGGAATTGCTGACCGGCACTGTGAAGAAGGGAGATTCGCTCACGATCGACGAGGAGAACGGCGCGTTGACCGTAGAGAAATCGGGCCTTTTTTCAAAAAATGCTTAACTTGCGGTGAAGTCACTGTAAAAGAAACCGGTTAAATCCGATATATGTAGTAAGAGGCTCCCAAAGCGATGCTTTGGGAGCTTTTTACATAGAATGACCTACATAACGCAAGAAATGGAGCAAGTCGACACATAAGCAGGGAAAAGCCCGTTTTGACGGGAAAAAACTTTACGTTAATTCTGAAAGAATGGTAAACTTTTAATGGTACCTTTGTGGTGCGACCTGCAAGGTTTGTCAAATTTTGCAGTGTGGAGAAGGAGAGATAAATGGTTAAAGTAAAGACAAAGTTTTATTGTACCGAATGCGGATATGAATCGCCTAAATGGTATGGAAAATGCCCGGGATGCGGTTCTTGGAACACCATGGTGGAAGAAACGGAAAAAGTGGTCAAAACCCAAGGACTTACTTCAGGCTTATTTCATACGAAAGAAAAGCCGCTTCCGATCATAAATATAGAGAGCGGCCAGGAGCCGCGGATTCAAACGGGAATTGCCGAGTTAAACCGAGTTCTTGGCGGAGGCATCGTTCCCGGATCGCTGATCCTTGTAGGGGGGGACCCGGGGATCGGGAAATCCACGCTCTTGCTGCAGACCTCGCACGAAATGGCCAAAGCCGGACTTCGGGTGCTGTATATTTCCGGGGAGGAATCGACCCGGCAGACCAAGCTTCGGGCGGAACGGCTCGGTGCGCTCTCTCCCGAGCTGTACGTGTTGTGCGAAAGCAGCATGGATGGCATTGAGGAAGCGATCAATCAGGTGAAGCCGGATTTCCTGGTCATCGACTCGATTCAGACAGTGTATTTGCCTGAAGTGACGAGCGCGCCGGGAAGCGTGTCTCAGGTTCGCGAGTGCACGGCCCGCTTCATGCGGATCTCGAAGGGGCAGGGCATCGCCACGGTGCTGGTGGGCCACGTCACTAAAGAAGGAGCTATTGCGGGACCGCGTATGCTGGAGCATATGGTGGATTCGGTGCTCTATTTTGAAGGGGAACGCCATCATTCCTATCGTTTGCTCCGGGCGGTAAAGAACCGGTTCGGTTCGACCAACGAAATCGGCATTTTTGAAATGAATGAAGCCGGACTTGCGGAAGTAGCGAATCCTTCGGAACTGTTCCTGTCCGAGCGTCCGCTGGGCGTTGCGGGTTCTACGGTAGTAGCCTCCATGGAGGGAACCCGGCCGATGCTGGTCGAGCTTCAGGCGCTGGTCGCGTCCACGCAGTTCCCTTCGCCCCGAAGAATGGCGACAGGGGTGGATCATCACCGGATGAACCTGATCATCGCGGTGCTCGAGAAACGGATGGGAATGTTCCTGCAAAACCAGGACGCCTATGTAAACCTAGCCGGCGGCGTCAAGCTTGACGAACCGGCCGTAGATTTGGCGATCGCCGTAAGCATCGCCTCCAGCTTCCGCGATCTGCCGACTAAGCCTTATGACGTATTTTTCGGCGAAGTCGGATTGACGGGCGAGGTCCGGGCGGTGTCCCGGGCGGAGCAGCGGGTGAAGGAAGCTGCCAAACTCGGATTTAAACGGGTCATTCTCCCCGAGAAGAGCATGAAAGGGTGGAAAGGACCGAAAGAAATACAATTAATCGGTGTGAATACCGTTGCAGATGCGCTAGCTGTTGCGTTAGATTAGGGGGCACTAAATGATGAAAGAAACAACCCAAGCGGAGAAAATGAACGATTTGCTTAGGCTCGTTGCACCGGGTACCGCTTTTCGTGACGGGCTCGAAAACGTACTTCGAGCCAAGACCGGCGGCCTCATAGTCGTCGGTTACAGTCCGGAAGTGATGGAAGTGGTCGAAGGCGGCTTTTCCATCAACTGTGACTTTTCGCCAAACTATTTATACGAACTCGCCAAAATGGACGGTGCCATTATTTTAAGCGAGGATTTGAAACGGATTTTATATGCCAATACCCAGCTCATTCCGGATTCCTCCATCTCCTCCGCGGAGACCGGGATCCGTCACCGTACGGCGGAACGGGTTGCGAAGCAGACGGGTAAGCTCGTGGTATCGATCTCCCAGCGGCGGAACATCATTACGCTGTATCAAGGCGGCCTGCGCTATGCTCTGAAGGAAATCGGCGTAATCCTTACGAAAGCCAATCAGGCAATTCAAACTCTGGAGAAATATAGAGCGGTACTGAATCAGGCCCTCACCAACCTGACTGCTTCAGAGTTCGAAGAATTGGTTACAATACCGGAAGTCATCAATGTAATTCAACGCGTGGAGATGGTCATTCGCATCAAAATGGAGATCAAGCGGTTTATTAATGAGCTTGGTACCGAGGGGCGGCTGATCAGCATGCAGATGGAAGAACTGGTCAGCAATATGGAGGAAGAGGCGTGGCTGCTGTATAAGGATTACGCGAAGGACGGCAGTGACGAGGCGATCCGTGAAATTATTCTCGGGCTCAAGCGTTCCAGTGACGACGAGCTGCTGGACGACAACCATATTACTCGTTTGCTCGGTTATCCGACTTCGGCGGCCGTCTCGGAGGATCTGGTTTCTCCACGCGGTTACCGCGTCCTGAACAAAATCCCGCGTCTTCCGAATGTGATCATCCACAACCTGGTGGAGCGTTTCCGGGAGCTTCCAAGCGTTCTGATGGCCACCATCGAAGAGCTGGATGAGGTCGACGGCATTGGGGAAGTGCGCGCACGGGCAATTAAGGAAGGCCTGAAGCGTCTTCAGGAACAGGTGTTCATTGACAGACAAATTTAATTCTCCTACAATCAGATGATGATGTTAAGGATATCTATTTGAGGTGAAAAGATGATTACTAAATCAATTCCGAACCTGTTTACCTTAGGTAACCTGTTTCTCGGAATGCTGGCCATGATGCTCGCGCTTGACGGCAGATTCAGCTTGGCAGCGATTATGGTTATTGTCGCCATGCTGCTGGACGGTCTCGACGGACGGGTAGCCAGAGCTTTGAATTGTCAAAGCGAATTCGGCAAGCAGCTTGACTCGTTATCGGATATCATCTCCTTTGGCATTGCTCCGGCACTCATTATGTATTTAATTTCATTCCATGATCTGCCGCAAACCGGTCTTGTCTGGGTCGTTACCGCCATTTTTCCGATGTGCGGAGCGCTGAGACTGGCCAGATTCAATGTCCAGAAAGGAATCCCGGGTTACTTCATAGGTTTGCCAATTCCCGCCGCAGGTGGGGTTCTGGCTACTTTATCGCTGTTTCACAAGGACTTCTCTGCGCCTTATTTCATTATTTCGATGCTATTGCTGTCCTACCTGATGGTAAGCTCGGTCAAATATCCGAATTTCAAGAAGCTCGGGTTGCCGAGGAAAGCCGTAGCCATTACGCCGTTTGTCGTTATATTGGCTGTTGCGATTGCGGTCATGTTCCCGGAGCAGATTTCCAAACTGATCTTCGTCCCGCTGGTGCTGTACGCGGGGTATGGTTTGAAACAGAACGTCGATAAGCTGCTGCGCCGTAAGCGCAGGGACGACGATGATTCCGAGCGGGCCTACCGTCCCAAACGTTAAAAGAGGTTGTTCAAAAAGTCATCTTTCCACGACGAAGCAGATCATGAAGCGGATTCGACGTCGAATCTTGAATTCAGCCGGGCCTTCCGTTGCTCACGTACCTAATGTACGCTCCGCTACTCAGTCCCTATCTTCATCCAACCTTCTCGGTCCTGAAAACCTGTCTTTTTGAACTCATACTAATAACAACCAAAGAAAAAGGCATTGCCTTCTGCAATTGTGCGGAAAGCGATGCCTTTTTTTGCGATCTTAAGTTCCTAATCTTAGGACATATTGAATAAGCCCAGGGTAGAGCATTTTTGCGATTCTTTTTCCAGCACTTCGTCGAGCTCGATGCCGAGCAGGTTGCAAAGCGCGGAAGTATAGAACAAGCTGCGTCCAAGTTCATTGCTGATTGCATCCCGGCAGTTTTCGCAGAGTTCTCCCCGGACGTGCTCATTAATTCTTTCCTTGGCCTGCTCCAGGCTCATGCCGGGTTCAAATTCCTGTTTGGTGGCATGAAGCTCCACACATCCGCATTCGGTAACCGCCTTGGTCACGGTGCGGACTGCAGCGGCATTAGTTTGTCCCATTTTAGACATGACATCCAGCAGACTGCGGTGACGGAGCAACAGTTCAGAAACTTGATCTTGAAAAGATTGAAGGCTCGGTGCGCTCATTTTCCATCCACCTCAATATTATGAATTGAGTTCATTATATGCCACCCTTTCCCTACTTATCAACCTGAAATCCCGCTCACAGCGGGTTCCTTCCGAATTTAATTCTTTAGAGGCCGACAAAAAAATTGCTTCCCCTCCGATTACGTCACCAAAAATTGGATCATACTGGATATTGATGATACATAATCAGGAGGTGAAGAGCGTCATGCTGAAAAAGAGTTTACTGATCGTATCCGGACTTTGCGGTGCATGGTTCGGTTATACCATGGAGGGCGTAGCGGGAATGTTCCCTCAGCCGCTCAAGAGCTGGTTTGAAGGGATGAGTCCTCTGTTGGCCCAATTTATACTGGCGGCGGCGGGAGCGTGCCTGTTTTTGTTTTTCTTCTCGCTTGCGGCCGATGTCGTCTCTGTAAAGGTGAGACAATGGATCACGGCGCTGACACAAATCCCGATGAAGGACTTGGCGGCGGGAGCGGCCGGACTGACTGCAGGACTTCTTCTTTCTTTAATGGTCTATCCCGTTTTGTCCTGGTTTGGAACCCTGGAAGGCTTTGCCCAGTTTGCGATTTCCATGCTGCTCGGTTACATGGGCCTATACGTCGGGTTGGAGAAAAAAGAGGAGCTGTCTTCCTTATGGATTTCAGGAAAATGGGGCAGCGGGAATCCGGAGGAAGAGCGGCGGCTTGAGGAACATAAGATTTTGGATACCAGCGTGATCATTGACGGGCGTATCGCCGACATTTGCAAAACAGGCTTTATCGAGGGAACGATCGTCATCCCGGAATTCGTGCTGGAGGAGCTTCAGCATATCGCCGATTCGTCCGACTTGCTGAAACGGAACCGCGGACGGCGGGGACTGGATATTTTGAACAAAATCCAGAAAGAACTCGATGTGAAGGTGATGATTTACGAAGGGGATTTCGAAGAGATCTCCGAAGTCGACAGCAAGCTGGTCAAGTTGGCCAAGGTGCTGCAGGGTAAAGTCGTAACCAATGATTTCAACCTGAACAAGGTGTGTGAATTACAGGGCGTCTCCGTGCTGAACATCAATGATCTCGCCAATGCGGTCAAGCCGGTCGTGCTTCCGGGCGAGGAAATCATGGTGCAGGTGATCAAGGACGGGAAGGAACACGGACAAGGCGTCGCCTATCTGGATGACGGTACGATGATCGTCGTTGAAGGCGGCCGTGACTTCATCGGCACCATCACTGAGGTGTTGGTAACGAGCGTACTGCAAACGTCCGCGGGCCGGATGATCTTCGCCAAACCGAAACTGTTGGAAAAAGCCCAGTAAATTCGGTATGATGGGAGATAAATGCGGGAACTAAAGACGGTGTATCGAACGACCGCAGAGTCCCGCTTACTATCTGGCAGGTGAGGCAAGAGATCATGAAAACGGAATCCGCCCCGGAAGTCGGGGTTATCGTGGTGGCAGCCGGTCGGGGAACGAGAATGGGCACGAAGGAGAGCAAACAGTTTCTCTCTTTGAAGGGAAAGCCGATTATCGTTCATACGCTGGAAGTGTTTGACCGCCATCCGTTGATAGGTGAAATTGTGCTCGTCACCGGGGAGCAGGATGTGGATCGATGCCGCGCCTGGATCGCCGAGTACGGCATTGCGAAACAAGTGAAAGTAATACCGGGCGGCGCCGAGCGTCAGCATTCGGTATACCGGGGCCTGCTTAACATCGGGACACCCTGGGTACTGGTGCATGACGGCGTCCGCCCTTTTGTCACGAGCGGGCAGGTGACGTCCTGTTATGAGGCGGCCGTAGAGCATGGGGCATCCATTCTCGCCGTTCCGGTGAAGGATACGGTGAAGCAGGTCGACGGGCAAGGACGGGTGACAGCGACGCCGGACCGCCGCAGCTTGTGGGCGATTCAGACTCCGCAGGCTTTTCGCCGTTCCGATCTGCTGCGGGCTCATGAAGATGCCGAGACCGCAGGCTTTATCGGTACAGATGACGCGATGCTTGTTGAACGGCTGGGCATTCCCGTTAAAGTGACGGAAGGCGGGTACAGCAACATTAAGATTACTACGCCTGAGGATTTGGACTTTGCCGAAATTATCGCGAATAAGAAGGAATTCAGGGGAGAGGACAAACTATGATCGCAGTTGGACAAGGATTTGATGTGCATCAGTTGGTGGAGGGAAGACCTTGTATCATTGGAGGGGTGACCCTTCCTTACGAAAAGGGATTGCTCGGGCATTCCGATGCAGACGTGTTACTCCATGCTGTGAGCGACGCCATTCTGGGCGCGCTGGCACTGGGAGATATCGGCCGGCACTTCCCGGATACGGATCCGGCCTTTAAGGATGCGGACAGCCTGGTGCTGCTGCGTCGGGTCTGGGCAATGGCGAAGGAGAGAGGATATCGCCTCGGCAATCTCGATGCGACAATCATCGCGCAGGCTCCAAAAATGGCGCAGTACATTCCGCAGATGGTCAAGGTAATTGCCGAAGCGCTCGAAGCCGATCCGCAGCGGGTTAATGTGAAGGCGACGACGACTGAGCATCTAGGGTTTACGGGCCGCGGCGAGGGCATTGCATCGCAATGTATTGTATGCCTGCTCTCGGATGTGCTATCATCTTAGGCGTTATTTTAAATCTGGAGGGGATTACTATGACAGAGGTTCGAGTGCGTTATGCGCCGAGTCCTACAGGGCATTTACATATCGGTAACGCCAGAACGGCGTTGTTCAATTATTT
Organism: Paenibacillus sp. FSL R5-0407; assembly: GCF_038009185.1. NCBI lineage: Bacteria > Bacillati > Bacillota > Bacilli > Caryophanales > Paenibacillaceae > Paenibacillus > Paenibacillus sp. FSL R5-0407. The sequence goes on along the minus strand of NZ_JBBPAX010000001.1, from coordinate 2,969,359 downwards.
GTTTGCCAGACATCACGGAGGTAAATTCATCATCCGTATCGAGGATACCGACGTAAAACGGAATGTGGCCGGCGGAGAAGAAAGCCAGCTCACCTATCTCAAATGGCTGGGCATGGATTGGGACGAAAGCGTCGACGTGGGCGGGGAGTATGGGCCGTACCGTCAGACGGAACGGCTGGACATCTACCGGACTTATTGGCAGGACCTGCTAGACCGCGGTTTGGCTTACCGGTGCTATTGCACGGAGGAAGAGCTGGAGCAAGAGCGCGAGGAGCAAACTGCGCGTGGGGAAATGCCGCGTTATTCCGGCAAACACCGCGATTTGACGCCGGAGCAATGCGCTGCGTTTGAAGCTGAAGGCCGTGTGGCAAGCATTCGTTTCCGGGTACCGGAAGGCCGCACCTACACCTTCGACGATCTTGTTAAAGGGCCGATCACGTTCGAATCCGACGTCAGCGGCGATTTTGTCATTGTGAAAAAAGACGGCATCCCAACCTACAATTTCGCCGTAGCGCTCGACGATCATCTCATGAAAATCAGCCATGTGCTGCGCGGAGAAGACCATGTGTCGAATACGCCGCGTCAATTGATGATCTATGAAGCTTTCGGCTGGGAGCCGCCGCGTTTCGGTCATATGACCCTGATCGTCGGTGACAACCATAAGAAGCTGAGCAAACGCGACGAATCCGTCATTCAGTTCATCGAACAATACGATAAGCTCGGCTATTTGCCAGAAGCTTTGTTTAACTTCATCGCTCTTCTGGGCTGGTCGCCCGAAGGGGAAGAGGAGATTTTCTCGAAGGACGAGCTGATTTCGATTTTCGATGCGAACCGGCTGTCGCGCAGTCCTGCGGTTTTCGATAAGCATAAATTGGCTCACTTGAATAATCATTATATTAAAAATGCCGACCCGGATCTCATCGCCGCGCTTGCGATTCCGCATTTGCAGGCGGCGTCCCGTCTGCCTGAGGAATTGACGCCGGAACAGCAAGCTTGGGCCAAGACGCTTGTCGCTTTGTACCAGGAGCAAATGACGGCGGCATCCGACATCGTTGAATTGTCGGACCTGTTCTTCCGCACGCATCTGGAGCTGGATGCAGAGTCGGCCGCGATCCTGGCCGAGCCGCAAGTACCGGACGTGCTGAGCGCCTTCCTCGGCAAGGTGGAAGCCGCGGCGGAATTCACGCCGGAGCAAATGGCCGTCCTGATCAAGGAAGTACAGAAAGAAACCGGCGTAAAAGGGAAAGGGCTCTTTATGCCGATCCGCGTCGCGTTGACCGGTCAAACCCATGGCCGGGATTTGAACCAGACCATTTACCTGCTCGGCCGCGATCGCGTTATCGACCGGCTGAAGTCGCAAATCCGCAGCGCTTAGGTAGTTTTAAATCATTTATTGTCAGTTTTGTGGACTATCATGTAAGATAGAGGCATCGGCATAGAACGGGAGAAGTACGTTATAGCGTCAGTATTGTCCAGAGAAGATAACCGGTAAGCGGGTACACCCGCTTTGTGGCTGAGAGTTATCTCAATACGCGCGGCGGAAATGCACCCGGGAGCCGCAGATTCGAGCGAGGCCGTCAGGCCCGTTAGATTCTGCCGTATCGTCCGCGTTAAGGACCTCATGAGGGATTAAGCCAAGGCTTTAAGGCCGGCTTGTATCCGAAGCAGAGTGGAACCACGCATCAGGCGTCTCTGCAGCGAAAGCTGCGGGGGCGCTTTTTTGGCATATTCATCAGGCAACTTGGCATCCATTGACCGTAGTGAGGCGTAAGCAGCAGATAGAGGGGGATAACGCTTATGTTCAAAAGAATGAGGTCCGATATTCAGGCGGTGTTTGAGAATGACCCGGCTGCCAGAAGCTGGTTCGAGGTGGTTTTTACCTATTCCGGTTTGCATGCGATATGGAGCCATCGGGTCGCTCATGTTTTTTACCGGCGGCGCTGGTTTACGCTGGCTCGGATCGTCTCGCAGGTCAGCCGCTTTTTTACCGGCATCGAAATTCATCCCGGAGCACGGATCGGTAACCGGTTGTTCATCGACCACGGGATGGGCGTGGTGATCGGGGAAACCTGCGAAATCGGCGATGATGTTGTCATTTATCAAGGCGTTACGCTGGGCGGCAGCGGGAAGGAGAAGGGCAAACGGCATCCGACGATCGGCAATAACGTCGTCATCGGGTCGGGGGCGAAAATATTGGGTTCTTTTACGATAGGGGATCAATGCAATATTGGAGCAAACTCTGTAGTCCTCAAAGAAGTGCCTGCGGGCAGCACGGTAGTCGGCATTCCGGGTAAAGTGGTCCGCCAGGGCGGGAAACGTTTGGATCGTTTGAGCCATCAGTTGCCGGATCCGGTAGTCGATGCGATGCGTTCGCTTCAGCAGGAGATCGAGCAACTGCAAAGCGAAGTACAAAGCCTGAGAAAAGAACTGCCGGAAAAGCAGACAGCGGAGTAGAACAATAAAATCAATCTGCAATAAACTGTCTATGTTAGAATGATTCACGGTTAAAATAGAACAGAACCTTAAATGTGAAAGGATCGAGAGTATGGCGCTGCAAATTTACAACACGCTTACCCGAATGAAGGAACAATTCGTGACCCAGGAGCCGGGGAAGGCTTCGGTTTATGTATGCGGACCTACCGTATACGGTTATATTCATATTGGAAACGCACGTCCGATGATTTTTTTCGATGTCGTGCGCAGCTATTTGGAGAATCAGAAATATGATGTGAATTTCGTAGTCAATTTCACAGATGTCGACGACAAGTTGATCCGCAAAGCGGAGGAAATGGACCTGTCGGTACCGGAGGTAGCCTCGATGTTTATCGACGCATATTACGAGGATCTGGAAGGGCTCGGCATTCCTCGCGCAACGTCCAATCCCCGGGTCACTGAAAATATGGACATCATCATCGAGTTTATCCGTGACCTGGAAAGCAAAGGCTATGCTTACGAGAAGGGCGGGGACGTCTTTTTCCGGACGGGAAAATTCGAAGGCTACGGCAAGCTGTCGGGTCAAAATATCGGAGAGCTTCAGTTCGGAATCCGGATCGATGTGGATGAGCGGAAAGAGAATCCGGAGGATTTCGTGCTGTGGAAAGCCGCCAAGCCGGGTGAAATCCACTGGGATAGCCCATGGGGTCCAGGACGGCCTGGATGGCATATCGAGTGCTCGGCTATGTCCCGCCATCTGCTAGGGGATACGCTGGACATTCACGGGGGCGGCCAGGATTTGCAGTTCCCGCACCATGAGTGCGAGGTAGCCCAGTCCGAAGCAGTTACGGGCAAGCCGCTGGCGAGCTATTGGATGCATAACGGTTATATTAACATCGGCGGGGAAAAGATGTCGAAGTCGCTCGGAAACGGGGTGCTGGTGAAGGATCTCCGGTCCAAGTACAAGCGTGAAGCGATCCGGTATTTCATGCTGACGACCCATTACCGCAATCCGCTGAATTTTACGGACGAATCGATGATGCAGGCGGAGCGCGGCGTGGAGCGGATCTCCAACGCGCTGGGCAATTTGCGTTACCGGCTGCAGGAGTCGGCTGGAAGCGGGGAAGGTACGGCGGTGACGAAGGAATGGGAGCTGAAGCTCCAGGACATTCGCACTGCATTCCATACGAAAATGCAAGACGATTTCAATACGCCGGATGCGATTACGGCGGTGTTTGAGTGGGTAAGTGAAGTGAACGGCCTGCTGCAGGGCAGTGAGGTGTCTCACGCCGATCTGGAAGCGGCGCTGACCCTGTTCGAGGAGATGAACGGCGTGCTGCGGATTGCCGCCGAAGAAGAGCAGGAGCTGCTCGACGAGGAGATCGAGGCGCTGATCGAAGAGCGTACGGAAGCGCGGAAGTCGAAGAACTGGGCCCGTGCCGACGAGATCCGCGATCTGCTGCAGGAGCAGGGCATCCTGCTGGAAGATACGCCGCAAGGCATGAGATGGCGGCGCAAATGACGGGCCCGGAAGCAAACGGCAGCCCGTTGCCGCGCAGCGGGCAGAACGCCGAAGAGCCCGCCGGCTTGCCCGGGCGGGCGCCTGAGGGCGCTGCCGCTGCGCCTGGCGCGGCTCCTGCGGCGCTCTGGTTCCCGGAGCCGCCGTCCAAGCCGGCCCGGCTCCTGCCGCCGCTCGCGCTCGCGTACATCGGCGATGCCGTCTTCGAGGTCGCCGTCCGCCAGCATGTGATCGCCCGGCCGAATCTCCGGCCGCACCACCTGCATCGGCTGTCGACGAAATACGTCTCCGCCAAAGCCCAGGCCGGGCTGCTGGCCCTGCTGGAGCCGCAGCTGACCGAGGAAGAGCGGGACGTTGTCCGGCAAGGCCGCAACGCCAAATCCGGCACCATTCCCAAAAATGCGAATGTGCTGGATTACCGTCATGCTACCGCGTTCGAAAGCCTGATCGGCTTTCTGTACTATAACGGGGCGCATGACCGCTTGCGCAGCTTGATTGCGCAAGGCTTCGAACAATATGATCATGAACTTGAAGGGATTTAGATCCCTGAATTTATAAACCCAGGAGGATTATATGGAGGACCAAGAATGGATCGCCGGGAAGCACTCGCTGCTTGAAGCGCTCAGAGCCGGACGCACGATCAATAAAATATGGGTAGCCGAAGGCGCCCAAAAACATCTGACTCAACCGATAGTGACGGAGGCCAAAAACCGGGGAATTATCGTTCAATTCGTGGACAAGCGGAAGCTGGACCAAATGGCCCCGGGTTTGCAGCATCAGGGCGTTGTAGCCCAGGCGGCGCCATACGCCTACGTTGAGGTTGAAGATCTGCTTGCAAGAGCTGCCGAACGGGGTGAAGCGCCGTTCCTGCTCGTGCTGGACGAAATCGAGGATCCGCATAATCTGGGTTCGATCTTGCGGACTGCGGAGTGCACGGGAGTTCATGGGGTGATCATCCCTAAACGACGTTCCGCCGCAGTCACCGCGACCGTGTCCAAAACCTCGGCCGGAGCGGTCGAATATGTCCCTGTAGCCCGAGTGACAAATCTGGTACAGACGATGGAGCAGCTTAAGGAAGGCGGCGTCTGGGTCGTCGGTACCGATGTCGCCGCTAAGGATGAAATTTATAGCGGCAGCAGCGGCAATATTTTTACCGGTCCGGTGGCGATCGTGATCGGGAATGAAAATAAGGGAATGGGCCGCCTGGTCCGGGAGACCTGCGATGTGCTGCTGAAGCTTCCGATGAACGGACAGCTGAATTCCTTGAACGCCTCGGTTGCCGCGGGCGTTGTGATGTATGAAGTGCTTCGCAGACGCCGCGCCGAGGGCTAGAGTTCTATGCGCGACACGCGCGATTGTCTCCTGGTAGACGGATACAATATGATCGGCGGGTGGCCCGAGCTCGCCTCCTTGTCCAAGAACGATCTGGAGGAGGCCCGGGACCGTTTGTTGGCCAGGCTGGCCGACTACCAAGCCTTTTCGGGGAGAAAGGTGATCGTCGTCTTTGATGCTTACCGGGTACCCGGACTCGGCAAGTCATTCGCCCAATATAAAGTCGATATCCATTTCACTAAAGAAAAAGAGACGGCGGATGAATGCATTGAACGTCTGGTCGGGGAATTGACGAATCGCCGCAGGCAGATTTATGTCGCTACAAGCGATATGGTGGAGCAGCATGTCATATTCGGGCAGGGAGCGCTACGGGTTTCGGCGCGCGAATTGCTGACCCAAGTGGAGCAAAGCGAGAAGGAAATCCAGGTGAGATTGCAGGAACGCAGCAGCAACTCCAGCAGGAACACGATTGACGGAAAGCTGAGTCCGGAAGTGAGAAAAATGTTCGAACGGTGGCGCAGGGAATGAAAGTGCATTCTGTGGTTTTGCTCCCAAATACTCTTGACAAAGTTCGACTTTACATCTTTTGGTACTTTTTCGGTTGACGCTAATATGCGCCATCATATATACTGTTCGTATTACTTGACTGAGTGACGGGGCACCGTGCGTTGCAGCCGGAGGGATTTGTGGTGAGTGTCAACCTGGAGACGTGGATAAGGCTAGATTATGAGGTCCAAAATGACGAAGACATTGTCGAAGCCGTCCGCAACGGTGACAGTGAAGCGCTTGAGTACTTGATTAACAAGTACCGCAGTTTTGTGCGTGCCAAAGCTAGATCCTATTTCCTGATCGGTGCCGACCGTGAGGATATTATTCAGGAAGGCATGATCGGCCTTTATAAATCGATCCGGGACTTTCGGGGGGATAAGCTCGCTTCGTTCAAAGCGTTTGCCGAGCTGTGCATTACACGTCAGATTATAACGGCAATCAAGACGGCGACCCGCCAGAAGCATATTCCGCTCAATTCTTACGTCTCATTGGACAAGCCAATTTATGATGAGGATTCCGATCGGACGCTCTTGGATGTCATTTGCGGCTCCCGGGTATGCGATCCGGAAGAATTGATCATTAATCAAGAGGAATTTGTCGGACTTGAAGATAAAATGTCTGAAATACTCAGTGACCTGGAACGCAAGGTGTTGATGCTGTACCTGGATGGGCGCTCCTATCAGGAAATTGCGGTCGATTTAAATCGGCATGTGAAATCCATCGACAATGCGCTGCAACGAGTGAAGCGTAAACTGGAACGTTATCTGGAAGTGCGCGACGGAGGCATTTGAACTTATAGTTGAATTTATACGGAACATAGAGGGAGGACGGATCAGCCGTCGCCCTTTTTTGCTGTTTTAATGGGTGTTTGAATTTGAGCTTGCATATTTGAGGCTTGTGTATGGTGTATGGTGTGTGCGTATTGCGTATTTTGTATTGCGTTATGCGTATTGTGTATTGCGTATTGCGTATTTCAGTATTTGTTTATTAGTGCTTCTGTGTTTGTAAGCTTGTGTACTCCTTTTCCAATCGCTAACTTCTAACGGACACGAGAGACCTTATTCCACGTTAAATGTAACGTTTAGGAAACTAACGGACACCACGGCCCTTAAAGCAGGATGAATTGCTGTTTTCGTAAGAAAATAGTGGAGTTAAGAGCAACTGTGTCCGTTAGAATGGAAAACATGGTGTTTTGGGTGACTTAAGGTCTCCTGTGTCCGTTAAAAAGTATTTTCCGCGCGCGCATTATCATTATATTGATCGACCAAACCATCCCGCCATCAGGTAGTCCAGGCGAGGCGGCTTACCTCCAGAAGTAGCATCAGCCGGTGTAATTCGCAATTCGGTGCCCTGCATATTTCTGGAGTACGACTACACGTTTGAAAAGAAGCCGTGTTTGCGTTTAACCTATTAAAAGCTGTGCCATACTAGAAAGATACGCATTCGAATCCAGAACCTGCTCCAGCTGACAATTTCCAGATTCAAGAGTCATTCAGGAATTACCTCAATTTAACGAAGAGAGAAGCTTGTCTCGCTCGTTGACACGGGTAGGGCCATGTGATAAAGTGTTTTAGGTAGGCCTAAATTTGTGTTTTTCATTTTTAGGTTTAAACAATAAGACTTTCTCATAAAGGAATGTCTTCGGGAGGTGCACATCATGCGGGTAATTATTACGTTGGCTTGTACGAACTGCAAACAAAGAAACTACACGACAACGAAAAACAAGCGTAACCACCCCGACCGCATGGAGATGAAGAAATTTTGCAAGTTTTGCAACGAGCAAGTTCCTCATCGCGAAACCAGATAGTCTTTGGAGGTGTAGTCGCGCATGAAACGAAGTTTCAAGTCGTTGATCTCTTTTTTCTCTGAAAGCTGGGCAGAGCTTAAAAAGGTTCGCTGGCCTAATCGTAAAGAGCTGACCAATTATACGCTGATTGTGCTGGGTACAATTGCAGTTGTCGCGATTTATTTTTGGGTACTTGATATCGGCATCTCTGCTGTGATCGAAGCGATAATTTAAGAAGGGTCCATAGGTGGCTTGATATGGAAAAAAGATGGTACGTAGTTCATACCTATTCCGGGTATGAGAACAAGGTCAAAGCCAATTTGGAGAAGCGCGTCGAGTCCATGGGCATGGAAGACAAGATTTTCCGCGTTCTTGTTCCTATGGAAGAAGAAGTGGTAAACAAAGACGGTAAGAAGAAGACCGTCATGCGTAAAGTTTACCCGGGATATGTCTTGGTGGAAATGATCCAAACCGACGACTCTTGGTATGTTGTTCGCAACACGCCGGGCGTTACTGGATTTGTCGGCTCCACGGGATCGGGTTCCAAACCTACGCCTCTGCTCCCTGAAGAAGTGGAACAGATTTTGCAGCATATGGGCATGGAAGAACCGAAACCGGTTATCGAGTTCGACTTGAAAGAATCCGTACGCATCAAGGTTGGCCCGTTTGCCAATTTTGTCGGATCCATCGAAGAAATTCTGGTCGACAAGAGCAAGCTCAAGGTTCACGTCAACATGTTTGGACGAGAAACCCCGCTTGAACTGGATTACACTCAAGTGGAAAAGATATAGGTTTCTTAGGGTTTCACGTGGGAGGGGCATTGCGCTCCGTCTACCACTATTAGGGCAAGGAGGTGTTTTACATGGCGAAAAAGGTTATCAAAGTGGTAAAACTGCAAATTCCTGCAGGGAAAGCGAATCCTGCGCCTCCGGTAGGTCCAGCTTTGGGTCAAGCAGGTGTCAACATCATGGCATTCTGTAAAGAATTCAACGCTCGTACTGCCGATCAAGCAGGTTTGATCATTCCAGTTGAGATTTCGGTGTTTGAAGACCGTTCTTTTACATTCATCACCAAAACTCCTCCGGCAGCTGTTCTGCTTCGCGTTGCTGCGAAGATCGAGAAGGGTTCCGGCGAACCAAACAAGAAAAAAGTGGCTACCGTGAAACGCGACGTTGTTCGTCAAATCGCGGAGCAAAAAATGCCTGACCTTAACGCAGCTTCCGTTGAATCGGCAATGCGCATGGTAGAAGGTACTGCTCGTAGCATGGGCATCACGATCCAAGACTAATTCTTGGGGCGTAAAACAACTGAGTTGCTAAACAACCTAGAAACGACATCAAGACTTTTGCAACGGAAGTTGCCTCTGAAAAAATAAGCTCACCTTCGGGTAGCTCATCTTTTCAGAGAACAGTGGGAGGATATTCCGCTAATACCACAAAGGAGGAACAATTTCATGGCTAAACACGGTAAAAAATACCTTGAAGCCGCTAAGCTGATCGACAGCGAAGCGACATATGAGCCTTCAGAAGCCGTTGAACTGGTGAAAAAGGCAGCGACTGCAAAATTCGACGAAACCGTTGAAGCAGCAGTTCGTTTGGGCGTAGACCCTCGTAAACAAGACCAAGCCGTTCGTGGTGTCGTTGTCCTGCCTCATGGCACGGGTAAAACGCAACGCGTTCTGGTATTCGCCAAAGGCGAGAAAGTTAAGGAAGCGGAAGCTGCCGGCGCTGACTTCGTAGGCGATCAAGACATGATCAACAAAATCCAACAAGGCTGGTTCGAATTCGATGTCTGCGTAGCGACACCGGATATGATGAGTGAAGTTGGTAAACTCGGCCGTCTGCTCGGTGGTAAAGGCCTCATGCCTAACCCTAAAGCAGGTACAGTTACGTTTGACGTAGCTAAAGCCGTTCAAGAAATCAAAGCGGGTAAAATCGAGTACCGTCTGGACAAAGCAGGTCAAATCCATGCGCCAATCGGAAAAGTATCTTTCTCTTCCGAACAACTCAATGAGAACCTCAAAGCTCTCATCGACGCATTGAACCGGGCTAAACCGGCTGCTGCCAAGGGCGTGTATTTGAAAAACATCGCGATTTCTTCGACGATGGGCCCTAGCGCTCGTGTTAATACAACTGTTTACAGATAATACCTCTCGCCTCGGTGAGTAATGGGATTGACATCGAGTGAATCTCTTGGTAAACTAAACAAGTTGTTTTTGATACGACAATTCAATTTGAATATGCTTACCGTAGACAGTAGGTGCCTTAGTGCTTAATTTCCTACCGAGGTGTTGTGATAGAATTTCAATTTACCGCAGTTCATCTGTGGTTAATGATTCGTCAGGCCTTCGTGATTCTGCGGAGGCTTTTTTCATGGAAATGAAGAAGGCCGAGTAAATCTATCAGGAGGTGTACAGGTTGGCAAACGCAAAAGTGATTCAAGCAAAACAAGAAGCCGTTGAAGCCGTAACTGCGAAATTGCGCGAGAGCGCAACGACTGTAGTAGCGGATTACCGCGGTCTGAATGTTGCCCAAGTTACGGAATTGCGCAAACAGCTTCGTGAAGCTGGCGTAGAATTCCAAGTATTGAAGAATACGCTCGTTCGCCGCGCAACAGAAGCTGCTGAACTTTCTGAACTGAACGAAGTGCTGACTGGCCCTACGGCTATCGCATTCAGTGCTGAAGACGCAGTAGCTCCGGCTAAAATTCTTAGCGATTTCGCGAAGAAGAACGAAGCGTTGAAAGTAAAAGGTGGCGTGGTTGAAGGCCGTGTAGTCGGCGTTGACCAAATCAAAGCGTTGGCGGATCTTCCGTCCCGCGAAGGTCTCCTTTCGATGCTCCTCAGCGTGCTTCAAGCTCCAGTTCGCAACTTCGCACTGGCAGTCAAAGCCGTTGCAGACAAAGAAGAAGCAAGCGCGTAAGCTGCTTCTGAATCAAGCTATCTAAAATTATCAAATTAAAATAATGGAGGTTCTACCATGTCTAAAGAAACAATTTTGGAAGAAATCAAAGCTATGACCGTTCTTGAACTGAACGATCTTGTTAAAGCTATCGAAGAAGAATTCGGCGTAACTGCTGCAGCTCCTGTAGTTGTAGCTGGTGGCGGCGGCGGCGCAGCTGAAGCAGCTGAGCAAACTGAATTCGACGTAATCCTGAACAATGCAGGCGCGTCCAAAATCAACGTTATCAAAGTGGTTCGCGAAATCACTGGTCTCGGCTTGAAAGAAGCAAAAGACCTGGTTGACAACGCTCCAAAACCACTGAAAGAAAAAGTGGGCAAAGAAGAAGCAGAAGCAGTAAAAGCGAAATTGGAAGAAGCAGGCGCATCTGTAGAAGTGAAGTAATTTCTCTTCTATCTAATGACAAACCCCTTGAATTCATTCAAGGGGTTTGTTTATAACCTGCGTAAGTTTCGGACAAACGCTTTTGGGTCTGGTGCTCTCTTGCTCGCGTGCATCTGCCTAGGTGAACTTCGTGGCGAGGAGTCCGTTCGCAAAGGATCCCCAGTCCCAAAAACAATTAACTGATCAACGGAGGTCACCGGTAAAATGCCAGATCACTATTATACGAATCAGCCTTCTGTTGCACATGACCGGAAAATGTGGGACGCAACGCTCCGGGGGCAGAATTTCCGTTTTGTCAGCGATGCCGGGGTATTCTCCAAAGGCGGCGTGGATTTCGGGAGCAGAACTTTGATAGAAGCTATGGAAATTCCCGCAAACGCAGACGTGCTTGACGTAGGTTGCGGCTATGGACCGATCGGTCTTTCGGCTGCCCGCATGGCTGATCAAGGCCATGTAACTATGATCGACGTCAATAGCCGTGCGGTCGAACTGGCTCGCGAAAATGCTGCGGCTAACCGGATCTTGAATGTAACGGTTCTCCAAAGCGATTTATTTGCGGAGCTAGGAGATCGGGATTTTGATGTAGTGCTGACAAATCCACCGATTCGGGCAGGCAAAGAGACGGTACATGCGATTTTTGAAGGGGCTCATGAAAGATTGAGGCCTGGAGGTTCTCTATGGATTGTTATTCAGAAAAAGCAAGGGGCGCTGTCGGCTAAGCTGAAGCTGGAGTCTTTATTTGATAGCGTGGAAGAAGTGACGAAGGACAAGGGGTATCGGATTTACAAGGCAACCAAAAAAATAGTTTGACTTGAAAAAGTGGTTGTGTTATTATTATAAAATGTCAGTATTAGGATGCCCTCTGTGGCTTTACCTTGCTGAAATGTCAATACTTTTGTGAAACGATGCATAAAATCAATATCGTTTTACGTATAATATGTACATTTCGGGTAAATCTACTGAATACGGGGACATCAGGCTGGAAATGACACGGATAATGATGCTCTTTTTTCGAAAGCATTCGATAAGGGCTTTTCTTTATTTGTGGATGAATCCGTATGGTCCTATTATAAGGGTACAAACACGGGTTCGCAATGAATTTTTAAGTGAGTAGACATGAGGGGTGGGTATAAGTTGGCAGGACATCTTGTTCAATATGGTCGACGCACTCGGCGAAGTTATGCACGAATTAACGAGGTACTCGAAGTTCCGAACCTGATCGAAATCCAACAGAAATCCTACGAGTGGTTCTTGGAAGAAGGCCTTCGGGAAATGTTCCAGGATATCTCGCCGATTCAGGATTTCACCGGAAATCTGGTGTTGGAATTTATCGATTACAGTCTTGGAGAACCGAAGTATACAGTAGACGACGCTAAGGAACGTGATGTTACGTATGCGGCGCCGCTTCGGGTTAAAGTCCGGCTCATTAATAAGGAAACCGGCGAAGTCAAAGAGCAGGAAGTATTCATGGGAGATTTCCCGCTGATGACGGAAACCGGCACATTCATTATTAATGGTGCGGAACGGGTAATTGTCACTCAGTTGGTTCGCTCTCCTAGCGTCTATTTCAGCACAAAAGTGGATAAGAACGGAAAGAAAACTTATACCGCAACAGTAATTCCAAACCGCGGTGCATGGTTGGAACTGGAGACGGATGCGAAGGATATCGTTTATGTCCGGATCGACCGTACTCGTAAGATTCCGGTAACCGTGTTGCTTCGTGCGCTTGGATTCGGTACGGATGCTGAGATTCTCGATTTGCTCGGCAACGATGAATATATTCGCAACACGCTGGATAAAGACAACACCGACTCTACGGAAAAAGCTCTCATTGAAATCTATGAGCGTCTTCGTCCGGGTGAGCCGCCGACTCTTGATAATGCTAAGAGTTTGCTTGTGGCGCGTTTCTTTGATCCTAAGCGTTATGACCTGGCCAATGTAGGCCGTTATAAAATCAATAAAAAGCTCCACATCAAGAATCGTTTGTTCAACCAACGTTTGGCTGAGTCTCTCATCGACACGAACACCGGTGAAATTATCGCCGAAGCCGGTCAGATGGTGGACCGCCGTTTGCTTGATCAAATCTTGCCGTTCTTGGAAAACTCGGTAGGTTTCAAAAACTATCATGTGGCCAACGGTGTTCTTGATGCTAACGACGTGCCTTTGCAAACGATCGATATTTTCTCTCCGATCGAAGACGGCAAGGTTGTTAAGGTGATCGCGAACCGCAATATCGATAAATCGGTGAAGCATATTACGCCGGCTGATATCATTTCGTCGATCAGCTACTTCCTGAACCTGTTGCACGGCGTCGGAAGCACGGACGATATTGACCATCTCGGTAACCGTAGACTGCGTTCCGTAGGCGAATTGCTGCAGAACCAGTTCCGTATCGGTTTGTCCCGGATGGAACGCGTCGTGCGCGAAAGAATGTCGATCCAGGATGCGAACGTGATTACGCCGCAAGCGCTGATCAATATTCGTCCTGTTATCGCATCGATTAAGGAGTTCTTCGGCAGTTCGCAGTTGTCGCAGTTTATGGACCAGACGAACCCGCTTGCTGAACTTACGAATAAACGCCGTCTGTCCGCACTCGGACCTGGTGGTTTGACGCGGGAACGCGCGGGCTTTGAAGTTCGTGACGTCCATCATTCCCACTATGGCCGTATGTGTCCAATCGAGACGCCGGAAGGACCGAACATCGGTTTGATCAACTCCTTGTCGACGTTCGCTCGCGTCAACGAGTATGGCTTCATCGAAGCTCCGTACCGTTGGGTTGACCCGAATACGGGCAAGGTTACCGATCAAATCGCTTACCTGACTGCCGATGAAGAGGATAACTACATCATTGCACAGGCGAACGCGGTGTTGAATGATGACAACACGTTCCGCGATGAGAATGTTATCGTTCGTTATAACAAGCAGTCCGACAACATTTTGACCATGCCGAGCGACCGCGTTGACTATATGGACGTATCGCCTAAGCAGGTTGTGTCCGTCGCGACCGCACTGATTCCTTTCTTGGAGAACGATGACTCGAACCGTGCACTGATGGGTTCGAACATGCAGCGTCAGGCGGTTCCGCTTCTCATTCCTAAGGCTCCGCTTGTCGGAACAGGGATGGAGCATAAATCGGCCAAAGACTCCGGTGTATGTATCGTTTCGAAATACGACGGGATCATCGAGCGTTCCGCAGCAAACGAAATTTGGCTGCGCCGCGTCGAGAAAGTGGATGGCAAGGAAGTAAAAGGCGACCTTGTTAAACATAAATTACACAAATTTATGCGTTCGAACCAAGGAACATGCATTAACCAGCGTCCGATCGTCAAACGCGGCGATGTTATCAAGAAGGGTGACATTCTCGCGGACGGGCCATCGACAGAAATGGGCGAATTGGCTCTTGGCCGGAACGTAGTCGTTGCCTTTATGACTTGGGAAGGCTACAACTACGAGGATGCGATCCTGCTTAGTGAGAAACTCGTGAAAGAGGATGTGTACACCTCGATCCATATCGAGGAATACGAATCCGAAGCCCGCGATACGAAGCTGGGTCCTGAAGAGATTACCCGCGATATTCCGAATGTCGGTGAAGAAGCGCTTCGCAATCTTGACGAGCGCGGCATCATCCGTGTCGGTGCGGAAATCGGCGCAGGCGATATCCTGGTCGGTAAAGTTACTCCGAAGGGCGTAACGGAACTTACAGCAGAAGAACGCCTTCTGCACGCCATCTTCGGCGAGAAAGCACGCGAAGTACGTGACACATCCCTGCGTGTACCGCATGGTACCGACGGTATTGTTGTCGACGTTAAGGTGTTTACTCGTGAGAATGGCGACGAGTTGCCACCGGGCGTTAATCAACTTGTTCGGGTATATATTGCCCAAAAACGTAAAATTTCCGAAGGCGATAAAATGGCCGGCCGTCATGGTAACAAAGGGGTCGTAGCCCGTATTCTGCCAGAGGAAGATATGCCGTTCATGCCGGACGGTACACCTGTACAGGTTGTACTGAACCCACTCGGGGTTCCATCCCGGATGAACATCGGTCAGGTGTTGGAAATTCACCTTGGTATGGCAGCTCTGAAGCTCGGTATCCATGTGGCTACTCCGGTATTCGACGGTGCGAACGAGTACGACGTGTTCGACACGATGGAAGAAGCCGGAATGCAGCGCAATGGTAAAACCGTTCTATACGACGGTCGTACAGGTGAGCAATTCGAACGCGAAGTTACCGTCGGCGTCATGCACATGATCAAACTGGCGCACATGGTTGATGATAAAATCCATGCCCGCTCGACAGGTCCTTACTCGCTCGTTACGCAGCAGCCGCTCGGTGGTAAAGCACAGTTCGGCGGACAGCGTTTCGGGGAGATGGAAGTTTGGGCGCTCGAAGCCTACGGCGCTGCTTATACACTGCAAGAAATTTTGACCGTCAAGTCGGATGATGTGGTCGGCCGGGTGAAAACCTACGAATCGATCGTCAAAGGCGAGAACGTACCGGAACCTGGTGTACCGGAATCGTTTAAGGTCTTGATCAAGGAACTTCAAAGTTTGGGTATGGACGTCAAGATCCTCACCGAAAACGAAGAAGAGATCGAGATGAAGGAAATCGACGACGAAGACGATGCGTCCGGGGACAAACTGAGTCTGAACCTGGAAGGTGCGGAAGTCGGAGTAGAATAAGCATCTAGGGCGGCGTAAGCCGCCCGAAGATGATTGATAACCGGAGATTGTCAATATCAGGACTTGGTTAAGGAGGGATGCTCCTTGTTGGACGTCAACAACTTCGAGTTTATGAAAATTGGGCTTGCTTCCCCAGATAAAATTCGTTCTTGGTCCCGCGGAGAAGTTAAGAAACCGGAAACGATTAACTACCGTACATTGAAACCGGAAAAGGAAGGGCTGTTTTGCGAGAAAATTTTCGGCCCGACCAAAGACTGGGAATGTCATTGCGGTAAATATAAACGCGTACGTTACAAAGGCGTTGTCTGCGATCGCTGCGGCGTCGAAGTAACAAGAGCGAAGGTTCGCCGCGAGCGGATGGGTCATATTGAATTGGCCGCACCTGTATCGCATATTTGGTACTTTAAAGGGATCCCGAGCCGGATGGGCCTTGCGCTCGATATGTCGCCGCGCTCCCTGGAAGAGATCATTTATTTTGCATCCTATGTGGTTACAGATCCAGGTGAAACTCCACTGGAGAAAAAGCAGCTTCTGTCCGAGAAGGAATATCGCAGCTACCGTGAAAAGTATGGCTACGGATTCCAAGCCGGCATGGGTGCTGAAGCGGTCAAAAAGCTGCTCCAGGATCTCGATATCGACAAGGAATTGGAATTTTTGAAAGAAGAGCTGCGCACGGCCCAAGGCCAACGCCGCAACAGGGCGATCAAACGCCTGGAAGTCATCGAAGCGTTCAAGAGCTCCGGCAATGAGCCGGAATGGATGATTCTCGACGTGCTTCCGGTTATTCCTCCGGAACTTCGTCCGATGGTACAGTTGGATGGCGGACGTTTCGCAACGTCTGACCTTAACGATTTGTACCGCCGGGTTATTAACCGGAACAACCGTCTGAAACGCCTGCTTGATCTGGGCGCGCCGGACATTATCGTGCAGAACGAAAAACGGATGCTGCAAGAAGCCGTCGACGCCCTGATCGATAATGGTCGCCGCGGCCGTCCGGTAACTGGACCGGGTAACCGTCCTTTGAAATCCCTCAGCCATATGCTGAAAGGTAAACAAGGCCGCTTCCGGCAAAACTTGCTCGGTAAACGGGTCGACTATTCCGGCCGTTCCGTTATCGTCGTAGGTCCTTACCTGAAGATGTATCAGTGCGGTCTTCCGAAAGAAATGGCTCTCGAGCTGTTTAAACCTTTCGTGATGAAAGAACTGGTCAACAAAGGTCTTGCTCACAATATCAAGAGCGCTAAGCGCAAAGTGGAACGCGTCAGCCCTGAGGTATGGGATGTGCTCGAAGAAGTCATTAAGGAGCATCCGGTTCTGCTGAACCGCGCCCCTACGCTTCACAGACTCGGGATCCAGGCGTTCGAACCGATTCTGGTCGAAGGCCGCGCCATCCGGCTTCACCCGCTCGTATGTACGGCTTATAACGCCGACTTTGACGGTGACCAAATGGCCGTTCACGTACCGTTGTCCGCAGAAGCTCAAGCGGAAGCCCGTATTCTGATGCTGGCGTCCGGCAACATCCTGAACCCTAAAGACGGCAAGCCTGTCGTTACTCCTTCTCAGGATATGGTTCTCGGATCTTATTATCTGACAATGGATAACAAGGAAGCCAAAGGCGCTGGGATGATTCTCGGCTCCGTAAACGAAGCGTTCTCCGCTTATCAGCGTGGAACCGCGGAATTGCATGCACGCGTAGCCATTCCTGCTAAGGCGCTCGGCAAGACCGGATTTACGGAAGCACAACAAAATGCGCTGCTCATTACGACCGTAGGGAAAATTATTTTCAACGATATCTTCCCTTCGAGCTTCCCGTATATTAACGAACCGTCTAGAGTCAACCTGTTCCAAGGCACGCCTGATGATTACTTCATCCATGACAAAGGCGCGAACGTTTGGGAACGGATTATGAATGCTAAACAAGCAGGTGGCGTAGGTAAAGAGTATCTCGGCGAAATTATCGGCCGTTGCTTTGAAATCTATCACACCACAGAAACTTCGATCATTTTGGACAGAATCAAACAAACCGGTTTCACATATTCGACTCGGGCCGGCGTAAGTATCGCTGTCTCGGACGTTATCGTACCGGATGAGAAACAGTCTATCCTTCGCGAATCGGATGACAAGGTACAAGTGATTACGACACAGTACCGCCGGGGTCTCATTACGAACGAAGAACGTTATGACCGTGTTATCGATATCTGGTCCAAAGCGAAGGATCAAATTACCGAAGTGCTCATGAAATCGATGGACCGTTACAATTCCATCATGCTCATGGTGGATTCCAAGGCGCGCGGTAACAAATCGCAGATCACCCAGCTCGGTGGGATGCGGGGTCTGATGGCCAACCCGTCGGGTCGGATCATCGAACTCCCAATCAAATCGAATTTCCGCGAAGGTCTGACCGTCCTCGAGTACTTCCTTTCGACGCACGGCGCGCGGAAAGGTTTGGCGGATACAGCGCTTCGGACAGCCGACTCCGGTTACCTGACTCGTCGTCTGGTAGACGTAGCCCAGGACGTTATCGTCCGCGAAGAAGATTGCGGTACGGATAAAGGCTTTATGGTCAGCGTTATCCAGGACGGTAAAGAGGTTATCGAGGATCTGTACGACCGGATCGAAGGACGTTATAGCTTTGAAACGATCAAACATCCGAAAACGGGTGAAATTATCGTTCATCGCAACGAACTCATTGATTCCGACAGAGCGCATGAAATCGTCGATGCCGGTGTAGGGAAACTGCAAATCCGTTCCGTGCTCAGCTGTCGCGCACGCCATGGCGTTTGTAAGAAGTGCTATGGCCGTAACCTCGCGACCGGCAAACACGTGGAAATCGGTGAAGCGGTCGGCATTATCGCCGCCCAATCCATCGGTGAACCAGGAACCCAGCTCACCATGCGTACGTTCCATACCGGGGGCGTTGCGGGTGACGATATCACTCAAGGTTTGCCGCGTATTCAGGAGCTCTTTGAAGCCCGGAATCCAAAAGGTCAAGCCACGATCAGTGAAATCGACGGCGTCATCAAGGAAATCCGTGAAGCTAAGGACCGTCGTGAAATCGAGGTTCAAGGCGAAGCGGAAACGAAGGTTTATTCCGTTACCTACGGTTCCCGTCTGCGCGTAAGCGAAGGCCAGGAAATCGAAGCGGGCGACGAGTTGACCGACGGTTCCATTGACCCTAAAGAAATTTTGCGCATCAAGGGTATCCGCGGCGTGCAGAACTACATCCTTCAGGAAGTTCAGCGCGTTTACCGGAACCAGGGCGTAGAAATCAACGACAAGCATATCGAAGTTATGGTCAGACAGATGCTGCGTAAAATCCGCATCGTAGATGCCGGTGATACGCCGCTCTTGCCTGGTGCATTCGTCGATATTTATGAATACGAGGTTGCCAACAAGGATGCAATCCTGTCCGGCAAAGAGCCTGCTGTGGCTAAACCGGTATTGCTCGGGATCACCAAGGCATCGCTCGAAACGGACTCCTTCCTGTCCGCCGCTTCCTTCCAGGAAACGACACGGGTGCTTACCGATGCCGCTATCAAAGGCAAAGTGGATAAACTCCTCGGCTTGAAGGAGAACGTCATTATCGGTAAACTGATTCCTGCGGGTACGGGGATGAACCGTTACCGGAGCATTCAGTTTGTTGAACCGGCTGGTGACGACACGGTTGAAGAAGGTCTGGAGCCAGTCTCTGTAGAATAGGTTGGATTAAACAACAGGTGCGGTTCGGGTAAAACCCGTTCCGCGCCGTTGTTTTTCATATGTATTCTATGATGATGGATTTCTGCTTCTTCTTTATGAGATCAAAGCAATCAATGTTTGTTTTTCAACTAAAAACTTTCAAATCATTGCTTGACATCGCCTAGCTGGAATGCTAATATATCAAAGTGCGTGAGTACGGATATTCCTGTGCTTTGGAGGACGGTAATTATGTCTAATGATAAAGGTCTACAGGACGCTCATGTTAAAATCGGCAGCAAGCAAACTATGAGAATGGTGGAACTTGGACGAGCCGAAGAAGTCTATGTGGCTGAAGATGCAGATCCGCGCCTTACGTCAAAGATCATTGCTTTATGCAATCAGCGAAACGTTAAAGTAACACTGGTTGATACGATGACCAACCTCGGCAAAGCTTGCGGGATTGAAGTCGGTGCGGCAATGGCTGCGATTGTAAGACAATAGTTGATAGGAACGTTTTTGCTAAAAGGGGTTATCCCTCCGGCAAAAACTTTTCATTTGTTCTTTAATGAACCGCCTGGGTCTGTGGGCTTAAAAAAGGTTTGTGAAGGATCATGAGAATTGAGGAAGGGGGTGGCAACAACATGCCAACAATTAACCAACTAGTCCGTAAAGGACGTCAAGACAAAGTGTACAAATCGAAGTCGCCAGCATTGCAAAGAGGGTTTAACGCCCTGAAGCGTGAGGCTACTGATCTGAGCTCCCCGCAAAAACGTGGAGTGTGCACTCGTGTAGGTACTATGACTCCTAAGAAACCGAACTCCGCACTTCGTAAATATGCCCGTGTTCGTTTGACGAACCGCATTGAGGTAACGGCGTACATTCCAGGTATCGGTCATAACCTGCAAGAGCACAGCGTAGTTTTGATTCGTGGCGGCCGGGTCAAGGACCTTCCAGGGGTACGTTATCATATCGTACGTGGAGCTTTGGACACCGCTGGTGTAAACAACCGGATGCAAGCCCGTTCGAAATACGGCGCTAAACGTCCGAAAGCAAAAAAATCCTAAGTTGATCATTAAGTCAGCTTATTGAACCGACAAGAGGTTTGGATTAATACTGAAAGGGGGATAACTATGCCACGCAAAGGTCCAGTTACAAAGAGAGATGTGTTGCCAGATCCGGTGTATAACAGCAAGCTTGTTACTCGTCTGATCAACCGCATCATGCTCGACGGTAAACGTGGAGTTGCTCAAAGCATTCTGTACAATGCGTTCAACCTGATTCAAGAACGTACGGGTAATGACCCAATGGAAGTATTTGAAGCAGCTTTGAAAAATATCATGCCTGTATTGGAAGTTAAAGCTCGCCGTGTGGGCGGTGCCAACTACCAAGTACCTATCGAAGTTAAGCCAGAAAGACGTACATCCTTGGGATTACGTTGGCTCGTAAACTACTCCCGCAACCGCGGTGAGAAAACGATGGAAGAGCGTTTGGCTGCTGAGATCATCGACGCATCCAACAACACAGGCGCTTCCGTTAAGAAACGCGAAGATACGCACAAAATGGCCGAAGCGAACAAAGCGTTCGCACACTACCGCTGGTAGGATTCGGTTAAACTTAATAAAATATTTTGAAGGGAGACTAATTCATGACAAGAGAGTTCTCCTTGAAAAATACACGTAACATCGGGATCATGGCGCATATTGACGCCGGTAAGACAACTACAACGGAACGTATTTTGTTCTATACAGGCATTACGCACAAAATCGGGGAAGTTCACGAGGGTGCTGCAACAATGGACTGGATGGAGCAAGAGCAGGAGCGCGGGATTACGATTACGTCCGCTGCTACTACCGCTTCCTGGAAGGGTCACCGCGTAAATATCATCGATACCCCGGGACACGTTGACTTCACTGTAGAAGTTGAACGTTCCCTACGTGTATTGGACGGGGCAGTAGGCGTTTTCAGTGCGAAGGAAGGCGTTGAGCCTCAGTCAGAAACTGTTTGGAGACAGGCTGACAAATATAGCGTTCCTCGGATCGCTTATGTAAACAAAATGGATATCATCGGTGCGGACTACCTGAACGTTGTCAATGATATGCGCGAACGTCTGCAAGCGAATGCGGTTGCGATCCAACTGCCAATCGGTGCAGAAAGCGACTTTGTCGGAATTATCGACATCGTTGAGCAAAAAGCGTATATGTACAAAGACGACTTGGGCCAAAACATCGAAGAAACCGAAATTCCTGCCGAGTACCAAGCAAAAGTTGAAGAACTTCGCGCGGAACTGGTAGAAAAGGTTGCCGAGTTGGACGAAGAATTGACTATGAAATACCTTGAAGGTGAAGAAATCACTGTTGAAGAACTGAAAGCAGCTCTTCGTAAAGGTGTAGTAGAAGTTAAAATTTTCCCTGTAGTGTGCGGTTCTTCTTACCGTAACAAAGGGATCCAG
This sequence comes from Paenibacillus sp. FSL R5-0407, assembly GCF_038009185.1. NCBI lineage: Bacteria > Bacillati > Bacillota > Bacilli > Caryophanales > Paenibacillaceae > Paenibacillus > Paenibacillus sp. FSL R5-0407. Next base: position 2,947,589 of record NZ_JBBPAX010000001.1, on the reverse strand, counting down.
CTCGTATTGGACGCTGTTGTAGATTATCTGCCGGCTCCAATCGATATCCCGGCCATCAAAGGTCACTTGGATGACGGTACCGAAGTGGAACGTCACTCTTCCGACGAAGAGCCGTTCTCCGCATTGGCATTTAAAATTATGACTGACCCTTACGTGGGTAAACTGACGTTCTTCCGCGTGTACTCCGGTATTTTGCAATCCGGTTCGTATGTGCTGAATGCAACAAAGAACAAACGTGAGCGGATCGGACGTATCCTGCAAATGCATGCCAACACCCGTAAAGAAATCACCGAAGTTTATTCCGGTGATATTGCGGCAGCCGTAGGTTTGAAAGATACGGGAACAGGTGATACACTGTGTGATGAGAAGGCTCCGGTTATTCTCGAATCCATGAACTTCCCTGATCCGGTTATCGAAATCGCGGTTGAGCCTAAAACGAAAGCCGACCAAGACAAAATGGGCGTTGCTCTCGGTAAATTGACTGAAGAAGATCCTACGCTCCGTGCTCATACGGACGAAGAAACGGGTCAAACGATCCTTGCTGGTATGGGTGAGCTTCACCTGGATATCATCATCGACCGGATGCGCCGCGAATTCAAAGTTGAGACTAACGTAGGTAAACCTCAGGTTGCTTACCGTGAAACGTTCAAAGCTCCGGCTCGCGTTGAAGGTAAATTCGTCCGCCAATCCGGTGGTCGTGGTCAATACGGTCACGTTTGGGTTGAGTTCGAACCTCTGGAAGCAGGTAGCGGTAACCAGTTCGAGAGCAAGATCGTCGGTGGTTCCGTACCTAGAGAATACATCGCGCCTGCTCAGCAAGGTATTGAAGAAGCCATGAAGAATGGTGTCCTTGCAGGCTTCCCATTGGTAGACGTTAAAGCAACCATCGTTGATGGTTCTTACCATGACGTTGACTCCAGTGAAATGGCGTTTAAGATTGCCGGTTCCATGGCGCTTAAAGCAGCCAAGGAAAAGTGCCAAGCAGTTCTGCTTGAGCCAATCATGAAAGTTGAAGTAACGGTTCCTGAGGAGTACATGGGCGACGTTATGGGTATGCTGAACTCCCGCCGCGGACGGATCGAAGGTATGGATTCCCGTGGGGGCGCGCAAATTATCCGTGCTAAAGTACCTCTCTCCGAAATGTTCGGTTACTCGACTACCCTGCGTTCCGGTACACAAGGACGCGGCGTATTCTCGATGGAGCTTTCTCACTATGAAGAAGTTCCTAAGACTATCGCTGAAGAAATCGTGTCCAAGAACAAGGGCGGAGAATAAATTTCAGTACCTACTGACCGGGGAATCTTTGGAACCTGTTTAGGGGATGGATTCCCTGGTTAGTCCAACATAACAATCCATATTTTAAGGAGGAAATGTTTAAAATGGCAAAGGCTAAATACGAACGTACAAAACCGCATGTTAACATCGGTACTATCGGTCACGTCGACCATGGTAAAACAACTCTGACTGCAGCCATCACGACTGTATTGTCTACCACATATGGCGGTGCTGCTGTAGCATTCGACCAAATCGACAAAGCTCCAGAAGAGCGCGAGCGCGGTATCACAATCTCGACGTCCCACGTTGAGTATGAAACTCCTAACCGCCACTATGCACACGTTGACTGCCCAGGGCACGCCGACTATGTTAAAAACATGATCACTGGCGCTGCACAAATGGACGGAGCGATTCTGGTTGTATCCGCAGCTGACGGCCCAATGCCGCAAACTCGCGAGCACATCCTGTTGTCCCGTAACGTAGGCGTTCCTTACATCGTTGTATTCTTGAACAAATGCGACATGGTTGAAGACGCTGAATTGATCGAACTCGTTGAAATGGAAGTTCGCGACCTGCTTAACGAATATGAGTTCCCTGGCGATGACACTCCAATCATCCAAGGTTCCGCTCGTGAAGCTCTTCAAAACCCTACTGGTGACTGGGCTAAGAAAATCGTTGAAATGTTCGAAATCATCGACGAGTACATTCCGCTTCCAGAGCGTCCAGTGGACAAACCGTTCCTGATGCCTGTCGAAGACGTGTTCTCCATCACTGGCCGTGGTACTGTTGCTACAGGTCGTGTAGAGCGCGGTACTGTTAAAGTCGGCGACGAAATCGAAATCGTGGGTATCCGCGAAGAAACTAAGAAATCGGTTGTTACAGGCGTTGAAATGTTCCGTAAATTGCTCGATTCCGCTGAAGCGGGCGACAACATCGGCGCATTGCTCCGCGGTGTAGACCGTGCTCAAATCGAACGCGGCCAAGTATTGGCAAAGCCAGCTTCCGTTAATCCGCATACTGAGTTTTCCGCTCAAGTATACGTATTGACTAAAGAAGAAGGCGGACGTCATAAGCCTTTCTTCACTGGCTACCGTCCACAATTCTATTTCCGTACAACTGACGTAACAGGTGTTATCAACCTGCCAGAAGGTACTGAAATGGTTATGCCTGGTGACAACATCGAAGTTACTGTTCAACTGATCAACCCGATCGCTATCGAAGAAGGAACTCGTTTCTCCATTCGTGAAGGCGGCCGTACAGTTGGATCCGGTGCCGTTGTTAAAATCAGCAAATAATAAAGCAATTTATTGCTTGAGAGATCCGTTCCTTAGGGGACGGATCTTTTTTTATATTACAGTTGATAAAATCGTCCAATTCGACATTTAGTGCAATAAATATGTCGAATAATGTAGAAATTTATCTTTACAGTGATTTTTAGCACAGTTATAATTCTCTCATTAAGATCATCAGACATCCCCAAAGAGAGGATAAACACTCGATGAAATGCCCCTTATCTTTTCTAAGCCGCCCATCATCCCCCTCTGCACAAGCCAACCATTACAATTATTCCGCTTCCGTTGTCAAACCGGATTGGGTATGGGACGAAAACCAGCTTGTTATCGACGGACAGACCGAGATAAATGAGCAATTGAGAATGATTGATTTTCATGAAGGGGATATTCAGCTGCTCCATCATATGAGACCTATGATCTCTAGAAAGATCGACTGGATTGTGGATTCTTTTTATCAGTCGGTGCTGGATGTATCCAAGCTAGAGGAAATCATTAAAGAACACAGCACGGTTGAAAAACTGAAGGAAACCCTAAGAGAACATCTGCTTGATATGTTCAGTGGGAATGTCGATCAAGCATTTATTATGAAACGGCTAAAAATCGCTAAAGTCCATAAGCGCGTCGGATTGGAGCCAAAATGGTATCTATCGGCATTTCAAAATCTGCAAAATGCGTTTTTGCAGACAATTTACCAGGAAGTTAAAGACGAACAGCTTCTTTTGCAAATGGTGAGGACAACGACAAAGCTGTTAAACCTAGAACAGCAGCTGGTGTTGGAAGCTTATGAAAAGGAGAACATCCTTGAGAAAGAACAACAATATGAACTGGTGAAAAATGAGTTAAAAAGCAAAATCACCACTTTTAGTGAGGAGCTTGAAGATTTAAGCTTAGGAACGAACGCAGCCGTTGAAGAGCTGGTAACCAGTAGCAATGAGGTGAGTATGTCCATCCGGAATTCTTCAAAGACCGCCTCAAATACAAGAGAACAGGCTGAAGAGGGAAGAGACATTTTGCAGCTTCTACAGGAGCACATCGGAGTCATTCATATAAAGACCAGCTCTATGGAAGAATCGCTGAAGCATCTTGGACAATCCTCTGCACAAATTAATAAAGTTGTGAGTGCCGTAGAGGACATTGCAAGCCGGATCAAACTTCTCTCGTTGAACGCATCTATAGAAGCGGCAAGAGCTGGTGAACAGGGGTTAGGGTTTGCGGTTGTTGCCCGGGAAGTGAACAAGCTATCGGAAGAAGCGAAAAGTACGGTGGTTCAAATTGCGGATCTCGCCCATCAATCTGCAGAAATCTCGACCCGAGTCGTACATGCTGTAGAGGAAGTTCGGGGATTGGCGGAACAAGGGAAAGCGCAATCGAAGGAAAGCGGAGACATGTTTATCCATATCTTGAACTCGATGAAGAATAGTGCGGAGGATATTATATTGTTAGAAGAACAAATCCGCGAATTGATTACTACTATAGAAGGAATCGGATCATCTACGGCCACAGTCGCAGAGTCGGCGGAACGCCTGAACCGAATTTCCCTGAATTTATAATAGAAGTTAAATGGCGTATTTCCTTGAGAAATGCGCCTTTTTTGAATATTAGAACGGGGAGTAAATACCCATGAAAAACCACAATAAAAACTTTTGTATAAAAGCTTGCAAAGCGCCCGCCTTTTCTATATAATAATGAATGTTGTTCTGTGACGTTGCGATGATGTGAGAGGTTACTGACACACCCGGCCCCTTTGCCATGGGAGGGTGGTCGGAAAATTTTCACGGAGTATGTCCGATACCAAATTGGGCGATAGAAGGAGGGACTAAAATGGCAAAGCAAAAAATTCGTATTCGTTTGAAAGCTTACGACCACAGAATTCTTGATCAATCCGCAGAGAAAATTGTTGAAACAGCAAAACGTTCGGGTGCTGGTGTATCCGGGCCGATTCCGTTGCCAACTGAGAAACAAGTAATTACTATTCTCCGTGCGGTACACAAGTACAAGGATTCGCGGGAACAATTCGAACAACGGACGCATAAACGTCTGATCGACATTGTTAATCCGACTCCACAAACTGTGGATGCCTTGATGCGCTTGGACCTGCCGTCCGGTGTAGATATCGAAATCAAATTGTAATACCCAATAAGCATTGGAATAGGAAAGGAAAAGAGGTGTCAACATGAAAGGTATCTTAGGGAAAAAGCTTGGAATGACTCAAGTGTTTACTCCGGAAGGGAATGTTATTCCTGTAACGGTTATTGAGGCGAGCGGTAACGTTGTTCTGCAAAAGAAAGATCTGGAGAACGACGGCTACGAAGCCATTCAAATCGGTTACTCCGATAAGAAAGAATCTAGAACTACTAAGCCTGAAGCAGGTCATGCTAAAAAGGCAAACGCAACGCCTAAGCGCTACGTTCGCGAAATTCGCGGTGTTGATCTTGCAGGATATGAAGTTGGCCAAGAGGTCAAAGTCGATATGTTTGCAGAAGGCGAATTTGTTGACGTAACTGGTATTTCGAAAGGTAAAGGGTTCCAAGGCGTTATCAAACGCTGGGGACAAAGCCGCGGCCCTATGGCGCACGGTTCCCGTTATCATCGTAGACCAGGTTCCATGGGTTCCATTCAAGCGAACCGCGTTCCTAAAGGCAAACGCCTTCCAGGACATATGGGTAACGAAACAGTTACTATTCAGAACCTTGAAGTGATCAGAGTGGACGCTGAACGTAATGTTTTGCTCGTTAAAGGCTCGATCCCAGGTCCTAAAAACAGCTTCGTAAAAATCAAACAAACTCTTAAGAAATAATTGACTGAAGAAAGGAGGAACAACAAATGCCAAAAGTAGCACTTTTTAATGTCAGCGGTAGCCAAGTAGGCGAAGTTGAACTGAACGACGCGGTATTCGGCATCGAGCCAAATACACATGTTCTGCATGAAGCAGTCGTTATGCAACGCGCTTCCCTGCGTTTTGGTACCCATAAAGTAAAAGGACGCTCCGAAGTTCGCGGCGGCGGTCGTAAACCTTGGAAACAAAAAGGAACGGGCCGTGCTCGTCAAGGCTCCATTCGCTCCCCGCAATGGGTAGGCGGCGGTGTGGTATTCGGACCAACTCCGCGCAGCTATTCTTATAAATTGCCGAAGAAAGTACGTCGTTTGGCGATTAAATCGGCTTTGTCTTCGAAAGTGATCGATCAGGATATCATCGTTCTTGATGCATTGAGCCTGAGCGCACCTAAGACAAAAGAATTCGCAGCGATTTTGAACAACCTGAAAGTAGATCGTAAAGCTCTCGTTGTAGCTCCTTCTTATGATGACAACGTAGCGCTTTCCGCTCGCAACATTCCTGGTGTGAAATTCGTAGCGGCCGACGGCATTAATGTTCTTGACGTGCTGACGCACGACAAACTGATCATTACGAAGGAAGCAGTTCAGAAGGTAGAGGAGGTGCTCGCGTAATGAAAGATCCTCGTGATATTATCAAGCGCCCGGTGATTACGGAACGTACGGCTGATTACATGAACGAATTGAAATATGTATTCGAAGTGGATATCAAAGCCAACAAGACCGAAATCAAAAAAGCTGTGGAAGCGATCTTTGGTGTTAAAGTGAGCAATGTGAATACCCTGCGTGTTCCTGCTAAGCCAAAACGTTACGGACGTCACTTCGGATATACTCCGGAATGGAAGAAAGCGTTCGTTACTTTGGCGGAAGGCAGCAAACCGCTTGAGTTCTTTGAATCGGTATAAAATCGTTAAAGTAAGGAGGGAAATCTAGTGCCTATCAAAAAGTATAAACCGACATCTCCGGCAAGACGCGGCATGTCCGTGTCTACGTTCGAAGAAATCACTACAGATACACCGGAAAAATCGTTGTTGGCTCCGCTGAGCAAAACGGCTGGCCGCAACAACCAAGGTAAAATTACGGTTCGTCACCATGGCGGCGGACACAAACGTAAATACCGGATTATCGACTTCAAACGGAACAAAGACGGAATTCCAGGTAAAGTTGCTACGATCGAGTACGACCCGAACCGGACTTCCAACATCGCTTTGATCCACTATGCCGATGGTGAAAAACGCTACATTCTGGCTCCTAAAGGCTTGAAAGTAGGCGACATGATCGAATCCGGCGTTGGCTCCGATATCAAAATCGGTAACGCTATGCCGCTCGAAAACATTCCAGTAGGTACAGTTATCCACAACATTGAGCTGAAGCCAGGCAAAGGCGGACAACTCGTTCGCGCAGCTGGTACAGAAGCACAATTGCTTGGTAAAGAAGAAAAATACGTAACGATCCGCCTTTCTTCCGGTGAAGTTCGTAAAGTTCTCAAGGTTTGCCGCGCTACTATCGGCGCTGTAGGCAACGGAGACCACGAACTCGTGAAGATTGGTAAAGCAGGCCGTAGCCGCTGGCTCGGACAACGTCCTGAAGTGCGCGGTGTCGTCATGAACCCTAACGATCACCCACACGGTGGTGGTGAAGGTCGCGCTCCGATCGGTCGTAAATCGCCATTGTCTCCTTGGGGCAAACCAACCCTTGGCTACAAAACGCGTAAAAAGGACAAAGCGTCTGATAAATATATCGTTCGCCGCCGTACGAAGTAATCCGCACTCTGCGGATCACTTCGCGGTAGTGGATGAAAGATCGAAACAAGCAGCGTAACGAAGGGAGGATAAAGAAATGAGTCGCAGTCTTAAAAAAGGGCCATTTATCGATGGATACCTGCTCAAGAAAGTGGAAGAAGTGAACGGTTCTAACAAGAAAGTCGTGATCAAAACTTGGTCCCGTCGTTCTACAATCTTCCCGCAATTCATTGGCCACACGTTCGGCGTATATGACGGCCGCAAACATGTACCGGTATATGTAACCGAGGATATGGTAGGACATAAACTGGGCGAGTTTGCTCCAACCCGTACCTACAAAGGTCATACGGACGACGATAAGAAAACGAGACGTTAATCGATAAGTTCTTCGTTTGAGAGGAGGTAACACACATGGAAGCAAAAGCACATGCAAGGTCTATCCGCATTGCCCCGCGTAAAGTTCAACTCGTTGTTGACTTGATCCGCGGCAAGCAAGTTGGCGAAGCTATCGCGATTCTCCGCCATACTCCAAAGGCGGCTTCCCCGGTTGTGGAGAAGCTTTTGAACTCGGCGATTGCCAATGCTGAACATAACTATTCTCTGGATGTTAATAAATTGGTTATTTCGCAAGCTTACGTAAACCAAGGTCCGACTATGAAACGTTTCCGTCCTCGTGCAATGGGACGCGCAAGCCGGATCAACAAACGCACCAGCCACATCACATTGGTGGTATCCGAAAAATAAGGAGGGAAAACGTGTGGGCCAAAAGGTAAATCCGGTCGGATTACGAGTAGGGATTATCCGTGATTGGGAATCCAAATGGTACGCAGGCAAGGATTTCGGTGATCTTTTGCTTGAAGACGTTAAAATTCGTGAACACCTGAAAAATAAACTGAAAGACTCCGCAGTATCTCGCATTGAAATCGAGAGAGCGGCTAACCGCGTGAACGTTACGATTCATACTGCCAAACCAGGTATGGTAATTGGTAAAGGTGGTTCGGAGGTTGAAAACCTGCGCAATGAAATCACTAAAATCGCAGGCGGCAAAAAAGTTCACATCAACATTTCTGAAATCAAACACCCTGATCTTGACGCGATTCTTGTCGCTGAGAGCATCGCACAACAATTGGAACGTCGCGTTTCTTTCCGTCGTGCGCTCAAACAAGCGATCCAAAGAACTATGCGTTCGGGAGCGAAAGGGATTAAAACAGCAGTCAGCGGTCGTCTCGGCGGTGCTGAAATTGCTCGTTCGGAAGGCTACAGTGAAGGAACTGTTCCACTTCATACACTCCGCGCCGACATCGACTACGGTACGGCAGAAGCTCATACGACTTATGGACGTATCGGCGTAAAAGTATGGATCTATCGTGGAGAGGTTCTTCCTACGGCTAAGAAACAACAAGCTGTTCAGGAAGGAGGCAACTAATCATGTTGGTACCTAAACGTGTTAAACACCGCAAGCAACAACGCGGTAATATGAGAGGCCAAGCTAAAGGCGGCACTGAATTGAACTTCGGTGAATACGGCCTGCAAGCTCTTGAGCCAACTTGGATTACAAACCGTCAAATTGAAGCAGCGCGTATTGCAATGACGCGTTACATCAAACGGGGCGGTAAAGTATGGATCAAAATTTTCCCTGACAAACCGATTACTCAAAAGCCTCTTGAAGTCCGGATGGGTAGCGGTAAAGGTAACGTAGAAAAATGGGTCGCAGTTGTGAAACCTGGCAAAATCATGTTTGAGCTTGCCGGTGTATCGGAGGAAATCGCGCGTGAAGCTATGCGTCTTGCCGCCCACAAACTGCCGATCAAAACGAAGTTTGTGAAACGTGAAGAATTGGGTGGTGAAGCAAATGAAAGCTAATGAACTTCGCAACTTAACCACTGCTGAGATTGAACAAAAAGTGGCAGGATTTAAAGAAGAGCTCTTTAACCTCCGTTTTCAATTGGCCACTGGCCAGCTTGACAACCCGACTCGGATTCGTGACGTGCGTAAGGAAATAGCTCGTGCTAAAACCGTATTACGTGAAAGAGAACTCGGGATCATTAGTTAATATTGCGCATTGTGAATGCGAAGCGCCTAAGTCCAGGAAGGAGGCTAACCATGGAAGAACGCAATAGCCGTAAAGTGCAAATCGGTAAAGTTGTCAGCGACAAAATGGATAAAACCATCGTTGTAGCTGTTGAAACCTACAAGAAGCATGACTTGTACCACAAGCGCATTAAATACACTAAGAAATTTAAAGCGCATGACGAGAACAACACTGCGAAAATCGGTGATACGGTTAAAATTTCCGAAACTCGTCCATTGTCTAAAGACAAACGCTGGAGACTCGTTGAAGTCGTTGAAAAAGCGATTATTATCTAATAGCAGGGAAGCTTAGACTGAAAGGAGGACATTACCATGATTCAACCATTTACACGTTTGCATGTTGCTGACAACTCCGGCGCGAAGGAATTGATGTGTATCCGCGTTTTGGGCGGTACTGGTCGTCGCACAGCGCAAATCGGTGATTTGATCGTTTGTTCTGTGAAACAAGCAACACCAGGCGGCGTTGTCAAAAAGGGTGATGTAGTCAGAGCGGTTGTCGTTCGTACGAAACGTTCGGTTCGTCGTAAAGACGGTTCTTACATCGCATTCGATGAGAACGCAGCGGTTGTAGTTAAGGATGACAAGAGCCCACGCGGTACTCGTATTTTCGGACCAGTCGCACGCGAACTTCGCGACAAGGACTTCATGAAAATCGTTTCCTTGGCTCCGGAAGTTATCTAATTGGAAAACCCCAACCCCGATATACAGGAGGTGTAAAGAATGCCTAGACTGAAAAAAGTTCTGGAATCCCATAACAATAAGCTGCATGTCAAAAAGGACGATACGGTCATCGTGATCTCCGGTAAAGACAAAGGCAAAAAAGGCCGCGTCATCGCCGCTTATCCTCGTGAAAACCGCGTGCTGGTAGAAGGCGTGAATATGGTGAAGAAACATCAAAAACCTAATCAGCTGAACCCACAAGGCGGCATCATCGAGAAGGAAGCTCCGATTCATGCATCGAACGTTATGCACGTTGATCCTAAGAGCGGAAAAGTAACTCGTATCGGTTACAAAGTATTGGACAACGGTAAAAAGGTTCGTGTAGCAAGAAAATCCGGTGAAGTAATCGACTAATCCAGGAATGTAAAGAAAGGAGGTACATGATTCATGGCAAGATTGAAAGAACGCTTTTTGAACGAAGTAACACCTGCTTTGATTCAAAAATTCAACTATACAACAGTAATGCAAGTGCCAAAAATCGAGAAGGTTGTCATCAACATGGGTGTAGGTGACGCAGTAGCTAACTCGAAGGTACTGGACTCCGCAGTAAGCGATATGCAGCTGATTGCAGGTCAAAAGCCGGTTATCACTCGCGCTAAGAAATCTATCGCAGGTTTCAAACTCCGTGAGAACATGCCGATCGGCGTGAAGGTTACTCTTCGCGGCGAGCGCATGTACCATTTCCTCGACAAACTGTTCAACGTAACGCTTCCGCGTGTCCGTGACTTCCACGGCGTATCGACGAAAGCATTCGACGGACGCGGTAACTATACACTCGGCCTCAAGGAACAATTGATCTTCCCTGAAATCGAGTATGACCAAGTAGATAAAGTGCGCGGTATGGATATCGTTATCGTAACTACGGCAAAATCCGATGAAGAGTCCCGCGAATTGCTGGCCGGTCTCGGAATGCCATTTGCGAAGTAAGAACGATTCGTTTCTTTTCTCCGAAACTATTTAGGAGGTGTCAGGCTAAGTGGCAAAAACTTCGATGAAAGTTAAACAACAACGCACACCGAAATTCAAAGTACGGGCATACACCCGTTGTGAGCGTTGCGGTCGTCCACACTCGGTATTGCAGAAGTACAAAATTTGCAGAATTTGCTTCCGTGAATTAGCTTATAAAGGCCAGATTCCTGGCGTGAAAAAAGCAAGCTGGTAATCCATCAACAACGGGAAGGAGGTTTACACGTATGACTATGTCAGATCCAATTGCAGATATGCTTACTCGTATTCGTAACGCGAACACTGTTCGCCACGAAACAGTAGAACTGCCTGCGTCCACGATCAAAAAACAAATCGCTGAGATCTTGAAGCGTGAAGGTTTTATCCGTGATGCAGAATATATCGATGATAATAAACAAGGGATCATCCGTATTTTCTTGAAATACGGCCCTAACAACGAGCGCGTTATCTCGGGGTTGAAAAGAATCAGTAAGCCAGGCCTTCGCGTTTACACGAAGAGCAACGAAGTTCCTCGTGTCCTCGGCGGTTTGGGTATCGCGATTATCTCCACTTCTAAGGGAGTTATGACCGATAAAGAAGCTCGTCAGGCGAAAGCCGGCGGCGAAGTTGTCTGCTACGTTTGGTAATTAACGTCACAAAACAAGGAGGTGCAGCAAATGTCTCGTATTGGTCGCAAACCAATTACAGTACCAAGTGGTGTGGATGTCACACTTGATCATAGCGTCATTACAGTGAAAGGGCCGAAAGGCACTTTGACTCGTGAGCTTCACAAGGATATGAAGGTAACCGTTCAAGACAATGAAATCGTGGTTGAACGTCCTTCCGACAATAAATTGCATCGCTCCCTGCATGGCACTACACGCAGTGTAGTAAGCAACATGGTGAGCGGGGTTACCGAAGGATTCACAAAAACCCTCGAACTGGTTGGCGTTGGATACCGCGCAAGCAAATCCGGCGAGAAACTCGTTCTGAACGTGGGTTATTCCCACCCGGTTGAAATCACTCCGGAACCAGGTATCGCATTCGAAGTTCCTTCGAATACGAAAATCATCGTAAGCGGGATTAACAAAGAACGCGTAGGCGAATATGCTGCGAATATTCGTGCTGTTCGCGAGCCTGAGCCTTACAAAGGTAAAGGGATTAAGTACGAAGGCGAACGCATTATTCGTAAGGAAGGTAAAGCCGGTAAGAAGAAATAAACTTCTTCTTAGCGGGCTAATCCTCCTAGCGTCTTGAATTGAACGGCTTGTGAAGGTAAACCGAAGGGAGTGAAATGGAAGTCATGATTACAAAAGGCGATAAAAATAAAGCCCGTCTGAAAAGACATTTGCGTGTGCGGAAAAAAATCCAAGGAACGGCTGAACGTCCAAGACTTAACGTATACCGTTCTTCCAAACATATCTATGCTCAACTGATTGACGATGTAGCTGGCGTAACGATCGCATCTGCTTCGACCATCGATAAAGAATTGAGCAGCGAAATCAGCAACGGCGGTAACGTGGAATCTGCACGTAAAGTCGGTGAACTGGTTGCAAAACGCGCCCAAGAAAAAGGCGTAAAAGGCATTGTATTCGACCGCGGTGGATATCTGTACCATGGACGTATTCAAGCGCTGGCTGATGCAGCGCGCGAAGCAGGCCTTGAATTCTAAAATATTTTAAAAGGAGGTTAACGACTTGCGTGTAGATCCGAACACTTTAGAACTGACTGAAAGAGTTGTAAACATTAACCGCGTAGCTAAAGTAGTTAAAGGCGGACGCCGTTTTAGTTTCAGCGCACTCGTGGTTGTCGGCGACGGCAAAGGCTGGGTTGGCGCCGGTATCGGCAAAGCAGGCGAAGTTCCAGATGCGATTCGCAAAGGAATTGAAGATGCTAAGAAAAATCTTGTGCATGTTCCACTCGTAGGAACGTCGATCCCTCACCAAGTAGTTGGTCATTTCGGTGCTGGCCGTGTGCTTTTGAAACCAGCATCGGAAGGTACCGGGGTTATCGCTGGCGGTCCTGTTCGTGCCGTACTTGAACTTGCAGGCGTTGGCGACATTTTGACAAAATCTTTAGGTTCTTCGAATTCCATCAACATGGTCAATGCGACTTTAGAGGGCTTGTCCCGCCTGAAGCGTGCTGAGGATGTTGCGAAATTACGCGGTAAATCCGTCGAAGAACTTCTCGGTTAAGGAGGGAATCTCATGGCTAAACTGCAAATTACCCTCGTGCGTAGTTTGATCGGTCGTCCGGAGAACCAACGTACTACCGTAAAAACTTTGGGACTTCGCAAAATTAACCAATCCGTGGTTCACAACGATAGCCCTGCCATTCGTGGTATGGTTAATCAAGTAAGCCACTTGGTTGCGGTTCAAGAAATCGCCGAATAATCCTAGCACTAGCTGCGAATCGTCGCATTGAGCCCGCCTAGATAATCCGAGAACCGGATTATCGGCACGCTCAAATGCCAAACAATAAATAAGGAGGTGCAACGAACGATGAAGTTACATGAGCTCTCCCCAGCTCCTGGATCCCGCCAAGAACGCAAACGCGTAGGTCGCGGTACAGGTAGCGGTATGGGTAAAACATCTACGCGTGGTCACAAAGGTCAAAACGCTCGTTCCGGCGGTGGTGTACGTCCGGGCTTCGAAGGCGGACAAAACCCGTTGTATCGTCGCTTGCCAAAACGCGGATTTAACAATCCGACGCGGAAAGAGTACGCGATTGTGAACATCGAAGAACTGAACAGCTTTGAAGCGGGTACGGAAGTAACTCCTGAACTGTTGTTTGAACAAGGAATCGTGAAGAACGCAAAAAGCGGAATCAAGGTTCTTGGCAACGGTGAAGTTACTGTCAAACTGACAGTTAAAGCGAATAAGTTCTCTCAATCTGCGGTAGAGAAAATCGAGGCTGCCGGCGGTAAAACCGAGGTGATCTAATGTTTAAAACCATTAAGAACATTTGGCATGTTCAAGACCTGCGCAACCGTATTCTCTTCACACTGTTTATCTTCCTTATCTATCGGATCGGTTCGTTTGTTCCGGTTCCGGGTGTAGATACTTCGGTGTTTGAATCAATGGATAGTAATGCGGCGAATAATCTGTTCGGGCTTTTGAACACCTTCTCGGGCGGCGCACTCAAGAACTTCTCGATCTTTGCGCTCGGGATTATGCCGTACATTACGGCCTCCATTATTGTTCAGTTGCTCTCCATGGACGTCATTCCGAAATTCGCGGAATGGGCGAAACAAGGCGAGCACGGTAAGAAGAAGATGGCTCAGGTTACCCGTTATGGTACGGTGATTTTGGCGATAATCCAGGCATTCGCTACGTCGGTCGGTTTTAACCGGATGTACAATGTCGAGATGGTGCCAAATGCAAGCTTTGCGGACTATCTGGTGATTGCAATTGTTTTGACAGCAGGTACGTCCTTCTTGATGTGGCTGGGCGAACAGATCACGGAAAAAGGAATCGGTAACGGAATTTCACTGATTATCTTTGCCGGGATCGTTGCGGGGATTCCTTCGCAGATCCAAACGATTTCCAAATCCGAGTTCATCGTGGAAGGTCAAGCCTTCATGAACGTGGTGAAGTCGATTGCAATCGTGCTTGTATGTGTTTTGATCGTTATTGGTGTTATCTACATTCAACAAGCGATCCGGAAGATTCCGGTACAATACGCTAAACGGGTTGTAGGTAACAAAATGTACGGTGGCCAGAATACACATATTCCGCTCAAAATTAACGCAGCGGGTGTAATTCCGGTAATCTTTGCGGTTTCCTTGCTTCAGTTCCCTGCTGTGCTCGCCAGCTTTTGGTCGACGCATGCTTGGGCACAATGGATTACTAAGAACCTGGCAACCAGCGCCCCGCTCGGCATGGTGCTTTATGTCGTCATGATCATCGGTTTCACATTCTTCTATACTTTCGTACAGATGAACCCGCAGCAGATGGCTGACAACATGAAGAAGAACGGCGGATACATTCCGGGGATCCGTCCAGGGAAAACGACAGCGACTTATCTCACTCGGGTTTTGACCCGTTTGACGATGACGGGTGCTATTTTCCTTGCGTTGATCTCGATCCTTCCAATGGGCCTTGGTGCATTGGCCGGACTGCCACAAAGCGTTCAAATCGGGGGTACTTCGATCCTGATCGTAATCGGTGTTGCACTGGATACGATGAAGACAATCGAAAGCCAATTGATCAAACGCCACTATAAAGGCTTTATCAATAAGTAAGCGATAGGTTCCAGGTACGAGCTCGATTCTGAACTCACCTGGCGCCTATTGTTCTGTTTCTTATAGTTGATTCATTCTTGGAGGGAGTGATAGACATGAACATTCTATTCATGGGACCTCCTGGAGCAGGAAAAGGAACACAAGCAGAGGTCATCGTAAACGAATTCGGCATTCCTCACATCTCCACCGGTGATGCGTTCCGTCTTGCAATCAAACAGGGTACTCCTGTTGGAATCAAGGCGAAGGAATACATGGATCAAGGCCTTCTGGTGCCTGATGATGTAACGGTCGGTATCGTCCGCGAACGTCTGCAGCAGTCCGATTGCGAAAAAGGTTTCTTATTGGACGGTTTTCCAAGAACCCTTTCGCAAGCGGAAGCGCTGGAGGATCTGCTTAGCGGATTAGATAAAAAACTGGATCATGTCATCAACCTGAAAGTGGACCGGAACAAGTTGCTGGCGCGTCTTACGGGACGTCGCATTTGTAAGTCTTGCGGATCCACTTATCATGTGATCTTTAATCCTCCTGTTCAGGAAGGTGTTTGTGATAAGTGCGGCGGCGAGCTGTACCAGCGCTCCGACGATAACGAAGAGAGCGTAGGAACTCGGCTGGACGAATATATCAACAAAACGGCACCTCTCCTCACGTTCTATGAAGATAAGGGCCTGCTGCGTCAAGTAGATGGAGAACAGGAAATCGGAACGGTTTCGTCAGAGATCGTATCCATACTGCGAGGTTAGCTTAATGATCATTTGTAAATCCGAAAGTGAACTGGGCTTCATGAGAGAAGCGGGGCGAATCGTAGCGGAAACGCATAGGCTCATAGCTCAATCGATTGAGCCTGGAATTACGACGGGGGAACTCGATCAAATCGCCGACAAGTTCATTCGCAGTCAAAACGCTGTGCCGTCTTTCAAAGGTTATAACGGTTTTCCTTACAGCATTTGCGCTTCGGTCAACGAAGAATTGGTACATGGATTTCCCGGCAAACGCAAATTGAACGAAGGCGACATCATCACCCTTGACATTGGCGCCGAATATCGCGGTTACCACGGTGATTCGGCTTGGACTTATCCGGTCGGGACTATATCCGATGAAGCCAAACGGCTTCTGGATGTTACCGAAGGATCTCTCTATGCAGGCCTTGCACTTGTCAAACCTGATGTACGCTTGTACACCATTTCGCATGCGATCCAGCAGTTTATCGAAGATGCGGGATTCTCGGTGGTTCGGGAATATGTCGGTCACGGCATAGGAACAGAGCTTCATGAAGAACCGCAAATTCCGAATTACGGCACACCGGATCGTGGGCCGCGGTTGAAACCCGGCATGGTGCTGGCGATCGAACCGATGGTCAACGCCGGTACGCGGTATGTGAGAACGTTGGAAGATGATTGGACAGTCGTTACCGTTGACGGCTCCTTGTGCGCTCATTTTGAGCATACGGTGGCAGTTACCGCTGACGGACTGGAAATTCTCACGAAGCTGGATGCGTAGGTGATGAAGGTGAAACACCATCCAGAGCCTCAAGTTGGCCAAATCGTGAAAACACTGAGGGGTAGAGACGCAGGTACCGTTTATGTGATCATCGGGATTGTGGATGAAAGATTCGTACTTATTGCGGATGGAGACAAACGAAAGTTTGACCAGCCTAAACGGAAAAATTTGCAGCATCTCGAGCTTCAGCCGATGATCAGCAGCGAAGTAGTTCATAGTTTGCAAGAAAGCGGTCGGGTAACGAACGGGAAATTGCGCTATGCAGTGAACGTATATATGGAATCCGCCAACTCAAACGCCGAAGAGAAAGGAGAATGACAGTGGCCAAGGAAGATGTTATTGAAGTTGAAGGTACGGTTATCGAACCGTTGCCTAATGCTACTTTTAGAGTAGAGCTTGAGAACGGTCATCAAATTCTCGCGCATGTTTCCGGGAAATTGCGGATGCACTTTATCCGGATCCTGACGGGAGACAAAGTGGTTGTTCAATTGTCACCTTATGACCTAAGTAAAGGTCGTATTACGTACCGCAAATAGATTCCAATACCATTTGGAACAGTTTTATGTTATGATATTCAGGTTGAGTAATTTAAGCACTTTGGGAAGTTCGTTTTACATCCGTAAAACTTAGTTCATATTCATCCTACGAAGAGAGTTTTGCTTCGCAAAACTTTAGGGAGGTAATCAACATGAAGGTAAGACCTTCTGTGAAGCCAATTTGCGAAAAATGCAAAGTCATTCGTCGCAAAGGCAATGTAATGGTGATTTGCGAAAATCCGAAACACAAACAAAAACAAGGTTAAAGAAGGGGGTGTAGCGTAAAATGGCACGTATAGCTGGTGTGGATTTGCCACGTGATAAACGCGTTGAGATCGCCTTAACTTACATTTTCGGAATCGGTAAAACGACTTCTCAGAAAATCCTGTCTGAAACAGGCATCAGTGCGAACACTCGTGTTCGTGACTTGACGGAAGATGAGGTTAGCAAACTACGCGAAACGATCGACAAGACGGTCAAGGTTGAAGGTGACCTTCGTCGTGAAATTTCCTTAAATATTAAGCGTCTGATTGAAATCGGCTGCTACCGCGGTGTTCGTCATCGTCGTGGATTGCCGGTTCGTGGACAACGTACTAAAACGAATGCCCGTACTCGTAAGGGTCCTCGTCGTACTGTAGCGAACAAGAAGAAATAAGAAGGGGGGATAACAGACAATGGCTAAACCAAAAAAAGTCGTACGTACTAAACGTCGTGACCGCAAAAATATTGAAACTGGTGTGGCACATATCCGCTCCACCTTCAACAATACGATCGTTACAATTACGGATCCGCACGGCAACGCAATTTCCTGGGCAAGCTCCGGCGGCCTTGGATTCAAAGGTTCCCGTAAATCCACTCCGTTCGCCGCTCAAATGGCAGCGGAATCGGCTGCAAAAGCAGCTATGGAACATGGCATGAAGAGCGTCGAAGTTATGGTTAAAGGTCCTGGAGCCGGTCGTGAAGCCGCTATCCGCTCCTTGCAAGCTGCAGGCCTCGAAGTTAACATGATTAAAGACGTAACTCCGATTCCTCATAACGGTTGCCGTCCTCCGAAACGCCGTCGTGTATAATGAAGCCGCCTCTAGTGTGGTATAACAACAGCATATGTTGGTAACAATGGTTGTTTAGGCATACTACATGATAGACTTCAGAAAACATGACAGTTTCTAAGGAACGACGTTTTGAAGGAGGGGTAATTTCGTGATAGAAATCGAAAAGCCGAAAATCGAGACCGTAGACGTTAACGATGAAGGCACCTATGGGAAATTTGTAGTAGAACCACTTGAGCGTGGATATGGCACAACACTGGGCAACTCGCTTCGCCGGATTTTGCTCTCTTCTCTGCCGGGTGCTGCGGTAACCTCGGTCCAAATCGATGGTGTTCTGCATGAATTCGCGACTATTCCGGGCGTAATGGAAGACGTCACGGAAATCATCCTGAATCTGAAGGCACTTTCGCTCAAAATCCACTCCGATGAAGAGAAAATTCTCGAAATCGATGCGGAAGGCGAAGGGGTCATCACTGCAGGTGATATCCGTGCCGACAGCGACGTAGAAATTCTGAATCCGGATTTGCATATTGCAACGCTTGAACCGGGTTCGAGACTCCACATGCGCATCTATGCCGGCCGCGGTCGCGGTTATGTTCAGGCAGATAAGAACAAACGTGATGATCAACCAATTGGTGTCATTCCCGTTGACTCGATCTATACCCCGATTGCTCGCGTCAATTACGTTGTAGAGAATACACGTGTTGGCCAAGTGACCAATTATGACAAGCTCACGCTTGAAGTATGGACCGATGGCAGCATTAGACCTGAAGAAGCGGTTAGTCTCGGTGCTAAGATTTTGACTGAGCATCTCTTCCTGTTCGTGGGTCTCACGGACGAAGCGAAGGACGCGGAAATCATGGTCGAAAAGGAAGAAGACAAAAAAGAGAAAGTGCTTGAAATGACGATTGAAGAGCTCGATCTCTCCGTCCGTTCCTATAACTGCCTCAAACGTGCCGGTATCAACACGGTACAAGAGCTCACTACCAAAACTGAAGAAGATATGATGAAAGTCCGGAACCTCGGACGCAAATCTTTGGAAGAAGTGCAAGAGAAGCTCGAAGAGCTTGGTTTGGGCCTACGTACGGAAGAATAGACTGTTTAATCGTTCTAGCGAAGGAGGGAAAACTCATGGCATACCAAAAGTTGGGCCGCGATTCCAGTGCGCGTAAAGCTTTGTTCCGCGATCTGGTAACGGACCTGTTCTTATACGAACGCATCCAAACGACTGAGGCTAAGGCGAAAGAAGTTCGTTCTATCGCCGAGAAGCTGATCACCAAAGCTAAGCGTGGAGATCTGCATGCCCGTCGTCAAGTTGCTGCTTATGTTCGCCGCGAATCGATCGATGGTGAAACTGACGCAATCCAAAAGCTGTTCTCGGAGCTGGCTACTCGCTATTCCGAGCGTCCAGGCGGATACACTCGTATCATGAAACTGGGACCGCGCCGCGGTGACTCTGCCCCTATGGTTTACTTGGAACTGGTAGACCGGGCTTAATTTTCGGGGAAGCTCCCCAACCACAGTGAAACTCTCTGACGGCTCGCCGCATTAGGCTTGGCTTAGGAGAGTTTTTCTTTTGGGTTTGACGGGAGTGAAACTTTTATTAGGCTGGAAGGAGGGCTGCATGTTGCGCAATTTACTGATGACCCTCAGTTATGATGGGACCCGATATTTTGGATTTCAGACGCAGCCTGATGGGAACACGGTACAAGATCAGCTCGAAGCCGCTATCCGTCAGTTAACGGGGGAAGAAGTGAAAATCCATGGATCAGGACGGACGGATGCCGGAGTCCATGCACGTGGGCAAACCTTTCACTTTCAAACGTCTTCGCAAATTCCGGTAGAAAGATGGCGTCACGCTTTGAACGGACGTCTTCCTTACGATATTCGGATCACCGATGCAGTGGAGGTGCCTCTAGAGTTTCACTCCAGACGCTCTGCCAAACGCAAAACGTATCGGTATTCAATTAACGGAAACAGGGTCTTTGATGTGTTCGAGCAGCCGTATCAACTGCATCATCCCGGTTACCTCGATGTTATGGCGATGAGGGAGGGTTTGGCTTATTTAATTGGAACCCATGATTATACGTCATTCGCTTCCCGACATTCGACCAAGCAAAGTCATGTAAGAACGATTTATGAGGCCAGGATCGAGGTAGACCCCGGTAAAGAGGGGGCCGGATCTCATGAGCAGGGGATTATCCATATCTATATTACCGGCAATGGCTTTCTGCAGCATATGGTGAGAATCATAGTGGGGACGCTGCTGCAGGTAGGAGAAGGGAAACGTCTTCCTGAGGAGATGGGCCGCATTCTGGAGGCTAAAAACCGGGCTGCTGCCGGCCCGACGGCCGAAAGTAAAGGCTTAATGCTGTGGAAAGTGGAGTATAATGAGCTTCGGGATTTTCCTGCAGTATCGGATAACACATTATCATAGGGAAGATATGTCTTTTTAACGAAACCGCCATTGTTTTCATACGTAACAAAACAGAAGTGCAAAAATTATTAGAGGAATTAAACTCTATAAACGAACCTTAGGAGGGCGAATACCCAATGAAGTGTCCAGTTTGCAATGATGTTCGTATGAGAGAAGTCGAGAAAGACGGTGTTTTGATCGATGTGTGTCCGGATTGCAAGGGTGTCTGGTTAGATCGTGGAGAACTGGAGAAGCTGATGAGCGAGATCCGGGAGATCCGGCCTGCGTTCAATGAATGGTATGATCGCCATGACGATGGACATGCATATGAACAAAGAGAGAAAGATTATCGTAACCCGGATCCGAGAATTCAGCAGCAAGGCTACAAGCAGGGATATCCGCAGGGTCATTATAAGCATAAGAAGAAGAAATCCGTCCTGGATGTATTCGGAGATCTTTTCGATTAAAACTTCGTATTGCTTATGAAAAAATACTTGCACATGTACCACCGATCCTGTAAAATAAAAGTTGTGTTTTCTTAACGGCTATCCCACAGCCCCCAGTTGAGAAGACCATCTAACAAAGCTTTACAACATTAAATAAGCAAATAAAACGATGACAGATAAATGGCGGGAAGCGGTCACGGAACCCGAAGGCCAGATCGTTTTACGCTTCTAAGAACCATTTCGAACGAGAATGAAGGAGGATCTTTTCATGCGTACCACCTATATGGCGAAGCCAAGTGAAGTTGAGCGCAACTGGCATATCATTGATGCCGAAGGCAAAACGCTGGGCCGTTTGGCAAGCGAAGCCGCTGCTCTGATCCGCGGCAAACACAAACCACAATTCACTCCACACGTTGACGGCGGCGACTTCGTTGTTGTTATCAACGCTGAGAAAATTGCTTTGACTGGTAAGAAGATGGAAAACAAGAAATACTATCGTCACTCCCTGCATCCAGGCGGTCTGAAAGTGACAGTTGCTAAGGATCTCTTGAGAACTAAACCAGAACGTGTAATCGAATCTGCTGTACACGGCATGCTGCCTAAAACTCGTCAAGGCGAGAAAATGAAGCTGAGACTGAAAGTCTATGCCGGCACAGAGCATCCACATGCAGCACAAAAACCTGAAGTTTACGAACTTCGCGGATAATTAAAAGGGAGGACAGTTTCATGGCACAAGTACAATACTATGGGACAGGTCGTCGTAAACATTCGGTAGCTCGTGTTCGCCTTGTACCGGGTGAAGGACGCATTGTCATCAATAAACGCGATATCAATGAATATTTCGGTTTGGAAACCCTCAAACTGATCGTTAAACAACCTCTGAATTTGACTGAGACGCTGGGCAGCTACGATGTAATCGTAATCGCTCATGGCGGCGGTATCTCCGGTCAAGCTGGCGCAATCCGTCACGGTATTTCCCGTGCATTGCTTAAAGCAGACCCTGAATTCCGTCCTGCGCTCAAAAAAGCAGGCTTCCTGACTCGTGACCCACGGATGAAAGAACGTAAAAAATACGGTCTTAAAGCCGCTCGTCGCGCACCACAGTTCTCGAAACGTTAATATTTCTTGTTCAACAAGGAATTACAGCCCTTGGCCTTTATCGGCCAAGGGCTTTTTCGTTTTTTGTCCAACTCGCTCCATCGATAAACAAGCTGAATTCACGCTCAGACCTAACTTTCTTCCGGGAAATTGGGTCTTTTTTATTGACTTATCAGAAGAATGCCCTATACTTTAAACTATAATTCAAATCTGTTTAGTCGGTATTATATTGATGTCATGTTGAATCGTTTATTTTCTTTACAAGCGGAGGGGCGAATGATGATGAATTTGCTGGAGAAAGAAAAACTGATTACGACGAAAGCGGAGGAGCTGGAATCGGCAACACCCCAAGAAATTATTAAATGGGCGGTCGAAACATTTCCAAACATTACTTTTGCCTGCAGCTTTGGTGCGGAAGATGTAGTGCTGGTTGATATGCTGCAGAAGGTAAGTCCATCTACGGATGTTTTTTACCTCGACACGGACTTTCACTTTAAAGAAACCTACGAGACTAGAGATGCCATGGCATCCAAGTATGGTTTGGAGTTTGTACGGGTATCTCCTGTGATTACACCTGAGGAACAGGCATTACGGCATGGGGAAGAACTGTGGAAGACCGATCCCAATGCCTGCTGCAACATCCGTAAAGTGGAGCCTTTGACCCGGATTTTATCTCAATATGAGGCATGGATTACAGGGATCCGACGGGATCAGGCACCGACGCGTGCCAATGCGAAGAAGATCGAGTATGACGGAAAATTCGGTTTGGTGAAATTCAATCCGCTGGCAAGCTGGACTAACGAGGATGTTTGGAATTATATCCGTGAGAATGATGTCATCTATAATCCTTTGCATGATCGTAATTACCCGAGTATCGGCTGCGAATATTGCACCCGTCAGGTAATGCCGGGCGAAGACCCTCGTGCAGGACGTTGGGCAGGTTCTGAAAAAACGGAATGTGGACTTCATAAATAAAATATAATGAATGCTTTGCATAAATGAGGAGAGATGAAAATGACGGCGATTTTACCGCATGGCGGAAGCCTGGTAAACCGGCTGGCGGCTGGCGAAGAACGGGAACGCTTGCTGACACAGGCTAAGGAACTGCAATCCATTTCAATTAACACATGGACCATTTCGGATCTCGATTTGATCGGCGTCGGGGCATTTTCGCCGCTTACCGGTTTTTTGAACGAGGAAGACTATCGCTCGGTCGTGCATAATATTCGACTGGCTGATGGCACGGTATGGAGTATTCCGATTACGTTGTCCGTTAGTGAGGAAGAATCCGAGCGCTTGGTAATTGGGGAGAAGGTTGCGCTTGTAGGAGAGCAGGACGGGATCATTTACGGCCTTTTGAATGTAGGCAGCATTTATAAGGTGGACCAAAAGGAAGAGGCCCTGAATGTATTTAAAACGGATGATTTAGAGCATCCGGGGGTAAAGAAGCTTTATAGCCGTTCGCCTATTTATGTCGGGGGCGAGGTCACGGTGCTGAACCGTCCTAAGCCTGAACGTTTTGGCGAGTTTTATTATGATCCGGCGGAGACCCGCCGCATCTTTGCTGAGAAAGGCTGGAACCGTGTCGTCGGTTTTCAAACGCGTAATCCGGTTCACCGCGCCCATGAATATATTCAGAAGAGCGCACTGGAAATCGTGGACGGGTTGTTCCTCAATCCTCTCGTGGGGGAGACCAAATCGGATGATGTTCCGGCTGACGTAAGAATGAAGAGTTATCTCGTCCTTCTGGAAAATTATTATCCGCAAGATCGTACCTTCCTTGGCGTATTCCCTGCTGCAATGCGTTATGCGGGACCGAGAGAAGCGATTTTCCATGCGATGGTACGTAAAAATTATGGCTGCACGCACTTTATTGTCGGGCGCGACCACGCCGGCGTAGGTGATTATTACGGTACCTATGAAGCGCAAGAGATTTTCTCGAACTTTACTGCGGAAGAACTGGGGATTTCGCCTCTGTTCTTTGAGCATAGCTTTTTCTGCACGAAGTGCGGAAATATGGCATCCAGTAAGACATGCCCTCACCCGAAGGAAGATCATATGACTCTGTCGGGGACAAAGGTGAGAGGATTGCTCCGCGAGGGAATTTGCCCGCCGCCTGAATTTACGCGTCCTGAAGTAGCCAGAGTCTTAATCGAAGGCATGAGCCATCAAGTAGTTATCTAATACAAGAGCAGCTGAATTCAAGATTCGATGTCGATTACGCTTCTTGTGTTACATCGTGATCAAAAGTCGGCTTTTCAGCACCGAGAAGGTTGGATGAAGATGTGAGTGAGGAGCGGAGCGTAGGCAGAACCTACGTGAGCACCGGAAGGAGCAGCTGAATTCAAGATTCGATGTCGATTACGCTTCTTGTGTTACATCGTGATCAAAAGTTGATGGTCATATTTGTCCACCTCGTCCCATATGATGATTAATGTCATTACGGGACGGAGGTGGCTTTTTTATGGGCTCCAGAGATAAGGTTACGGTATGGATCTCTCTCAGCCATATTAAAAAGGCGGTGGTCGGCATCGCGTTATTAGGGATGCTTGCAGGTCTGGCGATTTATGAGATTCCGACGGCAAAGGTTTGGAATTATTGGAGCCTGCCGCTTGCCGGACAGACGATTGTGCTGGATGCCGGACATGGCGGTCCGGACGGAGGGGCCGTGAGCAAACAAGGGATTATCGAGAAGGATATCAACCTGGCAGTCGCGCTCTATTTACGCGATTATTTACAGCAGGCCGGAGCTATTGTCGTCATGACCCGGGAGGAAGATCGGGATTTGGCCGGGGCCGATACTAAGGGATATAAGAAGAGGAAGACGGAGGACTTGAAACAGCGCGTCCGGTTCATTGAAGAGCAGCAGGCCAAGCTGTTTGTGAGTATCCATATGAACAGTGTTCCTTCTCCTCGCTGGCGGGGTGCGCAAACTTTTTATTACCTGAATAACGGGAACAGCGCTAATCTGGCGGATCTGATTCAACAGGAACTGAAGCGAAATCTGGAGAATACGGATCGGGTAGCCAAACAATCAGACAAGCCGGTTTACGTGCTGGAGGCACTGAAGATTCCGGCAGCGCTTGTGGAGGTGGGGTTCTTATCTCACCCTGAAGAATCCGGGTTGCTTGGCGATGATCGTTATCAGCGCAAAGTGGCTGCATCCATTTATCAAGGTATTCTGAGGTATAGCTCTGGAGAAGGAAGTGGAAAGACAGCAGATATCGACAAGTAGTGATATAATAATTGTCATATTGGATATATTCACGATATCACTAAAGTCGAGGTGCTGTCATTGATAACGAAGGAGCAACTTGAGGCGGTTTTACGGCCGGTGGCTGAGCCGGCATTACAACGGAGTCTGATTGAGCTGCAGTGGATCCGGGACATCATGATCAAAGAGGACCGGGTGTCTCTTACCGTCGTATGTCTGGAGAAGGATGGAGACCAGCAGCAAAAGACAGCCGAAGAAATACGGTTTCGCTTGGCGGAAGCGGGCATAGAGGATGTACATCTCCGTTTTCGGGAAGCTTCGGAACACGAGCGGGATCTAGCAGGTTATCCGGCAAACTCCCCGGTTTCTGAACCGGAAGAGGGGAGCGCGTCGTTTAAGGGACGCGGAGCCGGTTTGGAGCACCTTCCAATATTGGATCCTCAAGCCGGCGTGAATTTTATAGCGATCGCGAGCGGCAAAGGGGGCGTCGGTAAATCGACCGTGACCGTCAATCTTGCGGTAGCCCTGGCCAGACTTGGTAAGCGGGTAGGTTTGATTGATGCTGACATTTATGGCTTTAGCGTACCGGATATGATGGGAATTGAAACCGCTCCATCGATAGAAGAGGGCTCGATCATTCCGGTGGAACGGTTCGGGGTCAAAGTGATGTCCATGGGATTCTTTATCCAGGATAACAATCCCGTCATTTGGCGCGGTCCGATGCTCGGAAAAATGCTCCGTCAATTTTTCAACGATGTGACTTGGGGCGAGCTGGACTACATGTTGCTTGATTTGCCGCCGGGTACAGGGGACATCGCACTCGACGTGCATCAGATGATCCCACAAAGCCGGGAAATCATAGTAACTACGCCTCATGCTACCGCGGCTTTCGTCGCTGCGCGTGCTGGTGCTATGGCAATAAAGACCGAGCATGAAGTGCTTGGGGTAGTTGAGAATATGGCTTACTACGAATGTACTTCCTGCGGACAGAAGGATTACATCTTTGGACGCGGCGGCGGCGGAAGACTGGCGGAGACACTGCATACCGGACTTTTGGCTCAAATCCCGGTTAGTGCGCCGGACAACCATCCTTCGGAACCGGACTTCTCACCGTCCGTTTATAAGGCTGACACGCCTGTAGGACAGATGTACAAAGATGTTGCGTTACAAATCATAGAACGATGCACAAAAGACTGACCCCAGGGGTCAGTCTTTCTTGATGTAGGTCGATTTAAGATCTTTTATCCGAAGGGAACGCTCTAAGAAGAACCTCCTCCTCCGCTGCCTTGGCCTCCTCCTCCACCTTCCTGGTTCCCGCCCTCCTGGCCACCTTCTCCTTCGCCGGCTTTAGGGGACTTCTCCACTTTAGGTTGAAGCTGCTCCTGAACCACGGTTTTGAGAAGTTCCATGACTTCCATCTTGAACAACGGGCTTTGCATAGCCTCCTGCATGACAGTCATGGATTGTTTCCGGAAATCGGATGTTTTGGTGAGGTCGAGGAACATCTTCATGACTTCAGGTGATTTCATGATTTCGCTGACCGACTTTTGATAAGTCGGATCTTTTATAAGCTCCATATGCATCTGCTTGCTCTGTGAATTCACTGCTTTGGCAAAATCCCCGGCAAATTGCGGGTCGGTCATGATTTTTTCCAGTTCTTTTTTATACTCGGGTGCTGTGATGGTTTCCTTGACTGCCATACGGATTTGTTCCGACGATTGACCGGGAAGAATCATTTTGATGCCGAAGCCTCCGCCCCCGCTTCCTCCTCCAGAACCGCCGGATCCACCCGATTCGCCGGATCCACCGGACCCGCTTTCACTTTCCGAATCGGAGCCGGAGTCGGAGCTTGACCCGGACCCGGAACTGCTGCCTCCCTGGCCACCGCCGCTGCTTCCGCTTAATGCTTCATATATGGCCTTCTTGCCGTCATCGGTCTTCAAGATGTCGATAACCATCGATTTCGTGTCTTTATAGCCGCCTCCACCTTGAGAAGAGGAAGCGCTTTGTTCAGAACCGCAGGCCGCCAGCGGAAGAGTAAATAAACATAAAATGCATACAAACCATCGATAACCCAGCCGTTTCATGGTTCCTTCCTCCTTGTGCTTGTCGCTGTGCTTAGTATGCGGCCGTAAAAAAAGATTTATCCAACCGAAAACAATGGTTTTTTAGCGGGATCGTTGGTAAAATGTTTCGATAGTGGGGGTGACGTGGTTGAATTTAAAAAACTGGCTGTTTTTATTTTGGACAACCTTGGTAGTTGGAGCCATCGGGTCCCTGGTCGTCGGCTTGCTATTGCAGTGGACGAACACGATGGAACTGAATGGAACCGCCGATTTACTGGTGAATGTCGGCATTTTGCTCGGCGTCGGCATCATGGTCAGCGTATATTCCCAAATGGGATTCTTCGCTTATATGATGATCAATTACATAGGAACAGGCGTCTTTTCGCGTACGACTTGGCAGTATATTCAGCTCATTCTTGCCGCCCTGGCTTTATTGGAGCTATTATTCTTCCGTACTTTTGTAGGGCGGGAAGGAAAAGGAACATCCGACTTGGTGCTTGGCATCTTGCTGCTACTGATCGCCTGTGTCGTAGCTTACTTTAAGTCTAAAATGACCAACCGATCGGCCTGGATCCCGACTCTGTTTTTTATGATCGCAGTGACGATCGTTGAAACCGTCGGGGTACTGAAGATTGGCGTCGATCAGGCTACCGCCTGGATCGTCGCTCCGTTAATCGCATGCAACGCTTACCAGATTTTAATCCTGCACCGAGTATTGAAACCAAGAACGCAAACCGCATGAGAAAAAAGCCCGGTAACCGCACCGGGCTTTTTATTTTCCCTCTATTCCTGAATTACATTCCGGCTGCCGTATCCATCTGCTCTTGGAGCCAGGCTTGATCACGAACTTGGCTTCCTTGAAGTCCGGCTTCCTGCAGCAAATCCGATACCGACACAAACTCATATCCTTTTTTTCGCAGCTCGTCGATGATTACTGGAAGTGCTTCGTGGGTTTGTTTTGCGGAATCGCTGGCGTGCAGCAGCACGATGTCTCCAGGGTGTGCTTTTCCGACCACGCGTTTTACGATCGTTTCGGTTCCTTTATTCATCCAGTCTTGGGAGTCGGTATCCCATTGAATTACTTTGTAACCGAGGTTGTCGGCGATTTTTAACACCCGCTTGTCGAAGTCCCCGTTAGGCAGCCGGAGCAGGTTTGGTGCTTTTCCGGTAAGATCGGTTAAAATAGTATGGGCCGAAGTCAGTTGCTTAGAAATTTCTTCTTCGCTCAATTCGCTGTAGTTGGTATGCTTGTGACCATGACTGCCGATTTCATAACCTTGTTGTTGAATGGCCTTCACAAGTTCGGGGTGGCTTTTGCTCCAAGGGGAGGAGAGGAAGAAGGTAGCTTTCAGCACTCCTTTGTCCTTCAGTACATTTAGAATCGGCTCCGCGCGTTTATCTCCCCAACTGACGTCGAAGGTTAAGGCGATGACCTTTTTCTCTGTGGACACACTATAAATAGCTGTCGGGCTGCTCTCTTCGGAAAAGACGGTAACATGGCCTTGTTCCACATAAATCACACCTGCTGCAAATAAAGCTGCGGCGAAAACAAAGAAAAACCTTTTGATTTTCTTCCCGTTCAGGACATAGAAGAAATTGTTCATGCGATGGTTGCCCCTCTCGTCTGAGATTGAAATGTGACCCGCTTGTACTAATGTATGCTCGTACCTTTTTGCTTTATGACCCCGGTGGGATAAGAATCGGAATAGAAATTGGGAGGCTTTATGGATATGTTATCATTACGTCGATTCATCAAGGATTTAGTCAGCTACAAAAAAATGATCTTCTTATCGCTTGCATTATTTACGGTGGGGATTGTGCTGGGGGCGGCGGGATCGGAAGCTATTGTAAGGCTGGTAGCCCCTCAATTGGAAGGTCTTCGAGAATATAGCCGCGAGCTGTCGCAATCGTCGGTGCCGGAGCTTAGCTTTTTCAAATTTATATTTATAAACAATGCGGTTAAGAGCGTCGCGATTATATTGCTTGGGGCGTTTCTTGGAGTGCTTCCGGCCTTTTTCCTGCTGATGAACGGGATGGTGCTGGGATTAATAGTAGCTTTAGCGGCGGAACAAGGGGAGAACCTGTTTGATCTGATTGTGCTGGGCTTGCTGCCGCATGGGATCATCGAGATTCCTGCAATCCTGATTGCTTCGGCCTATGGACTTCAGTTTGGATATCTCACGCTGAAAGGAATTGGTGAGTTAGGAGCAAGAGATAGGGAGGACCGGACTGTGGACTGGAGAGGCTTCTTCGGTGCGGCGGGGCGCGGGGCTTTTTGGATTGTAATATTTTTGCTAGTTGCCGCAGTTATTGAAAGTACAGTTACTTATCATTTAGTTCGTTAAGACTTGGTTGTCATAATTTTCCCGGAAAGTGAGCATAACATTAAAGCGGTCCAAAAGAACGAGTTTATGCAGGCAGGTAAAAGGTTAAACAATACCCAGGATATGTAAAGATCGTATACAGATCTAATAGCCCCTGATTACGTCCTAACCCAAGTCCTTGTAAACATCGTATTTAAAATGAAAAAGGAGCTGTTGATGTTATGCTGGGAATGTTATTTAACGAAAAGGAATGCAAAGAGCTCGATTATGTTCTTCGCAAGGAGCTGGATGAGATGCTGCTTG